>NZ_JALPRR010000002.1 GCF_023630205.1 Pontibacter ruber | reverse complement strand
GAAGTTAAGCCCCGCTGCGCCGATGGTACTGGAGTCACATCCGGGAGAGTAGGTAGCCGCCAACCCCTTCAACCACAAACGCCCCCTGTCCAAAGCAGGGGGCGTTTGTGGTTTTTAGCTCATGAGCATCAGCTAGCCGGTGCCAGAACTAGATAGTACCACGCTCCGCACTACTGCAGCCCGCATAAAGCCGGCAGCCAGCACCATCAAGGCAATGAAAGAGCCCCTGACCCAAGAGGAGCAGGGAATTTAGCGGAGAAAGTAATCCTGCTTGTGTTGCTCTCTTCTTGAACGGCTTATTGATTACTTAATCAAGGAACGGCACTCCTTTAATAGAAAGGATGAAGTGGCAAGTAGAAATAAAGCCTTGTAGTCTAAAGAGGCAGGGTTGTAGGTGTTTATAGCTTATCAGCTAAAGACCTCTATTATATAAAAATCATTGAAGGCAGGGAAAAGCCCGTCTATACAAATTGCAGAGGCTTTTTCCTTGCCATTCTATTATTATTCTTGTTTTCTGATAGCTCCTTCTTACTGGTTGTTATAGCGCGGTTTTATCAAAATCGCCATCGAAATTTTCTCCTCCCACTTCCCCTGCTTGATTAATCGACGCTCCAAAACTGTTATCTCATAGAATCAGAATTATTGATTGTTACTAACATCTGCAAAGCTTCTGATAACATATCTGTACTTATCGTATACAGATAGCATATCTAAACAGACTTATGGCAAAAGATCTTTCCAGTTCCGCTTCTTCTACACACGCTCCCAAGCTTAAAGAATTAGCTGCTACATCCATATGCGGAAACGATATAACATCCTCTTGTCTTTATGTTTCAGCGCTGGCTATCATATATGCGGGCCAGTATGCGTGGGTGGCTCTTTTACTGGTAGGCGGTGTTCTGTATCTCTTCAGGAGTATTTATGGTGAAGTGGTAGGCGCTCTGCCACTGAATGGGGGAGCTTATAATGCACTGCTCAATACAACCAGCAAGACTACGGCCTCTCTAGCCGCCTGCCTTACATTGTTGTCTTACATGGCCACAGCTGTTATTTCTGCCAGCGAGGCGATGCATTATGTACATCATTTATGGGAAGGACTTCCTATTATACTAGCTACCATAGGACTTTTAGCATTCTTTATGGGGCTTACCATCATGGGAATAGGTGAGTCGGCGATTGTTGCCATTGTTATATTTCTAATTCATATCTCTACTCTCACGCTTTTGGTTGTAGTTGGATTTCTGTATTTCTTTAGCAATGGGTTTGATATGTTAAATATGAACTACAGCCAGCCTTTGGAAGGAAGTATTTGGAATGCTCTTTTTTTTGGTTTTGCGGCTGCTATGCTTGGAATATCAGGTTTTGAGAGTTCGGCTAATTTTGTAGAGGAGCAGGCCCCAGGTGTTTTCCCGAAAACGCTACGAAACATGTGGTTAGCTGTAACGATTTTCAACCCACTAACTGCTTTTTTGGCCATAGCCATACTTCCTTTGGCATCTGTAGCTCAAAATCAGACTGCTTTACTGGCATATCTGGGTGAAATAGCCGGCGGAAACTGGTTGGCAACAATTGTTTCTGTTGATGCTGCACTAGTGCTTAGCGGTGCTGTACTAACTTCTTATGTAGGTGTGACGGGATTGGTTCAGCGAATGACATTGGACCGCTGTTTGCCTCAGTTTTTGCTAATTACGAATAAAAGGGGATCGGCATATCTCATCATGATCTCGTTCTTTTTGCTTTGCGTGTCTATCCTTTTTATAACGAGTGGAGATATAGGGGCATTAGCGGGTGTCTACACTATTTCTTTTTTGTCTGTAATGACCTTATTTGGGTTTGGCAACATACTGCTAAAGCTGCGCAGAAACCGATTGCCAAGGCCAGTCAGAGCATCCGGTATGGTTTTACTCCTGGCGATCTCTGCTGTGTTAGCAGCCTTGATAGGGAATGCCATACTTAACCCAGCCTATGTATGGGTTTTCCTGAAATATTTCATACCCACAGCTGCTGTTGTATTTATAATGCTCTATAGAATAGAGCTACTAATTTTATTTACTTACCTGTTGCGGCAAGTGGAGCGCCCTCTAAGGAAAATATTACCATTTAAATCGTATACCACGTTGCGCCTGATAAATACGATTAGATCGCAACAATTCGTGTTTTTTACAAAGGGAGACAATATTGCCAACCTTAATAAGGTGATGCGGTACATTGTTGAGAATGAGCACACTAATAGATTAAAAATTGTCAACGTGTTGCAGGAGGGTGAACAGCCTCCTAAAAAATTAATGCACGAGGTAGAAGTATTAGATCTGGCATATCCCGAGCTTGAAGTAGATTTTGTTATCCTAAGAGGACACTTTGGTCCTGAACTGATCAGGGATTTATCAATTAAATGGGGAATACCGAAAAATTTCATGTTCATTGGCTCCCCTGGAAATAGCTTCCCTTATGGCTTACAGGAGCTGGGTGGGGTGCGTCTGGTAATCTGATCGTAAATCAAATAAAAAGATCTAGGTTATTTTACCCTGCACAATAGTTGTCCTGCTTCCCCAATGCTCAAAGCCAGTTACTAAACGAGAAGGTACATATGAGCTAAGATTTTAGCAGAACATACTTGGGGCTATGGGAAGTTATTCAAAAAGTACATCTGTAGTTGATCTGTAATTAAGCTCGGTGATCTTATCGGTATAAGTACCGTGTACTGGTATCAAGCTTTGAAACAAAAAACTAAAGCTACTGCTAGCGGAGTACCTGTCAGGTAAGCACTATACTATACTATACTATACTATACTATACTATTTCCTAGCTTTAGTTTAGTCTTTATCCTAGTATAATTGCAGCTTATGAGAAACACTCAGCCTTGCTACATCCCTATTGAAATAGTTTGAGCCAGATGGACGTTGCTGGTGCCATTTCATGTATCCAAGTTCTAGTGCCAGAGCTGGCGACACTTCCCACTGCACACCACCATACAGTCTGTTTTGGTCAAACGTATTATACTCGATGCTCTTCCCAGCATTCAGCATCACCTCATCAGACACTACTAGCTTTACTTCCTGAGTTTCACCATGCCAAAGCGGCACTTCGCCCTGTAGCCTATAGCGGAAACGAAAGTTGAAGCGATAACCTGACGCAAGCTCATCTTCAATTGTTTTTCTGATAAAGCGCTCCTCCAGCCGGTATTGGTGATTCAGCTTCACTTTTCCAATTTCCTGCTTTAATGTAATATCCTGCTGCGGCCTTAACTCAGGTACAACAAGGTCACTTTCAGGATTCTGCGGATACTGTTGGGCATAGGTAAACCCTAGCGTAGCATCAATTTGAGGATGAAAAGTATACCTTACGGCTGAGCGGAGCGAAAACGTTTGCTCCCTGAACTCAGAAAGAAAAACACGGTTATCCACTTCAGCAACAAATGCCACCCGTTCACTCAGCTGCAGCCGGTTACTGTACCGTACCCACCCGATACGCTGATATGTTACCTGCTTTCCTGACTGTGCCATCAGGCTTGCTGGTAACAGGTATAAAAACAATAAAATACAACGTAGATATCCTCCGGCTGACATTAGTTTTAAATTAGCGAAATTGTCTTTAAATATAATATTTATTAAATACAGCAGTAGTTAAAACTCATTACCTATTCAAAAAACAGGTACATCGCTTCCTTTTCTTTATGCTCTACAATAAAAGGATTCAGCCTGTAAGCAGCTTTGATATTCTCCGTGGTAAGCACTTCTCTGCTGGTGCCCTGTGCCAGAACTTTGCCCTGATTTATAAGCAGGATCTTATCAGCAAATTTGGCTGCCAGGTTCAGGTCGTGTACAACGCCTACGACCACCAGGTCCTGGTGCTGAAGCAACTCCATGATCTGGTGCATAAACTGGAACTGGTAATGAACATCCAGGAAAGTCAGGGGTTCATCTAAGATCAGGTAGCGGTACTGGTCATTAACCGGGTACCAGATCTGGCTGGCAACACGGGCAAAGTGCACCCGTTGTTTTTCACCGCCGCTCAGGGTCATGTAATTTCTGTCTGCCATGTCCAGCACATCAAAGAAGCGCATCGCCTCTTCACATGCCATGTTGTCTTTCTGGTCGGGCTTGCTGCTGAAATGCGGGTAACGGCCCATCATCACCACCTCCCATACTTTCAGTGGAAAAGCCAGATCAATGTTCTGTGAGAGTACCGATCGTATTTTAGCTAGCTCCAAGTCCGTGTAATCCTGCAACGGCTTTTGTCCATACGTTACAGCTCCCTGCGCAGGCTGCAGTTGCTTGCACAGCACCTTCACTAACGTTGATTTTCCGGCACCGTTCGGGCCGATTATCAGGTTCAGTTTGCCGGGTTCGAACGTGGTAGTAACATCATCCAGCAGCACCTTGTTGCCGATCTTATAAGTAATATTCTGTACTGAAAGCATGAAATTAGAAGTAATAGTTTTTCTTTCTTAAGAGCAGAATGAACACCGGCACACCCACTACAGAAGTTACTATGCCGATGGGCAATTCGGCAGGCTGTAAAACCAGGCGCGCGATCAGATCGGCAAGGCTCAGCAGAACGCCGCCTGCTATGGCACTCCCCAGTACCAGGTAGCGGTTATCGGAACCTCACATAATGCGGAGCAGGTGGGGCACGATCAAACCGATGAAACTAATCACGCCTGTAAAAGCAGTGGCTACGGCCACCATCACCACGTTGATCAATAAGATCGTGAGCTTTAAGCGCTTGATGTTGATGCCGATGAATTGCGCTTCCTCTTCGCCAATCATCAGTGCGTTCAGGTGCTTGGTATACTTCAACGCCAATGAAATGCACACCACCGAAGTAAGTCCAACGATCAGTACCGAATGCCAGTTAGCACCGGACAGAGTACCCAGCGTCCAGAATGTGATGGAGCGGGCCTGCGGGTCGCGGGCCATGTACGACATAAAACCAACACCGCTTATAAAGAGCGCATTGATCGCAATACCTGTTAGTAGCAACGCCACGATAGAGCTTTTACCGGTATGCTTCGACTTGGCAAGTATAAAAACCAGGAAGGTGGCTACTATACCTCCCAGGCAGGCCGCTATCGGCAACGCCCATTCTCCAGCTGTGGGGATTTGGAAAGCAGAGCCTAACACAAAGTATAGTGCTGCGCCAAACGCAGCTCCACTGGATGTGCCAACCAGGCCCGGCTCCACAATCGGGTTCCGGAACAACGATTGCATTAAAGCGCCGCCAACTGCCAGGCTTGCCCCTACAACCACACAAAGTATAGCCCTCGGTAACCGGATCTCCATAAAGATCCTTTCGTTCAAAGTCATACTTTCCGACGAAGTAAACCAGTTGCGGATGGAAGTATAAATTTCCTGCAGCGAGATCTCCACAGCCCCGTAGCGGATCGAGAGAAGTGTTACGACAAGCAGCAATAAGAGCAGGATCGGGTATACGCCTGTATACTGCTTATTGAACCTGCTCATCCGGATGAATTAGTTTTTGAAGTGCCAGAACATTTTTGCCGGTGCGTGGTCCGAAATAAATAAGGTCGTGCTCCTCCACCCGGTAGATGTGGCCGTTCTTGAACGCTTTCGTGCTCGAAACACCAGGCAGTTCGCTTATTTTATCGGATGATCCTTTCAGGCGATCGTAGCCAAAGTCGGTTAGCAGAATCACATCGGGATCGGACTTGGCTACCACTTCTGCGGACAACTGCTTCATCGCTTTCGGGTCGTCTACGGCCATGGTGCCGCCTGCCCATTCTACCATTTTAGCACCTGTGTTCTTTTTCGTTACCACCAGGTACACGTTACTTGCCTGCCCGAAATGGATCACCAGAACTTTAGGCTTGTGCTGGTAGGCTTTGGCTTGCTCCATGGCAAGTTTCATGTCGGCATCAAGTATGCGGCAAAGGGAATCAGCCTGCTTTTCTTTACCGAAGTAGGAGCCTATTTCGCGCATCAGCAGTATGGTGCTGTCGAGGGTGCTGGCTTTAACAGAAAATTCCTTCATCGGGATATCCAGCTGCTTTAGCTGGCTCACCACATGGTCCGGTCCAATGCTGCTGTGCCCATCGTGCAGGATCAGGGTTGGTTTGGCTGCTAAAAGGCCTTCCAGGCTCAGTGCCCGATGGTAGCCAACAGTAGGCAGCTTTTTTATAGCAGGCGGATAGGTACTGGATATATCTACCGCCACCAGATTCTTTTCAGCACCCAAGGCATACATGATCTCGCTGTGCTGCTTTGATACAGAAACGATACGCTCTCCCTTAACCTGCTGATCTTCTTCTTTATTGCCGAAACGGCCGCACGACGCTAGTCCGATTGCCAGTGTAGCGCCTAGTATATACTTGTTCATGTTTATCTGTTTATAATAAGCCGGAAGTAACAGGCAGTTACTCCCGGCAGGATGGTTTATAGTTTATAGCTGAAAGTAAAGCCGCCGTAGAACGTAGCTTTGTAAGCGGCAGGCAGGTAGATGTTCGGGTTCTTTGCAGATGCACTGTAAGCACTCAAGAAAACCATGTTGTAGTACAGGCTTTCTGTCAGGTTATTGCCTCCTGCATACACATCAAACTGCACATGGTTGCCTATACTTTTGCGCCAGCCCAGTTTGGCATTCAGCAACGAGTAGCCCGGCGCTGTATGGGCATTATCAAACGTGATCGGCATATCGGATACATACTGATAGGTTGCCAACAGGTAAATGCCAGGTCTCGTACTGATATCGATTCCTGCGTTGAAGTTATGCTCTGGCACACCCATGACCGAATTCCCGGAATAATCTACCGTACGCTCGTTGTTGTTATTGTCGCTTTTGAAGTTATCGTAGGTGAAATCAGAGTAAGTATAATTTGCAAACGGCCTTACCAGCATTACAAATTTCGTATTGTCATCAACAACAGAATAGTTTACAGCAAGTTCAGCACCCCTGTTTTTCTGGCTTCCGGCATTAACGCTGTAGGAGTATAACACAGTACCTGAGGTGGGGTCTGTTATAGCCTGTGTTGTCAGCTTATCGCTCACATTCAGATCAAACAAAGCTACCTGGTATGATAACTTCTTATCCAGCAGGCTTCCTTTGCTGCCAACTTCATACTGCGTACCTTTTTCCGGTTTAAGATCAGTTAATACCTCACCTGTGGCAGGCACCACCACGTTGCCAGACGTAGGCGGCGAGTAGCCCTGGCTTACCGAAACATAAGCTGTTATATTTTCTCCGAATACCTTTTGCAGGGCAACACGCGGTGTTACAAAGGGCTTAAAAGTTTTGTAGCCAGACTGGTCTTTGTGCGTTTTGTTTGCAGAATTTGTAAGCTTATCGGTAATGCCATACTCGATGATATTGCTGCTGGCACCGCCTATCAAAGTAAAGTTACGGGGCAGTTGCAGGTTCCATTCAGTAAACAGGGAGTATTGCTGGCCCGCTACTTCCAGGTCGGTCGTAATGCCGCCAAGTACACCGTCGGCCATGGCATTGGTCTTTTTGAATGAGTTGGTTTTCTGATACTCACCACCCACAGTACCGGCCAAGCTTAATACTTCGCCAGTAAAGTTCAGGTTAAATTCGGTTCTGCCGCCAAAGTTACTTGCCATGTTACTGCTAAGGCCTGCCGCAGAAGACTGGCTTTGCTTGTAATTGCTGAAATAGGCGCTGGTTACGTTGCTTATATACTTAGAGAAAGTATAGTTGTGCGATACCCCGGTTCTAAAGCTTTCATACCCGATGTGCCCGTTGTTAGCCAGATACTTCGCTTCGCCTTTGTTTTCTTTGTTAAAGAAAGAGGCACTGTCCATTTGCCCGGCCAGTTGGTCGTAAGAGTTGTTGTAGGAAGTATAAACGGAAAGCGATTGCTTGTCGCTGCTTCTGAAGTCGCCTATAAACGTGGCGAAATCCTTTTTAGAAGCACTGTGCACGCGGTAGCTGTCGTAGTTCTGATGGCCATAGTTTACCATAACGGAGGCCTTATCTGAAGCATTTTCCATGCGTGTGTTGGAGCGCCACAAACCATAGCTACCAGCCATGGCATCCTGAACAATGCGCGTAGCTTGCGGCGCAGGTTTCAGGGTATACATCTTCAAAACACCACCAATGCCGGTGCCATACAAGCTGGAAGCAGGGCCTTTTATGACTTCAACCTTGCCTAGCGTGCTGTAATCAATGTCGTCGTAGCTGGTTATACCTTCGGCATCTGTAACCGGTATGCCATTTAAATAGGCCTTAATGCCTGCGCCGTTAAAGTTAACCGGGTTACCCGATCCAGCCGGATAACCATAACCCCTGATCACTACACGCTGGCCACCGGACATGGTGCGCTTTTCCATGCGCACGCCGGACACCAAGTTGATGGTGTTCTCAAGAAAAACTCCCTCGTTGCGGGTAAGCTCTCGGCGGCTCAGCAAACCTATGGACTGCGGCTGCTTTAAATTAGCGTTGTTAGTAGGGCTGGAAGCACTTACTTCTACTTCGTTCAGGTTATTATCAGATGGTATAAGCCCGATCTGAAGTAACTGTCTACAATCTTTTACAATGCCGGTATAAGTTTCGTAGCCAATGTACTTTATCGTAATTGATGTAGTGCCGTAGCAATCCAGCTCAAATTCACCTTTGTTGTTGGTGATGGTTCCGGCTGTTTCGGATACGATGATACTTGCTCCCTCCAGAGCAGTATGACTATAGGCATCAAATATTCTGCCTTTTAGCGGGTTGTTTTGTGCAAAGGCTGTAAAGGATAACAGGGCACAGACAACTATAAGAGTATATCTTTTCATGAATATGGTTTAGTCTGGACAATAGATTATTTAGTGCATGCATGTATAAGCATGGCATATTTCAGATAAGTGCCTGACATCACTTTCTGACTTTATATGCAGGAAATAAACTAAACCAGCCTGGGAGGAGGAGAGGCGATATCCAGGGCGAGGGATTGAAGAGATTCGTCTACCGGAGGCAGGAAACTATAATTAACAACAGGTACAGTTATGCGGACAACATACTTGTTGTCATAGAACTTTTTGTAGAAGCTTTTCAGCAGTTTTTTAGCCGAGTTGTGTTTCTTTGAGTGCGCCAGATGTTCTTTTACCAGCTGGTCGAGCATGGCAAAAAGCTGCGTTTCTTCCACATCCGTAATGCAGTAGTAAAATACAGTATCATCCTTTGTTTCTGTTTTTACAACATCATACATGCTGCCCTTATACAGAAACTCTTTGCCTTCTCTCTTCCAGTCAAGCTTTCCCTGTTCATTTATACTTACAGCAATAACATGAAGCTCATCTGCCGGAATGCGTTGTTTGATCTGGTTTTTGATCTCACTCCTGATTTGCTGCTGCAGCACAATAAAGACAAAGTAGTATCCAACACTGTTAAAAGTGAAAACAAAAAGCAGACATATGGCTAGTATTCGTTTCAAAGCTGAAGTTGGTACACTAATATAGTTGATATATGGTGTTTTCCGAATGCCTCAGGTATTTTTCCGAAAAATAAATCAGTGCAAGTTTTCTGCTTCATCTCTTGCAGAGCTTTATTGTGTTGTAACAACGCTGAAGACAAAGCTGGCGCATATAATGGAGCCCCAATACCCTCGTCGAACAAATTTTTACTTCTAAGAGGCAGAAGACAGCAAGAGTTCAATGTCTTGGTAGTGCCTAAGTACATATAAAAGCTCCTCAGTGTTAAGTATGGTGTTTCTTATCTCACAAAAACTACTGGTTAACCCATCCTGACGAAGAAGATTTAATTCATCTTTTTACCCCCAATGCAGAAAATAAAAAGTTTAGATTGGTTTGAGCGTATAAATAAGATCACAACAGAATTGAGGGCTTAGCACGGTCCAATAATCAGTTATAAATAAATCAAAATACAATGAGTACCAGATCAAGAGACCAACAGAAGAAGCAGCGCCAAAAAGAATTCAAGGAGAGGAAAGAGCATCAGGATTCCCTTAAAGTTGCGGCAAAAAATGCTAAACGTGCTTCATCTAGAAAGGATGATGAAAAGGATCTGAAGTCTGACACCGAAGACTAAGCTTACCTTTTTATGCCAAAACATTATACAGTTCCCTGCTTTTATGATGTAGAAATTAAGATTGGTTACTGAAGCTTATAAAGCAAAAAAGGCTCTCAGCATTAACTGAAATTCTTTTGAATAGATCAAAGGATACAATTTTTGATTTTTATTCACAGGGATTTGGAAGCTCTTAAGGGGCTTTTGGTGGAGGAGACAAGCTAATTATACCTGTCCTGATTCCGTCAAGGAACAGCGGCTGAATGCAAAACTAACCGTGCTTAAAAAGAAGAAAGACCTGCTTGAAGAGTTTGGTACTAAAGGATCGAATTATCGAACTTTATCCACCAAGATTTAGCTTCTTTCATAGAAATTCTAAATAAATACGACTTCTGAAATCTCTTTAGTAGTATAAGGCTATTGTTCAAGATATATGCATGTTTATATCCATCCACATGCGGCTTCAGTTTTTCGCGTTTTTATTAGGCAAAGAGGAAGAAGCTTCTCAAATTGAATGAGAAGCTTCTTTTATTTTCAAGTGCGAGTTTCGCGCCTGTAAGTAAGTTATCAAAGTGAGTACTGCTTGATAGAAATAAAGCTATTGTTTCAGGTTTTGTGACAGCTTCCTGTCACTGGAGAAAGAGTAAGGAACCGCTGCATCAAGTGTGCCGCGACTCTTATTTGGCCTAGCTCCCAAGTCAAATTTAAGCTTACCGCCCTTCAGGATGTCCTCATGCGAGATCCAGTTCTTCTCATACTTCTTCCCATTAAGCGTAGCTTTCTGAATATATAGGTTTTCCCTGCTGTTGGCCGGGGCTTCTATCACAAACTCTTTTCCGGTCTCTAATTTTATAGTTGTTTTCTTGAACAGCGGGGCGCCCATTACATACTGGTTTACAGCCGGCGTGACCGGATAGAAACCCATAGACGAGAAAATGTACCAGGCCGAGGTCTGCCCATTGTCTTCGTCGCCGCAGTAGCCGTCTGGGGTAGGCAGGTACATGCGGTTCATGGTTTCTCGCACCCAGTATTGCGCTTTCCAGGGCTCCGCGGCATAGTTGTAGAGGTAGATCATGTGCTGAATAGGCTGGTTACCGTGTGCGTACTGACCCATGTTGGCAATCTGCATTTCGCGTATTTCGTGGATGACGCTGCCGTAGTAGCTCTCGTCATATTTTGGCGGCAGGGTGAACACTGAGTCCAGCTTTGCTACAAAGTTTTTTTTGCCTCCCATCAGGTCGATTAGCCCCTGCACATCATGGAAAACCGACCAGCTGTAGTGCCAGCTGTTACCCTCGGTAAAGGCATCGCCCCATTTAAACGGATTAAATGGGGACTGAAAAGTACCGTCCTGGTTTTTGCCGCGCATCAGTCCGGTGGCAGGGTCGAAGAGGTGACGGTAGTTCTGGCTGCGCTTCGCATAAAGTTCTATTTCTGTCTGAGGTCGATTAAGCGCTTTGGCTAGTTGGTAGATGGCAAAATCATCATAAGCATATTCCAAAGTGCGGGCAGCATTCTCGTTGATCTTTACATCATAAGGTACGTAGCCCAACTTGTTGTAGTACTCAGCACCGGCTCGGCCAACGGCGGTAATAGGGCCTTCGTTGTTGGCTCCGTGCAGCAGGGCTTCATATAAAGTGTTGATGTCGTAGCCACGCAGTCCTTTCATATAAGCATCAGCTACCACTGAAGCAGAGTTGTTGCCGATCATGATGTTGGCGTAACCCGGACTAGACCACTCCGGCAGCCAGCCACCTTCCTTGTAGTCGTTTAGCAGACCGGCCTGCATTTCTTGGTTTATACTTGGGTAAGCCAGGTTCAGGAAAGGGTATAGCGCTCGAAACGTATCCCAGAAGCCGGTGCCGGCAAAACGGTAGCCAGGGTATACCTTGCCGTCATAAGGGCTGTAGTGTACAGCATTGCCATTAGCATCGAGCTCGTACATTTTATGCGGGAAGAATAGCGTGCGATAAAGACAACTGTAGAAAGTGCGTAACTGCTCATCGGTTCCGCCCTCTACGATTATGCGGCTCATGGCCTGGTTCCAGAGCGCTTTTGCTTTCTGTTTCGTAGCTTCAAAATCATCATTTGCCAGCTCACGCTTCAGGTTAAGCTCAGCCTGCTCCAGGCTGATGAAGGAAGACGCCACACGTAGGTTTACTTTCTCACCTTTGAAGGTTTTAAAACCAATAATGGCACCGGCATGATTGGCGCTCATCTCCAGCTTGTTTTTTACCAGTACTGAGTCGTGCCAGGTGTAGGCCAGGGTAAAAGGCTTATCGGCATAAATAACAAAGTGGTTCTTGAAATCCTTGGGATTGCTGCGTGCGTTTTTGGTTGTATAGCCTATGATCTTGTTCTCTGCCGGAATCACTTTTACATAAGAGCCTTTGTCCAGCGCATCGATCACAATAAACGAGCTATCGGATTGCGGGTAGGTGAAGCGGAACTGGGCAGCGCGTTCTGTCGGGGTAAACTCGGTGGTTACGTCGTGATCGGCAAGGTATACGCTGTAATAGTAAGGCTTGGCCACTTCCGATTTATGAGAGAACCAGCTGGCACGATCATCCTGATCAAAGCGGAGTTTGCCGGTTACCGGCATGATGACAAACTGGCCATAGTCGTTCATCCAGGGCGAGGGCTGATGGGTTTGTTTAAAGCCCCTGATCTTATCTTCATCATAAGTATAAGCCCAGCCATTGCCCATTTTGCCGGTTTGGGCCGTCCACAGGTTCATGCCCCAGGGCACTGCTACGGCAGGGTAGGTATTACCGTTTGAGAGGCTCACTTTCGAGTCTGTTCCCATCAGTGGGTTTGCTAGTTCTTCCGGCTCAAATCGTGGTTTTTTCTGTTGCGCCAGTATAGAAGCTGGCGAGCCAAGTATAATTGCCAGGGCTATCAGGGCAGTGCAAAGTATAGGTTTTTTCATGAGGTGCAGGTTAGAAGTAAAGTATAAGATTTAGCTTTCATAGAATTCGATTGGAAGATCGTCCGGATCGCTGATAAAAGTAAAGCGTTTGCCGGTATGTTCATCTGTTCTGATCGGCTCTGGAACTATCGCTTGTGCTAGCAAGGCTTTAACCGTTTCATCCAGGTTATTCACTTCAAAAGCAAGGTGGCGGAGGCCGGTTGCTTCGGGTCTGGAAGGTCTTTTAGGAGGGTCAGGAAAAGAAAACAGCTCCAGTACATACTTGCCATTTAAAGCCAAATCTAATTTGTATGACTTCCTGTCGTGCCGGTATACTTCCTGTAACACGTCAAGTCCTAGAGTACTGGTATAAAAAGCTTTTGACCTTTCGTAGTCAGAGCAGATCAGGGCTACATGATGTATTTGCATCAGTTTAAGCATAGAAACATGTATTTGAAAAAGAAAATGTATCAGTTGTGCAATTTCCTGTAATTAAAGGCAGATCAGTTAAGCAACTAAATATAGTGAAATCAAAGTAAGAATGAATTCGCCTGCTGTTTCTACTTGGTTTATCACATTTATTGGTAGAGGTGTTAGCATCATCGATTTCATCAATTTGTTTCTATTCGATCTTTCCTATATATTCCGACTGGTAACGATTGATTTCTTTCACTTCGGCCCGTTAGTAAGACAGTGTTCCAGCAAGAATTTGTCTGCCTGAATATCGGGTTCTTCTAAAGTATAAAATGGCATTTCCAATCAGCACATGCACTAAACCATGCCAACCAGGAGAGAATTTGTAAAGAGCAGCAGTATTGCAGCGGCAGGCCTTGCTGCCACTGGGTTTGCTTTTATGTCGTTTGCGCAGAAAGGCAGGTATACCAGCCAACGTCCTGTAACAAAAGAGCGGAACTTCACCAGCAAAGCAGTAGAGAATACCATCAAGGCAGTAAAGAAAGACATTGCTGATGAAGAACTGGCCTGGATTTTTGAGAACTGCCTGCCCAGCACATTGGATACCACTGTTACCTACCAGGAGAAAAACGGAAGGCCCGACACTTATGTGATTACAGGCGACATCGATGCCATGTGGTTGCGCGACAGCTCAGCACAAGTATGGCCCTATCTGCCGCTGATGAAAAAGGATAAGCCGCTGCAACGCCTGGTGGCCGGCGTCATCAACCGGCAGACGAGCTACATCCTCAAAGACCCTTACGCCAATGCCTTCTACAACGACCCTACCAAAGAAGGGGAATGGGCAAAAGACCTGACCCAGATGCAACCTGGCGTGCACGAACGAAAGTGGGAAATAGACTCGCTGTGTTACCCGATCCGGCTATCCTACCATTACTGGAAAACCTCCGGCGATACCAATCCTTTTGATGCCAACTGGGAGAAAGCCATGAAACTGGTGGTAAAGACATTTAAAGAACAGCAGCGAAAGGAGGGGAAAGGTCCTTATAAATTTCAAAGGGTAACAGGCTGGCAAACTGATACGGTGGCAGGTGCGGGTTATGGCAACCCGATCAAACCTGTGGGGCTTATTTGCTCCACGTTCCGCCCATCCGACGACGCTACTACCTACCTGTTCCTGGTACCATCGAACTACTTTGCCGTTACATCGCTGCGCCAGCTGGCTGAGATGAGTGAGCAGCTGAAACAGGATAAAACTTTTGCCGCAGAATGCAGGGCACTGGCCAACGAAGTAGAGAGGGCGCTGCAGCAGTATGCTGTAGTCGAACACCTGGAGTATGGCAGAATCCACCCGTTTGAGGTGGACGGGTATGGGAACAACCTGTTTATGGACGACGCCAACATCCCGAGTTTACTGGCCCTGCCCTACCTTGGCTGCTGCGCTGCCGATGACCCGGTATACCTGAATACCCGCCGGTTTGTGCTGAGCAATGACAACCCCTGGTTCTTTAAAGGCAAGGCAGGCGAGGGAATCGGAGGACCGCATGTTGGCACGGATATGATCTGGCCGATGAGCATCATTATGCGGGCCATGACGAGTACGTCAGATGAGGAAATACAGAACTGTCTTTATTCTCTGAAAACGACTCATGCCGGTACGGGCTTTATGCATGAAACCTTCCATAAAGACGATCCGGCAAAATTTACCAGAAAGTGGTTCGCCTGGGTGAATACCCTCTTCGGCGAATTGATTCTGAAGCTCCATGTCGAGCGTCCGCACCTGTTAAAGCATAAATATAAAGTATAGCAACTTTTAAGATCTATCAATTAGCATACCCTGACCATCTTCAAGTATAACCCATGAGCACCAGACGAAAATTTATAAAAATATCAGCCCTAGGAGCGACCTTTTTGAGCGGAGGCTTTCAATTTGCCAGTGCCTTTGGCGGAACGCTGAGGCAAGGGAAAAGCAACAAACCTGTCGTTATCTCTACTTGGGACCACGGCATGCCTGCCAATGAAGCTGCCTGGAAAGTGCTGACTAAAAACGGTAGCGCGTTGGATGCGGTAGAGGCCGGAGTGCGCGTGCCGGAAGCCGACCCGAATGTACGAACCGTTGGCTATGGTGGCTACCCGGATCGAGAAGGAAAAGTGACCTTGGATGCCTGTATCATGGATAAGGACAGCAACTGCGGTGCTGTGGCTTTCCTGCAGCACATCAAACACCCGATCTCAGTGGCCCGCAAGGTGATGGAAGACACGCCTCACGTGATGCTGGTAGGAGAGGGAGCCTTGCAGTTTGCCTTATCGAAAGGATTTAAAAGAGAGAATTTGCTGACGCCTGCCTCCGAAAAAGACTGGAAAAACTGGCTCAAAGAATCCAAGTATAAACCGGTCATCAACATCGAAAACCACGATACCATTGGCATGCTGGCTTTAGACGCAAACGGAGACCTGGCAGGCGCCTGCACTACCAGCGGTGCAGCCTATAAAATGCATGGCCGCGTCGGAGATTCGCCTATTATCGGTGCCGGTTTGTTTGTAGATAATGAAATAGGAGCTGCCACGGCCACGGGGTTGGGCGAAGCTGTGATCCGGATGGTGGGTAGCCATTTGGTGGTGGAACTGATGCGCCAGGGCAACTCGCCGGAAGATGCCTGCCGGCTGGCTGTAGAACGGATCATCGCGAAGCAAAAAGATGTGAAAGACCTGCAGGTAGGTTTTATTGCGCTGAACAAGAACGGCGAGTATGGCGGCTACTGCATACACAAGGGCTTCAACTTAGCGGTGCAGGATAAAGCAGGAGCCAAGCTGTTAGATGGAAAGAGCAAGTTCTAAATTGATGCCGGTGCTGGAAATATGCGTGGACTCTGTTGCTTCTGCCATTGCAGCTGAGCAGGGCGGAGCACAGCGCGTGGAGCTATGCGATTACCTGGCTGGTGGCGGCACCACGCCCAGTGCCGGCATGATTGAGGTGGTTCGTCAAAGTATAAGTATAGCCCTGCACGTACTCATCCGCCCGTGCAGGGGGGACTTTCTTTACTCGGATGCGGAATTTGATGTGATGAAGAAAGATATTGCCCTATGCCGCAAGTTAGGTGTAAATGGCGTGGTCATCGGTGCCCTGACCAAGGACGGAAGTATAGATAAAGCCAGTACAGCCGAATTGATCGCGCATGCCGGACCGATGAGCATCACGTTTCACCGAGCCTTCGACTTTTGCGTTGATCCCCTTAAAGGGCTGGATGATTTGCTGAAACTGGGTGTAAATCGTTTGCTTACCTCAGGCCAGCAGGAAACAGCCTTGCAGGGAGCCGCGCTGATCCGGGAACTGCACGAAAAAGCGGCCGGTAAAATGATCATCATGCCCGGAGGGGGAGTAACGCCTGCCAATTTGCAGAATTTAATAAGTATAACTGGTGTGCGCGAAGTACATGCTTCCGTGCGTACATCTGTCGAAAGCGACATGCAATTCCGCAAAGATTACCCGCTCATATCGAGCTACAAGCAGCTCTCTGAGTTCGAGCAACTGGTGGCAGATGAGTCGCAGGTAAGAGCCCTTCGCAAGGCTTTTAAAGTATAATATTATACTTCTGTTTCTACTCCACTATCGACTTCGGTCGGTCTTCTTTAACGGTCCCCCAGGTAGTGCTTGGTATACTTCCCATCTCAAAAATCAGCTTGCCGCCCTGCATCAGGTCCCGGTGCAGGATGTAGGCTTTTGTGTAGGGTTTGCCATTGAAGGTTACACACTGAATGTACTTATTTTCCGGGCTGTTATGCAGGGCTTCTATCTGAAGGGATTTCCCGTTAGGTAGTGCTAAGGTAGCCTGCTTCACCGCAGGGCTGCCAAACACATAAGCACCGTTGGCCGGATTGACCGGATAAAAACCAAGTGACGAGAAAACATACCAGGCCGACATTTGCCCCACATCCTCATTGCCGATCAGGCCGTCTGGTTTAGCAGTATACATGTTGTCGACGATAAACCGGACTTTTTCTGCTGTTTTCCAAGGTTGCCCGGCATAAACATAGAGGTAGGTGATATGGTGACTGGGCTCATTTCCATGCGCATATTGCCCGATCAGGCCGGTAATGTCGTTAGAGGCTTCCTCTCCCATATCGCCTTCGGCAGTAAACAGCGAGTCGAGCTTTTGCGTGAAAGCTTCTTCGCCGCCTAACAGGCTCATCAATCCTTCTACATCCTGTGGTACCAACCAGGTATACTGCCACGAGTTGCCTTCGGCATAATCATCTTTGCGATGTGCTGACCTGAACGGATCGAATGGCGAGCGCCATTCATTCTGCGAAACGCGGCCGCGCATAAAACGGGTTTGCTTGTCGAAGTAGTTTTCATAGTTTTTGCCGCGCTTGCTGAAGTATAGATACTCCTCTTGTTTTCCCAGTTTTTTTGCTACCTGTGCAATGCTCCAATCGGCAATGGCATACTCCAGCCCTTTGGCCACGCTTTCCACCTCTTCGTCGGCAGGTATAAACCCTTGTTTTTTTACCCACGGCAAGCCGAACTCCTCGCCCATGGCGGTAACTTTCATGGCTTCAAAAGCCAACGCATGATCAAAACTGTCAAAGCCTTTTAAAACAGCGTCCGCCACTACCGGCACGCTGCTGTAGCCCACCATGGTATTGGTTTCGTTGCCCATCAGGTGCCATACGGGCAGCTTGCCCTGTTGCTGGTAAATGGCCAGCATAGAATTGATCATATCGTTTACACGGTCTGTATGCAGGATGGTAAACAAAGGGTGTGCTGCCCGGTAGGTATCCCAAAGCGAAAAGGTGGTCAGGTTGGTGAAGTTCGCCTTCTCGTATACTTTCTTATCTGTGCCGCGATAGTCTCCGTTGTGGTCGTTAAAAACAGAAGGTGCGATCATCGTATGATAAAGCGCAGTATAGAATGTTTTCAACTGCGCTTCGTTACCGGTCTGTATCCGCACTTTTTGCAGCTCCCGGTTCCATGCGGCATCGGCCTGGGCTGCTACCTTTCCAAAGTCCCAGTGCGGAATTTCTGCTTTGATGTTTGCTAATGCATTTTCGGCGCTGACTGGGGATATGCCCACTTTCATCTTTATCTTTTCGCCCGCCTTCGTTGTGAAATCGGCCACGCCTTTTATACGTTTTCCTTTGGAGCCAACCACGGCGTTGCCCAGCGAATCGGTTACCTGGAAGCTGGCAAAGCGGTCCATGGGCCTGGAAAAAACGGCTGCAAAGTATACACGCTGGTCCGCAGCCCAGCCTTTGGAGAAACGGTACCCAACTAACGTGCTGTCGTTGAGTTGCTCGATAAACGTCTCCATGGGCTGGTCCCAGCCAATGCCTTCTTCCAGGTCAATAAGGATATGCGCCTCTTCTGACTTCGGGAAAGTATACTGATGAAAACCAATCCGTTCTGTAGCTGTAAGTTCCGCTTTTATACCATATCGTTTCAGCTTAACGGCATAGTAACCCGGTCTGGCAATTTCTTCCTGGTGCGAGTAAAGTGATAAAAAGCCTTTCTCAGGCTCTTGGTGTGTTCCTTTCAGAAGCTTCAGCATGCCTGTGGTCGGCATCACGGCTAAATCACCCAGATCTCCAATTCCGGTGCCACTCAGGTGGGTGTGCGAAAACCCAACGATCGTAGAGTCGGAGTAATGATAACCCGAGCACCAGTCCCATCCTTCGGTAAGGTTATTCGGCCCCAGTTGCACAGCCCCAAACGGCACATTGGCTCCCATAAACACGTGCCCATGATAACCAGTGCCGACATAAGGATCAACATGCTGTGTCAGGCTAGGAGCTATACTTTGTTCAGGGTTCTTTTTTATACTTTTACATGCTGTAAATGCAGTAATGCCGAAGGCTAGCATAACCATCGATTTTATAAAAGCAGGGGCATTTCTCATTCAGGGAAATTTAGGTAATTGCAGAAAATACCTTGTGAATACAAAGCCAGCCTGAAGATATAAAAAAGCCGTTTTAAAATAAGTGCTCTCTACAAATGTAACGTAGTCGACTTTTTAAATATAGCTCATCATAAACAAACTTTGAATCATGCTGATATTGGTTATAACTGAAAACTTGGTAGCTATAAATTCATTGAAAGGTTCGAGGGCTTTGACTGCTAATCACATACCGCAAAGAAAGCCCTGAACAGGACATATAAAAATCGGCTGCGTTTATCACCAAGCTGTTTTAAGATAGTTAATACAAAATTGGTTTAAAGCGACATTCTAAGTTCTTTCTTATCTTTTATTTAAGGTATTTTCAGGTTCTTTAAACTATATCCGTGCTAACTGGTATATCCTTTACCAAATGGTAATTCATCCTATATATTCCAGAACCTGTCATTTATTAACTCTTACTTGGTTGGGATTAGCGTACAGGTTACTTATTAGGTATTTGTGTACAACTGATTCAATTTAAGTTACCTTTGATACCTTCTAAGTTTTTTATCATGCACCAGGAATTAACCCTTGATTTTGAGTTACTTTTTAACAGAATGCCGGGCAGTTTCCTGGTCTTACAGCCAAATGCACCAAAATACACGATACTAGCTATTAGTGACGAACTCTTAGAGAACACCAGGAAGCGAAGAGAGGACGTGGTGGGAAGGGGTGTATTTGAGGTATATCCCGAAAACCCGGATGCTATCACCGCCACCGGCCCAACAAGCCTACGTGCATCGCTTCAGAACGCTGTGCAGAATAGGGTGCTGGACCAAATGCCTGTGGTCCGTTATGATGTAGTGGATGCTGCTGGAGGGTTCGAGGTACGTTATTGGTCTGCAAACAGCAGGCCTTTGGAAGACAACAACGGCAACCTGCTTTACATTCTGCATACTACACAGGATATCACTAATGAAATAATAGCAGAGCGAAGGGAGACTGATCTGAGAAAGATCGAGAAAAAATACAGCCTCTTTCTGCAGGCTCCTTTGGCAGTCTGTATCATAACAGGACCTGAGAACATTATTGAGTTGAGCAACGATGACATGCTCCGGTTTTATAACAAAACGAAAGACATTATAGGGCGGCCTCTCTTTGAGGCTATACCGGAGGCAAAAGATCAGGGATTTGCTGAAATGCTGGATATGGTTCGCAAAACTGGTCAGTCATATTCTGTTTCTGAATATCCCACCAAACTGATAGCTGAAGGAAAAGAAGAGATTTTTTACTATAACATCGTTTGCCAGCCCTATTATGAGAACACTTATGACAGCATGCCCTCAGGTGTTTTTAGTGTAGCGCATGAGGTGACAGAATTGGTTTTGGCCAAAAAGCGAGTGGAGGAAAGCGAGGCCCGGCTGCAGGCTATTATCGAGGCCACACCAGAGTGTATTAAGATTGTTTCACCCGAAGGCAAGCTCCAGTACATGAACACCTGCGGACTCAACATGATAGAAGGGGACGAGCAATTACTTGGTAAAGCGAGTGTGCTGGATGTGATTGCCCCGGAACATCGGATCATCTGGAAAAAGAACCACCGGAGTGTGTGTGAGGGAAACAGCCTGAGTTGGGAATTTGATATAATCGGCCTTAAAGGTACTCGTCGCAGGATGGAAACCCATGCTGTTCCACTTGCTGGTGCAGCAGGCAGATCGCATCTGGCTGTCACCCGGGATATTACTCAGCGCAAAGAATCTGAGACTGCACTTCGGGAAAGCGAAGAACAATTCCGGATTTTTGCCAACAATATCGAGAACCTTGCCTGGATGGCAGATCCTGAAGGCAGTATTTTTTGGTATAACGAGCGCTGGTTTAAATATACGGGTACTACCCTTGATGAAATGATCGGTTGGGGTTGGGAGAAAGTGCATCATCCCGACCATGTTAAAAGTGTGGTGGCGTTTGTGCAGCAAGCCTGGCAGACAGGGGAAACCTGGGAAATGACTTTTCCGCTTCGGGGAGCAAATGGAGAATACCAATGGTTTCTGACCAGAGCTTATGCGGTAAAAGATGAAGAAGGAAAGGTATTGCGTTGGATCGGAACCAATACAAATATCAACAGCCAAAAGAAGGCCGAAGCTTCGCTTGAAGCCAAGAACATGGAGTTGACCCATATCAACAACGACCTGGATAACTTTATCTATACGGCATCACATGACCTGAAAGCACCTATTTCCAATATTGAAGGGCTGATTGGGCTTCTGACTGAGGAGCTTGCAGGATTAGAGTTTCAGAAATCTGATGTCAGGTATATCTTAGGTCTGATGGAAAGCTCGGTGGAGCGTTTTAAACGTACCATCACAAGCCTGACTGATCTTGTGAAGCTACAGCAGGAAAGTGCCACTCCGGCTACTAAGGTAAATTTGAGCGAGCTAATAAACGAAGTACTACTGGATCTAGAGCCTCAAATGAAGGCTTCCGCGGCCAAAGTTGAGATAGAAGTGGACGATTGCACGCTGATCTATTTTTCAGAGAAAAATCTGCGGAGTGTGGTGCTGAACCTTGTCTCCAATGCTGTAAAATACGCTTCCAAAGAGCGAGAACTGAACATAAAGGTAACCTGTCATGATCTGCCGGGCTATCACGTGCTCTCAGTTATAGACAACGGATTAGGTATATCAGCTATCAATCAAGAGTATTTGTTTACTATGTTCAAGCGTTTTCATGATCATGTGGAAGGTACAGGTATCGGTCTTTATATGGTGAAAAAAATGGTGGAAGGGTCCGGAGGCTATATCACTGTATCCAGTGAAGAAGGACTAGGTACAGAATTCAGAGTCTTTTTCAGGAAAAATGAAACTAAGTTAAACTAAATATTATCTCACTCAACTTGAAAAAACGCGCTAACATTCTACTGATAGATGACGATCCTATTACCAACTTTGTCAACAAAAAGCTTTTGGGGAAAATAGCTGTCGTTAATAATGTGTTGCTGGCCAATAACGGGAAAGCTGCTATTCATTTGTTGAAGGAGCAATCCGACTCAGGAGTAAAGCTGGATTTCATCTTATTGGATATCAATATGCCCATGATGAACGGAATTAACTTTATGAAAGCATATCTGGAGCTAGACCAAATAAATACTGTTAAAGTCATTGTGCTGACAACTTCCACCCACCCGCGTGATCTGGAAAGCTTTACTGGCTTACCTATTGCCGACTTCCTGAATAAGCCCCTAACCATACCAAAAATTGAAGCTGTTTTGGAAAAGCACTTTACGGTTTGAAGTGAAATAAAAAATACATCGAGTTCAATCCATGTTTGAGGAATTTTGTGGGTAACTTATAGGGATATTTGACTGCAAAGAACTGCTCAAGATCTTTCACTTGAGCAGTTTGAACCATGAAAAGCAGAACGATCTATAGTGTTAACCGAGAGGCTTTCGAGTAGTCCAAAGGATGGAATTATCGAACCTTATCCACAAAAATTTAGTGGCATTGGCAGAGTTTTTAACCTTGGATGAAGAGTTTTATAGCGTTCATATCCAAGTTGTATTTAAATCAAGCCTCTCAGCTTTTTGTAAAAGCTATCGCTATAGCTGTCACTAATCGGTATAACTTGTTCTGCTATCCGGATCCTGTTCTTTTCAATATGATCTATCTTGTCAATAGCAACCATAAAAGACCTGTGCACGCGGGCAAAATCCTGGCCAGGTAACAGTTCTTCCAGTTTAGTAAAGCTCAGCAGGGTCATGATCTTTTCTTTAGAAGTATGAATGCGCAGGTAGTCTTTCATGCCCTCTACAAAAAGTATATCGCGCGTCGCAATTTTCTGAATTCGATGGCCCACTTTTAAAAATATATACTCCTGTTCATGCTTTGACTCTGCTTTTATTTCCTTCACCTCAGGTTGCTGTTTGAAGCTTGTTTCCTGATACAAGCGCAATACGCCTTTGTAGAAACGTTCGAACGAAAAAGGCTTTACCAGGTAGTCCTTAACTTCCAGTTCAAAAGCTTTCAGGGCATACTGATCATAAGCAGTCGTCAGGATTATCATGGGCTTAGGGTTCAGCATCGGGATGAGACTAAGCCCATCCAGATCAGGCATGTTAATGTCCAGGAACAGCAGGTCAGGGTTATCCTGATCTAGCTGGGCGGCTGCTTCCAGGGGATTCATAAAGGTGCCTTTCAGCTCCAGAAAAGGAACTTTGGCTATATACTCTTCCAATATTTCCTGGGCAAGGTGTTCGTCATCAATTATATAACAGCTGAGTTTCTCTTTCATGAACCTGTGAATGAAGACCGTGAATCTTTAAAGTAACTATAAACATTTCTCCCGAGTTATCTATTTTCAGGTTATGCTGGTCCGGATACAACAAAGCCAGCCTTTTACGAACATTCGGCAGACCAATACCACCCGGTTCTTCCAAAGCGGTGCCCGCCTTGTTTCCGATTGGGTTCTGGATACGGAAGGTAAGCGTATTTTCTTTTATCTCTACGCTCACTTTTATAGCACCTGGTTCCACCCGGGCAGGACTGTGTTTGTAGGCATTCTCCATGAGGTGTATGAACAGCAACGGGGCAATGTGGCAGGACGCTGTGTCTCCTTCAATTTGCAGGTCTACCACCGGGCTTTTTTTATACCGGAGCTGCTGTAAACTAACGTAATCCTGCAGGTAGTTCATTTCCCTTGAAAGTGGCACCGTGTGGGAATTGGATTCATAGATCATGTAGCGCATCAACGAAGACAAACGAAGAACGGCCTCCGGAGCAGTAGCAGCTTGTTTGTAAACTAAAGTATGAATATTGTTAAGGGTATTAAATAAGAAGTGCGGATTTATCTGTGACTTCAGATAATGTAGCTCAGCCTCAACGGCCTGTTTCTCCAGCTGCTCTTTTTTTATAGTATTAAACACCAGGTTTTCTGTAACTCGGGCCAGCCATCCTAGAAATGTAAAAATCGGTACAATAGTGACTAAGGTCATCATATAGTAATCGTAGGAATTCTCCCAAGTCTCCAATCCTTTAGGATGTAAAAAAACAAAGGGGAGAGGACCTG
This sequence comes from Pontibacter ruber, assembly GCF_023630205.1. GTDB lineage: Bacteria > Bacteroidota > Bacteroidia > Cytophagales > Hymenobacteraceae > Pontibacter > Pontibacter ruber. The sequence continues at coordinate 1,176,823 of NZ_JALPRR010000002.1, read as the reverse complement.
TTAGCATGATTGCTGCCAGCCTGAGGAAGTAAGCTCTCTTCTTCTTTTTACCCGAATAGCTGGTCAGCAGATAAAAATGGCTGTAAAAAATATATAGGCATGTCAGAATGAAACCTGCGGTTAAGATTTGCCAGTGGGTACCGTCATCGCTTAGCTGTAAGGTTACCAGCAGGGTCCACAGCGTCCACAGCACGATGTGGACCAGCACAAATACCTTTTTCACTCTCTCCATAAGACAAAGATATTTTTTCCGACCATTTTCTTACTACCTACTCGGCAGAAGCCTGATACCAGTCTACGAATCCGCCTATTGAACCTGCAAGCGCTTTGGCGGAAGCAAACCTGCCACTTGTCGATTACTTTACAGCAGTAGCATATTGCTTTTCACTATCTGATTTTAATGCTGTTCCTTTCTTAAAAATCAGCGGAAGGAGCTTACAATTGCTTCGCTACATGCTATAAAATAAGGTGTTCAGAATAATAATCAGAAACTATGGAAAACGCTAAGCTAAGCCTGTCTATCCGGAATGTTTCCAAGACCTATGGCAATGGGGTGCAGGCACTTAAAAATGTAACACTCACCATACCCAACGGTATGTACGGGCTGCTTGGCCCTAACGGAGCAGGTAAATCGACGCTGATGCGCACACTGGCTACCTTGCAGGAACCGGATGAAGGAAGTATTTACCTGGGAGATTTAAACGTGCTGAATCAGAAGGAAGAGGTGCGCCAGACACTAGGTTACTTGCCGCAGGAGTTCGGGATTTACCCAAAGGCAAGCGCAGAGGAACTGCTGGATTACTTTGCAGTTCTCAAAGGTATTACCAACCGCGCCTCCCGCAAAGAAGTGACGGACCATTTACTCAGACAAACCAACCTTTGGGACAAGCGCAGGCAGAAGCTGGGCGGGTTCTCGGGTGGTATGAAACAACGTTTTGGTGTAGCAGTGGCACTACTGGGTAATCCGAAATTACTTATAGTGGACGAACCAACGGCTGGTCTGGACCCGGCTGAGCGCGTACGTTTCCTGAACCTTTTAAGTGAAGTAGGGGAAAACAGCGTGGTTATACTTTCCACCCACATCGTGGAAGATGTATCAGAGCTCTGCACCAACATGGCTATTATCAACCGAGGGGAAATACTGCTGCAAGCAAAGACCAACCATGCTGTGGCTGAACTGGAAGGTAAAATCTGGCGCAAACTAATCGAGAAAAATTCACTTTCTGAAATAGAGCAGGAGCATCGGGTAATTTCTGCCAAACTCCTGAGTGGCCGCACCATGGTGCACATTTACAGTCAGGAAGATCCCGGCAACGGTTTTGAGCTGGTAGTCCCTGACCTGGAAGACGTGTACTTCAGCGCCATGACGGGCAATTATGTTCAACCACAGAAAGTGGAGGAGGTGATGAACATATGAAGGTCCGGAAGATTTTTCAGTTGGAGTTCAGTTACCAGTTACGCAGTGTCGCTACGTGGCTATACTTTGCAGTTCTATCGGTACTTGCTTTTCTGTGGGTAATAGGAAATTACATTCATGACGCACGGGACGGTTATTTTTTACTCAATGCGCCTATTGTCATTGGTGCTATTACGGTTTTATGCTGTGTCGCCTGGCTTCTAATAGGAGCGTCAGTGGCAGGAGGTGCGGCAGCCCGCGATGTAGAGACGCGCATGTATTCCCTTACTTACACCGCACCCACCAGCAAAAGAGCGTATCTGGGAGGGCGATTCCTTGCCGCTTTCTGCCTCAATTTCATGATCATGCTCGCCATTCCGCTGGGCATCATGTTTTCCATGCACTTTACTGGCGTAGAGGCTGAAATTTTGGGTCCGTTCCGATCAGCAGCCTACCTGACCACCTTTTTCTATATTATATTGCCCAATACGTTTATAGTGACGGCCATCCAGTTCTCGTTGGCTGCACTCACCAGGCGGGCTATGGCAAGCTACCTGGGCGGGGCTCTTCTTTTCGTGGCTACGTTCATTTTGGGACAGTTATTGCAAGACAAGGGCGAATGGGGAAATTTAATAGATCCCGTAAGTTTTACACCTATTCAGAGTCAGCTTTCGAATGAATGGAGCCCACTGGAAAAGAATACGCGTCTGATCGTGCTGGAAGGCTCACTGCTTTTGAACCGTCTCCTGTGGCTAGGCATCGCGCTGGGCATGCTGACACTTACCTATTTCCGTTTTGGGTTCATTCTATCAGAAACTGGATCCAAAAAGAAACATGTTATCCAACCAGAAACAAGAGTGGCAGGTCTGGAGTGGCTTAATTGGGCAGCAGGGAAAGCATTGCCGCAAATCAGGGGCAGGTTCGGTTTTGCCACGCATTTGCGCCAATTACGTCTCATTACCTGGAAAGCCTTTCTGCCACTCGCCAGGAGTTTAGCGGGACTTCCTCTTTTGGCAGCCCTAGCCCTGATGTCGGGCATAGCCTTGCACGGAAACCTGAAGACTAAGGGAGTTCCCCTGCTGCCTAGAACCGACTACATTCTAAATCTCCTGACGGCGCCCCTAACGGAACTGGATTTCTTCTGGATCATCATTACCTTGCTTACCATTTTCTATGCCGGAGAGCTGGTGTGGAGGGAACGGGAAACAGGCCTGAGCGAGATTGCCAACGCCACACCAGTGCCGGAATGGGTTCTTTTCCTGAGCAGGTTCCTGGCTCTTAGTCTTATACTTGTGGTATGGCTGGTATTCCTGATAGTGGCAGGTATACTATCACAAAAGAGCATGGGTGGTAGTGCAGAGATAAAACTTTACCTGCAAGGTATCTTCGGGCTACAGTTGGTGGAGTGCCTTCTATTCGCTCTGCTGGCTCTTTTTATACACGTACTGGTCAATCAGAAATTCGTGGCTCATTTGGTGGCCTTGTTGGTCTACGGGTTCATGGCCTTTGCCCCTAATCTGGGTGTTGAGCACAAGCTCCTCATTTATGGAGCCAGCCCAAAATGGTCGTATACAGACATGGCGGGGTATGGCAATTCCCTGGCGCCGTGGCTGTGGTTCAAACTTTATTGGGTGGCTTGGGCGCTACTGGTGGCCGTGGTAGCGAAACTGCTCTGGGTACGGGGCCGGGAGGGAAGTATGGCTTCCAGATTCCACCTTGCTCGTCGCCGTTTTACCTGTTCCACGGCGTTGTTTATCCTTGTCTCAGTGGGGCTTGTTTTCACGCTGGGCAGCTTCATTTTCTATAACACCAATGTACTCAATAACTATACCTCCGCCTCTGATGCTATGGAGCAACGGGCAGCCTATGAACAACATTACCAGAAGTATAAAAATCGGCCTCAGCCACACTTAACAGGTACTAAGCTACACGTTGAGATCTATCCGGAGCGGCGGGAATCTGAAATACGCGGCACCTACTTTCTGGTAAACAACACAAAATCCGCCATTGACTCTATCCATCTGGCCACTACTGCGGGAGTTCAAACCACCAAGGTTGCCTTTGACCGGCCGGCGACGCAGGTACTTGTTGATGAAAATCTAGGTCACCAGATTTATGAGCTTGCCGAATCGCTCCAGCCCGGTGACTCACTGAGACTCAGCTTTGAAGTTTATTCTAAGGCTCGTGGCTTTGCGAACAGCGGTACAGACGCTTCTGTAATGGCCAATGGGACCAACTTCCGGAATTATGAATGTTTACCTGCCATTGGGTATCAGTCATATCGGGAGATTGATGAGTCAGGCGCCCGAAAAAAATACGGACTCGCTCCCCGCCCCGCAACTCCTTCTCTTTATGATGTGCAAGCACGCAAAGACGCACCCTTTAGCGAGCGGGTCTCTGTTGAAGCGGTGGTGGGTACTATTGGTGATCAGACTGTGGTAGCGCCGGGATCGTTGCGCCGGACCTGGACCAAAGGTAGCAGAAAGTACTTCCATTATATTACTGATGCTCCCATCAAAAATGAATATAATTTCTTCTCGGCCAGGTACGCAGTGCATGAAAGGCGTTGGAAGGATGTAGCGATACAGATTTACTATGACCCAGGCCAGACAGAGAACCTGGAGCGCATGATACAGAGCGTTCAGTCTTCATTAGAATATTATACGCAACAGTTTGGTAAGTACCCGCACCGGCAGATCAGGTTTGTGTCGTACCCAGGATATGATTTTGGAAATCACGCAGCTCCCATTAATATTACGGCTCAGGAGGGATTTTTCCTTTTGAATCCTGAAAAGGACGAACGAGGCTTTGATCTGGTAACAGCGGTAGTGGCCCATGAAGTAGCGCATCAGTGGTGGGGTAACCAGGTTGACCCGGCAAATGTAGAAGGGGCGGGGCTGCTTTCAGAAAGCCTTGCCTGGTATTCTGCTATGGGGGTTATGGAAGAAAAATATGGACCTGAGCATCTTCGGCGGCTACAGAGTTTCTTACAGGAGGAATATAAAACCCCACGTACTAAGGCGGCAGTACCGCTACTTCGTGCCACCAACTGGTACCACAACTACCGTAAAGGCCCATTTGCGCTGTATTCACTGAGCAGGTATATCGGCAGGGAGAAAGTAAACCTTGCGCTGCACCGTTTGCTGGAGAAACATAAATCAGGAACGCCACCGCTACCGACCTCTCTTGATCTATACCATGAGTTGCAGGCAGTAACACCTGACTCGGTTCAGTCCTTGTTGCATGACCTTTTCGAGAATAATACTTTCTGGGGACTTAAGACAGAGCAAACCACCGCGAAGCAGACTAAAACAGGTACCTGGCAGGTGACGCTCGACGTGCAGGCACGGAAGTTCAGCATAGACAGTATAGGAGTAGAAACTAAGTTGCCAATGAAGGATTGGATTGAAGTTGGAGTGTTTGCCCCTGCAAAAGATGGTGAAAAATTAGGTAAACCGCTCTATCTGAAGAAGCACTTAATAAGTGCCACTAAGCAAAAGATTACGCTAACAGTACCCCATAAGCCAGCCAGTGCTGGCATTGATCCAAACTACCTGCTAATTGACTGGGAGTTAGGTGATAATGTTGTGGAAGCGGAGAATTAAGAATGTACAAGCAAACACAAAAGGTCCAGCTATTGATATTTGAAACAGCCTGTGAAGCTGATTTTGAAGCAATTAAAGTAAATATGATATTAGGCGACGGTGAAAGAATTATAAAAAAGTTTGTACTAAAGGAGAAACATTATCGAACCAAAAAAGCCGCTCCATTTAATATGAAACAGCTTTTTTTATTGTTGTAGACCAGAAGATAAAATTATCGAACTTTATCCATAGGGATTTGGCAGCTGTGAAAGCTTATTTGGATGTAAGGGAGGGTATTACTCTACTCAGTTGCCGTATCTATAGCGACAGTATTTTCTGCTAGTAAAGCCCCTTTTTGAGCGACCGCTGAAGCGTGTAAGTCCAGGTTCAACACCCCACATCACCCTTGGATTAAACCACCAGTTCGTTAAATAATTTCTGGCAAACTGCTACAGAACTTAAAGTATATATTCTCAATATGCAAAAAAGGCACCTGTACCAGCTCCAGGCACAACACCAACCTAAAATTAGAAGACACCGACGTACAGACGTCACATAAGCGTAGGTTCTTGTTTGTCCGGGTAGTTATTCAGCAGCTTAAGAAGCCAAGACACTAAAATAGGGTAGTGGTCTATACTGGATGCTGGAGGAATAAGTACGGCAGCAAAGGTGTTAAGAGAAAATTATGAGATATAACTTGCCCCTAATGCCACAGTGTGAAGGTATGGAAAACGGTGTAAAGCAATGGGTAAGCAGAACTTTCTCGGCCGGCTGTGTGGCAGGCAGTTCCAGCTCAAGTATGAAAAAGCCGGCTGCCGTACCGCGAAAAAAATGGTGCTGCGCACGTGGCCCGAAACTCCAACATCCAGGACATCTGGAAGGTGACAGGCGCGCACCGTTATACTGTGCTGCACTGGGTCAAAAGGAGGCGGAGAGACGTCAGTTAAGTCCCCAGCTTGAATGCTACGCTTCCGTGCATTTAGACGAGGTATGGGTCTTTGTCAGTCAGCGTAAGAGACGCAAGCGGTGACTCTTCTACTCCTATGTCCTAGAAACATAAGAGGTGCTGGCCTGGAGCTTCTTTTAAAGAAGTATACTTCATAAGACAATTGCAGCTTAACAGAACTGTAGGTTATAACTATAAATCTTACATAATAAAATCAGTATGCTTTACTGGATTTATAAAAAAACTATGTTTAGCTTACCATAAAGATGTGAGCAATACGATGATCATGCAGGTCAGCTCTGTAGTTACAAAGTTGTTCCAAAAGTATAATAATAGCTGCCAGCTTCAACTTTTTGAAAATCTTATATATCAGATGCAACTGCCGGGTTAATTACAAAGTATAGCACGAAAGCTCTGGCCTGATAGGTGCTAATGCTAACCTTAATCAAGAACAATGAATAACCAAATCTGGATCATGACCTCAGCTTTCGATCAGCTGAGTTTAGAGGAAGTAATCGAGCGGGCGCAGGAAGTAGGCGTGCAGGGGTTGGATGTATGTGTATTCAGGAAAGACGGCACCCGCGATGATTTTGTCGCCACGCATTTAGATTATGAAAACTTTGGCCCGGACGATGCCGGCAGGCTTCTGGATAAATTCAACCAAGCGCGGCTCCGGCTTTCGCTCGGTGCTTTTGACAACCTGATTGGCGGCGATCCGGAGCAACGCGTGAAAAACCAGGACCACCTGCTTCGCCTGATCCGGATGGCGCATCTGCTGGGCGGTGATACAAATGATGTGAAAGTTGGTACGTTCGTGGGGTATAACCATGAGCTGGGAAATCAAGAGTATGGCTTTCAGAAAAACCTGGAAGAGTATGCCCGCATTTTTACACCTATCATCCGGTATGCCGAAGATCTGGGCGTGACCATACTTTATGAGAACTGCCCGATGGAAGGGTGGCGTTCTGCCGGCTATACCAGCACGTTCAACAACCTGCCGGGCGTATTGGCTGCGCGTAAGCTGATGTATGAACTGAACCCAAGCAAGGCGCACGGCGAGATTTACGATCCGTCGCATGATGTATGGCAGCACGTTAACCCAAGCGAGGTGATACAGCAAACCGATATGGCACGGCTGCACCGCGTGCACGTAAAGGCTACCCGCAACGGTAACAATGTGTTCTGGGGTAACATGTACCCGATGCAGTCCGTGGATGCTGACCTAGCCAGGCGGGCAGGGGTGCCAACGAGCCAGCACGAGTGGGATCGCCACAATTACGAGGCCATGCTGCCTGGTTTTGGCGGATCGGATAGTATGGATTGGAGAGCCTTTATTACTACCTTAAAAGCACGGGGATTTACCGGTCCTTTTGAGATAGAGAACGAAGCAGCCTTGTCAAAAGGAACCGGTAACATGGCGGCTATCATGCAGGGATTTAAAGCAACCACGCTTTATCTGGCACCCATGCTGTGGGAACTGACGCAAAATGGTTATCAATACAATTCTCAAAATTTCCGTGAGCTAAAGCAAGTGGCTACGAAAGATGTACCCTTAGTGACCATGAAGGAGCTGACCTGAAAGTAAACGTGCTACCATCTAAGCCTCCTCTATACTTTTGCCAAAGTATAGCTTTATCAAACAGGCATTTTTTCCGGATTATTCATTGGTGATTGAGTAATTACTAAGTAGATGTTTGCTTTTTTGAGTTTGAACATCTATACTTAATAGACTATTCCTATGCACTCGCGAACGAAGGGTTCAAAGCAGTGCACAATCAGGTTTGTTGAAGTCAGCCTGGTGTTTCATCTTCTAAAAGTTTATATCTATTGTAATGGCTGATAATGTTTATGATGCTATAGTGATCGGGTCCGGAATTTCTGGCGGCTGGGCTGCCAAGGAACTCACTGAAAAAGGACTGAAAACCATATTGCTGGAGCGTGGCAGAAACGTAGAACACATAAAAGACTATGTAAATGCCAACAAACATCCCTGGGATTTCCCGCACCGGGGTGGCCGTACGCAGGAGATGATCAACAATTACCCTGTGCTCAAACGCGATTACCCGCTGAATGAAACCAACCTGGATTTTTGGGCAAGCGATAAAGATAGCCCCTATACAGAAGTCAAACGGTTTGACTGGTTCAGAGGCTACCAGGTAGGTGGTCGATCGCTGATGTGGGGACGCCAAAGCTACCGTTTAGGTGAAATAGATTTTGAAGCCAATGCCCGCGATGGGATAGCCGTGGACTGGCCTATCCGGTATAAAGACCTGGCACCGTGGTACAGCTACGTGGAGAAATTTGCAGGTATCAGCGGTTCGAGAGATGGTATTCCGCACCTGCCCGATGGCGAGTTTCAGCCTCCCATGGAGATGAACTGCGTGGAGAAGGATGTGGCCGCCAGAATTAAAGCACATTATAAAGGAGACCGTCACATGATCATGGGGCGCGTGGCCAACATTACGCAACCGAAACAGAACAGGACCAATTGCCAGTACCGAAACAAGTGCTGGCTGGGCTGTCCGTTCGGCGGTTATTTCAGCACGCAATCTGCCACGTTGCCGGCGGCTATGGCAACCGGCAACCTGACGCTGCGGCCGCACTCCATCGTTACCAGAATCCTCTACGACAAAGACACCAAAAAAGCGCGCGGCGTAGAAGTGCTGGATGCGGAAACAAACCAAACCTACGAGTACTTGGCAAAGATCGTGTTCCTCAATGCCTCTACGCTGAACTCAACCTGGGTCCTGCTGAATTCGGCTACCGATGTATGGGAAGGCGGCTTGGGCAGCAGCAGTGGCCAGTTGGGCCACAACCTGATGGACCACCACTTCCGTATCGGGGCATCCGGTAAGGTGGAAGGCTATGACGATAAATACTACTATGGCCGCCGACCGAACGGTATCTATATTCCGAGATTCCGCAACCTGAACGGGGAGAAACGCGATTACATCCGGGGCTTTGGCTACCAGGGAGGCGCCGGCCGTGACGGATGGGGACGCGAAATTGCAGAACTAGGCATTGGCGGCGACTTAAAAGATGCCTTATGTGAACCGGGACAATGGGGCATGGGCATGACCGCCTTCGGAGAGATACTGCCTTACCACGAGAACAAGGTAACGCTCGATAAAAACAAAAAAGACAAGTGGGGCCTTCCGGTACTTGCCATCGACAGCGAGTTGAAAGAGAATGAAATGAAGATGCGCAAAGACATGGGCGAGGACGCCAAAGAGATGCTAGAAATAGCCGGCGTAAAAGACGTGCACATTTTTGATGCCGGTTATGCCATGGGGCAGGGCATTCACGAAATGGGGACCGCCCGCATGGGAAGAGACCCGAAAACCTCGGTACTGAACGAATGGAACCAGGTATGGGATGCGAAAAACGTATTTGTAACCGACGGTGCTGCCATGACATCGGGAGGCTGCCAGAACCCTTCGCTTACGTATATGGCCCTGACTGCCCGCGCGGTAGACCATGCCGTGAAGGAACTGAACCGGCAGAATATCTGACAATTCATACTTGCTGTTTCTGCTTTATACTTTAACCGGATGGGCAGCAAACAGCTAAAATTATCGCGTATCTGTAACAAATAACCTATGAATAGACGAGAAGCCATGTCAGCTGTAGGCTGGCTTTTAGGCGGAACCCTGGTGGGCGCCGATCTGCTGGTTGCCTGCACCTCCAAACCTGCCAAAGTTAACGAACTCTTTGACCAGGACCAGGTAACAATGCTGGACGAAGTAGGGGAGACGATTCTGCCTGCCACCTCGACACCGGGTGCCAAGGCGGCACAGGTAGGTGCATTTATGGCCGTCATGGTGCAGGACTGCTACAAACCCGAAGACCAGAAAGTGTTTCTGGAAGGCCTGAAGAAACTGGACGAAGCCAGCGACAAAAAATTTGGCAAGCAGTTTATGAAACTGGATGCCGGCCAACGTACCACCCTGCTGACCGCACTGGACAACGAGCAAAAAGAATACATGCAGACAAAAGAGCCGGAGCAGCCGAGCCACTATTTCCGGATGATGAAAGAACTCACCTTGCTTGGATTCTTTACGTCGGAAGTGGGAGCAACAAAAGCGCTACGTTACCTGCCGGTACCCGGCAAGTATGAAGGCTGCATAGACTATAAAAAAGGCGACAGAGCCTGGGCAACCTGAAGTATAAAGTATGCAGAAGAAACTACGCTTAGGTATGATAGGCGGTGGGCAAGGTGCCTTTATAGGGGCCGTTCACCGCATAGCAGCACAACTGGATGGCGAATATGAACTGGTTTGCGGAGCCTTCAGCAGCGATCCGGAAAAGTCCAAAGCCAGCGGCTTGCTACTTGGGCTGTCGGAAAACCGGGTTTATACTTCCTACCAGGAATTATTCGAAAAAGAAAATCAACTGCCGGAAGTGGAGCGGGTGCAGGTGATCAGCATTGTAACGCCCAATCATGTGCATTTCGAGCCAGCCCGGATGGCCCTGGAAAATGGCTTCCATGTTGTGCTAGACAAACCCATGACCTTCTCCCTGGAGGAAGCACTTGTTTTACGGGATGTGGCAAATAAGTCGGGTAAGCTTTTCTGCCTGACGCATACCTATACCGGCTACCCGATGGTGAAGGAAGCCCGGCAAGTGGTAGCATCCGGTAAGCTCGGCAAGTTCCGCAAAGTATACGTAGAATACCCGCAGGGCTGGCTGAGCCGGTTCGAAGAAGGCGGCGACAACAAGCAGGCATCGTGGCGTACAGATCCCAGCCAGAGCGGCATTGCCGGTTCTATGGGCGATATCGGTACCCATGCCTTTAACCTGGCCGAATACGTAAGCGGGCTGGAAGTGACCCAACTGTGTGCCGATATCAATACGGTGGTGGAAGGCCGCAGGCTGGACGATGACGGTGCGGTACTGCTGAAATTTAACAACGGTGCCAGCGGCGTACTGATTGCCACACAGGTAGCAGCAGGCGAAGAAAATAATGTCAAAATCCGGGTATACGGCGAGCACGGCGGCGTGGAATGGCAGCAGCAGGATGCCAATACGCTACAGGTAAAGTGGCTCGATCGTCCAACCGAAATCTGGCGAACCGGAGGGGGCTATGTAAGCACTTATGCGCAGCACAACACACGTACCCCGGCTGGTCACCCGGAAGGTTACCTGGAGGCCTTTGCCAACCTGTACCGCAATTTTGCCCTTTGCATCAAAGCCGAACTGGAAGGTAAACAGCCCGAACCTGAGTGGCAGGATTACCCTGGTATTGAGGAGGGCGTTCGTGGCATGGCCTTTATTGAAAATGTGGTCGCATCCGGCAAATCAGACAAAAAGTGGCTCAATTTCACGATCTAAAGTATAGCCACACATACATTGACTATATGAAAAAAACATTTATACTTCTTAGCTGCGTTGCCTTATTGGCGGCGTGTAACAACAGCAATAATTCCCAGGCTGAAGGTGATGAAAAATACTATGAAAGCCCTGAAAGCGACTCTGCGGATGCCGCTGATCTGAATGCCAGTCTCCGGCAATCGGAAGTAGATACCAACATCACCAACATTGGCACCGACCGAAGCGTAGAGCCTGCCACTTCCGACACCTTTGCAGAGGGAGAAAAGCTCATCGCGCAGTCCGACTGCCTGGCCTGCCACCAGGTTGATAAAAAGTTAGTAGGTCCTTCCTACAAAGAAGTAGCGCAGAAGTATGCGTTTAACGACAAGAATGTAAACTACCTGTCAGAAAAGATCATAAAAGGGGGTAAAGGGGTTTGGGGCGAAGTGCCTATGACTCCCCATCCGGACATGCCGGAGCAAAATGCCCAGGCAATGGCTAAGTATATTTTATCCCTCAACAACTAAAACTATGCTGCGAAACCTTCTTGTGTACACTTCGCTGGCTACGCTGCTGGCCTGCCAATCTAACCATTCAGAAACAAAAGAAACCTCAGAATCTGCAACCGCAAATGCTGCAACAGCAAGCGAGGAAGAAGGCTGGGAAAATTTGTTTGACGGTAAAACAACTAAGGGTTGGCACACCTACGGGAAAGACAGCATCGGCAAAGCCTGGAAAGTACAGGATGGAACGCTGCACCTGGACGCTTCGAACAAAAAAGACTGGCAGACCAGCGAAGGCGGCGATATCGTAACGGACCAGACCTTCGAAGACTTCCACCTGAAGCTGGACTGGAAAGTGGCCCCGAATGGAAACAGCGGCATCATGTTTTATGTGCAGGAAGACCCTGCCAAGTATGAGTATGCCTGGCAAACCGCTCCCGAAATGCAGGTGCTCGACAATGCCGGACATCCGGACGCAAAGATTGTAAAGCATCGCGCCGGTGACTTGTACGACTTGATCACAAGCAGCCCCGAAACAGTAAAACCGGCTGGAGAGTGGAACCACGCAGAGATCATCAGCAACAATGGCGCGTTAGAGTTTTATCTGAACGGCACTAAGGTTGTCAGCACCACGATGTGGGATGATAACTGGAAGGCCCTGATCGCGGGCAGCAAGTTTAAAGACATGCCGGGTTTCGGTACCTTTAAATCAGGCAGAATAGCGCTGCAGGACCACGGCGATAACGTGTGGTACCGCAACATCCGGATCAAACGATTGGATGAAGCTGCTTCCGACGCTGCAAAAACCGACGCCAACTAATCTCTTTTGTTCATCCCATCCATCAAACGCCATCGCCATGAATTCATTAACCCGCATCAAACTGTCTATCATGATGTTCCTGGAGTTCTTTATCTGGGGCGCTTGGTTTGTTACCTTAGGTACTTACCTTTTATCGAACCTAGAGACTTCTGCCACACAGGTAGGCATGGCTTTCCTGACACAGTCTATCGGGGCTATTGCGGCACCATTTATAGTTGGTCTGATTGCCGATAAGTTTTTCCCGGCGCAGCGCATCCTGGGCATTCTGCATCTGATTGGTGCGGTGTTATTGTGGCAGGCGTCTGTGGTAACAGATTTCGACAGCTTCTATCCCTACATCCTCGTGTACATGATCATTTACATGCCTACGCTGGCGCTGGTCAATTCAATTTCTTTCCGGCAGATGCAGAACCCGAGCAGAGAGTTTCCGCCTATCAGGGTGTTGGGTACCCTAGGTTGGGTAGTTGCTGGAGTAACGATTGGTTGGCTGAACTGGGAGCAGAACGGAGAACTTGGGATGACGTTCAAAATGGCCGCTGCTGCTTCGCTTATACTTGGTTTGTTCAGCTTTACGTTGCCTTCTACGCCACCTGTTAAAAAAGGGGAGAAAACATCGCTGGCCGATCTGATGGGCCTGGATGCAATCGGTATTTTAAAGAACCGTTCTTACCTGTTGTTTTTCCTCTCGTCGGTGGCTATTTGCGTACCGCTTTCATTTTATTATGGCTTTACCAATCCATTCCTGAACGAGATCGGGATGGAGTCTGCTGCCGGTAAGCAGTCGCTGGGCCAGATTTCAGAGCTGTTGTTTATGGTGCTGATGCCGCTCTTTTTTGTGCGCCTGGGTGTGAAGAAAATGCTGGCCATTGGTATGCTGGCGTGGGTACTACGTTATGTCTTGTTTGCTTATGGAAATGTCGATTCAGGCTACTGGATGTTGATCGGCGGCATTGTGCTGCACGGCATCTGCTACGACTTCTTTTTTGTAACAGGCCAAATCTATACCGATAACCTGGCAGGTGAACGGTTTAAAAGCTCGGCGCAAGGCTTGATTACGTTGGCTACCTACGGAGTGGGCATGCTGATCGGCTCTATGTTATCAGGAGTAATCGTGGATGCTTACCAGACGCCGGAAGGCCATGCCTGGACAACAATCTGGCTGATTCCAGCTGCCATTGCCGGAGCAGTATTGCTGCTGTTTATACTTCTGTTCAAAGATAGAAACAACCAGCCTGCAATATCGCCCCTTGCCCAGGAACACGACAAAAACGCTGCCATTACAAGTTTGCCTTAAACTCAAAGTATAAATTATGTCGTTCGGGGATCAAAGAAGAAACGCGCTCAAAAGTATAGTTGCCGGAACAGCCGCTCTGACAGCTGGCGGTCTGCTACCTTCCTTAACAGCATGTGCGCAGGAATCAGAAGTTTTAACGCGATTAAAAGGCAACATCAACCACGCTGTTTGCCGCTGGTGCTTTAACGATCTGTCGGTGGATGAGCTTTGCAGGGCGGCGAAAGGAATGGGTATAAAAGGCATCGACCTAGTGGGACCGAAAGACTGGCCCACGCTGCAGAAGTATGGCCTGCATTCGACAATGTGCAACGGTGCAGAGATAAGCCTGACAGAAGGCTGGAACAACAAACAGTATCACGCCACGCTCATCAAGAACTACTCAGAGATGATCCCGCTCGTGGCGAAGGCTGGCTACAATAACCTGATCTGTTTTAGTGGCAACCGCAATGGCCTCGATGATGAGACAGGGCTAAAGAATGCGGCAGAAGGATTGAAAAAGATGATGCCTCTTGCTGAAAAGTATAAGGTGGTACTGGTAATGGAACTACTTAACAGCAAGATCGACCACAAAGACTACCAATGCGATAAAACTGCCTGGGGAGTGGAGCTGGCAAAACTAATTGGCTCCGAAAACTTCAAGCTGCTCTACGACATTTACCACATGCAGATCGATGAAGGTGATGTGATCAGAACTATAAAAGACAACCACCAGTACATTGCCCATTACCACACAGCCGGTGTACCGGGCCGCAACGAAATAGACGAAAAGCAGGAACTATACTATCCTGCTATTATGCGGGCTATAAAAGACACCGGTTTCAAAGGCTATGTGTCACAGGAGTTTATTCCTAAAAACGAAGACAAGCTGGCATCACTCACAAAAGCCATCCAGATCTGTGATGTGTAATGCACACTTACAGTATCAAATTTATACTTCTAAATGAGATAGATCTATGAACAAAAGACGTTCCTTCCTGCAACAACTTGGCCTTTTATCAGCCGGCTTTGTGATTGCTCCCTCCCTGGTATCCTGTAACTCACAGGAGCAGACCGCAGAAGAGAAAAGCACTACAGATGCAGCAGCAACTACAGACACTGCCGATACTGCAGCCTCCACGAATTTGAGCCAGGTGGGTATACAGTTGTATACTTTGCGCGAGCTGCTGCCAAAAGATGTAAAGGGTGTTATTGTAAGGGTAGCGCAGGCCGGTTACCAGGATGTGGAAACGTATGGCTACTCCAAAGATGGCGGCTATTGGGGGCTGGATCCAAAGGCACTCAAGGAACTGCTGCAGTCCAACAAACTCATCTCCAGCAGCGGGCATTACGATTTTGGCCAGTACATAGCAACGGGCAATACCGATCAGGTAAAAACTATCATCGATGCGGGTAAGATAGTAGGACAAACCTACATTACGGTGCCTTACCTGGGGGAAGAAGTACGGGGCAGTGCCGATGCGTACAAAGCGATAGCAGAAAAGCTCAACAAGGCAGGGGAACTGTGTAAGCAAGCCAATCTACAGCTGGCTTACCACAACCATGATTTCGAATTCAAGAAGTTCGGCGACACGACGGGTTATGACATTCTGCTCAAAGAAACCGATCCATCGCTGGTAAGTATGGAAGCCGATCTTTACTGGTTTGTGAGGGGGGGGCAGGATCCGGTCGCTTACTTTAAGCAGCACCCTGGCCGTTTTGTGATGTGGCATGTGAAAGACATGGACAAGAACTCACCAAACCTGAACACAGAGATTGGCAGCGGAAGTATAGACTATAAACAAATTTTCAGTCAGGCCGGTCTTTCCGGTGTGAAACGCATTTTTGTAGAACAGGAGAACTTTGCCGCATCCATGGATCCTTTCCAAAGCATAACCCAAAGCTATGGGTATGTAAAGAATACATTGCTCTAAAAGCTTTTAATCCTGATTTAACTCCTCCTGTAAAATAAAAACTTTGAGAGTGGCCCGAGTAAAGCAAAAGGAACCTAAGACCTTATTCTCACCACACGAACCAAAAAAGCCGCTCCATTTGATATGAAGCGGCTTTTTTGATTTTAGTAGTCCGTAGGGGAATCGAACCCCTGTTGCCAGAATGAAAATCTGAAGTCCTAACCCCTAGACGAACGGACCGTGCTACTGATTTGGTGATGCAAATATAGGGGCTGTTTTCTTATCTGCAAAACGTGCGATAGAAAAAATCCGGCATCATGGTTGATGTGCTTCATTTTCAGCCAGAAAAACTTTGTCTGACTAGTTTCCGAACATTGGGCAGACAAAGTTTTTCTGGCTTTATTCGCTCTTGAGCGATAATACAGGATTGGCACGCGCTGCCTGTATGGCCTGGTAGCTCATCGTTATCAATGCGATCAGCAGCGTAGCAGAACCAGCAAGTATAAAAGCCCAGTAGCCAATGCTGATACGGTACGTAAAGTCCTGTAGCCATAGGCTCATGAGGTAATAGGCGATCGGAGCAGACAGTATAAAAGCAATCACCACCAGTTTCACGAATTCTTTTGAGAAGAGCACCGTGATGTTAAAGATAGAGGCCCCCATTACTTTTCGGATACCTACTTCCTTGGTCCGCTGTGCAGCCATAAAGGCAACCAGCCCATACAAGCCCAGGCAACCTATAAAGATGGCGATACAAGCAAAAACCTTGAATAGCGTGCTCTGTCGTTGTTCATCGCGGTAGAATTGTGCAATGGTGTCATCCAGAAACTCATAGTTGAAGACATCATCCGGGTAGGCTTTATACCATACTTTCTCCAAATGTTGGAGGGCATCTGCGCTCTGGCTCAGGTTGATCTTTGTCATCACGAAAAGGTAACTTGCAGGTTGTGCAATAAGCAGCATCGGATCGATCGGGTCACGTAAGGAAGCCTGATGGAAATCTTCAATAACTCCAACAATGATGCCTTTTGTAGTACCTCCGCTCAAAGTTATACTTTTACCCACAGCGTCTTCCGGTGATTTGAGATTGAGCTTGCGGCGCATGGTCTCGTTTATTAATACGCGTAAGGTAGAGTCATTTTCATTTTCGTTATCCCTGAACTTTCTGCCCGCAATTAGTTTCAGATCGAACACATCCAGGTAGTTCTCGTCAACGAACTTCAAGTTAGCCTGAAACGGAACGTCTTCTTTTGAATTGTTAAATCCAAAATTGGTGAGGCTGGTAATGTTACCTGCAGGTGGAGCAATGCCGTACGTTACATTTTTTATAGCAGAATTGTTCAGCATTTCCTGCCGCAGCGCTTTCAGTTTCAGGGCCTGGCCTTGTGGCAGAAAAGAGGTTACGACAGCTTCCTTGTCAAAACCTAAATCCTTGTTCCGGAGGTAGTCCAATTGTTCGTTAACTACAAGTGTGCAGATAATAAGTACCTGGCAAATAGTAAACTGTACCACTACCAGGGTCCGGCGCAACGATAAGCCTGCCATTTTCTGGCTGGACATCCTGCTCCGGAGGGCTGCAATGGGCTGGAAACTGGAGAGTACAAAGGCAGGATAAAGACCTGCAAATAACGTTACCAACAGCACCTGAACTACGAGGAACAACAGTAAAACCTGGTCATCTATTACACTGAATTCTAATTTTAGTTCCAGAAGCTGGTTCAGGTATGGTAAAGCCAATTCTGTAAGTATAACAGATATGAAAGTAGCCAGCAGTGTGATCAGGAACGTTTCGCCAAGAAACTGAAGTATTAGCTGCCAGTAGTTGCTGCCCAAAACCTTTCTTATACCTACTTCTTTCGATCTTTTTGCAGCCTGCGCTGTAGCTAGGTTTATAAAGTTAATGCAGGCTGTAATCACCAGGAATAAACCAACCAGTGCCATTGCCCAGATCACTTCTTTGGATACGGTGCGTTGGGAATAATTTCCGTAGGCGGCGTTAAAGTGCAGATCATTTAACGGTTGCAACACAAATACTTCATTTGTTCTCCTCCTGTCGGGCATGCTTTTCCTCAACGTAGCGTTTATACTTGCTGCTATTGTTTTTGCATCGGTGTTTTCCTGCAGAAGAACATAGCCATTATGGTTGCTTACCAGCGCGTTCCAGGTGTTCAGGTCATAAGAGCTATAACTTTTTAAGGTAGGGTAGGAGATAAGAAAAACAAAAGGAAAGTCGGTATTGGTAGGAAAATCAGGTATAACAGCAGCGACCTTCAGCATTAACCTGTTGTTGAACTTTACTACTTTCCCTTCGGCATTTTCACCCGGGAAGTATTTTCCGGCCATGGTCTCGGTCAGGATAATGTTGTTTGGTTCGCGCAGGTATGGCCTCAGATCTTTGCCGCCGGTATCGAAGCTGAAAATATCGAATAACTCGGGTTCTACGAAACCTACGCCTCCTTCTTCCCTAAAATGTTTAGGAGCCTCGTTGCCTTTGGCAGGTACAGTGATCTGGCCGCCTTCCTCACCATACATCTGTGTAATATTTTCAAATCCCGGATTGTTGCTTCGCAGGATTTTTGTAGCCGGAAAGTGAATAGCAGAGGATTGGAATACCCCATCGCCATAGTTTGAGTCGACATTAATCCGGTAAATTCTGTCTGATTTCGCGTGAAAGGTATCGTAACTCAATTCATACTTTATTACCAGGAAAAGCAGAATGCTGCAGGTGATCCCCAGCGATAGGCCGGCTATATTCAGGATGCTGTAGCTATTGTTGCGTAACAGCGATCTAAAGGCAGTAAGGAAATAGATCTTGAGCATGGTATATCAGACTTAAGTATAACTATAGCGAAATAAAGGCAATTGTTTTAACGGTCTCGGTCAGGTACTTTTTCTCTGGTTGCCGGTTATTGGTGATGAATATTTTCATAGTTTTTAGTTTTTTAGAAAGTATACTGCCAACACGCAGAGCAGCTTGTTGTAGTAAACCAATGCCAATTGCTGTGCCAGTAGCCTAAAACAAGGTACAGATCATTTCCTGGCAGTTTGAGAAGGCCGGCTGTGTTCACTCGTGGACATTAACTGTCCATGAGTGAACAGTTAAAAGTACATTTTATCCTAAAATGATGTAAATTAGGGTATAATAGCCTGGCACAATCTTTTATACTTGTATCAGTGCAAAAAACTTATTGCTACCCTGCCATGGAACAAAACCTCGGAAGAATACTGGTAATCGACGACAACGAAGATGTGTTGTTTTCTGCCAAAATGCTGCTGCGCAAGTATGCCACTGAAGTAGTGATGGAGAAGAACCCGAAGAAGATCCCTTTTCTGGTATCCAACAACGAGTTTGACATCATTCTGCTGGATATGAATTTCAGCCATGATATTACCAGCGGGCAGGAAGGTTTCTATTGGTTAAAGGAAATCCTGAAGTATGATCCGTCGGCGGTGGTGGTGATGATCACTGCGTATGGCGATGTAGAGATGGCGGTGCGGGCACTTAAAGAAGGAGCGACCGATTTCGTGCTCAAACCCTGGCAAAACGAGAAATTGCTGGCAACACTCACGTCGGCTTCGAAACTGCGCCGCTCGTACCAGGAGGTAAACCAGTTAAAAGAAGTAAATAAGAATCTTACAGCCGAATTGAACAGCACGCAGCAGCCGATCATAGAGGGGAAAAGCCCGGCCATGCGCAACCTGTTCTCCATTATCGATAAAGTAGCCAGAACCGATGCCGATATCCTTTTGCTTGGAGAGAACGGAACAGGCAAGGAAGTAATTGCCCGCACCATACACCAGCGCTCCTCCCGTGCCGATAAAGTGTTTGTGAGTGTGGACATGGGTGCCATTACCGAAACACTTTTCGAGAGTGAGTTATTTGGGCATAAGAAAGGCGCCTTTACCGACGCCAAAGAAGACCGCATTGGCCGCATAGAAGCTGCAAACGGAGGAACTTTGTTTCTGGATGAGATCGGCAACCTGTCGCCGGCACTGCAGGCCAAACTACTAACCGTGCTGCAGCGACGCGAGGTGATACGGGTGGGCACGAACAAACCTATACCGGTAAATGTACGCCTGATCTGCGCTACCAATATGCCACTGAAAGAGATGGTGCAGCGCCACGAGTTCCGCCAAGACTTGCTCTATCGCATTAATACAGTAGAGATACACCTGCCGCCACTACGGGAGCGGCTGGAGGATATTCCGCTGTTTGCGGAGCATTTTCTGGCGATTTACGGGCAGAAGTATAAGCAACCGATCAAGCGCCTTTCAGAGGCAGCTTTGGCTAAATTACGGCGCTACAACTGGCCTGGAAACGTGCGGGAACTTCAGCATGTACTGGAGCGTGCCTGTATCATGAGCGATAACCGGGAGCTGCAGCCGGATGATTTCTTCTTCCTGCAGGAATCAGCGCCTTCAGAAACCCAAACTTCCGCTGCCGAAGCGATCAGCCTGGATGAAATCGAACGCGATGCCGTGCAGCGTGCCCTGCAAAAGCACGAAGGCAATATATCCAAAGCAGCTAAAGAATTAGGTTTGTCGAGAGGTGCGTTATACAGAAGGCTGGAAAAGTATGCGCTTTAATAACTACAGGCTCCAGCTGTTGCTGCGACTGGCTGTGCTGGCCGGTACGATATACCTCCTTTCCCGCATTGGTTTAAACCCGGATTACAGGGGTACATTTATCGGTTTGCTGGCTTTTGCCCTGCTGCAGGTATACCTGTTCATACAATACCATGAGCGCACCAACAAACAGTTCCTGCGTTTTCTCAATTCCATCCGGTACGATGATTTTACCGAGCTTTTTCATGTAACCGGAGAGGGTAAAGTTCAGAAAGAACTGGCTTTGCGCCTGAATGAGGTAATGAACAAATTCAGGGAAGTGCGTGCCGAGAAAGAGGCCCACCTGCATTACTTCGAAGTAATTGTGCAGCACATCGGCATTGGCATCATCACGTACAAGGCCGATGGTACGATCCTGATGTTAAACAATGCAGCCAAAAAACTTTTACAGATCGGCCATGCACAAAATATAAAAGAACTTGCCCGTGTTAGCCCGGTTCTGGCGCTGGGCTTGCAGGAGATGGAGCATGGCGAAAAACAACTGGTGCAGGTACGGCAGGTAGGAGAGCAGGCGAACCTGTCGGTGCATGTGATCGAACTGGCCTTGCTGGGCGATACCGTAAAACTCGCCTCTATCCAGAACATCCAACGGGAACTGGAAGAGAAAGAGATGGAAGCCTGGCAGAACCTGATCAAGGTGCTGACCCATGAGATCATGAACTCGGTAACTCCGATCGCATCGCTTTCTTCCAGCGCCGGTGAGGAGATCAACAGTTTTATCGATACGCCTGCCGAAGAGATTACCCTGCTGAAGGAAGAACTGGAAGACATCGGGCAGTGCCTGCAGACGATAAGCCGGCGCAGCGATGGCCTGATCCGGTTTGTGAACGACTTCCGCAACCTGACAACGATCTCTGTTCCGCATATGACCTTATTTAATGTCGGGGAACTGCTGCAGGAAACCAAACTGCTGTTGCGGGAGCAATTTGCGGCGCAGCATGCCAGTCTCAAGATCGATATTCCTTCAGGGCCGCTGCTGTTGTCTGCAGACAGAAGTATGATCTCTCAGGTGCTTATTAACCTTGTTAAAAACGCGCTGGAGGCAACGCAGGAGGAGACTGACAGACGGGTTACGCTTCGTGCTTACCTGGACGATCGCAGCCGCATCAGCATTGAAGTAAGCGATAAAGGGCAAGGTATGACGGAAGAGGCAATGGCTAAAATCTTCATACCTTTTTTCACCACCAAGAAATCCGGCTCAGGGATAGGGCTAAGCTTGTCACGCCAGATCATGCGCCTGCATAAGGGTACCGTGCTGGTACAGTCGGAACTTGGCAAGGGCACCACGTTTACGCTTCGTTTTTAAGCTTAGATAGTTAAGCTTCCGATGCCTCCCAGGTTCTTTAGCGCCCCTAAGTACAACAGCTGGTTTCTGCCGTATACTTATACTTCTTACACTTAAAGAACTATAATAGTGCAGCCATGAGCAGAGTTAAAGTTAGTGTTGATAAAGAGAGCAGCCTGAAAGCCGAAATAGAAGTTGCTGGCCAAACGCTCGTCATAGATGAGTCTGACAAAGAAATCGCTGGCCCGGACCCTTACGATTACATACTTAGCGCTATCGGCTCTTGTGCTGCAATTACCCTGCACATGTACGCCAAACACAAGCAGTGGCCGCTGGATCGCGTTGAAATCAAACTGAAGCACGAGCGCAAGCATGCAGACGATTGCGAACACTGCGAATTGGATGAAGCAAGGCTTACCCAGGTTGTAAAGCATGTTAAACTGTACGGCGACCTGGATGAGAAACAGCGCCAGCGACTGAAGCAGATATCGGATCGCTGCCCGGTGCAGAAAACGCTTGTGGCTGGTATAACAGTTAAATCCATTCTGGAGCACTAAGCAGATTTATACTTATAACGCGGATGGATTTTCTACATAATAGTAGGTAGCGTAAGCAGCAGATAATAAGCACACAGGGAAGCTGGTTGTAAGCAATTTATACTTTGCCTGGATTGCTGGCATCTTGCCAATCAGGTACTTTTAGGTATATTTAGTACGCCAAACAAAACAGGCACTAAGTTAGACGCCTTCTGCTTATAACCAGCCTGCGCTACTCATGTTAAGAAAAACATCTTATACTTTCCTGCTGGCTGCTCTGCTTTCATCCGGTATGGTAGCCTGTGTGCCCATTGAGCAACAGGGGCAGAGCACTACCGGTGCCGTCAGCAATCAAACTCCTGTACGATATGAGGATTATGTCTACGACCAGAGTATAAAGTCGGTGCAGTTTTATGTTGCGACCGGCGTACCTGAAGAAGTACTTGAACCTGCTGTAACGCCGCTTAGCCAGGAGCGACCGGTTATACTTGAGTTCGATCGCCTGAATGCCAATCCCCAGCGCCTGGTAGCTAAACTGGTACATTGCAACATGGACTGGACGCCTTCCTCGTTAACAGAAACACAGTACCTGAACGATTTCAACGAGTTCTTTGTGACAGATGTACAGAATTCGGTGAACACACGGGTGCCCTATGTGCATTACCGCTTTCGGGTGCCTCGGGTAAAGATCAGCGGCAATTACCTGCTGCAGGTGGCAGAGGAGGGAGGAGGTATTTTACTTACACGGCGTTTGCTGGTTTACCAGAACCAGGTTGTTGTTGCAGCAAAGCTCGGAGTGCCCACCGGAACAAACGGCCGCTTTTCGCGACAGCCAGTAGAGTTTAACGTGTTCTACAAAGATTATCCGCTTGTAAATCCATCGCAGGAGGTGAAAGCCATCATGCGCCAGAACCACCGCTGGGACAATGCCAAAACTTACCCAAGACCAACCTTTGTGCGCGACGATCAGCGGCGGCTGGAGTATGTGTTCTTTGAGCCCAAAGACCACTTCCTCGGGCTTAGCGAGTTCCGCCCATTTGATACGCGCAGCATTCGTTACAAAGGGGTTGGTATTGATAAGATCGACCTTGAAAAAACGCCGATCGATGTTTACCTGCAATCAGACCAGAACCGGCAGGGGGCAGCGTATAGCCAGGATCCTGACGTAGACGGAAAGCAGATTTTCGGCAACCGGGAGTATGGCTATGCCATGGTGAACGCCGACTATACCTGGGTTGATTTTGAGTTGAAGGCAGCAGAGGAGGCAAACGGGACAGTATACTTGCTCGGAGCCCTTACGGATTGGCAGCTAAGCAACGAAGCCCGCATGCGCTACGATGCCGAACGGCAGGCCTATACCGGTCGTTTGTTACTGAAACAGGGGTATTACAACTACTACTATACTTTAAAGCCAAACAATGGCGCACCAGACGAAAGCTATTTTGAAGGAAGCCATTTCGAAACCGGCAACAGCTACGACATCCTGATCTATTATCGCCCGCCAGGTACGAGAGCCGATTTGTTGATCGGATATGAAGAAATTTATTTTAACAGGAGGTAGAGGGCAGTTATCAGTTATCAATAAATAGTAATCAGTTAATCCTTAATACTGTCTTTTTTCAGGGGCTATAAAGCAAGTGCTGAATATGTGTGATTTGTCTTATCAGGCCGTTCAGTATTTTGTGTTGCCGTTCAGACAGTATGTATAATGTATTGAAAAATGAAGTATAAAAAAAGGCAGGTGTGGTACCTGCCTTTTTTGTGTTTGATAGTTTTGTCAGTTTATACGTTGAAGCGGAAGTGCATGATGTCACCGTCCTGCACCACGTAATCTTTGCCTTCTACAGCCATTTTACCGGCTTCTTTGATCTTCGTTTCCGTCTTGTATTCCTGGTAATCCTTCAGCTTGATCACTTCAGCACGGATAAAGCCTTTCTCGAAGTCGGAGTGGATAACGCCCGCAGCCTGAGGAGCTTTCCAGCCTTTTCCAATCGTCCAGGCGCGTACTTCTTTCACACCGGCCGTAAAGTAAGTGATCAGGTCCAGCAGGCTGTAAGAAGCTTTGATCAGCTTGCTCAAACCAGATTCTTTCAGGTTATACTCAGCCAGGAACATTTCTTTTTCTTCCGGATCGGTCAGTTCAGCGATTTGCGCCTCGATGGAAGCAGAGATCAGAACCACCTGTGCATTTTCGTTTTTAACGTGCTCCTCCAGTGCTCTTGAGAACTCATTGCCTGTGTTTACGGATTCCTCGTCTACGTTTGCAGCATAGATCACCGGCTTATCGGTAAGCAGGTTCAGGTCAGCAACAGCTTCTTTGTCATCTTCGGTGGCATCCATGCTGCGGGCATTCAGACCCTGCTCCAGGTGCGCTTTATACTTCTCCAGGCTGGCCAGTTCTTTTTTAGCTTTGGCATCACCGGCTTTGGCAGAACGCTGCACCTTCTGCATTTTTTTGTCAATCGATTCCAGGTCTTTCAGCTGCAGCTCTGTATCGATGATTTCTTTATCTGAAACAGGATCTACTTTACCTGCTACGTGCACAATGTTAGGGTCTTCGAAGCAACGCACTACGTGAATGATGGCATCTACCTCGCGGATGTTTGCAAGGAACTTGTTACCTAACCCTTCGCCTTTGCTAGCACCTTTTACCAGACCGGCAATGTCAACAAACTCGATTACGGTTGGCAGCACACGCTCCGGATGAACCAGTTCTTCGAGGATCTGCAGGCGCTCGTCAGGCACCGTAATCACGCCTACGTTTGGCTCTATGGTACAAAAAGGGTAATTGGCAGATTCTGCCTTGGCATTAGAAATGGCGTTAAACAAAGTAGACTTACCTACGTTTGGCAGTCCTACAATTCCGCATCTGAGTCCCATTTATTCTTATCGTTTATTATCAGGGCGCAAATATACATTATTTTAAGCTTAGTTGAGTATGTTTATACTTTGCAGGATCAGTAAGCAGAGATGGCTATACGGATGTTGGTGTATCTCCTGATGTTGTTGGCTGCTTAGCCAAAGTATAGCGTTTTCGGTTATTCCCATTTCTGTCATCTCGACCAGCGGGAGAGATCTGGAAATGGTAAAGTATAAACCTGCCCCTGCACCCATCCAAGGAGGGGAATCTCTGCTACTGCTATACTTCAAGTATTAGTTTCATAGCTGTAGGTATAGCACGGACAGGTCGCGACCTGTCCCTACAATTCTGTTCCAGTTGCATAGCCGCTAACGAAGCCGTGTTGTTTCCAGTCCTTGGGTGGGGGTAGGGGCCCTCTTTAAAGAGCGCCTATGCGAGTTTTTCCGGTATCGCGACAGCGATATTGCGACGCAGGAGCAAAGGAAAGCTAGACAGCGCGATACCCGAGAACGAGGCCCCGCGGCCCTGAGCGCACAAAATGTAGCTATGAAAGTATAAGTAAATTAGCCTGAGGATGAACAGCAGCTACAAAGCAACATACTTGTTAGCTACATAGATCACAGTTATGGTTATACTCAGATGCTGGTTGCCACTGAACATAGCAGGATAGAAGTTGCTTATCAAGTATGGTAGGGGCATGAATAGAAGTATAAAATAAAAAAGCCCGTGCACGGCACAGGCTCTGTATTCTATAAAGGGAGTAGAACTTCTATTCCCACTTAAGTTCGTCATCAAACGAAGGCTCTGTTTCTGCCACTGGGTTTTCCAGAGCGGCCAGTGCCTCTTCTGTCAGCAATTCTGATTTAACGTGATCTATCGTTCCCTGCAGAGCCTCCATGAATTTGGCGAAGTCTTCCTTGTACAAAAAGATCTTGTGCTTCTCATATGAGAAAGTCTCGTCTTTGAACTTGCGCTTACTTTCTGTGATCGTCACATAAAAGTCGTTCGAGCGAGTTGACTTCACATCAAAGAAATACGTTCTCTTTCCAGCTCTTACCCTTTGGGAAAAAATTTCTGCTTTTTCGTTGTTCTCTTCCACCGTTTTTAGACGTTAAATTCAACTTTGTGAACCTAAAAGTAACATATTAATTTGATATATAAAAATTTTTGAATTTAAAATTTCCATAATTGGGACGCTCTAAATATTAACTTCTATATTTGCCCCGGACCAAATATAGTATATCATGAATTTATGTTCTCTTATACTAATTTATCTTTTCTCGTTCTTTAACAGCACAGCCCTTTACTCAGCGGACGGTAAGGCATCTTATTACTCCGACCGAATGCAGGGGCAGCGTACATCCAGTGGAGAGCGCTACAACAAAACGCTGCTGACAGCCGCTCACGCCACACTTCCTTTTAATACCCGTGTGCTGGTTACCAATCTCAAAAATGGCAAAACTGTCATTGTCAAGATCAACGACCGCCTGTCTGCCAGAAGTCGTTCCATTATCGATCTGTCCAGGGCAGCCGCCAAAGAACTCGACATTGTTCGAGCCGGCATAGGCACCGTGCGACTGCAGGAAGTGGAAAAAGAGCCAAAGGAGCAACAAGATCCCTCTCTGATCGTTTCAGAGAAGACCCCTGTTAAGACAGAATAGATACCGATGAAAAAGCCTCTCACCCTTGCCGACGTTCAGAAATTTGAGAACATGGAATTTCTGGCAAAGCAGCTGGTGGAGGGCTTTATCACAGGCTTGCATCAGTCGCCGTATCACGGCTTTTCGGTAGAATTTTCTGAGCACCGCCTCTACAACAGCGGCGAAAGTACCCGCCACATCGACTGGAAAGTATACGCCCGCACCGATAAGCTCTTTGTAAAGCGGTTTGAGGAGGAGACGAACCTGCGCTGTCACATGTTGCTGGATGTCTCGCCTTCTATGTATTACCCAACCGAGAACAACGGGAAAATTACGTTCAGTGCCCTGTGCGCTGCGGCTCTAGCAACGCTGCTTCGCAAGCAACGCGACGCTGTTGGCCTTGTTACCTTCTCAGATAAAATAGAACTTCAGACGCCGGTCCGATCCACGGCATCGCACCTGCATACGTTGTTATTGCTCCTGCAAAAGCAACTGGATCTAAAGCCAACAGCCCGCGACACGAACGTTTCAGACGTAATCCACCAGATTGCGCAGCAGATACCCAAGCGCTCGCTGGTGGTTATTTTCAGCGATATGCTCAGCAGACACGATGACAGCGATGCCGTGTTTGCGGCTCTTCAGCATTTAAAACATCAGAAGCATGAGGTGTTGCTTTTCCATGTGATGGACCGGAAAACCGAGGAAGAGTTTGATTTTGCCGAGCGGCCTTACGTTTTTGTTGACATGGAAACAGGGCAGGAGCTGAAGCTACAGCCATCGCAGGTGCGCGAGCATTACCGCACCGCTGTAGAGAAGTATAAGCGGGACCTGGAATTAAAGTGCGGACAGTATAAGATCGATTTTGTGCCCGTCGATATCAGCGAGCCTTTTGATAAGGTGCTGTATAGTTACCTGGTAAAGCGGGCGAAGGTGAAGTAAAGGATTTATGAATGGAGAGCAGGAAGTATAAATACCTAACTACCCTCCACTCCCTAAATTAAATACTAATTTACTTTTCTTCAGAAACCGGTTTTCCAGATTCCTTCCATGCCTTAAATCCGCCATCTAGGTGTGCCACGTTATCGTAGCCCATCTTTTTTAATGTAGCGGTAGCCAGTGCCGAGCGCCCTCCGGAAGCACAGTGTAAAATAAGTCGTTTGTTTTTATCGAACTCCGGACGGTGATAAGGTAACGAGCTGTCGGCATAAAACTCCAACATGCCCCGTGGAGCATGCACAGAGCCGGCAATTTTACCATTTTGCTTCAGCTCTTCGCTCTCCCGAATATCGATCAGCGTTGCTTTGCCATTCGATAATTCTTCGTGCACCTGTTCAGGAGTTAGGTTCTCGATTTGCTGTTTGGCTTCTTTAACCAAGTCAGTAGCAGATTTGTGTTCCATAATAACATCTTTGATTTATAAGGAAAGTTAAGTTTTACATATCTTAAATGTTATTATAGCGTGGTATACTACTAAATGGTTTGCTTGTGCAGCTATTGTTCTTTTGAATAGTTACGCTGCCATTATAATGGCTATCTTTATTTAAACTACATTCTTAGAAGAAGCTTATACTTGCCTGAACTTAGTATTTAATTACATGATGAGCTGTGTCGTACTCTACTAATGAAACAGTCTGGTTCTTTATTTCCGGGGCACCGTTCACTGTTCTCTGCCATTCTACCTTCACTTTAGAAGTATGCTTAAAATAGAACAACTTCATAAACGTAGCGTTTTCTGAGGTTGGTTTATACTTTAAAGTATCCACAATTTCCACCTGTCCTGATGGCGCCGGCTGTATTTCATCAGAAGTATAAATAAGCCTGACCAGTGCATTCTCAACCAGATCGGTTTTGGCCTTGTTTATACTTATTTTGAGTAAAGAACCCTTGGCTAAATACAAGTCCTGGTTGTTATTTTGGTGTAGTTGAGCAAACACAGCGCTTGTATCATCTTTTATTAAATGCAGGTAACCGGATTTTGATGGTTTTACCATAAAAGCTTTCCTGCTTTCAGCAGGTGTAACAACAATTTTATACTCTCCAGCTTTATTTGTTTTAGTTGGTGCAGTGATAAGCTGGGATAAGGAGTAGTCCGGAGTTAAGCTGTTGGCTATTGTAACATGAACGGTAGCATCCGCAACAGGAGCATTCGTATCTATATTTAATACCTTACCTTTGATTTCAGCAGGGGATTCGGCAGTGTAACAGGAGCTAAGCAGCACCAGGGGTAATAAGTATGGAAGTTTGTTTAATTGTTTTGTTAAGGGAAACATGTATAGCAGTTGTATAGTATCTATACAATATAGTAATTGATCTATACATCTGCAACAGGAGCAACTTCAAAGCTCTGCTAAAAGAGTTTACTTAGGCATATTATCCAGCGACTGCCAGAGGTATTTGCTGGCAATGGTACGGTAGGGGCGCCAGTATTCGGCTATCTCCTGCATACGAAGGCGCAGTGGTTTTCCTGTCTCTTCTAAACTATAGTGGCGCTTCATGGCATTCTGTATGCCCAAATCATCTACCGGGAAAACGTCGGGCCTTTCCAGGGCAAACATCAGCAACATTTCTACGGTCCAGCGGCCTACCCCTTTAATTTGTGTCAGGTGTCGGATTAGCTCTTCATCTTCCATGGCATCAATCGTGGCATGTTCCAGGTTCCCATCTTGTGCAAAGGCTGCCACATTCCGGATGTACCCAATCTTCTGAAACGATAATCCAGCGCTGCGCAAAATCTCATCTGGTGTTTCCAGTACCAGGTGCGGGTGCGGATAGCTTTCGGGATATAGTTCTGTGAACCTCCTGAAGATAGTAGCCGCTACCTTGGTTGAAAGTTGCTGTGAGACGATAGAACCAAGCAACTTAAAGTATAAATCTTCAGACCTGGAAGACTGCAAGGGCCTGCCTTGGCTAACTATAGCAGTTATGATAGGATCTTTGGCTAGTACAGCCATTATTTCAGAAGAAGGAAGCTTAGGAGAGGAGTGGGTCATAGTTTTATATGGATTGGGTGGGCTGAAAGGATCGACAAAGTATACATAACCTACCCCTCCTACAGCTACTTTGATAAATTGCCGAAGGCAGGGGCAGGAAATTAATTTTATACTTCTACCTGCTGCTTGCTCAGCGAGTGCAGTACCTGTAGCGTATGCTGCAACATTTCCTCAGTTATATCAAGGTGCGTTACAAAGCGGATCATCTGCGGTCCGAAGCTTGAGGCACGGATGTTTTGTTCATCAAGGGCTGCTACAAAGTCAAGGTCTTTATACTTCTCGTTCAGCTTAAAAATAACGATGTTCGTTTCTACCGGAAGCACGCTCTCCACATAATCCGCCTGTAGCAACGTTTCTTCCAGGGCTTTGGCTTTGCGGTGATCCTCCTGCAAGCGCTCGATGTTATTATCCAGTGCATAAATGCCGGCTGCTGCCAGGTAACCTGCCTGGCGCATACCGCCACCGAGTACTTTACGGATGCGGCGCGACTTCTTGATGAAATCTTTGCTGCCGAGCAGAACAGAGCCTACCGGCGCACCCAAGCCTTTTGAAAGGCAAACAGAGATGCTGTCGAAGTATAAACCATAATCTTTCGCCTTGTTGCCGGAAGCTACCAATGCGTTAAATACACGGGCTCCATCCAGGTGCAGGGGCAGGTTGTGGCGCTTGCATACTTCAGAAATGGCAGCAATTTCTTCGATCGTATAATAAGCACCGCCACCCTTGTTGCAGGTGTTCTCCAGCGATACCAACCTGGTTGGCGGATAGTGCACGTTATCCAAAGGACGGAAATGTGCCTCTACCTGAGCCGGAGTCATTTTACCACGGTTGCCATGCACCAGGGCAACAGAAGCCATGGAGTTATACATGATGCCGCCGCCTTCATACTGGTAGATATGCGAGGTAATATCGCAGATCACTTCTGTCATGGGCTCTGTATGCGCTTTGATGGAGATCTGGTTTGTCATGGTACCGGAAGGGCAGAAGAGGCCAGCCTCCATACCAAACATGGCAGCTGCTTTCTGCTCCAACTCATTTATAGTTGGGTCTTCGGCATACACATCGTCACCTACTTTGGCTGCAAACATGGCGCTTAGCATCTCAGGAGTGGGCCGGGTAACGGTATCGGATCTTAAATCTGTTATTTGCATGAGTAATTTGATTCTATAAATACTTTACTTTGTAAAAATAAAAACTTAATTTTGCCCTTCAAATTTAAAAATTGCAACGATGGGAGTTACTAGACTTAAAAGAAAAGACCGTAAAAATAAGGCAAGAGCAAACAACAAAGTAGCCAGAATTAAGCAATTGTTGTTAACGCCTGTTATCAAGAATGTTGACATGGACGAGCTGCGTGCTCAGTTCGGCGAAGCCCCTAAAAACCAGAAGGT
Organism: Pontibacter ruber; assembly: GCF_023630205.1. Taxonomy (GTDB): domain Bacteria; phylum Bacteroidota; class Bacteroidia; order Cytophagales; family Hymenobacteraceae; genus Pontibacter; species Pontibacter ruber. Next base: position 1,145,753 of record NZ_JALPRR010000002.1, on the reverse strand, counting down.
AGAAGAAGCTTCAGCTGAGTAATCTTATTACGGTTAAGTAAACCATCTGCCTGCCAACGCTGTGAAAGCTTCGGTTGGCGGGTTTTCAAAAGATTTCAAAGTGTGCTTGCCTCGCAGGCACGCTTTTTTTATGCCCTTTTGCCAAGCTCAATTACCTGCAGGTCACGTACCTGACCTTCCTCTACATTAAACCGCACCATGGTTCTGATCTTGTGGAAGCCGTGCTTCCCAGCCGCCCCCGGATTGATGTGCAACAGGTTGTGCAGGCTCTTATCTGTCATAACCTTCAAGATATGAGAGTGACCTGTGATAAATAGCTGGGGTGGGTTCGTTTTGATCTCCTGCCTGATATCTGGATGATACTTACCCGGGTAACTTCCAATGTGGGTCATGAGAACTTCCAGTCCATTGGCGTTAAACCGAAGTACTTTCGGGTGGATCAGCCGGATGTCCTTGTCATCGATGTTGCCATATACACCACGAAGGGGAGCAACCTCGCTAAGCTTTTCCGAAACTTCCAGGGTCCCGAAATCTCCGGCATGCCAGATCTCATCGCGGTCGCCGAGCAAACGCAATATCTGATCATCTACATAACCATGGGTATCGGAGAGGAGGCCTATTTTCATGCTATTGAGTTTTATACTGCAGATAAAGGTACAGAAATACGGTATTTGAAGTTACCAAATTTACTTCTGTCATTTCGAGCAGAGCGAGAAATCTGATACAGTTCTATAGCTGAAGTTTATACTTGTTGCCGGCAAGCCTTTGCTTCGTAGCTACTTGTTTCCTCAGTCTTACAAAGGCTATTGTTTCATTTCATACTTTGGTTTGCTCACGGCCGCGGGGCCTCGTCCTTGGGCATCGCGCTGTTGATTTGAAGCTGCCATCGGCTGCGCCTGCAGGCTGCTTCGCTGTCGCTCAGCACCGCAACAAATCAAAGGCGCTCAACCCAAGGACAGGAAAAGACACTGCTTCGTAAGCCACTATGCAACAGGAGCCTTGTGTAGGGATAGGTCGCGACCTGTCCGCGCTATACCTGCAGCTATGAAACTTATACTTTGTACATAGCAAAAGCAAAGATTCCCCTCTTGAGAGGGGCAGGGGTGTGTTAAAGCAAAGGCTTAACCTCCCAGCCCACAAGATCCTTACAGGATGACATTAAAGATAGCAGAAGCAGAAAAAATCCCCTTTGAAGGGGGTAGGGGGATGACCAGCAGCAACTATAAAACTTATACTTGATGTATAGCAGAGTCAGAGTTCCCCTCCTTAAACTAGCAAGAAAGCGAGTTCGATGCTAGCGAGCGTAGCTCTGAGGGGCAGGAGTGGTTTGACAACAGGAACAACTATGAAAGTATAATTCCAGCTAAAGCAAAGGCAGAATTCCCCACTCGGGAGAGGCAGGTTTATACTTAAATCTGTAAAAGATCAAACCTCTCTTAAGTTCGCAGCTCAAGAGTAGCCAGTAAAAGGAGAGAATAAAGATGAAACAATCCGACAGCTGCAATCAAACAATAGGCTGTAAAACAAAAGGAGATGAAGCTTTTGCTTCATCTCCCCTCTAATACTTATTTTCAGTTAACTAAACACCCCAGGTTTCCGGAGACTCACGCCATCTGGCGAGTGCTTCCATAGCACTTTCAGGTATATAGCCATTAGCAAGTGCTGCTTCTGTAAGTGCGTTATAATTGCTCAGGCAGTACAATGGGATACCTGCTTTACGGAAATTTTCTTCTGCTACCGGGAAGCCATACGTGAAAATGGCTACCATACCTACCACTTCGCCACCGGCTGCTTTAACGGCTTCGGCAGCTTTCAGGGAACTACCCCCCGTAGAGATCAGGTCTTCCACGAGCACTACTCTTTGCCCTGGCAACAATCGGCCTTCTATTTGGTTACCCATGCCGTGGCTTTTAGGCTGCGGACGCACGTATAAAAAAGGCATCTCCAACAGGTCGGCCACAAGGGCACCCTGAGCGATGCCTGCTGTAGCCACACCCGCAATCGCTTCGGCTTCCGTATAATGCTCTCTAATAAGAGCCGCCAACGCATCTTTGATGTAGCTGCGGATGTACGGAAACGAAAGGGTTACGCGGTTGTCGCAGTAAATAGGTGAGTTCCAGCCCGAGCTCCATTTGAACGGCTGCTCCGGTCTAAGCTTTACGGCCTCTGTTTCCAGCAGGAAAGAGGCTACCTGATGTGCTGTAGTAGTAGAATCCATGAGCGAATTTACATAAATATTCAACCTTTTTGAGCCCCTGTGTTTTGTTTGCGTAGATTTATTTATTGATTTGTATAATTTCATTCTTTATAAAGAGCACCTAAACCCATGAACGTTTTCATTAACGATATTCCCCTGATCCTTAAAAAGTCGAATGAGAAGGTATACAGGCACCATTACGACGTGGTAATGGACGCTGATGACCATTTCTCTTCCAAGGATCTTGTGGGCGATGTGCTTTTCCGGGATGCGGATATCCCGCTAATTGACAAGCTGGTACGGCTGATGGAAGTCAAAAAGCTGAAGAAGCTGAGCTCGCTGACGCTGGTTACCGCTAAAAAGAAAAAACTGATCCTACACCTGAAAGATCAGTTTAAGATCATCAAAGCTGCCGGAGGCCTGGTAGTGAAGGAAGGCAAAATCCTGATGATCTATCGCTTAGGTACCTGGGACCTTCCGAAAGGCAAGCTCAACAAGAAAGAGGATGTAGAAGAGGGGGCCCTGCGCGAGGTTGAAGAGGAGTGTAACATTAAAGTGGAGATTCTGGACAAGCTGCCAAAAACCTGGCACTCATATGCTTATAAGGGCAACAAGATCCTGAAAAAGACTACCTGGTACCTGATGAACTGCACTGATGACAGCCTGATGAAGCCACAGGCCGAGGAGTTTATCGAGGAAGTTCGCTGGATGACACCGGAAGAAGTACTGGAAGTGTTACCGAAGGCGTATACGTCTATTTCTTTTGTTATCCGGCACTATCTACAATCGCTGAAATCGGGAAAGGTATAAAATCATCTACGTTGCCGCCAAAGCGGTGAATTTCCCGGATAATTGACGAGCTGATGGCCGCCAGTGGGGGTGAAGTGATCAGAAAAACGGTCTCGAGCTCGTTATTTACGTGGCGGTTGGCTTGCGCAATAGTGTTTTCATACTCGAAGTCGGTGGTATTGCGCAGGCCACGGAGCAAAAACTTCGCACCAACTGTTCTGGCAAACTCAGCAGTTAATCCTTTGTAAGCCTGTACCGTTATATTTGGATTGTCCTTAAACAGATCTGCTATCACATCAATCATGCGCTCTACGGGTATATAGCGCTGCTTGCTGCTGTTGTTGCCAATAGCAATGATTACCTCATCAAAAAGCGAAGCTCCTCTCAATACCACATCCAGGTGGCCATTGGTAAAAGGGTCGAAAGAGCCCGGGAACAGAGCAATACGTTTCATATTATAAGTTTTGAATGAGTGATTAACTGAATGAGTAAGTAGGTGTGGTTTATACTATAGAGAATCATATTGAGATAAATGAACGGTACGATAGGTTAATATAGAATCTCCCATCACTCATTTAATACGCCTACATTTTTCACTACTCGCAAAAATGTAGGCTGTAGATCTCAAAGTACCGATGCTCGAACAGATCGTTGAATTTATAGCTATACTCAACATCTATTGGTTTTTTGCCGAACCGAACGTGCCGTATGTATTTCTGCAGAATAGAGAATAAGCTGGAGTCGTGGGTGATATCGCCCCAGACAGTAATTGTGCCTTGTTCCGGATTCATCTTTTGCTCCTGCATCACAAAGATGATGTAGTAAATAAAATCTTCCGGGCTTAGGTAGTGAAATATATTGCAGAATTCCAGCCCCTGATCGCTCACCACCAAAACGGTAACATAGTTCCGCTCCACGTAAATGGCAAGGTTGCGCTCGGTATTAGGACCAAACTGGTGCATAACGCTTCCTATCAACGTGCTGGTCAGGTGCACAAACTGCACAGGTCGCTCCGGGAACAGGCTCTGTACCATTCGGTACACAACACCTTCCACAGCAAATATATTAACGGCTTCTAAGCCATTGTGCTTGTAGTTCAGCACTACGTCTTCCTGTGAGCTGAACTCGCTGTGCAGGCGCAGGTAATCCGATTGGTGGGCCGGGTCAAAAAGCGTTTCCGGTACAAGTGTAAAATGCTGGTTGCTGATAGACACCCGTACCGTTTGCCAGCGATGATCCTGTAAAAGCGAGCTGCCTTCTGCAATCAAGCTCAATTGCTCCGATAATTGCACCGGCGTGAAAACAGAGATCAGTTCATAATCTTCCAGCGCTACAAACTTGTTTCGGCTCATATCAGCCACACCCACCCGGATAAACTTGGGGCTTACATAGAGGTAAAGGTTGCATGAGGGCGCTTGCGAGGGCTTAAATGCCTCGTCGTAAATTTTGTGCGCCAGCCGGAAGTGTGTGCTGCTTGTGTTCAAAGTATAGAAGGTGCTTGTTTATAGCTGCAACATCAGGGTAGTGATGCATTGCTATCCTGCAAGTATAAAAAAAATATACCATATCCGGCAGCAGACGTTAGCTTAAAAACCGGTGCGGCATGCCCAACAGATCATCCAGTGACAACAGGTGATGCAACATGCAGTGCTGGTCCTGTTTAGGTACCTGCTGTATTTCTTTGAGGCTAAGGAATTGTACCTGCTCTATGATCTGGTTCTCCTCAGTAGCTTCAGGATCTATACCCGTTAAAAGGCTTCCTCCGGTTGTGCTTACTTCGAAGAAAAGCTCTATGGCATGCAGCGGCTCTTGTAGAAACTCATTTACGAACAGGAACCTGTTAACCTGGATCTGAAGTCCTGTCTCCTCCAGGAACTCCCGTTTCAGGCAATCCTCTACCGTTTCACCGTAATTTAGTCCTCCGCCGGGTGGTGCCCAGAACATGCTGTTACCCACAGAAGCCTGGTGCCTTACCAGCAGCAATTTGTTCTGCTCAATGCAAATGCCGCACACACGAACGCGTACTTTATCTGTGTAAGCAGCTATATTTGGGTTAAGGTTTTTCATTTTGCTAAGCTAATGTATTGGTCGTAGCTTTACAGCATGATACAAACGTTTAATCCGGATTTTAAGCTGGATATTCGCGAAAAATTAGAGCGCCAGGAGTTTATGAAACTCATGGGCTTTGAAGTGACAAAGATAGAAGTTGGCCGCGTTGAAGGGGAACTTTTGCTGGAACAGCGGCACAAGCAACACAAAGGCTTTACGCACGGCGGTGTTATTGCAACATTGGCCGATATTGTAGCAGGCTTTGCGGCAGTTAGCCTGGTACCGAAAGATCATCATGTGGTAACCGCCGAAATCAAGGTATCATACTTTCATCCGGGCGTGGGCGATAAGTTGTTGGCGAAAGGGTACGTGATCAAGCAGGGACGGAAGCTTAATTTCTGCGAGGCAGAAGTATACGTAATGAAAGGAGAGGAGCAGCCCTTGCTCATTGCCAAAGCTACCACTACCATGGCCACCATCACCCCGGAAGACATCGCAAGGAAGTTAGAAAGTTAGAGAGTTAAAGAGTTGGAAAGTTAAACTATACTTGTGCTATTGAATGTTGAAGTGTAGCTGCAAAGTATACATTCGAGATAAGTCAGACCGCTTTATACTTTGTATTACATTAGTAATTCGTCATTTATAATTCATAATTAATAAAATGCGTCCAGTAGAAGCGCTGCGAACCAGTTTTCCTTTTGAACCAACCGAAGACCAGGCACGGCTTTTCGCGAAGCTCGACGAGTTTATACTTTCCAAAGAGGAAGAACGGCAGGTATTTCTCCTGAAGGGGTATGCCGGTACAGGTAAAACTACCGTGGTAACTTCGCTGGTAAAGATCCTGAACAAGTTCGGGTACAAGTATGTGCTGCTGGCACCTACCGGGCGAGCAGCTAAAGTTATGTCGTCTTACAGCGGCAAGCCTGCTTTTACAATCCATAAAAAAATTTACCGCCAAACGGCCAATCCATACTCCGAAGGTCTCTCTTTTACAAGGCAGCCGAATAAATCGGAAAGCACCTTTTATATCGTAGATGAGGCCTCCATGATCTCGGATGAGAGTGGCTTTGGCGAGAACGGGCTGCTGCAGGACCTGTTGAGCTATGTGTTCGACAAAAAAAACAACAAGCTCTTACTGATCGGTGACACGGCACAGCTACCTCCTGTTAACCAGGCTATTAGTCCATCGCTTGAGTCCACTTACTTAAAGCATAACTTTAAGTGCAAGGTAAGCGAGATCGAAATGAAACAGGTTATGCGTCAGGCAGAAGCTTCGGGCATTCTGATGAACGCAACGAACTTGCGCAACCAGTTGGGAGGGGAAAAACTGGAGATACAGTTGACCACCAAAGGCTGGCGCGACATGTATAGAATGACGGGCGAAAAGCTGGAGGATGGGTTGCGGTATGCCTACGACAAGTTTGGGATCGAGAACTCCATTGTTATCTGCCGCTCAAATAAAACAGCTAACCTGTATAACCAGCACATCCGCCGCCGAATCTTCTTTTCAGAGGATGAGATTGGGGTGGGGGATTACCTGATGATCGTACGGAACAATTACTTCTGGCTTCCCAAAGATTCGGACATTGGTTTTATGGCTAACGGCGATTTCGTGGAGATCACCAAGATCATCAGCTTCGAAGACATGTATGGTTTCCGTTTTGCCGATGTGCGCCTTCGTTTTGTCGATTATCCGGATGCAGAGGAGCAGGAGGTCAAGATCATGCTCGATACACTTTATTCGGATGCGCCGGCGCTGCCAGCCGACCAGAACAAGAAGTTGTACGAAGAGGTGCTGCAGGACTACATGGACATCCCGAACAAGCGTGAGCGTAGCAAGGAACTGAAGAAAAACCCATACCTGAATGCCCTGCAGGTGAAGTTTGCCTACGCTCTGACCTGCCACAAAGCGCAGGGTGGGCAATGGAAAGCCGTTTTTGTAGACCAGGGTTTTCTGAAAGACGATATGGTAAACGAGGAGTTTGCCCGCTGGCTTTATACGGCACTTACAAGGTCGTCGGAAGAGCTGTTCCTGCTGAACTTTAATCCGCAATTATTAGTTAGCTGACAAAAGAAACAACGGCGTACAAGCGTTGTTAAACTATAATCTTTAGATTAGCGTAGCATTAGATCATAACCCTTTATACAGCATGAAAAAGATCTTTTTATCGTTCGCATTTGCGGCTATGGTTGCCGGTGGCACTATGGCTCAGCAACAACCAAAAACACAGGTTACCGCACCTCAGGAGCAAGCTAAAGCAGGTGCAGCTATCACCTTCGAAGAAAAAGAGTTTAACTTCGGCGACATTACGCAGGGTGATGTGGTGGAGCACACGTTCAAGTTCACCAACACAGGCAACCAGCCGCTCGTAATCGAGCGTGTGGACGTAACCTGCGGCTGCACCACGCCAGCCTGGACGAAAGAGCCCGTAATGCCAGGCAAGACCGGATTTGTAACTGCTAAATTTAACAGCGCAGGCAAATTAGGTCAGCAGAAAAAATCAATCACAGTGCATTCTAATGCGGCCGACGGTGCTGCTTATGTGTACATTGTGACCAACATCAAAGAAAAAGGTGTTGCTGGTGCTAAGGCAAATAAGTAAGCCAAAGCAGCCGTAAAACTTAGAAGCCCCGCTTAGGCGGGGCTTTTTTTATACTTACTTCAAATGTAGCTGAGTTTAAAGTCTTACAGCGCCTTCAGGATCGCATAAAACAAGGCTCCCCAGCCCACAATCATAGCCGTGCCTCCGATGGGCGTAATCGCACCCAGCCAGGTAACGCCCGTCAGGCAAAGTATGTAAAGCGAGCCTGAGAAAATAAGGATGCCGATAAAGAAGCCCCAGGCAGCTATCTGAAGGGCCGGATGTTCTACGCGGAAAAGGAGCAAGCCAACAGCCAACAGTGCCAGGGTATGATACATCTGGTATTTTACCGCCGTTTCGAACGTGTCGGTGCGGTTGGTGGCCTGCAGCAAGGGGGCAAGTGCATGAGCTCCGAAAGCGCCAATCATAACAGAAAGGGCGCCTAGTGCACTGGCAATAAGAAGTATGGCTTTTTGCGTCAAGGTATCGGAATTTTAAAGTTTGATCAATCCTACGGAAAGCAGCAAAGGTATAGCTGCAGGTGTAATTTTACTTACTTTTCTCCGGATTAATCAAAAAGTCATGATGTAGTGCTTATTCTTCGCCGCCTTCCAGCGCTTCGATCACCTGCTCTTCGAATTCCTCCTGACTGTCATATTGGGTAAACTCCAGCGATTTACCATGCTCTTTCAGCTCATTTATAATTTCCAGGGCTATTACCAGTGGCTCTACTTCCTTACCGGTCAGGTCGGTGTTCCAGTTCGCGCCTAACAGCAGTTCATCGCCATACATGCCAACACACCAGTTTTCCAGAAACTCCACTAGCGAGATTGATTCAGGTTCGTACTCGGCCCAGTCGTCTTCTGCGCAGGCAGCAGCACCAGCTTTGTCAGACCAGAAAAGTATAACTTCCGTATCCTCGAACTCATAAGAACTGGAGGTTGCCCAGGTGTCCTCGTGGGTCAATCCCCAGACAGTTTCTGTTTCCACTACCTCTGTTATAAAGTCCTGGTATCTCTTTTCAATGTCCCTGGATTCTTGTTGCATGTTGTTAGCAGTTTAGCGATTCATAAAGTTAATGCCCACCAGGTATACTTACCTAAGGGTATCATAATTGATACTATATAAACGTACGGGAAGGAATAAGCCTTAAAACGTATTAGAATAATTATAGTTTTGTTCTCTTCCTTTTTACAATTACTTATTTTATTTCAGAAAATCATAGTTCCTTGAACAGATTTGGATAGTCTGAAATAAGGCCGTCGACGCCTGCTGCTTTTAACTGCTTCATTTCCTCAAGGTTATTCACTGTCCAGGGAATAACTTTAATGCCGAGGCAGTGGCAATTTTCTATCAGTTTTGGTATCACAAGTTTGTAGTAAGGGCTGTAGATGTCAGGGTTAAATCCCAAACTCTGTAGGTTGCGCTCCAGACCTTTCAGGTTCTCTACTAAAAGCGATGTGCGCATGTGCGGATATTTATCGTGTAGCACCTGCAGCGTACGTACATCAAACGATTGGATGATCACCCATTGCCTGATTTCTTTCTCCTCCAGTACATCCATCAACAGCTTTATAAACTGCTTAGGCTCTGGGTGGTATTTTCCATCTGTTGAAGGCTTCGTTTTGGTTTCGATGTTGTAGAACACCTGCGGCAACTGGTGCTTCTTGATATAAGCCTGCACTGAATCGATGACCTCTGAAAGCAGGGGCTTGTAGGTTGCAAGGGTTTGTTGATCCGGAAACTTTGGGTGTTGTTTAGACCCTGCGTCAAAAGCCTTCACCTTATCATAATCGAGCTGATAGAGCACATACTTTTTCTTGTCTTTAACCGTAATTTCGTGTCCATTGGGTAGCAGTTCATGCTCCCGATTGATGTAGGGATCGTGTGAAAGTATAACCTGACCATCTTTTGTGATGTGCGTATCCATCTCCAGTGTTGTTACACCAAGTTCTAACGCCTTGATCATGGCCGGGATGGTATTTTCAGGCAGCAGGCCGCGAGCGCCCCGGTGCCCTTCGGTGTCGAAAGTGGGTAGTTGTGGAAGGTCTTTCTTAAATGCAGGAGTCTGAGCCATAAGGGGAGGCAAACCGGCTGAAGTATAAGCCAAACAAAGTATAACGAAAGCGAAAATCTGTCGAAGGTGCATACTGCATGTTCCCTATATCTATACTTAGAAACTGCAAAACATATTTCCTACGTTTAGCAAACTACCTAGATAAGCTTTTGCAAAGCAACACAGCTTTACTTTTTCAGGTAATTCCTCGCTCCGAAGATTCCGCTTCCTACCCGAATCATGGTGCTCCCTTCTTCCAGGGCCAGTTCCCAATCGGAGGTCATACCCATGGAGATCTCGCGGAAGTCCGGGTTTGAGATGAAGAACGTATCCCGCAGTTTTTCGAAGCAGCTGCGCAGGTAACGAAATTCCTGGCGCAATTTTTCCTGGTCATCTGTGTTGGTGGCTATGCCCATCACGCCTGTTATCCGGATGTAATGCATGTTGCGGTACTCGTCTGACTGCAGCAGCGCCACGGCCTCTTCGTAGTCCATTCCATACTTTGTTTCTTCATCGGCTATCGAGATCTGCAGCATGCAGTTAACAGGGAAAGTTCTGTTGACCTGCTCAGCCCTGCGGTTGATCTCTGCCAGCAACTTCAGGCTATCTACCGATTGGATGGTATCGATGAAAGAAGCGATATACTTTACCTTATTTGTTTGCAGATGGCCGATCAGGTGCCAGGCAATGTCGTGGGGTAGTTGCTCCCGTTTCTCGACCAGCTCCTGTACTTTATTTTCGCCGAACAGCCGGTGTCCTGCATCATAAGCCTCCATGATCTTTTCGACAGGATGTGTTTTGGTTACAGCTACAAGCCGGCAGGGGGTGTTGCGCAGCCTTTCGTCAAAGTATAAAATGTTATCTGCAATCGTGGACATAGTTTTATCTGTATTAGTTGTTCTAAGCGAATTGTTGGAAAGTTAAATTGCTAATTCATATCAGCCATACTTCACCTTTCTAACTCCTAAACTATTTAACTTTCTAACTATCCTAGTCTTCCAGTACGTTGGTAACAAATGTGTTCTTCAGTAACATCCAGATCAGCAACATAAAAATTGCCCATTTCAGGTATACCTGGTAGTGGTCTTGTGTGTCACGGAAGCGCTTTTCGCTTACTTCGGTTCGCTCGTAAAGGTTTATGTTCCGGAAGATTTCCTGCAGCGCGTCCTTGCTGTCTGCCCTGAAAAAACGTCCTTCCCCGATGCGCGCAATCTCACGTAAGGTTGTCTCGTCCATCTCAGTTTCGACATACAGTATATTACCTTTATCATCCACATCATAAGGCACTTCGCCGTCTTTGCCTATACCTATAGTATAAATTTTGATGTTGTGGGCATAAGCCAGCCGTGCTGCCATGATCGGGTCCAGGCTGCCGGCTGTATTTTCACCGTCGCTGATGAGAATGGCTACTTTGCTTTTCGCATCGGAATCGCGCATGCGGTTGATCGCGATCGCCAGTGCGCTGCCAATTGCTGTCCCGTCGTTGGGAATCATCTTAAACGTGATGGATTTTATACTTTCACGGAGCAGCTGATAGTCGGTTGTGAGCGGGGCAACAGAGTATGCATCGCCGGCAAATACAACCAGCCCTATACGGTCCTGTACACGGCCATCAATAAAATTCAGCGCTACATCTTTGGCGGCATCCAGGCGACTGGGGTTAAAGTCCTTTAGCTCCATAGAACCGGACACGTCCATTACTACAACTATATCAATGCCTTCAGCTGTTTGTTCTACCTGCTCGTTCACACGCTGAGGCCTTGCCAAAGCCACCAGCACCAGCATGATGAAAAGGATAAATGCAAGGTCAGGCAAGAAGCGGAGCAGGCTCGTCCATTGCCACTGCATTTTACCTTCAAACATGGCCATATCGAGCCGGTTGCGGGTGTTGAGCGTAAAGAGCCATTTAAGCAAAAACAACAGCGGTACCACTGGCAATGCGTAGAGCACAGCCGGGTATACCCAATCGAAGGAGCGCAGGGTGCTGTAACTGAACCACTCCAGGTTCAGCCAATCCAACATGTCATCGCTTATTTTTAGCATTTCGGGTAAATTCTCGTTGCGTTTTGTAGCGGCGTTTAGCAAAACGGCGCAACATGTGCAGGGCCTCGCTGGTCTCTTTGTCGGCCTCTGTAAGCAGGTTACCGTAAATGGCCTTGTCGCAGAGGCGAAGCGCGGTGTTTACTTCCTCATCGTCGTGGTAGAACAACACGATTTCTTTTGTCGTGAAGGAGTTGATGGCACTTCGCTCCAGCTTGGTCAGGTAATTTTTCCATAACGATACTGCCTTCTCCATACTTTGCGAGGAGCCTGATTTCACAAAGCGGTCTACATGAGAAGAGTAGCGGGAGGTAAAATACAGGTGGTCTTTGCGCAGGCGGTACAGTTTAAACTTTATCCTGATAGCCTGCCCGAAGATGATCCAGATCAAACCAAAAAATGCAAAAACCGAAGTAAGCCAAAGGATTAAGACAGGCCAGTTAAAGCGTTCCTCAACCGGGACCAGCTTTGTGTCTGACCTGAATTGCAGCGGGTCGTTTACCTGCTTCACCAATTGCCGAAGTACGACGGCATCCGGGCGAGCCAGCACTTCTGCCGTATCTTTGCCCTGCAGCACATACACCGGCAGAGCAAGTTGCTGTACGGGTTCGGTTTCAAAAGTACGCAAAGTGTACACGGCGCTATCTGTACTGATACCGCCTTTGGTAACGGTAGGATAGAAGCGCTTGCGCACAAACTCAAAGGGAGCAAACGTGTAGTTCGAGTCGGGAAGAACGACTTCCTGGGCAGAAGGGTGATGATGTACCAGCGTATACTGTACAAGTTCGCCCAGCTTTACCGTGTCGCGGCTGAAGTGGCCGACAGGTTGCGGCACCTGCTGACCTAAGGCCGACGACCACGAAAACAAGTATAAAAGTATAAAAAAGGTCAGGTTACGCACTCTTTTTCGATGTCTTGTTCCGGAGCCTGAATAAATTAACCAACTGTGGCACATAGTCCTCGTTGGTCTGTATGGCAAGGTAATTGGCCTGGTACTTCTGGCAGATGCGCACCACCTTGTTCTGGTTGTGCGCATATTGGGTAAAGTAGCGTAGCTGGAAGTCTTCACCGGACGTATTCAGCCACACCGTACGACCTGACTCCTTGTCTACAACGGGCACAATACCAAGTCCTGGAATTTTTCTTTCGCGCAGGTCCTGCAACTGTATCACGATAAGATCGTGCCGTTTGGCAAGCATGGCCAGTTCTTTTTCGTAGTTAACATCAATAAAGTCGGAGATAAGCAAAACGATGCTCCTCCGTTTGATGATATCGAGTGTGAGTTTGATGCCCGCAGCAAGATTAGTTTTAGAAGATTTTGGCTGCAGCTCCGAAAGCGCTTTTATGATGGTATAAGCCTGCTCGATGCCTTTGGCCGGCCGGATGTATTTCTCTTTCTGATCGCTGATACAGATAATGCCGATCTGGCTTTGCTGACGAGCTGCAGATAGTGCCAGCACACCGCATATCTCTTTGCCTACGTCTATCTTTTGTTGTTTACCTGTGCCTATTGTCTGGGAAGCACTCACGTCAAGCATGAGAAAGACTGATTGCTCTTTTTCCTCGCGGTATGTTTTTACAAAAGTGCCATGGCCTTTGGCCGATACGTTCCAGTCAATAGAACGCACATCGTCGCCGTACTGGTAAGCGCGCACGTCGTCGAATTCCAACCCGTTGCCTTTAAACACGGAGTGGAAATCGCCCTGCATCTGGGTGTTGATTGCCTTCCTGATGCGTATTTCGTATTTTCGCAGCTTCTGTACAAGCTCTTTCATTGCCTGGTGCCCTCGCGTCAGATTTTAAAATTAGGACATATTCCCGTAATTTACATCCGTGAAAAGACTTTTCTACATACTTTTTTGCCTGACCCTGCTGGGGTGCAGCCAGGAAGAACAACAAAAACCGGAGCATCTGCTTTCGCGTGACAAGATGATACAGATACTGGCAGACGTGCACACCGCCGAGGCAACCGTTGAGCACCAGGTAGTGTACCCGGACACAGCCCTGATGACCTTCAACTACTTACAGCAGCAGATACTCAAAAAGCACAAGATTTCAGAACAGGAGTTCAGGGATACCTACAACTATTACCTGGACAATCTGAAGGAAATGGACAAGCTGTATGAGATCATCATTGACACACTAAGTGTGCGCGAATCAAAGGCGCGGGTACAGGCAGGACAGGAGCCAGTTCCGGCAGATACTTCTGCCGGAATGGAACGTTCGCAATAATAGCAATACATCAGCTCTCTGTATTGGCAGGCGTTTTCAACTTACCTGACGTTTTGCCTTTTACATAAGCTTGCTTCCGTTTGGAACTTTAGAGGCAGGCTGTGCTAGTACAATATCCTTGTTTTCATCTTCAAAGCCGGTTACCAGTACCTCCGAAATATACTTCCCGATCTGCTTTTTACCGAGATTGGTTACGCAGAGCACCTGCTTGCCTACCAGTTCTTCTTTGGTATAAAGTTTCGTGATCTGTGCACTGGATCTTTTCAGACCTAACGGACCCAGGTCTACCAGCAGTTTGTAGGCAGGTTTTCGTGCCTCCGGAAAATCATTTACTTCAACGATCGTTCCCACACGAATATCTGTCTGATCAAAATGTTGCCAGGAGATCGTTTCTGTAGTTTCAGGTGCGGTTTGCATGTGGTGTCTGTTATGTTATTTTAACATGAAGTTAAGCTGAATCTCTTCCTGCCTTTAATCAGGCTGTATCAAAGTATTAGCGTTGCCATACCTTAGTATATGCTTTGCCGCATTCAGGTTTAACAGTGAAAATTTACAGGGTATTATTTAGTTAGTTTATTCTTCCTGTTTACTGGTGTAGGCAGGTTCCAATGGTAATGCAATGCTAAGATGCGTATTGTAAAACATACAATCAAGGCTATGATCGCTACCCAGTCGCCTGAAATCCAGTTCAGGTAGTTTCCTAAAACAACAATGGCAGCTGCTGTAAGCGCCGCCGAAGCATAAATCTCTTTTTCCAGAATTACAGGTACCCGCGTAAGTAAAACATCGCGCATTACACCGCCACCAACAGCCGTCGTAATACCCAACAGAACAGCTACCTCACCATTGTGGCCGAAGTGCAGCGCTTTTTCTGCACCTGTTACGGCAAATAGGGATAAACCTACAGCATCGAAAAACAATACCGGGCGGTTGAGCCGCTCTACAACAGAAAATAAACCGACGGTTAACCCGGTAGCGATAATGGCTACAATCAAATACTGCCAGTTTGATATTCCGGCAGGTGGAGTAGCACCGATGCAAAGATCTCGTATGATTCCGCCGCCGCAGGCAACAATAAATGCAATAGCGCAGATCCCAAAAAGGTCAAGGTTGCGTTTTCGTGCGGCTGTTGCCCCGCTTATAGCAAAAGCAAAAGTGCCTGCCATTTCCAGCACATAGTACAGGGTGTGTAGTTTTTCCATCCAAAAAAAGAGAATGTAATTGAACCAGGTTGCAGCTGCTGCCAGCTTCGCCTGCAGTCCGGTTTTAAGGTCGGATCTAATACCAGTACAACTTTTGGTAAATGGTAACCAGGTATAGCATTTAGCTGCTTATTCTTTACAGCTTCCAGATATACTGCAGGTTATGTTCCTCCTACAAACCAAAAAATACGGCACTTTCCGAATCCGGCTAAAGATACTGAAATCTTTGCTCGCAAAGCAGGTGGGTTTCGATTACCTTTTTTACAATCTTAGTATGACTACACAGTTTGTCCTAGGATATGATTGGAGACGCAGTGGCTGTTACTGTGCTTATAATATTTCTATAGGTTCGTTCTGGAAAGTGGAATTGACGTAAACGAGCAATCTTCCGCCTTATAGTGGATGGTAAGTATGAACTAACGACTAAAGCGGACTACAATAACGGTTAGTTCATCATGCACTGCCAAATGTATTTCATTCCGATGCTGGGCCTTTATCAACTCCTCCGAATATAGCAGCAGCAACATAAGGTTTTAGCTCGCCGTACTCCTAAGCAGTCAGGTAGCATACATCAAAACTAGATACCTGACGTATTTCAAGCCTCTTAAAATCAAAACTATGAAAAGAGAATCTGGCGCAAGCTTGCCTGTGTGGGTAGAAGGCGTTACCATGCCAGTAACCAATCCGCTCCGTGAAAATATAACCTGTGACGTATGTGTGGTAGGGGCCGGCATGGCAGGAATTTCAACTGCTTACCAGCTAGCCAAAGAAGGAAAACGCGTAGTGGTGGTAGAAGCCAAAAAAATTGCAGGCGGCGAAACGCAACGCACCACAGCACACCTGTCTAACGCGCTCGACGATCGTTTTTCAGAATTGATCCGCTTGTTTGGTGTTGACGGAGCCCTTAAAGCAGCACAAAGCCATGGCCGCGCTATCGACAGAATAGAAGAGAACATCAAAGACCTGACGCTCGATTGCGATTTTACGCGTGTAGACGGCTATCTTTTTGCCAACGACAAAAAGGAAGAAGATGAGCTCCTGCAGGAGTTGGAAGCGCTTCAAAAAATAGGCTGGCTTGATGTCGTGCTACGCAAAGAGAGCCCGGTACCTACTTTAACATCTCTGCCTTGCCTGCACTTCCCTAACCAGGCGCATTTTCATGTGTTAAAATACCTGGCAGGTCTCAGCAGTGCCATACTTGAAAACGGAGGACAGATCTTCACTGAAACCAAGATCGAGCGGTTCGAGACTGGGCCGGTGATCACGGTGATATCGGAAGACGGCCATACAATATCTGCCAATCATCTGGTAGTAGCCACCAACACTCCCGTTAATGACATGGTGACCATGCACACCAAGCAGGCCCCTTACCGCACCTATGTAGTTGCAGCGGCTGTGCGAAGCGGTGAGGTGCCGGATGCCTTGTACTGGGATATGCAGGACCCATACCACTACGTACGCCTGCTGAAAGGCAAAGCGGATGGAACAGAAGGGGACAATGGTACAGATTTGCTTATAGTAGGTGGCGAAGATCACAAGACAGGGCAGGACGATCACCTGAACAAGCACTTCGAGGCGCTTGAAACCTGGATGCGCGTTAAATTTCCGATGGCCGGCGAAGTGGTATACCGCTGGTCGGGGCAGGTATACGAACCAGTAGACAGCCTGGGATTTATTGGCCGCAATCCGGGCGATGCGGATAATGTATACATTGCCACCGGCGACTCCGGGCATGGTATGACGCACGGCACCATTGCCAGTATGCTGATAACGGACCTGATCATGGGCCGGCCAAATGCGTGGGAGAAGCTGTACGACCCGGCTCGTGTCAGCCTGAAATCTTCCGGAGAGTTCCTGAAAGAAAACCTGAACGTGGCGGCTCAATTCAAAGAGTATGTAACAGCAGGAGAGGTGGATGACCCGATGCAGTTAATGCCGGGTACAGGCGCTGTTATGCGCAAAGGTATGACCAAAGTGGCCGTGTACTGCGACCAGGATGGAGTGCGGCACGAATGTTCGGCAATCTGTACGCACCTGGGCTGTGTAGTTAGCTGGAACAATGTTGAAAGCTCCTGGGATTGCCCGTGCCATGGCTCGCGTTTCGATCCGTATGGCCGCGTCATTACCGGTCCGGCGGTGAAAGATCTGGGCCCGACCGAGTAAAAGCAAAGTATAGATTAGCAAAGCCCAGGTTATACTTTTAACCGGGGCTTTGCTTTTTATTTCCAGGCCTCCAGTTGCTGCAGGCGTTGCTCTATATTTGCTGCCCACTGCTGCTGCGCCACTGAGTCAAGACCATGGTTTGACTTCTTGTCGAACAGGTCCTGTTCTGCTTTCCAGGCGGCAAAAGCTGCATTTACTTCCTGTTGCATGCCTTTTTTTACACTGGCGCAGGAGGTGCCGATCCCTACCAGCTTCTGGCGCAACAAGCGGGCGTGTACTTCTGTCAGATCGAAGTGCAGTTGCTCGTGCTGCAGCAGCTTTTTCGACATCTTGTTTTTAGACCAGGACTCCTGTGGCAGAAAAACACACTTCACCTCGTACATGAATTTATTGTTGTTACACTTTGCGTCCACAGCCAGGTTAGCTGCTGTCAGGGCATGGTGCGGGTTCTGGTCGTCGGGATTTCCTTTGAAATCCTCCCAACTCAGCTTCCGGGCAGGCGACCAGGCAAGCTTGTCGTTGTTGGTTCGATCTTCAGTTTTAGCAGGAGCTAACTTTGTGGCAATTACAGCTGGTGCCGCTGCAGGCGAAAACAGGCCTGTCAGTAGCGACAAAAACAGGGTAAAGAAAAACATTGGCTAAAAGTTTTTATTGTCTGTACAGGTGGCAACATGCATTAAGTACAAATGGTGCCCAACAGGCAATTTATACTTTGCTTAAGCGGTAACTGAGCCGTCGGAAGCGCCAGAACAGTAAAACTGCGGCAACAGAAAGGCCTACCAAAAGTCCGGTCCAGATGCCATTTACACCGAAGCCGGCTTTGAAGCAAAGTACATAACCTACCGGCAAACCGATCACCCAGTAAGCAATCAACGAAATAAGACCCGGGATTCGTACATCCTCCAGCCCGCGCAGCGCTCCAAGGCCCACCACCTGTACTCCATCGGATATCTGGAACAAGGCCGCAATGATGAGCAGGTAAGAAGCGATACGAATCACTTCCGGATCGTCGATGTACAGCATTGGAATGAGATCGTTGCCGAGCACCATGAGCAGGCCACTGACTGTCATAAAGATGGCTCCCATGGCAAAACTGCTGAGGCCGGCCATGCGCATGGCTCTGAAATTTCGCAAGCCTTTCTGGTTACCAACCCGTATGGTGGCTGCTGCAGCTATGCCGCTTGCCATCATGTAAGTAACCGAGGCTACATTGATTGCAATCTGATGCGCAGCAAGTTCTTTAGCACCTAACCAGCCGATCATGATGGCCGAAAAGCTGAAAGCCCCCATCTCAAACAGCATCTGACCGGAAATCGGCAAGCCTAGCTTAAAGATGCGGTACATGTGGATGAAGGAGAGGTGCCGGAAAGTTATAAAGCGGCGGAATATTTCAAAGCGATTTGCATACAGCACAAAGATGCCCATCATCACAGCCATGATCACACGCGAGATCAGTGTCGCCCAGGCCGCACCAACCATACCCATTTCCGGAAAGCCAAGCTTACCCCAGATCAGGACGTAGTTCAGCCCAATGTTCAGCGCATTGGCAAAAATGGTAATGTACATGGACTGCTTTGTAAACGAAAGGCCTTCGGCAAATTGTTTGAATGCCTGAAAGATCATGAGCGGCACCATGGACAGGAACAGCACGTTGATGTACGGTACGGCCAGTTTTACGACCTCAGCAGGCTGGTTCAGGTAGGTGATGTAGGGCGACAAAAAGTAACCGACCACAAAAAGAAGTATGCCCAGCAGTAAATTGGAGAACAAGCCGTTTAGCAGCAGCAACGAGATACGCGTGTAGTTTTTACGACCTTCGGCAGCAGCAATAAGTGGGGTTATACTGAACGATACCCCAAATCCGAACACCATCACGATCATGAAGATACTGTTGCCAAGAGAGGCGGCGGCCAATGGAACCGTACCGATCTGACCGACCATCAGGCTGTCAAAGACACTCACCATAATATGCCCCAGCTGACTCAATACTACAGGATAAGCTAAAAGGAAATTTTTGGAAAAGTGTTCTTTGTATTCTTCAGATCTCATACCAGCGTCATAAGGAAAGGCCTGCAAAATTAGCGCTTTTTGCCAACCTAACCGATATACGGGTACAGATAATTAGTTAACAGGATGAGCAGACGCACAACACATCTAATGAGAAAGCCAGAATAAAGCTGGGTTGCTGCTGTGATTTCTGAAGATGAAACCTGGTCAGGCTACTGTTTCTTTTTACCTCCCTTTGCAGGAAGAGCAATCAGAAGAAGAGCAGCAGTTAGTACGAAAGGCAGGTATTTCATTTACGATGATCTGGAAAGTATAAACTATGCATACAGAAGTGTACAAACAACAGTTGTTCAATTTACTGAAAATAAAATGTCTGCAAAGTACTGTTGGCTGTCCTTAAATACTGTTTCTGTATTAAAACCACACGTCTGCCCTAGTTCTTTTACCTGTTGCAGCGAGTACTTGTATGAATTTTCCATGTGGATTGCTTCCCAGGCACTGAACTTTAGAATTCTGTCGATCGCCTTGATATGCACATGCTGCTCCTCCTGACTGATGAGGTAACTTTTCATGACACCTTCATGTGGCTGGTAGGTAGCAAAATGGCGGAACTTGCCTAGATCAAAATTAGCGCCCAGTTCCCGGTTGATGCGTTCAAGCAGGTTCAGGTTGAATGCGGCTGTCACACCAGCAGCATCGTCATAAGCACTAAGTATGGTTTTCGGATCTTTTCGCAGATCCACTCCAAGCAATAACTTATCGCCGGATTGCAGGTAGCTCCGGATCTTTTTGAGAAAAATTATACTTTGTGAAGGGCTAAAATTGCCAATGTTGGAGCCCAGAAACAGAACCACTTTTCGTTCCGATTTATGTTCATGCAGCCATTCCAGGGCTTCGAAGTATTCGCCTACGACGGCCTGTAGCTGCATACCCGGCATTTCTGCCTTTAAGCTAGTAGTCAGTTGCTGCATGGCATCGCCCGAAATATCTACGGGCACATAGTCGAACTGCTGCTTTTCGCTTTGTAGGTGGCGCAGAAGTATTTTTGTTTTAAGTGCATCCCCAGCACCCAGGTCGATCAGGTGAAAGAATCCGCCGGAGGCAAAATGCTCGGTTATACCTTGCTTTTGCCTGGTGAAGATCTCGAATTCGGCTCGTGTAAGGTAGTATTCCGGCAGCTCCATGATCTGCTGAAAAAGCCTGCTTCCTGTACTGTCGTAAAAGTAGCGTGAAGAAAGGTGTTTAGGGTCATGCCCTAGGCCCTCTGCCACATCCTGGACAAATGCTGTTTTAGCGATTGAGCCATCATCTTTCCGGCTAAGATCGATCAGCGGGAGGAGCGTAGAAGTTAAATTCATACCTTACCTGGCTAATCGTATACCGCTGTACTGCCATCGTTTATCCGGATGGAAAAAGTTGCGGTAGGTAGTTCGGATATGACTTTGGGGTGTAACACAGGAGCCGCCGCGCAATACCATCTGGTTGATCATGAACTTGCCGTTATACTCTCCCAAAGCGCCGGGCGCTTTCGTAAAGCCAGGGTACGGATGGTAGGCGCTGTAGGTCCATTCCCAGGTGTCGCCGTACAATTGCTGCACACCTTTCGCGCCTGCAATGGCAGGAGCTGGTTCAAGCAGCTCTGTCTCTGCAAAGTTGCCTGTCCTGGGTTTATAAACCTGGGAGGCAGCTTCCCATTCGAATTCGGTAAGCAACCGTTTGCCCGACCAGTTGGCAAAAGCATCGGCTTCGTAAAAGCTGATGTGTGTTACCGGGCTGTTCATATCTACCAACTCCAACCCATACACCGTGAAACGGTACCAGGCGCCATCTTCCTGCACCCAGTAGAGCGGCGCCTTTAAACCTTCCGATTTTACCATTGTGTAGCCCTCGTCAAGCCAGTGCCTGAAGTCGCTGTAGCCACCGTCTTCCATAAACTCCAGGTACTCTTTGTTGGTAACCAGGCGGTTCATGATCTGGAAATCGTTCAGCAGCACCTCATGCACACCTAGTTCGTTATCAAAGCAGAACTTCTTGCCCTGGTAGCCAATTTCGTAAATACCGCCGGGCACATCCATATACTTAGCTTTTACTTCGGGTTCGGTCTCAAAGGGCTGTAGTGGTTTGGATACTTTGTAAGCCGGGAGCAATGGGTTCGTACTAAGTATGTACTTGATGTCGGTGAGTAAAAGCTCCTGGTGTTGCTGTTCGTGCTGCAGGCCAAGCTCCAGCACTTTCATCACCTCGCTAATTTTATCTTCGTCTATACTTTCCAGCAACTTGGTAATGTTTTCGTCTACGTGCTGGCGATACGCATAAATGTCGCTCAGCGGAGGCCGGGTAATGGTGCTTCGTGCGGAACGCTGCACCCGGTTGCCAACACTGTTGTAGTACGAGTTGAAGAGGTAGCCATACTTTGGATGAAAAACTTTGTAGCCCTGCAGGTAAGGCCTGAGCACAAACGTTTCAAAAAACCAGGTGGTATGAGCCAGGTGCCATTTCGGAGGGCTTACATCAACGATGGGCTGTACCACAGTATCTTCCGGTTCGAGTGGCAGGCAAATGTATTCGGTGCGTTCACGTATCTGTTCGTATTGCTGTATTGTAGCGAACGGAATAGAGGCTGTCTGGCTGCTCATAGTAAGGCTTATATGGGTTTGTGTTAACCACTACTTCTGTAGTATATCAAATGAGACGACCGAGGAATGTAAACTATTCTCTTGTAAGGAGTTGCTTTTCCAGCCTCAGTAAGGTTGCTGCGTTCTGTATAAGTATACGAGGGTATTGTACTAATTTCTCTTTACTTTAGTTTTTATCTGATTCTCTTTCTTCAAAATATTACACGTTTATACTTAACTTACCCTTAAAATACAGTTACAGATGCACTTAAAAGCTGCTTACATACCTCATACACTTCGCTTTAAATTCGACGCCCGCACCTCACGGGGTGCTATCCGGGAACACCAGGTGTATTATCTGAAGCTCTGGGACGAGGAGAATCCTGCTGTTGTGGGTATAGGAGAGTGTGCCCCGCTGGCAGGCCTCAGCATCGACCACCGGCCGGACCTGGTACAGCAATTGGACAAAATTTGCGCATTAATTAATGCAAGTAAAGCTGAAGTAACAGCTGAAGCGGGCAATCTTTTGAGCGATGTTTCGGATCTGACCGCCTGGCCCGCCATCCGGTTTGCACTTGAAACAGCTCTTCTGGACCTGCAACACGGAGGACACAGAGTACTGTATAAAAATGATTTCAGCCGGGGTGTAAAAGGCATACCGATCAACGGGTTGGTCTGGATGGGCGATAAAGCTTTTATGCAGGAGCAGATCCGGAAGAAACTCAGCGAAGGATACAATTGCCTGAAGCTGAAGATTGGCGGACTTGATTTCAAAACAGAGCTGGAGTTGCTGGCAAGTATACGGGAGGCCGCCGGTGCCGACGAGCTGACCATCCGGGTGGATGCCAACGGTGCTTTTAAACCGGAAGAAGCTTTCCGGAAACTGGAGCGGTTGGCAAAGTATGATCTTCACTCCATAGAGCAGCCCATCAGGCAAGGGCAATGGGAGGAGATGGCGCAGCTTTGCAGTTATACTCCCGTACCGATCGCGCTCGACGAAGAACTCATCGGCGTTCAGGAAGAAACTGCCCAAATTGCCTTACTGGAGCAGATCAAGCCGCAATACATCATACTTAAACCTACACTGGTTGGAGGCTTGGCAGCAAGTGCACAGTGGATCAGCAGGGCAGAGAAGCGCGGAATCGGGTGGTGGATGACCTCGGCGCTGGAATCGAACATCGGGCTGAATGCGATCAGCCAGTTTACGGCCAACTACAACATTACCATGCCGCAAGGGCTTGGAACCGGGCAGTTGTATCACAACAACATCACCTCACCATTGCAAATCAGGGACGGTGCCTTGTGGTACGATCAGCAACAGGAGTGGGGGAACATCGAAGACTAGGAAAATCGTAAATACATTTTATACTTAGTTTTAATTACGGCTTCCGCAAGTATGAATCATCAAGTATAAACCAGGTTGTTATATAAAAAGAAAAAAGCCTGCATTGCTGCAGGCCTTTTTCTTTTTAGTGCTGACGGTAGCCGCCGCCTTTGTAGCCTCCCGGGCCTCGACGGTTTTCCTGCTCCATATCTGGCGCCTGGCCGCTGGTAAACTTGCGGATGTTGTACGTGAAGGTAACCATAAAGAAACGCTGCAGCACGGTAGACTGCACATCTTCTACATAATCGGAAGCGATGTTACGCTGGATGCTCACATTTTGCTTCAGCAAGTCGTTCACACTCAAGCTGATCTCACCCTGCTGGTTCTTGAACAGTTTCTTGCCCAGGCTCATGTTCCAAAGCAGGTAGCTGTTGTCCACTCCCTGCGACAAACCCGAATTATACTGGTGGTTCAGCTCGGTACGGTATACCAGGCCCTTCCAGATGATCCAGTTATAGCGCAGGTTGGTGTTCTGTGTGAAATAGTTGTTGTTCTGGTTGGTACGGAGCGTGTTCTCCACCAGGTTATAGTTGGAGTTGGTCCAGACAGTGAAGTCTACTTTCTCGCTGATGTTGCTGCTCAGGTTGATGCCGGCACCCAGGCTGGTGTTGTTGGCATAGTTCACCTGCTCGTCGATCATACCCGGTATGCGGGAATAACCCACCGAACCATGCACGTTCAGGTTTGAGCTGATGAAGTTGATCGGCTGCCCGTAGTTAAAGAACGAACGCACGTTCCAGTAACCGTCCATGTTTACAGGGCGTGTGATACGGGCACCCGGCTGGCGCACATAATCGGCAGGTAAGGCAAAAGGTACTTCGCCGGTGTACACGCTGTTGGCAATATAATTCTGTGTCATGGAGCCGAACATACCTACAAAGAACACGCGATTAGTTTCCGGATCAAATCTTCTGAAGCGGATGTTCAGCCTGTTCTGGTAATCCTGGTCCAGCTCCGGGTTACCGATTCGCGCCTGCAGCGGATTGGAGATATCCAGCACATCCTGCAACTGCTCTACTGAAGGCACATCCGTAGAAGTGCGGTAGTTTATGTTCAGGTTCGTGTTCTTCGAGATCTTGTACTCGTATTCCGCGGAAGGCAGCAGGTTAGAGAAGTTACGCTTCAGCCTGTAATCTCTCGGGAACTGGTTCTCGCTTTGCAGGGTAGCATACTGGTACCGGGCATTCAGCTGGAACCTTGTTTTCTCGGTACGGTACTGGTAGCTAGGCCCGAAGTTTTGCGAGAGGTAATCGCTCTTAAACGTGTTGCTGTAAGGCGTATTTAGGTCCGAATACCGGCCTTCGTTTTCAACAAAATCATAGGTTCTTCTGTCCGAATCGTTCTGCTGATTGCCAATGCTATACTCCAGCTGCAAACGTGAATTTTCGCCCAGGCGCTGGGAGTAATCCATGTTACCAGACCAGGAGAAGTTTTCTCGATCTGTTTTGATAAACTGGTTGCGGTTTACGTTCAGGTCAGAATTTTCAAAGTTCTGCGTGTTCTCTAACTGGAACGCATCTCCGTCGAAACGGTTATACCTTGTATTGAAGTTCGTTGTCAGGATGCGGCCTGAGGTACCAAAGCGATGCGAAAAAAGAATGTTGTTGTTAAAGTTGAGGCTGTTGTTATCCGCATTGTTCCGGTTTTGCGACTCGGTAAGCATAGTCCCTTCGCCGTCTACGGTGTTGGCACTGCGGTTTGTAGCGTTGTCGTTACGCTGCACCGAGATGTTGGGCGTTACCAGCAGGCGGTTGTTTTCGTTGATGTTGTACTGCAGCCTGAAGTTGAAGCGGTGGCTTTCTTCGGTGTTGTCATTTTCGCTGTTCTCGGTATAGATCTGCCCCAGGCGGTCACCGGAGATGTTCTGTCTGTAACGGTACTGTTTGTTGAGTATATCACGACTCGAGTAGTCGTAGTTGCCGCTTACTTCGATCTTCTTGCCCCACATATCGTTGTAGTTCAACCCAAAGTTATTCGTGTTGATGATGCCCGTCGGTGAGCCGCCGCCCCAACCGCCTCTGCGTCCACGCATGCCGCCGCCTGGTGTTTCACCTACCGAAAAATCAAACATGTTGATGTTGTTGGTCAGGCCGGTTACTGTTATTCTTCTGTTGTTGTTGAAGTAATTTACGCTGGCACCAACCATGTAGCGGTCGTCGGTACCATAGCCGGCAGACGCTTTGCCCATATAGCCCTGGCGTCGATCTTTCTTTGTGGTGAAATTGAGTGTTTTAACCCGGTTGCCGTCGTCGAAGCCGCTAAAGGCTGCGCGGTCGCTTTGCCCGTCAAACACCTGCACGCTCTCAATCATGTCGGCAGATAGGTTGCGAATGGCTGTATTTACATCTTCGCCGGTGTAGCGTTTGCCGTCAATCATCACCTGTTTCACATCCTCGCCCTGTGCCTGTACTTTGCCATCCTGTATGGTAACGCCAGGCATTTTGGTTACCAGGTCTTCGGCACTGGCATCTGCGGTTGTTTTAAATGCTTTTGCGTTAAACTGGGAAGTGTCGCCTTTCTGTTCGCCTAACTGCGCCCGGCCTACTACCTGAACTTCACTAAGCTTGTTGTTTTCTTCCTGCAAAGCCAGCACCCCAACATCAACGGCACCTTGTTGTACCTGTACATTTCTGGATAGCACGCTGAAGCCCAGGAACCTTACTTCCAACGTATAAACGCCGCTTTTTACCCGGTCGAACCGGAAAGCACCTTCTGTATCGGTAACGGTGGTAAGCATGCCGGCTTCGGCTGTTGGCTTAAGAACTACACTGGCTCCGGGCAATGGGCTTTTGTCAGTTCCGCTCTGTACGGTGCCAAAAACCGCCTGCGCGTAGGCCTGTGAAACACTGATCAGTAAGACCAGCAGGGAGAATAGCTTTCTCATTTGGTAGATGTATGCAAATTATTGGTTGTAGTCTTCTTTGTATTAATGCGGATTAAAGCTTCATCGGAACGCCTGATACAGGTGCAGCACGCATTGGCTTCGTTGTAGTTTGCAGATAATCTTTTTTAGTTTCTGAACTTCTTAGAAGCAGGGAAGGGGAGAAGGTTTAATCCCTTTTAGAATATTTTTATGGACTTGAAGTTGGTGCTGCTACTTGCTTACAGAATTGGAAAAATAGCTCAGAATAGCTGGGGGAAAAGTATAGCGCGTAAGTTTCAAAGCCTCGGCAGAGCGAAGGAAGGGATTGAATAAATCAAGTAGTTGTTGTGCTTCCAGTTAGAAATCGAGACCGAATAAAGAGTAGGTGAGAAAGCATGAATCAGCTACAACGGCTATAGTTTACCTAAGTATACTTCTGCCTCAACTCTACTCGATTGTGAGAGGAAATACAAGCAGCACACTGAAGTATAAAGTTATTGAATCTGAATAAGTTATACTTAAAGTTAAGCTGCTGCTAAAGTATAGTCAGGCTATTTATACTTTAGCAGCAATAACTCGGCAACTTTTTGCATGCCAGTGGTGGCATTCTCCTCATACAAGTGCAGGTTAGGCCGCGGACGCACATAAGGCAACTTCGGGTCTACCACAACCAACAGGACATCTTCCGATACATAATCAACCAAGCCGGCAGCAGGGTACACCACCAGCGAGGTGCCTACCACCAGAAAGATGTCCGCTTGTATGGTTTCTTCCACCGCCTTTTCCATCATCGGTACAGCCTCTCCGAACCAAACGATATTCGGTCGCAGCTGCGAACCACGTTCGCATTTATCTCCCAAGTTCAATTCCCAGCCTTCTATGGGGTACACCAGTTTGGGATCAAGCGTGCTGCGGCTTTCAAACAGTTTGCCGTGGAGGTGAATCACATGCGTAGAGCCGGCCCGCTCGTGCAGGTCGTCAACATTTTGCGTGATGATGCGCACGTCAAAATCCTTCTCCAGTTCTGCTAGGGCTTTGTGGCCTGCATTGGGTTGCACGTCTTTCGCATTTTTCCGGCGCTGGTTATAGAAGTCAAGCACCAGTTCGGGGTTTTTACGCCAGCCCTGGGGCGAGGCAACTTCCATTACATCATGTCCTTCCCACAGGCCGTTTGCATCCCGGAAGGTAGCAATACCGCTTTCCGCACTGATTCCGGCACCTGTTAGCACCACCAGTTTTTTCTTCTGTTCCATACTTGCTGAGGTATATAATCAAACTGTAAAGTATAACGCCTGCGCTGTCCGAGGGTTTATACTTTCCTTTTACCAATCTATACTTCTGAAAAAGAAAAAGCCGCCTTGTAGCAGGCGGCTTTTTTATACTTAAGGCTATTACTTCTTCTTGGCAGCAGTCGCTTTTTTAGCAGCAGGTTTCTTGGTAGTAGCTGCCTTTTTAGCTGCTGGCTTCTTATCTGCGGCTGGTTCAGTTTTTTTCTTGAAACCACCCCGGCCTTTTTTCTCAGGCGTTTGCTCGGCAAGGTCTAGGCACTCCTGCAGCGTTAGCTCGGCCGGCTCTTTGCCTTTCGGGATCTTCACGTTCTTCTTACCCACTACAATGTACGGTCCGTAACGACCGTTCAGCACCTGCACATCCGGGTTTTCGTCAAACGTCTTGATCATCTTTTCGGCATCAGCCTTGCGTTTGGCCTCGATCAAAGCAATGGCTTCTTCGGCTGTTACCGTATGCGGGTCCATTGTTTTTGGCAGCGAGTAGAACTTGCTGTTGTGGCTGATGTAAGGACCGAAACGACCGATGGCCGCTTTCATTTCCTTGTCTTCGTAGGTGCCTACGATGCGCGGCAGCTTGAACAACTCCAGGGCATCTTCCAGTGCCAGGCTTTCCAGGAACTGACCTTTGCGCAGACTCGCATACACTGGTTTGGTTCCGGTTTCCGGGTTTTCTTCGCCCATCTGCACATAAGGACCGAATCTGCCCAGTTTGGCGATCACTTTCTGCCCCGACACAGGGTCTACACCCAATTCGCGTGCACCGGATACATCCGCTCTGTTTATACTTTCACTTGACTCGATGCGCTTGTGAAACTTCTTGTAGAAGTTATCCAGCATGTCTTCCCACTCTTTCTGGCCCTGTGCAATCTCATCAAACTCGGCCTCTACGTTGGCTGTAAAGGAGTAATCGATCACACTCGGGAAGTGCTCTACCAGGAAGTCGTTCACCACCATGGCCATATCGGTCGGGAAGAGCTTGGCTTTCTCGGCTCCGGTAATTTCTGTCTTAGTCTGCTTGGATATCTGGTCCTGCTTCAGCGTCAGCACCTGGTACGGGCGCTCTTTGCCTTCGCGGCTGTCTTTCTCTACATACCCACGTTTCTGGATGGTCGAGATGGTAGGAGCGTAGGTAGACGGACGCCCAATGCCCATTTCTTCCAGTTTCTTTACAAGGCTGGCTTCTGTGTAGCGCGGTGCCGGACGGGAATAGCGCTGCGTAGCCTGCATTTGGCGCAGGGTCAGCTGCTGACCGATACTGAGCGGAGGCAGCATCCCTTTCACATCTTCATCGCTTCCTTCTTCGTCATCCTTCGATTCGATGTATACTTTCAGAAAACCTTCAAACTTGATGACCTCACCGGTAGCTGTCAGCTTTTCGGGCTGCGTGGAAATGCTGATGGTAGCTGTTGTTTTCTCGATCTCGGCATCTGCCATCTGCGAGGCAATCGCACGTTTCCAGATCAGCTCGTACAGGCGCTGCTCGTTGCGGTCGCTGCTCACCACCATAGCGCCAAAATCGGTAGGGCGAATGGCTTCGTGCGCCTCCTGTGCTCCCTGCGATTTTGTTTTAAAGCGGCGCGTCTTCACAAAACGATCGCCAAAAGAGCTTTGGATGGCATTGGCAGCACCCTGAATCGCCTCCTCTGAAAGATTCAGGGAGTCCGTACGCATGTAGGAGATCTTACCGGATTCGTACAGTTTTTGCGCGATGGTCATGGTCTGGGCAACCGAGAAGTATAACTTCCGGCTGGCTTCCTGCTGCAGGGTAGAGGTCGTGAACGGAGGAGCCGGGCTGCGCTTCAGCGGCTTGGTTTCCAGGTTCTCGATGGTATAGTTTGCACCAATGCAGCGCTGCAAAAAGGCCTGGGCCTCTTCTTCTGTTTTATACTTGGTTGGCAGTTCGGCTTCCAAGGTTTTACCCTGTACATCAAATACGGCTGTTACTTTAAAAGTAGCCTCCGATTTAAAACGCTCGATCTCACGTTCGCGCTCCACCACCAGGCGCACCGCCACCGACTGCACACGCCCGGCCGAAAGACCTGTCTTGATCTTTTTCCAGAGTACAGGTGACAACTCGAAACCAACCAAACGGTCAAGTATACGGCGTGCCTGCTGCGCATTTACAAGATCCATGTCGATGCCGCGCGGTGAGCTGATGGCATTCAGAATGGCGTTCTTCGTAATTTCGCGGAACACGATCCGGCGTGTCTTCTCGTTAGTTAAATTCAGAGCCTCTGTCAGGTGCCAGGATATGGCTTCTCCCTCGCGGTCATCGTCCGATGCCAACCACACGGTTTCCGCCTCCTTTGCCAGCTTACGCAGCTGTGCCACCACTTCTTTTTTATCGCTTGTGATAACATAGGTTGGCTTGAAGCCGTGCTCAATATCGATGGCGTTGTTATCCTTAGGCAGATCCCGTACGTGGCCGAAACTCGACTTCACCACAAAATCTTTCCCCAGATAACCTTCTATCGTTTTGGCCTTCGCTGGCGACTCTACTATAACTAAGTTTTTTATCATCCTCTATTTTTACTGGCGGTAAAGCCAATTTTGCCCAAAGTTCAAATTTTTTTTTCAACAAATACAACCCAAATCGGTTAGTATAGGTTTAAGTTGCAGCTAAAACGTTGTACATCAACGATACAAACTATAATATTTACCTATACGGACGCTTTTGTAATTAATATGCAAAGACACGTGCTGCTCTGTCGCCATGCCGAAACGCATGAGCCTTATCCCTTACAACCTGATTTTGACCGGGAACTGACCAAGACCGGTATTGGGCAAGCCCGCAACACAGGCCAATGGATACGTGAACATTACCGAAAAGTAGATCTTTTGTTGGCAAGCCCTGCCAAACGAAGCGGCCTTACTGCCCGCCTGGTAGCTGAAAAGATATACTTTGACGAAGAAAAGATTTCTTACGACCCCGAACTGTACAACGCACGGGAATCCCGGTTGCTGAAGGCGCTGGCAGAATTACCTGATTCGGTTACGACTGTTCTGGTGGTGGCGCATAACCCAGGTATAACTGCCCTGGCACGCACGCTTACCGATAAACACATCGCGTACATGGAGCCCGCCGATGTAATAGCAGTAGCGCTTGACCTGGAAAAGTGGGAGGAAATATACTATACATTAGGTCACATTCAACATCAGGCCATTTCTCAAGCCTGATCAGGGCGCATGATAAACTTTAGTATTAAGTATATTTTTAATAGATTTAGCGGTTAAACAAGATTTACCCTACTGCAACACCGCATGAAGACAACTGTAGTGGCCGTTATAAACCAGAAAGGCGGCACCGGTAAGACCACCACCACCATCAACCTGGGCAGCGCACTTAGCAAACTCGGCAAAAAAGTGCTTTTGCTTGACCTGGACCCGCAAAGCAATCTTTCTTACTCGCTGGCAGTTTCGGGTACAGATGCGACACTGGCAGACGTATTTCTGGGCAGCAAAAAACTGCAGGATATACTCGTGGAGAAGGATGGCCTGTGGATTGCTCCAGGATCGAACGACCTGGTCGATATAGAAATTTCACTCGTGTCGCAGCCTGACCGGGAAAATTTTCTGAAAACTATACTTTCTGAACTGAAGGGATATGATTATGTGTTGATCGACTGCCCTCCATCGCTCTCGGTGCTAACATTAAATGCACTGACTGCGGCACAGGAGGTCCTGGTTCCGCTGCAAATGGAAGTGCTGACGCTGCAAGGCCTTGATCAGATTATGAATACGGTGCAGAAAGTAAAAAAGGCTTTTAACCCAAAACTTAAAATCAAAGGCATCGTAGTGGTGATGTTTGATATCAGAAGGAAGTTGAGCCTGGAAGTACTGGAGTATCTGAGGGAAAATCTGAAAGAGAAAATATTCAGCAGCCACATTCGTCTTAATGTAAAACTGGCTGAAGCTCCTTCTTTCGGCAAAAGTGTGATTGATTACGACGGCTCTTCGAACGGAGCAAAAGACTACAAAGCACTGGCTGAAGAATTTGTAAGAGCATAAGCTGTTTTGCTATTAGCAGCAATTTTCTACATTGGATTATTTTGATTAAATTGCATTGATTTTTACAGGAAATGCACACTATGAAATCAGGTTTATACTTACTGAGTTTGTAGCTGCCTGACATTTTCTGCAAAAAACCAGATCAACAAAACTATATATGGCCTTAGGTAAAAATTTGAAGTTGAGCAAAGACAAGCTCATACGTGAAGGAGAAGCCAATCCTGAAAAAGCACCTGCCGCAAAGGCAAAACAGGATAATGGCGGCGCTTCTACTGCTACTGTAGTGGATGATCCCGTCAAACCTGCCGAGGTTAAGGAAGAGGCTCCTGAAGTAAAAGTAGCTCCTCCTGCTACCATTCCTCTGAAGAGCAGTGGAAACGGAAAAGCTACCAAAGCCCAGGTGCTGCCACAAAACCAGGAATATATAAGCGAACAACTGAACAAAGTGTTGTACGCACTGGATGCCTTTAAAAAAGGCGATATCTCTGTGCGACTAACCAAGCAGAACAACGACATCTTTGCCGAGATCGCTGAAGCCTACAACTCGATGGTGGAAATGATCGGTGGTGTAGGTGGGGAGGTGTCCCGTATTTCGAAAGTGGCGGGTGTGGAAGGTAACCTGAAGGCCCGTGCTTCTGCCGAAAACGCTTCCGGTTTCTGGAAGGACATGATCAACAACATCAACGGTCTTGTGGATTCCATTGCCGTTCCGGTATTGGAAGTAGGCAAAGTACTTAAGAACATATCCCGCGGTAACCTGGACGAGACATTCCAGATCCCGGTTTCCGGTGACTTCAAGGTCATGGCGGAAACGATCAACCGTACCATCGACAACCTGAACCTGTTTGCCGGTGAGGTAACCCGTGTGGCGTTGGAAGTAGGTACGGAAGGTAAGCTGGGTGGCCAGGCATCGGTACCAAACGTAGCCGGTGTATGGAAAGACCTTACCGATAATGTAAATACCATGGCCTCGAACCTGACCCTTCAGGTACGAGACATTTCTAACGTGGCAACTGCCGTTGCGAAAGGTAACCTGGCGCAGAAAATTTCGGTGGATGTACGCGGTGAGTTTGCTCAGCTGAAGGACAACATGAACCAGATGGTGGACTCCCTGAACGTATTTGCGGACGAGGTAACCCGTGTGGCCCGTGAAGTTGGTACCGAGGGTAAGCTGGGCGGCCAGGCCAAAGTGCCGAACGTAGGCGGGGTTTGGAAAGACCTCACCGACAACGTGAACACCATGGCCAGTAACCTGACCTCTCAGATGCGTGACATTGCCAACGTATCTACAGCGGTAGCGAAAGGTGACCTGACCCAAAAAATCACTGTGAATGTAAGAGGCGAGATGGCCGATCTGAAAGACATCATCAACCAGATGGTGGACTCTCTGAACATCTTTGCCGGTGAGGTAACCCGCGTTGCCCGTGAAGTAGGAACAGAAGGTAAACTGGGCGGACAAGCCAAAGTACCGAATGTAGAAGGTACCTGGAAAGAGCTTACTGACAATGTAAACCTGATGGCAGGTAACCTGACCTCACAGGTACGTGACATTGCCAATGTAGCAACTGCGGTGGCGAAGGGCGATTTAACGCAGAAAGTATCAGTTGATGTTAAAGGCGAGTTAGGTGATCTGAAAGACATCCTGAACGACATGGTGGACCGACTGAATGTGTTTGGCGCGGAAGTAACGCGTGTAGCACGTGAGGTAGGTACCGAAGGTATTCTGGGTGGTCAGGCAAACGTGCCAAACGTGGCCGGTATCTGGAAGGAACTGACCGATAACGTAAACTACATGGCCAGCAACCTTACCTCACAGGTACGTGACATTGCAAATGTTGCGACTGCGGTAGCGAAAGGTGACCTGAGCCAGAAAATAACTGTAAATGTAAAAGGTGAGCTTGCCGATCTGAAGGAAAACCTGAACCAGATGGTGGACTCTCTGAACATTTTTGCCGGTGAGGTAACCCGTGTGGCACTTGAGGTAGGTACCGAAGGCCAGTTGGGTGGCCAAGCCTACGTACCAAATGTAGCCGGTACCTGGAAGGACCTTACCGACAACGTAAACGCGATGGCAGGCAACCTGACGGTGCAGCTGCGTGACGTGTCGAAAGTAGCTACTGCGATTGCAAGTGGCGATTTGACCCAGAAGATCACGGTAGATGTAAGAGGCGAGATCCTCCAGATCAAGGATGTGATCAACATCATGGTGGACCAGCTGAGCTCGTTTGCAAGTGAGGTAACACGCGTTGCCCGTGAAGTGGGTACCGAAGGTAAGCTGGGCGGCCAGGCCAAAGTAGTTGGTGTTGCCGGTACCTGGAAGGACTTAACAGATAACGTGAACGCGATGGCAGGTAACCTGACGGTGCAGCTGCGTGACGTGTCGAAAGTAGCTACTGCGATTGCAAGTGGCGATTTGACCCAGAAGATCACGGTAGATGTAAGAGGCGAGATCCTCCAGATCAAGGATGTGATCAACATCATGGTGGACCAGCTGAGCTCGTTTGCAAGTGAGGTAACACGCGTTGCCCGTGAAGTGGGTACAGAAGGTAAGCTGGGCGGCCAGGCCAATGTTGTGGGTGTTGCCGGCACCTGGAAAGACCTTACCGATAACGTGAACGCGATGGCAGGTAACCTGACGGTGCAGCTGCGCGACGTGTCGAAAGTGGCTACTGCGATTGCAAGTGGCGATTTGACCCAGAAGATCACGGTAGATGTGCGTGGCGAGATCCTGCAGATCAAAGACGTGATCAACATCATGGTGGACCAGCTGAGCTCGTTTGCAAGCGAGGTAACCCGAGTAGCACGTGAAGTAGGTACGGAAGGTAAACTGGGCGGTCAAGCCAATGTGCCTAACGTAGGTGGAACCTGGAAGGACCTTACGGATAACGTAAACTACATGGCGTCTAACCTGACATCTCAGGTACGTGATATTGCCAAAGTAGCCACAGCGGTTGCGAGAGGTGACCTAAGCCAGAAGATCACGGTTGAAGCCCGTGGTGAGATCCTGGATCTGAAGGAAAACCTGAACCAGATGGTGGACTCCCTGAACATCTTTGCGGATGAGGTAACAAGAGTGGCTCGTGAAGTAGGTACTGAAGGACGCTTGGGTGGCCAGGCCAATGTACCTAAAGTACGTGGTACCTGGAAAGAACTGACCGACAACGTGAACACGATGGCGTCGAACCTGACACTTCAGGTACGTGACATTGCAAAAGTTGCGACTGCGGTAGCGAAAGGCGACCTGACTCAGAAAGTGTCTGTGGATGTGAAAGGTGAGCTGGGTGAGTTGAAGGAAAACATCAACCGAATGGTGGACTCACTTAACATCTTTGCCGGTGAGGTAACCCGTGTGGCGCTGGAAGTAGGTACCGAAGGTAAGCTGGGTGGCCAGGCGATTGTACCGAACGTAGCCGGTGTATGGAAAGACTTAACAGATAATGTAAATACGATGGCCTCCAACCTGACAACACAGGTACGAGGTATAGTAAAAGTAGTAACAGCGGTATCAAAAGGTGACCTTACCCAGAAGCTGACACTGGAAGCCCGTGGTGAGGTGGCTGATCTGGCTGATACAATCAACACCATGGTGGTTGACCTGAACCGTCTGGCTGGTGAAGTTAGCCGTGTGGCCAGAGTAGCGGGTGTGGAAGGTAAACTGACCGAGCGTGCGACACTGCAAGGTGTTGGCGGCAGCTGGAAAGAACTGGTAGATACACTGAACGATCTGCTGGAGTCCATTGTAACGCCGGTGCTGGACGTATCCCGCGTAGTACGTGCGATCTCTGAGGGTGATTTGACCCAGAAAGTAGAGGCACAGACTGCTGGTGATATCTTAGACATGGCAAACGCACTGAACCTTGCGGTTGAAAACCTGAATACGCTGCTTGGAGAAATAAACGATTCTTCACTGGTAGTTGGTAGCTCTTCGGAAGAAATGGCTGCCAAAGGTCTTGAAATGAACCGTGTGACACTGGACGTTGCCCTTGCCATGCAACAGATGGCGGAAGGTGCTCAGAACCAGGCACTCAAGACAGACCAGGCCTTTAAACTGATTGAAGAGATCATGAAAACTACGAAAGACACGGCGAACCGTGCGGAAGTAGTGAACAAGTCGGCATTGCTGGGTGAGGAAACTTCTCAGTTGGGTCTGAAAACTGTGGCGGAAGTGGTGAAGAACATGGAAGAAATTTCCAGCTCTGCGGCCTTAACTGCCAAAACGATTGAAGTATTGAGCGCTCGTTCTCAGGAAATATCCAAGTCGCTGGGTGTGATCACTGACATTGCTTCGCAGACTAACCTGCTTGCCCTGAACGCTGCTATTGAGGCAGCCAGAGCAGGTGAGGCGGGTAGAGGTTTCGCGGTGGTTGCCGAAGAGATCAGAAAGCTTGCTGAAGGTTCCCGCAAGTCGGCCAGTGAGATTGCCACGCTGGTAGAAGACGTGAAGAAAGATACAGCTTCTGCTGCGACAGCGATATCTACGATGGAGGGCCGTGTATTGAAAGGTAAGAATGCTACGTTTGAAGCATCCGGCGCCTTCAAAAACATTGCCGCATCCAGTGGTGAAACGCTTCGCACTGCCCAGGACATCCTGACAGCGACCGAAGTACAGAAATCTTCTATCGGTGACGTAGTGAAGTATGTGGAGGAAGTAGTAGCCATTGCAGAGCAAACAGCTTCCGGTACACAGCAGGTAGCGGGTACAGCTAAGCAGCTTTCCACTTCCATGCAGGAGCTGACATCTTCGTCTCAGAACCTGAACGACATTGCTGCAGATCTGCAGATCAGTATTTCAGCCTTCAAGCTGGTTGACGGAAACCTGGTATTTAATAACAATAAAGCCCGTCGACTGACTTCTGTACCTGCTCGAAGCAAGCAGACAAAAGCTATAACAGGCAATAGCCGGTTGGCTACTGGAAATACAGGGGCAGCAAACGGTAGATCGATTGATGGCAAGTCTTCCAGATAAGATCTTGATTTAGATGAAGAAAGATAAAGAAAAGGAAACAGAAATTCAGGTGGAGTCAGCTACTGAGGTGGCTCCACCCTCTGAATCCAAAGAGGTTAGCAGCCTGGAAGCAGCAACAAAAGGCGCATCAGGCGAGGAAACAATTCACCTTATCACATTTAAGCTCGGGAGCGAAGAGTACGGCATCAAGATTGAGCAGGTAAAGGAAGTAACGGTTACGCCAAGTATAACCCGTATGCCGCGAACTCCTGATTTCGTGCGCGGCGTAGCCAACATCCGTGGTGATATCATAGCCATCATGGATTTGGAAGAGCGTTTCGGCATACGTCCTGCTCCGGTTGCGGAAGGTATAAATCCAAATATTACCTATACACTCGTAATTGAGGCGAAGGATTACAAAATAGGAGTAGTGGTGCGGGAAGTACCGCAGTCGCTTAACCTGACCATGTCTAAAATAGACAAAACGCCTGCGTTCTTACAGGACATCAATGTGCACGAAAATTATATCGAGGGCATTGCCAAATTAGAAAACCGCCTGATCATCGTGCTGGATATGTACAAGATCCTGACAAACGATGAAATAAAGGAACTGGTAGATTAAGCTTATAACAGATACAGAAGCTATACCTCAAAGTATGAAAAGAATACTGATTGTAGATGACTCCTTCTACATGCGCACCATGCTGAAAAACATGCTCACAGACGCAGGTTATGAAGTAGTAGGTGAGGCTCCTAACGGACAGACAGCACTTGAGCTGGCAAAAGAAACTAAACCGGACCTTATTACGCTGGATGTAATCCTGCCGGATAATACAGGGCTGGATGTTCTGAAAGGCATCAAAGCCGAGCAGCCGGACATGAAGGTGATCATCGTAAGTGCCGTTGGCCAGGAAGTGATCGTAAATGAAGCCATCGAAAATGGTGCATTATCCTATATCGTGAAGCCATTCTCTGAAGAGAAGGTGCTGGAAACTGTGAATAAAGTGCTAGAGGGCAACGGGAAGAACTAAGCCTCTTCTTGTTTTTATTGAGTGATTTTTGGCAGTGAAGGATCAAGTACAAAAGCTTAGGGTATTTATTGCAGACAAATCGAGTTACACAAGGTTGGTGCTGGAAGATATCTTAGGCTCGGAATCTGACATTACCATAGCAGGTATGGCAGCCGATGGCGATGAGCTTTTACAGCAGCTGAAAGTTGTACAGCCGGATGTGGTGATTGTTGATTATAAACTACCCAAGAACTCACGACTGTTTACCCTAAAGCGTGTTTTCAGCGAAGCTCCTGCACCTATACTTTTGCTGATCGAAAAGGAAAAGCTGACCCTGGACCTGATAAAAGAAGCAACAGAGGTCGGAGTTTACGGCATCGTTTTGAAGCCTGGACCTGAAATGCGCCCCAATTACCGCAATGTTGGAGATGAGCTGATCCAGAAAGTACGGGCTGTTCGTGAATCGGAATACTGGGACGTGGAGCGGCGCATACAGTTGCTGGAGCAGGATGTACTTGTTCCGGAACAGCATGTACATCGCAAAACAGCTGCAGCAGACACGGTCATTGTGATAGGTGCATCTACAGGAGGTACACAGGCAATTGAAAGTATCGTACGCCAGCTTACAGAAGATCTGAAGGCAACCGTGCTGGTGGCAGTTCACCTGCCGGAGCGCTTTACAAAAACTTTCTCTAAGCGACTTCAGGAGCTTACTCCGCTGAAGGTTATGGAAGGGAAAAGCGGTCTGCCACTTAAGCCAGGCAAAATTATAGTTGCACCAGGAGGGCGCAACATGGTTGTTGAAGCCCATTTGGGTAACCCATACAATTTAATGATTGGTTTTACAGATGAGCCAGCCGTTACCTTTGATCAGCCTTCGGTTGATTTGCTGATGAAATCGGTGGCTAAAACTCAGGTGAAGCATGTTATCGGCATCATCCTGACCGGTATGGGTAAAGACGGTACCGTTGGTGCCAGTCTTATTCAGGAGCGGGGAGGCATCATCATCGCTCAAAACGAAGAATCTTCTGCCATCTTTGGTATGGCGAAGTCCGCTATCGAAAGCGGCTACATTAACAAAGTGCTGCCTTTGTCAGATATCCCGCACTTTATAAACGGGTTTATGGCGCAGCAGCACGAGGTCAGTGCAACTGACAGCATTACATGAAATCGAGAGAACAGGAATATAAAGAAATATTTATAGCAGAGGCGCTCGAGTACTACGATGCGCTGAACAGGCACATCAGTGAGCTGGAGCGAAAGCCGCAGGACGATCAGGTTCTTGCGGAGATATTCCGTTTGCTCCATAATCTGAAAGCTAATGCTAAGGCGATCGGCTACCTGCAGATCTCGGATGTGTCGCATAAGCTTGAGACAGCCTTCAGTCTTATCCGTAACAAGGAGCTTAATTTCAGCGACGAAGTAGTTACAGTGCTTTTTGATGGCATCGACCTGCTGGGCGACCTGATCAACAACATTGATAATGACAGCTTCGGCGAAGCAGACCCGGTGCTGCTGCGCAACCTCGATATTATCGTAGACAGTCTTTCTGACAGCACGATAGAACTGGCGAAAGTACAGAAATACAATACCTCCAGAAATCTGTCGCTTTCGGATCTGATTTATATACAGATCAAAAAGCTGGACCACCTGCTTAACCTGGTAGGGGAGCTCATGATCGACAGAGACCGTATTCTTTCCATTAGCCGTGAGCTTGAAAACGATGACCTGAAGAGTGTAAGCTCGCATCTGTATCGCATCACAGAAGAGTTGCAATACAGTGTAATGGACGCGCGCCTGGTTGCTATTGGCTCACTGTTCAACAAATTCCCACGCATTGTCCGCGATATCGCTGTTGCAGAAAAGAAGGAAGTAAATATTGAGTTATCTGGTCAGGATATTCAGATCGACCGTAATATACTTCAGATCATTACAGACTCTTTGCTGCACCTGGTACGCAATGCTATTACGCACGGCATCGAAAAGCCAGAAGAGCGCATCAAGAAAGAAAAACCAAGGGAGGGACAGATTTCGCTTACTGCCCGCAGCGATCGCGATAACGTAATCATCAGACTAACCGACGATGGCAAAGGCATTGACCTGAAGCAGGTTAAAAAGGCTGCAGTGGATCGTCACTTACTTTCTGCCGCTGTTGCCAACGAACTACCCGATATAGAAGCGCTTTCTTTCTTATTTGAGCCTGGCTTTTCGCTGGCGAAGGAAGTTACGGAGTTTTCCGGGCGTGGTGTTGGCCTTGATGTGGTTAAGAATGCAATTGACTCAATAGGCGGCCGGATCAGCGTTGACTCCGTAAAGGGTAAAGGCACGACGTTGACGTTACAACTACCAACCTCAATCGCCGTAAAAGGGGCGTTGTTGTTTGAGGTTGATGAAATTTTTTATGCAATTCCGCTTATGCACACCGAGTCGGTAGTTTCGTTGGATAAAGACGAACTACATGAAGTTGGCGATGTGCTGGTAGCGAACATAAAAGGGGAGACCATCACGGTAGCTTACCTGCATGAGCTCTTAAATGCCAAAGAAACTGCTATGCGCCTTGGTGATAAGACCAAATTAAAAGGGCAGGTGCAGGACATTATTATTGTGTCCTACAACAACAGGAAACTTGGCTTAATAGTTGACAAACTGTACAGGCAGCAGGATATAGTGGTAAAGCCACTTAGCAAGCCGCTTGATAAAATTGACTTATATGGTGGCGTAACACTTCTGGGAACAGGCAAAGTATGCCTAGTGCTGGATGTACCTGCTATAACCCGTTATTTTACAAACAGAAGATAGGCACTGCAGGGATGGAAGAGAAAACTACTAACATGACTACAATGATGGATCCTCATGTATCGGAGCTAGAAAGAGATATCATCAAG
This sequence comes from Pontibacter ruber, assembly GCF_023630205.1. Classification (GTDB taxonomy): domain Bacteria; phylum Bacteroidota; class Bacteroidia; order Cytophagales; family Hymenobacteraceae; genus Pontibacter; species Pontibacter ruber. The sequence continues at coordinate 1,105,437 of NZ_JALPRR010000002.1, read as the reverse complement.
GAGATACTGAATATTGGCCTGGCGCGGGCAGCCGACTCCTTTGCAGCCATTGCCAAAGATAAAGTGCTGCTGAAAGTACCGGATATCCAGCTGATCGAGGTAAAAGAGCTGTTGCAACTGGTATCAAAGTATGAAAGCACCCACGTTATCATCCAGTCCGATATCAAAGGTGACTTTAATGGCGCTACGCTCATGCTGTTCTCTGACGACCATATAGCACGTTTGTCTGAAGTATGCCTGAACATGCTGGATGTACAGAAAGGAGAGCTTTCTGTTATGCAGGAATCTCTGCTGCTGGAAATAAGCAACATCATTACTGGTGCGCTGGTTACCCAGCTTGCCAATATCTTAAAGGCCAACATCTACGGTTCTCCGCCACGGGCACCCAAAAGCCACATAGCCGATTCTTTAAAGGATATCCTGGTTCAGCATCCATTGTTTCAACCCCTCGTGTTCACGGTTATCACCCAGTTTACCCATAATTTCAAGAAGGTGGAGTTGCCTTTGCTGCTGTTCTTTGATACGAACACGCTGCTTAAGATTCTGGATATTATCCGCACTTTAATGATCGATAGAAAAGACATGCAGGATGGAGCATAGAATCGCTTCTCATACAAGTATGGGTGCAGTTTGGACAAGTGCCCAACAAAAAAAGTGTGCTTGTTGATTCGTAAAGAGCACTGTTATGTGCAGCCCGGCTGCCCCAATTTAGTATGTGCTGGATAAGCCTTTATGCTCTGTATAAGATTGAGCTTCTTCAGAATCAATCATTTAAAAGATCATACTGAAGTATACTGAGTATAAAAGTCTCAGGATATATTTAATGCTGTATCCGGTTACAGTTTCGATAACCGGAATCTTCATCAGTAGTTTTCACACTGATTTCCTATCTATACTACTGGCTAGTTTATAGTACTGCCTGCATCTCTGCCTGGCAGCAAGTATAACTTCTCCTTTATACCTTTCCTCGTAAGTACAACTACCATTATTAGCCTACACCTAATAGCAGCCAATAATCTGTTGATGACGTAGATTTACTATAGCAGGAAAACTGCTATAGAGAAGTATGTCGGATGACGTACAATGCCGTTGATTCTGTGAATTTATACTTTGAAGTGTAACCTAATGAGGGACAACTATCTAAAGATATACCACGTTGTTTAATATTTGATTATACCTATAGATTTCGTTTTTTTGCCAAAATTAGATCTTTTCACCTTTCATACCCATTAATGAACGCCTTAGGAAGACACATTCTGGTAGAATTTTACAACTGCTCTCCTGAGCTCATGAACGATGTCGTTCATATTGAAAATAGCATGGTTGCCGCTGCCGAAACAGCCGGAGCTACTGTTATCAATAGTACATTCCACCATTTCTCGCCCTATGGCGTGTCTGGTGTGGTGGTAATTCAGGAAAGCCACCTGGCTATACATACCTGGCCAGAGTATGGCTATGCAGCAGTAGACCTTTTTACCTGCGGCGATTCTGTTGATCCATGGGTATCGTACAGGTACCTGAAAGATGCTTTCGAAGCCAGCCATGGTTCCGCGATGGAGTGTCGCCGGGGTCAGCTGGACCTGCTCAATCGCCTTGATTTCAACTTGGAGTCGCTCCGTGATGTTTCTCCTAAGCCAACTGAAAAGGCAGGTACCATTACGCGGGATGTATGGTTTACGGAGCGTGACGAGAATATTGCCCTCTCCCTGAAGCACAGCGGCAGCCAGCTATACAAGAAAGACTCGCCTTACCAGCGTGTGGAAGTATACGAAACCCTTGCTTACGGAAACATGCTGACGCTGGATGGTATGGTGATGTGCACGCAGAAAGATGAGTATGTTTACCACGAGATGATCACGCATGTGCCGATGTTCAGCAATCCGACAGCAAAGCGGGCTTTGGTTATTGGCGGCGGCGATGGTGGAACCGTTCGTGAGCTATTGCGTTACGAGCAACTCGAAGAAGTTACGCTGGTAGAGATTGACGAACTTGTGATCGAAGCCTGCAAACTGCACTTGCCTGAAACAGCTGTCGCATTTGATAACCCGCGCCTTAACCTGCTGGTTGAGGATGGTATAAAATACATCAAAGACTGCGCAGACGAGCAATACGACCTGATCATTATCGACTCTGCCGATCCGGTAGGCCCTGGCGAAGGCTTGTTCACGGCCTCTTTCTACCAGGAAGTATACCGCTGTCTCACCAAAGATGGCGTAATGATCACGCAAAGCGAGTCACCACGTTTCAATTCAGGCGTGTTTGTTGAGATATACGACACCTACAAGCAGATCTTCGGATCAGAAAAGGTGCATTGCTACCTGGCTGCTATTCCAACGTATCCGACCGGTACCTGGAGCTTCTCTTACTCATCTAAAGGAGAGGCACACCCGCTGCGCTACGACCGCGAAGCAGCCGCCCGTTTCTCACAAACGCACGGACTCAAGTACTATAACGAAGACATACACATGGCCGCTTTCGCACTGCCGAACTTTGTGCGCGAGCTGTTAAATTCAAAACCAACGAACGTTACCGATGAATACTCCGCAGAACCAACCAACTAAGAGCAAAGAACAGAAAATTGCCAGCTTCGACCCGAACGGAGTAGGTGACGTGAATGCGGGTCTTTTTGGCCTTCCTTTTACAATAGACGAAGCGGAAGTTGTGTTGATCCCGATTCCGTGGGAAGTAACGGTTTCCTACAGCGCCGGTACGGCCGGTGGGCCACAGGCTATTATGGAAGCCTCCCCGCAGCTTGACCTTTTCGAACCAGGTATAAAAGATGCCTGGAAGCTGGGCATAGCCATGGAAGAGATCTCCGAAGAGTGGGAAGGGCTCAGCACGGAACTGCGCCTGAAAGCAGAAGCCTACATCAATTGGCTGGAAGAGGGTAGCCCGGAGGAAAGCAAAGAACAATTTGAAAACCTGGGAGCTGAAGTAACCCGGCATGGAGAGGAATTGCTGCAGTGGCTGAAGAAAAAATCGTTGGCATACCTGGAGCAGGGTAAATTGGTAGGTGTGATCGGGGGAGACCACAGCACGCCACTGGGCCTGATGCATGCACTTGCTGAGAAGCACGAAGAGTATGGTATACTTCAGATCGATGCCCATGCCGATTTGCGCGATGCTTACGAAGGGTTCACGTATTCGCACGCTTCCATCATGTTCAATGCCCTGAAGCTGCCGCAGGTAAAAAAATTGGTACAGGTAGGTATTCGTGACCTGGCGCAATCTGAGGCAGAACTGGCCGAACAGTCAAATGGTCGTGTTACGATCTTCTACGATGCTGTGATGAAGGAAAACCAGTACGAGGGCGACAGCTGGAAAAAAGAGTGCAAAAAGATAATCGCGCAACTGCCTCAGAAAGTATACATCAGCTTCGATATCGATGGCCTTGATCCGAAGCTATGCCCTGGCACGGGAACACCGGTTCCGGGTGGCCTGGAGTTTGAGCAGGCTGTGTACCTGATCAAAGCATTGGTAAAATCGGGCCGTGAGATCATCGGGTTTGACCTTTGCGAAGTAGCACCAGGCGACACGGAGTGGAACGGTAACGTAGGAGCCCGCTTGCTGTACAAGCTTTGCAATTGGATGGCTGTATCGCAGAAGCGACTGGAAGCATAGTTTCTGATCCTTACAGCTTGGTTTCTGATCCTTACAGCTTGCCTTTCCGTATATTGCAGTAAGAATATACTATACTTACACTATATATCTGAAAGATAAGACTATGGGATTTATTGTAAAACTATTACTGACAGGTGTAGCCGCCATGCTGGCTGCCTATATTTTACCGGGCGTTCAGATCGACGGGTTTGTAACTGCCTTGATATTGGCCCTAGTGCTGGCAGTGCTTAATGCGATCGTCAGACCTATTCTGATCTTCCTGACCATACCTGTCACGATACTGACACTGGGTCTGTTCCTGCTCGTTATCAACGCGCTCATCATACTGCTGGCAGATTACCTGGTGGCAGGCTTTGATGTCGATGGATTTATCTGGGCGCTGATCTTTAGTTTGGTCATGTCGGTGATCGGAGCTATACTTGACCTGATCTTTTAATAAGATTTATACTTAAAGCAGCAGGGCCGGAGGTTATACTTCCGGCCCTGCTGCTTTTATAGAGTTATCAGTATAGCTTATACTTAGCGGCCTGCCATCCAGGCTTCACAGGCTTCTGCACATTCGGCACAGGCGTCGGCGCATTTCTGGCAGTGGTCGTGCTTGTGCTTGCGGCACTCTTCCTCGCACAATCTGCAAATCTCGATACACTCTCTCATTACGTGCTTGGCATGCGCCGAGTCGCGGGCAACAAAACGCGCAGTAATGGTACAGATATCAGAACAGTCGCGGTCCAGCATGATGCAGCGTGCCATCATTTTTACATCGTCTTCCTGGAGGCACATGGTAGCGCACGTCTCGCATGCTGTCATACATTTTACAAGGATGTGCTCCAGTTGGTTGGTTCTCTCAGATTTCATAGTTTATACTTTATAGGTTATCAATGATTTAAAAATACGGGGTCAGGGGGAGTTAGTTATTTTGATCTGCTTTCAGGTACCGTTTCTGAACCCGGATCACAGATTTTATGGTTAACTTTGAATATTGAAAAAGACAAGTAGCTGGCATTCCCGGCGCTTGCAATTAAACTTTACCTATGGATATCAGAGAGGCGCGCGAAGCACTTAAGTTATACTTTGGATACGAACAGTTCCGGCCCATGCAGGAGCAGATCATCACCCACGTACTGCAGGGCAGGGACGTGGTGGTGCTCATGCCGACAGGTGGTGGCAAGTCGGTTTGTTACCAGGTGCCTGCGGTTGTAAAACCAGGCATTTGCGTGGTCGTATCGCCGCTGATCGCGCTGATGAAAGACCAGGTAGAAGCGCTGCTTGCAAACGGTATACCGGCTGCTTACCTGAACAGCTCGCAGGGAGCGGAAGAACAGCGCCAGATCGAAAGCCAGTGTGTGGCCGGTAAGATGAAGCTGCTGTATGTGTCTCCGGAGAAACTGCTTTCGCCGGGCTTTTTCTCTTTCCTGAAGCACATCAAGGTTTCGCTCTTTGCTGTAGACGAGGCCCACTGTATCTCGGCCTGGGGCCATGATTTCCGACCGGAGTATACTCAACTGAAAGTTCTGAAGCAGCAGTTTCCGCAGGTGCCGGTAATAGCGCTTACCGCTACCGCCGACAGGCTCACGCAAAAAGATATCCAGGAGCAGCTATACTTACAAGATCCCAAAGTATTTGTCGCCTCCTTCGACAGGCCCAACATTAATCTAACAGTGAAGCCCGGACAGAACCGCTTCAACAAGATCACTGATTTTTTGGAGCGTCATCACAAGCAACCGGGCATCATTTATTGCCTAAGCCGTAAAGCGACGGAGAGCCTGGCGGCTAAACTGAAATCGAACGGCTTCAGTGCTACGTTCTATCATGCCGGTATGTCGCCGCAGGAGCGTGCCAAAGCACAGGAAGCTTTTCTTCGCGATAACGTTCAGATTGTATGCGCTACCATTGCTTTCGGTATGGGCATCGATAAGTCGAACGTGCGGTGGGTGATCCACTACAACCTGCCTAAAAACATAGAGAGTTATTACCAGGAGATCGGTCGTGCCGGTCGGGATGGCGCTAATTCGGAGGCGCTGCTGTTTTACAGTTTCGCGGATGTGATGAACCTGCGCTCGATGCTGACCGAAGGAGAGAAAGGCCAGCAGGAACTGCAACTCGTAAAGCTGGACCGCATGCAGCAGTATGCCGAAGCCTCGATCTGCAGGCGCCGTATCCTGTTGCAGTACTTCGGCGAGACTATGGAGAAAGACTGCGGCAACTGCGACATCTGCCGTAACCCGCCCACCACTTTTGATGGAACCGTTATAGTACAGAAAGCGCTTTCTGCCATTGCCCGTACCCAGGAACAGGCCAACATGGGCTTGCTGATAGACGTGCTGCGCGGCTCCCGAAACAGCCAGGTGCTTTCTGCCGGTTTTGATAAGATCAAGACCTACGGAGCCGGCCGCGACGTGAGCACCATGGACTGGCAACGGTACCTGCACCAGATGCTCAACGCCGGCCTGATAGATCTGGCCTATGATCAGAATTATACTTTAAAACTGACCGAGCAGAGCAAACAGGTGCTGTTTGATGGTCGCAGGGTCAATCTGGTGAAGTTTGAAGAGGTAAAACAGCAGGAAGAACCACAAATAAAGGCGCGCCCGAAAAAAGAGGTACTCAAAGATGCCCTGTTTGAGCGGCTGCGTGCGTTGCGCAAGCGTATTGCCGATCAACACAACGTGCCGCCTTATGTGGTGTTTACCGATACAACGCTGCAGGAGATGGCAGTCGAAAAGCCTTCCAATCGCATCGCCATGCTGGCTATCAGCGGGGTAGGTGCGCAGAAGTTTGAGCGCTACGGCCATGACTTCATCAACGAGATCATCAGCTTTGTAACCGAAGAGCAGGCAAAAGGCAGCAAACTTAAAGGCGCCACGCACTTGCTCACCTGGGAAGCGTACCAGCAGGGCTATACACCGGAACAAATAGCACAGCAGCGCAACCTTAACCCGATCACCATCTATTCGCACCTGGCCACCTTACTGGAGCAGGGCTACGATGTGCCGGTGCAGGACTTTGTATCGAAACGGGAGTATAAAGCGATTGTAGAAGCAATCGAAGCATTAGGGCCTGAGGCGAAACTAAAAGACCTGTTTGAGCATCTGGAAGAAAGATATGAGTACTTTAAAATCAGGTTATCTGTGGCTATGTATAAAAAGCAATACGCCTGGTAATTACAGCTTTTTATTTTGAAGTATAAAGTATAAAAACAGAGCGGCCACCCATAATACGGGTGGCCGCTCTGTTTATTATTATAAAGTTACGCTTATTCTACAGAAGCGATTGGGTCCGGAGTAGAATCCTTATCGCCAGTGATGGTACCTTTTGCATACACATTACCTCTTAGCAACAGGATGCCAGCTACGTGAGGGGCTGCGAAGGAAGTACCGTTAGCACCGCTTGCAAATGCACCGCCAACTACAGCTACTGTAATGTTAACCCCAGGGGCTGCAAAATCAACACCTGAGCCATAGTTAGAGCCAGACCACAGACGCTGATAGCTATCCATAGCAGAAATAGTGTACACACCAGGTGCGTTTACTCGAGCAGGGGAAGTACCGGAGCAATCTACAGCGCTGTTACCGGCAGCAAGTGAGAACAAGATGCCTTTTCCAGCTGCTGTCATTACCGCATTGTCCAGTGTAGAAGATATACCTGTACCAAGGCTCATGTTTACCACATCACCGGCTTTAGCGTTTGAAATTACATGGTTAACAGCGTTGATGGCGCGCGAAACCGTACCTGCACCAGCATCGTCGAATACGCGAAGAGCAATGATCGTGGCATTAGAAGCCACACCAAGCACGCCGCTCCCATTGTTCTTTGCTGCGATTACACCAGCTACAGAAGTGCCATGGCCGTATCCGTCTTCAATGGAAGCAACATCATAGATAAACGATTTGCTGCGAGCCAGGTCAATGTTCAGGTCCGGATGATCCGTGTCAACACCAGAGTCGATTACCCAAACCGTTTTACCGGTTCCATCACCGTAACCGGTCATGCTCACACTCCATGGCAAATGCTCGCCAGCCACCGGAGTGATCTTGGTATAAGAAGCTACCGGTTCTGTAGGAGTTGGTTCGGTGGGTACCGGCTCGGTTGGTGTTGGAGTAGGAGTAGTTGTGGTGGTAGTATCCGTTGGCTGAGTTGGAGCAGGCTCGGTTGTTTTTTTACCGCCTTTGGTACTGCCTCCACCTTTTGTAGAACCAGAAGTAGTAGTTGGTTTAGCAAGTGTGATAATACGGTCTTGCTCTACATACGCTACTTCCGGGTTTCTGCGAAGTTTTTCGACCTGCGCAGCACTTAAACGGGCAGCGAAGCCATTAACAGCTCCTTCGTACGTTTGCTGAAGCGATGTTTTATCCAACGCTATACTTTCCAGAAGACTTTCACGAAGGCTTGAGAATGCGGCACGCTCGCCGGTCGATAAGTTCCCTACATTAACCGCGCTCAGGCCGTTTCCATTTTTGAAAACTACAATGTACTGGCCTTCGATAGCCTTTCCATTCTCTGATGCCACAGCAGCCGAAGCAAACTGCTCATCCATTAATTCTTCTTTCTGGCATCCTGTCAATGCTAATGCAGAAGCAAGCACAACGCAAGACATAGCTTTTGTAAACGTACTCATAGATTTTGGCTTAAGTTGAAAAATTTCTTTATCGTTTAACTTTTTTTTGACAGTTACCGTAACCTTATCAATTCTCAATTAGTTCATACTTTGAAGAATTAGGAAAAATAAATTTTTGCTCCTTGAAAATTGGTTTAGAACAACGCCTTATTGCACCTTTCTTAGCAAGAACAATGCTTTTAAAGCTAATAAGAGGCCATTGAACACATAGAGTGCCCTATAGACGCATTATTAGCGCATATTCTTTGTACACATATCTTGAGATGCTCCTCTAAATTTAATTTAATTTGTATCTATCTAGCAAATTAAATCCTCTGAAAAGAATACAATCTTTGAATATAACTATTTAAAGAAAGATAAATCTACTTTAACAATATTTAAGGAATATTACTGCAATAAAATGCTACAAATAAACTTTTGTTGCTAAAAAGATTAGTATATATTACATGTTTTTAGTATATTTACATCTAATCAGCTCATTTACAAGTATGAGCTAAAAACATAACTAATTTATTTGGCAAAGCAGTGGATATGGTAACTTCCAACATAAGGCATCTGCGAAAAAATGCAGGTTATACACAGGCACAATTGGCCGAAAAACTGGAGATAAAGCGTTCGCTGGTAGGCGCATACGAAGAGGGGAGAGCTGAGCCGAAGCTAAGTACGCTGGTAAATATTGCAAAGCTTTTTAATATATCACTGGATGAACTGATAACTGCAGATCTTTCCAGTTCAACAGGAAAATCTGTGGGATCGGCTGGTGCTACCGGAGGCAAGCTTCGGGTATTGGCCATTACAGTGGACGAGGATCAGAAAGAAAACATTGAGCTGGTGCCGCACAAAGCAAGTGCCGGTTACTTGAATGGTTATGCTGATCCGGAGTTTATAGAAGAACTACCCCGGTTCCGGCTTCCAATGCTCGGCAATAGCGGCACATTCCGCGCCTTTGAAATCAGTGGTGATTCCATGCTGCCAATTGCTTCGGGCACTGTCATAGTTGGCCGCTACATCGAAGACTGGAGCAGTATAAAAGATGGTACTCCCTGTATCATTGTAAGCCAGAAAGAGGGCGTGGTCTTCAAAAGGGTTTATAATAAGATACAGGAAGCATCTTCGCTGCGCCTGCATTCAGACAACCCGGTTTATGCGCCTTATGAACTGCACGTAGAAGACATCCTGGAGATATGGGAAGCAAAATCCTACATCAGCTCCACTTTCCCTATTGCAGATCTGTCGCTCGATAAACTCTCTTCCATCGTGCTGGACCTGCAGAAGGAAGTACAGAAACTGAAGAAAGTAGATTAATCATACTTCTGAATTAAAGAGGGATCCTGCTCAGCAATGTGCAGGATCTCTGCTTTTATACCCTCTACGCGGCCCACACAGCATGTTTCTTAACAAGTAAGCGGTTTATGCGTAAAGGCATAGCAGCAACATTATCCAAAGGAGATAACCTATCGCCAAACCTTTACCAGAAAGCGCATGATAAAACTTATAAACGCTTCCGAACGCCACGAAGCCCGTGTAGGAGACTGGCTGCAGTCAGCTTACCTGTTCTCTTTCGCCGATTACTACGACCCGTCTAATGTGCAGTTCGGTCCGCTACGTGTGTTCAATGATGACATTGTTTCGTCTCATTCAGGCTTTCCGCTGCACCCGCACGCCGACATGGAAATTGTGACCATTTTGCTGGACGGAGAGATGACCCACAAAGACAGTTTGGGTAACGAATCGAGGCTTGCTGCTGGCGAAGTACAGCGAATCACAGCCGGTACTGGCGTCACGCATTCCATCACCAACGAATCGGACAAGGAAGCACATTTACTGCAGTTGTGGTTTCTGCCGAACAAACGCGGTTTGGCACCCTCTTATGAACAGATGAAGGTGGACTTCCCGGATACTAAAAACAAACTCGTTCCGCTGGTAACCGGGCAAAAAGTGCTGGAAGATGTACTTTTCATGAACTCCAATTCTACGGTATACCACGCTACTCTGGGCCAGGGCGAGAATATAGATTTCCGTACGTTCAAGATCCGAAGATCTCTGATCTATGTGCTCGACGGAAGCTTGGTGATCAACAGCATTGAGGCAGACCGGCATGATCAGATACGTCTTGATGACCAGGAAGTAGTCTCAATCCATGCTACTTCTGCAGCATCCCTTATCCTTGTAGACGTGCCTGCGCTGGAAGTAAATTACTGAGGTATAATATGTAGCAACCACTTACTTAAAGTATAAACAAAAGGGGCGATATATACCATCGCCCCTTTTGTTTGCTTAAGCATTGCAGTATGAAGTATATTTAAAGCTTTCGTTTAGATCGTATACTTACGGCCTTTGTTTTGCTCCTTCAGGTAATCGATCAGCGGCTGGAAATAAGCTACCATGGCGCGTGCACTAAGCTCTTCTCCTGTTTTGTCTTTGAGCATCTTGCGCCAGTCAGCAGAGGCACCCGGGTACATGATGTCGCGGAGGAAATTTCCTACTTCCTTGTTGCCATAATAATTGGTCGCGTGCGGGTCCTGCTTCAGGATGTTTTTTGCGATGTGGTCGTGTAGTTGGAACAGGATCACGTACGACATAGCATAGTCATAGTACTGAGCCGGGTCATCGTTGATGTGCGTTTTGGTAGTGGCATCGGTGAACTGTTCACCACGCTCCGCTGGCGGCACAATACCCTGGTACTTCTTTACAAGTTCCCACCAACGCTTATTCAGCTGGTCTGCCGGAAGGTTTTTAGCATAAAAGTCGTGTTCCCACTCACTCATTACGCCCGCAGAAAAAGGTATAAAAGTTACGTAGCTTAAGGCCTCTTTCAGCAGGGTCTGTATCTCATCTGTCTTAGCATTCTTATCGATCAGGTTCAGGTTAGCCAGGAACGGTTTCTGCATGGCTGCAAGCCCCATTAAGCTGCCGATTCCCTCATGATAGGCGCGGTTTGCTCCACCACGAAGCAATACCGGCACATCCGGATTGGTGTATGTCATGTAATAATAGATATGGCCCAGCTCGTGATGGGTGGTCTCATACCATTCGGCATTTGGCTCAACGCTCATCAGGCAGCGCACATCATCCTCCAGGTTCATGTGCCAGGCAGAAGCGTGGTTATTCTTTTTATACTTGGCATTAGCCGGCAAAGGGTAGAGGCTTGATTTCTCGTAAAAAGAAGCTGGCAGATTCGGGAAGCCCAAGCTAACATAGAACCGCTCTGCCTGTTTTACCTGCCATTCTTCGCCCTTCGGCTTCAAAGCGGCGTCCAGGTCAAGGCCTTTTACTTCTACCATCGGGCTCCAGTCCTGGCCCCAGCGATTTGGCAGCCAGTGGGCAGGCAAGTAATCCGGCACCTGCTTTACGCCATACTTTTTAGCCAGCTCATAACGGGCGTACGTGTGCAGTTCACGGTAGAGCGGGCGAAGCTCCTCGTTTATCTTTTGCATCAGGCTCATCATTTCCTCCCGGCTCATGTCATAATCAGAAGCCTGGTAGCTGAAGTAATCATCGTAGCCAAGGCTTTGCACGGTCTTGTTGCGCAGATCGCGGAGGTTCAGGATGCCTTCGCGCAGGTTCTTACCTACTTCCTTGCTGGTTTGCCATGCCGCCAGACGCTTCTTCACATCCTTTTCATTCTTCAGGATGTTGTCGATGTCGTTGGTGGAGACGGACTTGCCGTTTAGTTTGTAGTCGTAGCCGTATAGCTTTTCAGTTTGCTCCGTTTCAGCTTTGATGCGCGCTTTAACTACATCGGGCACTGTTTGCGGGTTGTTGGCGGCTGCATAAAGTATAGCTTCCAGTTGCTTAACCTGCAGGTCATCCAGCTGGTTTTTCTGTTCCATAAATGTACGCGCCTGCTGAATGTTTTCCGTGCTACCCGTGAAAGCAGCCAGTGCTTCGTTAGCCCTACGTGTGGCCGCTGCATTTGTGGCATCGCCTTCCACAATGTGGGTGTTGGAGCGCCACTCTGCCTCTGCCGAAGCTGTATAAAGCTGCTGGAATTGCTTTGAATAGTTATCGATAAACGTTTGGGCCTGTTGCTTTAGATCAGGAGCCTCAGGTGCTTGCGTTTGGGTAGTGGTGCTTGTTGTGTCTGTGGTGGAGGTGGTTTTCTGAGTAGAGCAGGAAAGCAGTATGGCTGCAGTCATGCCGGTAACAAATATTCTTTTCATGCTTTGAGTTGGTCTGTTAGAATGTTTACGGGTGATTTACCTCTTGTTAAGCTTAAGCTGAATTAACCATCTTTTAACGAAGTATACAAGAAATGTTTCCAAGTGATTAAGTTACCTGAAATGACAGCTCTGCAAAATGTAATTAATGGAAGCGCACTCACTAAGAAATTTGTCATAACATTGGTTATTCGTATTCTATTGTGATATAAGTTCCCTCTGCTTTTTATCTACTAACCCTGTGTTTTACCTGAGAATGAGACAATCCTAGAAATATCAGGGACGTCCTGTCATCTATTTATCTTATAATAAATAAATATTTTAATATAACTGTATCTTTATATTTAATACTCCGTATATTTGTGTAATTCTTTTAAAGAATACCACTTTACAGGTGTTAAGTAGACTCCCTTTCCCTTCTTTCACATAAACTTAAAGACAGTTTCACTTGAATAGGATGCTACAAATGTGCTCTGGCAGCACATCTTGCATGTTTCTCAACTCTTTTATTTCATGGGCTTTTTTTATCTAACTTCTTATAACCCAACTATTATAATCTAACATTACAATGAAAAAATTTTATCGTAATTCATCTTTTATTGCGGCTCTTGTAGCCTCTATGTTCGTACTTGGCAGCTGCGAAAAAGAACTGGATGACAATGCTTTGACAGCAAGCGCAGTAAGTGAAGCCTCTAAAGCTGCTGCCGAAACGGCCCAGTCCATCATGTTGGACATTGCAGTAAATGCCCCTGTTATTGAAGCAGACGGAACCTGGCATTTCGACAATGTTACGGCTGATACTTATTTTACAGGGGGTACTCCACAACTTAGAAATGCTGCTGCACAAAGCCAGAAATGTACTTTCTATAACGGAGGTGTTCTGGAAGCAAAAAGTTATGGCAAAGTAACAGTTACACCTGTTGGCGACGGAACTGTTGCTCCAAAAACTGCCTGGTCGTATACGACAACTGGTGGTGCTTCTACTTCTGACGTAACTGTAGATATTACGATTGCTGGTCAGTCGGTAGTGGTGAATAAAGGCAACGCCAAATACTCCTTCACTTTACTGGATAGTGAGGGCAATCCCCGCATCAGCGACCTGAAAGTACAGGTTACCGGACAGGAAGATGTGATCAATCCTGCTTTTGGTGTTGTTGTGGGTGATGAAACCAACAATTGCCTGGCAGATGTATTTTACACAGCAAACGCTGGTACTTTCGGCCGTGCCACCAGTTCATTGTTGACTGACATGACGATGGGTGAAATCATTGCTAAAAACGCTTACAGCAGCACTTCTGCCTGCGGTAACGCCTCTGTTGCGAAGGTTGATCAATTACATTACAACCTGGGTGCTGGTACTTATACTGTTACAGTTAGTGGTATTGTAAAAGGCAATGCAGGCATGGCTTCTACTCCGTTCGAGGTTACAAGAACTGTTTCTGTTGGTAGCGACTGCAACTAATGTAAGAAGTCTTTCGAAACCTGTTCATTAACTATAAAAGTTGAGGCGCCCTTCTGAGAGGGGCGCCTCTTTTTTACCCAAGCTCAAAGTGCTGACAATCTTTTATACTTATAGATTTTAATGGGAGCCTTTTGATCAGGTATTTGATTCAGCAATCTGGCCGGTAACCTGCGCTTCCTGCAGGAGGTTATCATCAATGTTCTTACTGGTTTTGGCCCCCAGCTCTTTCAGAATCTCCACCCGGCGGATCAGGTTGCCTTTGCCATCCGTAAGTTTGTTCATGGCAGCGTTGTAAGAACTCTGGCTGTTTTCCAGGTGCTTGCCTATTGTTTTAAGGTCTTCTACAAAACCCACAAACTTATCGTACAGCTTGCCACTTTCCTCGGCTATGCGGAGCACGTTCCGTTTCTGGTCTTCCTGTCGCCACACGCCTGCCACGGTGCGTAGTGTAGCCAGCAGGGTAGATGTGGTTACCAGCACAATGTTCTTATCAAAAGCATCGGTAAAGATGTCGCGATCGTGCTGCAGAGCCAGGTTAAAGGCAGGCTCAATCGGGATATACATCATCACGAAATCCGGGGAATTGATGCCGTTGAGGCGGTGGTAATTTTTACGCCCCAGATCGGTGAAGTGTGTTCGGATGGAGTTGATATGGCTGCGCAGGTATACTTCCAGCTGGCTATCGTCCTCGCAGCTGCAATAAGCTTCGTAGGCCACCAGAGAAAGCTTAGAGTCGATCACCAGGTGCTTGCCTTCGGGCAGACGAATGATGACATCCGGGCGGTATACTTGTCGCTCATCGTTGAGCAGCACTTCTTCCCGCTCAAAATGCACGCCTTTTCGGAGGCCTGATTTTTCGAGCAGGCTTTCGAGCAGGTATTCGCCCCAGTTGCCCTGTGTTTTGCTTTCGCCCTTCAATGCTTTGGTCAGGTTCAGGGCATCCTGGCTCATTTGCTGGTTCAGGGAGGCAAGCTGCGTGATCTGCTCTTTCAGTGATACGCTTTCTTTTAAAGTCTTTTCATAGGTTTGATCAACCTTTGCTTCAAACTCGCGGATGCGCTCTTTTAAGGGAGAAAGGATTTGCTCCAGGTTTTCGGCAGAAGCTTTTTTGAAGTGCTCGGCATTGGATACCAGTACCTGGTTGGATACACTCTGGAACTGCTGCAGGAACTTCTCACGGAGTTGTTCCAGCTCCAGCTTCTGCTCATCCAGGCGCTGCTTCAGGTGATAATGATCGGTCTCAACTTTCGTGAGCTCAGCATGCAGATCGATCACCTTTGCGTTTTCCTGCTTCAGGCTTTCCTTTACAATATGTAGTTCATTAAGTTTGTCCTGCAGCTGCCCTTGTAGCACCCCCTGCGCAACAGCAGCCTGGTTGGCTGTGTGCTGCAACGCATTCATCTTCGATCTGGATGCCAGTAAGGCAATTACTATCCCAGCCAGAAAGGCGGCTATCGCTACGATTATCTCCATAGGGTAAAGGTATACTTTTTTAGTATTTACCGCTACTGTTTTGCTAATAAAATTAGTTTTAGCAGACTAACCTCGTTATACTTTGGTTCGATGATTATGGCGGAAGTATATTGCTTTACTTCGTATTTAATAACCATTGGAGGGCGTTTCTAAAACAGCAATTAGCAGAAACTATACTTACGAATACAAGTATAAATCCCTCAATAGTAGAGAGGCTATAATTCTTATAATCAAGTATACCTTTACCCCGGTCTATCTTACCAGGGTTACTTTATACTTGCGGCCTTTGATTTTGCCATTGCTCAACTTACCGGCCAGTACATTAGCTTGGTCGCCTGGTACAGCTACAAAACTTTGGCGGTCCTGCACCTCTATCTTCCCGATCTCATTCGCTTTCAGGCCACCCTCTGCAATCAGTGCACCCACAATGTCGCGCGGGCTTAGTTTATCTTTGCGACCGGCATTGATGTGCAGGGTAGCAAAAGCCGTAGCAGCTGGCTGTGTTTTCTGTACCTGTTGATTTTTGAGGCGATCTGCCGGCAGCCATTCATCGATCTGCGTTTGTTTCCAGTCACGGAACTGCCGTTCGTCTTGCGTAGAGATCAACGTATAAACGGTGCCACTTTTACCTGCACGTCCCGTGCGTCCGCTCCGATGCAGGAAGGCTGCTTCGTTGTCGGGAAGCTCGTATTGAATTATGGTGGCTAGGTTTGCTATATCGAGGCCACGAGCTGCCAGGTCTGAAGCTACCAGCACGTTGGTAGTGCCGTTTCGGAAAAGCGTCATGGCTCTGTCCCGGTCCTGTTGCTCCATGCCGCCGTGCAAAGCCTTTGCCGCAACCTGCTGCGTTTGCAGGTAATCCGTCACATCATCGGCAGCTTTGCGCGTGTTCACAAACACCACAATACCGGGTTGTTGCAGGGTACGCAGCAGCCCCGAGAGTATTGCCTGCTTTTCCTGCTGCTCCACCTTTATACCAATCAGCTTCACCTGCCCGGGTATGGCATTGGCAGTGGCTTCTATAAATTGTGGTTCCTGGAGTGAATCAGCTATGAGTTCCTTTACCGGCTCGGGCATGGTAGCCGAGAAAAGTATCACCTGCCGCTTTTGGGGCAGTGCGTCTATGATTTGATCCAGTTCCTCCTGAAAGCCCATCTCCAGCAATTTGTCAGCCTCGTCGAGCACCAGCTGCTTTACTTGTCCTAAGGTGAGCGTTTTGCGGTTGAGGTGGTCAACGAGGCGGCCGGGCGTACCTACCAGCACCTGCGGGGGGAATGCCAGCGATGCGCGTTCCTGCGAAAAAGCGTGCCCTCCGTAAAAAGCGCTTATTTTGAGGTTGGGCAACTGCTGGGCGTATTGTTTTAGCTCATGCCTTACCTGCACCGCCAGTTCCCGTGTAGGCACCACCACAAGCGCCTGTATCTGCTGCAGGTCTGTGTTTATACTTTGCAGAACGGGAAGACCGTAAGCTGCTGTTTTACCGCTGCCGGTCTCGGCCTGGCCTGCAATATCGCTTCCGGCAAGTATAAACGGAATGGCAGCTTCCTGAATAGAAGTAGGGGTATGGTAATTCAGTTCCTGGAGGCGTTGCAACAGGGCAGGGCGGAGTTGCAGATCTTTAAATGTGGGCATGGTTGATAATGGTCAGTTACAAAGGTACGCAGATTTGCGTCTTAACCGTCCCATACCTTACATCTAAGTAAGCTAAGCACGGGAGCTACATCCCAGTTTTAAACCAAATCATTGATGTTCGTACTCCCAGGCTTATTTTATACTTATAAATGCATTCTATCTAAATGCAGCGGATGTTAACAAGGAAAGTATACCTGTTCGAGTTTAATTTTTTCCCTGTAAAGGCCCGTTCGCCTTTACAGGGAAAATTTATACAACATGCCTGTGTTTTCTTTCGCCAGGGATGGTGCTCAACCCAAAGAGGGCATACATAGGGCAGTAGGCAGTTATACTAGTCAACAAGAACATACCTGCAACAAGCAGCAGTACGATACCGAGGGTGCCGGTAACCATGCCAGTGATGTAGAGGATCAGAAAAATTACCGAGATAGTAGCTCGAATGACCCGGTCGGTTGTTCCCATGTTTTTTTTCATAATGGAATAAATAGATAGGTTGTAGAAACATGGCAAAGCATAAACCCCTGTAATAAGGGCAAGCGGGGAGGAAAAGCGCTGATAACTTTTAAGTTATCAGCATATTGGGTCATACGATAGAACATCAGGAGTTTACAAATAAGTCATCGTAAGCGCACAATTGTTGGTGCCCCTATTGGTATTTGAGCCAATAGTATACATTGGATAGTAAACCCACTTAGTTAAGTGGTAAGCAGCTACAAAACAGAAACATACTTATACTTTATTATCGTAATTATTTAAATCAAGAACCGCCCAATCTGTTCTTGTAATCTAGTCTGAAAAGGGATTGAGTTTACTTTAAGATGCCCTGGCTCGAAGTATAAATCTGCACTGAAAATGCTTTACTGTATTATAACCTACGTCCCTATCCGAAACATCATCAATGTAATTGAAGAACCCAGATTCAGTTAAGACTTCTAAAGAATGTATACTTATGCTTGTTCCAATCACAAGTATACATTCGATAACGGCTGCTTCGCTAGCTATAAGTTGAATTTACTTTATATTGCTTTGGCATAACCCATACAGATGAAAATACCTGGTGGCAACCAACTTCCTACCCAGGACCTGCTGAACCAGCAGCCGCTGAACATTGTGTCGCTGGAAGGTTACTCGAGCGAACTCTCTGAGGTGCCTCACCGGCACGACGCTTACATGCTGATGCTGGTGGAGGAGACCCGGGGAGGAGAAAACCTGATCGACTTCCGGCGCTACCCGCTGGTAGCAGACAGATTGTTCATGCTGCGCCCGGGGCAGGCCCACCAGCGGACGGCTAAGCAGGAGCGGGGCATACTTGTTTCCTTTTCCGAAGAGTTCCTGCAAACCACCGGTATCAGCGTGCAGGATGCCTTCGTGATCTTCAGTTCGGTGTACCAGCACCCCTATCTGGACCTGCACGACAAACTAAAGAGAACATTCCTGCAGTTGGTGGCACTTATGCAGCAGGAACTTCAGGAGCCCCAACCAAGTATGGCGATCCTTTCGCGCTACCTCTATATCCTGTTGCAGCACCTGCTTCGGGAGTGCTATTACCAGATCGAAAAGCTGACGCCCGCCCGCCACAGCGAACGCCTTTTTAAACTGAGCAGCCTGATCGAGAGCCATTACCGGGATCACCGAAGCATTTCTTTCTATGCTGACCTACTGGGTATTACCCCCAAGCACCTCAACAGTTTGTGCCGCCAGTACCTGCAAACCACCGTTGCCGACATGCAGCACGAACGCATACTTGTGGAAAGCAAGCGCCTCTTATACTTCAGCAGCCTGTCGGTAAAAGAGATTGCCTATACTTTAGGCTTTGAAGATGATTCGTATTTTGTTCGCTTTTTTAAGCGCATGACGGGAACAACGCCTGCTCAGTTGCGCCATAGTGGTTCCGAAAGTACCATTCATACAGGTGAACGTCCCGTGACCTGAACCTGACGAAGCTGTACTTTTACATAAATTTCGGATAGCTATGCAGAAGACGGATAATTTGAAAGCGATTGCCATTGGCTCCCTGGCCAGTGTGTTTTTCAGCTCTACCTATATTGTAAACAGCTTCCTGGCTGTAAATGGCGGTCATTGGGCCTGGACGGCCGGGATGCGCTCGTTCTTCCTGGTGCTGATGCTAGGGGCCATGTTACAGGTGAAGGGCCAGTTAAAACCACTTTTACAGGTGATGCAGCAGCACATCCGGACCTGGGTGCTGTGGGGAGGCATAGCATTTGGCGTTACTTATTTGTTCCTGACCTATGCGGCCTCTTTTGGTCCCGGCTGGCTGATTGCAGGCGTTTTTCAGTTCACGATCGTAGCCGGCATCCTGCTGTCGCCGTTCATTTACAAAGACCACCGTGCTAAGATCCCGATGCGGGCTTTGCTGCTATCTATAGTTATACTTGCCGGCATTGCCCTGATGCAGTGGAGCCAGAAAGGCGGCAGCTATACCTTGGAGCAACTCCTGCTTTGCGTGGTACTGGTGCTGGCAACAGCTTTTCTGTGGCCGCTGGCAAACCGCAAACTGATGCTGCATGTGGAGAAACATGGGTTTGAACTCAACGCCATGCAACGGGTAGCAGGCACTGCCATCGGCAGCATACCAGTACAGTTTCTGCTCATGGGGTACGGCTATTCGCAGGCAGGCCTGCCTGACCAGCAACAACTGCTCGGCATACTTACCATTGCTGTCAGTTCCGGAGTAATTGGTTGTATCCTGTTTTTCAAGGCCATGCATATTACCAGAGCCGACGGACACGGGCTGGCAGCTGTGGAGGCAACACAGGCAGTGGAGATCCTGATGACCATGATCGGGGAGGTGCTGCTACTTGGCATCGCCTGGCCTAACTGGATCGGTACACTGGGTATGCTTGTGGTAACAGGAGGACTTGTGTTGTACAGTATACCTGAACGGCAGCTTTCCTGGAGACGCATCAAATTGAAACAAAAACTAGTCTGAAAGAAATCAGGAATAAAAGCCTCATAACCCTGCTAAAAAGTTATGAGGCTTTTTTATACTTGCCTATGCTGGTCAGGAGGGTACTCTGTTTACCAAAGTATTGCAGTCCCCTGTTGTTTTACCTTTTACACAAACGACTTCCGCTGCCAGTCTAGTTTAAACCCATCAGTGAGTTTTCTGACGAACTGATGATTTATACTTCAGCCTGTACTACCTTACCCTGCTGCTATAGCCTCCATCTATAATAAACGTATGGCCTAGCAGGTAAGGGCTTTTGGTTGAGCACATCCACAGCACGGTATCTGCAAATTCGTCGGGGTAACCAACACGTCCCATTGGTATCATCTGCTCATACTGTTGCCTCACAGCAGAAAGCTTATTGGGGTCTCCTCCCGTCTGCATCTCCATGGCTTTAAGCAGCATCGGCGTATCAAAAGCACCCGGCACTATTACATCCACACTGATATTGGTCTTCACCAATTCCAGCGCAGCAGATTTTGACAAGGCAATCACACCTGCTTTGGAAGCCGCATACAAGGCGCCGTATTCCACCCCACCCAAACCGTTCACAGAAGATACGTTTACGATGTGCGTGTTGGCCTCGGGATCTTTCCCCATCAGTTCAATTTCATACTTCATGCAGAGCCACAAGCTTTTGAGATTGATATTAATGGTGCTGTCAAATTCAGCTTCGGTAAAGTCCGTTAGCGGTTTGCCTACACCGCTTTCAGCAGCAGCACAGTTTACCGCAATATCCAGGCGGTTAAAGCGTGCCTCTATTTGTTCAAACAGATACCGGACATCTGCTAGCTGCTCCAGGTTGGTTTGTATGTATTCGACCTCACCCCGGATAGCACTAAGTGCCTGCTGTGCTTTCTGCGGATTTCGGGAAGCAATCACAACGGTGGCACCACTTTCTGCAAAGGCCCTTGCTGTGGCAAACCCTAAGCCGGAGCTACCTCCGGTTACCAATACGATCTTATTTGAGAAGTCGAAATTTACCATAGCGCTACTGTTTGGCAGGTTAATGGAAAAAGTATGGCTTAAATTCAAAGGATGAAGCGGCTTCTATAACATGTACGTTCAGACTACCTGAAGGATTACAGATACTTAACCGCCATTGCACCCAAAAACCTACCATTGTTATATTTAGGTGGTTTACAATACATAATGATTATCACGTTAAATGTATACTAAAAGGCAAGCGAGTGTTCCGTATGCTTTCTGGTTGTGCCCTTGTTTTCATCTAAATATATATTTTATAAAACTCAAAACATAATTGATTTTGTCAGGTTACAATGGCGCTAAGCAGGTATTAAAAGAGGTAAGCTCCAGAGCAGTTTTTATTTAACAGCACATGCAACTGTTTCGCTTTGAGCGGCGTCTTGCTTAAAAAGCCTGCAGGTTATTTTTAATAATTTATACTTTCCTACCATCACGAAATTGTTTACCAGCGTTATCTCCGGATTTTTCAGGCGTAGAATTTTGCAGCCCATACTTAACCTGCTAAAACAGGGCATGACGCCCCATAAGCTGGCGGTGACAGTGGCGTTAGGTACAGTGGTAGGAGTAGTGCCCGCTCTGGGCGTGACCACGGTGATGGGCACGGCTCTTGCTGCCCGCTTCCGGTTGAACATTGCCGCCACCGTGCTGATCAGTTACCTGGTGCAACCGCTCCAGTTGATCTTATTAATCCCTTTTGTGAAGGCGGGAATCTATTTGCTGGGACTGAACGAACTAAAGCTCTCGCTCGATGAAATGATCTCCATGTTCCGGATGGACTGGCTGGAAGCACTGAATCAATTATGGTTCGCGAATCTGGCAGGTATACTGGTTTGGGCGCTACTGGCGCTGCCGGTCGGTGTGCTGCTTTATTACCTTTTATTACCGTTGCTGCATAAGGTGTTGCCTAAGCCGGATGCTGTTGCTGATGTACCGGCTGCTAAGGCTCAGGTATAATCCCTTTACCAGAAAAGTATGTAAAGTATAACCTTATACCGTATTGCGTAAAAATCTATCTATTAGCTATATAATCAGAAAAGCCAGCCTCTCAGGAAGCTGGCTTTTCTGTTTGATTTAAGTATAGTTTACGCTGACTCCAGTATCTGGAACAGCTCATCCAGTTTCGGCGTCAGGATAATTTCGGTACGGCGGTTCTTCTGGCGTGCTTCTTTGGTTCTGGCGTTATCCAGTGGCACGTAGAGGCTGCGGCCGGATGGCGTTACGCGCTCCGGCTGCACACCAGATTGCGTCAGGATACGGGTGATTTCGGTAGCACGGAGTACGCTCAGGTCCCAGTTGTCCTGCATGCCTACGGTGCCTTTCGCGATCGGAACATCATCGGTATGGCCTTCCACTACCACGTTCACGTCGTTCTGCTCTTTCAGTACAGCAGCCAGCTTCTTCAGCGCTTCCACACCTTTCGGGTCCACTTTAGTAGAGCCGGAATTAAAGAGCAATTGCTCAGCCAGCGACACGTATACTTTGCCGTTACGGATATTTACTGTCAGGTCTTTGTCGTTGAAGCCGAGCAGGGCATTGCTCACTTTAGAGCGCAGTGCGTTTACAGCACGGTCTTTTTCATCCAGGATACGCTGCAGTTCCTTCAGGCGATCTTCGCGTACTTTCAGGTCTGCGTTCAGCTTATCGATCTGGGTTTTGCTCAGGTTCAGGTTCTCGCCCAGGGCTTTTCCTTCTTTCAGTGCCTGCTGCAGGCTTTGCTCGTATTCTGCTTTCTGGCGTTCCAGCTCTGCACGTTCCTGCTCCAGTCTTGCTTTTTCTTCTTCCAGCGATTGCTTCTGTTGCTCCAGACCAGATTTATCTACCTCCAGCGCATTTTTACGGGCCAGCAAATCCTCGTATTTTTTCTTTGATACAACGCACGAAGAGAGTGCCATGGTACCTGCCAGCAGGTAGACTGATGCTTTAAATAGATTTTTTTTCATATATCCAATAAATACTGATTTCCAGTTACTATCAGAACAAATATAGTAAAGTATGTATAATTAAAAAGTCGTTATCTGATTTCTCCCACCTACACTTACCCGACTCTACAGGGAGAGCTGTAAACAATAAAAAAAGCGCCCGTTTCTGAGGCGCTTTTTCTAAAGAAGTTTAGATCACTAATTATTTTTGAACAGGCCGGTGGGGTCCGGCATTTTCTCCATCAACTGGCCCAGGTAAGCATAATCCAGGTGCGACAGGTCTATTTCGCGGGCCTGATGCAGGAGTTTCCAGGCCTCGTCATACTTCTTCTCGTAATACTGTTCCCTGGAGAGCGTGTACAGCGCGTACGCATTTTTAGCATCTGCCGCAATAGCCCGCTCCAGGTATGATTTGGCCTGCTTGAGGTTCTTTTTCTTGTTCTTCTCTGTGTAAAGTGTCAGGTGCGCAGAAGCAACATCAGATAAGAGCAACGAATTGGATGGCTGGAGCGTTAGCGCCTTTTCGTAATATTCTATTGCCTCTGCCGACTTGCCTTTAGCAGCCGTTACCAGGCCAAAAGCCCAGTAGGTATCGCTGTTATCCTGGTTCAGGAGCCAGGCAAGGTTAAAACGGTAAACGGCTGTATCTACCTGGCCTTCGTTAAAGAACTCCCAGCCACGCTGCATAAAGAAGTTGCTTGCCTCCTGGCGGGTGGTAAAGCTGGCATCACAGCTGGCCAGAAAGCGCTGGTCTTTCAGTTGCTGCTCTTCGGTTTTCTGGATCTTGCCAAACATTGGCAGCACCTTCGGGTCAGGCTGGGCCTGTTGTTCCTGGGCCAGCGTAAAGGTAGTGGCAATCAGGAAGGCCACAGCCGAAAAAAATAACTTCTTCATGTAAAGGTCAGGTAGGTTAGGTTCTACTAGTGCGTAAGTTGAACGCTAAAAATAACCTAAAAACGATACAATTGCAAGATTACCTGACGCTCTTGCGGTCGTACACCCCCAGCGGATCCTGTTGTTTCTGCAAAAGCGCAGCGATAAAAGTCCTGTCGGCCGCCTGCTGGTCCTGCTTTAGGCTCTTGTGCAGATACTCCCAGGCCTTGCTGTAATCACGTAGATAGTAATTGCTGATGGCCAGTTTGTAATAAGCGTCAGCTCTATCCGGGGAGAGTTTAACGGCTTTTTCGAGCAGCTTTTTGCTTTGCAGGAGGTCTTTGGGGTTACTATCTACATAAAACCTGCCCAGGTGACTGGTAGCGATGTCTGTGAGCAGGCGTGGATTCTGCTTGTCCTGCTCGAGGGCTTTGTAGAGCACAAACAGCGCTTTGTCGTATTGCTTTTGCTCTCCATAAACCAACCCATAGCCCCAGTAAATATCTTTATTCGTGCTGTCGATCAGCCAGGCGCGGCCAAACAGGTAGTGTGCCGAATCGAGCTTGTGTTCGTTAAACGTGCGCTTTGCATTTGCCACGTAGTAGGCACCTGCTTTGTGCCGCGATTTAAAACGTTTAATGTTTGTTTTTATAAACCGGTCCTGCTGTTGCCGTGCCTTTGGGGTTTTAGGTTTTTCGAGGGCTACAATCTGTGCCATTGTTACCTTCTCCCTGCTGGGCCACTGGCTTTTTTTCTGTAGAGTATGGTGGGTGTTGCAGGCGCTGATACCAAGTATGATCAGAACTGCCACTATCCAGTTGTGCATGTTTGTCTGTAGTTTAGCACTAGTAACGACACAGCGGCTGCTAAAGTACAGCAAACGGCAAGACAGGAGCAAATACTTTCTATAATGAAGGTGCAACTGCGTTTGATGCCATACTTGCCATAGCTTTCCAGGTTGGTACTGTTTTCTACTTATACTTCCTGCTCCCCCAAAACTTTTATTGCGACAATTGGCGTTATTTAATCGACAACTTTCGTATATTTGATAAAACAAACACCACAGGCATGGGACGAGCATTAAAAACAAGCGATAGCCTCAGCTATAAGCTCATCGACGATAAAGATGTATTTATGCTGATCAGCACGGTACGGGAAGGGATAAAGTATAACATGTTCCAGAACATTGCCGACAAGAGCCCTTTCAGCACCAGTGAGTGGTCTAATTACCTGCACCTGTCTGAACGCACCTTTCAGCGTTACAAAAAAGAGAAGCGCACCTTCGATCCGCTCCATTCCGAGAAGATACTGGAGATTACACTGGTTTACAATAAAGGTATTGAGGTGTTTGGCGATAAAGACAACTTTGACGCCTGGCTGGAAGCCAAAAATGTTGCCTTGGGCGGTATCCGGCCAAAAGAGTTGCTGGACAGTACCTTTGGCATCGGCCTGCTTCGCGATGAACTGATGCGTATCGAGCACGGCGTATTGGCATGATCGTATACCGCCTCAGCAAAGGCATGTACCGCAACGACCTCTCCGGAAAAGGCGCCGAACTGGCTGGCGGCCGCTGGAACAGCAAAGGAGTGGCCATGCTCTACACCAGCGAGTCGATAGCCCTTTGTACCGTGGAAGTGGCCGTGCACATGCCCTTGGGTATAGTGCCGAAAGATTACCACCTGGTGCAGATCGAGATTCCGGATGATGTGTCTATCTCGGAGATCAGAGAAGATACATTGCCTGTCGAGTGGAAGTCGTTTCCGCACCCGAACGTAACACAGGAAATGGGCGATAACTTTGTGGCTGCTTTCGAGCACCTGGTGCTGAAAGTGCCCTCTGCTACTGTACAGGGAACGCACAACTACCTCATCAACCCAAGACACCGCGAATTCAGCAAAGTACAGGTGGTCGACACAATTCCGTTTGAGTTCGATAAGCGGCTGTTTATTAAGTAGCAGTTTATACTTGAATCATGTCTACTTCTCAATACTTACACGCCAGTAGTAGAACAAACTATTCTCCCGAAATTTAGCAAAGCCGTTCTTTTCCAGCACCCGGATAGAGGAGAGGTTATCTTTGGCTGTTTCAGCCCATACAAGTTTAACTTTAGGGTGTTGCTTTGCCCATTGCAGGAATGCAGCCACTATTTTGGTCATCCAGCCTTGTCCTGCAAACTCCGGGTAAACCCCATATCCAATCTCAATTGCTCCTGTCGCATCCGGTCCCTGCTTTACCATCAGCTCAGCCACCACCTGGTTTGTAGCCTTATCTACAGCCAGCCAACGCGTGTGGAAGACAGCCTCCTCAGCAGTTGCAGCCCTTAAGCGTGGCAGAACCACCTTGTCATTTATCTCCTGCAGCACGTCCGGGTTAAAGAGGGTTTTGTTGTTCACGCCCAGATCGGCTATGATCTTCTCCGGCTCCTTGTTAAACACAACCACCTGCGCCTCGGTAAGCGGGATGAGTTTGATCTCGTCTGTTTCAAATGTTTTCATACCGATGGCTATAGTTCGTAAGTCGTCCCCATTTCAGCAATTGTTACCGGCCAGCCCAGGGTGTCGGTAATTTTCAGACGCAACGCCTCCAGTGCCTGCGCTTCGCCGTGATTGAGAAACACCTGCTGCGGCGCTTCCTTAAAATGCGACAGCCACCAGAGCAGGTCCGACTGGTCGCCGTGTGCCGAGAGCGTAGATATCTGCCGGATTTCGGCCTGCACCTGGTAGTAACCGCCCTGCATCTTGATCTCGGTTGCTCCACTGCGCAGCAGGTTGCCGCGTGTGCCCGGCGCCTGGTAGCCAACTAATAAGACTGTGTTTTTGGAATCCCCTAACAGCTGCTCCAGGTAATAGAGTACGCGGCCGCCTGTCACCATGCCGCTACCCGCTATAATGATCTTAGGACCGGCTTTATCAAGCACGTGCAGGGTCTGCTCAAATTCCCGGATCACATGCACGTTGTGCATCATGGTGCGGCACTCGGCATCCGACAAATTGTGCCAGTCGCGGTGGTGCAGGTAGAGCTCGGTAACGTCGATGCCCATGGGAGTGTCCAGGTAAATAGGGATAGGAGGGATGCTGCGGTCTTCGCGCAAAGTATTCAATAATAGAAGCAATTCCTGCGCCCGCTCCACCGCAAAGCTCGGAATCACCAGTACGCCTCCTTTCTCAATGGTATGGTTTACTACCTCCTGCAACTCATCATAAGGCGAGACCTGCTCGTGCAATCGGTCACCGTAGGTAGACTCCAGCACCAGGTAATCAGCTTCCTTTATGAAAACAGGCGGGTCCATCAGGATCGGCGTACGCCGGCCCAGGTCGCCGGAGAAAACAAATTTGCGGCCCTGACACCTGAGCTCTACGATTGCCGAACCCAGTATATGGCCGCTTTTACGGAAGCAGAACTTAAAGTCTTCGTTAATGATCACCCACTCGTTGTCGTCATGCGTCTCGAAGAGCGGCATGGTAAGGTCAACGTCGGGCAGGGAATAGAGCGGCTTGGCCGGGTGGTGCTTTGAGAAGCCCTTTCGGTTAGCTTCGGCAGCATCTTCTTCCTGAATTTTAGCACTGTCGCGAAGTATGATTTCGGTCACGTCGCGGGTAGGCGTGGTGGCATAAATGGGTCCGTTGTAGCCGTTCTTCACCAGCACCGGCAGGTAACCGCAATGGTCGAGGTGACCGTGCGTGAGAATGATCGCGTCCAACTCTTCTGTATTTATCGGGAGCTTCTGCCAGTTCAGCAAACGCAGTTGCTTGAGCCCCTGAAACATGCCGCAGTCGATGAGGATCTGGTACTTGTCTGTTTTAACAAGGATTTTGGAGCCTGTTACGGTACCGGCACCGCCTAAGAACCGAAGCTGCACAGAAGAGGAGGTATCGATCATAGTTTTATACTTTTGGGTGTGGCTTATTGCATAAACTAATATACGCTTTCAGCGCACAAGTACATCAAAAAAGCAGCCTTTTCGGAGCTGCTTTTCTGGGGTTATTGCGGTTGGGTTACCTGGTATAAGTTGTTACGCTTGTTGCTGTCCGGCACATGGGTGCCTTTCAGTTCCAGCTGTTTTACAGCCTTCTGTGGTTTAAAGCTCAGCAGCACGGTTTTGTTTCCTTTCTCCCACACCTCCACCGTTTTATGAATGGTGAAAGTGGTGTTATCGGCATACGTAATCACCAGGTCTACCGGCACCGGCTTGGTGCCGACAGACTCCACTGTAACCTGGTACTCGCCGTTCTGCTGCTGCACGTTAGCAATTGCTAAATCGGGGTAACCTGCATCGAAGAACCAGCGTTGCCAGAACCAGTTAAGGTTACGGCCCGAGCCGGCGTTTATGGCGTTGAAGAAGTCGTAGGGTTGCGGGTGCTTGCCCTGCCACTTTTCGATGTAAAAATGCAGCGCCTTTTCGAAGAGCGCATCGCCCAGCATGTCCTTTACATACAGGTAGCCGAGCGCCGGTTTAGGGTAAGAGTTGAGGAACATGGAAGTGCCGCTTTGCTGCGTGGTCAGCGTCGTGATCGGTAAATCGACCTCGGTGCCTGCTGCAGCGCCATAGGGAGCCACACCGTAGTCGTCTACAATTTTCGGATCGATGATAGGAGAGATGATCCACTCACCTATCGTGGCCCAGCCTTCATCCATCCAGCCATACTTGGTTTCGTTTGTGCCCAGGTAAAATGGAAACATCGTGTGGAAGATCTCGTGGTCGGTAAGCATGATCACATCAGCACGATCCTCCATTGGGTTGTCGTTTACCATCATCGGGTACTCCATCTGGTCCAGCCCCTGGAACACGGAGATATGCGAGTATGGGAAAGGCCATTTCGGGAACGTATAGCTCATGGCCTCTACGATTTTACGGCCAAAGTCTACCACTTCGTAAAAGTCCTTTTGCTTAGGCAGGAAAGCGGCATCTACGCGGGTGCGGCGTTTGGTTTTCGGGTCCACTACCAGGCTGGTCGACTTCCACATGTAGCGGTCGCTGGTGGCAAAGGCAAAATCAACTATATTTCTTGCTTCAAACTTCCAAGTGTTGGTGGCGTTTTGTGCTGTGATGTCTTTGCGCTTCAGATCGGTGCTGTCGATCACGGTGATGATCTTGTCTTTTTTCTCAGCCTCCTGCAGGCGTTTCACATACTTTTTCTGCAGCACCTCCGAAGCATTCTTCAGATCGCCGGTAGCCCAGACCACAAAATTCTTTGGTACCGTCACCTCAAAGTTGAAGTTGCTGAAGTCGTTGTAAAACTCCTGTGAGCCGTTGTAGGCAAAGCGGTTCCAGCCATCGATGTCGTCGTAAACGGCAATGCGCGGAAAGAAGTAGGCGATAAAGTGCGAACCCTCGTCTACCTGACCGGTACGGTTATGCGAGCCCTCATTTAAAGTATAACTGTACGTGATGGATACTTTAGCTCTGCCTTTCGGAGCCAGCGGTTTGATGGTTACCGGCATGTTGGTGCCGTCGATGCGCAGCTTGGCAACATCCTCGGCCTGCTGGTTTATACTTAGTTGCTGGATCTGAACGCCGTCGGTTACATCTTTCGGATCTATACTTCGGGCGCGGGCAGCTCCTTTCTTGTAAAAGTTCGGGTAGAGCTTAAACCAGATCTGCCGGAGCGTATCGGGGCTGTTGTTCACGTAATCAATAGCAACGGTGCCGGACAACTGGCGGGTATTCGGGTCAAAATTGAGCTTGATCGTATAATCGGCCGAGTTCTGCCAGTAGTTTTGCCCGGGTACGCCGCTAGCGGAGCGGGTGCCTTTTTCGTAAGCCTGCTGGATATTGCGCGGCATGGGCAGTTGCTCCTGGGCAAAGCCGCTGGCGCCGACGGCCAGCAGGGCAGCGGTAAGTATAAGCTTTGTGTTGAACATGTAGTTGAAGTGAAACAAAGTATAACGGGCAAGTTATACTTTTAAGCTGAACACTTCACTTGCGTACATATAATTCTAAGAAGAGAGGTGGTAGTAGGCACTACCGTTAAGGGTGTTGTTTAACCAAAAGAGCCACGCTGTTAGGCAGGTGGCTCTTTTGGTACCGGGACTGTTTTGTTTATTCTCCGCTTGTGCCTCTGCCAGGCAGGTAAATCTGCAGACCTAAAGCTAAAGCAAGACCGCCGCCACCAGAACTATCACCAATATCAGCTTTGGTATAGGTATAGCCTAGAATAGGTTCTATAGACACATTTCGCGCAATAAAATGAGCATATCCAAACCGGATACCTATCACAAAAGAAACCGGCTCATCGTCCGCACCTTCAACCGAGCTACCAGCTATACCGACTACGCCTTCCTGAAAAATACGCCCCGATGGCCCACCGCCCTGAGTATAGTAATAACGAACAAATGGTGTAATCCCGTACCGGAAGTTAGTTTCTTCATCAAGGCTCTCCAAGTTTGCAAGAAATTCTGCGCCCAGAACAAAGTTTTGACCAATGAAATAACCAGCCCTCGGATTGACAAGCAGACTATAAGTATCGGTGCTGAAGTTGTAACCAGTTGAACCAATTATGGCACCTACCAGCCAGTTGCCTTTAGCTATGGACACGTCTGCCTCACCGGGTGCTGAAGTTGCGGGTAGTTGAAGGGTATCCTGTGAAATGGCCTTTGTAGAAGCTGTAAACAGCAATAGGAGTAAAAGTATTGTTCTCATAATCTCTCGCCCTCATCCGCTTTACTTAAACATCATTTTAATATTGTTTACCGTTGTAACGGCAAGTAATACCTAATGTTTAAACAATTGAGTGACAATAGGTTACTAACAAGTGACAGTAGCCTGAAAAGTGGTGATCGGAGAGATGGTCTGACACTAGTACTTTTAAGAATAAAATCTACCTCTTTTCACGGGAAGCACGCAGAAGGAGGTAGGGCTTATTAAAGCTCATATATTTTATTCATCTCCGCCACCGTTACCGGCCAATCAAACTCCTGTTCTATTTTCTGCTTCAGCGTTTCGGCAGCGTCGCCTTCGCCGTGGTTGAGAAACAGCTGCTTTGGCGCCTCTTTGAAACGCTTCAGCCACCACAGCAGGTCCTTCTGGTCGCCGTGGGCAGAAAGGGAACCGATCTGGCATACTTCTGCGCATACTTTATACTTCTCATTGTCTATCTCGATCTCCGCTGCATTGTTGCACAGTTGGTGTCCGCGTGTACCCTCTGCCTGGTGCCCTACCAGCAAAACGGTATTTTTCTCGTCGCCCACCAGCTCCTTTAGGTAATGCAGTACGCGGCCACCAGTTGCCATACCGCTGCCGGCTATGATGATCTTGCTTTTAGGTCCGTTCTCATCCAGCACGGTAAGGGTTTCGCTAAAGCTCTCCACGATGTGTACATTTTCAGTGAGCTTGTTTGTTTCGGACTCGGAGAGGTTGTGCCAATCTTCGTGCTCCTGAAAAACCTTGGTGATGTTGCTGCCCATCGGCGAGTCGAAGTAAATAGGCAGGCGCGGAATGCTCCTTTCGTCCATCAGGTTGTTAAGCAGCATGATGATTTCCTGCGCCCGTTCCACAGCAAAGCTCGGTATCACCAGCGATCCTCCTTTTTCGTGTGCTTTGTTTACCACATCCTGAAGCGCCTGGAAAGGAGACACACTGTTATCATGCAATTTATTTCCGTAGGTAGATTCCATCACCACGTAATCTGCGGTGTGGATGCGGGAAGGTGGGTCAAGTATAAGCGGGTCGCGCTGGCCGATGTCGCCGGAGAATACGAATCTCCGTTCCTGGTACTCCAACTCAACGGAAGCAGAACCGATGATGTGGCCGCTCTTCTGGAAACGGAGCTTCAGATCATCTTTGATACTGATCCACTGGCCGTCTTCATGGGTTCGGAATAATTCCATCGTCTGCGAAACGTGCTTATTGCGGTAAAGGGGCCGGATCGGTTTCTTTCCTTCCCGCAGCCGTTTGTTGGCTTCCCGTGCATCTTCCTTCTGAATTTTAGCGCTATCTCGAAGTATGATCTCGGTGATGTCGCGGGTAGGAGTGGTGGCATAAATGGGACCTGTAAATCCTTTCTTTATCAGCGCCGGAAGATAGCCCGTGTGGTCAAGGTGGCCGTGCGTCAGGATAACGGCATCCAACTCAGAAGGCTTAAAAGGTAGCCGCTTTACTTTGTTGAGCTTTCGCTCCGATTTATTTCCCTGAAAAAGACCGCAGTCGATCAGAATTTTATACTTGTCTGTTTGCAGCAGGGTCTTGGAACCCGTTACAACGCCAGCCGCACCAATAAACTGCAGCTGCATAGGAGAGGTGTTGTTTGCCATAAAAGCGGTAATACTGATTAAAATAAGTTAAAGCGGGTGCTTCAAAATTGCATTGGTTAGGTGAGGTTTAATACGTGACAAAGCTGCTGTAGGTAGCATTTCGGGTATATTATTTACTGGATGATTTGTCAGAGGCTCTTGTCTGGCTATCTGGGTAAGTATAAAACATAGACCCGAATGTCTTTCAAATTGCATCAAATAAAGCCGGTTAGAACAGGAATCGAATCAGAATCAGTCTTTTAAATAGCAAGGTATGGGTTAGTATAGCTCCGGGGCGACTAACTAATGAGAGGGCCTCACGTAGCTAAGTATAGTACACTCTTTTGTAAATTAAACCATAATAAGCTATGAACAACTTTGTATTACTGTATCGATTTGATGATAAAGAGCAGGAGCGTAGCTTTGAGCAAGGCTTGGCTAAAGACTTTCCACGGCATAAAATGGTAACAGATGCAGGCTTTAAGTACTTTGGCTTTGCTTCAAAATCTGAGCCCGGCGTTGTAGACGTGCTGGACGGTATCCTGAACGGAATGGGCATCGGGGTGAAAGGAAATTTTGGCCAGCGCGATTATGTAGCGCTGTATTTCTCCAGAGAAAAAGACCCGGATAATGTGAAGCGGCAACTGCTCATAGGCACCGACGAAATGGTAAACAAAGATGCCGAAACAATGTCGGCCGATGCGCACCGTAACGCAATTATCAACTTGCTGAAGTATGATTTCCTGAAAGCGGAGCAGCAGAAGAAATAACGCATAGTTGAAAACAAAAAGAGCAGGTACTTCATCCTGCTCTTTTTGTTTTACTTCGATTTATAGTCGTTGATGATGCCGTCGGCGATCCAGTTAGCCAGGGCCTGCCTGTTATCGGCAATAACGAAGCGGCGCTGGTCGAGGCTGTTGCGGATGTTGCCTAGCTCAATAAAGACATTGGGCGGGTAGCTGTACTTAACCTCGTAGAGGCTACTCCGATGCGAAACGCTGCCAAAGTAATCGCGGTTGGGCTGGTAGCGCTTGTACTTAGACGTAAATACCTGATGTATGCTTTTTGCCAGTTTCTCGCCGGACGCGCTGTTCTCGTGGTGGTAAAAGAACACGTCGATGTTTTTACCTATGCTGCGGCTGTCCACATGGATTGAGAGCATGCGCTGGTAAGCACCTTTGTGTTTGTAGTATAACTGGTTGATGGCAGCAGTGCGCTCGCGTAAGCGGTACTTCTGGCTCGTGGATATCTTTTTGCCTCCGTGGTGCTCCTCATCGTAGTCCATTTTAAGCACGCCTTCGTCCCGGATACCGTCGTTCTCATCCTGCACCACCATGTAAACCGTAGCGCCATACTCCATCAGCCGGCGGGCCAGCCGGATGGTTACATCATAGGCATACTCATCCTCAGCAAGCTCGTAGGGGCCATACTTGCCTACCGCTCCAGGGTCCGGACCACCGTGGCCTGAAGAGAGGTAGTACACAGCACCTTTCAATGCCTGGCTTCTTACTTCTATCCGCTCATACTTGTCTCCAAAAAGTGGTACTTTAAGTACGCGTGAAGAGTTGGAAGTTTCTACACTGGCTGTTTTGGCTGTAACAGGTTTTGTTTTTGAACCTGCCGCTGCTGAAGTTACCGGCGGTAGAAGATATTTTTTGCCTACTACCAGGCTATTGTTGTCACCAATCTTATCCTGGTTAAGCTCCAGAAAATGCTTTAAATGCTCCGACGGATTGAGCCCGTGGCGACGAAGCAACGTATAAATTCCATCTCCAGGCTTGGCAATTACATGCAGGTAATTGCTCTGGCTATAAGCCTGCAGCGTACTAACAATCAGAAATAAAAAAAGTAAAAGTTTTCGCAAAACAATATATGTTTATTGATGGATCAGACAGATCGAAGCCAAGCAGCAACGTGCTTACGACGAGGCGTTGCTGTTATAATATCAAATATAGTAATTTATAAGTTTAACGGGAACATTTGGCGCTTAGTATATTCATGAAGCGGTTACTAGGCCAGCTACTCCCTTGCGCCTTTACGGAAGTTGCCCTGCAGGGTTAAGCTGGGAATTACAGGAAAACGGGCCTAAGAGGGAAGAAAAAAGGTGTTAACAGACGTAATTCAATCGTTCTGAAGCAGGTAGCAACAAAAGAAAAAAACAAAAAAATTGCCTCCCCCAAACTAAAACTTGTAGTTGGAGAGGAGGCAAAATGTAATAATTGCTTTATCTGAAAAACTCCGCTATCAGGGTAAATAACAACCCGGATTATAGCTGAGCCTTTTGTTGCTTACAAGGGCCGGCGTACCGGACAAAGAAATTGATCCAGATGCTGCGCGACAGCCTGAAGTTTAACGGGAGCAAGGCAACCACAGATATTACCAGCGCAACGATCATCATAAACATCGTCACTTCTTCTGTAAGCAGGCTCAGCGCGATCCATACTGCGATAAAGATAGCAGTGCTGAAGCCGTAACTCACAAACATAGCCCCATAGTAAAAGCCCGTTTCCGGCTCAAAAGGCTGGCCGCAGCAGTCGCATTTTTCATGCATGTCTGAGAACTTGCGAAAATTATAAAGCGTGCCTTTCGGAAACATGTCACCATCATGGCAACGGGGGCACTTGGTATTCAGAATGCTATAAAGCGTGGTGTCTCTCCAACTCATCTCTTACAAGAACTAGTGTACTACAAAGGTATGCAAGCATCATACCGGAAGTACTGGACTTATACTCCCAAATACTGCACAAATGTACCTCCGCATAGCAGTACGGTTTTAACTGGTAAGTGCATCAGAAACCCTGGAAATAAATCAGCTGTGGGTATTTCTGAATTGCTCTGGCGTTTTGCCTACATGCTTTTTAAAGAAGCGAAAGAAGTACGCATTATCAAAGTATCCCAGTTCCATGGCCACCTGCGACACGGTCAGGTCGGAATGAACCAGCAACCTTTGCGCTTCCAGTACAAGGCGCTCCTGTATCAGTTCGGTTGGGGTTTTGCCTGTGCTCCGTTTGCTGATCTCGTTGAGCTGTTTAGCGGTCAGGTTCAATTCTTCAGCATAAAAGCTTACCGGCTTATGTTCTTTGTAATAGCGATCAATCAGGTTCTCGAGTAGTTGTAACTGTGAAAGCGAGGAAACGGCAAAGAACTCCTCTTTGTAGTGCAACCTGTACATGCGCGTAAGGGAGATGAGCAGGATATCGAGGTAATCCCGAAGCACGTCTTCTTTCAACAACTGTTGCTGTATAAATTCATGCTGCATACTGCCTACCAGCCCCAGTAGCAAATCGCGCTCAGGTATTCCAAATGTAAGCACCGGGCTGTGCAGCAAGCCATTGAAAAAAGGAAAAGAAAACAGCTTTTTGTGCGGGTAGGTTAGCAAGTAAAATTCAGGCGTAAAGAACAGGATAAAGCCATCCGTATCATCAGAAAGCTGCCAGCTGTGTACCTGTCCGGGTGCCATGAAGAACACTGTATTGGGCTCCACCTGGTACTCTTTAAAGTCAACCGTATGGATGCCGGTGCCCTGCGTGATGATCAGCACGATGAAGAAGTTGTGCTTGTGCGGTTTCTGTATAAACTTATGGGCTTTCAGGTGTGCAGCAAAAGAGCTGATATAAAAATAACATTCCTTCTGCCGACGGGCATCAAAGTCCTGAATCTGGTAAGTGGGTAAATATTCTTCGGCCATTTGATAAAAGCTTACACAGGCAAGTTAAGCAGGTGAAATTATCCGGAAAAGATAAAGTATCATCAAACTATACTTCGTGGACCAGGAGCTTTACTTCACTTTGGCTATTTCCCGGCTCAGGTTCTGGCGCTCGGTTTCGGCAACAATGCGGCTCAGGTCGGTAAGTACGCTTCCTACATCGCGCAGCGTCTCCAAAGAGGCAATATTTCTAAGTTCAAGCAGGCAAAGTGCCTGCTCTGACCGGGCCAGCTCGATTGCTTTGCTGAGCTGTAACAGGTTGGCTTCAGAGGCATGTATCATGGTTTCGCCGAAAGCCGTTATGCAGTTGGCTGTGGCATCCATTGCCCGTTTAAGCTGTTGCAGATCCGAGAACTCCAGCTGAAAGGTCTCGTCTAACTGCAAATCTGCCAGACCACGCCGGATACCCCTGATTTGAACGGTGATATGCTCCAGCTTGCTTATACTTACAGCCAGGCGGCTGAGCCGGGTGCGCTTGTGCGTCAGGAAAATATTATACTTCAGGCTTTGCTCGGCCAGCTTCAGGGTTTTATGGCAGTTTTCCGTTTCAAGTATAAGCGCGTCTACCTCCGACCTTCCGGTTTTTCTTCTGCTGCCGCTTACGTCCAGGATCACGTGCAGGCTTTTCAGGGTGCTGGATGCTATTTTGCTCAACCTCAGTATACTTTGTTCTACTTCCGGAATGGCATCCTGCGGGACTATCACGGCATTTATCAGAACGGCTATAGCGGACCCTATGATGGTTTCTATGATCCGGTCGAAGGCATACCCTTCTTCAGATTGCCCGAACGCCAGCACAAGAAAAGAACTCACGGCCACCTGCGAAATGATCTGAGGGTTCATGCGGAGCGCCTTCGAGATCCACATGCCAAGCAGGATCACAACAAAAATGGAGAGCCCTCCGATCTGGAACCAGTGCCCGATCAGCATACTCAGCATCACGCCCCCAATGATGCCGATGATGCGTTGCGTTGCTTTTTCGACAGAGTCGGCGACAGTTACCTGCACGGTAAGTATGGCAGCCAACGCAGCAAAGTAGGGGTACTCGGCATGAAGCAGGTTGGTAGCTACAAACCACGAAATGGCAGCTGCCAGCGCCGTTTTCACGATCTGCAGCGATAGCCTGAGCCTGGAAAGAAATAAAATGAATATGTTCAAGTGTTGTAATTTACTTATGCTGACATTACCGATTGCGCAAATTTGAAGATATAATTTTATAATACATTACGAACAGAAATCTGTTCCCTTAGATAGTAATTTTAGCCTTATACTTCCAGATTTTTACTGTCATTCCAACTGATTCCGTTTCTGCCGGGCTCGTCCGGGTACAATGTCATAACCGGATCCGACTGCCATACTTCTTTGCTGTCGATATCCATGATAGACAAGCAGCCTGTAAATGCTGCGCCCGTGTCCATTAAGGTAAGATTTCCCATATGCAAAGGCTTTTTCTGATGCTTGTTTAATGCGATTGTAGGCGTATGGCCGATGTATACTTCTTTATACCGGCTGATGTGTATGGTTTTATGCTGCGTATACTGCAGGTAATTGCTTTCAATAAAATCCCTGCTCCAGAGCAAGGTGTAGGCGTCCGTACTCTCAACAGGTTTCCGGGTATCAAAGCCAGCATGCACAAACAGGATATTATCTTCTGTAACAAGATAGAGTTTCGCATTTTGAAGGAGATTCAACTGTTCTGGCGGCATTGGTTTACCCAGCCCGTAGGATTCGATGGTGGCAGCACCTCCCTGCCAGAGCCAGCTCCTAAGCACAGAGCCATTGTCGTCTAGTTTGCCGGTGTAGTACTCCAGAGCCCATTGGTCGTGGTTGCCCAGCAGGTATACCAGGTGCTTCAACGAGAGCAGCAACGCAATGCTTTCCTTTGTCTGCGACCAGCCATCCACCACATCACCGATAAAAATAAGCTGGTCCTGCGCTGCATCAAAACCTGACCGCTCCAGGCATTGTACCAAAGCCTTGTACCCACCATGGCTATCCGAAATCACAAATCTTTTCATAAATGCCGATTACAACTGTAAGCCCTATTAGTTCGGATATAAAGCCTTGTTTGTTGCTATGGTTACATATAGTTTGAGCAAAGCCGGTACAATACGAAATGAATTTTACCCGCACCGGCGCAGACATTCGTATCAGAAACAGTATGCCTGGCTTGGCTGAAGCTGGTTCAAAATTCGATGAGGAGGCTTGAGCATAATCAGGATATGGTAATCAGGAAAATTTAAAACTTATACTATGATCAAAAGAAAGCTAGGAAAACAAGGCCTGGAAATAGCTGCACTGGGCCTGGGCTGCATGGGCATGTCTGACTTTTACAGCAACCGCAACGATGATGAATCTGTGGCAACCATACACCGGGCACTCGAATTGGGAGTGGATTTCCTTGACACAGCCGACATGTATGGGGTAGGCGAAAATGAAAAGCTGGTAGGAAAAGCCATTAAGGACAGAAGGGATAAGGTGATTGTTGCCACCAAGTTTGGAAACGTGCGGGGGCAGGATGGCAGCTTTTTAGGGATCAGCGGCAAGCCTGAATATGTAAAAAAAGCCTGCGAAGCCAGCCTGAAACGCCTAGGAATCGATTACATTGATCTGTATTACCAGCACCGGGTAGATAAGGATACTTCCATTGAAGAAACTGTCGGAGCAATGGCAGACCTTGTAAAAGAAGGCAAAGTGCGATTTTTAGGCTTATCCGAAGCTTCTGTGCAAACGATCAGAAAAGCACATGCCGTACATCCAATCACGGCGCTACAGACAGAATATTCGCTCTGGAGCCGCGATGTGGAAGATGAAATACTGCCTGCCTGCCGCGAACTGGGAATAGGTTTTGTGCCGTACAGTCCGCTGGGCAGGGGTTTCCTGACAGGACAGTTCAAGCGCTTTGAAGACCTGGCTGAAGACGATTACAGGCGCCACTCGCCACGCTTTCAGGGTGAAAACTTCCAGAAGAATCTGGATTTGGTGAAGAAGATTGAAGAACTGGCCGGCCAGAAAGGATGCACGCCTTCGCAACTGGCTTTGGCGTGGTTGCTGGCTCAGGGCGATGATATTGTACCAATACCGGGTACCAAACGCAGAAAGTACCTGGAGG
This sequence comes from Pontibacter ruber, assembly GCF_023630205.1. Classification (GTDB taxonomy): domain Bacteria; phylum Bacteroidota; class Bacteroidia; order Cytophagales; family Hymenobacteraceae; genus Pontibacter; species Pontibacter ruber. Next base: position 1,066,680 of record NZ_JALPRR010000002.1, on the reverse strand, counting down.
AAAACCTGGGCGCACTGGATGTATCTCTGACCGTGGAAGAGTTGCAACAGATCGAGCAGATTGCTCCAAAGGGAGTAGCGGCCGGCGGCAGGTACCGGGAGGAGCAAATGCAAAACGTGAATGTGTAATATAAGGCATCTGCAACTAACCTATAACTGCCAGTAAACAAAAAGAGCAGCCCATTCGTGTGGCTGCTCTTTTTGTTATTATAGTTTTCTATCGCGCACAAATCCCTCTGTACGGACAGTACTGGCATACATCCAGATCATTGGTTTTATGGATCGGCTCTTCGGGGTCCAGCAGGCGGCGCACGAAGTTAGATAGTATCTCTTCTGAAGCCTCCACAAAATCTTTTCCAGAAGAAGCCACAAACGGAAACTCCGACGAGAGCACACCGGCATCGAGGTTACGGAACGAAAGTATACCTGACTTCGGGTTTATACTTCTCGGATCTACATGCTGGCCGTTACGCAGTATAGTTTCGGGATTTTGCTGCAAGGTGCGGTGCAGGATATACTCGTACAGCCACAATTGACGAGCTTTGTCATACTTCGGATCGGTGGTGAAATGCAGTTCTACTTCCTCCGGCTTTATGCGCAGTTGGTTCTGTTCAACTTTACCGGTCTTGTAATCGATCACGCGCAGGTCGTGGCCTGTCAGGTCAATGCGGTCGGCTTTACCTGCTACTTTCACGGGTATAAGTTCGTCGCCCACCTGCACCGGAAGTATAGCCTCCATCTGCTCTTCCAGGCGCAAAACGTACAGCGGCAATTCATCTGAATCCTTCAGCTTATCCAGGTATTTCTCCAGCACCTGCACGGCTACTTTAAAGAGCAGGTAATTCATGCCGCGTTCCGGCGTGGCACCACGGGTCACTTTCCTGAATTCCAGCTCCACCTGCTTTGGCAGTTGCTCCAGCATTTGCTCTACATGCGGCTTTTCAATGGGCTTTCCGCTTTGCTCAAATGGACGGAAGAAATCTTCCAGCACCTGGTGCACAATGGTACCAAACTGGTCGGCGCCCAATTGTTCTTCCACCTCGTCAATCTCCTTTAACTTGGCAATGCGGCTGAAGTAATATTGCAGCGAACAGTTAATGTACATGTTCAGATGCGAAGGGTAGAGGCCACGCTGCAGCTCTTTCTTCAGTTGCTCCAGCGTCTGCTCATCTTTCTGAATGACAATGTCCTCGTCATACTTCTTCGTCTGTTTCTGGTTCACAGCGGCCGTCAGGTCGCGGAACCTGATGTTTGGGTTGCGCAGGGCCAGATCGTTCTGTAGCTGAAGTATAAACCGGCTTTTCTCACCAGAGCCGTAAGTGTCGGAAGGCAGCACGTACAGCAGGTTCACGCGCTTGGCGCGCTGCAGCAGGCGGTAGAAATTGTAAGCCATAGCGCCTTCGGTTTCGGCATAAGTTGGCAGGCCAAATTGCTTCAGCACGTCGTAGGGCATCAGCGACTCGTGCCGCTTTGGTGCCGGCAGCGTGTTCTCGTTCACCGATAGGATGATCACGTTCTCAAAATCAAGCGCACGCGTCTCGAGCATACCCATGATCTGCACCTCCGAGATCGGCTCGCCGCTGAATGGCAGTCGGGTAGAGGCGATGAGTTCGTTCAGGAACTTACGAAAACTGCGCACCGAGATCTTCTGCTCACGGCAGTCGAAAATGGTGTCAAGGCGCTTAACGATGGTATAGAAAATGTACAGGTACTCCGTCTCGATGGTGTTGGGCTGGTGGCTGTATACTTCGCGCAGCATATCGATCAGGCTGTACAACGAGGCAATGATGTCGTCGCAGTCGCGCCAGCTTTTGAAAAGCGTTTCGAATAGCGGCTGGTGATTGCCCATTTCCAGCAGGTCGTTTGCCGTAATTAGCACCCGGTTGTCCTGCACGATCTTGTCGAGCACCTTCTGTACAAAGCCATGAAATTTGACTTGCTCCGGCTGCTCGTTTAAGTATAGTTCATACCTGCGGATGAAAGGGTGCGTGAGCAGCTTCGTTACTGACAAATGGTGGTACTGGTATACTTTGTAGCCCGACTCCTGTAGCTGCGTTACGCCTGTCAGGTGCACGTCAAACAGCAGGTCGATGAGGTTAGCAAGGGGTGTACCTTTAAAGCTCAAACCCATGGTTACGTTATAATTCGGTACCTCATCCGGTATGGAGTGCAGCACCGGCAACAAGAGCGTTTCGTCGGGCATGATGATGGCCACCTGCGCGTGCTTGTCCTGCTGACGAATCTCCTGCAATAGCTGCCCGGCCAGTTTGCCCTGCATACTGGCATTGGCTACTCCGATCACGTTGATCTCCTTCTCATCGGTCAGCAGCAAATTTTGCTGCCAGCGCCATTCCGGTAGTTTCCATCCGGATTTATACTTGCGCAGGAAGCTGCCCGCCCGGTTAGGTGTGCCTTCTTCCATGTAAAAATCATCGCTGTCAAAAAGCACCTCCGCCTTGTCGTGCTTCAGCAGGGTTTTGATGATCTTTTCTTCAGAGCTGGTAAGGGCATTGAGGCCAATGAAGATGTACTGCGCGCAACCCGGTTCTTTGGCTATACTTTCAATGTCATTCGCCACCTTCCGGAAAGCCATACCAGTGTAGGCTTGCTTGTTTTTAAGCAGGCGCTTGCGCAGGTTGTGGTAGGTCTTCTCGATGTTGTCCCAGAGGCTGAAGTACTTTTTCATGGTAGGAGAGAGCTCCTTGCCCAGGTACTTCGGGTCCCAGCGCTCCAGTGCCTTTGCCTCGCTCAGGTACTCAAACAGCTTACCGGTATCCACCATGTTCTGGTCTATCCGGCTGAAGTCAGCGAGCAAGGTGCCACCCCAGGTCACGAATTGGTCGAAATCCAGCGTCGGATCCTGTTCGCGCATGAGGTCGTAAAGCTCCAGCTGCAGGTTGATCGGCTCCAGCACATCGGTTTTGGCAAGGCGCGTAATAAAGTCCTCCATACCAAACACCTCAGGCGACCAGATAGGCTCCGGTACCGCCTGCGCCAGCGCATTTTTAAAAAAGAAACTCGCACGACGTGAAGGCAGAATAATACACAGCTCGCTGATGTTCTCTTTATACTTCTCGTAAACGTATTTCGCCGTTAGCTCCAGGAAAGTCTGCACGGAATTAATTTTGAATGAGTGATTGAGTGAATGAGTGAATTAGCTCCAGGTTTCGTCCCTAAGTATAAGTATTGAAATTGCGAGTGCTAAATGCAAAACAGCAATAAACAGCACTGCCCATTTTAGTTTGCCTTTATTTTTCGCAATATCTATAATGAGACCGTATAGTGGAAATTGTAAGGCTGCCAGTATAACAGACATAGCATTCAATGAGTCTGTCATGATGGTAGTTATAAATCCAAATGCCAGCAAAAGAATAGCAGGCTCATACCATCCATGCCCACCACCCATTAATATCAAAGTAGCAAGTAGGATAATAGGTGTAGCTAATGTAAGTCTTAGTGCCTAACTATAAGTCGAGATCATAGATCTACTGATAATATTAATCTATAGACTCCGAAACATTACCATTAACATCCAAGGACATAAATGGATTATAAGCGATCTCCCACAGGTTGTCGTCCGGGTCAGCGATGTAGCTGCTGTAGCCGCCCCAGAAAACTTTTTGAGGTTGTTTCAGCACCTTCACACCTTTTGCTTCCAAAGAAGCTACCACTTCATCCACTTCCTTTTCTGAGCGTACATTGTATGCCAGCGAGAAGCCTCTGAAGCCTTTGCCGTCAGCTTCAACACCTGCGTCATCAGCTAGAGATTCCTGTGGGAAGAGGGCCAGTTGCAGACCGTTCAGCTGAAAGAAAACGATACTTTCGTTGCTGCTCTCCAGTGGCTTCCAGCCAAGTATGTTCTGGTAAAAGTCTTTTGAGCGCTGCAGGTTTTTTACACCAAGGGTTATAAGGGTAATGCGTTGTTCCATATACTGGTTTAATATTTTCTACTTGTTTGTTTATTGAGTAATCTTCCAACCACTCCAGGCCCCTCAGAGCTACGCTCGCTAGTTTCGAACTCGCGTTCTAGGTAGTCTGAGGCGGGAAGTCCTTTATTTAGAGACTTAACTTGATTGATTGAAATTAAAGTATAGCTGAAGGCTACTCTTTCATAATTTGTAATTCGTAATAAACTAAAGCGCCAGCCCCATCTGCAAACTCTTGCCGCCGTAGCTCCACTCCAGAATCTCTTCCGTATCGAAATAGTAAAGTATACATTTTACCTTTTCGTGGCCCAGTTGCTTGAAGCGCACGGCATAATGATCTAATTTATTCCGGTGCTCGGCCTGCGGAGGCGGCAACTTGAACTCGATCAGCACTACCTGGTTGCCGTCAAAAACCACACGATCTGGTTTATAGAGGTAAGCGCGGGCGTCGAGTAGCTCTTTTTTGTGCTCTACTACCACTTTGCCTGAGAAATAATATCGCAGCTTCGGATGATTGATCACCTCCTGCAAACGCTCGCGTAGTGCAGGTTTTTCTCTTTCACTGATGATACCCTCATACACCATCTGGCGCAGCACTGTATCAAGTTGCGGAGTGGTAATGATTCGCGACAAAGCATAGTGCAGCTTTTTATTCAGTACGCGTTGTTTGGTCTGCGTCTCAAAATCGAACACGTTGTTGGCGTGCTGCTTCAGTTGCAGGCGCTGTGCCCAGTCGGTGGTTACCAGGTGCTCCAGAAAGTAAGTGTTTTCTGTGTTGAGCTGCGTGTGGTGCTGGCGTTCTTTGCCTTTGTGCAGCTGGTAACAGAATTGCCCCGGTTGCCACATTTCCTTGTACACCAGGTAGCGGTAAAGCAGGTGGCTTACGTTTTTGGCAGTGCCTTCCAGCGCTTTGGCTGCTTTTTTATCATCCTGCAGGTCTTTGCCGTTGCCGATCAGGTATAGCCTGTCGATGGGGCGGGTGAGGGCCACGTAGAGCATGTTCAGGTTCTCGATAAAAGTCTTCTCAATCTCGGTGCTATACTGCTGCCCCAGCACTGTTGTCTCCAGTTTAGAACTTATGTTAACTGCCACGCTGCGCAGCTTACCTGTTACACTCACTTCTTCAGGCAGCTGGCTCCACATCAGCGCCCGTGTCTGCGGCTCGGTGCTCCAGTCGGCAAACGGGATGATCACGATCGGGTAGGCGAGGCCTTTGGATTTATGGATACTGGTAATGGTAATGGCGTTGCGGTCTTTCGGCGTGTTTATACTGAGGCGCTCTTTCTGCACCTCCCAGTAGGCCAGGAAATTGTTCAGATTGTTGCTGTTCTTGAGGCTATACTCCAGCACCAGGTCCAGGAAGCGGAAAAGGTATTCGCACTCGTTGTTGTGGCCCAGCAGGTCGAAAATGCGCACCAGTTGTTCCGTAAGCTCATAGATAGAAAGATTACCGGTTTCGCGTTCTTTCACATCAAAACCCAATATGCGCAGCTGGTCAAAGAAGGCCTGCGGATCTTTCTCGTTGGCAATGCGGGCAATGGTCTGCGTCATCTCCGTATCCGGAATCGTTTCCAGCGCCACGGCACATACTAAGTATAAGGCCTCCGACTTTGCCAGCGTATCGTTTGGTCGATTGAACACCCGGAACAGTGCAATGATCAGGTTGATCACTTCAGCGAACTGCAGCGAGAGCGAATCCTGCGAGATGATATCATACTTGCGCTCCTTCAGGAAATTGGCAATGAGCTTACTCTTGCTGTTGGTGCGGCAAAGTATGGCCATGTCCTTCAACGTATAACCATCTTCCAGTCCCTGCTTTACCAGCTGCAGCACCATGTTCAGCATACTTTCGTCGTAGCTCAGGATCTTCTCGTGGGCATAGCCCTCGTACAATTCTTCGGTGCGGGTGCAGCCGTTCAGGTCAAACTTATAGTTGATATCATCCGGGTAAGTGAACATGATCTGGATATGGCCGCCGCTTTTGTCGCCCTCCGGTACATACTGTATAAACTTCTCATCGTAGATCGAGGCGAACATTTCAAACGCCTTGTGCTCTTTGCTGATGTAGGTAAAAAGCTCGTTGTTGAAGTCGATGATCTCAGCGCGGCTGCGGTAATTGATCTGCAGATCATCGGGATCCAGGGCATGGTTTACCGACTCGTAACGTTCGCGGATTATACTTCCGTGGCGACGGTTCTGGTACAGTTTTTCGGTGTTGCGTTTGTAAAGGTGCAGGATCTGCTCCATCTCGCCACCACGCCAGCGGTAAATAGCTTGTTTGGCGTCGCCTACTACCATGCTGAAGTGGCCGGAAGCCAACGCATTGTCTACAAGCGGCAGCAGGTTGTTCCATTGCAGCACCGAAGTATCCTGAAACTCATCGATCAGGATGTGGTTATACTTCTCGCCCAGGCGCTCATAAATAAACGGCACCGGCTCCTGCAACACAATATCAATAATGCGCTTGTTGAACTCCGAAATGTGTACTGTGTTCTTGTCGCGCTTAATCTCCTGCAGGCATTTTTCGAGCTCGTTCAGTACTGATACTTTATACAGGTGCGGCACTATGGCATTGATGAGCGTGAAGGAGGCGGCGTACTGCTCTTTTATACTTTCGATGTTATAGTATAGCTCCGTCAGTTGCGGCCTGATACTGTCGATCTGGCTTTTGGTATAAGTACTGGCTTTGCCGGCGTACCACTTGTCGTCTTCTATACTTTGGCGGGCGTAGTTGTTGCCGTAGGTAAGGTCTGCTTCCTTTGAGAACTTGTTGAAGTAGCCCCAGATGCCGCGGTTGCCCTGGAAGAAATCGGCAGGAGAGAGGCCGGCATTGTCTATGGCAGCTAAGGCTTTGACTGCGTCATTAGCTACGGCTTCTTCTATGCCTTTCTGCAAGTCTTTCAGCTGGGCGCGTATACTTTTAAAGTCCTCCAGCGTCAGGCTCTGGATGTCGGTCACCGCTTCGTATACCTGTTCGTTCAGCAGGTTTTTGGCAAAATCCGCCAGGTCTTCGGGCAGGGTGTTCCAGCTACGGCCTTCGCGGGCTTTCTCCAGCGCATACTGCTCCAGTGTCTCCGACAACAGATCGCCTTTGGAGTTAGTTACCTTATCCAGCAGCAACTGCACGGCCGTATTCACCAGCGTCTGCGAGTCCAGGTCAACTTCAAAGTTATAGGGGATGTTCAGCTCGCGCGTAAAAGCCTGCACGATCTTGTTCACGAAGCTGTCGATGGTGCTGACCGAGAAGTCGCTGTAATTGTAAAGTATCTGCGTGAAAAGCTTGCCGGCACGCTCCCGGATAATCTCCACAGTCAAGCCTTCCTCAGGGTATTCTTCCTGCAGGTCTTTTGTTATACCTTCCAGCAGTTGTTCGCTCTTCGCCTTTTCTTTCTCCGATTGGTTCGGATCATTAAAGCCACGAAGTGCCCCCAGTATACGCTCCTTCATTTCGGCAGCCGCATCGTTGGTGAACGTGATTGCCAGAATAGAGCGGTAATAGTCGGGGTCTTGCGTGTGCAGCGCCAGCTTCAGGTATTCTTTCGTAAGGTGGTAGGTTTTACCGGATCCGGCTGACGAAGAGTATATTTTAAAAGTAGAGGGCATAACAAGGAAGCCTGTAATATCAGAGCATATAAAGATACTAGGTGCAGTCCACCTTTGCCAAGTATAAACCTAAAATTTTTAGCAATATTAGCCTCAAGCACAGAAGCCATGGCTTATAAAAGAAGAAGCCCCTCCGGAACAGGTTCAGGATGGGGCTTTCTATCCGGTGTGCAACGGCTATGCCTTATGCATAAGCAGATACCGTGTTTCTCTCTTCAGCCGTTTTGCTGGTGGCAAAATCCTTTATGCAAACGTGGTACATGATACGAGCCATCGAGATAGAATAATCTGTGATAACGCAATGCTGTTGTTCGGCATTCATGAGGGCTGTGCTGCTACCCAGGTTAAACTTGTTCAGCTCCAATACCTCATCAAAATTCTGGCGCAGCATTTTCAGGGCTTTAAACGAAGGCTCATTGTAGTACATCGGGATCACCTGACACACAGCATAGCTACCGTTTGCTCGTTCACGTGAAATCATTTTGCACAGAGCCTCGGTGTTGATCTTGTCAAGGTCAGAGATGATCACATAAAAGACTTTATTCTGATCCTGTGAAGCGTTGCGCGTGTGCTGCCCGTTAGGAGGCAACAGGTTGCGGGTGACCTTTGTGTTCTGCAGGAAGGTGTCATCCTTCAGAATCTTGTTCTGGATTTTAAAGGCTAACGCCCCGGAAGCAATTAAATTAAAATCCTTTCCTTGTTGTGTCGAGATCTTGGAGAAGTGTAGCATAATGAGAGGTTTAAGTTGGTTGAATTTAGACTAAGAAATTGCACAAAAAACACTGCCGGCTTTTGCTGAAAAGCAGGGAAACAAAAACGAATCACATTTGTAAAGGCTCGTCACGCGGAGTTATACACCAGGGATAAAGGAAACCAGAATGTTCCTAAGTGGTTTATATTTTTCATAAGGGTAATGCAGTCTTTAGGTTTTGGTTCGGCTTGGAGTTGTATACTACGTGTAAATTTTATAAAGTTTTATTGTTATAATTAAATTGGAAGTAAATAGCTGGTTTTTAAGGGCGAAACATTTCTTTTTACGAGTAAAGTACCAGAGTTGTTACTAATTCCTATATTTTTTATAAATTAATTGTGGTAATATAGATAATTATCGCACAAAAAGTCTAATTTTTTCTGAAAAAAATTTATCTAATAAACATTGCATCGGTTCTGAACCAGAAATGGCTTTACAGATGTTGTTAAGAAATGCACGCAAAGGGGGAATGTTAAACAAGGTGTAGTGCTATCCTCAGAAATAATTTGTACCTTTGCAGCCGATTTGGAATCAGTCTGATCACTTTTATAACTGGCTACACCATCTGTCGTTGGCTTATCCTAGTTTTTTAGTTACACTCTTTGTCGTCAAGAGTCCTCTTTAGCGTAAAAGAGACGAGATTGGAAACAGGCTGCCTCCAGATGTGTCATAATTAGTTATTAAGTATTTAGATGAACAAAATCAGATTTGATGAGCTTCCGCTATCGCCGGAAGTACAGCGTGCTATCGCTGACATGGGTTTCGAAGAAGCTTCTCCCATTCAAACAGAAGCTATTCCGGTTGTTTTAGAAGGTCGCGACATTATTGGTCAGGCCCAGACAGGTACCGGTAAAACTGCCGCCTTCGGCATTCCTACCATAGAAAGTATAGACGAGCGCGACCGTAGCGTACAGGCGCTTGTACTTTGCCCGACACGTGAACTTGCCATCCAGGTATCAGGTGAGATTCAGAAACTTGCCAAGTATAAAACAGGCATTAGCGTAGTTCCTATTTACGGTGGCCAGCCTTACGAGCGCCAGCTGCGCGCGCTTAAGCAGGGTGTGCAGATTGTTATCGGTACGCCGGGTCGTGTAATGGACCACATCGAGCGCGGTACACTTGTGCTGGATAAAGTAAAAAAGATCATCCTGGACGAAGCAGACGAAATGCTTGACATGGGCTTCCGTGAAGACATTGAGTTCGTGCTGAGCCAGATGCCGGAAGAGCGCCAGACGATCTTCTTTTCAGCTACCATGTCCAAGCCGATCATGGAGCTTACCAAACGCTACCAAACCGACCCGGTTATTGTAAAGGTAGTTCACAAAGAACTTACAGTTACCAACATCGATCAGGTATACTTTGAAGTGCGTAACAGCATGAAAGGTGAAGTGCTTTCCAGAGTACTGGATATGCACAACATGAAGTCTGTTATCATCTTCTGTAATACCAAACGCATGGTAGATGAGCTGGTAAGCAGCCTGCAGGCGCGCGGTTACTTTGCTGATGCCTTGCACGGCGATTTGAACCAGAACCAGCGTACCAACGTGATGAACAAATTCCGTAACGGACAGCTGGAGATACTGGTTGCTACAGACGTAGCAGCCCGTGGTCTGGACGTTGAAAATGTGGAAGCTGTGTTTAACTACGACTTGCCACAGGACGAAGAAGCTTACGTGCACCGCATTGGCCGTACTGGCCGTGCCGGTAAATCAGGTAAGGCTTTCTCTTTCGTTTCCGGACGTCAGGACATCTACAAGCTGAAAGACATCATGCGCTACACCAAAGCGAATATTGTGCTGCAGCAGGTACCTACTTACGAAGACGTAAACGAGCTTAGAACAAGCATGTTCCTTGGCAAAGTGCGCGAAGTGCTGGAAAAAGGAAATCTTACAAAGCACATTGCCAAAATCGAATCGCTGGTTAACGAAGATTATACTTCGCTTGAGATTGCCGCAGCACTTCTGAAAATGAGCCTGAAAGAGGCAAAAGCAAAAGAAGCCGGCAAAGAAGCTGAAAAAGGTCTGGGTGTTGCCAAAGAAGGCTTTGACCGCTTGTTCATTACCATCGGTAAAAAAGACCGTGTACACCCGAAGGATCTGATCGATCTGCTAAGCCAGAACTCCGACATACCTGCCTCCAAAGTAGGCGACATCGACTTGTACGACAAGTTCAGCTTTGTGGAAGTACCTTCTGAATATACAGCCCAGATACTTGAAAAAGTAGGCCGCATCGAAGTGGACGGCCGCATGGTTGTAGTTGAGAAATCGGACAAGAAAGGTGCCGGTGCCAAAGAAGAAAGAGGTTTTGGCGGAAGAGACCGTGACAGAGACGGTGGTGGCCGCAGAGGCTTCGGCGGTGACCGCGGAGGTCGCGAAGGCGGTTTCGGTGGAGGCCGACGTGAAGGTGGTTACGGTGGTGGCGGTAGCCGCTTCGGTGGCCGTGGCGATCGTGATGGCGACCGCAGAGGCGGAGACCGTGGCGGAGACAGCCGTGGCTTCCGTAGAAAAAGATTCTAAGAATCGTAACAACAGCATTTTACTTCCGTAAAATAAACTATAACAGACCAGAAGGATGAAAACTTCTAAAGCTGTTAGAATAGGCCGGCTTAAAACGTCGGCCTATTTGCTTTTAAGGCTGTAACTTTTAAAAGCAGTCGCCGTAAAAAACGATATCATAAAAAGGTTGGAAGATTTTCTACCTGTCCTTGGCAGATAGAGCACATAAACCTGGCGTCAGACGGATGCCAGGTTTATTGTTTTTAAGTGCCTCCTTGTTCATTAGGGAAACAAAAAAGGAGCCGAAGCTCCTTTAGTTTATACTTATAGTTTTTTTATGATGCCTTTCTTGCCGCATCACGTAGCGAGCGGATATGGTCATGGGCGTGTTTTACATCGCGGTACTGTTGCTCCACGATCTGATGCAGTTGTGTAGGCAAATTCTTAGCTAAGGCTTCTTCATACGCTTTTACGGCGTAATCTTCACCGCGCTCGCACTCTTCCAGCACACGTTTTCTGTCTCGGGCAGTCAATGCTGATTTCAAATCGATCCAGGCGCGGTGCATGGTGCCCTCCAGCGATCCGGTTTCATCATCCATTTTGCCCATGCGGTGCAGCTGGTCCTGCAGCTCCGTGATCATACTATCGCGCTGAACAGCATACTTTCTGAACAGTTCTTTCAGATCCTGATCCTCGATATCTTCTGCTGCTGTTTCGTAACCTTTTGCCCCATCTTTGCATCGCTCAATGAGATGGTGCACTGTTGAGTATACTTCTTTATTGATTTCCATAGTCTTACTATATTATAGTTCTTATATGCTGATGTACTGCATAATGGTACTTTTTGTTTCCTGCTATGGATTCATACTTGATTCTGCAATGGCTTGGCCAGCCAGGTAGCCGGTTGTCCATGCTGCCTGAAAATTAAAACCTCCCGTAATTCCATCAATATCCAGCACCTCTCCGGCAAAGTATAGACCTGGCTGCAGCCTGCTTTCCATTGTTTTCATGTTCACCTGGCTCAGGTCAACGCCGCCACAAGTTACAAACTCTTCCTTGAAAGTGGTTTTGCCTTTTACCTCGAAAGGAGCACGGTGCAATGCCTCTACTAATTTGTTGGTATTCTTAGCCGGCAATTCTGCCCATTTTGTATCAGCCGGTACTTGGGCCAGTGCAGCCATTGCTTTCCACAAGCGCTGGGGTAAGCCGAAGAGCGGGTTCGTGGCCACTACTTTCTTTGGATGAGCCTGCCGGTATTGCTGCAGCTGTTCCCGCAGGCTTTCTTCTGTAAGTTCGGGCACCCAGTTAATCAGCGCGGTAAAGTTGTAGTTCTGGTCATGAAACACCCGGGCGCCCCAGGCAGAAAGCTTTAGCACGGCTGGGCCACTGTACCCCCAATGAGTGATGAGCAAAGGCCCTTCGTATTCCAGTTTCAGGCCCGCAATACGCACCCGCGCCTTTGGCACCGACACACCCTGCAGTTCTTGGAAAGGAGAACCCGGTACGTTGAAAGTAAAGAGCGAAGGAACCGGTTCCTGTATGGTATGGCCGAGTACACGGAGCCAGTCATAACCTTGGCTTTTCGGATTGCCGCCGGTGCAGATGAGTACTTTATCTGCCGTTATGGTTTGCCCGTTCGTAAGCTGAAGTATAAAGGTGCCGGAGCCAGTTGCCTGTGGTGGGGTGATGTGCTCTACACCCGTTCCCGTTCTTACTTCAACCCCAGCTTTCCGCGCTTCCCGAAGCAGGCATTCGATGATGGTTTCTGAGTTATCTGTAGTTGGAAACATGCGGCCATCGGCTTCTGTCTTTAAAGAGACGCCCCGCTGTTCAAACCACCGAATCGTTTCTTCAGCACCAAACAGTTTAAAGGCTTCTTTCAGCTGCTTGGCACCGCGCGGATAGTTTTGTGAGAAAACAGTAGGTTGCAGGCAATCGTGAGTAACATTGCAGCGCCCACCTCCGGATACGCGCACTTTAGACAGCAGCTTGTTTGTCTTCTCCAGCAAGGTAACCTGGAGCTTTGGATTAGCTGCTGCACACGCAATGGCGCCAAAAAAGCCAGCCGCCCCGCCGCCTATAACTACTACTTTCATTTAGTTGATTGATGATACTTGATTGCTAATTGATCTCTGGTAAACAAAGGCACCAAAGACCTCCTGTCGAACTCCAGCAAAAAGCAATCAACAAGTTTCTGTAAAGTTACTAAAAGAAAAGCATAGGGTCGGGGTGGATGAACACATATGACAGTTCATCTTTCAGCTTCTGGCTGTTGATCAGTTTGAACTGCGTCTCTTCCATGGCATCAAACTGAGGCGCAACCATCTCCAGGGCGAGTGCTGCCTTGGTATAAAAATCTTTCCGGAGCGGGTGTTCGTCGGCACAGGCATTAAAAGTATATCCCCATTTTTCCGCTTCCACGATCCGGAACAGGATCTCTATGCAATCGTCCTGGTGAATCAGGTTAACAGGTGCGTCTCCGTCCGGCAGATGTTTTCTGCCGGCCATAAACTTACCGGGCTGCCTGCTGCCCCCCACCAAGCCTCCGAACCGCACCACTGTACACACCCAGTCTTCCCGGTCCTGGAACATTTTTTCAGCCTGCAGCAATGCATTATGAGGATCCTGCTCCTGGGTAAAGGCAATGTCTTCTTCCGTTACCACGCGGTTCAGGTTCAGGTAAACAGAGGTGGAGCTGACAAACAACACCCGGCTAACAGGCGACTCGCACATGGCTTTGAGCAGGCGATGAAGCTGCTGCAGGTAGTTGTCTCCATCGCCGGTTCGTAAACGGGGCGGAATGTTGAGGATCAGTACACGGGCATTCAGGAAGTCGGCAAGTGCCTCTTGGTCCGTTTCTTCCCCGGCAAGGTTTAGCAGGTAGGGTTCTATTTTCTTCTCGCGCAGTGTAGCAAGCTTGTCAGGAGTGGTGGTGGAGCCCTTTACGCGGTAACCACTGTTTATGAACCGGTCTGCCAGCGGCATTCCCAGCCAGCCGCAACCCATGATGCTGATATCAGCTTTTTCTTCCATTTCCTGTATTACTCGTTTGCTTGTTTATACTTGTCCTGTGGTAGAGCAAGCTATACGTTAACAATCTGCAGGGCTTGCTGTTTAGCTTGAGATAAAGTATAAATAGCTGTAGCGCCCCGTGCAAAGTAACGAAATAATGAAGTATGATGTGGTACTTGTTGGCTCCGGATTCGGCTCGCTTACGGCAGCAGCCCTGCTGGTGAAAAAAGGGTTGAAGGTATGTGTGCTGGAGCAGGCAGCGTACCCGGGCGGCTGCGCCTCATCCTTTAAACGAAAAGGTTACTGTTTTGAGTCGGGTGCCACCACCATGGTAGGATTGGACGAACATATGCCATTGCGTTACCTACTCGATGAAACCGGCATAGAGGTACCGCTCCGTAAGTTGGATGTGCCCATGCAGGTGCATTTACCGGATGGACAAACACTTACCCGCTATACAAAGCTAAGTGACTGGATAGCAGAAGCAGAGCGGGTGTTCGGCACGTATAACCAGCGGCCCTTCTGGGAACACTGTTACCGCCTGAGCAGGGAAGTATGGCGCACCTCGCTGCAGCAGCGCAATTTCCCTTTCTCCAGCATCAAAGACCTGCTGCGATCGGCCTTACAGGTAAAACCGGCACAGATAAGCTTGCTACCCGCTGCCTTCCGTACCATGGAAGACCTGCTGCGAAAGTATGACCTGCTACAGAATAAGTTGTTCGCAGACTTTGTGAACGAGCAACTGCTGATTACAGCACAGAACCACATGCAGGAGGTGAATGAGTTGTTTGGTGCTACGGCGCTTTGCTATACGTTGTACAGCAACTACTACGTGAACGGAGGCCTGATCAACCTGGTAAAACCGGTTGTGCAGTACATCGAATCCAATGGCTCGGAGGTGCTGTACCGGCAGGAGGTAGAGCAGGTTATACCAACAACGGAAGGCTATACTGTTTATACTTCAAAAGACAAGTTTGAAAGCAGGTTCCTGATCAGTGGCATTCCGCTGAATAACACTTTGCAACTATTTAAGGATAAACAGTTACTGCAGAAGCTTCAGAAGTATGTATTCCCGTCTGAGAAACTAAACGGAGCTTTTACGATGGGACTGGTACTGGAGCATGCGCCGCCCCAGGAGGTGCTGCATCACCAGGTGCATGTACCGGAAGGCCTGCCCCAGATCGGAAGCAAAAGTATATTCATCAGCTTCAGCCATCCTGCCGATATTACTCGTGCTGCTGCCGGAGAAACAGTTGTTTCCATCAGCACGCACGTAAAGGATCCCGCCAAGAACTACATCACCGATAAGGAACAGATCGAGGAAGCTGTGATAAAACTGCTGGATGAGAAAAAGATCATCAAACGCGAAAGTATAAAGTATAAACAGGCAGCTACGCCCGGAGCCTGGTTATTCTGGACAAAGCGTGCATTTGGCATGGTAGGAGGGTACCCGCAGTACCGGCACCTGAAGCCCTGGCAGATGAAGGATGCACGCCTCGACCATAAAGGTGCCTATCTCTGCGGCGATACGGTTTACCCGGGGCAGGGAATAGTGGGTGTTTGCCTCAGCGGGGTCATAGCCGTGCACAAACTTACCCAGGACCATCTCTAATTATACAAGCACATAAATTATTTTCCGGCTATACTATAACTACTTTTGTGCAGTTAAATAATCGCCTGCTTCAGTTTCGAAGGCAATATGAGGCAGTCTCTAAAGTATAAATTCTTTCATGTACAAATTCTTACGTCGTTTCGCTTACCTTTCCTTTATCAGCTGGATGGCCGTTGCCTGTTCCGTGGAAGAGGTAAGCCCGACAAACTCAGCCACCCGCGACAGCCACCTGGCACTGGGCAACCCCAGCGAAGCCGATAAAGCCTATGCCAATTACCTGGTAGAGAAACCACAATATGCGCTCTCTTACAACAGTTACCGGGGCACCCCTAATTGGGTAAGCTGGCACCTGAGCAGCGCCTGGCTCGGCGAAGCACCACGACAGGACGATTTCAGGGCTGATCAAACGCTTCCATCTGCTTTCTACAAAGTAGTACCTTCCGACTACACCAACAGTGGTTTTGACCGAGGCCATAATACCCCCTCAGCTGACCGGACCGGCAGCGTAGAAGATAATTCCGCTACCTTCCTGATGACGAACATGATCCCGCAGGCTCCGAATAATAACCAGAAAAACTGGGCTGGTCTGGAGAACTATTGCCGGGAACTGGTAGAGCAAGGAAACGAGCTGTACATCATCATGGGCAGCTATGGAAAAGGAGGAGAAGGCAGCAATGGCTACAAAGAAACGTTGGCTGGCGGCAAGGTAACAGTGCCTAACCGGATCTGGAAAGTGATCGTAGTGCTACCCCTTGGCTCCGGCGATGTAAACCGGATCAACACTGGTACACGCGTTATTGCTGTAGATACGCCAAATGCCAACTCAGTGGGAACAAACTGGAGCAGCTACCGCACCACTGTGGATGTTATCGAAGCAAAGACCGGCTATGACCTGCTGAGCAATGTACCCGATGACATGCAGGATGTACTGGAGGCAAAAAAGGACGATGGACCCACGCAGTAAAGTATACTTCGGAGAGCAGCTTATCAATGTGCAAACATCTTATACTTGCACTTTAATCATTTCATTTATAGCGGCTTAAGGAATCTTTTCCAAGTATATAAAATATAACTTTTGGTTAATGTTTGAGCCATAAAGAATATAGATATTTGCTATATAACCAAACTCTATATTTTTTATGAACAAACTTTTACGACGCTTTTTGTATCTCTCCGTTGGCGGATGGATGCTGGTTTCCTGTTCTAAGGACAACGTTCATCCCGATGATCGTGACATTGCTACGATTAGTGTAGCAGCCAATGCCACGGCCACGCAGGACAACAACATGGCGATGGGTAACCCGAGCAGTGCAGGTACCAGCTATTCCAATTACCTGATCAACAAGGCCCAGTATTCCATGTCCTACAACAGTTACCGGGGCACTCCGAACTGGGTGAGCTGGCATTTGAGCAGCGCCTGGCTCGGCAGCACGCCCCGCCAGGACGATTTTCGTGCCGACAACTCACTGCCGAGTAGCTTTTACCGGGTACAGCCTTCCGACTATACCGGCAGCGGCTTCGACCGGGGGCACAACACCCCTTCAGCAGACAGAACACTTACGGTAATGGATAATTCGGCTACTTTCCTGATGTCGAACATGATTCCGCAGGCGCCTACAAATAACCAGCAGACCTGGGCAAACCTGGAAAATTACTGCCGTACGTTGGTTAGCCAGGGCAACGAGCTCTACATCATCATGGGTAACTATGGCAAAGGCGGAACAGGCAGCAATGGGTATAAAGAAACGCTGGCCAGCGGCAAAGTAACTGTACCAAACCGTATCTGGAAAGTGATTGTGGTATTGCCTGTAGGTACCAGCGACGTGAGCCGCGTTACAACGAGTACGCGTGTTATTGCCGTTGATACACCGAACTCCACTTCTATCAGCACCAGCTGGGGGTCTTACCGCACCACCGTGGATGCCATTGAAGCCAAAATGGGCTACAACCTGTTATCGAATGTGGCTTCGGATGTGCAGAGCGTTATTGAGGCACGCGTTGACAGCGGCCCGACGCAATAAGTAATTTCTATCGTTCACATGAAAAGCCTCTGCCGGTTCTCCTGCAGAGGCTTTTTTATGGTCAGTTTCGTTTATCAGGTTTCTACAACAACAGTTTTAAGACCGGCAATTTTGCCATCCGGTGTTTTACCAAGTATAAAAACTGTTATCCTGTTCTCCCCAATACGGTAAACTTTCACATCCTGCAGCAGCTCGTGCAGGGTGGCTTGCAGGCGCTGAAAACCCTGTGCCTGTTGCTCTCCGGCTACATCTGGACGCGTCATGTTCCTGAAAAAATATTCCAGGTCAACCACTTCCGCCGGATACTCAGCTGGCATACCTGCGAGTTTCAGCACGTTCTCTGTATCCAGGTTGTTGGCAACATGTTCTTCATCATAATAGAACTCAAACGGCTCATCTGTCTCGCTCATCATCAGCAAGCCATTCGATGCCTTTTTCAGTTCGGCTTCAATTTGTTTAATATCCATAGCTTCAATTTGTTTCTGTTAAGAATACGACTTTTCTTGAAGGATATACTACGCTATTCTTATCTTTATGTAAATGCACCTGCTCCTGTAGCCGGCAATGCGAAATCGTAAGAAACAAAATAAAAGTATGAAAGCAGAACCCATGTTGAAAGAAGGCGCCCTGAAAGGCAAAACGATCATTGTAACAGGCGGCGGAACTGGCCTTGGCCGCTCCATGGTAAAGTATTTTCTTGAGCTAGGCGCCAACGCGGTGATCAGCAGCCGCAAAATGGAAGTGCTGGAACAAACTGCCCGTGAACTGACGGAAGAAACAGGCGGGCAGGTGCTTCCAATCGCCTGCGACGTGCGCAAGTATAACGAGATCGAAGCCATGCTGCAGGCTACCTTAGACAAGTTCGGCAGGGTGGATGTGCTGGTAAATAATGCTGCTGGTAACTTTGTGAGCCCTACGGAAAGGCTCAGCCACAAGGCTTTCGACGTGATTACGGATATTGTGCTGAAGGGCAGCTATAACTGCACACTGGCCTTAGGCAAACACTGGATTGAGCAAAAACAGCAGGCTACTATACTTAACATCGTTACCACCTATGCCTGGACAGGCTCGGGCTACGTGGTGCCTTCTGCCTGCGCCAAAGCTGGTGTGCTGGCCCTGACACGCTCCTTGGCATCCGAGTGGGCAAAGTATGGCATCCGCTCCAACGCCATTGCACCCGGGCCTTTCCCGACAGAAGGCGCCTGGACGCGCCTGTTCCCAAAGCAACTGGCCGATAAACTTGATCCAGTTAAACGCATACCGGTGGGCAGGTTCGGAGAGCACCAGGAACTGGCAAACCTGGCTGCCTACCTGGTGTCTGACTACGCATCGTTTGTGAACGGTGAAGTAGTGACCATAGATGGCGGCGAATGGCTTTATGGCGCCGGCGAGTTTAACTCCTTCGACCAGATTCCGCAGGAAATGTGGGATGCCATGGAAAAACAGATGCGAGGGAAAGGACAGGGTTGAGAGTTAAAAAGTTAGAAAGGTAGAGAGGTAAAGATTATACCGCTGGATATAACAGCAGGAAAGGCTGCACTTTTATTAGTGCAGCCTTTCTTGTTTTCTGTTCCGGCTGGCCTGCTACATCTTTTTCAATAAACCCTTAATAGCTTCAACCGTTTCATTAGGGTCTTTGCCCAGGCCTTCCTGCTGGTGTACGATCTCGCCTTGTGCGTTCAACACAGAGATGATGTTGGAGTGGGCGATCTCTCCGTTAGGCGACATTTTATACTTCATGTTCAGCAAAGCAGCCAGTTCCTGGATGTTTTCCTGCTTGCTGGTGAGGAGCTCGTAGCGGTCGGAGCTGAGTTTGTTTTCTGCCGCAAACGCGCTCAGCTTTTCCGGTGTATCACGCACCGGGTCCATGGTTACCAGCACAATGCCTACATCTTCGCGCTTTACTTCTTCCAAAGAAGATTCGATGCGCTTAAGATCAGCTACAATGCGCGGGCAGGCGTATTCGCAACTGGTATAGATCATGGCCACCAGCTGTACCTTGCCCTGCAGGTGCTGCAGCTTCACAGTTTCGTTCTCCTGGTTTTGCCATTCCGACTCCAGGTTATAGAGCGACATATCCGATAACTCAGCTGTACCTGAAACAGAGGCAATGGCTGCTTTTTCAGTTTCCAGGTTGTCAATACTTTCTCCCTGCTGGCAGGCGCCAATTACAATTGCTAAAAGCAAAAGGGCAGAGGCGGTATAGCGTTTCATCATATTCATCTTTTACTTTTTAGCAATCGTTTGTACTTTCTGGTCCTGCACACACCGGAAGCCAAGGTTGGCAACCGTATAATTTGCTTTCAGGCTGGAGCGGAAGGCATACCGCATAAAAGCCACATAATTCTTCACATCGCTGGCACCATTTGATCCGGCCCCGCAGAACAGCTGCCTGTCGAGGCTGGCATTAGCTCTCGATTCTCCAATGATCAGGGCAGAGTTAAAATCAGAGGTCCATTCCCACACCAGCCCGATCATGCCGTGCAGGCCGTAGTAGTTGCGGAAGCTTTGCTGCACCGGCGGCAGATATTTCGGGTTAGGCTGGCTGTACCAGTCCAGGCTGCGCTGGTAAAACTTCGGATCGCTGGAGGCGTCTGCCTTTGTTTCGCTGGCCAGTGCAGCAAACTCCCATTCGCTTACGGTTGGCAGGCGCTTGCCCTCGCACTCGCAATAAGCTTTTGCAGCAAACCAGGATACATTGGTTACAGGGCTGTTCTTTAACTTATCAGTATTGGCACCTATACCTGATTCTGAAGTCCAGTGGCGCAGGTAATTGGCATCTGCGAAAAGCTTCTTCACAGCTGTTTTCTTCCACTTCGGATTTTTGGCTACGAAAGCTTCAAACTCGGCATTGGTAACCGGGTATTTGTCCATCCGGAAGCTTTGCACGGTTACAGCAGCACCATCGCTGCCGTAAAGCGGCACAAAAGTGCCTCCTTTTACCTGAACCATGTCAGTGGGAGTGCCCTTTTGTGCTGCAGCCATACTACAAGCTCCAAGCATCAGAATTGCTGTGAGAAGTCGTCGGATCATGATGTTGGTGCTTTATACTTTAGATTAGTGCTTGTAAGAAGCCTTTGCTTTCTTCACGTGCTCGAGGTTTACTTCACCACCTTTGTTGCCCCAGTTGTTCATCACAAAGGTCATCACATTGGCAATTTCCTCGTCAGTCAGCTTCAGCTTCGGCATGGTGCTGTTGTAAAGCTCGCCGTTTACTTTGATCTGTCCTTCCAGGCCGTGAGCTACTACACCGATGGCTCTATTCACGTCGGCATTGAGGAAGTCGGATTTGGCAAGCGGAGGGAAGGCACCTTTTATACCCTGGCCCTCGGCCTGGTGACAAGCCTGGCAGTTCTGGGCATACAGCGTTTTACCAAGTTCCAGTCGCATGTCTTTGTTGGAGGCAATCGCAGCCTTAGGAGTAGCTGATTGCGGCATTTCCTGCACGGTAGAGCCTTCCGGCTGGTAAATCCTGTCTTCGATCAGACCGGAGTATAATTTCTTGTCTTCACCGCCTTCTACTTTCAGCATGCCCAAGGCACCTTTGTTAAATGCCCGGAAGATAGAGTGGTCAACCAGCACATAGTTACCGGGTACATCCGCTTTGAATTCTGTAATGGCAGAGCCGCCTGCCGGTACCAGCGTGGTCTGCACATTGTTGTGTATTTTGGTACCACCTTCAGTGTACACATTGTCGAAGATCTCACCGATCACGTGGAAGGAAGAAACCAGGTTAGGGCCGCCGTTACCTACAAACAAACGGATGGTTTCGCCTACTTTGGCAGTCAGGGCATTATCGCCGGTCAGGGAACCTACAGAGCCGTTGAACACCACGTAAGAAGGGTTCTCATCCAGCGCTTTTTCCATATCGAAAGGCTGCAGGCCAGGTGCACCAAAAGCTCCCTTGGTATAGAAGTCGCCCTGCATTACATAGTACTCTTTGTCTACTTTTGGCAGGCCTTCTTTAGGCTCTACAAGTATAAGCCCGTACATGCCGTTGGCAATGTGCATACCTACCGGGGCTGTCGCGCAGTGGTATACATAAAGGCCGGGATTCAGCGCCTTGAAATTGAACACAGTCTCGTGGCCGGGAGCAGTAAAAGTAGAAGCAGCGCCACCACCTGGTCCGGTTACCGCGTGCAGGTCAATGTTGTGTGGGTTCTTGCTGTCGGGGTGGTTCATCAGGTGAAACTCCACTTCATCGTTTTCCCTGATACGGATAAACTTACCGGGCACCGAACCACCAAAGGTCCAGAAAGTATAATCAACGCCATCAGCCATCTTCTTAACCACTTCCGTTACTTCCAGGCGCACTACCACTTTTGCAGGAGTCTTGCGGGTAATAGGAGCCGGTACCAACGGAGCATCCGTCAGTTCTGCCTCTATAACAGCCATCTCCTTCGGATTTGCCTCTTCGATTGATTTTAAAATTTCGGCGTTTGTTGTAGCCTTAGAGCTACAGGATGCTAATATGCCCAGGCCATAGATGCCCACGGCTAATAGCTGTACCAATTTGTGTGTAGATGACCTTTTCATAAGGATCCGGGTTAGATGTTTTCGTTGATACAAATAAACACCTGCACGTCCGGAATTTAGATGATGGACATCATAGGGCCCGGTGATTTACGTCACTTCTTTTCCTGACTTCCATTAGTATTTTGAAATATAACCTTGAAAATGAATACCATAGCAGTTCAGTGAGCAGGCGAGAGGTTGCTATCTAGTGCTTAAAAACAACCAGGCCCCGGATTTTTACCCGGGGCCTCGCTATAATTAACTAAAGTATACTTATACGTTACTCCTGTGAGCTGCCGTACGTAAAGTCGTGGTCGTAGTCTTCCGGTTTGTAGTTGGCCTGTAGCTCGGCCAGCTTTTGTTTGCCATAAGCCAATCGGGTAATTACCACAAACAGCACCGGCACCACAAAAATAGCCAGGAAGGTCGCCGCCAGCATACCACCGATCACAGTCCAGCCAATGGTCTGGCGGGCAACCGCTCCGGCACCACCTGCCAGCGCCAGTGGCACCACGCCAAGTATAAAAGCAAGCGAGGTCATGATGATCGGACGCAGACGCAGCTTCACTGCCTCGATGGTTGCTTCAATCAGCTCCATGCCATGGTCCACCCGTTCTTTGGCAAACTCCACGATCAGGATCGCGTTCTTTGCAGCCAGACCGATCAGCGTGATCATACCGATCTGGGCATAGATGTTATTATCCAGTTTAGGCAGCAAGGTTAAGGCAAGGATAGCTCCGAACATACCCAGCGGAATCGCAAACAGGATAGAGAACGGCACTGACCAGCTTTCGTACAAGGCGGCCAGTAGCAGCAGTACAAGTATAATCGACAGCGAGAAGATATAGATCGTGCTGCTTCCGGCTGTTTTCTCTTCACGGCTGAGGCCGGTAAACTCATAGCCATACCCGGCCGGTAGCACCTCTGCCGCAACTTCTTCCAAGGCCTGCAGTGCCTGCCCGCTGCTGTAACCCGGCGCAGCGTTTCCGTTGATATCGACAGAGCGGAACAGGTTGAAGTGCGAAATAACCGGCGCATTCTCTACGATCCGGTGTGAAATAAGCGCACTCAACGGTACGGCTTCCCCTTGCCGGTTCATCACGTAGTATTGCTTCAGGTTGGAGATGTCCATCCGGTACGCCGTATCTGCCTGGGCCACCACCCGGAAGCTTCTGCCGTAGCGGGTAAAGTCGTTTACATAGCGGCTGCCCATGTAGGTCGACATGGTGGTGTAGATATCTGCTACGTTCACGCCCAGCCTTTTTGCTTTCTCACGGTCTACATCGATGTGGTAGCCTGGTGTTTTGGCCGTAAAGAAGCTGTAAGCCATGGCAATTTCGGGGCGCTGGTTGGCAGCAGCCAGGAACTGCCCCATCACCTGCTCGAGTTCCTTCACGTCGCCGGCTTTACGCTGCTGCAGCACAAAGCTGAAACCGCCCGACTGCCCCAGACCAGGTATGGCCGGTGGAGATACCACAAACACGTTCGCCTCTTTGATAACGGAAAACTTCTGCTGCAACGTGGCGATCACACCGGCAAGCTGATCTGCCTTGTCTTTCCGCTTGTCCCAGGGCTGTAACTGAATGAAAAAGGTACCGCTGTTCGATTTAAAAGAAAAGTTGATCGCGTTCAGGCCAGCAATGGAAGTATAATTCCGCAAGGCAGGCACGGTAGCCATGATATCTCCCATCTCGGAAAGTATGGCTTTTGTCCGGACGCTGGAGGCTCCTTCCGGTAATTCGATGGATACAAACAGACGTCCCTCGTCCTCTGTTGGAATAAAGCCCGAAGGTTTGGTTACGAACATGCCTGCCGTGCCTACATAGATACAGATGAGCAGGATAAGTACCAGGGGAGCTGCTTTTATACTTTTGCGTACGCCACCGGAGTAGGACTGGGTGGCTCGGGCAAACCAGTTATTGAATTTGTAGAAAAATTTGTTCAGGCCCCGGGAGTTTCTGTTCACGTTCATCGGCTTGAGCATCAGCGAGCAAAGTGCCGGCGTCAGGCTAAGCGCGACAAAAGCCGATATAAGTACAGAGATCGCGATCGTAATGGCAAACTGCTGGTACAGGCGACCCACGATACCAGGTATAAAACCAACCGGAATGAACACCGCAGCAAGTATAAGCGCAATGGCAATTACCGGTGCCGTGATATCGCGCATGGCCTTGCGGGTTGCTTCCTTCGCTGAAAGCCGTTCATGGTCAATATAATGCTGCACCGCTTCCACCACCACAATGGCATCGTCCACCACAATACCAATGGTTAGCACGAAGCCAAACAAAGTAAGCGTGTTGATGGTGAAGCCAAGCGGGATGAAGAAGATGAACGTACCGATAATAGACACTGGGATTGCCAGTACAGGAACCAGCGTTGCGCGCCAGCTCTGCAGGAACAGGAACACTACGATGATCACCAGAATCAGGGCCTCTACAAGCGTGCGCACCACTTCTTCGATCGACACCTGCACTACCGAGACAGACTCAAAGGAAACGACGTAATCGACATCGGCAGGGAAGGTCTTCTTCAAATCTTCAAGCGCAGCATAGATACCATCAGCAGTTTCCAGGGCATTGCTGCCCGGAGCCTGGTAAATGAGCATCATCGTAGCCTCGTTTCCGTTTACTTTGGCTTCTCTGCCGTAGTCAAACCGGCCAAACTCGATCCGGGCCACATCGCGCAGGTACACAACAGAGCCGTCAGCAGGGTTTGTACGCACAATGATGTCACCAAACTCTTCCTGCGTTTGCAAACGGCCGGTTACCGTGATAGGGTACTGGAAAGCCTGCGTCGTAAACTGCGGCGCGCTGCCGACTGTACCGGCTGCCACCTGCAGGTTCTGCTCCTGAATGGCCGACGTTACCTCACTTGCACTGATGTTGTACTGTGCCAGTTTGTCCGGCTGCAGCCAGAGGCGCATGCTGAAATCCTGGCCAATGGAAACGATATCGCCAACACCCTCTACACGCATCAGGGCGTCTTTCACAAAAATATTGGTATAGTTGTCCAGGTACTGAATGTCGTGGCTTTTCTTGGGCGAGTAAATGCCCACCACCATCATGATACTCGGGTTTCGCTTGCGCACCGTTACTCCCAGTCGCCTTACTTCTTCGGGAAGGCTGGGCTCGGCTATACTTGCCCGGTTCTGTACATCAAGTGTGGCAATATCTATGTCGGTGCCCACATCAAAGGTAACAGACATGTTCATCTGTCCGGTACTGGTGTTGGTAGAGGTGATATAAGCCATACCCGGCGTACCGTTGATCTGCGTCTCGACGGGAGTGGCTACTGTCTGCTCCACCGTTTGCGCATCAGAGCCGGTATAGTTTGCAGATACCGCAACCGTAGGCGGTGAAATATCCGGATACTGGGTAACCGGGAGGTTCATCATGGCCAGCAAACCTACCAGCACGATCACAATTGAGATGACCATGGCAGTGACGGGCCTTCTTATAAATACTTCTGAAATCATACTTCTCTTAGATCTTGTTCGAAAACTGGCCCATAATTATTTGCTGGCAGCCTGCGGCTGTGCGGCACCAACCTGTACTTTGGCTCCCTGGCGCAGGCGCTGTATGCCTTCCACTACAATCTGCTGGCCTTCCTTTAAGCCCTCGCGCACCACTACATCCGCGTTCACGCGCGTGCCCAGTGTTACATTCTGCTGCACCACAGAATCGCCCTGTATCACATATACATAATACTCCCCGAGCTGCTCTGTTACTGCTTTGAAAGGGATTACCAACTGGTTACCAATGTCCTGGTTCAGTACCTGCAGGTCTACGGTCATGCCAGGTATCAGCATGCCTTCGGGGTTGGGGAATTGCACCCGTACAGTGGTTGTACCTGTCCGGCGGCCAATGGCCCTGTCAATTGCCAGGATCTTACCGGTATGGGGATAGATCATGTCATTGTTCAGGCGGATGGTAAACAGCGAATCCGGCTGATCGCCGTGCTGTAAGTCAGCAAAGCGGCCGATCTCCTGTTCGTTGATCACAAAATCAACGGCAATAGGATCGGAGGAAGAGATGGTATTGAGCAGCGGCTGTCCCGGCGACACCTGAGCACCTACTCTTACCTGCGAAATACCGATGGTACCAGAGAAAGGCGCGTTGATCACGGAATAGCCCAGATCCGTGGAGACACTTCGGACCTGTGCCTGGGCAGCCTTTACCTGCGATTGTGCAGCTACCACATCAGCACGGGCATAATCTACCTGCTGGGTGGCAATAGCCTCCTTTGCTGCCAGACGTTCATAACGTTCCAGGTCTTTCTGAGCTCGGGCCAGGTTAGCTCGGGCGCTCTGCAGGTTGGCGTTTGCCTGCTGGTACGATGCCTGGTACTTGCTTCTGTCTATCTCGTAAAGAGCTTGTCCTTTCTTTACTTTCTGCCCATCCTGCACAAAAATGTTGGTAATATAACCGGATACCTGCGGGCGCAGCTCTACCTCATTGAGCGAAACCACAGTTGCAGGGTAAGTGTCTTTACCTGTTACGGATTCAGTGTTTACTTTAAAGGCATTAACCGGTACCGCAGTAGCGGCGGGGTTCTGTTGCTGTGCAGAGTTAGAATCGCCACAGGAAGCAAGCAATGCCGGGGCAATAATGAAAACTAAAAGCTGTGAGAAATATCTCTTCATGCTGTATGAGTGAATTGCGATAAATTTATTGTACTTCTATAGTTCCTAATGCTCTCTGGAGGTCAAGCTTGCTGGCCAGCACCCGATAGAGGGCATTGTAATAGATTAATTGGGCAGCCCGCAGGCTGGTCTCAGCCACGATCAGATCTACATACGCCTTAACACCTTCGTCGTACTGCAACTTAATTACGTCGTAAACTTCTTCGGCAAGCTTGGCATTCTCCCGCTGTGTTTCCCATTCCACAAGATCGCTTTTGTAGTTCGCAAGGGCTGTCTGGTATTCTGTATTGATACGGTTGCGCGTATCCTCCATGCTTATGACCAGGCGCTCTTCCAGCAATTGTGCCCGCTTCAGGTTCTGGATTCTTCTGGTGCCCTGAAAAATAGGAATGGAAGCCTGCAACCCGACCGTAGAAGTAGGATAGGCTGTATTGTAGAGATCGCTGAAGTTGTTATTAAAGTATACCGGACTATAATTGATGAAGGCGTTAACAGTAGGAAGAAAACCATAACGGTAGTAATTGGTATTCAGCTTCAGTACATGCTGCTGCGCCTCCAGTTGTTGGTACTCCACGCGGTTGGCATATGCCACTTGCTGGGTAGTATCGATCTGGATCTGTTGCTGCATCAGTGCATTGTTAAACACAAGCTGCAGCTTTGCATTTGCCGGAAAGCCCATTAACTCTTTCAGATAAGTATACTTGGCCTTCAGCGATTCTTCTGTTCCTCTTCTCTGGCTCCGGGAGTTAGCCAGTGTAATGCTTGCGCGTTGGTAGTCGGTTTTATCGACAAGCCCACTTTCGAACCTGGCAAAAGCATCTTTGTATTGCTTTTCCTCGCGGGCAATGTTCTCGTCATATATGCGAAGCTGCTCCTGGGTAAGCAGAATGTCAAAGAATGCTTTGCTCACGTCTACCACCGCATTGATCTTCACATCCTGCGTATTCTGGTCGAGCTGCAGCCTGTTGTACTTTGCCGAGCGGGAGGCGAGCAGTACATCGTTGCTGTAAAGGGTCTGGTTGGCCTCAAATAAGATATTGGAGTTGTGCTTTGTGCCGATTGTTACTACGTTATCCCCAAACACGGTCGTTTGCTGCTTGATGTTATGCAGCAGCGTGTATCGTGCCGATACCTGTGGTAACCAGTCGGAAAGGCTTGCTTTTATGTCGCGCTCTCCGATGGCCTCATCTATTCTGGCTTGTTTTACATCGGGTTTGTTACTGATCGCATATTCGATGCACTGCTCCAGCGTGAGGCTGTCCGGAAGGACGCGTTCTTTTGACTGGGCCAGCAGGAGGGAGGGCCACAAAAGAAAGCCCAGTACTATAGGCCTTATGTATGTTGGTATGCTCATGTACTTTGTGTGATGCTTTTGGTAATTGGTAATCTTCTTGCGTGGGTCATGTGTTTCCGACGTAAAATATTAATTCATAGTTTATGTATGGTATAGGGTTTAGGTGACAATTGTACCAGCTTAGTTACTCGCTGATTTTAAATATGTTAATGTAATTGCTTTACTTTATTTTATGGCCATTCCCTGCCAAAGTATACCGATGATCTGCTGTAGTTCCGGTTCACCGATTTCAATCTTGCCCCTGATCGTGACTTTTGCAGTGCTGGTAATGCTTCCATGCGTAAGCACCGTGAGTATCTCAGGGGCTACGGGTTGCAGGTACCCGTCCGTTATACCTTGCTGAAAGAAGGCATTCAGGGAAGTGAAAATACTCTGCGGTGCAGCTTCGATGTACTTGTTGTAAGGGGAGTTAACAAACTGCTCGAAAAAGACCAGAACGCTGGGGTTGTGCCTGTAAAAAGAAAAAAGGCCCTTCCATACACGAAAGAAACGCTCCTTAAAAGGCAGGCTTTCGTCATCGTTACTGAAAACACACCGGATGATGCTGCCCGTGATGTAGTTAAACAGCTCACAGATCAGGGTGTCTTTGCTGTCAAAGTAGTGGTAAATGGTGCCCGCAGCTACGCCGGCTTTTTTGGCTACTGCACTCATGGGAGTACCATGAAAGCCGAAATCCTTCACCAATTCCAAGGTGCTCTCCAGTATCAACTTCTTCTTTTCAGCAGGGTTTTCCATCAGCATAAGTTTAGCAACTTAATTCAATTGAACGTTCATTCGGCGGCAAAAGTAAGGCTTTTTGTTTAAATCCGTGTTTATACATTTAATTTTTACTTCCTCATTACCACAGCACTTTCAGGGCACCGGCACAGGTATTTTGGTATAACTCGCAGAGAGCAGTATTGTTAATAGAATTTTCTAAAAGTGTTGCTGTAACTGCTGTGCTGGCTTACAGAAAGAACTGGGTGTAAATCGAAAAAATACAACCCGGTGTTCATGATTAGGACTATAGTTTTTCAGAAATCAAAAAACTACTTTTGCGCCCGCATTTAATTTTGATTGATTTGAATAAATCTATACTTTTCCTGATTGTCTTGTTCACTTCCCTTGCCAGCCACGCCCAGACGCGCATCTCGGGCAAGGTAACGGACGCGACTACCGGCGAGGCACTGCCTTTTGTGGGTGTTTACATCAGGCATACCTCCATTGGCACCTCTACCGACGAGAACGGGGTTTATAACATCCGGCTCACAAATGTACCCGATTCGCTTACAGTCTCTTATGTTGGGTACCAGACCCAAAGCCAGCCGGTAAAAAAGGGATTGCAGGCGCAGGTGATCGATTTCAAGTTATCTTCCGGAGCCCTGAAACTGCAGGAGGTGGTCATACGACCGGGCGAGAACCCAGCCTGGGAAATTATGCGGCGTGTGGTGGACAACAAGAAGCAGCATGACAAGCGCAAACTGACCGCCTACCAGTACGAAGCCTACACCAAAATGCAGTTTGATGTAGACAACCTGACGAAGCAAAAACGCAAAGTAGGACTAAAGTCAGCTATTACGTCCATCGTGGATACGTCCATGTTTGTGACCGGTGAAGAGGGTAAAAAAGTGCTGCCTTTCTTCCTTTCCGAATCCTTATCCGATTTTTACTACAACCGCGATCCTAAAAAGACAAAGGAGGTCATCAAAGCATCAAAGATATCCGGCATCGGCATACAGGACGGCAGCCTGATTGCGCAGGTCATCGGCAACTCCTACCAGGATTACAATTTTTACCAGAACTGGGTAAGCGTGCTGCAGAAAGACTTTATCAGCCCGATCGCGGACGGCTGGAAGTTGTCCTATAACTACGAGCTGCTCGACAGCATGTATGTGGGCGATGACTGGTGCTATAAAATAAAAGTTGAGCAGAAGCGACCGCAGGACCTGGCCTTCAACGGCCACATCTGGATCACAAGCAAGAGCTACGCCCTCCGCAAAATAGATGTGGCCGTGAGCAAATCAGCCAATATCAACTTTGTAGAAAGTATACGCCTGTTCCAGGAGTCGTTGCCAACCGCAGCAGGGGCCTGGCTGCCGGTGAAAACAGAAGCACGCATGAAGATCGCGAAGCTGAGCGAGAACAGGCCGGGCGTTTTTGCCAAAGTGACCACTTCTGCCCGGAACGTAGTGGTAAATCAGCCGAACAAAGCCGCTTTCTTCGATCAGCCGATCACCCTGGAAGTGAAAGCCAACTCAAGCACCGAAGCATACTGGGAACAACACCGGCACGACACGCTCAGTGTGGCTGACAAGCAGATCTATTCTACCATTGAATCGATAAAAACCTCTCCGAAAGTAGAGCGCTTCACTAACCTTGCAACGGTGCTGGCTACCGGCTACAAAAAAGTGGGGAAGGTGAGTATAGGGCCATACCCTTATACTTATGCTTATAACAATGTAGAAGGCCACAGGTTGCAGGCAGGACTGAAAACCAATGCCAGCTTTAGCGATAAGCTGGAACTGAGTGGCTACGGAGCTTATGGCACCGACGACCGAAAAGTAAAGTATGGCGCTGCTGCCCGTTACATCCTGTCGCGCAAACACTGGAGCGAAGTGGGTATCTCGCGGCGGGAAGACCTGCAGCAGGTGGGACTGATGTCGGATAAGCTGGCGGCCAGTCCGTTCCTGATGGGCTTTTCACGTTTCGGGGAGCTTAAGCGGCCGGTATTTACAAAAGAAACAAGTGCTTACGTGCAGCGCGACCTGTTCCGGGGCATGACCCAGCGCATCACGCTGAGCAACCGCGAGTTTTTGCCACAGTTTGACTTTGCCTACTATGCGCAACAGGGAAATGAGCCGCAGCAACTGGTAAAAGACTTTACCACCACAGAACTGACCTACTATGCCCGTTTCGCCAACAACGAAGTATACGTGCAGAACGATAACGACCGCATCAGCCTGGGCAATGGAAGCTGGCCTGTGTTTACCATGAAGTATACGCTCGGTCTGAACGACGCCGTGGGATCAACGGTGAGTTACCAGCGGGCGGATGTTGGCATGAGCCAGGAGTTCCTGATGGGCCGACTGGGAAAAGCCAACTACAGGCTGGAAGCAGGCAGGATCTTCTCGCCGGTGCCTTACCCGCTGCTGGAAGTACACTTGGGCAACGAAACGCCTTTCTACTACGACCAGACCTTTCAGCTGATGAACGTATTTGAATTTGCCAGCGACTCCTACGCTTCGTTGCACTACGAACAGTACTTTGAAGGCCTGCTGCTGAATTACCTGCCCCTGATCAAGAAACTGAAATGGCGCACGCTGGCTACTTCGAACATACTTTACGGCAGCCTGAGCGAGAAAAACCTGAACCTGATACCGGCAACAGGTATAAACGGAACGGAGCTGGAGCGCTTCAGCACCCTGCAAAGCAAGCCTTACGTGGAACTAGGCTACGGCATTGAGAACATTTTCAAGGTGCTGCGTGTGGATGCTTTCCATAGACTAACCTACGTCGACAAACCGGATGCTAAGAAATTCGGGTTGAAGTTTTCGCTGCAGTTCAAGTTGTAGTTTTATACTTTGATCATAAAAACAGAGAGCCGGGTAATAAGCCCGGCTCTTTTCGTTTATACTTGAAATCTGCTACAACTCCAGGATCATACTTCGCAGCTTATCTGCATCCGTTACCGCATTGCCCTGGATGGTGTTGTTAAAGAACACCCATACTTCTTTCCCATCTTCCAGCCAATCTTTTATCATATAGGCATAGCGTTCCAGTTTCTCATCGGAATAGGCTGACGAATACATGCGCTCATCGCCATGCAGGCGCAGGTAGGCAGTATCGGTGGTAGTAACTTCGGTGCCGGGAAAGCGCTTTCCGGCACTGGCAATAACGGTGGTGATGTTGTACTCACGCAGCAAGTCCAGCGACTCCTCCCCGAACCATGAAACATGCCTTGCTTCCAGGGCATAGGTTTGCGTTTCATACTTCTCTCGTAGGGTTCTGTAAAAGGTTTCTGCCACCAGCCGGTCGTATCGGAAACTACCCGGGATCTGGATCAGCACAGGGCCAAGCCGTTTGCCCATGAGCAGGTAACGCGACATGAATTTCTCCAATGGCTCGTGTATATCCGTAAACCGGCGCTTGTGCGTTATTTCCTGGTTTAACTTTGGCGCGAACCGGAAATGCTCCGGTGTAGTCGCCAGCCACTTCTCAATGGTTTTAGCCATCGTGAAATGGTAAAAGCTGCTGTTGATCTCGGTGGCATCAAAGCGGGTGGCGTAGTAGGAGAGGTAGTCGGCCGATTTAAGTTCCGGCGGGTACAGGATCTCCTGCCAGCGGTAACTCCAGCCGGAAGTACCAATGTATAAGTTTGGGATAACCGTCATAGGTAGTGCAATTGCTGCAGCTTACTACGTGCACGTACCGGGTTTAGGTTGGAATAAAGTATAAAAAGCAGATTATTCAGTAACGAAGAAAAGGAAGTGAGTGCCCTTAATTTAGCCGGGTCTGAATATGAGTGATCAGGTGGTGCAGGGTGGGCTTAAATGGCTCGAAATAAGCTTGCCCTACGGCAAAGAAGCCTTTCTGTGGTATCCAGAACTCTCCGATATGCGCTTGCTGATCTAAAGGGCCGGCCGGTCCGAGGTCTTCCCCATTTATACTTGCCTTTGTATCCGAGACCATCTCAATTGAACGCGGAACAGCCTTGAAGTGCTGCCCGTTTGGCGTGGTGCCTGTCAGGCTGAGCTTTCCTGCATTTAAAATGTTGCCGGCCATCTGTTCAAACGCTTTCAGCAGGGTTTCTTCTTTCCAGGCTGTTTCGGGTAGTAAGCGGCTCAGACGGTTAATGGTGTTGGTGGTAGATGTGCTTTTCAGGGTAACGTCCCATTCCAGGGCATCTGCTTCTACGGAAACATGAAAGTTACAGGAGTTGCTCCAGCTGATGTGAATTGGGGTTTGAACGGCTCTTGCCACTGCACTGCCAAAAAACCGGGCACAGGTCAGATGCGCGGGGGCATCTGCATAAAACTCCCATCCGCCTTCCGGGTCGCGGTGCCAGACGGAAGTATAACCTGGGCCCACAGAAGAGGCGGCAAAATGACGCAGTGCCAAAACATGCCCTGACCGGAAAGTGATCCCAATAACGCCATACCCGTTAAAACGTTCTTCAGTGCCTTTCGGCAGCGTTGCCTCACTGTCGAGCCGTGCAACCAGCTCATCGAGTTTCATAGATGCAAAACGCTACTTATCAATATCATATACTATGCTTTCACTGCCATAGTTGGCATTAGCAGGGTTTATTTCAAAAGTATACATCTAACAATACAGCGCTGCTAAAGCCTTAGGTATACTTGCTTTCAAAGTATAAATTTGCAGTATGCTGATGTGCATTTCAGACGTATGTAAACGCTACCTTGGCAAACTAAGCGCCCAGCGGGAAGTTGAAGATGAAACTTGCGCCATCCGGTGTCATGCCTTCCAGGCGAACCATTCTGCTCTTTGCCGAACCGATCGCATTGTTTACATCGGCCAGGGTATTTACCGGCTTGCCGTTTACCCTCGTAATGATGGTACCTTTCGGTATGCCGGCCAGGTCAAAAAAGCCGCCGCTTTGTACTTCGCTAACATACACGCCTGAGCTTAAACGGTAGCGTTGCTTGATACGATCTGGCAAAGGCTCAAAGATGGCGCCCAGTTTGGCCTGCAAGCCTTTGGCTGAGCCATTAGCTGCTGCAACATCTGCCTCCGTTTCTGCACCTTTCAGGGTAACGTTTGCTGCTCGCGTACGACCATCGCGCAGGTACGACAGCTTCACTTTATCGCCCGGGTTGTGGCGTGCTATTCTTTCAGACAGCTCAGCCGATGAGGTAACCGTTACGCCATCTATACTTTGGATAATATCACCTTCTTTCAGGCCGGCTGCTGCTGCACCGCTTTTAGGCTGCACGCCAATTATGTAAACACCCTTTACCGATGCCGGATCAATTCCCCGCTCCCTCAAGATCTGTTCTTCCACGGCAGGCGCTGGGAAACTCACGCCCAGGTACCCGCGCCGTACTTCTCCATACTTCTTAAAATCAGTTACCACCTTCTGCATCAGGTTTACGGGTATGGCAAAACCATAGCCCATGTAGCTTCCGGTCTGAGAGGCAATGGCTGCGTTGATGCCGATCAGCTGGCCTGCTGTATTGACCAGGGCACCGCCGCTATTGCCCGGGTTAATGGCAGCATCCGTCTGTATAAAAGATTCTATGGCAGTGTTGGCCGACTGTGTCTGATCGGAATAGTTGTTCTGGCTT
Source organism: Pontibacter ruber (assembly GCF_023630205.1). Classification (GTDB taxonomy): domain Bacteria; phylum Bacteroidota; class Bacteroidia; order Cytophagales; family Hymenobacteraceae; genus Pontibacter; species Pontibacter ruber. The sequence goes on along the minus strand of NZ_JALPRR010000002.1, from coordinate 1,032,466 downwards.
GGCCGGTTAAGTATACCAATACTCCTGCCTTTGGCGCTAATGATACCAGCCGTAACGGTTGTATTAAGCGACAAAGGATACCCGACCGCCAGCACCCATTCGCCCACCTGAACGCTGTCGGAGTTACCGAGCTTCACGACAGGGAAATTTTTTCCATCTATCTTCAGCAGGGCCAGGTCTGTACTTGGGTCGCCGCCAATCAGTTTGGCCTTGAAACTGCGCTTGTCCGGCAATACAACTTCAATGGCTGAGGTACTTTCGATCACATGGTTATTCGTTACAATGTACCCGTCTGAAGCAATTATGACCCCGGATCCGGAGCCAGTGGCCACCCTGGGCGACTGAGGAGAACCGAAAAGATCGTAAAAGAATTCATCTCCTTCCGAGGCGACATTTTCATAGGAGGTTTTGATGTGCACTACGGCCGGGGTTACCAAAGACGCTGCCCGAACAAAATCAGGGTTGCCAGCAGAGGAGTAGGTAACAGACGTAGCTGATCCTTTAACAAAACTTACGTCCTTATCCTTATTACCGGGTGCCTGCAACTCTACGTCGCTTCTTTTATCTACACACCTTACACCTGCTATTGTCATTGCTGCTGAGAGCAATGTGATCATTAGTACCGGTACAGCTTTTCTCATGCTTCTGGTTATTCTGAAGGTCAACATTCGGGTATATAAAATAACGGGAAGGCGTAATGAATGTTTTGACCTATCTTGCTTGTATAAAGCAGCTTATACTTGGCAGGCAAGGGAGAAATCGTTCGAAAAGCAGGTAGTAACAATTAGGCTGTTTGCCAGGGCAAGGTTTATCTGATCGGATATGATGATATAGGAGAGTGAAGTAAGTTAACGGACTGGGCTATGATGTGGCGTAGCTAACTTTTAGGTTTGGTTAGCAATCGTTTTATTCACTAAAGTCTTTGAGGACATTTTTAAACTCAGCCCATTCCTTGTCTTTGTAAAAGGTTATTTCAATAGGATATTCATCGTGGCTTCCCAGAGCTCGATTCAACATGGTTATAAAGGCTTCTTGATCGGTAGTATAATAAACCAGTTCCTTCAAATTATTGCCTGTTCTACTATAAGCGTGAGTAAAAACCTTAGATGATTCCATAGAATCTTCCAAGGCTTCTTCAAGAAGAATCATTCGTTTGTTAATTTTTTTAAGAGGCATTCCATTGTTTTGGCTACCGTCATATTTCCAAGAAATAACTGCCAGAATTGGTAATTTATCCATAACACTTTGGTTAGGGAGTTCATTGACGAATTTCATTATAACCGGTAAGCCATCTTCATAATACTCACCGATTATACCTTTAAGTTCTTCTTCTGAGTTATTGCTTTGAGCCATACTTTTACCGAATCCAAAAATTGATAACATAAGCGTTAATACTATTATCTTATTCATTCTAAATATTTGCCAACGGCGTACTTGGCTAAAGCACGCCTTGGTGTGGTTTAGGTGTTGCTGTGTGCAGGCTTTATTGAAGCGGTATCATCACTTGATTTATCAATGAAGTATCGTCATTTATTTTCTTCAAGTGCCATGTTGAGTAAATGAGGTTTATTTCAAATGAGTTTGCCTGAAGATTTACTTCTTGCATTTCTTTATTAAGTCGTTTGCTCCAATTATTAGCCCTTTCTGACTCTGCTACTTCTTTAAAGCCTGGATAAGCCAAAGACCAATTTGTTCCCCAAACAAATCCTTCAGGTTCATTATTCTTTTTCCAAGTTTCAAAATCGGTAAATAAATCATCCCACGATTCCTTGATAGAATCATCATCAACTAAAGTTTTATAGGTCAATTCGTAACAATGCGTGAAAGTTAGAACATATCTGCCTGCTAAACCCCCAATCCAGTTAGCTTCTATTTCAAAGCGATAGTCACGAACATAGTCAGTGAAACCGTGCCTTATAATGGCGACATCGTGGATTTCATCTAATTTTATATCGTCAATCGTCATTTTCTTTTATAGTTCAGCTTACACACAACGGCCTCGTGTAGCAGAATGGCGAAGCGTCAGCAAGCCGTACTACTATACTTTGTTGTGGTTCGTTTTTTTTAACTAGAGCGCCAGCTGCTAATACTCCAGATGAACACAACCAAAGCCAGTAACCTGATTTGTAGCTTATTATTTTGTTGTAATGTCCAGCTTCATTGTCAATCACCTTATCGAACATTAAGAATGATAACATCAATGCTAAAGAAAGTATAGTGAACACGAGCGATGTAGTTTTACTTTCTTTATAAGTTAGCCAAGCTATGATTAAAGCTGGGTTAGCTAACCAACTGAAAGTCGCACCTATCTTATAGTCAACTTTGCCAACTGTGTTGATGTTTAGTAACCTGTCCATGAGTGCTCCTAATTCTAAAAACACTCCGAGCCCGCCCGAAAGAAAAACTCCTAAGGACTCTTTACACTGATTAGTACAGTAAGCTTCTTGCGTCAGGGAAATGATAAACAGAACAATTGAAGTAGAAAAGATAAAGCTATCAACTTTTTTGATGTTCATTATACTTTCAATTTGTTTGTATAAAAGCACCACAACGGCCTCGTATAAAAAGACGGCGGAGGCCGTCGGGCGTAGCTGACTTTTATACCATGTTGTGGTGCGTTTTTCTTTTAAGGGTATTTTAGCCCCATTTCATTCACTTCTTTGTCAACTTTTATCCATTTTCCACTATTGGCTAGGTTTTGGTCAGCTTCACTTATTATCATAAAGGCACCTGTCAAATAGAATACCTCAACTGTCCGTTCATTATAGCCCAATGCTCCCACATCTTGGATTTGATACTCAATCCTGTTTGAGGTCCATTCTGTGTTTTGGAAGAGAATCGATTGTGTCTTCCAAGATGAGGTTGCGGCCAGAACTTTGGAAGGCCCTACAACCAAAACACCAGCAATTGCGAGAGTCGGTATTATTGATTGAATGATTCTTCTTTTCCTGTTTTTACTGTGCGTCAGGTTCCAGACAAGCAAAATCGGTGAGAGAACAAGTATTCCAACATAAGCAAATGACTTAACAGCTTGGCTTTTTATTTCTAGTAGAGATAATACGTCCAGAAGGAATAATGTTAGCGCCAGCAAGAACAGACTATTTAACACTATCGATATTTGTCTTCTTTTCATAATTCTTTTAAATGCACCACAACTACTAGATAAACGACAACATACGTTTATTTGCACTATGGACGTAAGTTCTGGCACCTTCTTTTGAACTGGTATTGCCTGGAACTGGTGTGTTGCGTTGCTTCATGCGGGTGTATATCTTTTAGCTAATATACCATTTTACTACACAATACTCATCGAAAGTATGATTGTATTAAATCTGCCGGGACAGAAAACATGAGCTGATATAAGTATAAAGTCCCCGCCTGAATTTACAGACGGGGACTTCATTTAGATTTAAAGTATAAAAAGAACTGTTACACTATACCTTTTTTATAGTTAAGGCAAGCCCTTACCTACGCAGATACAGGTCCTCACCCCGAAGCCAGTCTTCGCGTGCCGGCGCGAAGAAGTCAACAAAAACAGCATTTTCCAGTACATCAATGGAATGAGGCACACTCGGAGGTATTACCAGTATTTCTCCGGCATTTACCACAACTTCCTGTCCATCAAAACTGAATTTAAGTGCACCGGACACCATCATCACATACTCTTCATTTGCATGGGAATGGCGTCCTATCTGGGCTCCGCGCTTTACCGTGAATTGTGCCAGGGTAGCCTTTTCTCCCAGAATAAGCTGGCGCGATGTTCTATTACTCAATTGCTCTTTACCGATGTTGTCCCAGGTTAACTTCCGAACCTTACCCAACGTTTGTTCTTCATCAGTCACGTAATATCCTGAGCCTACCACATAGGTCTCATTGCCATACTGCACCTTTCGCACAAAGGTCTTTTTCAAAGCAGGCAGGTTATCACCGGGTTTGAACCAGTAGGATTCCAGCCAGGCATTGCCGTCCCTCATGGCAGCCGCAATTTCGTCCTTTACCACTGTCTTCCCTTGCAGGTCTCTTAGGTCCATCAGGTTTTTACCTTCAAGGCTTGGCTGGGCAGCGTTAACCCATTCAATTCCTTCAGGGCTCGCAACAAACACATAGGTGTCCATGAAATAGAACGGGCCTTTTTTGTCGCGGAGCAGCGCGAAAGCTTCTTTTCCACGATTTTCAACGAGGGCAGCCGCCCGGTTCACTACGTCCTCGATCAACGCTTTGTCCATTTGCATATCATAAATTCCACTGCCAGCCAGGTACTGTTTGCCGGAAGGGAAGGTGACCCGCTTCAGGAAACAAGACTTCCAGGTAGGGAAAACATCAAAAGGCTTCGGCCACATACAATGAATCCAGCCTTCGCCTTCCGGCGTGCTGGCAGTCTCAAGAAACAGCTTTCCGTAGGGCTTTCCGATGGCGTCTTTCGCATCTCTGGCATCCTTTCCTTCTACTTCCGGTTTATGCGGATGTATCTCCGGATGTAATGCCCTGACGCCATCCATCGTCCAGATAAAAAAATAAACATCATCGTGGAGCCACTTGGAGCCTTGTTTCTTAAACTCTGGGAACGCTTTTTCTCCTTCTTTTTCGAGAAGTGCTGCTGCCTCGCGTACAAGTGCTACCAGTTCGGCTGCGGTCATTTTAGGTGTAGCAGAAACAGCTCTGGGCGCATCGGCCAGGTACACGCCGCAGCCAACTATCACAGTTTTACCACCCAGGTTAGCCTTGCTCACATATGCCGTTTTTTGCGTAGAGACACTCTCGCCCGGCTTAGGCCACATGTAATCGAGCCAGCCAGCTCCCTGCGCCTGCACCATCCTGATCATTTCCTGGTTGAGCAACTTGCCCTGTGCGTCTTTCATGTCCAGCAGATTGAGGCCCTCCAAGTACGGAAAAGCAGGGTTAACCATCTCTAAGCCCTTCATATCCATCACATAGACATAGGTATCCTTGACGATATAAGGGCCGGTAGGGTCGCGTAAGAGGTCAAAAGCCTTATCCCCGTGCTGCTCAATTTCGGCCACGGCTTTGTTAACCATATCGACGACAAACTCCCGTTCCATGCGGTCGTTGTAGACGCCCGAGCCCACCACGTAGCTTTTGCCCGAAGGCGCTTTTACCAGCCTGACGTAGCTGCTCTTCCAGCGGGGCAGCAGCCCTTCAGGCACAGGCCACTGGTAGTGGTACCAGCCATCGGGTTTGTCGGGCAGGGCAGTAGCCGCTGCAATCAGGCCCCGGATGATGGGCTTGCCGTTGATGTCCAGTAGGCTAAGCTGATTCTTGCCCTGCAGCTCCGGATCGGGGTGCACGAGCATGTTGCCTGCTGTATCCAGCACAAAGACGTAGTTTTCGCCCTGGCACCAGCGGCTGCCCGGAGCGCTCAGCTCCTTAAAGGCAGCCTCGCCTTTGGCCGCAATAAGTTCTGCAGCTTCCTTAACAAGCTGCACGAGTTCCCGCGTTTCTTTGTACCGGTACTCTTCGTATTTTAATCCTGCTTTTGGGGTCGCAGTTACCGCTGCGACAGATCCATTCTTTTTCATCGTGTTGATGATTAAGTTATTTAGAGTATAAAACATGCAGAAGGTTCGCCAGCCAGGTTATTGCCTGCATGGCTACGGAGTGAATCAGAAGTAAAGGGTGCCTGCCTTAGCAGTAGGTCTGTTATTCTTCTTTACTTACCTTTTGAGGAGGTCTTCCGGGCCTGAACAGTCTTATTTTCATTGCTCACCTGATAATATCCGGAACCAACAATGTAGGTCTGGTCTCCGGACTGTACTTTGCGCACGTAGGAGTGCTTCAGGGAAGGGGTATTTTCTCCGGGCTTATACCAGTAGTAATCAACCCAGGCAGTACCATTTTTCATGGCAGCATCGATGTAATTGCGAACAAATATTTTTCCTTTTAGGTCTTTCTCTTCACTGAGGTTTTTGCCTTCCAGGCTAGGATGTGCGGGGTTTACCAGTTCCGTACCATCAGGACTGGTAACAAATACATAGGTATCCATGAAGTAGAAAGGACCTGTTTTGTCGCGCAGCTGGTCGAAGGCGCCTTTGCCTTGTTTCTCTACTAAAGCTGCCGCACGATTCACTACATCTTCAATAAAAGCTTTGTTCATCTGCATGTTGTAGATGCCGCTGCCAACCAGATACTCTTTGCCGGTAGGAAACTTTATCCGCTTTACGTAACTGGACTTCCAGGCCGGAAAAATGCTTCCTGGCTCCGGCTTCATATAATGCACCCAGCCCTCACCCTCCGGGGAAGAAGCCGCATTCAGAAGCATCCTGCCCATAGGACGCCCAAGTATGTCTTTGGATTCGGTTTCATTCTGGCCTTCGGTTTCAGGGGTGGCCGCATTAAAGACACGAATGCCGTCCATTGACCAGACAAAGATGTAGGTATCTCCCTGAAACCACTTGGAGCCTTTTTTACGAAAATCGGGAAATGCTTTTTCACCTGTTTTCTCCAGCACTGCGGCTGCATCGTCCACGAGGGCCATTAGTTCCGGAGCTGTAGGTTGTTTAATTTTTGATATGGCTGCTTTAGGAGCATCGGCCAGGTACACGCCGCAGCCTACCATTACCCACGAATCACCTAGATTAGCTTTGCTCACATACGTAGACTTCTGGGTGGAAACACTTTCGCCTGGTTTAGGCCACATATAATTTACCCAACCGGCGCCTTTGCTTCGTACTACTTTAAACATGTCCTGCACCAGCAGCTTGCCTTGTGTGTCCTTCAGGTCCTTCAGGTTACGCCCTTCCAGGTTCGGGAACGCGGGGTTAACATGTTCTACGCCACTTGTATCGACCACAAAAATGTAGGCATCCTTAGCCATGAAAATGCTTTTCGGATCATGAAAATTCTCAAAGGAGGCAGTACCGTTTTTTTCAACTTCAGCCACGGCTTTGTTGACCATATCGACGACAAATTCCCGCTCCATGCGGTCGTTGTAGACGCCCGAGCCCACCACGTAGCTTTTGCCCGAAGGGGCTTTTACCAGCCTAACGTAGCTGCTCTTCCAGCGGGGCAGCAGCCCTTCGGGCACAGGCCACTGGTAGTGGTACCAGCCTTCGGGTTTGTCGGGCAGGGCAGTAGCCGCTGCAATCAGGCCCCGGATGATGGGCTTGCCGTTGATGTCCAGTAGGCCAAGCTGATTCTTGCCCTGCAGCTCCGGATCGGGGTGCACGAGCATGTTGCCTGCCGTATCCAGCACAAAGACGTAGTTTTCGCCCTGGCGCCAGCGGCTGCCCGGAGCACTCAGCTCCTTAAAAGCTGCCTCGCCTTTGGTAGCAACCAGACCGGCCGCATCTTTTACCAAAGTCACAAGTTTGCGGGTATCGGCTTGCTGCTGGCCTTGCAGATTGCGGGTTGCATTTCTGTCTGAAGTAATCTCCTTAGCATCTTTGCCGTTAGGTAAGCTGCTTGCGCCATCAGCATTATAAAATTGCGCCTCGCACACAGAGAACAATGCACAGGCAACAATCATGGAAAGGAAGCCTTTTTTCATAATGAGGAAGTTTGATGTTTAAGGGAGGTGCAATCGTAATCTTGGAACAGGTCTGTGATTCTATCAACATTAACCTTGGGTAGTGTAGGTTATAGTTGGTTCCTGAGGTTCAGTTCTGCTTTTCAGCAGCTTTGGAGTCTTAAGTCTATGCTACAAATAAGGTAAAAGTATACCCAAGGGTGTGGCTTGTAGCATCCTGCAAAGTTTGGTACTTCGGATCGCCAGTGCTAAGTATAACCTTAATAGAGCAACCTGTTTTTGCTTTATTTCAATTAAGATTATGTTTTTTCTTACGAAGTCAGTAGTTTATAGTTCAACCAGCTACTAATCAGGCATATAGCGTCGCCATACTTCCGGTATTCATATATCCGAGAAGAAAAAGCTATTCCGACAGGCTGACAAAGTATACTTGTAAATGCTAGCGGTGTTCCAGCTAAAGAAAAAAGCCCCACCTGGATATCAGGCGGGGCTTTTTATGGGAAGTATTTAAAAGCTTAGTTCGCTTCGGCAGCTTCTTTGGCTTTCTTTTTGGCCTCTTTACGGGCTTTCTTCTTTTCTTTTTTTGAAAGCTTGGTTTCTACAGCAGGCGCCTTCTTTCGGGAGTCAACCTGCGGCAGGCCAGACGTATCATCCTGCACCAGCGTCATTTCCTTTACCAGGTGGCCGGCACCTGCAAACTTGTCTACTATAAACAGCACGTAACGTACGTCCACCGAAATATTGCGCACCTGATCCGGGTTGTACGCCAAATCGCTCATAGTACCCTCCCAGTTACGGTCGAAGTTGGTGCCGATCAGCTGGCCGTTGGCATTGATAACCGGTGAGCCGGAGTTACCGCCAGTAGTGTGGTTGGAGGCAATAAAAGCAACGGGCAATTCACCGTTCACGCCATAAGGTCCGTAGTCTTTCTTATCGTATAGTTCCTGCAGCCTGGCTGGTATGGCGTAATCTTCTGCAGCACCCGAAGCGGCTTTCTCAATAATGCCTTCCAGTGTGGTATAGTATTTATACTTTACACCATCTACCGGGTCGTATGGCTCTACTTTGCCATAGGCTACACGTAGCGTGGAGTTGGCATCCGGGTAGAACTTTCTGTCCTGCTGCATCACGCGCAGGCCGGTAATGTAGGTTCTGTACAGAAGATTCAGGTTGTCATTTACCTGCGTGTAGGTTGGCAATACTTTTGCGTTGTAATAAGCGTTGATACTGCTTGCCAGCTGAACAGCAGGGTCGTTTATCAGGCGCTGCGATTTGCCTGTTTTCACCTCCTGCAGAACCTTGCGGGCGCCCGCCTCAGACGTCAAAAAAGACTTGCTGTATACGTCATCGGCATACTTGCTGAAATCACCTTTATACTTCTGCCGAACGGTTTTAAATGCCTCCGGGTGCATTTTTGGATCGATGTCATTGTAATACATGCCCAGCAATGCCGCGAACACTTTCTTATCGGTAGGGGCATTGTAATCTTTATAGAACCCGGCTATACCTTTCTCCATCCTCGTGATCTGCTCGTTGATTGCCTCTTGTGGCGCTTTGGCCTGGATCAGGTCGTTCAGCTTCACATAATCTGACGCATACCTGATCAGTTCTACACCGTTGGCAGCTTCCATGTAATAATCGCGGGAGATGGTGATGCCGTCAAGTTTCTTGTAATTCTGCTCGAATTGTGCCAGCAGGTTTCCATACTTCTGCTGACGCGTGGCGTCGGCGGCTACCCATTGGTTAAACTGCTGTTCCAGGGCCTTTTTCTTCTGGATGGTATTGGCCTTGCGCAACCCACGGCTCTCGCCGATCCACTTTTTCCAGGCATTGGCTACGCTCGCATACTTGGCCGCGTACTGAATGCGAACCGCGTCTGAAGCTTTCATGTCCTTGTCCAGAATGCCCAGCTTTGTATCGCGTATCTTGATCTTGGCAGGATTGGAAACTTCGTAGATCTCCTGTATGGCGTGCGAGGTCAGGTACTCGTTGGTACGGCCCGGAAAGCCAAATACAAGTGTAAAATCGCCTTCTTTAATGCCGCTGAGCGAGATCGGGAGATGGTGCTTTGGCTTGTAAGGAACGTTGTTCGGGGAGTAATCGGCAGGCTTGTTATCAGCGCCGGCATATACTCTGAACATGGAAAAGTCGCCGGTGTGGCGTGGCCACATCCAGTTGTCAGTGTCGCCGCCAAACTTGCCGATAGAAGAAGGAGGGGCACCTACCAGGCGAATGTCCCGGAAAGTTTCGGTGATGTACATGTAGTACTCGTTGCCATAGAAGTATGGTTTGATCACGGCATCGTAGTGGGTGCCGGCAGTAGATGCGCGGCGCACGTTTGCCATATTACGCTGGATCATGGCTTCGCGCTCGGCCTCGGCTACGTTCGCCGGAATGCCTTCCAGTATCTGTTTGGTCACATCCTCCATGCGCACGATAAAAGTTGCAGTAAGACCAGGGTTAGGCAGTTCCTGCGCGCGGTTCATAGCCCAGAAGCCATCGGTCAGGTAATCTTTCTCAACGGAGCTGTGCTGCTGGATCTGACCGTACCCGCAATGGTGATTGGTCAGAAGCAAGCCTTCCGGAGAGATCATTTCGCCGGTACAGAAGCCACCAAAAGATACGATGGCATCCTTTAAGCTGGACTGGTTGATGCTGTAGATGTCGTCTGCAGTGAGTTTCATTCCCTTTTTCTGCATTTCCGACTCATTCAGCTGCTTCAGGAGCATAGGGAGCCACATGCCTTCATCAGGACGTGCTGTGGTGATTCCCAGGCTCAGGCAAGCAGCTGCAAATAGTGCTACTAAGCGTTTGCTGATCATGGTATAGTTAGCGTTGTATGTATTGAATGCCTGAAGTTAGGCATTTTAATTATGAATGAGTAAATGAGCGAGTGAGTGCAGGATTGAATTAATACTGACCAACCGAGCCGAGCACCTTAAGCATGGCCTGTGCTTTCAGGAGGCATTCTTCGTACTCTTTTTCGGGTACGGAATCATAGGTGATGGCACTGCCTACCATGAACGACAGATACCCGGTAGCAGCATTGTATTGCAGGCTGCGGATCACAACATTGAAATCGCAGTCGCCATCGGGCCTGATGTAGCCGAAGGAGCCGGAATACAGGCCGCGCTTTGTCTCTTCTGTTGCTTCGATAAGCTGCATGGCCCTGATCTTGGGTGCTCCGGTCATACTTCCCATCGGGAAAGCACCCAACAGCGCGTCAACCAGATCGCATTCCGGCCTGAGTTCTCCGCTGATGGTAGAGATCATCTGGTGCACCTGCCTGAAAGCGTAGATGCCGAACATTTCCTCTACCTGTACACTTCCGGTAGCACAAGATCGGCGCAGGTCGTTGCGCACCAGGTCAACGATCATCATGTTCTCTGCCAGCTCTTTTTCATCGTTGCGCAGCTGCTGTCGCAAAGCTTCATCTTCGGCTGATGTGGTTCCTCTCCTGATCGTCCCTTTGATGGGCTGGGAGATAAGCTTGCGGCCTTCTTTTTTCAGGAACCGCTCGGGTGAGGCACAAAGCAGGTACTTGTCTCTATACTTCAGGTAGCCGCCAAAAGGAGTAGGGGATGCTGCACTCAAAGCCAGGTAAAGCCCAAGCGGATCGAGTTGCACCTGCTCTGCAAAAAACTCCATGCAGTAGTTCAGTTCGTATACTTCGCCCTCCAGTATGTAATTCCGGATGCGCTCCACATTGGCTTTATAAGCTTCCGGACTTACCCGTTGCTTAACTTCCAAACCAAGCGGGGAGGCTGGCGCAGGAACGTGTGTAGCCAGTATACTTGCAAGTATAAATTCAACATTATCTTCTGAGCTGTTTATACTTATATTATCATCGTTAAAGTATACATACACCTCAGGTTCAAAAAAGAAGATTGCCGGAAAGCCTACAAAATCCGGGTGCATGCTTTGCAACTGCTCGGTTTGGTTCTTGAGATCATAGGTAAGACACCCGCACAAGAGCCGGCGGCTATTCTTTAATTCCCGGCGCAGACTGCCAAATGCATGCGCTTCGTCCAGTTCAATAATACTTCCGGAGGAAACAGCCAGAAGATTATCAAAGCTGTTATGCGGGTAAGGAATCTGATGGGAGTCGTAACAGGCAACCAGCGGAAACCGATCAGCCCAGGCCGATGCCCGCAGCTTAAATTCCTGCAAGGATATTGGAAGTGTAGCTGCCTGAATGATAGATGTATACATGTATGCTATTCAATTATTACTCCAGCGACGAGAGTGCCAGTTTTGCTTTGTGGTCGATGCTATTCTTGTACTCGTGCCCTTTGTAATTGAGGGCCTTGCGGTACCAGACTTTCGCTTTTGTAAAATTCTTTTCTTCCTGGTAAAGGTAGCCTAACTGCAGCGCAGCATTGGGAGCAAAGTATAAATCAGACGATCCACATACCCGGATGGTATACTCGTAATGCTGTTTTGCCTCCGCTACCTGGTGCAGCCCGTGGTAAATACGCGCTTTCCGGTAATAATATTCCGCTTTTTCCGGCAACGGGGTATTTTCCGTAATTCGCATCTTGTTCAAACCGGCAAGGGCCTCCTTGTAATAGCCACCATCCGAACGCAGCCGGGCCAGCATCAGGTGATTGTTCAAAGGGGTTTGCTGCTCTACAAAGCGGGCTGCATAGATGTCTTCCTCCACTACTTTGGAGCCTACGCGGTTTATCTCCCGGTAATGCCAGCTTGCCTGTTGTTTGTTATTCCCGAACCAGTTGGCCAGGTATAGTTTGTAATGAGCTGCTTTGAGGTAATGTTCCCCTTTGTGCGTCTCCAGGAAAAGTTTGTTTTCCTGAATCGATCTGCTGTAATCGCCGCGGTACAGGTACAGGTCAGCGGCCATGTGGTGGAGATAAGGGAAGGCAAGGTACTGCGCGCCGGTTGGGCGCTTCAGGTAAAACTGCAGGGCCTGTTCACTTACCTTGGTTTTTTTGTGCAGGTACATGGCAACAAATGTATACAGCAGGTTATCCGGCGACTCCTGTACCAGTTTGTTTACCTGTTGCTGTGCGTCTAGGTCATGCTGCTGATCGAGCAACTGTTGCAGCAGCACATACATCACCTGCGCTTCCTGCTGAAACGGATTGCTGTTGGATGTAGCTGCTTTTAAGTTCGCCATACCTGCCGGAACACTGCCTCGCATTCCGATGATGTTCAGGAACCAGCGGTACGTATCAGGCACAGAGCCAATGAGCACCTGCATGGCACCCAGTGTTTTCTTGTTGGGCAAAAAAGAGGGGTAACGCCTGGCATTGGCTTCGTACTGCAGGTATGCCTGCCTGAACTCCCAGGCAGAAGCCAGCCGGTTGCCCAGCAGCAGTTTGCTTACGGCAAGATGGGTGCGCACCTCCGCTATGCTATAATCTACCCATGCAGAGCGCTCTTTCAGGGAAGTAAGCCGATCCAAACGGTTTTCCTGTGCTTTGACCAGTTGCTCGAACTGTTTTGGGTTCTGCTGCACGCACAAGGTCAGGAAATCCTGGTAATTGGCTACCAGCAGCGCAACCGCGTTTTGCGGATCGCGCTGCAATTCCGCCCGGATCAGATTGCGCCCGTTGCCAAGCCGGAGCTTTATCGTTTCGGCATAAGACCGTGAAATGCCGCTGGTAAAAGTAGAAGAGGCATTGGCACTGATGCCAATAAAAAACGCCAGGCACCACAACAAAAAAAAAGGATGGGGTTTAGCCATCCTTTTGTATGTTCTGTAGAAGCGAAAAACGCTCAAAACATCATCTTTTAGTATACACGCTGCTCTACACCGGCCAGAATTCTGCCGCAGTGCTCGCAAACGATCACTTTTTTCTGAGCTGCAATATCAGCCTGACGCTGCGGAGGAACGGTGTTGAAGCAACCACCACAGGCATCACGCTTCACCTGCACAACAGCCAGGCCATTGCGTACGTTCTTGCGGATTCTGCTGTAAGCGCTCAGCAGGCGGTCTTCGATCTGCTCAGAAGCTGCTACACGCTCCTGCTCGAGCTTGTTTTCTTCTTCTTCGCTTTCCGATACGATCTGGTCAAGTTCGTGCTTTTTATTATCAAGGTCTTTGCGACGCTCTTCCAGGCGGTGTTTTGTACCCTCGATCTCGTTGATCTTCTGATCGATCTGGTAGTGCGCTTCCTTGATCTTCTTCTCAGCGATCTGGATCTCCAGTTTCTGAAGTTCTATTTCCTTGGTGATCGCATCGTACTCGCGGTTGTTGCGGACATTGGTCTGCTGATCTTCATACTTTCTGATCAGGCTTTCGGCGTCCTTTATCGACTGCTTGCGCTGCGCGATCGAGTCGTTCAGAGCCGCTACTTCCTCATCGAATTTACGAACCCGTACCTCATAGCCCTCAATCTCATCTTCAAGATCTCTTACCTCTTCAGGCAGGTCTCCTCTTACGCGTCTAATCTCATCAAGCTGCGAATCGATGCTCTGAAGCTTTAGCAAAGCTTCTAATTTACTGGCTACCGTACTTTCCATGTATTAAAAAGTGTATCTGATAGGGTTAGTGTTGACATTGGTTAAATAGACTGCAAAATTAGGAAAGTTTTTTGAAATAGTGTCATAAAAAATCTCCTTTGTAAACACTTCGCTTTCATAATGCCCGATGTCGGCGATCATCAGGCGGCCTTCCGCGTCAAAGAACTCATGGTATTTAACATCGCCGGTTACCAGCGCGTCGGCACCTTGCCGGATAGCGTCTTTGATCAGAAAGCTTCCGGCACCGCCGCAAACTGCCACACGCTTTATTTTTTTGCTGCCCACAGACGTATACCGCAGCCCCTGTAATTGCATGTGCTCTTTCAGATAACGCAGGAAATCTGGCTCAGACAGTGCTTCTTCCAGTTCCCCGATCATGCCTATGCCTACTTCCTGGTTCTGGTTTTCCAGGGAGGTCAGGTAATGAGCCACTTCTTCGTAGGGGTGCGCCTGCAGCAGGGCCTGCATGATGTTGTTTTTCAGGAAAGACGGGAAGATGACTTCCACGCGATTTTCCTGCACCTGTTCCGGTTTGCCGGGTGTACCTATGGTTGGATCGGCATTTTCGGATGGCAGAAAGCGCCCGGTACCCTGTACCTGGAAACTGCAGTTGCTGTATTCCCCGATCTGGCCGGCACCTGCTTTGTGCATGGCCTGCAGCACTTCTTCCGTATTTTCAACCGGCACAAACGTAACGAGTTGCATCAGCGTCTGAGGTTTTCCGGAAAGTATGCGAACGTTCTGCAGCTGCAGTTTTTCTGCAATTTTGGCATTTACGCCGTTGTGTACGCTGTCGAGGTTGGTGTGGCAGGCATAGATGGCAATGTTGTTGCGGATTGCTTTTATGATGGTACGCTCCACATACGTACGGCCGGTTAGGCTTTTTATACCTTTGAAAATAACCGGATGGTGGGCTACCACCAGGTTACAGCCTTTTTCTATCGCATCGTCCAGCACGGCTTCGGTACAATCCAACGCAACAAGCACCCCCCGCACTTCATCCTTTCGGTCGCCTGTCTGCAGGCCGGAGTTATCGTAACTTTCCTGGTAGGAGAGTGGAGCCAGTTGCTCCAGCACTTGTATAACATCGCCGATAGTGGCAGCTGAATTCTTCATGAAAAGATCTATTGTTTGGCATTTTTACTCTTGCCAAACTTATTAAGTTGATGGGAAGCAGCAAAATTATTTATTCGTTTTGCTGCTTCCCTGTTATGGCTAACTGCCGGTATGCTTTACCAGTTTAAGGTAGCCGCTGCCGGGAATAGGCCGGACTTCTTCTCCGTTAAACCGGTAGGAAGTATAGGTAAAATCTGTATAGCATTCCTGTTTGTTTACTTTGTAGCCAACTGTAAGCGTATCGGTATCTTCCTTACTGTAATGGATCAGCAGGTTTACCGTAGATTTTGTGTACAGAACCGGGTAAGTCTCATACAAAACCGTGTTCAGGCTCTCGTCGGGTGTTTTGAACAGGTAATCGAAGGGCTCGTGCTCCAGGGTAAATCTAATAGAATCCGGATGCAGAATTGGATTTTGAAGAGAAGTTAAACTTTGTCCCTGCTGATCTACAAAATAGAACACTACAGGGGCCGGCGGGTCGGGTTGCACCGAGGTGCACTGCTTACAGCCCTGTGCCAAAGCAAGCAGGGAAAGCAGTAATAGTACTAATACATTGTTTGCTTTCATGTGAACAAGGGTAAATAGGGCGCTTGAATATATAATTCTCTAAATATATAAACTTTTGGTTATACATAAAAAAACTGCTAAGAAAGTTTTCGTATGATTTACATTAACTTTGCCTCTGCTATCAGCTAAAACATGACGTACCTTAAACTGCTCTTGTGGCCTTTCTCTTTGATCTATGGAAGTATTATGGCGCTCCGTAATAGCTTTTATGATAAGGGAGTAATGCACTCAAAACAGTTTACACTTCCGGTGATCGCAGTAGGTAACCTGACGGTGGGAGGTACTGGTAAAACGCCGCATGTCGAGTACCTGCTGCGCTTGTTACATGAGTATAAAACTGCGACGCTGAGCAGGGGCTACAAACGTAAAACAAGAGGATTTATACTTGCCGGATCCAAAGATTCTGCCGCTACATTGGGCGATGAACCCTACCAATACTACACTGATTTCCCGCATGTTACCGTGGCGGTATGCGAGGATCGCGTGAAGGGTATCGAAAACCTGCTAGAGCTGCAACCAGAGCTGGAGGTAGTGGTGCTCGACGATGCCATGCAGCACCGCCCTGTGCAGCCTTCGCTTAACCTGCTTATTTCAGATTATTACCGCCCGTTTTACCATGACCTGGTAATGCCGGCTGGTTTGCTGCGTGAGCCAAAAAGTGGTGCCCGTCGTGCGGATGCCGTGATCATGAGCAAATGTCCGCCAGACCTGAGCAATTCAGAAAAGAAAGCCATTCTGCAGAAAATCCGGAAATATACGCGAGCGCAAACCCCTGTATTTTATACTTCCTATACCTACGGCACACCGGTAAGTCTTGGACGCAGGCAAGCACCAGGCAAAGAAATCGTGCTGCTAACAGGCATTGCAAACGCCAAACCATTAGTAGAGTACCTTCAGGGAGCAGGTTATACTATAAAACAGCACCTGGAGTACCCAGATCATTATGCCTATACTTCTGAGGACCTGCTGAAGCTGCAGCAACTAGTTAAAGGGAATGAGAACATAAGCATTCTCACCACGCGCAAAGATGCCGTAAAGCTTGTTACTGAAGAACTACGGAGTATACTTTACCAGCTACCCGTATTTTATATTCCGATTGAAGTGCGGTTTTTAGATGAGGTAGAACAATTTGACCGACTGATTTTGCAGCACGTGCAGGAGCGAAGCGCCAGGAAAGTATAAAGCGCGATACCGGCAACAAAGGTTTGGCAGTTTACTTATTCCAACTGTAATCTACGTGCTTGTTGTGCGAAAATGACTAATTTTGAACTGTGAAAGAAAAGCTACTAGCAGGAATATTGCTGATACTTGGCCTTGTGGTAAGCGCACCGGTCGCTGCCCAGGTCATCGATGACTCTACCCGTGTTCTCTATAGCCCGAAAACTACCCTGCAACTTTACGAACGGGACGTATTGCAGGGACGGTATATAGAGCAACGGGTCGATACCTCGATCAACAACATGTACAACGAGCGCTACTGGTTTCATGACACAACCTTTTTCCAGCACCTGGGTAATGTCGGCACCGCAGCACAGCCGCTCCTTTTCCGTATGCAGCGCAATATTGGAGTTCGTTATGGCAAGAACGCCTTCGACCGTTATGCCTACGATGCAGAAAACATAAACTACTTCGATACCCGCTCCCCGTACTCGCATTTATACTATGTGCAGGGGCAGCGTGGCGAAACCTTGTTCGAAGGTACGTATGCCCGCAACATCACACCCCGCCTGAATGCAGGGATTGCCTATCAGATCCTAACTGCCAACAAGCAGCTGGGGCCTTCCAACGACGGACTGATAGATAACCAGGCGGTAAAAGCTTTTACCCACTACCGCTCCAAAAACAAACGCTACGATCTTTTTGCCAACTTCACACACTTAAATCAGGAGCAAATCGAACAGGGCGGCATTCGGCCGGGACCTGAAGACACCCAGGACAGTCTTTTCCGCTACGAGCTGGAAACAGTATACCTGAACCAGGCTGCATCTCAGGAGATGCGCAACAAGGTACATGCGCTGCAGATCCTCAAACTGGCTGGCGAGAACCTGAAAGTATACCATACTCTTGACTGGCAAAAACAAAGTAATGAGTACCAGGACAGCCAGTTTCCAACTGGTGATGAACTGAATATTTTTTACAAGAACTACCTGTTTGATTCCACTCGCACAAAAGACGAAACCTCTTACCGGGAATTACAGAATGCCGTTGGCTTTACTGGTAACACCGACATCTCTTTTTACCAAGCATACATCAAGCACCGAAACGCACGCATTAACTACAGCGTACTGCAAGCGCTTACGATCGGGGAAGACTCCGTTATTAACCAGACACGTACGGAGGAGTCAAACTTTAACCAGATACTGGTAGGAGGGCAACTGCGCCTAAACTATGGTAAAAAAGCACTGATATTAGTTGACGGTGAGTTTCAGCTTACGAGAGATTACCGGGTGCTGGCGCAAGGTAAGCTGGGGCCTTTCACGCTGTCGCAGGAGCACGTGCAACGTTCGCCCTCCCTGGTAGAGCAGCGCATGCTAAGCAATCATTTTGAGTGGCGTAACGACTTTACCACCGAAGTAACGGATCAGAGCAGGTTCGGCTTCGAAAGCAAACTAGGAGAGAGACAATTCCTTCGCCTGGGTGCCCACTACACCAATATCAAGCGCCATATTTTCTTTAACGAGGAGGCATTGCCGCAGCAATTATCTGGAAACCAGCGCTTGTACGGCGCTGAATTGACGCATCACATCCGTTTCGGTGGGCTGCACTTCGAGAACTTTGTAGCGTATACCAACACCGATAAAGCAGAAACCATTCGCATACCGGAGTGGCTCGTAGACTCCAAACTATACTTTCAAGGCTTTATCTTTAAAAAGGCGCTGCTCGGGCAGATCGGCGCGGAGATGTACCTGCCAACAGGGTATAAAGCAGACGCTTACATGCCGGTAACACAGCAATTTTACCTTCAGAACGGGTTCCAGGTAAAGACCTACCCGGTTGTGGACGTGTTCATAGCAGCCGATATCAGAAGCCTGAACGTGTTCCTGAAGATGTCTAATGTGGGGGATGAGCTATTTGCACCAGGCTACTTCGTGACGCCCTATTATACAGGCATGCGCCGCAGCTTTGTTTTTGGCCTCAAGTGGATGTTCTTCGATTAAAATCAGTTAACCTGTACCATGTCTACACAATCAACCAAAACCATACTTCGCTTACAACTGCTTACCGACCCGCGCTGGGTGAACATTGCTGAAAAGAATATTGAAGATATTCTGGTTGACCATGCGTATTGTGAGCAGAAAGCCGCCACTTCCGCTATATCGCTGATCGTGAAGTACCCGGACAAAACAAGGCTGGTAGAAGAGATGACCGACCTGGTGGCAGAGGAGTGGAGCCATTTTGAGCGAGTGTTAGCGGAGCTGAAGAAACGTGGCTGGGGCCTTGGCCGTAACCGCCCCGATGAGTACGTAGTGGAGCTCGCAAAGCACATCCGAAAAGGAGGGAAGCGGGAGCGCCAGTTGATGGATCACCTTCTGGTGAATGCGCTTATCGAAGCGCGTAGCTGTGAGCGCTTCAAGCTGCTTTGGAAGAACATCCAAGACGAAGACCTGCAGAAATTCTACTACGAACTGATGGTTTCCGAAGCCGGCCATTATGTAAGCTTTGTAAAGCTGGCCAAAGAATACATGCCCGTAGAGGAAGTGGATGCCCGCCTGAAAGAACTACTGGAAATAGAAGCCGATATCATCCGGAATCTGGAGCCTCGGCCGGATCGGATGCACTAGAACAGAGAACAGGTATCAGTAGACAATTATCAGGTACCAGTAAGCAGTCAACATTCCAAAATAAAGTATAAACGTAAAAAAGGCCGGTGAGAAATGCACCGGCCTTTTTTACGTTTATTGATTACTGTTTTCTACTAACTGAAATCACGTTTTCTGCTTTTTCTTTTTCGCTGCCGGAAACAGGATATTATTCAGGATAAGGCGATAGCCTGGAGAGTTGGGGTGCAGGGCAAGATCGGTAGGGTCTTCACCTACCAGGTGCTGGTAATCTTCCGGGTCGTGGCCGCCATAAAATGTCCAGGTACCTTTGGCGTACGTGCCGTGCATGTAGCGGATCTCACTAAGCTCTTTGTTCTCGCCCATTACGACTACTTCCGGTTTAACCGTACTCTTGCGGAAAGCTGTGGTCTGGCCCATAAACCCTTTTATGGTTTTGGCATGGTTCTGCGTGAGCATGGTCGGGATTGGGTCCCATTTGGCAGAGAACGTGAACAACTGGAAATAGTCGTTCGCTTCTGTAACCGGGCGCTCCTGCGGTTGCATGTCGATCGTTGAATACTCGTATTCCAGAGGGTTGCGCATCAACTTAAAATCCTTGAAAGCAAAGGTCTTGCTGAAGTCAAGTTTTTCCTGTGCCTGAGGGTCCACACCATCGCCGTCGTACATCACATCCACCATGTCCACACCTTCACCAGCCAGTGCAATATCATAGGTGTCGGTGGCAGAGCACATGGCAAACAAAAAGCCGCCGCCCGCACAGAAGCCCTTTATCTTACCCACTACAGCAGATTTGAGCTGCGATACTTTTTTAAAGCCCAGCTTGTGGGCCGACTCTTCTGCTTCGCGTTGCTGCTCCTGGTACCAGGGATAATGCCGGTAACTGGCATAGAATTTTCCGTACTGACCAGTAAAGTCTTCGTGGTGCAGGTGCAGCCAGTCATACTTGGGCAGGTCGCCCCGCATGATTTCCTCATCGTAGATGATATCGTAAGGGATCTCGGCATAGGTGAGCACCAGAGTTACCGCATCATCCCAGGGCATTTTTGATTTGGGTGTATACACCGCCACCTTCGGCACTTTCTCCAGCTTCATGATGTCCATGTTCGCCTCCGGGTTGTTGATCTGGTTCAGGATGCTGTTATACTCGGCATCAGAGATAACAGTATAGCTGATGCCACGCACTACCAGCTCATTCTCAAGCTGTGTTGCATGCTGAAAAGCAAAGCTGCCTCCCTTGTAATTCAGAAGCCAGTCTACGGGCACATTCCGGGAGAGTACCCAGTATGCTGCCCCATAAGATTTCAGGTGATCCTTCTGTGTCTCGTCCATCGGTATCAGTACCGTAGAGGCCATACCCTTGAAGGCAACAAGCAATGCAAAACTGGCAAGTATAAAGAAGCGGCCTAGCATGAAATATATCTTAGTATGAACAAATGTATTAAAACAGGCTCAGATTTCAGAAAATGAAGCTATCTTAGATGCAACAGTGTATTACTGCTATACTTAACGAAATAAATACAAAAAAGCGCACAATTACCTGAATGAACCTGCTCGAAAATATACGCGAAGGACTGAGAGCTATTAAGAGTAACCTGCTCCGCACCGTGCTTACCGGCCTGATCATTTCCATCGGTATCATGTCGCTGGTAGGTATACTTACGGCGGTAGACAGTATGAAGCACTCGTTGAATCAGACTTTTTCCAGTCTTGGCGCTAATTCTTTCGATATCAGGAAGAAAGGTGGCAATAACCGTGGTAGCCAAAGAGGGCGCGTCGAAAAAGTTTATCCTGCTATTACCTATGATCAGGCCCGCCAGTATAAAAGTTTGATGGAGAAGGACGCCCGGGTGAGCCTTTCGGCCTTTGTATCGGGGGCAACCGTTGTAAAAAGCGCCACAGATAAAACAAACCCGAACATAAGCGTAATAGCCGGGGACGAATTTTACCTGCAGAACCAGAACATGAACCTCGAAAGAGGACGTGCCTTTTCAGCTTTTGAACTCGAAAATGGCAGCAACGTGGCTATCGTAGGCAAAGAAATTACGGAAAAATTATTCCCGAAGACAGATCCTGTCGGGGAGTACATCTCGCTTTTAGGCCGCAGGTTTAAGATCATTGGCCAGCTGGAAAAGCAGGGAAGCAGCATGGGCGGGGGCGGAGCCGATCGCCGGATAATCATACCGCTTGAGACGGGCCGGCAGATACCACAGACAAACAACGCTGTACTTACCTACGACATCAAAACAGCGATCAGCAAGCCCGAAGAACTGACGTATGTGATGGGCGAGGCTACCGGCATCATGCGCAACGTGCGCCAGGATGGATTAGGCAAGGAAGAATCCTTTGAGATCAGGCGCAGCGATTCGCTTATGCAGAGCCTGAACGAAATTTCCGGTTACCTGAAAATAGGAGGCTTTGTCATCGGGTTTATCACGCTGCTGGGTGCTTCGGTTGGCTTGATGAACATCATGATGGTGTCGGTAAACGAGCGAACACGCGAGATCGGTGTACGCAAAGCGCTCGGAGCCACTTCGCTCCAGATACGCCAGCAGTTCCTTATCGAGGCTATTGTGATCTGTCTGCTTGGTGGGATAACAGGTATAATCCTGGGCATTATCATGGGCAACGGCATAGCAGCCCTGATCGGAGAAGGCGGTTTTATTGTTCCCTGGTTATGGGTAATCGTGGGGCTCACGATCTGTGTGGTGGTAGGTGTAATTTCAGGCTATTATCCAGCTTACAAGGCCTCCAAGCTCGATCCAATCGAATCGTTGAGGTATGAATAACAGAGGAACAGTGCACGTGTCTACTCAAAACATAAGTAGCAGCTGCAAATCATACTTCCTGGTACTTTTGTAAACTGATAACAAATAAAAAGAGGCTGGTGATGAACCAGCCTCTTTTGTTTATACAGATCTATACTTGGGTTCCTATCTCGCCAACATATAAACCAGGCAATTACTTTTTGCTATCTTCTTTCTTAGTAGTGTCTGCTTTTGCAGTGTCTTTCTCAGATTTATACTTCTCATTCAGACCTGCCAGCACTTCTGTAGTGATGTCCAGTGTAGAATCGCCGTAAAGGATAGCGCTATTACCACGTGAATACGTCAGCACCATTTTGTAGCCTTTTTCCTGGCTCAGCTGCTTCAGATACGCTTCCACACGGTCGTAGATCTTCTTCATTTCTTCGCCTTCTTCGGCTGCCAGGTCGTTTCCGGCTGACTGGCTGATGCTTTGCAGTTGCTGCTGTTTCTGGGCCAGGCGCTGCTCCGTGGTAGCACGCTGCTGAGGAGACATACCGGCAGCAGACTGCTGGTAACGGGCAACTTCTTTCTCAAATGCCTGCGCCTGCGACTTCAGGTTCTGCTCGGCTTTCTGAGACTTACCTTGAAGGCGTGTACGCACATCCTTGAAGTACTCGTAGTTAGTCAGCAGCGAATCAGAATTAACGTATGCAATTTCAGGTGTTGCAGCAGCTGCTTCACCAGTTGCTGCAGTAGTAGCGCCGGCTCCCGGCTTTTGTTGATTACAGGCAGCTATCGCCAGGGAAGCTACAGCCAGGCCTAATACACTTTTAAATAGTCTCACAGGTAGTTTAATTGGTTTCTGTCGGCTGAATATACAACAAAGTAATAAATAATCAACTTCGGAAAGTATAGATATAGCAGGCTTCTAATGTTTCAGCACCTCCGCGTAGGCTTCCTCGGCTTCCATCAGGCTTTCTTTGTTTATACCTGTCAGGCGCACGTGCTTGGTCTCGTTTACCAGCACCGGATCATACTTGGCAACAACCCGCACATAATTCTCTGTAAAGCCTTCCATCAGGCCGTCCTTCACGTCGTCCTCGAACAGCACATGAAACTCCTTGCCAATGTTCTGCTCGTAGAAGTGGCGCTTTTTCTTTTCAGAAAGGATGCGCAGCATATCAGCACGGCGATTGCGGTCTTTTATACTTACTTTACCCGGCATATCAGGAGCCAAGGTGTTTTCGCGCTCTGAGTACGGGAACACGTGCAGGTAACTTACATCCAGGCCGTTAATAAAGTTGTAAGTCTCCAGGAAGTCCTCTTCCGTCTCACCCGGGAAACCAACAATCACATCCACCCCGATACAGCAGTGTGGCATCAGCGATTTGATGGTAGACACACGATCAGCATACAGTTCCCGCAGGTAGCGGCGGCGCATCAGCTTCAGAATCTTGTTAGATCCTGACTGCAATGGAATGTGGAAGTGCGGCATGAATTTGTTGCTGTTCGCCACAAACTCAATAATATCATTGCTCAGCAGGTTGGGCTCGATAGAGGAGATACGAAAACGGTTGATGCCTTCTACCTTATCCAGTTCCTGAACCAGTTGGTAAAATGTTTCCACGCGTTTGCCTTCCTGCAAGCCAAAATCACCGGTATTCACACCGGTCAGCACGATCTCCTTCACACCTGACTCAGCAATCTCGTTGGCAGAGCGCACCACATTTTCGATGGTATCGGAGCGGCTGTTTCCCCGTGCCAGCGGTATGGTACAGAAAGAACAGGAGTAATCGCAGCCGTCCTGCACTTTCAGGAACGTGCGGGTACGATCGCCAAAAGAGTAAGAATTATGGAAGGTATTTGCTTCTGAGATGGCGCTGGCCAGTACCTGGGGCTTGTCTTGCTTTACAAATCCATCCAGAATGTCTACCAACTGGAATTTCTCGGCGGCACCCAGAACGGCATCCACTCCCGGAATTTCACTGATCTCTTTTGGTTTGAGCTGCGCATAACAGCCTACTATGGTAATAAACGCATCCGGAGAGTGCTTCTGCGCCTCCTTCACGATCTTACGACATTTCTTGTCAGCATTGTCTGTTACAGAACAAGTATTGATGACATAAATGTCGGGCTTGTCAGTAAACTCCACTTTCTCAAAGCCACGCTCCTGGAACATGCGCCCGATGGTACTGGTCTCTGAATAGTTGAGTTTACAACCTAATGTATAAAATGCTACTTTTTTCATAATCAGGCTGCAAAGTTACTAAATTAATTTGGAGATGTGCGGATTTGAAGATCTGGAAATAAGCGCATGTTTCTGCGGTCTAATGAGAATGTGCTAGTTCATAGCAAGCGGCTAAGTTGCCGTAGACTATACTTTGTGCTTTGCTTCTCATCAACACATTTTAAATCTACGAATCTCCTCATCTTCAAATCAATCTCACTTCCTTATAAAATCTTCGAAAGAATACTGCATAAACGCTTTGCCATACTCCAGTTGCTGGTCGGTCACGTTCTCGTCTTTTAAGATTATCTTCCTGCCTACGTTATCAAACGTAACGACGCCATCCGGCGTCACACAGCCAAAGCCGTCGTTAAACACATAAAAAGCAAAAGGCTTGGCTTTGGGTGATAGCAGGTTTTGTCCCCATTTAAACTCCTCATATGGCATGCCCAGTTGGTGCAGCAGCGTGGGAGCTACGGAAGTTTGATCACCTACGGTAGCTATTTCTGTACCTTTAACAGATAAGGCACCACCCGTAAGTATAAAAGGAATCCGGAATTTAGAAGGCAGGTAGTTGGCATCATCGCCCGGAAGCGGATGTCCGTGGTCAGCAACCAGCACCACCAGTGTATTAGCCCACCAGGGTTGCTGCTTTGCTTTCTCTATAAACCTGCCCAGAGCCCAGTCGGTGTAGTATACTGAGTTTCGGAACTTCGCTGCATTATCCGAACCCGGAAACTTAGGCTCTATGGGAATTTCAAAAGGCTCGTGGCTACTGAGAGTATAAATGGTCGAAAAGAAGGGCTTTTTCTCATGGTTCAGGTCCTGCAACACCCGCTCGAACAGCACATGGTCGTGGGCACCCCACTTGGAATTGTAGCTCTCCGCCGGAAAAGCATGCTTGTCGATAAGTTTGTCATAGCCACCGTTGAGCAGGTATGATTTGATGTTGGCAAACTCCAATTCGCCGCCGTAGTAAAAGCTCGTGCTGTAGCCCTGCTGTTCGAACACTTTGCTCAGTTGCGGCAGCTTCTCGGTTTTTTTAGGCGTTTTGATAATGGAGGTTACTGTCTGAACCGGGTAACCGCTCAGCAGGGCAACCATGCCTTTTTCGCTGCGATCGCCGCTGGAGTAGAAGTTTGTAAAGCTGATGCCTTCCTGCGCCAGCGCATCCAAGTGAGGCGTAACGCCCTGCTCACCACCTAAGCTGCCGATGAACTTGGCTGTATAGCTCTCCAATATAATAAAGAGGACGTTGGGATTCTGAACGGCTAACACGGTTCGAACTGTATCGGTTTGTGCTGCCAACAACTCCTGTACTTTGGCTTCTGCCGCTTCAGTAGCCATGTATTGGTAAGGGTTGTTGCTTTCCTTGTTATACTTGAGCAGCGCGTGCATCAGGTTCCAGGGCATGTTTAAACCGGCATGGTTAGCATACGGATTATCAGAGAAGTATACCACACTCTGGTTGATGGGTATCTGCTGCACGCCACCCCTAAGAGGCAACACCAGCAGCGCCAGGTATAAAACCGCCAGACCTGCTAAGAGAAATTTTGGTATGGCGGGCAGCGCAATACGACTGTAATCAAAAACAAACCTGTACAATAGGATAAAACCTCCACTGATAGCTATTGTTACGATCGTGAGCAGGAACAGGGGAGCCGCAGCAGCAGAAGCGGCCATTTCGGTAGGGGTGCTGAGGTATTGCAACGGTGTAGCATCCAGACGATAGCCCCAGAACGAATAGAGTTCTAAGTCGGCAGACAGGAGCAGGGAGAGGAGCGCCAGCATGCCATACGTATAATACCGGATCAATTTACCCACCTTTGCTTTGGGCAGCACCATAGCTACACTAATAGCCAGAAAGGGAATAACGCTCAGGTAGGCCGTGAACGAGAAATCCAGTTGCAAACCCTTCAGGAAAATGGTCAGAATATCGGAGCCGCTGAGTTTTTCAGTGCGTGGCAGATGATACACCATAAATACCCCCCGGGCTACCACAAAGTATAGCACCCAGAAAAGGAAGTAAAAGGGCTGGTAAAGCAAATTTGGTTTCACGGTGCAAATATAGCTAAATGCTACGCTCCTGATAACCTTCAGCAAAAGAAGATGATTCCAATAAGGCCTTCATTTTACCAGGCCATCCCAATAAAATGACAAGATCAATTAAAGCACCCCCTATATAAACACAGGGGCAAAGATGATTTTATAGAGAGTTTTATCAAGAACCCCCTTATTTTTTAACCCCCTTTATAGGAATTATTGTCTTTATCTTTATCTTTGCCTATCCTTTAGTACCCTCAACCCCATAACCCATGTCAACTTTAAGATTTAAAGCGCTTGAATTAGTTAGCCAGCGTAAACCACTGGAGGTATCGCTGCCATCGCACAAGATCTCCGACTACTTTGGAGAAAACGTTTTTAGCATGAATGCCATGCGTGCTACCATGTCTACAGAAAATTTTAAACGTCTCCGCCGTACCATAGACGCAGGCGAGAAAGTAGACCGCAATCTGGCTGATGCTGTAGCCGCAGCTATGAAAACCTGGGCCATGAGCAAGGGTGCCACCCACTATACCCACTGGTTCCAGCCGCTAACCGGTGCAACCGCCGAAAAACACGACTCCTTCTTTGACCTGACCAGCGACGGTGAAGCGATCGAGAACTTTAAAGGAAGCGCCCTGGTACAGCAGGAGCCGGATGCATCCTCTTTCCCGAGCGGCGGTATCCGCAATACATTCGAAGCCCGCGGTTACAGCGCCTGGGATCCGTCTTCGCCTGCTTTCCTGATCGAAAACGCCGGCACCCGCACCCTTTGTATTCCAACTATCTTTGTGTCTTACACGGGTGAGGCACTGGACTACAAGACCCCTTTGCTGAAGTCGATCAACCTGCTGAGCCAGGCTGCACTGCCGGTTTGCCAGTACTTCGACAAAGATGTAGCCAAAGTATATACTACCTTAGGTATTGAGCAAGAATACTTCCTGGTAGATAAATCGCTTTATGAGGCACGCCCTGACCTGGTGATGACCGGCCGCACGCTGTTCGGGCACGCACCGGCCAAAGGACAGCAGCTGGAAGACCACTATTTCGGATCTATCCCAAGCCGCGCACACGCCTTCATGGTGGATTTTGAAAAAACAGCCCTGAAACTGGGTATTCCGCTGCGTACGCGCCATAACGAAGTAGCGCCGAACCAGTTTGAGTGTGCGCCAACCTTTGAAGACGCCAACCTGGCCGTGGACCACAACCAGCTGCTCATGGACATTATGGACCGTGTAGCACAGCGCCACAACCTTAAAGTGTTACTTCACGAGAAGCCTTTTAAAGGTGTAAACGGTAGCGGAAAGCACAACAACTGGGCACTTAGCACCAATACGGGCGTTAACCTGTTGTCTCCGGGTAAAAAGCCAAAAGAGAACCTGCAGTTCCTGACCTTCTTTGTGAACACCATCATGGCCGTGTACAAGCACGCCGACCTGCTGCGTGCCAGCATCGCCTCTGCCAGCAACGACCACCGACTGGGCGCGAACGAAGCACCTCCGGCCATCATGTCGGTATTCGTAGGCCAGCAACTTTCAGCTGTATTGGACGAACTGGAGCGCACTGCCAAAGTACCGATGGAAAAAGGCGACAACATGTACCTGAAGCTGGGCATCGACCGCATTCCGGAAGTACTGCGCGACAACACCGACCGTAACCGTACATCTCCGTTTGCCTTTACTGGTAATAAGTTTGAGTTTAGAGCAGTAGGTTCTTCAGCTAACTCGTCTTCGTCCATGACGGTACTGAACACCATTGTAGCCGACCAGCTGATCGAGTTCCGCAAAACAGTGGATGAGCTGATCGAAGTGCAGGGCATGAAAAAGGAGCTGGCGATCATCCAGGTACTGCGCGAGTATGTGGCCGCCTCTAAAGCCATCCGCTTCGAAGGCAACGGTTATTCCAGAGAGTGGGAAGAAGAAGCTGCCACCCGCGGTTTATCCAATATCAAGTCTACGCCGCTGGCTCTGGACGTGTACGAAAGCGACCTGACAAAAGAAGTATTCACCAAGCACGGCATCTTCACAGAACTGGAGCTTTGCGCCCGCCACGAGATCCTGCTGGAAGACTACATCAAGAAGATCCAGATCGAGTCGCGCATCATGGGTGACCTGGCCATGAACCACGTGGTACCTACGGCTGTGGCTTACCAGAACAAGCTTATCCAGAACATCCGTGGTTTGAAAGAGCTGGGGCTGGAGGATGAGTACACCGAAACCACACTGGAATCGATCAGAAGAATTTCACGCCACATCAGCATCATCCAGAACAACGTGTTCGAAATGATCAGAACCCGTAAAGTAGCTAACAAGGTGGAAGATGTGCGAGAAAAAGCGATCATGTACAACGAGAAAGTACTGAGCTTCTTCGACGTAATCCGCACCAGCGTAGACAAACTGGAACTGATGGTTGACAACGAGGACTGGCCACTGGTGAAGTACCGCGAACTGATGTTCCGTCACTAAGCGTTATACTTTATACTTTGACAAAGGCACCTACAGAGGTGCCTTTGTTGTTTTACAGGCTTTATACTTTAAGAAATAAGTGTAAAACCAGTTAAAGTATAAGTACAGAACCCTCGGACTAATCTTTTCTGGCTTTGCCAATTAGCTCACCCGATACTTTGGCAAGTATAAACGGCAGCAGGGCAAAAGCGATACCTACCGCAATTACCTTCCGCAGCCCCAGCCGCATTATCAGGTTGCCGACCACTCGGCCCCGCAGCTCCTCCAGCAGAAACTTACCGGCCCTGGTCATGGGTTTGCCGCGGAGTACATCCTGCACCTCGCGCCAGTTGCCCCGCTCTATCTGCCGCTTCAGGTAACCGAGCACCGTATCTTTGGTAACA
Source organism: Pontibacter ruber (assembly GCF_023630205.1). Classification (GTDB taxonomy): domain Bacteria; phylum Bacteroidota; class Bacteroidia; order Cytophagales; family Hymenobacteraceae; genus Pontibacter; species Pontibacter ruber. Next base: position 1,003,170 of record NZ_JALPRR010000002.1, on the reverse strand, counting down.
AGTATAGCCTGGTGTAGCTGCTCCCGCCGCAGCTGTCCCCAGCGCATCAGTTGCATGTACTTCTGGTCGGGACGTTCCGGTAAAAATGCGCGCATGTGAATCATATTTTCTTTTTTTATACTTTAAAACTGCCCATTTAACATACAGGCGGCACCATTTATACTTTAACGTATGGAATGCCGTACCGGTAGCACAGGAAGATGGTATCGAAGTTTAAATACAGCTATACTTGCCTCTGTTTAAAATAATGGTGCTATTTTTACGTGTTTAGCCGGTTGAACAAAGCAGGCATAACTTTAGTTAAGAGAACAAAGCCAAGGAAAGCAAAAGCGTACGCTTTATGAATAAAATTTATTGCCCCAGCCTCACAGAGTATAAACGCAGAGAAACCATCGTCGTGAACATTGGTGATGTACCGATGGGCGGCGATCACCCGATCCGGGTGCAGTCGATGACGACCGTGGATACCATGGACACGATGGGCTCTGTTGAACAGTGCATCCGCATGATCGAGGCGGGCTGTGAGTACATCCGCATTACAGCACCAAGTATAAAAGAGGCCGAAAACCTGCGTAACATCCGCGAAGAACTGCGCCGGCGCGGCTATAACGTGCCGCTGGTGGCTGATATTCACTTTACCCCAAATGCTGCCGAAGTGGCCGCCCGTATCGTGGAGAAGGTACGTATCAACCCCGGCAACTATGCCGACAAGAAGAAATTTGAGGTAATTGAGTATAACAACCAGACGTATCAGGCCGAACTGGACCGTATCCGTGAGCGCTTTGTACCACTGGTACGCATCTGCAAGGAGTATGGCACCGCCATGCGCATCGGCACCAACCACGGCTCGCTGTCTGACCGCATCCTGAGCCGCTACGGCGATACACCGCTTGGCATGGTGGAGAGCGCGCTGGAGTTTCTGCGCATCTGCGAAGACGAGCAGTATTACAACATCGTCATCTCCATGAAAGCCTCCAACACACAGGTGATGGTGCAGGCTTATAGGTTGCTGGTGCAGAAGCTGGATGAGGAAGGGCTGAAGCCGTACCCGCTGCACCTGGGCGTAACCGAAGCCGGTGAGGCAGAAGACGGTCGCATTAAATCAGCGGTAGGTATAGGCACCTTGCTGGAAGATGGCCTGGGTGATACGGTGCGGGTTTCCTTGACCGAAGCACCTGAGGCAGAGGCACCGGTAGCCAAAGCCCTCATTGATCGCTATACCCATCGCGCAGAAAAAGCGCAGCCGATCCAGCCTTTGTGCAATATTCCGATTGACCCGTTCCAGTACCACCGCCGCGAAACTTTAGAAGTAGAGAACCTGGGCGGGCTGAATGTACCGCGTGTGGTAGCAGACCTGAGCAGGCTAACGGATGTGAAATATGCCGATCTGAAATGTGTAGGTCATTTATACTCCATGCTGCTCGACAAGTTCAACATGAACGACTTGGGCGCTGACTACATCTACACCGGCGATACGCCGATAACGTTCATGCTGCCGAACGGATTGAAAGAAATTGTGAACTACGTGCCGTGGCAGCTGAACCAGGAACAGGAGCACCGCCATCCGCTGCTTACTGTCAGGCAATACCTGGGGGCAAACCAGCTGCATTCGAAGCTGAACTTTGTAGAGGCAAGCGTGCACGAAATCACGCCGGAGCTGATGGAGCGCCTGAAGCAGGACACAACGGCTGTGCTGATGCTGCAGACAGAGAACGAGCACGCCATGCCGGAGCTGCGCAAGTGCTTCTTCCGGCTAATGAACAACGGCGTACATAACCCGTGCATCATCAAACGCTCGTATGGCCAGCTTACTGCCGATGAAGTACAACTATATGCTGCTACCGACGTGGGTGGACTGCTGATTGATGGACTGGGCGATGGCGTGATGCTGGGAACAGAACTGCTACCGGAACATGAAAAAGGAGCATGGCTGCAAACCATCGACAAGCTGAACGCGCTGAGCTTTGGCATACTGCAGGCGGCCCGTACCCGCATGAGCAAAACCGAGTACATCAGCTGCCCAAGCTGCGGCCGAACGCTGTTCGACCTGCAGGAGACCACTGCCATGATCCGCAAACGCACCGACCACCTGAAAGGCGTGAAGATCGGCATCATGGGTTGTATCGTGAACGGGCCGGGTGAAATGGCAGACGCGGATTATGGCTACGTAGGCGTAGGGAAAGACAAAATTGCGCTGTACCGTGGCCAGAACGTAGTAAAAAAATCTGTTCCGGCCGACCGCGCTGTAGACGAACTGATCGAATTGATACGCGAAGATGAGCGCTGGATTGAGCCGGTAAAACTGGAGGAGTAGTTTGTGCCGTCCACTGGTTATCTTTTAGTAGTCCGGGAGAGGGAGTTGAGTAACACTGACCATTTCGTCAGTTATAATCTTATCCGGGTTTTTGCTACAGTTTCAGTAGTTGTAGTTCATGCAACCATAACTGCCGTAATCAACGGGGTGCCCGGAAAAAGTATGCTCTGGCTGGTAGGTAATGCGGTTGAGTCCATAGCCCGGACAGGCATACCGTTGTTTCTGATGCTAACCGGTGCACTCCTCTTACCAAAGGCAGAATCCGGCATAACCTTTATCACGAAACGGTATAAAAGAATATTTATACCGTTTTTCTTTTGGTCAGCTGTTTACCTGGTCGCCAAATTCCCGATAAAAGAACTGCGTATACAGGATGTTGCTAATGTATTACTCTACGGCGCCTCGTACCAGTTCTGGTATGTCTACGTAGTGGCTGGTATTTACCTGTTAATGCCTTTTATAAAGCCCTTTTTAGAGAAAACGGATCCGGGTTTACTCAAATGGCTCTTTGTTATCTGGCTAACCTGCTTTACAATACCCTTTTTTATAAAAGAAGGGATCGTGCTCACCACAAACCAATTCATCCTTTACAGCGGGTACGTAGCAACTGGTTATATACTTTCCGATTTTCTCAGGAAAAAGCGATTAACCGGAAAGCAAAGAATAATAGCTTATGCAGCTTTTGCAGGCGGAACCCTGCTAACATTTGCTGGCACTCATTTTCTTTCGTTAAAGGAAGGAAGGCTGATTACAACTTTTTATGAGAGTACAATGCCACATATCTTTTTAAAAGCAGTGGGTACTTTTGTGCTCTTATTTGACCTGGCTGTACTACTATCTGCCAAAGCAGCAAAACTGGTTAACTGGATGAGCAAGTATAGTTTTGGTGTTTTTATGGTACATCCGCTCGTGCTCGATCACATACTTGTTAGCAGGTTAGGAATTACAACGAGCTACATGCACCCGATTGTCGGCATATTTTTATCCTCCTTTTTAGGTTTAGGTATATCGTACCTGCTCATTTATTTGCTGAGCAGGCTTCCTTTTGGAAAATATAGCTATTGATAAAAATCTTTTCTTTATATTAAATGTTTAAGCATAGCTGCACACACTTTTTAGCTGCACTTTGCTGATGATTGATAACTGATAACTGACTAAACATGAAGGGATTATTTGATTTTACGGAGGTTGCTACATATTTCTTTCGCAAAAAAGACCCAAACCGCAAGAGCAATTTTAACCTGCGCACCATGCACACGATCAATAAGATTTCGATCCTGATGTTTCTGGCAGGTGCTATCTATTTTATACTTACCCATATCTAACAAATGGATATAGAAGCTTTCAGGGAATATTGCCTGGCTAAACCCGGCACCACCGAAGATACACCGTTTGATGAGGAGACGCTGGTGTTTAAGGTAGGCGGTAAAATGTTCGCATTAACCAACATCAACAGCTTTGAAGCAGGCATCAACCTGAAATGCGATCCTGAACTGGCGGAAGAATTACGTGAGCGTTACAGCTGTGTTTTACCAGGCTACCACATGAGCAAAAAACATTGGAACACCGTGCTTCCGAACAGCTGTGTACCGGATGCGCTCTTGCTCCAATGGGTAGACGCCTCTTATCAATTGGTAGCTGATAAATTGCCAAAAGTGCAAAGGCTTGCTATCGGAGTTTAGAAAGTATAACCTGTTTTAACATATGAAAGCCGTAACCAGACACATTGTTTGGTAACGGCTTTTTTTATGTAAGCCACTCTGAATCTACAGTATAGATAACATAGCCTACATATTGCACAAAAACATGCCCTTATTGGAAACCCAGTTAGAGCTTTTGCCGGCAACTAAATAAAAAAATATGCGTTAGCGCTTCCATAAATAGTTTTTTTTTGATATAATTGAGAAACTCACCTTAAACAATTATGCATTTCGAGAAAGAAGTTGGACTTAATTCCTTCAGGAACGACTGGCAGCGGGCTAGTTTGAATATTTTATACACGCATGGTTTTGTGCTTAACTCCCATGAAGCATTCTTCAAGTCTTTTGACCTGACAGCACAACAATTCAACATTCTCCGGATATTAAAGGAACAGTTTCCAAAGCCGGTTTCTACCTCCGTTTTGCGCGAACGTATGCTGGATAAAATGTCTGATGCGTCGCGCTTGGTTAGCAGACTGCATGCAAAAGGGCTGGTTGAAGTAACCCGCAATTCGACGGACAAGCGCCTGGTAAATATTCTCATATCAGCGAAAGGGCAGGTGCTGCTCAATAAAATTGAAGATGAGATCTACAAGCTGGATATGCTGATGCAGGGACTTACCGATGAAGAAATAATTCAGTTAAACGATCTTTTGGATAAAGTTCGTAAATCTATAAAGACTGTGCATGAAAGAACTTCTACTCCTGTAGAGCTGGTAAAATCAGCTTAACAAAACCTTTACTAAACGAACTAACCTAAACAAAAGAGCAGCCTTTGAAAGAAGCTGCTCTTTTGTGTTTAAGGACAGAGTAAGTTAATACCTAGTAATATAGTTTCCGCAGTATGTTTGGTATTCTATCAGTTAAATGTGCAGAAGGAAAGTATAACACCAGTGCACCTGCCGTTGCTGTGATCAATAGAACAGCAGATTACCCGAGTAATGGGTTTAGTAAAGTCTTCTTCCCGGCACTCAATCCTCTACAGGCAATACCAGCATTGGTAGCCTTGCCTGTGCTGCCAACTCTTCTGTAACGCTGTTTGTAAACAGCTCCTCCCAAAAGCTTTTACGCCTCGGCAACACCACCAGCAGGTCTGTGTGGTTGCGTTTTACATGTTGCTCCAGCAGCTGCACCGTATCATTGCCATCAAAAGCATCTGTTTGTACAGGTAGTTTCAGCAGCGTTTGCCATTCTTCCTGAAGATGTAATTGCTTTGTGTGGTCAGGTATGTTTTCCGGATCTGCGCTAATAAAAAGAATACTGATCCTGGCATTATAACTGATGGCGAAGCGTACCAATAACTCTATTCCGGATCGATAAGTTGTATCTTCGGCATGTAACAGAATCGTTATATTTTTGAAACCGTCAAACTCATACATAGTGGGCATGATGAGCAGGGGCTTTGTTACTACGCGCAATAGCTCAAGCGTATTGCTGCCAAGTAGCACACGTTTATAGGTACCAGCCCCGCTACTCCCCATTACCACCAGGTTTATATCATACTGCCTTATTACCTGTAGAATCGACTCTGCGAACGGATAGGGCACTATTACCGAATTAAAACGTACCTCCTTGAAGCGGATGTCAAGTATGGTCAGCAGGTGTTTATACTCCTCGTGCAGCCTCTTTTTTACTTGTCTTTCTTCTTCCTCATAAAGGGATGCGAACAAGTTGCTCGGAGCAGAAGCCGGCACAGGAGGATTTGCCAAAACATGGGTAAGTATAAGTTCGCCTCCGAATCGCTGTGCTAACTTCATGGCAACAAGCGTCGCATTAAAGGCATCCGTAGAAAAATCCGTAGGAGTGAGGATCCGGAACATGGCAAGAATACTTTCTCAACTATACGGTAAAAAGTTGCTATCCGGCTGCACCTAAAAACCAGAAGCCGCCAAACTTGCGTCCGGCGGCCTCCAGTAATAGTTAGTTGGTAAGATGGAAATCTTTATACTACCACGTTGATAATTTTGTTAGGGACAATAATTATTTTCTTTGGTGCTTTTCCATCAAAAAACTTCGTAACCTGCTCGTCCTGCAAAACAGCCTGCTCCATCTCCTCACGCGGAGTATCTACGGCAAAGGTAATCTTAGCCCGCATCTTACCATTTACTGATACCGGGTAGTCAAACGTGTTCTCCACCAGGTATTTTTCGTCCCAGGCAGGGAAGGAGGCAAAGGTTATACTTTCGCTGTGGCCCAGTTTCTCCCAAAGCTCTTCGGCGATGTGCGGCGCATAAGGCGCAAGTATAATGGTCAGTGGCTCAAGTATGGCGCGCTTGTTTGTTTTGAGCTGCGTCAGCTCGTTCACGCAGATCATGAACGTAGACACGGACGTATTGAACGAGAAGCGTTCGATGTCTTCCTCTACTTTTCGGATTGTTTTGTGCAGCGATTTCAGCTCTGCAGCAGTTGGTTCTTCGTCGGAAACAACAAAGTTGCCTTCGTTATCGTGGAAGAGTCTCCAGAATTTCTTCAGGAATTTACTAACACCATCAATTCCATTGGTATTCCACGGTTTGAACTGCTCCAGCGGCCCCAGGAACATCTCGTACATACGCAACGTATCAGCGCCAACACGGTTAACTACATCATCTGGATTAACAACATTATAGTAACGCTTCGACATCTTTTCGATCTCGACACCAACATTATACTTTCCGTCTTCCAGTATAAACTCTGAGTCTGCGTTCTCCGGTCTCCACTTTTGGAAGGCTTCCAGGTCCAGCACGTCGTTCTCTACGATGTTCACGTCCACGTGCAGCGGCGTTACCTCATACTGCTCTTTCAGACCATATGAAACATACTTGTTCGTGCCGTTGATACGGTACACAAAATTGGAGCGGCCCTGGATCATGCCCTGGTTGATGAGCTTTTTGAACGGCTCCTGTTCCACCACAAGCCCCAGATCGTACATGAACCTGTTCCAGAAGCGAGAGTACAGCAGGTGACCGGTTGCGTGCTCCGATCCGCCAATGTACAGATCTACGCTGCGCCAGTAAGCAACCTTGTCTTTATCAGCAAATGCTTCGTTGTTCTGAGGATCCATGTAGCGGTACCAGTACCAGCTGCTGCCAGCCCAACCCGGCATGGTGCTCAGCTCATACTCATACTGCCCCTTATACTTCCAGTCCACAGCACGGCCAAGCGGCGGCTCGCCTGTTTCTGTTGGCAGGTAGGCATCGATCTTTGGCAACTCCAGCGGCAGTTCGCTTTCGTCCAGCAGGTGCGGGATACCATCTTTAAAGTACACCGGCACAGGCTCGCCCCAGTAACGCTGGCGGCTGAACACGGCATCGCGCATGCGGAACTGCACGCGGCCTTTGCCTACACCCAGTTCTTCGGCCTTGGCTATACCTGCTTTGATGGCATCTTTTACTTCCAGTCCGTTCAGAAAACCGGAGTTGATGATCTTACCTTCTTTAGCAGAGTGTGCTTCCTCTTCCAGGTTACCGCCTTCCACAACTTGCCTGATCGGCAGGTTGAAGTGCTTGGCAAAAGCGTAGTCGCGGGAGTCGTGGCCAGGAACGGCCATAACAGCGCCGGTACCATAGCCGGCCAGTACGTAATCGGCAATCCAGATCGGCACACGTTCTTCTGAGATCGGGTTGATGGCGTAAGCCCCCGTAAACACACCACTCACGGTTTTCACGTCCGTCATACGCTCACGCTCCGAGCGGTTTTTGGCTACATTCACGTAAGCCTCTACCTGCTCGCGCTGCTCTGGCGTGGTAATCTGCGCTACTAGCTCGTGCTCCGGTGCTAGTACCACGAAGGTGGCTCCAAAGATAGTATCGATACGGGTGGTGAATACTTTGATATGACCATCACCTTCAATGGCAAAGTCCAGCTCGGCACCAACGGATTTACCGATCCAGTTGCGCTGCATTTCCTTTACCGGTTCCGGCCAGTCGATCTCTTCCAGGCCCTGCAGCAGGCGCTCGGCATAGGCCGTGATGCGCATCATCCACTGGCGCATTTTCTTGCGCTCTACCAGATAGCCGCCACGCTCCGATACACCACCAACCACTTCGTCGTTAGCCAGTACCGTACCCAGGGCAGGGCACCAGTTCACAACCGCTTCAGCTACGTAGGTCAGTCTATACTTGAGCAACATTTCTGCCTGCTGCTGCTCGTTCATCTGCTTCCAGTCTTCAGCAGTGAAAGCAGGCGTATCCTCATCTGCAGCAGCATTTACGTTCGCATTGCCGTTAGTCTCAAACTCAGCTATCAGCTTCTCTATACTTTCAGCTTTATCGGAAGTATAGTCATAGTAGCTATTGAAGAGCTGCATGAAGATCCACTGCGTCCACTTGTAGTAGCTCGGGTCAGAAGTACGCACTTCACGCTCCCAGTCGAAGGAAAAGCCAATGTTCTTCAGCTGCTCTACATAACGCTGGATGTTTTGCTCCGTGGTAATGGCCGGGTGCTGGCCCGTCTGAATAGCATATTGCTCGGCAGGCAAACCAAATGAATCGAAGCCCATCGGGTGCAGCACGTTGAAGCCTTTGGAGCGCTTGTAACGGCTCACGATGTCAGAGGCGATGTAGCCCAGCGGGTGACCTACGTGCAGTCCTGCTCCCGACGGGTAAGGGAACATGTCGAGGGAGTAATACTTAGGCTTGTTGTTTCCTTCGCTGGCTTTAAACGTCTGGTTTTCTTCCCAGTAACGCTGCCATTTCTTCTCAATCTGGTTGAAATTATACTCTGACATCTGATATAAGTGTAACGCTCGTAATTTTTCTAAGCTGCAATTTAACACATACTTGTTAATTGTTTGCTGCTTCTTGCGGATTGTTGATGAAGGGAGGTTATTTAGGGGTTGTTACTACCTGCTTTTCCTTTTGAGCTAAATACTTTTGGGTGTAACTGAGCAACCAATTTATACTTATAGCTGAGGTTTATACTTGTTTCTAACAAGCCTCTGCTTCGTATCAACCTTTCATCCTCAGTTTTACAACAGCTACTGTTTCATTTTATAATTTGGTGCGCTCACGGCCGCAGGCCTCGTCCTCGGGCATCGCGCTGTCTAGCTTTCCGTTGCTACCCTTCGGTCGCAATGCCCTACCGGGCACCGGAAACCCAGAAGGCGCTCAACCCAAGGACTGCTGTTGACACTGCTTCGTGAGCTTCTGTGCAACTTCAGACAAGTCCCCCTTTGAAGGGGTTAGGGGGATGACAAATAGCAGCTATAAAACTTATACTTTGAAGTCTAGCTAGCTATATAAATATCATCTCCCCGGGGCGTGCAGGGGTGGGTTATACTTTCCCTTCTTCAGAACCCCTTTCCTTCGAGATATTTAATGAAATAAAAATCTACTCTCTTCTAATCCAAAATTCCCCCTTCCAACTAATTCACCCAACTTTACAGAAGCCGTACCTATAGAGAGGAGGCAAGTATAAATTACTTATTTTCGCGGCAGTTTAATTTAAGTTAAAGGAAATGGACAATAACGATCTGCTGGATATACCGCACATCATTTACGTAATGGACCCAATGTGCTCGTGGTGCTACGGCTTTGCACCCATCATCAAAAAGGTAAAGGAAGAGCAGGAAGGTAAACTCAAATTTAAGCTGGTGCTGGGAGGGCTGCGCCCGGGAACAACAGAGCCGATGGCAGAAAACATGAAGGATACGCTCAAGCAGCACTGGGAAGATGTGGAGAAAGTAACCGGGCAGGCTTTCGACCTTAGCTTTTTTGACCGCACTGGCTTTGTTTATGACACGGAACCAGCCTGCCGCGCGGTAGTAACCATGCGCTATCTGAACCCGCAAAAAGAAATGGAAATGGCTGAAGAAGTGCAGCGGGCATTTTACGCCAAAAACAACGACGTAACCAAAGCAGAAGTACTTACAGCAATCGCTGCAAACCTGGGCATAGAGGAAGAAACTTTTCAGGAAAAGTTTAACTCCGAAGCGATGAAAGAAAAGACCATGCAGGATTTCCTGATCGCGCGCCACCTGCAGGCCAATGCATTTCCAAGCGTGTACCTGCTCAACGGTACGGATCTGCACCTACTTAACAGAGGCTACCGCTCGTACGAAGCTGTAACCAGCCGTTTAGAAGAGGCACTTAAAATCAACGATATCTAAACTTAAAATTTTTCCTCACCTTTATACCCGTTCACCTGTCAAAGAGGCATTTCAACGTATAAACCTCATGCTTGCGGCTTACCTAAACCTGTTTTATTTATGCATATCCGCAATAACAAAGTTGGTCTGTGCAGCATTACCAAAAAGCACTTTCCCATGCGCGACCTGGTGCTTGGATCCACCATCCGGAAAAGTGTATTCGACCTGATCAAATCCGATAACCCCGAGTTCACGGAGGAGAGTTACATCTGGGTGCGCGAGCTGAACAGGTACCGGAAGCGCTACCTCGAGATGATCATGAAAAGTGAGGTGGGAGAACTCAGCCAGTTGGAACAAGAGGTGATAGAAAGCATCGAGCAGAACGAAGTGCTCTCTTCTAACATCGAGGAGGAACTGGAAGAGGAGTTAAAACTGGGGGATCGCATTGCGGACAGAGTAGCGTCTTTTGGAGGAAGCTGGACCTTTATCCTGTTTTTCTTCTCTTTTATACTTCTCTGGATGGCTACCAACGTGTATTTACTGGTTACCCAACCCTTTGACCCGTACCCATTCATACTTCTCAACCTCATACTTTCCTGCCTGGCAGCCATACAAGCACCGATCATCATGATGAGCCAGAACCGGAAAGAAGCCAAAGACCGGAAACGCTCCATGCACGACTATAAAGTAAACCTGAAGGCGGAACTTGAAATTCGTTTGCTGCATGAGAAAATAGATCACCTGATCGTGCACCAGAACCAGCGCCTGGTTGAGATACAGGAAATTCAGGTGGACCTGATGGAAGACATCCTGAACCGGATGAAAAAATAAATTCTTCTGCGTCTTTTTCCTGTACTTCGCCGTCTTCCGGACGGATGTATAAGGTATAATATCATGGAAACGATCAAAGCATTTTTATTCGGTCTTACACTTGCGATATCAATCGGACCAATCGCCATTCTGATCATCAACACCGGGTTAAGCAGTGGGCTGAAGAATGGCCTGATGAGTGGCCTGGGCGCAGCGTTCGCCGACCTAACCTATAGTATACTCGCTTTTACAGTGGGCACATTGCTCGTAAGTTTCCTGAACCTGAACCAGCAATATTTTGCCCTTTCAACATCCTTTGTCCTGATCCTTTTCGGGCTATGGATGCTGAAAGGAAGCCTAAGATTAGGTGAGAATGTGTCAAAGAACTCAGAGACGGTACAAAAGCCTGGAACAAACTACCTGCTTTCTACTTACCTGCTTACTGTTGTTAATCCGCTTACAATTGTGGCTTTCCTGGGATTTTCCGGGCAACTCGTATCTCCGGTAATGCCTTTGTACCAAGTGCTTTTTTTATCTCTTTCCATTTTTGCAGGAAGTATACTGGTGCAGTCGGCGCTCGCTTGCTTCGGAGCTACTTTGGGGCGCATCTTCCATAATCCAGGCGTGGTACGCGTGCTGAACATCGGCAGCAGCCTGAGTATAATTGGCTTTGGTGCGGCAGGCTTGTTTCAGGTCTAAAATTTGTTTGTATCGGAAGCCTTTGTTTCCAGTACTTCCCGCAACGGGTCTGTTCCGTTCCAGGTTCCTTCGCTGGTTACAGGTATAAACCGCGCGAACAATTCTTCGCTGTACCACTTCTCGGATCGGGTACGGCGCATCACTTCCTGGTGCAGCGGGTTTCGGTAGGCATAGTTTTTCATGTCCTCCGCCGAATTCCAGATGCTGAAAGTGGCTTGCCGCACTAAGGGCAACTCGCCCAGGCCAATAGAGCAAAGCAGGCCTTCCGCCTCATCCAGCGCTTTGCTGGTGCGGGGCACAAACTTCCAGAAACCAGGCAAGGCGCGCCAGTTGATGGATGCCCTTGTCAGTACGGCAATGGGTCCGATGCTGTAGGCTTGCTGCAACGAAGGTGCAAAGGGTTCCTGTTCGTCCCACTTTCCATGCGATTGAAGCGGATGCAGGCGTACGGTCCATACTTCGTAGGAGTTGTGGCGGTATTCCTGCATCAACTCAGAGCGGTAGAGAAAATTATCGGCAGCCTCTTCGCTTTCCCAGGTGCACAGCAGGCCATACCGGTAAAAATTTGGTTTTATGCTGAAGCCTTTGCCATGTCCGCTTCCCAGCAGCTTATAAAACAATAGGCCGGGCACTTTTTTCAGGTGGGGTACGGAGGTGCCCATTTGGGCAAGTCCCCAGCGCAGGTAACCTTTTCGGATACCAAACAGGGTAAGGGTTGTAAACCGGGGAGTATTGGGTTGATTCGTCTGCAAGAGATTAAGCTAAAGGTAATGCAATATAAACATCATTTTAAACAAAAACACCTGCTGCCATAGTAGGTTTGCAGGTGTTTTTATTCAACTACTTTTATCAGTATGCCGGAGCCGGCAAACTGCCTGTTTTACAGGTTTATCTTTTTATTTTCACCGGGTTTGTAGCTTTCGCCGGTTACGGCAGCTTTAGCCATTCCGATCAGGTGCACCACGGCGCTGTTTGGCGAATCCCAGTACTCTGCTTTTTCGATTATTACCTTGATCAGGCCTACATTCGGATCCTCTTTTCCGCCCGGGAACCACGCTTTCAGTGCCGGATTCCAAAGCTCGTCGATCTTGGCTTGATCCTTTGTAAGTGAAGCCCTTCCAGAAACAGATACATACAGGTTATCACCTGGCTTGGCATAGCTCAGGTTCACGTGCGAATCGTTTGCAATTTCGTGCGACTTGCCCGATTCATACCCGGTAAAAAACCACAGTACGCCGTCATCCTTTACCTGGCTGGTTCGCATCGGGCGACTGCGAAGGCAACCGTCATCTTCCAGGGTGGTCATCATGGCAATGTCAATATCTTTGATCTTATCTATAAGCTTCTGCAGGTTTTCCTTGGTGTTTTGATCGTTGTTCATAGCTTTATACTTTGTATGGTATGTGTTTTGATTACGCGGCTACTCTGCATTGGGTTTATAAGTATAAAACCCGAGCCGTATGCCGTTATGTACCTGAACAGCTAACCCGCGTAAGTGTTTATATTTTAATTAACAAAACAACAGTTGAACTACCTGGCCCACGTATTTTTGTCTGGTGATGATGAGGAGCTGCTGCTCGGCAACTTTATAGCAGATGCAGTAAAAGGCAGGCAGGTGGAGCAATATACGGCCGGTGTGGCGAAGGGCATCCGGCTGCACCGCCTCATCGATGCCTATACCGATGCGCACCCTGTGGTGCTGCAAACCAAAGAGCGCCTCCGGCCAAAGTATAAAAAGTATGCACCGGTAATCGCTGATATGTACTACGACCATTTCCTGGCCAGCCGTTTCAGCAACTTTTCAGAGGAAACTTTGGAGGTTTATACTTCACGCATTTATACGTTAATCAACCAGCAGTTTGATCTGCTTCCGGAGCGGGTGCAGTATTTTTTTCCGTACATGATGCGGCAGAACTGGCTGCTTTCCTATGCTGAAATTGAAGGTATAGCACAGGCATTGGGAGGCATGAGCAGACGCACTACTTTTACGTCCGGCATGGAAACCGCAGCGGAAGAACTGCGCAAAAATTACCATCGTTATGGGCATGAGTTCGACGCATTTTTCCCGGAACTGAGGCAGTACGTGGAGCAGGTAAAAGGGGAGTTATAAGTATACCTTAAACTAAACTGTGTAATACTATTACCTGATATTTTATAGTTAGAAAAGTATAACGATAGCAGCAGGAGAGGACATAAACACATTTCTGCAAAGTATAAAATATAAAAAAGAGCACCCGATAAAGGTGCTCTTTTTCGTAATCAATAAGTATAAAATCTTAGTGGTGATGACCGCCTTCGCCGTGCACGTGTCCGTGATCCAGCTCTTCCTGGGTAGCTTCGCGAACGTTTTCTACCTTACCATTAAAGTGGAGCTCTTTGCCGGCTAGCGGGTGATTGAAGTCCATGGTTACGGTGGTGTCAGTCACTTTCGCAACACGACCCTGCAGCTGGTTGCCTTCGCTGTCTGCCATCGGAATAAAGTTGCCTTCTTCCAGCATGTTATCCGGCACGCTGCCTTCAATCTCGAAAACCTGCTTTGGAAGTTCAACTACCGCGTTCTGGTCGAAGTCGCCATAGCCCGCTTCAGCGCCCAGCGTAAAGTTGAAGGTATCGCCTTCATTCAGGCCGTCCAGGTTTTCTTCAAACTGATCTGGCAAACCACTTACGCCGAACAGGAACACCATCGGATGTTCTTTGGTAGCTGTTTCCACAAGCGTTTGCTCTCCTTTTTCGTCTTTTATGCGAAGCTCGTAGGTGAGCGAAACCACTCTGTCTTTTTCGATTTTCATATACAATCTTTTTATTGAAGAAACGGAAAGGTACGGAATTAAGATACTACACTGAAATGTTTGCAGTAACTCTTCTTTATTCTTCTCATTTCTAAGTACTAATTAGTTCAGGGCATGCACTCGGTCAGCTCCCATGCACTTCTATACGCGTTAATTGATTCCACGTATGCTATCAGCGCAGCAAAGAACGGATGTTGTGTCAGCGTAGCACTATCACCCACGATCACCAGCTTTTTCTTGGCACGGGTCATGCCTACGTTCAGGCGGCGGATGTCGCTCAAAAAGCCGATCTCACCCCGTTCGTTGCTGCGCACCATGCTCATGTAAATGATGTCGCGCTCCTGCCCCTGGAAACTATCCACCGTTCCGATGGATAAATGCCGCTTTGTATGCAGGTCGTGCAGCAGCGGCGTATGCTCTACTTTGTCCTGCAGGTAATTGATCTGAGCACGGTACGGCGCAATCACACCAATGCGTAAATTTTCCGCTTCTTCTGCCGGCTTATAATTCTTCAGCAGCTGCACCAGGTGGTTCAGCAGCAGATCAGCCTCCTCCGGGTTAGCAGAGCTCTGCGACTCCGCCATATCGGTTTCATTGAATCCACAGCCGGCAGTATCGATAAACTCTACCGCAAGCCCTTGCGGGAAGTGCGGATCGAACTGGTGCAGGTCGCTGCTGTGAACGCTCTCATGCGCTACGAGCTCACCCCCATAAAACTGCTGGTTCGAAAACTGCATGATGTGGTGGTGCATGCGGTACTGTGTCTTCAGCATCACCGATACCTGCGGCTGGCGCTCAATACATTTCTCAAACAAGGTATTGCTCAAGCCGCCTTTATCTGCTTCAAACGATTTAACGGTAGGGGGCAGCTGGCAATGGTCGCCGGCCAACACCACGCGGTTTGCCCGCGAGATCGGAATCCAGCAGGCGGGTTCCAGTGCCTGTGCCGCCTCGTCGATGAACACGGTGTCGTACTGCAGGTGGCGGATCGATTTGTTGGCCGCACCTACCAGCGTGCAGGTGATCACCTGCACGTTATCCAGCAGATCTTCCGTAATGTAGTGCTCAATGCTATCGGCCTGCTCCAGCATGCGGTGGCTTTCCTGCTTGTAGAGTTCGCGCTGGGCACGTTCCTGGTAGCCAAACTTTCGCTTGAACTGGTAGGCCATGCGCTTATACTCTTCGGCTACTTTACGGAGCTCTTTCAGGTCTTTGTAGGCCTTGTGCGCCATTACCTGTGCATCCAGCGTATGCTCCAGCAGCACATCCGAAACGCGCGATGGATTGCCTATGCGGATCACGTTCACCCCTTCATTGGCCAGCTTCTCTGTCAACAGGTCCACAGCGGTGTTGGAAGGAGCCGTAACGAGCAGGCGCTTCTGCGTTTTAAGTGTCTGCAGAATGGACTGCACCAGCGTAGTGGTCTTGCCCGTGCCCGGAGGGCCGTGAATGATTGCCACATCCTTGGCCTGAGCAATTTTCAGCACAGCCTCGTTCTGCGACGCGTTCAGTGCCGGAATCGAAGGAATCTGCACATCGGTAAAAGAAGGAGCTTTTACCCCCAGCAAAATATCACGGAGTTCTGCCAGCCGGGAGCCGTGCGCGTCCATCACCTTTTTCATGGCAATTTCCATCTCGCGGTAGCTCATCTCATCGAAGGTCAGATCAATGCCTAGTTTGCCATCGTCTACCCAATCCGGCAGGTCTTCTTTGTTGGTGGCCAGCAGCACTTTGTTGCGCTTCAGGCCCACAATAACACCGTTCAGGCTGTTTTTCTCACCGCTGTTGCTGAAAAGGGCGGCTGTTTTGCCTGTCTGGAAGAGGTGCAGTTGGTCACGGCCGGACGTACGCTCCAGTTCCAGCACCACTTTGTTGCCAAAACCGATCTCCTCTTTCGAGATCACCACCGGATACCAGCAGAAGCCCATTGCTTTGCGCTCTGAAATAGAGCTCTTCAGGCTTTTGGCCTTGTATTGCTGACGGTCTTCTTCCTGTTCAATTTTAAGCAGTTCCTGTACCTGCTTCAGTTCTTCTAAAATATCGATCATGTATACCAAAAAGAAGGGCTGGAGTACGTGCGCCAGCCCTTTTATTGTTTGTCTGTGTTGTACGTTATTATACGTGCCAGATGTTCCGGCACCGGCTATCATAACAAATACTGTGCAGTTTTTGCTCCCTTTCCAGTTTATTATTTAACTGAAAGCCAGGATGGTGTACAAAAGATCAGGCAGCCTTCTTACGCTTCTTTTTACCGGCGTTGCCCAGGCGCACCTGCAGGAACACGGCGTACAGCAGCAGTATAAACGCGGCAACGGCCAGTATGGCAATCACCCTGTCTTTGCCATAGCGCACTTCATCCGTGGCCTTCAATTGGTCCTGTAAATCTTTGATAGAGCGCTCCCGTTTTTTGATCTGACTCTGCAGCGTATTGATCTGGCTTTGCAGATCGCTCATCCGGGCCTTGATCAGGCGCTGGTCCTCAACGGTTATTTTCCCTTCCCGCTGGGTTTCCACGGTGCTCTCCGCTACTTTTTTTATACTTGCCGCTTTTATTACCCCGATCAGTTCAGAATCGGTGTTGATGATCTTCTTGAGTGTTTCGATGATGTTGATCAGGTCGCTTTTCGACTTTTTGCCCCAGAAGTTGCTGTTTTGCTGGTTGTAGAACTGGTATTCCATCACCAGCTGTTCGCGCTCGTTCATGAGTTGGGCCAGCCGGGTGTCCTGTACTGCCTGCACCTGTTTTGTGCTCTCCTGTGCCTGCTTGTTGTCCTGCGCCTGCACCCCTGCAAAACCAAGACAGACCATGGTTAAAACAAGTAGTTTTTTCTTCATCTCTTCTTCTGTTTAGTATAAAACAACACGCAAATATGGCCAACCTTATTGGATTAGCCGCCATTTATTTTTTGCCCCGCCTGTAAAACAACAGGATCAGGACGGGCAGCAGGTAGAGGTCGGCTATGACGGCAAACAACAGCGTGATGCTTATAAACACACCTACATAAAACGTGGCATCGAAAGTAGAGAAGACAAGTGTAAGAAAGCCGCCCACCAATATGCAGGAAGTAATGATGATGGCCTTTCCGGTGGATATAAAGGTACGTTTCACAGCGTAGGGGAGCGATTTACCTTTCATCAACTCCAGCTTTAGTTTGCTGAGGAAGTGGATGGTGTCGTCTACGGCTATGCCAAAGGCAATGGTGAAAATGATGGAGATGGAAACATTCAGGTTAATGCCCATAAAGCCAATGATTCCGCCGATCATGAGCAGCGGGATGATGTTGGGGATTAATGAGATGATGACCATAGGCACAGACCTATAGATCAGGCCGACAATAACAGCGATAACAAGAAAGGCAATCAGCAGGCCCTGCATCATGTTGTTGGTTACATACTCGTTGTTCTTATCGAGCAGCATGGCGCTTCCGGTAAGGCGTGTCTGCAGGATATCGGGGTTTATATTCCGATGAATGAAGGTGCGGAGCGAGTCGTTGAGAATGGAGGCCCGGGCACTGCCTATGTCCGACATCTTGCCTGTCAGGCGCCCTTCCCGCTGGTCTGTAGTTACCACGGCCCGCAATTCACTCCGTTTTCTCAACGCCTGCAGCCTTCGGGTCACCTGCTGTAGCTCACGTTCGCTAACAGGAAGTATAAAATAATCCTGCAAGCCTCCGTTCTGCGCACGACTCAGCGTTTTAACCACCGTAGCAGGCGAAGAGATGAAATTCAGTCCATAGCTGGAGTACAGGTATTGCTCTATTTTTTCGATTTCCTGCAGCACTTCCTTATCATACATACTGTAGCCAGGTGCCGCGACCAGGTGCATTTCAAACGGACGAACGCCAGAGAAATGCTCTTCAAAATACCGAAAGTCCAGCACGATCGGGTCCTTATCGCCGAGGTCTTCCAGCAGGGTAGTATCTACCCGTATCTGGCTAATGCCAACGAGCGAAAGTATAACGATGGCGGCACTGGACCCAAGTATGGCTTTGGGGTTCCGAAGTATAAAGCGCAGCATACGGCGAAGCAAAATCGGCCAGTTCAGATCTACCCGCCTTGCCCGCACTGGGTTGGGTCTTTTGATGAGCAGCAGGATGGCAGGCAATACGGTAAATGCCAGTACATACGCCAATGCGATGGCGATGGCAGTATAGAGACCAAAGTTGCGGATAGGCACAATGGCTGTGGTAAGCAGCGTAAGAAAGCCTACAGCCGTGGTAAGCGAGGTAAGAAAGGTTGCCATTCCTACTTCACGCAAGGTTACCTTAAGTGCCCGGAGCTTTTCTGTTCCTTGGCTCACCTCCGTAACGTAGCGCGTCAGAATGTGGATCACATCTGACATGCCTACCACGAACATGATCGTAGGCAGCAGCACCGTCATCACGTCGATAGGCTTGTTGAACAACCCCATTACACCCAAACCCCACAACACCGACAGCAACACAACCACCAGCGGCACCAGCACGCCCCACGCCGTGCGGAAAGTGATCCAGAGAAAAAAGACGACCAGCAGGATAGAAGCAGACATGAAAATAGCCAGCTCTACCTTCATCTTCTCGATAAAAACAGACTGCGCGAGTGCTTTGCCGGCAATGTGATGATCCGTCAGTTGCAGCTCTGCCAATTTATCGTACAGTGCGGCTATCAGCGTGTCGCTGGGGCCTTTGGCCAGGTCATCGGTCGTTTGCACGAACAGCGATACAGACCTGGCATCTTCTGAAAAAAGGGTGCCGATCAACTCACGGGTGTTGTAGATGTTAGCGGAGTCCTGCGAATAACGTTCCGGCTCGCTTACGTGCAGGTAGGGTATCTCAAAGTAGCCAAACTGCTCTATCACAGGATTCTTCACAGTAGTAGGGGAGAGCACGTTCTCTACATGGGGCTGTCGCTGCAAAAAGCGGGTGAGGCTGTCTACCCGCGTCAGGAATGTCCGGTCAAAAATCCCTTTATTGTTTTCCAGCCCGATCAGCAGGTAGTCGTTGTCGTTACCGAACTTAGCACGGTAAGTAAAGTAATACTCCAGGTCCGGATCGCCTTTCGGGAAGAAGTTATCGAAATTATAGTCAAAGCGCAGCCGTGCTACAAAGTACACGCTCGCGACAGTAAGCACTGCAATGAGCAGCAGCACCAGGTAACTGTATTTTTTGTAATTCAAGGGAGTAAAATGATTATTGTCATTTCAGGCATTGCCTGTAGATGTTATCTTTACTGTCAGAACAACTATACGTATGCTTTTTTGTTCAATAATTTAACCTGAATCCCATGAAGAAATATGTACTGACATTAGCCCTGGCTGGCTTTGTAGCTGCCGGCATTGCAACGCCAGTTCTTGCCTGCGAAGGCGGCAAGTGTAAAATGGAGCACACAAACAAAGACTCCAAGGCTAAAAAAGGAAAGAAAGCTACGGCAAAGGCAGAAAGTTGCCATAGCACAGAAACTACCGCTGCTACTGCTTCTGCAGGTATGGCTGGCAAATCCTGCTGTGCCAAAAAAGATGCGCCTAAAACAGAGGCTGCCAAAGAGACAAAAGCACAGCAATAATCCATTAGCTCCTTAAAGTATAAAGGCCGCTTGCTGCAACAGGTGGCCTTTATACTTTTTAGGCTACTACATGTAAAGAGATTTCTGCCTATATTTAAGCTTCCGTTTATACCTACACAACCATGAAGCAATATTTAGACCTGATGCAGCACATCCTCGACAACGGGGTGAAGAAGGAAGACAGAACAGGAACGGGCACTTTAAGTATTTTCGGATACCAGATGCGCTTCAACCTGGCAGATGGCTTTCCGTTGGTAACAACCAAAAAAGTGCACCTCAAGTCGATCATTCATGAGTTATTGTGGTTCCTGAAAGGCGATACCAACATTGCCTACCTCAAAGAGAACGGCGTATCGATCTGGGACGAGTGGGCGGATGAGCATGGCAACCTGGGGCCTGTGTATGGCTCGCAGTGGCGTAATTGGCCAACACCGGATGGCCGCCACATCGACCAGATCACGCAGGTAGTAAATCAGCTTAAAAACAACCCCGATTCCCGACGCATTATTGTGAGTGCCTGGAACGTTGCCGAGATCGAGCACATGAAGCTGCCGCCCTGCCATGCCTTTTTCCAGTTTTATGTTGCCGAGGGCAAACTATCCTGCCAGTTGTACCAGCGTTCTGCGGACGTGTTCCTAGGTGTTCCGTTCAATATTACGTCCTATGCTTTGCTTGTGCTGATGATGGCACAGGTTACTGGACTGGAGCCGGGAGAGTTTATCTGGACCGGCGGCGACACGCACCTCTATACTAACCACCTGGAGCAGGCAAGGCTGCAGTTAACCCGCGAGCCACGCGAGCTGCCGGTCATGAAGCTGAACTCTGATGTGAAAGACATTTTCGGCTTCCGGTTCGAAGATTTTGAACTGCTGAACTATAATCCGCATCCTGCCATCAAGGCACCGGTTGCGGTGTAACTGCTGCTTTGGGCATATTGCTGGGCATATCCGATTGGGTGTATGCAGACTTTTACAGACAAATGCCTTATGAGGTAAAAAGCAAGCTTCCGGCAAATGTCACGGTTTGGTCAGCAGGGCACTGGGGGTGGCAGTGGTATAGCAAAGATGCCGGCATGCAGGAGTATGAAACAGATTCCTCCAGGGTAAGAGTGAACGATTACATTGTTGCGCCTAAGCACATTCCGCTGCAGGTAGTCAACGAAAAGCTTGCGTTAGAAGAAGTGCAGAGGATCGTTCCTCCCGCTACTCCACTTACCTACTTTTCTACAGGTCTGTTTGCTTCTTTTTATACTTCGGATTACCTGGTTGCGCCCTGGCCTTGTCGATAGCTCCCATCGATACCGTCAACATTTACAGGGTAAAAAGCATTAGCTCGCCTGACTAGTTAGTCGGAAGAGAACAAACTCAATTAGAATGCAAACCTGATCTGCACCGGTTTGCTTGCGGGCTGAAGTCAAAAAGTTAAACTAAAATTCCGTACTACTGTTTACTAGCTTCAACCCATAACTTTATCTACTATGAAATTGAAAATCATACTTGCATTTGTTTGCTGCCTGGCACTGCTACAGACAAGAGCGCAGCAGGTAGCTGCCCCAGATCAGATCAAAACCGACAGCGGGATGCTTACAGTTCAGCCTGTCACACACGGGTCATTGGTGCTGACCTGGAACGGCAAAACTATCTACGTGGACCCCTACGGAGGGGCTAAGCTGTACAACGGCCTTTCCAAGCCGGACCTTGTTCTTATCACAGACATCCACCCGGACCACCTGGACCTGAAAACACTTGACTCGCTGGAAACCAATGGGGTTAAGATGGTAGTGCCCAAGGCTGTTGCAGATCAGCTTCCGGAAAAGTATAAACAACAACTGGTTATACTTGCAAACGGGCAGAGCACCACCCAATCAGGGATAGCCATCGCCGCTGTGCCGATGTATAACCTCCCGGAAACGGCAGACTCCAAACACCCCAGGGGCAGGGGCAACGGGTATGTGCTGAACCTGGGCGGCAAGCACATTTACATCTCCGGCGATACAGAAGATGTTCCTGAAATGCGGGCACTTAAAAATATCGATGTGGCTTTTGTCAGCATGAACCTGCCCTATACCATGGATGTTGACCAGGCTGCAAGCGGTGTGCTGGCCTTTAAACCCAAAGTCGTTTATCCGTACCACTACCGCGGGCAGAACGGTTTAAGTGATGTGGAATCCTTCAAAAAACAGGTAAATGCCAAGAACAAGAAGATAGAGGTTCGCCAGCGGAACTGGTATCCGAATCAGTAAAAAAATCTATAAAAGTATAAAAGCACAGGCCAATTGCCTGTGCTTTTATTTTTTACGGCAAAGCAACTCTCTGATAAGTTGATCCAAGCCAGACACAACCAGAACAGATGCGTACCTTTGCTGCATCTGTACATTTTCTTTTGACAGTAATTACTTAGCATGCATCATACAACATCCGCTGCACAACAGCCACAACTTACCCGGTTAAACCTTTGGGTGATGACCATTGCGACCGGCATGGTGGTGGCCAATTTATACTATAACCAGCCTTTGCTGGGCGAAATTTCTGCTGATCTAGGCACTACCGAAGCAAAAGCAGGCTCCATTTCCATGCTTACCCAGATCGGGTATACGGTGGGCATGTTCTTTATCATCCCGCTCGGGGACATGTTCCGGCGCAAAAGGCTCATCATGCTGGATTTTATACTCATCATTGCCGCACTGCTGCTTGCCGCTTTTGCTCCGAACATACAACTGCTTTTAATTGCCAGCTTCCTGATTGGAGCGACCTCCGTAGTTCCGCAACTGCTCGTACCCATGGCGGCACACCTGGCAAAACCCGAAGAGCGGGGCCGCACCGTAGGCTTTGTAATGAGTGGCCTGCTGATCGGAATTTTATTATCCCGTACTGTGAGCGGGTTTGTAGGTGCGCACCTGGGTTGGCGTGCCATGTTTATTATTGCAGCCGGTATAATGGCTATACTTTGGCTGGCGTTATACTTCCTGCTGCCCGAAGTGCACCCCAGCTACAAAGGCAGCTATAAAAACCTGATGAAATCCTTGATCCATCTTACAAAGGAAGAGCCTTTGCT
Organism: Pontibacter ruber; assembly: GCF_023630205.1. GTDB lineage: Bacteria > Bacteroidota > Bacteroidia > Cytophagales > Hymenobacteraceae > Pontibacter > Pontibacter ruber. The sequence goes on along the minus strand of NZ_JALPRR010000002.1, from coordinate 980,196 downwards.
GCGTTTGGCCTCAATTCGGGGAGCGTTGTGCTATGCCTGTTTCGGAGCTTTCTGGACAACCCTTGTTTTCCTGCTCGAAGAGCCGCAGTTCAATGCCGGCAGCGATGTAGCAGGAGCGTTCGGATTGATAGGGGCATTTGGCGCACTGGCTGCATCCTTTATGGGCCGACTGACCGATAAAGGAGATTCCTTTAGAATTACCACCATTACCATACTTCTGATCGTGGTGTCTTATATAGTATTCGGCCTTTCAAGCCACAGTATGATCGGTCTTGTAATTGGTGTGATCCTAATGGACCTTGGCGTGCAGGCCACGCACATCTCCAACCAAACGCTAATCTTTTCGCTGAACCCAGAAGCACGCAACCGCCTGAACACGGTGTATATGGTTACATACTTTATTGGAGGTGCAACAGGTACTTATTTAGCCAGCCAGGCCTGGCAACTCTGGAAATGGAACGGTGTGGTAGGCATCGGGCTAGTCTTATCTGTTCTGGCACTGCTCATCCACCTGCGTTTTTTAAGGCGGAGTGCTGCAAAAAGGTAAACCGCAGCAAAATAGAATACTTTGCCACTTTATACATTCAACCAACCACGGGAATTATCAAAAAAATAAAAAAGCCCGGTCAACATACCTGACCGGGCTTTTTGCTATAGATTACAAGTCTATTCTTTTACAAGTTTCTGGTGCATTTCTTTCTGCCCATCGTGGATGCTGATCATGTAAATACCAGCAGGCAGTTTAGATACATCCAGTTGCTGTGCGTTGTCTTTCATTGTTACGCGCATCATTTCAGCACCTGTTATGCTAAGCACTCTCACTACTGCATTCTTAGCAGAAGCGTTAATGCGTACGTAAGAGCTTGCCGGGTTAGGGTATACCATCACGTCCTGGCCAGCTGCATCACCCAGCGTTTCAGAAGTCACCACGTTGCTGGAAGCAACTGCTGTTAAGGCGCTACCAATGTTTACGCTGTAATCTTCTACTTCGCCGTAGCTGAAGGTTTCGCAGGAGGTCTGCGCAGCATTATACTTCATCGATACACGCATGCGCGTTTTACCCAGAAGGGCAGTAGACGGTACAGCAACTGTAGAGCTCAGTGTGCCGCTGCTTGAAGAAGAACCGCTCACTACCTGCTCACCCGCATCATCAAAGTCACCATCCTGGTTAAAGTCGATCCATACTTTCCAGTACTCGGTATAAGCAGTGCCTGAGAAACCGGTACTGAAGTAGATGGTGTTGCTGCTGCCACGTGCCACGCTTGCTGTCAGGCTGGTATTATCCTTGTAGCCGCCATCGTTGCCTGAGGTGTTGTTTATGCCTGCAAACTGCACCAGATCGATCCACTCGTAGCTCGAGTTGCTTCCTTTAGAAGTACAGTAGCTAACTGTAGTAGCCGCTGTTGTTGTAAAGGTAGCTGACGAAGAGTAGGCAGAGCTGCTGCCGGAGCAAACCGTGCTCACCTGGAATTCATACTGCGTGCTTGCAGTAAGGCCTGTCGCGTTGTACGAAGTACCTGTAGCGCTGCTGGTAGTCCAGGTAGTGGCACCAACCGGTCTGAAGCGTACGTTGTAGCTTGCAGCTCCTGAAACAGCACCCCATGATAACGTAGCTGAAGTAGCGCCAATGTTAGAAGAGGCTAAACCAGCAGGCACAGCACAGGTAGCAGCAGCACCCGAGAAGCTGATGGTATAATCTTCCACCTCACCGTAGCTGAAGGTTTCGCAGGCAGTCTGTGCCGCATTATACTTCATGGATACACGCATGCGCGTTGAACCGGTAGCAGTAGCAGGAATGGTGATGTTACCTGAAACAGCCGTTTTGCTAAGTGCTCCGGCGTCAAAGGCAAGTTCACCGGCATCATCAAAGTCACCGTCTTTGTTGTAGTCGATCCAGATCTTCCAGTACTCGTTGTAAGAAGAGCTTGCAAAACCCGGCGTCAGCGTGATCGCATTCGAGCTGCCTGCGGCCATTGTAACCGTTGTCGCGGTAAAGTCCGAATAGCCTGCCGCCCCTGAAGTTTTGGTAAAGCTTCCGATTTTAACGCCGGCAATCCACTCAGAAGCAGCGTTATTTCCTTTGGAAGCACAGTACGATATCTCGCCATACTTACCGCCAACACCTACTGCATTCCAGGCATTGGTTGTCTGGATTACCTGGTTAGAACCAGCTCCGAACAGGTCGGTCGCAGACTGGATGGCATACGTACGCGCATCGGCATACACTGAGTTGGAGGTTAAGTATACTGATTCCATACGGTAAGCGATTTTGGCTGCATCCGTAATGCCAATACCTGTTACATTGAAGCTTACGCCAATGTCGTTGGTGCCCGATTTGCCTACCGACAGGATATAGAACCAGTGATTCAGTACGCCGCTGTTAGTATGCACGCCACCGTTATCGCCGGTGCCGGTGTACCAGTTTGTACCTTTGTAGGTATCAGGCTGTCCTTCGGCATTCGGGTCGCTCATAGAGCGGAGCGAAGGACGCTGGTTGTCAATATCCTCGCCAATAAGCCACGTAGATTTGGTTGGCGCGGCATACTGCTCTACGGCAGCTGCCCAGATATCCGAGAAGCCTTCGTTCATGGCACCGGACTCGTTGCTGTACACCAGGTTGGCGGTGCTGGAACAAACCGCATGACCAATTTCGTGCGCTCCCACATCCAGGCTGGTCAGGGCATCAAAACGCGTGGCACCATCGCCATACGTCATTACAGAGCCATTCCAGAAAGCATTCTCGTAGTTCACGTCGTAGTGCACATAACTTTTGATTTTAGCTCCTGCGTTGTCGTAGCTGTTACGGTTGTGCTTGCCTTTGAAGTAATCGTAGGTCATCTGGGCAGCCCAATGCGCATCCAGCGCGGCGTTGTCTTTGGCCGTGTTGTTAAACTCTGCAGCTGTCCAGTTGTTATCTGCATCGGTAAAATCTACGGCTGCCGTATAGCTGGTACCGGTCTTGCAGTTGTAGGTTTCGATACCAGTGCCACGGGTGTAGTCGCGCAGGCGGTACGTTCCGCTGTAGCTGTCAGTGGTTGTACTGATGGTACCGCTGTAGCGGGTAGCAGCTGAGGCTGTTGCAGCAGCATGCTTGATGATCGCATCTTTGAAAACCACCTCGCCAGTACGGGCATCTACATACACATAATCACGGCTAAGCGGGGCCTGTGCGTACACATCAAACTTCCAGGCAAGTACAGGCTGCCCGATCTTGTCCTTGTCGCGTGACAGGTAATTGTTCACGATCACCAGTTCACCTTTCGGGTAAAAAGTAGCTTTGCGGTCGTTCTTCAGTTCTTTAATCCAGGCTTCCTGATCAGGCAACTGCCACATATAAGTTTTGGCCCTGATAAAGGATAAGGCTTTGCCCAAAGCAGCACCTTCCGACAAAGCAGCCTGCGTGCTTACGTCTTTGAGTTTTTTGAACTCCCCGTTGATAGACTCCACAACACCATTTTTGCTGTGCACCATGTAGGTACCGTGCTCCACTTTGATGCCTTTGTAATACTGTTCGAAGCGCTGATGCATGAATCCCAAGGCATCATTTTCAGTTTTAGCCTGCCTCATGTCATCATCCTGCGACAGGTTCAGGTGGGTTTTTAAGATCTGCAAGGCCTGCTCAGCACGGTAAGCCTCGGCATTCGTTTTGAAAGCGATAAACGCCGGCGTACCGTCTGCAGCCTCGATTCGCTGCCGCACGTTGTCCTGAGACTGCGCATTCGCCGCAGGCGCAAACAACAAGCTACTCGCCAGGAGCGAGCCCACAATGTAAAGGTGTTTCATAAAGTGTAAAAAGTTTAAGGTGAGAAATAAGTACTATCTATAGCTAGAAAAGAGCTTCAAAATTTGGCACTAAACATTTTACTTTATCAATAGGAGCCTGGTAAGGTAAAGGTTATACTTCAAAATTCAAATATTGTTATATAACTGATTCACAACAAAATATGCTTTAATAAAGAACTTTATAAATACTATTAAAAATATTTGCTTTTGCACTTTAATGTTGCACAGCCGATGTTACCACTTACTTTTTTATTTGAAAACACAGAAGGTTTAGTGCAATCCGTATGTACCAGAGCAGGAGAGGGTAAGCCACTTAATAATGGTAGGGGATGAGGTGCTAGGTTTAGTATTTTATGAAGTAGATAAAATGAACTGCTTGGCTGTTTCTATTTTCGTCCTTAAAAAATTACAGTATTTTAGAAGCCGAATTTACCACACCTTTTAGCCCTTATAATTTGAAACAATTTTTACGCTCCAAAAACGGTTCCGTTCGTTCAGGAGTTGCCGCTTTTAGCTTTGCTCTTGTCTCTTTTACAGCTTTTGCCCAGCCTCCAGTAGATACCTTGCAAACAGGCTATGGCAGAAGACTTCTTACAGAGATTACAGAGAACACCATGCAGCTAAAGCCCGAAAACCTGAACAAAGGCTTGATCTCAACAACAGAGCAACTACTTGCTGGGCAGGTGGCAGGGCTTCGGGTTATTCCGAACGCAGGCGCACCGGGAGCAGGCGCTCAGATGATCCTTCGATCCGGCACATCTATTTTCGGTAGTATTGCACCCTTGGTAGTGCTCGATGGTGTGCCGCTGGAGCCCACGTCGGCCTCGGATCATAACAGTTCCTTCAGCTTCCTTAATCCTAACGACATTGCTACTATAACGCTGTTGAAGGACGCTGCTTCAATGGCTATTTATGGCGGAAGGGCAGCTAATGGCGTACTGCTCATAACAACGAAGCAGGCAAATAAGACTTCTAACCTAAAGCTCGACTACACCACTACAGCAGGTATATCGGTACTTCGCAAAAAAGCAGATGTCTTATCTTCAGGTGAGTTTCGGGAGATGGTGCAGAGAGATTTTCCGGAACAGGAGCATTTGCTTGGCAAGTATGACACCGATTGGCAGGACGTGATCTTCCGCAACGCCTTCAGCCACGACCAGAACCTAAGCCTGAGTGGGGCACTTTTTAAAGCTGTACCTTTCCGCGTATCTTATGGTTATCTGAACCAGAATGGCATCCTGAAAACCTCACAGGCGAAACGCAACTCGCTGGCACTGTCGCTAAACCCAAGCTTTTTGCAGGATCACCTGCGCCTGAATGTATACTTGCGAAAAGCAGACGAGTATACCCGTATCGCAGATAAATATGCCATTACTCAGGCCTGGGCTTTTGATCCTACACAACCTGTTTACCAGGATAACAGGTATGGTGGCTATTTTACGTATCTGAGACCAAACGGAGAGCCCAATGATAACGCCACAACTAACCCCCTAAGCCTGCTGGAACAAGGCTTGCACGAAGATGAAACTAGCAACCTTTTGGGGCAGGTACACCTGCAGTATAAGCTACATTTCCTGCCTTCACTGAGCGTCAATATCCGTTATGCCTTTCAGGATCAGCAAAACGATTTCACCTTACAGCGTCCTGCTGAAATGGCATCTGTAGCTTGGCTGAAGGGTTGGTTGCAAACACGTGACAGAAGTATAAACTGGAAGAAGAAAGAAGCCTTTCTTTCGCTGGATCAGCCGCTTGGGATGTTACAAAGCAAACTACAGGTGGTGCTGGGGGCATCGGTTAAAGATCATGAACAGGAGCAATACAACCTTAGCTCTTCCGGCCGTGGTAGCTTTAGTGAATTCTACTACATGATCAGCAACAACTATACTTCTGTATTCGGTCAAGCTGCTTTTTCTGTAAAAGGCAAGTACCTGTTGGAAGCAGCCCTGACGAGAGAACAAAGCTCTTTATTGCCTGCTACAGACCGTACGTTCGTGATGGGCTCAGGAGGCGTTTCCTGGAACTTGCTAAAGGAGTCTTTTCTGGCTGGTAAATCTAATCTATCACAGCTCAAACTATACGCCAACTACAGCAGCTATGGCAAACCGGATAATAGCTCGCTTGTGATGACTTCAATGTTTAACAGCGAACTAAAGGTTGAGAGAACTAATAAGTGGAACGCAGGTTTAACCTGGGGCATCCGGGGCAATAGGCTATCCGGAGATTTAAATTACTATAGAACCAGTACAAAGGATATGTTAATCATAATAACCTTGCCACCTATTAATGGTTTCCCGAACTCCAATACGCTTAAGGCTAACAACGGCGGCTTTCTAACTTCCGGATTAGAGACAAACCTGCGCTACCAACTTATTTCAAGACCAGATCTGAATTGGAGTATTGGTACTAATTTAAATTACCTAAAATCAGAAGTATCAGACTTTAGGAAAGGTTCACAACTTTATCATTATGGTGATGAATTGGTGTTAAGCCCTGGCAAGCCGATAAACTCTTTTTACCTATATGAGCAGTTGTACGATTCTCATGGTAAGCCAATAGAGAAGGGCTATAAAAAAGATGTCAGAGGCTATGACGAAAAACAGGTAATGAGAACGGTTGATCCTTCTTTAGTATTCGGTCTGAATTCTGAAATAAACTATAGAAAATTAAGTGCTGACTTTTTATTGAGAGGCTCATTAGGCAACAATGTATTCAACTATGCAGAAGCTTACCGAAATGCACTTTACATGGCCTCTAATGGAGGTTACATGGAAAATATTTCCGGCAAGTATACAGAAAGCGGGTTTAATATACCGCAACTGCACTCGAACTACTTTCTTGAAAAAGCATCCTTTGCTCGCCTTGAGTACCTTCAGCTAGGTTATAACGTTGGCAATATCTGGCGCGATCGTGCTGCACTTAAACTGAATGCTACTGTTCAGAATGCTTTTGTAATCACTAAGTATAAAGGTCAGGACCCTGAAGTAACAGGTGGAATTGACCGAGGACAATACCCACAGCCACGCACCTTCTCTGTAGGCCTGAATCTCAGCATTTAAACTACACTTGTTATACTTCCTAAAAAGGCTGCTCTGTATCCAGGGCAACCTTTATCTTTGCTAGGATCTGTAGTATGGATAAAATCCATAAGCTATACTTCTGATGGGAAACAGTGCTGCTGCAGTTGTGTCAGTAACGGATGCACTGGCTCAAACTTAACATCCTCAACAGCAGCAATAGGTCTGACTCCCGTCACGTTTGAACAGAAGACAGTGTCTGCCTGCAGGAGACTGTCTTTACTATACTTACCTTCCTGAAGATTTATGCGTTGAGCCTGGCACCAGCGCAGGATATTGCGGCGCACAATGCCATTCACACAGCCTGCAGTGAGGGCAGGAGTATAAAGTATAGCATCTTTGATCCAAAAGATGTTAGAGGAGATAAGCTCCGACACGTTGTCCTGCTGATCGAGCAGCAGCATGTCATTAAACTGGCGTTCCTGTTTTTCTATACCAGCTAAAACGTAAAGCAGCGCATTAGGCCCTTTAAAATGGGAGAGGGAGGAAGGTATGGTACGCACATTCTTGCAGATACCGATTTGCAAAGGTTCTGTGGCTACAGGCGCAGCCGGAATGACGGTAGCATACCAATCCACTGCATTTGTTTCAGGGGTGTAAAGACCGCCGCCAGCCCGCCATACTTTCAGCTTGATGCGCCCATACTCACTTGTGTTGTTGCAATGGGCTAGTGTCTGAAGTTCTTCTTCCAGGCCTGCCTGCGAAAACAAAGGGGGTAATTCTAATTTAAGGACTTTAGCCGCTTCCTTCATACGGGCCACATGGTCCTGCCAGAACAGCAACTTACCATTTCGCATCATCAATGTTTCGAAGAAGCCGTCGTTGTACTGAAACGCCCTGTTGCTAAGCGGCAGCTGCAGCTCATCTTCCAGTATGATATGTCCGTTGTAAAGCAGGTGCACCTTTTATAATTACGAATTACGAATGAAGAATTACGAATTAAACTCAAAGAAGAACTCAATTAAAATAATACGCTGCTACTCTTCGGCACTAACCTGATAAAACTCAGAACCCGAGACTCAGAACTCTTATCCGATTAGCATAAAGCGTTTACCGGGCAAGGCTTTCACCATACCTTTAAACTCAAGCCCCAGCAGAACAGAAGCCAGCAGGCTTACCGACAACTGTGCTTTCCAGCTCAGGTTGTCCATGTGCTCTTCGCGGGTTTGCTGCAGCACCATCAGCACTTTCAATTCATCCGCTGTAAAATCAGCCGGATCAAAGGCAGGGGCAGCTGCGGCTTTTTTAGCAGCGGCTTCTTCCTCCAAATCCCAGTTTAGCAGCTCGATCAGATCCTGGGGAGAAGTATAAACTGCTGCCTTAAGGGACTTGATCAGGTGGTTGGTACCTTCTGAAACAGGCGAGTTGATGTTGCCGGGTACAGCCATCACTTCTTTGTCATAACTATGGGCTATGTCGGCGGTAATCAGGGTGCCGCTTTTAAAAGCAGCTTCTACCACAATCGTACAATCAGACATGCCGGCAATGATGCGGTTACGGGCCGGGAAACGCGGCGCGTCCGGCTTGGTGCCAAACGTGCCTTCGGTGAGCAGGCCGCCCTGCTCCAGCATTTTCTCGGCATATTTGCGGTGCACGGCCGGGTAAACAATGTCTGGTCCCGATGCCATCACGCCAACAGTTGGCAAACCTGCCTGCAGCGCTGCCCTGTGAGAAATAATATCAACGCCATAGGCCAATCCGCTTACCACCAGCACATTATAAGATTTTAACCCTTCCACAATGCGCTCCGTCACAGCCTGTCCGTAAGCAGTGGGTTTGCGGGTACCCACAATGCTAATAATGCGTTTCTGGTTGAGGTTGCCGCTGCCACGGAAGTATAACAGCACAGGAGCGTCTGCGATCTGCTTCAGGCGGTTCGGGTAATCCGGCGAAGTATAAAAAAGCAGCTTTACCTCTTGCGCCTCTGCCTGTTTCACCACCTGTTCGGCCTCCAGCAGCGCATGGCGTGCATTATCGGTAATGTTACGCACCAGTTTATCGCCAATGCCTGGTATCTTCAGCAGCTTGCCGGGAGGCGCGGCAAACACCTCTTTCGGAGATCCGCAATAGCTAACCAGGAGGCGCGTGAGCTGCGTCCCGACGTTTGGCAAAAAAGTGAGGGCTACTTCGTAGAGGCTGTTTTCAGACATGCCTCAGAATACGATAGCCTAGGCTTTGGTGTTCAGCTGATCTTTGATGCCTACCAGGAAAGAGCGCACTTTCTCCAGCGACTGGATCATGTCGATCTTGTCCTTCGTCTGTACTGATTTATTCTTCAGCACCTCTTTGGCACCCTGTATCGTGAAGCCGCGTTCCTTTACCAGGTGATAAACCGAGCGCAGGTTTTCAATATCCTTAGCTGTATACTGGCGGTTGCCTTTTTTGCTCTTTTTAGGCCGAAGCTGTTCAAATTCTGTTTCCCAGAAGCGGATGAGGGAAGGAGCAACCTCGAAAATGGCGGCTACTTCGCCGATCGTGTAATACTGTTTCTCTATTTCTTTTTCTTTATAAGGCATGTGGTAATCGCTAAAGTATGGGCAGAAACAGACAGATTTTCGGGCCAGTATTACTGAATACAGCTAAAATATGCTACTTTTGCCAAGTATAAGCTCGGCAGAAGCCGCCCGGAAACGGTGTCTTTGCAAGGCAAAAATTCTATATTTTTTGTTATTAAACAACAAGTATAGCAGATAGTATCTAAAGTCTTAATACTCATACATGAACTCAGCTGAGATTAGACAGAAGTTTCTCGACTTCTTTGCTTCCAAGCAGCACCAGATCGTGCCTTCAGCCCCGATTGTGGTGAAAGATGACCCAACGTTGATGTTTATCAACTCGGGCATGGCTCCCTTTAAGGATTACTTTCTGGGCAATAAACCTGCACCTTACAAGCGTATTGCCGACACCCAGAAATGCCTTCGCGTAAGCGGCAAGCACAACGACCTGGAAGAAGTAGGCTATGATACCTACCACCACACCATGTTTGAAATGCTGGGCAACTGGTCTTTTGGCGATTACTTCAAGAAAGAGGCGCTGACCTGGTCGTGGGAGCTGCTGACAGAAGTATACGGGCTGCCAAAAGACAGGCTTTATGTTTCTGTTTTCCAGGGCGATGAAAAAGACAACCTGCCGATGGACCAGGATGCCTTTAACATCTGGAAGACCATGATCGCTGAGGATCGTATTCTGATGGGTACCAAGAAAGATAACTTCTGGGAAATGGGTGACACCGGACCGTGCGGTCCGTGCTCTGAGATCCACGTGGACTTACGCTCTGAAGAAGAAAGAGCGCAGGTAGACGGCAAATCGCTGGTGAACAACGACCACCCGCAGGTAGTCGAGATCTGGAACAACGTATTCATGGAGTTCAACCGCCTGGCCGATGGCTCGCTCGTAAAACTGCCTGCCCAGCACGTAGATACCGGTATGGGCTTCGAGCGTTTATGCATGGCCATCCAGGGCAAGCGCTCCAACTACGATACCGACGTATTCCAGCCGCTGATCCAGTTCATTGCGCAGGAAGCTGGTGTGAAGTATGGCGAGAACGAGAAAGTTGATATCGCTATCCGCGTAATGGCTGACCACATCCGCGCCATTGCCTTTGCCATTGCCGATGGCCAGCTGCCATCGAACAACAAAGCGGGTTATGTGATTAGACGTATCCTGCGTCGTGCTGTGCGTTACGCCTTTACTTTCCTGGACTTCAAGAAACCGTTCCTATACAAACTGGCTGCCGTACTAGCCGACCAGATGGAGAACGTGTTCCCTGAACTCAAAGCACAGCTGAGCTTTGTGCAGCGCGTGATCGAAGAGGAAGAGAATGCTTTCTTAAGAACGCTGGAGAACGGATTGAAGCGCCTTGATGCCCTGGAAGAAAAATTCAGAGAGAACAACAACACCATCGACGGCAAAACAGCTTTCGAACTATACGACACCTTCGGTTTCCCGCTGGACCTTACTGCCCTGATCGCCCGTGAGAAAGGCCTAACGGTAGACGAGGCTGGCTTTGGCGTGGAGATGGAGCAGCAAAAAAACCGTTCCCGCAACGCTTCTGCCTCCGAGCAGACCGACTGGGTTATACTTCAGCCGGACGTGGTAAACGAGTTTATTGGCTATGACGTGGATACCACCGAGTCACATATTGTGCGTTACCGCCAGGTAAAGACCAAAAACAAGACCGAGTACCATATCGTGCTGGACAAAACGCCTTTCTATGCCGAAAGTGGCGGACAGGTAGGCGACATCGGTTACCTTATCTCTGATACCGAACAGGTAGAGGTGCTGGATACAAAGAAAGAGAACGATCTTATACTTCATATTACGTCTAAGCTGCCACAGAACGCGGAGGCTGCTTTCAGGAGCCAGATCGATGTGGAGCGCCGTAACCTGATCCGTAAAAACCACTCTGCTACGCACTTACTGCATGCTGCTTTAAGAAAAGTTTTAGGAGAACACGTGCAGCAGAAAGGCTCTTTGGTAAGCGAGAAACTGCTCCGCTTCGACTTCTCGCACTTTGCCAAGATAGAAGATGCACAGCTGCGCGAAATAGAGCATATCGTAAACGAGCGCGTGCGCCAGTCGATACCGTTGGAAGAGCAGCGTAACATTCCGATTGCTGATGCAAAAGGTATGGGTGCGATGGCGCTGTTCGGCGAGAAGTATGGCGACTTTGTACGCGTAATTGCCTTTGACCGGGAGCACTCTGTAGAGCTTTGCGGCGGTACGCACGTGTACAACACCGGCGAGATCGGTTACTTTAAGATTATATCAGAAAGTTCCGTAGCGGCTGGTGTTCGCCGTATTGAGGCCCTGACAGCCGCTGCCGCTGAAGACTTTATGCAGCAGCAACTGAACGAGCTGAATGCGGTGCGCGAAGTGCTGGGCACCCAAAGCAATGTATCCGGAGCTGTAGAAAAGCTGCAGGAAGAAAACAAAGCTTTGCAAAAGCAACTGGAGCAGTTTGAACTGAAGCAGCTGACCAGCCTGAAGGAAAGCCTTGTACAGAAAGCACAGTCGCTGGATGGAGTTAACTTCGTAGCAGAGCAGGTGAACGTAAGCAATTCCGATTACCTGAAAAAACTGGCATTTGATATGCGCCAGGCAGTAGACAACCTTGTGCTTATACTTGCTGCTGAGATCGAAGGCAAACCACAGATCGCGGTGATGCTCTCTGACAACCTGGTTTCTGACAAAAAGCTGAACGCAAGCCAGATGGTGCGCGAACTGGCCAAAGAGATCAAAGGCGGTGGCGGTGGACAGCCGTTCTATGCAACAGCAGGCGGTAAAGAAACGGCAGGTCTGCAGGCCGTACCAGCCAAGGCATTGGAATTAGTAAAGGCGTTAATGAACAATTAATGATGATTAATGAGTAATGGCTCAACTTCATTTATACTTAGTCATTACATCATTATTCATTAATCATTAAAACAATGGATAAAGAGATAAGAGATAAATACCAGGCAATTATTGGTCTGGAAGTACACGCGCAGCTGCTGACGGAGAGCAAAGCCTACTCTGCTGACTCTACCGAGTATGGCGCTATGCCAAACACCAACCTGAGCGTAATCACGCTGGGGCACCCGGGCACGCTGCCACGCGTGAACAAGAATGTAGTGGAAATGGCCGTGAAAATGGGCTTGGCTACCAACAGCGATATTACGCGCTATAACCTGTATGCCCGTAAAAACTATTTCTATCCGGATCTTCCGAAAGGCTACCAGATAACGCAGGATAAAACACCGGTGTGTACTAACGGCCACCTGGTGGTGAAGGATGCCGCAGGCAACGACAAGCGCATTGGCATCACCCGCATTCACATGGAAGAGGACGCGGGTAAATCCATGCACTTACCAGGCGAAACGGAAACACTCGTTGACTTCAACCGTGCCGGTGTGCCGCTGATCGAGATCGTGTCCGAGCCTGACATCCGCGATTCGGAAGAGGCTTATAATTACCTTACTGAGATCAAACGCCTGGTAAAATACCTCGATATCTGCGACGGCAACATGGAAGAAGGTTCGCTGCGCTGCGATGCCAACATCTCCGTGATGCTGAAGGATTCGCCGCTTTGGGGTACCAAAGTGGAGGTGAAGAACATGAACTCCTTCCGTAATGTGCAGCGCGCCATCGAGCACGAGATCGAGCGTCAGATCGAGATCATCGAGAACGGAGGCAAGGTAGATTCTGAAACCCGGAACTTCGATGCCAATACCGGCACTACGACCGCCATGCGCTCCAAGGAAACGCTCAACGACTACCGTTACTTCCCGGAGCCGGACCTACCACCGCTGGTGATCGAGCAGGAGTGGCTTGACAAGATCCATGCACAGATGCCAAGCCTGCCACAGGAGCTCTACAAGCGTTTCGTGGGCGAATTTGGTCTGCCGGAATACGATGCTGCCGTACTGACTGACGCTAAAGAAGTTGCTTTATACTTTGAGGAGCTGTGCAAGCACACGACCAACTACAAGGCAGCTTCTAACTGGGTAATGGGTCCTGTTAAATCGTACCTGAACGAACTGCAGCTGCACATCAAGGATTTCCCGTTGCAGCCAGCTAGCATTGCCGAGCTTATTGCGCTGGTAGATGAGAACAAGGTGAGCCACTCGGTAGCAGCCAAGAAGATCTTCCCTTACATGCTGGAGTACCCAGGCATGTCTGCCCACCAGGTGGCCGAAGAGCAGAACCTGATGCAGGAATCGGACAGCGATTCGCTGCAGGGAATTATTTCGGAAGTGCTGGCTGCCAACCCTCAGAAAGTAGCAGAGTATAAAGCCGGTAAACAATCACTGATTGGCATGTTTATGGGAGACATCATGAAGAAAACGAAGGGAAAGGCAGATCCTAAAGTAGCCAATCAATTACTTCGTGATGCCTTAAACGCCTAAAAGAACTGATATGAAGTACAACAAATTTGCAGCACTGGCTTTTTCGGTAGCGCTCTTAGCCGGATGCCAGGGAAACAAATCTGCTTCCAATGGTGAGACCTACACCATACAGGGCAAATTGCAAAACGCCACGCCAGGTAAAATATACTTGTTTGAGCTGGGCGAACAGCAGTTTGTAGCCCGCGATACAGCAGAGATCACGCAGGAAGGCTCCTTTAAATTCGAAGGAAAAGTATCGGAGCCAACGCTCTACCGTGTAGGTTTGGACCAGCAGAACGGAATGATGCTGGTGCTGGACAAAAACGACAATATCAAGGTAGAGGCCGATGCCAAGGACCTGAATGGTACTGTTAAGATTCAGGGCTCGGAAGATTCGGAGCTGTTCCAGCAACTGAACAAGCTGGTAACAGAATCGCGCCAGAAGGAGCAGGAACTGGGACAGAAATTTAACCAGGCAATGTCGGAAGGCAAAACCCAGGAAGCAGAAGCCATCCGTCAGGAGTACATGAACATGCAGAAGGATCTGAAGAAGTTCCTGGCACAGCACCCGGAGTCTGTTGTTTCGGCCTTTGGTACCCTGAACCTGATTAACCCGCAGACAGACTTTGCTTTTGCCGACAGCATGGCGAACCTGTACGCTGCTAAACTTCCGAACTCGAAATATACCACTGCCCTGAACGAGCGCCTGAAAGGTTTCAGAACGACAGCTGTAGGCGCAGTAGCTCCTGATATTTCCCTGCCAACCCCGGATGGCGGTAGCGTTGCGCTGTCATCGCTGCGTGGCAAGTATGTGCTGATCGATTTCTGGGCCAGCTGGTGCGGACCATGCCGTAAGGAGAACCCGAACGTGGTGCGCATGTACAACGAGTACAAAGACAAAGGCTTTGAGATCTTCGGTGTATCGCTGGACCAATCGAAAGAGAAGTGGGTGAAAGCCATTGCAGACGACAAGCTGACCTGGCCGCACGTATCGGACCTGAAAGGTTGGGAAAGTGCTGCCGCACAGTTGTATGGCGTAGATGCTATCCCGCAAACGATCCTGCTGGACAAAGAAGGCAAGATCATTGCAAAAAACCTGAGAGGAGCGGAGCTGGAAGCAAAGCTGGCCTCCCTGCTGAAGTAATCATACTTACTTATACATAACAAGAAAGCCCTTCCTGATCAGGAAGGGCTTTCTTGTTTATACTTATACTTTAGCGCTTAATGAAATACCTGCTTGAGTGCATTCCATAGGAGCTTTTTATGTTCCTGGTCTTTGTCCAGCACAGCCAGCGACTGAGAGAACACGATCGGCACCTGGCCAACCACAACCGGATTGTACAGGGTAAATTTATCGTGTGGCAGATCGGTGTCAACGCGGCTGGCGAAGCTGATGATGTAGTTCACCTGCGTTGCCTTCACTAGTTCTTCAAAACGGGCAATAGCGCCGGACACGTTATTTACAAACGCCACATCAGCAGGAGTCAGGCCGATCGCGAACAAAATCTTCTGCAGGAATTGCAGCTGCGGCAGCGCCTGGAACTCAGCAGCAGGTAAAGTAACCAGCACCACCACACCTTTCTGGTTTTCTCCGATCACTTCGAACTTTTTCGGGACTGCAACAGGAGCTTCCAGTTTTGGCAGCTTCGGGATAGCAGCCGCTGCAGGAACATTCTGGGCCGCAGGTGTAACGGGTTGTACTTCTACCGCAGGTGCCTCAACTTCAGCTATTGGCAAAGGCACAGCTTCTTGCTGAACAGAAGCAGATACTTCTTCATCCGGTAACAGGTAAAGTGTTTCCGATAAAAAGTTTTTCAGAAATTCCGGATTTAAGTCTTCTGCAGCTAAGTGTCCCATGCTATTCGCTTATTCCTGTGTCTCTTTGATGTCGAAAATAGATCGGAGCTCATTGGCCTCGCTCGGCTTCATACGGCCGGCAAGTACAAGGCGCAGCTGTCGGCGGCGCAGCGCTCCATCGTATAATTTGATCTCTTCTTCTGTTTCAGGTATAGCCTCCGGCACATCAATCGGGTTACCCAGCTGGTCAACGGCCACAAAGGTGAAAAACGCCTGGTTCGACTTCACTTTCTTGCCAGATGGAATATCCTCGGCATACACGACAATGTGTACTTCCATAGAGGAATTGAAAGCACGGGTCACCTTGGCCTCCAGCGTTACCACATTGCCTAATTTTATACTTTCCGAGAAGGAAACGTTATCGACAGACGCGGTTACTACAATGCGGTTGGAATGTTTTTGTGCTGCAATGGCAGACACAATATCCATCCAATGCATCATACGGCCGCCCATTAGGTTGTGCAGTGTGTTGGTGTCGTTCGGTAACACCAGCTCCGTCATGATAACGTAAGAATCCTGTACTTTTTTCTGTTTACGCATTTAGGGTATGTTTAAACCTGGTACAAAGATACACCGCGGTGTGCAAACCATAAAAAATACTTTGGCTCCTGTGCAGCAAAGGGTATATAAAGAAACCGACCACAGAAGTATAATCTGTGGTCGGTTTCTTTATAAGATTAACACTATTGATTTCTGGTATTCCCCTCTTCACCTACACCCTGATCTTCAGCTCCCTCTTCATCACTTTCATTCTCATTTGCAGTATTTTCCTTTTTATACCCTTCAGAGGATCAATCATTGTCTCTTTATTGACAGGCAGGGAAAGCAAACGGACTGGCGGCCAGTCCCATTAACCAAATATACTTTTTCATAGCTTCTAAGTAAAGTTACCCGCTTTTATACTTCTTGCACAGGAAAGGGTTGGTATAATCCGGTAAGCTTAAGGCACTTAAGTATGTATAAGTGTTGTAAAGCTTACATGGTCTCCGCATCCCAGCCGGATTTGCCCAGCAGCGGCACGAACTTGAACGTGTCGAATTCTTCTTTGGTGAATTCAGTTTCTGAGGTACGTGTGATGCGCAGCATTTTCTGGCTCGACTCGCCGCCTACTGGGATCACAAGTATGCCTCCGATGTTAAGTTGGCGGATCAGGCTTTTGGGCACGCCGGGAGCACCTGCTGTAACAATAATTTTGTCGAAAGGAGCGTATTGCGGCAGTCCTTCAGAACCATCGCCATGAAAGGTTTGCGGAAACAGGCCATAGGTTTTGAAAAACTTTACTGCCTTGTCGTAGAGGGGTTTGTTGTATTCAATGGTATAAACGTGGGGCGTTATCTGCAGCAGCACGCTGCATTGGTAGCCAGAACCGGTGCCAATCTCCAGCACTTTATCGGTTGACTTTAACTTCAGCAATTCGGTCTGGAAGGCTACTGTGTAGGGCTGCGAGATGGTCTGACCTTCGCCGATCGGGAAGGCTTTGTCCTGATAGGCCTGCTCGAGAAAAGCTTTTTCGAAGAAGAAATGACGGGGAACCGTCTCAATAGCTGCCAATACCCGTTCATCGCGTATGCCTTTGTCTCTCAGCTGCTTTACCAAAGTGCGGCGCATGCCTTTGTGCCTATACAAGTCTGTCTGCATTATTCTTTCCTGATCGTTTATACTGTTACCAAAGCATTTACCACCGCCTCCGGCTATAATCATACCTATACATACAGCATAGCATCCGGCGGGGTTGGGCAATGCGAAAATACGGAACGAGGCGCTAAATCCCGTACCGTTTTTATACTTTTAGCAGCGGCAGCCTATTTAACACGGCCACTTTTGCAGAAATAATGAAAAGCTATCTACCTTTGAGGCAGTAGCACAACAGAGAAAAAAACATGTTTACAGGTATAATCGAAACACTGGGTCAGGTAGAGACGATCCGCGAGGAGGGCACCAACAAGCATTTTATACTTAGCTCCCCGTTTACGCACGAGCTGAAAATAGATCAGAGTGTGGCACACAACGGCGTTTGCCTGACGGTAGTAGCCATTAATGGCAACAGCTACACGGTTACTGCTATTGATGAAACGCTAAAGAAAACCAACCTCAATTCGCTTAAAACAGGAGATAAAGTAAACCTGGAGCGTTGCATGAGCGCCAACGGCCGCTTTGACGGGCACATCGTGCAGGGTCACGTAGACCAGGTAGCTGTTTGCGAATCGGTGGAGGACCAGAACGGAAGCTGGCTGTTCACCTTTAAGTATGATCCAACACTGGGTAATGTAACCGTAGAAAAAGGCTCCATCTGCGTAAATGGCATCAGCCTGACGGTAGTAAACTCACAGGAAGATCGTTTCTCTGTAGCTATCATACCTTATACCTACGAGCACACCAACCTGCACCAGGTAAAACCCGGCGACACAGTTAATTTGGAATTCGACATCATCGGCAAGTACGTAGCACGGCTGCTGGGGAAGAATTAAATTTTGAATGAGCGATTGTGTGAATCAGGTGAAGAGAAGTAGAAAAGTAGAGAGGTAAAGAAGTATAGAATCTTGTTCTTTTTGTTTTACTAATCATTAAAATCCTGATTCAGACAGTTGAACAGCCAATTTCGCTCATCCACTCATTCACACATTCACTCATTCCACAACTATAGTATGGTACGTGACAGCATAGCCGCCCCAGATGCCCAGGCCGCCGTTGATATTGGAGCGGGTGGTGTTGGGTGATCCGATGGGGCTGCCGTTGCCGTTCTGTTCGCTTTCCAAGGTAATCCAGAAGCGGTAATGCGGCAGATCGATGGCTGCCCAGCGCACGGTAATGGTATCGCCTCTGCCAAAGTAGCTGTAGGTGTCCAGATCCGGGTCCTTTCCTTTAGGCTCGCCGCGGTCCAGGGGGTAATCGATAACTGCAACGCCGTTAATGAGCTCATCGGTGAAAACAGAATTAAATACCCCCGGGTAAAATGGCTCGCTGTTGCGCTTGGTAAAATAGCGCACACTGTTGCCCAGGGTATCGGGGTCGCTGTAACGGTAGTAGAGCGTTACCAGGCTGTCTTTGGCTGGGTCGGGGTGTGGCACCACCCACAGTGAATCTAGCGGGTTGAGGTACGGAATCGTAGTGGAAGAAGTAAGCACTTTACCTTCGTGGCTTATCCGGAGCAGGTAACGTTTGCCCGTTTCCCCTTGTAGCTCTTCCGAAGTATAGACATAGAACACAAAGTTCGCATTGCCAGTTAATTGTTCATCCGATATGCCATACTGTTCCGACACTACTTTTCTTAGCTCAGGTGTAAAGGCAGCGGAAGGCACTTCTTTCAAAGTATAACTTCTGTCGCCGGTCGTAACGACCACCTGTGCGTTGTGTACAAAGCTTTTCTCCAGGTCGGCAGGAGCAAAGCCACTGAATACCGGAACGCTGCGGGTGAGCACCACAACCGGCGGCGCTCCCTGCTCGATATGCCCTTCCACCACCAGTTTCTCTTCTCCCTCCGGCACATCAATCGTCAGGTTTTCCTCACAGCCAACTAGCAAAAGAAGCAGAAAAAACAGTATATAAAATCTTCTCAGCATAGCTACAGGTTAAAATTCCAGGTGACAGATGGCAGCGGGAACGGGATGATCGACACTTTCTTTGCCTGCACGTTGGTGTCGTTGCCGTAAGGGGTGCCTTCGCTGTCGATGTAGTACAGGAACGGGTTGCGGCGACCGTATACGTTGTAAATGGCAAAGGTCCAGCTGGAGCTGATCTTTTTGCCTGGATTTCCGGCCAGTGTTGCCGAAAGATCTAGCCGGTGAAAAGGCTCCATCCGGAAGCTGTTGCGCTCGCCATACTGGTAGTTCACGGTGCCTTCAATAATGTACCTGCGCACGGGTAGCGTAGTGGCCTGCCCGGTGCCGTAAACAAAAGTAGAACCAAAGGTCCAGCGCGGATTATACTTGTAGGTGAGCACCAGGGATCCGTCGTGGCGCCTGTCGAAGCGGGCCGGAAAGGTTTTGCCCTGGTTCAGATCCGGGAACGTGCGGTTGGTATAGGAGAGGGTGTAGCCGACCCAACCCTGCAGGTCGCCATAGTTCTTTCGCAGGAAGAGCTCGACTCCGTAAGACTCCCCGCTGCCCGTCACAAATTCATACTCCAGATCACGGTTACTGGGGCCTGCGGCATAGCCTTCGCGGTATTCCAGCTGGTTCTCCATCTCCTTATAGTATACTTCCACCGAGCCTTCGTACTGGTTCTTTTTAAAAGTATGGAAATAGCCCAGTGCATACTGCGTTGCACGTTGCGGCTCCACCAGCGCCGAACTTGGCACCCACACATCCAACGGCAGGGTAGTATAGGCATTCGACACCAGGTGCAGGTACTGCGCCGACCGTGTATAACCTGCTTTAACAGAGGCCTGCTCACTGAGCTTATACCTGGCTGCAATACGGGGTTCCCAGGCATGGAAATCTTTCACCTTCTCACCATCCCCATACTTTACTGAGTCAACAGCCAGCTCGTTTTCGTCGTAGTGGTACAGGTTAAAAGGCCCTACTTGTAAGAAATAACTACTTCGCAGCCCCAGGCTCAGCAGCAACCTGTCCGTCACGTTCCAGTCATCCGATACATACAGAGCCGTTTCATGCGCAAACTTGGTGCGGACACGGCCGGTAGAAAAAGTCTCGCCTTCCTGCGTTTCAGCACTTCCGGTACGGGGGCGCAGGCTGTGGTAGGTATAAATAGCTCCATACTGCAGCTGGTGACGCACAGAAGGGGTATAGTCAAAGTCAACTTTAAAAGTATAATTGCGAACACCTGTTTCTACGGCCGTGCTGATGCCTCCATAGTCCCAGCCGAACAGGAAGTTATAGTCGCTTAGTGCTCCCGTTACGTTTACAAAATGTCGGTTGTTGAACAGGTGATTCCAGCGGGCGGTAGCCGTGGCATTGCCCCAGTGAAAATCAGCCACAAAACGGCCGGAGGAAAGCTTTAAGGAGCCAACGTCTTTGCCGTAGTAGCCACTGAAGTATAAGCGGTCCTTTTCTGTGAGCTGGTAAGTTATTTTACCGTTGAGGTCATAGAAAAAGTAGGGTACTCCGCCTTGTTCGGTATCACGCAGGAAGGGACTGAACAAGGCATCCACATACGTCCGCCGTCCGGAAACCATATACGAAGCTTTTTCCTTAACAAGCGGCCCCTGTACCGTAAGCCGGGAAGCGATCAGCCCGATACCGCCTTCGGCTTTTGTTTTTGTCATGTCGCCCTGCTTTATCTCGATGTCCAGTACCGATGAGAGGCGACCTCCGTAACGGGCAGGCATGTTGCCCTTCAGAAGAGTGGTGTTGCGGATGGCATCGCTGTTGAACACAGAGAAAAAGTTGAACAGGTGGCCGGGGTTGTACACCACGGCATCATCCAGCAGCACCAGGTTCTGGTCGGCACCGCCGCCGCGCACATAAAACCCGGTGTTGCCCTCACCACCCGATTTAACGCCCGGCAGCAGCTGTACCGTTTTTATGATATCAGCCTCTCCGAAAAGTACCGGCAGCGCTTTTATACTTTCCATCGGGAGATCGATCTGCCCCATGGCAGGTGTTTCCGTTACCGTTGGCTGCCGGGCACCGATAATTTCCACTTCCTGTACCTGGTACGTTGAAGGGCTGAGGCGGATATCTACTGTTCTGTTCTGGAACAGCTGTAAGGAGATTTCCTGCTGCTCATACCCTATGTATTTGGCAGCCAAGGTATAATTACCGGCCGGAGCCGACAACGTATAGCGCCCCTCCTGATCCGATACGCCGCCGACAGAAGCACGCTCCTTCAGAAAAACTGTTGCGCCGGCCAGCGGCTGTCCATTCTGGGCATCCAGTACACGACCGCTTACGGTAAACGGTTGCTGTGCCGCCAGCGGAAAAGCCGGCAGCAACAGGAGCACAAAGTATAAATAAGTATAAAAAAGTGTGCGCAAACCCGAAATGCTGTTGTAAGAGTTACGTCAGAAACAACAGTCTGTACGAAAGGTTTAACGAACGAGGGCGGGGTATTTGTTCAACAGAAAAGTATAGCCCAAAGAGCTTAATAAGGCCAATGTAGAGCCCAGTAAGGCACCTCCAATGATATCACCCGGGTAATGCACACCAAGGTAAATTCGGCTATAGGAAACGATGACGGCCCAGGCCACCAGTATTACTTTGAAAATCAAATAGCGGTCGGAGAGGATCAGGTTAAAGAAAACGGCAAAAGCAAAGCTCGTCGCCGCATGCGACGACATAAACCCAAATTTCCCGCCGCAGCCCCTCACCAGGTTCACCATCTCAGAAATTTCAGGATCGTGGCAGGGGCGGAGACGCGCAAAGTATGGCTTGAACAACCCCGATGCTACAAAATCTGCGAGACCGATGGCTGCAATTGCCATCAGCAGCATCGGAATGCTCTGCCGTTTGTAACGGTACACCAGGTAGCCCACCAGCAGCAGGTAAAAGGGTATCCAGACATACTTATCCGAGGCAAACACCATGATGGCATCCCAGAACGGACTTTGCTGATTGTTGAGGTAAACAAACAGCTCCTGGTCGAGCTTCTCTAACATCTGCACCATTTACTCCTGCACGTTAAGCCAGTCGATGTCCTTTTTCAAATATTGCTGCGTTTTTTCCTCCGCGCTGCCCGGCTCCGGTTGAAAGTTATACACCCAGGAGGCATGGGTCGGTAAGCTCATAAGTATAGATTCGATGCGCCCGTTGGTCAGCAAGCCAAACTTGGTACCGCGGTCGTACACCAGGTTAAACTCCACGTAGCGGCCCCGGCGGATCAGCTGCCACTGCTTTTCGCGCTCGCCGTAAGGCAGATTGCGGTTCTGGTTGATGATGGAAGTATAAAACGGGGCAAAGGCACGGGCCACATCTCTCACAAAGGCAAAGCGCTGCTCCAGCGTAAACTCCTCTGTAGCCATCAGCCTGTCGAAGAAAATGCCGCCTACGCCACGGGTTTCGTTGCGGTGCACGTTGAAGAAGTAATCATCGGCCCATTTCTTGAACTCCGGGTAATATGACGGGTGGTGTTTATCGCATACAGCTTTCATTGCCTCATGAAACTCGCGCGCCTGCTTTAGGTCGATATAGATCGGAGTGAGATCAATGCCACCGCCAAACCATGCCGTACCGTTGCCCGCTTCGAAGTAGCGCACGTTCATGTGCGTGATGGGAACCATGGGACTTTTCGGGTGCATCACCACCGATACACCGGTCGCGAAATAGCGCGGATCAGGCATCTCCAGCATCTTAAGGAACTGGGGCGACAGCTCCCCATGCACAGCAGAAAAGTTAACGCCGCCTTTTTCCAGCACATTGCCGTTCTCGATTACACGCGAAATACCGCCGCCGCCCTGCTCGTGCGTCCACTCATCCCGCAGGAAAGTGGCACCGCCGTCACAGGTTTCAAGGGCCTCGACAAGTTCGTTCTGGAACTGGCGCATGAACGCTTCAACTTCTTCTCTGAACATAGTTTCGTAGTATTTACTTAGACATTTAGACAAAGGATTATTTGACAATAGACTTTTTAAAAGGATGAATTCATCAGATGACATCCTTCAAAGGACAGTATATAATTTATATTATTTGATCATATTTAAACTGCACTTTTCTTTTGTCCTTTGTCAAAGAGTCTTTTGTCAAGGAGACGCAAAATTACCGAATAATGTGCGTTATACCCAGCAGCGCCTGATATTTTAGAAAGAATGCAGAATTATGTAACTTCGGGCAAATACAAGACCTAACCTATGTCAAAAGATACTCTGGAAGCTCTGAAGGTAGATGTTAGCCTACTGAAGAAAGCTTACCGCCTGATGATAACTGCCAAAACTTTGGCAGATACCTATGAAGAGAATAAATCGATTTGCAGCAAGTACGTACACAGCACCTCGCGTGGGCACGAAGCCATACAGCTGGCTGCTGCTTTCCAATTAAAGTCTTACGACTACGCCTCGCTCTACTACCGCGATGATTCGGTGTTGCTGGGCATTGGCATGCAGCCTTACGAGCTCATGCTGCAGCTCATGGCAAAGGCCGATGATCCGTTTTCCGGTGGCCGTACGTACTACGGGCACCCGTCCCTGAAGCGCGAAGGGTTTCCGACCATTCCGCACCAGAGCTCTGCAACCGGTATGCAGGCCATCCCAGCTACAGGCATGGCACACGGCATTGCTTACCTGGAGTCGCAGGGGCTGCTGAACGGAGAGAAGCGGCCGGTGGTGCTTTGCTCACTGGGCGATGGCTCGGTAACTGAAGGCGAAGTGGCGGAAGCGTTCCAGATGGCGGTACTCAAAAACCTGCCGATCGTGTACCTGGTGCAGGACAACGACTGGGGCATATCGGCTACAGGCAAGGAAATGCGCGCCATGGATGCATACGAGTATGCTGCCGGATTTAAAGGGATGGAACGTCTGCGCGTAAACGGTTCTGATTTTGCCGAATCATATGAAGGCATGCGGGTGGCGTTTGAGTATGTGCGCCAGGTACGCAAGCCGGTGCTGGTACATGCCAAGGTGCCGCTGCTGGGCCATCATACGTCCGGCGTACGCCGCGAGTGGTACCGGGGCAATAACCTGCAGGAGCACAGTGTAAACGACCCGATCCCGAAGCTTCGCCATGCACTATTGGAAGCCGGTGTGTCGCAGGACGTGATTGATGAGCTGGAAACAGAGGCAGTAAGCCACGTAGCAGCAGATTACCACCGTGCGCTGGAAGCACCCAATCCGGAGCCGGCCACTTTTGATCAGCATGAGTTTGCACCTACGCCAGTTACAGAAGAGAAAGGCGAAAGAAGCCCTGCCGGTGCCGA
Organism: Pontibacter ruber; assembly: GCF_023630205.1. Lineage (GTDB taxonomy): Bacteria > Bacteroidota > Bacteroidia > Cytophagales > Hymenobacteraceae > Pontibacter > Pontibacter ruber. Next base: position 955,811 of record NZ_JALPRR010000002.1, on the reverse strand, counting down.
AAAAGCTATAATGGTGGACGCTGCCTTGCACGCTGTGGATGATATTCTGCGCACTTACCCGGAGGCGCTGTTCTACGGACAGGACGTGGGCGGCGAACTGGGCGGTGTGTTCCGCGAAGCGGCTTTGCTGGCCAAGAAGTATGGCGATGCCCGTGTATTCAACACCCCGATTCAGGAAGCGTACATTGTAGGCTCTACAGCCGGTATGTCGGCAGTGGGTGCCAAAGCGATTGTGGAGATACAGTTTGCCGATTACATCTGGCCGGGTATGAACCAGCTGGTAGAAGAGCTTTCCAAGAGCTGCTATCTGTCCATGGGTAAATTCCCGATCCAGTCGGTGATACGCGTACCGATCGGTGCTTATGGCGGTGGCGGTCCTTATCACTCCGGCAGCGTCGAATCCACACTGCTGACGATACGTGGTATAAAAGTGGTGTACCCAAGCAACGCTGCCGATATGAAAGGAGTGATGAAAGCAGCATTCCTGGATCCGAACCCCGTTATCATGCTGGAGCACAAAGGCCTGTACTGGTCTAAAGTAGCCGGCACCGAAGACGCTAAAACTACGGAGCCGGACGAGAACTATATCCTGCCGCTGGGCAAAGCCAATGTGGTGCAGTATGCAGATCAAGAGCAGATCAGGCTGGGCAACAGCATGACGGTGATCACCTATGGTATGGGCGTTTACTGGGCTAAAACAGCTTCCAAGCAGTTCCCGGGAAGTATAGAAATCCTGGATCTGCGCACACTCAACCCGCTGGACTTTGAGGCTGTACTGGCTTCGGTTCGCCGCCATGGAAAGGCACTTGTGCTAACCGAAGAGCCGCTTATGAACTCGTTTGCCGAGTCGCTGGCAGGCCGTATCTCCAAAGAATGTTTCCAGCAACTGGATGCGCCGGTTTATACGTTGGGTGCCGCTAACCTGCCTGCCATTCCGCTGAACGTGGAGCTGGAAAAGATGATGCTGCCGAACCCGGATAAAGTAGCCTCCTCCATGGAGGAATTGCTGAATTACTAAGTATAACCTCAACAAGTATAAAAAAGAAGGCCCAGCCAAGTATGGCTGGGCCTTCTTTTTTATATTATCTGTCTGAATCAGATGATCAGGTGGATTTAGATCAAATATGAGTTATAAAACCGCTTTTGCGATCCTGCTCATCTTTACAAATCCTGTAAATCCTGATCTTAGAACGGATATCCGATACCTATACTTAGATTGCTTTGGTTGCTTTGCTTAAAGAAATCTGAGAACCTGAAGTCATTGATAATAAACCGCTCGCCCGGTAGCCCTGCCGGATCGTATACTTTGGTAGCAAAATCAAAGCGCAGGATCATAACTGAAAAATCTAAACGAAGCCCAAAACCGGTACCGACAGCAATCTCGTTATAAAAACGGTTTAATTTAAAATCAGCGCCGGGCCTTGATGTGTCCTCCTTCAACAACCATACGTTGCCAGCATCTACAAAAAAAGCGCCGTTCAGGAAGCTGAAAATATTGAAACGGTATTCCGCGCTTCCCTCCAGTAATACTTCGCCGGGCTGCTCTGAGTCGAAACTACGTTCGGTTGTATTATTCAACGTATCGGTTTTGAAAGTAGGGTATGAGCCGGGGCCTAAGCGACGGGTTCTCCAGGCGCGCACACTGGAAGCTCCTCCGGCAAAGAAATACTTTTCATAGGGCATCACATTAGAACTTAAAATAGGGGAGCCGATACCGGCATTAAACCTGTACGCAAAATATCTATTGTTACCGAGTGGTATGTAACGCCTGTAATCCGGGTTAATACGGGCAAACTGAAATGTTTGCAGATCCCCGATGCTTAAATCCAGCCCCAGTTCCTTTGTCAGTCCGCCAACTTCTGCCAACGTTCTGAAGTAATGGGCATTGCGCGTTTGTTTAAAATCATTGGTATTGTAGATAACATTGAAGGACATATAAGGTGTGATGCCGCTCCTGAAACTAGCCAGCAAAGCAGAATCGCCCCTGCTTAGTTCGATTAGGCTATTAAAGAACTCCGGGGAAAACTCTGTTTCTTTTACCCGCGAAATATCCAGGTTTACAGGGGAAAATATATATTGAAGCGTAGGAGGCTGCAACGGCCGGGATGACTTTTGCCAAATATAATTCAGCGATAATTCGTACAGCCTGCGCTCGTATTCCTGCCTTCTTTCATCTGTATAACCGGTATAGATACGGGTTCGCGGACTGTAGTCGGTCAATAGTTTTTTATTGGTGAAGGGGGCCAGGATCACCGGAAAAGAAAGGGCGATATCTCCGCCAATCTCCCGTATCATGGTTGTCTGATTCACATCTGCCAGGTTCACCTGCCCCTCAACGCTTCCTCTCAAACCCAGGTCCAGATTCTCGGCACCGCCAAATATATTCCGTATCCGTAACCTTATACTTGAAAAGGGGCCAGGCCGGCGCTCTGTGTAAGTGAGTCCGAATTCTGTTGTTTCCTGGTACCGCTTGGACGGAACTGCATTGACGAAGGCATTCAACTGGTAATTACCTGTCGAGTCTATCGGGTTGTTTACTTTGTTATAGAGTACGTTGTTAAACTGGAACACATCCAGGTCAGCAAGCTTACGTTGCGTGGTGGAGGTTCGCAACTGGCTGTAGGGCTGACTTGGAAGAATATCTACCTTTTTATCCAGAATTTTGGTGGAGTACTTGTGATCGTAGGCGACATACTTAACGCCATTATAAACTATGGTGTCGCGCGGTATGCCAAAGCGGTCGGCATCCGTTTTAAAGTATACATTTTTGATGGTGTACACCCGGTGCAGGGAGTCGTTTTCCGGATTCTGCACAATGGTTCGTAGCCGTACAGTATTCCCTCCGAAACTGGTATCCGGCTCGAATTCGAGGTACGCACGTGCAAAGTCGTAGTAGCCGTTGTTACGCAGCACGTTGTACAGGCGGTCGCGTTCCTCTGAAAGCACCTGCTCATCATAGATATCGCCCGGCTTAAGTAGTGATCGCACCGATGCCCTCTTTACCACGTCCAGCACCGCCTCGTCGCGAATACCATAATCCAGGATGGTATAGCGGTAAGGTTCGTTCTCGGTGATGTTGAGCGTGATGTAGACGCGTTTTCCCTTTTCCTGCTTCTCATACTCCGCTGTATGTTTGAAGTAGCCTTTCGAGTTCAGGTAAATGTCGATCTGGTCCATCGTTCGCTCCATCAGGGTAGAGTCGTAAATGGCCGGAGGCTCACCAAGCTGCATCACAAAGTTTCCTTTTTCTTTCTTTTTCTGCAGGCGCTCCAGACGATTATTAAAGCGATCGCGAATTCGGGCTATTTTAGCGGGCTCCGTTGTGGCATTCTTAATTTTTTCATCTCGCTTTGCCTGCAGGCGCTGCATGCGCTGGTCTATTTTCTCGGGGTTGTAAAACTTTTTACCGAAGTTGTAAAGTGCCAGGTAAGGGGTAGAGCCAAAGAGCAAACGGTTAGGTTCCTGCTGGTAAAGCCCCTGAATAGCAATGGGATCTATGCTTTTCAAACCTTCCGGTTTTATACTTACAAGCAACTGCTCGTCCTCACCCAGATTTTTGGTAGGCACACAGGCTGACAAACATAAAATTGTAATTACCAGACCGAATATGTAAAATCGTGACCTCAAATTGTTGCCAGCTATGTTGTCCAAAGCAGTTATAAAGTATATAAAATCGTTGCAAGTAAAAAAATACCGCAGCCAACACCAAGCTTTTGTAGTGGAGGGCGCAAAAAGTGTGCAAGAGTTACTGCACTCCGATTTTGAACTGCAACACCTGTACGTAACCGAAGCATTTTACAGGGAACATACAAAAACGCTGGCGAAAGGTTTTCAGTACGAAATTGTTACGGAAGAGGACCTGGTAAAAGCCGGCACTTTTGCGACCAATAATGCCGCCCTGGCCGTTGCCCATATGCGTCGGTTGCCCCCGCTACAGCTAGAGCCCAATGATTTTATACTTGCCCTGGATGACATACGGGATCCGGGTAACCTGGGCACCATTATCCGCATTGCCGACTGGTATGGCATCAGCAAAGTGGTCTGCTCCGAAACCTGCGCCGATTTTTACAACCCAAAGGTCATCTCTGCCACCATGGGTTCTTTTACCCGCGTTCAGGCATATTACCTTGATCTGGCACAATGGCTGGAGAAACAGCAGTCAACCCACGCAATCTACGGAGCGTCACTGGAAGGCGAAAACCTGCACCGCATGCAATTGGAGCCGAAAGGCATTGTTGTGATGGGCAATGAAGCCAACGGCATACGACCGGAAGTTGCCAGCCATATCACACACCTCATCAAAATACCGGCTTTTGGCAAAGCAGAGTCGCTGAATGTGGCTACGGCAACTGCCATCATCATCGATAACTTTATGCGCAACAGTACCCGCTAAAGCAAAAGAGGAGCTGGAAAGCCCCTCTTTTGTCTCACTTAAACAAACAACTAAATTTAGTTTAGCAGCCTCAGGCCAAAGCTGATCACGTTTACCTTGGGACCACGGTTATCCTTGAACAGGTCGTTCATGTTATATTTTACAAACAGGTCCAGTCCGCCATATCCGATTACACCTTCCAGGCCGTACTGGAAATCACTCAGGTTAAAATTATCCTTGGTCTTATCTTTTTCAGTATTTCCATCCAGTTCATACTTTAGTTTGGTGTGGCTGCCCAGCCGGTAGCCACCAAAACCACCCGCGCCAATCTTAAAACCGTCCTTTCCGTTCTCACGCTTATACTTCAGCACAGCCATAAGTGGGATGTTTACAGAAGAATGCGTCAGCTTTGATTTTTCGTAGTTCAGCTCTGTCTCTTCCACAAAACTGGTAACTCCGTTTATATCCTGCACCCTAATGTTATCGTCAAACATGTAGTTGTTGAAGGCAAACTCGAAACCCGAAGTAAGGTAAAAAGGGCTTTTACGGCCACCTATCTGGGAGTTCAGGTGCATGTTCAGGCTTACATACTTTGAACCGGTTGTCTTCAGGTCAGGGACCTCGTTATCATCCGCATTCACGAAGTTATTGAGGCCCAGGTCTACGTCAAAATTAAACTTGGTTGCCTTGTAGTGCTTTTCCTCGTTGGCGGCACGGGTGCTGTTGCGTTCGGCTTTGTCGGGCACATTTACATCCACTTTGGTGTTTTCTCCATCTTCTTCGATCTCTACATCAATCTTAAAATTCTTGTTGATGCGGACTTCATGGCGCTCCTTGGTGGTTTTTCCGTCTTTGGTGGTTTCCTGTACCGTAATGGTTATTTTTTCGGTTTTTGTAGTATCACCTGTAGCGGAAGGCGACATGGTAACCGTCATTTCATTTGATTTCAGTTCGCCGGTGTTTTCCATTTTCTCTACCTGCTGTGCATACTTGTTGAGCACGCGCATCAGCGAGTCGAGGCTGTAGTTCTGAAAAGCCTGCAGTTGCTGCATGTTCTCCAGGTAAAGCACCATTTTAGCGCCGTTGGCCATTTTCACCACAATAGTATCCTGCTTTCCAAAGCGCTCCGCCACGGTTGGGCCGCCCTTAGCGGACACACCGGTAGCTGCAGCCATTATAATGGCCGTTACGAGTAGTAGTAATCGTTTCATGATTTTAAGGTTAAAGATTGATGACTTTTGAGATTTTCTGTTTTCCGATTTTTGTTTCTAAGGCAACTCTATCGGCGTTTATACCCAGGGCGGACAGCTCCACCGGCTCGCCGTTAGACAGGTTGCGCACCTGCTTGAAGATGTTCTTTGCCAGACGTCCTTTCTTCTTCAGATCACTCGGTTCCTCTTGCTGCGGGGCAGGTTCTTCGGTGCGGGCATTGGCGAACTTAAACGTAATTTCCACCGGCTGCGCGTTGAGGTCTTCGTTTGTATTTGCTGCTGCCAGCACTACAGGTGCCTCAGGCATAGTGGTAACGGCAGGTTCAGGCTTGCTTTCTTCACGGCCTGGCTTTTTATACTTTGGTGCAGCAGCTAGGGCACGATCCGTTAAAGTTTGTTGGCGTTCTGTTCTCTTAACAGCAGGAGATTTGATTTGCGTTTTCAGCTCTGCCTTGGCTATCATCTCAGGTTTTTTTAGCTCTGTCACAGTCTCTTTGGCAGCTTCTTCCTGAAGTATAACTTTATCCTGAGTTTCGGTACTGGCAATTGCCTGTTCAGTTGCTGGCTCTTCAGCCGGAGCTGGCTGCTGGGTTTGTGCAGCAGGCGTTTGCTGCGCTATGGTACCGGTAGCGGCAGGCTCCTGCTTCAGATTGTTGAAGAGAATTCCTACAGTTAAAAGTATAGCTACAACTGCGGCCGCAGCCTGGTATACCCACATAAAGCGTTGCTTCTCTTCTTTTTGTGGCGCTGCAGCAGGCATTTCGTCTTCAATGCGTTCCTGCAGTTTGCTCCAAAGGTCGGTAGGGGGCGTGGGGGAGCTGTTCCCCAGGCGCTCTTTAAAGAGTTTATCTATGTCTTCTGGTCTCATTTTTCCTCCTTTCTTAACTTGCTATAGCTTCTTCGCCGGTCAGCCTGCGCTGCAGCATGGCCCGTGCCTTGCTCAACTGCGACTTGGAAGTACCTTCCGTAATGCCCAGCATATCCGCTATTTCTTTATGGGAATAACCTTCAATGGCGTAGAGGTTGAATACCGCTCTGTAACCGGCAGGTAAGGTGCGCAGCAGTTCCATCAGTTCTCCTTCCGCTAGGTCGTGGTCGGCGCCGCTTACGCCGGCTACCTGTACATGGCTGTCTTCGATGGCCAGGTGCAAAGGCTCCTTCTTTCGTAAAAATCCGAGCGCCTCGTTTACCATAACGCGTCTTACCCAACCCTCAAAGCTTCCTTTGCCTTCGTACTGCCCTATGTTTTTATAGATCTTCATAAATCCGTTCAGCAGTGCTTCCTCAGCGTCCATCTGGTTTTTCAGGTAACGCAGGCATACCCCGTACATGGGCGATGCGTAACGCTCGTAAAGGCATTTCTGCGCTTTACTGTCAGCCCGCTGGCATCCTGCTATTAATTCCTGTTCCGTCACGCTGGGTAAAGGTTTTTCAAATATTGATTTCTTTTCGGGCTTTGGTTCAAGAGCTTTTTCAGCCTCTTTATCCTTTAGATGCAAGTACCCCGGGCGGAGGTTGCCTGAGGTAGAATAAATTTCTTACTTTTTTTGAAATATTCACTTTCCCTATACTATAAATAACTGACCCTCAACTATAAAATCTTTTACACTTTACAAAAACTGTTCTGAATTAAGAGGCTGGGCTTCAGCTTAGCGAATTATACTTTATATTTGCCCGCATGAAATTTATGGCGATCTTATTTAGCTTATACCTGTGCTGCATGGCGTGTCTGCCCTGCACGGATAAGGTAATGGACAGCCATGAGCACATTCCCAACCTGGTAGATGCAGCGCATACCACAGGCGATTCTGCTTTTCACGACGACACCTGTCCGGTTTTTTGCGGATGTGGCTGTTGCGCCACCTTTACCACTACAGTAGAGTCGGAGTTGATCGTGTTCCGCTTTTTCATTATTCCTCAAACCAAGCCACTGGTTTACCCGGAACTGGAAGAAACCCGCGTGGCCTTTACCTGGTGGCACCCGCCGCGGGCTATAGTTTAATCTGCTTTCCCTGCCTTTCAGCCTGCTCTGACTATACCACAAGTATAGCCTCAGCTTCTCATTACCACTTCTGAAAGGCAGTTTATTCTAATTTTTGATTAAGTAAACTATAGCTAACCATGTTTAAGAAGATCATCGAGTTTTCGATAGATAATAAACTGGTGGTGGGGCTTATGGTGCTGGCATTGGTAGTATGGGGCTCTTTTGCGCTCTCCCGGCTGCCCGTCGACGCCGTACCCGACATCACCAACAACCAGGTGCAAATTGTAACCTCATCGCCTACGCTGGCTGCGCAGGAGGTGGAGCGCTTTATTACCACACCTATAGAAATGTCGCTGGCCAATGTGCCTGATGTAGTGGAAATGCGCTCGGTATCACGTTTTGGCCTTTCTGTTATTACCGTAGTTTTTAAGGAGGAAGTAGACCAATACCTGGCCCGGCAAATGATAACCGAGCGGCTGGGCGAGGCGGAAGAGCTGATACCGGAACAGATGGGCAAGCCGGAACTGGCACCTGTTACAACCGGCCTGGGCGAAATTTTCCAGTACGTGCTGGTAAGCAAACCCGACAGCCCGAAGAAGTATAGCCCAACCGAACTCCGCACCATTCAGGACTGGATCGTGCGCCGCCAGTTGCTGGGCACCCCAGGCGTAGCCGATGTGAGCAGCTTCGGTGGTTTCCTGAAAGAATATGAGGTGGCCCTGAGCCCGGACAAGCTCCGAAGTATGAACCTGACGGTAACCGAAGTGGTATCGGCGCTGGAACAGAACAACGAGAACACAGGCGCTGCCTACATTGAGAAAAATCAGAATGCTTTCTTTATCCGTGGATTGGGTCTGGTAAATACGCTGGAAGACATCGAAAAAGTCGTGGTAAGCAACCGCAATGGTGTACCGGTTCTGGTAAGCGATGTTGCCCAGGTACAGTACGGACACCCGGTGCGTTACGGCGCACTTACCCGAAACACAGAAGGCGAGGTAGTAGGCGGCATTGTGCTTATGCTGAAAGGGGCTAATTCTTCTGAAGTAATTCAGAATGTACAGGATAAAGTAGCCAGCATACAAAGTACTTTACCGAAAGGTCTGGCCATTGAAGCGTACCTCGACCGCAGCGAACTGGTAGACAAGGCCATCAACACCGTAGCTAAAAACCTCATAGAAGGTGGCCTTATCGTGATTTTTGTGCTGGTGCTGTTGCTGGGCAACCTGCGTGCAGGTCTTGTAGTGGCGTCTGTTATCCCGCTTTCCATGCTGTTTGCGCTGGGCATGATGGACCTGTTTGGTGTTTCGGGTAACCTGATGAGCCTAGGTGCTATCGACTTTGGTTTGATCGTGGATGGGGCTGTGATTATAGTGGAAGGTGTGCTCCACTTTATAGTTGTGAAGAACAGAAACCTGCCGCTCCGCAAGCTCACGCAACGCGAAATGGACGAAGAAGTGAAAGGAGCGGCCTCTAACATCATGAATTCTGCTGCTTTTGGTATGCTCATCATCCTGATCGTGTACCTGCCTATTATGGCGCTGGTAGGCATTGAAGGTAAAATGTTCAAGCCAATGGCGCAGACGGTAAGCTTTGCCATACTTGGAGCCTTTATACTTTCCCTGACTTATGTGCCTATGGTTTCCACTTTGCTGCTGAGCAAAAAGACGAAGCACAAAGAGAATATCTCCGATAAGATCATGGCTGCTATAGAGCGTGTCTACATGCCGGTGATTCGCTTTGCATTGCATAGCAGAAAACTAGTGGTAGGAGCAGCAGTTCTGCTTTTCGCTTTCAGTTTGTTTGTGTTCAGCCGTATGGGAGGCGAGTTTTTGCCGGATCTGGAAGAAGGCGACTTTGCCATGGACCTGCGCCTGGTGCCCGGTGCTTCTTTAACGCAAACGATAGAAACCACTACCAAAGCCAGCGAAATCCTTTTAAAGCAGTTCCCGGAAGTAACCGAAGTGATCGGTAAAATAGGTACAGCCGAGATCCCTACCGACCCTATGCCCATTGAAGCCGCAGACGTCATGATCCTGCTAAAAGAGAAAGACGAGTGGACCAGCGCCAGCAATCGCCAGGAACTAGCCGCCAAAATGAACGAAGCGCTGAAAGTGTTGCCGGGAGTCAACTATGGTTTCCAGCAGCCTATGCAGCTACGCTTTAACGAGCTGATGACTGGTGCCCGCCAGGATGTTGCCATTAAAATTTATGGCGAAGACCTGGACCAGCTTTCCGAACTGGCTGCACAAGTAGACAAACTGATATCGCCGGTGGCAGGGGTACAGGATGTGTTTGTAGAAGAAGTAACTGGCCTGCCGCAGATAGTAGTGGAGTATAACCGCTCTAAAATGTCGCAGTATGGTTTGCAGGTAGCCGATGTGAATACGGTGCTCCGGACAGCTTTTGCTGGTCAGGCTGCCGGCGCTGTGTACGAAGGCGACAAGCGTTTTGACTTGGTAGTGCGCATGGAAGGCGGTTCGCGCCAGGACCTGCAGGACATCGAAAATCTGTACATCCCGCTTCCGCAGGGTGGGCAGGTGCCGGTACAACAGGTTGCTGCTATCCGCTTTGAAGAAGGCCCTATGCAGATTTCCCGCGAAGAAGGTCGCCGCCGCATTGTGGTTGGCTTTAACGTGCGTGAGCGTGATGTGGAGTCTATCGTTTCTGAGATTCAGGCGAAACTGGCTCAGCAACTGCCGCTGCCAGCTGGCTACTTCATTACTTACGGCGGTCAGTTCGAGAACCTTGTTGCTGCAAAAGATCGTCTTTCTATTGCTGTACCAGCAGCTCTGTTGCTTATACTTTTCCTCTTATACTTAACCTTTAACTCCGTAAAGCAAAGTCTGCTCATTTTCACGGCTATACCTTTATCAGCTATCGGAGGGATCTTCGCACTTTGGCTGCGTGATATGCCTTTTAGTATCTCGGCTGGGGTAGGCTTTATTGCTTTGTTTGGCGTGGCTGTACTTAACGGTATTGTACTGATCGGGTACTTTAACCAGCTTAAAGAGGAAGGCATGAAAGATGTATACGAGCGCGTAATCAAAGGTACCAGCGTACGTCTGCGGCCAGTTATCATGACAGCTTCCGTGGCTGCACTAGGCTTTCTGCCGATGGCGTTGTCAGGTTCTGCCGGAGCCGAAGTACAACGTCCGCTGGCAACAGTTGTGATAGGAGGCTTGTTCACATCTACCTTACTGACGCTGGTAGTGCTGCCGGTACTCTATTACATCTTCACGTCTAAAGAAAAGCCAACGAAGAAAAAATCCATACCTGAAGCTATTCCGGCTGCCCTTATAATTTGCTTTATACTTGACGCAGGATCAGTATCAACTGCACAAGCGCAATCAAACCAGCAGCCGCTGAACCTGCAGGAAAGTATACAATATGCGAAGGAAAATAACCTCAGTCTGAAAAGTGCAGGTTATGGTTTAGAGCGGGAGCAGGCCTTGCGCGGAGCAGCAACCGATCTGCCAAAAACCAACCTCAACTATAGCTGGGGCCAGATCAGCACGGCGAATAAAGATGAGAATATCTCGATTTCACAGCAGTTCGCTTTCCCGACCGTGTACCGCGACCAGGCTAAACTGGCTGACGCTACCATACAGCAGGCCGAAGCAAGAAAACTGGTTGTGGAACGGGAACTGGTGCGTGACGTAAAGCAGGCTTATTACCAGCTGCAATTCCAGAACGCCCGCCTGAAACTGTTGCAACAGCAGGATACGCTGTACGGCCGCTTCACCAAAGCTGCCAATGTTCGTTTTAAGACAGGCGAAACAAGTTACCTGGAACAAGCCACTGCTGAAACCAGAAGTCTGGCCCTGCGCACCGAACTGCAGCAGGCACAGACCGATGTACAAATAGCCAAACGCCGTTTGCAGCAATTGCTTCAGGCACAGGAGCCTGTAACTTTTGCAGTAGAGCAGCTGAATAAGCGCCAGACAGCTGCTTTAACCGATACAACAGGGGCTAATACTAACCCCTATGCTGCCTACCTGAAGAGCGAACTGCAAATTGCCTCCCGTCAGACAAAATTAGAGCAATCTCGTATGCTGCCAGACGTTACAGTAGGCTACTTCAACCAAACCTTTATAGGCGAAACCCCGGCTGAAAACCCGAACCGCATGTATACTTCCGGCGACCGCTTTACTGGCTTTGAAGCAGGTATAGCTTTGCCCCTCTGGTTTGGAGCGCAGAAATCGCGTGTAAAAGCAGCCAAACTAAACGAGGAGGCGGTTAAGAGCCAGGTAGCGTACCAGCAGCAGCTTATACTTACCGAGTTGCAGAACCTGGCGCAGGAACTACAGAAGCATATAACCACACTTGCATACTTTGAGCAGGGCGCATTGCGTCAGGCAGAGCAGATGACAAAAGCCGCCGAACTGAGCTTCCGCACCGGCGACATCGACTATATAGAGTATGTGCAGGCACTGGATCAGGCTTATCAGCTTAAGAGCAATCATCTCAACGCCCTCCGCGACTACAATCAAACTATTATCAGCCTAGAGTTTACAGCAGGAATCGAATAACATGAAATCATCAAACCTAACTATACTTATACTTTGCGGCTTTATCAGCCTGACCTCCTGCTCGCAGCAGGAGCAAACCGAGCAGTCTCCGGCAGCCACTGCAGAGCCTGTAGCCTCCACTTCGCCAGATCTGGTTACTTTCTCTGAACAACAGCAGCAGGTAAGCGGCATCAAGCTGGGCAATATCAAAAATATAAGCCTTTCGGCGCGTGTCGTAGCTAACGGACAGCTTGAGCTGCCACCTCATAACAAGGCAAGTATCAACCCTTTAATGGGTGGGGTGGTGAGAAGTATAAACGTGAAAGAAGGCGAGTATGTGCAGAAAGGCAAAGTACTGGCAACTATAGAAAACCCGGAGCTGATAAAGCTTCAGCAGGAGTACCTGACTACCCGTAACCAACTAGCATATGCTGAGCAGGACTACGAGCGCCAGAACACACTGAACAAAGAGCAGGTGGGATCTCGCAAAAAGTTTGAGCAGGCACAAACCGATGTACAGGTACAACGTGCCCGTCAGAAAGCCTTGGCTACGCACCTTACAACCATGGGTATTTCGCCAAAGCGGGTAGAAGCAGGCCAGATAACGTCTACTGTTGCCATCACAGCACCAATCAGCGGTTTTGTAAACGAGATTGCTGTTAATATAGGCACTTATGCGCAGCCGGGTCAGGATATGTTCGAGATTGTAGACAACCACCACCTGCACCTTATCCTGAACGTGTTTGAAAAAGATTTTAGCAAAATGGCAGTAGGGCAGAAGGTGGAGTTTACAATGCCTAATGTTGCCGGAGCGCCTCTTGAAGCTAAAGTATTCTCCTTAGGTAAAGCTTTTGAAGGCGACTCGCGCATGGCAACAGTACACGCCGAGCTTGTGAACAACGAAAACAAGAACCTGCTGCCAGGCATGTACGTGAACGCGCAGATCCTGGCAGGAAAGCAGGAACTGCCTGCCTTGCCTGAAGAAGCTGTGGTACGATACAAAAACAAGCACTACATTTTCCTGAAAGATGCGCCAACAGCTTTTAGAATGGCGGAAGTGGAGACTGGCGTAGCGGAAAACGGATTTGTAGAAGTAAAGCCTGTTAAACAATTGCCTGACAAGGCGCAGATCGTAACCAAAGGCTCCTACTTTATACTTGCCGAGAAGATGAAGTCTGAAGTAGCGGAAGATTAACCGAGATCGGAAGCAACCTATACAAAAACAGCGGCGGCCCTCGCAAAGAGGAACCGCCGCTGTTTATTTTTCAACTTTTAGCCATGCTTTTATACGCAGGCATGGGTTGTTAATGTTTCAACTTTATTAAAAAATTTTAAAATATATTTCAGAGCCCGTCGTTTTAACGCGAAAATAAAGGTTTTAGCTGCTTGCCTGCTCTTTCAAAATAGGCTCCAGTACCTGCCAGGTATTTTGAGCCAATATTTTCTGCCCCTCCACAGTCGGGTGTATGCCATCGCCCTGGTTCAGTTCACGCTCCCCAGCCACGCCTTCCAATAAGAAAGGAATCAGCGCGACATCCTTGTCCTTTGCCAGGCGGGCGTATACTTCCCGAAACTCCGATGCAAACTGCTGTCCCATACTTGGCGGAATCTGCATGCCTGCAAGTATGATCTGCGCCTCCGGATTTTTTGCCCGTACCTTATCTATGATAGTACCCAGGTTGCGGTAGGTTTCTTTCGGGTTAATACCTCGCAAGCCATCGTTCGCACCGAGTTCCAGCACAAAAACATCTACCGGCTGCTTCAGTATCCAGTCTACCCGGCTTTTGCCGCCCGCCGAGGTTTCGCCGCTTACCCCGGCATTTACGGCCTTGTAAGGCAATCCCAACGAATCAATGTGCTGCTGTATCAGGGCAGGGAAGGCCTGATCCGGCTCCAGGCCATAACCCGCTGTCAAACTGTTGCCAAAGAACACAATCGTCTTCGTTTTCTCAGCAGTTGCTGTATTTTCTTCTTTCTTCGTTTGGGTCGTGGCAGTTGCTTGGCTGGCTTCTACACTGTCTGTTTGCTCTGCCTGACCGCAACTGTAAAAGAACATCAGTCCGAGTAAGTAAAGGGTTAAAAACTTGCTCTTCATTACCATATATGCGTTTTTTTCTTAAATTTAATCTTTGTGTATCAAAAACCTATAACGGGTCTAAACAGTTATTGGGTTTAGGATATAAATTCCGGCACCTGATGCTCCTTGCAGGCGCCTGTTCCTTTTCTTAGAACAAAATAACCGATAAAGCGTGTCCACGATACTTGAAATAAAAAACCTGGCCAAGACCTATAAAAGTGGCGACCGCCACCTGACCGTGCTGGAAGGTATAAACTTTACCTTAAACGCCGGTGATACCTGCTCCATTGTGGGCCCGTCGGGAAGTGGCAAAACAACCCTGCTGGGCCTGTGTGCCGGCCTCGACCGCGCCAGCACCGGCTCTGTTATACTAAACGGGATAAAACTCGATAACCTATCGGAGGATGAGCGGGCGCAGGTGCGCAACCAGTATGTAGGTTTTGTTTTCCAGAACTTTCAGCTGATCCCGACGCTGACCGCGCTGGAGAATGTGATGGTGCCGCTGGAACTGCGGGGCGAGCGCAATGTGCAGAAGCAGGCGATGGAATTGCTGGGACGTGTGGGTCTTGCTGAGCGCCACGACCATTACCCGACACAGCTATCGGGTGGGGAGCAGCAGCGCGTGTCGCTGGCAAGGGCCTTTTCGAACAGACCCACCATACTTTTTGCCGATGAGCCCACTGGTAACCTGGATGAGGAAACGGGCGAGCACGTGGAGCAACTGCTTTTCGATCTGAACCGAGAGGCAGGCACTACGCTGGTACTGGTTACCCACGACCTGGAACTTGCCGAAAAGACGCAGCGCATCATCCGCATCAAAGGCGGCCATGTGGTATCCGACACAGGTGCTCCGGAAATTATTGCCACCCGGGACGCAGAACAATAAGGATTCGCTGGAATCAAAGAGTTCATACCTCATCCAGCATTCACTCATTCAGTTATTTACTCATTCAAAAATCAACCCGCCTCTGTGCCTGATATAAAAATAAAACCGGAAGACAAACCGAAGCTACGCCTCAGATGGCTCCTGAAAATGGCCTGGCGCGATACACGTCGTAACCGGGGCAAACTGCTGCTTTTCCTTTCGTCCATCGTGCTGGGTATTGCCGCGCTGGTGGCCATTAATTCTTTCCGCGAAAGCCTTCATGATGCCATCGATTCCAAAGCCCGCACTCTGATTGGGGCTGATATGGTGATAGGCATGAACAAGGAGCCCGACTCGCTGGCCCTGGCGCTGGTAGATTCTGTGAAGAATTTGGGGGTGCGCTCGGATGAGAACCGCCTGCTTTCCATGGTATACTTTAAACGCACCGATGACACCCGCCTGGTGCAGGTACGGGCGCTGGAGGGAAGCTTTCCATACTTTGGGTCTATCGAAACAGAGCCCAAAGAAGCCAGCCGTACGTTCCGGCAGGGGCGCCGGGCGCTGGTAGACCACAACCTGATGCTGCAGTACAATGCCCAGCCCGGCGACTCTATCCGGGTAGGAGAGATGAGTTTTGAGATAGCAGGCGCTCTGCACAAGATCCCGGGGCAGTCGGCACTGACGGCCACAGTAGCACCGGCTGTGTACATCCCACGCCAGTACCTGCCCGAAACCGGCCTGATGCAACGTGGCAGCCGCGTGTCTTACTACTATTACTATAGCTTACCACCAACGGTAAACCCCGATACGCTGGGTAAGCGCCTGGACCCGCGCCTGGAAGAGTATGGCATGTTCTACGACACCGTAGAGACTCGTAAAAAAAGTATGGGCCGTGCTTACGACGATCTGGCCCGATTTCTGGGGCTGGTTGGTTTTGTGGCCCTGCTCTTGGGCTGCGTGGGGGTTGCCAGTGCTGTGCATGTGTACATCCGGGAGAAGCTGGCCACCATCGGTATACTTCGCTGCCTGGGCATGAGCGGCAAACAGGCCTTCCTGATCTACCTTTTCCAGGTGCTGGGGATGGGCTTGTTGGGAGGCCTGGCTGGTGCTGTACTGGGTAGCATTGTGCAACTGGTGCTGCCGGAGCTGTTCAAGTCATTTTTGCCGGTTGATGTGGAAGCATCTTTCTCGTGGCTGGCTGCTTTGCAGGGTATTTTGCTGGGCGGTGTGGTATCGGTGCTGTTTGCGCTGTTGCCGCTGCTTTCCATCCGGCAGGTATCTCCACTGATCACACTGCGCGCTTCTGTCGAACACCTGACCAGCCAGAAAGACCCGTTGCGCTGGGGAGTATACGCGCTGCTTTTCCTGTTTATACTTCTGTTTTCGCGCTGGCAGCTGGGCACGTGGTGGCAGGCGCTCGCTTTTGCAGGTGGCGTTGTGGCTGCATTTGCTATACTGGCAGTGCTGGCGGTAGGCCTTACCTGGGTGGTACGCCGTTTCTTCCCAAGCCATTGGGGCTACGTGTGGCGGCAAGGACTGGCTAACCTGTACCGCCCGAATAACCAGACACTGCTGCTGACAGTTTCTATCGGTTTGGGCACTGCCCTGATCGGGACTTTATACCTGGTGCAACGAACGCTCCTGAGCGATGTAGCCATTGCAGGTAGCGCCAACCAGCCAAACCTGGTGCTTTTCGACATCCAGAATTCACAAAAGGAGGAGGTACTACAAATCACCAAACAGGATAGTCTGCCGGTGCTTCAGATTGCGCCAATTGTATCGGTACGACTGGATAAAGTAAATCAACTTACCGGAGCGGATGTGCGCAAGGATACCACGCTGGGCATACCACCCTGGCTGTTTACGCGGGAGTACCGCATCACCTACCGCAGCAAGCTGATCAACGGAGAAGAAACGGCTGCAGGCGAGTGGAAAGGTAAGTATGACGGCATTCAGGCGCTGATACCTATCTCACTGGAAGATCGTTACGCCGAACGCATTAAAGTAAAGCTGGGAGATACACTGGTGTTCAACGTACAGGGAGCACCGGTATCGACTCGGGTGGCGCACTTGCGCACGGTGGAGTGGAACCGGGTACAGAGTAATTTCCTGGTAGTATTTCCGGAGGGCGTGCTGGAAGAAGCTCCACAATTCCATGTGCTGATGACACGCTCCAAAGACGATGCGCAGGCAGCCCGTTTCCAGCGCCGGATTGTGGACCGTTTCCCCAACATCTCCGCCATCGGCCTTGATCTTATACTTCAAACACTGGACGAAGTGGTCAGCCAGATCTCTTTTGTGATCCAGTTCATGGCTTTGTTCAGCATCGCTACCGGTTTGCTGGTACTGATCGGATCGGTGAATGTGAGCAAATTTCAGCGGGTGCAGGAGAGCGTACTGCTCAGAACCTTAGGGGCCAGCCGCCGGCAGATCTTTTCGATCACCTCCTTAGAGTACCTGCTGTTAGGTGCTCTGGCAGCAGCTACCGGTTTGATCATTTCCATCGGAGCAGCCTGGGCGTTATCAGTTTACAGCTTCAAAGTTGATTTTGCGCCGGTACTGTGGCCCTTGGCAGTGATTTTTGTGCTCGTAACGTTGCTGACAGTTATCGTAGGTTTGCTAAACAGCAGAGGTATTCTGGTGAGGCCGCCGCTGGAAGTGCTGCGCCGGGAAGCGTAGGAGTTAGGATAAAGTATAAAAACAAAAAAGGGATCTCTTGAAAGATCCCTTTTTCTCAACAAGCATAAGACAACAAATGCCATCTGCTTGTTTGATACTCTTTATACGCCCTTGCTCCAAGCTAGGTTATACTCAAAGTATAAATTTTTAAAAAAATATTAGTACGTGTCGGAAGCCAACATCACCAGCGTACAGTGGTGGAGCGTTTCGATATTGGCATCTGCAGCCATCTGCTCGAGCTCCCGGTTCTCTGTGCCCGGGTTAAAGATAATGCGCTTCGGCTTCAGCGACAGGATGTAATCGTACCACGAAGGTTGGTTTTGCGGCCCCACATACAGAGTTACCGTGTCCACATCTTTTACCTCTGCGTTTTTATCGGTAATGATAGGCATACCACCCACTTCACCTTTCCGTATTCCAACAGGTACTACCTCATGCCCATGCTTCTGCAGCCGGTTAACGGCCAGGTAAGCATAGCGGGACGGATTATCAGTAGCACCCAGAACAACTGTCTTTTTCATAGTATCAGCGTTATAAAATCCAATCAATTCCTATAGTTTACCGAGCTTGTCTTCAGATCGTTATAAATCAACACACTCTAAGGTAGATACAAAGGCAACAGCTGCTATATAACCCTTTTTACCTTTGCAGCCACCATCTCTGCACAGCGCTCCCCGTCCATTGCCGCCGACACGATTCCTCCTGCATAACCGGCTCCCTCACCACAAGGGTAGAGATTCTTTATCTGCACATGCTCCAGTGTTTCTCGGTCGCGCGGAATGCGGACAGGAGAGGAGGTGCGGCTTTCAACCCCGATGATCTGCGCCTCGTTGCTGAGGTACCCGCGCATTTTACCGCCAAAGGCTTTGAATCCTTCCCGCAGGCGATAGGCCATGTCCGGCGAGAACAACTGGTTCATATCCACAGGCGTTAATCCGGGCTGGTACGACGTTTCCAGCAGTGCTCCGCCGGTTTTTTGCCTGGTAAAATCTTCGAGTAGCTGAGCAGGTGCTTTCTGGGTGCCTCCTGCCATTTCACAGGCTTTCTGCTCCAGGGCCTGCTGCATGCGCAAACCTGCAAGCGGGCCATACTGCTTCAGATCCATATCTTCCAGCTCGATGGCCACCACAATGCCCGAGTTAGCATAACGGGAGTCGCGGCGGCTTGGCGACATACCATTTACCACCACCTCGCCGGGTGCCGTGGCAGAAGGCACAATAAAGCCCCCCGGACACATGCAGAACGAGAAAATGCCCCGCTGCTTGTTGTTGTAGACTGTCTGGTGCACGAGCGCATAGGAGGAAGCTGGCAGCCAACCTCCGCGGTCTTCGCACTTATACTGTATCTTGTCAATCAGGCGCTGTTGGTGCTCTGCGCGTACGCCCATAGCAAATGGCTTGGCCTCGATCGTGATACCTTTCTGATGCAGCAACTCGAAAATGTCGCGGGCACTGTGGCCGGTAGCAAGTATAACCGATTCGCCTGTATACTCCTGACCATCCTGCGTTACAACACCTTTCATCTCGCCCTGCTCCACAATAAAATCTGCTACGCGCTTATCGAACAGCACTTCGCCACCGGCAGCTATAATAGACTCCCGGATATTGGAGATGATCACGGGCAACTTGTTCGTACCGATGTGTGGGTGCGCATCGAAAAGGATATCGGATGTAGCACCGTGCTGTACTAAAATCTGAAGGATACGCTGCAGGTCGCCCCGCTTTTTGGATCGGGTATAAAGTTTGCCGTCCGAATAAGTACCGGCACCACCTTCGCCAAAACAATAATTGGAGTCAGGATTAACCACATGCTCTTTGTTGATGGCTGCCAGGTCACGGCGGCGGGCGCGTACGTCCTTACCACGCTCCAGCACAATGGGTTTTAAACCAAGCTCAATGGCACGAAGGGCAGCAAACAAACCGGCTGGGCCAGCACCCACAATGATCACTTTCGGGGCATTGCTTACATTAGAGTAGCTGTAAGTAGGGCTGATAACATCCGCAGGAGGGTTGTCTAAGTATAGATCGGCACGAACGCGAAGCTGAACACTACGGCCACGCGCATCGATGGAACGCTTGATGCGGTGGATGAATTTAACATCCTCAGACTTTACGCCTGCACTCTTCAGGAGCTCGCGCTCCAGTAGCTGGTTGTCGTACGCCACCTCCGGCGACAACACCACTTCAATTTCTTTCTTCCTCATGTACAACAGGTAAGGTAGTTAACCTTAAACTTAAAATTCAATTTTGAATGACTGAATGAGTGATTGTGTGAATAAGTTAGAAGTACAATCCTTCAATCACTGCAAAATTATGACAGAATTTGTTGCAAAAACATTCAATATTCGCTCAATCACTCATTCAAAATTCACAATTCCTATATATCTCCGTTCAGCACTTTCTCAACCCAGCCTTTGCCCCAGTTGCCCAGTTCTTCCTCCGTCCATAGTTCCGGGAAGAAAATGCGTTTCTGAAATTTTGGAGGCAGGTACTTTTGCCAGTTCGTACCGCCGGTTGCGGCAATTACTTCCGGGTCGCGCTGCAGGTAACGTACAGCAGACTTATAGTGCATTAGCGGCCAATTCACGTTCACGTTGCTGTCGAGCTCGCGCATCTGCCGGATGAGCTTTGGATTTTGCTGCTCCTGCTCCGGCAATTGCTTGTACACGGCCCACACGTTCTTGTGCTCATACTCTCTGGCAAACTGGATCAGGTGGTTGGTATACTTTTCCTCAAACCGGATCAGGGTAAGGGTTTTGGCACCGGAAGATACTTCTGTGGCGCCTTCCTTCCAGTAAATGCAGCCCATCAGTTCTTCCTGGGTGCTTTGCAGGCCCAAGGCTTTCCGCTTCTCCTTGTCGGTAAGGTTACGAAGCTCTGTAGAGGCAATCTCAATCATGCGGTACTGCACCGACTGAAAACCACTGGCAGGCATGAGCGCCATCCTAAACTGCAGGAACTGCTTGGGGTCCATGCCATCGACCATCACATCAAACGAGTCGATCAGGTTCTCAAAGTAGCGGTTGATGCGCTTCAAGCGTTTTGTTAGCACTTCAGACGTAATCTGCTTGTCTTCACCCATTTGTCGGTACTCCTCCAGGCAAAGCTTAAAGTATAGCTCCGTGATCTGGTGGTACATGATGAAGATCTTCTCATCCGGAATGGTGGTACGAGGGTTCTGAAGACTCAGCAGCGTGTCAAGGTGGATGTAATCCCAGTAGTTAAGAAAATCAGTGTGGTACAGGCCCTCGAGGTAGGCAGCCAGGTCCTGGCCGAGGGGCACGTATTTCTCCTCCAGCCGCTTGAGCTGTTCTAGCACTTCAGGTTTGAAGATCTGATCCATAGTTTTCAGTTTTTAGGCGAGACAAGCAAAATCGGTACAAAGTAACTAAACTATTGCAATAGACAGACGAACTGCCGAATTTTCTGTCATACCTGCTGATAGTAGGCGAAAGGCAAGAACAAATGATGTATTTTCAGGCAACCATATCATACTTCTCAGCATCAGACAAAT
Organism: Pontibacter ruber; assembly: GCF_023630205.1. Classification (GTDB taxonomy): domain Bacteria; phylum Bacteroidota; class Bacteroidia; order Cytophagales; family Hymenobacteraceae; genus Pontibacter; species Pontibacter ruber. The sequence goes on along the minus strand of NZ_JALPRR010000002.1, from coordinate 934,602 downwards.
ACCCCAACACCTGCTCAACAACAGGCCCAATGACAAATTGGTAGGGGCAGGTGTCTGATTAGTAGAGCAAAAGGCGCTGTTAGTATAAATACGGTTATTTATGTTGCGGAAACATGTAAAACTAGCGCTAAATTGCTAAATTTGGTTTTTACGATATTACCCAGAATATTTTTACAATGGCAGAAAAAAGTAGTGTTTTTGATATGATCGGGCCTGTAATGATCGGGCCATCGAGTTCGCATACAGCAGGGGTGGTACGTATTGCCCGTGCTGCCATCAGAGTGTTAGGTGCTGCGCCGGAAGAGGCGGTTATTACCTTTTATAATTCTTTTGCCCGCACTTACGAAGGCCACGGCAGCGACCGGGCTATTGTGGCTGGCTTGCTTGATTTTAAAACCGACGACAAGCGCATCAAAGAAGCATTCGACCATGCAAAGGAGCGCGGCCTGAAGTATACCTTCAAATCGGTAGGCAATGCATCTACCATGCACCCCAATACCATCAAATTAAACCTGAAAGCCGGCGACCGTGAGGTAGAGGTAATTGGGCAGAGCCGTGGCGGTGGTGTGATCAAGATCGTGGAAGTGGATGGCTTTACGGCCAATTTTTCTGCGAACCTGCACACGCTCATCATCGACGCAGCCGACGTGAAAGGAAGCATCGCCTTTATTGCCTCCGTTATTGCGCACGACGACTGCAACATCGCCACCATGAACGTTTCCAGAAAAGGTCGAAACGAGATGGCCCGCCAGTTCATAGAAATGGACTCTGGCATCAAGCCAATCACTTTAGAATACCTGAAACAGCTTAGCTGGGTGAAGCACGTGGTGTACATCCCAAACATCGACCTATAGGTAACTTGATATACCTAAAACTATGAAAAAATCAACCAAATTAATGCTAACTCTTGTGCTAGGTACGATGCTGTTGTCAGCTCCTGCTACAGCACAGGAAAATCCCGGTGAGGGTGGCTGGACTTTATTGGAAGCCATTGAATATGCTAAAAAGAACAACTTACAGGTAAAACAAACCCGCGCCAACCGCGATTTGGATGCTGTTTCGTTGAATCAGGCACGCCTTGATCGATTGCCGAGCTTAAATGGCGCAGCCACCAGCACCTTCAGTTCTGGAACAACCGTTGACCCCACCGTACAGGAATTAAGAAGGGTTGATTATACTTCTTTAGGATTACAGGCAGGTGCTTCAGTACCTCTGTTCATGGGCTTTCAGCAAATCAACCGTATTAAACAGTTTGGATTAGATCTGCAGGCCAGCGAACAAGATATTTTAGCAATTCAGGACGACATAACACTTCAGATAATCACCTCTTATCTGAATATCCTGTTTGCGGAAGAGCTAACTAAAACGGCTGAGTTGCAACGAAACACTACACAGCAACAGCTGGACCGAACCAGGATCTTGTTCAAAGCCGGTAGTGTTGCGGAAAACGCTGTTTTGGATCTTGAGTCACAATTATCGACAGATGAGCTTGATATCATCAATGCTCAAAATCAGCGCGATATTTCTCGCCTGGCTCTTATTCAACTCCTGAACTTGGAAGATGAACAGGCAAAAGAGTTTGAAATCATCATACCTGAAATACCGGAGCCCGATGCTAACCCTGTGTTAGTAAATCCAGGAATGGTATACGATGTGGCAAATCAGACACGCCCGGGAGTGAAAGCAGCTGATTTACGCGTTCTTAGTTCGACAAAAGCACTTGATGTAGCCCGGGGTGCCTACTACCCAAGACTTACATTGAATGCGGGTATAAATACGTTTTATAATAGCCAAGGCCAGTTGTTTGATCCAAGCGGAGAGTTAGAGAAAAGAACCCTTGGCTTTACAAATGAGAATGGTACAGAAGAGCTGGTTATATACACTCCAGGTCTGACACCCCGCGACTACCCTTTTAACGATCAATTAAAAGACGGTATCGGTGAGCAGATTGGCTTATCTTTAAACATACCGATATTTAACGGGTTTTTAGTACGAAATAATATACAGCGCGCTAAGATAAGTCAGCTTAACGCAAAACTAAATGCCGATATTCAGCGCAACCAGCTTCGCCAAACCATTGAGCAGGCTTATGTAGATGCCATGGCGTCACAACGGAAGTTTACAGCTGCGAAACAACAACTTACTGCGTTGGAGAAAAACTATAAGAATGCAGAACTACGCCTGAACAGTGGCGTGATCAATACGGTTGATTTCTACGTGATCACGAATAACTATCGCACGGCGCAGTCAAATGTAATTCAGGCTAAATACGAATATACCTTCAAACTTAAGGTTCTGGACTTTTACCAGGGTAAGGAAATCACTTTATAAAAAACTATGGCTGCTAAAAAATCAGGCAAACTCATTCCTATACTTATCGGTGTTCTTGTACTGGTGCTGGTTGGCGCCCTTGTCGCTAAAAAGGCCGGCTGGATCGGTAAAGACGAAGGAACGGAAGTGGTGCTTTCGGAAGTAAAAAGAAATCAGATTGTAGAAAAAGTGAGCGCCTCAGGCAAAGTACAGCCGGAAACCGAAGTAAAGATCAGCCCGGATGTATCCGGTGAGATCATTGAGCTGAACGTGGAAGAAGGTGACTCCGTGGTGAAAGGCCAGTTATTGCTGCGCATACGCCCGGATAACTATCAGTCGTTTGTAGATGCCCAGCAGGCTGCGGTAAATGCTGCCCGCGCTAACCTGTCACAGGCGAAAGCCAGACTGGCACAGGCGCAGGCAAACAATGTGCAGGTAACCCAGAACTATAACCGCAACAAGCAGCTTTTCGACCAGAAAGTCATATCGGAAGCAGAATTCCAGCAAACCAAAGCTGCTTACGAAGGCGGAAAACAGGAAGTGGAATCGCTGCGCCAGAGTGTGCGTGCATCAGAATTCAACGTGCAGAATGCACTCGCCTCCCTGAAAGAAGCCCGCGAGAACCTGAACAAGACCACTATTTATGCACCGGTGAGTGGCACCGTATCAAAACTGAATGTAGAGCGCGGCGAACGCGTGGTGGGTACATCGCAGATGGCGGGTACAGAGATCATGCGCATTGCCAACCTCAACAACATGGAAGTACGCGTGAACGTGAATGAGAACGACATCATCCGTGTTGGCCTCGGAGACTCTGTTGACGTTGAGGTAGACTCCTACATTACCAAGGATGAAAAGTTCAAAGGCGTGGTGACTGCTATTGCTAACACGGCAAAGGATGCAACTACGCTAGAGGCCGTTACAGAATTTGAAGTGCGTATTCGCCTGCTCAACGAATCTTACAGCCACCTGTCACAAAAGAGAGCCCGTCCTTTCCGCCCTGGCATGACCGCATCGGTTGACATTATCACAGAGCGAAAAAACAACGTTTTATCTGTACCTTTGTCGGCAGTAACGACACGCTCTACCGAAAAGGATTCAGACACAGAAGATATAAAAGGCAGGGACGAAGAGGAGAACGCAGGCGAAGAACAAAAGGCAGCCGCACCAGCAAAGGTAGAGGAAGTGGTTTTTGTATACGATGCCAACAATACCGTAAAAGCGGTAAAAGTAAAAACCGGCATCAGCGATTTTGATAACATTGAGATTTTAGACGGCCTGAAAGAAGGTGAAAAAGTAGTTTCAGGGCCATTCAGAGCTGTATCGAAAACCCTGAAAGATGGAGCAAAGGTAGCAGTAAAAGACGCCAAGTCGCTGGACAAGTCGGCTCTCGCTGCTGATAATACTGACGAAGAATAACGAATATCATTAGAATTGGAAAAAATAGCTGTAATAGGAGGAGGTAGCTGGGCTACAGCACTGGTTAAAATACTTTCTGAGAATAGATCACAGATACATTGGTGGATGCGCAACCAAAACGATGTGCAGCACCTGATCAATTACAAGCACAATCCCCGCTACCTGAGCGGCGTCTCGTTTGACCTCAACTATGTAAAACCATCCAACGACATCAGATCGGTGGTGGCTACAGCTGACTGGGTTATACTTGCCGTGCCAGCCGCTTTCGTTAAAGATGCTCTTGCCGAACTGCCGGAAGGTGCGCTGAAAGATAAGGTAGTGATCTCTGCCATCAAGGGCATGATCCCGCAGGAGAATATCCTAGTTACAGATTACGTGGGACATCACTTTCATGTACCAAACAGCCACCAGCTTGTTATTGCAGGCCCTTGCCATGCCGAGGAGGTGGCGCTGGAGAAGCAATCTTACCTTACGATCGGCTCACATGACCTTGCCAAAGCCGAGCACTTCTGCGAACTGCTGCGCAACCGTTACGTAAAAGCAAACCCGCTGGACGATCTGGATGGCGTGGAGTACTGTGCTGTGATAAAAAACATCATCGCTCTAGCCTGTGGCATAGCACGGGGCCTAAACTATGGCGACAATTTCCAGGCGGTACTGGTTTCCAATGCCATGTTCGAAATCGAGCGTTTTCTGGACAAGGTAATGCCGATGCACCGTTCCCTGACAGGATCGGCTTATCTCGGGGACCTGCTGGTAACAGCTTATTCTCAATTCAGCCGTAACCGAACGTTTGGTAACATGATCGGACGGGGGTATACAGTAAAGTCGGCGCAGATGGAAATGAACATGGTAGCAGAAGGGTACTATGCGGTTAAAAGCATCTATGAGCTGAACAAGAAACTGAACGTGGAAATGCCGATAACCTCAGCCGTATACCTGATCCTGTATGAGAAGATATCGCCTGCAGTAGAATTTGAGATACTGAAGGATAAGCTTAAATAATTAGCAGATTACCAGAAAGGCATACTACAGTATGCTTTTTTTATGTACTACAGCAGCCAGGCAGATAGCAGATTATACTTTGAAAGAAAAACAGCACTACCAGCAGATCGATGTATTGAAAGGCCTCGCTATCGTTGCTGTTATCGCGCTGCATACCTTTACCAAGGCCACGCTTATTCAAACATACGCCGTGTACCACATCTGGCAGGCAGTACCTGTGTTTCTGGTGCTGATGGGCTATAACCTCGGACTTTCAGGTGCAGGCCGGCCGGTCTCGTTTAACCATCTTTACAGCAGAAGCTATTTTCAAAAAAAGGGCTCCCGAATCCTGCAGCCCTTTGTTATTATTTTCATTGTAGCGCTGCTGCTCGGCTTGTTGTGGCTGCTGCTATTCGACAGGAACATTTATACTTTCGGCTGGTACACCTTAGTTGGCGTTCTGCCTGTTTCCGGCAAAGGCAACTACTTTATCACGATGCTGTTGCAATCGGTGCTCCTGTTGCCGCTGGTAAGTTATGGTTTCAAAAAAAAGCCCTTGCTAACGGGCCTTGTACTGCTGCTACTCGAAATCTCTTTCCTGCTATTAAGTAAAAACATTGCTTTTTTTGACAAGGATAATTACCTCTACGATGCGGCACTTCCCCGCTATTTCTCGGCTATTGCACTGGGGTTGTGGCTGTCGAAAATCACGCAACATACTTCCATAAAGCAGATGCAGCTGCTCTTACTGATGGCAGCTGCAAGTATAGTATACCTTTACCTGGTGCAGTATAAAGGGTATTATATCAGCTACTTCCGTAGAGAGTGGCAGTTACAGAACTTTCTGGGTTTTCCGTATGCTGCGCTCCTCATTTTTACTGTTATAAAGTTGTTCCCGCAGCAATCAAATAACATCCTGCTCAGAAGTATAGCGGAACTCGGAAAAGCCTCTTACCATATCTTCCTGGTGCAGGTGTTATACTTTGGCCTTTTCCCGCAGGAAGATTCACTGCTGCAAAATCAATTGCTCTGCCTGACACTTGGGTACCTCTTTTTCCGTATCGAACTACCGCTTATCGGTTTGGTAAACAAGCCAAAAGTATCCGCTGACGCTGGTAAAACGGTATAAGAGCTATGGCAATAAAAGTAGTTTGCGCTATTCTGGAACAACATGGACGCATATTGGTGACGCAACGGAGCCAGCACATGCCACAACCTTTGCTTTGGGAGTTTCCGGGAGGTAAAGTAGAGCCCGGCGAAACCGAAGAAGAATCACTCGTGCGGGAGATAAAAGAGGAGATCAACCTTGTGGTGCGGCCTATTACGCGCCTTACGCCTGTCGTACACCGGTATAGCGACAAAGAGATCATGCTCATCCCGTACACCTGCAGATACCTGAGTGGTGTCGTACAACTGGCAGAGCATCGCTCATACCAGTGGGCGGAACCATCGGATCTGATGAAGTATACCTGGTGCCCTGCTGACGTTCCGATAGTAGAGGAGTACCTGCTGCATTCATCTGCTATCTGACCTTAAAAGAAGCCTTTTGTATTTTGCCATACTAACGCCGGCACAGGTAACTTGGCTGATAGTATAAAATAGCCGTACCTTCGTAGCATGGATTTACCTGTAACTTTTGTCGAGCGCATGCAGCGGTTGCTGGGTGCTGAATACCCCGCTTTTGAGCAGGCGCTGCAGGGTACGCCACCTGTGAGTATCCGCATCAATTCCGCAAAAATAACCATACCTGAAGGTTTGCCGCCGGTGCCATGGACAACCACGGGTTATTACCTGCCCGAGCGCCCGCTGTTTACTTTAGACCCCATGATCCATGCCGGTGCTTACTATGTGCAGGAAGCCAGCTCGATGTTCCTGGAGCAGGCGCTCAGGCAGGCAGTGGACCTTGATAGACCCTTGCAGGTGCTGGACCTGTGTGGTGCACCGGGAGGCAAATCAACGCACTTGGCAAGCTTGCTTTCTCCGGACAGTTTACTTGTATCTAATGAAGTGATCCGCAGCCGTGCTTCTATACTGGCAGAAAACATCGCCAAATGGGGCAGCGGAAATGTACTGGTCACCAGCAACGACCCGAGAGATTTTGGAAAGCTGCCCGAGTTTTTTGACCTGATGGTGGTGGATGCCCCCTGCAGCGGCGAAGGCATGTTCCGGAAAGACGCACAGGCAGTGCAGGAGTGGTCCGAAGAAAATGTAAAACTATGTGCGCAGCGGCAGCAGCGTATTCTGATGGATGTATGGGAAGCTTTACGCCCTGGCGGCATACTTGTGTACAGCACCTGCACCTGGAACGAGGCAGAGAATGAGCAAAACATCGCATGGCTGGCAGAACAACAGGATGCTGAGCCGATCAAGCTGCAGCTTGACCCTACCTGGGGCATTGTGCCTACCCAGCAGCAGGGTGTGGAAGGCTATCGTTTCTATCCGCATAAAGTACAGGGCGAAGGCTTTTTTATGGCCGTAGTGCGCAAAGCAGGCGTAGCAGCGGATAGTTACGAAAGTGGCGGAAGAAAGAAGAAGTATAAATTGACCATTGCAGGCAAAAAAGAGCGGGCACTGGTCGAAAACTGGGTCCAGGATCCGGAGCGCTTTGAATGGGTGCAGTATGGCGAAGTAATTTCGGCAATACCGGCTCCGATTTTTGAGGCTGCTGACCAGGTATACCAAAAGCTCTACGTTGTATATGCCGGCACCGAGGTGGCAGAAGTAAAGGGCAAAAAGCTTAAGCCTATGCATGGACTGGCGATGTCTCAGTACCTGAATAAAAAAGCTTTCCAAACGGTTGATTTAAATCTGGAAGAAGCATTACGGTTCCTGCGCAAAGAAGATATCAGCCTGGGTAGCAGCGGCTCGGACTGGGTACTGATGTTGTACAAGGGTCTGCCACTTGGCTGGGCAAAACAGGTAGGCAACCGCATCAACAATTACTACCCTAAAGAGTGGCGCATCCGCATGGAATTGCCTGCAGAAATAGGAGAGGAGTTGTTTTCATTGGGGAGGTATTTGGTATAGTAGTTTTTCAACTATCATGTCACTTCGCTTGTTTGACAAGTTATCCAAGCACCCCTGCCCCTCAGAGCTACGCTCGCTACCTTCGAACTCGTGTTCTCGGTAGTCTAAGGAGGGGAGCCTGTTATTGCTATAGTTGAAGTATGAGTTTCATTACTTCAACTATAGCTCGGACAGGTCGCGACCTGTCCCTACAATGGGTTCCAGTTGCATAGCGGCTTACGAAGCAGAACCATTTCCAGTCCTTGGGTTGAGCGCCTATGCGAGTTTTTCCGGTATCGCGACAGCGATATTGCGACGATAGGAGCAAAGGAAAAGCTCCCAGCGCGATGCCCGAGGACGAGGCCCCGCGGCCGTGAGCGCACCTAAGTATAAAATGAAAGTGTAGCTAGTAAGACTGAGGAATACAGCCAGCTACGAAGCGAAGGCTTGTTAGCAACAAGTATAAACTTCAACTAGTACAGATTTCTCGCAATGCTCGAAATGACAGAGCGTCATCTATGTCTTAGATAGTACAAACAGCAGGGGCCGGTACTAAATGTACCGGCCCCTGCTGTTTGTACTATTCCTCTCACTACTCTACAAACAACACCAACCCTTTAAGGTATTCTCCTTCCGGGTGGAAGATGGAGATCGGGTGGTCGGCGGGCTGGGAGAGGTGGTGCATGATCTTGATGTTGCGACCAGCCTCTATGGCTGCAGCCATTACCGTGTTATTGAACAAATACTTATCTACCACCTGAGAGCAGGAGAAGGTGAACAGGATACCTCCTGGTTTGATCTTCTTCATCGCCTCAGCATTCAGGCGCTTGTAGCCCATCAAAGCGTTATGGCGTACTTTCTGGCTTTTGGCAAAGGCAGGCGGGTCCAGGATGATCACATCGTAGCGGTCTTCTTTGCCACGCAAAAACTCAAAAGTATCTACCGCAAAAGCCTCGTGACGGTCAGGAGCCTGGCTAAGCTCTGCATTTTGTATGGTCAGCTCAATGGCTTTTTTCGAGCTGTCCACGGAGTGTACTTCTTTGGCTCCGGCATTCAGGGCATAAACCGAGAAGCCTCCGGTATAGCAGAAGGTGTTAAGCACCGATTTATCCTTTACATAATGCGCCAGCAGCGATCGGTTCTCGCGCTGGTCTATAAAGAAACCTGTTTTCTGACCGCTCTCCCAGTCTACAAAAAACTGGTTTTCATTTTCAGTTACTACCGTGCCGGCAGAAGAGGTTCCGAAAAGATAACCGTTCTGTACATCTACCTTCGAGTTTGCAGGCAGCGACTCTGCACTCTTGTCGTACACAGCCTTCAACATGCCGCCGTATACTTCCTGCAGCGCCTTTGCTATATGTTCGCGTACCTGGTGCATACCCACAGAGTGCGCCTGAAGCACCGCCGTATCTTTGTACACATCCACAATCAGGCCAGGTACACCGTCTCCCTCTGCATAAAGCAATCGGTAAACATCGGTGTGCGGATTATCAATGAAGCCGAGCCTTTTGCGGAAATCATAAGCCTGCTGTACTTTGCCTTTCCAGAAAGTATAATCGGGCTCTACCTGCTCAAATGAGAAAACGCGCACTGCAATGGACCCGGGCGCATAATGCCCCATGCCCAGAAACTCTTGTCTGCTGGAATAAACCTCCACAACATCGCCTTCTGCCGGGTTACCGTCTATGTTTTTGATCGCTCCGGAAAATACCCACGGGTGAAAACGTTTGAGCGAATGCTCTTTGCCTGTTGCCAGGTATAATTTAGTTAATGACATTCTAAATTTTATGTGCTAAAAATGATAAGTATCTGCGCTACTGATATGGTGTAACGGCAGGATAAAACGAATAATTCAAGTATAGGCATTAACTGCCAGGCAAAACTATAAAATAAATTCTGCCAGGTGATCATACAGCTTCTGTACAGGCAAGCCCACCACGTTAAAGTATGATCCTTCGATCTTCTTTATACCGATCATCCCGATCCACTCCTGAATGCCATAAGCACCGGCTTTGTCGAAGGGTTTGTAATGGGTTATGTAGTAGTCGATTTCCGCGTCGGTCAGCTCCTTGAAGTATACTTTGGTTACATCATGGAAAACTGTTTTCTTTTCCTTTGTGAGCAGGCAAACACCAGTTATTACTTCATGCGCGGTGCCCGACAAAGCGCGTAGCATCTGAAATGCTTCTTCGTAGTCCGCTGGTTTGTTCAGGATCCGGTCCTCCAGGCAAACGATCGTATCGGCAGTAATAAGCAGTTCATTTGTCAGCTCGTGCTGGTAAGCGTCTGCCTTGTGCGATGCCAGGAACTCGGCTACTTCTTCGCGGTACAGGTGCTCCGGAAAGTCTTCGTGCACTTCCTTTACCCGCACTGTAAACGTTAAGCCCAGCCCCGCCAGCAGTTCCTTGCGGCGCGGAGAGTTAGAGGCAAGCAATATGGGCTGAGACAAATTCATCTTCTTTGATAGAGCTAAATAAAAATCCGCAGATAACTTTCGGGTAGAAGAACGTGGACTTCTGGGGCATGATAGCGCCACTGTAGCACACACGCTTTACCTGTTCCATGGTCACCTCGTTGGTGATGAGTGCTAGCCGTGCCTGACCGGAATCCACCTTGCTGATGCAGGCCGTAAAGTTACGTTCGTAGCTCAGGCCTTTGTAATCGCGCTGCTGCTGACGGTAAATGCCCAACACCTTCTCAAATACAAAGTAGTGCATTACAGTCAGGTCCAGGTCCTTTACTTCCTGCGGAAAATTCCAGTCGATCTGCTGGTGTACTTCCGGTTTCAAGCGGAGCTTGTAGGCATTGCCAGACAAGTATAGACCGAAAGCCCAGGGTTTGCCAATGATCACTTCGTTGAGTTCGTAGGGGTCTTCTTTCGGCGTGATCACAAAGTATGGGCTGAGCCGCTCCAGAAACTCCTCATCCGTCATTTTGATGTTCTCCAGCACGCGGTGCGTAGGCAAAATGCGCAGGTCATCCGACTCGGTATTGGTCAGATACATGAGGTGGTAATTGTAAGCCTCAAAACCCGTGTGGTTTGGGTTCTCTGCCATCATCCGCTTGCGGTATTCCAGCGAGCCTTCGTAGCGGTGATGTCCGTCTGCCAGCAGCACTTGCTTATCGCGTAGCTTGTTTACAAACAGTTTGATGATCTCATGGTCATGGATCACGGCCAATACATCCCGCACGCCCTGGTAGTCTTCTGTCACGTAGATAGGCGACTTTATACTTTCGTCCATGTAGGGTTCCAGTTCGTGATCCGGGTCGGTGTAGAGGCCGTGCGTAGGGCTGGTGTTCAGCAGTGTTTTTTCAAGCAGCGCAATACGGTCGTTTACCGCAGTCGGAATGGTATTCTCGTGCCGCAGCAGTACTTTCTCATTCCAGTCGTAGGCTTTGATGTGGCACACAAACCCCTTGCGGCAATATTCCCGGTCGCTGCCGGGCAACCTGTAATATTGGTAGTAAACATAAATGCCAGGAAGCGGGTCCTGCTCCAGTATCCCTTTTTCCTTCCAGTCATCGAGCAGGAAGGACGCTTCTTCTGCTGGATTTTCGCCCCGTGGCACCGATAGATGGATACTGTTGAGGTGGTTACGATACAAGGCTTCCCGTTGCTTTTGGGATACCACATCAAACAAAGGGGAGGTCAGTTCGTCTATGTTTTGCTCAAGGTTTGCGTTGTAGCGCCAGGGCTTTAAGGGGAGTATCTCAGCCATCAGTCTTTTTCTAGTGATCGATCGGGAAGAATAAATCTAAGCAGGAATGTTATGGGGCAAGGCGTTTCAGATGCCAGCTTTGGCCCTCAGGAGCAAGCTCATATAGGATGCGGTCATGCAGGCGGCTGGGGCGCCCCTGCCAGAACTCGATTCGGTCGGGCTGCAGCACAAATCCGCCCCAGTGTTTTGGTCTTGGTATTTCGTGCATGCTGGCAAATTCCTCAGTATAATTTCGCTCCGCTTTTTCGAGCACGTCACGGCTTTCTATTTCCCTGCTTTGCGGAGATGCCCAGGCGCCCACCTGGCTTGCTTTAGGCCTGCTATGGAAATAATCGTCTGATACCTGGGCAGGCACCTGCACGACATGTCCTTCCACGCGCACCTGGCGCTCCAACTCCGGCCAGAAAAAGGTCATAGCGGCATACGGATGCTGTGCCAGTTCCTGTCCTTTCCGGCTTTCGTAGTTGGTAAAGAAGGTAAAGCCGTTTTCCGACACGTCCTTCAGCAACACCACGCGGGCAGATGGTCTGCCGGCTGCGTTCACGGTAGAAAGGGTCAGCGCGGTAGGTTCCAGCACCTCCGACTGAATGGCTTCGGTAAGCCATACTTTAAACTGATGAACAGGATCAGGTAATACAGCATCTTCAGACAACGCCTGCCTGGAGTAGTTTTTTCGGATATCCGCAATATTATGTGTCAGTGCCATCGTATACCAGATTTTATTCAAAATTATAAAATAATCTGCTGCAGCTAAATTTTTTCCTTCCTGCGCTCACTGCTTCCAGGTTATACTTTGCACTGTTCCTGCCTTTTTATACCTAAAAAGTGAAAAATAAAATATAAACAAAGCAACTGCAGCAAGGTTATCTGTGTAATTGAGATAGGATTAAGTGCCAAAACCTATCAGGATGATACAATTTTTGCTTCTTTGCGTAAGAAGTAATAGTAATCTTATAACCATTCGCGCGCGAATGGTGTAGTTGCATTACGTGAAACTTAAAAAGACGGAAAGCTATAGATGGAAGAAGCAAAGTTAACCAAGCCGCAGAGTGGAAGCATACTTATTTCGGAGCCTTTTCTGGGCGACCCGAATTTCGAGCGTACAGTGGTGTTGCTTTGCAGTCATAATGAGGAAGAAGGCACATTTGGGCTGGTGCTTAACCGAATGTCGAACCTGAAGCTGTCAGATGTAATCGATGTATACAACGACTCGTTTGACATGGAACTTGGCATAGGAGGTCCTGTGCAGTATAATACGTTGCATTACGTTCATCGCCTGTCACAACTCCCGCAGGCCGTACAACTAGGAGAGGGCTTGTACTGGGGCGGCGATTTTGAAATGCTTCGCACGATGATCGGTGCTGGCCTGGTCACTGCCTCTGATATTAAGTTCTACCTGGGCTATTCGGGCTGGACGCCGGGGCAGCTACAGGAGGAAATTGATAAAAATGTTTGGATTGTTAATAACAATGCTGCAAATAAATTATTTAATTTGGAGGCAGATAGTCTCTGGCGCGACATCCTGCGCGAGATGGGAGGGAAGTACAAGGTGCTGTCTAACTACCCGGTAGACCCACGCTTGAACTGAACGCTTCTGACGTTGTAACTAATTCTGAAGACATGACAACCGACAACAAACATACTGACACCGGTGGTGCTGAGGCAAACAAGCCTGAGAATATGAATGCTACTTCTGGTAAGGAGCAGGGTGAATCTCCCATGAGCATTCTGGAAAAAAGACTGGCTGAGATCAATGCTAAAAATCAGCAGGCTGCTCCGGCCGATCCGGCGCCTGAAGTGCCCAAGGAAGAGCAGCCTGAGATACAGCCTGAGCTGAAAACAGAACAGGAAGCAAAAACGTCTGAAGCAGCTACTGAAGTTTTTGCAGATGCCTTTGCGTCTGCGAAAGACGAGGCTACAACAGATCCGATGTCAGAAGTTGAAACTCCGGCTATACCTGCACCAAACCCGGCTGCTGCAGCACCTGCGGATGCAACAGCGGTAGCTGCCGCCCCAAAACCGGTAGGCGAAGCAAATCCGACGGAGCATCATGATGAAGAGGAAGGCTACGAGGAAGAAGATACAACAGACTACAGTCAGCTACCGATAGATGAGTTACGCAAACTTCTGTTAACGAACCTGCGTGGAGCAGACGCTGGCAGAAGACACCGTGCCATCAACGAGCTGCAGCGCCATTACGAATTAAAATTCCAGGCAGAGAAAACAGAAGCACTCGAGCGTTTTAAACAAGAGGTTGGAACCGATGAAGGGTTCGAATACCATGCGCCACAGGAGCATCAGGACCTGGAGAAACTTCTTGCCGCTTACCGTGATGCCCGCTTCCAGGAGCGTAGGCAAACAGAAGAACAGCGCCAGCAAAACCTGCATCGCAAACGCGAGCTGCTTACAAGGCTGCGCCAGCTGGTAGAATCGGCCGAGACAAAAAACAGCAGCGACGAACTGAAGAGATTACAGGCAGAATGGAAATCTACTGGGCCTGTGCCGGCCGGGGAAGCCCAGGAGCTGTGGGATTCTTACCATGCGCTGCTCGACATTTTCTACAACAACCGCAGCATGTTCTTCGAAATGAAAGAACTGGACCGCAAGCGGAACCTGGATGCCAAGCTGCAACTTATTGATCGTGCCGAAGCGCTTCAAAACGAACAAAGCATTAACAAAGCGCTGCAGGAACTGCGCCACCTGCACGAAGAATGGAAAAACATAGGCCCAGTACCTAACGAGCAGCGTGATGCGATTTGGGAACGGTTTATCCAAGCTTCGGAGAGGGTACACGATCGCCGTCGTACGTACCAGGAAGAGCGTAAAGGCAAGGAGATGGAAAACCTTACGCGCAAGCGTGAGCTGCTGGCAAGACTGCAGGCTTTTCAGGGCTTTACAACCGACCGCATTAACGAGTGGCGCGATAAAACCGACGAAATCCAAAAGCTCAAAGAAGAGTGGGACGCAGCCGGTCTGGTACCAAAAGAGTACGCCGAAGAGATAAACAAGAGCTTCTGGAGCAGCTACAAAGCATTCTTCCAGCACAAGAACATGTTCTTTAAAGGGCTGGATGAGCAGAAAATGCAGAACCTGCGCCTCAAGACCGAGCTTTGCGAAGAAGCAGAACAACTCAAGGACAGCACAGACTGGAATGCGACAAAAGAAAAACTGATCCAGCTTCAGAAGAAATGGAAAACGATTGGTAGAGTTCCGGATAAGTATTCGGATAAGATCTGGCAGCGCTTCCGGGCTGCCTGTAACGAGTTCTTCGATAGGAAGCAGGCACAGGAGCAGCAAAAAGGAGCAGAGATGGAAAAGCTCTCCTCTGAGAAAATGGAGCTATACGACCGCGTAACGGAACAGCTTTCCCAACCCAACACCACTACCTCGGTAGAGGAATACAACCAGGTTGTGGAGCAGTGGCGTGCACTTGAGCAAAACTCAAGACACATCAATCCAAAACTGGAGGATAAATTCCTTGCCCTGATGGAACGCTACCTGGAGCGGGTTCCGGACCTTAGTTATGAGGAGCGTACGAACATGCTGGTAAAGCTGCAGGTAGAACGCATGAAGAGCAGCCCGGATGCTTCCAATAAGTTGCATCAACGCGAACAAACGATCCGTCGTGAGATCGCCCAACTGCAGAACGACATACAGACCCTGCGCACGAACATCGAGTTTTTTGCCCGGTCCAGGAATGCCGATAAACTGCGTGAGGAGTATGAAGGCCGCATCGCGGATGCACAGCGGCGCATGGAATTGCTCAACCGCCAGTTGGTTGCTTTCAGAGGATAAAATTTTATCTCTGACTTTCAAAAGTTTAACCTGAAGAGGCAAAAAAAGTTGCAGGAGGTATTTGCAGATTAAAAATTAGAATATACCTTTGCAACGCTTTAGAACGATAAAGCACATCAAAAGAGTAAGCCTCCATAGCTCAGCTGGTAGAGCAACTGACTTGTAATCAGTAGGTCGTTGGTTCGATTCCGACTGGGGGCTCATTTCAAAAAGCACATGTTTGTACTGCATGTGCTTTTTAATTCAAACATAAGTACAAGCCTCCATAGCTCAGCTGGTAGAGCAACTGACTTGTAATCAGTAGGTCGTTGGTTCGATTCCGACTGGGGGCTCAAAAAGGAAAGCCTTTAGAGAAATCAAAAGGCTTTTTTTGTTTTAACACTGCACTTCTCCCAAACAATCCCAGCCTTACTACTTCTGTAAAAGTTACGTGGTACCTACGCTTTTCAGCACATTGGTTTTATCTGGTATTATCGTTTATTTTGGTGTCGTAATCAAAGGGTATCCATACCATGCAACTGATAGAAGTTACCACACCTGAGCTCGCCAAAGAATTCCTGATGCTGCAGGTCAGACTATACAAGAAAGATCCGAACTACATCCGCCCGCTGGACCGCGATATTGACAACATTTTCGACCCGAAGAAAAACAAGTTGCTTCGCGACGGAGAGGCCATTCGCTGGATCCTGAAAGATGACGCGGATAAATCAATCGGGCGTGTGGCTGCTTTCATCAACCGGAAAACGGCCAAAACCTTTGAGCAGCCAACCGGCGGCATGGGCTTTTTTGATTGTATCGATAACCAGGAGGCGGCCAATATGCTTTTTGACGCGTGCAAAAACTGGCTGCAGGAGCGGGGTATGGAGGCGATGGATGGCCCGATCAATTTTGGCGAGCGCGACAAGTGGTGGGGTCTTTTGGTAGACGGTTTTTACCCGCCAACCTACACCATGAACTACAACTTCCCCTATTACAAGCAGCTGTTCGAGAATTACGGTTTTCAGTTATACTTCAAACAGTATGTATACTACCGTAAAGTAGACGATCCGCTACCTCCGGAGTATCATGAAAAGGCGCACCGTATTCTGAGGGATCCTGATTACCACTTCGAGCACCTGAATAAAAATAACCTGGACAAGTATACCGAAGACTTCAGAACCATCTATAATAAAGGCTGGGTAAAGCATGAAGGCGTGCAGGCGATGAGCGAGGCACAGGCCAAATCCATCATGAAATCGTTGCGGCCTGTGCTGGATGAGCGGTTGCTGTGGTTTGCCTATCACAAAGGCGAGCCTGCCGGCTTTTTTATTGCAATTCCGGAGCTTAACCAGCTGTTCAAGTATACCAATGGCAAAATGGACCTTTGGGGTAAGCTGAAGATCGTGTTCCACCGCTGGCGTGGCGCCGTTAAAACGATGTATGGCATCGTGTTTGGCATCATACCGGAGTGCCAGGGCAGAGGCGTGGAAGCAGCCATGGTAGTAGCAGCAGCAAAGGTGGTACAGGATAACCCAAATATGCCGTATGAAGATTTACAAATGAACTGGATCGGTGATTTTAACCCAAAAATGATGCGCGTTGTGGAGCAGGTAGGCGGCCGCATCTACAAAACGTACGTTACCTATCGTTTCCTTTTCGACAGAACCAAGGAGTTTAAACGGGCACCTATAATCAGATAATATAGGTTAATACCCGCAACGAAGTTAAACGCCTGTTGGTAAATGTCATCCCATTTCCAGCCGGCGTTTTATTTTTTTTAATATCAGAGACTACGGGCAACTCCAGTGCTATTCCGGAAGAAACAGATAGTAGTTCATACTTCAAAGTATGTGAGGGGGTGTACCAAGAAGCTCTACCATCCATTGTAATCCAATTGTTCTAAACAGATAAAGCCTGCATTTCCCGACTGGCTTTTTATACCTTTGTACAAGTATGGATTCACTGACTCAGATAGTATTGGGTGCCGCGGTAGGAGAGGCTGTTTGCGGCAAAAAGATCGGGAACAAAGCCATGTTGTGGGGAGCAATTGCCGGCACTATTCCAGACCTGGATGTGCTGACTTCTCCCTGGCTCGATATGGTGCAGCAGCTTAGCTACCACCGGTCTGCCACGCATTCCTTTCTGTTTGCTTTTGTCATGTCGCCGCTGTTGGGATGGTTACTGTGGCGCTTTTACAAGCATAAAGAGGCAGGCTTCCGTGACTGGACCTTGCTTTTTTTCCTGGGCTTTATCACACACATTCTCCTGGATAGCTGCACCACCTGGGGTACGCAGCTTTTCTGGCCCTTCAGCAACTATGGCGTAGCGTTCTACAATATCTTTGTCGTAGACCCTTTATATACGTTGCCGTTTCTGATACTGGTAACTGCCGCTGCTTTTTACAGCCGGGAAAGCAAAAAACGCCGGATACTTAACTGGTCAGGTATTGCGATCAGCACAGCCTACCTGGGCTTTTCGTTTGTTGCCAAAGGCATTGCAGACAGGGCTTTTGAAGCAAGTATGAAGGAGCAAGGCATCACCTATACTTCGTACATCAGCAAACCAACACCACTGAACACGCTGCTCTGGACGGTCACGACCGAAAGCAAAGAAGGCTACTACACGGGTTTTTATTCGCTGCTCGACAAAGACAAAAGTATAAGCTACCAGTTTGAGCCGCGCCAACAGGAGCTGCTTGCCCCTTATCGGGGGCATCCTAAAACTGAACGCCTGCTCGAGATCACCAAAGGCTATTTTGCAGTGGAAAAAGCTGATACAGGCATTTACATCAATGACCTGCGGTTTGGGCAGTTTGATGGCTGGCGCAAAGACGGCGGCACGTATGTGTTTGTGTACCATGTGTGGCAGGATTCGCAGGGCAATCCGCATTTCAAAGAAATCAATTACCGGCCCAAGGCCGATAAGGCATACTTAACAACTTACCTGAACCGGATCATGGGGAACAAATAACAGAAAAGGCGCTTAAGCAGCGCCTTTTCTGTTATCAAACGATGTTAATCCTGCGGTTTACAGGCTTTCGTAGTAAGCCAGCGTCTTTACCCAGCCTTCTTCTTTCGAGGCGTCGATGCGCTGGCTTGTGATGTAAGTATTGATCTGTGCCTGCTTATCAGAAAGGAGTTTCAGAAGTGTTTTCTTATTCAGTTTTACCCGCTGCATCACCTTATTGGCATCCACAAAAAAGTACACAGGCTCATCTACCAGCTCATCATAAGCCCTGTTTGCACTGTAGCTACCCTGGTAGTCTGCTTTTACCATACTTTTCACGGGCAGCAATGCCAATTGCGATTTCGTGCCTTCGTGGAGTATGGCAAAGAACTGGTTAACAGTTTTGGCATCGTGCCCGCTTACATCTTTCAGGCGCTTAAAGCTGTATGTTTTAAGCCCCAGCGTATCTGTCAGGGTAAACGAATTTACCTGGTGCAAGTCCAGAATGATCAGATTTCCATTCGGTTTTCGGTACAGCAGGTTATTATCAAACACATTATACTTCAGGTCCACCTGCTGGTACTCGTATTTATCTTGCACCAACAGATTAGCCTTGCCCCATTGTGCTAGGAAAAACGGCGTCCCTTTAACACCTTTGTAACGTTCGTCGAAGGTTTGCACAGTGGTAGACATGTTGGTTGAGCCAAGTATGTCCAGGTTTTGCTGTGCGCCGTTTCCTGTGAGTTTGGTCGACTGTGCCATCGCTACCGTACCGGAAGCTGTAAGGGCCAGGAAGAGCATTAACTTTTTCATGTGCAGATGGTGTAAGAGTAGTAGGTTAAAAGTATCGGGATCAGGGATAGGGTAGTAATTTATACCGCAATATAACAGGAATGTTTATATTTCAGACGGCAATCTTATACTTTTCACGACGCAGAATCAGGCATTTCGTAAGAATCTAAAATCAAGCTATTTACTAAAAACACCATACATAACTTATACTATGCAACAGAACAGGTGGACACTAAACGGTAAGAAAGCAGTTGTTACAGGCGGCTCCAAAGGGATCGGACAGGCAATTGTAGAAGAATTTGTAAGCCTTGGAGCGGATGTGCTGGCCGTTGCCCGGAAAGAGGCCGACTTATTACCTTTGAAACATCGTTTCCCGGACCAGGTGCACATCCTGGTAGCCGATGTTAGCACCGAAGACGGCCGTGGTGCCCTGGTACAGTACGTACAGGAAAACTGGGGAACGCTCGACATGCTCATCAACAACGTAGGCACTAACATCCGAAAACCTACCACCTCCTACACACCCGAAGAGTTTGACTTTATACTTAACACCAACCTGCGTTCAGCCTTCGAATTGTGCCGCCTGCTGCACCCGATGCTACAACAGGCAACACAGGGTAATGTGATCAACATAACCTCGGTGGCCGGCCTTATACATGTGCGCACAGGTTCTGTTTACGGCATGACCAAAGCAGCCCTGGTGCAGCTTACGCGAAACCTGGCAGCAGAGTGGGCTCCCGACGGCATACGCGTAAATGCAGTAGCTCCCTGGTACATCAGTACACCGCTTGCTGAAACCGTACTTCAGAACCCGGAGTTTTACGATGCCGTGATCAGTCGCACCCCAATGCGCCAGATTGGTAAGCCGGAAGATGTCTCTGCTGCCGTGGCCTTCCTGTGCATGCCGGCGGCTTCTTACATCACCGGACAGTGCCTGGCTGTGGATGGTGGTTTCACGATCAACGGATTCCACCCGATGTAGCATAAAAAGCCTTTTTACCTTAGTTCAGTGCTGATAAAGTATCCGGAAAAGGTATGGGATTTTAATGCAAAATTTCGTACTTTTGTATGATAAGGATGTGAAGGTGCCAGCGTTTTAAAGGCACCTTTCCTAACCAATGATACATGGCAACAACCCGACTGCTTTTGTTACTCAGCATCTTGCTGCTTTCCCTTTCTGTGACTTCCTGTAAACCTGCCTGTCCCATCTACTCCTGTGAGGTGCGCATGATGCATCGGCACGGCGAGCAGGAATATCGAGGCATGCCTTTTTACCGGAAACAACACCTGAAAATGGGGCAGGAGCTACCTAAACAAAAAGGGGAGGTTCCAAAGAAAAGAGCCAACGACAAAAGCACGCATAAAAATTAAACGGGTGTGCGGGCAATCGCACAGTTAGCTTTATACACAAACTATTATACTATATTATTTTAGACCTTGAACATGAACGAAGGCGAACGAATAATACCGATCAACATTGAAGATGAGATGCGTGGTGCATACATCGACTATTCAATGTCTGTTATCATTTCCAGAGCCTTACCCGATGTACGAGACGGCCTGAAGCCTGTGCACCGCCGCGTGCTGTACGGTATGTCTGAACTGGGGGTATCCTATAACAAAGCCTATAAGAAATCTGCCAGGATCGTAGGAGAAGTGCTTGGTAAATACCACCCGCATGGCGACACCTCTGTATACGACACCATGGTGCGTATGGCCCAGGAATGGTCGCTGCGCTACCCGCTGGTAGATGGCCAGGGTAACTACGGCTCCATTGACGGCGACTCGCCGGCTGCCATGCGTTACACCGAGGCACGCCTCAAGCGTATTGCAGACGAGCTGCTGGCCGATCTGGAAAAGAACACGGTAGACTTTGTACCTAACTTTGACGACTCCCTGAAGGAGCCAAGCGTAATGCCTGCCAAGTTCCCGAACCTCCTGGTAAACGGTACTTCGGGTATTGCGGTAGGTATGGCCACCAACATGGCACCCCACAACCTCACCGAGGCTATAAACGGCATTATTGCTTACATCGATAACAAAGACATTACCATTGCTGAGCTGATGCAGTACATCACAGCGCCAGACTTCCCGACAGGTGGCATCATCTACGGGTACGACGGCGTAAAAGCTGCATTTGAGACCGGTCGTGGCCGCGTACTTATGCGCGGGCGTGCCACATTCGAGACAACGCCATCCGGTAAGGAGCAGATCATCGTAACGGAGATCCCTTACATGGTGAACAAAGCCTCGATGATCGAGAAAACCGCTGCGCTCATCAATGAAAAGAAAATAGAAGGCATTTCTGACCTGCGTGACGAATCGGACCGTGATGGTTTGCGCATTGTGTATGACTTGAAGCGTGACGCCATACCAAATGTGGTGCTCAACAACTTATACAAGTATACAGCGCTGCAGTCATCATTTGGCGTAAACAACGTGGCCCTGGTAAAAGGTCGTCCGATGACCCTGAACCTGAAAGATCTGATTGTTCATTTTGTGGAACACAGACATGAGGTGGTTATCCGCAGAACTCAGTTTGAGCTGGATGAGGCCAGAAAACGCGCCCACATTCTGGAAGGCCTGCTGATTGCGCTCGACAACTTGGATGAAGTGATCAACCTGATCCGTTCGTCGCGCGATCCGGAAATTGCCCGTACCGGTTTGATGGAGCGTTTCAGCCTTACTGAAATACAGGCGCGTGCCATTCTGGACATGCGTCTGCAGCGCCTTACCGGCCTGGAACGTGACAAGATTCAGGCAGAGTACCAGGAGATCATGAAACTGATCGATTACTTAACTTCGGTACTGAACGATGAAGGCCTGCGTATGCAGATCATCAAAGATGAGCTCTCTGAGATAAGAGAACGCTACGGAGATGAGCGCCGCACCAGCATTGAAGCTTCTACAGGCGATATTTCTTACGAGGACATGATACCGGAAGAGAACATGGTGATCACCATCTCTCACGAAGGGTATATCAAGCGTACGTCCCTGAGCGAGTACCGCAGCCAGAGCCGTGGCGGTATAGGCTCCAGAGGTGTAGCAGCTTCCAAAGACAGCGATTTTACCGAGCACCTGTTCATTGCCAGCACGCACCACCACATGATGTTCTTTACGGAGTTCGGTCGCGTATTCTGGCTGAAAGTATACGAGATACCGGAAGGCGGTAAAACGGCAAAAGGACGTGCGATTCAGAACCTGATCCAGATCGAGCGTGACGACAAAGTACGTGCGGTGATCAATGTACACGACCTGAAAAACCAGGACTTTGTACTGAATCATAACCTGGTATTCTGTACCGAGCAGGGCACGATCAAAAAGACGGTGCTGGAAGCGTATTCCCGCCCGAGAACGAATGGCATCAACGCCATCACGATCAATGAAGGAGACCGCCTGCTGGACGTGCAGCTGACCACCGGTAACAGCGAAATTGTGATCGCGCTGGGGTCGGGGAGAGCCATCCGCTTCAACGAAGCGCAGGTACGCCCAATGGGTCGTAATGCAGCTGGTGTACGCGGTGTAACACTGGCCGGACCAGACGACAAAGTAGTTGGTATGGTTTGTGTAGAGAACTCGGAAACTGAGCTACTCGTTGTTTCAGAGAACGGCTTCGGAAAGCGCTCGTTATTAGACGAATACCGTATAACAAACCGTGGCGGTAAAGGAGTTAAAACCCTTAACGTGACAGATAAAACAGGTAAGCTGGTAGCCATCAAAGGTGTGGTGGATTCCGATGACCTGATGATCATCAACCGCTCAGGTATAACAATACGTTTGCGTGTAGCAGACATCAGAGTTATTGGTCGTGCTACACAGGGCGTACGCCTGATCAAGCTTAACGAAGGAGACCAGATATCTTCGGTAGCCAAGATCGAAATGGAGAGCGAGGAAGAAGTGGTGATGCTCGAGTCAGAACTGAAAGCGGAAGATTCGCTTCAGCCTGAGGATATGGTAGACGCCGCAGAAACAACGGAGGAGGCTGAGTAAAACTATTAGGGAATTTTAGTGCACTTAATAAACGTTTAGACAAACAAACACAAACCTTTCAAAAGACAAGTATGAAAAAAGTACTTTTGACAGCCTTGGCCGCCGCAAGTATTTCGGTTGCTACAGCCCAGAACTCAGCCGTTAACAGTGCGGTTCTAAACCATAAGAATGGTACTTTAGACAAAGCACAGGCTGACATCAACAAGGCAATTGAGCACCCAAAAACAAAGGATAAGGCAAAAACATGGTTCTACCGTGGCGTTATTTACCAGGACATGATCGGTAACCCGATCTATGGTAAACTAGTGGACGACAAAACCCCTGAAGTTGTATTGGAGTCTTTCAACAAGACGGTTGAGATCGATGGCAAGGACGGTCAGTTTGGAAAGCAGGTACCTGAGCGTCTGCAGATGCTGTACGGACAAGTGCTGAACCAGGCAGTAGAATTCCACAACAGCCAGAACTGGGACCAGGCCATTGCAAAGTATGATCTTGCTTCCAGAGTTAACCCAACTGACACAACTGCAGTACTTTACGCAGCTTATGCTTCTACAGCAAAGCAGGATTATCCTGGTGCTATCAAATATTATGATAAATTGATCAGCATTGGCCACAACACGGAAGACGTTTACAAAGCCAAAATCCAGCTGATGCAGGAGACACAGGCTTCAGACGACGCGTTGTTCGCTACAGTACAGGAAGGCTTGAAAGTACATCCGAACAGCGTATACCTGATGCAGGAAGAGCTGAAGTACTATCTGAAGAACGACCGTGCTGACGAGGCAATGGCAAGACTGGACAAAGCTATCGCAGCAGATCCGAAGAACGCCAGCCTTTACGCAGTAAAAGGTAACCTGCAGGAGCGCAAGAAGGACATCGATGGTGCTTATGCCAGCTACAAAAAAGCGATCGAGATAGATCCGAACAACTTCGATGCGCACTATAACCTGGGTGTACTGGAGTACAACAAAGGCAGCGAGTTCAACAACAAAGCTGCTAAAATGGACTATGCCACATACCAGAAGAAAGGCAAAGGCTTAGAAGCACAGGCTAAAAAGCACTACGAAGCAGCATTGCCATACTTTGAGGCAGCTCTTAAAGCACAGCCAGAAGACCGTGCTACGTTGCAGAACCTGCAGCGCGTATACACCAGACTTGGCCGTACAGCAGACGCTGACCGTGTTGCAAAACAGATCAAGCAATAAGCTGATTAGAAATAGAAAGTAAAAGACAAGGGAGGTTAGTTTAGCCTCCCTTTCTTATTGTTACATCTTTTACTTAACATAATATAAATTATAAGACTTATAATATACGATGTAAAACATCTATTTTAAGTGTCACTGATAATATACTTTATGTTAAGTAGCAGCAAGTATAAACTGGATCAACAACTTTATACTTTAAATTCCTTCATCATTAATTTAGCGTTGACTTCAAACAACTTACAAGAATCCAATGCTTGTGCTGCAACGTAATTTTAATACGCTGAAGATTATCAGTTTATACTTACCTACCTAATCAGCCTGTATTCACCCGCAGACAATTAGTCTCAGTTTATACTTCAACTTTTTACCTTTTACATTATGAGCAGGAAAATTGGCATCATAGGCTCTGGTCCGGTCGGCCGTGTACTGGCCGAAGGCTTTTTAAGACATGGTTATGACGTAATGATTGGTTCGCGGGAACCAAGTAAACTGCAGGAATGGCAGCAAAATACGGGCGGCAAAGCGCAATCAGGTACTTTTGAAGACGTGGCAGCCTTCGGTGAGTTGCTGGTGCTCGCTGTAAAAGGCAGTGCTGCCAAAAATGCCTTGGAAATGGCCGGAGCAAACAACCTGAACGGAAAAACAATTATTGATACGACCAACCCTATTGCAGACATGGCTCCGGATAATGGTGTACTCCATTTCTTTACCGACCTGGATCATTCTCTGATGGAACAACTGCAGGCTGCTTTCCCCGATGCTCATTTTGTGAAAGCTTTTAACAGCATCGGCAATGCGTATATGGTGAATCCTGATTTTCAGGGCCAGCAGCCAACCATGTTCATCTGTGGCAATAGTACACAGGCGAAGCACGATGTGACACAGGTGCTCCAGCAGTTTGGCCACGATGTAGCCGATATGGGCGGCGTGGAAGCTGCAAGAGCCATCGAACCGCTGTGTATGCTATGGTGTATTCCCGGCTTTCTGCAAAACGAATGGAGCCATGCTTTTAGATTGTTGAGAGCCTGAAGAAAGTTAGTCCAATGTATAAAGTAAGGTAAAAACTGTATTTTAGCACAAATGCAAGCGTATCAGCCGTTATATGCTGCTGCCATCAGTCTTGCTGAACATAATACAGAACTACAATGACACAGCCTATACATGTTGGCTTACTAGGCTTTGGCATGGCCGGAAGACTATTTCATGCGCCGTTTATCGCCAATGCACCCGGCCTGAAGCTTACCAAGATCAAGGCCAATAGACCGGAAAGTATAAGCCTGGCCAATCAGCAGTACCCGGAGGCTCAGGTGGTTTCAACAGAGCAAGCTATTTTCGAGGATTCAGATATTGACCTGGTGGTAGTAGCCACAGCCAATCCGACCCACTATGCGTTGGCAAAAGCAGCCTTGCAGGCCGGTAAGCATGTGCTGGTCGACAAGCCCTTCACCATCACCAGCACTGAGGCCGATGAACTGATCGCGCTGGCTAAGGAAAAGCAAAGAGTACTCACGGTATACCAGAACCGCCGCTGGGACAGCGACTTTAAAACGATAAAAAAGGTGTTGGATACTCAGCTACTGGGAAACTTAGTGGAATATGAAGCTCACTTCGACCGCTTCCGCAATGCCATAAAACCCAACACCTGGAAAGAAGAAAACCTTCCGGGCGCGGGTATCCTTTACGATCTTGGCGCACACCTGATCGACCAGGCACTGGTACTCTTCGGCGAGCCACTCGAAGTATACGCCGATATCCAAACGCAACGGCAAGGTTCTCAGGTACCGGATTATTTTGAAGTGGTGCTCTACTACCAAAGTATGAAAACCATCCTGAAAGCAGGCATGCTGGTCCGTGAAAATGGATCGCATTTTATACTTCACGGCGATAAAGGCTCTTTTGTTAAGTATGGCATGGATGTGCAGGAAGCTGCTTTGAAAGCGGGCCTCTTCCCTACCCTTACCCCAACTTGGGGCGTGGAGCCGGAAAGCTTGTGGGGACTACTGAACACTGAATTCCATGGCCTTGCTTTCAGAGGATCCATAGCCAGTGAAGCAGGTGATTATACGGGTTTGTACCGCAACGTGTACCAGGCCATACTTGGTCAGGAAGAACTGGAAGTAAAGCCGGAGCAGGCACGCAATACCATTCGGATTATTGAGCTTGCCATGCAGAGCAGCCAGGAAAGGCAAAGAATTAAGTACAGCTAAGACTAATTATGCAGTGCGAGCTGGAAAGCCTTTGGCGTGGTGCCCACCTCCTTTTTAAAAGCCCGGATAAAGTAGTTCAGGTTCTGGAAACCGGCCATGTAGCAGGCTTGCGTAACAGAGTTCAGCGGGTTTTGCAAGTACTGCTTGGCTAGTCGAATTCGCTCTTTTAGGATGTAGTCGGCAGGTGTGTAGCCGAACTCCTCTTTAAACTTACGGAAAAAGTTGGCCCGGCTCATACAAGCTTTGTCGCTGAGCTTTTCCACGTCAATCTTTTCGCGTATACTTTCTTTGATGTACTGTATGATGTGCGCAAACCGGTTGCTGTTGGAGAGCCGCTTATAGTTGGCCTCAATGAGCTCCCGTGCCTGCGTCTGCATGAGCCGCACCAGCAGCTCACGCAGAGCCAGGCTCGCCAGTATATCCTTTTCTCTTGTTTTGTCATTGATGCTGATGCGGATAAGCCGGTTTATGATCTCGGCCAGTTCCTGGTTGTTAACCAGATGAAACATATCCTTATCGATTTGCCAGCCTGCCTGAGCATCTTCTTTCGGATAGCGCTCGTTCAACAGATCAATCGTTGCCTGTATCTGCTCTCCGGCTATAGCCAGCGCAATGCACTGGGTTGGGTTTCCGGCCCCTGCTTCCGGAAAATCGATCGCCATCTCTTCATTGGGCGGCACAACTACCGACTCGCCCGGCAGGTAATCAAAGCCCTCGTTGCCGAACAGGTGCATCACTTTTTTGCCCCGCAGCATACTTGTAAGCACCAGATCCTCAAAAACGAGGCGCACGTTTGATGCTTTCTGGTGCGTTTCGAAAACGTTGAGCTCGCAATTCTCTAACGTATAAGCTGAACGATTTTCTACGAGCGTCTGCAACGATCGCTCGCTTTTTACGGGAATGGATTGAAGCTGAAATTTCTCCTGCATACACCTTAAACGGATAAACACATTTTCTATTCTGATATTATAGATATATTTTTTGATACAATAGGATAAGTTTTAGATTTCATTTATCAGGAGATTCGTTCTGTTAAAACAAACTAAACTGTACCCTATGGAAACCTTAGATGTAACAAAGCAAGCCTCCCCTGTGTTGGAGCGGCCAACTTTTAAAGAACGATACGAGCATTTTATCGGCGGTGAATGGATAGCTCCTGCTACCGGCGAATACTTCGACAACATCTCTCCTATTGATGGAAAAGCCTTTACAAAGGCTGCCCGAGGTACCAAAGAAGACATAGACCGTGCTTTGGACGCTGCCCATCGTGCCTTCCCTTCCTGGTCGAAGACTTCAGCCGGCACACGCAGCAAGATCCTGCTCGACATTGCCGACCGCATGGAGAAAAACCTTGAACTCCTGGCCCGTGTGGAGACAGTAGACAACGGCAAGGCAATCCGTGAGACCCGTGCTGCGGACATTCCGCTTGCCATTGACCACTTCCGTTACTTTGCCGGCGTTATTCGTGCGGATGAAAGTACGATGTCTGAATTAGATGAGAATACGGTAAGTATAAACCTGCAGGAACCGATTGGTGTGGTAGGCCAGATCATCCCGTGGAACTTCCCGCTGCTGATGGCTACCTGGAAAATGGCCCCAGCCCTGGCGGCTGGTTGTTGCGTGGTGCTCAAACCCGCCGAGCAAACCCCAACCAGCATTATGGTGCTGATGGAACTCATACAGGACCTGCTGCCACCGGGTGTACTGAACGTAGTAACTGGTTTCGGACCTGAGGCCGGCAAGCCGCTTGCCTCCTCTCCTCGCGTGGTCAAAGTTGCCTTTACCGGCGAAACAACCACAGGCCGACTTATTATGCAATATGCTTCTGAGAACCTGATTCCGGTTACGATGGAGCTTGGTGGCAAGTCGCCAAATATCTTTATGCCAAGTATAGCACAGGCAGATGATGAGTTTTTTGATAAGTGCGTGGAAGGTGCCGTGATGTTTGCCCTTAATCAGGGAGAGATTTGTACCTGTCCATCGCGTTTGATCATACACGAAAGTATATTCGACCGCTTCATGGAACGCGTAGTGCAGCGCACCAAAGCCATTAAAGTAGGTAATCCGCTTGCGGAAGATACCACCATGGGTGCGCAAGCCTCTAACGACCAGTTCGAGAAGATCCTGTCGTACATGGACATAGGCAAGCAGGAAGGTGCAGAAGTATTGTGCGGCGGCGGCGTGGCCCGGCTGAACAACGGGCTTGAGAATGGCTACTACATACAGCCAACCATCTTCAAGGGTAATAACAAGATGCGCGTGTTCCAGGAAGAGATCTTCGGCCCGGTTGTATCGGCTACAACCTTTAAAACGCCGGAAGAAGCCGTATCTATCGCTAACGATACGCTGTACGGTTTAGGTGCCGGCCTCTGGACCCGTGATGCCCATGAAATTTACCAGATACCAAGAGCCATACAGGCAGGCCGTGTGTGGGTGAACTGCTACCATGCCTACCCGGCACACGCTCCATTCGGCGGATACAAGAAGTCAGGTTTTGGCCGCGAAACGCATAAGATGATGCTCAACCATTATCGCCAGACCAAGAACATGCTTATTTCTTACAGCAAGAACAAGCTGGGCTTCTTTTAAGATTAGTTGTTTGCTACGAATCCCTGCCTATACTTTAGGCAGGGATTCTTTTATACCTGACGTATGGAAACAGAACGCGTAAAAGTAACCGAAGAGGCAGCCAAAGTAATCGACCAGTTACGGGAGAAGTATGGCCCGCTGATGTTTCATCAGAGTGGCGGCTGCTGCGACGGCTCGCAGCCGATGTGCTTCGAGGAAGGCGAATTTAAGATTGGCGGCAGCGATGTGCTGTTGGGGTATGTGCACGGGTGCCCCTTCTACATGAGCCGCGACCAGTACGAATACTGGAAGCACACGCAGCTCACCCTGGATATTACACCCGGAAGAGGCTCCAGCTTTTCACTTGAGATCCCGCTTGGCTTACGCTTCATCATCCGTTCCAGAATCTTCACAGAAGAAGAAATGAAAAACATGCCTGTGCTGTAAGCCAGCACTTTTCAAGTATACATGAAACAGAAAAGCCTGCCACTATTTGTAGCAGGCTTTTCTGTTTGGCAATTGTTTGCTTATTTCTGAGCGTAAAGCTGCTCGATCGGCATTTCTATATTAAAACTTTCAAGCTCTTCAATTTCCTCTTCGCGTGTGCTGCGGTCTACGAGCGTGCTGGCAATGGCAAGGGCTATGGCAATGAGCAAAGCCGGCCACCAGCCATCCACTCTGAAATTTCCGACCAGCTTATCTACCAATTTGATGATGATGGTAGTTACCACTAATCGCACAAGAAAGCTCAGCAGAAAGAAAGTTACCAGGTTAAGCGGCAGACGGATTAGAAAGCCTACGGTAGCATTCAGCAAGGCTATCAGAAAAGCCACCCACAGCGCTGTCATAAAGCTTTTAACATGCACTTGCGGCAGAATATAAGCCATCAGCAACAGTACACCTGCACTTACCAACAGGTTAATGATAAAGTCCATAGTTTTATTTAGTTAGGTTGCACATATTAATTGTAAGCTACATACGTGGCTACCTGTAAATTGGTAGGATAAGTATAGAAAAACAGGTTCTGGTTATGATTAAAGCAGTAATGAGCTTGATCTTGCCAGCACAAGGATTACTGGCTGGCCTCCTGCAGATCTGACTTGAGCCGGTTACGGAAGGCATCTTCGAACTTGAGCACTTTCGGGCGAGCCACCTGAACCACGTAAGGGTCATCCGGGTTACGGCGGTAATAGTCCTGGTGGTATTCTTCGGCTTTGTAGAACTTGGTAAAAGGCACCACTTGCGTTACGATTTTATTACGATAGGTGCCCGCCTCTTCCAACTCCCTGATATACTTCTGTACCTGCTTTTTCTCCTGGTCGTCTCGGTAAAAAACTACGGAGCGGTATTGTTTGCCGTAATCAGGTCCCTGGCGGTTCAGGGTAGTGGGGTCATGGGTGGCGAAAAATACCTCCAGCAGCTCTTCGTACGAAATAACAGCAGGATTGTAGTATACCTGCACTGCCTCTGCATGCCCTGTTCTGCCCGCACTTACCTCCTGGTAAGTAGGGTTTTTCTCTTTTCCGCCGGCATACCCCGATACAACAGCCGACACTCCCTGCAAACGCTCAAAGTATGCTTCCGTGCACCAGAAGCAACCTCCGGCAAAAGTTGCCTTCGCCCGACTCGCTGTGTCCTCACTTAAACCATAGGAAAAGCTGCTTTCCTCTGCTTGCAGGCGCCCTGATGTGCCATCGGTACAGGCCCACATGGCGAGAATGGATAAGAATAAAATTTGTGTAATACGTACTGCCATACTGCCTAATCCTCCTTTCTTACCTACGTAAACCTTCCTCTGCCGATATAGTTATACTTTATTAAGTATAGTTTGAAAATTTACGCAAAAGCCAGCCTCAGGCAAAACAGAGAACTATACTTCTATCATAAAGCAAATCAGTAGTTTTCTGGTGTTTAGCACGGAGTACAGCTTGTACGAATACATTAATACAAACCGTGTTTTTTATCGGCTATTACTTTATCGAAGTCCCATTCAATCCGCTGCTGGAACGGTTGGCGTCGCACATCACATCCCTCTTTGGAACAGATGCTGCAGGATTCCACAACACACGGGTCGGTATGGATAAATAGCTCAATGGCCGGATCAATTTTCTCACGGATAAGCAAGGCAAGTTGTTCCACCTCGTCGTGGGCTTCGAGTACTGTCAGGTACCAGGGCACAGTCAGGTGGCAGTCGATGTGCAAGGTTGCGCCATACTTGATGACTCGCAGGTTGTGGATGTCAATCCAGTTCTCGCGCCGGTTCTCGTTGAGTACTTTTACAATCCGCTGCAGGAGCTCATAATCTGCCTCATCCATGATGCCAGCCAGAGAGGCCCTCAGAATGCGGTATCCGGTAAAGCAAATGAGCGCGCCGAAAATAATGGCGACCACGCTATCGAGCCATACCTGCCCGGTAAGATAAATGAGCAGAAGGCCTACCAGAATGCCCGCCGTGGAGTAGGCGTCCGTTTTCAGGTGCTTCCCTCCTGCTACCAGCACCATCGATTTGGTGTGGTTTCCTTTACGTTCGGTCAGGTAGCCAACTACATAGTTGATGATACCGGCAGCTGCGGTCAGGTAAATACCATAGTCCAGCTTATGTAGCACCACCGGCTCGAAAAGGTTATAAAAAGACTTGAAGATGATGGCGCCGCCCGCTACCAGGATAAGAGATCCCTCCAGGGTAGCTGCCACGAATTCGATCTTACCGTGCCCGTAAGGATGGTTCAGGTCCTTGGGCCTTGAAGACAATACCAGGCTGTAGAGAGAAAACAGCCCGGCCACCACGTTGATAATGGATTCCAGCGCATCGGTGAGGATAGCGTTGGAGTTGGTAACGAAGAAGGCAACAAACTTGGCAATCAGCAACAGTACACCTACCAGTACCACAAAAATCTGCAGCCTGATTGCTTCCCTTTGCCTGTTCACATTGATCATGGAGAGGTATCCGTTGAAAATAATACCCGTTACTTTAGCCGGGCAAAACTGTTTTCAAAGATACTCAAAACGCGGCAGGGAAAGAATTAGTTTGAAAAGCGCTTTTACAAAAGTATAAATAGCTGTTCTCGGCTAATTTTTAAGCTGGCGCTACTTTATTAGCCTTGATTTACCTGAAAAAGAAAGAATTTCGGGTTGATTAGAGCATATCGCTCAGGTCGAGCCAGTTTGGGTTCATCGATTCCACCAGGCGAAACGTTGCTTCGTAAGAACCGCCCTTTATCTGCCGCTCCCGATTCTGGGCTACCTCTTTAATGTCGTAATGCTCATAGTAAACAAGGGCATGACCACCTGAAGTCTCGCGCTGCGCTTTCACGTGCTGGTGCAGGTTGTCTGCTATTCCTATTTGTAAATCTGAACGCGATTGATTACCAAATATGTAAACAAAGTAATGGGCTTGTTGTATTTCCATGATGCTCTTCTTTAAAACTTACACACAATAGGTGCTGCGTACAAGGAATCGTGATAAACTCAGAACGGTATAAGCTACTGCCTATTGTATTGCAGTACATCATTTGATATAAGTTTAATACAATAGTTTAAACGAATGGCTCAGGCACTGTTTTCCAAATGCAACAGCCACAGCTCCGCAGACTCCAGATCATAGAAAGTCTGTATCTTTACTTTAGAACTTAACCGTACGATCTCATCTATATTAAGCTGGGTATAAAAATCCGGTGAGTACACCCAGGCAAAATACTTCACTCCTAAACTATGCATAGAGGGAAACCATACTCTGCCTACCCAGTCTATGGCACCAGGGTAATGGCCGGTAACTTTGGTGTTGTTATTAAGGATCTTGGATGCAGGCTGCTGGTTAAGGCATTGCAAAACCTGGGTACAACCAGCCCTGGCCCGGTTGGCATCCAGTATACCTGACCAGTCTGCCAACAGGTAGCCTTTTTCTTCGTGCCACTTTATAGTTAGATACTCACTCGTATAAAGAGTATCTGTTCTCTTTCCCATCTCCAGGTTATACATTGCACCCCTACTAAAAAGTAAAGTACTTTTCTAATTATATTATCGGGAGCAGGGGTAAAAAGTTGTAATTTTCTTATTTAATATTAAATCATTGAATTATATCCTGGTATGGTTGTTATACCTCTACAAAATGCGAGGCACTTAGCCCGCATGCCCATACCCTAACAGCTTTAAAGGATATGCTCTTCTTTCATGACGCGAACTGCACCATTGAGGTGTTTCAGGACAAAAGCCTGCTTAAACTTACCTGGCTAACCCAACCTGATTATCAGAGTTTTAAAGATTGCTTTACTATCGGGCTGGAGCTTGCAGTTCAGTATAAAGTTACACATTGGCTATCCGATAACAGCACAGGCACCAACATGGACATGGCCATGCAACGTTTTGCAACAGAAGCCGGTGCCCGTTACCTGTACAATACCAGAATTGTGCGCTTTGCCAAAGTAGTACCCCTGGACGTGTTCCAGGAAGTCGTTTTTCGCAAAGTTTTGGATCGGTTCAACAGCATTACGTCCCATACCATCGATTTTGAAATTTTCGGTAATGTTGACCTTGCCTTGTCCTGGCTTTTTCAGGACCAGAGCATGTCTGCTTCGGCATAGGGTGTTCTGCTGTTAAGCCGCAACTAAATCCGTGATCAAACAAGATAAGAATTACCCCATCTTTTGTTTTGCGTATGTGATTGGTAAAAACCTGCTATGGCACTAAACGCGAAACTGGAAGATATACTGAGCAAAACGTATGCGCCCGACGCCCGCATCGACCAGATATACCACGGCAAAGACTTAACCTTTATCACCAATGAGCTTGGAGAACCGGTGACCCTGTTTATCGGGAAACGCCGGGAGGATGGTGCCATTGCCGGCGAGCGCTACGTTCGGCGCATTATCCGCAAACCTAACAGCAACGATATACAACGCAGCCACTGGGAGTTGAAAGGAAAGGTAAGCCGCAGTACCTGAAAGTATAAACGTACATTAGTCGAGCTCGAATAAGTCGAAATCTTTGCCTCGGCCATACTTTACCAGGTCGTGCAGCAGGAATGTTTCCAGGGTGTTGAGGTCCTTAACTTTGTAGGCGCCTTCTTCCGGCATGTCCACCACCTGGAATTCGAATACCTCCCCGTAGTTCTGCAACCCATACTTTTTTCCTCTTCTCAGGTTATCAAACGATAATGCCATAGCGCCTTCTCTCGATTTTATACTTTTATACTTTGAGGCAGCAAGTATACCAGCCTTTTCTGCCATTCAAAAGCTTTACGCAGGTAAAAGCTTTAAGTAAGGGGTTTCGGAGAAGGAGCACCAACAAAAAGCTGTAGCAAGGCTGGTTTATCGTTATCTTTGCAGCTTTACCAGAAACAGCCTGTTGTGTTAGAGATTATTTATGAAGACGCGCAGTATGTGGCAGTAAACAAGCCGAATGGCCTGCTCGTACACCGTACCCGAATTGCTGAAGAGAAAAAAGAGTTTGCATTACAGCTGTTGCGAGATCAACTGGGGTATCCGGTGTATGCCGTCCACCGGTTGGACCGGGGTACCTCGGGAGTGCTGCTGTTTGCTAAAAATGCTGAGGCAACCACACACCTGGTAAAAGCCTTTGAAGAGCGCCAGGTAAGCAAAGTATACTACGCCATCGTTCGCGGCTATGCCCCTGAGCAAGGAAGCATCGACAGCCCCATCCGGCCAGATAAAGATCACAAACACAAAGCACCGCAGGAAGCCCTTACCCATTTTACGCGCCTGGCAACCGTAGAATTGCCTATACCGGTTGGTCGTTATGCCAGTGCCCGTTACTCGCTGGTGCAGGTACAGCCGGAAACCGGCCGCATGCACCAGATCCGGAAGCACTTTGCCCATATCCGACATTACATTGTAGGCGACAAGCGCCACGGCGACTGGCGCCATAACAAGATGTTCTTAGAGGAAATGGACAGCCCATCTATGTTACTGCACTCGGCGCAGCTTGGATTTAAGCACCCGTATACCGGAGAGGCTATGGTGCTGGAGGCAGCCATACCAAAGAACATGCTCCGGTTATGCCAGCAGTTTAACTGGCAAGAAGCACTGCAACATGCTGGCGTACCTATACCTTTACCGGAGTTATCCAGTTAAGCATTCATCATGCGTTTAACCATTTCTACCTGAAGCCTGGCAACTACATTGCTGCGGGCATCCGCAT
Organism: Pontibacter ruber; assembly: GCF_023630205.1. Taxonomy (GTDB): domain Bacteria; phylum Bacteroidota; class Bacteroidia; order Cytophagales; family Hymenobacteraceae; genus Pontibacter; species Pontibacter ruber. The sequence goes on along the minus strand of NZ_JALPRR010000002.1, from coordinate 899,526 downwards.
TCAGCATGGTAAGCATATAGGCTACAGGAGAGAGTTTCCAGTCCTGCACCACCTCTCCGTTCTGCGAGCGGTAAACAACCTTAAAGTTTTCCTGCAGGGGCATGTGCATGCAATTGCATACTTCGGTGGCTCGTTTTACAGCCTGGCTTAACTCCTCGAAATTGCGGCATCCTTCGCACCTGATCAGATCGCTGGCATAACAGGTCAGATGGCTTTCTGCCAGGTTATCGACAAAATCATTGAGGGGTGTATGTGCCGTGATCGGTTCGATGGTCATTAACATAGTTACGCTGTTTAAGGTATCGGTTCATTTATACATTAGCTGCCTTGCCCTGGTGCAGTTCCCTGAGCCGCTGCAGTAACTCTCTCTCTTCTGCAGACAAGTGCGTAGGCAGTTTCACCTCTATATCTACGTACAGGTCGCCGTGCTGGTCAGTTTTGCCGTACACCGGCATGCCTTTGCCTCTCAGGCGCAGGGCTTTGCCATTCTGTGTGCCTGCTGGAATCTTAAGCTTCAACTGTCCGGTAAGCGTCTGCACCTGGGCTTCGCCTCCAAGTATGGCGGTGTACATATCCAGCGGCAGCTTTGTGTATAGGTCATTGCCTTTGCGCTCAAAATCCGGATGCTTGCGCACGAGCACCCGCATGTAAAGATCTCCGGCTGTACCGCCTGCTCCGGCAGGTCCTCCTTTTCCTTTGATCTTAAGCACCTGCCCGTCGGCTACACCGGGCTTGGTTGTAATGCGCAGCTGCTGCCCGTGCAGGTTTAGCAAACGCGAGGTGCCGCTGTAGGCTTCTTCCAGCGATATTTCCATCTCGGCTTCGTAATCCTGCCCTTTGGCGGCCCTGCCACCACCGCCAGCCCGCTGGCCACCAAAACCGCCGCCCCCAAAGAACTGCTGAAAGAAATCGGAAAAGCCACCGCCTGCGCCGCCAAACATATCGCCCATGTCGCCTTCGTAGTAACCACCACCGAAGCCACCGCCCGGCTGCCTCTGGTACTGGCGGCCACTTCCTCCGTAGCCGCCTTGCTGAAACTGGCGCCAGTTAGACCCCAACTCGTCGTATTGCTTGCGTTTGGCTTCGTCGCCTAGTACCTCGTATGCTTCGCTGATGTCTTTAAATTTCTCTTCTGCAGCTTTGTCGCCTTTCGTTTTATCCGGGTGATATTTTTTGGCAAGCGCCCGGTAGGCTTTTTTGATGTCAGCCTGCGAGGCGCTCTTCTCTACTCCCAGTATTTTGTAGTAGTCCTTGTACTCCATGGGGCTATGTGTTTGCTGTTTATCTTTTGCAATGAGGTATACCTCCTGTGCAAAAAGCTATTCAAGTATAAAACGCAACAGGCAATCTGAGGTTGAGCCAGACTCCTGAGCAGCCGGGTCTTTAAACCACAAAAGCACCGCTGTGGAGCGGTGCTTTTGTAATGGCGTACTTCGTATGCCGTTTAGATCGTGTCTGTTACTACCAGCAAGGCATGTATAACACCTGGAATAAAGAACAGCAGGGTTAGAATGATATTGATCCAGAAAGATGTGCCGAGACCATCGTGCAGGAACACAGCCAACGGTGGCAACAAAATGGCCAGGATAACTTCTACAATGTTTGTTCTGCTGCCGCCTCTTTCCTGGCGAAGTGCCTCACGGAATTCTTTTTTCAGCTCTTTTTTCTCCGCTTTGGTCATCGAAGCAAGTCGATCTTTTGCCATTACCAATGCTTCAGCTTCTGTAACAGTTGGAGCTACTTTGCTGGCTTCTGCTGGCGCTTTTATACTTACAGCTTTTGGTGTAGCTTTTCTGGCAACAGGGGCTGTGCTGGCTTCTAAAACCGGCTCTGCCTGTTTTTCGGAAGCTTTTTGTTCGGCAGCGGCGATAGCTACTTCCATTACACTTGGCGCTGCTTCAGAAGCCGCTTTTTGTTTCAGTTGATGGTATGGCGCCTGCTTGTTTGCTGCAAACTCATAATACTTGGCAGAGCTGCAGGAAAAAATAAACTGTGTTGCTACCAATACCATAACCAGGTGAAGTAAACTTTTGATCTTCATAGTTGTGTGATTTATATGTAAGTATTCAATTATTAATTCTGCTTCTGATACGATCAAAAAACTTCCTATAGGAGATCGTAAACAATTCAATTTAACCCTTACAATACTTAATATACAAATATTAAGTTATTGTTTTGTTTGAACAACGGATGCTTTTATGCAGCATTGTGAGCAGTTCACTGTTTTTCTACTGCTTCCCGAAGCGACTCCTTTAGTGTGTGCTTCAGTTGTTGCCAACCTTCGTTGTTGCCTGCCGGGTACTTCTGATTCACCTCCAGCTCTATTCCGGCATAACTTCCTGCATCAAATTTACGACGCAGGTACGTAGGGAAACCATCTGAAATACCCAGGTAAGGATAATTGAACCGAACCAGAAGTTTATCGCGCTGTTGCAGCAGCTTATCTTTCCAGGTTTTACAAAAGTTCTGCTCCAGGCTGCGCTTCGGGTCATAGAGAAGGCCAATATCCGCCTGGCGTTCCTGCCCGTCCAGCACCGGCGTGAACGAATGAACAGCAATGTGCAGCACCTGTCTTCCGGCTGATACCAGGTCCTGGATCATGTGCTCCACACGTTCGCGGTACGGATGGTAATGAACCTTTAGAATTTTCTTCTTCTCTGTTTCAGGTAACGCTTTGGTAATTGCCGAGAAAAGCTTTGGGTGACGCTGCGAACGGTTCAGCTCAACCAGGAGCCGGCTGGTTTCAGCATAAAAGCTCACATCTGCCAGTTCCTTTAAAGTATGAAAAAGGTCCAGGGCTCCTATATCATAGCCCTGGTGCGATGCAAGCACTTCTTCCTGACCGTCGAAAAGAGAAGCGTATTCAGGTGGTACCTGGTTGCCGCCGTGTTCACACGTTATAAGTAGTTTTAGCATAGTTTATCAGGTAGAAAAATTCCGTTTTGCTGCAGGCAAATTGCCAGCTGCCTGTAAACCTGCCTTATACGGTCTTCAGACGGATTTTCTCCTGTTGCTTCTAAAATTCGTTTGGACAAATTTCCGCGCGAAAGTATAACATTAAGAGTATGAGCTATTTCCGGTTGATCTGTTGTTTCGGAAGTTTCGCTGATAAGGTGCTGCCACAACTCACCTACGGTGCTGTTCTCCGTACCTTCAAAGCCAAAGCACTTCATGAAATTCTGATCAGTAAGTATAGCCTGCTGTCCGTTCCGGATGGTGTTGTGCAGCAGCTCGGCCAGGGTATCTTCGCTCCAGCGCTGCAGTTCGTTTATACTTACCCAACGCTCTGAAACAAGCGCTTTCAGCACCGATACCACCGCATGCAGCACGGCCACATCGGCCAGCGGGCTTTCCTGTATGTCGATCAGGCGAATCTCGATGGCGTTGCGCTCAAAGCGGGCGATGGCTCCCCGTGAGTTCAGGAATTCCTCCTGCAGTACCTGTTCCTGGTCATAAGGCGCTACAGCGTCATAGATCTTCTGCAGGATTTGCGCTTCGTAATCTGCTTTGCTGAACACTGCTTCGGGAATTACCTTGCCTGCTATGGCAGGTATCTTGTCTTGGTTGTGGCGGTATACTTCCAGGCGCGTGTCCTGCAGGCCGGTTACCTTGCCATCCAGTATTGGGGAGGAAGCCGACAGCGCCGGTATGATCGGCAGTACCATCCGGATGGCGGCATGCAGCTTCCCGAATTCCTCGTCGTTGCCGAAAGGCAGGTTAAGGTGCGTGCTCTGCAGGTTTGCCCAGCCATGCCCGCGGCAATCGAAAATGCGGTTGTAAGCTTCGTAAATGGCATTGTACTCGTGCGGCCACAGCCGGGTATCGGTATGCGGGTTCATGAGCGGGTGGGCGCCTGTAGGCAACAGGCAGGCATTATGCCGCTCCAGCATTTGATTTATCTTCTGTACGTGTTCGTAAAACTTGTTCTGCAGTCCGACCAGCGACTTTACAGGTCCCTGGGTTTTCAGTTCCACTACGTGTAGCACCAGTTCATTCGACCAGGCAATCTCTCCGAACTCCACATCCGACACATAAGCACCCACTTCGTCATAGATCAGTTTATCCGTGATCGGGCTTACCTGCAGGCTGTCTTTTTGCACGATCATGTACTCCATTTCAACGCCATACCCTTCGAACAGGTGTAATGGTTCATGCTTGCTACTCATCGGTTCTAAAGTTTTTGTGGTTGTCGATGCGTTTTTTGATCGATTTGAGGATGGAGAGGTACAGCTCCTTTTTAAGGATCCTGTCTTCGCAACCAGAGTCTATACTTGGGTTATCGTTTACTTCTATTACGTAGGCTTTGCCGTCTATTTCTTTCAGGTCCACGCCGTACAGGCCGTTGCCAATCAGGTTGGCAGCTTTCAGGGCCGTGTGCAGCACGGTAAATGGTACCTCTTCGAACGGGATGGTATCAGCATCCCCCTCTGTATCCTGCTTTTTACCGTTCCAGTTATAGATTTGCCAGTGTCCTTTGGCCATGTAGTACTTGCAGGCATAAAGCGGCTGCTTGTCCAGGATGCCAATGCGCCAGTCGAAATCCGTAGGTGTAAATTCCTGCCCGATGATCAGCTCCGAATCCGACAGCATCTCGTCGAGCTCCTTTTTGAGACATTCCTGTGTCTTTGCCTTCACCACCCCCTGCGAAAAAGAACTATCCGGTTTTTTCAGCACGCAGGGCAGTCCCAGTTCCTGCTCCACCTGGTTGCGGTTGTCTTTGTGGATGATCATGGTTTTGGGCGTTGGCACCTTGGCTTTGGCCAGCAATTCTGCCAGGTATACTTTGTTCGTGCACCGAAGTATAGACTCCGGATCATCGATCACCACCAGCCCATCGGCAAATGCTTTGCGGGCAAACTTGTAGGTGTGGTGGTTTACCGAAGTGGTTTCCCGGATAAACAGGGCGTCGAACTCAGGCAACCGGCGGTAGTCGTCTTTGGTGATGAGTTCCACATAAAAACCCAGCGAATCGGCGGCATCCATAAAGTGCTGAATAGCCCTTTTATCGGACGGCGGCTCTTTCTCATCGGGGTCTACCAATATAGCCAGGTCATAAATCTTGCGTGTGATGCGGGCTCCGGAGAAGCGGTGGCGGGCAAAATAGGCTTTGGCAAAACGTACCAGGTAGCGCCAGTGATGATCGGGCACTTCGTTGATCGGGATGGCGCTTATACTTTGCAGCACCCAATCGTCTTTGTACACGAACTGCGCCCGCAGCAAGGGAGCCTGGAACAAATCGTGCAGCTGCTTGCAAAGCTTTTCATACTTTACCGCCACGTTCTGCCCAAAGTAAATACTCAGGGTAAAGGTCTTGGATTTTAACCCTGCCAGACTCTTCTTGATGAGCTCTTCCAGTTCGACGGTGATGGCGCGTACAATGGTAGGGCTTTTGAGGTCCTGCATGGTGGTAACACTCGGGATCGGCTTATGGCCTCTTGCCTCGGCAAGCAGCGACACATAGTAACCTGCACTCTGGTATTTGTAAGAGCGGCACAGGTTAAAAATGCGCGCATTTTTTATATCGGTATAGGTGGTATCGGTCAGGTACGATTGTACATCCACCACCTCTACGTCTTCAATGGCTACATCCCAGTCTTTGGGATAGTCCACTACAACAATCTTTCGCATGTCTTATTCTTGGTGGAATTCAAAGTCGGCTGGCTGTATGGCCAGCAGGTTGGCATCGAAGGTAGTCATCCCCAACATGATCGCGTTGAGCAGGCGGGAGACGCTTACCTCGTAGTAATTGTCTTTAAAGTATGGATTGTCCGGATATGGGTCTGCCACTACGATCTTCTGCTGGTCGTCAGCAAAACCGCAGAGCACCACAAAATGCCCCATTGGGTAGCCACGTACATCGTCGTAAACAGAATTGCCTTCTTCGTCGGAGTATTCGCGTGCGCTTAAATAAAGGTACGTAGAACTCAGGCCGGTCAGGAGCGGAATGCCCTGGTCAAAGTACTGGCGCAGCAGCTTTTTGTTCAAATCATGGCTGCTCAGCTCACCCCCAAGTTTGAGGAATTCAATGTAAGCCAGTGTAGCCCTGTGAAACTTGCTGCTGCCGTTTTTTACCGCCATCTGCTGCTCCAGCTTCACAATAATTTCATCGTTGCTGAGGCCGATCCAGGTCGGGTCAAAAATGTGCAGGTTATACGTATAAATGCGGGCTCTATACCCGCGTTGCAAGGCATGGCAGGCTAGTAATACCTCCAGTGTTCCGCCTTCGTCCAGATACGGTACCTCGCGAATAACCTCACTTAAGGAAATCGTGTCTTTGAAGTACCGGTACACGGCATGCAGGCTGGTTGGGCCGCATGTAGAATCATCTGGTTGCGTATGGATCTTGATCGGTATCACGGGCGTTCTCTTTTGTTGCTGAGTACATCAGTTTGCCCCTTATACGCTGTTGCTGTGTGAAGTTAATGTTACGTTTTCAAGAATTAAATTGCATTGATTATGGGATTGATAGCCAGTTAGTGAGCTTATCAGCGGCTATTGTTTTATTTTAAGTATAATTCCTTATATTTAATAAACCATGAGAGTATGATAGATGAACTGGGTATTCAGGATCAGGCAACGTGAAAAGCTGGCGCTTGCGCTGGGAAGCGTCTTTGTTATCATTATTCTGGCCAATTGGTTCGTAAGCTACAGCATCGGGGAAGTGAACAAACAGTTCCGGTCGGTTTACCAGGACCGACTGGTGCCTTCGCTTGATATTTCGCAGATGCTGGAGCGATACTACCAGAACAGGATGTACCTCGAAGAACACGTACTGACTGGAAGTATAGCAGAAAAGGACAGCATCCGTCAGTTGCTGAGCTCGAACACCAGGGCCATCGATTCGCTGGTACAGAAATTTGAAAGCACTTACCTGATCGAACAGGAAAGTACCGACCTGGCCAACTATAAAGTACAGTTTGCAGCACTTGTGAGAATACAGGAGCAGGTAATGCAACTGAGCCGTGCGGGCAACCATCCTGCTGCCCTGCAGTTGAGCCATACCAAAGGACATGCAGCCTTCCAGAATTTGCTGGTGCCGCTACACAACCTTATAGAAGTACAGGGTGAGGTCGGGCAGGAACTGTACGAGTCGGCGGAGCGGAACGTGAAAACCTTAAAAATACTTTCCTACCTGGTAATTGGTTTGGCCGTGCTGCTGGCGCTTATTGTCGGTACGCTGCTGCAAGGCTCGCGAAAGCTGAAGGAAATAAAGCCACAGAATTACCACATGAACTAAAGTATAAAGCCTCTTAGATTTACTAAGAGGCTTTATACTTTATATGATTAGCAGAAGCTATTTTACCAGTGCCTGCAGCGCCTGCTCGGCACGCTCGAAATGGAAAGCGGCAATCGCTTTTTCCATCAACGAAGCAATCTCTTTGTTGCAGAGGTTGCCTATACTTCCTTCGTGCGTATGCTCCACCGAAGCCGGCACAGTAAAGGTGCCTTGTTCTATACTTTCGCCTACTTTTTTGTAAGCATCCCGGAATGGCAAACCCTCTAGTACAGCTGCATTTACTGCGTCCACGCTGAAGGCATACTTATACTTTTCTTCTTCCATGATGCTGTCGCGCACCTGCAATTGCGGAAGCATAAAGGCCATCATCTGCAGGCAGTCTTTCAGCTCCCCGAACGCCGGGAACAGCGACTCCTTCAGCAGCTGCAGCTCGCGGTGGTAGCCCGATGGCAGGTTGATCAGGAGCATGGAGATCTCGGTTGGCAGCGCCTGCAGTTTGTTGCACTTGCCCCGCATGATCTCGAACACATCCGGGTTCTTTTTATGCGGCATGATGCTCGAACCCGTGGTCAGGTTATCCGGCAGGCTTATGAATGCAAAGTTCTGGCTCATGTACAAGCACAGGTCCATGGCCATGCGCGCCAGTGTAGCCGCTACCGAAGCAATAGCCGTACTTACCACGCGCTCCGTTTTGCCCCGTCCCATCTGTGCATACACCACATTGTAGTTCATGGTTTCAAAGCCCAGTAACTCGGTTGTCATCTGTCGATTGAGCGGGAACGAAGAGCCATAGCCAGCGGCAGATCCCAGCGGGTTTTTGTCTGCAATTTTATACGCCGATTGTAGCAGCAGCACATCATCCACCAGGCTTTCGGCATACGCCCCAAACCACAGACCGAAAGACGAGGGCATCGCTACCTGCAGGTGGGTATAGCCTGGCAACAACTTGTCTTTGTGTCGCTCGCTCTGCTCCTGCAGCACATCGAACAATGCCTTCACCTCTCCTACTATCTGCTGCAGTTCGTGGCGTAGGTATAACTTCAGGTCTACCAGCACCTGGTCGTTTCGGGAGCGGCCGCTGTGTATCTTTTTGCCCGCTTCGCCAAGCCGTCTTGTCAGCTCCAGCTCTACCTGCGAGTGGATGTCCTCCACGCCCGGTTCAATGCCGAACTCCCTGGCAACTATACTATGGTAGATACTTTTCATCTCCCGTTGCAGTGCCTCCAGGTCTTCTTTCTCCAGCAAGCCCACCTGCTCCAGCATGCGCGTGTGCGCCAGCGAACCCAGCACATCAAAAGCAGCCAGCTGCATATCGAATTCCGGGTCGCGCCCAACGGTAAACTGCTCGATTTCCTTTTTAACGTCAGTGTTCTTTTGCCAGAGTTTCATGAGGTAATTTTGAATGAGTGAATGAGTAATTAAGAGAATGTTCATTTTGTCATTTCGAATGAAGTGAGAAATCTGGAGTTAGAATCCGGATCCTTAGATTTCTTCCGATGGTTGAAATGACAAAAGCAAGGAGGCTACTACATGACCTGCTGCAAAATGTCAATGTACAGACTGATTCCTTCCTCAATTTCATGCAGGTAAATAAACTCATCTGCCATGTGCGAACGGGCCGAGTCGCCGGGACCCAGCTTGAGAGATGGTATGGAAAGCAATGCCTGATCGGATGTAGTGGGCGAGCCGTAAGTGCTGCGGCCAAGCTGCATTCCCGCCTGCACCAACGGGTGATCCAAAGGTATGGAAGAGGGCTTCAGGCGCATGGAACGTGGCTTAACTTCTGCCCTAACATGCTGCTGAATTGTTTCCAGCACTTCCTCCATGGTATAGGCGTCTGTCAGGCGCACATCCACCGTGAACTGGCACTTGTCAGGTACCACGTTGTGCTGCGTACCGGACTGTATCATGGTAACGGACATTTTCACCGGCCCCAGGTGCACCGACTCCTTCGGGAAGCGATACGACTGAAACCAGTGGATATCAGGCAGCGCTTCGTAAATGGCATTAAGGCCTTCCTCACGGGCAGCGTGCCCGGACCGACCTGCAGCTACGCAATCCAGCACCAGCAGCCCTTTTTCTGCTACGGCCAGATGCATGAGCGTAGGCTCGCCTACAATGGCTGCCTCCAGTTCGCCTAAGTCCGGCAGCAGCAGCTCCAAGCCATTTCTCCCCGATATCTCTTCCTCTGCCGTAGCAGCATATACCAGGTTATACTCCAATCCCTCCTGCTCATAGAAGTATAAAAACGTCGCCAGCAGCGACACCAGGCAGCCACCTGCATCGTTGCTTCCTAATCCGTATAGTTTGCCTTCTTCTAGAGTAGCAGCAAAGGGATCGCGGGTATAGCCGGTATTCGGTTTTACCGTATCGTGGTGCGAGTTGAGCAGCAGCGTAGGCAAAGCAGGATTATAATGCTTGTTGCGCGCCCACACGTTGTTTAGTTTACGCTGCACCTGCACTCCTTTTGCTTCTAGAAAGGAGGCTATTAGATCCGCCGTTTTGTCCTCTTCACTGCTGTAAGAAGGTATAGCAATGAGCTGCTGCAGCAAATCCAGTGCCTCCTGGTAAAGCTGGTTCTTATCCATGTTGCAGTTGTAGTGTGGTACCTGAAAAAGCTTCATCCGTGGCAAGACTTGCTAATGCATCCGCCTCCCCGATAAGTACAGCACTGACGCCCTGCTGAAGTGCAGCAAAGGCATTGTCCAGTTTCGGGATCATACCTTGTGTCACCACGCCGTCTTGCTTCAACATTTTATACTTGTCCTGATCGATACGTTGGATCACTGAGTCATCGTCTTCCGCATCGGCCAGTACGCCTTTCTTCTCAAAGCAATACACCAGCTTCACCTCATAGTATGGTGCCAACGCAGTTGCCAGCACGGAGGCTATGGTATCCGCATTGGTATTGAGCAAAGTGCCTTGCCCATCATGTGTCAGCGGCGCAAACACGGGCGTAAGCCCTGCCTGCAGCAGCGCCTGAATGGCAGCCGCATTAATCGTTTCCGGACCTGCCACATCTCCGACAAAGCCATAGTCGATCGTTTTGACCGGGCGTTTAGTAGCAGGTATGGTATTGGCGTCAGCACCGGTCAGGCCGATTGCGTTGCAGCCGAGCGCCTGCAATTGTGCTACTACATTTTTGTTGATGAGCCCGGCGTACACCATCGTTACCACACGCAGGGTTTCCGCATCGGTAAGGCGACGACCTTCCACATACTGCGGCTCTATGCCCAACTGCAGCCCGATGGTAGAGGCAATTTTACCACCACCATGCACCAGTAGTTTTGGAACAGGCAGTTGCGCAAAATCAATCAGGAAACGCTGCAGCCGCTCAGGGTTATCCAGAATATTGCCGCCGATTTTAATGATATGAACTTTCTGCATGTATACTTAAGCTATTCTTTCGAGCATGCGCTTCAGCACGGCCTGCGCTGCGTAAGTACGGTTATTAGCCTGTTCGATCACCAATGAGTTCGGCCCATCGAGTATCTCTTGGCTAAGTTCCAGACCGCGGCGCACCGGAAGGCAATGCATGACTTTGGCATTGTTCGTCAGCGCCAGCTTCTCATTGGTCATCATCCAGCCTTCACCGTCTGTCAGCACCTTTCCATACTCTTCGTAGCTCGACCAGTTCTTCACGTACACAAAGTCTGCACCCTTTAATGCTTCGTCCTGGTTGTGCAGTACCTGCGACCCTTTGGTAAATTTATCTGCCAGGTCGTAGCCTTCCGGGTTCGTGATCACCAGATCCACATCAGCCTGCTGCATCCATTCGGCAAACGAGTTGGCCACACAATGCGGAATGGCTTTTACATGCGGTGCCCAGGTCAGCACCACTTTCGGGCGCTTGCCTGCAGCTGCCTGCTCTTTTATAGTTACCAGGTCTGCCAGGCTCTGTAGCGGGTGTCGTGTAGCCGATTCGAGGCTCACTACCGGTACGCCAGCCAGCTTAATAAACTTGTTAAGCAGGTCCTCGCTGTAGTCTTCTTCCCTATCCTGCAGTTTCGGAAACGAGCGAATCCCGATGATGTCGCAGTACTGCCCCATGACCGCTGCCGCCTCCCGGATGTGCTCTACCGTGGTGCCGTTCATCACCACGCCGTCCTGCGTCTCGAGCGCCCAACCTTCTTTATCCAGGTTCATCACCATTACGTTCATGCCCAGGTTCATACCTGCTTTCTGCGTGCTGAGGCGCGTTCGCAGGCTCGGATTCATGAAAATCAGGCCCAGTGTCTTGTCCTGTCCCAAGGCTTTGTGTGCCAGTGGAGTTTGTTTCAGTTGTAAGGCTTCGTTTACCAGGGCAGCTACGTCCTGCACATCGTGTACGGAAGTGAATTGCTTCATTATGCTGTTACTTTTTTAGAGAGTACGGATGTAAATGCCTTCAAAAACTGGTCGGCCTCGGCTTTGCTGATGGTCAGTGCCGGCAACAGCCGCAGTGTGTTTTTATTCGATGAACTGCCTGTAAAAATGCAGTGGTGGTTCAGCAGCTCTTTGCGAATGGCAGCACAAGGCTCGTGCAGCTCGATGCCGATCATCAGTCCTTGCCCACGCACCTCTTTTACGCCCGGTATACTTTCCATCTGCTCCTTCAGGTAATGGCCCATGATGGTAGCATTCTCCAAAAGCTCTTCTTTCTCGATCACTTCCAGCACAGCAATAGCAGCTGCGCAGGCCAGGTAATTCCCCCCAAACGTCGTACCCAGCATGCCATGGCGTGCTTCTATTTCAGGGCTGATCAGCACACCTCCAACAGGGAAGCCGTTGCCCATTCCTTTGGCCACCGTGATCAGGTCCGGTTTGATGCCGGCATGCTGATGCGCAAAGAATTTACCCGACCGTCCGTAGCCGGACTGCACTTCATCCAGTATCAGCAAAGCTCCTACACCTGCACAACCGGCAGCCACTGTTTGCAGAAACACCGGGTCCGGAATGTTTACGCCGCCAACACCTTGTATGCCTTCTATAATCACAGCCGCCAGTTCCTGACCATACTCCTGCAATGCCTGCTCAAATTCAGCCACATCATTGAACGGCAGGAAAAGGATGTTTTCTGTCTGGTTGATCGGGGCAACTATACTTGGATCATCGGTGGCCGCTACAGCAGCAGAAGTGCGGCCATGGAAAGAGCTTTTGAAGGCAATTACCTTTTTACGACCTGTATGGAAGGATGCCAGCTTCAGGGCATTTTCGTTTGCCTCGGCACCGGAGTTGCACAAGAAGAGGCTGTAATCTTCGTAGCCGCTGAGTTTGCCAAGCTTTTCTGCCAGCTCCTGCTGAAGCGGCATCTGAACTGCATTGGAGTAAAAACCAATATCGTACAGCTGGCGGGCTACGCGCTTAAGGTAATGCGGGTGAGAGTGACCAATGGAAATAACAGCGTGGCCGCCGTACAGGTCGAGGTACTTTTTGCCTTCTTTATCCCAAACGGAAAGTCCGGCGGCTCTTACTGGCTCGATGTCGAAGAGCGGGTATACGTCAAAGAGGTTCATGGCTATATGAATTAGATATAGGAGGTTAGAAAATAGATGTAAAAGAGTGTATTGGGGTACTTAAGCATATTTCAGTAATCAGTAATCAGTAATTAGTAATCAGTAATTAGTAATCAAATAACAGTTATCAGTGACCAGTTAAGAGTAAATGTTAACTGCTTACTGTTAATTGGTCCCTGTTAAAACGCTGCCGCCTTTAGCTTCAAACCGGTGCTCTCGTCCAGACCGAAGACAAGGTTCATGTTCTGAACGGCCTGTCCGGCGGCGCCTTTCAGCAGGTTGTCAATTATACTTGTTATCACCAGCATTTCCCCATGCTTCTGCAGATGCAGCACGCATTTGTTGGTGTTCACAACTTGCTTTAGGTCCGGATTCTGCTCCGTCACGATGGTGAAAGGATGGTCTTTGTAATAGTCGCTGTACAGCGCCTGTGCCTCCTCCAGCGAAAGCTCCGATTTCAGATAGGCTGTTATGAAAATGCCACGCGCAAAAGGGCCCCGGTAAGGTATAAAGTGAATGTCCGGTTGATTATCCGGCTGCAGGCTCAGCAGGCTGCGCTTAATCTCGCGCAGGTGCTGGTGCTCCATCACTTTATAGGTAGAGACATTTTCAGTTCTCCAGCTGAAATGCGAGGTAGCACTCAGGCTTTGCCCGGCACCCGTAGACCCCGTGATGCCGCTTACATGTACTTCCGAAGTCAGTATATTCTGCTGTGCAAGCGGCAGCAAGGCCAGCTGAATACCTGTGGCAAAGCAGCCCGGGTTGGCAATGTGCTGTGCTCCCTTTATGCGCTCTCGCTGCAACTCAGGCAAGCCGTACACAAAGCTTCTGCCGTCTACCTCTACGGTGGCAGTGTTCGTACCTTCGTTCCAGCGGAAGTCCTGGCTCAGGTCGATGATTTTTGTCGCTGCCAGTACCTTATTTTCAGCCAGAAATTTGGCGGCTTCGCCATGACCGGCACACAGGAAAAGAACATCTACCGGAGCATCAGCGCCAGCAGAAAACGTCAGTTCCGTCTCGCCCAATAAATCAGGGTGCGAAGAAGAAACCAGTTTACCGGCCTGGCTGCGGCTCTGCACAAAGGCAAGCTCCACATGCGGGTGCAGAAATAGCAGGCGCAGCAGTTCACCACCGGCATACCCTGCCCCGCCTACGATGCCCGCTTTTATAGTTGCTGCCATTAGAGCGTGGTGTTGTTGATCTTGTGGTACATCATGGCCTGGTTGCCAAATATTTTAGAGAAGCCTTTCACATCCTCTCCTGACCAGGCATTGTTCATCTCGCCGTAGCTGCCAAACTTAGAAGACATCAGGTCGTGCTCCGATTCGATACCTTCTACCTGGAAGCGGTACGGTGCCAGCAGCACGTGTACTTTACCGGTTACGTTCTCCTGCGTCTCTTGCAGGAAAGACTCGATGTTGCGCATGGTTGGATCAATGAACTGTCCCTCGTGCAGCCAGTTGCCGTACCAGGTTGCCAGCTGGTCTTTCCAGTATAGCTGCCATTTGGTGAGCACGTGCTTCTCCAGGGTATGGTGTGCTTTGATGATCACCATCGGAGCGGCTGCCTCAAAACCAACACGGCCTTTGATGCCAATGATGGTATCGCCCACATGGATGTCGCGGCCAATGGCGAAAGGTGCGGCTATACTCTGCAGCGCCTGAATGGCCTGTACCGGAGAATTATAAGTAGTGCCGTTTATACCTGTCAGCTCGCCTTTCTCAAAATGCAACGTCACGCGCTCCGGCTGCTCTTTTGTAAGCTGCGTGGGGTAAGCGGTTTCCGGCAAGGGCAGGTGCGAGGTCAGCGTCTCTTTGCCTCCTACCGACGTGCCCCAGATACCTTTGTTGATGGAATACTGCGCTTTTACAAAGTCATACTCCACGCCGTGCTTTTTCAGGTACTCGATCTCTTCTTCACGCGAAAGCTTCATGTCGCGGATTGGCGTCAGGATTCCGATCTCCGGGATCATTACATGAAAGATCATATCGAAACGTACCTGGTCGTTACCGGCGCCGGTGCTGCCGTGTGCCACGTAATCAGCACCCAACGCTTTGGCATGGCGTGCAATGGCCATGGCCTGTGTCACGCGCTCGGCACTTACCGACAATGGATACGTGTTGTTCTTCAGCACATTGCCAAAAATCAGGTACTTGATGCAGCTCTGGTAGTAGTACTCGGTCTCGTCCAGATTCGTGTGCTGCGCCACGCCCAGGTCATAGGCGCGCTGCTCGGTCTGCTGCAGTTCTTCTTCCGAAAAGCCACCGGTATTTACCAGCACGGAATGCACTTCCAGTCCCTTTTCTTCTTTCAGGTATTTAACACAATAAGAGGTATCAAGGCCGCCGCTGAAGGCTAAAACAACTTTCTTCTTCATGTTTTTTTAAATGCTTTTCGGGTTAGGGCTCTGGCTACCGGAGCCTTTGGTATAGCTGCTATACACAGCAGTTTTAGGTTGTTCAATTGGAGTCAGTATCTGCAGCTGCTCACGGGCAATCGGCTTTTGTTCGCGGGCCGGGTCGTAGAGCATGGCCGTGCAAAGGCAATTGCTGCGGCCCTTCATTGTCAGTATCTCGTAGTTCACGCAGCTTTTGCAGCCTTCCCAGAAAGCGTCATCATCGGTCAGCTCCGAGTAGGTTACCGGACGATACCCCAGATCCGAATTGATCTTCATCACAGCCAGACCAGTAGTCAACCCGAAGATCTTGGCCTCCGGATACTTGGTACGTGATAGTTCGAATATCTTTTGCTTGATGAGCTTGGCCAGGCCGCTCTTGCGCAACTCCGGCGACACGATCAGGCCGGAATTGGCCACATACTTGCCGTGGCTCCAGGTCTCGATGTAGCAGAAACCTGCCCAGGTGCCATTCACATCAAGTGCGATTACGGCTTTGCCTTCCAGCATTTTCTGTGCAATGTATTCGGGCGTACGTTTGGCTATACCTGTGCCCCTGGCTTTCGCCGACGACTCCATCTCATCGCAGATCTGTGCGGCATAAGAAGTATGTTGCTTATCGGCTACCGTAATAATAAAAGGAGATTGGTTGATCATTCTAGATAATATATACCCGGGCCATACTTGTGCACGGCCAATTTTTACAAGTAAAAAAACAGGAATACAGCAGCGGCAGGCAATACGTTTAGCGTATGTCCTTGCTTAAATGCTTATTCAGAAAAATTAAAGGGGGAAGAATGACTACCACGTAGGCAATCGGTATGCACGTCGGCCTAGGGCCTGTAGCGGACTATGGCGTTAATTGCCCTCAAAACTACCCTTGCTGTAAGGATAGAAAAAGACGCACCCTTCAGCGAAGAGTGATTTATCATACTGGATGATAAAAACGGCTTTTTTTTCATTTTGTAATTGTGTGCTAAAAATCCGGTCCCGTTCTTTATTCCGAGACTGGAACAAAGATTTGGAATAAATAGCGATATATACAAGATTAAGTTTTAAAATCTACTAAAATTTATACAATCTCTTTGTAATGTTTCACAAGGAGATCCTACAGTTTCATACTGTATAAGTTGATGAAAAGCAACGCATTTATACTTCAGGATGAGGTTTTGTACCGAGCCTTCTACTTATTGCTTAACTTGCTGCCCTATTTATAACAGTACATAAATTACGTTGCAAAGCGGAAGTATAGCTGCATGAAAAGATACTCATTAAGCGTTATAACAGGTATTCTATTTTCTGCCATAGGCATGGCTACTCTTTTTATCACCCGAGATGTTCTGATGGCAGCTATTTGGCTTAGCTTCGGCAACGGACTTTTGCTTGCCAACCTGCAGTTCCGAAGAGAGGACAGCAGAGGGAACGTGGAGGCCGTACCTGTGCCGAATGTCAGGTACTATGCAGGTATAGCACTGATCGTACTAGCGGTGTTGCTGTTAGGCCTGCAAATCTACAGCGATATTGCCGGTTAAGCAGGCATACTTGTTAAATCTTGCTTTGCAGCACCAGGTCAACCTCGTAGGTTTCGGTGTCGCGTCGCAGCTTCATTTTGAGTTTGCGCCCTGGCTTGCTCTCGAACAGCTCCAGTAATTCGTTTAGGGTATACTCCTTGCAATCCCGTCCGTTTATGTTGAGCAGCTGGTCACCGGCTTTTACGCCGATGCTCTGTGCCGGCGAGTCTTTCACCACATAAGAAATGACATAGAAATTGGTGCCCGGCAGCGGGGTACTTAATTCAAACCCGGCCATGTTGTAGTGGAACGGCTCTTTATACTTCCTGTTCGGGATGAGCGTCATGCGCTGGTGCGGATAATCAAAGATAACCGTAAAGCGCTTGAGGATTTCCGAGCCCAGATTACCGTTCCGGTTCGATAGGCTGAGGGCTACCTTAATGGCCTCTTCATCGGGGTACGAAGTAGGCAGGTCCTGCAGCTCGTAGCGGCCCAGCACAAAGCTGTTGATACGACCGATTTTGCCGCTGATATCCCCGCTCAGGCCACGTCCAAGATAGGCTTCCATCACCTTAGGAGGCAGTGCCAGCCGCTGGTCGGATGGCAGGTAGAGCGACAACGAATGGCTTGCTCCTGTATCAATCACCAGTTTTACATCCAGCGGATCGCCGTTGTACTGGCGCACCTGCGCCTGCAGGTAAGCCTTGTCGTTTTCAATGGTCAGCGGGTATTCTTCTCCCCTTTTAGGTTTTTTAAGTACCGTATCCGGCCGGTACAGCGTCAGTACTTTGTTGCTGTAGTTTATCTTGACTATAAAGTTTTTAAAGATATCGCACCCGATGATGCCGTGCACCGGCATGCCCATGCGCAGCGAGAGGTTAAAAACATCCTCTAGCAGCACATACACCTGGTGGTTGTCCCCTTTAATACCATTCATAAAAAGATTGTTGCCGTTGGAGAACAGCGCTTCGATGGAATAGCCGCTGCCGAGCCCCTGGATGGTAACCTTGCTTGCTTCGTTAAGATTGAGCGAATCGGAATAGTACAGGCGGGTTATCAGCGTGTTTTTCACCCCGGTATCAAGTATAAAATTCAGCTCCCCGGAATCGTTGATCCGGAGCGGAATGATGATCAGGTTATGAACAAGTTTGAAGGGAATATTGATGCTTTTGCGCTTGCTGGTAAAGTATACCGTGTCCTTTGAGAGTGCTTGTCCCTGTCCTTCTGCCACCAGCAGAAAGGCTATAAACAGACAAAGCAAAGAGCGAATACCTGCGATTGTCATAGCCCGGGTTAATTAAATGATTGTAAGGAAGTTACTCAGCTACATAATATACGCAAATGCTAATTTAAAATCAATGTAATAATGTTGTATCTGCGAAAATTTATATTTAAAGATCACCCTAGCTCCAAGCTTCATACTTACTGCCTGATATGTCATTCATCCCTTTTCTGCTCCTTCCCCGGCTATACTTTGCAAATAGGAATATCTTAACAAATCCCGTTGCTGCGGCTACATCTGCCATCGCCCGAGCACGGGTAAGTATTCAGCTCATTTGTACAAAAACAACAGTATGTTTTAGCACACACTCTGCGCCTGACAGCTATTCCGATCAGAAACATGCTTTTTAGGCAAATTTTAAGTATCTTCAATTTTATACTTCTACATCAACCAAAATTAAACTTATACTTTCCCAATACCTGCACCTACCCTGCATTGCTGTTTTCGTCCTTTATATGTTGTAAATGCCTGGTGTTGAATTTTGATTTCCTACTAAAACTTTGGTTTCCGCGGATTTCGAAGGAGGTAATTGGGAAATAGGCAATGGGCATATCGGCCTTTCGGGAGCAGCCACTTACGTTGGCAAGGCTCAACTATAATTTTTGACGGACTTGGTTTTGTTATGGGCTGTATTTCCCACGGGCCGAAGCCTGATTTATTTGTCCTTACTGCTGCCCTGTTGGTTTATGTCACGTTAACATCCGTATACCCAATAAACTACTGATACAAAATGAAGGAAAACAACTCCGTACAGTATGAGATTTTTGCACCCGCTAACCACGCACACCTGAACCGTGACGAGGTGCTGGACTTCCTCTTTAACCACCTGGACGAATACGGCGATGCCCGCGAAGACATTGCCAAATGCATGGAGTATGCGCTGTCTGATGCCGAGGGCAAAGGAGGCACTGTGCTGGTTGCCCGTGAACACGACAAGGTTGTAGGTGCATTGATATTGAACAACACCGGAATGAGCGGCTACATACCCGAGAATATATTGGTATATGTAGCCGTGCACAACAGCCAGCGTGGGAAAGGCGTAGGTAAAAGGCTGGTACAGCTGGCAATTGAAAACACAAGCGGCAGTATTGCATTGCACGTAGAGCCGCAAAACCCGGCACGGCACCTGTACGAGAAGCTCGGTTTCACGAACAAGTATTTGGAATACAGATTACAAAAATAAAGAATGGCAGTATTAAAACTGTACCGCGACAGGCTCAGACACAATTACAACCACCTCAACTCTGTTTTCGAGGAAAAAAGTATACACTGGGGGATCGTAACCAAGCTGCTTTGCGGCGAAGAACTTTTCCTGAAAGAAGTACTTTCCCTAGGCATAAAAGAGATACACGATTCACGGGTTACAAATCTGAAGATCATAAAAAGTTTGGCGCCAGATGTGCAGACCGTATACATCAAGCCTGCGCCCAAACAAAGTATACCTGAGATCATTGAGTTTGCTGATGTCAGCTTCCAGACCGAGATCGACATCATCCGCCTGCTGTCAGAGGAGGCGGAGCGACAGCATAAAGTACACAAGATCATCATCATGATCGAAATGGGTGACTTGCGGGAAGGCGTGATGGGCGACGACCTGGTAGACTTTTACGAGCAGGTGTTCGAACTGCCGGGCATATCCGTTATCGGGCTGGGGGCTAATTTTAACTGCCTGCACGGGGTTATGCCTACGCAGGACAAACTCATCCAGCTCAGCCTATACAAGCAGGTGATCAAGGCAAGGTTTAACATCGAAATACCCTGGGTTTCGGGCGGCACGTCCGTTACCATTCCCTTGCTCTTCACGCACCAGATGCCCAAAGGTATCAACCACTTCCGCATTGGCGAAGCGTTATACTTTGGGCTCAACCTCTTCACCGGCGAAACACTGGACGGCATGGATCCAAACGTGTTTGAATTTTCTGCGGAGATCATCGAGCTGAACGAAAAACCCATGATACCGACCGGTATGCTGGCAGCGAACCCCAGCGGCGAAAGCTTTGAAATTGACGAGAGCCTCTACGGGAAAACATCCCACAGAGCCATACTGGATGTTGGCCTGCTTGATATTAACCCGAAATACCTGATACCCCAGGACAGCAGCCTGAACATAATTGGCGCCAGTTCGGATATGCTGATCGTGGAGCTAGGTGCTAACGAGCAAAACTATAAAGTAGGCAACGAGCTGAAGTTCAACCTCAGGTATATGGGTGCGTTAAGTATACTTAACTCCCGCTACATTTCGAAGGAAGTTGTAAGCTAGCGGCCTTCTGCTGCTTTAAGCATATTTACATATATTTGAACCGGAGGCCAAAATATAACAAGATCAGCCACTACATATTTAATTCCGACACCTATGCACTACCACAATTACGAAGACCTGATACAAAACAACCTTGAATGGGCAGCGGAAAAGCTGGACCAGGATCCGGATTATTTCAAGAAACTGTCGAGAGGCCAGCGCCCGCCCTTCCTTTTTATCGGGTGCTCGGACAGCCGCATGCCGCTGAACAGCTTCACTAAAACAGAACCTGGCGAGTTGTTCATCCACCGCAACGTGGCCAACCAGGTATCGCTTACAGACATGAACCTGCTTGCTGTGCTAGAGTATGCCGTGGAGTCGCTGGGCGTGCAGCACATTGTTGTTTGCGGGCACTACTGCTGTGGCGGTGTAGAAGCAGCCTACAAAGGTATGGCCACCGGTGTGGTAGAAAGCTGGGTAAACCCGATCCGGGAACTGTACCTGATACACCGCCAGGAAATTGACAGCCTTGAAACCGAAGAGCAACGCCTTAACCGCCTGTCAGAGCTAAATGTGCTGGCGCAGGTTAAGAACATCTGCAATACCTCGGTGATGCACCGCGCTTATAAAACCAACCAGTACCCGCAGGTGCATGGATGGGTACTCGACATCAAGTGCGGCCGTATCAAGGACCTGCAGCTTCCACAGGAAGAATGGAAATCAGAGGGAATCATTCCTTAAACATCAGCTAAGTATAGCACCCAAAAACCGGGTGCTATAACTTTTATAATACCTGTTGCGTCTTAACCTGAAAATAGTTGTTTCACTATAAAGGGAAAGACATTGAGCAGCTCTACAAAGTCCTTGCTAGTCAGGAAGATCATACACCCTCTCCAGGAGTTTGTGGAAGCAGAGGCTTTTAGCGGCATCCTGCTGATGGCTGTAACGGTGGCAGCACTGGCCTGGGCCAACTCTCCCTGGGGCGAATCTTACATCAACACCTGGAATACCTACTTTACCATTGCCTTTGGCGAGCACGGCTTATCCAAACCGGCTATACTCTGGATCAACGACGGCCTGATGGCCATCTTCTTTTTTGTGGTGGGCCTGGAGATCAAGCGCGAGATCCTTACCGGTGAACTGGCATCTTTCCGTAATGCGGCTTTTCCTGTTGTGGCAGCTATTGGCGGTATGCTGGTGCCGGCAGGCATTTACTATCTTCTCAACCAGAACACGGGCAGCGCCGGGGGCTGGGGCATACCAATGGCCACCGACATTGCCTTTGCGCTGGGTATCCTTACGCTGCTCGGTAACCGGGTACCGCTGCCCCTCAAATTGTTCCTTCTGGCTTTTGCCATTGTAGATGACATTGGCGCAGTGCTGGTCATCGCCATTTTTTATACTTCCGAAGTTAACTTCCTGGCCTTGTACATCGGCACGCTCGTTTTTGGTGTGCTGCTGGTGCTGAATGCGCTGGGCGTGCGCTCGATCTGGATCTATGTGCTGCTCGGTATTATACTTTGGGTAGCGTTTCTGAAGTCGGGGGTACATGCCACGATAGCCGGTATCCTGCTGGCCCTTACCATACCTGCACGCTCCAAAACTACCGAGCAGGAGTTCATTACCTCAACCGACAACGTGCTGGGCGAATTGCATGCAGTGCACATGATCAAAAATCCGGACCTTTCAGAGGAGGAAGAAGCTACGGAAGAAGATTTCCAGGCGGCTGTGCATACGATAGAGGCCAACTGCGAAGAAGCCCTTTCGCCCCTGCGCCGGCTGGAACACAGCATGCACCCCTGGGTTGCCTACCTGATCATGCCTGTGTTTGCACTCTCCAACGCGGGGCTTTTAATTGATGCGGACCTGCTCAACGAATTTAATAACCCTGTAGTGCTGGGCATTATACTTGGGCTCGTACTGGGCAAACCAATCGGAATCATACTTTTCACCTGGCTGGCCAGTGTCACTGGTCTGGCGGCAAAGCCCGCCTCTATCAGTTGGGGGCAGGTGACAGGTGCAGGTTTGCTCGGCGGCATTGGCTTTACGATGTCTATTTTTATTGCCAACCTGGCTTTTGAGGACTCCGTTTACCTGGCCACTGCCAAGCTGGGCATACTTTCGGCTTCCCTTATTGCCGGTTTGCTCGGTTACCTGTTGTTGGTATTCGCTACAAAGAAAACGCCAGCCCCGAAAGAGCTGGCGCATAAGCAACCTTAAATCTACGCTCCGATAATGGCATCAATCAGGCCAAGTTGTTCTTCTTCCTTCTTAAATACCAAAAGCGGGATGTCGCTGTCGTAGCGGAGTATCTTTTCCGTGACACTACCTATCACGAACAGCGCAGCTGCAGTTTTGCCTTTTGCACCGATAGCCAGCATGTCAGCACGGGCTCTTTTAGCCTCCAGCACAATCTGTTCGCCTATATCGCTCCCGCTTTCTTCTTTCACCAGTTTAAGGCAGGCCCTGCTTCCTAGTTCAGGAAACTGTTCCAGCACCCTGTCAAACTTCTCGTAAGCAAAGCCTTTCATGCGCTCTTCAAACTCGTCGTGCGGAATGCCCAGCGTGATGTACCCTGTAGGCACCTGATAAAGGTGCAGGCATATGATTTCGATTCCGGGTGTGTTTACCACTGAGTGCAGCACATGGTCCAGCGCCATCATAGAGTACTCCGAGAAATCAATGCTCACTACAATGCGGCGCATGACAGGCTCGGCATTCTCCGGCACAAACAGCACGCTTTCTTTACCGGTCCGGAGCAGCTTCTGTGACAATACACCCGAACCACGGAGCCGCAGTTTGCGCCCTACCAGCACCACATCAATTTGCTTTACCTTATCCCAGTGCAGCAGTGTCCGCAGCGGGTCGCCTTCTGCCACCTGCACCTCAGCTTTCACCTGCGGCATTTGCTCAAAGTAAGGAAGCACTTTCGCCTCCAGCATCTGGCACAGCGATTCATCGACAGGCAATCCGCTCCGCTGCAGGTCCTGCATCAACTCCTGCGGCAGATCCAGGCTCCTTTCCACGTGTATAAAGTATACTTTTTCGATCGGTATAAGGGTGCAGAGAAAAGCAGCATACCGGATCAAGGTGTCATCCATTTCTGATAGGTCCAGGCCTACCATAATGCGTTTCAGCGTGTTCATGATCTATAGATATAGTTGGATATAGCTGTTGTAAAGCACTGGTAATGAAGTCAAAAAACTATTATAACCTGCATAGCAGAAAAACGAAACTAATTGCGCGCAGGCATGTACATAGTATATATAAACAACATACGGGCAGTATTTATAAACAACATACGGGACAAACTATGTAATATTTTCAAATACGCATTTTTATGCTGGTGGCTATACTTGCCGGGCTAATTGTTTCTCTTTCTTCACCCGCACTTTACAAAATGCTAGGCAAGTGGCTGTTTGTCCCGATGGCGCTGCTGCCGTTTACCCTCTTCATTTACTTCTGCGCTTTCTTACCTTCTGTGCTGCAAGGCCATACCTTCACTTCGGAGTACAGGTGGGTACCTTCGCTGTACATCAACCTGCATTTTTACCTCGACGGCCTAAGTATTTTCTTTGCTTTGCTCATTACGGCTATCGGTACCCTGGTCATGGTGTATGCCGGAGGCTACCTCACTGGCCATCCGTTGCTGGGGCGTTTCTACCTGTACCTTTCTTTTTTCATGATGTCCATGCTGGGGCTTGTGCTATCCGGTAACATCTTCTGCATGTTTATTTTCTGGGAGCTGACAAGTATAAGCTCGTACATGCTCATCGGGTTCGGGCACGAAAACGCTGCCTCACGCTACGCTGCGCTGCAGGCCTTGCTGGTTACCGGCATGGGCGGGCTGGCCCTGATGGCAGGACTGATCCTGATCGGAAACGCAGGAAACAGCTACAGCCTCAGCACCCTGCTTACCCGCCAGGAGCTCATTCAGTCAGATGCTTTATACTTGCCGGCGCTTTTGCTGATCCTGTTGGCAGCCTTCACAAAGTCTGCCCAGTTTCCGTTTCATTTCTGGCTCCCTAATGCCATGGCAGCTCCCACACCCGTCAGCGCTTTTCTACACTCAGCCACCATGGTAAAAGCCGGGATATACTTGCTTGCCAGGTTTAACCCGATTATGGGTGGCACTCCGGAGTGGCAGCTCCCTTTGCTGATAGCAGGAAGTATATCCGCAGTAGCGGGAGCTTGGCTTGCGCTGCAGCAAACAGACCTGAAGGCCATACTTGCCTACTCTACAATAAGCGCCCTTGGTATTTTGGTGCTGATGATCGGGATCGGAACCGATAAGGCGCTTGCAGCAATGCTGGCCTTCCTGCTGCTGCATGCCTTAAACAAGTGTACCTTGTTTCTGATAGCCGGAAGTATAGACCATGCCACGGGCACCCGGGATGTTAAACTGCTGCAGGGGCTTGGTAAAAGTATGCGCCCTATTGCCATAGCTGCTTCGCTGGTTTCTTTATCCTATGCCGGTGTCTTTCCTTTTTTTGGCTTTATTTCAAAAGAGCTGCTGTACGAGGCTACCCTGGAGGCAGAGTCGAATGCGCCTGTTTCTTTTATCATTGTCTTTGTATCCAAAGTAGCATCTGTCGTAATTGCGTTTGTGTTGGGGTATCGCCTTTTCTGGCGCACAAGCACTGCACCAACCGTAGTACGCCACCCCTGCGGCAGAAAACTGTACATGCCACCTTTGGTCCTGGTTTTCCTGTCTTTGCTCTTCGGGCTGCTGCCAAGCCAGCTGGCCACTCCCCTGCTCAACAGTGCGTCCGGTGCGGTGCTGAGCAGGGGAATACAAGTGGACCTTCATCTGTTGCCGAAGTTCTCCATGGCGCTGCTCAACACGATCTTTACGTTTATAGTTGGCTACCTGGCGTATGCCCAGCACAACCGGTTGCTCAACGTTGCTCCCCGGCTCTTGCCGCTTTATAACACAGGCCCTGAAAGCTGGTACCAACAGGCTATTACGGGTTTGCTTAAAGGTTCTGTAAAACTTACCTCCATGATACAGAGCGGCTACCTGAGGAGCTACATTGCGGCCATTGTGCTTGTGCATGTAGGCCTGGTTATACTTTCTTTGTGGGGAGAAGGTCCCGCACTGAATATCAGCACCCGTTTGGATCAGCTACTGGATGTAAAAGTATATGAGTTGGTACTGCTGGTACTGATGGTTGGGTCGGTCTTCTTTCTGTTTCGTACGCGCTCCCGTCTTACGTCCATTGCGACAATGGGCATCATCGGTTTTTCAGTGGCGTTGCTTTACCTGCTCTTCGGAGCTCCTGATGTATCGGCAACACAGTTTCTGATCGAAACACTGACAGTCGTGCTGTTTGTGCTGGTACTCCATAGATTGCCTCCGTTTCGCTTTCTGAGTCACAGGTACAGGCGGTACAAGTATATTATCCTCTCTGCACTGTTTGGCGGCATGATGACGTACGTGCTGCTGCTGGTAAAGCAATTCCCGCTTCAATCAGAACTGAAAGCATACTACGGAGAGCACGGCTACATGCTGGGGCGCGGACGAAATCTTGTGAACGTGATCATCGTGGACTTCCGTGCGCTGGATACTCTGGGAGAAATAACGGTTCTGGCAGTAACTGCTTTAGGTATTATGGCGCTGCTCCGGCTTCGGGCAGAGAAAGGAGGTAAACTATGAGAACCATTATCCTGTCAATCGCCATACGGCTGCTGATTCCGCTTTTCCTGTTCTTTTCGCTTTACATCCTGTTTCGCGGACACAACCACCCCGGTGGCGGCTTTATCGGCGGGCTGATCGGCTCTATCGGCTTTATCTTTCATGCCATGGTGCACGGGCCGCAACACACGGTAAATACTTTTTTCAGGATCAATTTTTACGGATATCAGCACCAGCCTACGCAGAGCCGCTCCATTTACCTGATGCGGATGATGCGCGTAAACCGGTGGCGAAAACGAAAAAGGCACTACCTCGAACGCCGCAACAGGAACAGGGGCCTGCTCCACATAGAACCGATCGATTTGATCGCAGCCGGGCTGTTTGTTGCCACCACCAGTGGCATGCTCGGGCTCTTTTTGCAGGAGCCCTTTATGACGGCCCGGTGGGTGTCTTTTTACCTGCCTTTCCTGGGCCGCCTCGGAACCCCGCTGCTGTTTGACACCGGAGTATACCTGCTTGTAATGGGAATTGTGCTGAAGATAACGTTTGTGATGGCTGAAGAATAAGCTTATGGAAATACTGCTTCCGGTTATGGTAGGCATCTTGTTTGGGGCTGGACTGTACCTGATCCTGCACCGGCACTTTTTTAAACTCATTCTGGGGCTAATGTTCTTCAGCCTGGCTACCAACCTGTTTATTTTCGTGGTCGGCCAGCTGACGCGTGGCGGTACTGCCATCATAGAGGAAGGATCAGAAGAAGCAGTTGAGCCCTTTTCTGATCCTGTGCCCCAGTCCCTCCTGCTTACTGCCATTGTCATCGGCTTTGGCATTCTGGCCTTTGCCATCGTGCTTATCAGGCGTGTATATCAGGTGCTACATACAAACGATATGGATAACCTGAATGAGACAGATAAAATCGAACAGCCCATTTACCCGCACGAATGAACCACTTATTGCTGCTCTTGCCGCTGCTCATGCCCCTGTATGGCGCCATATTCAGCCTGTTTTTCTGGCGGAATGTGGAGCTGCAAAAGGTATTTGCCTTACAGTCGCAGGTGGCAACACTGGTTTCCTGCATTTTGCTGTTCATGGCCGTCGAAGACAAAGGTATCCTGACGACGCAGGTAGGCAACTGGCCTGCCCCTTATGGCATTTCGCTGGTAGCCGATATGTTCAGTTGCATCATTTTGCTGGCGGGTTCTGTTACAGGCTTTGCTGTCTTTATGTTCTCCCTGCAGGGGCTCGACTTTCCGCGACAGGCATATGGTTATTACCCTCTCATGCTGTTCCTGCAGCTTGGTGTTAGCGGTGCCTGCCTGGCCGGCGACCTGTTCAATATGTTTGTATGGTTCGAGGTACTGCTTATCTGTTGCTTTGTGCTTATTACATTGGGTGGCAGCAGGCCGCAGCTGGAAGGATCCATCAAGTATGTGACCATCAACTTTCTTGCTTCCAGTTTTTTGCTGGCCGGTATCGGCATCATGTATGGGCTGGTGGGCACCCTTAATCTGGCAGAGATGGCATTACTTGTCCGTATACTGGAGGGTCATGAAAGCCTGATCACCATGGCAGGCATGTTCTTTCTTGTAGCGCTTGGGGTAAAAGCTGCTGTGTTCCCGCTCTTTTTCTGGTTGCCTGCCTCCTATCATACACCTCCTATTGCTATTTCTGCCTTCTTGGCCGGGCTGGTTACCAAAGTGGGGGTATACGCGCTGGTACGGTTGTTTACGTTAATCTTTGTGCTCGATACAGAACTCACACAGCTGCTCCTGTCTGTGATAGCAGGGCTAACCATGTTTATAGGTGTGGTGGGTGCGGCTGCACAAACAGATTTTCGCAAGATCCTTTCTTTTCACATCGTCAGCCAGATCGGTTACATGATCATGGGCCTGGCTTTTTTCACACCTTATGCAATTGCGGGCCTTATCTTCTTTATGGTGCACAATATCCTGGTAAAAACCAACCTCTTCCTGATCAGCGGAGTGGTAGCACGCCACTACAACTCATTTGCCCTCAAGGACCTGGGCGGTGTGTACCTCAAGCAGCCGTTTCTGGCCCTGCTCTTTGCCATTTCTGCGTTTTCGCTGGCGGGCATACCGCCTCTCTCCGGGTTCTGGGGCAAGTACATGCTGGCCAAAGCAGGCCTGGAGTTAAAAGCGTATGCCCTGGTTGGGGTATCGCTTCTGGTAAGTCTGCTGACTCTTTTCTCGATGACAAAAATCTGGAATGAGGTATTCTGGAAGAAAAAGCCGGATGAGACCGAAGTTGCGTTGCTTTCCCCAATAACTAACCGGATGTTGCATATGCCGGTTGTGATGCTGGTGCTGTTTATACTCTTCATCAGCCTGTATGCCGAACCGCTGGTGCATCTGGCCTACCGGGCAGCCATCCAACTGCTGGACAGCGACATTTATATCAGAGCCGTATTATACCAGTAGGATGAGAACATTTTTTATACATGCCTCGGTGGCTTTTCTGGCTGCCATTCTCTTTTTCAAGTATGTGAATACCGTTGTGCATTACAATGCGACAACAGCACTGCTGCTTTTTCTCATTTTATTTTTTCTGCTATGGCTGACCTCCAGGTTCTACGATCGGTCATACTTCAGGAAGCTCCCCAAGGCTGTCAGTTTCTTTATCTATTTCATCAAGGAAATGATCAAAGCCAATCTCAAAATTGCCCTTGACATACTTTCGCCGCGCTACCGCATCTCTCCTACGGTGCTGGTACTGCCGCTGGCAGTGCGTAATAACCTGGAGATCACGCTGCTGACAGTGATCATTGCGCTAACCCCCGGTACCCTTAGTGTAGATGCTGACGAGGAAAAGCACCTGCTGTACATCCATGCGCTTTACCTGGATGATCATTCGATGGAAGAATTAAAAAGCAGTATCAAAGACGGTTTTGAGCGTCGATTATTAGAGTTAACCCGATGAGTATTTTTACGACAACCCTGCTGATAGCCATTTCAGTACTGAGCTTTTGCCTGGTGCTGGTCTCTATCAGATTTATTTTGGGCCCCACATTACCCGACCGGATCACAGCCTTCGACCTGTTTGTAGCCAACACGATTGGCATCATCGCCATTTATACCGAACTGACCGGGCACGAAAACTTTATAGATGTGGCCATCATACTTTCTGTCTTCGGTTTTCTGGGATCTATCTCTTTTGCTTATTACCTCATGAAAGCGTACCGATAACCTATGTGGGAAGAAATTGATCTGTTAAAACTCCGCGAGATCATCAGCTCTGTTTTTATACTGCTGGGCATAGCCTTTATGCTGATCGCCTCGATCGGCCTGCTCCGTTTCCCTGACTTTTACTGCCGCATGTCTGCCATTACAAAGGGATCTACGTTAGGGCTGGGGCTGATTGTGAGTGGAATGGGCATTTACTTTAACCAGCCCGATATGGCGCTTAAAGTAACGCTCATCATCAGTTTTACTTTTGTAACCGCACCCGTCGCCGCACACGTAATGGCACGCACTGCTGTTCGCAACAAGGTGCCCTTCTGGTACAAAACTAACCTGACGGAGTTTAAGGAGTACCTCCGCAAAAAACACCAGGAAGATAAAGAAGCAAAGAAAGAGGAGCCTGCTCCTAAGGCTTAGTGGCTGTGATGGTGCAGGAAGGGCCTTACAGACTCGGCGTATACTTCGTAGGAATCTACTACTGTGAGAACGTTGTCAGGGTAGGTAAGTGCAGTTAATTTGCCGCCAAATACACATCCGGTGTCTATGTTGATGGTATTATTGCGCCAGCGGGGCTCCATCACCGGCGTGTGGCCGTATACCACCACCGCAACACCTGAATAATCGGCAGCCCAATCGAGCCTGACAGGCAAACCGCGCTCGTCCACCTCGCCGGTAGTCGGGCCATACAGGCACAGGTTCCGGATGGAATTGCTGCAACGACCGTGCAAATGCTCGGCTAGGCCCGCATGCGCTACGACCAGCCTGCCGTCGTCCAGCACGATATGATGGGGCAGCTCTTTCAGGAACTTGCGCACCCGGTCCAGAAAAGCCTGATCATACTTCTCGAGTTGTGCAACAGTTAGTTCCAGCCCATGGCGTACCTGTACATTTTTACCGATCAGCTTGCGGTACAACTTATCATCGTGGTTGCCACTGACACAGTAAGCGATTCCCTGTTCTACCATGTCCATTACCAGGCGCAGCACCTCCGGCGAGTTGGGCCCGCGGTCCACCAGGTCACCCACGAAAACTACTTTATAGCCTTGTGGTGGGATTACAACATAGCGCTTTGATTGGTGATCATCCTCTATTGTATAATTTAATTTGCGCAGCAACGCCAGCAACTCCTCGAAGCAACCATGCACATCGCCGATGATGTGAAAGGGACCGTGCTCCTCGAGAAGTATAAGATTGCTTGCATGATCTTTCGTATTCGACATAAATTCAAGCTTTGGCTAAAGTATAACCTTAGATATAACTGCCAAAACAGCCATTAGGTTAAGGCAACGCATGTTAATTTTATGTTGCACCTGCAGCTGCTCCTGCCTGTTTGGTAACATTTAAAGCCCTCCGAAAGGTTTAAATTTTGCTTTAGTCTGGAAAAGATGTTTCCTTTAATGCGTATCGTCCGGGTATGCCTGCTTTCAAAAAAACCAAAATACCGCTGCTGTGGCTCCGCCGCCACACCTCCGACCGCAATTTTGTGCTTATCTCGAGTGTGCTGGTGGGCTTTACGGCTGGCCTTGCCGCTGTCGCCCTGAAAACTTTCGTTCATTACATACAGGTGCTGCTTGCCTGGGGCAACCGTTTTCTGGATCAGCCGGTATGGCTGGTGGTTTTCCCGATCATCGGCATACTGCTTACAGTTTTTATCGCAGTGGTCTTTTTCAGAGGAAAGCTTGGCAGAGGCACGGCCAGTATACTTTATAGCATAGCGCAAAAGTCAAGTATGGTGGAGCGGCATAAGATGTACTCGCACGTACTTACGAGTGGGATTACCGCAGGCTTCGGTGGCTCTGCCGGTCTGGAGTCGCCTATTGTAGTAACGGGTTCTGCCATTGGCTCCAATTTCGGTCGCGAATACCACCTTAACTACCGAGACAGGACATTGCTGCTGGCATGTGGCGCGGCTGCAGGCATTGCTGCAGTCTTTAATGCGCCTGTTGCCGGCGTACTTTTTGCCATCGAAGTACTGCTCACCGACATCAGCATTGCCGCTTTCATTCCGCTTATCATGTCTGCTGTGGTGGGTGCGCTTTGTTCCAAAATTATTCTGCGCGAAGACATCCTATTCTCCTTCGACCAGATCAGCCCCTTTGCGGCATCTAACGTTTTATACTATGTTTTTCTGGGCATTATGGCTGGCCTGGTATCGGTGTACTATACCCGAATGGCCCTGCGCATAGAAGAAGTTTTTGAACCGTATCAGAACCAGGTCTTCCGACGGGCGTTGGTGGGCGGATTGCTGCTTGGCCTGCTCATCATGCTGTTCCCGCCACTATTTGGCGAGGGTTACCAAAGTATAAAAATACTGGAAAGTGGCGACCCGGCCGGTTTGCTCCAGAACAGCTGGCTTTCTTTTTTTGGTACCAACCCGTGGTTCGTGCTTGCTTTTGTAGGGGCATTGGCCCTGGTAAAAGTTGTGGCAACCACCCTAACGATCGCGTCCGGAGGCAATGGCGGCAACTTTGCACCTTCTATGTTTGTGGGCGCGCACCTGGGCTTTTTCTTTTCCAGGACTCTCAACATGCTCAACATCGGCAACCTCCCCGAAAGCAGTTTTACGCTGGTAGGTATGGCGGGTATCCTGAGTGGTGTCATGCACGCGCCGCTTACAGCCATCTTTTTGATTGCTGAGATAACCGGCGGTTATACTTTGATGATACCGCTTATGATCGTTTCGGCTACGTCTTTTGCTATGGTCAAATACTTTGAACCCTACTCGCTCGACACAAAAAAGCTGGCACAGAAAGGCGAGCTGCTTACCCGCGATAAAGACCAGACCGTTCTGCGCATCATGAAGATCCGCCACCTGATAGAAACAGATTTCCAGCAGGTGGCTCCGGAGGCTACTCTGGGAGAACTCGTTCAGGTAATTGCCCACTCACGCCGCAACTTGTTCCCGGTCGTAAACAAAGAGCAGCAACTGGAAGGCATCATACTGCTGGAGAATGTACGCGAAGTAATGTTCCGGACAGAGAAGTATGATACGGTTCAGGTAAAAGAACTGATGGCACAGCCTCCTGCTGCCGTTCAGTACAACGACAGCATGGCCGACGTGATGAATAAATTCGACGAAACCGGTGCATGGAACCTTCCCGTGCTGGATGGAAAGCAGTACATCGGTTTTGTTTCCAAGTCGAGTATCTTCACCAAGTATCGGAAACTGCTGATCAAGACCACTGAGCTTTAAAGTTTATACCTGGATGCCTGCTCATTTACATTCGGTTCGGGTCCTGCAGGTCGGCGCCCACCCCATTTACATCCAGCAGGCTTTTGAAACCGCTCACCAAACAGTCTTTCCAGTAGTTGAAGAGTGATTTATGAGCCGCTCGTGCAACCCGTACTTCGCCTACCCTTTCCTCCCCGTCATCCGGGTTACCTGATTTGATGGCCACTTTATTTGCAACCTTTGAGAGCAGTTTTTTACGGAAGGTCTGGCGTGTATCTTCGTCTTTCGAAAGTATGTCAATCTTGAAGCCGTTGTAGCGTGAGCGGAGTGTGCCGGTAGCACGTTGGCGGTTTAGCCTTACCTGGAAATCTGTTTTTCGGAGTGTTCCGCTTTTTATACTGACAAAGGCAGTTGGCTCCAGGATGGGGTTCAGTATCTGCGGGTCGGTAGCGCCTATTGAGCCATTTAAAGTATGCGAGCCTTGAGGGTCTAGAAGGTTCAGGCGAATGGTGGTTTGAACAGGGGCCTTGCCCATGATGGAGAATTCAGCTTTTAGCACCGCAGGATTTTTCGCCGACATGCGGTTTTTATCATTGGTGATGTTGGTGAAAGTTGCATGGCAATTCTCAAAAGTAATATAGCCAGTTTCCGAAGCCTCGGGTGCCAGTTCTTCGTAACGGATGCTCATACCTTTCACCTCTACTTTGTCTATGGCCAGGCCGGTTTTAAGCTCCTGCACAAGATCATGCGGCAGGGGCTTTTCCCCTTTTAACCGGAAATGCTTGCGGTCCAGAAAGGCATTAAGTTTCGGTTGAGAGAGCGTTATGGTTTGTATATCGATGTTGTTGTAGCGGGAAAGCGCCGGAAAATTTACCTGCAATAGCCTGATGTGTGGCACGTCGATCGTTAGCCAGGTAGTAGCTGCGCCTTTGATACGGGCCAGCGTACCGGGTTTGTAGCGCGGTTTATATTTCAGGTTACTTATAGAAATTTCACCTGTTTGAGAAGTGATCTCTACTGCACCGGTTGTAACAATATGCTGCTCATCGGGCAACAGAGTATGTGTCTTTTTAGCACTGAAAGAAAAACCTCCGGCATAGAAGGCACGCTCCGGATTCTGCAGCGAAGTACTATCAAGCCTGATATCCTGCACATCCAGGTGTAGCCCCTCCAGCTTCAGTTTATGGTATTTGCTCTTGTATGCCTGAGTGTAGATGAAATAGCCGTCGCTTACGTGAAGTTGCGCAATGCGGAGGTGCTCTAGCCTGCCTTTCAGGAGTTGGTGCAGCGGTTTGCGGGTGCTGGTATCCTTACGCATCTGCCTGACCTCCACACGTAGTTTCTCCAATTTAAAAGTACGGAGTGCTAAGGGCTTCTTTTTGAAAAGCAAGCTGCCAATGCCTATGCCACTCAGGTGCAGCTGTTTTGCGTTGATGGTTACAAGCGTAGTCGGCAGGCTATCCTGTCCGCTCTTTTGCTTTTGCTCCCATAGCTTCTCGTTAGGAACCAGCTGCACACTGTCAAGCGTGATGCTGCCTGTCAGTATGGAAGTATGGAGTTCCTTTACCTGTAGGGTATACAGCCCCTTTGTTTGCTCTTTTACCGATGTCTCTATCTTTTGCTGTAACCACGGCTGCAGGTATACCACGCTAACTACAAGAACGGCAAGTATAAACAGGCACAGGGCAAGCAGTATCCAAAACCACCAGCGTGTTCTGAATGGCTTTTCGAGTTGGGTGAGCGGGTTCATCGGCTATTTTTTCTCCTCCTTACGGAAAGCAAGCCGGAAAAACTGATTTTAAAGTAGCATATGACCCTCCATCAGAAAAAATAGACCGCTAAAGCATACTTCTGATAGGAAGCACGTATATTTATGAACGATTGTTCAATAATTACATGGTACGATTCCAGGATAAGCGGAGTCAAAGTATAAATCAGCTTGTTGAGGCAGGCCTGAAGCTGTTCTCGGAGCAAGGGTATGAGGCAACTTCTATTCGAAGCATAGCCAGGGAAGCTGGGGTATCGCTGGGGCTGATGTATAATTACTTCCGCAGCAAAGAGGAGCTCCTGCTGGAGATATTCCGGCGGGGCAATGCCGATATTGCCGCTTCTTTTATTAAACCGACAGAAGCGCCACAAAACCAAAGTGGCATTGAGCAGCACATCCGGCAGACGGTCCGGATACTGAAAGAGAAGCGGGAATTCTGGCGCCTGCTGCACGGACTGAGGTTGCAAAACCAGGTACTGGCGCAGGTTGCAACGGAAGTGCAGCAACAAACTGCCTTTATCGAACAGCATATCAAAGAGAATCTGCAGGAGATCGGATTTAAGGAGCCGGAACTGGAGGCAAAGCTTTTGTTTGCTGCCATTGATGGCATGGCACAGCATTTTCTGCTCTACGAAAATTACCCAATCGACGAAGTAGCAAACGTTCTCCTACAGAAGTATAAACCACTAAATCCATAAGTTCATGAACTCACCAAAGTGGCTCGACCGTATTTTGTATCCCTTTGCACACCACACGTTGCAACTGGAGGCGGGGCAAATGCACTACATAGACGAGGGTCAGGGCGACCCGATTGTATTTGTCCACGGCACGCCTACCTGGTCTTTTTTGTGGCGACAGCAGATAAAACCGCTCAGCAGGTCCTACCGCTGCATCGCCCCGGATCACTTGGGCTTCGGTTTATCTAACAAACCCGTGAACTATAGTTATACTCCTGAAGCGCATGCACTCAATCTGGAGCGACTGATCGAGCACCTGCAACTAAAAAACATCACCCTGGTCGTACATGACTTTGGTGGACCAATAGGGCTGAGTTATGCGCTGCGCCACCCGGATAACGTCAAAAACATAATCATCCTGAATACTTGGATGTGGAGCCTGGAGGATGAGAAGAAAATACAGAAGGCGAGTGATTTTATGAGTGGCGGGCTAGGAAGATTTCTGTACACGCAACTAGCCTTTTCGCCCAGAATACTGCTCCCGAAGGGTTATCATGAAAGGAAGCACCTGACAAAAGATGTACACCGGCACTACCTTAAACCACTTGCTACTGCATCCGACAGGCAAGCTTCCTGGCACTTTGCAGTGGCTCTAAAAAACTCCAACCCCTGGTTTAATCAGTTATGGGAGCAGCGCGAAAAACTACGAAGTATAAACAAACTCATACTTTGGGGAGAAAAGGACGCCTTGTTACCTGTGCACCTGCTGGAGAAGTGGAGCCAAACTTTTCCGGAGGCGAAAGTTATTCGCCTTAAAGCAGGGCATTTCCTTCAGGAAGAAAGTGGCGGTGAAGTAGCCGATCATATCAAAAGTTTCCTGGGCTAAGCGGTTTATATTTATGGCTGTAGCTCGAAAAGTTTGTTACAAGTATGATTTCTGGGCATAAGGATGCCTGAAAGAATAAAAGTATACTGTAAAGTATAATCTTCTGACAATAAAAATCCGCTATACCTTCCTGTAAAGTATAGCGGATCGTATTTCTGGTATTTCGAGAGCTACTGATAAACTACCGAACGCCCTGTTCCGGGTACTTGGCTGTTTTCGTGCGGTAAAAAGCCAGTATCTTTTCCATGTCAGCATCAATGTCGCCGGTTGGGTAGATGGTTGGTCCTATACCTGCTTCTTTTTTGGCATAATCCAAATAGCCCAGCACAATGGGCACGCCTGCTCCTACTGCTACATGGTAAAAACCCATGCGCCAACGCGGTTGGTATTTGCGTGTACCTTCCGGGGTAACCAGCACACACATATCGCCCTTGGTTTGTTTGATGATGCTGATCATGGCATCTACCATGCGTGTATTTTTGGAACGGTCTACAGGCAAGGCTCCCATTGATTTGAGCAGTCCGCCGAAAGGAAACCGCATGAATTCTTTTTTGATCGTGAACCGGATAGGCGCCTCCATCAGGTAAAAGGCTGCCCTGGCATAAATAAAATCCCAGTTGCTGGTATGTGGGGCTGCCACCATCACGCAACGGCGGTTTTCAGGCGTAAGGTTTCCTACTAGTTTCCAGCCGGAAACTTTAAACAATAGTTTTGATAAAAACTTAGCGAACATGTGTGAAGATGCGAAAAGACTAAACCTGCATTGCGCAGGCTAAGCGACCAAAATGTATAATTACATACAATTTCGCTCTTTACAAAGTTTTTTTGATCACATGCGCTTTCTTGCGGAGCAGGTATGCCTGTATGCCTACGCCCAGCATCGGGCCATAAGTAGTATAGCGTCTATCGCCATCTTTCTGGTTGAAGTACCGGAACGTCAGCAGCGGTTCGATAGAGAATTTCTCGTTTATGAAATGGGCGTATCCTATACCTATAGCGCCTTCTACCAGGTTACTCTTGCTCCCCGATGACAGGTTCAGCAGGCCCATATTGACGGATAGTTCACCAAAAACACCATTATCCAGGAAATAACGGACAAAAGGTCCGGCCAGCAAATATGTCAGGCGCCTGGCCTTGTCGTCTTCATCAGTTGTTACATCAACACTTTCGTGGTTCATTGTCACATCCAGGCCCACAGCAAAGTCATGCAGCACAAAGTAACCATTCTTCGCCCGTAGGTTCGCCATGATCCTGTTGGCTTCCTGTCTGGTATTTGTGGTAAACTCATCTTCTACCTTGTAAGCGGAAGCATTCAGACTACCACCAATCATAATGGAGCCTTGTTTCACTTTGGCGCGCATTATCCAACTTTCATTTTCCTGGGCAAGCAGAAGAGTGGGAAAGAGCAAGATAAATAGAGGTAAAAGTTTTTTCATAAACAATTGTATATAGTTTTGACTATATACGTTAAAAATAAAATATAGCTATAAAAAATCAGAGTTTTTATTCTCCTTTTTCAATAGCTCGAATTACATCGCGTAAATGGGGTGCCATTTGCAATGTATAACGGTAACCTATCTCAAATATTTCATCTGCTTTAGCAAAACTTGTTAATCTGTAATATTTTAACTCCGGTGGCTCCAACAGCAGGTCACAAAGAGGCATCCGGAGTTGTACGTTGTTGTTTATGGCTAAATGGGCTGTGCGCTCCATTACTCCCCGGATGGAGGTAATGGTTGCCTGGTGGTTGATGGGATTTACGTGTACACCTATTTTGAAATCGCAGTTGCCCAGCAGCGGCTCTACCGGCATGTTGTTCAGCAAGCCACCATCTACAAGGAGCTTTCCTTCATGCTCTACCGGTTTATAAAGTATAGGCACTGCTGACGAAGCAAGCAGCGGCCGTACAAGTTTACCACTCGAGTAGTATACAATTACCCCTTCGTTCATCTCGGTAGCACACACAGTTACCGGCAGGTTTAGTTGTTCGAATGTAGCTTCTTCTCCGAGGTATTTGTTGTAGAGCTTCTCTACTTCATCCAGGTGCATGAGCCCCATTCTGCGAAATGCAGGCCTGGCGATATTAGTAACTTTTAGCTCTTTTATCAGCTTCAGGATCTCCTCCGGACTATAACCAGCCGCGTAGAATATGCCAGCAATAGCTCCTGAGCTGACGCCAGAGATCATGCATACTTTGATGCTAAGTTGCTCGAAAGCTTTGAGAACACCTAAGTGGGCGATACCTCTGGCAGCCCCCCCCGACAGTGCCAGACCTACCTGCATACTGTTACAATTCGTTTAGTGAGAATGTCCTTTCTAAACGAACTCCTTTCTCGGTGTGTTGCACCGTACCACATTCGTTCACCGGATCGTGCTCGAAAAACAGTACAATTCTTTCGTCAGCAGCCCTGTTCAGGAATACCGCTTTCTCCTCCATCGTAAGTAATGGGCGTGTGTCGTAGCCCATTACATAAGGCAGCGGAATATGCCCCGCTGATGGCAGCAGATCAGCTGCAAAGGCTACTTTCGTGCCCTTATAGGAGATGATCGGCACCATCATCTTATCGGTATGGCCATCCGCATAAAAAATTTCAAACTGCGGAAACGGAGACGGGGCATTCGGATCAATGAACTGCAGGTGACCGCTCTCCTGCATGGGAAGTATATTTTCTTTCAGGAAAGATGCCTTCTCTCTCGGATTCGGAATAGTAGCCCATTGCCAGTGATCCTGGTTAGACCAGTACGTAGCATTAGGAAAAACAAGCTCCAGCGCGCCATCGCTGTTTTTATACTTTACACCACCCCCACAATGGTCAAAATGCAGGTGTGTCAGGAAAATGTCGGTAATATCATTAAAAGAAAAGCCAGCTGCTTTCAGAGACTTTTCCAAGGTATCATCTCCGTGCAGATAATAATGGCTGAAGAATTTGGCATCCTGCTTGTCGCCAATTCCATTATCAATAAGGATCAACCGGTCACCGTCTTCGATCAGCAAGCAGCGCATGGCCCAGGTGCAGAGATTGTTCTCATCAGCAGGGTTTGTGCGTTGCCATATCGTTTTCGGTACTACCCCAAACATAGCACCTCCGTCCAGCTTAAAAAATCCGGTATTGATCACATGTAGCTTCATAGTCTTTTGGAGTTAGAGAGTTAAAAAGTTAGAAAGTGGCCTAATGTATAAATGATCTGATAGAAGCATGCTTTCTCTTAAACGCATTTATAAGCATCTATACTTCACCTAAAGATATAAAAACAAAAAGAGGTGGCAAAGCCTAAATGGCAGCCACCTCTTTCATAAAAACTCAGTTATGTTTAGAGAACTAATACTCTTTAACTCCTAAATTCTTTAAATCTTAAACTCTGTTAGTTTTCCTGCACCACGCCCATGGCCGAGAATTTTTCAATGCGCTGCATGATGCGTTCTTCTGGCTCAATCTCTTCCAGTTCATCCAGAAGCTTATTGATTTCTTTTTTGAGCACGCGCATCATTTTTTCAGGCTCCGTGTGTGCACCGCCAAGAGGCTCCTTGATGATACCATCGATCAACTTGTGCTGCAACATATCAGTTGCTGTCAGTTTTAGTGCCTCGGCTGCCTGCTCCTTGTAGTTCCAGCTGCGCCAAAGTATAGAAGAGCAGGATTCCGGAGAGATAACCGAATACCAGGTATTCTCGAGCATCATTACGCGGTCGCCGATTGCTATGCCCAGTGCACCACCAGAGGCACCCTCCCCTATGATAATGCAGATAACAGGCACTTTCAGCATGAACATCTCTTTGAGGTTTCGGGCGATTGCTTCTCCCTGCCCGCGTTCTTCTGCTTCCAATCCAGGAAAAGCGCCCGGCGTGTCGATAAAAGTAACAATGGGCCTGCCGAACTTCTCTGCCATTTTCATCAGGCGCAGTGCCTTACGGTAACCTTCCGGGTTGGCCATGCCAAAATTACGCAACTGGCGTTGCTTGGTATTTCTGCCTTTCTGCTGACCGATGAACATGATGCTGCGTCCGTCAACTTCACCAAAGCCACCAACCATGGCTTTGTCATCGCCCACCGTACGGTCGCCGTGCAGTTCTACAAACTTATCCGTTATACCTTCAATATAATCTAAAGTATAAGGTCTGTCCGGATGACGCGAAAGCTGCACGCGCTGCCAACGGGTTAAGTTGGCGTACGTTTCCTTCTTGAGGGTCTTTATTTTCTCTTCCAGTGCCTTTACTGCTTCAGAAACGTCAACCTGGCTCTCTTCGGCCAGTTTTTTCATCTCCTGCAGTTTACCTTCCAGGGCGGCTATAGGCT
The DNA here is from genome assembly GCF_023630205.1 of Pontibacter ruber. Lineage (GTDB taxonomy): Bacteria > Bacteroidota > Bacteroidia > Cytophagales > Hymenobacteraceae > Pontibacter > Pontibacter ruber. Next base: position 859,737 of record NZ_JALPRR010000002.1, on the reverse strand, counting down.
GTTCAAAATCCAAAAGCATATCCTAAATCGCTATTACAGCTACAAATTTAGCAGATTACTTAAATGCTAGTATGTTTCTGAAAAATTTATCATGCATTACAAAAATAATATATTTGGTTCTGAGCACCTTACGTTTTTAGTTCAAAAATATACCTTCAAAAAGAGGGAGAGGGCTTGCACAATTAAAATTTACCCTCTACTTTTGTATCACTTTAGCAAACGGCGCTAGAGAAGACAAAAGGTCTGGTAGTTCAGTTGGTTAGAATGCCGCCCTGTCACGGCGGAGGTCGCGGGTTCGAGTCCCGTCCAGACCGCAAGAAATTGCGGTAAAGCAAACAGAACAGAAGGTTCTGAAAAGTATTGGTCCGGTAGTTCAGTTGGTTAGAATGCCGCCCTGTCACGGCGGAGGTCGCGGGTTCGAGTCCCGTCCGGACCGCATAAAAAGCCTGAAGAGAAATCTTCGGGCTTTTTTGCTTTAAGGATAATGCTGCTCAGAAGTATAGAATATATAGCAGGCTAGTTTACTTGTGCAGGTTTTCTTCTTACAAGTATAACGATAAGGTGTAGCTGAACTCTGTTTCTATTGTTGTCGCAACCTAAATCTTTCTGCAGATTAGATGAATGTTTTTCTCTGCTTTTTTCGACCTTTGCGATTCATTTTACTTTGTCTTTCTAATTAACCTTTTCTTTTTAGTTATTATATCAATAAGTTTATTTGATTAGTTATATTGATTGACAAAAAGAAAATATTTACGTACTAACTACGACTAACTCTTTTACCTATGTTTTCAGACGCAACAGGATTAGAAAATATTAAAATCGCAGTTATTGGACTTGGATATGTCGGGCTTCCGCTAGCTGTTGAATTTGCTAAACAATACAAAACCTTTGGCTTCGACATCAATTCAACACGGGTAGCCGAGTTAAACAAGGGCTTAGACCGCACGCTTGAAGTTGAAGAGAATAAATTAAAAGAAGTATTAACAGATACCTGCACTTCCAGCAAAGGCCTGTATTGTACAAATAGCCTGAATGAAATCCGATCCTGCAATTTCTACATCATTACTGTACCTACTCCGGTAGATAAGTATAATCGTCCTGACCTCACCCCGCTCTACAAAGCAAGTGAAACGGTTGGCCGTGTGTTAAAAAAAGGAGATATCGTTATTTATGAATCTACTGTTTACCCGGGCGTAACCGAAGATGAATGTGTTCCTGTCCTGGAGAAAACATCAGGCTTGAAATTTAACGAAGACTTTTTTGCAGGCTATTCCCCAGAAAGAATCAACCCAGGCGATAAAGAGCATACCGTTGCTAAAATTCTGAAAATAACATCCGGCTCAACTCCTGAGGCTGCCGAAAAGGTAGATCAGTTATACAGATCTGTCATCATTGCAGGAACCCACAAAGCTCCTTCTATCAAAGTAGCCGAGGCCGCTAAGGTTATCGAAAACGCACAGCGTGACATCAACATTGCGTTTGTGAATGAGCTGGCCAAGATTTTTAATCGACTCGGAATTGATACAGATGAAGTACTGGAAGCTGCCGGTACAAAATGGAACTTCCTTAAATTCAAACCAGGTCTTGTTGGCGGACACTGCATTGGAGTAGATCCTTATTACCTGGCCCAAAAAGCACAGGAAGTAGGGTATCATCCGGAAATTATACTGGCCGGTCGCCGATTAAATGACGGCATGGGAGAATATGTAGCTCATGAAGTTGTGAAACTAATGGTGAAGAAGGATATTCCGGTTAAAGACTCAAGCATACTGGTTTTAGGAATTACGTTCAAAGAGAATTGCCCGGATGTGCGCAATACAAAGGTCGTAGATATTCTACAAACACTTAATGAGTATCAAACTAACATAACGATCTATGATCCTTGGGCAGTACCTGCAGAGGTGGCGCATGAATATGGCTGGGACTCTGTAAATACTTTAGAGCATGATAAACAGTATGACGCTGTTATTCTTGCAGTATCTCATCAGGAATTCACAGGCTTGGATCTAAAGAAGCTTTGTAAAGAAAATGCAGTAATCTATGATGTGAAAGGATTGCTGCCAAAAGATCTAGCTGACGCAAGGCTTTAAGCATATGAAGGTCTGCTTCTGTTACGGAAGCAGACCTTTTTCTTTATTCACCTTTTATAGCATAACAGCTTATGTATGAATTAGCTTATCATACCAAAGATATAAGTAACAATAGCTTTCTGGTTACCGGAGGCGCTGGCTTTATAGGCTCCAATATCGTAGAGTATCTACTAAAGTATGGAGCCAAAAGAGTTCGCGTGCTTGATAACTTCTCTACCGGCTCTCCTGCAAACATCGAGAGCTTTCGCAATAACCCCGCCTTTGAGTTACTCGAAGGGGATATTCGCGATCTGGAAACATGCAGAAAGGCACTAGAAGGTATAGATTATGTCTCGCACCAGGCAGCACTTGGTTCTGTGCCACGTTCCATCAATGATCCTATTACCAGCAACGAAGTAAATGTCAGTGGATTTCTGAACATACTGGTAGCAGCTCGTGATGCAGGAATTAAACGAATGGTATATGCAGCCAGCTCCAGCACGTATGGCGATCATCCTGCCCTGCCAAAAGTTGAAGACAACATCGGCAATCCTCTATCCCCTTATGCAGTGACCAAGTATGTAAACGAACTATACGCAGGAGTTTTCTCTAAAGCATACGACTTCCATACGATAGGGCTACGCTACTTCAATGTATTCGGTCCCCGCCAAAATCCTAAAGGTCCGTATGCAGCCGTAATTCCTATCTTTATTCAATCAGCACTGAACGGAGAAGCACCCTTTATAAATGGAGACGGAGAAACTAGCAGAGATTTTACCTTTGTAGAAAATGCTGTTCAAGCAAACATTAAAGTTTTGCTAGCTGAAAATATAGTTCAGCATGAAGTCGTGAACATTGCATTTGGTGATCGGACAACCCTGAACCAACTATGGGAACGAATTAGTAATACTGTAGGTAAAGACTTGACGCCACAATACAGAGAGGAACGAAAAGGCGATGTAAAACACAGTTTAGCTGATATTACTAAAGCAAAAGAGTCTTTCGGCTACCAACCTGAGTTTTCAGTGTTAGACGGGCTTGATCTAACGATAGACTGGTATAGAAATATTAAGGTATAAGAAATCAGTATAAATTTTTATAAAACAAACAGCCCTATTACAATGCGTAGTAGGGCTGTTTGTTTTGATGGTATTATATAAATTGGGTTATTTTTCTCAGAGGCTTTAGATAACGGGTGTAGAACTTTGGTTTCAGACCATTCATAATCCAAGCGTTGTAGTCTTCGTTGTTTGCCCGGATTCGATTTATAAGCGTTACATTACTCTTTCCCCCCACTCTCATCCTTACTAAAATTTCTGGGATATAATGCGTACTGACACCGTGCTTGTAGAGGTAGCGTAACATCAGTTCATAATCAGCTGCACTCTTAAACAACGTGTTGTACAAACCTAACTTCTGATATATTTCGCGTTTTACATAAAAGGTAGGATGCGGCGGCATCCAGCCATACAAAAAACTTTGCCGGTCATAGTTCCCAGATTTCCAGTTGCGGATCACTTTCTGCGGTTGCTCCCGATCTACATATACCAAATCCGCATAAACACTATCCGTATTATGTTTTTGAAAAGCTTTTGCTACTGCAGCTAGGGCCTCCGAGCTGTTGAAAATATCATCCGAGTGTAATAAGCCAATCACATCACCAGTGGCCATACCAATGCCTTTGTTGATTGCATCATACAACCCTTTGTCTTTCTCAGAAACAAATTTAGTGATGCAGTCACCATAGCTCCTTATCACATCTACGGTACCGTCAGTGGACAGGCCATCTACTACAATATATTCAATGTCAGGATACGTCTGTCCCAATACAGACTCGATAGCGTCCGCTATAGTTTCACGGTTATTATAGACGATGGTGATGATGGATACTTTCACGCTATTATTTGTAAGTGAAGCTGCAAATATAAGAAGAAGGGCTATAGTATCTCACGTCTTCGCTTCGGCTCTGCCGGATTACCTTGATAAATAGTATAAGGTTCTAAATTGAGTGTTGCAACAGAGCCAGCAGCCAACACGCTATGCGAGCCACAGGTAACGCCAGGACATACAACAGCTTTTGCCCCTACCCAACTTCCTTCCTGAAGTAAGATCTCCCCTACCTGCAGATCAAAGGTTGTTCTTTTATAATTATGGCTACCCGTTAATAGCATAGCTCCCTGCGACACCGTTACATGATCTTCCAGTCGGACATGGGTAAGATTATCAATCCAGACGTTCTCCCCTATCCATACATGATTGCCAATATGTAACAGCCAGGGATATTTGATGTTTACAGATGGTTTAATAACAACGCCCTGTCCAACCTTAGCCCCAAAAAGGCGCAACAACCACACTTTAATAGAACCAACAGGGATAAGTGGATTCAGGAAGAGGAGGACATTAACGAAATACCATAAAGTCCTTTTTATAGTACCTGCACCGGGGTTATACCAGTCGTTGTTAAAAGAGGCGAGATCTACTTTACGGTTATTTTCAACGATCACAGGTTAGAAGATTTAGAGAACATCTGATGATTTTGCTCAACAGCTTCTTTGTTGTGAATAAATTGCTGCGCATAATTAAATGCCTGCTCAGACCACATATCAAAAACATCCTGCTCTTTCAACAATAACGTTTGTATAGTCTGAACAAAGCCTTCCGTATTCGAAAGCGGAAGATCATATCCAACTTTTAAAGCCGAAAGCCCTTTCCAGGGCGTCTGATCGCTGATCAATACAGGACAGCCTGATGAAAAACTTTCCAAAATAATATGTCCAAAATTTTCACCGCGAGTGGGCATGAACATGGCATGATATCTACAAAGTGTTTCTACTACTTTTGAGCTATCTAAACTTCCTTTATAGTTAACAGAAATATTGTCCGGAAGCCGCTTTATTACCTCCTGACACTCTTCCCAATAAGCCTCATTATAGATAGGTCCGTAGATATCAAAAAGTATGCTACCATCGAATCTACAGTCCTCCAAAGCTTCTAATGCATACTTGGTGTTCTTCTCCGGAGAAATTCTTGCTATACTAACCAGCTTCAGTTCGCCTTTTAGTTTATCTCGTTTTACTATACTTCCTGTTTTTGCGGGCTTTGGTAAGTTTGGAGCAACAATTACAGGCTGTGTTTTGCCAAATATATCTTGTATATGTTGCTTTTCAATATCATTGGTCGCGTGAAACCGAACGTTACGATAAAGACCCAAGGACTTCGCAACCTTAAGAAACAGCTTCTTTTTATTTCCCTTTACATTTACGGCGCTGGGCGCCAGCATACCACGTGCAGAGACAATGGTATGAACATGCCCCATACTCCTTAAGATTACCAGAGGTAGAATTGAGAAGTAAAACGAGTAGATACCATTTATAAATGCAGTATCCGGATTCGCTTCAGCCACAGCCTTAGCTAATTCACTGTAGCAGAGCTTATCTTCTGATATGTAATAAACCTGTACATTTTCTTCGAGCTGATTCCACTCGTTCGATCTTACTGCAGGATATGGCTTCTTTTCACAGTAATCTGTGTCGCGCGTAATCACCCAAAAATCAAACTCATCCTTCAGGTGAGCAATTAGATTAGCACAAGATTGAATTGGTCCGCCTGCTTTATAACCTGGTAAAAACCAGTCAATGAAAATAAGTACTCTGGATTTTCCTTTACTCATCACATCTTTTTATATAGATCCAGGTACATTTGTGCCACTGCTTTGTTGCTGAAACGCTTCACGTTCTCTAGTCCTCGAACAACTAACTTTTCTCTCAATACATCATTTTCTATTAACGATAGAAAAGCACTTCTTATTTCCGATACATCCAAAGGGTTAACTAAGAGAGCCGCATCCCCAGCTACTTCTGGCATTGAGCTACAACTACTCGTTACGACAGGCCTACCTGTAGCATTAGCCTCTAGAATAGGCATACCAAAGCCTTCAAATAAGGACACAAAGGTAACAATATCTGATTCAGCATAAGCCTCTCTTAGTTGTTCATCAGTGAGACCTATTTTGTTGATATATTCTATATTGTTTCTTTTCAGGCGCTTTACTTGTTCATCACTCAACTTGCCAACAATCATCAAAGTACATGGTATAGCATTTAATGCTTCTATAGTTCGTTCAAGGTTTTTATTATATTTTGTCCCCACTTGTAAGATTGTGGGCTTTATTTTATTGAAGTTATTAGGAACGTAAGTAAACTCCTGAGAAATGACATTAGGAATTACTACCACTTTTTCGGGATCAATCGAAACATGATGTAATAACTTTTGCTTTGTAGTCTCGGACACAACTGTAATCCACTTTACTCTGGCAACAGGCATCTGAAGCCAAAAATATTTAAGGAGAATGTTAGCTAGAGTATTTTGCCGTAAAAGTGATTCAATGTCATGGATTGTAAGGATTGTGTTGTTTTTATTTAAAAATGCTGCGATAAAATTTACATCGCCAGTAATATGATTGATTCCTTTTTGAGTCTTGTATGCTTCAAAGCAAAGTAGCAGGCGATTAAATATACCTGCACTTGGCTTTGAAAGATAATGATTGTTGATTATAACGGATTTAGGAAACTGTTTTTGCACATTTAAAAACAAATTCTCAATACTAAAAGCACCCGGTCGGGATTTTCTAAAGAAGTAAGTGATTTGCACGAGTTTTACTTATAACCGAATACCGAAAAACTTTTGAAAAGACCAGTAGAGCAGCCACGTAATAAAAGCAGCTTTTACCAAGTGGTTAAAAACAGTAGTAAAATCTGTTTCAGCCTTTACTACCTGTAAAAAGATTAAAGGTATCCATAGGATAAGTGAAGGGTACGTTTTTGCAAAATAATATATAGCAACAATTCCAAAATTAAAAAGCAACCCAAATAAAAACATAAAAAGAATTCCACCGTACTTACCAAAGTTTGCATAAAATTCTCCAAGCGGACTTATATTCATACTAGTACCTTCCGTCAGAGTAAGACCAGAAAACCGTTCAAAATATTCTGTTCCTCCAGCTACATATTTTTCGGGATTTAAAAATCTAGGCAATAAACTAGCAGATATACCTTTAAAAATTGTTTCTCCTTCTGCATAAGGTTCTACTTCTGGAGTATAGTAAAGAATGTGGCCTACAATCCAACCTTGGTTGATACGGTAGATAAAACCATTAATGCTTAGTTCAGAGAAAAGCAAATCAGGATCCTCTAATCTTTTCTCGATTAAGCTTTGAAAGTAATTCGTTTTATTTTCAATTGGAACTTCTCCATACCATAATGCATTTCTATACTCACCTTTTACAGATTGCACTAGAAAGAGTAAAAATAACCCTAATACTGTAACTATTGATTTTATAAAAAAACTATACTTCTTTTTAACAGTTATAAGGAGTATTGCGAAAGTTATCCACAAAATTAAATCATGAAACATAGCGCCGGCAATAGCATCTAATGCTAGCATTCCAAATACAATAAAGGAAAGTATTAACTTCTTTTTGGAATCAGAATAGAACAAATAGAATACCCCTATAAATTTCAAGTTGCTAAGCAAGAAGAAGAAGAATGCAAGTCCGCCCGGGGCAAGCGATCTTAAAAAAGAAGTAATGAAACCTATAACAATCAAGATAAGAGCTGCATTCTCTTTATGCTTAAGATAGATTTCAAGTGAAGACAGCAATTGAGGAGTATCTTTTCTTCCTTTATATACCGGTAAATAGAGCCCTAATACTAATGCAATAATACCAGGTATAGCGTAAGTGAAATAGTTTTCCTCTGGAATAGGTAGATGATAATAGTCTATAGTGTCTAGATAAGTATAACTTAATGCTGGACCTAACAATAACTGTAAAGAATAAATGAAAGAAATAATCCCTCGAATGGCAATATCATTATTTAACTCACCCAATAGAGATAACAGAATAGCTATACTTAAGCCGGTAGCAAAAACATTGTAATATTGAAGATCAGTATATACAGCTAAAAGAATAGCAAATAATATGAATGAAAGAATTGGAATACTCCAATAAGGTAATCCGAAATAGTTTATTTTATATGATTGGTTCAATAGCATTTGAATTTATATCAGTTCGTGCAGTAAAATACTATTAACGTTTTCGGAAAAATAATTGTGCACAAAAGGATGTAATCCTTCCTTTGATATAGCTTTATCTACTTGGAAATCGAAAAGATTTTCAAAATCGACTTTGATAACTTTAGGAAAGGTATCTTCTTTAATATATGGTAGAATACCAATCATTTTATCTGAAAACCAAACGTCTAATCCACATGCTAAGTATTCGAATAATTTATTCGGAGCATTATAAATGAAGTTATATGAAAGTCCTTTATATAGTATAACTCCTGCATCATACCCTCTTAATAAAGAAGGTATTTCTTTGTAATCAACTCCGTTCGGGTAGAACCTTATAATTTCATTTTGGCAGGAAGTTAAATAACCTTCTGTTTCTTTGTCAAGATTATAACAGTAAATATCAAAAGTTAATTCGCCTTTATGGGCTAAAACCCAATTGCAAAATTCCTTAATATAAGTAGTAGCCAACGATAGAGAACCAATATAAACAACCCTTACAGGTTTAATTATTCTGCCCTTATTTAGATCTACGGGTCTTGACCATTCTGAAGGAGGATAGTTAGGAAGTATTTTCATTTTGTTCTTCTCAATAAAGGGGTAGTCGTGTAGGAAAAGAAGAACTCTATCTTCGTTTGTATGAGAAATAACGTTTGACTTTTTAAATAAATACTTTACTTCTAACTTATGGTAAAACTTTACGAGCTTCATTCCATGGATATACCAGTCTTTAGTAAAGTATTCATGAAAATGAATAATAAGCTTAGCCTGAGGATTAATGTATTTTAAGTAAATAAAAGCTGGGAAAGCAGAGTAAGACTCATAATATAAGATTGTATCAGGTCTAGAAAATAATAAACAAGAAATAGTGTAGAAATTAAACCACAATTGTTTAATAAAACTTAAAAAGGAGCTATCTGATTCTTTAGGGAAAGAAGTTCTTTTAATAGAAATATTCTCTGAAATAAATTTTCTCCTCCCTTTGACATTTAATGATGAATAAACAGTAATTCGTAATTTATCATCATTTTTTTTGTCTAAGAAATTAATCGTATTAATGATAGGCGGATAATATTCAAGAGGTTGAAAATGTATAATAGCTATCTTTTTCAATTACAAAATTTTATTTAAAATTCTTTTAATTATTTCTTCATATTCAAACCCACCAACTTCAACTTTTTGAGTGCCTTTGGTGGTTAATTCTTTGAGTTCATCCTTATGTTTCATATAATAGTTAATCTTATCGATTAACTCCAAATGATTTGAATAATATATCACCTCATCTGATTTATAAAAAGAGCTTATCTCAAAATTCTCTTCAGTCAGAAGAGCGGTACCACAAGCAGGAATCTCAAAGGTGCGGGTAGTGTGAAGTTCAGGAACCCATTTTGAAACTGACCCTAATGCAAAGAGCGCTGATGATATAACATTTGCATATTCTTCACCATAAATACCTTTACCTATGTAAGTAAGATTGTCATTTTTTCTATTTGCCTTAGCAAAATTTTCCCATTTTATACCAGCTAGCTTTACTTTTAAACCTTCTTCCAATAGAAACTTTATAAGATCTCCTCTTTCTCTTTCAAAGTGCCCAACGAAAACTACACCTTCCTTTTCTTCAAACTTATGGCGAGGATAATGTAAATATTTGTCATAACCTTGTGTGCAGTAAATTATTTCACCTCTGCAGTTACGCTTATATTCCTTTATCTCATATAATTTCGTTGTGACTAAATAGTCATATAAATGGCAAGAATTTTTAAAGTGTGTTGAGTAATGGAAAACAAAAGCTGGATCGGGAGTGAAATGTACTAACTTTCGTGTCAAGCTTCTTAAAATAGAAGTCGTAGTTTTTGTTATAAATATACCTTTATCTACCCAAATTAAATCATATTCGTAGCGGCTAACATGGTTTAATATATATTTGTTGATTTTACCAATCAATGGTCCTAATTTATATCTAAAACCAATACTTCTTTCTAAATTTGATGATTTGAAATAGGGAATATGTGTATCAATGATTTCAAAGGTTGCCTGATTACCAATAAGATTCCGAATTTTTTCAGCTCTCATCCTAGAGGTAGTTCCTTCAGAGTTTTGTCCTATATAGAGAACTCTCATTAATAAATAATTAGTTTATCTTTTTTACTTGACAAGATTTGTTGCCTTTACACTATCTGTAATCTTTTGACCAATTACCTCCCATGTCAGTTTTGAAGTCGTATACTTTCTCGCTTCAGATCTTAATGAAAAATATCTCTTTTTGTCTTTAATTATATCCAACAATGGCTGACTGAAATCCTCCGCATTAAATGGTGTATCTACAACTATACCAGTAACTTGATCTAAAACGAATTCGGGTATTCCAAAACTTTTGGGTACTATTGAAGGACAACCATAATAACCTGATTCAATTAGTACAGCCCCCATGGTGTCCATAATAGTAGGGTGAATGAGGAAAAAAGCTTTTCCAAGCAACTCTTTAAATTTTTCGAAATCTTTTAAGTTAGTTTTCTTAAGTAAACCTGCATAAACTATACCATTAATACCTAATACCGAAGCCGGAGGTTTCTGTCCTATTATTGTCAAAGTAGACTCAGGATAAGCAGATTTAATTTTTTGAAAGGCTTCAACACATATATATCCACCTTTTTTTTCAAAGTTTAGAGAAATAAAGAGGAAATCTTTTCCACCTTCATATGCATCAACTTGTGGAATAGGAATGTTACCACCAACCCAAACTATCTCTGCATTGTGAAATTTACAACTATAATGTTTTTCAGCCTCATGTAAGGCCCAATATGAACCAAAGAATAAATTAGTAGCATTAAGAAGAAATTCTTTTTCCAAAGTTTTAATCCTTTCAACATCTTTTATGTCAAAGGATTCTGGAGAAGAATAAATACTTAGATAAGTAGGAAAACATGCATCCAAATAAACTCCGTAGGGCTTATTGAAATAACACTTAGTCCAGACCATCTGTCCGAAAAAGAAATTATAATCAGCTAAAGGATCTAGCTGTTCAGATACAATATCTTTGATATGGAATAACCTCTTATCGGATAGAAAGTGAAAATTCCCTCTAAGGCCTAGTATTCTTTTAATTTTGGAAAACAGCTTTTCAGATGCTATACTTTTGGGATTAACAGGGCCGATATAATTTAAATTAAAAACTTTTGATAGCTGCTCAAATATTTTGCTGTTAGTACCATTCCAACCACCGCTTATGCTTTTTAAATCCTCTGTAGAAATAAAGTTTATTTTCATTGTTATCGATCTCAATAATTCTGAAATTTATTTTTTATAAAATTAAAAAGCTTCCTTAGTTTTAAAGCTTTGTTGAAACCTACCATTCTCGTTAGCCTTGATAGAGTTCCCCCACCAACAGGTTCAAAATAAACAACTCCCAGTTTATATAACTCTATCCATGCCTCTTTACTTAGTTCTGGATATTTATCTTCAAACCTATATATAAATTCCGCAAAATTTCGAGCTAAAGCCTTTTTTACTTCTAAGTTAAAGTGTGTTACAGGGATATTATCCATGTATAATTTATAGCTTTTTAAAAGTGATTGAGCTTTATCTTTAGAAAACGGAGCTCTTGAGATACTATTGTTACTTGAAGATCTATAGTATACGAATGAATTAGAGCAGTAAATTATACTTTTAGATCTTGTTATAACTCTTGAAAAAAATTCACCATCTTGATTTACTGTCAATTTTTCGTTCCATGGCCCAGCAGTTTCGATCAATTTTCTTGGTGTTAACCAGATTGAAGTCTGACCTACACCTCTGCCGCTCCATGAATCAATTAACCAATTCAATGGGAAGTCGTAACTTTTATTTATTCTCTGTAGTTCAACTTTCCAATCAGTAATATTTTTATGAAATCGTCCCCAAGCGCATGAAGCTATAGTCTCAGGACCGTTTGTCATTAATAATAAAAGTTGATTTTCTATTTTATTTTTAGAAAGGATATCATCTGCATCTAAATATTGAATATAGTCTCCTGTTGATTTAGCAAAGGCAAAATTACGAGCTTTGCAAGCTCCACCATTTTGAATTGAAAAAACTTTGACTTTTTCTGATTCAAAAGATTTTGCTATAGAAAAAGAGTTATCAGTAGAACCATCATCAACTATAATAATTTCAATGTTTTTCCAAGTTTGATTAAAAACGGATTTAATTGCTTCTGTTATAAAATTCTCAGAGTTAAATAATGGTATAAGAATCGATACTTTGGGAATCACGATGTTATCAGTTTTTTATCTCACTTAATAGATTTGAAATGGCTTTGATCCTTCTCAAAGGATTAAGCTCTTTTATTACATTCGTCCTTCCAGCCTCACCAAATCTTTTGATTAACTCTACATCTTCTAATAATAATATGATCTTATTGGCCATTTCTTCATAATCATATTCTTTAACAAGGAATCCTGTTTCTCCGTCTATAACATTTTCAGGAATTCCATTATGTAAAGTTGATACGACTGGTATATTAAGTGCTGCTGCTTCTGCAATACTTATAGCGAATCCTTCTTGATCACCTTGATACGAAGTAACACTATGTTGAGCATAAATCCAGTGCCTATTTAAGATGGGCAAAGATTTATCACGAGAAAGGGCTCCATACAATGTAGTACTCTTAGCTAACCCCAGAGAATTGATAGTTAGTTCTACTTCTTTTCGTAGAGGCCCATCTCCAATGATAGATAAAGTTGTATTTGGCAACTTATCTACTACTAGTTTGAAAGCATGTAATAATGCTATGGGGTTTTTCTTAGGGGTAAGTCTTCCCAAAAACGCGATTGATGGATTTAATTTGAATCTTTGGTCCCAAGGTAATGGTTCATATATTGCTGCATCTATACCAAGTTTTATGACTTTAATCTTGCTGGAAGGACAACCCTGGAGTATTAATAAACGCTTAATGTGATTAGAAGCAGCAATTACATAAATGGCTACAGCAAAAACTTTTTTTAATTCAGTTCTATAGTAAAAATCATTTAGTGATGAAGTAATGTCAAATCCATGAAAATGGACAATAAATGGTATCTTTCTACTTACCAAAAAATCTTGAATAAGAACTGAAGTTGTACCATATTCAATAAAGGCTACATCTAAATATTTATTTTTAAGTTTCTTATCAAGATTATAATAAGCAAACTTCTTCTTAAACAATAATCTTAACCTGCCACCTGCTAATAAAAACAATTTATTAACAAACCAATTTGGATAATAATCGATACTAATTTTAGTATATTTTATCCCTAAATTTTTTCCTAATTCAGAATTTGTATAAGTTTCTATGCTAAAAATTTCTGATAAACCTAAAATTAGATCAGATATAAAAGTTTCTGAGACGGCTACGCTTTGGGTAAAATAACCAACTTTAATATTTTTAAGGTTAGCTTCTTCTCTCATTCAAAATACTTTTCTATTTATTAAGATGAATACCTTAACCTTTAAATCCGCTTAATACATTAGATAAATCTAAATTTGCATCTTGCAATAGTTTATAAGCACCCCTAAAGTCTTTTTCTTTAATAAGTATAACCAATATCTTTCTAGCTAATTTATGCTTTAATTTAGCAATTGCTAAACTCTGTTCATCTTTGGAGAGTGGGCTATCAATATTTGTGATAATTTCAGTATTGGCAAGGTATTCTTCAATTATAGGAGTTCTGTTTTTTAATCTTATTTTTGATTCCTGTTGCTCATGTCCTCTCCACCAGTATAAGCCTGTGATCATCTTAACTACAGGATAATGTAAGGAAAGTGTTCTCCACAATAAAGCGTCACTAATATGTCTATTTATTCTAAATCCACCTACTTTGTCAAATGCTTCTTTTAAAATTATCGCTGACCCAGGTGAACAGCTAAGGGTCAATGGACCATTTGTTATAAAATGTTGTTTTAGAGCTTCATAAGAATTTACTTGGATTGGATACTTTTCATAATGGCTATGCTTAGTACATATTCCATAGCCTGCCTGAGGAAATGCCTGCATAGATTCGACCATTACTTGTAAACCATGGTTGTAAAGAACATCATCCGCATCTAAAAACTTTAAATATTTACCTTTCGCTAGTGAGGCTGCCTTATTTCGATTTGGATAATCTCCAAGATTTATATCGTTTTTTACAACCTTAACTCTAGGATCAATTTTCTCATAGGTTTTAGCGATCTCAAAAGAATTATCCGAAGATCGATCATCTAGAATTATATATTCAAAATCTGTAAAGCTTGACGATAAAACGCTTTCTATAGTTTCTGCTATATATTTTTCCCTATTATAAAGTGTAGTTATAACACTTAAGGTTGGAGCATTAACAACCATTTTCATCTGATAAATAATAATCTTTGTACCATCTTACAAAGTTAGCTAAACCATCTTTAAGAGAAGTATTAGGTTTAAAATTTATGACCTCGTTTAGGTCTGACGTATCCGCAAAAGTAACAGGCACATCGCCTAGCTGCATTTCAGTATAAATCATATTTGGCTTTATACTAAGAAGATTACCAAGTGTTGTAATAAAATCTAGCAGATTAACTGGTTTACTATTGCCAATATTGTATATTTTATAACGTGCGCTTGTAACTATATTAGCTGGTACTATATCCATCAATCTTATTATACTCTCTACTATATCATCTATATAAGTAAAATCACGAAGCATATTGCCTTGATTGAAAACTCTAATTGGCTTGGCTTCTAAAATGGCTTTAGTAAAAGAAAAATAAGCCATGTCTGGTCGACCTAAAGGCCCATAAACTGTAAAGAATCTTAACCCTGTACAAGGTATACCATATAAATGAGCATAACTATACGCAATTACTTCATTAGCTTTTTTGGTTGCAGCATATAATGAGACCGGACTATCAGTCCGATCAGTTGTTTTGAAAGGAACAGACTCACTAATGCCATAGACAGAACTTGAAGATGCAAACAATAGATGTTTTATTGCATAATTCCGACAGCACTCAAGTAGATTAGTAAACCCTACTATATTACTTTTAATATAAGATTCTGGTGCCTCTAAGCTATACCTAACACCTGCTTGAGCGGCTAAATTAATAACTATACTAATTGAAAAGCGTTTAAATAACTTATCTAAATTTTCTTGATCAGCTAGATCAAGCTGAACAAAATATGCACCCTTATCATTCTGAATAATTTTGTTATAAGAAATTTCACCTATTGTAAATCCTTGTAATTTCAGCCTCTCAAGCTTAAGGTTAACATCATAATAATCATTGATGGAATCAAGACCGACTACTTGGAAACCTAATTTGATTAATTTAACTGTTAAATGATGCCCAATAAAGCCAGCACTTCCAGTTATTAAAATATAATTATTCATTACGTTTAAGTATGTTGAAAGCTCAAAGCAATTAAGACCCTAAGAAGTCATTAATATTTCTTTTTAG
The DNA here is from genome assembly GCF_023630205.1 of Pontibacter ruber. Classification (GTDB taxonomy): domain Bacteria; phylum Bacteroidota; class Bacteroidia; order Cytophagales; family Hymenobacteraceae; genus Pontibacter; species Pontibacter ruber. The sequence continues at coordinate 844,168 of NZ_JALPRR010000002.1, read as the reverse complement.
TATATATAAATTATGCCAAACAATAACATCTAAAATATTTAGCATTTTTTTAAAATCATTATAGCTTTTCATATTATAGAAAAGCCTTTTGACTTCATCAGCTTTAAATGGTTCTTCGATATTGAGAATGTTTAGTAATCTTTCTATTTCTTTGGTTCCCTCTTTTGGTAAGGAATTACCTAAATCAAATTTTTGTTTAAGAAGATGCTTTAATTTTTCTAGATAAGTAGGTTGAGATAAGTTATTTAAAAATACTAAATTAGGATATAAATATGCTTGTATATCTTTATTAAGTGTTTTACGCCTTCTAATATCTGGATCTATACTGAAAGAGTATTCCTGAATATTGTTATCTGCAAGAGGATATAAGATAATCCCTCCATTTTCCCAAATATTTTTTGCCATTAGAATCATTGCATTACGCAAGCGATTTTTAAGACCAAAAATGAGGTTTGAGTTTATGCCTTTGTTCCCTAATTCTATATTTATAGATGTTTTTATAATCTTATCGCTCAAGTAACGCTCTGTAAAAAAAGTAGCATATTCTTCTTCCAATGATTTTATCAGATGTATATCACCATCTAATTTATTAAATCCAAATTTTGTTTCTATTTCATAGCTTCCTGATAAAAATCCGTCTCCTGCAAATCCATCAAGGATAATCGAGTCCTGATCTAATTGATCTATTAAAGGTACAGCCCATAAATGCTCATTACTTAATCCATCTACCATCCAGCACTTAAGAACAAAATCATCATACATTTTGCTTTTCTTGTATGTAATAGTCTTAAAAGGTACACGAAGCGTTTTGGCTAATACAGAAGCTATTTTTACATCTTTAGTGGAATTGGGTTTGTGTATACTTATACCTTTGATATTTTCTCCCTCATTGAATTTGGATATTTCAGAAGCAATAAATCGAGAATCGAAACCACCCGACAGTAGTAATTGATATTTCTTTCTATAGTCGTAATATTTTGTTAAAGAAGTTGGAATTATTTTTGCTCCTTGTTCTAAAGCTATATTATAATCATATATAATAGTTTTAGAAATATCATTCCAAGACCAAAAATTAATCAATTGTACTTTACGCTCTTTTACCTTCAAATAAGTCCCGACAGGTAGTCTACATATATTAGTAATCAATGTATGGTTGCCAAGAACATATCCAAAAAATAATCGTTCATGTAAAGCTACTTTGTTAATTTCTGGAACATTATTAAGTTGGTTAAGAAATTTAACTTCTGTCGAAAATGCTATATACTCATTAGTCGTTATATAGAATATTGGGAAAAATCCACCTCTATCTGAAATAATAGTTAATTCATCAAGGAAAGAATTATAGACAACCAAAGAAAAAAGTCCTGACAAATTTTTTATGGCATTGTAACCTTCAGTCTTTATAATATTATAAATGTTTTCACATTTAGATAGTTTGTCATTATAATTTTTATTTTTTTCTAAATCAATTATATTTCCATAAACAGAAATAAATACAGTTCCGTTTTTATCAAAAATTACATCCGACCAATATGTTGGTATAGTTTCACTGATACTTGCTGATGATATTGATAAATTACCATTTTGATAAAAACTTTTATTTTTAAAGTTTTTATAGTATTTATTAAAATAATCGAAAGTATTGTTACTACTTTTTTGATTTAAGTGATATATTCCAAAAAATTTTGACACAGCTTATAATTAAGAAATAATCTTACCTATTACTTTCCTAATCGCTTTTACTAAAAAATTAGGCAAATATTTTGAATCCAGTTTTGATCCTATTTTGATGTAAGGTTTTTTTGAAAAATTATTATAAGGCAGGCCATTTATTAGCCTCTCAAATTCATTTATATTTTTTTGTGGATTAAACATTAGAGTTATACTGTTCAATGAATTAATCGACATCTCTTCAAGTTTTTCTCTATTTACATGTAATAAAGTAATTTTGTCAGAAAAGGCTTTTATATCTCCTACAGGTAATATAAATCCATTTTCTCCATCTGTTATTACATCAGGATAACCACTGTCTATGTCAGTAACTAAGGGTATAAGACCAACTTTCATTGCTTCAACTAAAACAACAGGAAGTCCCTCTACTCGTGAAGGTAAAACAATCAAGTCATTAGCTGAACATAGTTTTAACACATTTTTATTATCTACTTTACCTATCCATTCAACATTCTCAGCACTATTCCAGCGTTCTTTTAGTTCATCCTCATCTCTACCAAAACCTATTATATGCCACTTTACAAGCACACCATTTTGCTTTAGCATTTGATCTATCTTAGGCAGATCAAAAATTCCTTTATGCCCATTATCTAATCTTCCTGCATATAAGACCCTTAGCCGTTTATTAGTATTTTTAAATCTTTTAAAATTAGAATGAGGATAAGGATAATAAACTTTATGAATATTATTAAGTTGGCCTGGCAATAAACTCTTTAGCTTGGTGTAAACTTTGTTACTGTACGTAAAATATAAATTAATATTATTTTGAAATTTTAAAGCAGTAGAGTAATAGTAGTTCATATCACCATGCAACATAAAAGCAATAGGATTCTGAACTTTCAAAAGAGCAAGAAGTGCTAGCGAATGGCTATCATTAGTAAAAAGAAATGTTTCTTTATTATCAAATTTAGCTAGTTTCGCCAACCGTCTGGCAACAGAATACAGGTTTTCATATTTAGAATAAAATATTTTAATAACAGGAAGTCCTGCCATAATATTTGGATGCCGCTCTATTTTTTTATCTACATCTACTTGATGATGCATTATTATTGTAACATCAAATAAATCTTTATTAAGAAACATAACAATATAGGTGACTATTATAGAAACTCCGCTATAGTCATCATTCAAAAGAAAATATATAGGTCTTTTACTCATGAAAATCACTATGAATTTGTATAAAATAAAATTTGACTACTAAAATTTAATTAGTGTAGTATGGAAACGATTAACCTAATAGAGATAAATCTCTCTGCTATTTATCCGGGACAGATTTAACATTTTCATTACAATTTGCCTTATCTAAAATGTAATAGTTTTAGTATCACCAGCCCTTTGTTAAGTAATGACTTTATTGCAGGATGATTTAGATAACCCGCACCATTTATCGACAACTGTACAACATATCCTGCTTCGATAGCTTCTTCGATAATCTTCAAAGCAAGGATCTCGCTACCACCTACACTACCGCCTTTTGTAAAAATAAAAGTTAACTTTACTAGTTAAATTTTTTAGGATATCCTATAAATCTTAAACTCTTAAATATCGCAGAACCAGTAGTGGCCTGTTTCATATTCAACCATTCGACAATATCTACTAAGTTGTGAGTTGTATCGAAAAGTATTAGATCCGCTGGATCTTTAAGCTTGAAATTATTTTGATAATTATATTTTGTTTTAGTAAACGATATTAAATTTTTGTATGGTAAAGCATGAAAGTCCTTTATCAACTCAGGAGTACAGTGATCTCTATCATCAAATTTAAAAAATATAGAATTTATATCTTTAGGCAACTTTTTCTTCCTTCTATTCCACTTCTCAAATGCCTCTTTCTCAGACTTATAATGAAGAAAATGTATTTCTACTTCATTATTCAAAAAACCTACTGGGTACTTTTTACTTTGATGTTGACCATATCTCGAAGCGTTAGTAAATTCAAGTTCACAATTCAGGTAGAACTCAAAATTCTTTAATAGCTTTATATAGCATGGTGCATTGATGTAAAGCCCTACAAAAGGTGTATTATAAGGTAATCTAAGAACTTGATAAACCCCTCCTCCCCAACAATTATTAGAAACTATTGCAAAATCTTTATTTTTCAGTCTTTTTTGTAATATAATATCAACTACCTTTTTCTTGATTTCCCAATCAAATTTATATTTTAATTTATTGTACAATTTAGAAAGAAGAAAAGGAGGATTTAAGGAATCCATAGCTAACTATTTTAATAAAATTATTAATATGTTTTCTGCTAAAGGGTCTGATTATAACTGATTTAAAAAAATATTCTACAATTATACTTGTAGGAAAATTGTACTTAATCATTAAATCATTTAAAACTAAATAACAACGAAAGTCTATTAAAGCTTTTTCTTTTTTTGAAAAGTTACCTATATACCTTGGTAATAGATGGCGATATTTTACATGATAAGATAATGAGCTTACAAGCCAGTCCTTATTTCTTTTACCACGTGAATAATGTTCTACAACAATGTCCTTTGAAACCACAATTTTATAGCATTGTCCTAGCCTTAAACTAAAGTCAATATCATAGAAATGAAAACCTAAAATTTCCTCATTAAATAAAAATTTTTCCCAAATTGATTTTCGAGTTATTAACAACATACCATCTAACACAGCAACTTCAGGGCTGATGTTGCCATTCTCAGATAATACTTCTTTACGAGCTGAATCCTCGGGGAAGAAGGCTTGACTTACATAGTAGCTACTTGGTACATCTGTCCACATGGATGGAATAGCAGATTTATATTTAGCGCCACAGGCACCTACCAATCCAACGTTCTTATCGTTGAAGGCATCAATAATGTGTCTGCCCCAATTCTTTGTGTGAAATTGAATATCTTCGTGAGCAAAACAAAGAACCTCAAATTTTGCTTTAGACGCACCATTATTGTAGACTTTACAAATGCCATCATTAGTTCCTCTGTTATCTATCGATATGATTTCATGAGGCACGCCTATAGTTGCATGTATATTTTCCACTAGGGATTCTAAAAGAGAAGGTCTAACTGAACAAATAATAATTGAAATCATTAACTATAGTAAACTTTTGAAAAATGTCTGTTTTCGCACTAACATAAACAACTAGCCATTTATAACCATATTGTAAAAACCTTCTAGGTTTTTCACGACTTTTTCAGGTGAGTTATGACACAAAATTAGTTGTTGAATATTATTAGCATAATTCTCATAGGCATCTTTGCAATCAAGCCCTTTAATTCTTGACTCAATATTATTCAGTAATTCTTGGTAGGAGGTAAATACGGTTTGCGGTAATTCGTTAGAATTAAATTCACGAGGAAAGAATAATGGATCATACACACTAAAACCTATACCAGATTTCATGAAAGCTCCTGCGAAGTAATTGTCAAATCCCTCACCAAAAGATATACTCCATTTCGCTCTTCTTTGTATATTCTGAAAATCATGAAAAGCCATATTCCGAATTTCGACACACTTTATATCTAACTTCTTTTCTAATAACTCAACAACCTTTCCTTTCAAAGGATTCGGATCAGGGGATATGATACAAATGTCTTCCTTTGTATCGAAAGATAGCTTATCTATGGGATAATTATAAAACCAGGAGCTGATGAAAAAGGGTGGATAAGCCAAGTATGAATATGAAATATTAGTGTTGGCTTCGAAACATAATGTCATTGTAATTCTGTTGAATAAGTACTTATATTTTATAACTGTAGCTTCAACAGGCATTAACGATTGATTTTGATTAAGAATGTTCAATGTTACCTGACTTGCAAAATCAAAAAGATTAGAGTTGATTATTTCCTGGCAAAAGAATTCAAAATAGCATTCAGGAACATGAACAATGACTTTGCTATTCTTACTAATTTTATTCTTTATTAAATAAAGGTTTAATATATTATAATCATTCGGAAACCAGTCTGCTTTGGTGTATGAAGGCAGTTTTGCTATAGTTACCGGATAAACATTCTTAGTGGGGAACATGCTTTTGGTCTGTTCCAAAAGAAAATAAATAGACAATATCCCTCCTGATCGTATATTGAAATGCGGATGCAAAAAGAAGAGTATAAAATCATTTTCGCCAGCACTCATTTCTTCAAACCTAGAATGTTGTACTCTATATTTCAAAAATTTGTAAGCGAAGTTGAATTTACGTTTAAACTTATTTAACATCCTCAAATTGAATCAAATATAAAAATTAAAACCAGTATAAGAGTTAATGAAAACAGTGTACTTCTATAACCCGTAATTCTGCTTTATTTCAAAATACTCTTCTCTAATTACACTTAAAAGCCATTGACTGTTGTACTTCCCATTTTTATACAGTCTATTACGCATAAGACCTTCTTTCTTAAACCCTACTTTAAGTAACATCCGCAGAACTGCCTCATGATTCTCTAAACACTCTCCTGTACAACGCTCCATTCTTAATTCTTCGAACGCATATTTTAGTATTTTTAATGCTACCTCTGTTCCTACTCCTTTGCCAGATTTAGTCTTATCAATTTTTATACCGCTCCAGAAACAACTTCCATTTCGGAAATCAATATCAGTTATAGAAGCATAACCTATAATTTCGTCACTATCCATAAAAGTAATAGCGAAATATATGCTCGTCTGGCTATCACCTAAAATTATTTGCTCAACCCATTTTAAATCACGTTCATAGGAAACTGGGCGCTTAGAACCGCCGATAAGTTGTTCCATTTCCTCCTCTTGCCTTAGCTTATTTATAAAAATAGCGTCTTCTAATTTAAAAGGTCTAAATTTTATTCTGAATTCCATAGTAGTATAAAATGTGGTTTATTATGTGCGTCATTGACTCTTCATTGTATCTTTGGTCAACAGGTAAGTATACAACATTTGAGGCCAAAGCATATTCTAAAGTATTCTTACCGGCAGTCTTGAAAACATTAGGCCAGTAAGTTGCGGTATATATTTTCTTAGTAGCTAACCAATCGCGAAGTTTATCATTATCTGTGTAGAAAGGATAAACCAAAGGGCCCTCAATATGTATCTCGTCAAGCCACTGAAATTTATTATAGTTTCTTAATATGTTATGTAGAAATGCAAAATTATTATTCCTCCTTTCAAGAGCCCAATCATATGTTATTCCATTTAAAATACTCTTCGTAAGCTTAGACATTTGCATGATAGGCTTATCCGCTAGATCATTCTCATTATTTTTATAAGATTCAAAACCAATTTCAGGCTCAGTATCGAGGCGGAGAAGCAAGTGGGAACATCGTCCTGCAGAAATATCCTGAGGAAAGGCTTGATGAAGCAAAGCTGTTGTTGAAGCGTATCCTCCGTCTGGTAAACCAAAGAACTTCCTAGGTGAATAAAAAGTATCTACTCCTACAAGTGGTCTACTAAAAAAAGCTTGAGCATTGTCTATAATTAAATTACATATACGATGGCTACTACTTGAAATAAATTGAGTTTTAAGTCCAAAATAATTAGTATATAAAAAAGCTTCGTGCTGCTCAAGAATTGGTACATCTACAGGCTCCAATCTTGAATCAATTCTGTAAAAAGAATATTCTATATTGTGCTTATGAATTGGCTCAAGTACAGCATCACATGTAAAGTATGGAATATAAACCTTTTTATACTTACGAGCTAAAAGAATATACTCAAAAGCGTTACGTCCTGTATTTAACTCAACTAGATCACTATAATATGCCTTCCCAGGATTTATGTGTAGGCCTAAATATCCACCTATTGCTTCAGACAAGCTCATACTTATTTAGCATTTCTCTAATGGACGCCGGGTCATTGAACATAAGCACATCTATAACTGACAAACGAGATACAAAATTATCTTTATCAAATTGTGTGTAAGGTACTACAGTGGGATTTATGAAATCAAGTAGGATACCGTCGTTTTGAAATACTTCCTTAGAATACAATTCTTGCCCACCTAAAGGATTTATATAGTGGTGCGCTTGCTCTTTATTACAGATATCTAAAACTCGTGTCTGCCCCTTAAGATGACTGTTTTGATACACAACAGAAGATGGGACGATTTCTGTTCGTATATCTAAGTAATCCATGACTGCTGTCAAGCTATTTAGTGCTAACTCTGAAACTGTTCCGGCTCCTTTATTTAGCACTTCAGATACCAACTCAATTGAATTAGTAAAATAAGGTGCTTTCCTGTAATTCTGAATAAGTGTTTTTATAAATTTTTCTGACCAAATAAAGTAAAACTTATTATTTAATTTAGTATCTCTAATTAAACAGAACGAACTAGCATTTTCAAGCGGGACTGTAAATAGAAATGGTTGATTATTTACAAGTATATTATTTCTATTAATCCACCCTTGCTTTATAAACGTAACATCATCATAAATTATAAACTTATTGACTAAATTAATCAACTGGAAATAACCTAAGTAAGGAAATAAATATGGCTGCATTATGCCAATACTTCTCATATCCTAATAATTTAAAGCTCTAAGTATCACCCTACAGATCATATCTTGATCCTCGGTAGTTAAATCATGATAAAGAGGAAGGCACAAAACTCTTTCTGAAATGCTTTCTGATACAGGGCAATTTTTCTTAGCAACATAATTAAGCGTATTCAGAGATGGATAAAAATACCTCCTTGGATAAACCCCTTGCAAATTAAGAGCTTCAAGAGTAGTAAGAAGCTGTTTTTCAGTTTCAAAAACAACCGGAAAATAAGAAAAGTTATAATTATCTGTACCTTCTGTTATTTTCATTAACTTAATTTGCTGTTTACCTGATAAAGTATTCTTGTATACCAGCCATTGCTTTTCTCGTTTTGCACGAATTTCTTCAATATAATGAAGCACACAAAGTCCCATGGCAGCATGAAACTCAGAATTCTTAGCATTTATTCCCACCCCATCGAAACTTACAGGAGAAGTATGTCCAAAATTTCGAAGTAAAGCCATTTTTCTAAGTAGTTCAGGCCTTTGGGTAAAAACAGCTCCACCTTCAGTAGTATGGAAAAGCTTAGTAGCATGAAAGCTAGTGGTGCTTATATCACCATACATAAAAATAGATTGGCCTTTATAGGTCGTACCAAAGCAGTGAGCTGCATCATAAATAATTTTTAGCCCATGTTTGTCTGCAATAGCTCTAATTGAATCAATTTCACAAGGATTACCGAAAACATGAGTAGCTAATATAGCAGATGTTGAAGGAGTTATGGCTTCCTCTATTTTAAGAGGATCTATATTAAATGATCCAGGATCTATATCAACAAATATGGGTTTACATTGCTCCCAGACAATTGAGGAAGTAGTAGCAACATAAGAGAAAGGAGTTGTTATTATTTCCCCTGTCAATTCTAGTGCCTTGATTGCAATTTGAATTGCTACTGTTCCATTGTTAAGAAAAAGTAAATGTGGTATGTCAAGATAACTTTTTAGCTTTAACTCAAGCTCATTTACTAATGGACCATTATTTGTTAGCCAACCTCTTTGAAAAATACTTTTTGTATAGGATTGGTATTCTTCTATCAATGGTAAAAATGGCTTAGTAACGGGTATCATGTTAAATTTAACTTAGTTAGTATAAGAAATATCCCAAGGAAGGTTATATATTTTAAGTACGCCTTCTTTACCTCCTGATGCGCCTATATAGCCGTTAGATAAAGGTAGAATCTCAAAAGACAAAACATCTTTCCACTCAGTCATTATATGACCCCGATTTTTAACTAATAATAACCTACCAATTGTATAAATACCTTCATTTAATATATTAGGGGGAAAACTAGTTTTGATATTCAGAAAACCACTCCCATATTTTTGAGGCTCATGTGATACTGCCGTAGAACCTACATAAATAAGTATCCCTCTTTCATCAAAAAGATGATAAGTAATGTCAAGCTGTTGAATGCCACCAATTTGATTATAGATATCGAATTCAAAAGAAAAACCGGTACCAGTTGTAAAAAAGCTACCAGGATCATGCTCATTTATAACTTTAGCGCTCAATAACTTTGCGTTAAAGTTTCCTGGAGCGTTATCTAAAGTATATGATTTCGATAGTTCACCACCTTGCTTAGTATTTCCTAAGTATGCTTTAAAACATTCTTCAATGGTACTATCTAATTGCAACCCTCCATTGCTCAACACAATGCCACGGGTGCAAAGATTTTGTACTGCTTCCATATTATGACTAACGAACAAAACAGTTTTACCACCACCTTTACTCACTTCCTGCATTTTACCTATCGCTTTCTTTTGAAACTCAGCATCACCAACGGCAAGAACTTCATCTACTATCAATATTTCTGGATCTAGGTGAGCAGCCACAGCAAAAGCAAGCCTAACGCGCATGCCTGATGAGTACCTTTTTACAGGGGTATCTATATATCTTTCAGTACCAGAAAAAGAAATTATCTCATCCAATTTAGAACGTATCTCAGCTTTAGTCATACCAAGAATTGCTCCATTCAGGAAAATATTTTCACGTCCGGTTAGTTCCTCATGGAAACCTGTACCAACTTCCAATAATGAAGCGATACGACCTTTTGCTTTTATTGCTCCTGTAGTTGGAGCAGTTACTCTCGAAAGTAACTTCAACAAAGTAGATTTTCCGGCTCCATTTTTACCAATAATGCCTAAGACTTCTCCCTGCTTTACTTCAAAATTTATGTCTCTCAAAGCCCAAACATATTCGCTACTTCCTTTTGTAGTACGGTCGTTTAAATCACCAACTTTTAGGTAAGGGTCTTCTTTACCTCTAATCTTATGCCACCAGCGGTTCAGGTCATGTGATAAAGTACCTGTTCCCAATTCACCTAGCCTGTACTGTTTCGACAGGTTTTCAACTTTTATTACAGTATTCATTTTAAACAGTATCCATAAAAGACTTTTCTACCTTATTGAAAATAAGTACACCTAAGGTAAAAACCAACATCGCAAATAAAGTAGAATACCCCAAATACATCCAGCTAAATGTGCCTTCTCCTAAAAAGGCATATCTGAATGTCTCAATTACACTTGACATAGGATTTGCTAAAATATAAACTTTATATTTTTCGGGAAGAGTAGATAAAGGGTATATTACAGGAGAAGCATACATTGCAAGTTGAACTCCGAATGTAATTAAAAATTTGAGATCCCGATACTTTGTGGTCATAGCAGAGATGAGCATACCGAAGCCTAATCCAAGTAAAGCCATTAATATTATTAGAAATGGTACTAATAATATTGTCAAATTTGGCTGAATATATGCCCCAGATAAAATGTAATAGCCTAGAAGCACTAAAAATAAGATAAACTGTACGCCAAACTTTAGCAAGTTTGAAACAACAATAGATAGAGGCATAATTAGCCTGGGAAAATAAACCTTACCAAAGATATTTGCATTTTGTATAAAGGTTGTGGAAGTTGCATTTAAACATTCGGCAAAATAATTCCATCCTACTATACCCGCCATATAAAACAATAAAGGAGGAACACCATCTGTGGAAATGCCTGCTATATTGCCAAACACTATCGTAAATGTGATAGTAGTAAACAGTGGCTGCAGGAAAAACCAGATTGGACCAAGGATAGTTTGCTTGTAAACCGCAACAAAATCGCGCCGCACAAACATTTGTAACAGGTCGCGGTAACGCCAAACTTCCTTAAGTTGTAAATCAAAGAGTCCAGAACTAGGTTTTATGACCAGTGTCCAGTCTTCTTCTTGTGTTTTCATCAGTTAAATGCTTTACAGGAACAAAAAAATTGCATTGCTTCTAAAACCTGAGCACAGGTATAAGAAGCAATGCAAATATACTTAAATTTAAGTTGTACTCTCTACTATAGCGTTTATTCGTGGTAATTAAGAATGCGATGCCCACCTTCCATCAGGTAAGTATCTCTTTTAAATAGCTCAATATCAGACTGCATCATGTCTTTAATCAAAGCTGCTAAATCATATTTTGGTTCCCACCCTAGTTTAGTTTTTGACTTTGTAGGATCACCAATTAGCAGATCTACTTCCGTAGGTCTGAAATAATTTGGATCAACACATACAATTTCCCGGCCTATTTCAACCTGGTATTCAGGATTTTTGCATGCTGCAATATATCCTCTTTCGTCAACGCCTTCGCCTTTGAATTCGATTTGGATTCCTACCTCAGCAAAAGACATTTTTACAAAATCACGAACTGTAGTCGTAACTCCTGTAGCGATTACAAAATCTTCAGGCTTATCTTGCTGAAGTATCAGCCACATGGCTTCTACATAATCTTTAGCATGGCCCCAATCTCGTTTAGCATCCAGGTTACCTAAATAAAGTTTTTCCTGCAGGCCTAATGCAATTCTGGAAGCCGCCCGGGTGATTTTACGGGTAACAAAAGTTTCACCACGTAATGGCGATTCATGATTAAACAAAATACCATTGCATGCATACATACCATACGCTTCACGATAATTGACAGTAATCCAATAACCATAAAGTTTAGCTACCGCGTAAGGAGAACGTGGGTAGAATGGAGTTGTTTCTGACTGCGGTACAGCTTGCACCAAACCGTAAAGTTCTGAGGTAGAGGCTTGATATACTCTGGTTTTCTCTGTTAAACCTAAAATCCTGATTGCCTCCAAAATACGAAGAGTGCCTATTCCATCTGCATTGGCTGTATATTCCGGTGTATCAAAACTTACCTTCACATGACTCATAGCAGCCAAGTTATAGATCTCATCTGGCTGTGTTTCCTGGATGATGCGGATCAGGTTAGTGGAGTCTGTTAAGTCGCCGTAGTGAAGTTTGAAATTGATATTCTTCTCGTGCGGGTCTTGGTAAAGATGATCAATACGGTCTGTGTTAAATAAAGAACTACGACGCTTTAATCCATGTACTTTATATCCTTTGCTAAGAAGTAGTTCAGCTAAATATGCTCCGTCCTGTCCGGTAACGCCAGTTATAAGGGCTGTTTTCATGTTATAGGTAATATTATGATATTTGATTATTAAAAAGGAGGGGGTAAAACTTCCAACTACCCCTAGCCCCTCCTTGTCTAAGGCGGGGAGTATAATTTATGATACTTGTTTTTTTACGTATTTCTCCTTAAAGTCTTGGTAAGCAAGTGTAATACCTTCACGTAATTCAATGTTATGTTTAAAGCCGAGGCTATGAAGTTTAGTTACATCCATCAATTTACGTGGCGTACCGTCTGGCTTTGAGGCATCAAACACGAGTTCTCCTTCAAAACCAACAACTTCTTTAATCAACAGAGCCAGTTCTTTGATGGTGATGTCTTCCCCTGTACCAATATTGACAAGTTCTCGTCCACTATAATTATGCATCAGATACACACAAGCTTCAGCGAGATCATCTGCAAATAGAAACTCACGTCGCGGGCTTCCTGTGCCCCATACGTTAACAGTAGAATATCCGTTGTCTTTTGCTTCATGAAATTTACGTATCAAGGCAGGTAGTACATGAGAATTATTTAAGTCGTAATTATCATTGTAACCATACAGGTTAGTAGGCATTACACTGATAAAGTCACAGCCATACTGGTCTCTGTAAGCCTCACATAATTTTATGCCAGCAATTTTGGCAATAGCATAAGGCTCGTTTGTTGGCTCCAGCAAACCTGTTAGCAAATACTCTTCTTTTAGTGGCTGAGCAGCTAATTTGGGGTAGATACAGGAAGAGCCTAAAAATAATAGTTTCTTAACTCCCGCTTGATAAGCTGCATGGATTACATTAGCTTCCATCATGAGATTATCATAGATAAACTCTGCCCTGTAGGTATTGTTAGCTAATATACCACCTACTTTAGCAGCAGCAAGAAATACATATTCAAGTTTTTGCTCCTCAAAAAAATCAAAAACAGCCTGCTGATTTCTAAGATCTAGTTCTGAAGATGTTTTGGTAATAATATTAGTGAACCCTGAACTCTGAAGATTCCTAAGAATAGCTGAGCCGACCATTCCTCTATGGCCGGCAATATAAACAGATGATGTTGTTTCCATCAAACAAGATTAATAATAAAAAGGGATTGCATGCACTAAGTAGTTATATATTGGAAACTACATACGGCTTTACTGCAGAGCAGTTGCTTCAACTTTACTGAATTACACAAACTTTTTCCACCATGCCTTTGTTTCCGTATCCTCTGCATAGTAACCATAACCATACCCGTAGCCGTAGCCATAACCATAATTTAACTTCTTGTAATCAACATCATTGAACAGTACAGCAATATTCTTTACTTTTCCTGTTTCATAATGATGCTGGATTGTATTTAGGAATGCCTTATGGCTATAGTTTTGCCTCACCATATATATGCTGGCATCAGCAATTTGCATTAGTTCTAATCCATCAGAAAGTATACCAACTGGCGGAGTATCGATCACTATATAATCAAACTGGTGTTTAAGTTCAGACACAAGTTCATTCATCCGTTGATTCAAAAGTAATTCTGAAGGATTGGGTGGAATATCGCCTGAAGGCAAAATGTACAGCCCTTCCTGGATAGAATGGTGAATAACATCATCCATAGTTGCGAACCCTGCCAAGTAGTTACTCAAGCCTACGCTACTACTAACACCATAATCAGTGTTATTGTTAGGCTTACGCATATCAGCATTGATCAGGATAGTTCGCTCACCTGAAATAGAGAGTATATAGGCAAGGTTTTTAGCTGAAAAGGTTTTGCCCTCACCGCTTATTGAAGAAGTAATAACGATGATTTTCCCTTCACTCTCTTGCCTGTTCAGCATGAAGCGGAGGTTTGATCTGACGGTTCGGAACGCTTCAGATAGAGCAGACCTCGGGCTTTGGTTAATAAGATTTACATTTTCTTTTTTATTGTGCCCCACCATACCTAACAAAGGAAGTGTGGTGTACTTTTCAATGTCTTCAATAGAGCTAACTTTCGTATTCAGAAAATCTTTCAAAAAAATAAGCCCTATTGGTATTGCTAAACCTAGTAAAAGTGCAGTGATATAATTTTTAGTACTTGTCGGAGCAATCATAGCCCCTCTTTCAGCCTCCTTTAAAATAGTCACATCAGAAGTATTAGCAGCTTTGGCAATGCCCGCCTCCGCACGCTTTTCCATCAGGAATACATAAAGGTTTTCGCTTAGATTATACAACCTCTGGATATTAATCAACTTCCGCTCTGCCGTTGGTAATTGCTGTAATTGGCCTGATGCCTGATTTATTCGCCTGTTAAGCTCATTCATCGCGATCATATTGGCATCTTCAATGGTGCGAAGGTTTTCCAAGATATTTATTCTTAAGTCCTTAAGCTGTTGGCTTTTAACCTTCAATTCATTTAGTATTATCGGATTAGATCGAATTTCAGCTTTACTTAATGCATCAACCTCATTCTGTAACTGTACAAGATTACCAACCAATTGATTTAAAATAGGATCCTGTATACCAAGTGTTGCAGGAACAGCTATATTCTCTTTCCCAGCTTCACTGTGCAAGTAGGATCTGAGGTATTTAAAATATTTATCATTTACCAATAAAATAGCTTTCTGACTTTCCAAATCTTGAATACCTAGAGCGATACTACCACCTTGATCACTGATGCTAAGCCTTGAATTTCCTTTTTTAAAAATCTCTAGTCTATTTTCAATAAAATAGAGAGAATCACTTATTTGCTGTAATTGGTCGTCAATAAAATTTAAAGTATTGGAGGCATTGGTATTTTTAATTAAAAGATTATTCTGACGATACGTTTGCATATGCGCATTCAGAAAATCAATGTCTTTTGCAGGCGTTGGGCCAGAAACCTTAAGCACAAGAGCAGAGGCGCCACCTGGCATGGGTGAAACATCTAATCTGGATGCATACTGCTTTGCTAACTGATCTAAATCATTGATTTTAAATAGCAATTCATTTGGAGTTTCTCCGCTATTTTCGCTTTTTAAATTAATTAGAAATTGAAAGCCATCAATTATATAGCTTTGGCCAGATTTAAATACTTTACCACTCAGTTTGTTCTTCCAGCCAGGATTGTCTGAAATTAATTGGTAGGTTTGATTTTCCTGAGGTAACACCTGAAATAAAACACCATAAGGCAATTTAGAAGATACTGTATCAATAGTAACAGAGAATGGTATTGCCGACTTATAAGCCTCTGTCAGCTTGACATTTCCCTGCTGATAATAAGATAAATTAAAATCAAGCTTCTTTAGTGTCTCTTTTACGAGCGCTTTTGTCTTCAAAAGGACTGACTCATTAGTTAGATCCCGTGTGCCCTGAAACACTTCTGCACCATAGAGCAGAGCAGCTGCAGATGCTCCCTGTTCCACAGGTTTAATAATCATGACAGAAGACCTCACCTCGTAAAGGGGAACAGTATATCTGTTTATCAGATAGGCTAACAGGAGAGCTATGAATACAGAGAATAAAATAAGGTACCTATGCTGTAGAATTTTTGACAGCAACTTGTTAATATCTAACCCGCTTTCCTGTGTTTGTAATCTATTTGCTTCCAATTTATATTGAGTAAATGCTTAAATTTCTTCGATTAAGGTCAGTAAAGTAAAAAATTAATCACTGTGTAAACCTCCAGATTAAAAGACTTAATGAACTAACTAATGAAAGCGTAAAGGTAACGTTTGTTAATAAGTTTTCTCTTATATTCTTTGCCGGAAGAGGGTCTACTACAATTACATCATTAGGCTGCAAAAAGAAATTATTTTTTGCGATCGTCTCATTCTCCAGTAAGCTGAAGGTATAAAGTTTTGCCTGACCAGCCTCGGACCGTATAAGTTTCACTTTACCTCTGTTTGCATAGGGTGCAAAGCCACCGGCATTAGCAAGCGCTTCCATCAAGTTAATGTTATCCTGGTAGGTGGTAAATTGGCCTTGATCCGAAACCTCTCCTAAAACGCTATAACGAAACGTGAGCAGCCTTAAGTTCACCGTTGGGTCTGAAAGGAAAGGACGTAGAGCCTCTGTTACTTTCGTACGCGCTTCCGGCATTGTTAAGCCTGCCAGAGTTATCTTGCCAACCACTGGCAATAGCATATTACCCTCCGCATCCAACGTATAACCGCTCAAAACCGGATCTTCTGTACCTGTTACTGCTGCAGGAGTACTTAAAAAGTTGTATTCTGTGGGAGTCGTACTTAACACCCTTAGCGATAAAACATCACCAGGTTTCAAAGTATAAACCGGCTGTTTCAGCGCAAATGTCTTCAGCAGTTCATCCGCTTTGCCCTGGTCTTCAACATCGGCTTTGTCCTGGAGCAGAATCAGTTTCTTTTGGGGTACACAGGAACCAAGCAGGGTGGCGCCAAGTAGTATCCATACAACAATAAGGGTGTTACGCATTTCAGGTGTTTTTTCTACACTTACTTTAAGTTTAGCTACTTCTAAAACAGTGGCCGAAACTATGATTCAAATGGTGAAATTATGAAAAATATTGCGGATGCACTGCTTTTACATTAAAAAAATAGTACATGATCTTTACAATCCAACCTGAATTCCATTAGTAATAGCGTAAATAAACCGGGTAATTGGTATAATTGGTCTATCCTCATAGGTGCAGCTGAAGTTTGTACGAAGAGAGACATGGTCGCTTAATTTTACATTTAATCCCACATCGCCACTTACCCGGTTACGGAAACGATCTATACTTTTGTCATAGCCTGTCTGGTAATAGGCTATGCTGTTTGTCTCTACCTGCTCTGTAAGTTTTGCTTTCAGGCTAAGGTAGTTAGTCGATTTTGGGAGGTCAGAAACGCGCTTTGCCCCCTCCTGCTCCGGATCGTTCCATCTCTCATGCTCGTGCATTAAACCTGTTCCGGCAAAAATGGTTGCCTTCTCTCGGCGTAAAAGAGCATAACGTAAACCACCTCCGGTTAGTACACGCCGTTCCAGTCCCCGCGCCAGGTCAGCCTGAAATTGGGTGAACAGTTCATAAGAAAGCTTCCGCTTACGATAAAAATTTACCCTGAGGTGGGAATAACCATTGCTGGCGATTGTATTACGTTGCTCCCTGTTGTCGTAATTAATGAGCAGGTAGTTGTAGTAATTAAGCAGCAGGTAACTATGCTTTGCGGTTATAAAGGCCACATCGCCTGTTAAGGTTAGCTGTAGAAAGTTGTTCGGGTTATTCTTACCAGCATTGCGGTTGAACATCGAAAAATTTAATCCACCCTTTCCTGTAAAATAGTTGATTGTATCATCCCGCTCTACCCTCGCCCGCTCTATATTCAGGATCTGGGCCTTTGCAGCTGGCGTAGCCAGAAATAGCTTAAACAGTAATATGATAAGTAAAGAATGATTAAATCTGAAAGGCATGATATTGATTTATAATAAAATTCTAAGGTTTAGGTTGTACAGACCCACTTAAGAGAAAGCAAATTTAGCAGCTACGTAAAACATAAATGCATTTAGAACGCTTATAGTATAAACACAAAGGTACACAACAGGGTAATTGCAAAAAGAGTAGGATTGATAGAAAGAGTTGCTGCTTATACCATCATCTTCCCAATTATTAAATCTATTACAGCTATGGCCAGGATTTCAGTAGAATTGATCGAGGCGTTGCGCCAGACAGCCTTGCGTTTAGCTAAAGGCGATACTTATCAGTGGGGGCATATGGGAAGCTGCAACTGCGGGCACCTGGCCCAAACCATCACGCAGCATAGCAAAGGTGAAATACACGGTGCAGCCATGTGGCGCTACGGTGACTGGCGAGAACAACTGCGCGATTACTGCCCTCAAAGCGGATTACCGCTCGACCAGATCATTGACCAGATGCTGGATTTTGGTTTTACCAGAGACGAACTGACACACCTGGAGCGCCTCTCCCATCCTCTTGTACTTGCCAGGCTGCCAATAGAGGAGCGTAACTTAAGACATAACATACGGGATGATGTAGTGTTATACCTGCAAACATGGGCAAATATGCTGCAAGATGAGTTTTTATCGAAGGTAAAGCTGGAACCACAAACGCTGATAGGCAAATCAATAGAAGATCTTTACAGCATCTCTGTTTATTAAAGTATTTCCCAAGGTTACTTTATACTTATCGATTTAGTAATTCCTGTATTTGCGGGTTATGCTAATAATATTCAGCTTTGTGGCTGTAAATGTATTCCGCACCTGCTATGAGTAAAGAAGAAATAATAGCCGTCACAGCCCAGCATGTACAAGGTTTATTAAGCGGCGAAGGCTCCGGCCACGACTGGTGGCATATTTACCGCGTCTGGAACAATGCTAAGCACATAGCCGCTACAGAGCAAGCTGACCTCTTCGTTGTAGAACTAACGGCACTGCTGCATGATATAGGTGATCATAAGTTTCATAATGGCGATGAGACCATAGGTCCCAAAATGGCGGAAGAGTGGCTAAACTCACTTCAAGTTGAAGAGCAAGTCATCAACCATATCTGCGCCATCATCAAAGACTTGTCTTTTAAAGGCGCGGGCACTTCTTCTGCCATGCCAACGATAGAAGGGCGTATTGTGCAGGACGCAGACCGGCTGGATGCTATCGGAGCGATTGGCATTGCCCGTACATTTGCCTACGGCGGACATAAAGGGCGCGAGCTTTATAACCCTGCGGTTGCCCCTGTGCTTCATGATTCTTTCGAAGCGTATAAGTCAAGTACAGCACCGACCATCAACCACTTTTATGAAAAACTGCTGCTCCTAAAAGACCGGCTGCACACGGATTCGGCAAAAGCCATTGCTCAGGAAAGGCATCAATACATGGAGCAATTCCTGGATCAGTTCTTTGCTGAATGGGAAGGGAAAAGATAAACCTTATATATAGCAGCACGATTGGGCTCAATTTATACTTAGACAAAGGGACGCCTCTCGCCGAAAAGAAGTATAACTCTATAGTGATAGAAGCTCATCCTATACCTTTGCTATAGAACTTCTGCAATTCAAACCACGAATACGGTAAAATAAGGCTGCACTTTCTTTTCGAGCGCATGGAGATACCTTTATTATATGATGTAGTAATCATTCTTGGGCTGGCAGTGATCGTTATCCTGCTTTTCCTGCGGTTCCGATTGCCTACCATACTTGGCTTTCTGGCCACAGGCGTTATTGCCGGACCACACGGTTTCAGTCTGGTAACAGATGTCCACAACATTGAGATACTGGCTGAGATCGGTGTCATACTTCTGCTCTTTATTATAGGTATGGAGTTCTCGCTGCGAAGCCTGTCCATGATCAAAAACACGGTACTGGTGGGTGGCGCAACACAGGTAGCAGCTACCATTCTTTTTGTCGGTGCCATACTGATGCTTTTCGGGTTCAGAGCAGGTGACGCCTTTTTCATGGGTTTTCTTTTCTCGCTGAGCAGTACGGCCATTGTACTCAAGCTTTTGCAGGACAAAGGGGAAATCAACAGCCCGCATGGCAGAATCGTGCTGGCCATACTTATTTTCCAGGACATCATCGTAGTGCCCATGATGCTGGTAACGCCGCTTATGGCAGGTGGTACTGAAAACCTTTTTACTTCTTTGCTGATGATGGTTCTGAAGGGGGCCTTTGTTATTGTTTTCGTTCTTATCAGCGCCCGCTACCTGGTACCGAGATTATTGTATGCGGTAGCCCGCACCAAAAGCAAAGAGCTTTTCATTTTATGCATTGTTGTGATCTGCTTTGCTGTGGCTTGGCTCACCTCCAGCCTTGGTTTATCGTTGGCGCTGGGTGCCTTTATGGCAGGTTTGATCATTTCAGAATCGGAATACAGCCACCAGGCGACCAGCAACATTCTGCCTTTCCGCGAGATTTTCACCAGCTTTTTCTTTGTCTCCATTGGCATGCTGCTCGATTTTAGCTTTATGGTGCAGCACCTGCCCATTGTTTTGCTCTTAACGGCTGCTACCTTCCTTTTAAAAGGCATTGTAGCTACTACTGCGGCAAAGGTACTTCAGTACCCGTTGCGTACGTCGCTGCTGGTTGGTTTTTCAATATTTCAGGTAGGTGAGTTTGCCTTTATCCTTTCCAAATCCGGCCTTTCCCATGGTTTACTAACAAACGAAGTATACCAGTACTTCCTGTCGGTATCACTGCTTACCATGGCAATAACCCCTTTTATTATAGACAATGCGCATAAGATAGCTTCAAGCATCAGTTTAAGGTTGGCACCGGACCAAAACCAACGACCTGTAGCCGAGGAAAAACAAACCCAACATGAGGAACTGCACGATCTGAGTGATCACATCGTGATCATCGGCTTTGGTATAAACGGTCATAACGTGGCAAAAGCAGCAAGGCACGCGAACATTCCGTATGTGATCGTTGAGCTGAATGCCGTTACAGTTAAAACAGAGCGTCAGAAAGGCGAGCCAATCTATTACGGCGACGCCGTACATGGCACTATACTATCGCATGTTAACATACATAAGGCACGCGTGGTGGTAATTGCCATTTCCGACCCGGAGGCCACCAAAATCATCATTTCCACCATTCGCCAGATTTCCGACAAAGTACACATCATCGTCCGGACCCGTTTTTTGCAGGAGATGGAGGAAAACTACAAACTTGGAGCAGACGAAGTAATACCGGAAGAGTTTGAAACATCCATCGAAATTTTCACACGGGTGCTTTCGCGGTACCTGATGCCACGCGATGAAATTGAAGAATTCACCAACAGCATCCGGGCAGATAACTACGACATGCTCCGCAGCATGGATGGAAGAAAAGGAGCCCTCAGGAACTTCGGCCTGGAACTACCGGATATCGAGATAGCCAGCTTGCGTATCTACACCAGCGACGATAGTATAACAGATATATCCTTACTTAAATCGGACATACGTAACCGATTCAACATCACGATAGTAGCCATCAAAAGAGAAGATCAGACCATATTAGATATAAATGCCAGGACGGAATTAAAGCAGGGCGATATTGTTTACGTGGTAGGTAAACCGCACGACGTCATGCGCTTTAACAATTTTATCCGCCCCGACTAGCATGCGGCCTTTCTCCTGCTATACTTGTTACTTGCTCAACGCATGGTGGCTCGGATACTTCTCCAGAATATCCTGCACGTAAGAAGATACTTTTTTATAGCCGGCGTTGAAATTGGTGAAGATCCCCTCTCTCCAGCCGCGCCATACCAGTTCGTTCGATTTAGGGTCTATCATGTCAATGATCAGGGTTCCCTGCTTAAACAGGTCCACCGGTCGGTAAGAGGCAAGTCCGCCATCGCCGTAGCGGTAACGGTAGCCGGCCATATGCGCATAACTATATCCAAACCCATCGGTATAAAGCTCTGGTCTGTCTTTTTCTGCCGGCACTGAAACGCTGATATCGTAAGCAAGCAGTACGTCCGGGTTCTCCGTTACTTTGCGCAGGCCTTTTCGTTCCAGGTCCTCCTCTACTGCCTGCCTGATGTACTTGTCTGTATTGGGATTGAAGCCTTTGTCAAATGCTTGCGGTGCCTGTGGTTTTTCCTGGTACCAGCCAAAGGTTTGATAGCTGCGCACGTTTGTTCCGGGTGCAGAAATGGCGTTGGATTTAAGAACTGCGGACGAGCTCACGCAGGACGAGAACAGCACACTTGTAAGTATAAATAAAAGGAAGTTAGGGTAAAACGCTTGTTTCATAGTTGCTAGAGTTACAAATACAATTTACTAGAGTAAGACTATGTGTTATCTACTCCCAAATGTAAAGTATAGTTATCTTACGATAAAGCAGTACTAAAAAATTATGCAATCGGATATTTTCAATTCAGCACAAGGATAAGCCTTAAGTATCAGAACCATCCTATATAATTCTGCGTGTATGGGAGAAAACTAGATCTTGAATATCATGGACATCTCATCGCACGTACCCGCACCGCCACCCAGATGGGTAGAAAATTTTGCCAGATTCGGGCTGGTAGCAAAAGGAATCGTTTACTGCCTGGTTGGCATACTGGCCTTTATGGCTGCTTTCGAACTGAGCGGCTCTTCAGAGCAGGAAGCCGGCAAAACAGGGGTTTTCCAGTTTATACTGGACCAGCCATTTGGCAGGGTGCTGCTGGGCATAGTAGCCCTGGGGTTACTTTGCTACAGCATCTGGCGTTTTATAGAGGCTGGTTACGACACAGAAGACAAAGGCTCGGGTGCAAAAGGCATCGGCCGGCGAATTGGCTATGCTTTCAGCGGGCTGGTATATGGCGCTCTTGCGGTACTGGCAGGCAAAATGGTACTAAGTAACGGCGGCGGCAGTGGCGGCGGCGATTCCCGCCAGACGCTGGCTTCAGAGCTGCTGCAGCAGCCGTTCGGGCAGTGGCTGGTAGGTATTGTTGCCATCAGCACCATGCTGGTAGGCCTTTATCAGATCTACAGAGGAGTATCAGACAAGTATAAAAAGCAGGTGCAGCATGCCGGTCTGAACCACGACATAGAAGGCATGATGATCCGGGCAGGTAAAATAGGGTATATTGCCCGTGGCATTGTATGGATCATCATCGGTTATTTGTTTCTGAAAGCAGCCCTAGCGTCTAATCCGCAGGAGGCAGGCGGAAGCAGCAGCGCCTTCAAATTTCTGGAAGATTCTTCCTATGGCTCTTTCCTGCTTGGGGCAGTTGCACTTGGCCTGATCTGCTACGGTGTGTTTATGTTTATGCGAGCCAAGTACCAGGCCATTAACACGTAAAAGTAAGTTATGCTTTTTTACTATAAAGCCTTCAGGCAAAAGTGATTACCCTCTTTAGTCTGAAGGCTTTATAATTTACATACTTGCCGCAGCTCCTGCTACCCCAAAATAGCATGTCAACTATACCTGCAAGTCTGCTTCATCTATACTTTTATACTTTGGAACGTGCTCTACAAAGGGCTTTTCGTGCCGGAAAAAGCATTGTTAAAAAGTAATGCCGCTATACCTGGCGAAGCTGGAATTCTGCCTGTATTACTCGTTTTAGGTGTTAATCATTTTCTTCAAGTATATTCTTATAACAGCAACCTAACGAGTTCATTATATCCCCTCAACTTCAGGGTTCCTCTGTTAGTTATATTTTTTTTCAAGTCAGCACAATATGTACTATCTTTGAAGAATCCGTACTGAGTCTACTTGAAAACATTCATGAATAACACCCCTTTTAAAATTTTTATACTTGATGATGATGTTTGGTACAGCGAATTACTGGAATATCATCTCTCGCTTAACCCTGACTACGAACTCAAGAAATTCCATTCGGCCAAAGACTGCCTCTCTTCCATGTACGAGCGCCCCAATGTGGTAACGCTTGATTATTCGCTTCCTGATAAAAGTGGCGCAGAAGTACTCCAGAAAATAAAGGAACAGAACCCTGATACGCAGGTAATCATTATCTCCGGTCAGGAAGATGTGGCAACTGCCGTCGACCTGCTCAAAAAAGGCGCTTACGATTACATTGTGAAAGACGAAGACACGCCTGAGCGCCTCTGGAACACGATCAACAAGGTAAGGGAGAATGTTTCGCTCCGGGAAGAGATCAAACAACTGAAGGAAGAGATCGGTCAGAAGTATGATTTCAGCAAAGTTATCATCGGCAACAGCGAACCGATCCGGCGCGTGTTCACGATGATGGACAAAGCTGCTAAAACCAACATCACCGTATCTATAACCGGCGAAACCGGAACCGGCAAAGAGCTCGTAGCCAAGGCCATACACTATAACGGTCCTCGAAAAAAACACCCCTACATCGCTGTAAACGTAGCTGCCATACCCAAAGAACTTATCGAGAGTGAGCTCTTCGGCCATGAGAAAGGTGCTTTTACAGGCGCAGTAGCCCGTCGCCTTGGGAAATTTGAAGAAGCCAACAAAGGCACCATTTTCCTGGATGAGATAGGCGAACTGGATATTACGCTGCAGGCCAAGCTCCTGCGCGTGTTGCAGGAGAAAGAGATCAGCCGTGTAGGCGGCAACTCTGTCGTGCCGGTTGATGTGCGCATCATCGTGGCCACGCATAAGAACCTGGCAGATGAGGTAAAGAAGGGCAACTTCCGGGAAGATTTATACTATCGCCTGCTCGGCCTGCCCATTAACCTGCCGCCGCTCCGAGACAGAGGAAGCGATATTCTGGTGCTTGCCAAGCACTTCATCGACAATTTTGCCAAAGAGAACGGCCTGGGGCGCAGAACACTCTCAGCCGGTGCCCAGGAAAAGCTGCTCTCCTACTCTTTCCCGGGCAATGTGCGCGAGCTACGGGCTTTGGTTGAGCTTGCCGTGGTACTTGCCGACGAAGACGTGATACAGGAATATGACCTGAACTTCAACGCAAACCATACCGAGAAAGACTTTCTTGCGCAGGAACGCTCGCTGAAAGAATATACCACCGAGATCATCCAGCGCTTTTTGAACAAGTACGACCACAACGTGCTGCTGGTGGCCGATAAACTGGACATCGGCAAGTCCACCATCTACCGCATGATCCAGAGCAAGGAGCTGTACATCAAATAAAACCTTTCCGCACCGCCGCTGCCACAACAGCGGCGGTACTGTTTTGTATCGGTTGGCCAATGCCCCGCTGCTTAGCTTTAGAAGATTAAACCAATTGTAAAAGAACTAAGCAGCATTTTCACCTGTTTGTAAGCAAGTATAAATACAATAATCTGCAAATGATGTAACTTGTGCAGGTTATAAAAAGCCAGGTATGGAGGAGATTGTAAACGAGGTAGACCTGCTTCGCCAGGAACTTGAGTTGGAGCGGAGGGCGCGTAAAGAGGCGGAAAGAGTTGCTGCCCTGCAGAGCAGTGAAATAGATAAACTAAAGGCACACCTCCATTCTGTTGTAGCTTCCGGAGCGGAGCAACTGCTTCTGCATTCCTTGCCGGGTGAGGATCGGATCGCTAAAAAGCAGGCAACACAGGCAGAGTTTGTGGAAGAGTACCCAAACCCACTGATGCGGGTTAACTATAAAGGAGAAGTTCTTTTAGCAAACGCATCAGGCAAACAGCTGCTTAACACGCTGCCGCAGGAACGTATTGCCATACTTCAGCGCCTGCTGCAAAGAAAGCTCCACCATCTTGGCTCCAGAACCACGCCCGAGTACCATGAAGCCTATATCCTATCTAAATACTACCTGCTCTTCGTGGTACCTTTGCCCAACAAAGGCTACGTTAATATTTACCTGACCGATATTACAGAACGTAAGGCGGCTGAGCAGGCGCTGCTGGAGAGCCAAAACTTCGTTAAAAACATTACGCATACTGTTCCGGACATTGTATACATCTATGACCTGGAACAAGATAAGAGTATTTACTTAAACCAACACATCCAGACGGCGCTCGGCTACAACGCCAGCGATCTGGAAGCCATGGAAGGTCATTTTTTCCTGACGCTGGTCGTACCCGAAGATCTGCCTAAACTTTACAACCATGTGTATCGCATGTTGTCTGCTAAAGACGGTGAGATTGTTTCAGTGGAATACGATGTAACGGCCAAAGACGGAAGTATAAAAACCATCCACTGCCGCGAAACGATCTTCAAGCGAAAGAAGAACGGGCAAACCTTGCAGGTGATCGGCTCGGCAGAGGACGTAACCCTGCTGCGACAGAAAACCCAGGAGCTCGCCCGCCAGAAAACATTTTACGAAGACATCTTAAACCACATTCCTTCGGATGTGGCGGTTTATAACAGCGACCTGCATTACCTGTTTGTGAACCCTGCTGCCGTATCGGATCCTGAATTGCGCCAGTGGATCGTGGGTAAAACAAACGAAGAGTATTGCGCTTACCGCAATGTGCCCCTGGAGCGCATAAAAAGCAGAGGCGATCAGCTCCGAAGGGTTTTAGATGAAAAAAGGAAAGTTGCCTTCGAAGAAACCCTTGTAGACCGAGATGGCAATCCCTCGCACCACCTCCGGAGGTTAAATCCTGTGCTGGATGAACAAGGAAACGTCAAACTCATCATCGGGCACGGCCTCAACATCACGGATCTGCGCAATGCGCAGGAAGAGATCATCCAAAGCGAGGCAAGGAACCGGGCTATACTCGCCGCCATACCCGACCTAATCTTCATCATCGACCGGGATGGTATTTGCCTGGATATGACCAATGTGGACCAGCAGCACCTGCTCGTTCCGAAAGAAGAAGCCATTGGCAAGAATATCATCGGATTGCTCCCGGAGCCAGTCAGCCATACTTTGCACAAGCTGATTAACCAGGTACTTGATAAAGGCAGTCTTGAGCGTGTCGAGTATGAACTGCCCTTCCCGGACGGCGTCCGGCATTACGAAGGCCGCATTATAAAGTATAACACGGAGAATGTACTTGCCATCGTCAGAGACACGACGGAAGAGCGCAAGGCAGCCCAGGAGGTAAAAGAGAAAAACGAGTTCATTAAACTCGTCATCGATACCAGCCCAAGCCTGATTTATGTAAAAGACGGCGATGGCAACTTCGTGCTTGTAAATCAGGAGTTTGAAAAGATTTACGGAAAGCCCTTATCCAAGATCATCAACGAAAACATTAGCGTCCTCCACCAGAACAAAGAGGAAGCAGCCATGTACCGGACCGTTGATCAGAGTGTTATAGCAGAAGGCCGGGAAATTAAATTACAGGAGCATTTCACAAAGCCTAACGGTGAAGTTATTTGGTTTAATACGATTAAGAAGCCACTTGTCACCAGCGACGGGCAAGTACACGTGCTCGGCATCTCTACCGACATCACGCAGCAGCGCGAGGCCAGCAATTTACTCGAGAAGAGTGAGGAGCTGCACCGCCTGCTTTCTGAAAACTCCAAGGATCTGATAAGCCTGCACGAAGTGGATGGCGTGTACAATTATGTATCCAAAGCCGCTTATGATCTGCTGGGCTACCATCCGGAAGAATTGATCGGCACCTTCCCTTCCGCAGTCATTTACCCGGATGACCTGGAAATGCTGCGCGAAAAAGCTTTCAACCTGGCACTTAACAATAAAGTAAATGCCACGCTGGAGCACCGGGTGATTCGGAAGGATGGAACCGTGATTTGGGTAGAAACAAGTATGAAGCCCATTCTGGATGAGAACGAAAAAGTGGTGAAACTCCAGTCTGCTTCCCGCGACATTACGGAACGGCGTAAGGCTGATGAAGCCCTGAAGAACAGCGAAAAGAAATACCGCGACCTGATCAATTACAGCCAAGCGTATATCGTAACGCACGACATGCAGGGGCGTCTGCTTTCAGTAAACCCATACTTGCTCAACAGGCTGGGTTATCAGGAGCAGGAAATGATCGGACGTGAGCTGAAAGACTTTTTCCCGGTTGCACACCGTGAAAATTTCCCGCTATACCTGCAGCAGTTTGAGTATAAGAATGTGTTGGATGGTATACTTTGTATCCTCAATAAAGACCAGGAAGAGCGCTACCTGTATTACCGAAACTATAAAGTAGAAGAAACAGGTGCTGCGCCTTACATCATCGGCATTGCGCAGGATATCACAGATCGAATGCTTACCGAGCGCGAACTGAAAAAAGCGAAGGAAGCGGCAGAAGAATCCGCCCGGGTAAAGGAACATTTCCTGGCTAACATGAGCCACGAGATCCGGACCCCAATGAACGGCATTCTGGGCATGGCTGGCCTGCTTGGTAAAACAAAGCTGGACGACTCACAGCAGAATCTTCTGAACATCATCCGCCAGTCAGCAGACAACCTGCTGGTCGTGATCAATGACATCCTGGATATTGCTAAAATTGAAGCCGGCAAACTGGAACTGGAGTCCATCCCTTTTAATATCTGCGACACCGTCCGGACCACTTTCCAGACGCTCAAGTATAAAGCAGAAGAAAAGGAAATCGCTTACCGCATCAACGTGCCGGGTTTGCCCCAGCCTTATATGATCGGCGATCCTTACCGCCTGAACCAGATATTGCTCAACCTGCTCAACAATGCCATCAAATTCACGGAAGAAGGAAGCGTTAGTTTAAGTACGCGGGTACTGGGCGAAAATGAAGAGAACGTTACCATCGAGTTTGCCGTGGCTGACACAGGCATTGGCATACCCGCCGATAAAAAAGAAATCATCTTCGAAGGTTTCACGCAGGCATACTCCAGCACAACGCGCAAATACGGCGGCACCGGTCTGGGGCTAAGTATATGCAAGAGCCTGGTAGAAAAACAGGGCGGACGCATTTGGGTAGAAAGCCAGGAGAACAAAGGAAGTGTGTTCAAATTTGTACTTACCTATTCTAAATCAACGGTAGTTGTACCTGCTGAGGCGCCAAAAGAAAAAATAAACTACCAGAGCCTGGGTAACGTGCAGGTGCTGCTGGCAGAAGACAACGAGGTTAACGTGTTCTTGGCACAATCCATACTTGAAGGCTGGGGGCTGAAAGTGGATGTGGCACTGGATGGCAAAGAGGCTGTCAAGTTGTTCGACAAGAACAACTATGATATCGTGCTGATGGACATACAAATGCCGGAACTCAGCGGAATAGACGCCACGCATATGATCCGAAGCCATGCAGACAGAACAAAAGCCTCCATACCTATTATTGCCTTAACAGCCAATGCCCTGAAAGGCGACGCTGAAAAATACCTTAGTGCAGGTATGAACGACTATATTTCGAAGCCATTTGACGAAGAAAAGCTTTTCCGTAAAATAGAAGCATTGCTCCCGCATAAAATTGCCTCAGGTAATAAAGCGTTACAAGCCACAACTGGTTTGGTTGAGAAAGAACAGCCACTTTATGACCTTTCCCTGCTCTATAAAATGTCACGGGGAAATGAGGCATTTTTAAAACGCTCAAAGCAGCTCTTCGTTGATACAGTACCTGTTACTGTTAAAGACCTGATATTGAAAGAACAGGCTTCAGACTGGGTGGGAGTGAGTGCCGTAGCACACAAGCTGAAATCTACAATCGATACGATGCGGATCGAAAAACTTAAAGAGGTGATCCGTTATGTCGAGGTAGCTGCCAAAGCGCAGGAAGACCTGCCGCAGGTCAGCTCATCGGTACGGTTGGTAAGCGATGTGATGGAGAAGGTGGTAGCACAACTTCAGGACGAACTGAAGTAAGTATAGGTATAAATGAAAAGGGCACTGTGGCTTTGCCTTGCCCTCTTATGTGCCGTGGTTCGAGGGCAGGGCAAAGCCACAATTGCTGCAGAAGTTTGCCTCCGGTGCATGGCCCTCTTTGTGGCAGTTCGGGCATACGCGCGTATTCAGACTTTGCCGTTCAATGTTACTGAGCTCTACCGTAACTATTCCCGTAGGCACCGCAATGATCCCATAGCCCATGATCATGACGCAACTGGCCAATACCTGCCCCAGGCCGGTTGCTGGAGCAATGTCGCCGTAGCCAACTGTAGTCAGCGTCACAATCGCCCAGTAAATGCCCGTCGGTATACTTGTAAAACCGCTGGCAGCTCCTTCGATCACGTACATCATGGAGCCGATTACCACTACCATCATCAGTACAACGCCTATAAATACAACAATTTTGTTAAGGCTGGCACGCAATGCCCGCGACAGCATGTGCCCTTCGTTAACAAAGCTGGTTAATTTAAAAATACGCGCTGCCCGCAGTAGGCGCAGCACCCGAATTACGAGCAGGTACTGAGAACCAAGTATAAATAAGCTCAGGTAAGTAGGAATGATCGACATCAGGTCTACAATGCCGAAAAACGAAAAAATGTACCGGAGAGGGCGCGGAGAGCTATAAATACGAAGCAGGTACTCGATCGTAAAGAGAATGGTAAAAGTCCATTCGGCAGCCTGAAACAAAGGCAGGTACATTTTCCTCAGGCTCACCACGCTCTCCAGCGAAACGACAAGCACACTTAAGGCAATCAGGAAAAGAAGTATGATGTCAAAGGTTCTTCCTTCTACCGTTTCTGCCTCAAAAACAATCGTGTAAAGTTTCTGCCTTAGCGTCTTCACTTTTTGATGATCCATATTGTTGCCCTTATAGGGTTATCTCTGCCTTATACGCAAAAAGTTGGAGCATTAATTACGTCATACTTGCCACAGACTTACTCACGCTCAGGTATAAATTAATGCTCCAACAGGTCTGCATCGGTACTGCATTAGGTATTAAAAGAAAAAGCCACCTCTTTTGGGTGGCTTTTCAGTATTGTTAAAGTATGCAGATCACTCGTAAGATGCCTGCGTCAACGTAGTCTGCTTACTCATCTGCTGGATCAGGTGCAGCCGAAGGCTGGTGTGCGACTGCAGCGCCTGCAGAAAAGCTTCTTTTTTGATTCGCAGAATTTCTGAATCGGCGAGTAACAGGGCTGTCTGGCTGTAGGTGTCGTGCATCAGGTCCTGAAGGCCGATCAGCGTGTTTGGCTTCAGAATCTGAGGAGCTGCAAGAGGCGCTGTGGTAAGGCATACGCTCCCTGATAATAGGTAGTAATATGCTTCCAAGGGGTCGCCGGCACGAAAAAGACAGTTGCCGGCTTCACGTTGCTCCCGCTCCCCTTCTACTACTCCTTCATCAATCAACTGTCTGATCATCATCTCCTGATACCTTTTGGTTGCGACTACATTCCGCTGCCAGAGGCGGCAAAAATAGAAAATTATTCGTTCAACACACGCAGCACCTCAACTGCCTGCTGCTCACGTTGCTTACTGGCGCAGTTGGCACAGCAACCCGAACAAGGTTTATTTTTCTGTTGCCTGTAGGTTACGAGCGGTATGCGGGTATGGTAAGCCATGGTTTTCACATAGTTACTGCTAAACAGGCGCTGCATCAGGTAGTTGTCCTGCGTGGCAAGGATCAGCATATCGGCAGCAGCTAATTCAGCAAACTCGCTTACTCCTTCAAGCACATCTTCTTCTTCCAGCAGCTTAAAAGTAACCTTCCGGCCTTGCAGCTTGCGCTCAAGTTCCAGCATCGCTGCTTTGTAAGCACACAGCTGCGGGCGCTCTTCTGCGCTGTATACCTGCACCAGGGTCAGCTTCGTATTCAGTTGCTGCGCAAAATCTGCTATCTGCAGCAGTACCTGCGGTTGCTGGTCGGTAAAGTCAGTGGCAAAGACCAGGTGTTTTAGTTTCTTGTACCGGGCCTCTCCCGGAATCACCATTACCGGGCAGCGTACCAGTTCCATGATGGCAGCTGCATGGTTAGCCGACTCTCCTGCTCCTCCTTCTTCCCGTATCGTGCTTGCTTCCATCAGCACCAGGTCTATACTATAGTCCTGTACAACAGCTTGTATGCCGTCCCGGATCACACCCGGGCGCACCACGCAATCGAAAGGTGCGGTGGCCTTGCCTTGTTTTGGGTCGCTTAGAATGCGTTCGCCGAACGTGCGAAGCTTCTGAATGCAGCTGCTCTGCTGTGTGAATGTAAGGCTTGCGGTTTTGCAGGCATGAAACAACAGCAGCTCTGCACCACAGGCCTGTGCCAGTTGTCCTGCGTAACTTAGCAAGTCTTCTCCGGCCTTGTTTAACTCCAGTGGCACCAAAATGCGCTTCACTAATGATGGCTTGCTCATAGTTTCTTTATTTGATGTAAAGGTATGTTTCCTGTAAGTATAAGTCAGTGAGCAAGGTCAGCTTCAAAAATGACTTATGTTTCTTTTGTTTGATGTGAAAGCAAGTATGGCTTTAAGGCTTTTTGCAGCAGCTCATTTCGGTTGTATGCTGTGCTGTCTGCACCACTTTGGGGCTTAGGTATGGTATACCCAGACCAAGGCCGCGAACAATAAAAAGTATGGCCAGCGTCATGCCTACATAGGGCACCGCTTTGTTGAACATCCCTCTTACTTTCAGGCTGATGAGCTTACCGGATAGCGATACCAGGAACATCAGCGGGAAAGTACCCAGGCCGAACAAGGCCATGTAGCCCATTGCCCCACCCAAGCCCGGCGCACTGATAGCACCTGCCAGCGCGATGTACACAAAGCCGCAAGGCAGCAGTCCGTTCAGCATACCCACCATAAACAGCGAGCCCAGCGAGTTTTTCTGAAAGAAGTAACCCAGTTTCCGGCGCACCCAGGCCATCACTTTATCGGTGCCCAGGATGCTGGCCGCCTTGCCTTTGGAGGCAGCAGGCAATACCAGCAATAGAAGTATAAGTATACCTGAAACGATAGAGACCGTCTGTTGCAGCCCCGCCATTTGCAGCGATTGCCCGAAAGCTCCTGCCAGTGCGCCCAGTGATGCGTAGGTGGCAATACGCCCCCCATTGTACAGGAGGCGGCCTGCGTAGTAACGCCAGCCGCTGCTCCCGCCAAATGGTAAGGCCATTGCTATAGGGCCGCACATCCCGACACAATGGAAACTGCCTAGTAAACCAAATAAGAATCCTGCCCAGATCATGGCTTTATTTTATTTGGATGGTTTTCTCGTTATAGTATGTCTCGTTGCCCGCGCTGAAGTTCACGCGTACTTTCCAGAGTCCTTTTTCCAGCTTTTGGGTTTCGATCAGCTGGCTCAGGTCACGACCCAGCTGCAGCGGTATTTCCTGGTCCAGTTGGTCATCTGAAGGACGGAACAGGTTGATCTTGCCGTTGATCGGCTGGCCTTTGAAGCTCTCCGGCAACTGCAGAAGTATCGTATGGGCTTCGGCGTTGTAGTTTACGGCCACATCACCGGCAGCCACTGTGCGTCCTACCTTCTCAATGTGGTCCTGGTACTGGATCTCCTGCTCGTAGTAATTCTTGCTCACCAGGTCCACGTCCTGGTTCATGGCTTTGTACACGAACATGGCAATGTAGCCCATGAACAGCACCATCGCCGCGATGATGGCATAAGGCCATAAGGTGAAGCTTTTATTTTTATCTGTTGATTTCATATTGATTGTTGATTGTTGGTTGCTGATTGTTTACTTCAGCACCTCAATTCATCATTAATAATTCTTCATTCTTAATTTAAGCCTAAAGCTTACTTTGCTGGCGCCAGGAACTTGGTATCTGTACTGGTAATCAGTTCATCGCCATGGTACACCCCGATTTCGATTTCTGAGTTCATACCTGTCAGTTGCTCTTTCGCAATCTCGGTGAAGAACACCCCTTCGGCTATGCCCTGTGCCGGTAATACCAGTTCGCTTCCTACTACCTTGATTGTGCCCTCTTTGTCGAGCAGTTTAAGCGTAAGCGGCATATCATGGTTGGTCTTGTTGATGACCGAGATATTGTAGAGGTTCTTGATATGCCCCTCTTCGGTTTTCTGGTACAGCTGGCCCGGCGTACGAAGTATGGTTGCCTCTGCCTCGTCGCGGGTCAAGAGCAGCGTAGTTAAAGCCGTCAGTAAAAGAAGCAATACGGCAGAGTAGCCCATTATGCGCGGCGTAAACAACTTCCATTGCTTGCCTTCGGCTATGGCTTCCTCTGAGTCGTAGCGGATCAGGCCTTCCGGCTTTTCGATCATGCGCATGATGGCGTTGCAGGCATCGATGCAGGCCGTACAGTTAATACACTCCAATTGCTGCGCTCCGTTGCGAATATCGATACCGGTTGGGCAAACCTGTACACACTGGTTGCAGTCGATGCAGTCGCCTTCGGTGCGCTCCTGGTTTTTGCGCAGTTTGCCACGCGGTTCACCCCGGCCGTAGTCGTAGGCTACTACTACTGTTTTCTTGTCCTGCATAACGCCCTGCAAACGGCCGTAAGGGCAAACAATGGTACAAACCTGCTCGCGGAAGTAAGCGAACACCCAATAGAAAACACCTGTAAAGGCGAGCAGCGCGCCGAATCCGGCCTTGTGGTTCAGCGGTCCTTCCGCTGTAACTTTCTGCAGTTCATCAATGCCGATGACATAAGCCAGAAAGAGGTTTGAAATCACAAAAGAGATCAGCAGGAAAACAACAGTCTTGGCGCCCTTCTTCAGGATCTTCTCCGTATTCCAGGGCATTTTGTCCAGCGCCTTCTGTTTGGTATAATCCCCTTCGATCAGGTATTCGATGCGGCGGAACACCATCTCAAGGAAGATCGTCTGGGGACATATCCAGCCACAAAAAATCCTGCCATACACAACGGTGAAAAGTATGATGAACACCACCATTGCCAGGAAGGCCAGAACCAGAATAAAGAAGTCCTGTGGCCAGAACAGTACGCCAAAGATCACGAACTTGCGCTCTACCACGTTCAGCATGAGCAGTGGCAAGCCGTTTATTTTAATGAATGGACCGGCAAATAGCAGCGTCAGCAACAGGTAGCTAACGTACTTGCGGTAGTCGTATAGTTTGCCTTTCGGCTTTTTAGGGTACACCCAAACGCGTTTCCCCTGTTCATCTACAGTAGAGATGTGGTCCCGAAATTCATCGGTTGGTTTAGTTTTAGTTGCCATGGCAGTTTAATTTGTGCGGATATTAATCCTGCCTGATATTAAAAGTTGAAAATCAGAACGTAGCGATTGCTTTAATCTGCTTCTACAAAATTCCGAATTTGGCCTCTCCCAAAACATGACCTAAGTCATTTTGCGAAGTGATTGTCATCAGTAATACCTGTTTGTTGAAACCTTAGCTTCAAAATGAATTTCGACAGACACAGGTATAAACTAAAAAGCTGCAGGCACTTATACTTAAGCGCCTGCAGCTTTTGTAGAGATCTCATCTCCAGTGTTCCGGATAGTAGAGCTTATTTCTTTGCCTCGTACTTTTCGCCTTGCGGCTCTTTCGCGTTGGCTGGGTTAGAGCCCTGCAGGCTCAGGATGTAGCTGGACACTTCCAGGATCTGGTCTTTAGTCAGCTTGCCTTGCCAAGGCACCATGCCTTTGGCTGGTACACCAAATTTAACTGTCTTGAAGATGTCGTTCACATCGCCGCCGTGCAGCCAGTATTCGTCGGTCAGGTTAGGACCTACGGTACCTTGTCCTTCCGGTCCGTGGCAGGCCGCACAGTTGGTGCTGAAAATCGACTTACCCGATTCCAGGGCAGCTGCGTCGGTCAGTACTTTGTAGTCGGTAATCGCATTCGGATCGTCTGCATTCTTGGCAGCAAAGATGGCAGCCTGTTCCATTTCCATTTCATACTCTTCTGTCTGAAGCGCGCCGGAGCGGAACACGTGGAAGTGCAGCATATAACCAATAGCGAACACGATCGACACGTAGAACATATACTTCCACCAAGGCGGCAGGTCGTTGTCGTACTCCTGAATACCATCAAAATCGTGGCTGGAGTGGATCACGTCCTTGGCCTTACCGGTTACCACACTAGCATCACCACGCAGCAGGAACAGCAGACGACCAGCAAAGGAGTTACGGAAGTCCTCGTCGTAGATAGAGTCGCCGAGCATAGGTACAAACAAGCGAACCAGCATGATCAGCGTTGCCACGATCAGAAGCAGGATCACACCCGTTAAAGCAATGGTAATGTGCATGATCGGAGGAAGATCCATAAAGGCTACTTCCTTCGGCTCGGCTTGCACGGCTGGTTTGTCACCTTCTGTTGGAGCACCCGTAGCTGGCGCGGCAGCCACATCGGCTGGCTTCTCGCTGGCCTCTTTTATGTAGGCGATCACATTCTTGATGTCATCGTCTGACAAAGAGCCGGAGAAAGCCGGCATTGGCACTTTGTTGAACTTCTCGAACAGGGCTACGGCATCCTTATCGCCTGCTTTTACCAGTTCCTGAGAATTTTTGATGAACTTTACCAGCCACTCTTCCCCGCGGCGCTTGTGGGCGTCTTTCAAGGCAGGCCCCACCACATCTGCGTCCAGGCTATGACAGGCGGTACAGTTTCCTTCAAAAATCTTTTTACCTTCTACCGCGTCCTGAGCCTGCACTGCCGTAGTGCCCATCAGGAGCAGGCCGGCCGCTAGGGCCAGACCACCTTTTCTGAATTTGTTGCTTAAAGAGATCATTGCTTGTTGCCTCCTACCGTTGCGTCCACTTCGTCTTCTGAAGAGCAGGCAAAGCTGCTCATAAACTGCACATGCTTCTTATCCATGAGCGCTACATATAGTAGCAGCCCGATAAAGAATACAAAGAAGATCGTGAACGAGATGAGCGGATATATTTCTATGCCGTCTATGGCTTGCAAAACATTCTTGTACATTTTCTTAGACTTTGTGACTTGGAGACTCTATGACAAAAGACACTTGCATTTTAGCTCCTTTGTCTTTTGTCATATCGTCCTTTGTCAGGTTACTCCTGTGTTTCTTTCACTTTAATATCCGTACCCAGGCGCTGCAGGTAGGCGATCAGTGCTACGATTTCGGACTGAGGTTTTACCTCCAGGCCTTCTTTCGCCAGCTCAGCGGTAATTCCTTCTGCCTGCTTCATGAGCTCTGCATTCGCATTCTCGATGTACCCCTCTTCGTAAGGAACACCCAGCTGTTTCAGGGTCTTCAGCTTATCCTGTGTTGTGCTCAGATCGATCTCCTGCTCAAACAACCATGGGTAAGATGGCATGATAGAGCCTGGTGACATAGAAGTTGGGTCGAGCATGTGGTGGTAGTGCCATGAGTGCGGATACTTACCTCCTACCCGGTGCAAGTCCGGGCCGGTACGCTTAGAGCCCCACAGGAAGTTGTGATCGTACACGAACTCGCCAGCTTTGGAGTACTCACCGTAACGCTCGGTTTCAGAGCGGAACGGACGAACCATTTGCGTGTGGCAGTTAACGCAACCCTCTTTGATGTACAGGTCACGGCCCTGCAGCTCCAGCGAAGTATAAGGCTTCACACTGGCAATGGTCGGAACGTTCGACTTAATCACGAAAGCAGGTATGAACTCTACCAGACCACCGATCAGGATAGCAACGGTTGCCCAAATCGCCATTTGCGTCGGACGCTTCTCGATCCAGGAGTGCCAGTGGCCGGCGTTGTGGCTCTGCTCCGTTACTCTTGCAGGAGCTACAGTAGCCTCGTTAGAGATAAGCGCACCAGACTTGGCAGTTTTGTACAGGTTATATACCATCAGGAACACGCCGCTCAGGTAGAACACACCACCAATACCACGCAGGTAATACATTGGCACGATCTGAAGCACTGTTTCCAGGAAGTTAGAGTACTGCAGGGTA
The DNA here is from genome assembly GCF_023630205.1 of Pontibacter ruber. Classification (GTDB taxonomy): domain Bacteria; phylum Bacteroidota; class Bacteroidia; order Cytophagales; family Hymenobacteraceae; genus Pontibacter; species Pontibacter ruber. Next base: position 806,665 of record NZ_JALPRR010000002.1, on the reverse strand, counting down.
CCTTCTGCAGTGAATTGTTTCCACATCAGACCCTGTGTGAAACCTGCCCAGTACATCGGGATGGCGTAAAACAGGATACCCAGCGTACCTAACCAGAAGTGCGCGTTCGCCAGCTTCTTAGAGTGTAATTGTGTGTTATACAGGCGTGGGAACAACCAGTACAGCATGGCAAAGGTCAGGAAGCCGTTCCAGCCAAGGGCACCCACGTGCACGTGTGCTACGATCCAGTCGGTAAAGTGGGCAATGGCGTTCACGTTTTTCAGCGACAGCATCGGTCCTTCGAACGTAGCCATACCGTAAGCCGTGATGGCAACCACCATAAACTTCAGCACCGGTTCTTCACGTACTTTGTCCCAGGCGCCACGCAGTGTCAAAAGACCGTTGATCATACCACCCCAGCTTGGAGCGATCAGCATAACAGAGAATACCACACCCAGTGACTGCGCCCAGTCTGGCAGGGCAGTATAAAGCAAGTGGTGCGGACCAGCCCAGATATAGATGAAGATCAGCGACCAGAAGTGAATGATAGACAGACGGTAAGAGTATACTGGGCGGTTAGCAGCCTTAGGCAGGAAGTAGTACATCAGGCCCAGGAACGGTGTTGTTAAGAAGAATGCAACCGCGTTGTGGCCATACCACCACTGCACCAGCGCATCCTGAACACCTGCATAACCAGAGTAGCTCTTGAAGAAGTTAACCGGCATCTCGTAAGAGTTCACGATGTGCAGCACGGCAACTGTCAGGAAAGTGGCAATGTAGAACCAGATGGCCACGTACATGTGGCGCTCACGGCGCTTGGCAATGGTTCCAAACATGTTCCAGCCAAATACAACCCAGATCAGTGTAATGGCAATATCGATTGGCCACTCCAGCTCGGCATACTCTTTAGATGTAGTGATACCCAGCGGAAGGGTGATAACTGCGGAGACAATGATTAGCTGCCAGCCCCAGAAGTGGATCTTGCTTAGCAGATCATTGTACATGCGGGTTTTGCAGAGGCGCTGCAGCGAGTAGTACACACCCATAAAGATGGCGTTACCCACGAAAGCGAAAATAACTGCGTTTGTGTGCAGCGGCCTTACACGACCGAACGTGGTATACTGCGTGCCCATGTTTACATCCGGGTTCGCCAGCTGGAAGGCGATGATCACCCCGATCAGCATACCGGCAATACCCCAGAATACAGTGGCTATACCAAAATCCCGAACGATCTTGTTGTCATAAAAGAACGTTTCGGTTACTCCCGGCCCCCCGCCTTTCGATGGCGCTTTCGGTTCCGGGGTGTGTTCTAAGACTTCAGCTACATTAGTTGACATGTGCGGTGTCCTCCATTTGTTTAAGTGTTCTATGTGTTATTGTTGGTTTTAAATCCCTTCGATTTAGAATTCAAAATTCTGAAAGATGCGGCGGTAAAAAGATGACCTAAGTCATCTATGAAGGTGATTGTAATCAGCTGCTGACTTTATGCTTTTGCGGGTTCGCTTTTAACAGGCTTATTGGCAGCCGCCTTGCCTGGCTCATTTTCAAAGAGCATGCGCACGGCCGGCGTATAGTCGTCGTCGTACTGCCCGGAGCGAACCGCCCACAGGAAAGCGCCCAGGAAGCAACCAGCCACCGTAACGCTGATACCGATTAGCAAAAAGATGATGAACATGGCCTTACTAATTATGAATTAGAAATTATGAATGATGAATTATAGGTCCATGCAGGGTGCATAGCTTCTACATGGGCCTGCTTATATTATAAACCTGCGCGTTTGGCAGCGATCTTCACGGAAAGGGTGGCGAAGATGATCACACTAAGCGAGCTTATCGGCATAAGTATGGCAGAGGCAATGGGTGAAAACAGCCCCTGCACGGCCAATGACAGACCGATCACGTTGTAGACCAGCGACACAGCAAAAGTGGCAAGTATGATCTTCATGGTTTTCTTAGAGAAAGCCAGAAACTTGCTCAGCTTACCAAAGGCAGTGGCATCCAGTATGGCGTCGCAGGAAGGTGAAAAATTGGTCACGCTGTTTGTCAGGGCAATACCGGCGTCGCTTTGCTTCAGGGCACCGGCATCGTTCAGGCCGTCGCCTACCATCAATACCTGGTGGTGGTGCTCTTTTAGCCCCTGGATATACTCCAGCTTCTGCACCGGCGACTGATTAAAGCTCAGTTCAGCCCCCTCGCCCAGCAGTTCTTTCAGGCGCGCTTCTTCGTGGTTGTTGTCACCGGAAAGCACGGCGATCTTCTTATCGTTCAGATCGCTCAGGATATCTTTCAGCCCGTCGCGGTACACATTAAAAAAAGTATAGTAGCCCAGCACCACGCCGTCCAGCGATACATACACTGTGGTCTTGAGTGCGTCTTTTACTTTATCGGTGGGTACACCTAAGTAGGAGGCGGACCCTACGCGCACCATTTGGCCATTCACTTCGCCTGCCAGTCCCTTACCGGCAAACTCCTGGAAGTTCTGCACTTCAGCCGCCTCTCCTTTCAGGTTCTGGCTGATGCGCTGGCTAAGCGGGTGCGTGGAGTGGCGCAGCACTGAAAGTATCGCTTTCTCCTGCTCTGGTAAAAGTGCTTTTCCTGTGTAGGTTACTTCAGCTGCGTTAGGCTCTGTGAGCGTTCCGGTTTTATCGAAAACCACTGTATCGATTTTGGCCAGTGTTTCTACTACCGAGGTATTTTTGAGGTAGAACTTGTTCTTGCCGAACACGCGCAAGGTATGGCCGTGCACAAACGGCGTCGCCAGCGACAAAGCACAAGGGCAGGCAATGATGAGCACCGAGGTGAAGGCTTTCATGGCCATGTCCATGTCGCGGGGCACCCAGTAGAACAGCGAACCAGCGGCTACAAACAAGGTCACGATGATGAACCATTTGCCTGCTACGTTGGCATAGGTCGCCACCGACTGCTCTTCGTTTTTGGAGAACACGCTGTCGTTCCAGAGCTGCGTCAGGTAACCTTGCGATACTTCTTTTACTACTTCCAGCTCCACGCTCTCTCCTACCTGGCGGCCGCCGGCATAGATCACCTCGCCCACCACTTTCTCCACCGGCTCCGATTCGCCGGACACAAAGCTGTAGTCGATCATGGCGGTGCCTCTTAAAAGTAGGGTATCAGCAGGTATAAGTTCCTGGTTACGTATGCGGATACGGTTGCCCACTTTAAGGTTTCGTACCGCTACTGACTCTTCTTCGCCATTCTCCTTTAATACAGCAATTGAAACAGGAAAATAAGAAGTATAGTCACGGTCGAAAGACAGGGTGTCGTAGGTCTTCTGCTGAAAATACTTGCCGATCAGCATAAAGAACACCAGGCCGGTAAAGGAATCCAGGTAACCAGGACCGTTGCCGGAAATAATCTCATAGAAGCTCACGCAGAACAAGGCCAGCAAACCGGTAGCAATCGGCAGGTCGATGTTGACCATGCGCTGCCTGATACCTTCAATGGCCGAGGTAAAGAACCCACGGGCACTGTAGAAGAACACCGGCAGCGAAAGCAGAATGCTCAGGTAGCCGAAGAACGAGCCAAACGTGCGCTGCAGCCCCTCCGTTACCGCCAGGTAATCCGGGAAGGCCAGCAACATCACGTTGCCGAAAGCAAATCCGGCTACGCCTAATTTGTAGATGATGGTGCGGCTCTGCTTCGTGGTTTTCTTGCCATCGGTGTCAGCCAGCGTAATGGCAGGCTCGTAGCCGATGCGCGCCAGCAGCTGCACCACTTCTCGCAGCGTTGTTTTCTGGTGAAAATAGGTCAGCGATACTTCTTTGCGAAGGAAGTTTACAGTAGACTCTGCTACGCCCGGGTTCAGCTTAAAGAGGTTTTCCAGCAGCCAGATACAGGAGCTGCAGTGCATTTGCGGAATGTAAAACGTGAGCTTGCAGATCGAATCGTTGCGGAAGTTGATGAGCTGTGCTTCCACGCCAGCATCATCAAGGTAAGCAAATCGGGCTTCTACAACGGGTTGCTTGCTTGAAATGCCCGGATTTTCATCCAGGTTATAGTAGGTACAGAGGTTATTTTCCTCCAGCAGTTCATAAACAGCTTTACAGCCATCGCAGCAGAACGTTTTATCGTGCGCTACAATGGGCTCCTCTTTGCAGGTATCCCCGCAGTGGTAGCATGTCTGAATATTGGTTTGGAGTGCGGCTTCCATCTCAATTTCTTATATTTTTCCAATACAAAGGTAGATGGAGCCATTGCCTTAAAAGATGATGAATGTCACTTCAGTAAGTGATTGATGTCAGTGCATGAGTTTATAAAAGGAGCGAAATTTGTAAAAGAAAATGATAAACTCTGACAGAAAATAAAGAGAGGCGATAGTTTAAAAAGTATAAACAATACGTCTCGGGGTTTGTTGAAAGAGAAACAACCGCCTGTGCAGGCCAATGGCAGCAAGCTGATTAAGTGGTACAGGCAGTTAAAGGTAAGAAGTTTTAAAGTTTAGTTTTTAGGTGTTAAACGGTGTTGGTGAGCACCGGCAAAAGAAACGGCAGGCGTTTGTGCGCCTGCCGTTCTTATTTTATACTTGTTAAACTCTATACTTTTGCACCAGACATACCTTACTGGTAACTAATCATATAAATGACAGATCTTATAGAGCTTGTCTGAGTCCAGAATGGTAATGTTACTGCCTTTGGCGGAGATGATGTTTTCGTCTTTGAACTCAGACAGCAACCGGATGGTCGTTTCCTTAGCTGTACCTACGATCGAGGCCAGATCTTCCCGGGAAATGGAAATGGTAAAATTGTCCTGCCCTTCTTCCTTATTATACGTCTTCTGCAACAGCAGGAGCGCTTCTGCCAGACGCTCGCGAACCGGCTTGTAAGCCATCTGCACCATGCGCTCTTCGGCCTCCCCCAAAGCCTGCGATAAAAGCTTCATCAGGCCAGCCGAGAATTCCATGTTGTGGCTGATCAGCTCCAGGAACTGCGATTTAGGAATAAAGCAGACAACCGCCTCATCCAGGGCCACGGCTGAAGCAGAGTAATTGGTATCGGCCATCAGAGCACGGTAACCGATCACATCGCCGGGTTTGGCAAGACGCACGATCTGGTCTTTGCCGTCGCTGCCCATCTTGGTTATCTTTATTTTGCCAGAGTTGATGCAGTACAGCCCAGACGGCTTTCCTCCTTCATGGAAAACCATCTGCCCCTTTTTGTAGACAAAGCAGGATTTGGAGGCAGAGACCTCATCGAGTTCACTGCCCTTGCAACATCCCAGCAACGAGCCGTGTCGGCTGGCGCAGTTCTGGCAATCCGGAGGAGAAAATTTCATACCTGAAAAAGTAAATATGGGTGTAAAACTACGCAATAGCATAGTATAAACTAAATTCAGTAACAGGCTTTTTTAAAATTTCGTTCGGGTGGTTAGTGTAGCAGCTCCAACCTAAAGGGTATAGCAAAAGTAGTAATCACTTCTCCCTGGTTCCTGCATGCTACTTATACAGGGCTTGTTACTGTGCCGGGTTATAGGAAATAAACGTTTTATCTGAATAAAAGATCATCACCTGTTCTATGGTTTTGTCCAGAGCCAAAGCTTTAGCTACAATACCTGAAGCAGAAGTGCTGTTTTGTATATTTCCATCTCTCTCTGTACTCAGGCCCGCAACATCCGGAACGTCTTTCTCCCGGGTTATTGCTTCGGAAAGAAGCTTCTGGCCACCGACTGGCACTGCTAATGCAGTTAGCATATCTCCTTGCCCCATCAACAACCAGCTGATGCTAATATCCTGATGCACAGCCAGTATTTTCTGCACTACTTCGAGGCTGGGCTTGTTCCGGGCACTGAGAATATGGCTGATCACGGCACGGGGTACCTCAACACCGTCCGCAAACTGAGAGGCAGAAAGCCCCTTGTACTCCATCAACTTTCGTATACGTTCTACCATAAAGCATAGAAATAGGGCTTAAACAATTGTAAATGCTCTTTAAAAATGCTGCCTATTCCCTGCTTTTACAAGTATGAAATGAGGAGCCCATGCATTAAAGAAACCATTCCAGAACAATATACAAAACAATGTTTTACAAGCAATTACATTGTCAACAAAAATATATAAATATTTAAGTTTACAAATGTATAAACAATCGTAAACTGCAGCACAACTGTAAATCCGTAAAGGCATTAACCCTTCTGACCGCCTAAGATGATCAGTAGGAAGAATAAACATCTATCACACAACATCTTGCTGCTTAACAACATTATGACACCTTGTCAGCTACAAAGCAGGGCATTGTGGATAATTCGAGTTTTCCACAAAAGTTTAAAATTATGTTCCACAGCAGTTTACCACATCAACTCAAACCTATACTTATACCTTACTCCTTACTTGTTTCAATCTGCCATAAACCACCTGCTTTATACTTAGCTGTAGAATAGCTATGTGACAAAATCAACCACAACCAAGATTACATGGAATTGCACTTTACCTTTAACAAGTAAGCCATCGCTTTAACACATAGCATAAAAAAGGCTTGCTATAAAGTATAGCAAGCCTTTTCTCTTGTAGGTCAATCTAAATTATAAGTTTACTTCACGATCAGGGTACCGTGCATTCTTTCGTAATGGCCTGGGTAGGAGCAGACAAAATCGTACTCACCAGGTTTTAGCGGTGCCTCAAAATCCATTTCCACAGTTTGTCCGGGCTTTGCCATAGGCGACGCTGCAATTACAAGCGAAGTATCCTGAGGCGTATAGTTTCCGGACGAGCCGATCCTGGCCCCCTCGGTTGCTACCAGTCTATACTTGTCGCGGTAAGTAAAGATAACGTTGTGGACCATGGGCTGTTCGGAGCCCTCATTCACCAGCGTCAGTTTAACAAGCGCGCCAGCTGCTACCTCAATGGTATCCGGCTCAAAAGCCACTTCCTGTATGCTGTTGCCAACGGCTCTCAGCGTCACAGTATTTACCTTCTGCAAGATCGTGTCCACTGCTGCTGCCTGAGATCCGGCTCCCACAGTATCTTCTGTGGCAACAGTTTCTTCTTCCAACCTGTTAGCGTTGTCCGCCCCGTCACAGGCTGCCATAAGGCTGCTGCCAAGCATCATGCATATCAACAGCTTCTTCATAATATTATACCTAAGCATCTATACTTTAAGTTATTATCCTGATTAGCCAAAGTATTCTGCTTTAAGCTTTTTGTCATGTCCATAAATATCATTCCGGAAATGAACGTTGCCTTCACTGTCAACCCAGCTGGTAAAGTATACCAGGTATACCTGTATCTTTTTCGGCAGGGTTACCCAAGTTTCTTCGCCTGCTTCAATGGTCTCCCGGATTGCTGATTCATTCCATTCCGGCATATCGCGGAGCAGGTATTTGGCAAGATCCATGGGCTTCTCCAGACGCACACAACCATGGCTAAACCCACGTTCGTTCAAACTGAAGAGCGATGTAGCCGGTGTGTCGTGCAGGTAAATGGAGTACTCGTTCGGGAACAGGAATTTCAGCGAACCAAGCGAGTTCTTAGGACCCGGGCGCTGGCGCACCATGTACGGGAAGTTTTTCTCCGTTACGCTCGACCAGTCAATAGTGTAAGGCGAGATAGGCTTTGGTTCCTTCTCTTTCGTCACAATTTCCATATCCTGGGTTTCCAGCCAATCGGGGTTACGCAGCATGTTCGGTTTGATCTCTTTTTCAACGATGCTGTTGGGCACATTCCAGTACGGGGCCATCACCACATACTCCAGCTTATCGCTGAAAATAGGCGTTGAATTCAGCACTTTCCCCACTACCACATTCATTTCCATTACCTTTTTGTATTGCCTTTCGGCATCGGGGCTGTCATCCGGGTCTTCGTAGATATACATCTTGTACTCCGGAATATTTACCCAGATATACTTCTGATCAAGGCTTTTCGGCACCATGCGTTTCGGTATCCAGCGCCAGCGCTCCATATTGATCATGATCTGCTCAATACGGTCTTCGATCGGCACGTTCAGCGTCTTTAATGTAGTGCCTCCCACTACACCGTCTGCCTTCAATCCATTCAGTTCCTGAAACTTCTTTACCTGCTGCACCAGTGCGCCGTCATACTTGCGCATGGCAGGGTTCAGGGTATCAATCGGCTGGCTTGGATTCAGACGCTTACGCAAAGTCAATACCGCCGTGGCCGTATCGCCGGGTTTTAGGGATTTAAGCTTGCCAAGGGTTACTTTTGCCCAGCCGCCTTTTTCCTGCTGTTCTCTATACTTTTTCAGTGCTTCCCGCAGGTTTACATAGCCAGCATGCAGGGCTTCAAACTCATAGTATGGGTAAGTACTTTCGCGCTCTTTCAGAATGGTTTGCAGCGCTTTGTGTAGCTTGATCTTGTTGTTCTTGATGTTCCAGTCTATCTGAGAAACTTCTTTCGGGTTTACGCGGCCTCTGTAGAAATCAGAGGCATAGTTAAAGTAAGAAGCCGTCAGGGCCAGGTCTATTTCCTGCTGCAACTGCAGTCGAGCCGAGTCTCTGCGCCCGATGTCTTCATACTGCTTAAACTTCTCGTCGAAGTTTACCAGTTTATACTTTTTAGGATCAAGCCCTTCTGCCGATGCATTGTCAAGCACTTCAATCAGTTTCTGCGCTTCCGGTATGACCTTATTATCGCGGAACCAGGCCAGCTTGTAATCGCGCTCGCCGTAAAACTGATACATAAGATCTGACTGTGCTTTGAATGCAGGTACCTGGTTGATATACTTCTGGATAAACACACTATCGGTGGTGGCTTGTGGCAGTTCGCCCAGGCCGAGCAAACCTGTTCCGGATTTTCCGTCTTCAGATTTATTATTACAACTGGCAGCAGCAAAAAGCCAGAAAACAGCCAGGCCGATGCGTACCAGTATGTTAAATGTGTAAGGGTTCATGTTGGTTATTGGTTTGGTTGATTGTGCCGCTCTGATTTAACGATTACGAACTATATAATGCAGTGATTCAATATTGGAATAATACAAAATAAACATTACAGATTGTACGGTTCAGGCGATGCACCTTTATGTACTCCTAAAAAGAGCAAATGGTTATAGCTTCCCGCTCAGCACCCCTTTTATCATAACATCCCGGCCTTTCTTTCTGTTGCTTTGTACCCTGATTTATACCTGCCAGCCGGAGCAGAACTTGCCTTATCAGAACCATTTCCAGCGTCGGGTGTTTTTTCATAATCATCGTAAATAGTTTAACTTACACCCAAAGCATTAACACCACCTATGAAAGTATACAAGCAATGCCTTTGGGGCCTGGGTGTGGCCAGTTGCCTGCAACTGGCCTCCTGCAGCAGTACCAAACCACAGAAAACAGATCAAACTATGACAACAGAACAACAGGATGTAGCACACGCCTCAGCCGATGTGCACAGCTATGCAAAACCGGCAGAAGCCGTAGCCAGACACCTTGACCTGGATATAGCTGTTAATTTTGAGGATAAGACACTTGGCGGCAGCGCCACTTACCAGATCGAGAACCTGACGCAGGCAAAACAGATCGTCTTTGATACGCGTGGCCTGAACATCGAGAAAGTATACCTGGACGGCACCCAGGCAGAGGCCACCTTCCGGCTTGGTGACAACGACAAGTTCCTGGGTCAGCCCCTGATTGTTGAGATAAAGCCGGAGACAAAAACGCTAACTATACAATACAAGACGTCGCCTAACGCTGCTGCCCTGCAGTGGCTGAACCCGCAGCAGACAGCTGGCAAAAAATACCCGTTCCTGTTCACGCAGTCCCAGGCCATACTTGCCCGCACCTGGATACCTATCCAGGATAGCCCGGGCATCCGCATTACCTACAATGCCAAAGTAAAAGTACCGAAAGAACTGCTGGCTGTAATGAGTGCCGACAACCCGCAGCAAAAGAACAACACCGGCGAGTATACTTTCAGCATGAAGCAACCGATCCCGTCTTACCTGATGGCTTTGTCGGTTGGTGATCTGGTGTTCAGGCCCATTGGCGCCCAGACCGGTATTTATGCCGAGCCCGCCACCATTGATGCCGCTGTGTACGAGTTTGCCGAGATGGACAAAATGCTGGTAGCTGCCGAAAAACTCTACGGTAAGTATCGCTGGGAACGCTACGACCTGTTGGTGCTGCCGCCCTCCTTCCCTTTCGGAGGTATGGAAAACCCGCGCCTCACGTTTGTTACCCCTACCGTGCTGGCCAAGGACCGCTCCCTTACCAGCCTGATCGCACACGAGCTGGCCCACAGCTGGAGCGGCAATCTGGTTACCAACGCCACCTGGAACGACTTCTGGCTGAACGAAGGCTTTACCGTATACTTCGAGCGCCGCATCATGGAGGAGCTTTATGGCGAAGAGTACGCTGACATGCTGAACGTGCTGGGCTACCAGGACCTGCAGAACACGATTGCCGAGAAAGGTGCCGATAGCGAAGACACCCGCCTGAAGCTGGACCTGGAAGGCCGCGATCCGGACGAAGGCTTAACAGACATTGCGTATGAAAAAGGGAATGCCTTTCTGCAGAACATTGAGCGTGCCGTTGGCAGGGAGCGCTTTGATCAGTTCGTAAACAAATACTTTCAGACGTTTGCCTTTAAGAGCACCAACACAGATCTTTTCCTCAACTTTCTGCGATCTGAGCTGATCAAAGACGATGAGCAACTGGCCGAAAAGATCGATATCGAAGGATGGGTATACTCGCCCGGATTACCGGAAAACCATGTGAAGCCAACTTCCAGCCGTTTTGCTCGTGTAGAGGAAGCCTATACTTCGTGGAAGAACGGGAAACCGGCGTCGGAACTCAATACTAAAGACTGGTCGAGCCATGAGTGGCTGCACTTTATCCGGATGCTGCCCGAGCAGATGACACCAAAGCAAATGGCCGAGCTCGACAAAGCATTTAACTTTACAAACTCCGGCAACTCAGAAGTTTTGGCTGCCTGGTTCCTGCACGCTATCCGCAACAACTATACGACAGCCGATCAGGCAATGGAAACATTCCTGACCAACGTTGGTCGTCGTAAGTTCCTGTTACCGATTTACAAGGCGCTGAACGCAACGCCGGAAGGCAAGAAAAAAGCCTTGGCTATTTACGCCAAGGCCCGTCCGAATTACCACGCCGTATCTACTGTTACGCTGGATGAACTGCTGAAATAAACTGCTTAGCAAGCAATTACCTGTAAAAGAGAAGCCCCTGCTACATGTAACAGGGGCTTCTCTTTTATACTTCCAATAAAATGAAAAACTCTGTAAACTTCTGACCTGCTGGGTAGCCGGGGAAGTACAGAGTTTTTACAGTATGCCTTAAAAGATTACTTTCTTTTATCTTTCAGCCTGAACGTTAATGGTACGCTCGGCCAGGTCAGTTAGTTTGATGTCGGTTTTCTTTTCTTCTTCAAGTGTCATGTGAAGCAGCCTGGCAGCATCTGTCATACCAAGTTGCTTGGCATAAGCGCAAACAGTTCCGTATCCGGCAATCTCATAGTGCTCAACGCGCTGTGCCGAAGCAATCAGGGCGGCATCCATTACGTGTGGCTCTGCTTTTTCTTTCATCATTTCCTGAGCTTCACGGATGATACCTTCCATGGCTTCGCACTTCTCACCGGTAGGCTTCTCTCCTAACATTTTGAAAATCTGCTCCAAACGATCTATCTGAGTTTCTGTTTCGCGCATATGGTTTTCGAAAGCAGTTCTCAGCATATCCGAAGAACATTTTTCCATCATTTTTGGCAACGCTTTCATGATCTGATTTTCTGCGTTGTACAGATCTTTCAGTTCCATGATAAATAGGTCATTCAAATTATTAAGTTTCATAGCTTGGAAAGGTTTAGCGTGTAACATATACAAGCAAGTGCTTGTGTGCTTACTATACGGCAGCTACCTTTGAGGGTTAGATAAAATATAACTTAAATTAGCCAAAGCGTTATATTTTCAAATAAATAAGTATTTAATATATGATTTTATATATACTTCCATCAAACTATTCGTACACTTCTATGCTTGCAGTTGCAGGTATAGCCTTGTGTTAGAATTTGGCACAACCTTTGGAACGTTTTTCTACAGAAACTGTACTCTTGTAGGTAGCATTTCTGTCTCAGAATGCCGTATTATTTTGCAGGTGCGAATGCCTCTGTTTTTAGTTTACTTTAAAACCCTGAAAGCCAGTGAATAGACCTAAAGGAAAGCTTTTTGCGATAGGTGGAAATGAAGATAAAGGAACTTATCCGAACCCGTCATCGAAGAAAAAATATTACCTCGATTTTTTTGAACTGGGGATACTAAAGCGTTTCTTAAAAGAAATTCCTGCACAAAATCCGCACATTGAAGTGATCACGACTGCCTCCATGATCCCGGAAGAAGTAGGTGAACGCTATCTGAGTGCATTTGGCATATTAGGTGTTGAGAACGTAAACCTGATGCACATCCGGGAAGAGGCAGATGCGCTAATCCCGGAGTACCTGGAGCGTGTGCGCAAAGCAGACGGCGTAATGTTTAGCGGCGGCGACCAGTCGAGGCTGACGCGCATTTTCGGCAACACCGAATTTCAGGAGATACTCAAGCTGCGTTACTGGAACGAGGATTTTGTTCTGGCAGGCACCAGCGCCGGTGCCATGGCAATGTCTGAGATCATGATCAAAGGAGGCAGTGCCACACACTCACTTTTGCGGGGCGCTATAAAAATCGGTCAAGGCCTGGGTTTTATCGAAGGCGTTATCATCGATACTCACTTTGTGATACGTGGGCGTTTTGGAAGGCTGATGGAAGCAGTCGTAACGCACCCGAAAACCATTGGGATCGGTTTAGGCGAAGATACCGGCATACTCATAACCGAAGGTCATATGATTGAGACGATTGGTTCTAACCTGGTGGTGATCATGGATGGGCACAACATTGGCTATACCAACATTGAGGAGGTAGAGCGCGGCAAGCCTGTAGCCATTGAGAACCTGACCATGCACGTGCTGGCCAAAGGCAACATCTACGACATGGAAACCCGCGAATTTTACCGCGACCAGGAAGAGCTAAAGTATGCGCAGGTGCAGGAGGATAAATAGGTACTTAGAAAGATAAGTTAAAGTATAAAGGCCAGTACATACTGGCCTTTATACTTTACTCGCTCTTGTAAATGCCTACAAAGGCTGTTTCGTTGCGCTGTTTGCTGGCCCGGTACATGCCTACCGAATTAAAAGGCAGTGCTACATTGCCAGCAGCATCCACAGCAACCAAGCCTCCTTCTCCGCCAAAGTGCACCAGTTTATCCATCACCACGTGCTCGCAGGCCTGTTGCAGGCTGTATCCTTTGTATTCCATCAGGCAGGAGATGTCGTAGGCAACCACTGCCCGTATAAAATACTCCCCGTGGCCGGTACAGGAGATGGCGCACGTTTTATTATTCGCATAAGTACCGGCACCTATTATAGGAGTATCGCCGATACGGTTATAGTTCTTGTTTGTCATACCGCCGGTTGAGGTAGCAGCTGCAACATTGCCCTCCATGTCTAAGGCCACTGCTCCTACTGTCCCGAATTTCCTGTCAACGGTATGGTCAAGTATAAACATGTCCGTATCCCGCACATCGCGCCACTGCTTGTAACGGAGCGCATCAAAAAAATAATCTTCCGGCTCGAAGGCGATGCCATACTTGCGCGCAAACTCCTCCGCTCCATAGCCGCTCATGAACACGTGGTCGGAGTACTCCAGTATAGCCCGGGAGAGGGCAACAGGGTTGCGGATGCTGCGCACCCCTGCCACGGCACCGGCGGCCAGCGTTTTGCCGCACATAATGGCTGCATCCATTTCGTGCTTGCCATCTTTTGTAAACACAGATCCTTTTCCGGCATTAAACAAAGGGCTGTCTTCCAGCAGCACTACGGCATGCTCCACGGCATCGAGGGCTGTACCACCATTGGCTAAGATCTTGTGCCCGGCTTCCACGGCTGTTTCCAGGGCATTTTTATAGGCTTGCTCCAGTTCGGGTGTCATGGAAGCGGGTGTGATGGTACCCGCCCCTCCGTGTATGGCTATGGCAATGTCTGTCATGTTATGCGTCTTTCAATGTAAAAACAATATCTGCTACCTGTACGCCTGCGCGGCCCCGGCTGTTATAACCCGCCCCAATGGACTAAAAAAATCCGTCAAATGATTAGGTGCAGAGCCCTCGGATTCGGACGGAATTTTGTATATTTGTACTCTTGTAAACATAATTAAAACAAAGAGAATATGTCGTTTGATATCCAAGGAAAGCTGTACGAAGTGTTTGAGACCACCCAGGTAAGTGATAAATTCAAAAAGCGTGAATTCGTACTTGAGATCCCGGATGGTTCTTATACCCAGTATGCTAAGTTCCAGCTGACACAGGATAAGTGCAACCTGCTTGACCAGTTCCAGAAAGGTCAGGAAGTAAAGGTAACGTTCAACTTATCAGGCAAACCGTTTGTAAAGAACGGAGAGACGTTATACTTCACCAACCTGCAGGCCTGGAGAATTGAAAGCGCCTCTAACAACTTTGGCGGTGCCCCTGCCGGAGCGCCTGCACAGGCAGCTTCATCAGCGCCTTCTTTCTACAGCAGCGACGTTGACAACGATCTGCCTTTCTAACGAAACGCACTCATACTTATACCAGAAAGCGAGCCTCACAGCTCGCTTTTTTATTTTCTATACTTTAGTACTGCGTTTGTTCTGCAGCAGCGCTGCTATCCTTTTCAAAAGCTTAATATCATAATCTCCGTATACTGCGAAAGCAGCCGGGTTCAGGAAATCTGAAGTATAAACCTGCAAGTATACTTACTTTTTTATTTGCTGCGGCTTACGTTTGCATTGCCTTTATTGTAGAACCCATACTCCCCATTACTTGTTGTTTTTTAAAGCGCCCCTTTAACTTATATGGAAGAACTGCAACGCCTCATCCTGCTAGGCGAAAACGATAGAGTAGATTTTAAGCAACGCGTAACACAACCTGAAAAAATAGCCCGCACCCTTGTTTCGTTTGCCAATACCCGCGGCGGTATTGTGCTGATCGGGGTGAAAGATGACGGCACCATAGTAGGCATTGATCCGGAAGAAGAGAAACATACCCTTCAACTGGCCGCCGACCTGTACTGCGATCCTCCGGTTGAACTCATGTATGAAGAAGAAGAGGTTGACGGCGACACGATTCTGAAAGTCATCATCCCTGAAAGCAAGAACAAGCCCCATTTTGCCAGGGTAAAGGAAGACGACTGGCGCGGGTATATCCGGGTAAAAGATACGAGTGTGCAGACGAGCAAAATGGTAAACAAAGTACTGCAGCAGGAAGAACCTTTGTTTGAGCGCCTGCCCCTGGAGTGGCACGAAAATGCCGTACTGGAGTACCTTCAGACGCACCCCCGCATAACCCAGAAGCAGTACATGAAACTGGTTAATATTTCGGAGCGCCGGGCGTACCGTA
Organism: Pontibacter ruber; assembly: GCF_023630205.1. Taxonomy (GTDB): domain Bacteria; phylum Bacteroidota; class Bacteroidia; order Cytophagales; family Hymenobacteraceae; genus Pontibacter; species Pontibacter ruber. Next base: position 791,321 of record NZ_JALPRR010000002.1, on the reverse strand, counting down.
CCCTGGTTAAGCTGGTCATACATGGCTATCTTCGGCTCCACGACAAGGAGAAGGAAGATTACTACACGCTAAGCTGAAATAACAAGGGGCAAGTATAGCTATACTTGCCCCTTGTTATTTCCTTCTATACTTTACCTTTTAACCAGGTTTCCCTGTTCGTAGTACTCTGTGTGGCTGAACTGCCCGGACTTATCGTACACCTTCCACTCCCCAAACCAGAAGTAGCGTAAGATGTTGCCGCTCTCGATCATGCGGGCCTGCCCCTCTTTGGCAAGCTGTCCGTTCTCATGGTAGCGCTTTACCTGTATGTAGTTCTTGCGGGGTTTATACTTCTCTTCCATCAGCCGCTGGCCATCCTGGTAATAATAGCGCCACTTCCCTACTTCCTTACCATGCCGGAACCTGCCCTGCCGCACGAGTATCGTCCCGTTGTTGATGTATACTTTCCATTTGCCGTGGAACTGTCCTTCCTTGTCAAAGCGGTTGATCCTGAATAACCCTGCTCGCTGCTTGTCCGGTTCTGCTGCCACCAACAAAGGCAATAGCAGCAGCATCACTACTATAAATAGCTTCATACCTGATCTGTATTTTGGTCTGGTCACAAGATATTTTCTGAAAGCAATTTAAACTTTTTTTCAATCAACTAAACATTTAGTTATACTTATTTTAGTTCATAAAGTTTTCATACTCAAGCAAGTATTAGAAAAACAGTATACTTCCTATTACCGACTCTGAAAATCAACCTGCCCAATTCCAGAAAGCAGACGTCCGGCACTCTCTTTATCACGTAAAAAGACTATATAAGAACCAGCCAAAACGAGGTCGGTTCACTAACACAGCAGCACGTTTACCAACTGTTCTATCAGTTTCACCCTTAGCCAAACGTATATGCCCAAAGCTTCTAAAGCAACCCCTAATCCAAAGGCTGAATCCGCCTCTGCCGAAAACAAGGGCGCGAGAACAGCCAAAGTCAAAGAGAAGATCAGTTCTAACGGCCAGGCCACTAACCGGAAAATATTTGTACTGGACACCTCGGTTATACTTTACGACCACAGTGCCGCGCAAAATTTTCAGGAGCACGATGTGGCCATACCCATAACGGTACTGGAAGAGCTGGATAACTTCAAGAAAGGCAATGACATCAAAAACTTCGAAGCCCGTGAATTTATCCGCTTTATAGATAAACTATCGGCAGAACACAAGCTGCAGGATTGGCTGCCGCTGAACGGCCCCACAAAAGGCAAGTTCAAGGTACTGATGAACGAAAGCCAGACCCTGGACGCCACCAAGATATTTGGAGACAAGAACGACCACTGGATACTGAACTCCGCTTTGCAGCTGCAACAGGAACAGCCCGACAACCACGTGGTGCTGGTAACAAAGGATATAAACCTGCGCCTGAAAGCACGGGCCCTTAATCTGATTGCCGAAGATTACGAGACAGGCAAGATACAGGACGTAGCCGGACTTTACACCGGAAACGATACCCTGGAGGATGTACCAGCCAATGCTATAAACGATCTTTACGAGCAAGGCTACTGCGAAAGCAGCAAGGTGCTTAAATCAAACCCGGCCGACAACCATTACTACGTACTCAAAAGCTTTAAAAACTCGGTACTGGCCTACCATAACTCCACAGAAGGACAACTGGAGCGGGTAGACAAAGCCACTGCCTATGGCATTAAACCCCGTAACGCGGAACAGGCCTTTGCCCTACATGCCCTGATGAACCCAAGTATAAAACTGGTGTCGGTACAAGGCGTGGCGGGTACAGGCAAAACCCTGCTGGCCCTGGCCAGTGCACTGGAACAACGCCGCGAGTATAAACAGATATACCTGGCCCGCCCGGTTGTGCCGCTCAGCAACAAAGATATTGGCTACCTGCCCGGCGATATCAAATCAAAGCTGAACCCCTACATGGAGCCCCTCTGGGACAACCTGAAGTATATCCAGAACCAGTTTTCAGAAACTAGCAAGGAGTATCAGAAGATACGAGAGCTGGTAGACCTGGAAAAACTGGTGATCACACCACTGGCTTACATCCGCGGGCGCAGCTTATCCAACATCTTTTTTATTGTGGACGAGGCGCAGAACCTGACGCCGCATGAGGTCAAGACGATCATCTCGCGGGCCGGCGAAAATACCAAGATCGTCTTTACAGGAGACATTTACCAAATCGACACGCCATACCTCGACTCACAAAGTAATGGTTTGTCTTACCTGATCGATAGGGCCAAGAACCACCCGCTGTACGCTCATATCACATTATTGAAAGGCGAGCGCTCCGAGCTGGCTAACCTGGCAAACGAGCTGCTGTAGTATAGCCATTAAGTATAAAGTATAAAAAAGCCGCTGCTATAACTGGCAGCGGCTTTTTTATACTTTATACTTATTAATATCAGTGATTTATCTGCGGTTAGAAGCGTAGCGTTTTGCTCCTGCCCCTTTTTTGCCGGTTTTAGCCGTAACCACACTGTCCAGCCCGGCCAGGCTCTGCTCCAGTTCTACTTCAAGCTTTTTCTTTCGCAGGAAGCCTTCTATCCGTGCAATGGGGTTGTCTTCAAGCGCTGTGTGTTTCTGCCAGATCACGCGCGTACCGCCATTCACTTTCTCCAGGCTGAAATACCCCTGCGTTTCATGATGGTCGCCCTCTATGGTCTGCTGGTAGCGCAACAGCGTAGGGCTAACGCTCTCAGTAAACTCTATCTGTCCGTCGCCTATCTTGTCGCCGCTCCAGTTTAGCCGTGCGCCTTTGCCGGTCAGCGGGCCGCCGTACATGTGGATCATGCTTGGGTCATAGCTTTTGTTCCAGACACTCCACTTTTCCCACTCCGTCGGGTTGTTCAGGTACGGGTATACCTGATCGGGAGAAGCATTCATTACCCTGCTCCGCACCACATCGCACTGCACCGGAAGCAGATAAGAGGCAGAAAATAAAGCCGCCACTACGGTCAGCAGCGACATAAGCACTATCACGAACGGCTTCATAAGTTATACTGAAAACAGGTAATTGGTTGGTTGTGTTAGAGCACCCACTAACTATAGCAAGTTTAGGTACTCTGTAGCCCGTTGTCAAGTATTATGATATAAATATTTTATTTTATAAATATACTATAGCTACATGCCGCATAAGTACAGCTGCCATACCTATTTGCGCGGGTGCACCGTATAAGCGATAAACAAATTCTATATAGAAATGCTGAATGATTTAATAAATAAAGGGCTGCAGTTATCGAAGAGTGCCCTCTTTCAACGCTTCCTGGGCAAAGCCGGCGGTGTGTTGGGCAAGCCTGCTAAAATAGGTATGCTACTCTCCACGGCTTACGGAAAGCTGATAGACGCCAACAGTACCAAGAGCGGGTTTGAACAGGTGAAAGAAGTAATGTATACGTTCATGCGGATGGTGAAAGCCTACTCGAACGGCTCCTACCGCGATGTATCGAAAAAATCCATGCTGATCGGCGTGGCGGTGTTGTTATACCTGGTATCTCCTCTTGATCTTATCCCGGACTTTATACCTGTACTGGGCCTGATGGATGACATCAGCCTGATCGCCTGGTTTATTGATGCCTTCCAGAAAGAGATCACCAAGTTTGCTGCCTGGGAAACGGGCACACGCTTTGAGCCTACTCCGGGAACATTGTAATTGAGAAAACACTCCTTAAGTATAAAAGGCTGACAGCAGGAATGCGTCAGCCTTTTTCTTTTAATAACCTTCTCTAGAGTTGCGCAACTCCTCCATCAAACTTTTAGAACTAATTCCTCTGCCATTCTGTCACGTTTTTAAGTGGATTGTAGTATATTTGCACCCTTAACCGTATTACCATGGATCCGATAGTAGATTTAGATTTCATAGATAACCGCACGCCTGAGCAAGCTACCGCTTCTGCTGCTGCCTGCGACACGCACGTTACCAAGGATAATAACACCGGAAAATCACGCAAATTATATATCGAAAGTTATGGCTGCGCCATGAACTTCTCGGATAGTGAGATCGTGTCTTCGATCATGTTTGAGCAGGGCTTCGATACGACTTCCGATATCGCGCAAGCTGACGTTGTTTTCCTGAACACGTGCTCGATCCGGGAAAAAGCCGAGCAAACGGTACGCAACCGCTTGGGCCAGATCAACTACCACAAGCGCAAAAAGCCGGGTATGGTAATCGGGATCCTGGGCTGTATGGCTGAGCGCCTGAAGAAATCGCTTTTGGAAGAAGAAAAGATCGTGGACTTGGTTGTAGGCCCGGACGCTTACCGCGACCTGCCGAACCTGATCAACGAAGTGGATGGCGGTCAGAAAGCCGTGAACGTGCTGCTTTCCCGCGAAGAAACCTACGCCGACATCAACCCGATCCGCCTGAACAGCAATGGGGTGAGCGCTTTTATCTCGATCATGCGTGGTTGCGACAACATGTGCTCTTTCTGCGTGGTGCCATTTACCCGCGGGCGTGAGCGCTCGCGCGATGCACACTCCATCGTCCGTGAAGCCGAGGCACTGGTGGCACAAGGCTATAAAGAAGTTACGCTGCTGGGCCAGAACGTGGACTCTTACAAGTGGGCTTCTGAGGATGGAACTGAAAGCGTAAACTTTGCTCAGTTGCTGGAGCGTGTAGCCCTGCTCTCTCCAGACCTACGCGTACGCTTCTCTACTTCGCATCCGAAAGACATCACCGACGAGGTGTTGTATACCATGAAGAAGTATGACAATATCTGCAAGTACATTCACCTGCCGGTGCAAAGCGGTAACTCCCGCATACTGGAGCTGATGAACCGTACTTACGACCGTGCCTGGTACATTAACCGCGTAGATGCGATCAGAAGTATACTTGGCGAAGACTGTGGCATCTCTTCTGACATGATCGCGGGATTCTGCACCGAAACCGAAGAAGAGCACCAGGATACGCTGTCGCTGATGGAGTACGTGCAGTACGATTACTCCTACATGTTCTTTTACTCCGAACGCCCGGGCACACTGGCTGCCCGCAAACTGGAAGATGACATTCCGCTGGAGGTGAAAAAACGTCGATTAGATGAAATCATCAACAAGCAGCGCGAGACCTCGCTGGCGCGCAATAAGCGTGACATTGGCAAGGTGCACCGCGTGCTGGTAGAGAACTTCTCCAAGAAGTCTGACCAGCAGCTAAGCGGCCGTAACGACCAGAACAAAGTGGTGATCTTCGACAAGAAGCACTACAAAAAAGGCGACTACGTGAACGTGTTTGTGCACGATTGCAGCGTAGGTACCCTGTTTGGCGAAGCAGTTGATTAGATTTGGAGATTTGGAAATGTGAAGATTTAAAATAATTAAATCTTCACATCACCTCAGCTTCAAATTTCCAAATCTTCCAATCTTCAAATCATCAAAATGCGCAACGTAGATATTCAAAGTATAAAACAGCGGTTCGGGATCATAGGAAACTCGCCTCTGCTCAATTATGCCATCCAGGTGGCAGTGCAGGTGGCTCCTACCGATATGACCGTGCTGATCAGCGGCGAAAGCGGCAGTGGCAAGGAATCTTTTTCCAAGATCATCCACCAGTTGAGCCCTCGCAAGCACGGACAGTTCATCGCCATCAACTGCGGCGCCATACCGGAAGGCACCATCGATTCAGAACTGTTTGGCCATGAGAAAGGCTCTTTTACCGGTGCTTTGGATACCCGGAAAGGTTACTTTGAAGTAACGGACGGAGGCACCATCTTTCTCGACGAGATCGGGGAAATGCCGCTGGGCACTCAGGCCCGCCTGCTGCGCGTGCTGGAAAACGGCGAATTCATCAAGGTGGGTTCTTCCAAAGTACAGAAAACGGATGTACGCGTTGTGGCAGCAACCAACGTAAACCTGCTGGATGCGGTGGAAAAAGGTGAATTCCGCGAGGACCTGTACTACCGTCTGAATACTGTGCCGATTACGGTGCCACCTTTACGCGATCGCGGAGATGACATTTACCTGCTCTTCCGTAAGTTCGCCAGCGATTTTTCCGAGAAGTATAAAGTAAAACCCATCAGCTTAACCCCTGATGCCATACAGGAATTGCTGAATTTCCGATTTCCGGGTAACATCCGTCAACTTAAAAATATTGTGGAGCAGATCTCTGTGCTGGAGTACGACCGGGAAATTGATGCTGACAAGCTTCGCCATTACCTGCCAAAAGAACAAAGCAGCCTTCCCACACTTATCGGGAAAGAGCCTAAATCAGAGCAGGCTTTTTCGGAGCGCGACTTGCTGTACAAAGTTCTTTTTGACATGCGGCGCGATGTTTCGGAACTTAAGAAGCTGGTATTCGAGTTGCTTACTCATCAGTCTCCTGAACGCGACCTCCTGAAAGAGCACAGTCATTTGTTTGAGAACCTTGATCACCATTTCGCGCCTGCCCGCGGTTACCAGCCGGCAGATACCGCTGAAGCCTTTTACCTGCCTGTAAAACAGGCGCAGGTAAGCGAGTATGAGGATCAGAAAGTGGAGGACATTACGCACGAAACTGAGGAAGAAAGCCTTTCGCTGGAAGACAAAGAAAAAGAGCTGATCCTGAAGGCCCTTAAGAAGCATAACAACAAGCGCAAGTATGCCGCAAACGACCTGGGTATATCCGAACGAACACTTTACCGAAAACTGAAGCAGTATGATATTGAAGAATAAAATTCAAGGCCTCACTTATGCCCTTTTGCTGCTGGTTACGGTATTGAGCGGCTGCGGCATTTACTCTTTTACCGGTACGTCGATCGCTCCGGAAATAAAGACCATTTCGATACAGAACATCGAAAACAGCTCAGGACAGGGTCCTGCCAGCCTGACGTCTATTGTAACGACCAATTTCAAGAATTATTACCGCCGCAATACCAATCTTACCATACTTCAGCGCGACGGAGATTTGCAATTAGAAGGACAGATCGTTAATTTTACCTTAGCACCTGCCGCCATCCAGCGTGAGGGCCAGAACGACCAGGCCTCCCTGAACCGTCTGACTTTGGGCGTGCAGGTACGCTTCACCAATACCAAAAATCCGGAGCAGAACTTTGATCAGCTTTTTACGATCACGCAGGACTTTGGGCAGAACGTGGACGTAACGCAGATCCCTCCTGCTTCTATTGAGCAGATGGCAGATCGCCTGGTAACAGATGTTTTCAATAAATCAGTAGCAAACTGGTAACGCATAACCGACAAGACTTCTTGCCCTGCATGAATAAATCAGCTTTTTTAAATCTGATACAACAGGTATCGAACATCTCGGACCAGCAGACGGAGGAATTGGAGAAGGTAGCGGCTACCTTCCCCTATTGCCAGACCGCTCATTTGCTGCTTGCCAAGTCAGCTTATGACAAAGGGAGTATGCTGTCTACACAGCGCCTGCGCAAGGCTTCTTCCTATGCTACCAACCGGCAGCTGTTGAAACGTGTTATTTATACTTCGCCGGCACCTGAGCCTGTTTTCGAACCTGCTGTAGCAGAAGAAGCGGTTCATGACACAACACTGGTAAGGGTTTCTGAGCAAACACAGCATACTTCTCAGGCACTACCTGCAACAGAAGAAATACAGCCTACAACTGAGTCCGTAGAAGAACGTGAAGCAACACCCCTGGCAGTTGACGAGGAGTTAGCTGAGGCAGAAGCGGAAGAAGTGCTGGCTGAGTATACTATACTTGAAGAAACCGAGGAAGCTCCAAGCCCTGAAGAAACAGTTTACTCGGAACTTTCCATGTTGCTTACCTTCAACAGCTTAAGCTCCTCCTCTACCGATCTGCTTGCGATCTCCCGTTCCATAACTATGTCAGAAGATGTAGAAGCACAGGAGTATACTGCCTACCTGCAGGAAACCGAAGAAGCACTGGCTGAAATAGAGTTTGATGAGGCATACAATGCTTTAGAGACTGATTCAATTGAGGCTATCCCGGAGGCTTTAGCGTCTGCTCCTTTGGTTGTTCAGGAATTTAAGGCATTTACCACAGAGGCTTTCTTAGATGAGGAAACACCGGTACAGCAAGAGCAAGAGACTTCTTTTGAAGATGCGGAGGTCCACTATACTTATAGTGAGATCGATCGACTTTACATGGAGGATGCCCTGGGTTACTGGATGGGCTCGAGCCGTATGGGCGAAGTGCTGCAACTGAAAGATGAATACACCCGGCCGCGGCCGCATAGCTTCCACCCGGAACTGATACTGGAGTATAGCAAAACCCATGAACTGGAGAAAGCCATACAACCCACCAGCAATGCGCTAAGCGAGCAGCTCGACATCATCGATCAGTTCCTGAAGCTGAACCCACGGTTAAAAACCATGGTGAATGTGAAGCTAAAACCGGAGCCACAGGAAGACCTGTCGCTGAAAAGCTCGAAGATCAAGAAAGGCATGGCTTCTGAAAGCCTGGCCAACATCTTCCTGAAGCAGGGAAAAACTAAGAAGGCCATCAAAATATATGAACTTCTGATTTTGAAAAATCCGGAAAAAAAAGCTTACTTTGCCGAACAGATAGAAAAATTACAAACTATAAACTAATATGTACATCGCCCTAATCAGTATTATTGTTTTCATTTGCGTGCTGCTTATCTTAGTAGTGCTGGCCCAAAACCCTAAGGGAGGCGGATTATCCAGCCAGTTTGGCGGCAGCACAAGTCAATTGATGGGCGTTAAGCGCACAGGCGATTTATTGGAAAAACTTACTTGGGGATTTGCAATTGCACTGGTTGTACTTACGCTCGGAACGCACATGATGCTTGACACATCTCAGGATTCATCTATGATGAACCGTAGCGTAAACGAAGAGCGTGCGCGTCAGTCGCAGTTGCCAGCGGCACCAGCTGCTACTCCTGCCGTTACTGACACAACGGCTGCTATACCTGGCGCAGGTGAAATACCGGAAATGGTAGATACTGCTCAAAAGCAGTAAGCTGAACATACTTACAGGGAAGCCGGCTTCTAGTGAAGCCGGCTTTTTTATTTGCAGTTTCTGCCACCTCTGTCAGGTTGTTTGCCAAAAAAGTTCCACCGGCATGACACAAAATGACAAACTTGTCAGGTACGACAGGCAGAGTTCCTGAAAAATTGACTTAAACTGGCAAAAACAACGCCTTGGCATAAGAAATGATAGTACCCCTATGGTTCTTAAGCTAAAATATCAACCACATAAACTTAACAACATAACAAACTATGTCAATCAGCATTAAACCATTAGCAGACAGAGTAATTGTAGCTCCTGCTGCAGCAGAAGAAAAAACCAAGTCTGGTATCATTATCCCTGATACTGCTAAAGAAAAACCACAGCGTGGTGAGGTAGTAGCCGTTGGCGAAGGCAAAGTGTCTGAGCAGGGCGCCCTGATGAAGCCACAGGTACAGGTGGGCGACCAGGTGTTGTATGGCAAGTATGCAGGAACTGAGATCTCCGTAGATGGTAGCGATTACCTGATCATGCGTGAGTCTGATATTCTGGCTATCCTGTAATTAATCGTATTTTCAAACTAAAGAAAGCAATATAACTATGGCTAAAAACATCACATTTGATGCAGACGCTCGCGGCAAAATTAAAGCTGGCGTTGATAAACTGGCTAATGCTGTAAAAGTTACGTTAGGCCCTAAAGGTCGTAACGTGATCATCGATAAAAAATTCGGTGCTCCTACTATTACAAAAGACGGTGTTTCAGTGGCGAAAGAAATCGAGCTGAAAGACGCGATCGAGAACATGGGTGCCCAACTGGTGAAAGAGGTTGCCTCTAAAACGGCTGACCAGGCTGGTGACGGTACTACAACTGCTACTGTACTTGCTCAGGCAATCTACACTGCCGGTATCAAAAACGTAGCGGCTGGTGCTAACCCAATGGACCTGAAGCGTGGTATCGACAAAGCAGTTCATGCTGTAGTGGAGAACCTGCGCGCGCAGTCTAAGAAAATTGAGAACTCTTCTGAGATCTCTCAGGTAGGTACTATCTCTGCCAACAACGACGCTGAAATCGGTAAGATGATTGCTGACGCGATGGACAAAGTTGGTAAGGACGGTGTGATCACTGTAGAAGAAGCAAAAGGTACTGAAACGGAGGTAAAAACTGTAGAAGGTATGCAGTTCGACCGCGGCTACCTGTCTCCATACTTCGTTACAAACGCCGAGAAAATGGAAGCTGAGTTCGATAATCCTTTCATCCTGATCTACGACAAGAAAGTTTCTACCATGAAAGAACTGCTTCCTGTACTGGAGCAGGTAGTTCAGACTGGCAGAGGCCTTGTGATCATTGCTGAAGATGTAGACGGCGAAGCCCTGGCTACACTGGTAGTAAACAAACTGCGTGGATCGCTGAAAATTGCTGCTGTAAAAGCTCCTGGTTTTGGCGACAGAAGAAAAGCAATGCTGGAAGATATCGCTATCCTGACTGGCGGTACTGTAATATCTGAAGAGCGTGGTTACAAACTGGAGAACGCTACCCTGGAGTACCTGGGCAAAGCTGAGAAAGTGATCATCGACAAAGACAACACTACCGTAGTAAACGGTGCTGGTTCTAAAGATGATATCACGGCTCGCATCAACCAGATCAAAGCGCAGATGGAGACTACAACATCTGACTACGATAAAGAAAAACTTCAGGAGCGTTTGGCTAAGCTTTCTGGCGGTGTGGCTATCCTTTACATCGGTGCTTCTACTGAAGTTGAGATGAAAGAGAAGAAAGACCGTGTAGATGATGCCTTGCACGCTACTCGTGCTGCTGTTGAGGAAGGTATCGTAGCGGGTGGTGGCGTTGCCCTGATCCGTGCACTGGATGCCCTAGGCAACATCGACACTTACAACGCTGACGAGCAAACTGGTGTTCAGATCATCAGAACTGCATTGGAGGCGCCGTTGAGAACAATCGTATCTAACGCTGGTGGCGAAGGTTCTGTAGTGGTACAGGCTGTACGCGAAGGCAAAGCTGACTTCGGCTACAACGCCCGCGATGACCGCTATGAGAACATGTTCGCAGCTGGTATCATCGACCCAACTAAAGTAACGCGTCTTGCTCTGGAGAACGCTGCTTCTATTGCTGGTCTGCTGCTTACTACCGAATGCGTAGTATCAGAAGAGCCTGCTGAAGAAGGTGCTGCTCCGGCTATGCCAGGTGGCATGGGCGGTATGGGCGGCATGATGTAATCGGCTCCCATAGTTGACATATAAAAACAGCCTGAGCTAAGTATAGCTCAGGCTGTTTTGTTTTTATAGCAGTTCAAAGCAAGTTAAAACCTATACTTTTCTAATGAACAGCTCCTACAACAGCTCTTTGATTTCAATTTTGATCTCGTGCGGGGCTACCTCATCGCCTCCAAAGTATGGATAAAGCTGATAGCCCTCCCCTTTTCCGGTGCAGGCTCTGGGCAGGCTCACGGTCTTGCCGTTCAGCTCGAATACAAACTTATTATCTTCCAGCCTTAGCTCAAAAGTATAAGGCTTGCCAATCTCAATTGTACTCACGAGTTCAGACTTACGGCTCTTGTTATAATAGGTATAAGCGTGTACTTCCAGGCGGTTGTTATACCATCTCCAGCCAAAGCGAGCACTGTTGGTCTGGTGATCGGAACTGCAGTCGGATAAGCCGTATAGTTTGTTGATGTCGCCCTGGTTGACCGGATCGGTAGTAGTATAAACAGCAGAGCTGTCAAATACTGCCTGAAAGCGGATCTTGGAGGCACTTACCAGTTTAAATGGGTTGTTAGTAGCAGAATGTGCTCCTTTAGGAATGGTGTAGGTAACGGAAGAAGGTTCGGGGTTGGCATCAACATGCGTAACAGAATCTACTTCGCAGGACAACATGGCAAAGCAAAGCACTGAAAGTGCAGCCAACTGCCTGCAACTCTGGGTAATAAATAACATTGGCTAAAAGTATGATTATAAAAACAAAAACCCCTCCTGTACCAGGAAAACATGTTATTGCAATTGCCTGATGTTGAGAAGGCTACAAACATACTAAAGAATGTTTAAAGTATAATAAAATAAATAAAAAGGCCCCTGCTGAGAGCTCAGCAGGGGCCTTTTTATTTATGATTAAAGCTATTAACCGCGACCGTGCATCATGTGAATCAGCTTGCAAATAGCTATAACAATAGATGGAAATATTGATTAATATATTATAGTTAATATTCCCATCTTTGCTTATCTGTTAAATTTAATTCTCCAGCGCTTCGCATAGTGTCCTCTGAAAAATACCAATCTATTGCTTTACCAATAGCATATGATATAATAAAAGAGGTAACAATCTCGCCACCACTAATCTGAATTAGTTCATTTCCTTCTAAATTAGATAATCTTGCAGAAGTAAGGTTTAAATTTTTCATGCTTTTGTTTAATTAAAGTTTAAGATAAATTTTCACAAAATAAGTCTATATATTTTAATGGAATTTATAATAGGAAAATTAATACTCCCATCTTTGCTTGTATGTTAAATTTAATTCTCCAGCTCTACGCATAGTGTCCTCTGAAAAATACCAATCTAATAGCTTTTCACCGATATATGATAAGCCATCACCAATTAGATCACCACCTTTAATGTCTATAAGCTCTTCTTTTTTAAGCTCATGTAAGGATTTAGAATTTGCCTTATTTAAGGCTTTATTAAAATTGTTCATTTTGTTCAGGAATATTATTTTGCCAACACTTTTAGGCTGCTGATAACACCTTTCATTAACCGGTTAACTATGTTATAAAACTAGTTTTCTTCCATCTATAAAAATTGGACTGGAATAAATAATTCCTCCAAAAATTTTGAGGTTTTCTTCTTCTGAAACTACTCTCATTGAAAATGCTATCTCTAGTTTCTTATTAGATGTATAGTAGAAGGTTCCTCGCTTCCTGGTGTAGTTAATTACGAGTCCTTCTGCCTTCATTTCATCAATGATATTGTATAGTTGAGCCCTGCTAATTCCAAGTCGACTAGCCAGTTCTTCCGGTGTACCGGTTTTCTCTTTTCGAATCAGTTCGTCCAAATACTTGATTCTTTCGATGTACTTTCTGAAGTTCATACTATCACTCCCTTAGTTTAAAATTATAAGTTGCTTATTAAGCATCTCAAAATAGCGTTCACGTTTTATTAATAGCTCAGAGTGTGTACCCTGCTCTATTAGTTTTCCATTTTCCAACACAAAGAGAAGATCAAAGTCTTTTACAGCAGCGAGGCGATGGGTAATAAAAATTACTGACTTGCCTGCTTCAGTCAATTTTCTAATGGTTATCTGCACAAACTCTTCTGATTTAGGATCTAGCGAAGATGTAGCTTCGTCCATTATTAAAACTTCTGGATTTTTATACAAGGCTCTTGCAATAGCAATGCGCTGTTTTTGACCTCCTGACAAGGAAGCACCATTTTCTCCGAGATAAGTAGCAAAGCCATTAGGCAAGCCTTCTATAAACTCCATCATACCCAGTTGGCCGCATATGCTGACGATACGTTGGATATCAGGCTGATAATCATTTAAAGCAATATTTTCGATTACGTTACCAGCAAATAGGTCTACTTTTTGCGGCACTACTGTCACAAATTGTCGGAGACTTTTATTTTCAATATACTTCAAATCATAATCTCCAATATGAACGCTCCCGGATTGCAATGGATATAGATTTTGAAGTATGGATATTAACGTGGACTTACCGGAGCCGCTCTCCCCAATAATACCAGTAATTTTGCCCTTAGGAATAGTTAGGGTCAAACCTTCAAATACACTTTTGCGGGAGCCATATCGGAAATATATATCCTTCAGGTATATGTCACCAATAAGTTCTTTTTTTAGCTCAAATTTATGCTCATTGCTTTCTACCTCCAGATCCATAATTTCAAATAAACGATCAGCCGCAATCATAGCATTTTGGATGGTTTTATTCATGCCTATCAATGTACTTATAGGTCCTGTAAAATAACCGATGACTGCATAGAAAGACATTAGTTCACCTGGTGTTATTAGGTTATCGAGTACATATCCCGCGCCTATCCAAAGCAGCACTATGGTAAATACTTTAGAGATTGTTTCAGAGGTGGTACTTATAGATATGTTGTTTATACTAGATTTATATACTGAACCTAATAACTTAACAAAGCGTACTTCTGATTTCATATTGGCATGATCTTCCATGCCGAAACGTTTGATGGTACCAGCCGCTGTAATAGACTCTACTAATTGGGATTCAAGCTCAGCTGAATCTTCCATTAACTGTCTTTCAGCTTTTCTATTCAGTTTATTGGTAATAAAGTAAACTAATGTATAGAATGGAATAATTAAGAGTATAACAAGTGCCAATTTCCAATAATAGGTGAACATTAAAGCAAATGCAAACAGCACGATAAATACATTTACCATCAGGTTAATGGAAACATCATTAATAAAAGTCCTGATTTTTACTGCATCGTTTATTCTGCTTATGATTTCACCTACGCGCATGGTATCGAAGAACTGCTGCGGAAGTGTGAGCAGGTGTTTGTAATAGCCTAATATAAGACGTGAATCAATCTTCTGGCCAGTTTTTAATACAAAGAGAGCTTTATACAACCCGATTAGTACTTGAAATGCGAGCAGCAGCAGCATAATCACACTCATTAAGTTTAGCAGGTTCTTGTTGCCATCTCCAAAAACATTATCAACTATCTTCTGCACATAAATAGCCGTAGATAAACCTAATACAGTATAAATCACGGCGCCGACCAATGCCTGTAACATCACTGATTTGTGCGGCTTTATCAAAAACCAGAAGCGCTGGTAAACAGAAACGGTCTGGTTAAAGGCCTTAAAATCTTCATTTGGCATCAATAAAACTAATACGCCGCTCCACAAGGATTTGAACTCTTCATGTGACATTTTGTGGATGTGTCCATCAGCAGGATCCATTAAATGGATGTGCTTCTTAGTTACTTTATAAATTACTACATAGTGGTGCAATACTCCTTTAATGATAACATGTGCAATTGTGGGAGTAGGAATTTTAAACAGGCTTTCAAATTCACCCCTTACACCTTTGGCAGAAAACCCCATCTTCTGAGCAGCCTCAACTAGTCCAAGTACATTTGTGCCCTTCTGGTCGGTTGAGGCCATCTGCCGAATCTTTGATACAGGTAACTTAAGTTTGTAATAATTAGCAACAGAAGACAAACAGGCTGCACCACAATCAGTAAGATCGCGTTGCTTAATTTTAATACTCATACTTATACTTATATTGTGGATACTGTGGGATTCATCCAGTTGTCTACTTTATCGTAGAGCAGTTGAAACAGGCTTCTGCGTGTTACTAAAAACCTTCCGTTAAAAGACATGCCTTTTCTCAGCTCACCTTTGTAGCCATTTTTTAGTTTTAGGTGCAACTGATCCAAGGAACAGATAACTCTAAAAGCAACCTGCTGTTCAGAGACCATAGACAGGTCATCCGCTATATCTATTATTTTACCTTTTGCCAGGCCCCAATCATTATAATTAAAAGCATCTACCTGGAGTGAAACAGGCTGACCAGCCTTTATAAAGCCTATATCTTTGGGAGAGACGTAAGCAATTGCTAACAATGTGGAATCAGGGGATATTTCAGCTATTTTCTGGTTGGGGAAAACAAAATCACCTTCCTTAATGTTTTTTAAATTCTGCAATGTGCCGTTTACACCTGCTATTATTTTATGACGTGTTTTCTGATCTTGTACTAATTTAACTTTATTCTTTAGCTGGTTTAGTTCATTTGTATAAGAATTAATCTCGCGATTCCACAGGGCCTTTTGCTTCTTGATATGCAATTCCAGGTTAGACATTGCCTGGTTATATTTTAGTTTTGACTCATCATACTCAACAAAAGAAATTGCTTTTGCTTCGTAAAGAAGAGTGTTCCTTTCATAGTCTCTGGTTGCTTTTTCAAGTGTTGCTTTTAAACTTTTAAAGGCTGAATAGAATTCAAAATAGGACGCTGAATAAATTTCCGTCCCTAAATAAATAGAGAAGTTTTGGTCTATATCAAATAATCTGATCCTGTTTAAGCTATTTAGGTCAGAAATTAAATTATTAAGTAAATCAATTTTTTGGCGGTAACCCTGAATTTCTAAATCTAACTGCTCTGTTTCTATTTCAGCAATTAAATCGCCTTTACGAATTTTCTCATTCTCTTTGTATCTTATGTTATTAACTCTTCCGGCTACAGGCACAAAAATCTCATTTCTCTCAATTGAACTTTGAAAAGTGCCCCTTGCCTGAATAGATAAGTCAATATATATAAAAGGTAAGCTTAAAAAAGCTATAAATAAAAAAGCTATCGTAGTTAAATATATTGTTTTTGAGCGTACAGAAATTCTGCTTTGGTAGCTTTCTGCACACTGCTCGATAATAGCGGCGGGGAAGATTGTTTTCATTTAGGTTGTGGTTAATAACAGAGATCCCACAAGTATAATCGGAAAAATAATATATATCAAGGAAATAATATATGTATGTGTAACACTACATAGTTAATACTTTATGTAAATAAACCCAAAGAGTTAGCCTATAGAGCCAATTTTATAGGCATTTTAGTAACCTATTGTAACATCAACAGATGTATAAGACTATATTTCTATTCATTAAAAAGCCCCTGTTGAGTTCTCAACAGGGGCTTTTTAATGAATAGAAATACTATAACAGCTAACCGCGTCCGTGCATCATGAACATCAGTTTACGGGTTAGCAACACAAGGATTAAACCAGCTACAATCACAAATCCCCCAATTGCAGCGAAGATAGCTAATGGGCCAAGTTCTTCAACATATGAAGCAATATAACCACCAGCTATCTGAGCAATACCTGGGGCTAAGAACCATACCCCCATCAGCATGGATACCAGTGTAACCGGCGCAAGACGCGTTACCATCGAAAGACCAATCGGAGAAAGGCAAAGCTCACCAATGGTATGGAAGAAATAAGTAGCAAGCAACCAGGCGATGCTGGCTTTCACCGTTTCATCTTCCACGCCACCGCGCTCCATTACGGCACCCACCATAAAGAAGAAGCCGATGCCCAACAGGATCATACCCAGGCCCATTTTAGTAGGGATGCTCAGGTCTTTGCCGCGCTTAGCCAGGAACAACCACAGGTTTGCAGTAAGCGGAGCAAACAGTACGATGAACAGTGGGTTTACAGACTGGAACCAGGAAGTCGGGATCAGGAAGCCAAAAACCTCACGGTCGATATACTTATCGGTATAAACGGTTAGGGAGCTACCAGCCTGCTCAAAGCCAGCCCAGAACAGGATTACGAATAAGGAGATGATAAAAATAACAGATACGCGATCGATTTCCTCTTTAGTAAGCTTGGCAGACTTTGCAGGCTTGCCTGTTACAGCATCGTTTTCAGTTTTAACCGGCTTCAGACCTAAATCACCCAGTAAACGTGGACCTAGCGTGTTGAACACGATCTGACCGATCACCATACCGATACCGGCAGCAAGGAAGCCGTACTGGAAGCCATAGTTGGTTACTCTCTCAACGCCGTCTACTACCGCTTTGGTAGCAAAGTAATCTTCTGCCAGGTAACCGCACACAAGGGGTGCCAGGAAGGCACCTATGTTGATACCCATGTAGAAGATTGTAAACGCTGAATCGCGGCGTGGGTCGCCCTGCGCATAAAGATTACCAACTATTGAAGAAATATTCGGTTTGAAGAAGCCGTTACCAATGATAAGGAGCAAAAGCCCCAGGTATGTCATTTCAACTCCTACATAAGGTGTAGAGAACAGACTGAACTGGCCCAGCGCCATCAGCACACCACCAATAAGGATTGCACGGCGGTGGCCCAGGTATTTATCAGCCAACCAACCACCTATAATAGGCGTAAAATAAACGAAACCGGTAAAGTACCCGTAAATCAACGCAGCATCGGCTACGCTATAGCCTAAACCGCCTTCCAGCGCTGTTTTAGTTAGGTACAACATTAAGAGGCCGCGCATACCGTAATAGCTGAAACGCTCCCATAACTCGGTAAAGAATAAGAGATACAGCCCTTTCGGATGCTTTAGATTTTCTTTCGCTGCTGCATCATGCTGGGGGTAGGTTTCATTTACCGCATCAGCAGAGCGTGGTTGATTTACAGACATAAATGTTTAAATGTTGATGTTTTAGATTAGTTTAGCACACACAGAAGGTAAATATATCTGTTTTGCGGCATAAGGCAAAATAATTGCGCCTCAGTAGCCGAATTAACCCGACCAATTTATTATTTATACCGTTATCTATATACATATCCTATTTTTTATATTTTTGTACCATAGTTGTGAAACAAACCTTTATACCTTAAAAACCTATTATATTTCAAATGAAAGAATCTGGTATCAAATCAAATGCAGTAGGCCTGGACAGCTTAGGCATAAGAGAGGCGAAAGAGGTGCTCTGGAACCTGAGCCCGGCTGAGTTGGTAGAGGAAGCCATTATGAACGGCGAAGGCGTGCTGACTGACACCGGCGCTCTGATGTGTGACACAGGTAAGTTCACAGGCCGCTCACCAAAGGACCGCTTTGTAGTAAAAGACGCCAAAACAGAGAATACCGTATGGTGGGGCGACATTAACATTGCTTTTGATCCGGAGAAATTCGACAATCTGTATAACAAGATGATCGACTTTCTGAAGGACCGTAAACTGTATGTGCGCGACGCCTATGCCGGTGCACACCCAGATTATCGTTTGAACCTGCGTATTGTAAATACACAGGCATGGCAGAACCTTTTCTGCAACAACATGTTCCTGCGCCTGACGCCAGAGGAACTTCAAAATCACAACCCGGAATTTACCATCATCTGCGCTCCTGAGTTCCAGGCTGATCCGGAAGTAGATGGCACCCGTCAGTCAAACTTTGCGATCATCAACTTCACCCGTAACATGATCCTGATCGGTGGCACTGGTTATGCCGGCGAAATGAAAAAAGGCATTTTTGGTGTACTCAACTACCTCCTGCCGCACGAGAAGAACACGCTTTCCATGCACTGCTCTGCCAACGTAGGCAAAGACGGTGATACAGCCATCTTCTTCGGTCTTTCCGGTACAGGTAAAACCACACTATCTGCCGATCCTAACCGTGGCCTGATCGGTGACGACGAGCACGGCTGGGCAGAAGACAGCGTATTCAACTTCGAAGGCGGTTGCTATGCTAAAGTAATCGACCTGACACGCGAAAAAGAACCGCAGATCTGGGACGCTATCAAATTCGGTGCTATTGTAGAGAACACCCGCTTTGTAGAAGGTACCCGCACTGTAGACTATACCAACAACTCTGTAACGGAGAATACGCGTACCGCTTACCCGATCAACCACATCGACAACGCGGTGGAGCCATCCAGAGCAGATATTCCAAAGAACATCTTCTTCCTGACAGCAGATGCCTTCGGTGTGCTGCCTCCGATCTCTAAACTGAACGCCAGCCAGGCCATGTACCACTTCATTTCTGGTTACACTGCCAAAGTTGCCGGTACTGAGGTTGGTGTAACAGAGCCGCAGACAACATTCTCTGCCTGCTTTGGCGCCGCATTCCTGCCACTGCACCCAACCAAATATGCTGAAATGCTGGGCAAGAAAATGGAAGAAAACCACGTGAACGTATGGTTGGTGAACACCGGCTGGACAGGCGGTCCTTACGGTGTTGGTTCACGCATGAAACTGCCTTACACCCGTGCTATGATCACAGCAGCCCTGAACGGCGAACTGAACGACGTGAAGTTTGTGAAGCACCCTATATTTGGCGTTGAAATGCCGGAAACATGCCCGAACGTACCTTCTGAAGTACTGAACCCACGTAACACCTGGGCAAACAAAGAACAGTACGACCATAAAGCACACGACCTGGCAACCAAGTTCGTGAAGAACTTCCAGAAGTATGCTGAGTACGCCAACGACGAGATCATGGCCGGTGCTCCTCAGGTAGAGGTTGCGATCGACTAATTATCTTTAGTATACCTTCAGAAAGCCTTCCTGCCAATAACAGGAAGGCTTTTTCTTTGCCATTGTTTCAGGACAGGCACAAAAGCTATACTTTCGTATACTTTAGAAGAAGGATCTCCATATTTTTATTCTACCTGAATTCGTAGTTAATAATTCATAATTTTTAATTTAAAAAAGTGCACCTGTTTTATACTCCAGATCTCAACAGCGAAATTTATACCCTTCCGGAAGAAGAGTCGAAGCATTGCACGCGTGTGCTTCGGTTGCAGCAAGGCGACACGGTGTACCTGATCGACGGCAAAGGCTCACTTTTCACGGCCATTATCCAGGATTCGCATGTCAAACGCTGCCAGCTGCAGGTAATTGACAGGCAGATAGAATATGGCAAGCTGCCCTACTACGTTCACATTGCAGTGGCGCCGACTAAAAACATAGACCGTATGGAGTGGTTTGTAGAGAAAGCCGTAGAGATCGGGGTGAGTGAGATCAGTTTTCTGCTGTGCGAGCATTCGGAACGACGCGAGCTACGCCTCGATCGCCTTGAGAAAATAGCAGTTAGTGCCATGAAACAGTCGAAAAAGGGCTACCTCCCCTTGCTGCACGAAATGGTACCTTTTCAGCGTTTTGTTCAGACCTGTATACCGAAAGACACGTTTATCGCTCACCTTGAGGAAGATGCCATGAAAAGTATAAAGGATTACTACAAACCGGGGCTACAGCACTGTATCCTGATCGGACCGGAAGGTGATTTTTCAGAGAAGGAAATAGCTACAGCCTACAAAGCAGGCATACGCCCGGTAACACTAGGCCAAAGCCGCCTGCGCACCGAAACAGCTGCCCTGGTAGCCTGCCATACACTGCACGTACTCCACGACATCTACGCGCCGTTATAGTAGTAACCATAGTTTATTTTTGCAGGTATACTTCAGGAACCGAACCCCAGTCTCCCTCTTATGAAGCGTATTTCTTTTATTTTCTGCCTGCTTTTGATCTGCAGTGGTCTGTATGCTCAGAAGTATAGTTTTAAAATAGCCAAACTGAAGTATAACGGGGGTGGCGACTGGTATGCCAACAAAACCTCACTCCCGAACCTGATCCGGTTCTGCAACCAGAACCTGAGCATGAACATTGCCCCGGAAGAGGCCGTGGTTGAAGTAGGTAGCCCGGAATTATTCAGCTACCCGTTCGTGCACATGACGGGCCACGGGAACGTAGTTTTTTCGGATGCCGAGGCGCAGAACCTGCGCAACTACCTCATCAGCGGGGGCTTTCTGCACATTGACGACAACTATGGCCTCGACAAGTACATCCGCAAAGAGATGAAGAAGGTTTTTCCGGAATACGAGTTTGTAGAGTTGCCTTTTACGCACCCGATCTACCACCAGAAATATCCTTTCAAGAATGGATTGCCCAAGATACACGAGCATGACAACAAACCGCCACAAGGCTTTGGCATTATACACGAAGGTCACCTGGTGTGCTTTTATACTTATGAAACCGACTTGGGCAACGGCTGGGAAGATCAGGAGGTATACAACGATCCGGAGGATAAACGGCAGCAGGCATTGCGTATGGGTGCTAACATACTTGCCTATGCCCTCACACAGTTTATGTAAGTCCAGAAGTACTCTCAAAAGTATAAATGCGAAAGGCCGCTGTACAAGCGGCCTTTCGCATTTATACTTTTCTGCTGTTGTGGTTAAAACTTTGGTTTAAGTATCTCAGAAAGTATCACAGCGTCTCTAACAGTAGCCGGGTTTCGCAACAGGGCAGCATACTTGTTTTCGGCAACTACCGGCTTTTGCACATAGGCTTCAAACTCAGGAATACGGCGTAGCTGCGCTCGTTTTGTTGCCTCCTTCGCTTCCACGGGGTTCTCCAATGACAAGGTCCGTTGCGGAATCTCATATTTCGATAGTATAGGCTCTGGCTTTGCTTCCCTGACTGGACTTTCTGTTATCGTTCTGGCTTCTTCCCGGGCACGCTCCAATTTAGGCTGCAGCTCGCGCAAAATATCTTCAAAAGATGTCGGAGGTACGGCAGGCCTTTGCGGTACAGGTCTTACTGGTTGCTGAGCCACAGACCTTTGCCGGGGGCGCTGTTCTGCAGGCGGGGCAGCTTCATTATTTCCTTTAAAAGCTTTACGCCAGGCATTGAACAGGAAATAAGCAACCGCAGCAAGTATATAAAGT
Source organism: Pontibacter ruber (assembly GCF_023630205.1). Taxonomy (GTDB): domain Bacteria; phylum Bacteroidota; class Bacteroidia; order Cytophagales; family Hymenobacteraceae; genus Pontibacter; species Pontibacter ruber. Next base: position 769,270 of record NZ_JALPRR010000002.1, on the reverse strand, counting down.
ATGATCTTGAAGTCTTCCATGTGCGAGGTCGTGTTAAATCAAATATAGGAAATAGTACCACCTTTTAAAATATATAGAGATATTTGCAGAACAATAATCCGAACTGTAGTGCCGGAAACTCTGCTCCCAAAAGACCAATTAACCGCTAAGGCCACCGGTTAACGCTGGAGCCTGTCCTGATTCTGAAAGGATCCGGCACCTTTCCGTTAGTGCTGTTTATGTGGGGAGGTGTTAGCAGGCGGGAACTCTGGCAACTGAAAGGCAAAGGCTTCTGGGTAATGCTTTTCCTGACTTCTCTGGCCACTTTCTGGTTCATGAGCACGTCTTACACTAGCTATAACCCTATCTCCCTGGATGGGCGCATGTTTAACCTGCTGTTGCCACCATTAGCTCTAGCAGCGGCATGGGGCTTTATGGAAAAACTTCACAACTGGCGCTATACTTTACTTTACTCGGTAGCATTTCTATTGCTGGCACTCTTGCACCGGAATAACCGAAGTCTGCTTTACGGACTGCTGGGCTTATACTTTGCGGGCCATATTGCGCTGCTTCTGTACGGCAGAAACATTTCCTATAAGATCGTAGCACTTGTGCTGGCTGCCGTATTTGCTATCCGACCGGTGTACTTCATGCTCAAGCCGAAAGCATTATACTACAAGGAGCATCAGGCAGCTTTGAATGCCCTACATAACAACAGCCACACAGGCTCAGCACTCGTACTTGCGCCGGTATACTTATACGATGCCATTCCTGTCTACTATGGCTATAAGCCTGTAACTCAGGTTACCTTCCTATGGTTGGGAGTATGACCCAACTTTGTATAAACAGGTTTACCTGATCGAAAACACCGGCATCACTGACCAGCCTTCTTTTGCCGGTACACTTCCCTCCGATTCCCTGCAGGTGCTTTATCCAAACAAAGTGCTGGTGGAGCAATTTGGCCCGATCAGGCTGTACAAGCTAAAATAATTCCGGATTTGCAAGCAGAAAGAACTGCGGTTCCTAATCAAATTAATCTTATTTTTGAATTTAGAATTAAGAGTTTCCGCGAACGCGAATGCAAGTTTCAAGATTAGAAATCAAAGGATTCAAGAGTTTTGGCGACCGGGTCGTCATCAATTTTGATGAGGGCATTACGGGTATAGTTGGCCCGAACGGCTGTGGTAAATCAAACATTGTGGATGCCATCCGCTGGGTGCTGGGCGAGCAGCGCACCCGAAATCTCCGCTCCGACAAGATGGAGAACGTGATCTTTAACGGCTCCAAAACCCGGAAGCCGGTGCAGATGGCCGAAGTATCCATCACCTTCGACAATAACCGGGGCATTCTGCCAACGGAGTACTCGCAGGTTACTGTCACCCGCAAATACTACCGCAACGGCGACAGCGAGTACATGCTCAACGGCGTCACCTGCCGTCTGAAGGATATCAACGAACTCTTCCTGGACACCGGTATCGGCTCCGACAGCTATGCTATTATCGAGCTGAAAATGGTGGACGAGATCCTCAACGACAAGGAAAACTCGCGCCGCCTGCTGTTCGAAGAGGCAGCCGGTATCTCCAAGTTCAAAGTCCGCAAGAAGCAGACGCTGAAGAAGCTGGAGGAAACCGACGCCGACCTGGAGCGTGTGGAGGACGTACTTTTCGAGATCGGCAAGAACATGAAAACGCTGGAGCGCCAGGCAAAGCAGGCCATCCGGTATTTTCAGCTAAAAGAAGACTATAAAAAACACAGCGTCGAGTTTGCGCGGCGCAATATCTCGCAGTTCCAGAACACGCTGCAGCGCCTGGAGCAGGACGTACAGCAGGAAACAGCCCTGAAAGAAGGGTATGTAGCTGCCGTAACGGAAGCAGAAGACGCCATAGCCGACCAGAAAGAAGAGCTGAACGTGACACAGGAGGCGCTTAGCGAGAGCCAGCGCACCATGCAGGTACAAACAGCAAAACTGCGTCAGTTAGAGAACGATATCAAGCTGAAGTCTGAGCGCAGCTTTATGCTGAACGAGCGTATGCTGCAGTTGCGCCAGCAGATCAGCCAGGACACAGCCAACCTCGAATATACCAAGGAAAGTATAACGCAGCTACGCGAAGAGCTGGATGCCGTGCAGGATCAGTTTGCAGAAGCCGAAGAACAGGTAAATGCCCTGAAAGAGCAAGTACAGGAAGCCAACGAGCAGAAACAAACCTTGCAGGAGGCGCACCACGAACTCTCGCAGCAGCAGCGCGAAAAGCAGAACGCCGTATTCCAGCTCCACAAATCGCTGGAGATAAGTGAGGTACAGATACAAAGTATAAATACTGAACTGGAGCGCCTGCAGCAGCAGCAACTAACAGCCGATGAAGACGGCCGCGTGCTGGAAGAACAACTGCAGGAAGCGCAGGAAATACTGGAAGAGCGAACCGCTGAACTGGTGCGCCTGCAGGCCAAAGAGGAAAACCTGCTGCAGCAGATCGAGAAAACCGAAGCGGATATCGATCAGCTGAAAGCACAGCTCGTGGAGCTGAACCGTACGCTTGACTCGCGCCAGAACCAGTACAACCTGACCAAATCGCTGGTAGAGAACATGGAAGGTTTTCCGGAAGCGATCAAGTTCCTGTGCCAGTCCGAGAGCTGGAACAAGCCGGCTCCTCTCCTGTCCGACATCATTGTTAGTGAGCCTGAGTATAAACCGCTTATCGAAAGCTACCTCGAGCCTTACATGAACTTCTTTGTAGTAGAAGAGCTTCAGGATGCCATAGACGCCATTGCCTTGCTGAAGAGCGAAAACAAGGGTCGCGCTAACTTTATCATTCTTTCCGAGATCGAAGAAATGGAGCCTACGGCTACCTTCAGCGAAGGAAGTATGAAAGCGGCCTACGAGGTGGTTTCGGCAGATAAGAAGTACAGCAGCCTGCTAAAGTACATGCTCAACAACGTGTACATTAGCGACGAGTCGGAAGAAGATTTCTCTTCAGAAGATTACCGCACCATCATCCTGAAAGATGGTTCTGCCATTAAAAAACCGCTGAGCCTTTCTGGTGGTTCGGTAGGTTTATTCGACGGCAACCGTTTGGGCCGCAAGCAGAACCTGGACAACCTGGCAAAGGAAGTAGAGGAACTGACCCACCAGGTGGACCTGCTGCAAAGCCGCATTAATACCCAGAACCAGATCCTGCTCAATTACAGAGCCGAGTCACAGAAAGAGGCGATCAAGCAGTTGGAGAAGGAAGTATCCAAACAGCAGCAGGACCTGCTCACGATCCGCATCAAGCACGAGCAGCACCAGCAGAACCGCAAGAACTTCGACCTGAAACAGGCGGAGCTACAGCAGCGCCTGGAAGAGCTTCGGGTACAAAGCCGCGAAGTATCGCCACAGGCGGAGGCCGACCAGCAGGAACTGAAGCGTCTGGAGGAAGAGCTGGCGGTGTATGCCTCGCAGCTGAACCGTCAGCATGAGCAGATTGTCGTTATCTCCGGCATGTACAACAACCAGAACATCCAGTTTCACCAGCTTAAAAACCGCTACGCCAGCCTGCAGCAGGAAATCAGCTATAAGCAAAAGACGGTGGAGACCAACCAGGAGCGGATTGAGGGACTGCGCCAGGAATTCAGTAAGGCTGAAGAGGAGATCGCGCAGGCCGACCAGTTCATAGAAGAGAACGAGGCTGTAGTAGAAGCCATGACTTCGGCTCGCCGCGAGTTCAGCTACGAACTGGAAGAGATCGAGAAGAAGTACTTCAGCCTGCGTGGTGAGCTCGATGAGAAAGAAAAAACCATACGTGAGCTGCAGCGCAAACGCCAGAACTCTGACGAGCTCTTGATGCGTATGCAGCAGACCATCAACGATACCAGGATCAAACTGGTGTCGGTGCAGGAGCGAATGGCCGCTGAGTTTAATTTTACGGAAGAAGACCTGCTCCAATCAGCTCCGGAAAGTGACCTGCTGATTGAGCTAAGTATAGAAGAGCTGACCAAGCACATTGCCGAAGCAAAAACAGCTCTGGACAAAATGGGCCCGGTTAATGCCATGGCAGCCGAAGCTTATACCGAAATAGAAGAGCGTAACCGCTTTATTACCGAGCAGCGCAACGACCTGGTAAATGCCAAGAATGCGCTGATCGACACGATCAACGAGATCGATACGGTGGCGAAGGAGAAGTTCATGGATGCGTTTGAGCAGATCAAGAGGAACTTTATCCTGGTGTTCCGTAGCCTCTTTACCGATGAAGACAACTGCGACCTGGTGATATCAGACCCAAAGAACCCGCTGGAATCGAAGATCGAGATTATGGCACAGCCAAAAGGCAAGCGCCCGCTCACGATCAACCAGTTGTCTGGTGGCGAGAAGACCTTAACAGCTATTTCGCTGCTGTTTTCCATCTATCTGCTTAAGCCGGCGCCGTTCTGTATCTTCGACGAGGTGGATGCGCCGCTGGACGACGCCAACATCGACAAGTTCAACAACATCATCCGTAAGTTCTCCAACGACTCGCAGTTTATCGTGGTAACGCACAACAAGCGTACCATGGCCTCTACGGACGTAATGTATGGCATCACGATGATCGAAGCCGGTATATCACGGGTTATCCCTGTAGATTTAAGGCAGATAGCTTAACTCATTTAAAGTATAAAAATTAGTCAAAACAGAAAAGCCGCTCCTATCGCAGGAGCGGCTTTTCTGTTTTAATACTAAATGAAGTGTAAAGTATGAGCACCTATACTTTACATAATAAACTTACTATTTACTTCTTCTGATGCCGCTCCTGCAGCACAGCCACCACATCTGCCAGTTCTAAACCAGTAGCAGCCAACAACACCAGCAGGTGGTATAACAAATCAGCTGCTTCGCCTTTCATGGTATCCAGTTTACCGGCCACAGCGTCGATCACAGTTTCTACGGCTTCCTCTCCTACTTTCTGGGCTATTTTGTTCACGCCTTTCTCAAAAAGGAAATTGGTATAAGAACCCTCCGCCGGATTGGCTTTGCGATGCTGAATCACTTCTTCCAACTGCGCTATAAATTGAATAGCCTTTGCTCTTCTGGAGGCGTTTTCTTCTCCAAAGCAGCTGGTAGCTCCGGTATGGCAGGTTGGGCCGTTCGGCTTCACTTTTATCAGGAGCGAATCATTATCACAGTCTTCGGCTATACTTACCACCTGCAGCGTGTTGCCAGAGGTTTCACCTTTGGTCCAGAGGCGGTTTTTGGAACGGGAGAAGAACGTTACCAGTCCCTCCTGCTGCGTTTTGTCCAAGGCTTCCTGGTTCATATAGCCGAGCATAAGCACTTGGCTTGTCTGCTCGTCCTGTATCACAGCGGGCACCAATCCGCCCATTTTGTCAAAATCTAATTTCATAAGTTCTGAGTCTCGAGTACTGAGATTTGAGTTTATAATCACTCATTCGCTCAGTCACTCATTCAAAATTATATCCTCACCTCCACGCCCTGTTCTTTCAGGAAACGCTTCAGGTCCGGGATTTCCAGTTCGCGGAAGTGGAACAGGCTGGCTGCCAGAGCGGCGTCGGCGTGTGCTTTGTTAAAAGCGTCTGCAAAGTGCTGCATGTTACCTGCGCCTCCCGAAGCAATAACCGGAACAGATACAGCTTCCGATATCGCCTTGGTTATATCCAACGCAAAGCCTGCTTTGGTACCGTCGTTGTTCATACTTGTCAGCAAAATCTCACCGGCGCCCAGTTCTACTACTTTCTTTGCCCAATCTACAGTTGCCCACTCCGTTTCTACGGTGCCGGCGCGGGTGTATACTTTCCAGCCGGTGGCCTCGGTATACTTGGTGTCGATGGCAACAGTAACGCATTGGCTACCAAAGCGGCTCGCAAGATCCTTTACCAACTGCGGATTTTTGATGGCAGCTGAATTGATGGATACTTTATCAGCACCGGCCTGCAACAGCAGTTCTACATCGGCAACAGCGCTAATGCCACCACCCACCGTGAAAGGAATATCGATGTGGCGGGCAATATCGCGAACGAGCTCGGCAAAGGTTTTGCGTTCTTCGTTGGTAGCGGTGATGTCAAGGAACACCAGTTCGTCGGCGCCCTGTTCTGCGTACCATTTTGCCAGTTCCACCGGGTCGCCCGCGTCGCGGATGTTCTCAAAACGTATGCCTTTTACGGTGCGGCCATCCTTTATATCAAGGCAAGGAATAATGCGTTTGGTTAACATAGGAATCTCTCTAAATCTTTTAATGAAATGGTGCCTTCGTAAATGGCTTTTCCAATAATAGCGCCTTTAACCCCGATCTCCTGCAGTTGCTCCAGGTCTTCTACAGTGGTAACACCGCCGCTGGCAATAATGCCAGCTTCCGGTAGCGTCAATTTCAAATGACGGTAGGTATTGATAGATGGGCCCTGCAGTTTGCCGTCTTTGCTCACATCGGTACAGATGAACAGCTTCGCTCCTGTTTTAACATATCCCGAAATAAAGTCCTGCAGCGGGTATTTGCTCTCTTCGGTCCAGGCACTGATGGCGATGTTGATGCCTTTAAAATCTGCCCCGATGATGATCTTCTCTGGGCTATACTTTATCAGCCAGTTCTTCACCGTTTCCGGTTCGCGCACCGCTATACTTCCGGCCGTGATCTGGGCAGCGCCAGAGTCAAAAGCCTGTTTTACGGCTTCATCCGACTGCAAGCCACCGCCAAAATCTATGGTTAAGCCTGTATTGGTAGCTATACTTTCCAGCACCGCCAGGTTTACCGGTTTCTTGGCACGGGCACCATCCAGGTCCACCAAATGCAGGCGCTTGATGCCATGTGCTTCGAAGCGTTTGGCTACTTCCAGGGGGTTGCTGTCGTAGGTGGTTTGCTGGGCAAAATCGCCTTCGGTCAGGCGCACGCACTGGCCGCCGATTATGTCTATCGCTGGAATGATCTCCATCATAAGGCTAAAAAGTTTTTTAATATTTGAGAGCCGGCAGGTCCGCTTTTTTCCGGGTGGAACTGCGCAGCGTAAAAGTTTTTATAGTGTAAAGCAGCCGAAAAAGGCTCCGGGTACGAGGTCTGGGCGATGGTATACTCTGAAAGAGGCACGTAATAACTATGCACATAGTAGGCATAATCGCCTTCGTTTATACCTGCAAAAAGGGGCGATTGCAGCTTCTCGAGTTGGTTCCAGCCCATGTGCGGCACCTTCAGCTCTGTTTCGAATCGTTTTACCGGCAATGGAATAATGCCCAGCAGCTCAGTATCGCCTTCTTCGGAGTGCTGGCAAAGCAGCTGCATGCCCAGGCACACGCCAAAAAACGGCTGCTCCAGTGTTGGCAGGAGTTTATCCAGGTTGCGGGCTTTCAGCTGAGCCATCGCCGAGGAAGCTTCGCCTACGCCCGGGAAGATCACCTTGTCCGCCGACTTGATGGTTTCGAAGTCGCAGCTCAGGGTGGCATTTATACCTAGCCGCTCCAGTGCAAACATCACCGACTGCACGTTACCTGCCTTGTAATCAACTATAACTAAGTCCATGTTAATTAATTACGAATTAATAATTATGAATTACGAAAGATTTCTAAAGTATCAATCCTGTTCATCCTTAAATTCTGTAAATCCTGATTCAGATAAAAACAAAAAAGCCTGACTCTGGTCGGAGTCAGGCTTTTGGATATATAAGTTTATACTTCTAGCAAATCCATAGGCAAGCGGCTCCGAAACTGTTGCTTCGTGCATGATGATGGTGCATATGAGCCATTGTGCCTTTCATTGCTGCAAATATAAGACAAGTATAGTTCAGGAACTACAAAATCTTGCAATCTCTTTGCTTCACAAGCATTTCAGAATACCGCCAATTAAATTACATTTGAAGTATGAAAAAGACATTGATACTGGCTGGCGTGTTTGCTGTAAGTATAGCGCAGGCACAACAGCGCATGACTCCGGAATTGCTCTGGAAGTTGGGGCGCGTTTCGGCTGAAACGGTAACGCCCGACGGCAAATCGGTTATCTACGGCCTTGGCTATGTGAATATGGAAGAAAACAGCAGCGAGCGCAATCTCTACCGTATTCCTGTTTCTGGCGGACAACCTACCCAAATAACAGCTACAAAAGGTGGCGAAAGTGTAGTTAAAGTTGATAAAGCTACTGGCAATATCATGTACCTGCACAAAGGCCAGCTGTGGCTGCTAACAGGCGGCAAAGGTGAGCCAAAGCAACTGACCAACTTTGAAGGTGGCCTGAGCAATGTGCGTTTCTCGCCTGATGGAAAGTATGTGTTGTTCTCGCGCGAAGTGGAAGTGAAAAATGTGCACAGCACTGATATTTACCCTGAGCTGAAGAAATCGAACGCTTACGTGTACGACGACCTGAATTACCGCCACTGGGATACCTGGGAAGATGGTAAGTTTCAGCACATTTTCTTCGCCCCTTACAACGATGGCAAGATCGGTACGGCAACCGACATCATGAAAGATGAGCCATTTGATACGCCTCAAATGCCGTTTGGTGGCTTGGAAGACATGATCTGGAGCCCGGACAGCAAAGCCATACTTTATGTGAGCAAGAAGAAGTTCGGAAAAGAGTATGCTGTTAGCACCAACACCGACATTTACCGCTACGACATAGCTTCAGGCAAAACAACCAACTTTACGGAGGGCAACATGGGTTACGACACCCATCCAGAATTTTCGGAAGACGCTACTAAAATGGCTTGGTTGGCGATGGACGAAGATGGTAACGAAGCTGATCAGAATGAACTGATTGTTCTCGATACAAAGACCGGCCAGAAGTATAACCTGACCAAAGACTGGGATGAAACTATAAATTCCTTTACCTGGAGCAAAGATGGCAGCAAGATCTGGTTTGTAGCGCCTACCAAAGGTACAATCCAGCTGTTTGAGGTGTCGCTACCGAAAAACCTGGGCAAGTTCTCGGCTAAAAATATAAAGCAGGTTACCAAAGGCCAGTTCGATATCAATGGCATTGCAGGCCAGGCAGGCAACAGCCTGATCGTTTCGCGCGCCGACATGAACCACGCAGCTGAGCTTTTCCGTGTAGACCTGAAAAACGGTAAACTGACGCAGCTGACCAACGTGAACGACGCAATCTACAGCAAGCTATCGCTGAGCAAAGTTGAGCCGCGCGTTACCAAAGCTACAGACGGCCAAGACCTGTTCTCGTGGGTAGTTTATCCGCCTGATTTCGACCCAAACAAGAAATACCCAACACTGCTTTACTGCCAGGGTGGTCCGCAATCAGCCTTAACACAGTATTACTCTTACCGCTGGAACATGCAGCTGATTGCTGCTAATGGTTATATTGTAGTAGCGCCAAACAGACGCGGCATGCCGGGCCACGGCGACGAATGGAATCGCCAGATCAGTGGCGACTGGGGCGGACAAGCCATCCGCGATTACCTGACTGCCATTGATGATGTAGCCAAAGAAAAGTACGTGGACAAAGACAGACTGGGCGCTGTAGGTGCCAGCTATGGCGGTTACTCGGTGTTTATGCTGGCGGGTCTGCACGAAGGCCGTTTCAAAACCTTTATTGCCCACGATGGCTTGTTTGATATGCGGAGCTGGTATGGCACTACCGAAGAGCTTTTCTTTGCCAACAACGAACTAAAAGGCCCTTACTGGGATACCAAAACTCCGCAAGCTTATAAGGAGTTTAACCCGATCGAGCATGCTAACAAATGGAACACGCCAATCCTGATCGTTCAGGGAGGCCAGGACTTCCGGGTGGGTATTGAACAGGGCTTGCAGGCTTTCCAGTTGGCACAGCTCAAAGGCATTAAGAGCCGCCTGTTATACTTACCAGACGAGAACCACTGGGTACTGCAACCGCAAAACGCGATCGTATGGCAGCGTGAGTTCTTTAAATGGTTAGACGAAACGCTGAAAACTAAAAACAACTAAAGTATAAAAGCCCGGTGCAGTTAAGTACCGGGCTTTTTTATTCTATGTATGAAACTGCCCCTTTGAGGGCAGGGTCATTTCACTCTTTTTTCTGTCATCCTGAAAGGTTCTTGTGTGCCAGTAGCGAAAGCTTGACCTCCCTTCCACCAAGTTTCTTAACAGAATGACAGTATATTTGGTCATAAGATTTAAGAATACAACACCCCTCTAACTCCCCTCAAGGGAAGAATTTTCTTCAGAATTAAAAACTCTATTCGCTGGCGCGGATCTGTGATCCGTGACTTGTTATATGTCGGATTTGTAATCCGATTGGGCCAGAGACCCAACTATAGTTCATCACGAGCGAGGACACTCGCGCCATAGATTATCTAAAAACTCTCCCTTAAAGCATAAGCCTGGCGCATGCGTCTAATCAGCCTTTCTGATTCCTTAAAATTTAACGTCTGCTGACCATCTGAGAAAGCTTCTTCCGGCTTCTGGTGCGTTTCGTAGATCACGCCATCAGCCCCTGCCATTACAGCTGCCAACGACATTTCTTCTACATAATCGCGCAAGCCGATACCATGCGATGGATCAACTATAACTGGCAGGTGTGTTTTAGCTTTCAGCACTGGTACTGCATTTAAATCCAACACATTCCGATAGGAGTTTTCATAAGAGCGGATACCGCGCTCGCACAGCATGATCTTTTCGTTTCCGTTAGAGAAGATGTATTCAGCAGCCTGTAGCAATTCTTCGAGTGTACCGGAAATACCGCGCTTTAACAACACCGGCTTTTGCGCTGCTCCTAAGGAATCCAGCAGGTTAAAGTTCTGGCTGTTTCGCGCTCCTACCTGGAACACATCCACATAATCGATCATGTCTTCGATCTGCGATACCTGCATGACCTCGGTAATAATCTTGATACCGTTCTCGCGGCAAATGCGGTGGAACATCTGCAATCCTTCTAAACCCAAACCACGGAAAGCATACGGCGAACTGCGCGGCTTGAACACCCCGCCACGCATGATCTTCACGTTGTTTTCTACCAGGTGCTGCACTACCAGCTCTATCTGCTTTTCACTTTCGATAGAGCACGGGCCGGCCATAATACTGAACTGACCTTCGCCAATCACCACGCCATCACCTAGGTCAATGCGGGTAGGTTCAACTTTCCATTTGCGAGAGATCAGTTTATATTCATCCGACACGCGGTGAATGTCTGCTACGCCAGGCAACTGGCCAATAGTACGAATATCAAAATCTTTCTTGCCAATGCCTACGATGTAATGGCCTTCCTGCGTCAGTACTTCGTTGCCCTTAAAGCCGACAGCCTTAATCTGCTGCAGGATATTTTCTTTTAGTTCAGCAGGTATACCTTGCTGCAATTGTATGATCATACTTCTTGTTTAATACCTTGGATGAATGTCTGGATGTTTTGCTCAAGGCTACCTTCCTGCGCCAATGCTTTGATAAAAGCACTGCCTATGATGGCACCCCGTGCGTGGTTACAGGCTTGTGAAAACGTATCGCGGTTGTGAATACCAAAGCCGATCATGCCCGGGTTCCGAAGCCCCATCTGCCCTACCCGCTGAAAATAATCTGTATTAGCAACCGCTTGGCCATTCGTGCTACCTGTTACCGAAGCCGAAGAAACCATGTATACAAAACCATTGGTGTGGCTGTCGATCTCACGGATACGCTGCTCCGGCGTTTGTGGCGTAATCAGGAAGATCTTGCTCAGGTTATTCTGCTCAAACAACTCCGTATACTCCCGCACATAATCTGAAAGCGGCAGGTCCGGAAGTATAATGCCGTCTATACCAATTTCTCTGGCTTTCTGGCAGAAACGTTCCACACCGTACTGCATAACCGGGTTCAGGTAGCCCATCAGCACCAGCGGGATCTGGGTGTGCTTGCGGATGTTTTTTAACTGCTCAAACAGCTTCGGAATGGTCATGCCATTACGTAAGGCAATTTCGCTGCTCTGTTGTATGGTAGGTCCGTCAGCCAGAGGATCTGAAAAAGGCATACCTACCTCGATCAGGTCTACACCATTCTTTTCCAGCTCTAGAATGATCGGAACAGTATCTTCCAGGTTCGGATAACCAGCCGTAAAGTATACCGACAGCAGCCCCTGTGGCTTCTGTTCAAAGAGTGTCTTTATTCTATTTTCCATGGAGATCAAATCTGTCTAAGTAGGTGGTTAAATCTTTGTCGCCACGGCCGGAAAGGTTTACGACTATAGTTTCGTCCGGCTTCGCACCGATTCTTCCAAGAGCTGCCAAAGCGTGCGCGCTTTCCAAAGCAGGGATTATACCTTCCAGTCTTGTCAGTTCGAGCACCGCCTGCAACGCCTCGTCGTCGGTTATACTTTCAAAAATAGCGCGGCCGGACTGGTGCAGGTGCGCATGCAAAGGACCTACGCCAGGATAATCGAGACCTGCCGAGATAGAGTAAGGCTCTGTTACCTGTCCGTCTTCTGTCTGCATAAGTAAAGTACGACTGCCGTGTATAATGCCTTCTCTGCCAAGCACCGACGTAGCTGCCGATTCACCGGAATCTACGCCTAAACCTGCTGCTTCAACGGCTACCAGTTTCACTTCCGGCGTATCCAGGTAATGATAGAAAGCGCCTGCTGCGTTGCTGCCACCACCCACACAAGCCACTACATAATCCGGGTTCTCGTTGCCGGTTTTCTCCTTAAGCTGTGCTTTTATCTCTTCTGAGATCACAGATTGGAAACGCGCCACCATGTCAGGGTAAGGGTGTGGACCTACTACTGAACCAATGATGTAATAAGTGTCTTCGGGGTTGTTGATCCAGTCGCGGATAGCTTCGTTGGTGGCGTCTTTCAAAGTTTTGCTTCCGCTTGTAGCAGGCACTACAGTAGCACCTAACATTTTCATCCTGGCTACATTAGGTGCCTGGCGTTGAATGTCTACTTCACCCATATACACGATACACTCCAGCCCCATCAGCGCACAAACCGTAGCCGTAGCCACACCATGCTGACCGGCACCCGTTTCGGCTATAATGCGTTTTTTGCCAAGCCGCTTTGCCATCAGTACCTGCCCCACGGTGTTGTTGATCTTGTGCGCGCCAGTATGGTTCAGGTCTTCGCGTTTCAGGTAGATGTTGGTGTTATACTTCTCGGACAAGCGTTTGGCAAAGTATAGCGGTGTCGGGCGACCTACATAATCTTTCAGCAAAGCCTGCAGTTCTTCCTGGAAATCCGGCTCCGCCATGATCTTCAGGTAATTCTGGCGCAGCTCCTCCACGTTCGGGTAGAGCATTTCTGGTATGTAAGCACCACCGAATTTGCCGTAGAAGCCGTTTTCGTCAACGTTATAGTTTATCATCTTATTTCTTCTCTTTAATATAATTGATCAGCTCCTTCACCTTCTTTACATCCTTCAGCCCCGGCTCTAGCTCAAAGCCGCTGTTTACATCAAGGGCAAACGGTTTCGGCCAGATCTTTTTAAATTCCCGGCTTTTCAGGTTTTCCAGATTCAGGCCTCCGCTCAGGAAGTATGGTTTGTCAGAAAGATAACCTTTCAGTATTTCCCAATCGAAGACAGTTCCGTTACCACCGTAGTTGTTGCCACGGGTGTCGAACAGGAAAAAGTCGCAGTACCTTTCGTAGAGCAGCACATTTTCAAAGACAAAGCTATCATCTACCGAAAAGGCCTTTATTACTTCTAAGCCAGCTTCTTGTAGTTCTTTGCATTGTCTTGGAGTTTCACGGCCGTGCAGCTGTACCACATCCAGTTTATACTTTCGGGCTGTGCCAAGTATAACTTCAGTGGATTCATTCACGAACACACCTACCTTTTTTATACTTGCCGGCAATTCGTCTAATAGCTCTGGTGTTATAATACCTTCACAATAGCGTTTGGATCCTTCATAAAAGATGAAGCCCATATAATCCGGCTGAAGTGCGGCTATTTGCTTCAGGTTATCGGGTTCGCGCATGCCGCATACTTTTACCTTCATACTACCTGTGCTTTAAGCTCCTGTAACTGGCGCAGTTCTTTTACAAAAGCAGCGGCAGCGCGCTCAGGACGGCTATCCGTCATAAAGGTCTCGCCGATCAGGAAGCCGTTGTAGCCTGCCTGCTGCAGCTCAACCAGTGTTTGCGCCTGGCTCAGGCCACTCTCCGAAACTTTGGTAATACCAGCCGGAATGTACTGCGCCAGCTCAAACGATAAGCCTACATCCGTCTTAAATGTTTTCAGGTTGCGGTTGTTGACGCCAACTACTGTTACCAATTCGTTCAGCGTCTTGTCCAATTCTTCTTTATTATGTACCTCCAGAAGTACTTCCAGGCCAAACGAGCGTGCAAAAGCAGCAAGTTCTTTCAAACGGACAGGCTCAAGAGCAGCTGCTATAAGAAGTATAGCGTCGGCACCGATAGACTTCGCTTCCACGATCTGGTACTCATCCACCATAAAATCTTTGCGCAGGATCGGGCAGAAATTATACTTGCGGGCCGTTACAAGGTCTTCGTTCTTGCCGCCAAAGTAGTTGGTATCGGTAAGGATAGACAAAGCCGAAGCGCCTGCCTGCATGTAGCCAATAGAGGTGCGCTCCACCGACACATAAGGATTGATATCGCCTTTGGATGGGGACTTGCGCTTGATTTCGGCAATGATTCCACTCTTGTCCGGGCGCAGCAGGTAACGCTCCAGCGACAGGCACGGTGTTTCAAAGTATAAACTCTTCTCTAGCAGCTTTACCGGGTATAGCTCTTTGCGCTCGGCTACTTCTTTGTATTTATGGGCGATGATTTCGTCGAGTATGTTCATGTCTTTTGATTTGTAAATTTGGAGATGTGGAGGTTTGAAGATGTCTATACTTCTACCAGTTTAGAATCATTTATAAGTTTGGTAAATAGCGCGTAAGCTTTTCCTGATTCCAGTGTTTCTTTAGCTAGTACAACAGCGTCTGCGGTATTGAGTTCCGGTCGGGCACATTGGATGGCCATACCGGCATTGGCGGCAACTACGGCAGTCTGGGCAGCTGTACCTTCCCCTTTCAGTACCCTTACAAAGATCTCAGCTGATTCGGCAATACCTTCTCCCCCTTTGATCTGCTCGTGCTGCAGGCGCGGCAAGCCAAGTGCTTCTGCGTCCAGCAAGGATTCCTGGTTATCAGAAATAACTTTGAATGGGCTTGTCAGGGAAATTTCGTCGTAGCCGTCGAGGGTATGGATAATGCTATACTTTACATCGGGTTGCTGCTGGTACAGGTAACTGTACATGCGGGCGAGTTCCAGGCTGTAAACCCCCACCATCTGCAATTTTGGGAAAGCCGGGTTCACCATCGGGCCAAGCATGTTGAAGAAAGTTTTCACTGCCAGGTCTTTCCGGATCGAACCAACACTTTTCATAGCCGGGTGAAACAGCGGCGCGTGCAGAAAGCAGATGTTATACTTGTCGATACTTCGTTCCAGCTTATCGGTATCAGTGGTAAACTTTATACCCAATGCTTCCAAAACATTAGAAGAACCGCAGGACGAAGACACGCCATAGTTACCATGCTTGGCAACCGGAATGCCGTTGGCCGCCACTACAAAAGAAGACAGCGTAGAGATGTTAAAGGTATCCTTGCCGTCGCCACCCGTACCGCACAGATCAATAGGGTTATAAGAGGACAGGTCTACGCGGTGGCAAAGCTCCAGCAGCGCGTTCCGGAAGCCTTCCAGTTCCTCCACAGTAATGCTGCGCATCATAAACACCGTCAGGAAGCTCGAAATCTGGTTCTGGTTATATTTGCCGCCCGCAATATTCACCAGCACTTCCCGCGCCTGCTCCTTGCTCAGCGTTTTATGTTCAAATAAGTGGTTTAGTATTTCTTTCATGTTTGCATATCCTTATGTCATTTCGAGCGCAGTCGAGAAATCTTATACATTTCAGGACACATAAGATCCCTCGGCTTCGCTCGGGATGACTACTTTGCTAACCAGTTCTTAATCATTTCCTTTCCGTGCTCGGTCAGCACTGATTCCGGATGGAACTGCACACCGCGAACATTATACTCCTTATGACGCAGCGCCATGATGTTTCCGTTTTCATCTACTGCCGTTGGGACCAGGCATTCGGGTAATTCATGCTCTACTAACCAAGAGTGATAGCGACCGGTGTTAAACTGATTTGGCAGGTTTACGAATAGTGGCTCCTTCTCGCACACCACCCGAATTGGTGTAGCAACACCATGCCATACCTCGTTGCTGTTAAACAACTTGCCACCGTATACTTCACCTATTGCCTGATGTCCTAAACACACACCGAACAGGCTTTTCGTTGGTCCGAACTTGCGGATAATCTCTTTCAACATACCAGCTTCGTCGGGTATTCCCGGACCGGGAGAAAGCATGATCTTGTCAAAACCTGCTACTTCTTCCAAAGTCGTCTTGTCGTTGCGACGCACCGTTACAGTAGCGCCTAGTTCCTGCAGCAGGTGCACCAGGTTATAAGTAAATGAATCGTAATTGTCGATTACCAGAACGTTCATATTAATTGATCTCCTGTGCCAGTTGAAGCGCACGTCTTAAAGCCATTAACTTATTATCTACCTCCTGCAGTTCACTCTCCGGGTTAGAAGCCGCCACAATGCCGGCCCCAGCCTGGTAAAACAGCTTGTAATCTTTGCTCAGGAACGAGCGGATCATGATAGCACTGTTGAAGTTGCCGTTGAAGTCCAGGAAGCCAATGCAACCGCCATAAAAGGCTCGGTTGGTGGTTTCATACTTGTCGATGAGCTGCATGGCCTTATGCTTAGGAGCACCCGAAAGCGTACCCGCCGGAAACGTACTAGCCACCATCTGCAGCGAATCTTCCTGGTTGTGCAGTTGCCCCGATACTTTGGATACCAGGTGAATGACGTGCGAGTAGTATTGAATCTCGCGGAAGGTCTCTACTTCCACGCTGTGGCCGTTACGGCTCAGATCGTTTCGGGCAAGGTCTACCAACATTACGTGCTCAGCGTTTTCTTTCGGGTCGGCCAGCAGTTTCTCAGCCAATGCTGCGTCGGCTGCGTCGTCGCCGGTTCTCCGGAAAGTGCCTGCAATCGGGAAGATACTGGCTTTGCCGTCTTTAATTACCAACTGCGCTTCCGGCGAAGATCCGAAGATCTTGAAGCTGCCGTAATCGAAATAGAACAGGTAGGGAGAAGGGTTAACAGATCTCAACGCCCGATACACATTAAACTCATCTCCCTGAAAGGCCTGCTCAAACCTTCTGGAAAGCACCAACTGGAACACATCACCTCTAAAGCAATGCTCCTTTGCCTTCTGAATGTTTTTCAAAAATCCCTCGCTGCTGATGTTATAGGCTTCCTCATCAGCAGTTTTAAAAGTATAGCTTGGGATGTTTCGGCTGTTGAGAAGCGCCTCCAGTTGTGCAATGCCATCTTCTCCCCTAGAATTATAATTGTGCGAGAAAATGTAAGCTTCGTTGGTGAAGTGGTTGATGGCAATGATATAACGGTACACCGCATAGTATAAATCTGGCAACTGTTGGCGATCAGAGCGCAGGTTCAGCTCAATGTCTTCGTAGTAGCGCACCGCATCGTAATTCATGTACCCGAACAGGCCGTTGTTGATGAAGTTAAACCCTCTCTGCTCCACCTCAAAGCTCTGCGCAAAAGCAGCAAGTTGCGACGGTACATTTACATCCTTTGTAATTGCAGTTTGCTTTATACTTCCATCCGGGAAAGCTTCTTGCAGTACCTCATTCTCCGCTTTTATACTTGCCATCGGGCTGCAGCAGATATATGAGAAACTGTTTTCGGCACCGTGGTAATCAGAGCTCTCCAGCAAAATGCTGTTCGGGTAACGGTCGCGCAGCTTCAGGTACACACTTACCGGGGTAAGCGTATCAGCCAAAAGGCGCTTGTAGGTTGTGGTAATTTTATACTTGCTCATCGTTCTGTTGATGGATGTAAAAACAAAAAGCCTGCTGTTCGGGGTGAACAGCAGGCTTTTATACCTTTGATTGTGCTATATCTTTTATCTCATCTTATACATAGCAAGGCTGTTCACGATACTTATTGTAACGTGCCACCACCATGCAGTAAGATGAAGATTCTGATTCATGTCTTTAGTATTGGACGGGCCAAAGCCCAGCCTGTTCACAAAAGTATGGGAAGCAATTTTAATAACAAACTTTTCCTTGGAATAATTTCTATCAACCAAAAGTAGCACCGAGCCAAACGGGACTCAAGCCGAAAGAACCAGCATATACAAAACTAAGTGTGGCATACCGCCCAACTGCTTTGAACTGTTAGTTTGGGAATTTACAAGACTGCTATTTCCATCCTCGGGAAAATAAACAAAACCAATCTATATTCTTGCCATATCAAAAATCATACATTGTGAGCTCTATATTAACAATTTGGCCTTCAAATTTAAATCAGGAGTAATTGTTGTGGATGTTTTACCGCAACCGCAATTTGATGCCACAAACAAGCCACATACAAAGAAAAAAGCATATAGTTTAAGGGCAAAATATAATTCAATTGCTTCTTATAAGTTTGAGTAGTAATTTAGCACACCTTACATAGTCGTAGATTACCAAGTATGAAGTTGTTAAGAAACGAGATACTGTATAGAGAGAGTAACATTTTGATTGAGTACAACCATGCCGATGAATGGTTATATGTTAATTGGCGTGGATACCAGAACTACGATTCCATTGTAAGTGGATGTGAAAAAATCTTATACTTTCTGAAAGAGACGCAGTGCACAAAAGTGCTGAATGACAACACGAACGTAGAAGGAATCTGGTCGGGTGCTTCGAAATGGGTGGGCAGAGACTGGTTTCCGCGCATGCAGGTGGCTGGCTTAAAATGTTTTGCCTGGGTATACTCTCCCAGCACCTTTAGTCGCCTCTCTGCAGATAAAGCCCTGAAACATACGTTAGACCTAAGTTATATTGAAACCTTTGACGATATGGAGCACGCACAAGCCTGGCTTCGTACCTGCTAAAACATAACTTTAAAAATAAGAGGCGTTGGCAACTAACCAACGCCTCTTATTTTTTCAGGCTGCTGTCCTATAAACTTCCTTTTGTGCTCGGTATAGTAGTATCCTGCGGATTACGCTGCACCGCCATCCGGATAGCGCGCGCAAATGCTTTATAAATAGCCTCGATTTTATGGTGTTCGTTCTGCCCTTCCGCCTTTATGTTCAGGTTGCTCTTAGACGTATCGCTGAATGATTTGAAGAAGTGAAAGAACATTTCCGTAGGCATATCTCCTACCTTCTCGCGTTTGAACTCAGCATCCCACACAATCCACGGACGGCCGCTGAAGTCGATCGCCACCTGCGCAAGCACATCGTCCATCGGCAGCAGGAACCCATAACGACTTATACCTTTTTTATCGCCTAGCGCAGCCAGGAAAGCTTCGCCTAAAGCCAATCCGGTATCTTCAATGGTATGGTGCTCATCTATGTGCAGGTCGCCTTTTACCTGGATGTTCAGGTCCAGTTTGCCGTGCTTGGCCAGTTGCTCCAGCATGTGGTCGAAAAAGCCAAGACCAGTATGGATGTTCATTTGCCCTGTGCCATCCAGATTAAGATCAATGGAAATATCTGTTTCAGATGTCTGGCGACGAATACTGGCCGTACGCTGTGGCAGCTTCAGGAAATTGTAGATCTCGTCCCAGTCGTTTGCGCTGAAAGCAGCTCCATCGGCGTGTGTATCGCCAATGAAAATAGCTTTCGCTCCCAGGT
Source organism: Pontibacter ruber (assembly GCF_023630205.1). GTDB lineage: Bacteria > Bacteroidota > Bacteroidia > Cytophagales > Hymenobacteraceae > Pontibacter > Pontibacter ruber. The sequence continues at coordinate 749,714 of NZ_JALPRR010000002.1, read as the reverse complement.
TTTTCGCTAGTTGCACATCCGTCAGCCTGTCGCCAATCACATAGGAATTAGCCAGGTCGTATTCACCGGCCAGGTACTTTTTCATCATGCCGATACCAGGCTTGCGTGTCTCCAGTCCTTCGTGCTCAAAGCTGCGATCGATCAGGATATCGGCAAACTCAATGCCTTCACCTCGCAGGATGTCGAGCATTTTGTTCTGGTAAGGCCAGAAGGTATGCTCCGGATACGAGTCGGTTCCCAATCCATCCTGGTTCGTTACCATCACAAATTCGTAATCCAGCTCAGTGTAAATCTTGTACAGGTTGCGGATCACCTTTGGCAGAAACTCAAATTTTTCAAAAGAATCTACCTGAAAATCCGTCTTCGGCTCTACCAGTATGGTGCCGTCGCGGTCTATAAATAATGCTTTTTTCATTTCTAAATTCTTGACATTGGATTATTTGACAAAGGACAAAAGACGGCAATGCGAACAGTTGCCATCTCTCCAGAAATAGGTCTTACTTCTATTGTCTATTGTCTTTTGTCTCAAAAGCAGCTATCGTCTGCAACAGTTTCTGGTTCTCTTCAAGGGTACCTACTGAGATGCGCAGGCAGCCTTCGCAGCCAGGCAGACTGGATCTATTGCGAACCACTATACCTTTATCCAACAAATAGTTATACAAGCCATTTGCATCGGTTACTTTAACAAGTATAAAATTAGCGTCAGAAGGGTACACTTTCAGTACCGGCTTCAGATTCGGCAGCGCCTGCTTGAGCAACTCGCGCTCCTGCACGATCTCTTCGATCATATCCGACAAGGCTTCTGTTCTGGAAAGAGCTTGTATTGCCAGCTGCTGCGTTGCTTCGTTGATGTTGTAGGGCGGCTTTATTTTATCCAGTAAGGAGATGATTTCCTCAGAGGCAAACGCCAGGCCAAGACGCAGACCGGCCATACCCCAGGCTTTGGAGAAAGTTTGCAGCACGACCAGGTTCGGGAACTCGTCCAGCCGCGTGGTCCAGCTCGGCGCATCGGCAAAATCAATATACGCCTCATCCACGACCACAAGCCCGTCGAAGTTGTCCAGGATCGTTTCTATACTTTCCGGCTCGATGAGGTTACCGGTCGGGTTATTGGGCGAGCAGATGAAAATGAGCTTGGTCGTTTCTTTTATACTACGCAGCAACTCCAGCACCGGCACCTGGAAGTCAGGTGTCAGCTGCACGGCCTCCAGCTGTACTTCGTTCAGGTTAGCGGATACTTCGTACATGCCATAGGTAGGCGGCAGGTGCAGCATGCTGTCCACGCCCGGGCGACACACCATCCGGAACAAGAGGTCGATCGCTTCGTCGGAGCCATTGCCCAGGAAGATCTGCGATGGCTTCACTCCTTTTATTTCAGCGATCAGCTGCTTGAGCTGCTTTTGGTGTGGGTCGGGGTAACGGTTGTAATTTTCACCGGCCAGGCTGCCGAGGTTATTTTCGTTGGCATCTATAAAAATGCTGGCGGTGCCTTTAAATTCGTCGCGTGCCGAAGAGTAGGGCTTCATCTTAAGCACATTGGGGCGTACTATACTTTCGAGGTTAAACATTCTTGGAGATCTCTTTTAATCTTATACTTACAGCATTTTTGTGTGCCTCCAGGCCTTCAGCCTCCGCCATCACTTCTATGGTTCTGCCGATGTTCTGCAAACCCTGCGGGGTAATGTACTGGAATGTAATTTTCTTAACGAAGCTATCCAGCGATACGCCGCTGTAAGCGCGGGCGTAGCCGTTGGTTGGCAAAGTGTGGTTGGTACCGGAAGCGTAATCGCCGGCAGACTCCGGGCTGTAGTTGCCCAGGAACACCGAACCGGCATTGGTAATCTGGTCCAGCACTTGCTCAAAGCCTGCCACTGACAGGATCAGGTGCTCCGGCGCGTACAGGTTGGAGAAGCGCAGCATCTCTTCCACATCACTTAAAAGTATACCCAGGCTATTCTGCAATGCTTTTGCAGCAAACGCTTTACGTGGTAACACATCAAGCTGCGCTTGCAGTTCAGCTGCCACTTGTTGCAACAGCGTTTCAGAGTTGGTCAACAGTACCACCTGCGAGTCGGCGCCGTGCTCCGCCTGCGATAAGAGGTCGGATGCTACAAAGGCAGGATTAGCCGAACCATCGGCGATCACCAATACTTCTGATGGACCAGCGGGCAGGTCGATGGCTACGCCGGCTTTGTTTACCAGTTGCTTGGCTACGGTCACGTACTGGTTACCCGGTCCGAATATCTTATCAACGGCAGGCACGCTTTGCGTACCGTAGGCCATGGCAGCGATGGCCTGTGCACCGCCTGCTTTCACCACCTGTTTTATACCCAGCAGATTAGCCGTGTAAAGGATAGCCGGGTGAATGCTGCCGTCTTTAGAAGGAGGTGTGCAAAGTATAACGTCATGGCATCCTGCAATACGGGCCGGCACCCCAAGCATCAGTAAGGTAGAAAACAGAGGTGCCGTGCCACCTGGTATGTACAGGCCAACTTTATCGATGCCTACGCTTTTGCGCCAGCAGGTAACACCCGCCATCGTTTCCACTTGCTTTACCGGCTCTGCCTGTTGCGTATGGAACAGCTGTATGTTGCTGTATGCCTGAAGTATGGCCTCTTTCAGTTCTACCGTAAGTTGCGTTTCTGCGGCCGCGATCTCTGTTTCCGTTGCCAGCAAGCTTTCCAGCTTTACGCCATCATACTTATGGGCTAATTCGAGCAAGGCAGCGTCTCCCTGCTCCTGCACCAGCCGGAATGTTTCCAGTATGCCAGCTTCCAGGTCCTCAAAGCTTTTAGTAGGCCGCTTTACCAGCTCCGGCCAGGCGGCCAGTTCAGGATATTTTATAATGCGCATCATATGATCATCTTCTCGATAGGTACTACCAATATGCCTTGTGCTCCGGCCTCTTTGATTTTTTCGATGATCTCCCAGAAATCATCTTCGTTTACCACGGAGTGCAGCGAGCTCCAGCCTTCTTCAGCCAGCGGCAGCACAGTGGGTGATTTTATGCCCGGCAGCAGCTGGCTGATCTGCTGGATGCGGTCGTTTGGCGCGTTGAGCAGGATATACTTGGCTCGGCTGGCGCGCTGTACTGCATGGATCCTGAAAAGCAGTTTATCCAACAACTCTCTTTTTTCAGCGGTCAATCCGTCGTTGGCAATCAGAACAGCCTGGGAGTTAAACACACGCTCCACTTCCCGAAGCCCGTTGCTGATAAGCGTACTGCCTGAACTCACGATATCGCAGATGGCATCGGCCAGGCCTATACTTGGCGCAATCTCTACGGAGCCGCTAATGGTATGGATGTTCACCTGCACGCCCCGTTCGGAAAGGAAAGCTTGCAGCAGGTTTGGGTATGAAGTAGCAATGTTTTTGCCGTTCAGGTCTTGCACGCTCTCGTAATCATCGGCTTTAGGTACAGCCAGCGACAGGCGGCACTTGGAAAAACCCAGCTTTTCTACGGCCAGTGCCTGGTAGCCTTCTTCCACCAGCACGTTCTCTCCCACAATACCAATATCCGCCACACCATCGGCCACGTAACCCGGAATATCATCATCGCGCAGGTACAGGATCTCGAGCGGGAAGTTGGTTGATTCAGTTTTAAGCTTAAGGGAGCTGGTAATAAAGGAAATACCACATTCACGGATGAGTTTAAGCGAGTCTTCGCTCAATCGGCCGGACTTCTGGATTGCTAAACGTAGCATATGTCTTTGTTATAAAATAGAAAGTATAAAATGAGATACGGCTTTGCCACTGGCAAAGTATAAACGGGTGCAACACCCTCGGGGGCTATATGGTGATCTTATTCCTCTTAAGAGGAATGATGGATATGATGGAAATGCACAGCAGAACCACAGGCAACAGGCGCTGCCGAAGTAGAAAGTGTGATATGTAGCGTGGTTATGCTCATTCTGCGTTGCAAAAGTAACAGGGATTTTTGATTAAACTAATAAATGAGTAAAAAGTTTTATGCCACTACCACAAGAAACAACATCAAATAAAAGAGCCGGCTCCAACAGGGGCCGGCTCTTTCTGTTTCAGATCAGGATTAAAACCTTGCTACTTTTTTAGCAGCAACTTAATGGTCTTAACCCCAGCATTAGATGTCAGTCGGGCAAAGTAGATGCCTTCTGCCATATTCTGGCCTTCCAGATCAAACTCATACACCCTGCCTGCTTCTGCCACTCCCACATCTACTTTCCTGATCAGAGCACCTTTGAGGTCATACACCTCCAGAGCATATTTCTGCTCTGTCTCGAAGGAGAACCGGATTGTGGTTCTACCAGAGAATGGATTCGGATAGTTGTCGAAGTTACTTACTACAGGCTCTGAGACAGACTCCGCGTCTAATTTCTTCACAGATGGACCAGTAGAGACAGACTTGCTCTCGTGGATCACAATGGACCCTCCGCCAATGCTGGTGGTTGCGTCTGCATTGTCTGCAGCACCCAACTGGTTGTCATACACCATTGCACCACTTCTTCTGTCCCAGATCTTGATTCTGAATCTGTCAGCTTCAGCCTGTTCTTTCAGATTACCATCCACTACCGAAACCATAAAGGCATAATCATCTCTGCCGTTTATACTTCCGACACCCTTGTAGATGGCCTTGTAACCAGTCACAACCAGCGACATCGCATCATGTGCAGAGCTCTTGAAATGCAGATCACCGGCTTTAAACTGGAACTCAGTGTTGCCATCCACTTCGTTGGAGCCTTTCTTATACTTGGCGTTGAAACCAAAGTTAGCTTTACCAACAAGCGCAGGATTGGCCACATAAGCTCCCGGAGGAGAATCGATCCAACCACCGCCAGTTACAAACCCGCCGTTAGGGTCATAAACAACCACATAGTTAAACATTGTAGTAGTGCTTTGGCCACAACGGTCTGTTATCATCAATCCTACAGAATATACGCCGGGTAGAGAGTACTTGTACGTAGCTGAAATCGGAGAGCCACTGATAGGTTGTGTAGTTGTGCTTCCGTTACCCCAATCCCAAACTGCTGTTGCAATGTTTTCATCATCAAAAGTTGCAGTTAAGGTTACGTCTGAGCCAAGCTGAACCGGCGAAGTCGGTCCGGAAATTACCAGGTTGGATGGCGCAGCATTTTCAACAGTCACAGTGAAACTCTGAGTTGTTGTATTTCCAGCTTCATCGGTGGCCTTGTAGGTTACGGTTGTAGTTCCCACTGGGAATGTAGCACCAGAGGCAAGCCCCGCAGTCATTTCCGGCGTAACAGTTGAGCAGTTGTCTGTGGCAGATACAGCATAGCTTACTACGGCACCACACTTATCCCGATCTGTTTGAACAACAATGTTAGCAGGAACGGTTACTACCGGCGCATCATCATCTGCAACGGTTACCAGCAGTTGGTCAGTGGCTGTGTTGCCAGCTGCGTCTGTTGCAGTATACGTAATGGTGGTTACGCCCTGGTTGAAAGTATACGTTCCTACCTGGCCCTTACCATTATCTGTCGTTGCGCCAGTCATTATCCAGCTTAACTGGCTACCAGCACAGTTGTCGCTGAAAGTAGCATCAGGTATGGCGATTCTAGCAGAGCATGTTGCGTTGTCAGTGCCCGATGTTTGATCGGCAGCAGCCGTCAGAACCGGAGCCGTTAAGTCCTGAGCTGTCAGCACTACTTCATCAGTGGCGGTGTTGCCGGCAGCGTCGGTTGCTGTTACCAGAACTGTGATGGCCTCACCATCGGTGGCTGCTACGGCTGTTCCTGCAGCAGGAGATTGTGTGATGGTTACAGCGGAACAGTTATCAGCAGCTGTGCCTCTTACATCTGGTATGGTTACTGTGCATTCAGCACCCACCGTTACTTCCTGATCGTCAGCCGCTGTCAAGACAGGAGCGGTTTCGTCCACTACTGTTACTACCTGCGTAGCTGTAGCTGTCAAACCTGCTGCGTCAGTCACTGTCCAGGTAACGGTTGTTTCACCTAATTGGAAAGTTGAAGGAGCGTTGTTGGTCACTGATGCTACCGAGCAGTTGTCGGCTGTAGTTGGTGTGCCTAGTGCAACATTAGAAGCCTGGCAGGAAGCGTCTGCGCTTACTTCAACTGCAGCCGGAGCCGTTATAGTTGGTGCCTGCGTATCAGTAACAGTTACTGTTTGCGTCACTGCTACGGCTTGGTTGCCATTGGCGTCCGTTGCATTCCAGGTAATGGTGGTGGTACCAACCGGATACTGTGCGTCCAAGGCTGCTCCGTCGCTACGTGTTCTGGTAGCAGGATTTGCTGCGCAATTGTCCGTAACTTCCGGGGTAGTAATTTCAAGTGTAGTTCCGCATTGACCCGGATCTGCCGAAGCAGTTACAGGCTCTGCAGCTGCGATCACAGGCGCCGTTACGTCATCTACGATCACCTGTTGAACAGCAGTCGAGGTATTGCCGTTTCCATCGTTAAAAGACCAGGTAATTTGATACTCGCCCTGCTGCGTATAAGTCAGCGGATCTTGAGTGGTACCGGTGATGGTTCCGCCACAATAGTCTTCAGCAGTTGGAACTTCTGTTACAGTTACAAAACATTCGCCTGTGGCTGCAGCAATTGTCGGTGCAACCGGGGCCGTCTCATCTACTACCGTCACCACTTGAGTAGCAGTTGCTGTCAGGCCGGCACCGTCTGTTACGGTCCAAATCACTTCTGTAGTTCCTAGCGGGTATGTAGCTGGGGCATTATTGGTCACGGAGGCTACCGAGCAGTTGTCGGCTGTGGTTGGTGTGCCCAAATCTACGCCAGAGGCTTGGCACTGTGCATTGGCTGCTACCTGAACCGACGCTGGGGCCGTAATCGTAGGAGCTGTCTCATCAATTATCCTTACAGTTATTGTATTTGATACAGCTGAAGGACATCCATCATTTGTCACAATAACAGTGTAGGCTCCACTTTCAGATGAAGTATAATTTTGGTCTATAGCCCCATTGATTGCTACTCCATCCCTGTACCATTGATTACCACTTGCTGATGAAGATGATAATACCACTGAGCTACCCGGGCAAACTGTAGTTTTTGAAGCGGCACTAATGGTAGGTGTAGCTGGAGTTTTCTTAGGAGCTGCAGTACCTGAGCCAGCAGCGCTCGTACAGCCGTTTACTGTAGTTGTTACAGAGTAGATGCCTGCAGCTGATACCGTGATAGATGAAGTGCTTTCCCCTGTACTCCAAAGAAGGGTACCCGTAGCGTTCGTTGATAATGTGGATGTCCCGTCACAGTTATCAACTACTGTAACTACTGGAGCAGCTGGAGTTTCATTAACCGTTACTTGTACCGGAGCCGTAACAAATGTTGACGCTCTACCTCCCCCGCAACCTGTACCATTACCATTCGGATTAACTAATTGTACCTGGCTAAAGTAATACCTTGTTCCTACTTCTGTAGTTGAAGGAGTATAAGAATCTGAAATTGTGGCTGTTGTTGTATTTATAGTTCTAACAAGGGTTGTTGAACTTGTGATAGCATTAGTATTAGTAGTATTATAATACCAAGTGTATCTAATATTATTATGATTTGCATCACCACTACCAGTTTGACAACGAGTAATGTTTGCGACAAGAGGAGTAGAAGTTTGACCCTGACAAACAGTTTGGGTAGCAGTTGGAGTTATATTGATACCACTTGGATAATAATTTATCGCATCGGTAAAAATATGAATTGCCTTTACCCCACTTTGTTTTCCAACAGCCGTCACAGTGAATTTAACACCTAAATGTCTTGATTCAATGGGATAATCAATATTCCATCTACCATCAGCATCAACTTTCACATCATAGACGTGATAATCGGGATAATCAGGTTCTTCTTTAAATTCAACATGAACCATACTATCCTGTGTCCAGCCATAACCAGTTATAGTTGCAATTTCACCAGGAGCGTAGTCATCTTTATCAGACGTAACAGTGGGTGTATAATTATCAAAGGCGTACACCCCGATAAAAGATAAAGAAGCAAGCAGGGCTGCGACGTAGAGCACTCTCCATTTTGCCGTTCGTTTTAGTAAAAGTTTTACATTCATATAGGCTATGTTTATTTAAAATAAGATAATCCTTGATTTAAAAAGTCTCATTTTTGCCCGAACAGGTTTTAGCAAGCATAGTTAGAGAGCAAAAAGGCTCCTATAAGCACAGAGTTGTGCCATCAAGTCTTTTTGAATTTTCATAGCATGATGTGAATTGGGAGCTGTTCTATCTATGTACGCATAGAACGTTGACCTACTTATACATTAAATTGAATTATATGTTTCATAATGCAATAAATTATTTTAATTTTAATAAACAATTTGTTATTGTATTTATCCTTTCGCAAGAGCAGTAGTATACTTAAAGAGAGATAGTATAAACTGAGGAATAGCGGTAGCTACTGGAGTTTTCGATACCAAAGATTTACTACCTTTGCACAAAACTTATATTTCAAGAAGTACTCTCTGGCATAGTTTTTTCTGTTTCTGAAATGACGACGTCAATTGAAAAAACATCATGAGCAAGCCACTACTAAGCATACTGATCATCTTCATACTCTTCCTGATCGGGGTAGGTGCCGCAACTGCACAGGTCAGATTGCCCCAGCCCAGTCCGGAGGCATTTATAAAACAAACAATTGGGCTGACCGACATCACACTCCGGTACCATGCACCAGGTGTTAAAGGGCGTAAAATTTTCGGATCGTTGGTGCCCTACGGCAAACTATGGCGAGCCGGTGCAAACGAGGCTACGCTCATCACGTTCCAGGACGAGTTGTTTCTGAACCACGAACGGGTGCCTGCCGGCACGTATTCCTTTTTCATACTACCGGAGAGTGACTCTGTATGGAATATTGTACTGAATAAGGACACCACGCTGTGGGGCTTGGAAGGATACAACGAGTTGAATGACGTCGCTTACCTGCGTGTCACGCCAAAGAAAGCGCCATTCCACGAAACAATGCAATTCTCCTTCAGCGACATTGGTACAAACACAGGCTACCTGCACATGAACTGGGAAGAAACACAGGTATCCATCCGGATCGAAACTGAAGTGGAAAAGAAAGCGCTGGCAAATATCAAGAAAGCGCTGGCAGAGGCGAAACCGGACGACTGGTATGTTTGGGCCCAGTGCGCGGACTATATGGTGAGTCGCAAGGAATACCACGAGCAGGCTTTGGAGTGGATCAACAAGTCCATTGCCATCAAAGAGACCTTTTTCAATAACTGGGTAAAAGCGCGTCTATACGCTTTAAATAACGAATACCAGATGGCTGCATCCCTCACGGCAAAAGCAATACAATTAGGCGACAAGGAACCAGAATCCTTTAAAACCTATGCGAAAGAAATACAGTCAGCCTACAACGACTGGAAGAAGCGTAAGTTCTGATCAGGTATAGTATAAATAAAAAGAGGAGTCACCTGAAGCGCTCCTCTTTTTATTTATACTGTAATTTATACTTTGCTTACATTAGAACCGGGCAATAAAGCGGAGGTTAAGTCTCCTGCCCGTCAGAAAGTTCGGTACCGCATACGTTAAGCCGTTTACATCGCTCACATAACTATACGAAACACGGTTCTTGGCATCGATCAGGTTCAGGACCTCCAACCCCAGCCACAGGCTTTCCAGCGATACTTTCCTGTCTTCAGCGTAGTCGTGCCCTAAAACAATCAGCTTGGAGAAACCAATATCGATGCGCTTGTAAGACTTACCGGAAAAAGCGTTGCGGTACTCTGGCCTGTTCGGTGGTCCAAAGGGAAGGCCGCTGCCATACACCAGGTTCAGGTACATCCGGATGGTCGGGTTATCCGGCAGGTGATCCTGGAAGAACACCCCTACATTCAACAACTGATCAGTTGGCCGGCGCATGTAGCCGCGGCCTGTCTTCCCGGTTATCTCTCCCTGGTCATTATACACAAAAGCGGAATCTCCCTGCAAATCTTCCTTCGTTGTCAGTACCCCCAAACTCAGCCACGACTCCGCTCCTTTTATGAACTCACCGTTTACGCGCACATCGAAACCGGCTGCATAGGCTTTGGCATTGTTCTTGGCATAATAGCGAAGGCGCACGTTGTCTAGGTCGTAGGGTATCACGCGCGACATGCGCTTGTAGTAGGCTTCAGCGGTTAGTTTAAAATCACGATCCCAAGCTTTGAACAGGTAATCGCTGCCGATGATGTAGTGGATAGACCGCTGCGCCTTAATTTCCGGATTCAGCCTTCCTTCAAAATCGCGCAGCTCCCGGTAAAAAGGCGGCTGGTAGTAAAACCCAACAGCTGCTTTAAAGGAAAGATCAGGATTATGGCGCGTTATAAAAGAATACTGCACCCGTGGGGTAATGGTGGTTTCGCCGTTATAGTCCCAGTGGTTGGCCCGGATACCGTATGTTATCGTCTTCAGTGAGTCGAGCTCGTAGGTATGTTGCACGTAGGCATTGTAGCGCATGCTGTTCAGGCTCAGCGCTGTGTTCAGGTAATAGGCCGGTGTTACAAAATCCGAAGAGTCCCGGAAGCCATACTCGGCCAGTTGGTCTTCTATACGCTCGAGGCTAACCTTGGCTCCTGCCAATACGGTACTGCGGGAGCTTAAGCGCCAGGTGTTGCGGCTTTCGGCGGCCAGCACAAGCGCCTTTAATTTATTTCGGGCATGGTCGAACTGGCTGCCTACTCCTCTTTCACGCAGGCACTCGCCCATGTTGTTCTTCCCGAGCATGTTCACATCGCACAGCCGGTAAAGGGCTTCAATGTCACGGAACTCCCGCTCCAGCGAGTGCACACCGGAAAGTATAAATTCTGTCAACAGATTATCCGATACCTTATGACTCAGGTTAGCCCCCAACTGGTATGTTTCATACGCCATCTTCTCCCGGCCGTCATACCCTACGGTAAGGCGCAGCGGGGCCTGGCGCGTACCAAAAGTGGTTTCTCTTGTCTCAGGTATAACCAGGAAATCGTTCCGGGCATAGCTGCCCAGTATACCTAAGGTAGTTCGCTCGCGCTTCAGCGAATCTTTTGTGAGATCGAAGGAAATGTAAGCCTGTGCGTCAGAAAAGTTGGGACGGTATTCGCCGTCTACCTGCAGCCCCTGCAGCAGATAAGCGCCGGTTTTATGCCGCAAACCCAGCAGGTAAGATACTTTCCTGTTTTTAGAAGCCGACTCCAGGTGCAGGGCGCCTCCTGTTAAGCTACCCGTTACAGACCCTGCAAATTCGGTAGGTCGTTTATACTTGATGTCCAGCACCGAGGACAACTTGTCGCCATACTTAGGCTGCCACCCACCGGAAGAAAACTCGATGTTGCCTACCAGGTCCGGGTTTACAAAGCTGAGCCCCTCCTGCTGCGCATTGGTGATCAGGAAAGGACGGTAAATCTCGATGCCGTTCACGTACACCAGGTTTTCGTCGTAATTGCCGCCCCGTACAGAATAGGTGGAGGATAGCTCGTTGTTGCTGCTCACGCCGGGCAGCGTCACCAGTATTTTATTGAAATCGCCGTAAGCAGAGGGAAGTTCTTTGGTCAGGCGTGGGTCCAGTTTGGTTACACTGACCTGTTCGCGGGTGTCGTTGCCGTTTTTGCCGCGCACGTCTATCATACGCAGCTGCTGCGGGTCCGGCGCAAGCACAAAATCTATACTTATACTTTCGCCCGGCTTCAGGCGGAGGCTTCGCTCCTGCTCTTTAAAACCCAGGTATCGTACCACCAGCACCAGGTCCTCCTCAGCCGGCACCTTCAAGGTATACTTGCCCTGCGCATCGGTTTGGGTAGCTAGGGTAGTGCCTTTTACTCCCACCGTAGCCAGTTCCAGCGGTAACCTGTCCGGATCCTGTACGGTGCCAGAAACAACAGCCCGTTGTGCAAAGACACCCAGCGGCATCAGTATCAGCAACCATACCGATAGATATCTTTGCATCCGGGCAGGTATAAATTAAACAGAAACTGTTTTCAGATTGGCAATCGTCTGGATAGGATCGTCAGCCGTGAATACGAAGCTACCGGCTACCAGCACATCTGCCCCTTTATCCAAAAGTAATGGAGCATTCTGCTGGTTCACGCCACCGTCAATTTCGATCAGGGCACTGGAGTTACGTGCAATGATCAGGTCCTTCATCGCCTCGATCTTGCGGTACGTGTTCTCGATAAACTTCTGTCCTCCAAAGCCCGGGTTCACAGACATTAGGCAAACCAGGTCAACATCAGCAATGATATCGTCCAGCAATTGTACCGACGTATGGGGGTTCAGGGCTACACCGGCTTTGGCACCCGTGGCTTTGATCTGCTGGATGGTGCGGTGCAGGTGGTTGCACGCTTCGTAGTGTACTGAAATGGTGTCAGCTCCGGCACTTCGGAACTGTTCGATGTATAGCTCCGGCTCCACGATCATCAGGTGCACATCCAGTGGCTTTTTAGCATGACGCTGAATGGCCTGCAGTACCGGAAAACCAAACGAGATGTTCGGCACAAAACGGCCGTCCATGATGTCTATGTGCAGCCAATCGGCCTGGCTGTTGTTAAGCATTTCTACCTCCGATTGCAGGTTAGCAAAGTCTGAGGCAAGTACAGAAGGGGCAATGATAGGTTTCATGAAACAAATATAAGGAATAAGAAAGAATACGCTTCATACCTGTAACGGGTACAGGCGCAGCAAACTATAGTTTAACAAACCGCAACGTACTGTTCCTGCTGCCCGAGCTAACCCGGCAAAGATACAGCCCCTGCGGGAAAAGCTGTGGCGGAAGTACAATTTCGTGCCTGCTCTGGCTTGCCGGCAGTACCTGTCGCAGCAAGAGCTTACCGGTAACATCAAGCACATGCACCACGCTGCTTTGCTTAGCCCAGTTATCGCCAACAGTAAGTATAAGCTCGTTGCCCGATACCGGGTTGGATAAGCTCAGGCCATCACCGGTTATACTTCCGGGCAACGCGGTAACAGTGCTATTATATTGAGGTACGCCATAGCCTATGGCATTATTCGGACTGCTGGCATTTCTGCCAAGCCTGCGCAAAAGCCCGATCATTTCCAGGTTGGTTTTGCTATAGTCTGCCTGCCACAAGCAAGCTGCCATCCCTGCCAGGATAGGTGCTGAAAAGGATGTTCCGTTACCACGCACCAACGTACCGTCCGCTCTTAAAAAGTAGGCCCGCTGCCCTAGTGCTGCCACATCCGGCTTTATTCTTCCGTCGGCTGTCGGGCCGAAAGAGCTGAAGGAAGCCTGCCGGTAAAGCGAGTCCACTGCACCAACCGTCAGCACCGAATCAGCGTCAGCGGGTGCAGAAATATAGCGCCAGGGCTTGTTGCCTTCGTTGCCGGCACTCACCACTACCAGCATACCGGTTGCCGCAGCAAAGTCTGCAGCCTTTGTCACAAGCGTGGTATTGCCGTTGAGTTGGTTGTAAGTATAGCTTTCGGAGGGCGCATCAAACGTAGTGTAGCCCAGCGAAGAATTGATGATATCGGCACCGGCACTGTCGGCAAACTCAGCAGCCAGCAGCCAGTTGATCTCCTCGATGTTGTGTTCGGATGCCGCCTCTTCTGTCCGGAACAGGTAATAGTTTGCTTTATAGGCAGTACCTACCAGTTTACCCGGTGCATACGCCGCCATGGTTGACAAAACAGACGTGCCGTGGGAGTCATTCCCAAACACATCCGCTTTCCGGCTTACAAAATCATAGGTGCCTTTCAGCTGCTGATCCTGGAAAAGATGGGCAAAAGCTGCATTGGTGTTAACTCCCGGAAAGCCGGCGTCCAGTACGGCAATGGTGACGCCTTCGCCCCTGAAGCCTGCCTTGTGCAGTTCATCAGCACCCAGCATATCTGCCTGATGATAGGCAAGTCCATAGTCCTTGCTCTCCAGGGTAGCGTCTGCGGAACTGGCGTGTTTTACTACAGTGATTTTGGAATCAAGAACCTGTTGAGGCGATGCTACTCTGTTTACGGTTTGTGTAGATTTCACAAAAGGAAGCGCTTCAAGCGTTGCCAGTTTCTCGGGTGTGCATTGCACCACGGCAGCATTAAACCAACGGGAAATATACCACACGGCTACCCCCTCCTGCTTTAGCCGGTCAACATAAGCCGGGTTTACGGGGAGGTCACGTACAGTAAGGCTTATACCCTGCCTGTTCCGTCGATCCAGTGCTTTTTGGGAAAGGAAACGCTGCGGCTCCTGTAGCGAATAAGGGGTGTTGGCTTTGTCTTTGAAATAGATGAGGTGCTTTTTCTCTTCTGTAGTACCTCCGCCTGTCTGTTGTGCCTGGGCAGCAGACAGAAAGAACAAGAGGGCGCTAAAGAGAACCAGCAGGTGCTTCATACTATTTCATTGTACCGTAAGAGCTTAGCACTTCAATACGTTCGTGGCCGTTCAGTTTGTATCCAGCATCGTATGGGCATTGCACCGATTCTGTGTCACGGCAGTATACCACCCGGTTAAAAAGCCGGTATACCATGCCGATGCCATGGGCATAAACTTCTTTTCGATCATCGAGCTGCACCGGGTTTTTCGATGGAGTGCCTTGAATAACAGTAGCAGTCTCCGGGTAGGTTTCGTTGCCAGCGGTAAATGGCTCCCCTACATTAGAAAACCTGTAATTTTCCTTCGGTTCCTCCTTGTTTTCAATCTGGTTGGAGTTATAAGCATCTCCCTTCCAGGTTTTTCCACTTACAACCGGGAATACCAGTTTTACCCACTTGGTGTTATCCTTTGAAAGTATAACGTTGGTTACTGACTTGGTCACAACAATAACAGAGTCATCGCGCCAGCTGCTGTTGGCATTCGGACGGATGGATCGGATGATCTTGTAGTTCAGCGTATTGGTCTGGTCTGTAAAGGTAGTGTCAACGCGCTCCCGTAGCTGGAAGCGTGTCGTATCACCCACATTGTTTCTATAGAAAATGTTGGTGACATCGTAGATACGAAAGTCACCAACATTCAGAGGATAATAGTCGTACCCGGCAGCATGTAAATCAGGCTCTACGGTTTTTGTGTCACAGCCAACTACAAAGCCAGCCAGGAGGACCAGAAACAACAGCGTTCTTTTCATTCTTTGTTATTGGAGAACATTAAGCTTAAACTCCAGATTATAGTCCGTATCCAGGTTATAATTCGACTCGATCCAGCCTCCTCCAACAACATCATTTCCTTCGTAGAACACAGCAGCCTGGCCCGGGGCAATGGCATGCACACCACGCAGGAAGTGTACTTTCATCTTGTCTCCCTCCTGCTCGATAATGGCCTCTGTACCCGGATCGTTGTAACGCACCTTGGTCACAGTTGGGATCGGTCGATCGATCAGGCTCTCATACTTGCCCATGCTAAGTTTGCCCACCGTCATGGCGTTTTTAGCCAGATCTTCGAAGTTGCCCAACACCACACGGTTCTGATCTTTATCGATGCGGGTTACATACGCCGGGAAGCCTAAAGCTATACCAAGTCCCTTGCGCTGTCCTATTGTATAGAACGGATAACCTTCGTGCTTGCCCACA
The DNA here is from genome assembly GCF_023630205.1 of Pontibacter ruber. Taxonomy (GTDB): domain Bacteria; phylum Bacteroidota; class Bacteroidia; order Cytophagales; family Hymenobacteraceae; genus Pontibacter; species Pontibacter ruber. Next base: position 734,275 of record NZ_JALPRR010000002.1, on the reverse strand, counting down.
ACCGTACCATCTTCCAGTACAAATTCGCCGCCCGCCACTTTTTCTTCCAGACCTTCTACCCTGCGCTTCAGGAAGTTGCGGTAGTCGTTATCGGGAATAAAACAGATCTCGTAAGACTCCGGCTTGTTCACCAGCGCCGTAAAACCGCGGTCCATGGCCATCTGGCGGATCTCTGTCTTGCGCAGCTTACCCAACGGGAAAATGGTGCGGGCAAGGCTCTCCTGTGAAATACCCCACAGCGCATACGACTGGTCTTTGTGCTCGTCCAGACCTTTGGAGATCACGTAGCGGCCGTTTTCTTCGCGTACGTTGGCATAGTGGCCGGTTGCAATAAAGTCACAGCCCAGCTGGTCGGCACGGCGAAGCAGCGCGTCCCATTTGATGTGCGTATTACACAACACGCACGGGTTAGGCGTACGCCCGGCCATGTATTCCTCCGTAAAGTGATTGATCACATAATCACCAAACTCTTCACGGATATCAATAATATAATGCGGGAAGCCTAACTTAACAGCAATATCACGGGCATCGTTGATGGAATCGAGGCTGCAGCAACCGGTTTCTTTTTTATTACCGCCGCTGGAAGCGTAGTCCCATGTTTTCATGGTCATGCCAATTACCTCATAGCCTTGCTCATGGAGCATCACAGCCGCCACCGAACTGTCGATGCCGCCGCTCATAGCCACCAATACCCTTCCTAACTTACTCATCTATAATGAAAACGTAAATGCTATTTAATATAATTTTTTACAAAGATAGCAACAACATCGCACTAATAAAGATTCAGGTGGTCAAATATTACTTACCTGGCTGCGTTAACCCTAAAGCCCGACACCGAAATGCTTTCAAAAAAATCAGGGAAAAGGTAGCATTGTTTGGCTTTTGGGGTTTACTTTGGATTTCATTAGTTTACAGTTTGTCTTAACTTCTATTAAAGTATAAAATAATATGGGCTTACGTACTTCCGTGATAGTGAACGGAATAAACAACCTGAGTGATGCGCGTTATTGTGCCGGCATGGGCGTGGACATGATTGGTTTTAACCTCAAGCTTGATTCTCCTGACCGTGTTTCGTCTGAAAAACTGAAAGAAATTGTAGGGTGGATTTCCGGGGTGCAGCTGATAGGTGAGTTTGAACGGGCAAAGCCGGACGTGATCAACGAGTACGCAGAAGAGTTTAACCTGAACTACATTCAGCTGGATACCCCGTACCTTATCGATGAAATTGAGGAGATCAGCCGCCCGGTAATACAGAAGGTTTATATAAATAAGGATACTGTAGAAAGCGAGTTGCTGGAGATGATGGAGCTTTACAGCCCGGTGGTAGAGCACTTCCTCATCTACTCTACTGACTTTGACACAATCGACAGCACCAACACAAACCTGCTAAAAAGCATCGCAAAGAAGTACTCCATATACCTGGGTTTTGGCATTAACAAAGACAATGTGAACCAGATCATGAAAACAGTTAAACCAGCTGGTATCGGATTGAGAGGCGGGCACGAGATCAAACCCGGCCTAAAAGACTTTGATGAGCTGCAGGAAATCTTTGAAGTGATAGAAGAATAATTTGAAGTTAGAAAGTTAGAGAGTTAAAGAGTTAGAGGGTTATTTAAGCCCAATATTGAAAATAACTGCTAAATAGAAAATGCCTGCTGAATCACTTCAGCAGGCATTTTTATGTATGTTAAATATTTAACTTTCAAACTTTCTACACCTTAAACTGTACGTACTTGATCGGAATGTTTTCTTCCAGGTAACGCTTTTCATAGGTCGTGTAAATGCCCATGGTGTGCTCCTGCAGGTCAGACTGGTATAGGTCGGAAGTATAAACAAGATCCTTCACAGGTTGCTCCTGCAGCACCTCCAGGGTGAATTCGTAAAGGGGCAGGTTATCCGTTTTAAGATGCACCTTACCGCCCAGCTTCAGAATATGTCTGTATGCATCCAGAAAGCGGGGCGCCGTTAAGCGGCGTTTGATGTCACGGTCGCGTGGTCTTGGGTCCGGAAACGTAATCCAGATCTCGTCAACCTCACCTGCAGCAAAATGCTCGGTTATACCTTCTACATAGGTACGCAGGAAAGCTACATTGTATAATTCTTCTTCCAAAGCCATAGAGCTGCCTTTCCAGATACGGGCTCCTTTGATATCGATACCAATAAAGTTCTTGTCCGGATACAGGCGTGCCATACCAACGGTATATTCACCACGTCCGCAGCCTATTTCCAGTATCAGGGGGTTGGTGTTCCCAAAAAGCTCTTCGCGCCACTTTCCGGCTAACTTACCGTATCGTTCATCTCCTTCCTGCACCACGTTCTCACGTTCGGCAATCACGGCAAACTTCTCTAATTTTGATCTTCCCATTTAGGTTTATAGTTCTTCAATCTCTGCAACCACAAAGGTACTACCTCCGATAAAAATAACCTCATCCGGCGCAGCTTTTGCTTTTGCAGCCTTAACGGCTTCTGCCACTGTAGTATAAGCCTCCCCTGCTAATCCAATGGCGGCTGCCTTAGCGGCTAACTCACCTACCGGCAAAGCCCTTGGAATATTTGCCTGGCAGAAGTAATAGCTGTATTGCTTGGGCAAGAGTTGTAGTATCGTGGTGACGTCTTTATCGTTTACAGCACCGAAAACCATGTGTACCTGTTTGGGGTGTAAGGCTTGCAACTGCGAAAGTATTTGTTTAATACCATCCACATTATGGCCTGTATCGCAAATAGTTAAGGGGTTATGGCTCAAGACCTGCCAGCGGCCCTTCAGCCCTGTGATCAATTTTGTATGGCTTAGTCCTTCTCGAATTGCTTCTTCTGAAATTGAAAAGCCACGCTCCTGCAGTATAGCGATGGTTTGCAACACACCCGGCAGGTTATACTTCTGGTACTGCCCCGTGAGGTCGATCATCAAACGATCGAAGTATAACTTGCCTTCCTTGTACACTTGGAAAACCTGCTTCTCCAGATCACCTTCCTGTAGTTGTACCTGTACATGATCTGTAGCAAAGTATAAAGATGCATGTTCCTGAGCTGCCTTTTGCTCGAACACATGCGCTATGTCCGGTTGCTTTGTACTGATAATTACCGGCGTCTGGAGCTTGATGATACCTGCCTTCTCACCTGCAATGGCTTCCAGCGTGTCTCCAAGCAGTGCCTGGTGGTCGTACCCGATATTGGTGATAAGCGATACTTCCGGGTTGATGATGTTGGTTGAGTCCAGCCTGCCTCCCAAACCGACCTCAATAACGGCAACATCTACCTGCTCGTCGGCAAAGTATTTGAAAGCCAGGGCCACCGTCATCTCGAAAAAAGATGGCTTTACACTTTCAAAAAGCTGTTTGTTCTGCTCAACGAACTCAACAAGGTACTGCTGTGGCAGTTCCGCACCATTGATGCGGACACGTTCGGTGAAAGATTTGAGATGTGGCGAAGTATAAAGCCCAGTTTTATAGCCTGCACTTTGCAAAACAGCTGCCAGCATGTGCGAGCTGCTGCCTTTGCCGTTGGTACCCGCCACGTGTATGGTTTTAAACCGATGCTGTGGCTGCCCCAGCGCGTCGCAAAGTGCAATGATGTTGTCGAGGCTCTTCTTAAAAGCAGCATTGCCGATGCGTTGAAACATCGGCAATTGCTGGTATAAGTAATCAAGGCACTCCTGATAGGTCATTTGGAAAGGTATTAGCGTGATTTGATCACGAAGGTAACAGTACCGGTTGCTCCGGAGCTGTTTCCGTTTCCGCCGGTACGGCTAAAGGATGTTTTTCTTAACTGGTCCTCGTACCACTTTTTAACATGCGGCGAAACGTTGCTCTCAATAGTGCTGATGGATACGATCTCACCGTTCTCATCGATCTTGATGCGGAATTTGATCACACCCGTCTCGTTGTCGTAAGGGTCGCTTTTCGGTTCAATATCGTAGCGCCAGCCTGGCATATCCAATGAACCTCCTGCTCCTCCTCCGGCTTTGCCATAAAGCGCTTTTGCATCCAGCTTGCCTTCCGGTGAGCCTTTATCGCCTACTTTGTTGGCGTCGTCACCGTTGTTGTTGCCTGTAGCTTCGTTAGAGGTTCCGTTTTTGCCGGTGCCGGCAGTACTGGTATTTGGCTTACCCGGGTAAAGCGATTTAGGCTTTTCAGGCTCCTTTTTCACCACTTCCTCTTTTGGCTGCGGTTTAGGCTGCGGTTTAACCTCCTCCTTAACAGCTACAGGTGCTTCAGCAGTCGTTGTCTGTACTTTTGGTGTCTCAACAGGCTGCGGCGGTGTAGGCTTTACAACCGGCTCCGGCTCTGGCAAAGGATCAGGCTGTGTTGGCGCTGGTTTGCTATCCTCAACCTTTTTGGACTCGTTAGGCGTTGCTGTAGTCTGCGTTTCTCCGCTTCCGACAGCATCCATACCAAAGTTAAGCTCAATGCCAAGTTCTTCGGCAGGCGGATCAGGGGCCCGCCACGCCATCACATAAATCAGAAGCAACAGCAGAATAATATGCACTGCCACACTGATGCCGGCTGCAACACGTTTATTCTTCTCCTCTTCTCTTGATAAAGCTACTGACATAGGAAACTTATACTTATTCGGTTGGCACGGTGGCCAAGGTTACTTTCGCTTTAAGGTCTGTAGCAATGCCCGCCACTTTAACCAGGTGCTCTACCGGCACGGTTTTGTCAACATGCAGTACTACTACGCCCTCTCCTTCCTGTGTGTCCTGCAAAAGTGCTGCCAGTTGCGGCTCGATATCTGCAAAAGCTACCGGTTTCTCATTTAGGTAATACTTAAGGTCAGGTGTAATGGTCACGCTGATCTTTTGCATTACGATGTTCGATGTTTTGCTGGATGGCAAGCTAACAGGCAAGCCCGAAGGCGTAACAAAGTTAGAGGTAAGCATGAAAAAGATAAGCAACAGGAAAATGATGTCTGTCATAGACGACATACTGAATTCAGCATTTATCCTGTTTTTCGAGCGAAGATTCATTCTTAAAGCTGTGGTTCTTGTAAAAGATCAAGGAATTCGATAGATGAATATTCCATAGAATGTACGATGCTGTCGATCTTACCTACCAGGTAGTTGTAACCAACATAAGCAGGAAGACCAATGATCAGACCGGCAGCTGTTGTTACCATCGCTTCGTAAATACCACCAGACAAAAGTTTCGGGCTGATAGAGCCTTCTGCCTGCGCGATGGCAATGAACGCCTGGATCATACCTGTTACGGTACCAAGGAAGCCCAGCATGGGAGCAGCACCTGCAATCGTAGCCAGACCAGACAGACCACGCTCCAGACGGCTGATCTCGATCTTACCAACGTTCTCAATAGATGTCTCGATGTTCTTCAGCGGATTACCAATACGGCTGATACCCTTCTCCAGCATGCGTGACACAGGTGTGTTGGCCTGAGAGCAGAGCATTTTAGCTCCTGTGATATCGCCGGCAAGTACCATGCGCTTGATGCGGTCTGTAAAGCCTTCCGGATTTTTAGCAGCTTTTTTAAGCGTAAGGTAGCGCTCTACAAAAATATAAACTGCAGCTAAGGATAGCAGCGCGAGCGGGTACATCGCCCATCCGCCAGCCAGGGCCAGGTCTATCAATGATACGGATGTATCGGCAGCTTCAGCTCCTCCTTCCGCAAGAGCAACGGTTGTATCGGCAGGTACACCGGTAGTGATCTGTAATAAAATAGAATTCATGTTAGTTGTTAAATACCCAAATAGTTTCTCCGAAAGTTTTTCTTAATGCTGGTACAGCTGCCTGCGCTTCTTCTGCCGTTGCAAAGTCTGCTACGGATACTCTGTATAACCTGCTTCCGCGACCTGGTACAAGTACTTTGGCAGCAAAGCCTTTCTGGCCAATTTCGTCGCGATTTTCCTCGGCATTCTTCAGACGTGAATACCCACCTGTAATAACATAAAAACGACCTGTTTTTCTGTTAATTGTCAGGACAGGAGCTTTTGTCTCGGCAGGTGCTTCAGTTACCTTTTCCTCTAGCGTAACCTCCTGATTTACTTCTGCTTGCGCTTCGTTACTTGCAGCTATACTTTCTACTACTTCCTCCTGGGCAGCCAGTAGCGCTGTGCTGTCTTCTACATCCGTAGTTGGTACTTCAGCCTCAATCTCATCTAAGGCTGCAACTGTATAGGCAGGTATGATACGCTCGTAAGCAGTCGCGCGGTCTTCTTCAGAAAAAGGCTCGTAGTCGGTAGCATACTTTGAAGTAAGCTGGCTGTTGTAGGGTTGCCCGGCGTTGAACAGCGATATCGGGTTGAGGCTGCTTAAATTATAATCTGTCTGCAGCGAGAGCAGGTATACGCCCGTTACGGCAATACCTCCCAGCACCAACCCGGCAGTAACATTGTAAATGCGCTTCAGGCGACGGCGCAACAGCATTTTAACCGGTACCGGTTCCTGCTGATGACGTTCCTTGATCAGCGTACGCAGCACGGCAGGCTCCTCTACACGCAGCGGACGGGCCACCAGCTCCGGTAACCCAAAACTATCCTCCAGCAGGTTATCGGCCTCTACGTATTCAAATTCAATGCGACGTTCCGCATTATACTTGAAAAGACCGATGCCTTGCAGCTCAAAGCGGTTTTCGGTATCCAGTTTTACTTTGGCCTGATGCACAAACTCCGCCACCAGCCGCTGGGCCTCCTCGTGCGAAACACCTTTTGCGTGGGCAAACGTGCTGATCAGCAGGCCATCGCTCAGAACGAGTTTTTCGTTAAAAGCGATTCTTTTGGATGGGGGTGCAAGCGTATGCTTTACCGGATTTATCCGTGCAGACACATAACGCGCGATCAGCCCGCCAAAATCCGGTATGATGACGCAATCATGATCATAGAGCAGTGACTTAATGTGCTTGTCAACCATAGGGCACTTTTAGAATGAATAAGAGATACCTCCTATCAGATTTATACTTTTGCTCGGGTAATTTACAAACCTTTCGTACTTCTTGCCAAACAAATTATTGGCCATCACAAATGTTGTGAATTTATTCGAGAATCTATAATCCGCCTTCAGATTCAGGTCCACGATGTTGTCGGTTTCCCGCAGTTCAAATGTACCGTTCGGATTATAAATGCGCCCGAAAGAACTCCCAATATAGTAAAGTTCTGAATTAAACAGAATCTTGTCGAAGAAGTTGTAGGTACCAAAAACGCTGGCCATCAGCTCCGGACGGTGAAACGGTTGCTCTAAACTGGCGGTGTTATACTTGTTATAATCAGCCTTTAAACCAAGCCGGATCTCATCAGAATAATTGAATACTGCCTCGCCGTAAATATTTAAAACATTTGTTACGCCGTCATCATATACCAGCTCAAACTTCGACACATCGTCTTTGGAGTTGTTGTAGAAGTATAAGTTGCGGAAGTTCTGGTAGGCTACACGGCCTGTCAGGTGCACATAGTTGGCCAGGTTAGCCGACATACCGGCATAGATCTCCATGCCTTTGTTGATATCGGCTACACGAACATTTGGTGCCAGGAAAGGATTCTCCTGCGTCAGCTGGTATAAAGTAACCCTTTGCAGATCTCCGCCTAAACCTGCGTAAATCAACAGGTTATTTTTGATTGGCTCCACTCCTACACGAACGGCTGGGTAGATGTTAAACTTACGCGCATCGTTCACCGTGTCGCCGGTGTAGGCAATATTAGCACCCAATGATAACTTCAGAGCACCCAACTGGCGCTCATAGCTTGGTGCCAGCTTAAACAGCGTGCGGTTAACATTGGCAGAATCTTTATGCGAAACAACTGACAGGTCTGCGTCTACCTTAAATCCAGACAGCGTATCGATGCCATACTCGCTGTTGAGTTTAAAGGCAAGGTTTGCCTCGCTCATGTCGTAGCGGTCTTTCAGGTAATCAACTTTAACGCCAGCCTTGTACAGGAAGGGAGTTCCGGCAGAATGATTGTGAAGATACCCGTCCGCAGAAACGCGGTTGAACACTTGCCGGATCGTATCTTTATCCACTAACCCCTGCAGGTCAGGAGAATAACCATAGAAATGGTATTTATCACGCCCATAGTTCAGACGGCCGCCAACGGTCAGGCCCTGCAGGTAGCCCTCGCCGTGCACGCCCAGCGAAGAGTTGCCGGTGCCGGAATTGGCACGGTCTACAGGGCCACGTGAGGAAGAAACATGGCTTACCTCAGCCCCATAAGATGAGTCTTTGCTGCGTTTGTTGTGGAAGTATCCTTTCAGGTAAAGGGTACCGTAGTTACCAAGCCCGGCCTTCAGGTAATTACCATACAATTTGTTCAGCTCGTCCTGCTTGATGGTCAGCACGCGTAACTGCAGTTCGATGTCCTGAGAAGGCAGCTTGTAGTCCATAAAGCGGTAGCGCACGTTCCGTGCACCAGCCTCTGGCGGATTGACCTTAAACTTCTCAAAGTTCCGGGCAGCCTGTGGCAGTTCGATCACACGGTTCTTTTCCACCACGATCTCCGCGTCCTCCAGCTTTGCGCCTTCTCCCCAGCCGCCGGTATTCTGCGCCTGGGCCGTATTCATATAACTATAACCTACACTTAGTACGATTGCCAGCGAGGCTAACTTTAATCTCTTCTTCATGATGATGTTTCTCAGTTGTGCTATACTTCTGATGAATTACTTTTTGCCGTGCAACTACTTGTTTCCGGTAGTATCCTGCGGCGCTGCGCTCGTGTCCTGAGGGGCAGCCACAGAATCCTGTGCTCCGGTGTTTCCGCCCATTTTGGCCAGCTTTTGCTTTGCCTCCTCCACGATCTCCTTAACAGGAGAGTTTTCTATAATGGAGTTGAGCGTTGCACGCGCCTGGAACATTTCGTTCTGAGCCGCATAGTTTTCGGCAATGATCAGGAACGATTTGCCCAGCCAGTAATCGTAGTTAGAGAACTTGTTGTTGAACTCATAGGCAACTTCAACCGACTCTTTATACTTTTTCTGCTTGAACAGAATCTCCGACACCAGGTACTGGGCTTCGGCACCATTCACATCAGAAGCTGCTTTGGCTGTTTCGCGGAACTCCGTCAGGGCCTGCTCTAGATTGCCTTGCGCATAAGTGTTCTTGCCTTTGTAGAGCATGGCTGCGTGCAGTGTGTTAGGAGATGCAGCACTTCCCTGGCTGATCAATTCTTCGGCAATGCGTTTAGACGAAGCGTAATCTTTCATCAGGTAATAGCTCATCATCAGACCATTAAGAGCGGTAGATTGCTCTTTTCGGTTGGTAGCCACATCGCGCAGTCTGCCATAGAAGTTAACTGCCTCGCTGTAGTTTTTCGCTTCAAACTCCAGATCGGCCATTTTCTGTATAGCACGGTTCACATATTCTGACTTATTCTCCGTGATCACCTCTCGCAGGCGCTGCATACCGGCTTCCCTGTTTTTCTCACGCAGGTAAGAATCGGCAAGGAAGTAACGGGCATCGCTGTTGAACGGGCTCTTCGGATAATTCGTCAGGTAGGCTTCTAATTTTGTAATGGCCTGGCTATACTTTTCATTGAAGTATAGCGTCTTAGCTGCTTCGTACTCAATGCTTTCCAAAGCATTGTTGTCCGGGTTAGACGTTTTATACTTTGCCAGGTAAGTATCAAATTCTTCGCTTCTGTTCTGGTTTGCAAGTGCCTCCTGTAAGCTGATGAGCGTACCGCTGGCTACTTTGGAAGATGGGAACTCGTCGAGCACACGCTTGTAGTCGTTGATCGCCTCGTTGTAGCGCTGCAGGTTGGCATAGGCAATACCCCGCTTGTGCAGGGCATTCGGCAACAACTTACTGTCGGTCTGGTTCTGGATCAGTGAGGTAAAGCCTGTGATGGCCGGCTGGTACTTACCGGCTTCAAAATCGATCAGGGCACGCTGGTACTGCGCATCATCTGCATAGCGCGATTTCGGATACTGCGCTAATACTGTCTGAAGGTTTTGGTTTGCCTGTTCATCCTTGCCGTTGATGTTCAGGATCACCCCTTTCTGGAAGTAAGCATAATCCTTGTCCACTGAATTGGAAGCAATTACGCGGTCGTACAGGTTCAGGGCCTCGCCATAGTTCTTGTTTACATAGTAGCAATCGGCAAGACGCAGGGTGGCATCGTAGTAGTTCGCATCGCTTTTCGGCACGGCATCCAAATAGGCGCGGAAATGCGTCAGTGCTTTGTCGTACTGCTTGGTGTTGTAGTAAGCGTAGCCGATGCCATATCGTGACTTAACATAATGATCCGACTTGCCGGCACCACTGTTGCGGAACACGGCGGCATAACTGTTGATCGCATCTTCATAGCGCTGCCCGATAGAATAGGCCTCCCCCTTTACAAAGTGGCTCGAAGCCGTTATTTCCTTGTCGTACGGGTACTGCAGCGATTTATCCAGCATATTCACAGCAGCCGGGAATTTGGCATCGTTGAACAGGTTCACCGCATGGTAGTAGGTTACGCGCTGGTACGTCTGCAGTATGCGGTAACTTTTCTTCGGCATACTCTCAATGTGGCGTATCGCTTCCGGATAGTTGTTCGAGTTGAAGTATGCCTCGCTCAGCAGGTTGTCCACTTCTGCGGCCTGCTCTGAGTTAGGGAAATCTTTGTTGAAGTTGGCCAACGAATTGAAAACCTCACGGAAATTGCCCAGCTCGTAACTCACTTGTGCATACTTGATGGTAGCCGCTTCGGTGATGTCTTTGTCCTGGTCATTTTTGCGGGCCTGGTCAAAGGCGGTCAGGGCAAACTGCTTGTTGCCATCGCGCAGGTAGCTCAGACCTAGGTAATAAGCCGCATTCTGCCCAAGTGCATCTTTTTTAAGCGCCACCTCTTTAAAGTTGGCAATGGCATTCTTGAAGTTATCGTTCTTATAGTCTGTATAAGCGATCTTGTACTGCACCACCGGCTCCAGTTTGCGCTTGCCTTTGGCAAACTGGTCGAAGTACTTGGCAGCTGATTTGAATTCGCCCCGCTGGTAATACGCATCCCCGACAAGCAATGCAATCTCATCGGCCTGCTGTACTTTTGGCGTTTTTGCCAGGGCTGCTTCGCCGTAACGGATTACCTCAAAAATATCGTTCTCCTTGTACAGGATCTCTGTGATCATGTAAGGCACAATATTGGCATACGCCTCGTTCTTTTCAGCAATCAGCAGGTCGGCTTTGGCGGCTGCGTAGTCGCCGTTGCGGTAGGCTATGTAGCCGGCATAGTAGTTGGAAGCATAGGCAAAGCGATGCTCATCTTCCCGGAAACCGGTTGTCTTGTTCTTATCGAAATAGATCTTGGCGTTGGCAAAATCCTTTGTGGCAAAGTAGGAATAGCCCAGCTTGAACTCCAGCTCCTTGTTCTGCTTGATGCTGAGCAGGTGTGCAGGAGCCTGTTTCAGCTTCTCTACCGCATTTTTATAGTCCTTTTGCTCGAAGTAGTACAAGCCCAGCTCGTAATTGGCCAAGGCAGTTTTCGGGTGTGTCGGAAACTTCTTCGTGAAGTTAAGTATAAGTTGCTCTGCGTCCGGGTGCAACAGGTACAAGCCACTCAGTGCATAGTAATACTGGGCATCTGCCGTCTTGGCATCGTCGCCGATCAGTTGGATATACTTGCGGAAAGCCTCCTGAGCGGAGCCATACTTGGCACGGTCAAACAACTCCACGCCTTCATGGAAGTACTTATCCTTCGCATTGAAGACCTGTGTATGCTGCGCCTCCGCCAGGTGCGCCCCGCTTACCAGTACCGATGCAAGCGCTACTTTTAAAGCTATTTTCATAATTTATTCAATCTGCCTGTTTATTCGGCAATGAGATGATTCTTAACACAGATAAAGTGCAACTACAGCAAATTTTCCGGCAATACTGCCCCGGTCAGATGCTGCCATTTTCAAAGTTAATAAAAATTGATAACCTGCTGCTGTCTTTACCATTTTCTTCGCCTTCAGACGGCAATGGGTCTTTCGATACTTATACAATGTATAGGAAAGTCGAAATATTGTATGGCTTCGGAAATAAACAGCGCTTACGAAGCAAGAGCACGCGGAACCGGATGCAATATCTTGAAGACCAACTCCCTCAGGATCTCGGCTTCGGACATATCGCCTCCCGTTATACCTTTCACCTGCAGGTCGGCCACCCGGATGTAGTGAATGATATCGACCACACGGTGTAACGGGTACGCGCGCAGGGCATGCATGTAATCTTTTACTTTCCAGGCCTGCGCTCCTAAACTTTTCCGAAGCCCTGCCTCCGACTTATCGGCTTGCTGATGCAGGCACAGGAGCTTTGTAAAAAAGGAGAACAACAAGTATAAATTCGGGATGAGCGGGTTGTTTTTAGGATTCGCTTCAAAGTAATGGATGATGCGATTCGCCTTCAGGGGATCCTGAGCGATCAGGGCCGACTGCAACTCAAATATATTGTACTCCTTGCTGATGCCGACATTTTCCTGCACCACCCGTTCGTCTATTGCCTGACCGGGCTTCAGGTTGATAAGCAGCTTGTCAATCTCGTTGGAGAGGCGGGACAGGTCAGCACCGATGAACTCGCTTAGCATCACAACTGCCTGAGGCGAAGCCTGTACGCCTTTCGTCTTCAAGTATTGGTTTACCCAGGCAGGCACCTGGTTGTCGTACAACTTTTTGGTCGTAAGCAGCACCGCATGCTTCGCTACAGCTTTGCCCAAGGCCTTGCGCCCATCCAGCGATTTATGCTTGTGGCAAAACACAAGTATGGTAGAAGGCAACGGGTTTTGCAGGTAAGCTTCCAGTTGCTTTACACTTTCCTCCCTTTCCAGATCCTGTATACTTTGCGCCTCTTTTACGATCACTACCTGCCGCTCCGACATCATCGGGAAGCGCTTTGCCTGCAACAAAACAGTAGCCACATCCACGTCTTTGCCATAAATTACCACCTGATTAAATCCTTTTTCATGCTCCTGCAGCGCGTTGGCTTCTATATAGTCAGCAATGAGGTCGATGTAATAAGGCTCCTCTCCTTGCAGAAAGTAGACAGGTGCAAACTGGCGCTTCTTTAGCTGTTCCAGAATGCCTTCGGGTGTATGCGACATAATAAAAAGTAGTGGCGGTATGGGTATTGAAAACAGGAGCACATACGATTTGCCCCCTCTGCAAATTTAAGGCATCAGCAGCAAAGTTTTTAAATAAAACTGAAAGAAAGGGCGCATTACACCATACTGCCTTAGCTTGCTGATGGCAGCATGAACTACGGCAACTCTATCCCTTTGCTACTTGCCTGAAGTATAAGTGCCGGCCTTCGGAAGAAGGCCGGCACTTATACTTATACTTATACTTATACTTATACCTATACTTATACTTATACTTATACTTTAAATCGATAACTGGCTGAACAGCTATGGGTATGGCTTTCAAAAAAAATCAAACTGCAACTTAGTATAATCAACAAAAGCACGGTTACTTATTTAGCGGCGCGCCAACCGCAACACTACAGTCGTGGCCTGGATAGCCGTGTGGCGGGTTGGTGCCGGGAGCCACCTGCGGCTGACTGGTACTTGGTGCTACCGTTGTCGGCGGATTCAGGTTCGGGCGTGCCGGCAGGTTCAGAGGAGCCCCAACCTCAATATCGCAACGGTGGCCCGGCTGGCCGTGTGCAGGATTCAAAGCTACATTGCCTGCAGGCGTACCTTGGCCAGTTGGTTGGGTTACGGTTGCACCTGCAGCAGGCGCGTTACCGGCGTTGTTTTGAACCGGAGTAGTTTTTTTATCTTCCGAACAGCTGATCAGGAACAGCAACGAAGCGGATAAAGCAATGTATGGAGCGATTTTCATATAGGGTTTATCGTTTTTTATCTAGAAGCAGAATCAGTAAAGTTGGTAAATGCTGTTTAACTGATGTCAAAAGATAGCTAAAAACACTAGAAAAGCCAAAATCCTTCCATTTTGCTTCAACATCTGCAAAATGGAAGGATTTTGTTCCTCAATAGCAAATCAAAAGGTTCTAATAAACTGCTTTTTGTAAATCATCCCCGGCGATATCATTCCAGGAATAATAATGGAAGGTCCTGTTCGTTGACATCGCCACGAAAAGACCGGAGCGGAAGGTATCGTTCAGTGGCACATTCGTAATCTCAGAGCCATCACTGTCATCGGCTTCAACCTTCACTATTTTGATCAGTTCGTGCTCATGCGGGTCACCGTTGTCGCCTTCTCGGGGGAAAATATGGAACCGGTTGTTTTGCTGATCCGATACCAGAATGTAGCCGGTATTCTTGTCAACTTTATAGATGGAGATACCTTCCTGATCTTGTTCAAAATCATCGTTAGCAAACAAGGCTAATTGTTTATTTCCCCTGCTTGGTTCAGCGTGATACTTTCTTACTCCTATACCTTCATCAGAGTAGTACACATAGCCCAGTTCATCATCCACGGCAATTGACTCAATTTCCTGCTTGCCACTAAAATCACCAAACTTACGCACCAGCGTTGCTTTCACTTCACCATCCCCATCGTCTTCCAGCAAATATTGCCATAAGTAAGTGCCGTTTGTTGGCCCGTCCTTACGCCCAACTACTACATAGATAGAACCTGAATTGGGGCTCTTGTACAGCGAGATACCCATTGGGTCGCGGTAGCCGGAGCCGCTTTCTCCTTTAAAAACCGCTATGCCACCGTTATCAATTGGCTTCATATCAGGCAAAGAGTAAATGCGAAGCTTACGTGTGTAGCGTTCGGTAACTACTGCAATGTCTACAGGTCGCCCCTCCAGCTTCAACCCATACTCAACGTCCACGTTATTGGGGCGCTCCAAGTCATCTACTACTTTGTCTTCTATAATATTCCCCTTGAGATCAAACACGTACAAGGCGCCGTCAGAATCTTTGTCTGTACCCAAAATCAGGCTTTCAGAAGGATCTTCCGGATTTATCCATATAGCAGGATCGTCTGTATCATGCTCCACCTTGTCGGTTACAATTTCAGGGTCTACCGACTCGATCGAGACCTGTGTAGTGGCCATTTGGGGTTGTACCTCGCTTTCGGGCTCCTGCTTATCGCATGCTTGGGCAGTAACTAAAACAACTGCAAAAAGAAGTTCAAATTTAATTCTCATGGGCAAAAAATTAGTTTATGGTAAAAAAGAGGAGAAAAAGAAGCCCAGGATGTATGAACGATAGTAGCACAGAAGTATAAAATCCGGAGCAAACGGGAGGCAAAATCTTTTTAAAAATGATACAAACCTATCGCTACCATTCTAACTAAGCACCATGGCTTTATGTTACACGCTAAATGGTGAATGCAACCTATACTTGCAGTAGAGCCCCAATAAGTAAGGGTTAAAATTTTACAGGGTAGCTGCCCTACAAAATAGGATTTGTCTATACTTGAAAATCTGGTGCAAACTTGCAGCTTAAATTTAATGCACTTGTCTATACAAGGGTATGCTTAGTATCGGCACAGAAGGCATCGCTGCCAATTGTAATAGAAAAGCTCCTGTTGCAGGCACTTCTGCCTATTCGCTGCTGCGAACTGCCAACTCTTTTTTATATTTGCCGGGAACAGACGATTATAGTTTACATGAATCTTATAGAAGAACTAAGATGGAGGGGCATGCTCCACGATTTCATGCCGGGTACAGAGGAACAACTTGCTTCCGGTATGACTGCTGGCTATATCGGTTTTGACCCTACTGCCTCCTCGCTGCACATCGGCAACCTGGCTACCATCATGCTGCTGGTGCAGTTACAGCGCGCCGGCCATAAACCCCTGGCCTTGGTAGGTGGTGCCACCGGTATGATCGGCGACCCTTCCGGTAAATCTGCTGAGCGTAACCTGCTGGACGAAGAGACCCTGAGAGCCAACCAGGAGGGCATCCGCAAACAGCTGGAGAAATTCCTGGACTTTAACTGCGGTGCCAACTCAGCCGAAATCGTGAACAACTACGACTGGTTCAAGGAGTTCAGCTTCCTGGGTTTCCTGCGTGAAGTGGGCAAGCACCTGACGGTAAATTACATGATGGCCAAAGACTCGGTAAAGAAGCGCATCAGCGCCGACGAGGAAGGCGATCGTGCCGAAGGCCTTTCCTTCACTGAGTTCTCGTACCAGCTCATACAAGGGTACGACTTCTACCACTTGTATAAGAACAAAGGCGTGCGCCTGCAGATGGGTGCATCTGACCAATGGGGCAATATCACGACAGGCACTGAACTGATCCGCCGCATCGACGGAGGCAAAGCTTTTGCCTTGGTAGGCAAACTGGTGACGAAATCAGATGGTACCAAGTTTGGTAAATCAGAAGGCGGCAACGTATGGCTTGACGCTACCCTGACCTCCCCTTACAAGTTCTATCAGTTCTGGCTCAACCTGTCGGATGAGGAAGCAGAAAAACTGATTAAGGTGTATACTTTGCTGCCAAAAGAAGAGATCGACGCACTTACAGAAGAGCACCGTCAGGCCCCACATTTACGCATTTTACAGAAAGCGCTGGCTAAAGATGTTACTATTCGTGTACACTCCGAAGATGACTATATTTCGGCTGTAGAAGCCTCAGAAATTTTATTTGGAAAAGGAGATTTAGAGACGCTACGCAGCCTGCGAGAAGATATTTTGCTCTCGGTTTTCGAGGGAGTGCCTCAGATAGAAGTATCCAGAACCAGCTTCCAGGAAGCTGCCACCGTGAGCGATCTGCTATCGGAAATTACAGGCGGCCAAATCTTCGATTCGAAAGGCGAAGCCAAGCGTATGATCAAGAACGGAGGCGTAAGTATAAATCGCCAGAAGGTGCAGGGTCCCGATGAGGAAGTGAAGTATGACCTGCTGCAACAGAAATACCTGGTGGTACAGAAAGGTAAAAAGAACTACTACTTGATCACTGTTAACTAATTGATTTATAACGTTTACTAAATAAAAAGAGCGATCCAGACCGGATCGCTCTTTTTATTTATACTGATCAATAATCAGATTCGCTTATTTAGCTGCTTTCTTCTCAGAAGTGTTTTTCATGTCCTGAACCTCCTTACGGATGTCCTGAGCCATGTTCTTCAGGTCCTGCATGCCTTTACGAACACGAGTACCAGCGGCTGCATTATTCTTGTCATAGAACTTCTCGAAATCACCCTCAAGTGACATTACCAGGTCCTTCAGTTTGTTAAAATTGTTGTTCATTAGAGCTACTGTTATAGTGAAACATTTAGTTTTATCGCTCTAATATACTAATTAAAAGATAACATGCAAAAATTAAGGAATCTAAATATAATGCGTTTTAACTGAGTTAAGCGGTAACCTGCGAAGGTGAATACAAGCCTTTGTCCAATTTTGCTGCAATTTTTTCGAAAGCCGCAATTGTCTCTTTTACATCATCCAAAGTATGAGCAGCTGTCGGGATCAGGCGCAGCATGATCACGTCTTTTGGCACAACCGGGTACACCACGATCGAGCAGAAGATGCTGTAGTTTTCGCGCAGGTCCAGTGTCAGCTGGGTAGCATCCGGAATCTGGCCGTTCAGGAACACAGGCGTTACCGGCGACTCTGTCGTACCAATGTTAAAGCCTTTCTCACGCAGACCACTTTGCAGGGCATTTACTACCTCCCACAGCTTGTCTTTCAGTTCAGGCTTGGTGCGCAGCAGCTCCAGGCGCTTCAAAGCACCAATTGTAAGCGGCATCGGCAGTGACTTGGCGAAGATCTGCGAGCGCATGTTGTAGCGCAGGTACTCTACTACTTGTTCGTTAGAAGCAACAAATGCTCCGATGCTAGCCATTGACTTGGCAAACGTAGAGAAGTATACATCGATACCATCCTGGCAGCCCAGGTGCTCACCTGTACCGGCACCGGTTTTACCCATTGTACCGAATCCATGTGCATCGTCAACAAACAAACGGAAGTTGAATTTCTCCTTCAGCTTCACCACTTCATCCAGCTTGCCCAGGTTACCAGACATACCGAATACACCTTCCGTGATCACCAGGATAGCACCACCGGTGTTCTCAGCCCAGCGTGTGGCACGCTCCAGCTGTTTTTCCAGGCTGGCCATGTCGTTGTGCGAATACACAAAGCGCTTGCCCTGGTGCAGACGAACACCATCAATAATACAAGCATGCGATTCCGCGTCGTACACGATCACGTCGTGGCGGTCTACCAATGCATCGATAATAGAAACAACCCCTTGGTAACCGAAGTTAAGCAACAGTGCATCCGGCTTCTGCACGAAGTCAGCCAACTCAGACTCCAGCTGCTCATGATAGTTTGTATTACCGGACATGATGCGCGCACCCATCGGCGTAGCCATCCCCCACTCTGCAGCGGCATCGGCATCAGCTTTACGAACTTCGGGATGGTTGGCCAGGCCCAGGTAGTTGTTCAGGCTCCAGGTCAGCACTTCCTTGCCCCTGAACTTCATGCGCGGAGCAATCTCCCCTTCAAGCTTCGGAAATGTGAAATAGCCATGCGCATAGTGTGAGTGGCTGCCTAACGGACCTCTGTTGGTCAACAACTTTTCGAATAAATCCACCTTGTGTAATGATTAAGTTATCGGGATAATTTGAATACTTCTGTTTTGCTTTTTACACTAGTATACAATTACGTATATAATGAGAGGCAAATTTAAGTTTTTACTATATCATAAACAATTTATAGTCTTCGTACCGGAACCTTTTTCTTTGGCTTGCTTTTAAGTCTCGCCTCAATGCATTTTCTTTGAAGACAAATAAAACCATAGCTTCTGCATGAGAAAAATAAACAAGATACTGGTTGCAAACAGGGGTGAAATCGCGCTGCGGGTAATGCGCTCGGCCAAAGAGATGGGTATAAAAACAGTTGCCATCTACAGCGAAGCCGACCGGAATGCACTGCACGTACGCTATGCCGACGAAGCCGTTTGCGTTGGTGGCCCGAAATCTGCCGAGTCGTACCTGCGGGGCGATGTGATCATTGATGTCTGCAAACGCCTGCAGGTAGATGCCATTCATCCGGGCTATGGTTTTTTATCTGAAAATGCAGCCTTTGCACAGGCAGTACAGGAAGCAGGCCTTATCTTCATTGGCCCTTCTCCGGAGGCAATTCAGCTGATGGGAAGCAAGCTGGCCGCCAAGGCTGCCGTAGCCAAGTATAACATCCCGATGGTGCCGGGTACGGAGCACGCCATCACCGATGTGGAAGAAGCCAAGCAGATCGCGCACCATGTGGGTTTTCCGATCCTGATCAAAGCCAGTGCCGGCGGTGGCGGTAAAGGCATGCGTGTAGTCGATCATATTGATATGTTTGAAGAGCAGATGAAGCTTGCCGTAAGCGAGGCTACTTCGGCCTTTGGCGATGGTTCTGTTTTTATTGAAAAATATATCGGTTCGCCACGTCATATCGAAATTCAGGTGCTGGGCGATACCCACGGCAACATTGTGCACCTGTTCGAGCGTGAGTGTTCTATCCAGCGCCGTCACCAGAAAGTGATCGAGGAAGCTCCTTCGGCAGTGCTCACCCCTGCCCTACGCGAAGAAATGGGCCGTTGCGCGGTAAACGTGGCCAAAGCCTGTGATTACGTAGGAGCCGGTACCGTTGAATTCCTGGTAGACGAGAACCTGAACTTCTACTTCCTGGAAATGAACACGCGCCTGCAGGTAGAGCACCCGGTTACAGAGCAGATCACGGGACTTGACCTGGTGAAAGAGCAGATCCTGATCGCAGAAGGAAAAGCCCTGAGCTTCCGCCAGGAACAGTTGCACATCTACGGCCATGCCCTGGAGCTTCGTGTGTATGCCGAAGACCCGGTAAACAACTTCCTGCCGGATATCGGAAGACTCGAAACCTACAAGCGTCCGCAGGGCTTGGGAGTACGTGTAGACGATGGCTTCGAGCAAGGCATGGGCATTCCGATCTACTACGACCCGATGATCGCCAAACTGGTTACCTTCGGGAAAGACCGTAAGGAAGCCATCGAGAAAATGATCCGTGCCATTGATGAGTATGAAATCACCGGAATTGAGACAACGCTTCCGTTTGGCAAGTTTGTACTGCAGCACGAGGCCTTTGTTTCCGGTAACTTCGATACCAAGTTTATTGAGCGCTACTTCTCTCCGGATAAGCTGGCACAAAAAACCGAAGGAGAAGAAGCAGAAATAGCTGCTGTTCTGGCTTCGATGCTGCTGGGCAAAAGCAAAGCCCATGTCGATCATGGCTCTGAACAAGCTGTTACGACTGCCGCTGCTACTTCAAACTGGCGCAAGAACAGGTTAAAATAGTATAACAGCCAACGTATAAAAGAAAGAGGCGCTGCATAACCTGCAGCGCCTCTTTCTTTTATACTTATATTTGACAGACTAAATCAAATCGAAAAGGTTTCTTACGCCGATGTGCCGTTCTTTGGTAAAGCCTTCGCCGTAGGTAACTCCAATGGCATGGCCATACTCTTTGGCGCGCGCCTCGATAAATTCCAGGAACTCCGGAGAAGAAATGTAGGTATTCGGAGAGGTATCGTCCGGGTTGTAGAACTGTGATTTGAATGCCCGGATCGTTTCCATTTTCTTGTCCCAGAAAGGTGTTATGTCTACCACCAGGTCAGGAACGATATAGCGGTCCTGTATGTAATGGTACACCGCTTTAGGCCGCCAAGGCTGTTGCGCCTCACCTATACCTGTTACGGTTGGAATCATACGCAATCCTGCCAGGAAACAGGCCTCTGATACTACTGCCGATCCTCTTCCGTGGTCCGGGTGGCGGTCGTGTATGGCGTTCATCAATACGATCTCCGGCTGGTATTGCCGGATCTTCTCTACCACTTTAAGCTGGTGCTCCCGGTCATTAGCAAAAAAGCCATCGGCAAAACCCAAGTTGTCGCGTATCTGCAAGCCCATGATCCGGGCTGATTCCTCTGCCTCGGCAGCACGCATTTCCGGTGTACCCCTGCTACCCAGTTCTCCCTTTGTCAGGTCGATTATACCTACCTTAAGCCCGGCTGCGATGTGCGAGATGATGGTACCGGAGCAACCAAGTTCCACATCATCCGGATGGGCGGAGAAAGCAAGAATATCTAATTTCATAAGTATAAATTTACTTGATACGTAAGGACCTCCCTAGTTTCAGAGTAGTACGTGAACTGATACCATTCAGACGTGCAATCTGGCTAACTGATACTCCGTAGCGCTTGGCTATACCTGAAAGTGTGTCGCCGCTCCTCACCCTGTGGTACATGGATTTGCGGGTAGTGGTTTTTGAAGATGATTTTGCCCGGTTGTAGTAATTGAACAAGGCTGACGTAATCACAAAGTTCTGTCCCTTCAGCAGGTAATCCGGAAAATCATACATCAGTTCCGGGTCGATCGGGTTGCCCTGGTAGCGCACTTCGTAATGCAGGTGCGGACCTGAGCTGCGTCCGGTACTACCTCCTAATCCCAGCAGTTCGCCTGCTTTTACAAACTGACCGGACTGAGCGATGGCCTTGCTCATGTGGCCGTAAAGTGTTTCAAGGCCATTGTAATGGCGTACTACAATATAATTACCGTAGCCACCGCCATCCCACTTGTTGATGCGCACAACCCCGTCGAAGGCTGCAAAAATAGAATCGCCGGTATTCAGGTCGATATCGGTGCCATAATGCCAGCGGTACCCTCTGTGACCGAAGTGGCTTGTTACCGGCGTTTTCTCCAGCGGCATTTTGTACTGGCGCTTCAACTGCGGATCGTACAGTGTGATATCTACTGAGTCCTTCAGCTGGCGGCCATCCATGCGGTACGGGTTGATGTTGCGTGTGTCCCAGATGGCGTAATAACCTGCAATCTTTATCCAGGAGGAGTCGATGAGTACTTCCTCGGATACCTCTACAATGTGCTGCTCTCCCAGGTCCAGTTCCGAGGTGTCTTCGCTTACGATGGAGAGTTCTTTCTTCGGGTTGAAGTAGATTGACTTCCCAGCGTCCGAACCTTCTTCCGGAAACTCCTCATACTTGATCAGGATGGTTGTGTCAGGCCGTACATACTGTATCTTCGGCGACTTCATCTTGAAGAGATCCTTTACTTTACCCTGTGCGAAAGCGCCGTTGGCACAACAGAGTGCGCACAGCAAAAACAGTACAACTGAAAAGGGTGCTTTTAATGTTGACATTCGTATTGATTTAGGCGGCACTGCAGTATCTCTATATTCTCTGCACGCAATCTTTAACTACAGCTAAGCCATTTTATTGTAATACCCTCAACCGTTTTGGTACAACCCAGCACCAAAAAGGGATGAAGGCTTTCGCATCTGTAAATTAATGCAAATCACGGGCAGCCAGGTAGCGCTCGGCATCCAGAGCAGCCATACAGCCTGATCCGGCTGCTGTTACAGCTTGCCTGTAGGTGAAGTCCTGTACGTCGCCGCAGGCAAATACCCCGTCGATGTTGGTTTTGGAAGTACCCGGTATGGTGCGGATGTAACCGTTCTCATCCAGATTCAGGTAATCAGCAAAGATGGCAGAATTCGGCTGGTGGCCGATGGCAACGAAGAATCCGCTGATCGGAATCTCCCGCAGTTCGTCTGTCAGCACATTGCGCACGCGCACTCCGTCTACTACATCATTTCCCAGAATTTCATCTGTAACTGAGTTCCAAAGGATTTCGATGTTCTTGGTCTTCTTCACACGCTCCTGCATGATGATAGAGGCACGCATTTCCTCACGGCGCACGATCATGTATACCTTGTTACAGAGATTGGCCAGGTAAGTCGCTTCCTCTGCAGCCGTATCACCGGCGCCTACTATGGCCACGTCCTGTCCTCTGTAAAAGAAACCGTCGCAAACGGCGCAGGCGCTTACACCATTTCCGTTCAGCCTTGCTTCCGACTCCATTCCGAGCCATTTTGCGGAAGCGCCCGTAGAAATGATTACCGTATGGGCTTCGATCACCTTCTGGTCATCTATTGTTACTTTGTGTGGCTGCGAAGAAAAATCAACGGCAGTAGCAATGCCATAACGTACATCCGTACCGAAACGCTCGGCCTGCTTCTTGAAGTCTTCCATCATCTGCGGGCCGTTAACTCCATCTGGATAACCCGGATAATTCTCTACGTCGTTGGTGATGGTCAGCTGCCCGCCTGGCTGCAGGCCCTGGTATAGTACAGGATTAAGGCCAGCTCTGGAGGCATAAATGGCAGCCGTATAGCCGGCAGGTCCCGATCCGATGATCAGGCACTTTACTCTTTCTATTTCCATTGTGGTTGGTTGCAATCAAATTTGCTGCAAGTATACAAAATTTCTCATCCTCTGCCTGCATACTATCCTGCATAATTGCCTAGAGGCAGGGGCTATAAAACACAAAGCCCCGGCTTTTGGGCCGGGGCTTTGTACAGTAAATCAGGTATTAGCCTAAGTATGGCTTCAATGCTTTGCTTCTGGATGTATGGCGAAGTCTTCTGATCGCTTTTTCTTTGATCTGTCTTACACGCTCGCGTGTCAGGTTAAACTTCTCCCCGATCTCCTCCAGCGTTAAAGAGTGCTCGCCGTTCAGGCCAAAGTATAACGTAATCACATCGGCCTCACGCTTGGTAAGGGTTGAGAGGGCACGCTGTACTTCTTTGCGAAGCGAGTCGTTCATCAGGCCAGTGTCCGGCGACTCCTCGTCTTCGTTCTCCAGCACGTCCAGCAGGCGGTTTTCTTCGCCCTGTACGAAAGGCGCATCAACCGACACGTGGCGGCCGGAAATCTTCAATGTGTCTACTACCTCGGCAGTGGTCAGTTCGAGTACTTCGGCAATCTCTTCCGGAGACGGCTCACGCTCAAACTTTTGTTCCAGCTCGGAGAATGACTTGGAAATCTTGTTCAGGGATCCAACACGGTTGAGCGGCAGGCGCACAATACGCGACTGCTCGGCCAACGCCTGCAAAATGGACTGACGAATCCACCAAACGGCATATGAGATAAATTTAAAACCCCTTGTTTCGTCGAAACGCTTCGCAGCTTTGATCAGACCCAGGTTACCTTCGTTGATAAGGTCGCCCAGTGAAAGGCCCTGGTTCTGGTACTGCTTGGCTACTGAAACCACGAAGCGCAGGTTGGCTTTTGTTAATTTCTCAAGCGCAAACTGATCTCCCTCTTTAATTCTCTGTGCTAACGACACCTCTTCATCCGGAGTAAGCAAATCAACTTTACCAATCTCCTGTAAGTATTTATCAAGCGACTGGCTTTCGCGGTTCGTGATCTGTTTGCTTATCTTGAGTTGTCTCATCAGATTATCTTATTATGCAAAAATGTAAAAATATGGTTCTGGGCTCGGTGTGGTAACAACAGAAAATCGCGCAAAGTTCTTACTTCTTCAGAATAAAATCAAGAACCTGGGCGTCAGGAGCCAAAATAAAAAACTCCTGGTGCCGCGACATCCTTTACAGGGCGGCACCAGGAGTACTATGATATTATTTACTGATTCTGCTGTGGAGCTTCCGGCTTAGGCAGGGCAGCTTTACGGGAAAGCTTGAACTTGCCTGTTTTCTTATCAACATCGATAAGTTTCACCTTCACTTCCTCACCAATTTCGAGCACGCCGTCCATTGTTTCGAGGCGTTCGTGCTTGATCTCAGAGATGTGCAGCAAACCATCTTTGCCCGGCATAAACTCAACGAATGCACCGTAAGGCTGGATAGACTTCACTTTACCAATGTATACCTCACCGATCTCCGGCTGAGCCACAATTCCTCTGATCTTGCTTACAGCAGCGCTCATAGAATCCTGGTCGCTGGCGAAGATGTTCACGTGGCCTTTCTCGTTCTTCTCTTCGATGATGATCGTAGCACCCGTATCTTTCTGGATCTGCTGGATCACTTTACCACCTGGTCCGATCACGGCACCGATAAACTCTTTGTCGATCACCATGTTGAATGAACGCGGAGTATGCGGCTTATAATCCGGGTTTGGAGCAGCGATGGTCTTCGACATCTCGCCCAGGATGTGCAGACGACCTTCTCTTGCCTGAGCAAGTGCCTGGCTAAGTACTTCGTGAGAAAGACCTTGTACCTTGATGTCCATCTGGCAGGCTGTGATACCTTTAGAAGTACCGGTAACTTTAAAGTCCATATCACCTAAGTGGTCTTCATCACCCAGGATATCGGAAAGTACGGCAAATTTACCAGTAGCTACATCTGTGATAAGGCCCATAGCGATACCGGAAACAGCATCCTTTACAGGAACACCGGCATCCATCAGCGCCAAAGAACCGGCACATACGGTCGCCATAGACGAAGAACCGTTCGACTCCAGGATATCAGAAACAATACGGATGGTGTATGGGTTTTCTGCATCCGGCGGAAGCACTTTCTTCAGGGCACGCAGCGCCAGGTTACCGTGACCGATCTCACGACGTCCGGGACCTCTATTTGGCTTCACCTCGCCTGTTGAGAAAGCAGGGAAGTTATAGTGTAATAAGAATTTATTTGAACCAGATACCATCGCGCTGTCGATCATCTGCTCGTCCAGCTTGGTACCCAATGTTACAGTTGTCAGTGATTGTGTTTCGCCACGGGTGAAGATCGCAGAACCGTGCGTTGCCGGCAGGTAGTTTACCTCTGACCAGATCGGGCGGATCTCGTTCAGTTGGCGGCCATCCAGACGTACGCGGTCGTTCAGGATCATGTCGCGTACTGCGTCCTTCTCTACATCGTGGTAGTAGGTTTTGATCAGGCCAAGATCGTAGCCATGCTCCTCTCCCAGCGATTCAACAAACTCATTCAGAACGGCAGCAAAACCTTCTTTACGCTCTGATTTGTTTGCTCTGCCTCTTTTAGCAACTTCGTACGCCTTCTGATAAGTCGCATCGTATACTTTCTGGCGAAGTTCTTCGTCGTGTGTTTCGTGCGAGTACTCGCGCTTCTGCAGCTTGCCTACCATTTCGGCAAGCTCCATCTGCGCCTGGCACTGTACTTTGATCGCTTCGTGAGCGAAAGCAATTGCTTCCAGCATCTCTTCTTCTGATACTTCGTTCAGCTCACCTTCTACCATCGCTACGCTGTCGATAGAAGCACCTACGATCATGTCGATGTCAGCACGCTGCAGGTCAGATACTTTCGGGTTGATCACCAACTGTCCGTCGATACGGGCCACACGAACTTCAGAAATCGGTCCGTTGAACGGAATGTCCGAAACAGCCAGGGCGGCTGAAGCGGCCAGAGCTGCCAGGGCATCCGGCATAACCTCCGGGTCAGCAGAGATCATGTGTATTGTCATTTGCGTTTCGGCGTGGTAGTCTCCCGGGAACATTGGACGCAGGATGCGGTCTACCAGGCGCGATACAAGGATTTCGTAATCAGACAATCTTGCTTCTCTTTTCAGGAAGCCACCCGGAATTTTACCGGAAGAGGCGAATTTTTCCTGATAATCTACGGAAAGAGGCAAAAAGTCTACTCCCTCACGGGCTTCTTTATTGGATACAACGGCTGCCAATAGCATGGTATTTCCCATTTTCACTACTACAGATCCGTCAGCCTGCTTGGCTAATTTACCAGTCTCGATTTGGATCTCCCGGCCATCCGGAAGAATGATTGTTTTGTTTATCGCAGTATAAGACATCTTCTATTAATTTTTAGCATCAAAAATGACAGGGCTGCCCATTGCGGCCACTGTCGGTACTGGCAAAGGAGGAAGAGAAGGGGGCATTAGAAAAAGATTAGGGAATCCCTGAACGAAATTCCCTAACACCATAAGCTTATTTTCTGATACCTAGCTCGCTGATAATCGCTCTGTATCTTGCAATATCGTTTTTCTGCAGGTAGTTAAGAAGTCTTCTTCTTTTACCAACCAGTTTCAGAAGGCCCAGGCGGGTACCGAAGTCCTTCTTGTGGATCTTCAGGTGCTCTGTAAGGTCAGCGATGCGTGTTGTGAACAGCGCGATCTGAGCTTCTGCAGAACCAGTGTCAGTCTTAGATTTGCTAAGGCTATACTTTTCAAAAATTTCTTGTTTCGCTTCAGTAGTTAATTTCATTGCGTATAATAAAATATCAATCTGTTTTTCGAGGAATAGCTACCTGTATAAGCCGCAAAGTTATACAAATTTCCATTTAATAAAAATATTTTCGTCCAGTTGTTTTTAAGCAACGTTTATAGCTTGTTGCGCCGCAGTCGGGTCATCAGTTTGCGCCAGAAATCAACCTCCAGTAAACTGGAATCGTTGCGGGCCTGGTACAGGAAAAACAAGCCGATAGGCAGCAGAATCACGTTGGCACCCCACATGCCCATACCCACTGGTATAAGTCCCTCCCGCGCCCACTTTTCACCAAGTATGGCCATCACATACATGATGATAAAAAAGATAATGGAGATAATTACCGGCACCCCAAGTCCACCTTTTTTGATGATGGCGCCGAGCGGAGCACCAATCAGGAACATGATAAGTATAGCTGCCGACTGGGTATATTTACGCCAGATCTCGATTTCATAGTTGTTGGCATCCCGGGCAGTATTTGTAATACGCTCCACATAACTCTCGGTAAAGCTTTTGATGTTACGGGCTTTATTGGTTGCGATCATCAGCGTTTCAGCATTGGGGTCGGGCAGTTTGCGTTCCACCTTTTTGCCCTGCTGCAGTTTCATGCCGTTCTTAACCTTGCTGGTATCGGCCTTGAAGTACATATAAAAGGGATCCACACTTGGCGCATACAGGTCTTTTTCGCGGCGGCTGTAATCACGAAGCGAATCGGTAACCTGTTCCAGCTGGTTTATACTTTTCATCATCTTGTTATCAGAGAAAAGCTCCTCGCGCGTTCGGTCCAGGTTAAAGGAGGCCAGGCTGAAGACGATCTTGCTGGCATCGAACCGTTGCCTTACAAACTGCTCGTTGCTGTTGTTGCGGAACGAGGCATCGTCCTGGTCGACGTACATATTGCCATCAAAGAGCTCGAGCACCAGGTAATTGTCGTTGTACTGCGTGTACATCTGGCCCGAATCGGCAAGTATAACGGTTGTGTTGGAGCCGCCCTTGGAGTGGTCGTAGATCATGATATCGCGCAGCGATTTGCCATCGCCGAGCTTCTCGTTGATCTTGATGCTGTAACCGGGAAGGCCGTTGTAAAAAGCCCCCTCTTTAAAGTTCATGGTAGGCTTCTTCTGGCGAATATCCCAGAGCAGGCTGTAGGCCTTGAGGTTGGCTTTGGGTACGATGTTGTTGTTGAAGAAAAAGGCACCTACCGAAAGCACCGTCACTACAAAGAACACAGGGCGCAGAATACGCGGAAGCGCTATGCCGGAAGTTTTGATAGCCGTAAGCTCGTGGTGCTCGCCCAGCGTGCCAAACGTCATCAGCGAGGAGAGCAGCACGGCCAGTGGCATGGCTACCGGAGCCATGTTCAGGCTAAAATAAAAGAGAAGTTCGCCGAATACGGCAGCACCAAGATCTTTACCCACCAGTTCATCGAGGTACTTGAGCATGTACTGTGTGAGCAGGATAAACTCTACAACAGCAAAGGTGAGAAAGAATGGGCCGAAGAACGACCTGAGTATAAGCTTATCTAATTTCTTCATGCGAGCCAGAAAGGCATTAGGGCGTAGTGGCACACCTGTATCTGTATAGGAACACAGGTATTCCAAAAAACGTGCAAAGATAAGCAGTTACAGCAGAAGGCTGCCTATCCGCCTACTATTTCGCGTAAATTTTGCAGCAGGTGCTCCCAAAGCTCCGACAACTCCTCCACGTCTTCCTCATCGGTATAATCTACTATCTTCAGAAACTGCTCCTGGGTCAGCTCACTCGATTCGATCGAAAAGTCGATGTACGAAGCATCAGAAGTATGTTGTTTGCTGTCATCCAGGAAAAGGAAACGCACAGAGCGGTTGGTACGGTGGCCGGTCATTTCGGCGTAGTGGCTGCGGCCATCCCAGATAAAATTGTAAACTTTATTCGGATCTACCACCACATCATCGCAAAACCACTGGGACAAGCCACTGGCAGTGCTCAGGTAAGGATAAAGGAGCTTAGCAGATGCATTTATTGGGTATTCACGCACAAATTTAGTTTTCGTCGTTCTTGTCATAAGAGCGAAATGTAAGAGTTTGAGTAAGTATAGTATTATTTTTCGATTAGATAAACATCTGAAAAATAAAATATTTTTTTTGATGGCTACCTCTTGTGTGATTAAAAAACTTTTGCCTACATTTGCACCACAATCCGGCGGGGTAGCTCAGATGGTTAGAGCGTAGGATTCATAACCCTAAGGTCGGCAGTTCGATTCTGCTCCCCGCTACAATAAAAGCCTGTTGGTTAACACCAGCAGGCTTTTTTGTTTTACAGGTGCCTGAAAGAGGCAGTTTGCCCGCTCGAATTCAGGTATAAACCGGATTGCTAAAAGCTGCGAAGATTTCGCTCCTGTGCCCTTCCCTCCTACCTCTTGAAATACCTGATTACCTTTTCAGGAAAATTTTCTTCAAAAGTTCATCCTGAAGTTTCTATATTGATAGACATAATCCTTTCTATCGGTTACAGCTGATACGCTAAACAAGTACTCACTCTACACTACCCTGAAATGCCATGGCACAAATTAACCCTTATGACATTAACCTGGACACAGAATGTTATGCCGCAGTGCGCTACGACATAGGCTTTATAACCGGCAGGATAAAGGGCTGGAAACTCTACAACTTAAACAACCCAACCCTTTGCCGCACGCTCAGCCAAAGCCCGGGCGATGTACTGGCTGCATTTGAAACACGCGAGGAACTGGAGCAATGGCTGGCGGACCTGTACAAAGAACCAGCGCAGGATACACCGGAGGTAAAACTGAATACCATCGGCAAAGAAGGCGGCGACAAGTTAATTATCAGCTCAATTTTGTAGTTAGCAGGCTCAGGTTTCCAGATCCGGAAAACAATTCTTTTACTATTACTGCGCTGCAGCAGGTGCAATTCAGTAAAATTGTGCAACTTTTTCAAAGTTTTTAGCAGAACCTATCTTTACAAATGCAGTTTAAAGTGAAAGCCAGAATTATAGGCTATGCATATGATTGAATTAACAGAGTTCCTGACTAAACTTAACTCCTGCGACCGAATTGTGCTTACTGACAGCGAAGAGCGTACGTATTGCCGTTTTTTCCGGGACGGCCTGTACCTGGACAGAATGTACGTAACGGATGCAATCATACTTGCTGAACTTGACCCACTGAAGAAAACCAGCGAAGAAGGAGAAGAAGTTGACGCAGCCGGCATTGCAAAGTTAAAGCAACTGTTTCTGGCTGTAAATAATGGGATTGTACAGGAAGACACTTCATTAACCGAGTAAAACCACATCTCGGACCCACTTTCATACTTTTAGTACAGCGCTTTCAGCTCTCAAAAAATCCAGCAGACTGTATCGGTATTAAGTAGTTGGCCAATGTTTTACATGTGCTAAGCTATACTTTACCGTAAGCCGACTACTTCGTGTCATTGCGGAAAGAGGCTACATCTGTGCTACCATTTGGAACCAAGGGCAACTATAAAGCTGTTAACAGCGAAAGAATCGAACTGCCGACAGCCCTTATGAATCAAAAGCTTACAAATGCCTTTGGGAAAGTATACTTGACTATTGAAATAGACAAGGATAATCAATGGGTCCACGTCATCTGGGAAGGCTACCTGACTGAGGCTAACGTGAAGGCTGGCGCACTCGCTTTGACCGATGCTGTTGTTGCCTCCGGTTTAAATTGCGTACTGAACGATATGCAGCTTGTATTTGGTCCGATCCGCTCTACTGAGTGGGCTGCAACGGAATGGGCTCCTGTAGTAGCCAAAGCAGGCCTGAAGTACATGGCCATAGTCAATGCCCCTGACGCTATTGCAGCAACTGATGTCGATAACTTCCATAACAGGCAGACTTACTTTGATTCAGCGGTTTTCACCCACATGGGCGAAGGTAAAAAATGGCTGAAACAGCACTGCCAGAAAAGCATAACCCGCCTTAAAGCAGCAGTATAAAACTGGTACTTTAGTCTCTGAATCCTTTCCTGTAGGTTATTCTGGCCTGGGCAGAGGAGCAAGCAAAACATTTAGATGCAATCATCCCGGTATAGAAGTATAGAGAACCCTTTCGGATAGGCTCTCTATACTTCTATACTTCTATACTTTCGGGAGAGTAGGCGATATAAAGTAAAGCATTCATGCTGCCAGTGATCAGTCCCCAACAGGAATGCGGATAGAGACCCAGGTACCCTTCCCTGTTTTTGGTGTGCTGATGCTAAGTGTTCCGTTCAGAAACTTCAGCCGGTCTTCAACAGATTTCAGCCCCATCCCTTTAATTTTGCCCTGCTCACGGCTGAAGCCAATGCCATTGTCGCGGACCTGCAGCAGAAAGTATGCTCCCTTCCTGCTGAGCTTCACACTTGCCTTTGTTGCCTGGGCGTGCCTGATAATGTTGTTGATCAGCTCCTGGCAGATACGGTACAACGATAGCTCCAGGTAAGGTTCTAAATGGTTCGGCAAGCCCTCGACCTGGCACTTTAGCTGCAGGGAGCTCCTGTTATACATTCTACAGAAATTACCCAGTGCCTTGCTCAGACCAAAGTCCCGCAGAAGTGCCGGGGTAAGCTCATGTGACACCCTGCGTGTTTCATCAATGGCTTCGGTGAGCAACTCCTGCGTGGTCTGTATGGCTTCGTCCCCTCCGTGTGACTGGTGCTGTACAGTTTCGGCTAGTCGTTCCAGGTTGAGCTTGGTAGCATACAGGAGCTGCCCCACGCCATTATGCAAGGCTTCTGCTATCTCTCTTTTTTCCTCTTCCTGTGCTTCGAGTATAGCCAGCAGCAAAGCTTTCTGCTGGTTCAGCCGCAGTGTAAGGTTCTCTTCTTCGAGCCGCTTTATTTCAGAAATGTCCAGGTCCATACCCAGCAACTTTACAGATTTCCCTTGCTTGTTGCGCACCACAATAACCTTGGTCTTTATCGTGCTCACCTGCTCATTTACCCTGATGCGCAGGGTCTCCTCTAAAGGCTTTCTGGCTTTTACTAAGTGCTGTATGATTTTTTCGGCAACAGGCCTGTCTTCTTCTATAACAAACTCCAGGTAGGATTGCGGGCTTACAGGGCTGCCGGGTGGTAAGCCAAAGAGGCGGTACATACCCTCCGACCAAGTCATCTGGCCAGTACCGGGGTCGTACTCCCAGCTGCCTATGTGGGCTATTTCTTCTGCCTGCTTCAGCACCTGGTATTGTGTTACAAGTTCCTGCTCAGCTTTCCTGCGTTCTGTAATATCCTGCACCACACTGATGTACTTGGTCGCTACTCCTTTATGGTTGCGCTTGAATACCTTTCCTGTAGCTCTGTACCAGACCACATTATCGCCATTTAGTACACGGTAGTCCAGGGAATGTATGGCATTGTCGGCAGCGGTTCTGAAACGCTGAATAAAGCTATCCAGCGCCTTCCTGTCATCCGGGTGTGCTCTGTCCAGCAGGTGCTCATAATCTATTTGCAGAGTCTCGTTATAACGGGCTTCGTTGTCGAGGTACGCCCGCCGGTTGACATATTCTACTGTATTGGTTTCGAGGTTAAAAACCATGATAAAATCTGGCGTAGCCTCCATTACCTGATCGACAAAGAGTTTACTTTCTTTCAATTCCAGCTCTGCTTTTTTGCGCTTGGTAACATCTTCTACCGAAATAAACAAGCCATCCTCCAGCTGTATAGCCCTCCAGTGAACCCACATTTCTAACCCGTCTCCTTTATAAAAATTTTCATAATCGGTAGAGCTGCCGGTTTCAACAGTCTTTACAAACTTCTGGAATACGCCCACATTCCAGAGATGAGGAAAATATTCGGATAAACGAAGCCCGGTTATGTCCCTGCCATACATTGCCTCTCCGCTCTTACTGATCCATTCCACTTTAAAGTCGGTCAGCTTTTGTTGCTCATCCCGAATGCCTTTCAGAATACCCAATACAACCGGCGAAACGTTGATTGCTGCCTCGAAACGCTCGTTGCTCTCTTTTAGGGCATTGGTACGCTCAGATACTTCCTGCTCGAGCCGGGCGTTGTAGTTGGCCAGCACTTCTTCCGCTTTTTTCTGTTCATGCACATCAATGTTCATCCCGACCCACTTAGTAATGTTGCCGGCATCATCCAGGATAGGTGTTGCTCTCACATTGGTCCAGCGGTAACCGCCACTGGCCGCATGTTGCATCCGGAACCAGGCATCAACAAGGCTTTTAGCGGCAACTGCTTTGCGCCACTGGCGCCCGGCATAGGCCTGGTCATCGGGGTGTATAGCATTCACCCAGCCATAGCCAAGCCATTCTTCTATGGTCTGCCCTGTATAAGCTCGCCACGATGGGCTGTCAACAATTACTTCGCCAGTCGCAGAAGTTTCCCAAATAGCCTGCGCATACGACTCTACCAGGTTGCGGAAGCGTTCTTCGCTTTCGCGCAGGGCTTTTTCGGTTTTCCTGCGTTCTGTAATGTCAGAGAAAATAACGGCAATTTTGTGCTCGGAAGGCTCCCCGATACGGAAGGCATAGAGCGAGAAAACATGTTGCAATGCATCCGAGGCTTCCTCAAAACGAAGCGGAATCCCGGTTTGGGCCACTTGGTCGTATATCTCCATCCATTTTGGCTCGATGTCAGGTGCCAATTCGCGGATGGTTTTGCCCTCTACATTATGCAAGTCTGTATTGTGCTCGAAGGCCTTGTTAACCTGCAGGTAACGGAAGTCGGTGGCTCTGCCGGCTTCATCATACAGTAGCTGAATGATGCAGTAGCCTTCGTCCATGGAATTGAACAAGGTGCGGTATTTCTCTTCCGAAGCGCGCAAAGCTTCTTCAGCGTTCTTCCGTTCAGTGATGTCGCGGTAAAATATGGATAGCTCTTCCCCCTTTGGATACACACTGACTGCATACCAACGGTTAAGCAGGTCTGTATGTTCTTCAAAAGTTACCGGTTTGCCACTATTCGCTACCTTAATGTAAAGAGGAATCCATCGTTTTGCATCCGACTTCGGGAGCACCTCAGATAGTTTCTTACCTATAATTGTGTACCGGTCAAGACCAATCTGCTGCTCCAGTGCGCGATTCAATTCCAGAAAGCGCAGGTCAACAACTTTCCCTTCATCATTCCGAACCACGCTACAGATGGCAAGCCCTTCTTCGATGGTGTCGAACAAAGCATAGTATTTATCCGTTGCTCTTAGGGCAACCTCATCTTTAAGCCGAAGGATTTCCTGTTCTTTTTCTTTGCGATCGGAAATATCTGTTGTTGTGGTTGCTACGCCATCCTCCAGCTTTACGACCGACTGGTTGAACCAGCCATCAAACTGTTCGTGCACATAATGCTGTTCGTATTGTTGCGGCACTCCTGTTTCGGTTACCTGCACAAAACTGTCGAAAATGCCTGCGTTCACCACGCCTGGGTTTAGCTTCAACAGGCTTTTACCAACTACATTGCCGTACAGGTTCTCTGCTTTTGGGTTATTGAGCAGCCAGGTAAAGTCGATGATTTTACCGTTTTCATCTCTGACAGCTTTGAACACCTGTATCATGTCGAGAGAACTGCTCAGGGTTGCCAGTAAGAGCTTGTGGTTTTCCTTTAAAGCTTCTTCGGCTTGTTTCTGTGCAGTAATATCCTGCAAGGTCAGGATCAGGCCATCGC
Organism: Pontibacter ruber; assembly: GCF_023630205.1. Taxonomy (GTDB): domain Bacteria; phylum Bacteroidota; class Bacteroidia; order Cytophagales; family Hymenobacteraceae; genus Pontibacter; species Pontibacter ruber. Next base: position 699,834 of record NZ_JALPRR010000002.1, on the reverse strand, counting down.
CGTTCTTTACAGCCGAAACATCGTACCAACCCGTAAACCCATTGCGCGAAGCGTTGAATACAGCTCTGCTGGATATGCCTGTTTCTACAACCTGTACATACTCCTCAAAAATATTGTCTTTGGCATGTGGGTATAATTCCAGTAAGCCTTTGCCTGCTATACGCTCTGCCGGAAGCATGAAAATAGACTCCGCAGCTGTATTTATTTCCCGGTATACGAACTCCATGATCCTGCCCTCTTTGTCGCGCACCGAATCCAGGAGAGCGATACCAGCCATGGAGCCATTCAGCATTTGCCGGACTGTTTCCTCTGCTTTCTTTTTCCAGGAGATGTCGTAATAATTTACCAGCACACCGTCCTTCAACTTCTTGGCCAGCACAAACGCCCATACATCAAAGCCATCAAAATCTATATGAACTTCGTCGGACCAGTCCAGGCCTGTTTCTACCACATTTTTATAGGCTTGGAACAAACCGGTTGTTAAGGCACCCGGAAATTCTTCGTTAAATCTTTTACCTTCCAGCGAGCTCCGGCCGACAGATTCAAGTGCCTGCCTGTTAGTGAACTGATACTCAAAATCTGTTATCTCACCGAACTCATTTCTGACGGCTTTCAGGGCTATGATGCTGCTGGGCGTATTTTCCAGCACAGTCTGCAATAACGCCTTGCTATCCTTTAGCTCCTGCTCTGCTATTTCTTTATTTGTGATGTCCTGCACCGTGCCGGACAAGTGCGTTACGTTGCCATGTGCATCAGCAAACGACTGCACTTTGCGGCACACAAACCCGATCTGATCGTTCCCCTTCAGCACACGATGCTCGATTTCAATGGTCTGTGGTTTCCGGCGGCAATCCATAAATAACTCCTTCACTTTCGCCAGGTCATCGGGATGTACGAACGAGAGCAGCCGTTTCAGTGTAATGGTTTCGCTTTGCGGTTCCAGGCCGTGGATGCGGTACATTTCATCAGACCAGTAGATCTTATCTGTGATAATATTCCACTCAAAGCTGCCTACATGCCCGATGGCCTGCGCATCTCTCAACCGCCTGTGTTCCGCCTTCAGATTGGCCTTCGCGGCTTTTTGTTCCGTCACATCCTCTACTTTATGAATGATGTAACTCACTTCTCCCCTCACATCCAGCACCGGTGTATTGGTAGTGAGCCAGTATTTTTTCACAAAACCATTTCCTGCCTCCGGATGGGGCACATCGTAGTGATGCACCTCCATGCGGTGCGGTTGTCCGGAAGAAAGCACCTGCTGCAGGGAGGCTAGCAGGTTTTCTACTGCATGTACGTCGGGGGTTTCTGGGTTATCCGGGAAAACATCAAAGATATAACGTCCTACTATTTCCTCCCGCCGCGTGAACGTGGCCTTCAGGTAGGCATCGGAGGCAGTAAGTATTACCAGGCCCGGAGAAAGGATCAGGTAAGGGTCCGGCACCTGCTCATAAGCCCCTAATACCTCCCGGGAAAGTATGGTGGTCGTCTTCATATACCAAGTATACGGTTTACTTTTAGTTTTACCAGACCAGGAAATAGAAACCAGGGTAAACTACGGAAACCTGTTGCGTATAATGGTTACTTATACTTAGGCCATGCTGCAGACATACCTTAACCGGAAACGGCCTGTTGCTGCCAGACCAGCATGCTGCTTCCGGTAAGCAATGACACTACAGCTGATGGATACCCAAAGACTCACAAGTGCAGTTAATTACCTGGCAGGCATGGTATAAACTCTTCGCCTTTCTTTAAAACAGACAAACCAGTTTTGATGCGGGCTTTAATACCTGTACCAGTTCGGGATTGATCAGGTAACCGTGCCCTTAGAGGAAGGTATGGTATAGGTTTCACCATCACCCAGCAGGTGCATCTTCAGACCGCGGATAGTAAAGGGCTCACCAGCTTTTATCTCGTAGATGTTTGTGCTGCTGATGTCCATACCATCCAGAATCGTAACCAGTCCGCTGCCTATCACTTCCATCTCGTTTCCCTCTTTTACAAGTATAGCCGTGTCTTCTTCCAGGCCAATGCCAATACAACCCGGATTTTGTGCTACCGCCTGGGCCATACGGATAATGCGGCCACGATCAATAAAGTGCGTATCAATAGCTACGTTTTTGAGCAGGTCCAGTCCGGCAGTGGCACTCATCTGCCCCTTCAGCATGCCACCCTGCGATTCGCCCGCATAGATCATACTTGTAGACATGGCCATAGCTCCGGCACTGGTACCCGCAACTATTAACTGTTCGTTGGTATAGCGCTCTTTTATAGATTCCAGAAAAGGGCTGCCTCCCAGGATAGCTGTCAGACGAAGCTGGTCGCCCCCGGTAAACATAACGCCGGATGCCTTCTTGATGATGTCTGTGTATTCAGGGTTCTTGGCGTCATCACGGGTTCTGATGTCTACGACTTTCAGGTTTTCAACGCCCAATTGTTTGAATACCTTCTCGTATTCTCTAGAGGTTTTTTCCGGCTGGCTTGAGGCAGCCGGGATGATCACAATCAGTGGATTTCTCCCTTTGAGTTCTTTTACAAACCGCTTCAGGATCTGTTCGCTTATGAAGTTTTCATTTTCTTCCTGCGCCTCCGAGCGCTCATCCCCCTCTTCGCTTTTGCTCTCTTTGCCGCCAATAACCAGCAGTTTGCCCTTAGGTATGGGGAGTCCTAAATGTTGCTTGCTTTTCTTTTCAGTTTTTTGTTTTACAGCCATACTTCAATAAACCCTAGTTAGTGAAAGGTGCCATGCTTAATACGGGCCAATATCGGCTTCGGATGTTGAAGTATACCGTACGTGAAACCCTGGGTCCAGGAGTATGCAATCTGGTTAACCTGTTCTTGAATATGTTAAGTAATCAGCTGCGTATCAAAACAAAAGCATGTTATACTTTCAGGCTCTGCACAAAGAGGAATGCCAGGCAACAGTTCATGGTCTGAGTAAAATCACAACGAAAACAATGCGTTTCCCAACCGAAATAAAACGGCCTCTGTCGTTAAAATTCAATTTTTGAAAACAATAGGAAGATTAAAACGTTTTGTAGGGAGTGTAACACTTACTAATAAAAAATAGACCTATGGAAACTAATGATTTGAAAGACCTGAAAAGAAAAGCTGACCAAGTAAATCCACAGCACAAAGAAGGACCGGTAGCGGCAGCAATTGAGAAATATACTTCAAAGTTACCATCTGATGTGTTCTTATGGGCGGCACTTGGCTCTATGGCCATTTCTGCTACTTTAAAGATCATGAGAAAAGATGAGGAAGCGCTGTTTGTAGGACAGTGGGCTCCGTCCTTCTTACTTTTAGGTAACTACAATAAGATGATCAAGCTGGCCGGCTATGAGGCTGATAAATAATCTGACTTTCTGCCAGTAAAAGAAAAGAGGAAGCTTCGGCTTCCTCTTTTCTTTTACTGCAAGTATAAAATCCTGCTGCGCTACAATATTCCTAAACAAAGTATGGTTTTGGTATATTTGGCACCGAAACAGCACCCGGCAAACTGCACCGACAGCAAAGTATAAAAACCGGTAGGTAAGCCAGGCATACATAAAATGAAACACTGGAATAAACTAAGCAAAGAAGCAATTCACGCCCGCGTATTCGGAGCCCTGTCGAATAACATCGATTTTTACGAAGAGAACATCCTGGGCGTGCCGGGCTCCCACCTCGACAGCAAATTGTTTTACCAGGATGCTCCTTTCCTGAAAGATGCTCCCTTTCTTACAGCCCTCATCCATAATCCAAATCACATCGGCTGCCATACCCTGGGCAAGTCAGAATCCTTTTTCAGGGGAACGCACGAAATAGAGCGGGAGCTGATTGGGCTATGCGCTGAGAACATCCTGAACGGAGAAGAAGGTGCCTTCGACGGTTATGTAGCTGCCGGCGGCACGGAGGCAAACCTGCAGGCGATCTGGATCTATCGCAATTATTTCAGAAATGAGTTTAACGTTAAAAACAGCGCCATCTGCATCCTTTGCTCCACCGACAGCCATTATTCCATGAGCAAAGCCGCCAACGTTTTTGATCTGGACATGGCACTGGTACCGGTAGACGAGCATACCAGAGAGATAAAGCAGGACGAACTGGAGAACATTATCCGGGAGCAGCGCGCCAAAGGCAAAAGCTGTTTTATAGTAGTTGCAAACATGATGACCACCATGTTTGGCTCTGTAGACAATGCCGATGTGTATGCCAGGGCACTGGAGGCCAGCGGCAGCCGGTTCATGATCCACGCTGATGGTGCCTTCGGCGGATTTATTTACCCGTTCACCAACCCTGCCAACACCCTCGATTTCCGGAACAAATACATTACTTCGGTAACGCTCGATGCGCACAAAATGGTGCAGGCGCCTTATGGCACCGGGATCTTCCTTATCCGGAAAGGATTGATGCAGCACGCTAATACCAAAGAGGCAAGTTATGTAGAAGGCGAAGATTATACTTTGATCGGAAGCCGGTCCGGTGCCAACGCTATTGCCGTCTGGATGATCCTGATGACGTACGGCAAGTATGGCTGGAACGAGAAGACCACGATCCTGCTGCAGCGCACCTCCTGGCTGGCAAGCGAACTGGACAAGCTCAACATCCAGTACTTCCGCAATCCTTTTTCAAACATCGTAACGATAAGGAGTGCGCACGTGCCGGAGGAGATCGCGGCAAAGTATGGCCTGGTGCCGGACAGCCACCATAGCCCAAAGTGGTATAAGGTTGTGGTGATGGAACACGTACTGATAGAGCGTCTGCTGCCCCTGCTGGAAGATCTGAAGCAGTATCAATGGGAGCGTCGCCTTGCAGAAACAAATACCATAAATCGGTAGACCTTACTGCAGGAAGTATAAAATCAAAAAGGGCTTAGCAAATGCTAAGCCCTTCTCGTATTATCAGGAAAAGTAAATTACTTTACTTTCTCAACGATGCTTCTGAAAGCCTCTGGGTGGTTCATCGCCAGGTCAGCAAGTACTTTGCGGTTCAGGTCGATGTTCGCCTTTTTAAGGGCACCCATTAATTGAGAGTAAGACATGCCGTGCTCGCGTGCACCGGCGTTGATACGCTGGATCCACAGTGCTCTGAAATCTCTCTTTTTCGCTTTTCTGTCGCGGTAGGCATACACCAAACCTTTTTCAATTGCGTTTTTCGCAACTGTCCAGACATTCTTGCGACGGCCAAAGTAACCTTTGGCCATTTTCATCATTTTTTTTCTTCTGTGTCGTGCTGCTACGACGTTTACCGATCTAGGCATTTTTTAAAAGTTTTAGCGGCTGGTGATTTTGTTAAATCTTGATTAAACCAGACACTGGGTTCGTACTAAATAATTAAACCTTCTAATTCCTGGAATTAGATCTGAAGCATCAGTTTCACTCTGTCCGTGTCAGCTGCGCTAACAAGGCCAACGTGCGTCAGATTACGCTTCTGCTTCGTCGTTTTCTTGGTCAGGATGTGGCTTTTGTAAGCGTGCTTACGCTTGATCTTGCCAGTACCTGTCAAAGAAAAACGCTTCTTTGCACCAGATTTTGTTTTAACTTTTGGCATGTGTATAAAATTGATTGAACAAATTACTTTTTAGCAGGAGCCGCTACTTTCGGAGCCAGGATCAGGAACATGCGCTTTCCTTCCAGCTTCGGAAGCTGCTCAACTTTAGCAATGTCTTCGAGTGCCTGCGCAAATTTCAGCAGCAGGATCTCTCCCCGCTCCTTGAACACGATCGTTCTACCCACAAAGTGCACGTAAGACTTGATCTTAAACCCACTCTCCAGGAATGCTTTCGCATGCTTGAGCTTGAACTCGAAATCGTGATCATCGGTATTCGGACCGAAACGGATCTCTTTGATGACCACTTTCTGCGCCTTCGCCTTCATTTCGCGCGTCTTTTTCTTCTGCTCGTACTTGAATTTCGAGTAGTCGATTACACGGCAAACTGGAGGATTTGCTGTTGGCGAAATCTCTACCAGGTCAAGATTCTGCTCGTTTGCTATTTTCTGAGCATCTCTTGTCTGGTATACTCCCTGCTCTACATTGTCTCCAACCAGCCTTACCTCTCGGGCAGTTATCTTATCATTGACTTTGTACGGCTCCTCCACCTTTCCGCGTGGGATGTAGCGCTTGTTTGGCGTAGCTATAGTTTTACCTCCTTAGTTTAGTTTATACAATTAGGCTGCGAATATCGCAAATAATATATCAAGAAAAAAGTATCTTCTCTTAATTGTTTAATATTTCGGCTATTTTGGTCTTAAACATGCTGATGAATTCTTCCACCGGCATGGTACCCAGATCGCCTTCGCCGTGGCGGCGCACCGATACGGCATTGCCTTCCTGCTCCTTCTCTCCTACGATCAGCATGTACGGTACCTTGCTCACTTCTGCATCGCGGATTTTACGGCCGATCTTCTCATCACGGTTATCCAGGAAGCCACGGATGTCCTCCTGCTCCAGCTGCGCCTGCACCTGCAGGGCAAAGTCGTGGTACTTCTCAGAAATCGGAAGTATGGCAAACTGGTCCGGGCTGAGCCACAGCGGGAAGTTGCCGCCACAGTGCTCGATCAGTACCGCCACGAAACGCTCCAGCGAACCAAACGGTGCACGGTGGATCATTACAGGGCGATGTTTCTGGTTATCAGCACCGATGTACTCCAGCTGGAATCTCTCAGGTAAGTTATAATCTACCTGAATAGTTCCAAGCTGCCACTTGCGGCCCAAGGCATCGCGCACCATAAAGTCGAGTTTAGGTCCGTAAAACGCAGCCTCACCCAATTCGGTAACAGTGCGTAATCCTTTCTCGGCAGCGGCTTCTATGATAGCGCTTTCAGCCTTCTCCCATACTTCGTCGGTACCGATATACTTGGTTTTGTTCTCCGGGTCGCGCAGGGAAATCTGGGCAGTATAATCTTCAAAGCCAAGGGCCTTGAATACATAAAGCACCAGGTCAATTACCTTAATGAATTCTTCTTTTACCTGGTCCGGGCGGCAGAAAATATGGGCATCGTCCTGTGTAAAGCCTCGCACACGGGTCAGGCCGTGCAGCTCGCCACTTTGCTCGTACCGGTAAACGGTACCAAACTCCGCCAGACGTACCGGCAGCTCTTTGTAAGAGCGTGGGCGTGTTTTATAGATCTCGCAGTGGTGCGGACAGTTCATCGGCTTGAGCAAAAACTCCTCGTTCTCGTTCGGCGTCTTGATCGGCTGGAACGAATCGGCGCCATACTTTTCGTAGTGGCCGGAGGTAACATAAAGCTCTTTGCTGCCAATGTGTGGCGTAACAACCGGCTGGTAACCGGCTTTCACCTGTGCCTTGCGCATGAACTGCTCCAGGCGCTCGCGCAGCAGTGTGCCTTTCGGCAACCACAGCGGCAGGCCCATGCCTACTTTCTCAGAGAAAGCGAACAGCTCCAGTTCCTTGCCCAGCTTGCGGTGGTCGCGCTTCTTGGCTTCCTCCAGGCGTTCCAGGTACTCGGTCAGCTCCTTCTGTTTCGGGAAAGTAACGCCATAGATACGGGTCAGCTGCTTGTTCTTTTCATCGCCGCGCCAGTAGGCGCCGGCAACGTTCATGATCTTGGCAGCCTTAATAAAGCCTGTATTCGGAATGTGTGGTCCGCGGCAAAGGTCTACGAAGTTGCCTTGCGTATAGAACGTGATGGAGCCATCCTCCAGGTCCTTGATCAGGTCCAGCTTATACTCATCTCCTTTTTGAGTGAAGTATTCGGCAGCCTCTGCTTTGGATACTTCGCGGCGCACATACTCGCTCTTGTTGCGGGCCAGTTCCAACATTTTCTGCTCTACTTTGGCAAATTCTTCCTGAGAGAAGTGGCGGCCGCCAAGGTCCACGTCGTAATAAAAACCATTTTCTACCGGTGGGCCGATACCAAATTTTACACCCGGGTAAAGCTCTTCCAGCGCCTCTGCCAGCAAGTGTGCAGAAGAATGCCAGAAAGCGTTCTTGCCCAGGTCATCATTCCAGGTGAGCAACTGCACAGTCGCATCTTCGTTGATCGGACGCGAAAGGTCCCAAACAGTGTCGTTTACTTTTGCGACAAGCACGTTACGGGCAAGTCCCTCACTGATGCTCGATGCGATCTCAAGGCTTGTTACGCCCTCTGAATACTGGCGAACAGAGCCGTCTGGCAGTGTGATGTTGATCATGTATAGTTTTATTTTACTAATGCCTTTATTCTTTCTTTTTGCTAAAACTCTGTTGTGTCTTTTACAACTACAGGCCGTTGCAATCTGTATTTTAAATAACTGATCCGCTGGTACGCGTACGTATACGTTGGGTCCAGGGCAACCAGTCGCTGGTACTGCTCCAATGCCATCAGGCTCTGGCCTGTGCGTTCGTAGGCGCTGGCGAGCACGGCCATATACCTGGGAAGATTCCTGAAAGCGCCGGCAGCTTTAACAAGGTGTTCGATGGCTCCTTCGTTATCGCCCCGCCCGTACAGGATAAGCCCCATTCTGTAATGCGCCTGCTGCAATGTATCGCTTACAGCAACGGCCTGGCTAAACAGCTGAAAAGCTGAATCGGTCTTCTGAGCGACCTGCGCCAGTACGCCTTTAAAGTATAAAATCTGCCCGTCGCGCGGGGCCAGTTGCCGGGCTGCCTCCACGTAAGGCAATGCCCTTTCATAGTCGTGATGGTGCAGCAACACGCCAGCCAGTTCGCGCTTAGGCTCCATAAACTCCGGCGCATGCTCTATGGCAAATTTATAGCTCTTTATAGCTTGTGCCGTATCGCCTGACGCAGCTGCTATGCGGCCCTGGTAATAAAAGGCATACTCGTCAGCGGGTGACAACTGCAATGCTTTGCGCACATACTCCCTTGCCTGCTCGAAGTCCTGCTTCTGCAGGTACAATTCGCTTAGCAACACGTACAGCGAACTACTCTGGTACGAGTTCCGCTCTGCCTGAAGTGCCAACGGCAAAGCCTGCTCGGGCTTTTGCATGGCCCGCAGTACCTGCGCTTTCACAAACAGGTTAGCCGGATTGTCCCTCGAGAGCTGAACAGCCTGGTTCGCATCTGCAAGGGCTTTTTCCAGTTCTCCTTTCCGCAACAGCACCATCGCCCTCCGGCCGTAAAGGCTTCCGTCTTTCTTTGAGCGTTCGATGGCGTTGTTAAGATTTGCCAGCTGCGCTTCCGGGTCATCCTTTATTACCTTCAGGTTCACCATCTGCTCCCTGTTACTCTCCTCCGGGCTGCAGGCGTTACCAAACACCAGCAACATCAGCCAGAACGCAGAAGTTAACCGCCCCCTCAAAAGTCTAAAGAATACACCAGCTTTCATTTACTGCGCTAAATTATAGATATTTTGCATAAATAGCGAAATCCACCTTGCCAGATCAAGAGCAAACCCTAAAAACAAAAAGCCTGCTACCGGTAGGGAAGCAGGCTTATACTTCAGTTTTCTGTAAATTTCTTATCTCACTTGCTCCTGCAGCATTATTTTACAGCGCCTGCTCAACTCCAATTCCTCCCTCGTTTCCAGGTGAAGCGTAAGGGCTTGTTCCAACGTGCTGATGCAGGCCTTATGATCGTTCATGTCTTGTAAAACATTTGCCAGATCATAGTAATAACGAATGTTCTGCGGATTATACTTGATAGCCATTTGCAGGGCTTTTACAGCATCCTCGTTACTGGCTTTTTCGCATACTCCGCCAAAAAGCATTTTGGAAGCAGCGATTTCAGCAAAATTGAGATTTGCCATTTTGTAATACCAGCGTCCAAGAAGATGCCAGGCAGCGGCATTTTCCTGATTATCGGCAAGGGCCGCATCCAGAAAAGATTTGATCTGATTGGTAACCGACAGGCGTTGCTTAGGACCTGAGATCATAGCGATGCAACTAAGAGAAAGTGCCATCACGTAGTTGGACTCATCGTCTGTCGGGTTGATTTCGTAGGCGTGCGAGGCGTAAGCTTTTGCTTTGCTGAAGTGCTCCATCTTCCGGGAGTCGTCGTTGTAGCGATCGCCGATGCGGCTGTGCAGAAAACTTGCTTTACAAAGTGCCTCGTAATTGTCCGGTGCTGCTGCAAGAACCTCTTCGTATACGGTGAGCGCCTCGCTGTCTTTGTAATTGCTAAGAAGCTGCTCTGCCCGCTGCAACAACTTGTCATAACCTGACTCGGCAGCCCCTGCTTTCACAGCAGGGGCTGACAAACCAAGTATAAGTATAAATGTTATTGCTTTAAAAAGTCTCTTCATTTGGATGCTAATACACCTTTCAAAGTAGTGAATAAAGAAGACTTTTACAAAAATTGCACTAAAATCAGAACAGGTTCAGTTGCTTCTTCTTTTTAAGTGCTGCTTTCTCACTTTCTTTATCCTCTATTTCTACGTCTGCAGCCGCAACAGGTTGAGTGCCGCTGGCTTTCGCCGCCTCCTCCGCAAGTACCAGCAATTCAGAAGGTAACGTAACAGGTTCACGCTTTGCAGCAGCTTTCTTTGCTTTTGGTTTTTCTTCCTGCTCAGCTTCTGCCTGCTTAGGCACCAGCACATCAAGAATTTTATAGTAGTTGAGCTTGTTGCCCATGGCCTTCCAGCCTTTCACATCGATAAATTCGCTCAGCAACAGCTTCTCTGTTTCTTTCTCACCACGCAGGCCACGTTTGAAGGCGATCGTTGCAAGTGGCTCCGGATGGGTAGATACCGCCTCGAGTCTGGAATTCTTGCTTTCTGAAATGAAGGTAAATTTCTTACCTACCGTTGAAGTCTCTATTTTGAAACGCTTCACATAGTAAGTTTTATTGTCTCCTTCATAATAAATAGCTGAAACAACCAGTTCCGGATCATACTTCTGCAGCACCTTGATCTTCTCTACCGTGTAGTGGTTAGCCAGATCAAACGAGGTCTGCTCGTAGGTACCGTCCTCGAAAATCACCAAGATCGTATCGTCGGTGTTGAACGAACCCAGGTAACGACCACGCCCTTCCGTGTTCAGACGACCAATCACTTCGTCGTAGAATATCTCGCGACCACCCAGCGTAGAATCGCCCAGGCTCTTCTGCACCACTTTCTTGATCGGGTACTTCGTTACGATATTACCGTTCGAGCCTTTGCCTTTGATCATCAGTTCGGCAAAGTCGAAGTCGAATTGCTTGTTGCGCGCACTCGCCTGTGGAGCAAGCGTTATACTTACCACTTCTGATTCAGAGTTAGGATTGGCGGTCAGGTAATGTACCTTGGAGCCCTTCTCTCCTTTCGTCAGGTCATACTCTTTATCGCGGGTGATGGACTTAACGGCAAAGCGCTTGGCAAATGAAATACCGGATTTACCATCCACGTAGATCATGTTGTAGACCATGTGCTCGTCGTTCTTGTTGTAAACGCCGGCCATGATGATGTCTTTGCCCACGAAGGTCTTATCCGCCACTTTAGTCACCATAAACTTACCGTCTTTACGGAACACGATGATGTCGTCCATATCAGAGCAGTCGCACACAAACTCGTCTTTGCGCAGGCTGGTACCGATAAAGCCGTCTTTGGCGTTCATGTATAACTTCTGGTTCGCGATAGCCACTTTCTGAGCAGTGATCACATCAAAGGTTTTTACCTGTGTCTTACGCTCACGCCCTTGGCCATACTTCTTCAGCAGGCCTTCAAAGTATGCAATCGCATAACGGATCAGGTTAGCCAGGTTATCATCCACCTCAGCCATTTCCTCTTCCAGCTTCTTGATGTACTCATCGGCTTTGAAAGAGTCATACTTGGAGATGCGTTTGATCTTGATCTCTGTCAGGCGAATGATATCGTCTTCCGTAACCTCGCGGCGAAGCAGCTTCTTAAACGGATCTAAGCCTTTATCGATTGCCTGCAGAACTGCTTCCCAGGTTTCGCATTCTTCGATGTCGCGGTAAATACGGTTCTCGATAAAGATCTTTTCCAGAGATGAATAGTGCCACTTGTCTTCAAGCTCACCTTTACGGATCTCCAACTCACGCTTGAGCAGATCTACCGTTTTAAAAGTAGAAATACGCAGCAACTCATCCACGCTCAGGAAGTGCGGCTTGTCATCGATGATCACGCAGGTGTTCGGTGAGATAGACACTTCGCAATCCGTGAAAGCGTACAGCGCGTCCATTGTCAGGTCAGGCGAAACGCCCGGCGGCAATTGTACTTGTATCTCTACATCAGCAGCCGTGTTATCGATCACCTTCTTGATCTTGATCTTGTTGTTCTCGCTCGCTTTCACGATCGATTCCATCAAACCAGTAGTGGTAACACCATAAGGCACATCACGAATGATGAGCATGGTCTTATCAACCTTCTCAATGGTAGCACGCACACGGATCTTGCCGCCGCGCATACCATTGTTATAGTTGGTTACGTCTACCATACCTCCGTTCGGGAAGTCCGGCAGCAGCGTAGTGCTACGGCCTTTCAGCACATCTATAGAACCTTTGATCAGCTCCTTAAAGTTGTGCGGCATAATCTTGGTCGAAAGACCAACAGCTATACCTTCAACTCCTTGTGCTAACAAAAGCGGGAACTTCACAGGCAGTGTTACCGGCTCGTTTTTACGGCCGTCGTAGCTAAGCTGCCAAAGTGTTGTCTGCGGGTTAAATACCACATCCAGCGCAAACTTAGATAAGCGTGCTTCGATGTAACGTGGTGCAGCCGCGCTATCGCCCGTGCGTACATCACCCCAGTTACCTTGTGTTTCAATTAAAAGGTCTTTCTGGCCCAGGTTTACCATCGCATCGCCAATGGAGGCATCACCGTGCGGGTGGTACTGCATGGTCTGACCAATAACGTTAGCCACTTTGTTAAAGCGACCATCGTCCATCTCCTTCATAGCGTGTAGAATACGGCGCTGCACCGGCTTTAAGCCATCTTCTATGGCTGGTACTGCACGCTCCAGAATTACATAAGAAGCATAGTCCAAGAACCAGTTTTCATACAGACCAGAAACAGGGGTTACGTTATGGATGACTTCTTCTTCTCCATCTGTAAACGCAACTTCCAGTTCCTCTTCTTCGTGGCTGTGCAATTCTTCGTTTATATCCTCGTTATGCATAAATTTCTTCAACTATGTCTTTCTCAATCTTCAAATTCTCGATGATGAACTGCTGACGCTCCGGCGTGTTCTTGCCCATGTAGTAGTTCAGCATTTTCTGGATCGTGGTATCCTTCTGCAAAATCACCGGCTTCAGTTTAATGTTGTCGCCAATGAACTTACCAAATTCATCCGGAGAGATCTCTCCCAACCCTTTAAATCGGGTAATTTCAGGGCGTTTGCCCAGTTTTTGTATTGCTTCCTGCTTTTCGGTTTCGTTGTAGCAATAGATCGTTTCTTTCTTGTTGCGCACCCGGAAAAGCGGCGTCTCCAATATAAACACGTGACCGTTACGCACAAGGTCCGGGAAGAACTGCAGGAAGAACGTAAGTAATAGCAAACGAATGTGCATACCATCCACGTCGGCATCGGTTGCGATTACCACGCGGTTGTAGCGTAAGCCATCCAATCCTTCTTCAATGTTCAAGGCATGTTGCAGCAGGTTCAGTTCTTCGTTTTCGTAAACGATTTTCTTCTTCATGCCAAAGCAGTTCAGGGGCTTACCTCTTAAGCTGAATACAGCCTCTGTATCCACGTTGCGGGATTTGGTAATAGAACCACTGGCAGAGTCACCCTCTGTTATAAAGAGCGTAGACAGCAATGAATTTTCGTGCTTGTCTTCGTTAAAGTGCAGGCGGCAATCACGGAGCTTGCGGTTGTGCAGGTTCGCTTTTTTCGCACGCTGGTTCGCCAGTTTTTTAACACCGGCCATGTCCTTACGCTCGCGCTCGCTCTGCTCAATTCGTTTCTTCAGGGCTTCTGCCGTTGCCGGGTTCTTGTGCAGGTAGTTATCAAGAGCTTCTTTTACAAAGTCGTTGATGTACGCACGAACTGCAGGACCATCCGGCCCCATTTCAATTGAACCGAGCTTCGTCTTCGTCTGCGATTCGAATACAGGCTCCTGCACACGTAGCGATACAGCACCTATAATAGAACCACGGATATCCGCCGCATCGTAATCTTTCTTAAAAAAATCACGCACTGTTTTAACCACCGCCTCACGGAAAGCAGCCAGGTGCGTACCACCCATCGTGGTATACTGACCGTTCACGAAGCTATAGTATTCTTCACCGTAGTCGTTACCGTGCGTCAGCGCCAGCTCAATATCCGGCCCTTTCAGGTGAATAATCGGGTAGCGCATGGTTTCTTCATCGGCTTTGTTACGCAGCAGGTCCAGAAGGCCATTTTCTGAGTAGAACTTTTTGCCGTTGAAGTTTATAGTTAAGCCAGCGTTCAGGTATACATAGTTCCAGATCTGGTTCTCCAGGTATTCCAGGTTAAACTGGTAGTTCTTGAAGATGGTATCGTCCGGCGTGAACGTAGTAAGGGTACCGTTGCGCTGTGAAGTCTGTTCCAGTGGCAGGTCGTTTGTTAAAACGCCACGCTCAAACTCAGCTGCCTTCATCTGTCCATCACGAACCGATTGAATGCGGAAGTGACTGGAAAGGGCGTTTACCGCTTTCGTACCCACACCGTTCAGACCTACTGATTTCTGGAAGGCTTTGCTGTCGTACTTACCACCGGTGTTGATCTTGCTCACGCAGTCGATCACTTTACCCAGCGGAATACCACGGCCATAGTCGCGCACCTGTACCTTGTGGTCTGAGATCTTGATGTCGATGGTTTTACCGAAGCCCATCACGTGTTCGTCGATGGAGTTGTCGATCACCTCTTTCACCAAAATGTAAATACCGTCATCGGCCGAAGAACCGTCTCCAAGCTTGCCGATGTACATACCAGGGCGTAACCTGATGTGCTCGCGCGGCTCCAGCGAGCGAATGCTGTCTTCGTTATAATTGTGCTCTAACTCTGCCATTCTGTAAGCGTAAGTGTAGTTGATTGGGTAGAAATACTCGGAAATATAGAAAAATAAAAGTGTTCAGACGCAACAATTAGTTCCAGCGCCCAACGGATTTGCAAATAAAAGAAATATTTTTGCTAAATATTTTAGTTTTTATTCCTGTTACTAATAGTTACTGCTTATCCTATAGGATATAAAACTACTAAAAATTACTTCTGGTTCATTAAGATTAAGTTTTTTATACATTAATTTTAGCCAACATTTTTAGCAAATTAATATAGCCATACTTCTATACTTACCGCTGAACATTGCTTATTTTAGCGAGCCGAACATTGCCTGCACAAGCAAAGTATAACAGCGTACATACACTACAATGGAAATAAAACTACCCGGCTACTTTAAGTATGTAGTCATCCTGCTGGGCCTGATCCTGCTGATCTGGTTGCTGCAGACCTTTAAGGCTATCCTGATGCCGCTGGCCTTCGCCCTTTTGTTTGCGCTGCTGCTACTGCCCATGACGCGCGACATGGAAAAGTGGCGTGTGCCCAGGGCTTTGGCTATTATCTGCAGCCTGGTGGTAGTAATTGTAGTGCTGGGACTCGTGATCTGGTTTATTTCCATGCAGCTGGCGAGCCTTACCTCCGAACTGGATACCATCGGCAATAACTTCGATAAACTGCTGATAAAAGTACAGGACTTTCTGCACGACAAGTTTGGCATCAGGCGCTCCAACAAAAGTGAGTTCATTCAGAACACGTTTGGCAGCCTGCGCGAAGTATCCACTACCTTCCTGGGCAGCACCATCTCCATGACAACAGGTGCACTGGCTGCTTTCACCGTTGTACCGATCTTTGTCTTCTGCTTTCTCTACTACCGCGACCACCTGCAGCAGTTCCTGTTCAAGTTTGTGGCCAAAGACCGCCGCGCCTATGTGATGCACACCGTGGACAACATCCAGAGCGTGGTGCAAAGCTACATCTCCGGACTGATGATCGTGATCGTGATTGTATCGATGCTAAACTCGGCGGGATTGCTGTTGCTGGGCGTCAAGTATGCGATCTTCTTTGGAGTGTTCGCTTCCATCCTGACCATCATCCCGTACATCGGCATCATGATCGGGGCAACCCTGCCGGCGCTCTTTACCCTGGCGACAACAGGCCACCTGATAGACGCGGTACTGGTGGTGCTGGTGTTTATGTTTGTGCAGTTCCTGGAGGGCAATTTTATCACGCCGTATGTGGTGGGTTCTAAAGTAAGTATAAACCCGTTTGCTGCTATTATTGCCCTGCTGCTGGGCGGCGAGATCTGGGGCGCAGCTGGTATGATTCTTTCTATCCCGCTGATCGCTACCCTGAAAGTGATCTTTGACGCCTATGAACCCCTGCAGCCGTTTGGCTTCCTGCTGGCCGACATCGATGAAGTTAAAACGCAGAAGTCGGGGCAGTTTAAGCAGCTATTCGACAAGCTACGGGAAAAGGCACGGCGAAAGCGGCGTGAAGAGGAACTGGAGGAAAAACTCGAAGAAAAACAGGAGCAGGAACAATAACCCTTTGCTAACATACTTTGCAGCAAAAGCCGCAGGAATGCGTTTTGAAACGTATTACTAAAAATATTGGTTTACAAATAAGCGGCAGGCACAGTGCCGGCAGCAGCTACAAAGTATAAATCTGATTCAGCTTGTACGCCATCATCGATATTGAGACCACAGGCAGCCAGCCTGCTCAAGACAAGATCACCGAGATTGCCATTTTCATACACGACGGTCAGCAGATCGTTGACAAGTATAGTACGCTCATCAATCCGCAGCGCCCTATCCCCTATTTCATTACCCAGCTTACCGGCATTTCCGACGAGATGGTAAAGGATGCACCTAAATTCTACGAGGTGGCCAAGGAGATCGTGGAGTTTACGGAAGGCAAAGTGTTTGTGGCCCACAACGTGCGTTTCGACTATTCTTTCATCAAAAAAGAGTTTGCTGACCTGGGTTACATGTTCCAGCGCAAGACCCTGTGCACCGTGCGCCTGAGCCGTTCGCTTATTCCGGGGCTGCCTTCCTATAGTTTAGGCAAGCTTTGCAAAAGTATCGACATCGACCTGCAGATGCGCCACCGCGCCATCGGCGACGCTGAGGCTACTGCCAAGTTGTTTGACAAGCTCATCAAGATCAACCGCCCGGTAATCGATGGTTCTTACCACATGGCAGATCCTGCGGAACAGCTCAAGCATGAGATCAAAACATCGTTGCTGCCTCCTGCCATCAAAAAAGAGCAGGTGGATGCCCTGCCTACCGAGCCAGGTGTTTACTACTTCCACAACGAAGCAGGCGAGATCATCTACGTGGGCAAGAGTAAGAACATCCGCAAGCGCATTGTGCAGCACTTCAACATCGACTACAAGAGCCGCAAGTCGCTGGACTTTAAAAACCAGATCGCCGACATCACTTACGAGCTGATGGGCAACGAACTGGTAGCATTATTGTTTGAGTCGGCTGAGATCAAGCGCATGAAGCCACATTACAACCGGCAGCAACGCCGCAGCGTGTTCAACACCGGTATCTTTGTATACGAAGACGCCAACGGCTACAAGCGCCTTACCTTTGGCACCGTGAACAAAGCCGACAACATCAGCATGACGCCACTGGTGGCCCTATCCAACCACTACAAAGCAAAGGGATTCCTGTTTCACAAGGTAGCCAAGTATAACCTCTGCCAAAAGTTGTGCGACCTCTACAAAACCAACGGCGCCTGCTTCGATTACCAGGTGCACCAGTGCAATGGTGCCTGCATCGGCAAGGAGAGCCCGGAGGAGTATAATGCCCGCGTGGATGCCGCCATCGACTCGATTACGTACGAGCACAACACGTTTGTATTGGTGGGCAAAGGCAGGGAGCATGGTGAGAAATCCGTTGTGGTGGTGGAGCACGGCACGTATCTTGGCTTCGGCTTTGTAGACGAGTATTTCTCTGCACAAAGTATAGACGACTTTAAAGGCGCCATTACGCGCTACAACGACAACAAGGATATACAGCAGATCATCCGGGGCCACATGCGCGGCAAGCACAAGGAAAAGGTAATCGTGTTTGACTAATTTCAGCAACTATTACCTGCTTGATTATACTTTTCGGCGAATACCACCTCCTTATTTGCTTCTTCACTCATAAATCCTTAATCTCGTTCTGATTATGGTTTAGAGAAATTATACTTAAAATATACTTATAAAACATGGAAAAAAGATTCAGATCGGGCGTACTGTTCGGCGACGAAGTAAGTGAGCTGTTCCGCTACGCTAACGAAAATAAATTTGCACTGCCGGCAGTAAACGTGATCGGCACTAATTCAGTGAATGCCGTGCTGGAAACAGCAAAAGCCGTTAACTCCCCGGTTATCATCCAGTTCTCGCATGGCGGGGCACAGTTCTTTGCCGGAAAAGGATTGTCGAATGATGAACAGAAAGCAGCCATTGCCGGTGCTATCTCAGGCGCGCAGCACGTGCACCTGATGGCCGAAGCCTACGGCGTTCCGGTTATACTTCACACCGACCATGCTGCCAAGAAATTACTTCCCTGGATAGACGGCCTGCTGGATGCCGGTGAGAAATTCTTTGAGCAGAATGGTAAGCCCTTGTACAGCTCGCACATGCTCGACCTATCCGAAGAAGAGATAAAAGAGAACATCGAAACCTGCGCAAGCTACCTGAAACGTATGGACCGCATGGGCATGACCGTAGAGATAGAACTGGGCGTAACCGGCGGTGAGGAAGACGGAGTAGACAACACCGGTGTGGACAGCTCCCGCTTGTATACCCAGCCCGAAGAAGTGGCTTTTGCCTACGAAGAACTGAAAAAAGTGAGCCACCGCTTTACCATTGCGGCAGCTTTTGGCAACGTGCACGGCGTGTACAAGCCCGGTAACGTGGAGCTTCGCCCGGAAATCCTGAAAAACTCGCAGGACTACATCCAGCAGAAGTATGGCACAGGAGCTAACCCGGTAGATTTTGTATTCCATGGTGGTTCCGGCTCCGAGAAAGCAAAAATCACTGAGGCCTTGGGTTATGGCGCTATCAAAATGAACATCGATACCGACATGCAGTGGGCGTTCTGGGATGGCGTGAAAAACTACTACGAAGGCAAGCGCGATTACCTGCAGGGCCAGTTGGGCAACCCGGAAGGTGCCGATTCTCCGAACAAGAAGTATTACGACCCAAGAGTATGGTTGCGCGAAGGAGAAAAGAACTTCATCGCACGCCTGAAGGAAGCATTTGCAGACCTGAACTGCCTGGACAGAAATGCTTAGGTAACAGATCGAAAATAATTTCAACGATAAGGGTGAGGCCACAGCTTCACCCTTTATCGTTTAAAGGCAGTATTGATAAATTGCAGCAAAGCGCCCCGTACATGAAGGAGGATACGACGTTCCAACTATTGCTATCAAGCATCAACGAAAAAGTACGCTTAACCGAAACAGAGATGCAGGTATGCAAAAGCTTCTTTACTCCTAAAAAGCTCCTGAAAAAACAACTTCTCCTGCAACATCAGGAGGTTTGCCATTTCATTGCGTTTGTAGTGCAGGGCATACTTCGCTCCTATACAGTAGATGCTAAAGGAAATGAGCATGTAGTGCAGTTTGCGTTGGAAGGCTGGTGGATTTCGGACAACTACAGCTTTCTGACCGGAGAACCATCTACCTACAACATTGATGCCCTTGAAGATGCCGAGCTGCTGTTGCTGAGCCGCCCTGCCATGGACGAACTGCTGCTGAAAGTACCCGCCATGGAGCGCTATTTCCGGATACTGATGCAAAACAGCCTGGTTGCGCTGCAACGCCGCCTTGTCGGCTCTCTGAGCTACACGGCTGAAGAAAAGTATACCAACCTGATCAGAACCTACCCCGACATCGCGCAGCGGGTGCCCCAGCACCAGATCGCCTCCTATCTTGGTATTAAGCCCGAAACACTGAGCCGCATCCGAAAACAACTTACTTCCAGGTAGTTTCTTATACTTCAAGGCCATTTCTTGATGCAGGTCAAGGCGCTGCCAGATTGTATGCTTTACCTTTGTGCAAAGGTTGTAGACTTGGATCACAGCACATGAACCGAAAACATTTTATCAGAACAGTAGCACTAGGAGCAGTAGGTATGACAGGCTTATCCGCATTTAACAAATTTACCGGTACGTTAAAGGAAGAAGGGCAACTTATGCCGGTGTTGTTCATCGGGCATGGCTCGCCTATGAACGGAATCGAAGACAATGACCTGACGCAGCGCTGGAAGCAAATGGCTGCTGAAATACCGGTGCCTAAGGCGGTGCTTGTAGTTTCAGCCCACTGGCTCAGCAAGGGAACCCGAATCACTGCCATGGACTTCCCGCAAACCATCCATGATTTCGGAGGCTTTCCCAATGCCCTGTTTGAGGTACAGTACCCGGCACCCGGTGATCCGGCGCTGGCCAGAGAAACAGCCTCTCTTATTACGTCTACCCAAGTAGAGCAGGACCACGACTGGGGGCTGGACCACGGCACCTGGACCATCATCCGGCACATGTACCCGGAAGCAACCATTCCGGTGCTGCAGCTAAGTATAGATTATACCAAAGGGCCGCAGTATCATTACGACCTGGCAAAAGAATTATACAACCTCCGGAAAAAAGGGGTGCTGATTGTAGGAAGCGGCAACATGGTACACAACCTGCGCATGGTAGCCTGGGACAAGCTTACGGCCGATGCCTACGGGTACGACTGGGCACTGCAGATGAATACCAAGTTCAAGGAACTGATTTCGGCAGGTGAGCACCAGTCGCTGATCAGGTATGAAAGTCTTGGGAAGGAAGCCTTGCTGGCGATTCCGACGCCGGAGCATTACCTGCCGTTGCTGTACACGCTGGGCCTGAAGGGGGAAAGCGATCCTGTTTCTTTTTTCAACGACAAAGCTGTCGCCGGCTCCCTGACCATGACTTCCGTTAAATTTGGGTAGTTGCTTAGCTGGTGTCGGAGTAAAGGAAGGTATACAGGCTTTCGTATGCGGTAATAAGTCTATTTATGCTCCTGAAGCCATTTGTAAATCTCTTCTGTGTCTTCTTTGCGGCAGAGCTCCGAGCCTGGCGTCATGGTTGCGGCCGTACCGGCCGCTACACCGTAGCGAATAACGTCTTCCAGCGGCCACCCTTTCAGCAGACTCATTACCATACCGGCAACCATACTATCCCCGGCACCTACTGCACTCTCCTGCTTTACAGTAGGCGGCGCCACGTATAGTATGCCTGTTTCCTTCGAGGCAAGCATCGCACCGCGCGGGCCAAGCGAAACTACCAGTACCTTGCACTTGCCTTCGTCGAGTACCTGCATGGCAATCTTTTCCTGCTCCAGTGCCGAGATATGTTCTTTGCCCGCCAGCTTCGCCAGTTCCCCCAGGTTCGGTTTGATCAGGTACAAACCTTCTCCGGCTGCTTTTATAAGTGCCTCCCCCGATGTATCTACAATCAGCCGGAATCCACGCTTGTGAGCGATAACTGCCAGCTGCAGGTAAAAGTCATCGGGTACGCCGGGCGGAAGGCTGCCGCTGGCAACCACATACTCCGGTAGCTCCTTTAATTGCTCCAGCTTTTCGATTACCTGCTTCCACTCCTGCTCCTCCGTTTGCTGGCCGGGCATACCGAACCTGAACTGGTCGCCTGTGCTGTCTTCCTTCACCATCAGGTTTTCGCGGGTCCAGCTTTTGGTCTGGCCAGCCCAGTACTCTACTCCCTCCTTCCGGAGTAATTCGCAAAGCCGTTCGCCTGCCGGACCACCGGCCAGCAGCCAGGCACAGGACTCACCACCAAGCTTTTTTACCGCCCGCGACACATTGATGCCGCCTCCGCCGGGCTCATACACCGGCTCGGCACAGCGCAATTTTTTCTCAGGAAGCACCCGGTTTATGTGCGTGCTTTTGTCTAAAGCAGGATTTAGTGTGATGGTGAGGATTTTATGCATGCTGCTATACTTACACTCCAGGTTTCAGATCAGGTTCCGGTTCAGGTAAACCCCGTTTGCAGGACAGGCCTGAACTATGATTCAATGCTACAGGATAGTATGTCTTACGTCCTGATGCTCCTGAAAGCTAACGCCTGATATCAAACTCACGCTTTTCGCCCGTCTGGAAAGTATAAACCTTGTTTCGATACCCGATCTGTACTTCTTTAGATAAACCTTTGTCAAAGCTCACCGTCATTTTCTCCTTTGAGATCAGCAGAGAGATCCAGTGTCCGCGGTAGCGTACCTGCAGGCTCAGGCTGGACATTTCATCCGGTAACACGGGGTTGAGCCATAACACATCCTCCCGGTTTTCGATCCCTGTAAACGCGCGCTGCACCAGGTCAACAGTACCGGCCATTGCCCCCAGGTGTACCCCCTCTGCTGTTGTTCCGCCCTGTATGTCTTCAAAGTCGCTTACCAGCGCAACTTCAAAATTAGACCAGGCCCGCTTCCGGTCAGAGCGCGCCAGCACCCATGCGTGCACAATCTTACTCAGGGTAGAGCCGTGCGAGGTGCGCTGCTCATAGTAGGCTATATTTGCAGGTATACTTTCGGGCTTGAAATCGTAGCCCAGGCGCTGGAAAATCTGCAATAGTCCTTCGGAAGAGAACAGGTAAAACAGCATGAGCACATCGGCCTGCTTGCTGGCTTTATACTTGTTCACGTTGTCGCCTTCGCTTTCCAGAATGCGATCAAGCCGGATAGCATCCCCATACTTAGCCCGATACGATTCCCAGTCAAACTCTTTAAGCTGGTCATAGCCGTCGAATTGTGCAATTATACTGCTGTCACCGATAAAAGGAACGTACATGCGTTTGCTGATGTCACGCCAACGTTCCAGGTCCTCTTCTGAAATGCTGAGTTTGTGGAGCAATTCCTGTACCCTGGATTCGTCCAGCACCTGAAACAGATCGAGTGCGCACTGGATGGTCCAAGTGGCCATTAGGTTGGTGTAGGCATTGTTGTTCAGCCCGATTTCACCTGAATCGGGGTAAGAAGTATGGTACTCGTCGGGGCCAACTACATGCCGGATCTCGTAACGGCCTGTGCTTTCGTTGAAGGTGGCGATGGTAGACCAGAACTGGGCAATATCGAGGATGAGTTCGGCACCATAGAAGATGAGGAATTTTTTATCATCCGTGGTCTGGTAATACTGCCATACATTGTAGGCAATTGCCGCGCTGATGTGGCGCTGCAGATAGGTATTATCTGGAAGCCAGCGCCCCGATTGCGGATTCAGGTGAATGAGCTGGCTTTCTTCGCGGCCGTTGCTGCCGCTCTGCCAGGGAAACATAGCGCCCCGGTAACCGGCTGCCCTTGCTGCGTAACGTGCCTCCGGCAAGCGTCGGAAACGGTACATCAAAAGCTCACGGGTAATTTCGGGCATGCGCAGGTTCAGGAACGGAAAAATGAACAGCTCATCCCAGAAAATGTGGCCCCGGTACGCCTCCCCATGCCAGCCCCTGGCCGGTACGCCAACATCGAGATCGGCCGTATGACTGGATACAGTCTGCAGCAAGTGAAAAATGTGCAACCGAAGGATGGACTGGGCCTTTGTATTAGAAGCGGATAGTTTGAGATCGCAACGACTCCAGAGTCGTTTCCAGGCCTGTTTCTGCCCTTCGAACAGCTCTCCGAAACTGCCCTGCCGCTCCATGTTGGTGCAGGCATCGAGCATAGGCTCCGAGATGGCCCAATCGCGGGAAGTATACAGCAGCACGACTTTTTCGAGCCGCAGCGGTTGCCCTTGTGTTACCCCAAGCTGCAGTTTTTGTGCCGCATAGCCTTTTTGGCTTTGCTGTTGCCGGGTGATGTTGTTACCGGCAGCACCTGCAACCACGCGGGTGCGCGCTACCTGTGCCATTCGGATCTTAGACTGTACCGACTGCACCACCAAGTACATGGTTTCTTCGTTTGTATGGCCCTGCTCCAGTGTCTCCAGGTGCTGGCTTGCAAGTGCCCGGTAACGGGCTATTCCGCTGTTGATCACGCGTCCGTCCAGTGCTACTAAAAGCTCAATATCTCCGGACCAGTTCAGCGGCGTCAGCTCCCATTCGATGGCGGCCAAGTGCTGGTTGATCATACTTACAAAGCGCCTGCTCTGCAGCTGCGACTCGCGTCCCTGGTTATCCCGAAAATGCATCTGCCTGATCAGCACACCTTCCTGCATGTTCAGTTCCTGCCGGAAACTGAGTATCTCTACGCCGCTCGTGTGAAACCATTCCTCTTTCGGGTGGCGGAAGGTGATGGGCAGCCAGTTTGGCCAGTTCACCAGGTCTTCGTTCTCAATCTTCTTACCTGCAATTTCGGATATAAGGCGGTTGTAGCCCCCGGCCAGGTAAGTACCGGGGTAGAAAAGATCTGCTTCGGCTTTTGTTTCCTCGAAGGCGCCCCGGGTGGCAAAGTAGCCGTTGCCTAAGGTGCAAAGTGCTTCCCGCAGGGGGTGCTCCTTCGGAGACCAATGCTCATAAACGATGCTCCATTCACTCATGGCGCCGCTGCTTGATGATCGCTGTAAGCTTTTGCAGGAAAGCCTGCACCTCCGACACATCCTCTAACTTGTACCGGGCAGCTGTTTTCTCGTCATGGGCGCCTACCAGTATACCGATCCCATGCTCTTGCAGCGAAGCAAAGGCATCTTCGTCTGTAATGTCATCCCCGATATAAATAGGCAGGATATCGGGCTTGTTCAGGTGCAGTTCTTCCAGCAGCCAGAGCACCGCTTTTCCTTTGTGCCAGTCCAGGTTTGGCTTGAGCTCGTAAATCTTTTTGCCCAGCCCTTTCTTGAGCTGCGGGCACTGTGCCAAGACCTGGTCTACAGCCTGCTCTACCTCTTTTACCTGCTCTTCGGCTACGTTGCGGAAGTGCACGGCTATGGCATACTTCTTTCGCTCTACCAGTGCGCCCTGTACGTGCTGAAGTTTTTCTTTAAGGATCGCATCGGCTGCATCCAGGGCTGGCAATGCCGCTGCCGCCCCACCGGGCTCGGAATGCTTGCCATCGGGTCCTGAAATATCGAAGCCGTGCGAGCCGGCAAAGTATAAATTATCAAGCTGCACCAGGTTTTGTACGTTCTGACGGTCACGGCCACTTACTACGGCCACGGGGCATACTTCCGCCAGTTGCCGAAGTACTTCCTTCATTTCCGGGCTAAGTACAGCCATTTCGGGTTGCTTTACGATGGGGGTCAGGCAGCCATCATAATCCAGGAAAACGGCGGGTTGCTTGCTGTCCAGCAATTCGTTCAGGTGGTCCAGCACCGACGGCAATTCTGCTGCTTCCCGTTTCTGCACCTGCGTTTGCGGTTGGTTTGTCATGGTATCTTCTTCGGTTGGAAATTTCTGTATCACAAGGTCGGCGCCTTGTTCTTTTAGTGCTGCGGCATCACCCGTACGGTCTACTCCTACTACCAGCGCAAAGCCGCCAGCCCTGCCTGCCTGCACACCTGCCAGCGCATCTTCAAATACGGCAGCTTCCTGCGTTTGTACACCCAACTGCCGGGCAGCCTCCAGAAAAATATCGGGTGCAGGTTTCCCTTTCAAGCCCAGCTTTGCCGACACAATCCCATCTACCCGTACCTCAAAGAGGTTTTCCAGACCTGCTGCGGCAAGTATAGCTCGGCAGTTTTTACTTGCAGATATAACTGCGGTACGCAAACCACGCCTGCGCTGTTGTTTCAGCCAGGCAACGGTGTCGGGGTATGCTTCCACTCCCCCTTTCTGCACCAACTCCTGAAAGTATACATTCTTCAGGTTTCCCAGTCCGGCCACCGTTTCTTTACCGGGTGCATCTTCCGGAGTACCCTCCGGCAACAGGATATTGCGTGATTCCAGAAAATTACGCACCCCATCGTAACGCGGAATGCCATCGATGTACTTCCGGTAGTCGGTTTCTATACTTAGCGGCTCATATTGCCTGCCTTCCTGTTGTCCGCGTTTTCTGAGGTAATCGTCAAACATACGCTTCCAGGCTTGTGCATGTACTCTGGCTGTCTGTGTGATTACCCCGTCCAGGTCTAAGATGAGCGCCTTGATGTGTTTGTTCTCCAGTAACTGAAGCAGGTTGTGTTGCGGCATGTTGTAGGGTACTTGCACGGGTTATACTTTCAGTAGGCTTCCTGCAAAATCATACTTGTCTTTGGTGTTTAATGTTCTTACAATCGAGGTTAGCTATAAAGCAAAAGTGCCCCCTGTTTGTACAGGAGGCGCTTTTGCTTATCAGAAGTATAAATTCTGTTTAAGAGTTCTGTGTTGTGGCTGCTTTCGGCTTCAGCTCGGCCGCAAATCCTTTGATCACGGTGTCGGCACCTTTCGACTCCAGCATTTCCTGAGCGAAGCTGCGGTCTACGCCTACGATCAGGCCGAAGCCTCCTGCTTTCGCACCTTTAATACCTGCTGCGGTATCCTCGAAAACAGCTGCCTCTTTCGAATCCACGCCTAAACGGCGGGCGGCCTCCAGGTAAATGTCCGGCGCTGGTTTGCTGCTCAACTTCAGTTCGTTTGCCACCACTTTGTCTACCCGTACCTCAAACAGCCTGTCTAATCCGGCACGACGCAGAATGGTAAGGCAGTTGCGGCTACCCGAAACAATGGCGGTTTTCATACCTGCCTGCTGCTGCTCTTTCACATACTTTACGGCATCATCAAATACATCCACACCGTTATGCTTCAACAGTTCGTGGAAATAATAATCTTTGCGTTCACCCAGTCCTACAAGTGTGTTGTCACCTATGCTGTCGGTAGGGTTACCTTCGGGCAGCGTAATTCCGCGAGAGGCCATAAAATTGCGCATGGCATCCAGGCGGGGCACATCGTGCACATAGGTCTGGTAGTCCCTCTTCAGGTCGAACGGCTCGTAGGCTTTGCCATCCTGTTCTTTGCGCATGCGCAGGAACGAGTCACACAGCGTTTTCCATGCCTGCGCATGCAGACCGGCCGTGTTTGTAAGCACCCCATCCATGTCCAGTATCAGGGCTTTTATATTTCTCTCTTGTAAAAGATCACTCAGATTACTCATAAGATAAGGTATGCTTGATAGGTTTCTGTTACTTTTTAAAAGAAGCTGCGAACGTCAGACGCCCGTTTAGGATAACGCCACAGGCTTAGCATATTGCCCGCTGTCTTGCAAAAGCAATTGCAGTTGTATGTATATTATACTTCAGATAGCAGGCGGAGCAGCCTCTTACGGGCCTTCAAATATAGGCACATGCCACCATAGTCACAGCATGTACGATTATTAATTGTAAATGTATACGGTATTTTATCTTCATCGGGGACTAAAAATGATTACCGATGAGAATATTAATGCTGTAGACACTAACAATTGCTGATGGATGCACCGCAGTTACGTAATAAGCCTAGGGAATGCCCCGGGTTTGCTCCTGGGGTGGAACATCAGGCCCCTGTTCCGGACGAGGCGGATGCGTACATGGTTTTGTATCATGACAGGGATCCGAGGGTGGCGTGGTTTTGCCTAAATCTTCCTCTAAAATTCGTTTTTTCTTTTTCCCCTGATCCTCTTCTGGTTTTCCTTTCATACTTGTTATACTTTATACTTTAGCTGGCATAGCTTACCGGCATTTTACGAGATGCGGGCATGCAGGTGATGCTCTGCCTCCAGAATATTCTTTATACCATGGGCGATAGCGTCCGGGTTAAACGAAATACTATCTATACCCCGCTCAACTAGGAAGCGCGTAACTTCCGGGTAGTCGCTGGGTGCCTGCCCGCACAGCCCAACTTTTATACCTTTGCTATGCCCCCGCTCGATGGCCAGGGCAATCATTTTCTCGGCGGCCGGATTCCGTTCGTTAAACAACCTGCTGATGGTGGCGGAGTCGCGGTCGATGCCTAGCGTGAGCTGTGTCAGGTCGTTGGAGCCAATGGAAAACCCATCAAAGATCTCAGCAAATTCTTCGGCAAGGATCACGTTGCTTGGTATTTCTACCATCATGTAGATCTGCAGGCCGTTCTCGGCCTGCTTCAGCCCGGCCTCGGCCATTTGCGCCACCACTTTGCGGCCCTCCTCGAGTGTACGGCAGAACGGGATCATAAGCTTGACGTTGGTAAGGCCCATCTCGTCCCGCACCACGCGCATGGCCTCGCATTCGAGCTTAAAACCGTCGCGGTATGCAGGATGGTAGTAGCGGGAGGCCCCACGGAAGCCCAGCATTGGATTTTCTTCGTGCGGTTCGAACTGTGCTCCTCCCAGCAGGTTGGCATACTCATTCGTCTTGAAATCACTCATCCGTACAACCACGTCGCGCGGGTAAAAGGCAGCTGCAATGGTTGCCACGGCCTGCGAGAGTTTTTCTACAAAATATGCTTTGGGCGTGTCGAAGCCCTGTGTCAGCTCCCGGATCTGTTCTTTTGCCTGCTGGTCTTTCAGCTCATCAAAGTATAGCAATGCCATCGGGTGTGCTTTGATGCTGTTGGTGATGATGAATTCCAGGCGCATCAGCCCTACTCCTGCCACCGGGTACATGGCGTACTGAAAAGCGAGCTCCGGATCTCCTAAGATCAGCATGGGCTCTGTTTCGGGCTTGCCCAATTCATTCAGATCGATCTCTTCTTCTTCCCAGGCGAGCATTCCGGCGTAAATTTTACCTTCCTCACCCTCGGCACACGATACGGTGACCTCCTGCCCGTCCTGTATTTTTTTTGTGGCGTTGCCGGTACCCACCACGGCCACAGCCCCTAATTCGCGGGCCACAATTGCTGCATGGCTGGTGCGACCGCCACTGTCGGTAACAATAGCAGAGGCCATCTTCAGTACCGGGTCCCAATCGGGGTTGGTAATGCCGGTTACCAGTACATCGCCCTCTTTGAGTTTATCAATTTCTTTCGGAGAATGCAGCAGCCGTGCCTTTCCCGCTGTTATTTTGTCGCCAATGCCGTTGCCGGTGGTGATCACTTTTCCTTTTTCGAGGAGGCGGTATCTTTTAAGCGTGCCTTTTTTCCTCCTGCCATGCACAGTTTCGGGGCGTGCCTGCACGATAAACAACGCACCGGTGATGCCATCTTTTGCCCACTCGATATCCATGGATTTGCCGTAGTGCTCTTCTATCAGGAGCGCCCACTGGCCCAACTGCAGGAGCTCCTCGTTGCTGAGTACCCACTGGTGCTGCATTTCTGACGGCGTAGGGATGTTTTGGGTAGTTGTCTGCTGCCTATCGGTTTGCAACCCTGCTGCTTCAGCATAGACCATTGTCTTTTCCTTGGTTCCCATTTTCCTGGAGATGACAGCCTGCTTTCCTTGCCGCAGTGCTTCCTTAAATACGTAAAATTCGTCTCCAATCACAGCTCCCTGTACCACGTTTTCGCCGAGTCCCCAACTGCCGGTGATAAAAATCACGGTAGCTACACCACTGTCCGGCGCAAGGGTAAAGCATACGCCGGCACTTGCTTTATCGGATCGTACCATCCGCTGCACGCCCGCCGACAGCGCCACTTTCATGTGCTCAAAGCCATTGTCGACGCGGTACTTGATGGCCCGGTCGTTGAAAAGCGAGGCAAAACATCGCTGGCAGGCCTCCACCACCGCATCGGCTCCGGTAATATTCAGAAACGACTCATGTTGCCCCGCAAAGCTTGCTTCCGGCAGGTCTTCGGCGGTGGCGCTGCTGCGTACGGCCACTCCGGTCATACCTTGCTCCTGCAGTTCGAGCTGCCGGTAAGCCTCCTTTATCGCCAGGGCAACTTCAGGTGGCATCTGTGCCTGCAGTACCAGTGCGCGGCATTTAGAGCCTACTTCGTGCAGGTTATGAAAGTCTTTTGTATCGAGGGAGTCGAGCAGGTCGTGCAAGGGTTGCCGCAGCTGATTCTGGTCCAGAAACATGTTAAAAGCAGCTACTGTAGTGGCAAAACCATCGGGAATGTTGATTCCTTTGGGGCTCAGCTGCTGGATCATTTCACCAAGAGAGGCGTTCTTACCTCCTACTATAGCGGTGTCGCTGTTTGATATCTGTCTGAACGGGAGGATGTATGGCAGCATGACTTGCGTATATAATTTAACACTAAACCGTTTTGATTTTTCTACGAATCATACTTCATTTGGATGTTTCGGGCTAAACCTGGAAGTAGGGTTAAGTAGAAGCTGGTAAACTGGCTGTTATAAGAAAGCATTTATACTTACCTGCTGCCATACTTTGCTTTTATACTTCAGAGAGGTACATCAGGCACAAAGCATATCCTGCTATTAGCTGCCGGAGAATATCCTGTAACTCTAAATACAAGCAACCTTATAAAGAAAAATGCAGTAATTTTGCCCACATACAACAACGTCCCACACAACTTTGCTATGTTAAAAAATTACGCTCCTACCCAAACCAACGCCTGGAAAAAACTGGAAGCACACTTTGCTGAAGTGCAGCCACAGCACCTCCGTGATCTTTTTGCAAACGACCCGCAGCGCTTCGAGAAGTTTGCATTCCATTTCGAGGATACGCTTTTCGACCTATCCAAGAACCGCATTACCGAAGAGACGCTTGACCTGCTGACGGAACTGGCCGAGGAAATGGAAGTAAAAGCGGCGATCGAAAGTATGTTCAGCGGGGAAAAGATCAATGCGACCGAAGGCCGTGTAGTGCTGCATACCGCGCTGCGTAATTTTACGGACCAGCAACTGGAGGTTGACGGAGAAAACGCACTTCAGGAGGTACGCGATGTACAACAGCAGATGAAAGCGTTCTGCAGCAAACTACACTCCGGCGAGTGGACCGGCTACACCGGCAAGCGCATCCAAAGCATCGTAAATATCGGGATTGGCGGCTCTGACCTGGGACCTAAAATGGTGGTGGAAGCCCTCAAGAAATACCAGAAGCCTGAGCTGGAAGTATACTTTGTTTCGAATGTAGATGGCACCGACGCAGCTGAAACACTGCGCCGGCTGGATCCGGAGACAACGCTTTTCATCATTGCATCCAAAACCTTCACTACAAAGGAAACTTTGGCCAATGCCCATACGGCTCGCGACTGGTTCCTGGAGCAGGCCAAGGACAAAGAACACATCAAGAAACATTTTGTGGCGCTGTCGACAAATACCGAAGCGGTTGCAGCTTTTGGCATTGCCCCGGAAAACACCTTCCGCTTCTGGGATTGGGTAGGCGGCCGTTTCTCGTTGTGGTCGGCTATTGGCCTGTCTGTTGCCTGTGCGCTGGGCTATGATCGTTTTGAAGAGCTGTTGCGCGGTGCCGAAGCCATGGACAAGCATTTCCGCCAGACGCCACTGCGCCAGAACATACCCGTACTGATGGGCCTGCTGAGCACCTGGTATACTGATCTTTTCGGAGCCCAGACCCATGCCATACTTCCGTACGATCAATACCTGCGCCTGCTGCCCGAGTACCTGCAGCAGCTGCTGATGGAGAGTAACGGCAAGAGCGCAAGCCGCAACGGCGATACAGTAAATTACCAGACGCAACCGGTGATCTGGGGGGCAGCCGGCACCAACAGTCAGCACTCGTTCTTCCAGCTCATCCACCAGGGCACTTACCTGATTCCCTGCGACTTTATCGCTCCGGCACAAAGCCACAACCCAATCGGGCAGCACCACCTGATGCTGCTTTCCAACTTCTTTGCCCAGACTGAAGCTCTGATGAAAGGCAAGACGGCAGAAGAAGTACGCGAAGAGTTCCGGCAGAAGAGCGGAACTGTAACAGAAGAGCAGGAGCAACTGGTTCAGCACAAGGTTTTCGAAGGCAACAAGCCATCCACGTCCATCATGTTCAAAAAGCTGACACCGTATACGTTGGGCAGCCTGATTGCCATGTATGAGCACAAGGTATTTGTACAGGGTGTGATCTGGAATATCTACAGCTTTGATCAGTGGGGCGTGGAACTGGGCAAGCAGCTGGCCGGTACCATCGAAAAAGAAATACTCGAAGGCGCAGCGGGCAAACACGACAGCTCGACCAACGGACTCATCGCTTACTATAATCAAAACCGTAGCTAATCCGGCAAACACGCAGGCACCTGACCTATACTTTGAATACCCTTACGCATGACGCTAAAACCATTGGTGCCGCTCCTTTTCCTAAGCCTGTTGCTGAGCAGCTGCGCCGATGATAACTTTTTTCAGAAGGACGCACTGGCCACAAAAGAGGAAGTAGCAGGAGCGGCTCCGGCTGGCCCCGACAGCGTATGGGTAATTGCAGGAAGGCATTACGACCGGAGTGCCTTTTTCCGCCTGTTCTGGGGCAACCACAACCGCGCCATCTGGACCACTCCTGTACAGGTGCCTGTTTTTGACCTGAACAAAACAAAGGGAGGGTTAAAAGTACTCAGTTTAGGAGGCGGCTTTCAGACGACCAGTTTTGAGTTGCAGGACAGCACCGGCCGCCGCTATGCCTTCCGCTCCATCGACAAAGACCCGGTGGAGGTGTTGCCCAAGTTCTGGCACCATACTTTCGTAGCGGGCATTGTGCGCGACCAGACGTCAGCTTCCAATCCCTACGGAGCGCTGGTGGTGCCTGTACTGGCGCAGGCAGTTGGCGTTCCGCATTCTAACCCGGCTATTTACTATGTAAGCTACAACGACACAACTTTTGGTGAGTATGCCAGCAGGGTGCAGGGGCGGCTCTTCTTACTGGAAGATAAATTTAAAGTCCCTGCGGATCTGAACCAACAGTTCGGAGATGCGCATGCCTTCCTAAATTCTGACGATGCCTTGCGCCTGCGCTTCAGCTCCAACCACTACCACTTCGATCAGAAAGCTTTTGCACGGGCACGGCTCCTGGACCTGCTCATCGGCGATTGGGACCGGCACAAGGGGCAGTGGGACTGGGCAGTTTCAAATCAGGGGCAGGACACCCTTTTTAAACCGATTCCAAAGGACCGGGACCAGGTGTTTCTGAAAATGGATGACGGGATTGTTCCGTCTATTGCCACCAGCAAGCTTATGGCCCGTAAGCTCCATTCCTTTGATAACAGGTTCAAGGATGTAAAAGCATACATGATCAATGCTGAATTTATCGATGAGCGACTGTTGAACGAGCTGAGCCGGGACGATTGGCAACGCATTGCCAGGCAAATGCAGGCAGCGCTTACAGATCAGGTAATTGAGCGGGCGGTCCGACAATTTCCAAGAGCGGTTTATAACCTGATCGGCAAGGATGTCACACAAGCGCTTAAAAACCGCCGTGATGAACTGCCGGAAGCCGCTAAAAAGATGTATAAAATTCTGGCGCAGGAAGTAACGATTGCCGGCTCTGACCTGGTGGAGCAATTCCTTGTAAAACGACTGTTGGAAGGACAAGTAGAAGTGACGATAACACGTCCGGCCTCAGGAGCAGCACCAGAAAAGACCCTTTACCACAGGGTGTTCAACCCAAAAGAAACCGAGCGGATAATACTGCACGGGCTAGCGGACGATGATGTTTTTACAATTGAGGGGGAAACAAAAGAAAGTATAAAAATAGACGTATACGGCGGCTTGGGCGAGGATGAGATCACAGACAGATCATCGGTACAAGGATTTGGCAAGATGACACGCATCTACGACACCGAGCGCGGCAACGAGCTAGATTTCGGCACCGAAGCCCGGGACCATACCACCCGCGATGTACGCGTGCACGCCTTCGACCGCGAAGGAAATTAGCCCCGCAAAGCGGGGCAGTTCCGAGTTCTGAGTCACGAGTTCCGAGTTGTTTTATAAACTGAGTAGTAAATGAAAGTATAAACTCTCTGTTGCATCTCTTCTACATTTTAGAACCATGTATATGCAAGAGTAAAACTCGGAACTCGTGACTCGGCACTCAGAACTCTATTGAGCTTTCTCCTTTGCCACCCGTTCCAGCATTTTCAGTACAAACTCCTCCATGCCCGTCATTTGCTCGTTTTTAGAGGTGCTGGCATCGTGCTTTTTGAGGTACTGCAACAGCTTGTCTTCCCGGAACAGGTTTACCACTTCCGGATGGATGTAGTACTTGCTGCACACGCTCGGGGTGTTGCCTAACCCTTTGGCCACCATCTTTACAGCTTCTTTTATACTTTTTTCCTTTTCCATTTCAGGTTCATTGTCCAGCACCTGCTCCAGGCACTCTACCATGCGCACACTACCGCCCCAGGTCCGGAAATCCTTTGCCGTGAAGTCGTGCTCAGTTTCTTCGCGCAGGTATTCGTTTACGTCCCCGGATTCCAGCGTCTGCCGCTGTCCGTCTTCGTCATAGTACTGGAACAGATCGTACCCGGGTATATCCTTACATTTCTTCACGAGCTGGGCAAGCCGGCGGTCTTTCAGATCGATCTCGTGCTCCACTCCCTTCTTGCCTTTAAAGGTAAACTTCAGCTGGCTGCCGTTTATCTGCACGTGCCGGTCGCGGAGGGTCGTAAGGCCATAGGATTTGTTGTTCTTCGCGTAGTGGCGGTTACCCACCCGGATCAAAGCATTGTCGATCAGGGAGAGCACCAGGGCGGTTACTTTGCGTTTGTCCAGCTTTTTGGAATTGATGTCTTCCTCGATGCGCTGCCGCAGTTTTGGCAGGGTTTTACCGAACAGGATCATGCGGCCGAATTTGGTAAGGTTGCGTGCGTGCTGCCACTCCGGATGATACACGTATTGCTTGCGCCCCTTGGCGTCACGACCGGTTGCCTGCAGGTGACCTTTCGCGATCGGGGATATCCATACTTCAGTCCAGGCCGGTGGGATCACCAGCTTATTAATCCGCTCGAGTACTTTCTCATCTGTTATGCGCTCGCCTTTGGTATCGGTGTAGACGAAACCGTTGCCCGCTTTTTTGCGCCGGATACCGGGTTGTTCGTCTGTAGTATACCGTAAGCCTGCCTGCTCTGCCGACTTGGCCGGATCTGCATATAATTCGTGTAATTCGTGTTTCTTGTTTGCCATACTGAGGGGCATTTTATACGTAGCCCCTGCCCTACATACTAGAGTTCTTCCCAAAAGTTATAACGCGGGAAATACTTCCCTCCACCAAGTCCGAGCCAATACCATAAACTCTCCTATCTTTGTCCTGTTCAAACCAAAACTTACCATGACCATACATAAACAGATTTCTTACCTCTACGCCTTCTTCGGAATTTTCCTGATTGCCTGTGGCGCGGTGGCTATTGATGTGGCCGGTGTGCAGGCCAAAACAGCCCTGCTGACCGGTGGCATTGGCGGCCTTATCGCCCTGGTAGCAGGCCATTTTCTGAACAGGGGCAAACGCTGGTCGTTTCTGATGGGAGCCATTGAAGCGGGTATACTTACCATACTTTTGTTCTGGCGTACGGGTACCTATTTCATCCGCTTGCTGGAGATGGTGCAGCAGGGCGGCCAGGGAGCCGAAACAACGCAAACGGCAGGTATGGCGTTCCTGCTTACAACGGCTATGCTGGTAGTAGCCCTGCTCACATTGGCCGTATCGGTGATGTTCGCCAAACAGGTGCTCTCCGAAACAAAGTAATACAGTAAAGTATACTTGCTACAGATCAGCAGGGCTATTAGCTATACTTACAATTTAGACAAGTATAATCAGCCCTAAAATATTTTTTAAAAGAAGCCTCTGGCATTCAGAGGCTTCTTTATTTTACAATGGCAGGCATTATTTATAATTCCATCTGCCTGCAAACAATCGTACTGAAACGCCCGTAGTGGCTTGGTACAATATATCAGTTTTCACATTTTTACCGTTCCCTGGAATAATTACCCTGATCGACGGTACATCTAACTTTTACCAGCTTACGCTTACATGAAAAAATTCAACCTATCCCCACTCTGGCTGATGGCGCTGTTCATCACGCTAGGTTTTAGCAGTTGCAAAGACAACGAAGGCGTTATTTTCTCTATTGAAGATGATAAAAAACTGGGCGCGCAGGTGTCGCAACAGGTAGACTCTACTTACAAGGCAAAAGGCCAGCTGCTGGAGCGAAATAGCAGCAATGCAGAAGCCTATTCCCGCCTCGACCGCATCGTGAACCGCGTGCTTAATTCCGGCCAGGTAAAGTATAGAAACGAGTTCCCTTGGACCATCAAGATCATCAACGATCCGAATACGCTCAACGCGTTTGCCACACCCGGCGGCTACATCTATGTTTATACCGGGCTGATCAAGTTTCTGGAAGATGAAGACCATTTTGCCGGTGTACTTGCCCACGAGATTGCCCACGCCGATAAACGCCACAGCGTACGACAGCTGCAGCGCGACTACGGCATCGCGATCCTGCTTTCGGTAGCCTTAGGCAATAACCCGGGCACGCTGCAACAGATCGCAGGACAGCTGGCGGGCACGTTAGGCGGGCTCAAGTTCAGCCGCGACGCTGAAACCGAGGCAGATAATACTTCGGTAACCTACCTGGGTGGCACCAACTACTATGCCTGCGACGGAGCGGCCGGCTTCTTCATCAAGATGAACCAGGAAGCGAACCAGGCTGATCCGCCAGAGTTCCTGAGCACGCACCCGAACCCGGAAAACCGCGTCCAGAACATCCAGCAACAGGCACAGCAGCAAGGCTGTAAAACCACGACTGCTCCTGACACCGACTTCTCAGAATTAAAGCGCAGCCTTAACCTATAAATGCAAATGCCTGTACTAACACTACAGGCATTTTTGTTTGACTATGAAAAAAATCAAAGACAAGGCCATAAAGGGCGTCCTGAAGGCCGAGGAGAAATTCGACACCCTCTCCTTTAAACTGCGGCGGAAGCTCGGTATGATCGGCCCGCTTCATATTGTTACTTACCGAAGTTACGGCACCCCAAACCGCCTTTATGTAAAAGGCCGGGTACTGGAAGATAAAGGCATCACCGTTTCGGAGGAGAACGACACGCTTTGGGAAAACCTGCTGAATATGTACCGCCGTTTCCAGAGCAGCGAAATACCCAATGCCCGCGTGCAGCTGTGCCTGGAAAACCAGGTACACGAGATCACGACCGATGTGGAAGGCTATTTTGTGCTGAACCTCGAACCCAAGAAGCCACTCGTACTGGAAGATATCTGGCACACCATCGATGTGAAGCTGGTGGATGCCCCCTTGGAATATGATGGAGAAATTACAGCGAAAGCACACGTACTGGTACCTCCTCCCGACGCCGAATACGGCATCATCAGCGACATCGACGATACCATTGTGCGCACAGGTGCTACCAGCATGCTCGAGACCGGACGCAATGTGTTGTTGAACAACGCGCACTCACGCATTCCTTTTCACGGGGTATCGTCGTTCTACAAGTCCTTGCAGCTGGGGCGTAATGGCAAGCGCAACAACCCGTTCTTTTATGTTTCCAGCAGCCCCTGGAACAACTACGACCTGCTGTATCATTTTCTGGAACTGAACGAGATTCCGCAGGGCCCGCTCCTGCTCCGCGACTTTGGTATAGACGAAAGTAAACTCGGCCACTCCGACCACATGAGCCATAAGTATAAAGAGATCGAGAACATCCTCATCACCTATCCTAAGCTCAACTTCATTCTCATCGGCGACAGCGGACAGCAGGATGCTGCTATTTACCGCGAGGTTGTGAAGAAACATCCGGGTCGCATCATGTCCATCTACATCCGGGACGTGAACATTGAAAAACATACCCAAAAAGTGGAGAAGATCGTGGATGAGCTGAAAGCAGACGGGAAAGTAGAAATGGTGCTGGTAAAGCAAACCTTGGAAGCAGCCGAACACGCCGCCAAATGCGGCTACATCTTCACCGAAGAGCTCCCTGAAATCGCCAGAGAAACCAAAATAGACAACGAGGGAGACAAGTGAAGTTTATGAGGTTGAGAGGTAGAAAGTATTTAGCTTGGGCGATTACAATAAGTATAAAACGATTTTATACTTTATGATCAATAACTTACGATCTTAGCGCTTACCTGATACCGCTGCGGCCTTAGTGCTTGCTGGTGAAAACACACAGCAAGGGCACACGCAGATTTTATAGTACAGAAAAGCAGCTGATAAAATGTTCCCCTACTTTCTAACTTTTTAATATTCAACTTTCTAACTCTTTACCTCTCTAACTCCCAAACTCTCTCTAACTTAGCTGGAGTGGTCGGCGATGATCTTCCAGCCTTCCGGGAAACGTTTGAAGATAACAGAGAAGTGCCCTTGTAGATCGCCTTTTGAAGCTTCGCGCTGCAGGTGCCATTTTCCTACCACCAGCATGGTCTCAGGCGAGAGCGTACGGATCTCTTTCAGGTCAAAAGCCAATTTGCCCATCGCTGCTACGTCGGGGTAGCTGCGTTTATAGTTATCCAGGGTTTGCTGCCAGCCATAGGTCAGGCCGTTCTTGCCAATAAACAACAGCGAATCCGACCTCCAGTAACCTTGCATGTAGCACTCCAGGTCGCCTTTGCTCCAGCATTCTGCTTGTTGCGCAAGCACTTCTTTAACAGCTGCCGTTTCGCTGGCAGAGTTGTATGCGTTGCTTTTGCGGGTGCAGCCCGTTGCCAGCAGCAGGCAAGTGGCGGCTGCAAGTATAAACCTATTTTTCATCTTGTTCAGGAAGTATGGTTTTGATGTAGGTAGCTCCGCCCAGTCGCCCCATAGCACGCGCTATGCGCCTGCGTCGGCCAAGCACGTAACCCGATGGGTTCTTAGCCGAGTATTTTATCGGGTTAGGCAGAACGGCTGCCAGCAAAGCTGCCTGTTGTCTTTTCACGTTGATGGCTGACGTATGAAAGTACTTCTGTGAGGCCGCCTCTACTCCAAAAACCCTATCTCCCATTTCGGCTATGTTCAGGTATACTTCCAGGATGCGTTCTTTTCCCCAGAGCACCTCGATCAGCACTGTAAAATACGCCTCTACTGCCTTTCGCAGGTAACTGCGTCCATGCCATAAGAATACATTTTTGGCAACCTGCTGGCTGATCGTACTTCCGCCCCGGATGTTCTTCCCTTTCCGGTTGCGCTTAAAGGCATCTACAATAGCATCCACATCAAAGCCGCTGTGTTGCAGAAACAACTGATCCTCTGAAGCAACCACCGCCAGCGGCAACTGATCCGACATCTCTTCCAGGCTTACAAACTTGTAGCGGATCTGCGGATCAGAATTATCAGCGGCAGACGCCTGTGCACGGCGCTGTATCATGTGCAGGGTAGCCGGCGGCGACACCCACCGGTACAACAGCACCCACACCACACTCAGCAGGAAAAGGCTCAGTACGAGCTTCACAAAAATCAGCTTTACCTGTCGCAGGTTCAAGCGGCTTTTCTTCATCGGGACAATTCTATTTAAAGCCTGCAAAACTACAACATTCACTGCAGATTTTATGTAACAAGCGTCTTCTAACCCCTGTTATTCATCAACACGTGCCCTGCATACCGCGTAAGCAGATTAAAAGTAAAATCCGGCTTCCGGAGGCTACCGACACAAAACGAAACGCTGCCTGTTATACTTTAAACATTGCTCTACTTTATGGCAAAGTACCTTCCGCTTTTCCCGCTTAACCTAGTGGTTTTTCCGGGTGAAAAGCTTAACCTGCACATTTTTGAGCCACGCTATAAGCAGCTGGTGCACGATTGCCTGCACGAAGGGAAAAACTTTGGCATCCCCACCTTCATCAACAATAGCGTAGGACTTTACGGCACAGAGATCAAAATCCTGGATGTGGTGAAAAAGTATGACAACGGTGAAATGGACCTCAGCACAAAGGGCCTCAGCATTTTCAAAATCCTGGAGTTTGACAAACAGGCTCCCGGGCGACTCTATGCCGGCGGCCAGGTGGAAGCTGTTGAGATAATCAACGATGAAGATTTTGTGACAAAACTAAAGATTAAGGAGCAACTCACGCTACTGTACAAAGCATTGGGAGTTGAAAAGCTGTTTATCGATCTACCGGAAAATTTTACGTCTTATGACATTGCACACCACCTGGGCCTGAGCACCGAGCAGGAATACCTGGTACTGCAAAATGCCAGCGAAGCCGACCGGCAGGAAATGATACTGCAACACCTTAACCAGGTGGTGCCCATTGTACTGGAAACAGAGCGCCTGAAAGAGCGTGTTAAAATGAACGGCCATTTCAAGAACTTAACCTCTCCTCACTTTTAACCCAGCTGCCCCCGAACGAAAGTATAAATTATGCTGCTATACTACTTCCTCATCATCATACCAGCCTTAGCCGTTCCATTCCTGCTGTTCAGTTACCTGCAGGAGCGTAAATACCGCAACAAACCCTATTACAGGCTTACCGATATTGGATGGCGCAACTTTGGCCCGGCTGCTGATGCGCAAGTGGTGCATAGCGTTGCTTTTCTGGGCGATGTTGGTGCGTTTGCTACCGATGGTACAGACCCGATCCTGCACCTACTGGAGGAATGGCACCAGACCTACGGTGCTAAAGGAACAGCGCTTTTCCTGGGTGATAACCTTTACCCGGTGGGCCTCCCACCCGAAGGGCACCGGCACCGGGCCAAAGCTGTCGAACGGCTCGACTTACTGATGGGTATTCTGAAAGAGAGGGCAGGCCGGAGTATATTTCTGAGCGGCAACCACGACTGGAACAAAGGCCGTGCAGATGGCTACCAGCGGATGCTGCTGCAGGAGCAGTATATTGTAGAAGGTTTGCAGGATGAAGACGCTTACCTACCCCGTACAGGCTGTCCGGGCCCGGTAGCAATCCAACTGGCGGAAGGCCTGCTGCTGCTGGTCATTAACACGCAATGGTTTGTGCAGCGGGGCGAGAAACCACTCGGCAGCAAGTATGGCTGCCCCTACGAAGACATCGAAGGCTTTTTCCAGGAGCTCAATGCCATGCTGCGGCAGAACAGGCACCAGCGTGTGTTGGTGGCGGCGCATCACCCGCTCTACAGCAATGCGCTGCACGGGGGCAAGTTCACGATCAAGCAGCATATTTTTCCGCTCACAGCTGCTAATAAGCGCTTTCTGATACCACTGCCTATTTTCGGCTCATTATACCCGTTTTACCGGCAGCTATTCGGTGCACGCGAAGACATGTCGCACCGGCGCTACAGAAAAATGCGAAAGCGGCTGCTCCGCATCTTCAACCGCTACAGCAACATCGTATACGTTGCGGGCCACGACCACAACCTGCAGCACTTCGAGCGGCATAACAATCATTACATCGTGAGCGGCTCAGGAAGCAAAACATCCTTTGTAAAAAAAGGAGGAAAAGCCACCTTTACACTGGAGCAACGGGGGTTCTTTGTGCTGAACTACTACAGTAACGGCGAGATCTGGATGGAAACAGTTGCCGTAGGCGATAACGAAGTTGCTCCCACCATCGGTTCTGTCGTTTTCCGGAAAGAACTCAAATCAATTCTGCAGCCTGCTTTTGCTCAGCAGATCAGTTGAGTGGTGGTTCGTCCTGCTGCTCTTCCGGTACAGGCAGTATCACTTTCAGGCTTTTGGGGTGTATGGTAACCTTTATCTCCTGCTCCATTTCTACCGGTTCGCCGTCCACGTGCACTACTTCGTTGTCGATGTTGTAGATGGTTGCTGTCTTGCAACTGAGGATGCGGGTATAAACAGAGCTGTCGATGCCGCCGGTGTATAGTTTATAAAGTATGCCCAGACCGGCAGGCTTCGGGAAAGGCTCTATCAGGCAGATCTCGAAACGGCCGTCGTTCAGGATGCCGTTTGGGTTGATGTTCGCGTTGCTGCCAAAGGCATTAGCGTTGGCAATGGTTACCATGAAGGCCTCCCCCTCGAATGTTTCCGTATCGGTTTCGATCCGGTAGAACTTGGGCACGTAGTTCAGGTACTCCTGCAGGGCAATCCAGGCGTACGCTCCCGGCCCGCGCCGATCTCCTTCACTAAAATTTTTCACCACCAGCGCATTAAACCCAAGATCGCTCAGGTGTACAGACGGGTGGCCGTTCACATCGATGGTATCGATGTTACGAACCACATGGGAATGGATGAGCTGGAGCGCCTCTTCGGTATCTTGCGGTATGTTCAGGTCTTTGGAGAGGCCATTGCCTGACCCCAAAGGTATGATACCAAGCGGGGTTGTAGTACCGATCAGCAGGCAGGATACCAGGTTTACGGTACCGTCTCCGCCCACCGCGTACACGGCATCATACTTGTGCTCGGCCAGTAGTTCTTTTATCTTTTTTTTATCTTCCTCACCGGTCGTTTTATAGATATTGTAGTTTATTCCATCCGCGTGGCAAAGCGTCTGGATCTCCTCCTCCAGTTCCTCCTTGTCTATGTCTCCGGCAATGGGGTTGATTACGAACAGCAGGTTGTGGTGCTTGGTGTCTTTGTGCATTGGGTTATACTTTACTACAGGGTGCTACAAGCCTCTGATACGTGAAACAGCCGTTTAGGTAGCTATATAAAAAGAAAACTAACCTCTTTGTAAAGGTTAGTTTTCCATGGCCGGAAGCATAACCGGCTTTCGTCAGATCTTTATTATTTAGTAGATGACTTTGATCCTGATCCGGAAGATTTGGATCCTGATCCGGAGGATTTAGAAGATCCACTGGTAGAGCTGCTGCTCTTTGATGTAGTGGATTTGTTTGCTTCTGTTTTGCCGGAGGTTGAAGAAGACTTGGAAGTAGTAGACTTACTAGTTTCTCCTTTTGAACCCTGGCTCTTGCTAGTTGGCATAACTCAGTTCGTTTTCAGTTTATAATAATCTGTATACATCAAACGCCATGATGAAACATAGCACAGTGCGGTGTCAGAAAAATATAAAGGTTATTCAAAATACCCTGTATATTTTTATATTGATTTATACAGAGACTTTTTACTAAAGTTGCTTTACAGCAAGATAAAATTGAAATTATTGTACTAAACCTTTCGGAAGTCCC
This sequence comes from Pontibacter ruber, assembly GCF_023630205.1. Classification (GTDB taxonomy): domain Bacteria; phylum Bacteroidota; class Bacteroidia; order Cytophagales; family Hymenobacteraceae; genus Pontibacter; species Pontibacter ruber. The sequence goes on along the minus strand of NZ_JALPRR010000002.1, from coordinate 657,286 downwards.
TCCGGATACTCCTGCCGGATGGCCTGCTCGATCTCTGCGATGCGGTTGCCCGGGTTCGGGTGGGTTTGGGCAAATTCAGGGCCACGAGCACCCCCGCTGGCTTCTTCCAGTACGCGCATCACCTCTATCATGGCACGCGGATCGTAACCTGCCTGCCCCGTCAGGCGCACCGCCAGCCTGTCTGACTCCAGTTCATCTTCACGGCCGTAGCGCATGTTCACCAATTTACCGATCATGGCAGCGGCAATGGCACCCGTCTGGCTGGCCGGGTTGTCCGGGTCGTACGTAGCAATGGCGGCTGCACCGGTTAACCCTTGCGTAAGCTTTGCTTTAGCCAGTTGCTGTGCCGAGTGCCGCGCTACCACATGTCCTATCTCATGCCCCAGCACACCTGCCAGCTGCCCCTTTGAGCTCAGCTTGCGCAGCAAACCTGCCGTGATGAACACCTGGCCACCCGGCAGTGCAAAGGCATTTACGGTGTTCTCATCTGCCAGCAAGTGAAAATCAAACTTATAGGGAGTCTCGCTGACGTTGGTGTTAGCCACCAGCCGCTGACCGATAGCTTTCACTTCGGCGGCAGCCTGCTTGTCCGGGTGCAAACCACCGTACTGCGATGCCATTTCGGGTGCCGCCTGTAAGCCCAGTGCAATTTCCTGCTCTACAGATATGTCCACGTGCTGCGACTCACCGGTAAATTCATTTTCCTGCCGGTTACACCAATAAGAAATCAGCGAAACACCTGCTACCAGCAAGGCAATGATAAACTTTATAATAGCTCTCATCCTATACAGTTATAGTTGATCTAAAGCATTGCCGGGCTGTATTTTTATGTCTCAACCACAGCGGGCAATTACCTGCATATACTTCCACTTACATAAAACGGATAGGAAAATTGAGAAACCGGTGCAAAAATTTAATCAAAGTCGATGCGGTCATCAAAATCAGTCGAATTCCAGTTCCATACTTTGATAGTTGAAGCATGCTCTAGTGGTTTAAACAAAGTATAGCTATACTATTTTATTCCATTTTCGTAGAACTGTTATACTTACTGCCAAGGCAGCAAACATTTAAATGATAGAACTATGAATATGAAACGAACATTCGGTGCCATACTTACCATTTTAGGTATTATTGGCATCATTTGGGGAGCATATGCTTTTCTGATGGGAGGAGACGGCGTGGCTGTTGGTAAATTTACAGCTGCAGTGCCTTTTGTAGTTGGCCTGATCTTCTTCTTTTCCGGAATAAACCTGGTAAAGACCACGAAAGACGAAGCGTAAACGTCCTTTAAAAAAGAAAACCACTTTTAGATTCGCTCTAAAAGTGGTTTTTATACTTTAGCAGCATCCGCTGCATTATTTCTTTCTCTTCAAACAGTCTGCCCCTGGGCAACCGCCTCTAGTGCAAATACCTCCACTGCTGTAGCTGGGTTCAGGTAAGATGAGTTGTAGTTCTTATCTGCCGAATGGATGTACATAACCGTATTGTCTTTGATATGCTCAATCACCTCTTTTGAGATCTCGCGAGGTACAGCCGGGCATCCGAGGCTTCTGCCCAGGCGGCCATACTGCTTCACAAATTTTTCAGTAGCATAATCTGCGCCGTGTACAACAATAGCACGGTCCCGCGCATTTGAGTTATACTTCTCATCCATTCCATCCAGTTTTAACGAAAGCCCGTGTTTGCCAAAATAGGTTTTGCCGGTCAGGTAAAAACCAATGCTGCTCATGTTGGAGTTGGCTTTGTTTGAAAAGTTCAGGGCCTTGTCTTCGCCGGTATTGCGGCCATGCGCTACCAGGTTGTTGAACAACAGCTTCTTCGACTTCAGGTCAATGATCCACATGCGTTTGTCGCGGCTGGATTTGGTGAAATCAACAACTGTGATAATTGATTTGGATGGGGATACCAGTTGCTTCTGTTTGAAGTTATGAAAACCAATAACGGCTTTACGGAACACGTCGAAGGATAAGCCTGTTTTTTTCAGGTCCGCTTCGTCGTACACATCTTCAAGATGCTTTTCAAAAAAGAGCTGTTTTTCAGCAAAAGTAAGCGAAACGCCCGATGTAAAACCCGCTACATTTTCTTCTGTTTCCGGTGCAGGCATCTGGTACAGTCCGTTATCGGCACCAGGCGTGGTAAATGAAAATAGGCAGAGTGCGAGAGAAGATAAAACTGTTCTTAGCATAAGTTTCTTTTCAGCTTCTTTTTTTGGAGTCAGCAAAAACAACAGGTATTGACATTAAAATTGTTCCGTCGCGTTGTAAAAATACCAGAACGGGCCCATCTAAAGTAGCAGTTTCACTTGTTAAATGCAAAACGATTGTGGTGCGCACCTTTAGTATGTAAAAACACAGAAAAAATTTAAACCTGTACTTTTAAACATAATTTCGGCATTACTGCTTGTGTGGTTACAGCTTATCTCGCAATTTTGAAATCAATTATACCAAACCATGCTAAAGCGATTCCTTGTTTCTCCTGCACTGCTGATCTTACTACTCGTTTCCTGCTCTGAGCCCGCCAGAATAGAAGGATTTGACAGTGATACCTGGAAAAGCGACAAGTTCGCCTGCAAAGGCAACCGCCAGCAAATGGTTGAAAAGTTTGAGGATATTCGCCGCAGCCTGTACGGCAGAACTGAAAACGACATAAAGGACATACTAGGAAAGCCCGATGGTGAACAGCTGATGAGGCGGGGACAACGTGTGTTTTACTATTACCTGGAGCCGGGTACTCAATGTACGGTAAAGGGCAAATTGTCAGAGGCTAACCGTGCCGAGGTACGTTTCAATGCTTTGCATAAGGTAAGCGAAATCACCTACAAGGACATACTCAAAAAATAAGAAAGCCCGGCGCAAAGCCGGGCTTTCCAGTTAAACACTCAATCACAAGTCTTATTTACCTTCGTCGTTGGTGCTGATGTAGCGTACATTCTGCCGGCCTTCCAGTTCGAGGTACTGCTTTAGTTGCTGCTCCGACAGCACACCTGTCAGGGCTTTGTCGTTCTGCAGATGTACATCCCGGAATTTGCGAGTACGTTCGGACGGGCTGTGCGCATAGGTAGCCTCAACCTCCATCAGTTTCTCATATCGTTGTTTGTTCAGCAACTCTATTTGTTTGTATTGCTCTTCTGTCAGGTTCAGCTCCTGCTTCATCTCGAGCGATATCATTTCGGCACCGGTCAAATTGCTGGCCAATACTAGCTTATCCAGTTTATCGTCTGTCACTTTAGAGCTTTGCGCCTGCACCCCCAGCACGAACAGACATGAAACTATGCTAAGTATAACTTTCTTCATTTTTGTATTTTCTTCTCTACTATCCTGTTATTTAACTCCCCTATTATGAACGTAATATTTATTTCCAGGTTAGATATTAGAGCAATTATATTTTATATTTTTCCGATATATGCCAGCAGGACTTCTTTTGCAACTTTGTTTCTATTCCAAAACATAATAAAACTTTATAAAGAATATAGTTTACATATACTTACAATACTTAATGTTAGGCAACCACTGGGGTTAATGCAGGTATAAGGGAAAGAGGCACACAATAGTATTTTTAAAAGCACAGGCCCTTTTGGCAGGAACGCTGACCAAAGCCCTGAAAACCAAGGAAGCTATGAGAACAACACAGTACAACCCAAGCCCGCTGGAGGTTGATTTTGCCCGGGCATTCAAAGAACTCGCACCGCAACTGGAAAGTAAGTTAGGAGCCGGAAAAGTAATTGATATCACATCTAAGCACGATATTGACAATCCCATCGTCATCTATAAAATGGAAGACAAGGAAGGTGATCTTCATGAAATAGTAGTGCAGATCATTCAGCGCCCTGACAGCCTGGTGATCTGAACTATACCAGGAGCCTAAGTATAAAAACAAAGGCCGGCTGCTTCTCTGCAACCGGCCTTTGTTGTATGTGTCATCAGTAAGCTCACGGGCTGCCCGGAACTTTGTATTCGCGGCGCCTGAACCACTGCATGGCAATGAAAGATATCATAAACCCGGAGATCACGCCTTCGAGTATCAACACCGTGAAAATCACAATACCGGGCGTTACATCCATCCGTTCTCCAAAGTAGCGGTCTGCTGAGAGTACTTCCAGCAGCGAATCATCAAACACCTTGATGAATACGAGCATAAAAGCCGCAAACAACACCGTCGCCACGATAGATGTGATAATCCCCACGCCCAGCCCTTTAAAGTAGCCGATCATTCCCTTCACGCTGTCTTTGTAAGCTTTTATCGCTATGCTGATGCCAATGGCCATGATAACGCCATTGACAAAGCGCAACTCAACAATATGCGAGAGCCCGACCAACTTCATCAACAGGAAATAAACGATCAGGCCTGCCGCAGTAAAGAGACCATACTTGATGCCGATCTTTTCCATAGCTTAGAGGGCGACGCTTTAGCTTTTAGTTACTTTGTTTACCGAATCCGTTCCGGCATGGTATGATCTGCGCGCTTATACCACTGCATGGCTACAAAGGCGATGATAAAACCAGGCCAGGTGCCATACACAATGGTGAGAGCAAACAGGGCGATCATTGACAAACCACGTGGGAAGAGCGAGCTCGCCTGCAGGTTAGACAAGTACGTCGCGTCGAACAGGCTGATGTAGAAGACCAGGAACAATGCTAGCAACGTTGATGATACCACACCTACCGTAACGCCTATTGCCAGTCCCTGAAAATAATTGATGTCCCCGTTTCTGGCCCGCTTAAAATTAGCGATCGCTACTACTATACCGATGATGAGGAAAATAGAGCTGAAAAAAGAAAGCTCCACGATGTGTAAAAGTCCGAATATCCGCATGATCAGGAAGAACACGATGTGGGCCAGCCCCACGAAAATTCCATACTTTAAGGATACCTTCTGGTAAGAAACGTTTGTAAATGCCATATCAATCAAGTTTTATTGAGTCAATGTTCTTTAAATTGAACAGATTAACTGCCCGTTTGGTTAGAAGATAGGCGATGGCAAAGAGCCAGCCTGTGCTTTCCGTTGTATATTATTGAAATTATATACTAAAGAATGCGGGGCGGCGTTGTGGTTTGCGCTATATAATTTTTCCAAATCGGAGTTAAGCAGCTCTATAACAAAAAGTTATACTATAGCAGCCACTTTACCTGTCTTCTGATTGACAGGCCTTTACCAATCCCGACATTTATTTGTAATTTTGCACCTATACTTCCATTATATCACAATCAAAGCAATCTATGATCAGTACCTCCAACGTTAGTCTGTCTTATGGCAAGCGTACCCTTTTTGAAGATGTAACCATAAAGTTTGTACCTGGCAACTGCTATGGCCTGATTGGGGCCAACGGTGCAGGTAAGTCTACTTTTCTGAAAATATTAGCAGGCGAGATAGATCCGAACACCGGTACTGTGGATATACCTGCCAATGCACGCCTGGCCGTACTTAAGCAGAACCATTTCGAATTTGACGAGTACCCGGTGCTGCAGACGGTTATTATGGGCCACAAGCGCCTATATGACATCATGCAGGAGAAGGATGCTATTTATGCCAAAGCTGACTTTACAGAAGCCGATGGCGAGCGTGCCGCCGAGCTGGAAGGTGAATTTGCTGACATGGAAGGCTGGAACGCCGAATACGAGGCGGCCGAACTCCTGAGCGGCCTTGGCATCACCGAGAACCTGCATTATGCCCTGATGAAGGTGCTGAGCGGTAGCGAGAAAGTACGTGTGCTTTTGGCACAAGCGCTGTTTGGCAACCCGGATATCCTGCTGCTGGACGAACCTACCAACCACCTGGACGCTGAGTCGATCATGTGGCTGGAGAATTTCCTGGATAACTTCCAGAACACGGTGATTGTGGTATCGCACGACCGCCACTTCCTGGATGCCGTTTGTACGCACGTAGCCGACATCGACTTTGGCAAGATCCAGATGTTTGCCGGTAACTACAGCTTCTGGTACCAATCGAGCCAGCTGGCCCTGCGCCAGCGTTCCGACGCCAACAAGAAAACCGAAGACAAGCGCAAGGAACTGGAAGAATTCATCCGCCGTTTCAGCGCCAACGCTTCCAAATCGAAGCAGGCTACTTCGCGTGCCAAGTTGCTCGAGAAACTGACTGTAGAAGACATTAAGCCTTCTTCCAGAAAATACCCTTACATCGCCTTCAAACCTGAGCGCGAAGCAGGTAACCAGATCCTGAATGTGGAGAACCTGAGCAAGTCTGTTGACGGCCAGCCGATCTTCACGGATATTACCTTCATGGTTGATAAAGGTGATAAGATCGCGGTTATTGGCCGTAATGACTTGGCTGCCTCTACTTTCTTCAAGATCCTGTTCGATGAGGAAAAGGCGGATAGCGGGGAATTCAAGTGGGGCACGACCATTACGTCGTCTTTCTTCCCGAAAGATAACCAGGAGTTCTTCGCAGATGGTAGCCTTAACCTGGTAGACTGGCTGCGCCAGTATTCTGTGGAGAAAGATGAAAGCTTTATCCGCGGGTTCCTGGGCCGTATGCTGTTCTCCGGCGAAGAGTCGCTGAAGAAGGCTAATGTACTGTCAGGTGGTGAAAAAGTGCGTTGCATGTTCTCCAGAATGATGTTGCAGTCTGGTAACGTGCTGGTGTTCGATGAGCCAACCAACCACCTGGACCTGGAGTCGATTCAGGCGCTGAACAACTCGCTACGCGATTTTGACGGCACCATACTGTTCTCTTCTCATGACCTTCAGTTCGTAGACACTATCGCTAACCGAATCATTGAGCTTACGCCAACTGGTATCATTGACAAACGTATGTCATATGAGGAATACCTCTCAGACGAGAACATCAAAGAGTTACGTAAAAAGATGTATGACAAGGCTGTGGTATAACCACAGCCTTTTTACTGCAGCCTGACTATGAAACCGTTCTGTCGATATGTTTTAACATTAAGTGTGCTGCTAGTGCTTGGTACGAGCACCAGATTGCTTGCTCAGACTGAACCGGATACTGTTCGTCGGAAACCGACTTTGCCTACCGGCCCCACTCCTACCCAAAGGCAACAGCAACAGCAACCTTTGCCCCCTCCACGGGTTATTGAAATGCCTCCTGTGCAGGAACAGCCTCCGGTAGTTGAGAAGCAGGAAGATGAGTTTAAGGAGAAGGTGCCACTTATGCATCGGTTATACTGGGGTGGTGGTTTTGGATTACAGTTTGGTACTTACACCGCCGTTTCCCTATCTCCGCTCGTTGGCTACAGGGTCACTGAAAAGTTCTGGTTAGGAGGTGGCGTAACGTATCAGTACCAGGGTGGAGAAGGCATAAGCCTGCAGAATGTGGGCGGCAAAGTATATGCCCAGCAGGAAGTGTACAGAAACTTCCTGGTTCATGCAGAATATGAAGTACTGAGTGTTGAGTACCTGACCTCCTACTACAACGGCTATTATGAAAAAGACCGGGAGGTAATGAGTTTACCGATGGCTGGGCTGGGCTACAGGCAGTTCCTCAGCAATAAGGTTTCATCAGACATCCTGGTGCTTTATAACTTCAATGATGAGTTTCCAAACCCTTATTCAAATCCCGTCATCAGGGTGAACTTTAATTTTGCTTTTGTCGGGCGGTAAGTTTGTAAGCCAATACCTAAAATAAAAGGGCTGCTATACTTGTATAGCAGCCCTTTTATCTTCAAGTTCTATCTGTCGTTAGCCACGTATCAGGCGCAACAGCACCATGATTACTGCAATAACAAGCAGGATGTGGATCAGACCACCTACTGCGTCAGGGAATCCGAGGAAACCGATCAGCCACAGGATTACAAGAACCACCGCGATTATATACAATAAATTTCCCATAGTTTTTAGTCTTTAATATTTTCGAATAAGTTGAACAGTATCTACATAATTAACGATTTTCCGGCGTGCAGGTTAGGCTCTTCGTATCAATCGCAGCAAAACAGCGATCACAGCCAGTACCAGCAATACGTGGATGATACCACCTACTGCATCAGGGAACCCGAGGAACCCGATCAACCAGAAAATAACAAGGATTACAGCTATTATATACAATAAATTTCCCATAGTTTTTTAGTATTTGTTATGTGTTCTTAATACAACTCTAAATCAGAATAACGTGCTACAAACAAACTTGATCAAGCAACTGTTATTTCAGATTACAGTTGTATTTTTTTGTTTTAGCTTTTACGCAGCTATATTTCAAAAGATTTATATAAAAGCATTTTTTTGTATGAGATTGTCTATATTTTAACAATCCGATACATTTCAGAGCAAAAACCCACCTCCTAACCCATCTGATAATCAACTGTCTTCTGTCTTTACAGTATAAAATAATTTCACCCTGATATTGCATTTCGTTTCAAGGCATCAACAGCCTCAAAGAAATCTCCTGTATAGAATGCCTCATTTTAAAATTGAAGTCTTCTAAGAGAAACAGGATAATAGAACAGATTATTAGAAATTAACTTAGCTTTGTAAAGCATTATCAAAACCATACGCTTTGTATCTATGAAAAAAGTAGCAGTTATTGGTTCCGGCACCATGGGCAATGGCATCGCTCATGTGTTCGCACAAAATGGGTTTCCGGTCGCTCTTGTCGATATCTCAGAAGAAGCTCTTCAGAAAGCACTAGGCACTATCTCAAAAAATCTTGACCGCATAATAGCAAAAGGCCACCTGACGGAAGAGCAGAAAGAGCATACGCTTAAGAACATCCATACTTATACCAATATGGAAGAAGGCGTGCGTGAGGCGGACCTGGTAGTTGAGGCTGCCACAGAAAACGTGGACCTGAAACTGAAGATCTTTAAAGACCTTTCGGCTTTTACAAAACCAGAGGCTATACTTGCCAGCAACACCTCCTCTATCTCCATCACCAAAATTGCTTCGGTTACCAACCGTCCGGATAAGGTGATCGGCATGCACTTTATGAACCCGGTACCGGTAATGAAGCTGGTAGAGATCATCCGCGGCTACTCTACTTCGGATGAAGTAACCAGCCAGATCATGGATATTTCGCTGCAGCTGGGCAAAGTACCGACCGAGTGCAACGACTACCCGGGCTTTGTGGCAAACCGCATCCTGATGCCGATGATCAACGAGGCGATTTACTCTTTATATGAAGGCGTAGCAGGTGTTGAGGAGATCGACACGATCATGAAGCTGGGAATGGCTCACCCGATGGGACCGCTGCAACTGGCAGACTTTATCGGTCTGGATGTTTGCCTTTCGATCCTGAATGTACTGCATGACGGGTTTGGCAATCCGAAGTATGCGCCGTGCCCGCTGCTGGTAAACATGGTACAGGCCGGCCACAAAGGTGTTAAATCCGGCCAGGGCTTCTACTCCTGGACACACGGTACCAAAGAGCTTGTGGTAGCGGATCGCTTTAAGAAGCGACATTTCGTGCAGTAGCAACGAGCCAATGGCCTTCCGTTTCAGATAGTAAGTATAAATATACTCTATAGTATAAGGTATAGAAAGGTCCCGCTTAGATAGTGGGACCTTTTTTATTTATAGAGCTACTTGCCACATCTACTCTTTAGCGCATATCAAGGTCGATGAAGTATAGATTGCGGGTGAGAACACCAACAATGGCACAGGTATACTTTATAATAAAAAGAAGCGCCTCTGCTGTAACAGCAGAGGCGCTTCTTTTTCATCTCTATCAACGAAAAACGAGTTTACACAGCTACTGCGTGATCGCGCAGCACGTCGTTCAGAGAGGTTTTCAGATCCGTGCTTGCCTTACGCTGGCCGATGATGAGCGCGCACGGCACCTGGAACTCACCCGCTGGGAACTTCTTGGTGTAAGAGCCAGGAATAACTACGGAGCGCGGCGGCACATAGCCTTTGTACTCTATCGGCTCCGCTCCTGTCACGTCGATAATCTTAGAGCTACCGGTAATGGTTACACCTGCCCCGATCACGGCTTCTTTGCCAATGCGGCAGCCTTCTACAAGTATACTTCTGGAGCCGATGAAAGCGCCATCCTCAACAATAACAGGTGCAGCCTGTACTGGCTCCAGCACGCCGCCTAGGCCTACGCCACCGCTCAGGTGCACGTTCTTACCTACCTGCGCGCAGCTACCTACCGTAGCCCAGGTATCCACCATGGTACCTTCGTCCACGTAAGCACCAATGTTCACATAAGAAGGCATCATTACCACGCCTCTGGCCAGGAAAGCACCATAACGCGCCACGGCATGAGGCACCACGCGTACACCCAGCTGTGCATAGTTCTGCTTCAGCGCCATCTTATCATGAAATTCGAACGGGCCTACATTAATAGTATGCATCTGCTGAATCGGGAAGTATAGCAGCACAGCTTTCTTTACCCACTCATTTACCTTCCAGTTATCGCCGGCCGGTTCTGCTACGCGTAATGTTCCTTTATCAAGTTCCTCGATCACAGCACGTATTGCCTCGATCGTAGTATGTTCTTTCAATAATTCCCGGTTTTCCCAGGCTCCTTCTATAATTTCCTGAAGCGCCATATATAAAGTATAGGATTAAGATTAAAGCGTAAAAGTATTAAATTTAGCCGATGTCAGAAAAGAGAATCCTGCTTGCTTCCTTATTAAAGCCGATTAACGACACCCGTATGTACGAAAAACTGGGTTTGTCGCTGAGTAAGCTTCGGAACGTCAGCATCAGTATCTGTGGTTATCAGGCTCCGGTTCCTGCTGAGGCGCCCGCTAATATAGCCTTCTATCCGATCTTCTCTTTTCCGCGCCTGAGTATAGGCCGCCTTTCTGCGCAACGCAGTTTCTACAAACTACTACTTCAAGTAAAGCCTGACCTGATCATAGTTGCGACACATGAATTACTGCTGGTTAGCTATTTGTACCAGAAGCTACATGGCGGTAAGATTGTATACGACATACAGGAGAACTATAGCCTGAACCTGACTGCTCAGCACCATTATGCTGCACCGGTAAAGCACCTGCTGGCTTTCGGCGTCAGAAGTATAGAGCAGCTTGTTTCATCAGCTGTGGCGCATTTCCTGGTAGCAGAGCAAAGTTACCTTCAGGAATTACCTTTTCTGGATGAGCGCTATACTTTGCTCGAGAACAAGTATAAACCAGGCACACGTTATACCTTACCTGCTACGCCGGTGCGGCTTTCACCAGACCAGCCACTTCGCCTGTTATACTCCGGTACCATTTCAGAAACGTACGGCGTGTTCGAAGCAATCGAATTTGCCGGTCAGCTCCACCAGATTCACCCACAGGTACAGCTGACCATTATCGGCTATTGTGCAAAGGGGCAAACACTGGCGCAGCTTCGGGAAAGTATAAAGGACAAGCCCTATATCAAGCTGATTGGCGGCGACAGCCTGGTGCCGCACCAGCAGATCATAGAAGAGATAAACCGCAGCCATGTAGGGCTTCTCCCCTACAGACCGAATGAAAGTACCTTCCGCTGCATCCCTACTAAGCTCTATGAATACATGGCGCACGGCTTGCCGGTACTGGTGCAGGAGAACCCGTTGTGGCAACCCATAGTAGAAGAGAATCAGGCAGGTTATTCAATTGATTTCAGATCCGTACATGCTGCCGAATTACTGCAGCTTTTCCGGCAAAACCCATTCTACGGGATGGGCATCCCTGAATTCGTGTTCTGGAACACAGAAGAAGAAAAACTGACTCAGGTGGTTCAGCGATTGCTTTAGTTGCCGGTTAATCCTTTCAACAGAAATAAAATTTATTTTTAGACGAATCTAAATTCATAAAAATTAAGTATATTCGAATCATTAACCTTCATACGTATGCGCAATTCAAAAATAGCAGGTGTTGGCCATTATGTTCCAGAGAATATAGTTACCAACAAAGATCTAGAAAAACTGATGGACACCACCGATGAGTGGATCCGGGAAAGAACAGGGATAGTAGAGCGCCGGTACTTCCAGGAAGGTGTGGACACTACCTCTAACATGGGTGCCAATGCGGGCCGCAACGCCCTAAAAATGGCTAACCTGGAGCCGTCAGACCTGGACATGATTGTGTTTGCTACCCTCAGCCCGGATTATGTATTCCCAGGCTCGGGCGTACTGTTGCAGCGCGAGCTTGGCATAAAGGAGATACCTGCCCTGGATGTGCGTAACCAGTGTTCCGGCTTTGTCTATGCATTATCCGTAGCTGATCAGTTCATCAAAACAGGCATGTACAACAACGTGCTTGTAGTAGGCTCCGAGATCCACTCGAGCGGCCTTGACTTCAGCACAAGAGGCCGTGGCGTATCGGTGATCTTCGGGGATGGCGCCGGTGCCGTAGTGCTTACGCCTTCTGAAAGCAACGAAAGAGGTATCCTGTCTACACACCTGCATTCTGACGGAGAGTTTGCCGAAGAGCTTGCTACCATTGATCCGGGCAGCAATAAAAAAGAGCGTCTTACCCATCAGATGATCGACGAAGGCACCATTTACCCTTATATGAACGGCAACATGGTGTTCAAGCATGCGGTAACCCGCTTCCCGGAAGTGATTGAAGAAGCACTTCAGAAGAACGGGTACCAAGCTTCTGATATCGACATGCTTATACCGCACCAGGCAAACCTGCGCATCACCTCCTACATCCAACAGAAAATGGGACTGCCTACGGAAAAAGTGATGAGCAACATCCATAAGTATGGCAACACCACAGCAGCTTCGGTGCCTCTGGCTTTGAGCGAAGCAGTAGAAGAAGGCCGCATCAAGGAAGGCGATCTGGTATGCCTTGCCGCCTTCGGCAGTGGCTTTACCTGGGCTTCAGCACTAATCCGCTGGTAGTTTTGAATAAATTATGAATGCTGAATTATGAATTATGAATTGTGGATGTGATACCATTTCGAGTACTCAATCATAATTTATAATTCATAATTCATAATTGATCCAAAGAGTTGTACAGCTTTACAGAAGAGAACTACATCAAGGCCATTTACAAGCTTTCGGCTAACGGCACGCAGGAGGTAAACACCAATTCAATTGCCGAGGCCCTCGACACGAAGGCTGCCTCTGTTACCGATATGCTGCGCAAACTGAGCAACAAGGGGATTGTGCATTATGTCAAGTACCGCGGGGTAACCCTCTCGGAACAGGGCGAGCGCACGGCTTTGCAGGTCATCCGGAAGCACCGGCTTTGGGAGGTTTTCCTGGTAGACAAGCTCAAGTTTAACTGGGACGAAGTGCACGAGGTTGCCGAAGAACTGGAGCATATCAACTCTGACCTGCTCATCAAGCGATTGGACGAGTTCCTGGGCTACCCGAAATTTGACCCGCATGGCGACCCGATCCCTTCTGAAAATGGAGAGATGAACCTCAAGCAGCAGAAGCTCCTGGCCGAGATGGAGGTGAATGATTCCGGCATTGTAGTGGGCGTGAACGATACGCAGCCGCTCTTCCTGCAGTACCTCGACAAGATGGGCATTTTCCTCGGAGCCAAAGTTAAAGTAATAGACAGGATAGCGTACGATAACTCACTGGAAATAAACCTGGAAAACAAGAAAAACCTGGTTGTTTCAAGCGAAGTATCCCGCAATATCTTTTTATCAGCTTAGGTAAGCACAGCTATGAAGTACGCTTATTTACTGCTTATCTGCCTGCTGACCTCTGCCCTGCTCAGCGGCTGCAAATTGGAAGATACCAAAGCGCCGGTTGCCGCAGGGAAGCGCATGAAAGTGGTTACCACCACAGGTATCCTGAAAGATGCGGTGCAGCATATTATAGGTGACGCTGCGGATGTGGAGGCCATTATGGGCAGTGGTGTAGACCCGCACCTGTATAAGGCAACGCAGGGAGACCTGAACAAGCTGACCGAAGCAGACATCATCATCTACAATGGCCTGCACCTGGAGGGCAAGATGGGCGAAGTACTGGAGAAGCTTAGCCGCCTTAAAACAGTAGTTGCCGCTACTGAGGGCATACCGCAAGACAAACTCCGCCGCTCTCCGCAGTTCCAGGATAGTTTTGACCCGCATGTATGGTTCGATGTGGCGCTCTGGCAAGCAGTGGTAGCGCACCTGAGCCAGGAACTACAGAAAAAAGACCCGCAACATGCGGAGCTGTACCAAAAGAACACCGCAGCATACCTGCAGCAGCTGACAGCTCTGGATGCCTACACAAAAGCTGAGATTAGGTCGATACCAGAAAACCAGCGCATACTGATCACCGCGCACGATGCCTTCGGATACTTCGGCGACGCTTACAACATACAGGTGCGCGGGCTCCAGGGCATCTCTACGGTATCGGAGTTCGGACTTCAGGATGTGTCGGGGTTGGTGAACTTTATAGTTAAAAACAAGATAAAAGCCGTGTTTGTTGAATCATCAGTATCCCCGAAAGCCATCGAAGCGGTGGTACAGGGCAGCAGGCAAAAAGGCCACGAGGTACGGATAGGCGGCACCCTCTTTTCGGATGCGCTCGGCGCAGACGGAACACCGGAAGGCACCTACGAAGGTATGGTCCGCTACAACGTTCGCAACATTGTTACTTCTTTAAAATGATCAGGTTACACCATGATAGTTCAAGTAGATAATCCGGTAGTTGAGGTACACGACCTGACAGTAAGTTATGACCGAAAGCCCGTGCTTTGGGATATTGACCTGACACTACCAGCTGGTGCCCTGGTAGGCGTAATTGGTCCGAATGGGGCTGGCAAATCTACCCTGATCAAGGCCATGATGGACCTGCTGCCTACCAGCAGCGGTTACGTCAGGATCTTCAACGAGCCGATAAAGCAGGTACACAAACGCATCAGTTACGTACCCCAGCGCGAATCCGTTGACTGGGACTTTCCGGCTTCGGTATTTGATGTGGTACTGATGGGACGCTATGGCAACCTGGGGCTCTTCAGAGGTCCACGCAAAGCCGACAAGGATGCAGCCATGGAGGCTCTGGAAAAAGTGAACATGCAATCTTTTGCCAACCGGCAGATCTCGCAGCTCTCGGGCGGGCAGCAGCAGCGCGTGTTTCTTGCCCGGGCACTCGCACAAAATGCGGATGTCTACTTCATGGACGAGCCTTTTGCCGGGGTTGACATCGCTACCGAAACAGCCATCATCGAACTCCTGCGCCAGATGCGTGCACAAGGCAAAACTGTAATAGTAGTGCACCACGACCTGCAGTCGGCTGCTGATTACTTTGACTGGGTAGTGCTGCTGAACATGCGCCTGGTGGCCTCCGGCCCTACAGAAAAAGTACTGACGCAGGAACTTCTGGAGCAGACTTACGGTGGCAAGCTGACCGTACTTTCCAAGGTGGGTGACCTGCTGCGCAAGCAGGAGTTCCCTGCAAGAGAGACGAAAGTATAGGGAGTTAGAGAGGGAAGAGTTAGAAAGTTAGAAAGTGTAGCCTGTAGGGACAGGTCGCGACCTGTTCGAATCGAGTAGCAAACAATCAACAATTTAACAATCAACAATTAGCATTTAACAATTAATACATGCAGCAGTTCTGGGAGTTTTTCTCGTTTGCGGATGCCAACATACGTTACGTTACGCTGGGCTCGGTGCTGTTAGCCGGAAGCTCGGCGGTGGTAGGCTGCTTTACGCTGCTCCGTAAGCGTGCTTTGGTTGGCGATGCTGTGGCGCATTCCGTGTTGCCCGGTGTTTGCCTGGCATTTATACTTTCCGGAACCAAGAATCCCCTCATCTTGTTGCTGGGTGCTTTCATTACCGGCTGGATCTCGCTCATTGTCATCGATTACATCACCTCCCGCTCCCGCATCAAAGAAGACACGGCCATTGGGCTGGTGCTGTCGGTGTTTTTTGGTATCGGCATTCTGCTCCTTACTTCCATACAGCATTCAGGCAATGCAGCCCAGAGCGGACTGGATAAGTTTCTCTTCGGGAAAGCTGCCTCCCTGGTAGGGGAAGACCTGATCGTTTTCGGGATTGTAGCCGTGCTACTGCTGTTCACTACTATCCTCTTTTACAAAGAGCTGATGCTGCTTTGCTTCGATCAGGCTTTTGCACGCACCATCGGTTTTCCTGTCAGGGCGCTGGAACTGCTGCTTACAACCTTAACTGTTTTGGCTGTGGTGGTAGGCATACAGGCAGTAGGCGTGGTGCTGATGGCCGCCATGCTGATTACGCCGGCAGCGGCTGCCCGCTTCTGGACGGAGAACCTGAAAGTAATGCTTGTTCTAGCCGCGCTCATGGGTGCCTTCTCAGGTATTACCGGGGCCTTTGTTTCCTATACAGCGCCTGCGATGCCAACCGGTCCCTGGATCGTGCTGATCATTTCGATGATCGCCATACTTTCTTTTGCCTTTGCCCCGAAACGCGGCTGGGTAGCCCGACTAATGCGCCAGCGCCGCAACAGGGCCCTGATCCTGGAAGAGAACCTGTTGAAGTTGCTCTTCCAACTGGGTGAATTAAAGCAGGATTTTGAAACGTCCCGCAGTTTGTCGGACCTGTTGGAGCGCCGAAGTATACCCAAAAGGCAGGCCATACATGGTTTAAAAAAACTGAAGCAGCAGGGCTATGTCAAGAAAAAGAAAAAGCGCTGGATACTGACTATAGAGGGCGAGAAAAGAGGAAGACGCGTGGTTCGCCTGCATCGCCTCTGGGAACTTTACCTGACACAATACCTGCACCTGGCTTCTGATCATGTACACGAGGATGCAGAAACGATCGAGCACATCATCACCCCCGAACTGGAGAAGCGCCTGATGGAGGAGCTCAACTACCCGGAACTTGACCCGCACAGCGCGAGAATCCCATGAGGGAGTTAGAAAGTTAGAAAGGTAGAAAGTTAGAAAAGTAGTGGAACGTTGATCAACAGTAAGCAGTATAACAATTTAACAAATAAGTCTTGAACGCCTTCTGGATCATATTAACCGGCTCGTTGGTGGCTACTTGCTGTAGCCTGCTGGGCTGCTATCTTATACTGCGTCGAATGGCCATGGTGGGCGACGCGATATCACATGCCGTGCTGCCTGGCATCGTGATTGCTTTTTTGGTTACAGGCTCCCGGGACTCTATGCCGATGCTGATAGGTGCCGGTTTGCTCGGGGTTATCACAACATTCCTGATCGAATTCTTTCACCGCTATGCCCGTGTGCAGGCAGATGCCTCTATCGGGGTTACCTTCACCTGGCTCTTTGCCATCGGCATTATTCTGATCTCGGTGTTTGCCGGCCAGGTAGACCTGGATCAGGATTGTGTGCTTTATGGTGAAATCGCCTACGTGCCACTCGACCTCTGGATCACCGAAGGCAACCTTAACTATGGCCCACGCACCGTCTGGACACTTGGCTTTGTTACCTTGCTCATTATACTGTTTATCACGATTGGCTACAAAGAGCTTTTCCTGACCACCTTCGATCCTGCCTTTGCAGCAGCTATTGGTTTTTCGACCAGTCTCTGGTATTACCTGCTCATGACGGCTGTATCGCTCACAACGGTAGCCTCTTTCGAATCGGTGGGCGCCATACTTGTGGTAGCCTTCCTGGTAGCCCCACCTGCCACGGCTTACCTGCTCACCGATAACTTTAAGGTGATGCTTATACTTTCAGTTATGCTGGGTATACTTGCTTCAGCAGCCGGCTACTTCCTGGCCGTTTGGATGGATGGCTCCATAGCGGGTGCCATTGCTACCGTTGCAGGTATTGAGTTTACGCTGGTATTCCTGTTCTCCCCAACCAAAGGGCAACTGCTCCGGCGCAGGCAGGTGGCTCCTGCACGGCAACCGGAAGAGGCCCTCGCATAAAACGGAATCTTATGCGTTAAACAGATTGTTACAGAATCGCATAAACTATAGATTTATACTTCTATCCATAACCGTCATGATCCGAAAACTGCTTCTTCTGCCGCTGCTGGCTTTATACTTCACCATCTCCGGATTTACTTTTTATACTTCCATACCTGCCCCCGTAACGGACAAGACCCCGGCAGAAAGTATAAAATGGCTGACAATAGAAGAGGCTGCTGCCAAGATGAAGCAGAAGCCTAAAAAGATTCTGATCGATGTGTATACCGACTGGTGCGGCTGGTGCAAGAAAATGGATAAATCTACCTTTACCGACCCTAAGGTGGCTGCTACGGTAAACAAGCACTATTATGCTGTAAAACTGGATGCAGAAGGAAAAGAGCCAATTACCCTGAACGGCCAGACCTATAAATATAACCCGCAGTACAGAGCGCACGAATTAGCAGTAGCCTTATTGAACGGTCAGATGAGTTATCCATCCACGGTATACCTGGACGAGGAAATGAAGATGCTGACGCCGGTTCCCGGATACATTGATGCACCTACCATTACCAAAATCCTTACATACTTCGGCGAAAACCATCACAAAAGAATGACCTGGCAGGAATTTGAGAAGAAGTAAAAACGAGTTCTGAGTCACGAGTGCTGAGTTCCGAGCTAGTTTTACCCCTGCCCCTCCTTTTATAGAGGGAACACCCCAAAACAGGAGGGTGTTTTATACTTGCTTCTTTCCACTGTTATTTCTACTAGCGGGTGCAACATGGATCAGCTAAAGTATAAACATTCTTGAGCCCATCCTAGGAGAGGAATACCCCCCTTTGTTATAGCTGGAGTTATACTTTCCTCGCTTTCCAAGCACCCCTTCCTAAGAAGTGGGGCCGTTTCATTCTCCTTTTACAGGCGCGGGTTTGCAACCCGTTTCTTACAATAAAGTCGAGTTTGTGACTCGACTGGGCCGGAGGCCCACATGAGCCCATCACGAGCAAAGAGGCTCATGCTATGACAGTCGTATACCAAGTACAAACCACCCCTGCCCCTCCTTAACTAAGGAGGGGAGCTTTACTGGCTGTTACTATACTTTGAAGTATGAGTTTCATTGCTGCTGGTATAGTGCGGACAGGTCGCGACCTGTCCCTACAATGGTGCTAGTTGCATATAGGCAAGCTAAGTAGTATCGTTTCCAGTCCTTGGGTTGAGCGCCTTCTGGGTTTCCGGTGCCACGACAGTGGCAGCCGTTAGGCAGGAAAGCTAGACAGCGCGATGCCCGAGGACGAGGCCCCGCGGCCGTGAGCGCTCCAAAAGTAAATATGAAGCTATAGGTGAGTAAGACTGAGGAACAGAAGCAACTACGCAGCAAAGGCAGTTGTTTACATACTCTCAAGAAACAATCATATCAAAACTTGCTACTAAAAGCCTCTCCTTCAAAACCTCCCTAACTTATTGTACCTTTGTACTCGGATTGAAAATAAGCCTTTATTACCTTGATACATAACCTCACCACAAACGATACGATTGTAGCAGTAGCCACTGCACCTGGAGTAGGAGCCATTGCTGTCATCCGCTTGTCCGGTCCGGAGGCAATAAGCATTACCAATACAGTCTTCAGGGGCAAGGACCTGACAAAGCAAGCCAGCCATACCATACACTTCGGCACCATCCGCGACGAAGGAAAGATCATTGACGAGGTACTGGTGTCGCTGTTCATAGCGCCACATTCTTACACCAAGGAGAATGTGGTGGAGATCTCCTGCCACGGCTCCGACTTTATTGTGCAGCAAATTATCAGGCTGCTCCTGCAAAAGGGGACCCGTCTGGCTAATGCCGGTGAGTTTACAAAGCGCGCTTTCCTGAACGGTCAGTTCGACCTGGCACAGGCCGAGGCCGTAGCCGATCTGATCGCCTCCGATTCAGCTCTCTCCCATGAAGTGGCCATGAAACAAATGCGCGGCGGCTTTTCAAAGGATATCAAGCGACTTCGGGCCGAACTGGTGCACTTTGCCTCTATGATCGAACTGGAACTGGACTTTGGCGAAGAAGACGTAGAGTTTGCCGACCGTGACCAACTACGCACCCTCATTTTGAACATACAGCGCATTATCCGCGACCTGCTGAAGTCGTTTGAACTAGGCAACGTGATCAAGAACGGCGTGCCAACGGTGATTGTAGGTAAGCCGAATGCAGGTAAGTCTACCCTACTCAACCAGTTACTAAACGAAGAGAAAGCCATCGTATCGGATGTGCCGGGTACCACGCGCGATTTTATTGAGGACGAGATTAACATAGAAGGCATTACCTTCCGCTTCATCGACACGGCAGGTCTGCGCGAGACCACCGACAAGGTAGAGGCCATTGGTGTGGAACGAACCATGCAGAAGCTGAGCCAGTCGTCTCTCATTATCTACCTGTTTGATGTAACCGACGCCACCCCGGAAGAAGTACAGGCAGAGCTAGAAAGATTAAACCCGAAGAAGCTGCCGCTACTGCCGGTGGCAAATAAGATAGATCAGGCCTCTCCTGCAGTACTTGCTGCCTTTGCAAGTATAGATGGGATGGTGCAGATCGCTGCAGCCGAAGGCGCTAACCTGGATGACCTGAAGCAGGCGTTGGTAGAAAAAGTGAACTTGGGCAAACTCAACACCCAGCAGCAGACCATCGTGACGAATCTGCGCCACGTCGACAGCCTGAACAAGACCTACGCAGCGCTGGATGATGTGCTCAACGGCCTCGGCCTGGGTATGAGCGGCGATTTAGTTGCCGCCGATATCCGCCGCGCGCTTTATAGCTTGGGTGAAATTACAGGCGAGATCACTACGGATGATCTGCTGGATAATATTTTTACGAAGTTCTGCATCGGAAAGTAAAAATTAGATAGATAATGAAATAAGCCGCATCCACCTGAGGCGGCTTATTTCATTATCTACCTCCATCTCTCTACTTATCTACCTCCATCTCTCTACGCCGAATTCCTTTCCGCATTGATGATACCGAAGGAGCAGCGCACTACCATTTTTTCGTATACCTGCTTGCCCGGGTGCTGCGGGTCCTGCTCTTCCAGACTCCGGATACGGGCAAGGGCGTATTGCTGGATCGTGATCAGGGGCAACTCGATGCGCTGCCGCAAATTAATGGAGAGCTCGTCCAGCGGCTTATCTGCCATTAAGCTCGTCGCCTCTGCGAGCAGCAAAACATACTTCTTGGTCCGTTCAAACTCTTCATAGATCTGCTTCCAGAGCGAACCATACTTCGGATGATCTGCCAAATAGGCCGTTACCGGGAAGAAGCACTTTTTCATGGCCATTTCACAATTATCCAGCAAAGTTTTAAAGTATAGTGAGCGCTTGTAGAGTTCCTGCAACTCTGGCCACCGGCCTCTCTGATGAAGTGTCTCCAGCGCTTTGCCCACGCCATAGTAGCCGGGCAGGTTCTGTTTCAGCTGACTCCAGGAGCCCACGTAGGGCACGGCACGCAGGTCGTCCAGGTTCAGTTTGCCGGCTTTGCGCTTGGAAGGGCGGCTGCCGATATTAGCTTCCCCGTAGTAGCGCAGTGGACTCACATAATTCAGGTATTCCAGGAAAACCGGGTGGTTCTTCAGCTCGGTATAGGCGGTGTAGCTTTCCTCGGCCAGTTCCTGCAGCAGTTGATTTTCATCCTCTGTCAAGGTGGGTACTTTGCGGTCGAACAACGTGTTGCCGAGGCCGGCGTGCAGTAGTTGCTCCAGGTTGAATTGGGCAGCGTCCACGGAGCCGAAATTAGAGCTGACCGTCTGCCCCTGAATGGTGAGCTGAATTTCCTTGTTGGCAATGTTGTTGCCAAGCGAGGCGTAAAATTGCTGCGTTTTGCCTCCACCACGTGCCGGTGGACCTCCCCTGCCGTCAAAAAAGATCACTTCTATGCCATACTCTTGGCTTACCTTCGTCAGCGCCTCTTTCGCTTTGTAGATACTCCAGTTCGCCATCAGGTAGCCACCGTCTTTGGTGCCATCCGAGAAGCCGAGCATGATCGTCTGCATATTGCTGCGCTGGTTCAGGTGGTCTCTGTACACCTGAAGCTCATAAAGCTCCCGCATCACATCCGCCGCATTTTGCAGGTCCGTAATGGTTTCAAACAGAGGAACAATATCGATACTTACTGCTTCATTTTGCCAGCCTCCCAGCCGGAACAACGTATAAACTTCCAGCACATTCAGGGCGCTGGTGCAGTGGCTGATAATGTAGCGGTGGCAGCCCTCCTCGCCATTACGCTCCTGTATTGTCCGGATAGCTGCTACTGTTTGTATCGTATCCTGCAGCAGTTCGTCATCTTTGAACAACTCCGGATTTATACTTTGCCTGAGACTGAGCAGGGCATTTATCTTCTCACTTTCCGGCAGTTGCGCATAGTCCTTTGGCAGCAGATCCGTTCGCTGCGATAACTCCTCGTATAGTTGCGTGTGTACCGAAGAATCCTGCCGGACATCCAAGGAAGCGAAGAACAGCCCGAAGAGCTCTACTTTCAGGATCAGTGCCTCTACCAGGTTTAAGAACAGGCTGTTATGTTCTTCCAGCAGCAGCCTTCTTATTTCCCGCAGCGGGTTTAGGATATCCTCCTGTTTGAGGTCCAGCTTGTAGCCAGGCACAAACAGGTTGTTGTACAGCCTCGTCTCCAGCTCTTTGACTAAATTCTCTACTCCTTTAAAAGTCAGCCGTCGCCTGAGCGTGCGCACATCCTGGTAGTAGGCCCGGATTAGCGCGCTCCGCAAAGCGTCTGCCACCTGTAGTGTGGTGCCTGCCTTCACAAAGGGGTTGCCGTCCCGGTCCCCTCCGGGCCAGAAGCCCATCCGGATCACCTTGAAGCCCGGGCGAATTGCCTCCGGAAACTGCGCCGTCAAGTAAGAGATCACGTTGCCGGCAGCATGGTAAAATATATTTTCCAGGAACCAGATCAGGCTGACTGCTTCCTCGTAAGGGGTAGGCTTTTCTTTTTTGAAAAAAGGCGTTTTGCCTAGCTGCCGCAGGTAAGAATGTGCTAAAGAAGTATTGTCTGTAGCTAAGGCCTGCGAGAGGTCGTTGATAATGCCCAGCACATTACTCGGGTAAAACTGCGTCGGGTGAGCCGTTAGTACCAGTCTCACTGCAAAATCCTGCAGTTTCCCAGCCAGTTGCGCTTCTGCCTTCTCCTGCAGCACCATGGCGCTAAGCTGTTTCAGCGTGCCCATACCGTGCATATCGTGGGTCTCCCGGAAGGCTGCCTCCTCTAGCGCGTCAAACAACACCACCTGCCGTTCTGCATACTGCACAAAACGGAAAAGCAGATCGTTCTGCTCCTGTTCGGTGCGGTAGTGGGTGTACTGGGCGAAGAAGCTTTGGATGATCTCCTGCGGACTCTGGTGGCGCTGATAGCCTTCTTCGCAGTGCAGCACCAGCAGCGAGAGCAGCACCCCTGTTTTCTCGACCCGATGAAACGGCAACGACGAGAACAGGCTGTTATACATTTCATAGCGCGTACCTACCAGAATGCGGAATGCATCCAGAGTGGTATCAGCACGCAAGGCACCAGGAGTAGTCATAGGCTCAAGTATAAATTAAAACGACCTTCAGGCTAACGAGAAGTAACCTGTTTTATACAGTACCTGAGGCTATTTAGTTGATGAGTGATTGCAATTTAGGGGATGGAAAGAGTCACGTTTTATAGCATGTAAAAGTCCTTCTCACTGGCACCGCCTCAGGCAGGGCGCCGGATGGCGTAAATCAGCTCGTCCTGGTATTCACCGTTTTTGTAAAACGTTTGGCTAAGCCGCGCTTCCAGCGTAAAGCCTGCTTTTTCCAGAGCACGTTGGGAGCCTTTGTTGCTCCCGAAGGGCCGGGCAAAGATGCGGCTGACATCCCAGTTACTGAAACCTTACTCCACCATCTGAGGAATAGCCCTGGAGATGATGCCGTTCCCCCAGTATGGTTCTGCAAGCCAGTAGCCCAGTTCGGCATTCTTCCGGTAGATGTCCGGCTGCGGGTGTAGGCCGATACCGCCTGCTGCCTCGCCATTAACTTCTATTGCAAGTATATGTGGAGGAGTTGATTGATTAGCTATGGCAATGAAGTTCCTCCCATTTTCCTTGGTATAAGGATGGATAAAACATCTGCCATGTTCCTGGCAACGTTGTAGTTGTTGGCATACTTTACCAGGCTATCCAGGTCCTCCGGAGCCTTGGGCCTCAGGTTAAAATCCATTCTTTATTTTATTCGAATGATGGTTTGATTTCCAGAAGATACGTCGTACTCCTCTCCAACGTCTAAGGTGTCAATCGCTTCAATGTCTTCCGTATCATACCCGTTTCGGTCAGAAAAATAGTCTTCTGATACTTCCTCTTCCCTTGTTTCATAGGAGTTGATGGCTCGATCGTCCCAGTCTCCCCACCTGCACAAAAACTTCTTTTTATCCATATTACCCTCACGTATTAGCAGTTAAAACGTCAAGCATGATCAGGTCTGTTCTCCCTGTCCAGAAGCCAGCGTACATTACTAAATACGTATCAATGAAATTCAAGGAAAGCTCTACGCTATCGATACTTTTAAGTAGAATGACTTGTACAACTCTCCGGGGTAAAAGGGGCTCTTTTGCAATGCATCCGTAGTTAAGCAGCCCTGCTCAATTTGAGTGCTCGCCTTTCCCGGAAAGTAATGTTACCCGGGTATGCAACGTATATTTCTTCTCATTGTAAAATCCCCCTGATCCAACTCCAAAAGCTCCAACATGTTTAGGAGCCACAGGCGTGTTGTGTATACCTGGTGGGCAGTACAGACACTTCGATCTTTCTGCGGCTACGTACTGCATACCTGCCGGGGAATCTTTTGCTACATTAACCTTTGGCGTATCGTTCTCCTGCTCCAGATAAGGTATAAGTAGAGGTGCCATACCTCGAAGCACCTGAACCGGCAGCGAGGAAGTGAAATGGAAATCCGCTGCTTTTCGACCGGGCACAAAGGCTGTCACCGTACCAAAGTGTCGGTCCCCGAGATAGAACACAAAGGTAGCCGTGCGGTTTTCAGCACGCGAAGCCAGGCGGTGGCCCCTGGTGCTCAGGGTTACAGTCCGGTTATCGCCGGTGCCGGTTTTGCCACCCATACGCAGCACCTTTCCGTCAGATCCGATCATGCCACCCCGTATGCGGCGAGCGGTTCCGGCGTCCACCACCTCCTGCAATGTTTCCCTTACAAGGGCAGCTACTTCCGGAGCGAGTACCTGCTCGCCTGCCACAGGTTGCCACTTCAAGTCGGTTTCGTAGGGTGTCTGTGCTGCAAAGTGTAGCCCCTCTATGCGGAGCGTACGCTGGCGCACCCCATTGTTCACGACAATGCCCATCAGCTCTGCCAGGGCTTCCGGACGATCGCCGGAAGAGCCCAGTGCTGTAGCCAGCGAAGGCACCAGTTGTTCAAATGGATAGCCGAGCCGCTCCCAGCGCTGCTGAATATCGGCAAAGGCGTCCAGCTCGAGCATGGTGCGTATGCGGGAGTCACGGGCATGTTTAAAGCGGGTGCGGTAGAGCCAGGCGTATACTTCCTGCCGGGTTTTCTGGCTGTCCTTGATCACATCAGCCCAGGTAGCGCTCGGGTGGTGCAGCGTATAGTCCAGCAGCCAAAGTTCCAGCGGGTGGACACGCGACAGGTAACCCTGGTCAGACAAATTGAAGGCACCAGGGCCTAGCTGGTGGTATAGCTCCATGATGCGTTTGTGCGTAAGCTTCTGCACATGGGGCAAACGTCTGCGCATCATCTTTTCAAAGCTCACAGAGTCTGTTTCGGGGTAAAGGAAGCGGTGCACGGTGGCCAGCCGTACCGGGTTCAGGCGCATACTTCTCAGCAACGTATGCAGGCGTTCCTTATCGGTCTTGTTCTTATACTTGTGCCAGAAACGCTGTAAATACATCCGTCCCTCGCGGTCGGCAAACCGGCTCAGGTATTGGCGGCGGCGCGGGTCGTGGGTGTTTCCGAGCAGGCTGGCCGGATTGCCCACGCGCTGGCGAATGCTGTAGCGTACCAGGTCACGGGTCAGGCGGATGAAGGGCAGGTTGATCGATTTCAGAAATGCCTCGTGCACGGTTGGGCTGTGATCGTATACTTCATACTCGTAGTTACGGAACGTATGCATGCCGCCTCCTGTAAAAAACAGTTCGTTCTGATTAGCTGAGTAACGGCGCTCCAGGGCTGCCTTGAGGGTAGCCGGCAGGCTTTTGTCCTTTGCCTGCAGCAGGTAGCGCAGCACCCAGCGGGTCAGGTTGTCCTGCGGCTCAGCCAGTGCCCTGCGCAAAACCGGTGCTGCCTTACCGGCATAGCGCTCGTGTATTTCGGCGATCACTTCCAGGTACGTTACCAATACCCGCAGTTTGGCAGTGGAGCCCAGTTCCAGTTTACTGCCTTCGTTCAGGTCGAAGGGCTGATCGGTGTTATCTGTCTGCACCCGCACCAGGTTGCCCTGCGGCGTGCGCTCATACAAGGTAAAGCTGTAGCGTACCTGCTTTGTGCGGCTTGGCGAGAGCAGTTTGTCTCCGAAGAGACCTACCTTTTGGGCATACTTCGGATCGTTCAGTCGCTTAAGATAAGACGTGACCTGTTCCTGCAGGTCGTGCTGCAGGCTGGTGGTAGCGGCCAGGTCCATGCGGTCGAGGTCGTAGAGCGACTTACCCAGCATCCCGGAAAGGTGCGTGCGGACCATCAGCGCTCCCTTGTCAGTTTCCGAAGGTGCAAGTACCGGGTTGTTGCTGAAGTTACGGAAGGCTACCTCCCGTGCCAGACCTGCATCCCGCAAAGTCGGGCTGATCTGGCCATTGGCTGCCAGCAGGCGAAGGTAACTTCCCGTCAATGCATTCAGCTCGGCACGGCCCCTATCGCTCAGGAAATAAGATGGCCTGCGCTGGGCGATGTACAACGAAAGCACCTGCCGCAATGCCTGCCCCTGCGCCAGCAACGTATCGCCGGTGGCGGCAGGCAAACTCAACAAATGATTTACCTGTTCAAACTCCGAACCAAACCACACCCACAGGCCGTCTCCCAGTCCGTGCACCTCCCCATAGCCCGGCGCTCCATACAGCGGCAAGGTGTTGATGTAAGAAAGTACCAGTTCCTGCCGGGTTGCCAAGGTTTGCGGTCCTGCCAGGTAGGTACGCACACTGGCCGATGCCATCTGCTGCAGCTTTGCACGCGGACTGGTGGTAATGCCTTCCGGAGAATGACGGAACTTCTCGATCTGGGTGGCCAGAGTGCTGCCCCCGATTGTCGGGTATTGCATACCCATGGACTTTGCCAGCTGGTGCATGGCGGCCCTGCTGAAACGAACCCAGTCGATAGCGGGGTTCATGTAAGGCCTGTCCGGCGCCAGCAGCTGGCGGTTCTCGATAAACAGGAGCGCTTGTATTATAAGCGAGGGCACTGCATCATAACTGGCATACACGCGACCGGGGTAACTGAACTGGTAGACCGGGTTGCCCTGGTAATCCGTTATCTGAAGGCCGGCCTGTGTTTTCTCCGGGTATGGGGCAAAGAGCCCGCGGGAAGTATACGCCATCAGGGCCGGAGAAAACTTCGACTGTTGCACCACTTCCATACCCCTGGACTGCACCCGGGCCAGTAGCTGCGGCAGCTGTACATACCCCAGCCGCTTGTCGAAAGGCCCTTGCGCAGGGAAGACGATCGCATCGCTCGGTCCGGCATCCAGTTGATAGGTTAAGGTAGCGGCGTAGCGCGAAATTTTCCGTGCCTGCCACTCTGAGGTTCGGGCTTCATGGATCACGGCAGCGATGGCAGCTCCTAGTAGTAGAAGGAGCATTCCAAAGAGCATCCATTTTAGGATGGTCCCACGATTTCTCTCTTTCCTGACCGTGTGGGTGGGACGGTACTTAATGACTACCATCGCCGGGTAAATTTGTGCTATAATAAGATTATTTTGTAAGCTTATTTACGTTTTTTCAGAGACAAAAGTGACTGAAACAGAGATAAATACAGGATAAGAATAAAGAAATATTTTTGGCCAGACCAAATATATATCTAATATAGACTCAGAATATTATACCTCTGGGCATACTCTTTATTACAGATAGTTAATTCATACACAAGCACTTACCTGACATCACATCAACTTATGTTGTAAAAGTCAGTTTAACACCAAAGATCAATTGCTGACATACCATACCCGTACGTTTACTAAGTTTACCTTAATTTATAACCAAGTCTAGTTTACACCTTAATTATAGTCTCGACATGTTGCAATGTTTCTTTGCTCATTTATCCAAAGCAATATTGATGAGCCAGAAAGCTTACCATTAGACAGTGCAGATTACTTAAGAATAATTAAATTGATAGATCTTAATTGGTGTGAAAATACATTGGTATAAGAGAACACATCTACCTTTGCTTTAAAAAATGTACTTAGCTATAAAGATGATATGAAAATTAGAAGCCATGCCCTCCTACAAGAATCTGATTTAAAAGTCACTGATTGTCATATCCATAGTGTAGTCTAAACGCGAACAACTAATATGAGCAACTAAATTTCAGTATTCTATAAATTTTTGATATTATGCTTTTTTATAGTTGAAAGCTAAGTAGTCGCTGTGCTATCTTAATAATCTTAGAGCAGACAGAACATACAGATGATTAAAACAACTGAGAAGTGTTAGATTATCATGATACATGTTGAGACTTTAGGCCTCATTATAACATATGTCATCTAACCATGACCATACAATATTAAAATTACCATCCTTACATCTTACAATTATATTACAGGTTATTTGAAAACCTCAGAGCATCACTACACATCTATCTTCTCTACTTATCTTTCACCTTACCTTATATCCTATATTCTGTTATAAACCATTGCTAGCATTCGTAGACATATAAAGTTAAAATAACTAACCAATCCGACAGAAATATTCAAAATAAGAGCTGCCAAAGCTGTCACTAACTCCTTAGCACTTTCTCAAACAAGTACTTTTATACAATATCGCTTAAACTCCTTCACCCATCAACACACACCTTTTCACACGGTTTTTGACAACTTTAGCAAGCAAATGTTTAACTCCAGAAACTGCTCCTGTCAAAGAAGCGTATTGTACTTACAGACCAAATAATTATACTTATCTAATTTTTATTTACAATATTTTAATTACACTATAAGATAATTTATAACCACCCTATATTTTATTGTATGACACCATTACATAAGACTTGCTTAAAGTTTATAATATTTATAAATTTTATACCAAAAAATTCAAATAATTACAACACCACTATTGATTCCCAATCTTACATCAGGCATTTAACTACATGTGATATCAAAAAGCTACAGCTTGCCATGCTCAGGCACAAACTATTAACCATCCAGCTAAGCAGATTATTCTATTTATTTTTGAAACAAATCAAAACGCATATTAGACGTACTTCCATTTATAGTAGATTAAGCATATTCATAAAGGCTAGGGCTCTCGCTACACCTTATATTCACTTCCATCACTTATACCTGAATACCTATTCCTTTATTTCTGGCAAGGGAACAGGTTTGTCTATACTTCTAAGATTTGATACAAATACCATACTGTTAAAAACAGCTTTATTGGAAGATAAATCAACAATACTAGTTATGGGAGGCATCTGAGATCAAGAATAGTTGTTGCAATCAGTTGGATGAATTATAACATATACCTTTATATAGTATGACAAGCCATGAAAATAATCCTTTTTTATCCTTAATATACAAATACCTGCCTTTTTGGCCACTGTTTGCATTATTGTTGACAATGTCTTTCATTGCCACATGGGGATATCTTCATTTCTTCGCGATTCCTTCATATGAGGTGTCTGCTTCTTTGATTATAAAAGATGAAAAGAAAGGAGTTAATGATTCAAAGATGACAGAATCTATAGACGCCTTTACTTCTAACAACATTGTGGAAAACGAAATAAAAGTGCTTTACTCACGGGCCTTGATGAAGAAAGTCGTCCACAACTTGCACCTGTATGCACCTGTGTTTGAAGAGGGAAAATTTAAGGCTATCTCAGCTTATACATCATCACCAATTAAAATTAAAGCAAAGGATCCAGATAAGCTTAAAGAAGTATCAAAATTATACTTCACAATCGAAGAAGATTATAATACAATCAAAGTTGGCAAAAATGTATATCCTACTGGTAAGTGGGTAAACACACCTTATGGTAAACTGAAATTTACAATTAATAAAAAAAGAGTAAATAATAAGCTAAGAACAAGCCAAAATACAACTGTTCTCTACTTTTCTTTAGTTGAGCCTAAGAAAGTAACTAATAAATTATTGGATAAAATAAATATCAAGGCAGAAAATAAAAACGCCACTGTTGTTAACATCAAGCTATACGATCAGGAACCCAAGCGGGGTGAAGATATACTAAATACATTAATACAAATGTATAATGAGGTATCTGTGAAAGATAGAAATATATTAGCGACTAACACCCTTGAGTTTGTGGAAGATCGGATAAAACTTGTTGAAAGAGAATTAGAGGATTTGGAGAGTCAAGTGGTAGAATACAGATCCAATAAAGGTGCAGTGAATCTTAGCGAGCAGGGAAAACTATATCTAGAGAACGTCGGCAACAACGATCAAAAAATAAGTCAAATTAACTTACAGTTGGCAGTTCTTGACAAAGTAGAAAAATATGTTATTTCAAAAAATAAGACCTCCGGCATTGTACCTTCTACCTTAGGTATAAACGATCCAGTACTATCGCAGCTTTTGCAGAAGCTTTACAACTCAGAAATAGAGTATCAGAAACTAAAATTAACAACTGCTGCTAACAACCCGCTATTAATAACTTTAACTGAAGAGATAGAAAATATCCGTCCAAGTATATTAGAAAATATACGTAACCAAAGAGCGACTCTGCAAGCAAGCCGATCTAACCTTATCTCTACAAATAACCAATACCGGGCTGTATTAAACTCTATACCTCAACAGGAAAGAGACCTAATGGAGATAAGCAGACAACAAACAATTAAAAATAACGCGTATAGCTTTCTTTTACAAAAAAGGGAAGAAACTGTACTTTCTTACGCCCCTAGTGCGGGCGTTAGCAGAATCGTAGACATGGCAGAATCCTCATCTATACCGGCCAATCCTAAGCCTAAAACCTTTTATCTGCTTGCTACTATCTTTTCATTAGTTTTAGGAGTTTGTATTGTTACAATTAAAGAACAATCTAACAGAAAAGTTTTATTCAGATCAGAAATTGAAGCTAATGTAAGTGCACCTATTGTTGCCGAATTATCTCTTACGAAAAAAGCAAAAGGAAGCTTATTTAAAGAACCTACAGAAACACCTGTTTTGGAGCAATTCCGAAAGCTAAGAATTACCATGGGGCTTTACGGTAAAGATAACAGAAAGAAGATCATGGTAACCTCAAGTATTCCTGGCGAAGGAAAGAGCTTTGTAAGTTCAAACTTAGCTTATAATCTGGCTTGTTCAGGAAAAAAAGTGGTACTTGTTGATTTTGACGTAAGAAATCCCAACACCTCTGTGCTTTTCGATATGTACAAACAGGAGGGTATAATAGAGTATCTTTTTGGTGAAAAAACACCTGAAGCAATAATAAGAAATACCCAATTCATGAATCTGAATGTCATACCAGCAGGCATAGCTATAGGCGACCACACTGATTTAATCTTAAATGGAAATTTTAAAACTCTTTTTGGATACCTGGAGGAGAATTATGATTACATAGTAGTAGATACCCCACCTATAGATTTGGTCTCAGATGCTTATGTACTCTCTGAATATTGCGATGTCACACTTTTGGTGATGAGACATGCGCATACACCTAAAAACTTGGTTCGGGATCTATCGCAAAATGACGTTTTAAAATCCTTACATAATGTAGCTATAGTGTTCAATGGAATCAAGCCTAGAGGTTTTGTAAGTGGTCAGTTTGGGTACGGATATGGATATGGCCATGCTAGTGTGTATAGAGATGAAACATATAGAGCAAGAAGTATAAACGCAAGCACCAGATAAGTGCCTGAATAAGTGTATTTTACAGAAGAATCCCGACAGTAACCAGCAATATCTATAAAGCTTTTCTAATATAGATTAAGTATTCATATCAAATCTTTAGTAAATGTGAACTATCCAGTTTAGGAGGAAAGCTGTAGTTCTTTAGCTCACCTGCTAAACTATTCTTAAAAAATCTTAATCCCAGTTATTGAATGTGACTGAGGAGGGCGAAGCCTTACTCTTATGTTTATTAATGAAATTATTCAGAATATCAGGGCATAATATATGACATATTTATGTATAACTCCTCAGCATCACTCTTCAAATTGAGGCCTTATGCACGCTTTGCGGCTCGTATATTAGGCTATGAGTTAGTTGGTGAAGGCAACAGCTGGAGCCATGCTAAAGAATATAAATTATTCAAGCGCAGGCTGCCAAGTGGTTTTAGCAATAGCAAGAGCGACCCTTACTTTACACCTTTCAGCGTTCCTATTACCTCCATCACCTCAAGGGTCTGTTTCTCTTACTCAGAGGATGGCTGGCATCCGTTTGTCCAGACTCTTAGGGAATATGAGGAAAATCCGGTCTTGAGATATGAGGAATCTACTCTTGCACGGGTGTACGGTAAATATACCCCTCAGAACGTACAGGAGGTACTTCTAGATCAGGTACGAACACCACTGCCCCCTTTTTGTAGCTGGCCTCCCAGTTACGAGCTAGTAAGCTGGGTCTGGACCCTCAATAAATACAGTGTACAGCATCGCTTAAAACAGCTGCAGCAAAATACAAAACATAATGGCTGGATTCTTTTTGGCCCTCATGCAGTAGAGTATGGAAGAAAGGAGTTTAATCGTCTGATAGCGGTATATGAGTCCATAAAGAGGACCGGATACATACCGAAAGTATCAAGTACAGATCCAATAAATGGGTATATCCTGAAAGATGAAGACCGAATTAGATTTGTACTGCTTCAAGGTAACCATCGCGTATCTGCGCTGAAGGTTTTAGGATACTCCAATGTTGATGTGCTAATCAGACCAGGGCATCCGGCTGTAATAGATAAAAGTAACCTTCAAAGGTGGACTGAAGGTAGTGGAGGTATTTATACTTCAACTCTCACAGAACATCTTTTTGATACTCTATTTACAGAACTAGGCTTACAGAAAGCCCGGCGTTTAGATCTAATGTAGCAACAGGCATATACTGCTATTCATCATATCAGGTGCATGGGAATGAGCAAAATACCGCTAAAACTAATATGCCTAGATCCAAAAACAAAGCATTCTTTATGCAACTAAAACAGACACTTATTTACAACATAAATAGCGCCTTCACTTTTAGCAGAAGTACTACCAGATACTTGAAAAGAATCTTGATTGTTGCTTACAGATATTTACCAAGTTCTACTAAACAAGGCATTACCCAAAGTAAGCTGTATACCTATATTCATACCAGGTTTCTTGCCTCAGACCGTAGTCCAAGAGTATATGTAAAGAGAGGAATTACAAGAATGGAATTCCTCTCAATTCTTCATCAAAGGAAAGTGAACTACGTGCTTTTGCGCTGGTGGCAAAATTTACCGGAAATACCGCCAGGGGAAGATATGGACATATTGGTTAGTGATGAACACCGAGACCTTATAGACGACTTGGTAACATTCCATAACAATGGTAGCGATATCATGTGTGACATATATACAGTCAGTGGTGTCAAGAATGGCTGCCGAAGAAACATTCCATACTTCCAGCCAAACCTTGCACATACTTTGTTAAAAACCAGGGTAATGTATAGAGGAGCTTTTGTCCCTTCTCCCCTCCATTATTTTGCCTCACTCGCTTATCATGCTGTATTTCATAAAGGTTATAGATCCGGTTTATCAGGCTTTGCAACAGGTGTAGCAGCAACATGTGGAGTAGAGCATAGTTATACTGCCATATTAGAAGAATTGGCACAAAAAAATAGAGTAGAAGTAGATCTATCTGTCTCGGGTTTGTATGAGTGGCTTAAGCAGGAAGGATATGCCCCAGCAGACGATACACTGACGAAACTTATTGAGCACAGACCCGAGCTTTCTATATTAGAAACTCCGCTGGCTTCTGATGCAAGAGGTGGTGAGATGCTGGTTTTTGTTGCCCGCGAAAAATTAGTAGAAGATGGTCTGCTACATGATTTTAAGTCATTTTTGGAAGATCAATATAACATGGACATTCTTGACATCAGGCAGTTAGATACTGCAGAAAAAGAAGAGTGTAGTATACGTATCCGGGGAGGCAAATGGGATAAAGGTCCTTTCAAATATTCGGGCGGTAAACCTGAAGCGCTCATAGTAGCTTATGATTTTCACCCAAGGCCTCCTGATCCTGCCATTCATCAAAATCAGATCAGGATGACCAACTTAAACAACATGGAAGCAAAGTATGCTTATCGTGCCAAAACCAAAAGTTTAATCTTATTCAAAAGCGATTATAATGGGGTACATTCAGCAGATAATGAACGTGATGCATGGTCTTATATAGATATACTTGGGAAAGACTACCGAGATCTAATTGCGCAGCAAGTAGAGACAAGAAGATCGCGCTACCGCAGGATCTGGCCAGTACAAAAGGTGCTTTCAATCAATAAGATCTCAAAAGTAGAATTGATCAAGTATGGCACATCTAACGCTGTAAAAAAGACATTTAGGCCAGGTAAAGAGCGTTACTTTGAAAGAGAACTCTATGCAGCTAAAGAATTATCAAAAAAGTTAGAATTCATACCTCCGTTACTGGAAGAGGGCGATGGTTATATTGTTACTCCTTATCTGGAAAACATATTAGATCATTTATCTGAATACGAGAAAAAAAAGGTATTGTCTTCCAGGTACGAGGAGATAATCGGGATCATAAACTCGATGTATTGCAGGGGCTTGGCTTATATTAACTTCAATCCAGATAGCATCATCATAACTCCTGATAACAGACTGTTCTGTACGGGGTTTGAGTACCTGCAGTCTTACCAGGTTGTACCAGCCAGTCTTGAGGCTGCCTTCGAAATAGCAGGTGTGCCCAAAGAGTTCAAAGGTGACCTGCCAGAAAGTTTTAAAATCAGTAGCAGTTCATTTAACAGCGTATGGGGAACTTATATAGGTAAATGGGACAGTATCCCGCTTAGCTTGGTTCAGGCCCATCCTGCTAATCTTACCATAGAGTAAAACTTCCTCATGAGTAAAGCTTTAAAAGATTTAGCACATCAGGTTTCTTCTAATGCTATTATTAGAATACTAGGTATTGTATCAGTCATGATCTATACGAGGTATTTAGTGAAAGAAGAGATTGCCCTAATTCCATTTTACATTATGATGGAAAAACTTTCTCTCATCATTTTTAGTCTTGGGATTCTGCCAACTCTGGTTCGTGATATTCCCAACATGATGGAGAAGAACAAGCAAGAACTTGCCAAATCTTACATTATAACAAGTTTGTTTATTGTTATACCAGGCATATTGCTTTACTCTATTCTGTGTTACAGTTTTTCTAATTGGTTTTCGCTCTATTTCTTCGAAACTAGAGATTACTCCTTCCATATCAAGCTGATGGCAGTGGGCTTCTTTTTCGGGGGGGTAAACCAAAGCTTTGGGTATGTGTATTGGTCCTTATCTCGATACCAGCAGGAATCTGCTCGTATGCTTTTTGTCGGGGTTATCCGAATCGTTGCAGGTATCATCTTTGTGCTTTTATGGGGTGCTATTGGGCTAATAATATCTTATGTAATAAGCAACTTTATAAACTTCCTGATTTATACTTCTAATTTAAAAGACGTTCTTTTTACCTCTAATTTTAAGCTGTACCCAGTCAAGAAGCTGATCAAGGAGTCGATTCCATTTTATTTAGAGAACTTCCTAATTTACTTTAGGGCTGAAGGGGATCAAATGTTTGTAGCAGGTATATTGGGGCCGGAAGCCATGGCTATCTACTACATAGCAAAAAAACCGCATGATCTCCTGATCTCCTTTACCCACTCCCTGGATAAAATTCTTACTACTTCGCTGGCAAAGATAAAGGACGACATTAACCTTTTTAACCATAAGGTAAACAGTATTATCACCCTCAACAGCTTCATCCTGTTTCCGGCAATCTTTATAGCTATCGGTTTAACTCCCCTACTGATAACTGTCATTGCAGGCGAAGGCTACGAAGCTGCAACAATCCCATCTATTGCTCTGCTTGTCTGGCTTATCATCCAGGTGTCATGGAAAACTGCGTTAGGCAAATCACTTTTCATACTGAAGTCATCCATGGGTAGGTTCAAGGTTACGTTAATAGAAACCATATCCTTGTTCGGACTTATCCTGGCCTTGGGTAACCTGGTAGGGTTAATGGGAATAGTAGCAGCCCGGCTGCTTTCTACATCACTGGCAGGCATCAGTGCTTATCACTACATCAAAGACAGTGTTTCCATTAACATCGATTTTAAAGTTATCACAACTCTTACCATGCATTGTGTTATACTTTGCGTACTGCTCCTGCTGTCGCAATACTTCATAACGAGCTACCTATACCTGGGGCTTAGCTTTATTTTCTCGATGTCTGTGTTCCTGTTCCTGATCAACAGGACCATCTCAACTGATTATTACAAGGTTTTAAATACGGTCTCCCCTATCAGGATCATCGACCCTTTTAACTATCTGTTTAACAAGGTCAAGTTTAGCTAACACAACATGGCGAGAATAGTAGAAATGGTGGGCTCCCCGGGAGTTGGTAAATCGACAATATTCAAGGCAATACAGGCTAAAAGTAAGAGTTCCTTTAACTGGGAGACTGCCCTTGAACCGATGCAACAGCCAGAAGCCGGTGTCATAGGGAAGCTTAAAATACTGTTTGAACTTGTAATGTACGGCAAAGGGTATGTAGACGCTGTGAAGCTTAAGCAAGCGAAGGAAGCCAGCGACCGGTTTGTAGCACAGTACTCGGAGTATATTGATGCCTGCTGGAACAACCTATACCACAGGCAGCGAAGTAGCAACAACAGGCTGGACCTGAGATTTGAGAAAACTGCCTTTCTGAACAGGATGATACAGAAAGTGCAGTTACTCAGAGAAAGCCCTAATAACAAGACTGTTCTGATAGACATGGGCTTGGTGAATATAGTAGAAAGAGGCTTGTACAAAAGCACGACCGCCAGTGAAGAACGATTGGAGATCCGCAGGTTGCTGGATGTGATGCCCCTGCCTGATGCCGTCGTGTATATACAAACAGATGCTGCGGAAAATGCCCGCCGGTTGCTTATGCGCCGTGAAGTACGTGACTACCATAGATCTTTGAATACAGAAGAGTTGATACAATGCACCGTGAAATGGCAGGAAAGGCTGAACGCAGCGATCGATTACCTGGAAGAAAAAAAGGTGCCTATGCTGCACGTCGATTCCAAAAACCCGATAGATGAAAACGCTGATCGCATAATCGATTTTATCAGCAAGCCTGTAACGCCTGATGATCTGAAGTATAACAAGCAGCTTAAGCTAGTTTATTAGGGTTCGACCAAAGTAAAGCTTCTTAAGCTCCCTGCCAGCAGGCCTGTTACTGAGAAATGTGAGTTGAAAGAACGCCCAGATAGATTGCTTTACTGATGAAAAGTGACCCCATGAAGAAGTATGTTTCAGTAATAATACCAGTATACAAGGATTGGGAGCGACTTTCGCTGTGCCTGCACGCACTGGCAGACCAGAGTTATGCTAAAGACCTGTATGAGGTACTAGTTGTCAATAACGATCCTGCAGGAATGATGCCTGCTGATTTTTTTGCTCCGGATAATGTACGGTTACTGCATGAAAGAAAGCTTGGCTCTTACGCCGCAAGGAATACTGCCATAAAAGCTGCAAAAGGAGAAATAATCGGTTTCACGGATTCTGATTGTATACCAGACCAGCACTGGATAAGGAATGCGGTCGATGTTTTCTCCAACAACAACGCCTGCACCAGAATTGGCGGGGCGATCAACATCTTTTTCCAAACAGATAACCCAACCAAAGCAGAGCTATACGATAAAATCTACGCCTTTAACCAGAAGAGCTATGTAACTAACTCAGGAACCTGCGTTACCGCCAACTCCTTTACCTATAAGTATGTGTTCGAGGAGGTTGGTCTTTTCAATGATCAGCTACTTTCCGGCGGAGACTTTACCTGGGGAGTAGTTGCCTATCAGAAGGGCTTTGAAATTGAATACGCTGAGAATGTCATTGTTAATCATCCTGCCAGGCTAAGCCTGTCTGAACTGATAAAAAAGGAGAAGCGGGTGGCTACCGGCCAGGCCGGTTTTACGCAAAAAAATAACTCGTTGATAGAGTTCATCAATCTGTTAAATGAAGTAAGGCCACGCTTAAAAGAGTTCAGGATAGTTTTTTCCCAGCAGTTCTTAAGCCCTTACAACAAAGTGGTTATTCTGCTCATCAGGCATTACTTGCTCGGGTTACGAGCCATTGAAAAGTTCAAGGCGCAAATGTTCAGTCCAAACCAGGTGGTATCATGAAGTTCTCTGTTATAATTCCTACTTACAAGCGGCTTGACTTACTAAAAGCAGCTGTTGACTCTGTGCACAAACAAACGTACCAGCATTTTGAGATCATCATCGTTAACGACAACCCGGATGATAAAGAAGCGATTGACAGTTGCTTCTCCGGAGTCCTGAAAACCAAAGTCATCCATCATAGCGAAGCAAGAGGTGGAAATGCAGCCAGGAACTCCGGCATACTTAGCGCTACAGGTGATTTAATTGCCTTTCTGGATGATGACGACCACTGGTTACCAGCGAAGTTACAGACACATCTGAAAGTACATCAAAAGCACCCAGATGCCGGTCTGGTCTTCTCAGATTGCTTATATGTATACAATAATCCCTTTAAGAAGAATCACAGCACTTCATACCATACTATTGGCAACGTGCTGGAAAGTATGGCACAGGCAAAATTCTGTCCGGCCACGTCAAGTATGGTAACCATCAATAGGCAGTGCCTCGAAAAATGCGGCCTTTTTGATGTTGGTTTGATCAGCTTTCAGGACTGGGATTACTGGTTTAGGATAGCCCATCATTTCAGTTTTGTTTACATCCCTGTTGTGCTGGTGCATTTTAACCAGCACCTGATTGACAGAACATCCCAGAATGAACACAAGCGGCAAGCCGGTATCCGACAGATATGTAAAAAGTGGGGAAGTGAAATAGATACAGAAAAGTTTACGAGGCTTTACACACGGAACATGTATTACAAAAACTCATTTAACGCTTTAATGGCCGGACAGGGATTGTTTGCCATCCGAAAAGGCTTGAAACTCTTCAGCAGAGAGGTAATAAGTGTTAAATCAGTCAGCAGCTTTTTTGGGATTGTTTCAATGTTCCTGATCCAGAAGCTAAAGAGCCCATTTTCGGCTATGAGTTGATCTACACATTTGCTGTCAGCAGAAAATCACTCTCCACCTACCTGTAAAATACATTGATCAGTTCCTGGAGAGCATAATAAAAGCCACAGCAAGATGTCCTCATCATAGTAGTTTTCCAGATCCGGATGATCTTCTATTTTAAAGTATAACCCGTATTTGCTCATGTACAGCTTTAGAGATAGAAACCGAAGTATCATATACGAGTCTGGCGAAACTGGACACAGGCAGGAATATATCACCCACATCATGAGATTCATCAACTCAAAACCGGAGTTGCATGGCATTTATACTTTCGTGCTCAATGAAAATCTGAAATGCAGGCTGGCATGTCTGAATGAGTCTGATGCCTATGATATAAAGTACATCCAGGTAAAGAAGAAGTATAGAAACTCCATAGAAAGAGGTATTTCGGAATGGAAAGAAGTAACCAAAGTAATTGAAGCAGAAGCCAACTATACAGAGATCATTTTCCTGGACATAGATCCCTTTCTGCACCTAGTTGCCACTAGGCAGTTCAAGCGCTTTAACCTGGCTGTAAAAGGAATTTTATTTGCACCTTACTATCACTTCAAAGAGGCAAACAGCGGCCCCTGGTTCTACATAAGGCACATCATCAGAAGCTACTTCTTCCAGAAATATTCCACCATCCTGAATCCAAGGATCAAAAAACTCTTCATCCTGAACGATGAAAAATGTATAGAGAACATGAATAGCACCATAAAAAACATATTCAGTTTTCTCCCGGACCCAATCAATGACGAAGTAAAAGTGGTAGATTCTGTAAATGAAGAAGCCATCAAAACCAAGTATAACATAAGGCCCGGTTGCAAAAACCTGCTGTTGTTTGGCTCCATCGACTACAGAAAGAACCTGATCAATATCATCAATTCTTTGCTCCTGATGCCGTTGTCTGTCCGCAAGAACATAAACCTGATCATTGCTGGTAAATTTCATCCAGACATAAAAGAGAAGTACCTGCAGCACATACAAAAGCATAAGAACAATGTAAGCCTGTGCTACTATGACGAATTTATCAGCGATGAGGAACGTGAAGTACTTTTTAAGCACAGCGATGTTGTACTGATGCCTTATACAAACTTCTTCGGTTCGAGCGGCATACTAGGTCACACCATCAAACACAACAAACGTGTGGTTGCTTCTAATACAGGACTTGTATCCAGGTTAGTCATTGAGAACCAGCTGGGATTAACCGTAGACCCCTACAATAAACATGACATCAGAGATGCTATACTTCAGATCCTGAAGACAGAAAAATCTTACCAGTACAACGGGGCAAAGATCCTGAAAAAGTATAACCCTATTTACTTCAGCCAGACATTGTTGTTGGAATAAAAGATTTCTCAAGTATGACCTTAGACCTGAAATATTATAAGGAGACGCTGCACTTCTCAATCAACTTCTACTCCCTTTTCCTGATAGCAACA
The DNA here is from genome assembly GCF_023630205.1 of Pontibacter ruber. GTDB lineage: Bacteria > Bacteroidota > Bacteroidia > Cytophagales > Hymenobacteraceae > Pontibacter > Pontibacter ruber. Next base: position 616,790 of record NZ_JALPRR010000002.1, on the reverse strand, counting down.
TTTATTCCTGATCTCTTTTATGTTGATAACTCATTAATTAAGAATTTCTTCTGGGGACTAAAGATATTGCTGGCTTGCTGGGTAATCTACAGACGGGCGTTTGAGCACACGAGTCTGAGGTCAGAAGAAGTGCTGTTCTTCATCCTGGCATTTGTCTATATAGCAAACTTATACATAGATATTTACCTAGACCCGCTATACTTTATCACAACCGCCGACGGCAATTTAGATTTTGCAGGATTTTGTTTAGGTATTCTAATCGCCTACTCCTTTCGATACGACCCTGCTTTTCATTCAAGCAAATCCTTCTTCTTCTTTTGGATAACCCTAACCGCAGGCTTGGTTCTGGCTTACTTCTTTGCAATTGAAAACCTAAGCATTGATGCCAATAACGTCCGATACGACGCCAATTCAACTATTAATACTATTTTGTATGGGCAGGCTGGCTGCGCGCTGGCTCTGGTGTCTGTATTTGGCATGGTTGATAAAAAAAACAAGGTCCTTAAGGTCCTGTTTCTCCTAACCTTCTTCTTCGGGCTGGTTTCTATTGCTAAAGCCGGCTCAAGATCTCCTGTAGTAGTACTGTTTGTTATCGGCGTTTTCTATTTCCTGGCAAGGTTAGGAGCAGTTAAGGGTCTTATCTATTTCGGGTTAATCATCACGCTCCTGCTACTCAATCTGGAAAACATTGCGGCCCTTCTTGAAAGCATGGGTAGTTCGCTAGGAACACGAATTGTTAACATTCTGGTAGAAGGTGACACAAGTGGAAGAGAGATTTTATACAACGAAACCATAGACCTGATAAAAGAGTCGCCGCTGGTTGGGGTATATTATGTCATACCTTCCGGAATGGGCTTTAAAAGTTACCCGCACAATTTCTTCCTGGAGGTACTGCTGGCAACCGGTCTGTTAGGTGCCATACCATTTATCATACTTGTTTGTAAAAGCCTGATTAAATCCTTCAACCTGCTGAAGGATAAACACGAATCGAGTTGGATGGTAATCATTTACTTACAAATTATAGTGTACGGTATGTTCTCCACCAGCCTCTACTCATCGCAAGACTTCTGGACTATGCTGTTCTTTATTGTTTCCCTTAAATATGTAGCAGTTAAAGGGCCCACTCCTCTTGTTAAGCATAATTTAAGAAGTATAGAAAGGTCGCTTGTGCTAAATAAAAAGAGCTATGCAAAATACTGAACTTGCCCCTGTTATTCTGTTTACTTACAAGCGTCTGGACACCTTGCAGCAAACAGTTAATGCACTCAGAAAAAATTACCTGGCGGAAGACAGCCGGTTATTTATTTACTCGGATGCAGCCAAGCATGAAACTGATGCACCGCTCATAGCTTCTGTAAGAGATTATTTAAAGACAATCGATGGCTTCAACCAAGTAACCATCATAGAAGCTCCCAGAAACAAAGGCCTCGCCAACTCTATCATTTCAGGCGTTTCCGAAGTTATTGAGAAGTATGACAGAGCCATTGTGCTGGAAGATGACCTAATTTCAACGCCCAATTTCCTATGTTTTATGAACAAGGCATTGCGCCACTACAGCAATTCGCCTTCTGTATTTTCTATATCCGGCTACTCTTTTGACCTGGCAAACTCGTTTCCTGGAAATTCGGACGCTTACTTCCTGAACAGGGGCTGGTCATGGGGGTGGGCTACATGGATAGACAGGTGGCGTAAGGTAGACTGGCAGGTAAGTGATTACGCAGCGTTTCTAAAAGATAAAGCATCGCGGAAAGCATTTTCGAAAGGCGGCTCCGACCTTAACCGGATGCTCCGCCAACAAATGGAGGGGAAGCTGGATTCCTGGGCTATCCGCTGGTTCTACCACCAGTTCCGGACAGGCGGCCTGACGCTTTATCCGGTAACCTCCAAAATCGACAACAAGGGTTTTGATGCTTATGCCACCCATACTGTTGGGTCCAACAAACGCTATAAGCCCCTTATTGACTGCAGCCAAAAAACAGAATTCTCCTTTCCGGATACAATCAAAACACACCCCATCTACTACAAAGAATTTATCAGAAGAATGGGAGTTAGTGCGCGTTTGAAATCGAAACTAGAAGGTATACTTTTAAAACTATTCTAAAACTATGAATATTATCCAGCTACTAAAACAGGTTCGCTTCTTTTACCTTGTTAATGTTAAATGGAGGAAGTATAAAATTGGGAAGAATATCTACGCTGGCGAAAGGGTTTATTTATGGGCAAAAGATGTTCTGGAGATCGGGAATAACTTCTTTATTGGAAGAGATTCGCAGATACAGGCAAACTGCATCATTGGCGATAATGTAATGTTTGGAAACAAAGTGGCAGTCGTAGGCAAATATGATCACCACTTCCAGAAAGTAGGCTTTCCTATACGCCTTGCTCCAAGAATAATGGACAAACACTATAACTGGAAAGGACTAGACCAAACCACCATTATCGAAGACGACGTCTGGGTCGGGTACGGCTCTATCGTTATGAGTGGTGTAAGAATCAGAAAAGGATGCATAATAGCTGCCGGATCTGTTGTAACAAAAGATACGGAACCCTATGCTATATATGCTGGTAACCCAGCCCGTAAAATCAAGCCCCGTTTCGACTCTGAAGTTGAATTAGAGGAACATATTAGACTGGAGAAAGTCTATTTAGAAATCTACAAAGACTATAAGGGGGTAGAAAGTATACAGGCTTAGCTTTAAATACTTGAAAAAATAAATTCACTCTTTTATAGATTAAGCTGATTCAGCCGCGAACCCAACAAAATTAGTTAAATAACCCTTCCTTCTGCTCGAATAGCAATCACAGCTATTAAATATTTGTACTTATACAAGTACAATAGAATTATTTATACTACAGCAGGCATCATAGCAAAGATCTAGGTTATATAATCTGCTAAAAATTACAGAAGGTAATGAATACAGATGTGAAATCATTAGTGTATTGGGTCACTGCAAGTGTAAGTTGATAACAACAGGGTGTACTTGTTTAGCCTCCATTGAATAAAGTTTATACAGTAGTTATCATTTGATTCTATGAAGCAGAGTAGTTTTAAATGTACAGATGTTCTTGGTTATAAGGTGTTCTCTTCCTCTTTGGACATTATTGATGAAAATACACAGAACCTGCTCATCAATACCTTCAGCCCTAACTCCTACGGCATAGCGCTTAAAGATAAAGAATTTGAGAAAGCACTCAAAAACACTGATATGTTGGTGCTGGACGGTGTGGGCATCGCTCTAGGTTCGATTCTGCTTAATGGTAAGGATATCAAGAAAATTGCGGGCCAGGATTGCTTTGACTTCCTGATAGATAAAGCGAACAAGCATCACTGGAATGTTTTCTTTCTGGGATCAACAGAAGCAACACTGGCCAAAATAACCAGCAGAGTGAACCAGGAATACCCGAATGTGAAAGTGGGCACTTTCTCCCCTCCTTTTCGCCAGGAATTCACCGATGAGGATAACGACATGATGGTGAATGCAATCAATGCTTTTCATCCGGATATACTTTTTGTCGGAATGACGGCCCCGAAGCAGGAAAAGTGGGCCTACCAGCATAAAAATAAGGTAAACGCCAGAATAATTAGCACAATCGGGAACGTGTTTGACTGGTACGCCGGCAACAGCAAAAGGCCAGCTAAAATATGGATCAAGCTACGGCTTGAATGGCTGGTAAGAATCTTCCTGCGCCCGGAAATTTTCAGAAGAAACACTAAAAATCAACTCTTATACTTAAGAGACCTGATGGTACATCTAATAGGTATAAAAAAGATAAGTTAATATGATAAAAGTTGGATTGATCGGAGCTGGTAAAATGGGAATATCTCATTTGTCTCTTTTAGGTGCTCACCCTGATGTTGAAGTTGCAGGAGTTAGCGATACTTCGAAAATGGTGCTGGATGCGCTGAAGAAGTATACTTCTTTTCCATGCTACACAGACTATGAGGAAATGCTCAGGAAAGCAAAACCGGATGCTGTTTTTGTAGCCGTACCCACCAGGTTTCATGCAGACATGGTTCAAAATGCTATGGAAAGAGACGCCCATATTTTCGCAGAAAAGCCTCTTTGTTTAACAGTGCTTGACGGCCAGAAACTGGTGGAGATAGCTACCAGAAAAAACCTGGTAAATCAGGTGGGCTACCACAATAAGTTTATCGGGACCTTCCGGGAAGTTAAAAGGCTAGTTGAGAATGGCTACTTGGGCGATATTTTCCATTTTGTTGGTGAGGCTTACGGCCCTGTAGTTGTGCGGCAGAAACAGAACAACTGGCGCTCTAACCCGGCAGAAGGCGGCGGCTGCCTGCTTGATTATGCTTCGCATGTGATCGACCTAATCAACTACGTGGTAGGTCCGATCACTAAGATTAAGGGGTCCATTTTAAAATCATTTTACTCTAAAAATGTAGAGGATTCTGTGTTCTCCCTGCTGGAGGTTTCTTCCGAGGTATCTGGCGTATTGTCAGTTAATTGGAGTGACGAGACCTACAGAAAAATGTCTACTACTTTGACCATCATTGGCAGTAAGGGCAAGATCGTATGCGATGCCAACGAGCTTAAAGTACATTTCAAAACAACGGACTGTCCGCAGGGCTACTCAAAAGGCTGGAATGTAAAATACATCACAGATTTTACCGACAATGTAGATTTTTACCTAAGAGGCGAAGAGTATTCAGCCCAGGTAGATTATTTCATCAAAGCGATCCAGAAGAAAGTACCTAACAACATCAATACTTTTCAGAGTGCCTGGCACACCGACAAAGTTATCTCAATGATTAAACAAAGTATAAATAACTGATCATGGAAAGAATCTTATTTGGCGACAATCAGTTTTTCGCTGTAAATCATATATCGGATGAGAAGTCCAGGGCACAGGCAATTAAATTTCAGAACGATGTCGAAATCATAAAAACCCTTGATTATTCTATCGATGCGGGAGTGCATACTTTTATGTGTACTACACATGACCGCATCGCAACTATCTGCGATTACATCAGAAGTCATCCTGCTAAATACGAGGACTACAAGATATACCCTTGTATGCCTTATGCTCATAAGTATGCCAACGCAGTAACGGAGCTTGGCATTGTTGGCACCATCAAAGAGTATGTACCCAACAATTTTATGGGCTCACTCTTTAAGGGTGGTGTGGCCATTATGTCAAAAGATTACTTGTCGATCATGGAGCTGATGATCGATGCCGAAATGAAAATGTTCAGGAACATCAAAACACCTGTTATTTTCCTTCAGAATGTAATAACTGACCTGTTATTAGGCCTGGGAATGACCGAAGTACTGGTCGCATTCCATAAGTACATTCGAAAAAAGTATGATACAGAGGCCGGTTTTATTACCATGAACATGCCAAAGCTGCTGGACCTGCTGGAAAAAGCAGGCGTTGAGAACCCTATCATCTGTACATCTATTAACAAAGCCGGCTTTAGAATGTCTGGTGGCAAAGAGTTGTATGAAACAGTGCTTAAAACCAGAAAGGTCCGAGTGATAGCCATGCAGGTTTTAGCAGGTGGCGCCATCCCTCCGAAAGATGCAATCAAATACATCTGCAGCCTGCCTAACATAGAATCCATACTTTTCGGTGCTTCCTCAAGAGGCAATATCAATGAAACGGTTTCGCTTATACATGAATTTGACAAGCAGTACCAATACGATATACTTTCTAATTTTTAGCATTTAGTATAGGATATAAACTATCAGCAATAAATTCTACTTCGATAAAATATTGGAAACTTTACTTACTGGTAAATCTGGTTAAGAACGCACTTCAAAAGGTATAAAAGCATAAAGAAATCATCTACACAGTAGTCTCTATTAATTAGTTCAGCTAATAACAAGAAGTTATCTTATCAATGCGGTTTGCCTTAGGCGCTGAACTTTTCTATGTCATGAAGCTGACATAAAAACTAGAAGGTGATACCAATATTATTGCATGATTTATCATCCGTATATAGAAAACTAGCAAATCTATTTGAGCGAAACCTTGCTGCTCAGAGAAGTGGTTGCTTTAAAGGCAAGGCTTCCACTATTACTCTTTTCTTGAATACAAGCGGCTGAATTTTCAGTAACAGCTTCCTGATACACGAGCAGTATCATTTTTCTTAATATTATATCTCTATAATATGTTTAATAATAGCTTCAAGCATTGTTGTTCTTATTTCTTTATAATAACAATAATCCTTTGTAGCACTTCCTGTAACCAATCAACAATAAACAGCAAGGAGAAAGTAGAGCCTATACATGTAAGGGTAATTTGGACAGAGAACCCTTCTAATCATGCAATAATCTCCTGGACTACGCTTCATGCCAACGGAGGTCCTCACTATGTTTATTATGATACCATAAGCCATCGTGGTAATCTGAAAGCATACACCTATAAGAGAAAAGCCAAGGTAAATGGGCAAATTACAATGGTTGAAGAAGACAGGGAAAAAGGAGTACCCCCTGGTTACTACCACCATTCAGAAATAAGTAATCTCAAGGCTGCGACAGCATATTATTTTGTAGTAGAGAGCAGTGGAGTAATATCAGAAGAATATTATTTTATAACTGCGCCTGATGATGACAGGCCCGTTAGTATAATTTGGGGAAGTGACTCACGAGCAGGCGGAGAAAGAGAATTTTCTCCTACATTTTCTAAGTTATTACCGGACATCATAGAAAACACTGCCCTTCATGAAATTAAAGGCCATGAGGCTAGACAGCGTATGAATGAGGTTATTACTCAAATTTTTGAAGATAACAAAAATGTAATTGCCTTTACACATGGAGCTGACTATGGCTTGACTGCGCAATGGCGGCATCTGTATTGGTGGCTTGAAGATCAGCAGGCAATTGTTGCGGGAGACAATCGACTCCTACCATTAATTATCTCCAGAGGCAACCATGACACAGAAATTGGTTTTAAGGAAAATTTCTGGTTAGGTAACAGTATTGAAGGCCGTACCCTTGATACATTTTATTATACATCAAACTTATCAGCACACGCATCGTTGATTACACTTAATACAGAAATCAGTGTTACCGGTGAGCAAAGAGTTTGGTTAAATAAAACTTTATCTCTAATCAGAGGTAAAAAAAGATGGGTAGTTGTTCATTATCACAGGCCAGCATATCCTGCAGTGAAAGCATTTAAAGGCCAAACATTTACCAGAGTGCGAAACGCTTTCGTTCCTTTGTTTGAAAAACATAATGTTGATCTTGTTGCTGAGTCAGATGGTCATGTGCTTAAACGGACTTTACCCATACGTAACGGCAAACATGATAAATCTGGCATCGTCTACATTGGTGAAGGCGGTTTGGGGGTGCCTCAAAGACCTGTTACTGATTCGACGCGATGGTATGTACAGTCACCAGGGTATGCAATAAGCTCTCATCATGTACATGTAATAAACTTTAATAAAGACAACTTACATGTACAGGCTATCGGTATAGATGGTGAAGTAATTGATAATTTTATCAGGCAACCACGTGCAAAGGTTTCAACTCCTCCAACTTCACCAAAGCATGTCAGATAAGACCTGTATAAAATACAGTTTAATACATGATTGCTCTATTGCTGTGACCAAAGTCTTACAGCTTACAGTTATGGTACAGTGTATAGGTATCTTCCTGCATAGTAGCTCAATAGGGTTCTTCACTGACTTCCTTTTTGTCAATCACTCATTCACCTACCAACAAGCTACTGCAGTTGAGAATATGTTTGCATGGGTAGTACTAGCGCTGGGTATAGCCATATTTATTCATCCTGTAAAACTGCTTCTAGTTCTTATTTCAGTTTTAACCTTCTTGTCAGCTTACATACAAATTGAGCAAGGAGGCTTCCCCTTTAGCTCTTGGGCAATACCGGCAACCGCTTCACGTTACGCTGCACCTCTAGCATTGATTTTCGCGCTTAATTGCAATAAAATACACCTATCTTATTGGGTAGCCACTTTAGGTTTATGCCTTACTTTTGCTACACATGGAATTAAGGCCTTATTGTTCCATCCGAATTTTATTGATTATATTATAACTTCAGGTTCTAACTTAACAGGTTTGGAAATCTGTCAATCTGCAGCAGAAATATTGCTTGCGGGTATAGGGCTATTAGATATTATCTGTGCACTTGCAATACTAGTTTACCCGTACAAAAGAATTTTTTATTGGATGATCTTTTGGGGATTTATTACTGCCTTTGCCAGAATTACTGAATTGGGTATTGATATGTATGGAGAATTTTTGATACGCATAGCACATTTCACTCTACCTCTTGTACTGCTGCTATACTTTGAAAAAGAGCAGAAACACAACTCTATATACGCCCCCATAGCCCAATAGGCTCTTACTTACTAAATTACCTAAACAGTCAAACTAATATATCGACCTGCCTCTGCTATCTTATCCTATTCTTTTACAAATGTCTTACCTAGTATCCTGTTTCTCCACACAAGCCTTGCTATGTAAGTACCTCCAAGTAATTGCGAGACATCCACAGAAGCTTTGATTGCATTTGCCTGTACCTGAAGAGGAACTCGTTTAATTAGTTGACCTTTTACTGACACTATCAATAAACTTGCTCTATTGGCTTTACTGCTTTCCGGAAGATTATAACTGATATGTAATACTTCAGTGGTAGGGTTGGGGAACAAATTAAAACTATCTGATTTTGTAACTGATTCTTCAGATAAGCTAATAGGAGACACTGTAGCAGCCTTTTGTTCTAGATTACCAGATTGTTGAATCAAAACTACTGATGAAAATGGAGCAAGCTCTATTACTTTCGAATGTTTATTATTTTTAACATCTATATAATCACCATTCAAGGTTAATTTCATTGGCTTACTTCTATTATTATACGCAAACAGGATATAATCATCAGGATTGATAAGATCTGCATTAGCCTCAAAGAGCTGAATGTTATCAAGATAGTATGTGTGAGTGTTATCAACAGTAAAAACCAAAGTTCCGGGACTTTGGCTTACTGAAGGCGTTAAAAGTACTTCGTAATCCCTGCGCGTTTTAGAAATATTCTTATATATGATTGGAGTAATAGCACTAAAAGGGGTTCCGCCATACCTTAAGTATGCCCCTATTGACGTAGATCTTTCAGCTATAGCAGTATATCTTAGAATATATTTTTTATTTGAATCTAGCTCACCAATGTTCATTGTTATAGAAGAGGTCTTACTTGTCGGCATAACTTCCAGGTATCCCCCATCTAACAATCCGTCATTTTTCCACTTCAACGTACTTTTATTCCCCCATACTTTCACATCATTTTCAGTAAAAGAGCCAGCCCTAAATTTGTTTGAACTCACAATTTTATTTAGGGAATACGCAGGAATCTGTATAGGAGACTTTTGGGAATGTGCGTCTTTCCCATATCTCTGCTTCCAGTCTTCTAAAGCTAAGTGTTCATTAATTTTTTCCCCTAAATTCCTGTACACACTGTAAAGTACTATTTCATCGTCTAAAGGCCTTACATAATAGTTATAATCAAACCTACCCATACTGCTGATATCATCAAGTCTGGTTTCTATATGAGATGCCAGCTGAGTAGGTAACCTTGAGAAGAAGATATTTTTCTCTACTAATAAATTTCTTATTGGTTCGCCAAGATCATCATGCTTAGCAGCAAATTGAACCTCATTGTTAAAGAAGGTATTATAACTGGCTGATATCATTCTCGCATTATGAAGAAACATACCTCTGTTACAGTTAGCAACAGTATTTTCTTTGATTTCAGCTTTATGAGAGTCATCGTCCATATAAATTCCCTCCGCTTTAGAAACGTCTGCATCTGTTCCCTGATATGCTCCGATTCCATTCAAAATTATATTGCCAATAATTTTAGCTCCTTTAAGCTCTTTATTAGAATTATTACTAGTGTATATTCCTCCTCCATCATCTTTTACTGAACAGAAATTACTGATAAAATTGTTTTTAACAATTATCTCATCTAGTTTTATAGCAATACCATTATAGCCACTGTTTAGCACCTTATTTAATTCAATAAGAGCACCCTCCCCATAACATAATATGCCAATCCCGCTTAATATTGAGTTTCTTCCCATACCTGGAAAAAGTCCAGTATTATCCACTGTATTTGCACATATAACAGGATTAAGGTTACCCCTAGATAAATTAATGCCTGCACCATTAACATCTGAAATCATACTATTTTCTATTCTGAAGTTAGTATGATTAGTAACTCTAACTCCGTCTCCTCCTGAAAACTTAATTGTGCAGTTACTTATAGTTAAATTGCCTCCATTTTTGATTCTAAGTAAGTCTTTGTTTCCTCCAGTAAAACTAATGTTACTTAAAGTTATATGGCTGATGTTAGATAAATAAACCAAGTTGTCTAAAGTTGCTACCTCTATATTATTTTCTGAAGGTGAACTAACCCCTAAGTGGACATACAACTTTTTCATTATTGGATCATAGTACCACTCACCGAACCGATCCAAAGTCTTTATATGATTTTGAATAAAATAACCAAAACCCACTTTCGCGTTATACTGGGAAGAGGAGGCATAATAAATTGTTGTACCTTTATGAGATATAATCTTATGCCTATCAATTGCCCAACGTTTTTTTCTTATAACCACTTCTGCACCTTTCCAATTAGGTAAGATTGGAAGGGCATGATCTATAATAGAGGTATTACTTTCGAAATCATCGATTGTGAGGTACCCTTTGTCGCCTGTATTACTGTTAGGAAAACGTCCCATCTCTTGGGCAGTGCTATTTATAAGCACTGTGCTAACTTCCGGCCCTAAGGCAGCATGGTTACTTTCCCAAACACCATTTCCCAAGGGCACCCATTTCGAAAGCTTGATCATCGAGGTGATTACAGGTTTATTACCTGTTCCGTATGATGTAAAAACTATGGGACGGCCTGAGGTACCAGATTTGCTCACTTTTATTGTTCCATAAAAAGTATCACCGCATTTAAAAAAGACTGAATCGCCTGGCTGAAGAGAGTCAAAAACAGAGTTAAGTTTATTTATTGTCTTCCATGGGGTTGCTGGGTTTTGTGCTTGTGTTAAAGTTCTGGAATCATTACCAAGAGTAGTTGAAATGTAGTAGCTGTTAGCCCTTGCAGAACCGCAAAACAAGGAACATACCAATATTATGAAGAACAATCTTATCATATTCTTTCACTTAAGCTACCTTTTATCAACCCTTAATCACCGATCAAGCACGAGTTTAGCGGATTTAAAAACTCCATCAGCCTGTAATCTGATAATGTAGAGTCCTCTTGTAAGTCCATTACTATCAATTTCTATTTTATTCTCTTTACCTGCTTCAGCCATGCCCTGCTTGAGATCAGCAATAAGAGCCCCCCTGCTGTCATAAAGCTTAACCGTGTAATCTCCATTCTCTGAAAGAGTAAAGTTTACAGTAGCCGTCGTTGTAAACGGATTTGGATAAGCTATCAATTTCTCCTGCTCACTTACACCCTGCGGTGAGGCAAGAACTGCTGAAGACACGGCTATTGAAGATGTAACTGTAGCTATCTCTTTTACTTCAGAGGCGCTAAGTGCGGTGTTGTAGATACGCACATCGTCCATAGCACCTTGGAATCCCCTGTACCCATTATTTCCTGCTCCGATGGTGAGCGCCAGACCGTTTAGCTTTATTGGTGGTGGGGAACTGAAGGTTTTGGAATTATTTTGATCTCCGTTAATATAAAGCCGCATCACACCCCCACCATAAGTGACAGCCACATGAATCCAAGTAGTACCGTTGGAGGGATGGATAGTAGTAGAGTTGATTCGGTAGGTGTCACCAGAAGTAACTTGATTGAAGCGGAAGAAAATCAATCCTCCGCTTGAAAGTGACAGCTCATAACCATCTACTGAGTTCTGTTCTGCCTTCTTAAAAACATACTGTGTTGCTATTTTTTCTGGCTTTATCCAAGCTGTCAGCGTTATAGCCCCTGTTATATCAAGCGAGGCGTTGTCGGCGACAGTGGCGTATTGGCTGGAGCCGTTAAACCTCAGCGCCTGACCTGTAACTCCTGCCACCCAAGTAGCCCCTCCCACTGCAGTCGCATTGTTTTTATACTCAGATGCATCAGCCAGCGCCATACCGCTTCCCTCGTCCAACTTCCAGTGCCCCACCAACGGATTAGTAGGCGAGCTTGCCGAAATAGTAGTTATGCTCCACACGGTAGACCAACTGCTGCTGCCGGCAGAGTTGGTTGCCCTGGCCCGCCAGTAGTAGGTGGTGCTGTTAGCTAGGTCGGAGACGGCGGTGGAGGTGGTGGTAATGCCACTGTAGTCAAAAACGGTGCTGGAAAAGCTAGACGAGGTGGACACCTGTACTTGATAGGAGTCGGCTCCGGCAGATGCGTTCCAGCTGAGCGCAATCGAAGTCGTAACATCGGTAGCACCATTGCTTGGAGAAGCTAGAACCGGTGCCGATGGCACGGTTGGCAAGGTATTATCACTTACTAATACACTTACTGCTTGTTCTGTATTTGATGCCATCACCACGGTTTCGCCATTGAACCCGATCTTAGTACTAGTAGCATCATTATACGCACCTTTGATTAAAGTATATTGAGAACCAAAAGAAACACTGGAAGTAGAAGACTCCTTATAAACTATATCCCCGGCAGAAGTAGAAGTAGTATAAACAACTCTAACTTTGCTCATCGATTCATTTAAAACTATAATCGGCCTTGTTCCAGTATATTGTGTAACATCATATAATCTATCCCATGTTCCTGCTGGCCTCCGGACTAAAAGAGCTATAGTTGGATAACCTACGGTATTATAACTAGTTTTAATAGCACAGTACAAGACACCATCATTTGCTGCTACTATATTCATGTGATCATCTGACATACCATTGCCGATTGCTATCGCAGACTGAGACGCAGGCACCTCATCTGCGGACCATGTAGCAGGATCCGCACCATCAATATGGGTTTTAAACCCAAACCTTTGAGTGTTCTGATTCGACCAAAATACTCCTATTTTTCCACTAAGAGCTACAACAGCGCAAATGTCATCATCAGTTATACCTGTGGTTACTGTAATAGGCTCGCTCCAATTATTATAAGGAGCATCGCTCCAACGTACATAAGCACTGGTAGTCCCCGCGGAGGTCAGCCACATTCTTCCCTTACTATCTATATCAATTGTAGCTGTTTCAACACCATTATCCAGAGATATACCAACAGTATTGGTTCTTCTTGACCAAAGTTGGTAACTACCTGTAGATGAATTATATTCTACTGATACTAGTTGAGATGAGCGCCCTTGGTACAAGAAAATGTGTGTTATATTTCCAACCAACTTACAATCAGCTTTAGAGGAAGTTTTAGGAGAAAGTTTTAATACATTCGTCCAGGTGGTTCCATCTAATCGCCAAAGATTGGTACCATCAGAGCTAGCCAAGACTGCCCAATGCTTTCCTGCATATGTCCATACCTTTGCCTGCGGCTTTTCTCCGGTATCTTCAGTAATAGCTATGGCGCTTAAGTTTATTATAGAAGAAAACCCTGCTGAAGCTGCTTCTACTCTATTTTTTGATATATTATTTACAGTACCAAGAGCTGGGTGAACAACAATGTTGAAAAAAATTAAAACAAGTATAGCGGCAATTATTGTAAATTTTCCCATAAAATACTTGGAGTAAAGATTTTTTACAAGTCAACAAAGGAGATTTAGGGCATATACAATATCTCAATCTATAACGAGATATTCTTTTTGGGGCGGAAGCGATATCAATAAATGATAGAAAAAAACTAAAACTATAGTTTATAGATATTATATGTCAATCACTTTTACAAGTTTACACTAATTTACTTATTTCCAAAATATCAAAATAAAAAAATGGTTAAACACCATTTTTATTATGCAGAAGGCTCGTTTTTCTATTTAAATTTTACTGCAAATAGACTCTGCAACGCATATCATAAAAGTTCAATATATTACTACTTAAATAAGTTTATAAATATAGAGCTGCTAATTAATTCAGGAACGTAGTTTTAATAAATATTTAAGCTTTCAATATTACTTTTACAACATTGCATATCCAAATAAATTAACGTATTTCAATTTATTACTGGTATGTTAAAATACGACCTTTACCTTCACTTACACCACCTTACCTAAAGAAATACAATTACATGTATCCTGCCTTAATGACACGAGTATAAATCAATGTTACATTTGTATTACTATTTTATTATTTAATTTACTATTTACAATAAACGTGAGGTAGATCTCTTAATACTTCTGTAGTTTATCGACAAAATCCGATTTATAACTTCCCCTACACTCCACGACTGCATTATGTTACCTCATAATGTGCTTTAAGTAAAATTGTCAAAAGAAAAGAGACATTATCAATAAGCCCATTTTTATGTCACATAAATATACAACATTGTTTAAGTGGATAAATGTAATCGCAGATCATTGTCTTTTAAATTTGATTCTTTTTATATCCCTTAGAGTTGTATACCCTTATAACAGTATCATGAGCGTGTATGACTACAGGCTTATTTTAGTACTCTTTAATTTATCGTGGTTTTATTGCTCCAATGTTTTTGGGATTTATAAAAGTATTCTGAAGCACGAAGCAGTGCCTGTTCTTACCGCAAATGTAGCCTCACTGGGTTTATTTTATATTTTCACTATTAATATCAAAATCATACTACCTAACATTCATATATATGCTACTCCGTTATTGATTTTCCTTTTTGCCTTCACTATTTCTATTATTATATGCAGGCTTTCCTTTCTAGCAGTAAGAAAATATAAAAAAAAGGTCTGGTTTAACACAAACAACATTATCATAGTGGGAGCAGGCTCTGCAGGTGTAGAACTTTATAAGTTACTTGCTTCTAAGCCTCAACTTGGAGAAAATGTATTAGGCCTTTTTACAGATGATAACTTTAACCACGCTTTTGATCTTAAGATTCTAGGTAGAGTTGATGATTGTATAGATTATGCAAAAGAAAATAATGTGCATGAAATATACTGTACGTTACCAAATACTGAAAGAAGTAAAATCAGTATGCTTATGCAGCTGGCAGACAATAATTTTATAAGATTTAGATTAGTTCCTGATGTCAAAGGCGCTTTTGATCAGAACTTGAAAGTCGAGTTATTTGGATATATGCCAGTGTTGGTACCTAGGCAAGAGCCATTAGAAAATAAAGCCAACGAGATTCTTAAAAGAGCATTTGACATTCTCTTTTCTTCGCTTATTATACTCTTCCTTCTTAGCTGGCTTGTTCCACTTTTAGCAATCATTATAAAAGCAGACTCTAAGGGGCCCGTGTTTTTCAAGCAATTGCGTTCTGGAAAAAATAATAAGCCTTTTTACTGCATCAAGTTCAGGAGCATGTCAGTAAATATAAATTGTGACAGTAAACAAGCCTGCAAAGGAGACATGAGAATTACGAGAGTAGGTAAATTTATAAGGAAAACCAGCATTGATGAGTTACCACAGTTCTTTAATGTCTTAATGGGGGATATGTCTGTTGTGGGTCCTCGCCCCCACATGTTAAAGCATACCCAGGACTACTCGCAGCTAATCAATAACTACATGGTGCGGCATTTTCTAACTCCTGGTATTACGGGCTGGGCCCAGGTGCTGGGCTACAGAGGTGAAACAAAAGAAACAACCGCTATGCTGAACCGCGTTCAGGCTGATATCTGGTATTTAGAGAACTGGTCTCTGGTCCTTGACCTTAAAATAGTTCTCATGACGGTACGCCAGGTATTTAAAGGCGACGAAAATGCTTTCTGAATTGAAAGACTAAGCTTAGGATACACATAAGCTACATCTATCAGCCTTATAGCTGCCCCATTTAGGGCAGCTATTTTGTTTTATACCTACTTAATACCCACGCTCCAATTTACCTCTGCGCTATCTCCAGCAGATGATAACCCTACCCTTGCCTGTTGTAAAGTAGTATACTTGTGCAAGGCGCAAAATTGAAAACAAATATGTAATGACCTTTCCTTTAACCTACGGATTTTCAAAGAGGTTTTTCTCAATCTATCTTTGTGGCGCATAGCAGCGGCGTTATACTTACCTGAAGCAAGGCCAGCGGAATGTTGGGCACCTCCGCCCGTACGTGCAACGCTTAGCAAACAAACCTGTTTACCTGATGAAGAAAAAGATCAGAATCACCCTGTATGTACTCGGTTTTATACTACTGCTGGTAACGGTGGCAGGGTGCTCGTTCCTGAAGCTGTCTCCCCAGTTTGGCGCCGAAGCAAATGGTGCCCGCCTGGAGGCGATCCTAAAATCGCCCAACTACAAGTATGGCAAGTTTCAGAACCCCGTGGAGACCAACATGGACATCGGCTTTAAAGGCTTTGTGAGGCTATTCTCTGCCCGTATTTTCGGTAACTCCGACGACCAGGTGCCTGATTGGGAGATACCGGTGAACAGGATTGATGCGAAACAATTTAACAGCGTGCAGGATACGGCTACGGTGGTTACCTGGCTCGGGCACTCGGCCTTTATGGTGGAGATGGACGGCAAGCGGTTGCTGCTGGACCCCATGCTGGGCGACATTGCCTCGCCCATCAGCTTCATGGGCCCGAAACGTTTTTCGGCGCTGCCCATTACCGTGGAGGAACTGCCCAATATAGATG
This sequence comes from Pontibacter ruber, assembly GCF_023630205.1. Classification (GTDB taxonomy): domain Bacteria; phylum Bacteroidota; class Bacteroidia; order Cytophagales; family Hymenobacteraceae; genus Pontibacter; species Pontibacter ruber. The sequence goes on along the minus strand of NZ_JALPRR010000002.1, from coordinate 600,166 downwards.
CCGTGCTGATCTCGCACGACCACTACGACCACCTCGACTATGGCTCCATCAAGAAACTAAATGAGAAGACCGGGCACTTTTATGTGGCCCTGGGTGTGGGCGCGCACCTGGAGCGCTGGGGCATACCGGCCGAAAAGATAACCGAAATGGACTGGTGGCAGGAGGCTTCATTCCAGGGGCTGACCTTTGCCGCTACCCCATCGCGGCATTTCTCGGGCCGCGGCCTTACCGACAGAATGAGTACCCTCTGGACCTCGTGGGTGATCCTGGGCCGCAAAGACAGGATCTTTTTCAGCGGCGACTCCGGTTACTTCAACGGCTTTGCCGAGATCGGCAGTAAGTATGGCCCTTTTGACATTACCCTGATGGAGTGCGGCCAGTACAACGAGCTGTGGCCCAACATCCACATGATGCCCGAGCAAACCGTGCAGGCCCACCTCGACCTGAAAGGCAAGCTGCTGATGCCCATCCACTGGGGCGCCTTCGCCTTGGCCATGCACACCTGGACCGACCCGATTGAACGGGTAACCAAAGAAGCTGATCGCTTGAAAGTGCCTATGACTACGCCGCTGATCGGGGAATCGGTTGTTTTAGGCAAGAAAGCGCCGGGGAAGGTTTGGTGGAGGGGAGAACAGGCTATGCAGTAACCGTCCCTCGGATTGACTACCCAGCTCTGGATTTTATTGAGGAAAGCCTCTTACTTCAGATTCATATTATTCTTTTAACCTGACGCGGGAAAGCAGTTGCCATTGTGCGGCCAGGTAGCAACCTGTTTCTACAATGGGAAATATTTAACAAAACGTATATATTTTACACTATAAACTTTATTAAAATCCATATCTTGTACTATTTGCTTTAACACCGAGTACAAGCATACATAAGCGTTAAGAATATCTCTAGTTAAGCATGAACAGGTATATATTTTAAAGCGAACTCTGGAATGACGCCAACGAACTTCGCGACACGGTAGCTGAGAGCCAGTACAAAGACTAAATGTTTTTACTGCTGTTTTTGAAGTACGTTTCCGGGCAATTTAAGATACGCAAACAGGACCTTCAGAAGATTCTGGATGAGGTGAAGGAGCCAAAGTCAGGAATAAAGATTATAACAGGAGTGTTGCGTAAATTAGATTCTTTAAAAAATCAGTCACTTCACTAAAATAGCCTTTAACCAAGATTTAAAGTATGAGTAAAATCCATTACAGGTATGCTTATAATCTTCAAAAAGAGTTGATAGATGTTAATACCTTAGATAGAGAGACTACACAGACTTTCGAACAATACACATGCATCTCATGTGAGAAGAGAATTGTCCCTAAACTGGGTGAAATAAGAAAGAAACATTTTGCACATAAAGAGGAAGTTACCTGTTCCAAAGAAACCTACCTTCATATTTTGGGGAAACAGGTTTTTTTTAATGAGTACAACAAGTGTTTGCAACATGGTAAACCATTTTATTTAGTATTTACAAGACAAATCTTTTGTGATAGCTTACAAAGTAAGTATGGATTTCAGTGCCATACAGGAGAAGAGATATTTCAATTCGACCTTACAAAAAGCTTCAATAAAATTGTAGTAGAAAAGCGCGTGGATGAATTTATACCGGATCTTTTGCTGGTTAGTGAAGAAAAAAATGAAAAGATTTTTATAGAAATTGCTGTAACTCACCTCTCATCTGAAAAAAAACTGAACTCCTCTTTTAGAGTTATCGAGCTAACTATAGCTGATGAATCTGATTTAAGTATAATAATAAATCACAAACTTTCACAAAATGAAAAGTTAAGCTTCTATAATTTTAACTTTAAAGACAACATAAAGAATCTGTGTAGCGGATCCTGTTCTCATAAAGGATTTCAATTAGGTGTAGTGTTTAATGATGGTAGATGTTTACTCCGGCCCAACATGACACTTACACACGCACATAATTATATCAATAAATTAAAGAACGAGATACAATACCACAAGCTAGATAAAGCTGATTATGGTAGTCAAGAAGGCTTTTTCAGACTTATTGGACAAGCAGCGAAGAAGGGGTTAAAAGTTAGGAACTGCTTCATATGTAGATATCATACTTTAAATGAATATCGGAGCATTTTATGGGATGATGATGGTGATAAAGCGATTTTCTGCAAATTTAGAAAAATAAAATGTACATCGAACGAAGCTGCTGTATGTAGCTATTTCAAGGTTAGCCAAGAATATGTGGAGAAATTTAGCTAATTCTTTATGATGAATTTTAACCTCCTCTCCCACTTCCAAAACATCAACACCTGGAAAAGCAAAGGCATCCGTGCGCCGCACAAGCCCTTGCTGATGTTGCTGGCTTTGGGAGAGATTCAGAGAGGTAACACTGGTTTTATACCTAATACAAGTATAGAACCAAGACTTAAAGATTTATTGCTTGATTTTGGTCCGCAGCGGAAAACGCTATACCCCAACTTCCCTTTCACGAAACTGGCGAATGACAAGCTTTGGCAGTTCAACAAGCCTGAGCTACTCGATACAAAGCAGGATTATACTTCCAAGTTTCTTCGCGACCACGACCTGCAGGGCAAGTTCCCGGATGAGGTGACGCAACAGCTTAAGCAAAGTCCCGAGCTTTTACGAAGTATAGCCGAACTGATACTGGAGCAGAACTTTCCTGACACGCTACACCAAGATATACTTGATGCGGTGGGTTTAGATTTAACAGCAACTCCAACAGGCAACAAAGTGAGGACTGCCAAAAAGCGTGATCCTGAGTTCAGAGAAAGGATACTGAAAGCGTACGAATACCAGTGCGCCGTCTGTGGCTTTGGCGTTCGGTTAAAGCACAAGGTGTTAGCTTTGGAGGCAGCGCATATCATGTGGCATCAGGCAGGTGGACCGGATAGAGAAGTAAATGGCTTGGCCTTATGTGCTACCCACCACAAACTTTTCGATCTGGGAGCATTCACCGTAAATGCAGAACTGAAATTACTAGTTTCTGATGAAGTAAACGGCATCGGCTCAAAAGAATGGCTCCTGCAGCACCACGGCAAGTCCATAACACCTCCTCAAAAGAAAGCTTTCTATCCTGATCCGGAGTTTACTAGCTGGCACGTGAACGAAGTTTTCAAGGGTGGGTACAGAGATGTGTAGGCTATACTTTCTATCTTGCATGCTGTAGTTTATACTTCTATCCTCTTATGACAAAGCTAGCTCAGTATACCCCCATGGCCCGGGAAGCCTTCAGCAATTACCTGGATAATAAGATCGACCTGGATACCCTGATCGAACGGCTGCGGTATATGGAGCTGCAGGCACTGTCGGAAGAAGAGGAAACCGGAAAAGAAGTATGGCTTCGCTTTTTCGAAGGCGATTCGCTGCAAACAACCATCAGCGAAATTGAAAAAGACCTGAGCGATCCTACACACCCCGGCTATCGGATCCTGATCCAGGGCATAGCTTTTGGCCTTCAGTCCGGCGAACTGGAAGTGCATTGTTCTTAACTCGCCTGGCAACAATTACACTTACCAGATCGGCTAAACAAAAAGGTTTATAAGTAGTGGGGTAATCCCTACCGGTGCTCCTCATACTTATTTGGCGGCAATAGTGCCTGCAACGTTTTTACTTCTCCCTCTTTAAGGGGCGCAGCAGCGGCAATCTGCAGTGCTTCGTTCAGTTGTTCGGCAGTCCGGATGCCCAGTACGGCGGCGGTTACGGCAGGGTGATGAAGTACAAACCGAACGGCAGTTTCGGCGAGCATCCGAGAAGCACCGGCTACTGCTTTTACAGCAGCTGCGGCTTTCTGCACTTCTTCCAACGTATAGCCCAGGTATGGTTTGGCAGGTTTTCCGGCCAGCAGCCCCTGTGCCAGGCTGCCGCGTGCCAGTACGCCAATCTGGTGCTCATGCAACAGGTCCAGCACCGACTCTTCCGGCCGCCGGTCCAGCAGGCTGTACTGCATCATTATACTCACGATGTTAGAGCGCTGCACATACTCCCGGATCACGTTGGGGCGTATGGACGAAATGCCGTAGTACCGGATCTTGCCTTGCTGCTTCAGCAGTTCAAATGCCTCGATGGTCTCGTCTATCGGATCGTTGATGGTGCCGCCGTGCAGCTGGTACAAGTCGATGTAATCGGTCTGCAGCCGCTGCAGGCTGGCTTCTACCGCCTGCAGGATGTAGGCCTTTGTGGGGTTCCAGTCCCAGCCGCTGCCATCTGGCCGCCACTGGTTGCCTACCTTGGTCGCGATGTTTACCTTGTCGCGCATGCCGTTGAAGGCCTTTCCTACCGTTACCTCGTTTTCTCCCTTGTCATACAGATCGGCGGTATCGAAGTAGTTGATTCCCCTGTCCAGTGCATGGTGCAGCAGCCTTGCATTTTCCGCGTGGTCCGTACCAAGCGACATGCACCCGAAGCTTACTTCGCTGATGTTCAGGTCTGACTTACCGAGTTTGTTATACTTCATAGCTATGCTGTTAAATCAGGCTTTGTTGGTGACGTCCTGAAAGTATAAACTACTCTTATCATCTGCATTGGTTACGGTTCTATTTCGACACTTTCTCCGGTTTGTATGTGGTTAATCCGCCAGAGCATATTATATCTGCACGGGGATTATAAAAGCTTATGCCTGTAGTGGCTAGCCCTCAGGCAGCTATACTCAGGCAAAATTCTTAGCCTGTTAACCTCACAATTCCGAAAGAATAAATTATATATTTGACACCTTCACCACCACAACCAACACAAACACCTACAACACCATGAGCAAATTGATCATTAAGAGCCTGCAGGAGCTTGAGCAGTACGAAGGCAAGGAAATGGGAATATCTGACTACCATACCATTACGCAGGAACAGATAAACAAATTTGCAGACGCCACCGTCGACCACCAGTGGATTCACCTGGATGCGGAGCGCGCCAAAACGGAAACACCTTTCGGGGCTACCATTGCGCACGGCTACCTGACGGTGTCGCTCCTGCCCTACCTGTGGTCGCAGATCGCTACCATCGAGAACCTGAAGATGCAGGTAAACTACGAGATCGAGAGCCTCCGCTTTAACCAGGCCGTAACCGTAAACAGCCGTGTACGCCTCCGCGCAAAGCTTCTCTCGGTAAAGAACCTGCGCGGCATCGCCAAAACACAAATAGAAGTAACGCTGGAGATCGAGAACAGCAAAAAGCCGGCTTATACCGGCGTTATTACGTTCCTGTATCATTTTAATGAGTAGTATTGAGAAACTTTTACCTCCCCCTGCCCCCTCCTAATAACAGGAGGGGGTATTTTTTTTCAACTATTTCTGGCGCGAATCTTCTGATTCGTGACTAGTGGTGGTACCCGAGTCTCTGACTCAATTGGCCCGCAGGGACAGAGAATGGTCTGAATCAGGATTTGTGGGATTTAAAGATGAACAGGATTTTTACCCAGCCCTCCCAAGTGGGGAATTTCTGCGTTTGGTACACTTAAGATTATACTTTCATTGAAGCCGTTGTCCAACCACCCCTGCCCCTCAAAGCTACGCTCGCTAGCTTCGAACTCGCCTTCTTGCTAGTCTAAGGAGGGGAGCTTGGCTGTTGCTATACCTGATAGTATAAGTTTCATCGCCCAAGTATATACACACCCCTGCACCCCTCTCAAAAGGGGAGTTTCTGCTACTGCAATGCTTCAAAGTATAAGTTCTATAGCTGCTGCAGATCATCCCCCTACCCCCTTCAAAGGGGGACCTGGTTCTAGTTGCATAGCTAGCAGCTATCGAATTTGTTTCCAGTCCTTGGGTTGAGCGCCTATGCGAGTTTTTCCGGTATCGCGACAGCGATATTGTGACGATAGGAGCAAAGGAAAAGCTCCCAGCGCGATGCCCAAGGACGAGGCCCCGCGGCCTTGAGCGCACCAATGTATAAAATGAAACTATAGGCAAGTAAGTCTGGGGAACAAAGCCAGCTACTATAGCTATGCTTGCCAACTGCAAGTATAAACCTCAGCTATAAAACTGAAGCAGATTTCTCGCTGAACTCGAAATGACAGATGAAAAAGCTTATCAGGTAAATTATAACAACTCTTGCTAACGCCACTCCTAATTCATACTTTGTAAGGCATAAATCATCATAACCTATGAGCCAGTTTTCAGTAGAGCAGCTACGCGCTGAGTTTCCTGCTTTAAGAGAAGCAGCCAACAAAAAGCCATTCATCTTTTTCGATGGACCGGGTGGCACGCAGATGGCGCAACCAGCCATAGACGGAATGATGGCCTATATCACGGGCGGTATGGCGAACCTACATGGCGCTTTCCTGACCAGCGTCAGCACCGATAACTTGCTGCTGGAAGGCAGAAAAGCTGTGGCTGACCTGCTGAACTGTGAACCTGAGGAAGTAGCTTTCGGGCAGAACATGACCTCGCATGCCTTTTCCATAGCACGAAGCCTGGGTCCTTTTATAACAGAAACAGACGAGATCGTGGTAACGGAGCAGGACCACCGCGCCAACGTAGACCCTTGGGTTACCTTAGCCAAAGACAAAGGCGCGACGGTTAAGTTTATACCTGTTAACCCGGAAACCTATACCCTCGAGCTGGACAACCTGGACGAGCTCATCACCGAAAAAACAAAGCTGGTTGCCGTGGGTATGTCGTCGAACGTGACGGGCACTGTTACAGACATCGGTAAAATTATAGCCCGTGCAAAAGCTGTGAACGCAATAGTAATTATAGATGCGGTGCATGCGGTGCCGCACCTGGCTATTGATTTTAAAAAGCTGGGTTGCGATGTGCTGCTCTGCTCGGCGTACAAGTTTTTCGGGCCGCACCTGGGCATAGCTGTTATCGCGAAATCGCTTTTCGAGAAGCTGCCTGTTTACAAGCTGGCACCAGCCCCACAGGAGATTCCGGATAAACTCGAAACCGGCACCCAGAACCACGAAGCCATAGCCGGTCTGATCGGGGCCATAAAGTTTATTGAAGACCAGGGCGAAGGCAAAACGCGCAGAGAGCGGCTGCAATCGGGTATGCAGCGCATAGAAGCACACGAGCAGCAGCTGACCGATCGCATCGAAAAGTTCTTAAAGCAGATACCGGAAGTACACCTGTACCGGGCACCGGAAGGCACAAAAAAGACGCCAACCTTCGCCTTTACCCTGAATGGCATAAAGGCCCGCGAGGTGACCAGCTGGTTTGCCAAAAACTACCACATGTGCATTGCCGATGGGCACTTCTACGCCTCTACCATGGCCGACAAGCTGGGTGTAAACCCGATGGGCGGCTGGATCAGAATTGGCCTGGCACCTTACAATACCATGGAGGAAGTGAAGCTGTTTGAACAAGGTCTGCAGGAGTTTATTTCAACACATGTAAAAAAGCAGCAGGTATAATTCAAGCGTGCAGCTGTTCGGTTTCTATTAAATCTTTTATCCTGGATCAGCTTAAACTATAATGAGCGAGTTTATTGATATTGCCTTATGTATATCCTACTTTCTGCTGGGATTTGTGGGCGCAAAGGTGCTGCGTAATTACCTGATCAAAAGAAGACAGAGCGGGTGAATCAGGCTGGCACTTATTCTCAACTGCTAAATCCAACCACCCCTAACCCCTCCTTGTCTAAGGAGGGGAGCCTGCTATTACTTTAGCTAACCTACTGTTCTATAGTTATTGTTTATACTTATACTTTAAGAGTAGGTAACTTGCGATAAGCTAAGAAGCTTGAAAAAGCAGGTAAAAGCTCCCCTCCTTGGATAAGGAGGGGCAGGGATGGTTGGACAACTGTAGCTATGCAAGTATAACTCCTGCTAAAGCAAAGGCAGAGAACCAAGAAACGAATCCCCCTACTTCATTTCAAACGAGCTCTCGTTTATACCCAGCTTGTTTTTGGAATGTAATTCTACCGGAAATCCCCACAGGTAGCGGATGTGCTCCAGGGTAGCTTTGGCACTCTCGGCGTCCAGCCTGCGCTCCTTCTGGATAGCATGCGTCAGGTATAATTTGCTGGTCTGGTGAAGGTCTACTTTTGTTACCTGGATGTTGGGCACCATGGAGGCACGGTCGTATTGGCTGCTCAGCTGCTCCCTTACTTTTCTGTATCCGCGCTCGTTGTGGATCGCCCCGATCTCATACTCGGTCTCATGCTCATTGTCCACGATAGTAAACAGCTTCATGTCGCGAATTACTTTCGGGGACAGGTACTGCAGTATAAAGCTGTCGTCGCGGAAATTCTCCATTATATAGTGCACCTGCTCCAGCCAGTTCTTGCCGATCAGGTCCGGGAACCACTGTTTATCTTCTGCGGTAGGATTGAGGCAGATGCGCTTGATGTCCATGAAAATATTGAACCCAAGCGTATAAGGGTTCAGGCCGGAGTAGTACTTGCTGTTGTATTCCGGCTGGTACAATACCCCACTGTGGCTTTTCAAAAACTCCAGCATAAACCCATCGTTCACATAGCCTTCTTCAAACATCTTGTTGATGATGTGGTAGTGGGTGAAGGTGGCAAAGCCCTCGTTCATTACTTTGGTAGCACCCTGCGGGTAAAAATATTGCGACACCTTCCGCACGATACGGATGATTTCCCGTTTCCACTGCGGCAGGGCTGGCGCATACTTTTCGATAAAGTATAAAATGTTCTCTTCCGGCTCTTTCGGAAACCGCTGCTCCTCTCCTATACCTGCATCAAGTATAACAGGCGCTGCCGGCAAGGTTTTCCAAATCTCGTTATAGTTCTCCCTTTTGATCAGCGTCAGCTTCTTCAGCCGTTCTTTCTCCTCAATGGCCGATAATTTAGATGGCTTTTTATACTTATCAACCCCATGGTTCATCAGCGCATGGGCAGCATCCAGCACCCGCTCTACTTCCTCTTCGCCGTACTCTTCCTCGCACCTTAAAATATAGTCGCGGGCAAACACCATATAGTCTACAATGGATTCGGCAGAGGTCCAGTCGAGGAACATGTAGTTGTTGGCAAAAAAGGCGTTGTGGCCCTGGCAGGCATGGGCAATCACGAGCAGCATCATGCAGGTAGAGTTGTTCTCCATGTTGTAGCTGATGCAGGGGTTGGAGTTGATCACCAGCTCGTAAGAAAGCCCCATGCGGCCCTTGGTATAGTTGTTCTGGTTCAGGACAAAGTCTTTCCCAAACTTCCAGTGCGGGTAGGAAGTCGGCAGCCCGGTAAGTGCGTAAGCATCCAGCATTTGCTCCGAGGTAACGATCTCGATCTGGTTGGGATAAGTTTTCAGCTTCAGGTACTCACGCCCTATCCTGCTAATCACTTCATCGGCTGCCTCCAGTGTGTTGTAGTCCCAGTTGGGGTTACAGAACATGGCCCTGTATTTATCTTTGTCGGTCATGGTGATTGGTGTATTGTAGGGACAGATCACGACCTGTCCGAATCGTTCCGGCCATGCCGCAAGTTTAGCGTCAGCATAACTTGTGGCAGTTTATGGGGCCAGTTTGTAACTGGCACACTTCATTTCCCGCATTTCTACTTCCGCAAGTTGCAAACTTGCTGTCATGCTGCACCACCAGTTACCGCTGCGCTTAAACTGGCGGCATGGAAGAAGCATTTATCTTTTGTCACATTGTCCTTTGTTACAAAGTCTAGGAAACAGCTGCTTCTTTCCTTTTCCGGAACAGCCCCTGGAAGACAGGCCATATCTCGTATACTTCGTAAATATGGCGGATCGAAAATTCCTCGTCGTTGCTGATCCGGTTATAGGCTTGCCAGAGGTCGCTTTCCTTGCTCTTGTTGTTGATCTCGATGTAGGCCATGTATTGTATGCACGGAAGTATGGTTTCCAGCAGCAGGTTCTTGCACTCCAGGGCATCCTGCTTCGACCACACGTCGCCGTCCGATGCCTGGCAACAGTACACGTTCCAGCTCTCATCATACCTTTCGCGCATGATCTTGTCCATCAGCTTCAGGGATGGAGCCACCACCGTACCCCCGCTTTCCCGTGAGTTAAAAAATTCCTCTTCGTCTACCTCCTTGGCCTCGGTATGATGGCGGATGAATACAAGCTCCACATTTTTATACTGCCTGGTCAGGAAGATGTACAGCAGCGTAAAGAACCGTTTGGCTATGTCTTTTTCGTGGTGGCCCATGGATGCCGAAACGTCCATGATGCAGAACATGACAGCCGATGTTACAGGTATGGGCACCCGCTCAAAGTTGTTGTAGCGCAGGTCAATGTCTTCGAAAAAAGGAATGGTATTGGCCTGTCGTTTTGCTTTTTCGATCTCTACTTCCAGCGCCGCCCGCTCGTCCTTTTTTTTGGTTTTGGCAAGTTGCTCCTGCAGGTTCTGCAGCTTCTTTTCGAAGGCACCCTTCAAAGCCAGTTGCCTGCCCAGCGACTGCTGGTAGCTGGTCTTGATGTTGAGCCGGGAAGGAACGCTGTCACGGGTGTAGCCGGCACGTTTCATCTCAAAGCTTTCGGTGCTCTCCATGAGCTTTTTCACCATGTTGGGCAGTTCCAGGTCATCGAAGAAATACTTCAGGAATTCCTCGCGCGACAAAACGACGGTAAATTCATCCTCTGTTACCTCCGGGCTGTTCGATCCCTTTCCGCCACCGCTGCCTGAGCCGCCTTTTGGTTTGGGAATCCGGTCGCCCTCGTTATACCGGTCGTTTCCAGGCCGCACCACCTGCTTTCTGCCTGTTTTAGGGTCGTGCCGGAAAGCGGGCTCATCCAGTCCGCGCACGGGCACCTTCACACTGCCCCCCGTGTTGCTGTCTTTGATGCTTTCCTGGCTGATGATATCAGGTATGGCCTTCCGGATCTGGCTCTCGACCCGCTTCAGGAATTTCTGCCGGTTACCGGTTGACTTCCCTTTATCATTCTTTCTTCTGTCTACGATATGGCTCATACTTAATTTTGAATGAGTGAATAAGTGAATGAGTGAATATTCAATTTTGAATGAGTGGGTGAGTGAATGAGCGCATATTATTCTCTTTTGAACATTCACTCATTCACTCATTCAAAACTCACTCATTAACATCACGCCATCGTTTTTCGTACGCGCATGAACCAGTCTACCAGTATGCGGATCTGCTTATCGGTATAGCCGCGTTCCCGCATTCTTCTGGTGAAGTCACGGTGCTTCTTCTCGTCTTCCTCGTTGCTCTTCACATTGAAGGATACAACCGGTAACAGGTCTTCGGTGTTGGTGAAGATCTTCTTCTCGATCACGGTTTTGATCTTCTCATAAGAATCCCAGCGTGGGCTCTTGCCCGCATGGTTGGCCTTGTAGCGCAGGAAGAAGTTGGTAACCTCGGCACGGAAATCTTTCGGATTGGCAATCCCGGCCGGCTTCTCGATCTTCTCCAACTCTTCGTTCAAAATGCTTCGGTCGAAGATCTCGCCTGAGTCCGGATCGCGGTAATCGTTGTTCTGCATCCAGTGGTCGGCATAGATCACATACTTCTCGAAGATGTTCTGGCCATACGAGCTGTAGGATTCGATGTAGGCTTTCTGGATTTCGTCGGCAATAAACTCGGCATACTTGCTGGCCAGTACCGATTTAATCAGGTGCAGGTACCTGGATTCTGTTTCCGGCGGAAGCATCATCTTGATCACTTCCTGCTCCAGCACATACAGCAAGTGCACCGGGTTGGCGGCAATCTCTTCGCTGTCGAAGTTGAACACTTTAGATAAGATCTTGAAGGCAAAGCGGGTAGAGATACCCTGCATGCCTTCGTTAATACCGGCATCGTCGCGGTACTCCTGTATAGACTTCGCATTCGGGTCAGTTTCGCGCAGGGTTTCGCCGTTGTACACCCGCATTTTTGAATACATGGTGGAGTTCTCCGGTTCCTTCAGGCGCGACATCACCGAAAACTCGGCCAGCAACTCAATGGTTTTCGGAGCGCAGGGCGCATCTTTCAGAGAGCTTTCCCGGATCAGCTTTTCGTAAATCTTGATCTCCTCGCTGACGCGCAGGCAGTAAGGTACCTGCACTTTGTAGATACGGTCCAGGAAGGCCTCGTTCTTCTTGTCGTTCAGGAACTTGGCCCACTCCGATTCGTTGGAGTGCGCAAGTATTATTCCGTCGAAAGGAATGGCGCCGATCGGCTCTGTACCTTTGTAGTTCTTTTCCTGGGTGGCGGTCAGGAGCGGGTTAAGCACTTTGATCGGCGCCTTGAACATCTCCACGAACTCCAGCAGCCCCTGGTTGGCCAGGCACAGGCCACCGGTGTAGGAATAAGCATCCGGGTCGCTTTGCTGGTACTCGGCCAGCTTCCGAATGTCTACTTTACCTACCAGCGTGGAGATGTCCTGGTTGTTCTCATCGCCCGGCTCTGTTTTGGAAATAGCGATCTGCTCCTGAATGGAAGGGAACAAGCGGATCACTTTGAAACGATTGATGTCGCCGTCGAACTCGCGGAGTCGTTTAGAAGCCCAGGGGCTCATGCAACTCGGTACGTAGCGGGCCGGAATGTTATACTCTTCTTCCAGTTCCTCGGTATAGTCGGCGAACAAACCCAACGGGCTTTCGAATACCGGACTTACCTGGTCGCCTGCCTTCAGCACGTAAATGGGGTTTTGCTGCATCAGGTGCTTCAGCTTTTCGGCCAGCGAGCTTTTACCTCCGCCTACCGGGCCCATCAGGTACAGGATCTGTTTCTTTTCTTCCAGCCCCTGTGCCGAGTGGCGGAAATACGAAACGATCTGCTCGATGGTACTTTCCATACCATAGAAGTCCTTGAAGGCCGGGTAAATTTTGATCTTCTTGTTAGAGAAGATTCTGCTTAGCACGGGATCCTGTCGGGTGTCCAGGACTTCCGGCTCTCCGATTGCGTCCAGAATTCTTTCTGCAGGTTTGGCATACACTTTCGGGTCTTTCTTACACTCCTCGAGATAGGCAGCTACTGTCATCTCATTCATTGAGGCACTGTAATTTGTCTTGATCTTTTCTAAAATGTTCATGTGTTTTATGTCTTTGTAACAGAGTCAGAATCATTTTAAACCATAGAGCAATGAGCAGTTTCTCAACCTATGTTGTCGGAGTGCGAGCTACTGCTAAGCAACTAATCTGGTCATAGCGGATGTAGTATGTTTATAGTTGATGATCATTTTATAAAACAGAACAAGATGCCCCTTATTTCAGGCGATCTTACTTACCTTCTTCCAAGGTTTCTGTTACTCGGTGTCTGTTGAAAATAACTGCTGCTGCTTAGCTGCAACAGCTGCGATAAAGGCTTTTGGAAGAGGCTACAGCTCCGTCTTCCGATTCGCTTGTTACTGAGTACATAAGCACAGATTCTGAACTAAAAATCAGCTGTTATCTACCCTATGTTATTAATACGTTTATTTTTGAAGTTCGCCACCTTAACTATCTAAAAAGCAAATATTTATCTTTTTAAGTACTAAGAGGGAACTATTATTGGAACAGCAGTTCCAAATTTTAAATTCAAAATCGGTTATATTTTATAGTTAAATGTTTATACGGACAGGTAATCAGGAGGATAATGCTTAGGAAGGAAGGGTGAAGCATCCCAATGATTACGCCTTAACCTTATACTTTATACGCAATACCAAAAGGAAGATAAAGCTGTAATTAAGAAGAAACCATGTTGGAAAACCCGTCAGCTGTATCACCGATCGTAGATATCCTGTTTAAGATCTGTAGCGGCATCTTCTGGACGATAACGTACCTGCTCATCCTCAGGCGGGGATTTATCGATAAAGCCTATGGAATGCCAATGGTGGCGCTGTGTGCCAACCTCTCCTGGGAGTTCATCTTTTCCTTTGTCTACCCGCACAGCACGCCACAGTTATACATCGATTATGTATGGCTTGCTTTTGATGCCGGCATTTTGGTGCAATACCTGAAGTATGGGAAAAAGGAATTTCCGGAACAGCTGCCGCGCAGCCTCTTCTACCCTACTTTTTTGCTCACGCTGGTTTTGGGAGCTTTATTTGTTATGCTGCTCTCGCGGGAGCTTAAGGATTTTAACGGGGTATATGCGGCCTTTAGCCAGAACCTGCTCATGTCTGTCCTGTTCATCCACATGCTGCTGAAACGGAACAGCCCGCAGGGGCAGTCGCTTTACATCGCTCTGAGCAAGATGATCGGTACTTTGTTCCCTTCCGTTCTGCTCTACTTATACTTCCCAAACTCTTACCTGCTGATCTTGCTGTACATCAGCATTTTCATCTTTGATTTGCTTTACTTTATACTTTTATACTTTAAGATAAAAGCGGCCAGGCTTTCTCCCTGGACCAGGGTATAGAACGAGAAGGTATAAACAAGACGTAGAATACTGCTGCTACCGGCAAATCATTCAACGAGTATAGCAAAAGCCGTTGTACTAAAACAACTGCTGGCACTTTCCATGGATAAAGCGTACCTTAAATAACTGTTTTACCGCTAACCCTGACCTGCTCCATGATAACTGAAAAAGACTTGCCGCACCTTAATTATCTGATCCAGCTGCGCCACCAGTTGCACCAGCAACCGGAACTCTCAGGGCTTGAGCAGGAAACAGCCCATAAGATAGTGGAACACCTGCAGGCATTTCAGCCCGATCAGATCCTGACGCACCTTGGAGGAACCGGAGTTGCTGCTGTTTATGAAGGTGAAGACCCGGAAGGGCCTACCGTTCTTTTCAGAGCCGAACTCGACGCGTTGCCCATACCGGAAACAGGTACAAAAGCCTATAGATCGCGGCGCACAGGAGTCGCCCATTTGTGCGGACACGACGGGCACATGGCTATTCTGGTAGGATTGGCAAGCCTTTTAGAGCAACAAAGAGTAGCGAGAGGCAAAGTCATACTTCTTTTCCAACCGGCAGAAGAAACCGGTGCCGGAGCCCGGGCGGTACTCGCAGAAAGCGGATTTGCAGAACTGGCTCCTGACTATGTTTTTGCGCTGCACAACATACCCGGCGCGCCGCTGCACCAGGTAGTTTTACGCAACGAGGTATTTGCTGCCGCTTCCACCGGCCTGATCGTAGAGTTTCAGGGCAGCTCCTCGCATGCTGCCGAACCTGAAATAGGACACAACCCCGGGGTAGCCATGGCAGAACTCGTGCTGGCACTTAACCAACTTGCACAGCAAAAAGATCAGTTCAGGAACCTGACACTGCTGACGGTGATTCATGCGCGCCTTGGTGAAGTGGCTTTTGGTACAAACCCGGGCTTTGCTACCGTCATGGCTACGCTACGAGCATACCAGCCAGCTGATTTCGACCTGCTGAAGCACCTTACCGAAAAGGCCGTCAAAGTGGAGGCAGAGAAACATAAGCTAACCTACAGCATCCGGTATACGGAGGAATTTCCGGCCACTGTAAACCATACTTCAAGTGTGCAGCTGGTGCGGCGTGCAGCAGAAAAGTTACAGCTTGAGGTACAGGAAGCACAGCAACCGTTCCGGTGGTCAGAAGACTTCGGGCATTTTACCAACAAGTATAATGGTGCCTTATTCGGGCTGGGCTCAGGGCTGGAGCAACCTCAGCTGCATCACTCCAATTATGATTTTCCTGATGCGCTTATACCTACTGGCGCAGTGTTGTTCTATACCATTGCGCAGCAAATTCTGAACAAAGAAAAAGAAGCTATTCAGTAAAATTTGCTTGTGCCTTAAGTACCTGGCATTGGCTTTTGGTCTAAAAGTAGATCCGCTCTTCCTATACTTTATAATTTTAATGGCAGGTACGTGCCGTATGCTAATCGTCTGAAAAGGTGATTGTAAACGACAGCCGGCCTGGCACAGGCAACCTGCTTTTTTGATCAGGCATAAATTTGCTTTAAACCAATTCCAAAAATCCCGTATCTTTAGGTAAAACACTAAATTCTATACCCATGGCAAAGTCACAGGACGCAAAGAAAGAGGCTAAGAAAAAGCCTGCTAAAACAACCAAGGAAAAGAAGGCTGCAAAACAGGAAAAGAAGAAGAACAGTTACGATTAGTAACAGTGCGGCTATACGCCATCCGGGCGTGCAACTATAAACTGAGTGCACTCCTTACAAGCAGTAGACCACTGAGGTTTACTGCTTTTGTTTTATAGAGTATAAGCTGGTAAGCTGCAGCGCGGCAGTATAATAAAGCTAAATATTCTGTTACTTTCGGATGGATAAACTACCACAGGCAGCACCTGTTGCCGTAAAAGACCTTATGAAGCAAATTGATCTTAGCAAGTGGGACGAAGAAAGGTATAAAGAACTCAATACCTATTTCCGGGTACGGATCCAGGGTATGGTAGATTCGGACCCTTACATAAAAGAACTGATCGAGACAGACAAGAACCTGCAGCTGAGCGACCTGATCGACCGCATGTCTGTTAAAGACCAGGGACTGTGGAAGGAATTTATCGAGCTTGACCAGATTAAGCTGCACATGGACATGCGTGACCACCTGGAAGGCCGGGGCACTCCCTACAATCCGCAGACCGGCTTCGGAAACAAGCTTTCCGATTCCGAAGACGATACCCCGCTCTGGTAAGCGGCACCGCTGCCGCTTCTTACCTTTTTTATACTTTGAAGCCGGGGTTCTATACTTCGGTTGTGAAAGTACCCGAATAGAGCTGCTCATTCCGGAAAGGCACAAGGGCAAGTATAACTGCCTGCTCGTACAGCTGTTTTCGGTCTACTACATTTTCTGTCAGGATACCGATGGCGCCTCCCTGCTGTTTGGAGTTGTTACGGCTGAAGACCATGTCGTCGGCAGTGCCCAGTTCAATGCCCTGTTCCACCAGGTCGGCAACAGCGCGTGGCAGAAAGAAGGTACCGGAGCGGGCTTTCCCGACCATACTTCCGGATCGTACCACAATCCAGGCAAAGGCAGCCAGTTCCCCGTTCAGCCTTTCCACGCCTCCCTCAATACCAATCCAGTAGTCAGCTTCTGGGTGCACAGTGCAGGCATTGTTTACCCGGTTCAGTGCTCCTGTCAGGGTCTCGGCATCTGACATGGGCTGGTCTGACACACCGGACGGCACAGCAACCGATACCTGCCCGAAATGGACCTGCGGAAACATCAACCGGAAACCTTCCATTGCCGCCTGAACCTTAACCGGGTTACCAGATGCCACCACCACTGTTTGTATCGCTTGCTCCATACTCGTATGCTTTTCTCTGCAAGATTACTCATTTTTAGCCAATGGTAACAGCCTGCTTTTGTGAAGTATAAATCGCCGACTTTGTACATGCGCCTGCAGCGTTGCTGTCTTGAAGTATACATCAGCATGTTGTAAGTTCGGAGAAGAGAAAAGCCACAAAATGCTATCTGGTTATCGTGTGAATTTGCTTTGATGTTAGCTGCTGTTATTCCATAACAAAGACAAGCAATGCCTGTTCTTATTCTAAACCGATGCAAGAGCTACAGGAATATAAATAGTATAATATCAATTTATTATCCGACGTTTGATATACTAAAAAGGTACTGCCTGCAACCTTTTAATGCACAGCCGTTAATAGATAAGGCAAGAAGTGATTATTAAATCAAGACATTTATATTTTAAGATATTAAAGACTGTCTGATTTCTTTTTTTTACATTTTTGTATAATTTCGCTTCGTTAAGAGACACAACAACGGACATATAAAAAACATACGCATGTCAGATTTCGCTGAAATAATCTTAGAGGGTAAATCTTACAGATTGCCTGTAGTAACAGGTACTGAAGATGAGAAAGCAATTGATATTTCTAATCTCCGCGCTGAAAGCGGTTATATCACGCTAGACTCTGGTTATAAAAATACAGGTGCTACTACCAGCGCTATCACGTTCCTGGATGGTGAGCAGGGCATATTGAGCTACAGAGGCTATCCAATTGAGCAACTGGCCGAAAAATCAAACTTTATCGAAGTTGCTTACCTGTTGATCTACGGTACGCTGCCTACTAAGCAGGAACTGGATGATTTCAGCAACAAGATCAAAATGCATACGCTCGTAAACGAAGATATGCGTAAGATCCTGGACGGTTTCCCGTCTGCAGCACACCCAATGGGTATTCTTTCTGCGCTGATCAGCTCACTGACTGCTTTTTATCCGGAGTCGCTTAACCCGAACCAGACAAAAGAAGAGGTAGACCTTTCGATCATTCGTCTGATGGCGAAGCTGCCTACCATTGCTGCCTGGTCTTACAAGAACTCTGTAGGCCATCCGGTTAACTATCCTAAAAACAAACTGGACTACTGCTCGAACTTCCTGCACATGATGTTCGCCTTCCCGACTGAGGATTACGAGATCAACCCGGTTGTTGTGGATGCCCTGAACAAACTGCTGATCCTGCACGCTGACCACGAGCAGAACTGCTCTACCTCTACCGTGCGTCTGGTAGGTTCTGCCAACGCCAGCCTGTACTCTTCTGTATCTGCTGGTATCAGCGCGCTGTGGGGCCCGCTGCACGGTGGCGCTAACCAGGCCGTGATCGAGATGCTGGAAGCCATCAAAGCGGACGGCGGCGATTCTAAGAAATACATCGCGAAGGCGAAAGACAAAGACGATCCTTTCCGTCTGATGGGCTTTGGTCACCGCGTTTACAAGAACTTCGACCCGCGTGCGAAGATCATTAAGAAAGCTGCTGACGAAGTACTGACTGCACTTGGCGTACAGGACCCTATCCTGGACATTGCAAAAGAACTGGAAGAAGCGGCACTGAACGATCCATACTTTGTAGATCGCAAGCTGTACCCGAACGTAGACTTCTACTCCGGTATCATCTACCGCGCCCTGGGTATTCCAACCGATATGTTCACCGTAATGTTTGCCCTTGGCCGTCTGC
Source organism: Pontibacter ruber (assembly GCF_023630205.1). Classification (GTDB taxonomy): domain Bacteria; phylum Bacteroidota; class Bacteroidia; order Cytophagales; family Hymenobacteraceae; genus Pontibacter; species Pontibacter ruber. The sequence goes on along the minus strand of NZ_JALPRR010000002.1, from coordinate 581,503 downwards.
CAGGCTGGATCGCGCAGTGGAAAGAAATGCGCGAGCAGAAAGAGCCGATCGGTCGTCCGCGTCAGATCTACACTGGCGAAAGAGAGCGCAACTACGTTCCGATGGAACAACGCTAAGTATAACTTACTAAAACAGGAAAGGCCGGTGATGAACCGGCCTTTCCTGTTTTATACTTTTAGGCAGCTGTTGTTTATACTTTGCAGAAAAAGAAAGCCGGCCGGTTGCACCAGAATGGCACAGCCTGGCCGGCTTCTATCTTACCAGATGATATAAAGGGTTTAGCTTTCTGTTACCTCCTCAGGCTCGTTTTTAATAAAGAACTTTCCGGAGTTCACCCCATCCACCAGATCTTTGATGGTTTTGTTGCTGAAGGTGCGCAGCATGTTGTCCCGGTACGCTTTTATCTCGTTGTGCAGCGGGCAGGGATGTTTATCAGAACACTGCTTCATGCCCATGCCGCACTTTTTGAAAGCCTCCAGCCCGTCGATATGGCGCACCACCTCCATGATGCTGATATCGCCTGAAGGCCGGTGCATGAAAAAACCGCCATGCGGACCTTTAACCGACGAGATAACACCTTTGCGCACCAGGTCCTGCAGTATTTTACCGATAAAAGGGGAAGGCAACTCCAGTTCGTTGGCAATCTCCTTCAAGCCGGCTCGTTTCCCTTCCGCATCCATCATGGCAATGTATACAATGGAGCGAAGAGCGTATTCTGTCGTTTTCGAAAGCATCTGTTCGGGTACTAAGTTTAAGCGTTGATACAAATATATCAGTCATTCCCGAGTAATCGCATACCCTCTTCTGATATCATCTCGGGCGTCCACTGCGGCAGCCAGACCAGTTCTACATGTGCCTGGTACTCGGGATAGTGCAGCGCCAGCAGCTGTTCGGTTGCTTTGATAATTGTACTGCTCATGGGGCAGCCGGGTGTGGTCAGCGTCAGCTCCACGTACAGCTTCTGCTCCTCCTGCAGCGCTACCTTGTAAACCAGCCCCAGGTCCACGATGTTTATCCCGATCTCCGGATCGATGATGTATTTGAGGCTTTCGTATACTTTTTCAGACAGCTGTTGTTGTTCTTGCGCTTCCATAGTTGATCGGTTTTAAATCGTGTACACGGTGCAGCAACACTTTAAACACATTGGCCGCATACAATACCGCTGCGACCACAAATAACATGGCTCCTCCAAGTATAACTGCCTGCTGTGCAACCAGCACACCTGTCAGCAATACAAGCAGCGCCGCCAGGTAAGCGATGTTTTGCCAGCGGAGCAGGTCGTTGCTGTAGAGGTCTTTTGGCAGTGGTGTTTTGAAGCGGCCTACGTGGTCCTGGTAGCGGTGCATCCAGATAATGAACGGCAGTGTTTTAAATGTTTGCCCAAGTATGAGCGCCGTCACAAAACCCAGAAACACCGACAAACCATAGACCAGGTACAGCGAAGAGAGCAACCCCTGCGGCAAACCCAGATTTGTAGTTACCAGGAACACCAGCATAACCGGCAACAGAAGCAGACCCAAGGCTACAAATGTCTGTTTCATGCCCAGGTCCGCTTCCTGCCGTTTTTGCACTTGCTTTGCCTGGCGTAGGAACAGCAGGAAGAACGTAATGCCAAGCATTACGAGCCCCGCATAAACCGGTAGAAAGGCTGTATGAAAGAACAGGTGATCGGCTGCGAAAAGTATAAGCCCACCGTTAATGCAGTAATAGGCAATACTCAAATTACGGGTACTTTCGGTATGCGCAAGCATAAACATCGGGATAAGCTTTGCCCCTACCCCAATGATGAGCAGCAAAAACCAGCCCACCATCCCCAGGTGCGCGTGCAGCTTCAGGTAGTGCACGTGCTCCTGCGGCAGGAACGGATAGGTAAAGTTGAACACCATCAGCAGCCCCACAAAGCCTGTTGCCAGCAGCCACACCGTCGAGGTAACAATAAAGTCAGCCTCGATGGTCCATTTGGCAGCTGTACGCGCCGTCTGCACCACGTTCAGGGCAAACAAACCAAAGGACAGAAACAGAAAAAGGGCCGCCACCTGCATGATGGTACCCACCCAGAAATGCCAGAAGGCACAGGCCAAAAGGATGGTGCCGGAGCTGAGCAAGCCAAAGGCATAGTACGCAAGTTTTTCGCTGTACAGGCGCACTTCCAGCACCACCGGCAGCAGCTGGTACAGCGCTCCGAAAATGACCATGGTGGCCCAGCCCAAAGCCGCTACGTGCGTCAGCGTTAACAGCTTCGGGTGAAAGTAATGGCCGCCAAAGGCATCTGTCGAGAAGAGCAGCAACAGACTCAGCACTACCAGGGCAACGGCTGCAAAGCCGTAATGCGGCAGCACTACCCATTTCCCCGGTGAGTTGGTTATAGTTGTTTGCATGGCTAGGTCTCTTTGTATATGAGCAGGTCGACCCGGGCAGGTCCTTTTTCTTTGTAGCACAGGCTAAAGCCCCGCTCCTGCAATTGCGGGATCAGGAACTGCGGTACCCGGCGGTGCACCACGTACAGTGCCTCCGCTTCAGGCAGCTTTTCAAGCGCGGAAAGTATGGTCACCATCGGCTGTGGCATTTCCAGTTCGCGCACGTCCACCTGCTGCATCAGCCCGTCATACGCCTGCACCAGCGCATCAAAATCAGATTCGTCTTTTGCTGCAACAGCTTTGTCAGGCTCCTCCATACTTTCTTCTTTGCTGAAGTATGTATGGATCAGGTCTGGCGCCAGCGTTTCGGTGTAGTAGGCAAAACCTTTTTTCTGAAGTATGGCAATGAGCGGCGTCGGCTCAAAGGTATTTACAATGCACAGCACCTCTCCTGTTTTCAGCGCATCCACGGCGGCCATGATCTCCAGGAAAGGGTCGCGCCCTGAAGCAATGGTCTGGCGCACATCCAGCACCACCGTGTTAGCTTCAATCTGCCGCTTCATAAAGGCTGGTTTCTCTACAGTATTCATTGCGTTTGACTTCTTATCATTTGATTCGTTTGCCGGCGTGCTGAAACCAAGCGGAGCCAGCTTCTCATAAAAATCCGTTACCTGGCAATTGCCGATTCGGGCTGCATCGGCTATCGTTACCCGGGAGGCCAGTATTTTGCGCAGCAAAGGGTTCCGGAGCTTTTCAAAATGTTTGTTGATCGAAACAATGGCCTCAATAGCCGCCGGGTTTTCCTTGATGATGGCCGAGATCCTGGTAGTGGCCGCTAGTTCCATGGCTCAGGCGGTTTCTTTTTGTACAACCCAGAATTCCGGCTCAAATGCTTCCACTGGCTTTTGCCACTTTTGTTCCAGCAGCTTTCCGATCAGCTGCAATTCGTCGGGGTCGGCAACCTGCTGGATGTATGGGAACAATTCCCGCTCTTCCCAGCGGATGTGGTCTACCAGGTCCTGCTGTAGCACGTTCAGCAGCTCCGGTGTCAGGCGCTGGCCAGCCAATACCTTGTCAATAATCGCATGGAGCAGGTGATGTTCCTCTTCCATGCGGATGCGCATCGGGTGATTGTCTTTTACCAACCGGCGCAGAACTATTTCCTCCTCCTTGCAATGATTCTTCAGTATTGTTTCCCAGAAGTAACGGACGTAGCGGCTGAGCACTTCTATTGGGGTTCCGTTCGCCAGCCCCTGCCGTAGTTTCCAGGTAAAGAGCAAGCCGTAATGATGATCTTTTGAAAAGGGCACCAGGCTCTTGTCGCGTTTCTGTGGTTTTAGTGTCGTTTCCATGACAATGGTGGGCTTTGCCCGTTGTAATTTGGGTAGATGTCTGTAGGTGTCAGGAGAAGAGTGGGGAACGATTGTCATCCCCCTGCCCCCTTCTTTGTCGAGGGCCCCTACCCCCAAGGGGGACTTTCTCCTCAATTAGAACAGCACTTATTTTAGACTATAAACTATATAAATCCTGCCCATCCTTTTTAATCCTGAAAATCCTGATTCAGACAAGCACCTCTTTCTCCAGCTCCAGCGCTTTCTTGAACAGGATGTTGTTCTCCAGGTGAATGTGGCGGTGCAGGTCTTCTTCAAACTCTTTCAGCTTGGAAAATGCAACACGGTAGGTAGCACAGCCATCGGCAGGCACGGTATAGTTGTCGCTCAGCTCGCGGATAGACTCCATTTCGTTACCGGCAGACTCGTGTTCCATCTCCATCATGTTGATCGGGTTCTGGATGGTGCCAAAGGCCGGGCGCTCTACTTTCTGACCGTTTTTCTTCGCCTCTACCAACTGCTTGATGTAAGGGAACAGCACGCGTTCTTCTTTTGGCATGTGCACTTCCAGTTCGTTGGCCACGTTTACAAAATGCTTCGCTATCTGCAGCAGCTCCGGATGACGCGCCCCATGTACACGGGCAATTTTAGCGGTGTATTCGTACAGTGCCGGTATCGCCTCGCGCACATAAGTATGGTGCACGTTCACAATGTAATCTGCCAGGAAAGCGGGGTCCCATTTCTCGTACTCGTTCTCGCGACCTGCCGTCGCCTGGTCAGTTAAGCCGTTCAGCTCCTGCTCCAGTTTATCCTGGTCGATGTTCTTTTCTTCACACACCTGCGCCAGCGATTTTTTGCCGCCGCAACAGAAGTCGATGCCATACTTTTTGAACACCTGCGCCTTGCGGTAATCTTTGGCGACCAGCTCGCCTACGGTGTCGCCTTCGGCAGGCGTCAGCTTCGATATCTTTACTTCCCATACTTCAGGCCCCTGCTCCAGGTATTCCCACTTAAAGGTATTGCCCCGTTCGCCCAGCAGCTGGTAGTAAAGCGGTTTTGGGTCGTGGTCGTTGTGAATGATGAAAGACTCCCCTCCGGTCAGGTTATCGAACCAGTTAAAGATGGTGGGGTGCTTCAGGCGGGGTTCCAGTACGGTTACATCCAGTGTTTCTATCGTTTCCATGATATTACTTTTTTTAAAGAGTTAGTTGTAAATGATTGCCGCTGTAAATGTATGTACGGGCTTTTAAAAATAAAAGATATAAAGGTATTTTTATCTCAAATATTCTCTGTTACCTTTACTCGTACAAATATAGAGTACCCGCCTCCTGCCAGAAATGACCGATATCATACTTTAGACATGACATATATCAGCTTCACTCTAAACGCTTTACACTCCACTACTCATGAAAAAAGATAAGACAGCCAGCAAAGGGCTCACCATCCGCCGCTTCTTCACCAGCCAGGACAGCAGCCCTTACGAGCAGTTCCGCTATGAGAAGCGGACTTCCACCATCCGCACGCCGTTGGGCGATGTGGTTTCGGAAATGAACGATGTGGAAGTGCCGGCCGCATGGTCGCAGATCTCCACCGACATCCTGGCTCAGAAGTACCTGCGCCGGGCCGGCGTGCCGCAGCCGGATGGCTCTAGCGGAGCAGAGCGTTCCATCAAACAGGTAGTACACCGCCTGGCCAATTGCTGGAGAGACTGGGGTAGCCGCTACCATTACTTTGCCTCGGATGAGGACGCGCAGGCTTTTTACGATGAGCTGGTGTACATGCTGCTGGGGCAGTATGCTGCGCCTAATTCCCCGCAATGGTTTAACACCGGGCTGTATACTTCTTATGGGCTGAAAGGCAAAGCGCAGGGCCACTTTTATGTAGATCCGGAAACAGAGCAGCTACAGGAAACAGATTCTGCCTACGAGCGCCCGCAACCGCATGCCTGCTTTATACTTTCCGTGGATGATAACCTAGCCAGCAAAGGCGGCATCATGGACCTGCTGGTGCAGGAGGCGCGCGTTTTTAAGTATGGCTCCGGCTCTGGCACCAACTTTTCGAACATCCGCGGCAAAGATGAGCCATTGGGCGGCGGCGGCAGCTCTTCGGGCCTCATGTCCTTTCTGAAGATCAGCGACCGGGCAGCCGGTGCTATCAAGTCAGGGGGTACCACTCGCCGGGCCGCCAAAATGGTGTGCCTCGACCTGGACCACCCGGAGATCGTGGAGTTTATCAACTGGAAAAAAGAGGAGGAAAAAAAGGTAGCGGCGCTCATCAAGGCGGGCTATTCGGGGGAGTTTGAAGGGGAAGCTTACCAGACCGTATCAGGGCAAAATTCAAACAACTCGGTGCGGGTGCCCAACAGGTTCTTTAAACGGCTGCACGAAAACGGCAACTGGGAGCTGAAGGCACGTACCGACGGGCGTGTGCTGCGGGCCATTCCGGCGCGGGAGCTGTGGCGCCAGATAGCGGAAGCAGCCTGGGCCTGTGCCGATCCGGGTGTGCAGTATGATACCACCATCAACGAGTGGCATACCTGTCCGGCCGAGGGGCCGATACGGGCTTCTAATCCCTGCTCCGAGTACATGTTCCTCGACAACACGGCCTGCAATCTGGCCTCGCTTAACCTGCTCCGCTTTTTCGATACAGAAACACAGCAGTTTAACCTGGAGGCTTTCGAGCATGCCTGCCGCCTCTGGACCATCGTGCTGGAAATATCTGTACTGATGGCGCAGTTCCCTTCCGAAGTGGTGGCGCAGCGCTCGTACGACTACCGCACCATCGGTCTGGGTTATGCCAACTTGGGGGCGCTGCTCATGGTGCAGGGCCTCCCCTACGACAGTCCCGAAGCACGGGGCCTGGCAGCCGGCATTACATCGCTGATGACCGGGATTGCCTATAAAGCTTCCGCTGAGATGGCTTCCGTGTTAGGGCCCTTTCCAAAGTATAACCTTAACCGGGAAAGCATGCTGCGCGTGATCCGCAACCACCGCTATGCCGCTCACAATACTACAGGCAGCTACGAAGGTCTTTCCATCAAGCCCCAAGGTCTAAACCCGGCAACCTGTCCGGAAGATTTGCTGCAGGCTGCCGTACGGAGCTGGGACGAAGCCCTGCAGCTGGGCGAAAAGTATGGCTACCGCAATGCACAGGCCTCGGTCATCGCCCCGACCGGCACCATCGGCCTGCTGATGGACTGCGACACCACAGGCGTAGAACCTGACTTTGCGCTGGTAAAGTATAAGAAGCTTTCCGGCGGCGGCTACTTCAAGATCATCAACCAAAGTATACCGGTAGCACTGCAAAAGCTCGGCTATACTCCTGATCAGGTTGATGCCATTGTGGCCTACGCCAAAGGGCATGGCACCTTAAAAGGCGCTCCGCACCTGTATCCGGAGGCACTCCTGAAGCTATGCTTTAGTCAGGCCGATGTAGCGAAACTGGAAGAGCAGATGCGTACGGCTTATGATATTTCCGGTGTGTTCCAGGTGGGGCTGCTGAGCGAACAATGTCTGCAGCGACTTGGCTTTACGCCTGCTCAATATAAGCAACCAGAATTTAACCTGCTGCAGGAACTGGGCTATACTATAAAACAAATAGAAGAAGCCAACGAGTATATCTGCGGCACCATGACTGTGGAGGGAGCCCCTTACCTGAAACCGGAGCATTACGCCGTATTCGACTGCGCCAACCGCTGCGGCAACAAAGGCACCCGCTTCATCAAACCGGAAGGCCACCTGCGGATGATGGCTGCCGTACAGCCCTTCATTTCGGGCGCCATCTCCAAAACCATCAACCTGCCCAACGAAACCTCGGTAGCGGAAGTGGCCCGCTGTTATGAAATGGCCTGGGAACTGGGCCTGAAAGCCTGCTCTATTTACCGGGATGGCAGCAAGCTCTCGCAACCGCTCTCCTCGAAAAGCAGCAAACAGGAAAAAGAACCTGCCGCAACCGAGCAGGAAAAGCTAACGGCAGAAAAGATACTGGAAGCGGCCAAATCCATACTTTCCGACAGCAGCAACAAGGCCTTCCGCCAGCAGCTGAGCAACATCGTAGACCGCCGCAAACTGCCCGACAAGCGCAACGGCTTTACACAAAAAGCAAAGATTGACGGCCACACCGTTTACATCCGAACCGGCGAGTATGCCGACGGCAGCCTGGGCGAGATCTTCATCGATATGTACAAGGAAGGTGCTTCGTTCCGCTCCATCCTCAATTGTTTCGCCATTTCCGTATCGCTGGGACTGCAGTATGGGGTGCCGCTGGAGGAGTATGTAAGCCGCTTTACGTTTACCCGCTTCGAGCCGGCCGGCCGCGTAGAGCACCCCAACATCAAACAGGCAACCTCTGTGTTCGACTACCTGTTCCGCCTGCTGGGCTACGAATACCTGAACCGTACCGACCTGGTGCATGTGAAGCCGGAGGAGCTACAGGTTCAGCAGGATGAGCCTGCTCCTACCGTGGAATTATCAGCAAATGTAAATGCCACAAGCGTAACAGCAACAAACGGTGCAGATGTAAAAGCCAACGGCTATACCTTGGTTACCCAGAGCAGAACCGTGCTGATGGAGCAAACGCAACAGGTGCTGGCCAGCATGATGGGCGATGCGCCGATCTGCAACGTATGCGGCCACATCACCATCCGCTCCGGCACGTGCTATAAGTGCCTGAACTGCGGCAATAGCCTGGGCTGTAGTTAATTTATTACTCCTACCTGCCCCAATGCCGTTGACTTGAGCAAGAACAACAGCAACCTTGTCATTTCGACCATCGGGAGAAATCTGGATGTTATCACTGCCCCGCAAAATTCCAGATTTCTCACTGGCGTTCGAAATGACAGCCAAACCCTTGAGTTGATAGCATTGGGGTATTGGGGAGGTGAAAACCTGATCCAGCTGATTTTTATAGCATAACTTTACAAGATGACTCAAAAACAAGACATCCTCACCCTCGACGACATCAAGCAACTGGTCGACTCTTTTTACACCCGTGTAAGAGCAGACGAACTGCTAGGGCCGATATTCGAAGAGAGGATTAAAGAAAATTGGGAGAGGCACCTGAACATCATGTACAACTTCTGGCAAACGGTGTTGCTCGGCGAGCGCACCTACCAGGGCAGCCCGGGGATGAAGCATATTACACTGCCCGTTGGCGAAGAGCATTTTGAGAGGTGGCTCAGCATTTTTTACAAAACGGTGGACGAACTGTTTACCGGCGAAAAAGCAGCTGAAGCCAAATGGCGGGCCGAACGGATGGCCGAAATGTTCTCAGATAAGATAGCGCATTTTAAAAAGAACAGAGGTGCTATTTTATAACAGCACTTGGGAAAAAACAGAGCTAATTTTCCGCTGGTGAGAGCGTTTTGACCGCAGCCTTCGAGGTGTTGCTACGGGACAAGTATAAACCGCGCTGGCTGAAGAACAGCAGCAGCAAGCCTACAGGCATAGGTATGCTTACCCAGAACATCAGCTGATTAAAGGATGGAATTGCCGGCAAGTTCAGCCAAAGAAACGTTCCCTGCAGAAACAACAGCGATTCGCTCAGAAAGAAACCGGCCAGCAGCAGTGATAAACCACCTTTGCCATACTTCCCGAAGCGAAACAGATCCTGCTGCAGGAAGAAGCCCAGCATGAACAGTGACACAAACCCGATCAGCGACAAGTGCAGGTACCCGATGATAAAGTAGCGAAACTGATACGCCAGATCAGCTACAAATGGCAAGGCAGAGGCCGCCTGTAATACCAACTTCAGGACAAGGGCCACTAAGGCAAGCCCCAGCAAGCGCCGCACCCAGGGCTTCAGCAACGCTACCAGCTCCGGCCATACTTCGAGAATTGAACGAAGTATAAAGTATAAACCTGCCAGCTGCATTAGGCCTGCCACTCCGCCTGTTACATACACCCAAACAGCAGGTTTTGTCCAGAGCACCGACAAGGCAAAAGCCGGAACGCAGGCCAGGGCCAGAAACCAGAAAGCGCGGGTAGCAAGCTGTTTGTTAAAGTATAAATTGTTGTGCTCCAGCCACCACAAAAACAGCCCTAAAACAGCAAACGTAAACCAGCCATTGTACTGGAAATGCAGGTAAAAATAAATGGCCGAGTAGTATAGCTCACTTCCGGATAAGCCTTTGGCCATAATAGGTCCCAAGGACCAGGGGCCTATGGTGGAGAGCACCAGGAACAGCAAACTGGCTCCGATATACTTCACCGGCACCTGGTACCTGCCCTCCTGCTGCACATACCCTTTCAAGTGTTTCCAAAAGCTCCAGCCAAACCAATAGCTCAGCAGGATGTGCAGGGTAGAGAAGGTAATGGAAAACAGCGCGTAGCCCTGTATTGGAAAGGTAACCAGCATGCCGGCTACCGATACCTGCGTCAGGAGAAACTGGCGCTTGAAGGATTTCTGAGCAGCTATTGATTGGGGCGGAAAAGCGTAAAGCAGTGCCGCAAAAAAGGCACAGTATAACCAACCCAGCAGCGCCACATGCGAGTGCCCGTGCAGCAGAAATTTATAGTTGATCCCGTTGATGGGCTGCACCAGCAACCAGCGCAGCAGCAGCCCCAGCACACCTACCAGGGCAAAGTAGCCGAGCGCTAAGCGCGCCCGTACCGCCGCCGTACGATCCACCTCAACACTCCTCTCCGCTGCCTGCAACATCTGTACTATTGGAAATAGGCGCTGTACTGAGCCAACCGGCCATTGATGCGGCTATGGGCAGCCATGGCCTCTGTTTCGTCTTTACCCTCCAGCAGGGCTATGTCTTCAGCAATAGGTAGCAGGAACGTATGCAGCATGTCGTGCGCAGGGCCTTTCATGGTGCAATCAGTAAACAGTTGCTGCAATCCGCTTCGCATGGCGCTGCCCAAATCATTGTAGGCATCCAGCGATTGTGTTTCGGACTGCTTTGCAAAATCCTGAAGCAGCTGCTGCAAAGCCTGCATGTTCTGATTTGTTGCGTCATCTGCCTGCCAACGCTCCCCGTTGTTAAGTGCCAAAGTCTGGGTAATCTGTACTTCTTCCTGGTGCGTGGTCTCCTGGTCGGCATCTTCGTGTCCGCAGGTAGATACGAGGCTGGCTAACAGAATGGCGGCTGCTACTATTTTCATACTGTGTAATTTAGGTACAGAAGATTCTGATTCTTATACTATTATACTAACAAATATCAACATATAAAAAGTACCTGAACAAAAGTATAAAACCTAAGATAGATCAATTTCACTACCTGCTGTAGCTGTTGACTTCAGTACCAGTTGCAGCAGGTCTTGCTGCAGGGCTTCGCTCCGGTCTTTGGCATACCAGGTGTGCAGCTGCACTGCCGCGTCTTCGGCCTGCGGATTTTGAGCTTTATACTTCAGGAACTGCTCCTGAATAGCAGCCGGGCGTGGTCCCCAGGTAAAAACCCGATCCCCTGTCTCCCTATTAACACAGATAAGTTTTGGGATCGAGCGGCTACCATTGGTCAGGCAGGTATCCATCAGCTGCGGGTTCTGGTCGCGCAGCAGCACCGTAAGTTCAATAGAAGGAAACTCGGCCGCAATGCCGGCAATGGCTGGTAAAAGCTGCGCACCGTCGCCGCACCAGGACTCTACCAGCACCAGCCATTGCCAGTTTGGCTGCGCCTCGGCAAGTGCCTCCTGAAGTGCGGGCGCTAGTTTAAACTGCTTCTCAACCCGCTTCATGCGCTGCAGGTTGAGTTTGGTATAAGCCACACGCTGCTCCGACTGCTCCTCGCCAGTAGTGGCATTCTCTTCCACCAGCCGCTCTACCAGGTCGCGGTATGCCTGATAAGTAAGCGGATTTACCAGTTGCTGTATCTGCTCTGTAGTAGTAACCATAGGATATCTCTTTTTTCTGCAAGTATACCCGGTACCCTTCTACTATAAAATGACAAAAGTCACTCAGTTCTAGTTCTCTACACCCACTTATACAGGAGCAAATAAATAAATATAGGCAATGATCTATGTCATTTTTTAGCCTGACACAACTCATTTTTAGCCGGTAAAGTGAATCCTATCTTGTGTCGGCAAAAAGTAAACGCTGTGCACTGCTGCAACACCGGCAACGGAAACACAGGAGCCGCATGCAGGCCACGGGCCAGGTATACCATTTAGCCTTACATGAAAACAAGTTCAGATTCTATAGAACACTTGCTGATAATGAGATGAAAGAAACAATAACTGTAAAACCCTTTGATCCGGATGATCTGAAGGTGGCTTTCAGCACCAAAACCGATGAGGAGCTGCGGCTGGCACACCTGCTGTTCCGGGTAATGGGAAGACCATCCTTGGTAAAACTGGGAGGCATCGCCACCATTTGGGCCCTGCGGCTGAAGCTCCCCATAAAAGGCCTGATTCGCAGTACCATTTACCGTCACTTTTGCGGCGGTGAGACCGTGCAGGAAGCACAACGCGCCATCCGCAAGCTGGCTACCAGGCATGTAGCCACGGTGCTGGACTATGCCGCCGAAGCAGAAAAAGATGAAAACGGATTTGACTTTGTCTGTGATGAGATCCTAAGGAATGTGCGCCTTGCCAAAGCAACCGGAGAAATAGCCTACATCAGCGTTAAGCTGACCGGCATTGGTGAACGGGATGTATTTCAGAAAATAAGCGAGCGACAGCCGCTGACAGAAAAAGAAAAAAGCTCCTACGCCCGAACAGAAGCACGCCTCGACATGATCTGCCAGGCAGTTTCCGAAGCAGGGATTACCTTGTACATCGACGCAGAAGAAACCTGGCTGCAAACTCCCATCGATGAGCTGGCAGAGAAGATGACGCTTCGTTACAACAACCGCCGGGCAGTGGTCTTCAACACCCTGCAAATGTACCGCACCGACCGGATCGATTACCTTAAATCCTGGCTCAAGCGGACAGAACACAGCCAGGTAAACTTAGGCGTAAAGATCGTGCGGGGTGCTTACCTGGAGAAGGAGCAGGAAAGGGCTACTGAAAAAGGATACGCCTGCCCAGTTTTCACCCAGAAATCCGATACCGACAACAGCTTCAATGAGGCAATAGACATTTGCCTGGCTAACCTGCACCGCGTGGAGCTATGCGCCGCCACCCATAACGAGTCGAGCACCCGCTATCTGGCGCAACGCATCCTCAACGATGGCATCGGGGACCATAGGCAACGCATCCACTTCTCGCAGCTCTACGGCATGAGCGACAATCTGACCTTCAACCTGGCCCATGCCGGCTTTAATGCCTCTAAATACCTGCCTTACGGGGCTGTGCAGACCGCTGTGCCCTACCTGATCCGGCGTGCCGAAGAGAACACCTCCATTGCCGGGCAATCTGGCAGAGAACTCACGCTGCTGAAAGAGGAAATGCAGCGCCGAAAATTACTGTAAAAGAAAAGAACCAATCAAAACGATTACATCACCTCCAATTCATGCAACAGAACACACCTCATACTTTCCATATCCCTGTCATGGGGCTTGCCTTTTCCATTGATTCGCCGCTGAAAGTAGCGCGCTATGGCATCTCGTCCGTTATCTCGCTCAGCGACGATACCCTGATCGAGCAAATGCGCGAATACTACAGCCGGTACTACAACGAGCCTTACGAACCCATTACCACGGACCAGGAAGATTACCGCGCCCGACGCATTACCGGTTACCTTAACCTGATCGACAAAGTAGTAAAGCAGCAAGTACAACAAATGCGGCAGGAGGCTTTTGCAGAAGGTACTGAGCTAACCAAATACTTTCAGTTGCTTCCTGACAGTTCACCTTTAAAAGCAAAATACCAGCACATGCTGGAAAGTATAGATCCACAGCAAAAAGAGCAGTTGCAACAGGAACTTCGCATGGCTGTTGTTCCGGGTGGCATTGATGTAAACATCATGACCAAGCTGGACAAGACCAACTATACCAAGAACGGAGAACCCCTGCCGCAGGAGTATTCCGATGCCCTGGCTGCACTGCGCGGCTTTGCCAACAGCACGGTTTCGTCATCGGTGGTATTTTCTGCGGGCATGAACATGCGCCTTTACAGTTACCTGGAGCAATTCCCGGTGTTCTTCCCGAACGAGCAGGGAGAATTGCAGAAGAAGATCGTGATAAAGGTGAGCGACTACCGCTCGGCGTATGTGCAGGGCAAGATCCTGGCAAAAAAAGGCTTATGGGTGTCAGAGTTCCGGATCGAGTCGGGTTTGAACTGTGGCGGTCATGCCTTTGCGACCGATGGTTTCCTGATGGGGCCGATCCTGGAAGAATTTAAGCAGAACCGCGAGGCGCTACAGGCCGAGCTTTTCGGCATGGTAAGCACTGCGCTCGCTGCCAAAGAGCTTCCTGTACTTACGGCTGCTCCTGACATGCGTATTACCGTGCAGGGCGGTATTGGTACGGCTGCTGAGAATGAGTTCCTGCTTCAGCACTACGGCGTAGACGCAACCGGCTGGGGCACCCCGTTCCTGCTGGTACCGGAGGCTACTACTGTAGACGAAGAGACCCTGCAGAAACTTATAGATGCCCGAAAAGAAGACCTGAACCTGAGCCCGATCTCGCCACTGGGCGTTCCGTTCAATGCGCTCCGCGGCACCAGCAGCGAAGCCCTTAAGATTGCCCGTGCTGAGAAAGGAAAGCCCGGCAGCCCCTGCGTAAAAAAACACCTGGTATCTAACTCCGACTTTACCGACCAGCCCATCTGTACCGCCTCCCGCAAATACCAGCGTAACAAACTCGTGCAGCTGCAATCGCTGAACCTGCCCGAAGCAACCTATAAAGCCGAAGAGGCCAAAGTGCTGGCCAAAGAGTGCCTGTGCGAAGGATTGGCAAACACAGCGCTGCTGCAGCTCAACATCAGCCAAAAGCCCATCCATAAGGCAGTTGCTATCTGCCCGGGACCTAACCTGGCATTTTTCTCCGGCACGTTCACTTTGCAGCAGATGGTAGGCCACATCTATGGCCGCGCTAACGTATTAAATACTACATACCGGCCGCACATGTTCATCAACGAGTTGGGCATGTACGTGGCCTACTGGCAAAACCTGGTGAAGGAGCAGATGGCGCAGCCAAACGAAAAACAGCAGAAGTATATCCAGGCTTTCCGGCAGAACCTGCTGCAGGGGATAGCTTATTACAAGCAGCTGTTGCCTGCGCTGTTCGATGCAGAACAAGAGCTGGAGCAACAGGTACTTATGCTGGATGAACTCTTGGAAGCAGAAGACCAGCTACAACAGGATAAACCTACAAGTATAGCAGTGGCATGACCCGGATAAGACTGACACGACTTTTTACCTTTGAAGCGGCGCACGCTTTGCAGAACTACAACGGTCCCTGCCGCAATATTCACGGCCATTCGTACAAGCTGCAGGTTACCGTTATCGGAACGCCCCTGGTAGATGAATTTCACCCGAAAAATGGCATGGTGGTGGACTTCGGCGACCTTAAAAAGCTAGTGCAGGAGCTTATACTTGAGCAGATGGACCATGCGCTCCTGCTGCGCCAGGACAGCCCGGCGGAACTGGTCGATGTGCTGCGGGCGCTGCACCACAAGCTGGTGCTGGTGCCTTACCAGCCTACCTGCGAGAACATGCTCATCGACATGAAAACGCGCCTTTCCGGAAGCCTGCCGGCAGGTGTTGAGCTGCACAGCCTGAAGCTCTGGGAAACGCAGAATTCCTTTGCCGAGTGGTATGCCTCTGATAACAGGTAAGTAACATAAATAACGCTACCGGCTGATAAGATCATGAGCCGGTAGCGTTTTACTCTTTCAGCAGGTATAAATAAGTTTAATACTAGATCTACGGCAACACGCATGCCGGTCAGAATGCAGCTTGGAAGTTGACATTTATCATCTTTTAAGTTGACGAACTGCATTTTTGCCCTCTCCCCTTCTGATTACCTTGGTGGTTATAGTTCGGGCAATCCGACCTGCCATTTAAGCGGCTTGGCTTATACTTTTTGCTCGCTCTGCACAGGCGCTCCCACTCTGGGCCCACCGCTACCAGCCTTACAGAAAGCGGTAACTGTAACAGATCTTACACATTTACAGCTTTCTTGTTATGGATAAGAAATCTCCAGGTGCAATCACTTTTGAACCGGACAATTTACTCGTAGCCTTCTGTATCAAAACCAACGAAGAGCTGCAACAGGCACACCACCTGTTCAGCATGGCCTTAAAGCCTGCCTTTATCTGGGCCCTGAAGCGGGGCTTGCCCATCAAAGAACAACTCAAGAAATCGGTGTACAGCCATTTCAGCGGGGGCGAAACAGTTGAAGACGCAAAGCGGGTGATGGAAAAATTAGCTGGCGCCAACGTACGCGCTGTGCTGGACTATGCTGCCGAAGCCCAACAAACCGAAGCCGGGTATGACCAGGTACAACAGGAACTTTTGCATGATATCAGGCGGGCAGCAAAATCCGGGGCATCTATTTCGCTGAGCATCAGGCTGAGCAAATTAGGACCAAAATCCATCTTTGAAAAAATAACTGCCCAGGAACAACTGACCACTGAAGAGCAGCAGGCATTTGACAGAACAGAGGCGCGCCTTGATTCTGTCTGTAAAGCTGTGGCCAATGCCGGCATGTGCATGCACATAGATGCCGAAGAAAGCTGGCAGCAAGTACCCGTGGATGCATTAGCCGAGAAAATGATGCTCCGCTACAACAGCCAGCGGGCAGTTGTGCTCAATACGGTGCAGATGTACCGCACCGATCGTGTTGATTACCTGAAGGCCTGCCTGGAAAGGTTTGCGGGAAAACAAGCACTTTTAGGTATAAAACTGGTTCGCGGGGCTTTTCACGAAAAGGAACTGGAGCGGGCGAGAGTATACGATCATGCCCCTGCAGTTTTCACAGAGAAGGTTGCTACCGACAAAAGCTTTAACCAGGGCCTAGATATTTGCCTCTATAACCTGCACCGCTTGGAGCTTTGCGCTGCCACGCACAACCAGGAAAGTACCCGCTATTTAACGGAACGTATGGCAGAAGGCGAGCTTAAGTTGCTCAGGCACCGGGTACACTTCGCACAGCTGTATGGTATGAGCGACCACCTGACCTTCAACCTGGCGCAGGCGGGTTTCCAGGCATCCAAATACCTCCCTTACGGCGAAGCAAAAAAGGCCCTGCCACACATTATCCGTCGGGTGGAGGAAAGCGCTTCTGTATCCGGGCAAACAGGCAGAGAATTACATTTGCTGGAAGGAGAACTGCGCCGCAGAAGCCTCCTGTAGCAGTAAGTAAAGTATAACTCTCTAAAACAAAAAGCGCAGGCCAACACCTGCGCTTTTTTAATCGAAACCACTAAACACTATCTTATATACGGCAAATAAGCCTTTAAATATCGCGTCTTGAAAAGATTCTTCTCGAGCTCAGTATCGGAACCAGAATCCACAGCAGCAGCAGGCCAAAGGCAAGACCGATGCCCCACACACTGCCAAGTATACTTTTATACAAAGCGCCGGTATAGCCCATCAGCGCCGACACATCCAGGTTTAGCAGCACTATTATTCTTCCCAGGTCTACCGGGTTCAGCGCCGTCATGGCCAGGGTTGCATTCTCCAGTGGGTAATCGCTGAAGTAGTAAAGTATAAACAACACGATGCCGTCGTAGATCAGGGCAAAGTAGAACCATACCAGCAGGGCAATGCCTATGCCTTTCGCCTTGTCGCGGGTGAGCACCGAAGCCAGGAAAGCCAGCGCCACAAAAATGAACGTAATGAACACACCGGTCAGCAGCAGGTATAAACCGGTGAGGCTGGCACCGAAAAGCAGTACCGGTAGGCCCACACCAAGTATGAAAGCACCGGAAAGAGAACACGCCACGCCCAGGTACTCGCTCATAAAGATCCTCGTACGGTTAATGGGTTGTGCCACCAGCAGCTCCATAAACTCATAGGAGTTGTAAAAGTGCGTCGTGGCAAAAACGATACTGATCAGCGGCACTGTCAGCAGCACGATGTTGAGCAGGCTCAGGATCGCTTTGTCGGGGTTGCCGCCCAGGTTAAACAACCCAATGGTAAGCAGCAGCAGGAACAAGGTATAAGCAATCATGATCTTGCTCCGGATGATGTCATAAAAAACGTATTTGATGATCTTGTTCATACCTTAGTCCTCCTCGTTCATTATTTTGGCAATGGCCCGGCTCAGGCGTTCTTCATTTGTCTGGGCTTTGATGGATTCAATGGTTTCATGGAACTTCAGTTGCCCATCCATCAGGCACATTACTTCGTCGGCTACTTCTTCTACCTCGCTCATGATGTGCGAAGTGATAAGTATAAGTTTGCCTTTCTTTTTCTCTTTCAGGATCTTGCACTTCAGGATCTCGGCCGAAATGGGATCCAGGCCGGCGGTGGGCTCATCGAGTATCAGAATCTTGGGGTTGAACATAAAAGCCAGCGCAGCGCTCACTTTCTGCTTGGTACCACCCGACAGTGCGCCCATGCGCTTCTCATACATTTCCTTCAGGCCATACAAGCCGATCAGCTCTTCATCCACCTGCTTCACATCTTTGCGGATGTCGCGGATCATCCCGATCACCTGGCGTATTTTCATGTTTTCAGGGTAACGTCCGATCTGGGGCATGTAGCCGATCTGGCTGCGGTAGGCGTGTTTCTTAAGGATACTTTCGCCACCTATTTTAATATCGCCGCCATCTGGCAATACCATGCCCAGGATGCATTTGATCATGGTGGTTTTACCCGATCCGTTCGGCCCGATCACAGACACGATCCTGCCCGCATCGAATACGACGCTCACATCTTTCAGTACGTTTAACTTACCGTATGACTTGCGTAAGTTTTGTATCGTTATCATAATTCATTTTCCTCATCAAAGGCTGTTCATCAATCAAGGTCTCCGGTATAAAGCTTGGCATCACTTTCTCGATGTTGTCCATCAAATCAACCAGAAAGCTGCGCATAAACATAACCGAAGGCGGTACTTTTTCTACCAGCATCGAGTATAAACTTACCGGGCGGTAGGGCACGTCTCCTACCCTGTTCTTATCCAGGTCGTAGCCGTTATACTTGTCCCAGTAGTTGTTCTCGAACAGGTTCATGGTAGGGGTACCGTTCGTGCTTACATCAAAAGAGTTACCTGTAAAATTGTTCAGTCTAAAGGTATCCTGTATGCAGCTGCTCAGCAACCGGATGGCCCAGCCGTTCTTGTCAAATTGGTTTTTCTGTATGTCCAACCGGCTGGAGCTTTCCATGTAAATGCCGGTGGTGTTTCTGCGGAAGGTATTGCTTTTGATCACACTGTTGGTGATCTCTTTCAAAAGCAAGCCATAGGCAGCGGCGCCCCAGTTCCCTTCAAACGTGTTGTGCTCCATCCGGATGTTGTGGGTGTACATGACGGCCACGCCGGCGCCGTTTTTACGGAAGGTATTGTGCGTGTACACGTTGCCATCCGAAAACATGAAGTGCAAGCCGTAGCGCAGGTTGTGCTGACTCAGGTTGTTCTTGATCTCGCTTTCCTTTACAAATTCCAGGTAAATGCCGTCGCGGTGGCCGCTTACTTTGTTGTTGCTGATGTCGGCGTTGTTGCAGTACCACAAGTGTATCGCGTTGCCCAAAGCCGATTCGTTCAGGCCAGTTACATCCCTGCCGGAAACGACATTGCCTTTTATCACGCAGTTGTCTGAGTTCTGCAGGTAAATGCCGAAGTAGGTGTTAAGTATGGTGTTGTTCAGTATCCGGATATTGCTGCGCTCCACTACGCGAATGGCGGCATCGTCCTGGCGGTAGCTGGTTTTTATGTTTTTAAGCGTAAGGCCTTCTATGGTCACATTATCTGCCAAAACCGTAATGATCTGGCCTTGAAAGTTACCGTCCAGTACCGATTTGTTCTGGCCCAATATGGTCAGGGGCTTGTCGATTACAATTCCATGTTCCTGGTACACGCCTCCCTGTATCAGCACGGTGTCGCCGGCCTTGGCCTTTTTCACAGCCTGTTTTACGGAAGTATAGGTACAGGTTTTGCACACCTTAAGTGTACTGCCAAAGGCCACATCAGCCAGCAGCAGCAACACCAAAGTGCAAAGTATAAAAGTATGTTTACTCAGGTTTTTCATTATTCTTCACGGTTAAAACCGCTTCGTCCCAGGTCAGCAAACGTCCGCCAAATTCCTGTTGCATGTTGGTAGCTGCAGCGCTCTCACCTATAGCTGTTAAATAAAATCCCATCGGGCTTGGCAGCTGCTTCGACTGCAGAAAGTGCGCCCTCCGGGCATCGATCAGTTCCCCGGGTTTTGTAAAATCGCTCACCAGCAAAAAGGCAGCATTCTTACCCAGTTCGGGTTGTTCGTTCACGTACGCCATCATACATTCCGAGGAGTCGAAAAAGAACGCTTTGCCTTTGTCGTTTACCAGTTCGGCACCGTAGCGGTTGTCGGCCACGGTCATGTTGCAATGGGCACAGTTGGCTGCTCCGTAGGGTATGGGTTTCTGCTCTGGCTTGCAACTAAAGGCAAAACAAAGTATAAAAAGCAACGCAACTATGGTTACAACAGGTCTCATGCGGCGGTATGTACGGGTTTGTTAACTAATTCTTTTTTGCTTGCCCGGTAGCTCAGGTAAAAGGCAAGTACGCTGAAAACGATGGCCAGCATGATACCGGCACTGCCTAAAGCAGGCAACGAAAGCGCCTCGAAGTTGAGCAATGTTTTGTGGCCCAGCAAGGGCGGAATATATGTCATGCCCGGCACTTTGATGGGAGCTTCAGGGCTCAGGTTGGTACCGAACTTTACCAGCCATAAATAAAAGTCAAGTATACCGGCTGCACCGGCACCCATTAGCAAACCTGCCCAGGCACCTGCTAAATTACGCTTGCCGATCAGGGCAACTATAACACCGGTGATCATAAAGAAGATAACTACATAAGGCATGAATTTGAGCTCGGCAAACGAGTCGGCGTGTATAGGCGCCATGCCAATGTAGTGGTTGAGGATATTGAAGTTTTGAAGGATACCTTCGGAGCTTCCGGCGATCTTATTCACCCAGATATGCATCTCCAGGCCTTCAGGGTATTGTGGGGCTTTGAGGTAGATCTTCCACATCGGGAACATAAACAGCAAGCCAAGTGATAGTGCCGCAAAAATCATCAGCACTCTATGTAAAGCTTTCATCCTTTTATAGTTTAAGGTGAAATAGAATTGAGTCGTGTGGTAAGTATGAGTCTTAGTGTAAGACCTCAGAAATAACCCGCGACTCAGGTTAAAAAATTCAGCGGAGGCTACCGGGGCAACCTCCGCTGATTTGCCCAGTTAAAGCATTATTTTGTTGATGCTACCCCTGGAATGTTCTGTTTCTTTTTACCGGTCGAGAACTTGATCGGCACGTTGGATCCTTTTGGAGATACCCTCACATATCCCTGCATTTCTTGGTGCAGCGCAGAGCAGAAGTCGGTACAGTACATCGGGTAAACACCTGCTTTCTTCGGTACCCATTTCAGGGTTTGTGTCGCACCCGGCATGATTAGGGTTTCAGAGGTGTTAGCTCCCATCACCGCAAATCCGTGCGGTACATCCCAGTCCTGCTCTAAGTTAGTTACGTGGAAGTATACGGTATCACCCACCTGCACACCTTCAATGTTATCCGGTGTAAAGTGGCTTCGGATAGAGGTCATCTTCGCGTGTACCACATTGCCTTTGCGGGTAACACTGGCTTCGCTTTCCTTCTTAGCAGCCTGCGGGTGCTTGTTTTCATCCAGCTTGTGGAATTTCACACTCTTAGGTGCAACCAGGTCTGCCTTGATGGCCTGTGCGTAGTGTGGTTCCGCTACAGTCGGGAAGTCAAGCAACAGTTTCATTTTATCGCCAGAGATATCGATCAGCTGCGCAGAGTGGGCCAGTTCTGGGCCGGTTGGCAGGTAACGGTCTTTGGTGATCTTGTTCATGGCTACCAGGTACTTGCCATACGGTTCTTTTGTATCGCCACCAGGTATCATTAAGTGACCAACGGAATAGTATACGGGAATTCTGTCCATCACCTTCAGGTCGTTCAGTTTCCATTTCACAACTTCAGAAGACACGAACATAGAAGTATACGCGTTGCCTTTGCCGTCAAACTCAGTGTGCAATGGTCCTAAGCCCGGCTCTTTCACTTCACCTTTCAGCACAGACTCATACTGCAGTACTGGAATGCCGTTCTTCTCGCCATCAAACTTCTTGTTTTTGATCGCATCCTGCATTTTAGCGAAAGAGAACACAGGGATAGCCGATGCCAGTTTACCACTTACTACCATGAACTCACCGCTTGGGTCTACGTCGATACCGTGTGGTGATTTAGGAGCAGGCAGTAGGTACATCATGCCTGGGCAATCTTCCGGCAACAGGTAGCGCACTTTCTTCTTAACAGTAGATTTAGCAGTGTGTGTGCCTTTATCCATCTTGTTGTGGTAGTAGTTGGCAGGCATCTCACGTGCTTTACCTTCTTTGGCATACTTGGCAGCCAGTTTCCAGTTAATAGCAGCCAGGTAATCTTTATCGTTCTGAGAAGCACCGATCTCTTTCAGAGTACCGGATTTTTCAGAGTTATAGGTTGTAAAGAATACCCAGTCTTCAGAAGGGCCTTTGCCGCCGTTGGCAAGGTCATAGTCAAAGCCAGGTACCAGTATCTGGAAGTCCAGGTCCATATCGCCTTTCTCCTGGTCTATTTTGATAAAGGAGATAGAGCCACGGAATTCTTTTTCGTAATCTTCCAGCGACACGTCGCTTGTACCACCTTTCATGTCCAGCGGAACAGAGAAGCGGGTACCTGCAATTACGTACTCGTTGTTGTTGGTTGGGTAAGGAGAACAGTGGTTACCAGCCGAGTTCGGGATCTCCATAATCTCTACGGTCTCGAAGGTGGTCAGGTCCACTCGGGCTACGCGCGGGGTGTTGTTACCGTTCACGAACAACCAGCGACCGTCTGTTGTACCGTTAGACCGCGACAGTTTCGGGTGGTGCAGGTCGTCCCATGGCACAAAGCCGTGCGAGGTCTGCAGCATAGCCTTCGTTTCCTCGTTGTAGCCGTAGCCGTTCTCAGCGTGCTGCGAGAACACAGGGATGATCTTCAGCAGCCTGCCTGAAGGAAGACCGTACACAGACACCTGTCCGTTAAAGCCCCCTGAAAGGAAAGAGTAAAGCTCATCGTGCTTGCCGGGTGCTACGTACACTGCAGAAGCAGCGTCCGAAGACAGGGCGGAGGCTGTTGCCCCACCCCTATCACCGCTTTCCGAGCGGCTACATCCCTGCAGTGCAGCACCGGCTGCTACTGCCATCAGCAGAGCCGCCTTCGGTGCAACGTTTCTTAATTTGTTGATTAAAGTTTCCATAAAATTATGGGTTTGTGTTTAGTTTCTTTAGCTAGCCTTGTCGTTCTGTCTCAGGTATTCGAGAATGGCTCTTGCATCCTGCTCCGTCACGTTCTGGTTGGTCATCTGGGTTAAGTGCTCAGCCAGCAGTTTTTTAGCTGTTGGATCCTGCTTGGTCATCTCTTCCGGGTTCACGATCATGTTCATGATCCACTCCGGTTTGCGGCGCTCGGTTACACCCGCCAGGCCAGGGCCTACTACTTTCTGATCAGATAACTGGTGGCAGGCAGAACATTTGCCTTCGAATATACTCTTACCCTGATTGGCCAGAGCCTCGTCGATGGTGGCGCCTATTTCTACAGTTTTGACAGGGCCTACACCTTTGCCCTCGTCAGCGGCGGCTGTTTCTGTTGCAGCAGCTGATTCCCCGGCAGCTTCCTCCTGGTGTGCCAAACCGGACTCCTGTTCAGTTTCACCACCGGCGGTTTCGTTATCGCCGGATGAGCAACTGTACAACATCATGGCGCCTAGCATGAGCATAGCAAAAGGTTTTAGCGGTTTCATTTTAAATGATTGTTTTTTGTTGATTTTCATTGTCTTTAAATGTTTAGTAGTTCCGGTTGAATTATCTTATTTCCTACGTGCATAATCCAATACCGGCCGATTTATTATAACTATTCAAAGGTTAACAAGTATGTTTTGGCTTTCATTTACAATTCAAAAGTATAAGAAAAGCATAGCTGAATAAAAGACTTACATCTCTTTTATAGGTGATATTTATCATTTTTTCAGCACCCTGCTCTACATACATCTGATTCGGAATCAGACAAGAAGCCGGACAGCATGAAAAGTGTGTTATCTATAATAAGTATAGCAGTGATGCTGTTTCCTGCCCTGAGCAGAACCCTGCTTTATGATTACCAGCTCAACAGTATCTATACCCTGCGCTATGGCAAACTCTGGCTCAGCAATAATCTTACCTACCGGATGAACACCACAGATAACAACGGGTACAAGTATGGCAACAGAGTGAGCGCTATCTCCAACCTGATTAACTGGCAAAACATGGAAGGCATTACCTTGCTGCCAAGCGCAGGCGAGTACTACGAGAATGCAAAAGCAGACGAATTCGGGGATGAGGAGCATATCCAGATCGGCGGGGAAAATTACTATGCCAACCTGGGGGTGAACGTCTACATCAGTAACCTGGCGTTGGGCGCTACCCTGCAAAAATCGCTAAGCAACAGCGACCACCATGCCAACAAAGTCAATGACAGAACCATGCTCAACCTGACCTACATGTTTTAACGTCGGGTAAAGCGTTATAAAGTAAAAGGGCAGCCCTGATGATCAGGGCTGCCCTTTTACTTTATACTTTGATCTTTTAGAGAACCCGCATTTCGATGCGGCGGTTCTGGCTTCGGTTCTCTTCCGATGTATTTGGCTTAACAGGTTTGGTCTCGCCGTAGCCTTTAGACCGGATGCGCTGCCTGTTTACGCCGTTGCTGCTGAGGTAATCGGCGACGGCTTTGGCCCTTTTTTCCGAAAGAAGTTGATTGGCCTGGTCAGAGCCAACGTCGTCGGTATGGCCGGAGATCTCGATCTGCACTCCCTTGTTCTGCTGCAGGAAGGAAATCAACTTATTTAGCTCCGTGCGCGACTTTCGTTCCAGGGTATACTTGCCCGTATCGAAGAACAGATTGTTGAGCACGGAGGCCGCCCCTGTTTTAATAGGTTTCAGGTAAACATCGAGTGCCAGTGGTTTCAGTGCCTGTGACAAGGTATAATCAAAACTCAAACTGTTCATCAGGTATTTCGGGGCATTTACATACAAGGCATACTGCTTGCCATCTGTCAGCACTACGGTGTATTCGCCGGATACTTTATCGGAATTCACCTGCTGCACCAGCGAGTCAGAGGCCACATCGTATAGTTGCACCACGGCAGCCAGCGGCTTCTTGGTATCTGCATCAAACACACGCCCCTGTGCATAGGTACTGTTCATCTTGCTTCTCCATACTTCCGGCACATCAAAACTATAAAGCTGTATGGTGGGTATGCCTGACTCTGTTACTAATTGGCGTGAGTAATAGCCGGTTTTGTTATCCGGCGTCACAAACATGGAGCCTTCGTCGGTATGCGTGTTAAGCGGATAGCCCATGTTCTCTGGCACCGTCCACTTTTTGGTATGTTCCAGGGAAGTTTTGAAGACATCCAAACCGCCCATGCCGATGTGCCCGTCGCTTACAAAGTATAGCGTAGAACCGCTTACATGAATGAACGGAGCCATGTCGCGCCCTTTCGAGTTAACCGGTTCGCCCAGGTTGCGGGGCTTTCGCCAGGAGCCATCTTCTACCAGGCTGGTCACCCAGATGTCCTCTTTGCCTA
This sequence comes from Pontibacter ruber, assembly GCF_023630205.1. GTDB lineage: Bacteria > Bacteroidota > Bacteroidia > Cytophagales > Hymenobacteraceae > Pontibacter > Pontibacter ruber. The sequence continues at coordinate 556,184 of NZ_JALPRR010000002.1, read as the reverse complement.
TACCACCACCTCGTGTAGACGTGAAGTATAACGTGCGGCCGTCGGCAGATAAGCTTGGCTGAGAGTCCCAGGCTTTGGAATTGACATCGGTGCCCATGTTCCGGGGCTTGCTCCATTCGTTGCCTGTTCTGAAAGAGATGTACAGATCACAATCGCCCTGGCTATCGGGGCGGTTGCAGGAGGTAAAAACGAGCGTTTTGCCATCGCCTGAAATGGTGGCGGCCCCTTCGTTGGCAGTAGAATTGATCGCATCAGAGATGGAAACCGGCGCCTGCCACTCCCCGTCTTTCTGCTGGCTTACATAGATGTTTTCGTCCTGGTCTGGGCGCGCGCCTGCACGGGCCGTGTAAATAAAGTAACGCTGGTCGGCGGTGGTGGAAGGAAAGTATTGTAGCCCGAACTGGTTAATGGCATCAGAGAGGCGCACCGGGTTGAAATCGATCGGTTTCTGCATCGCCTTTAAGGCGTAGTCGGCTGTTTTTACCTGTTGCCGCGCATAATCGATCAGCTTTGCATTTTTAGGGTTGGATTTAAGAAATGCCTGAAAGAAATTTTTAGACTTCTTGTAATCGCCCTTATCAAAGTATAGATCGGCCAGGTCGAAGTAGCTGTTGGCAAGGCCAGCATTGTACGGCAGCACCGAAAGCCCTTTGTCGAGGTAATCGAAAGTGGCTGCCTTGTTGCCCATCATCTTGTGCAGGTGGGCTGCCTTCAAGTATGCTTCACCAAACTTCGGATCTTTTTCTATCGCTTCGTCGAGCGTTTGTAGCGCCCGTTCAAAATCACGGGCTTTTACATAATCGTCTGCCTTGTAGTATAAATTTTCTGCCTTTTTAGATTTTGTACGTAACGGTTGGTTTTGCGCAAAACCAGTTACGCTTACACCCAATATCAGGAGAAGAGTAAAAAGCAGTTGTTTATACATATAAGGTTATGGGATATCCATGTACTTGTGCGTCTGCAGCGACACACGCCATTTCGGATTGTTCTTTACGTACTCTACTATAAGCGGCGTCAATTGGTTGGCCTTACTCCACTCGGGTTGCAGGTATAATCTTGTTTTCTCCCCTACCCTTGCTGCATGCTCCTCTGCCCACGCAAAATCACTTTTGTTAAAGATAATCACTTTTAGCTCATCTGCAAAAGGATACACAGATGCATCCGGAGCTTTAAACTTTTTGGGAGACAAACACACCCAATCCCAATAGCCGCTGATCGGATATGCACCGGAAGTCTCGATCATGGTTTTAATGCCTTGCTCCTGCAGCAGCGACGTAAGCGGGTTGAGGTTGTAAAGCAGCGGCTCTCCCCCGGTTATTACAACTGTTTTGCCCGGAAATGGTTCGGCCATTTTCACAATCTCTTCTACTGGTGTTAGCGGGTGCAGTTCCGCATCCCACGACTCCTTTACATCGCACCAGTGGCAGCCCACGTCGCAGCCGCCCAACCGGATAAAATAAGCAGCTGTTCCGGTGTTGCCACCCTCACCCTGTATCGTATAAAAAGCCTCCATCAGAGGTAACTGGCTGCCATCTTTCGGCACCGTATGGATAGAGGCTGTCTTAAATGCTTTTATTGATTCCAAAATTGTAATGCTTCGGCCCTGCATGAGCCAGTATTTGATAAATATGCTGATTTATACTTTCCTAGGTATAAACCGCGCAGAACTTGCAAAGTTAGCTAAAATTGCAACAAGGTATGCAGTGTCTTCTGTTCCGTTTGGTTATAGAAGAAGTATAGATGTGTTTTTATTTAGTGTACAGAGAGAAACTTATTCATTGTGCTAACAAGTCTTTGCTTCGTAGCTACCCTTCATCCTTAGTCTTACTCACCTTTTGTTTTATAGCTGCTTTTGGTGCGCTCAGGGCCGCGGGGCCTCGTCCTGGGGCATCGCGCTGGGAGCTTTTCCTTTGCTACCCTTCGGTCGCAATGTTGCTCGCGCAACACCGGAAAAACTCGCATAGGCGCTCAACCCAAGGATTAAAAATGACACTGCTTCGTGAGCTGCTATGCAACAGGAACAATAAAACAGAAGTTACGGGGCAAAGAAACTAGCCAGGTGCACAGATGACGATTTTTTGTTTGAGCGGTCAGCGAGTGGGGGTAGGGGCCCTCGAGAAACAAAATCGTCTTGATTCTTTTGCCTACTTTTCTCATCAAGGAGAAAAGTAGGGCCCAGCCGGCGAGGCGAAAAGCTTGCAAAGAACAAGGAAAGAGAAAGCATGATAAAGATTTAAGAAGAGCTATACCTGTGCTAACACAGATCTCTCCTTGCGTCGAGATGACAGGAGAATCAACTAGAATCAGACACAAAAAAGCCTCCCAACATCCTGAGGATACTGAGAGGCTTTGGTAGAATTTATACTTGCTTACGCGTATACTTCGCGCTTGGCAGCTTTCAGGGTATTCTTCAACAGCATGGCAATTGTAAGTGGGCCAACACCACCTGGTACAGGGGTGATGTAGCTGCACTTAGGTGCTACGTTGTCAAAGTCCACATCGCCACGCAATCTGTAGCCAGATTTGCGGGTGGCATCCGGAACGCGGGTTGTACCCACGTCTATGACTACGGCGCCTTCTTTTACCATGTCTTCTGTTATCAGCCCGGGTATACCTACGGCGGCAATAATGATATCAGCTTGACGGGTGTAATAAGCCAGATCAATTGTGTTGCGGTGGCAGAGCGTAACGGTGGCATTGCCCGGGTAAGCCGCCTTCGACATCAGGATACTCATCGGCGACCCTACTATATTGCTGCGGCCGATCACGACGCAGTGCTTGCCGTTCGTTTCGATCTGATAACGCTCGATTAACTGCAGAATGCCATACGGTGTAGCCGGCAGGAACGAAGACAATCCAGCCACCATTCGGCCCACATTAGCCGGATGGAAACCATCTACATCTTTTCTCGGGTCTACAGCCTCCAGCACTTTCTGTGTATTGATATGCTTTGGCAGTGGAAGCTGCACGATAAACCCATCGATCTCATCATCCTCGTTCAGCTCCTGTATTTTGTTCAAAAGCTCTTCTTCGGTCACATCGTCTTCGTAGCGGATAAGCGAAGAGCCAAAGCCAACTTTCTCGCAGGCCAGCACTTTGTTGGTAACATACGTAACCGAGCCACCATCATTACCAACAAGCACAGCCGCCAGGTGCGGTATTTTACCACCATGGGCTTTAATCTCAGCTACTTCTGCAGCTATTTCATTCTGTATGGCTTCGGATGTCTTTTTGCCGTCGAGCAGGATCATAGTTTACTTTATAATTATGAATTATGAATTATGAATGCTGTATTAAATCAGTATAGGCACTTGTAACTAAATCGTCCTCTTCAATCTGGAGAAGTTCTTTGTAATAATGGCATTGCTGATTCAGCATATCCAAGCCTAGCGAGCCATCAAGATCAATTGCTTCTATTTCAACAAAGTGGCCAAGTTCCTCCAGGTAATCAATGTGGAACTTCACATTCCCGATAAAGAAAATCTTTCGGAGCTTCTTTACCTGCGCCAGAACTTTCTGGCTGCCGCAGATCTGGTTAATCGTTTCAGCTCCTGGGTGCTTAAGATAAAGAAGTACTTCGGTTTGTTTTGTTCCCCCGCCTGATTTCCTGTTATAATGTATAAGCACATTCTCAATATTTCCCTGGCGGTGCTTCAGTTTACCATAATCTGCTTCGTAGTAGGTATCCGTCTGCACATCCAGCCCCACATACTGAGCCCCATGTTCCAGAAGTATACTTTCAACTTTGGCGGGGTTGTAGCAACGGGCTTTTATAGTTATATCGAGGTACAAGGCTTTAGCAAGTTTATTATCAGACTTCCTGGCAAAGAACTATTGGATTGAAGGCCCACTAAAAGTTTATACTTTATGTCTTTTGTCCTTTGTCACAAATTCTCCTGTCAAAATGTATATAAGCGACAAGCCCCGGCGCGGAGGGGCACGTCGGGGCTTGTTATAGGTTAGTCGAGTTTGAGCACGGCTAAGAAGGCTTCTTGCGGAATTTCCACGTTGCCTACCTGGCGCATGCGTTTCTTACCTTTCTTCTGTTTCTCGAGGAGCTTACGCTTACGCGAAATGTCACCGCCGTAGCACTTGGCCAATACGTTCTTGCGCAGGGCCTTCACCGTTTCGCGGGCGATGATCTTCTGACCAATAGCAGCCTGGATCGCGATCTCGAACATCTGGCGAGGCAACAGCTCACGCAGCTTCTCGCACAGGCGCTTGCCCCACTCGTAGGCTTTGTCGCGGTGCACGATGGCCGACAAGGCATCCACAGGCTCTCCGTTCAGCATCACATCCAGCTTCACCATGTTCGACTGGCGGAAACCGATCAGCTCGTAGTCAAGCGAGGCATATCCACGCGAAATGGTCTTCAGTTTATCAAAGAAGTCGAATACGATCTCGGCAAGCGGCATTTCAAACGAAAGCTCTACGCGGTCGCTGGTCAGGTACGTCTGGTTTTTAAGTATACCGCGCTTTTCCATACAAAGCGTGATGATCGGGCCAACATACTCTGCCTTTGAAATGATCTGCGCCTTGATGAACGGCTCCTCGATGTGGTCGATGTAGTTTGGCTCCGGCATCTCAGAAGGCGCACTTACTTTCAGCAACTGGCCTTTGGTAGTATGCACATTGAACTGCACCGACGGAACGGTCGTGATTACCGTCATATCGAACTCACGCTCCAAACGCTCCTGCACAATTTCCATGTGCAGCATGCCTAAGAATCCGCAACGGAAACCGAAGCCAAGGGCAGCAGAAGTCTCCGGCTCCCATACAAGGGAAGCATCGTTGAGCTGCAGCTTCTCCATGGAGGCACGCAATTCTTCGTACTCGCTGGTCTCTACCGGGTAAATACCGGCAAACACCATCGGCTTCACGTCCTCAAAGCCCTGTATACCCTGAGCCGGACGATCCACATGCGTAATGGTATCACCTACTTTTACTTCTTTAGCATTTTTGATACCCGAGATCAGGTAACCCACGTTGCCGGCTGCCATTTCCTGGCGTGGCTCCTGGTTCAGTTTCAGTACGCCGATTTCGTCGGCCTCGTAGGTTTTGCCCGTGTTTATGAACTTTACCTTATCGCCTTTACGAAGCGTGCCGTTGTAAATCCGGAAGTATACTTCAATGCCTCTGTAGGAGTTAAATACAGAGTCAAAGATCAGGGCCTGCAGGGGTGCCTCCGGGTCTCCTTTTGGTGCCGGAATACGCTCGCAAATAGCATTCAGGATATCTTCGATACCGATACCTGCCTTACCCGAAGCATGGATGATATCTTCTTTGTCGCAGCCGATCAGGTCGATGATCTGGTCCGATACTTCTTCGGGCATGGCGTGCGGCAGGTCGATCTTGTTCAGTACAGGAATGATCTCCAGGTCAGAGCCGATGGCTAAGTATAAGTTAGAAATGGTCTGCGCCTCAATCCCCTGCGAAGAATCCACGATCAGCAGTGCGCCCTCGCAGGCAGCAATGGAACGGGATACTTCATAAGAAAAATCTACGTGGCCTGGCGTATCGATCAGGTTCAGTACGTAATCTTCTCCTTTGTAATTATAGTTCATCTGGATAGCGTGGCTCTTGATGGTAATGCCGCGCTCACGCTCCAGGTCCATGTTGTCGAGCAGCTGGTTTTGCATTTCACGCTCTGCTACTGTCTGGGTGAATTCCAGCAGACGGTCGGCCAGAGTACTCTTACCATGGTCGATATGGGCGATGATGCAGAAATTGCGAATGTTCTTCATAAATATCTATACGAATAACAAAGTTAAGAAGAAAGTGGCTTTGTTTCAGCTTCTGAGGCCAAGATTTATAGAATACAAGTAAACAGCAGACTTAAATCAGGGCTTTTTAGGCAAATTAATTCCGATGAGCCGACCGTACAAGATGTAACCGGGGCTGAAAACGCAGCAACTAACCAGAACAGCACCTTCGTACTACCCTACTGGCCCGTATACAACAGCTATACTATTACTACTGTATGAACAAATACGAAGATAAAAATACTGCTCCTGACCCGTCGGGTAGAATGACGCAGGTAGTAGAACGCAACATAAAAGCTTTACTCGAACGCAAACAGCAGGAAGACCAGGAAAGGCCAGCTCAGGACAAAGTAGCCGATGCCATCACCCGGTTTGCCGGAAGTATGGCGTATGTATACATTCACCTGGCTGTGTATGGCATCTGGGTGATCTGGAACCTGGGTTGGTTGGGCCTGAAACCTTTTGATGAATCCTTTGTGGTATTGGCCATGATCGCGTCGGTTGAAGCCATTTTCCTTTCCACGTTTGTACTGATCAGCCAAAACCGTATGGCAGCCCAAGCCGATAAGCGTGCCGAACTTGACCTGCAGGTAAGCCTTTTATCGGAGCATGAGGTTACTAACCTGATAAAACTGGTAAGAGCTATCGCTCATAAAATGGACATAGAAGAGGCACATAATCCCGAATTTGATGAATTAACCAAAAATGTTGCCCCGGAGAAGGTGATGGACAGAATGGAAAAGCACCAACAGGATATTAACAGAGAAACCGGCAGCTGATAATTAATTCAATAGCTCCATTCAGAGTACTTATTGATTACTAAGTGCTTCCTATATGGCAAGTACGCATGTTGTAAGGACTTTATACATCTGAAAATCATACCCTAAATTTTGCTATATTCGCATGATTTTTTGAAAACTCTTGTTAGTAAACTATGCAACTTACTACAGTAGAACCATATAAGCCTGTCAACCATATCCGGATCGTGACAGCCGCTTCGTTGTTCGATGGACACGACGCGTCGATTAACATCATGCGTCGTATTATTCAGGCTTCAGGCGCTGAAGTGATACACCTGGGCCACAACCGCTCGGTGCAGGAAATCGTGGATTGTGCGATTCAGGAGGACGCTCAGGCCATTGCCATTACCTCTTACCAGGGCGGCCACCTGGAGTACTTCAAGTACATGTACGACCTGCTCAACGAGCGCGGCTGCAGCCATATCCGTATTTTCGGTGGCGGTGGTGGCGTTATACTTCCTACCGAGATCGAAGAACTGCACGGTTACGGCATAGCCCGTATCTATTCTCCTGACGACGGACGTGCGATGGGATTGCAGGGTATGATCAACGACATGCTCGAGAAGTGCGACTTCCCCACAGGCAAAGACCTGAACGGAGAAGCGAAGCATTTAAGAGACAAAGATCCAAAAGCCATTGCCCGTCTTATCTCGGCTGCCGAGAACTTCCCGGAAGAAGCCCGTTCTATACTTGACGCTGTAAAAGAGCAGGCAAAAGAAGTTAAAACGCCAGTGCTGGGTATCACCGGTACAGGTGGTGCAGGTAAGTCGTCGTTGGTAGATGAACTGGTGCGCCGCTTCCTGCTGGATTTCCCGGATAAGAAGATCGCTATCATCTCTGTAGACCCGTCGAAACGTAAGACTGGTGGTGCTTTGCTGGGTGATAGAATCCGCATGAACTCCATCTCTAACGACAGAGTTTACATGCGTTCGCTGGCAACCCGCCAGAGCAACCTGGCCCTGAGCAAGTATGTACAGGACGCCGTGGACATCGTGAAAGCAGCTGATTTCGACCTGATCATCCTGGAAACATCTGGTATTGGACAATCGGACACCGAGATCATCGAGCACTCTGACATGAGCCTGTATGTGATGACGCCGGAGTACGGTGCCGCCACGCAGCTCGAGAAGATCGACATGCTCGACTTTGCTGATGTTATTGCCCTGAACAAATTCGACAAGCGTGGTGCCCTAGACGCCCTGCGTGATGTGAAGAAACAATACAAGCGCAACCACCAGCTGTGGGATGTGAACGACGAGGAAATTCCGGTATTCGGTACCATCGCTTCCCAGTTCAATGACCCGGGCATGAACCGCCTGTACCGTGCGGTAATGGCCAAGATCACGGAAAAAACCGGTGTGGAATTCGCTTCTAACCTGCATACGTCGCAGGAGATGTCGGAGAAAGTATACATCATCCCTCCTGCCCGCACACGTTACCTGTCTGAGATCGCAGAAACCATCCGCAACTACGATAAGTGGAGCAAAGACCAGGCGGAAGTAGCGCAGAAACTATACGGTATCAAAAAGTCTATCGAAGCAGTTCAAAGTATAGAAATTGCTGATAAAGACCGTTTGGTAAAACAGTTGGAAGAAGCGTATGCGGAAGTTGCTTTAAGCTTAGACGGCCAGAACAAGAAAATACTCGAGAACTGGAAAGAGAAAGTACAGGCCTACAAGAACGAGTTCTATGTGTTCAAGGTACGTGACAAGGAGCTGAAGATAAAGACCCATACCGAATCGCTCTCGCACCTGCAGATCCCTAAGGTTGCTACGCCACGCTACGAAGCATGGGGTGATCTATTGAAGTGGAACCTGCAGGAGAACGTGCCGGGTGAATTCCCATACACAGCAGGTGTATTCCCGTTCAAGCGCGAAGGCGAAGACCCTACCCGTATGTTTGCCGGCGAAGGTGGTCCGGAGCGTACCAACCGTCGCTTCCATTACGTGAGTTTAGGCATGCCAGCCAAGCGTCTGTCTACAGCATTCGACTCCGTAACCCTTTACGGCGAAGACCCTGATTTCAGACCGGATATTTATGGTAAGATTGGTAACTCGGGCGTGAGCATTTGCTGCCTCGACGATGCCAAGAAACTATACTCCGGCTTCAATCTGGCTGATCCGATGACCTCGGTTTCGATGACCATCAACGGTCCGGCTGCTATACTTACCGGCTTCTTTATGAATGCTGCCATCGACCAGCAATGCGAGCTATACATTAAAGAGCATGGTCTGGAAGAAGAAGTAAATGCCAAGATCGAAGCCATCTATAAAGAGAAAGGTGTTGAGCGCCCAAGATACCAGGGTGAGCTACCAAAAGGTAACGATGGTTTAGGTTTGATGTTGCTGGGTGTAACCGGCGACCAGGTACTACCTGCCGAAGTATACGAGCCGATCAAAACCCGTACGCTGGCAGCAGTTCGTGGCACGGTACAAGCAGATATCCTGAAAGAAGACCAGGCACAGAACACCTGTATTTTCTCTACTGAGTTCTCGCTTCGTTTGATGGGTGACGTACAGCAGTACTTCATCAACAGGAACGTGCGTAACTTCTATTCGGTGTCTATTTCCGGCTACCATATTGCAGAAGCTGGTGCAAACCCGATCTCGCAGTTAGCCTTTACGCTGGCAAATGGCTTCACGTTTGTGGAGTACTATGTGAGCCGCGGCATGGATATCAACAAGTTTGCGCCTAACCTGAGCTTCTTCTTCTCCAACGGCATCGATCCGGAGTATGCGGTAATTGGCCGTGTAGCTAGAAGAATCTGGGCCAAAGCGATGAAGCACAAGTATGGCGCAGATGCCCGTTCTCAGATGTTGAAGTACCACATCCAGACGTCCGGCCGTTCGCTGCACGCACAGGAGATCGATTTCAACGATATCCGTACCACGCTGCAGGCGCTTTACGCGATCTACGACAATTGTAACTCACTGCACACCAACGCTTACGATGAGGCCATCACAACGCCTACAGAAGCTTCTGTTCGTCGCGCAATGGCCATTCAGCTGATCATCAACCGCGAGCTGGGACTTGCCAAAAACGAGAACCCGCTGCAAGGCTCATTCATCATCGAAGAGCTGACGGACCTGGTGGAAGAAGCTGTATTGGCAGAGTTCGACCGCATAACAGAGCGTGGCGGTGTACTGGGTGCGATGGAAACGATGTACCAGCGCGGCAAGATTCAGGAGGAAAGTTTATACTACGAGACCCTGAAGCATACCGGCGAGTATCCGATCATTGGCGTGAACACCTTCCTTTCTTCGCAGGGCTCTCCAACGGTTATTCCGCAGGAGGTTATCCGTGCTACCGAAGATGAGAAACAATACCAGATCAAAATGGTGCGTGCCTTGCAGGAGCGCAATGCGGATAAGTCAACCGAAATGCTGAAACGTATACAGCAGGTGGCCATAAACAACGGCAACATCTTCGAAGAGATGATGGAGACGGTGAAATACTGCTCACTTGGCCAGATCACGAATGCCTTATTTGAGGTAGGCGGACAGTACCGCAGAAACATGTAAGTTATATTTTAAAGTATAAACTAGTAAAAAAGGAGCCCGTGAAAACCGGCTCCTTTTTCTTTTATGTGCTCATTATCAACAAGCTTACAACTTAAAGCTACGACTCAACCGTATAAGTAAGACTCAAATCAAAGAATTATGAGAAAGAAAAGAAAGACTGATTTTCCTGTGCTCCTGTTTGCGGTTACATTGCTGTTAGTGGGTGCAGCCGCCTACGTGTATAAAAGTACCCGCCTGGAAGATGAAGACATGGATTTCGACCTATACGATGAAGATTCAAATATCTATTATTAGTACCTGTAAAGTATAAAACAAAGCCCCTGGCATGCAGCATGCCAGGGGCTTTGTTTTGCGGCATATACTGCCATTTTATACTTGTTACAAATGGTAATCGCCGGTTGCTTCCGGCTGGTAGATCACCTTTTCTATTTTATAGTTGATCGTACCGGAGGGTACCGGCCACTCCACCACATCTCCTTCCTTGCAGCCTATAATCGCTGTGCCTACAGGCGCGAAAATCGAAATTTTACGGGTACTGATATCAGCATCCTTCGGATACACCAGCGTGATCTCGATCTCCTTGCCACTAACCAGATCCTTTAGCTGCACCTTTGAGTTCATCGTGATCACGTTAGCAGGAATTTCTTCCGAGGCTACGATGGTTGCCCGTTTCAGTTCTTCACCTAACTTGCCAATGTTCACAGCTGCACCGTTGCTCTGACGCTGCACTTGTATCAGGTCGATCAGGCGTTTATAGTCCTGCTCGGTTAAATAGATGGTGTTGTTCATATCAACTCAGTTTAATACATAGTTTCTGCTGATTTCGCTGGCCGACGCATTTTTTGCGAAATAAATATCTTTAAAGCTCAGCGTATTCCCCTGCTCCACTCTTCTGAAGATCTTATCCGGCGTTACATGGCTCAACGAGCTGAACCCACAGGCTTCCATCACCTCGATGGTAGACTTGATGGTGTTGCCGTGGAAGTTGGCAACGCGCACACGTTTATCTGTTACATCCAGGCCGCTGTACAGGTTTTTATCCTGCGTAGCAATACCTACAGGGCAACGTCCGGAGTCGCATTGCAGCGCCTGTATACAACCCAGCGCGAACATCATACCACGGGCACTGTAGCAAATATCCGCTCCCAACGACACAGCCTTCAGGATATCAACTCCGGTGATGATCTTACCGGCTGCCATCAGCTTGATCTCGTCGCGGAGGCCATACTTCTTCAGCATATTCTGTACAAAGGCCAGGGCATCGTAGAGCGGCATGCCCAGACTGTCAGTAAACTCCAGCGGAGCAGCACCGGTACCGCCTTCAGCCCCGTCGATCGTAATAAAATCAGGGTAGATCCGGTTGTGCATCATTTCCCGGCACAGCTGTTCGAACTCCTGTTTATTACCAATACACAACTTTATACCAATAGGTTTACCTTCCGATAGCACCCGCAGTTTCTGTATAAAGAGCAGCATGGTAAACTGATCGTTGAAAGCCGAATGTGCCGGCGGTGACGCTACCGTCGTAAAAGGCTCCACTTTACGGATGGCCGCAATCTCAGGAGTGTTTTTGGCAGCAGGAAGTATACCGCCGTGCCCAGGCTTAGCTCCCTGCGACAGCTTGATCTCCACCATCTTGATATTCGGGTGTGCCACCTGCTCCTGGAATAATCTTTCAGAGAAGTTGCCGTCTTTGTCGCGGCAGCCAAAGTAACCGGTACCGATCTGCCAGATCAGGTCCCCGCCTCCTTCTATATGGAACGGACTAACACCACCCTCTCCGGTGTTGTGGGCAAAGCCGCCCAGTTTGGCACCGGCGCTGAGGGCCGTAACAGCTGTTTTGCTCAGAGAGCCGTAGCTCATGGCCGAGATGTTGTAAATGCTGGCGCTGTAGGGTTGGTTGCAACTGCTGCTGCCAACCGTCACGCGCAGGTTCTCCTCTTTCACGTGCACCGGAAACATCGTGTGGGCGATCCATTCAAAACCTACTTCCTGGCTGTTTGCCTGCATACCAAACGGCACTGTCTGGCGCACGTTTTTGGCTCGCTGGTAAACGATGGAGCGCTGGCGGCGGCTGAACGGTTTCCCGTCCAGGTCCGATTCAAAAAAATACTGGCGCAGCTCCGGGCGTATACTTTCGAAAAAGTAACGGAGGTAGCCCAGCAGCGGGTAGTTGCGCAGTATACTATGTTTGCCCTGACGGATGTTGTTCAGGTAAACAAGGTGCAGTGGTACAATAGCCAGTAAAGACCAAAGTGCCTGCCGATCGAAAACTGATAACAGGAGCGTAACCAGATAAAGCGAAACAAAGACATACACAAACGTTTGTCTGACGCTGAATTTTGTTGCCATGAAATAAAAGTGATAAAAAGATTCGTTTAACTTGCTGTCTCCACCGATCCGGAACTACCCATTAGTTGCAGCTTAAACGTAGGGTAACTCCGGCTTAGCTGTTAAAGGCCTTGGGAGTAGTAAAAAAGTGAAGGCAATAACCATTCAGTTCATCACTTAGGGATACGTGATGAGAAGCAACAACAAGGCCTGCGCTAGCTGGCGCTAACAGAGACAAACAAGTATAGCTGAATGGCTTCATAATCAATATTTCACACAAAGGTAGGACAAAGTTCTTTAAATAAGCTACTCATCCCGGAATATTATTATTCCAAAAGTGCCCTTACACCGTTTCTGCCACTGTTTTATAACTGGAAAACGATCTTATTGTTTATACCTCGTCCTATCCATGTCGGCTGGATAAAAAGCAGACAGTTAGGTTGAAATTTAGGGTAACTTTCATAGCTATATAGCGTTAGAAAAGTACCATCACCTCCTTACATCAATCGTCATGAAACATATATCTACGTTATCGTCACTGTTTATTTTAGGAACTACCTTTGGCTTCCTTATGAAAGGATGGCTTACACCAGGCGACCTGAACTTCGACCTTCAGGACGAAGAAGTACACCTGTATTTGTAACTCCTACACACTAAAAAAACAGATTAAAGGCGGGCCGGCAGGTTCGCCTTTATGTTTTCAGCGTATACCTATCCATTAGGTTCTTAAAGCCTGAACCGATACCTTTATAGTCCAGATACAATATATATTTATCATTTCATTCATGACGCAACAAGAAAAAATAAGCTACATCATTGGCCGCGACATGGCTGCCAACCTGACCAAACAAGGTATAAGCATTGAAGCAGAAGCCTTTTTGAAAGGTATGAAAGAGGCCTTGGCTGGCCAGCCATCCTCCCTTTCAGCAAACGAGGTACAGCAGGCCATGATGGCCCTGCAGCAGGAAATGGGCCAGAAACAGGGTGCCCAGGCAGCCGAAAACAAGAAAGAAGGCGAAGAGTTCCTGGCTTCCAACAAAAACAAAGAAGGTGTAAATACGCTGCCAAGCGGCCTGCAATACCAGGTACTGAACGAAGGTACCGGCAAAACACCTTCCAGCACCGACAGGGTAACTACGCACTACCACGGCACACTCATCGACGGCACTGTGTTCGACTCGAGCTATGAGCGCGGCCAGCCGGCTACGTTCCCGGTAAACGGTGTAATTGCAGGTTGGACAGAAGCCTTGCAACTGATGAAAGAAGGCGCCAAGTGGAGACTGTTTATACCTTCTAACCTGGCTTACGGCTCACAGGGAGCAGGCGATGCCATTGGCCCGAATGCCACACTTATTTTTGACGTAGAGCTGATCTCCGTAAACAAATAATACACGCACTATCCGCATACAAAAAACAGGGGCAGCTTCTGGAAGCTGCCCCTGTTTTTTGTATGCTACCGGATCTATACTTCTGCTCCGGCTTCTTTCATCTCTACCATACTCTCCAGCCAGCGCTTCCCCTCTTCCGGATACAGGAAATGCTGTAAAACAAGGAACTTGTCCTCCACGATCAGTTCGTCGCCGTCAATATCGGTTAACACGCTGTGGTAGGCATGCACCGGCAAGATCACTGCCAGGAAAATATCATCGTTTACCGCGCGCAATGCTCTCGGAAAAACATACTTGAAAACCCATCGCTGGTCGTCCCGTTTCACGCCGTCCCGCTCCTGCAGGTTCAGCACCCATTTGCGGGGCTTGTAATGCCGCACCATCTGCATGATGCTGGCATACCCTCTTTTGATCTCTTCAGACCGGACCTCTCCTTTCCAACGAATATTAAGCGTTTCAGAATCCTGGTCATAAGAGGCTTCCAGTTTTCCCTCAATGATCGCACCGCTCGTTTCCAGCGGGAACTGGAAGTTTGCTGCATAATCAGTAGCAATCAATTTATCTGTAGACATAGCTTAATGTTTAATATAGGGCGCTAAAAGTTAACTGTTTTGTAAGTTCATCAGTTGTAATTACAACGACAGTGTGACAAAATTAGAAACTAATAGATCTAAAGCAAGAAAAAATAAAAGTTATTATATATAAGTATACTATACTCTACCTCCCCTTCCGGATAATCTACTCCTGTACATACCCGCCCGTTTACCTCGGGTAAGCGGCCGGAACAAATCCTGTTGTAAGCCGTTCTTAAAACATTCGATGCACTTTAAAAACAGCTTCAATTATGGCAAACAACCACAACGAAGGCACCAAATTCCTCAACAGTGTGCTTCAAACGTTTGATTATGCAGCTAGCTTTTCGCGCCTGGATCCGGGTATACTTGCCCAGATCAAAGTATGCAACAGCGTGTATAAAGTTTCTTTTCCGGTAGAAGTAGACGGTAAGATAGAAGTTTATGAAGGGATACGCGTACAGCACAGCCACCATAAACTCCCATCCAAAGGAGGTATTCGATTTAGCATGCAGGTAGACGAGGATGAGGTAAAAGCGCTGGCTACCCTGATGACCTTTAAGTGTGCCGTTGTGGATGTTCCGTTTGGTGGAGCTAAAGGTGGCGTAAAGATAAACCCGCGCACAACTTCTGTTAAAACTCTGGAAAAAGTAACACGCCGCTATGCAGCCGAACTGATCAAAAAAAACCTGATTGGCCCTGGAATGGATGTACCAGCCCCTGATTACGGGACCGGCAGCCGCGAAATGGCCTGGATTGCCGATACCTACCAGGCCATGAAATATGGCGAAACCAACGCTATGGGCTGTGTAACCGGCAAGCCTGTAGGCCAGGGTGGCATCAGGGGGCGGGCCGATGCAACCGGCCTTGGGGTATACTTTGGTTTGCGGGAAGCCTTGCAGGATACAGAGCTGCTGAAAATGGCAGGGCTTGAGGGTTCCTCTATGCAGGGCAAGCGCATGATTGTGCAGGGCCTGGGCAATGTGGGCTTCCACTCGGCAAACTATTGCCAGAAAGATGGAGCCATTATTATTGGCATTGCCGAGCGTGAAGGAGGTATTTACGATGAGAATGGCCTTGACGTAGAAGATGTATTCCGCCACCGAAACGAGACAGGATCCATCCTGAACTATAAGAACGCGCGTAATTTCGAAGACTCAGCCCTCCTGCTGGAGGAACCCTGCGATGTGCTGATTCCTGCGGCCTTGGAGAACCAGATCCATATCGGGAACGCGGAGCGCATCAAAGCGCGGATCATAGCCGAAGGTGCCAATGGCCCGGTTACCCGCGATGCGGAAAAGATCCTGCTGGGGAATGGAATCGTGATTCTGCCGGATCTGTACCTGAATGCAGGCGGTGTTACGGTATCTTATTTCGAGTGGCTGAAGAACCTGTCAAACGTACGTTTCGGACGAATGGGCAAGCGTGCCGAAGAAGCCAGCCATCGCCGTTTGGTTAGTGCCATCGAATCATCGTCCGGCAAAAGCCTGACTACTGCAGAGAAGGCACTTCTGATCCAGGGGGCGGACGAAATCAGCCTAGTACGCTCCGGACTAGAGGATACCATGATCAATGCCTACCACGAGATCAGAGAAGTAATGAAGCAGAAGAACATTCCGGACCTGAGAACGGCTGCGTTTTTATCGGCAATTGAGAAAATCGGGGTAAGCTACGAGGCATTGGGTATTTTCCCTTGATACAGTATTATAAGTATAAATTTCAGGGTCAGGAGGTCGCCGGTACCAGGTGGGTCTCCTGACCTTTTTGTACCTGCGCAAGCCAATCCTGCGCCTCATGCAGCACTGTAAAGTAATTGAACAGTATAAAGCTGTAATTAAGCGATAGCTGAGACGGCTCGTAATTGCTCACAATGGCTTTAAAATGATCTTCTGTAAACACTACCGCAGCATAAATATCGCTGCCAATGCTTTTGTATACTTTTGGATAATATTCGGTATTTAACCAAGCCTCCTGCTCCCGGTCAAAAGGGCCACAGCTTGTAAGATCGGTGCAATAAAAACGTGTGTGCTGTTGCTCTTCCACAAACTGCAGTGCCTTCAGGTAGGCTTCCTTGAAAGCTGCCATCGAGGGCTTTGCCTTCCATTCGATCTGCAAAATCTGCGTTTCTGCAGTATAAACTATGTTTATGATTTGTGTTTGGTAGATCACCATCTTGCAACACGCTTTTGTTTTACAAAGCAATCGAAATATATAAATTTTTGTATTAATTTTCAAATACAAGACAAGTGAAAATTAGGCTTAAACAATACAATAATTTTAATTCTATTTTATTGCACTTATCTGCACATTAACCTCCACACGCTGCCTGTTGGTCATAAATCACTTCTAAATATTCTCACAAATACTTGAACTATTCTGTGCATTTTCCGCTAAAAGATGGAAAAACAGGCAGGTCTTTGCTATGAGTGATTCTAATAACCTGATCATACCTACACTTATACTTGGCATCAGCCTGATGCTAAGCACCCTTATTTTTGCCAGCTTCTGGAGCCAGCGTTACAAGGAAAACCAGACCATAACCGTTACGGGCTCTGCAAAAAGAGAGATAACTTCGGATCTGGGTATTCTGCGCGGCACAATACAGGCCACTGCCGCTACTGCTGAAGAGGCTTACAAGAGCCTGCAACGCCAGCGCCCGGTAGTAATCAACTACCTGAAGCAGCAGGGTTTCCAAGAAGCTGACATCAACCTGATGACCATTAACCTGAACCCTGTATATGAACTCAACAACCAAGGCTTTCCGACAAACCGCGTGCTCGAATACAACGGCAACCAGATGATCGAGGTCAAGTCGCGGGACGTGAAGAAGATCAAAAGCATATCGCTCGACATTACATCGCTTGTAAACCAGGGCATCAGCTTTTCGGTGATGCCGCCGGAGTATTACTACACCAAGTTGGCCGACCTCAAGATAGAAATACAGGCAGATGCCGCTAAAGATGCCCTCAACCGGGCTCAGAAAATAGCAGAAGCCACTGGCAGCACACTGGGGCCGATCTCAAACGCACGGATGGGAGTATTGCAGATCACCCCGGTCAACTCCAACATGGTCTCAGATTATGGTATAAACGACGTTTCTTCGATCGAGAAAGAGATCACAGCTGTGGTCAATGCATCGTTCCGGCTGGATTAAAACCCGGGGGAATGTATAAATACAAAGTATAAAAACAGGAAAGGCTGCCTTTAAGGCAGCCTTTCCTGTTTTTATACTTAAAGGTTGCTGTTAGGCGTTGTTTACCTTCAGCCACTTTCTGTAAATCTTCTCCTGCTGCTCAGTTGGGTTCTGTACGCGCTGGAACTGGTAGCGTACACTTTCATCCTTCACCATCGGGATCTCCAGCTGAACAAGTTTGCCATCGCGGCTCACCAGTACCTGCACCTTCTCCCCTACTTTGCGTCCGTTGATAAAGCTCTTCACATCATCAGCCACACGGTAGCCGTCAATGGCGATCAGCTCATCGTTTACGTTCAGGCCACCGTCCCAGGCACTGCTTCCGCGCGATACGCTTTTAACGATCAGGCGACCGCCTTCTGTGGCAGTAGCGGCTCCCCAGTTTATGTTGTTGCTGCCCTCGTTGGTATTTACCAGTTGCAGGCCGGCAGCCTCGAAGTAGCTGTTGTAGTCAGGGGTTTTTGTGCCGTTTACATAGTCGCGGAAGAAAGCGTCCATCTTTTTACCGGCAAAACGCTCTACCGCCTCCTGAAACTCTGCCTCCGTAAAGCCGCGGTTCAGTTTTTTGTAGTAGCGGTCGTACATGTAACGGAAAACATCGTCCAGGCTTTTTTCACCGGCTGTCGCCTTCATGATCTCCATGTTAAGCAGGTGACCCAGCACCCCGCCTTTGGTATAGTAGGATACTTCGGCATTGTTGGAGTTCTCGTTACGGCGGTAATACTTGATCCAGGCATCCATGCTCGACTCGCTTACCGGCTGGATTTTATTGCCTGGTGTATTCTCTACAGAGTTGATGCTGCCGGCCACCACATCCAGGTAGCGTTGCGGCGTCATTAGGCCGGCTCGTCGCGTGATCAGGTCATCGTAATAACTGGTGATGCCTTCCGACACCCACAGCAGTGTAGTATAGTTTTCTTCGTTGTAGTTGAAGGGGCCCAGCGGAGCCGGGCGCAGGCGTTTCACATTCCAGAGGTGGAAGTACTCGTGTGCCACCAGGCTCATGAAACCTGTATAGCCGCTTTCGGTGCCGTAGCTTGTACGGGTTGTTTGCAGCGTGGTAGAGTTCAGGTGCTCCAGGCCACCGCCGCCACGCTGCAGGTTGTGCACGATAAATACATAGCGGTCTACAGGCAATTCGCCGATAACAGAGATAGCTTCTTCGGTTACTTTCTTCATATCTGCCACCAAGCGATCCGGATCATAGTTTCCTTCGCCGTACATGGCTACTTCGTGCGGCACGCCGCCGGCCGTAAACTGCAGTACTTCGTGGTTACCGATCTCCAGCGGAGAGTCAGCCAGAACATCATAGTTCGGAAAAGTATAGGTGAAGTTGCCGGTACTTTTCAGGCCCGTGGAAACTTTGCTCCACTCCTTGTAAGGCTTTACTACCAGCGTACCGTCTTCTTTCTGGTACCCTTCCGGATACATAAACATGCTGGTTCCGTTCACATAGCCATGCGAGGCATCGATAAAGCTGGTGCGCACGGTAAGCTCAAAAGCGTATACTTTATACTTCACACGCACGGCATCCGCTCTGTTGCTGTACACGCGCCAGGTGTTCTTATCTATCTTTTCGGAGCGCAGGCTTTTGCCGGCTTTATCTGTGGCTGAAAAGCTTTCAACGTTCTTAGCGAACTCCCGCACCAGGTAAGATCCCGGAGCCCATACCGGCATCGTGTAGTCGATGTATTTTTTGCGGGCGCCGGACAGCTCCATTTCTACCTCAAAGTAGTGAGTTTGAGGCTCTGGCATGGATAAAGTATACTTCAGCTCAGCTGCCAGGGCAGCAGCCGCATTGCCAAAGTATAAAAATGCGAGCAGGAAAAGGGCAGGTATAAACCGCTGTTTTTTAAGCATGTTGTTTTAGTGGATTTTAGTTAAAGCAATTGCATTTTACGACAATTACCCTGCTTTTCAAAATCCGCTACGCCTGCAGCAGTACCCTGAAGTATGATTAAGCTTATCCTGCCTTGGCAACGGGGCAGCTATCGAGCCAGGCAGAAGCCTCGGCAAGATCAAAGAAATAGTTGATGATGATAAAGGAGTTATAGCTTTTAAGTCCCAGCAACCCGGCTTCTTTCAGCAGGTAATCATAGCACTTCTCCGACACCACCACGGCCATGTAGTTATCCATGCCCAATGACATCATGATCTGGGGGAAGAGCTGTACCTGTATCCAGGTTTCCTCCTGTTCATTGAGCTCCCCTATCTCTCTGAAATCAAGCAGCCACTGCTTTACCTGATGGCTTTTAGCAAACTCCAGCGCCACCAGTAACCCCCGCCTGAACTCCTGGGAATCCGGCATGGCATGGCACTGCAGGAATAGCCGCTCCTGCGGATCATAATCAACCTCAAACGAATCTGTCTTGTAAACTTCCATCCTTACCAGCGGCTTATCTACGTGCTACAAATATATACCTTATCTTATAAAAATTTTATCTTTTCTGTTAAATAGTTTACATGTGTGCTGTAAAATTGGCGAGCAACCTATTTCCGGGTTCCAATAACTTTTTCTTTTAAGTAAACTATTCAGGCAGTTGCCATTGTTATAGAGATCTGAACAATCTGCTGGATTATAGCGGGTTATTCTAATTAGATGACCAATAAGAGCGCTTAAAAGTTCGTTTGGCACGATATTTAATTGATAAAGTACCTAAACCAGAACCTGACCTATGAAAAAGATACTGTTGCTTATACTTTCGCCTATGCCGCTTCTGGCCTATACATTGTTGCAGGAACCCACTCCGGAGGTTGTTTCTTCCTATGAAGTTCCGAAGGTACAGCAGGTTGTGCTGAAAACATCTGCTCAGAAGGAAAGTGCTGAGGAAGGCAGCTGGTACAGAAAAGGCGACTTAAATGCGATCGTTGATTATGCGCTTTCGCTACAGGGCAGCCCTTATGTGTATGCCGGCACCAGCCCCGACGGCTTTGATTGCTCCGGTTTTATCACGCACGTGTACGATAAATTTAATGTAGACCTTCCACATTCATCGGCTATGCAGTCTGAAGAAGGCATAGAAGTAGACCGATCTGAGGCGCGCCCCGGTGATCTGGTCATTTTTACGGGCACTGACAAATCTGTACGGGAGCCGGGCCATGTGGGCATTGTCATTTCCTCTCCCGGCGATACGGTTTCGTTTGTACACTCCTCTTCCAACGGAGGGGTTAAGATAAGTAAAGTGGAAGGTACCGGGTACGATCAGCGCTTCCTGGAAGTGCGCCGGGTACTGTAAACTCATCAGAACGAGGAGCTTCGGCTTCAAATCTTCCGTTTTCACGTATGCACCTATAGTTATACTATCCGGCTCCGGCCAGGGTATGGCTATAGGTGTTTTTGTTTCAAAAAACGGACAAGATCATGGTTCATCCCTACATCATCAACACCATCAATGCGCTTGTACTGATCGGTGCAGGACTTATCGGCTATTTTGCCAGCCCGGACAAGCCGGTAACAGCACTTGCAGCGCCTGCATTCGGAGTATTGCTGCTGGCCTGCACGCACCACCTGCGTAGGCACAACCGGTTTGTGTTCAACACCGTTACTGCGCTTACGCTGTTAGTCGGATTTGTGGTAGTGGCACGAATCGATCCTGCAAATTTTGAATGGGACCGCCGGCACATACTATACCTGCTGATGGGAGCCAGCTGTTTTATAGCAGCGGCTTTTTATATCGGCACCTTTATTCAGGAGCGCAGACTTCGTAACAACGAAATCTATAAAGAGGACTTATAGGAAAAGAAAAAGCGCCTGATGTAGCCCGTCAAGTTACATCAGACGCTTTAGAATCCTTCAAAATCTTAATAAGCGGCGTCCTGTTGTTCAGGAGCACCATCAGAAAGACCAAAGGGCAATATTGCTGTATTTGCAAACAGCAGATACTACTGTCTACTAAGCCAGCTCACCGTTAGAGTGAATACTATTACCTGGGCTTACTAAGACGACTGATGGATTAGACATAGCACCTCCTTTCTCTTTAGTCCGACATACACCCTGGGCCCCTACCTCAATGTGGGCGGTTCGGACCAGAGCCGTAGCACTCGCTACCTTTTTACTAAGGTAATTTAACGCTTAATAGTTCACAAAGTTTAGCACATATTTTTGTGCGTTCCTGCTTTCTGTTGCCGCATTTTTCCTGGCACCTGCACCTCCAACCATGTCGCAACATGCAACAACATCATAACCAAACACATACCTTGGCACGATAGCTGATAATAGTAGCTAACAACGCGTAGCCATGAATTAAAACCGCAAAGAAGAAAAGTAACTTTTGTGAAAAAATTATTTCAGCTGCCGGGTTTAGAGTTAAACACGCTTGCACAGCATTAAAAAGTGCAGGTTGCACGCGCATGACAATTGCACAAGAATGAATTATTTTTCTTATATTTAGTTGCGCATATTAACACATCAAACCAACCATGAGAAAGTTCCTCCTATCCCTTGTTGTGCTCGTGCTGTTTTCTACAGCAGCCTGGGCTCAGAAAATGTCGCCTGTTGGCATTTGGACCAATGAAGATGGCAAAGCCAAATTTGAGATCTACAAGTGCGGCGACAAGTTATGTGGTAAAATTGTTTCGCTTAAAGAGCCGCTTCGCAACGGAAAACCTAAGAAAGATGACAACAACCCGGATAAAAAGCTGCGCAACCAGCCGCTTCTGGGCCTTGAGTTCCTTAAAGGGTTTGAGTACGAAGGAGATCACAAGTGGGATGATGGCACTATCTACGATCCTGAAAGTGGCAAGACCTATAGCTGCTACATGAAGATGAAAGGCAAAGACCAGATGGAGGTAAAAGGGTATATCGGTATTTCCCTGATCGGAAGGTCTCAGAACTGGACCCGGGTGAATTAGTAACTCCTACTACCAGTAGTATAAAACAAACAAAGGTTAGCAAAATCGCTAACCTTTGTTTTTCTAACCCTTTACAGTCTAATAAACTCCGTTAACAGACAAAAGGTTATAGGGTTTCAAAAGAAACCTGTTTTCTTATAAGTTTTTACAGGGATAGTTTAAAATACCTGCAATATTTTATACTCTTTGTCCCGGAAAGTGAAGGTATCGCCTGTGGTTTTGCCTTCCATGGCCTTGTACAAAGGCGACATACCGGAGATGGCATAGAACGAATCGCCGTCTACTTTAATCTCACCTAAGCTTACCCCAATAAAGTAGTTCTGCAAATCAGTCTGCACCACGGCTCCCGGCGACACTTCACTGTTGAGCTTGGTAGCATTGATGCGACGCAAAACCCCCATCGTAGTCATAAGTTCGTCGAGCTGCCTGGCATACATGTCGCGTTGTATCTGGCAGGCTTCGCGAAAAGATTCGAACTTATCTTCAATTGCGCCCTGGTGCTCGTTAGCACTCTCCTGTGCTTCGTCCATGGCGTCTTTGGCTGCTTTTATCTGCAGATTCAGCAATCTGGAGCATTCCTGCAGCAGCTTTTTCTTTACTTCGAGTTCTTGTGTCAGCATTACGTTTAAGGACATAAATCTTTTCTTTACATAGTTTACAGTATGCCATGCCTCCCAGGCCATACTTACTCAGGCAGGGCTAATAGTTACATTATAGAACTGAATATACATTAAATTATTTTTTTCTGCACTAAATAAATTTTGATACGAGAAATCGTGCAGGTAAGTGATAAACTATTTTATGACCTGTATGTTTTAGGAGTAAATTTCAGATGCCGTTTAACGAATATTTAAAGCAATTGTTGGGATGGGGAAGCACGTCTCCTACCTGTAAAAAGCTAACGCGCCAAACAGCGTTTGTAAATGCCTATCAGCAGTGGGTGAATGCAAAAACTTATCTCAACTGGACCCCGTTGTTTTACAAAGCGTACCACTACCAGAAAGCCGGTATAACAGGTAAGTTGCGGGTGCAACTAGTAGAGGAGCATAACCTGAATGGCGTTGTTATTTTCTTTGACCCAACTATAGGCGCGGAAAATTTTACTTATCTTTTTGAATTGCTGAAAGACCGGTTGCTGCAAGTAGGTTATACGTTGCACAGTTCTGACCAGCATGTGACCCGGCATCAACGCTATACCGAACTGATCGAAAAGTACTTCCTGACTCCTCCGGCCGCTGATGTAGCCGGTACCAACCTCTGCAACCAACTGTACGGAAATATATTGCTCGACCAGGTAAAAGTGAACGGGCGACCGGGGTACATCCGCTTTGTAGCAAATGCTTACGCCGATGCCTTTTTCAGTGAGCCACTCCCCTTCAACGAGCTGCTGGAAAAAGTATTGCAGCCGGATGAAGCCCCTCCTGTGCCCGATCAAAAATAATTACGATCAAACAACAACTTTTACTGCAGAAGAATGTAACAAAGCTTATATTGCTTTATCTGTTTTAAATATCAGCAGAAACTGATATGTTGAGGTAGTTTTCTGTTTATATCACCCAAAGTTACATCTGATGAGGCTACGTTTACTTCTTCTTTCTCTCCTTATACTTCTTGCTACTCATGTAAATGCTACTCATATAGTGGGCGGTGAATTTGAAATGCGCCATATTGCAGGAGCCAACTACAGACTCACGCTTAATTTATACTTTGATGTGGTGAATGGCGACCCGGGTGCACTCGATCGTTTCATTACGGTTAACTTTTTTGATAAAGGCACCAACCGCCTAATGATGTCCCAGGAAATGACGATCCGGTCGCAGGAACTGGTAAAGTATACCAGCATCGATTGTACAAGCGATAAGCTGGTAACGCGTAAGATCGTCTACTACGAAGACATTGTGTTGCCTTCGAATGTGTTCAATAACCAGCTGGGCTACTATGTGGTGTGGGAGCGCTGTTGCCGCAACAGAACGATCAGTAACATTGTGCAGCCGGAGGATGCTGCGCAGGCTTTTTACATGGAATTTCCACCGGTTGTGAAAGGAGGCAGCCCTTTTATTAACTCCTCTCCTGTTCTGTTTCCGCCCCTGAGCGATTATGCCTGCGTAAACGAGCTTTTCTACTACGATTTCAGCGGTACCGACCCCGACCGGGATTCGCTGGTTTACGACATGGTAACCCCTTTAAATGGCTATACAGACCGTTTTGTACCCGTCATCACCAACCAGGTGCCGCGCCCGGCGCCCTACCCTGAGATCAGGTGGGGAAATAGCTATGGCCGGGGCAACCAGATAAATGGATCGCCCCCGATGAGCATCGAAGCCCAAACCGGCAGGCTAACGGTAAAACCGGCCACTACCGGGCTCTTTGTGTTTGGGGTACGCTGCCAGGAATACCGGAATGGCGTAAAAATAGGCGAAGTACGGCGCGATTTCCAACTGCTGGTACTCGACTGCCCGCGCAACGAAAGCCCCGTTGTAAAGGCTCAGGAACGCGGCATAGGCTCCAGCTACAAAGAAGGCGAAGTGTTGCGCATTGACCCCAACGGTACACGCTGCATCGATATCCAGTACACAGACCCGGACCCTGACGAGCCGCTCGTACTTACGGCACGGCCGGTAAACTTCTCGAACACTACGTTCACGTTCAGCGGCACTACCAGCGGCACTGTAAACACGGGCGGCGGCAACAATGTGTTAACGGCCTCCCTCTGCTTTCCGAAATGTTTTGATACCGAAGGAAAAGTATACCAGATCGATCTTATTGCGCGGGACAACGGGTGCAGCCTGCCCCGGCAGGACACGCTCCGGGTCAGCTTTGTGATAGACCCACTTCCTAACAATCCTCCGGCTATCAGCCTTACCACCCCTGACCGCATCTTCACGGTACGAGAAGGAGATGTGCTTAACTTTGATGTGATCGGTACAGATGCCGACAACGAAGAAGTGACGCTCTCAGCAGTGGGGAAAGACTTTGATCTTGCTACCCGTAAAATTACCTTTCCCAACAACCGTGGTATTGGTAGGGTAACCTCCCCTTTTAACTGGCAGATCGATTGCGAAGCCATGCGGCAGAAAGTATACCTGATCGAATTCCAGGTCACGTCCATTGTTTGTGACAAGCCTGTGACCCGGACAGAACTGATAGAAGTACGGACAGAATACCCGAACCAGATCCCAGAAATCTCTTCTGACAAGCAAGTATTGACCTTTGAGCTGGACCTGAACGAGCCTTTTGAGGCTAAGCTGTTTGGCAAAGACCTGGACCCGCACCAGATAGACCTACTTGCCAGCGGCAACGGGTTTACGCTGGAAGAACTGGGTATGAGCTTTACCTCAACGGGTGGCAAGGGCAGCGCCGAAGGACTTTTTAAATGGACAGCCAATTGCGATGCTTTCCTGAAGGGGGATGTGCGGGTAACATTTGCACTGAAGGAGACAGCCTGCGTTTCGTCTCCGGACCAGACACTGACGATGGAGTTTAAGGTAAAGGCACCCGACCTGCAGGCTTTTCTCCCGGCAAACATCTTCACGCCGAATGGCGATGGGCTCAACGACTTTTTTGAAATGCCAACGCTACCCGAAACAACATGTACCGGCACTTTTGAAAGTATAAAGATATTCAACCGCTGGGGGAAGGAAGTATACTCGAGCAACAGGAACGCATTTCGCTGGGATGGGCAGGGTGTAAACGATGGCGTTTACTATTACGTGATCGACTACCGGTCCGAAAAATTCAGGGGAGCCGTTACGCTGGTCCGGTAATCTCAGGCCATGAACAGGAACACCAGGTAAAGGCCAAGCCACAGGAAATCCATGAAGTTCCAGTAACTGCGGAGCATGTTTAACTGCAGGCGCCTGTACGGGTCACGGATGTAGATAAGGCTGCGGACACTGTCTGCTGCCACATGGGCGGTCTTAAAGAAAAGAAATGCCAGAAAGATGATGCCTCCGAGCAGGTGCAACAGGTGCAGCGCTGTGATAAGGTATAAATAAGTGCCGGACGTTTTGCCGGTAAAATGGATGTCAGTCGCAGCCATCTCACGCCACCCGATCAGCTGCGCACCTATAAATGCGATGCCCAGGCCTAATGTGAGACCCAAATAGCGGGTCATTTTGTTCAGCTTGTCTTTTTTGTAGATGCCGGGCACCCGGCTTAAGGTATAACTGCTGAAGAGCAGCAGTACGGTGCTGATACTAAAAAAGCGGGGTAGTTTAAAGTTTTCGTAGTCTAAGCCGCCGGTCCTGATGAAGGCGATGACCAGAATAAAAAAGAGCACGCCGATACCGGTCATACTGAGGTAAAGCAACATGCGTATCGGGTGCATGTGCTCAATCCTGCTAAAAGCCGACCGTTCCCTCGCGTCTACTTTATTTTTTTTATCCGGATCCATTCGTTCACTCGCTTGCCGGCTCATGCTTTAGGGCCGGTGCTCTGATCAATTTTTACACTTTCTGTAACTATATCTGTATACCATTATAGCCGCGGTATAGTTTTGGATTCAACCCACTAAATTCATAATAAACACACCTTTTATACTTCTGTAAACAAGCCAGCCGTACTATTGTTTCTTCTGAAAGAGAGCAGAATGTCCTGTGTTGTCAGGCCACACGTACAGCTATCTTTCTGTTGGTTTTTGCGTTAGATAATTATACTTCAACTCATGCCTCCTATGGTAAAAAAGCTACTCTTCTGCCTGCTGTTTCTGCTGATGGCCACCTCTCCTTTTGCCTTCTCACAATCAAGGGAACCCTTTACCAGCAACAACACCATTTTCATTACCATCGAAGGCTTTAAAAGCAATTACGATTTTGCTTCTAAAAACCTGTTGGTACGTTACAACAAAGACACAAAGAAGCTGGAGTGCCTGCTGGCCTTCAGCAGCCTGATCGCCGCCAACGACTCTACCCCGATTGTGATGGCACAGGACCTTTTTTATACTTCCCGGTACCCGGAACTGTACATCGAAATTGAGGCTCCCGTGGAGCAGATCAACGCCAGAAATATGGCCGTTAACACAAAGAACAGCCGGTTCGTTATGTCACTACAGGGGGTACCCCTCGAAATGACCGTACCCGTCCAGTATACGCCCGAGGAGCAAGCCATTACCTTCAGCACCAGTTTTGATGTGCTGATGGAAAGATACCGGCTCAGTCTGCCTGCAAAGTACATTCCGAGGCTCACTGGCCGCATTTTTTTCACCATCAGCAATGCCCGATGGATGGACATGCAGAAATGAAAGCTGTTTCAGAATCCCTTTCACCTTATACAGCTGTTAGCCAGGTAAGGGCTACCTTTCACACCGTACGCTTATACCTGCTAACCTTTCTCCTGCTGATCGGCAGCCTTGATGCCAGTGCGCAGAAAGTTGCCGTGGTGCTTAGTGGAGGCGGAGCAAAAGGCATTGCGCATGTTGGCGTGCTGCGGGCTCTGGAAGAGCACAACATCCCCATTGACTACATTGTAGGTACTTCCATGGGTGGCATAGTAGGCTCGCTGTACGCAGCCGGATACTCCCCTGCCGAGATCGAGTACCTGGTGAACACAGAAGCTTTCCAGCTGTGGGCAGCCGGCAAACCAGAGCAGAACTACCTGTATAACTTTGCTGCCCCGGATACCAACCCTTCGCTTCTGAAACTGCATGTTGCCATCGACTCTACGCTGCAGGCCCGCCTTACCTCCAACATCGTAAACGATGCCTCCCTTAACTTCGCGCTGGCCCAGCTGATGGCGCAGCCCGCCGCACGCGCCAACTATAACTTCGACAAACTGATGGTGCCGTTTCGTTGTGTGGCCGCCGATATTTATACCCAGCAACAGGTTATCCTGCGCGAAGGCCAGCTGGCAGACGCCGTGCGGGCCACCCTGACAGTGCCGCTCTTCTTCAGGGCCATCCGGATCAACAGGCGCTTACTTTATGACGGGGGACTCTACAATAACTTCCCGGTAGATGTGGCGCAACGCGAGTTCGACCCCGACATTATCATAGGCGTGAACGTTTCGTCTAAAGTATACAAAGAGTACCCGTATGGCGAAGATGAGTTTGATCTGGCACACACGCTCATGTATGCGATGATGTCCAACTCTGACTCGTCGGCTCTGGGCAAGAACGGCATCTACCTTCAGCCCGATATTGGTAACCTTACCTCGCTGGACTTCAAGAACGTGGAGGAGCTGTTTACTGCCGGTTACGACGAGGCCATGAAGAAAATGGAGCTGATCCGGCAACGAATCCAAAGGCGCTCCAGCCCCGAAGGCCTTACCCGCAAGCGGGAGCAGTTCCGAAATGGCTTCAAAAACCTTGCCTTCGAAGACATCGAGATCAGAGGACTTGCCAAAGAAAATGAAAAGAGCTACGTCCGGAAGTTCTTCCGTAAGGAGAACACCGATTACTCCATACAGGAGGTAAAAACAGGGTATTTCCGCCTGGCTTCGGCTAATAATTTCCGGAACCTCTACCCTACTTTCCAGTACAATGCCGCAACCCAGAAGTATAAACTGTTACTGGACCTGCAGAAGGAAGAAGACCTGAAGCTGTCGGTAGGCGGTGTGCTTGCCTCCAGGCCCATCGACAACATTTTTGCCGGGCTGGAATACAACCTGCTGGGGCGCAGGCTTTATACCTTATCGGCAAGTTTTAACACAGGCCGTTTTTACCAGGCTGCCAACGTGCGCACGCGGGTGGATGTGCCCGCCCGGCACCCTTTTTACCTGGAGCCTGCCTTTACCTACAACAACTGGAATTACCTTTCTACTACCGGTTTTCTGCTGGAGCGCAACAAGCTGCCTTTTATTGAACAAACCGACCGCAGCTATGCCCTGAACCTGGGGATCACCAACTCCTACAAAGACAAGCTGGTGCTCAGCACAGCTTTTGCCCAGACTATCGACCGCTACAGCAACCGCTTTACCATCGTGAACACCGACACCCTCGATAAAACCTACTTTAATGCGTTTACCTCTGCCCTTACCTTCCGGCGTGGTAACCTGAATCGCAAACAATATGCATCGGCAGGGCGTGAGTTTTCTTCTTCTGTGCGTTATATTAACGGTACCGAAAAGTATGAGCCCGGTTCCACCGCCTTCAGCCAGCGCAAAACCATGCAGGAGCACGAATGGCTGCGCCTGAAGCTGAGCTATGAGCGCTACATTGGAGAAGGGGCGCACCGTTTCGGCTATCTGCTGGAGGGTGTTGTTTCTTCTCAACCCTTCTTCCAGAACTACCGGGCCTCCGTTATAGCGGCTCCAGCCTTTACGCCCCTCTCCGACAGCAAAACCTTGTTCCTAGACAACTTCCGCAGCCACCAGTATGCGGCTGGCGGCCTCAGGTACATTTACCTGCTCAGCAACCGTTTCGAGGTGCGTACCGAAGGATATGTGTTTCAGCCCTACAAGCCCCTGCAACAGGATGCCGACCAACGGCCCTACTATGGCTCCACTTTTACCGGCACCGGTCTTATTGGCAACGCCAGCGTGGTTTACCATAGCTTGCTGGGGCCCGTGGCGCTCAACCTTAACTACTACAGCGACGATTCCAAGCGCTGGGGTGTGCTCTTCCACCTGGGCTACCTGCTCTTCCAGGATCGGGCCCTTGACTGATCGCCACAAAGTATAAACCAGCACGTAATTTCCTGCTGTTAAATAAAGGTTTTTGCTATATTTACCCACATCAACCTCATCCCGGACTGTTTATGAAGAAAACGTTCATCATGTTACTTGCGGCTGCGGCACTGTACGGCTGCAACCAATCCAAGCCGGCCACAGAAGCTGTGGATGCAAATACTCCAACAGAAGCTACTTCCGCCACAACGTATGGGGCAACCTTTGCCGAAGAAAATGTAATTCCGGCTTCAGAGCTGCAGCAGAAAGCAGCCAACCAGGACTCTTTGCTTGCTACCGTAAGTGCCGAAGTGGTGGAAAGCTGCCAGTCCAAGGGCTGCTGGATGGACGTAAAGCTCACCGACGGAAGCAACATGAAAGTAACTTTCCGGGACTATGGTTTCTTTTTGCCGGTAGAGGACCTGAAAGGCAGAACCGTGGTATTTACAGGCACTGCTAAACGCGAGGTGGTGTCGGTAGACGATCAGCGCCATTACGCACAGGATGCCGGCAAATCAGAGGCAGAGATTGCTGCTATCACGGCTCCAAAAGAAGAACTTCGCTTCGTAGCCGATGGCGTTATCCTGAAGTAACAGTTTATACTTTACATATAGCAAAGGCTGCCTCACAAGCAGCCTTTTTTCGTTATACTTTGCCTGGTTGCCGCAGAAGTAGCAAACTATACTTTGCCGGCACCCCATGTTTTGATATTTTTACGGAGTTACAAGCACATAGACTATGGCCATAGAGAAAGATCCTGCTACCGAGATCCAGGAGCTCACCCACCGCATAAATTACCTGAACTACCAATATTACCAGAACAGCATTTCCGAAGTTTCTGATTACGACTTTGATATGATGCTCCAGCGCCTGCACAACCTGGAGGAGCAGCACCCGGAACTTCGGCAGCCAAACTCGCCAACGCAGCGGGTGGGCGGCACCATTACCAAAAGCTTCAAAACCGTTTTCCACCGTTACCCGATGCTTTCGCTGAGCAATACCTACTCTGCCGAGGAGCTGCGCGAGTTTGATAACCGCGTGCGCAAAGTCGTGGGCGATGAGGTGGAGTATGTGTGCGAACAGAAGTTTGATGGAGTAGCCATCAGCCTCACTTACGAAAACGGCCAGTTGGTGCAGGGAGCCACCCGCGGCGACGGCACACGCGGCGACGACATCACGCCTAACGTACGCACCATCCGCGACATCCCCTTGCAGGTACACGGCGAAAATTATCCTGGACTGTTCGAGGTAAGAGGCGAGGTGTTTATGCCGCTTTCGGTATTTGAGCAACTCAACGCTGACCGCGAAGAAAGTGGCGAGCAGCTGCTGGCTAACCCTAGAAATGCAGCCTCTGGCACTTTAAAACAGCAGGACTCCTCGATTGTGGCCAGCCGCCGGCTGGGCTGTTTCTCCTATGGCTTCGCGGCCTCTCCCAGCCCCTTTGACACGCACTCTGAAAGCCTGCAGGCTATCCAGAAATGGGGGTTCAAGGTATCGGATACCTGGCGCAAGTGCAGCAACGTGGAAGAAGTACTGGCCTACATACACGAGTGGGAAGCCAAGCGCCACGAGCTGCCGGTAGCTACCGACGGTGTGGTGGTGAAAGTGAACAGCTACGCGCAGCAGGATGAACTGGGCTTTACGGCCAAGAGCCCGCGCTGGGCTATTGCCTATAAATACCCGGCCATGAGCGCTGCTACGCAGCTGCTGGGCATTCAGTACCAGGTAGGCCGCACGGGAGCCGTTACGCCGGTGGCGCTGCTGCAGCCGGTGCTGCTGGCTGGTACGGTGGTAAAACGCGCCTCGGTGCACAACGCCAACGAAATTCAGCGCCTCGACCTCCGCCTGGGCGATACCGTGTTTGTAGAAAAAGGCGGCGAGATCATCCCGAAAATTACCGGGGTGGATTTCCGCAAACGCCCTGCCGACAGCCAGCCCATCTTCTACCCTACTCATTGCCCGGCCTGCGGTACGGAACTGGTACGCTCCGAAGGCGAAGCAAACTTCTACTGCCCGAACGAGAAAGGCTGTACTCCGCAGATACAAGCCAAACTGGAGCACTTTATCAGCCGCAAGGCCATGAACATCGATGAGTTGGGCCCTAAAACCATTGACCAGCTGTACAGAGCTAACCTGGTACGCAACGCCGCCGACCTTTACGACCTGAAGCTGGAGCAGCTGGCAGGTCTGGAGCGCATGGGCGAAAAATCGGCCGGCAACATTTTAAAGAGCCTTGAAAGATCAAAAGAAGTACCTTTTGACCGGGTATTGTTTGCCCTGGGCATTCGCTTTGTAGGTAGCACGGTGGCTAAAAAACTGGCCGAGCACTTCCCGGACGTGGAAGCCCTGCGTGGTGCACTGTACGAAGAGCTGGTAGCGGTAAATGAGATCGGCGACCGCATTGCCCATTCTATACTTGAGTATTTCCGCGACCCGGAGCATCTAGAACTGGTAGAACGCCTGAAAGCTGCAGGTCTTCAGTTCAGGACCGAACGCGTTGAAACGGTACTGGAGAGCGATAAGCTGGATGGGAAGACGTTCGTGATTTCGGGTGTGTTTAACAGCATGAGTCGTGAGGAACTGCAGCAACTCATCATCAGTCATGGTGGCAAAGTAGTAAGCTCCATCTCAGGCAAGCTCTCCTATTTAGTGGCTGGCGACAAGATGGGTCCATCCAAGCTGGAAAAAGCCACGAAGCTGGGCATTACCATACTTTCGGAAGATCAGTTTCTGGCGATGGTAAGGTAGAGAAGCTATCACTTAAAGTATAAACTAGAAGGGAATTCTGTTACTACAGAATTCCCTTTTGGCATAAAACAGGAGCGCCAGACTGCAAAGCAGCTGGCGCTACACCTGTTAACAAACAACAAACGTTTAAACTCAAAAAGATCTCTGGAGATATCCAGGGAACCAGGTATAGTAGCCCTCCTTGCAGCACTCCGGCGACGCCACCATCTGCCGTAATATCAACTACCCAAAACAACTTATGTTTGCCATTGCAGTGGCTTATACCTTGGTTGTACAACAAATAGAACCAAAAACTTAATCATCTGAAAATCAATAATACTAACCTGATCAAAGTCTATACAAACACCGGTAAAAAGCGCGGGAGCCATTTATCCGGTAAAAGCCATACTTGGTAGGCACAAAAACTGCTTTGGTATAGACTTCGCCTAAGGAGGCAGAAAAATGTGTTAAATACTTTATCTTTAATGTATAATAGAAGCTGCCCAAAGCTATACTTGCGCGCAGCTTCTAAGCTTATACTTGCAATCACCTCAACAGTTTATACTTGAGCTCGACCAATTTTACCTTACCAGAGGTACCCATGAAAAAGCGCTACCAGATTGCCCTCCATGTAATCGGATGGCTGATCTTTGGCGCCTGGATCTTTTATTTCCTGCAGGCTAACCGTGCGCTCTCGCTGGCTAAAGTATTCGACGTTGCCGTAGGCCTGGGTTTTCAGCTGCTGATCTTCTATTTTAACTGGTACGTACTGATCCCGAAGTACCTGGCCAAGAACCACATCCTGCTATACATTGCATCCGTACTGGCTACCCTCACGGCCATTGCGATCTTCCGCTCGCCGCTTGATTTTTACGTGTTCCGCGAGTTTAACCCCGGCATGAAGAGCCTGTACAACTCTGAGCGCCTGCTGCAGTATGTGCTGGGCGGATTGGTTACGGTCTTTATCAGTTCGGCCATAAAGGTCACGGGCAATTATATCCGCAACGAGCGGCGTAACAAGGAGCTGGAAAATCAGAAACTGTCGGCTGAGCTAAACTTTCTCAAATCGCAGGTAAATCCGCATTTTCTGTTTAACACCCTCAACAACATTTACTCGCTTGCCTACAAGCAGTCGCCCGAAACGCCGGACGCTATCATGAAGCTGTCGCTGCTGATGCGCTACATGCTGTATGAAAGCAACGACACCTTAGTGAGCCTGCAGAAAGAGGTTGACCACATCCAGAATTTTATTGACCTGCAGAAACTGCGCCTGCGTGAGCAAACGAGTATCCGGTTTAACGTGGAGGGAGAGCTTGCCGGAAAGCAGATCGCTCCGATGATGCTGATGACGCTGGTGGAAAACGCCTTCAAGCACGGGTTGGTCAGCAAGAACGAGGTAGGCATTATCCTGAACCTGGAGGTGCACGACAATTACCTGCTCTTTAGCACCATCAATAACACGAGTTCGCACAAGAAGCGTGAGTTTGGCGGCATCGGCTTGCAAAACCTGAAGCAACGCCTTAACTTGTTGTACCCCAACCGCCACGAACTTACGTTCGAGGAGAAAGAAGGTACTTTTTATGCTGCCCTGAAGTTATACTTCCAACCTGTTAACAAATAAAACTATGACCATCCGTTGCCTTGCCGTTGACGACGAACCCCTTGCCCTGGATATTATCGAAAGCTACATCAGCAAGCTGCCGTTTCTGCAACTGGTAAAAACCTGCTCCAGTGCCACCGAGGCCATGCAGGTATTGCAGGAAGAGCAAATAGATCTGATGTTTCTTGACATCGAAATGCCCGAGCTCACCGGCATCCAGTTCCTCAACATCCTCAAGCACCATCCGCTCATCATCTTCACCACTGCTTACCCTGATTATGCCCTGGAAGGCTTTAACCAGGATGCCGTGGATTACCTGCTCAAGCCTATCCCCTTCGACAGGTTT
This sequence comes from Pontibacter ruber, assembly GCF_023630205.1. GTDB lineage: Bacteria > Bacteroidota > Bacteroidia > Cytophagales > Hymenobacteraceae > Pontibacter > Pontibacter ruber. The sequence goes on along the minus strand of NZ_JALPRR010000002.1, from coordinate 521,494 downwards.
GTGAAAGCCGTGAACAAGGCCCAGGAACGATTGCAACACGGCAAAGCCCCAAAAGAGCAACCGACAGTCGCCGCTCCAGCCGAGCACGACTTTATGTTTGTAAAGGCAGATTATAAAACCATTCGCGTCGACTTCAAGGACATACTCTGGATCGAGGGCCTGAAGGACTACATCATCATCCAGACCAAAGACCAGAAAATCATCACACTGCTGTCGATGAACAAGATGATGGAGAAACTACCCGAGTCGAAGTTCCTCCGCGTGCACCGTTCCTTTATCGTCGCCCTGCAAAAGATCGACAGCATCGAGAAAAGCCGCATCCGCATCGGCAATAAAGAGATCCCGATCGGCGAAGTATACAAAGACCATTTCCTGAAATGGGTGGAAGAAAACAACATCCAGTAGAGGAGTTTAGGAGGTAGAGGGTTGAGGAGTTAGAAAGTTAGAAGGTTTAGGACCTCACAGTGTCTTTCAGACCTGTGAGTGTCTGAGTCAGCAAAGTAGACCTCGCAGCGTGCGCAGCTCCTGCGAGCGTCTGGTTGAATAATATTGATAACAATGAAGTTAAAACAATCTATCATTATTTTGTTTCTCTTGGCTGGTTGCCAGTCCTCAGTTGATAGCGCCTCCGATACTTCAATTAAAGAGCAGCAGCCAGATTATGCAGCGCTAAGAAGGGAACTGGAAGAAGTGTACGATATAGACCAAAGTATCCGCAACATTGACTGGGATACTATAAGCAGTCCTGAAGCCAGTATAGCTTACTCTAAGAAAATGATGGCTGTTGACTCAGTCAATCAGACAAGTGTTATACCTATTATTGAGCAGTATGGATGGCTGCCTAAAAGTAAAATTGGAGAAAAAGCTGCAAGTGCCATATTTTATGTGGTACAGCATTCTAACACAGAAACAATAGAAAAATACCTCCCCCAGATGGAAGCGCTGGCGAAGAAAGGAGAAGCAAGTGCTACTGATGCGGCAAAGATGCGTGACAGGCTACTGATGTTCCAAGGGAAGAAGCAGATTTACGGCACCCAGGCAGCGGGTTGGGTACGACCAGAAGGAGGGCAGGTTATCTGGCCTATTGAAGACGTAGAGAACGTGAACAAGCGCAGAAAAGAAGTGGGTTTCACGACAACAGTTGAAGAAAACGCTGAAAGGCTTAGCGCTGAATATGACCCGAATGAAAAGTTGCCAAATAAGAACAACAATACTAAACTATAGCTTCACGGTAGCTGTGCTAATGCAAAGCCCAAGCCGTTAAAACCTCCACAAACAAAGGCTTTATACTTTACTCTATTCAAACTACAGCAACTTATACTTCCCACACCGTACAAACAGATACCTGATACGATATTTGCAGATGACGTTGCTTAGTTCGAAATTCGCGCTTCATTTTTAGATTTAACATGATACAAGATACATTAAGAGGAACAGGCGTTGCCCTGGTAACTCCATTTACCCAGGACTTTGCAGTCGATTACGAAGGCCTGCGCAAGCTCCTGGATTTTAATATAGAGGGCGGTGTTAATTACCTGGTGGTAAACGGTACTACCGCCGAATCGGTGACTACCACCAAAGCCGAAAAAGCAGAGATACTGCAGTTCATCAAGCAGCACGTAAACGGACGTGTGCCGCTGGTGTACGGTATCGGTGGCAACAACACACAGGAGGTGCTGGAGACCATCAGCAACACCGATCTGGATGGCATCACGGCTATACTTTCGGTAAGCCCTTACTACAACAAGCCGTCGCAGCAGGGCATTTACCAGCACTACCTTCAAATTGCCAACGCCTGCCCGGTGCCCGTAATCCTGTACAACGTGCCCGGCCGAACCGGCAGCAACGTTTCTGCTGAGACTACCCTGAAGCTGGCAGCGCATCCGAACATTATCGGCATCAAGGAAGCGTCCGGCAACCTGGAGCAGTGCATGCACATTGCCAAGCACAAACCAGCCGATTTCCTGCTGATCAGCGGTGACGACCTGCTGACGCTGCCTATGATCACGTTTGGTGCTGTGGGTGTGATCTCGGTGCTGGCCAATGCCTTCCCCGAAAAGTTCAGCCGCATGGTGCAGCTTGGCCTGGACTATAACTTTAAAGAAGCGCAAAACCTGCTGTATGGTTTCGTAGACATCAACCCGCTGATGTACGAGGAAAGTAACCCGGTTGGCGTTAAGGCCGTGCTGGAGCGTTTCGGCGTATGCGCTGCCACTGTCAGACTTCCACTCGTAGAGGCCTCAGCCGGATTAAAAGACAAGATTTACAAGCTTCTCTAACCAGAAGTATAAAGTATAAAACAAAAGGCCGGAGCTGTTTCCGGCCTTTTGTTTTTCATCAGGTATAAATCCCTTCCGCAGCCCTTCGTCTTAAGGCTCATTATCTACTGCTCTGTCTTTGGCCAATAGCCTACTTCCCTTCAGTTTTTTAAGAGAATCTACGCTCCGTCTCCTAAGCATTAACATATAACTATATACCTGGAAAGCACGTTAAATGTGCAGTTTTATAGCAAGGAAGAATGACAAATAAATACGAAGGCCTTGAAATTCAAGAGGACATCAACCTGGCTTCCAAAACCTGGACGCTTCAGCGGATTGGCTGGGTTGTTATGCTTTTGATCGTGATCTCCGCAGTTCTGGGCTTTACCGGTGGTGGCGGAGTGGCTGGCATAAACAACATGAAAGTGGGTGGAGAGGCAGAAGGCATGCAACTCGAGTACGAGCGCTTCCTGAGGTGGGAAGCTCCTGCTGAGTTCAAGGTGACCTTGTTTGATGTGCAGGCCCCGGAACAACAACTGCGTTTCAGCAAAGACTTTTACGAGAAGTTGCAGGTAGAACAGGTGGTGCCGGAACCGAAAGAAGTACAGGTAGGAAAGGATTACATTACTTATACTTTTAACTCGGAAGGCGACGAAGCACGCATGATCTTTTACCTGAAACCGCAACAGCCCGGACAGTTGCAAGTAGCTGTAGACAATGGCAGGAAGAAAATTACCTTGTCGCAGTTTGTATACCCTTAACAAGTAGCATATGGAAACCGTTATTCGTGGCCTTATTGTATATGTATTCTTGATGCTCATCTTCCGGATAAGCGGCAAGCGCACTCTATACGAGGCAACTGTTTTTGACTTTGTACTGCTCCTAATCATTGCCGAAACGACACAGCAGGCGCTGTTAGGCGAAGACTTTTCGGTTACGAACGGTCTTGTGCTGATCGTAACGCTGCTTGGTACTGATATTGGCCTGTCTTTGCTCAAGCAACGATTTAAAAGGCTTGGACATATAATTGAGGGATTGCCGCTCGTGCTGATGGACAATGGAGAGTTGCTGCACGAACGTATGCGCAAAGCCCGTGTAGATGAGGATGATATTCTGGAATCGGCGCGGGAACTGCAGGGCTTGCAGCGCCTGGACCAGATCAAGTATGCGATCCTGGAAAAGGACGGTAAGATCACGATCATCCCGAAAGAGGAAACCTGATCTATACTTGAGCTACGTTCTGCAGCGGCTTATTTCTGGTTGTAACTCTGGCTTCTTCTGCTTTTCTCTGATTCTTCTGCTACAATTTTCAGGTTGGAAAGCCCCCGTTCAAAGTCAGGGCCTATCAAGCTTCCCCAGAACAAACCCGCATATTTTTTAACCGGATTATGGCCAAGCTTCGAATCAACTGCCCATGTAACAAGAGTGCCTTCCGGTGTTTCTTCAAAAGTATGGGTAGCAATGCCTCTGCCCTTGTGCACAAAATACATTTCAGTTACGATGCGCTTGTTCGGTTCTGTGTCGGCAATGGTCAGTTTGCCTGTGCCAAGAACACGGCGCCGGCTTTTCCAGCTATACTGTGCGCCGTTGCCTGCCGCAGGGCCCTGGTAATCGAGCCTAATTTCCGGATCTGCCTGCTTCCAGGGCGACCATTTTTCCCAGTTCTTTAAATTATTTACCTGCTCGTACGTGAGCCAGGCAGGCGCATTTATAACCATAGACCGCTCTACATGCACTTCCGTTGGCAAAAAGAGCGATATAACACCCAGAATTATAATTGCAGTTACAAAGAATGAGAGGAGCTTGTTTACCGGCTGCATATACAACTATATCTATATTTAAAGTTATATTCACAATAAATATAATCACATTTTTAGATTATAGCAAGCAGCAGCCACGAAAAAAGCCGTAACTCTAATCGAATTACGGCTTTTCTCAGATGGAAATTAATACTAATGTATAGGCCTTTATACGGAACAATCGGAAATAGTTATACGCCTACCCGGGTGTTTCCTTTCGTTTGGCTTTACCAGACATGCCCGGTAGTATCTTGTTGGCCGTAGTGATCATCTCCGAAATCGCGGAAATCATCGGTATTGCCGTAAGAAGCGTCGTGTCGGTAGCCAAAGTTTCCGCGGCTGTCAAAGTTACGGTACATATCCCCTTCCTCCGGGTTGTCGAAGTTAGGGTTATAGCCCAGGTTGTAATGATAATGCGACCGCTGGTGGCCGTATGGGCCTTCGTTCAACGGATACAAGTGCACCCTGTCGGTATCGTTTTCGGCGCCATGCGGCAGGCCATAGTCTTCGGAGCGCGGGATGCCATACACGTTGCTGCTCTCGTAGGTCGTGTTGTAATAATCTTCGCGGGTACCTCCACGGTCATCTCTCCTGCCCTGCGGCTGATAGTTTGGTTCCATACGGAAGCGTCGCTCCATCTGGTCGCCATCGTTCAGATAGCCGCGCTCGCCTTCGTACTCTCCTCTGTGCCGTTGGTGTACCTCCTGCTGCTCATGTCGCCAGTGACGTCTGCCGTAATCTCCTTCGTCGTTATACTTTCTGTTATCTCTGTTGCCTCTCATCATAGTGTTTATACTTTTGGCTGCAGCAGGCTGCCTGGTAGCAACCTGCTGCAGCGGTGTTCTCAGATCTATTTATAACTTATACTTTCGCTCAGCTTTTCTGCTTTACGAACGACGTGCCCTGTCGCGATCGGTGCGGTCGTGGCGCTGGTTGCTCTGGCCCTGCCACCTTTCCAGGTTGCTGTAGTAGGTGTCTTCTCCAAAATGCGGTTTGCCTTCTGTGTGGTTACGGCCTGCAAAACCGCCGCTGTAATCGTTGTCATACATGCGGTTGCCATACTCATAGCGGCGGTAAGACTCGTAATCGCCGGGGCTGGAATGGCCCATGTATTCATTTTGTCTGTCGCGCCCGTGTCGCACATCATGCCCGAAACGTTCGTCTGCCATACCGTAACGTTCATGCGAACGGCCTTTGCGACGCAGGTCATCGTAATCTTTATTGCTGTAATCGGCGTTTGCCTCGTAGTGGCGGTAAGAGTTGTGGCGATCCTGTGGCACATAGGTCACGCCGTACGGGTTGTCTTCGCTGCTGCGGCTGTTCCGGGTGTAGTCATCGCCGCTGTACTGCGCACCACCCACCTGGTAGCGGCCCTGCGGGTAAGTATAGCCTTGATCGGCATTGGTGTTAAAGGTACGCTGATCGCCGTAGTCTTTGTCGGCAGCGCCTCCGTAGCCGAGGTTAAAGTTTGAATCTATCGTATAATTTCCGCGATCAGAATTGTGACCATGTCGCTGCTCGTGCAGCCAGCGAGGTTCTTCATCACGGTTCCTGTTACGCTCATCGCGGTTGTTATTTCTGTCGTGTCTCATAGCTTAAAGTATTAACGTTTTATTACTTATACTTCCTTTTCTACGGTGGCAGCCCTACATTAGGTTAGCTTTACTAAATCATGGCAGCTAAACCTCAGACGCATTCACGCGTTAAAAAACAAGAACCAAAATTGAAAACAGACATGGAAGGAAACGATTGGTATAACAGAACCGGCTATACAGATTACCGCAATCATTACCGCGGCGATGACCGCCACCTGAACCAGAATGTGTTTGGAGCAAAGGATGAGGAGGATGCTTATCGGGGTGCTTACCGCTTCGATAATACCAGCGATCATCACAATGTATCGACCTATGACTGGAACGTTGGAGGCATGCACCGCACCAAAGACAGGAACCAAGCAGCTAATGTGCCTTACCAGCAAAACCGCCAGCACGATTACGAACGCGACTGGAGCGGCTACTATCCTAACGACCGCGACGAGGGAAGACAGGATACCGGCAGAACAGAACGCAATAGGGATAGGGATGAGCAATACAGACCTACCAGTGGCGGATACGGCACCCGTTCCGGCGAGAGTGTATGGGATAAATTCCATGATGAATATGGCCCGGACCGCTACAGGGGCCGTGACGAATACAGTGGCAACACAGCCGGCTCTTTAAGCTGGGGCTACGACGGAGGCGATGCTTCCAACCCAGATTATGACCGCCGCTTCGACCCATTTAGCGGACGCATTCGCCAGCGGTACAGCGATTACGACGAACCTCGCCGTAACAGATACAACGACAATCAGGACGATGACCGCTACTAAGAAGCGGTCATCGGAAGTGGCTTTACGCCGCATTTACATTTGTTTAACCATTAAATTATATACTATGAATCAGGACCAAAGAGATAAGGATAAACTAAAGAACGAAGACACCAACAAGACCGTGAATAAAGGAAACAAAGTACCTAACATTCATCCGGTGCAAGGTGAAGACGTAAACAACGATAAAATGATGCGAGGTGATGTTGGTGGTGCTCCGTCACAGAAAAGCGGCAGCAGAGGAAGCTCTGATGTGCAGGATGGCGGCCAGGACATGGGCAGCAGCGCCGGCAGTCATTAACATCAGGTAAAGTATAAAATAAAAAAAGCCAGGTGTTTTCACCTGGCTTTTTTTATTGCCTGCAGATAATTACAGGCATACTCCTACTAAAAGAGGCAGCTTGCAGGCTGCCTCTTTTTAAGTAAGTCAAAATATAATTTGTTATTTGCCGGTTGTAGTACCGCCTGTTGTGCCACCGGCTGTAGTACCTGAGGTTGTACCGCTGGTTGTTCCACTTGTAGTACCACTTGTAGTACCACTTGTTGTTCCGGTTGTTGTTCCGGAAGTTGTGCCACTGGTAGTACCTGCTGTAGTGCCGGAGGTGGTGCCACTGGTAGTACCCATGGTGGTCGTTCCGGCTGTAGTACCTGTCGTTGTAGTACCGGCTGTTGTACCTGTAGTGGTTGTTCCACTTGTTGTTCCCATTGTAGTGGTACCAGTTGTATCCATCATGCCTGTGGTGTCTGTACCAGTAGTTGTATCCATGCCGGAAGTTGTTACTCCCGTTGCTTCGTCTTCAGTTTCTGTTCCCTGTGTCTCTGTTTGTTCTTTACCGCCACAGGCTGTCAGGAGCAGCGATGAGCCTAAAAAAGCTGTTGCCAGCATACTTATCCAATTCTTTTTCATAGCTTTCAATTTAAATTAATACAACATACCTTTTACGGTAATTTTATATAAACACTCAAACTACCAACCCCGAATAAATACTTATTTTCACAATACAAATACTTAACAATCACCCTTTAACAATCATAAATACAAGTATAAATCATATTACAACCCCACCAAACAAGCCACATTCAGCTATTATAATACAAATCAACTTCTGCAGGCAATACGATAACTCTTTGCTAGTTCCCTTCAAATGCAGCTATAATTCTGGTGATACCTGAAGCAGAAATATCATGTTTAAAGCCTCCGTTAACAATATTGGGGTTCATTCTGCACATCCCGAAAGTTTCGCGTATCTTCGATCAGTTCACCTGTGAGGGCGGCATGATACCTTTAGAAGTATCGCCAACGCAAAAAAATTGGATGAACAGATCAGCACATGCAACAGGACAGGCACTTGGTTATTATTGGCAATGGCATTGCAGGCATAACGCTGGCGCAGCACGTGCGCCGGCACAGCAGCATGCGCATCACGATCATATCCGCTGAGTCTGCAGTGCATTTCTCGCGCACGGCGCTGATGTATGTTTACATGGGCCACATGCGCCTGCAGGATATCACACCCTACGAAGACTGGTACTGGCGCGAGCACAACCTGGAACTGGTGCACGATTATGTAGAGCAGATTGATTTCGGGCAAAAGCTGCTGCACCTGAGGCAAGGCCAGCCGCTGAAGTATGACACCCTGGTACTGGCTACGGGCTCTGTGCCCGCTTTCTTTAACTGGCCCGGCCAGCAGCTCAAAGGTGTTCAGGGCCTCAACTCGCTGCAGGACCTGGAGCTAATGCAACAGCAGACGCAAGGTATAAACAGAGCTGTTGTAGTTGGCGGCGGTCTGATCGGGATAGAGATGGCGGAGATGTTGCAGAGCCGCGGCATTGCCGTCACCATGCTGGTGCGCGAAAAACTAAACTGGCAAAACATACTTCCCTGGGAGGAGGCGCTGCTGGTTTCCCGCCACCTTCAGGCGCATGGCATAGAGCTGTTACTAGAAGATGAACTGGAGGAAATACTGCAGGACGAGCAGGGAAACGCACGGGCTGTCCGGACCATCAAAGGCAAAGAGATTGCTTGCCAGTTTGTAGGCATTGCCACCGGTGTACTACCCAATGTGGCTTTTCTACAAAACTCGGTGTTGGAACTGGACAGAGGCATATTGGTGAACGAGTATTTCGAAACGAGTATAGCAGATGTATACGCCATTGGCGACTGTGCGCAATTCCGCAACCCGACGCCTCCTGCCCCGGCTGTAGAACAACTCTGGTATACCGGCCGGCAGCACGGCGAAACGCTAGCTTCCACGCTACTCGGCACACGTACTGCCTACGACCGCGGCCCCTGGTTCAACTCCGCTAAGTTCATGGACATTGAGTACCAGACCTATGGCTACGTACCCAACCAACTGCCACCCGAGCTCGACTCGCTGTACTGGCAGCACAAGTCGGGCAGAAAAGCGATCCGGCTGGTGTACGAACGCAACACGCAGAAATTAACCGGACTTAACCTGCTGGGCGTACGTTACCGGCACGACCTGTGCCACCACTGGCTACGGCAAGGCTATACGTTAAAAGAAGCACTGGCAGAATTGCCGGCTGCCAACTTTGATCCGGAGTTCTTCAGAAAGTTTGAGCACGAAATTATGGCACAGTACCAGCAGCGCTTTCCTGATCAGCCGCTTCCCGAAAAGCAACAGCAGAACAATTGGTGGAACCTGCGCAGCAAATTTAAACTGGCAACAGGCAGCAAAAAGCATTAACCCCAAGTATGAACAAAACGATAGCTCTCCCCTACCCCGAACAAGCAGCTGATAGCAGCCTGGGCAAAACAGCCGGTTTAACATTGATCGGCTTTGGTCTGCTAGGCCTACTCGTCGCTGCTTTCGGATCCGGTGTAATTGATCCGGTGCTTACCGGATTGGGCGGCATCACAGCACTTACGATCGGAGGCTTGATCTATATCTGGCAGCGGCGCACGGAGCTCTCTGAAGCCCACCAGAACAACGGCGCCTGGACGGAGAGTGCTACATCGCGCGGAGCTATTGCCTGGGTTGTCGGCATTGTGCTGACCGGCTTTTACATTTTGCTCTACTGGTTTCCGGACTCGTTGCAGGGGCTAACTCGCGCTATGGAGCCACTCAGCCAATGGCTGCGCAACAGGCCTGCGGACCAGTGGTTCCTGTATGGCACATTTTATACGTTGGCTGTGCTGGTGATGGGCGTACATGCATTGCTGAAGTACAGGAACAACCGCTACCACATCATCCGCACACTTTCAGTCATGTTCTTTCAACTTGGCTTTGCATTTCTGCTCCCAGCCCTGCTGCTTTACCTGAATCAGCCGGAGTTTTACTTCAGCTACTTCTGGCCCCTAAAGTATGATTACCTTTTCCCAGGCACGGTTAGCTACCTGGTTCAGAACGGCCAGGCATTGGGCGTGTTCATGATTTTCTGGGGTGCTGTACTTTCTTTTCTGGCCACGCCTGTACTTACTTATTTTTATGGCAAGCGCTGGTATTGTTCGTGGGTATGCGGTTGCGGTGGCCTGGCAGAGACTGCCGGTGACCCTTACCGCCATCTATCCGACAAGCGCCGGGTGGCCTGGCGCTGGGAAGTAGCCATCATTTACCCTATACTTGGCTTTATTATCATCACTACCTTGCTGCTCTGGATCAATTCATGGAGCGAAGGCAGGCTTCTGGGCGAACTCTCCGGTGGATTTTCGAGTACCTACGGTTTCTTTATCGGTGCGATTTTTTCAGGCGTTATTGGTGTTGGCTTTTACCCGATCATGGGTAACCGGGTGTGGTGCCGCTTCGGCTGCCCGATGGCGGCCTACCTGGGGCTGCTGCAAAAGCACTTCTCCAGGTTCCGGATCACCACCAACGGCGGGCAGTGCATCTCCTGCGGCAACTGCTCTACTTATTGCGAAATGGGAATTGATGTACGCGGGTATGCGCAACAGGGACAGCCTATAATCCGCGCCTCTTGTGTTGGTTGTGGCATTTGTGCACATGTATGCCCAAGAGGCGTGCTGAAGCTGGAGAACGGCCCGCGTGAAGGGCGCTATGCAGCCTCGCCGCTGATTAAACGCGAAGATTTAAACCTGCTGAGCTAAACTTTGAAAGTTATGCTTAGTTTATACTTTAGAACAAACAAAAAAGCGCGCAACTATACCCATTGGTAGTTGCGCGCTTTTTTTACAGTAAACCTTGCCCGAAACCGGGCGATCTGCTACTGAAGTTCTTCCTGCTCCATATATTCCCACATAGCGTCCTCGTTCAGGCCGCTTTTAGCTGCATAGACCAACATGGTTGTGTACACGCCGATCAACAGAAAGCTTAGGGGAATAGAGAAAACAAAAGAAACGATTAGGGTTTTCACCGGATCTGGCTTTGACTTCATCTTGGTAGAGGCATACCAAAAGAACAGGATGTTGAAAATACCAGATAGGGCTACGAAGTTGATAATATCTAACATTGGCTAAAAGTTAAATCTTTTTGATGCTTAGTAACTGGTAGGCTATTCAGGCTGAGTGCGTATGCTGCGTCTTTTCTGAAATTGCTTTCCTTTAAAAACCCAATTAAAACTTATGTTTAAACAGATAATTCTGATAAGTGATAGTGCAATTTAGAATGTATATATTATAAAAGCAAGAGCACCATCTAAAAAAATTAACAAAAATTTAACAATTAAGCTGCAAGCAGCATGCTTGTTATTATTTTATCATTGTTGTTATGTCAAATAGTTTTGGGAGGAAATAAGTTCAATTACCAGGAGCACTAAATAAATTTCAGTTATTGCACTATTTTAGACGCAGCCTTTCCGGTATACTTCCATCATGTGCACAAGATGCGTATATTTGCAATCTTTTGTGAGTAACCCTGCAAAAAGCAGAGTATTATAAGCCCGAACAACGCACGAAACCTACTACCTCCTATGGAAACTCAAACAGATATTAGGGCTAACATCCTTGATGAAGCCCGGAGCCTCTTTTTTGCACACGGCTATAGCAAGGTGCTGATGGCTGATCTGGCACGACGGCTGGGCATGAGCAAAAAAACGCTTTACCAGTACTTCTCCGGCAAGGAGCATCTCTTACAGGTGATCATGTCCGGGTACCTGGCAGAAACACAGCAGAACGTTGAGCTGATGCTGCAGGACGACACGGCCGATTTCCCCGAAAAGCTAAGCCGTATCTTCAGCTATGTCGGCACCAGGCTACACGCCATTAACGCCTCCTTTATTGCCGATATCAAAAAGAACGCACCTGACAGCTGGCAACTGCTCCAGAAATATAAAACCGATGCCGCTTTTCTGCGCTTCAATTCGTTGCTGGAAGAGGGCGTGCAGCAGGGTCATATTCGTCAGGATGTAAACCGTGCGCTGGCGGTAATACTTTACGCCGGTGCGCTGGAAACGATCTTTAACCCGGATCTTACACGTCAGGTGCCCGGCAGCCTTCTTGCAGAGATGCCCGATGCTCCTGCCGCCATTTTCGACGGGTTACTGAAAGTGATTTTCAACGGTGTATTGAAAGATTAGCCCTCCCCTCCTGATCAACTTAAGGTGTTGCTGAAAGACTGTAACCGAGGTTTAAGCTATACTTAAAAGTCCCTGTATCAGATGGTACAGGGACTTTTTTATTGTTAAAATTTCCGACAACTCTCTAGAGCTGGTCTGTTGCAGCTTTAAGCTGGCGAGCTTGGTTCAGGTGCATACGCAAAATAGGTAACTGGCTGCGGGCGTAGGCCCTGAGATCAGCATCCGGCACCTGCTCGGCGGCGGACTCAAACATCGTAACATTTTCTTCGTGTACCTGCACCTGTATGTCCATGTATTCTTTATCAAACGCAACACCATTTCTGCTGCTCAGTCGGTCGCGGAGCGCTTGCTTCTCCGGGGCCATAGAATCAGGCACTGTAATATTCTTTTGGGCAGCTATTGATTTGAGCTCGATGCGGGCCTGGGTGTGGTCGCTTACCATTTGCTGTGCATACTGCCTCACTTCGGCTGTACTTGCCTTGTTTGCCGCGCTCGTGCTCACCTGTATTTCAAACACATCGCTGCTGGCAGCCTGTTGCACAAACAGCGTGTTTGACACCCTGTCCAGTTCATTTTCAGCATCATCTTCGCAACCAGCAGCTGTCACAAGCACTAGCAGTAAAGCAAGCAGCCTGCAGTTCTGTATCAATCGTTTACTCATTTTAGTTTCTTAAACTGGTGTATGTAACTGAAGAAATAACCATGCAATGAAGTATAAACTGGCAGAGCCTACCTTCCTATAAAGCCTCCACACTTTCTGTTCCGCCACGATCTTTTAAACGGGTTCTTTGACTCGAAGACAATGATTTAAATACGAATAAGCCTACGTACAAATTCATACTTACTTTTCAGGGATGTATTGCCTTAATGTGCGTTATGCTTATCCATTACTCCCCCGTCTTGTTGTATTCACAATAAAGTACAAATTAACCTTTCTATATTCTTCTGAAATAATCCTCTATACTACATTTACATACTCCGTATATACCCGTAATTGCGTCCAATAAACACTGTTTATACATTTCAGCAGCCCCTTCCCCAATTCAACCGCGTTTAAATAGTACAAATCAGCAGACATTATAAAACGTATGCTTTTAGCTGTAACAGTTCAATTTATACTTAACCTTTTAATGGGGTGGCGTCTGCCGGAGGATGGTCTTAATCAAATACCTGATCATGGCCTCTGTGCAAGTATAAACGCTGCTCTTTTATTATACTCTTTACTTATATGGAAATCACGAATCAATCATACATCGGCTTACAGGTCCTCATTGTAGAAGGCTTGATCAAGCAGGAGGCTTTTGCCTCTATCAGGGAAGCGCTAAACAAAGTACCCGCAGGTAAATCAAAACAGCTCTGGATCGACTGCTCCCATTTACAGAAAATCGGTTTGTCCAATATGAGCGTCAGCACATTTGTTGGCAAGCTGCTGGAGCTTCGGAAAGAAGATGCAGAGATCATTCTCTTCGGCATGAGCTCCTTTACAGATCGCTTGTTTAAGCTGCTAAAATTGGAAAATGTGTTCAGACAAGTGCCTACACTGGCCGATGCTTACCTGCTGATAAATGAGCGCGAGAAAATGGCTGTGGCTGACTAAGTGTTAGAAAACAAGCCCCATACCTGCTCTGCCTGTACCAATGCAAGCACTGCAGCGCGTGCAGGCAAGTATAGCAGATAAAGGAGCCGCTTTCAATGCCCTGCAAAATGTAAGAGTAGCCCAGAATGCGGAACGCTGTTGCCGGATCGCGGGCAGAAGCGGCACAGAATCTTGGAAGATAGTATAACCTTTGGTATGGCTATGCTGCAAGGCAGCAGGATGGCGCGGAAACCAAGATTATTGCATAGGAGCACAACCCTCACGTTGGGGATATCCGCTCCAGTAACAGGCACTTAAAGTGTTAGTATGAATTCATAGTTTCGTAGTTTGTTTTATAGAAACAGCAAAGGGAGCTTCCGGGCTCCCTTTGCTGCGTTTGAATGATAGTGCTATACTTACAGGCTCATGGTCAGGATCTGCTCCACGTCGCTCACCTGGATATCGGCGCGCTCCCCAAGGTTTTTCACGCCACGCTGTTCAAACCTGCGCACAATCTCACGGATGGTTTCCTGGTCCACATCGTAGTCTTTCAGTTTCGTGCGGATGTCGAGCGACTCGAAGAAGTTAACGGTGGCCTGTACGGTTGCTTCTATCCTCTCCTCTTCACTGCCTGCGGTTACTCCCCAAACGCGCTCGCCGTACTGCAGTAGTTTCTCCCGCTTGGTTTCCTTTTTATAACGCAGCAGCGACGGCAGTACAATGGCCAGCGTACGGGCATGGTCGATGCCGTGCAGGGCGGTAAGTTCGTGGCCGATCATGTGCGTAGCCCAGTCGGTTGGCACACCTACCCGGATCACACCATTCAGGGCCATGGTAGCGCTCCACATGAAGTTAGCCATGGCATCATAATCGGTTGGGTTAGCCAACACTTTCGGGCCTTCCTCTTTCAGGGTAATAAGTATGGATTCAGCCATACGATCCTGCAGCGGCGCGTTTACCGGGTAGGTCAGGTACTGCTCCAGCACATGGGTAAAAGCATCTACAACACCGTTGCTCAGCTGGCGCGGCGGCAACGTATAGCAGGTCTCCGGATCAAGTATGGAGAACTTCGGGAACGTGAACGGGCTACCGAACGAGAACTTTTCTTTTGTCTCTTCGCGCGTGATCACAGAGCCGGAATTCATTTCGGAACCGGTGGCAGGCAAGGTAAGCACCACGCCAAAAGGTACGGCATGCGTTACCGGTGTCTTTTTGGAGAGAATGTCCCAGGGTTCTTCTCCCTGAAACGGTATGGCTGCCGCTATCAGTTTGGTGCCGTCTATAACCGATCCCCCACCTACTGCCAGCAAGAAATCGATCTGTTCTGCCCTTGCCAGCTCTACTGCTTTCATCAGTGTTTCGTAGCGCGGGTTTGGCTCAATGCCGCTGAACTCGATTACCTTATGGCCTTTCAGCGCGTCCATCACCTGGTCGTATACCTTGTTCTTTTTGATGCTGCCTCCGCCATACGTCATCATAACGCGGGCATCGGCTGGTATTTCTTTGGCAACAGCTTTGATCTCGCCTTTGCCGAAAATGATCTTAACCGGATTATAGAATGTGAAATTGTTCATGTAATTAAGAATACTAATGATGTGTTACTTTTTAACTGTAAATCCGAAGAGCTTGTACTCAAGTATAAGTTAGCGCCCTGCTGCGCTGTAGTCAGCCACTTTTACGAGCTGTTTGCCAATGTTCTCGCCTTTGAACAGGCCCAGGAAAGCATGCGGCAACTGATCAAATCCTTCCAGAACATTCTCTTCGTACTGCAATTTACCTTCTTTTAGCCAGGATGCCAGACCGCTGGCTGCCTCACCGAACCTGTCCACGTAATCACCAACGATAAAGCCTTTCATCAGCGATTTGGTTTTCAGCAGGATGGGCTCTACACGCGGGCCTGTTGGGGGCGACGTGGCGTTGTAAAAAGATATTTGTCCGCAGATGGCAATGCGCGCAAAGTTGTTGAGCAAACTGTAAACGGCATCTGAAATCTCACCGCCTACATTGTCAAAGTATACGTCCACGCCCTTCGGGCAGGCGGCAGCTAATGCCTGCTGTATGTTGCCGGCGGTTTTATAGTTGATGGCTTCGTCAAAGCCCAGGTCCTGCTTCAGGTAACTGATCTTTTCGTCGGAGCCGGCAATGCCAACCACGCGGCAACCTTTTATTTTTGCGATCTGCCCTACCACCGTACCCACAGCACCCGCCGCTCCGGATACTACCACGGTCTCGCCTGGCTTTGGATCGCCTATAAAAAGCAGGCCGCAATAAGCTGTAAGACCCGGCATACCCAATATACCAAGGTGGTAGCTCAGCGGTGCCAGGTTCGGGTCTACAGGGGTCAGGCCTGTACCATCGGAGAGGGAGTACGTCTGCCAGGGCAGGTTGCCCAACACCACGGCACCTTGCGGAAGCCGGCCGTTCCGGCTTTCCACTACCTCGGCTACGACACCTCCCGTAATGGGCTCGTTCAGCTTGTAGGGCGCCACATACGACTTTGCCTCACTCATACGCCCCCGCATGTAAGGGTCAACGGAAATATACAGGGCTTTCAGGAGCACCTGCCCTTCCTGCAATGCGGGGAGGTCTATTTCCGTGAATTTAAAGGTATCGTCGGTGGGCATGCCCTGCGGGCGATTGTTCAGTAAAATGGTTCTTGCTCTCATAGTAAATCTGATCAGGTACAGATTATTTACACGGAGAACAGGAGGCGGGAGTTATTGTTTAGCAGCAGCAACTAATAATGTAAGTATAACTTTATGCTTCACCAAATCGGTGCTGGTGCGAGCTTGCAGCTCGTACTACTTCTATAGCTATACCTTAGCGACAACCATCCTTTCAAGTATAAGTAACAGAACTTAGCCTCATTTTGTCATCCTGCAAGGATCTTGTGAGAAGGGAGATTAAGCTTTTGCTACGGGCAAGGTATACCCAAGGCTGAAGTATATTTTGGCTTCATTTATACTTTTAAGTACAGCCCGACACACTCTATACTTGGCCTTCGCTTCGTTGCTCCCCTTCATTCTCAGTTTTATGCTTTTATACTTTCATAGCTTCAATGACGAGGCGCCTCATGGGAAAACCTGAAAAGCTCTTCTTTCAATAGGAAGGATAAAAAGTATACTTACTCACTAACTTGAAGTGATATTCCGGGGTGATTTCAAGTATACAATATCTAATGCCGAATAATCCGACCGTCTTCCATCTCGATGATGCGGCCGCTGCGTTCGGCAAAGCTTTGGTCGTGGGTAACGATGAGCAGGGTTTGGTTGTGCAGTTCGGCCAGTTCCTTGAAAATCTCGAAAACGTGCTCGCTGTTTTTAGTATCCAGGTTGCCGGTAGGTTCATCGCCCATGATAATGTGCGGATCGTTGATGAGGGCGCGCGCAATGGCTACCCGCTGCTTTTCGCCGCCGGAAATGCGGTAGGCCTTCTGCACTGCCAGGTGCTCAATGCCCAGCATCTTTAGCCGTTCCATGGCCCGGTGCTCCACTTCCTCTTCGCTGTACCTGTTCAGCTTTAAGCCGGGCAGCATCACGTTCCGGAGCACTGTAAACTCGTTGAGCAGGTAGTGGAACTGGAACACGAACCCGATCTTCTCGTTACGAACGCGCGCCAGTTCTGCATCGCTCCTGCCCGTCATCAGCTCCTGGTCTATCAGCAACTCTCCTTCGTAATCGGTATCCATGGTAGACAGGATGTAGAGCAGCGTAGACTTGCCACAACCCGACTTGCCGATGACCGACACAAACTCCCCCTTGTTCACGGAAAACGTAATGTCCGTAAGTACCTGCACCGTTACCGGGTCGTGAAACTCTTTGTTGATGTGCCGTGCCTCCAGTATGATGTCCTGCATGTTACTTGCCTCTAATGATCTCTACAGGGTCTACCCTGCTGGCTTTTCGGGCCGGGAAGAAGCCTGCCAGGTACGTGGTGATCAGGGAAAAAGTGCCGCCTATAAAATAAAAAACAGGGCTATAATCGACCGGATAGGTTTTGATGGTTGGCAGTGCCGCCGTGTTAAACGGTATGTTATCGATGATCACGGAAAAGATAAAGCCAAACACCAGGCCCACCATGCCGCCAAAGAAACCAATGCTCATCGAGATCAGCAGGAACACCCGGTTTACATCCCGGCCCGAAAAACCGGTGGCTTTCAGGATTGCAATAGAATCCATCTTCTCGTAGATCATCATGTTGAGGATGTTGAAGATACCGAAGCCTGCCACTACAAGCAACGTAACGCCCACCGCATACGAAATTATCGTCCGGATATTACTGCCTGTTTCGAACTGCGCGTTAGCGGTCTGTATGTCTTCGGCATCTATATCGAACTTTTGCCTGTACTCCTGTGCTACTGCCGGCGCCATTTTCAGGTCCTGCAGTTTTACCTGGATATCGGTAATGTAATTGGCCGGCTTGCCCTCCAGTTTCTGCGTGGTAACGATAGAGGCATAGCTCTGTACTTTATCTATTTCCTGGATACCCGACTGAAAATAGCCGACCACCTTCAGCGGGAAGCGCTCGCCTTCCACTGTGGTTACCTGCACCACATCGCCAATGTCGGCCACCAGGATGTCGGCCAGTCCCTTGCCCAGTATAATGCTGTTGGCCACGTTTTTGGCATCGATGGCGGAGCCGGCCGTTACGTAATCCTGGAAATTGAAAAGCCGCATCTCTTCTTCTACATCCACCCCATTGATAACGCCCGTGATATCGATGGTGCCTTCGTTGAAGAATACCTGCGTAGTTAGCTTTGGCGCTACGCCTACTACCCGTGGGTCGGTTTTAACCGCCTGTATGATAGGCCCGCTGTTGTAGATCTCCTGCCGGGAAATGCCTGATTTTACGGAGCTGATGAAGTTGTAGGAGTTTGCATACTCGGGAGATTCGTTAACGGGCTGGTTTTCGCTTGGCTTTATTTCGTTGTAGAGGCGCACGTGGGGTGTGCGGTTCAGGATGAGGCCATCGAGCAGGTCGTTGAGGCCGTTCATGAAGCTGAGCAGCGTAATGAACATGGCAATACTGAACGTAACACCAACAGCCGCTACCAGCGTCTGCCCCAGCCGGGCCAGCAGCAGCGACTTTGCTATCCCGAAAATGAGTTTTGTATTCATTCTGCCGGTTTTACGATCACATCATCCTTCGTCAGTCCATCCAGTATTTCTACCTTTTTATAGTCTTTCAGACCGGTTTTCACCTGCACTCTTTTGCCATCTTCCGTCATCACATACGAGCCGTCTAGCAGGTACTCGCGCGGGATAAGAAGCGCGTTCTTTTTAGCCTGTATGATGATGTTGGCTTCGGTGGTAAGGTTCGGGTAAAGCGCAGGTGGTTTGGTAACAAAACTGGCTTCCACGGTAAAGGAGCGCGTACGCTCGTTCATTGCCGGGTTGATCTTGTATACTTTGCCCTCGAACACCTGCCCTTTGTAGCTGTCCAGGTTCAGCAGCACTTTCTGCCCGATCTTTACACGTGCAATGTCGTATTCATCTACCTGCAGCTCAAGTATAAATTCGTTCGCATCTCCGATTACCGCTACCGGTATCTGCGGGCTCACCATCTCTCCTTTCTCCTTCAGAACACTGTATACTTTGCCGTTGGTTTCGCTTTTAACGGTATAGTCCTCAGCCATGGTCTCGCTTATCTGCAGGCTTTTCTGCGATTGCCGGGCGGCAAAGTTCAGCTGCTTTTTAAGGTCGTTGTACCGAAGTATGGCCGAGCGGTAGCTTGTAACAGAATTTTCATAATTGAGCTCCCGCTGTTCCAGTTCTACGCGGGTGCCGATCTGTTTGGCCCACAAATTACGCTGCCTTACCAGCAGCAGCGAGTCGTTCTGCTTTTTGATCCGGGCCAGTTCTATGGCTTCCTTCAGTTCGTTCAGTTTTTCGGCATTGGCGCTGACGCGGGCGTATTCGGCAGCTATGCGGGCATTTTCGGTGCTTAAGCGGGCCTCTTCATTTTCCACTTTCATCAACGGCTGCCCTTTCTTCACCACATCGCCTTCTGTAACAAAAATCTGTTGTATGTTGCCACTCACTTTCGGAAAAAGCTGGTACTGATCACGGCTCTTCACCACTCCCGAGGCATACACCGATTCCGAAATATCCTCCACTGTTGGCTGCGTTTTCTCCTGCTTTCCAGTGCAGGCAGCCAGTACAAGAAGTATAAAGGCAAATCGGAAGTATAGTTTCATCTGTCGGTTCTTGTGTAGCTCGAGCAAGTATACTTATACTTTTGATTTTAAGTATGAGGTGTGATTTTTACCCACCCCTGCCCCTCCAGGGAGGGGAATCCCTGGAGGGGTAGCAGGCAGCTATACCTATACTTTCGCCAGCTCCTGAAGCATTGGCACGTTCTGCTGGTACGTACTCAGGAACAAGCTTAGCTTATCCATGGTTTGGCTTAGCTCCTGCAACTCCGGCAGGTACACAATCCGGAAGTGGTCGGGCTGCTGCCAGTTAAAGCCGCTGCCCTGCACCAGCAATACGTGCTGCTCGCGCAGGAAATCAAGTACAAACTGCTGGTCGTCCTGTATGTTATACTTCCTTACATCGATCTTCGGGAAGAGGTAAAAAGCACCTTTCGGCTTTACGCAGGTAATACCGGGTATGGAGGTAAGCTTTTCGTAGCAGATGTCGCGCTGCTGGCGCAGGCGGCCAGTTGGCAGCACCAGGTCGTTTATACTTTGGTGTCCTTCCAACGCTACTTTTATGGCATACTGCGCCGGCACGTTGCTGCACACCCGCAAGCTGGCCAGCGTGTTCAGGCCGTCGATGTAAGAGGCAGCCTTTGCCTTGTTGCCACTCACGACCATCCAGCCGGCCCGGAAGCCTGCCGCCAGGTAATTTTTAGACAAGCCGCTAAACGTAACGGTCAGGGTCTCATCAGAGAACGTGGCAGTCGGGTAATGCTTGGTATCGTCGTACAGTATCTTGTCGTAGATCTCATCCGAAAACACGACCAGGTTATGCTGCGCCGCCAGCTGCACCAGTTCCTGCAGCAGTTCCGGGGTGTAAACGGCACCCGTCGGGTTGTTTGGGTTGATGATGACAATAGCCCGGGTGCGGCTCGTGATCTTGCTGCGGATATCTTTCAGATCCGGGTTCCAGTCCGATGCTTCGTCGCAGAGGTAATGCACGGCTTTGCCTCCCGAAAAGCGCACGGCTGCCGTCCAGAGCGGGTAATCCGGCGAGGGCACCAGCACTTCGTCGCCATCGTTCAGCAAACCCTGCACCGCATGAAGTATAAGTTCGCTTACACCGTTTCCAATCGAAATATCGTCGGTATGGATGCCGTGTATGCCTTTGCCGATATAGTAATTCCGGATGGCCTCGCGGGCTGCCAGTATGCCTTTGTGGTCGGAGTAGCCTTGAGCTGGGTGCAGGTTGGCCACTACGCTTTGTATTACCTCTTCAGAAGCGGTAAAGCCAAAAGGTGTCGGGTTACCAATATTCAGTTTTGTAATGCGGTGGCCCTGCAGTTCCAGTTGCTTTGCCTGCTCGTATATTGGCCCGCATAGTTCGTAATGAACCGCATCGAGCCGGGTGCTGCGTTGTATCATCTAAGTATGAATTTCTTCTCAAAAGTAATGCTTTGGCATCACCAAAACCAAGCTGTTCAGGCTTCTGCTTCAAAACATATTTACCTAGTGCGAACACAGGATATTCTTCTTTTAATTCCGCCTGTCTCAACAAGTTTTTGTTTTGCTCCGGGAAAAGATAAAGTACTCACCCCTGAAGTATAAACAGAGCCACTGCTTGCAGCAAAGTATAAAAAAAGCACCTGCCGTGTAGCAGGTGCTTTTTTCAGGCCATGTTTTAAGTACTACAGCTGGTCTGTTTTGGCTTTAAGGACCTGCGCGTGGTCCAGGTGCCTGCGCAGTATTGGCAGTTGCTGCTCAGCAAAGGCCCTCAGGTTCTGGTCTTCGAGCTGGTCGGCAGCTTTTTCGTACAGGTTTATGGCATCTTCGTGTGCCTGCAGCTGTATGTTGGCAAAGTCCTTATCAAAGGCAACGCCGGTTCTGCCGGCAAGTTTGTCCAGGATAAGAGCTCTGTCCTGAGGCAGGGTGGTTGGTTCCTCAATCCCTTTCTGCCGGGCCAGTGTTCTCAACTGCGTACGGGATGCAGTATGGTCGTTCAGCAGTTCCTGGGCAAACTCCTGCACCTCCCGCATGGTAGATTTCTGCAGAGCAAGGTTAGCAGTCTCGATCTCAAAGGTGTCGCTGGTAGCAGCCTGCTCCACAAATTCTGCCGAAGTCATCACATCTATCTGATCATCATCGTCGTCGTCATCGCAGGCTGAAAAGCCAATGAATGGCACTAACAGCAGCAGAAGTTTCCAACCTTGTAATTTCATTTCTCTCATAGCTTCATCTTTAAAGTGGATAAAAAACAGTATCAGAGGTCACAGGCGCTCTGCCCTCGTTACCTCGGTTACTTTAACGGATTGCCAGGCTTTGCAGATAAAAAGCCAATACGGATACCACCTCCGCATAAACACCCAATTGTTAAATCAAGATATATTGATGATCAGCGGCTATAAGACAAAAGCAAATTTATACTTCGGGCTCGGATCCGTCCGGACCATCAGCGCTATCGGGGAATCGGTGTCCTGTTTCAGGCTCTACCTGTTTAATGATGTAGCTGCCATCCTGTTGCAACCGAACCAGGTACAGCACATCAAATCCTTCGGCTAAAGCTGGCTTCTGCAACCTTTTAAGCGTACCGAAAACCCCTTTGTCCGGAACTACAAATCTGCCGCTACGCCGGCTGTTGCGTACCAGTGCCTCCTTTACGCTTGTCTCGAAGAAATAACCTACTACCTCATACCTGGCCGCTTTAGCCAGCCCGATGTACTTCTGCCGTTCCGCTGCAGTGGGGTTGGTATTGTCTACTACAAAGCGCATTTGGGTGCTCAAGCAGGCTTCCAGCAGGAGGTTCTCGCGGTTACGGGTGCGCAGCAGATCCAGGCTGATGCGCACGTGCGTGTTAAAGAAATGCTCCTTGTAGAAAGTAGATTTCCCGCTGGCCTGTATCCCACAAAATATAACTGCCTGCATGCACTTGCTCTGTTTTGATTTTATTACCTGTTACACAGGCTGTTTCGTTTCAACTTGAACAAAATACTAAAATTATTAGTATAAAATACCAACTATATTAGCAAAACCTATATATTTGAGCCGTGTGTCACAAGAGACGAAAGAAAATCAACTATGGAAAAAATACATACACCCTTCACCCTACCCTACACTTTGGAGTTATTGCCGCTGCCCGAATTACTGGAGCTGCCTCTCAGCCGCGACTACGTAGCCGCCGGTTTTCCGTCGCCTGCCGATGATTACCTGGAAGATAAAGTAAACCTGCAGCACGTGCTCATCCGGAACCCTACGGCCACGTACCTGGTGCGGGTGCGGGGCGAGTCGATGCGCGACGCCCGCCTGCACGATGGCGACATACTGGTAGTAGACCGCTCGCTGAAGCCATCCGACGGACACATTATTATAGGCGTAGTAGACGGCGAGTTTACCGTAAAACGGCTCCTGTGCAAAGGCACGCGCATGTTCCTGCAACCGGCCAACGAAGCGTATCCGCCTATCGAGATCACAGACGAAATGGATTTTAAACCGTGGGGCGTTGTGGTTTGGTCGCTGCACAAAATTAACGGACAGCCATGACCAGCCTGTTTGCTTTAGTAGACTGCAATAACTTTTATGCTTCCTGCGAGCGGGTGTTCGATCCGAAGCTGGAAGGCAAGCCTATTGTGGTGCTCTCCAATAACGATGGCTGCATCATTGCCCGATCAAACGAAGCCAAGGCATTGGGCATACAGATGGGAGAACCTGCTTTTAAGGCAAAAGACGTGATAGAGCAGCACGATGTGCAGGTATTCAGCAGCAACTATACGTTGTATGGCGATATGTCGGCGCGGGTGATGCAGACGCTGGCACAGTTTACGCCTAACCTGGAAGTATACTCTATCGACGAAGCCTTTCTGGACCTGGGCAACTTCTATGGCCGTGACCTGAACCATTATGCGCAGGAAATGCGCAATACGGTAAAAACCTGGACAGGTATACCGGTGTCGGTGGGCATAGCACCGACCAAAACGCTGGCTAAGCTGGCTAACCGGCTGTCCAAGAAGTCGAAGAAGGCAGATGGTGTATTGGTGCTGACAGACGAGCGGCATATAGAAGAGGCACTGCGGCGTACCGAAGTAGGCGATGTGTGGGGCATCGGGCGGCGCTATGCCCAGAAGCTTGCCGGCTTTGGTATTCATACGGCCCTGGATTTGCGCAACGCTTCTGATGCATTTGTAAAGAAGAACATGACGGTGGTAGGGCTGCGCACGGTGCGGGAGTTGCGCGGCGAGGCCTGCCTGGACCTCGAACTGGTGGCGCCTAACAAGCAGAACATCTGTACTTCCCGCTCTTTCGGCCAGTCGGTTAGCAGTTTGTCGGAGTTGCAGGAGGCAACGGCCAACTATGCCTCGCGCTGTGCGGCTAAGCTGCGCAGGCAGAAAAGCTGCGCCGGTGCCATTACGGTGTTTCTGCAGACCAACCAGTTTCGGGACGAGCCACAGTATTTCAACAGCAAAACCATTGCGCTGCCCACCGCCAGCAACAGCACGCTGGAATTGCTGCACTACGCCAACCTCGCTTTGCAGGCCCTTTACCGCGAAGGCTACAAGTATAAAAAGAGTGGTGTGATCGTGTCGGAGCTGCGGCCGCAGAACCAGGTACAGGCCTCCCTGCTCGACACCGTAGACCGCGACAAGCACCAGCGCCTGATGCAAGCCTTGGACAAGCTCAACAGCGCCTGGGGCCGCGACAAAGTAACCTGCGCCGCCCAGGGCACCACCCGTCCCTGGCAACTCAAGTGCGAGAAGAAGTCGCCGTGTTATACTACGAGGTTAGGGCAGTTGCTGTATGTTGGGGTAGGGTGAAGCATTATTCGGCCATCAGGGCGGTCTATAAACTTTTAACAGCTGCTTCTAAACTTTATAATTCCTTTGCTCTTTGTTGGCTTTCGCCTCGCCGGCTAGGCCTTACTTTTCTCCTTGATGAGAAAAGTAAGCAAAAGAATCAAGACGATTTTGAACTCGCTGAACGCTCAAACAAAAAATCGTCAGTAGGGCACATGGCTGTAGCCTTTGCTCTGTAACTATTGCCTTAATGCCCCTATAGTCCCCTCAAGGGAACACTACTTGTTGAAGTTGCATAGCAGCTTACGAAGCAGTATTGTTTCCAGTCCTTGGGTTGAGCGCCTATGCGAGTTTTTCCGGTATCGCGCGAGCGATATTGCGACGTAGGAGCAAAGGAAAAGCTCGCATAGGCGCTCAAACCAAGGACGAGGCCGCCCGGCCTAGGAGGGCACCAAAGTATAAAATGAAAATTTAGGCAAGTAAGACTGAGGAAAACAGGAAACTACAAAGCGAAGGCTTATCAGCTACAAGTATAAAAAGCCAGCTTGAAGTTTTATAAGATTTCCCGCTGTGCTCGAAATGACAAAAATTATAACCATGAAAGCAGAAGAATATTTGAAAGGACGAGGCGCACAGTATAACCCTGCGAACCCCTACCTGAAACAAGAATACGTAGCAGACCACATCGAAGGGCTGGACGAGCCCATGCTCTCCAACTCCAAGACAGAATACTTTACAGAGAACCCGAAAAAGATTGTGAACCGGATCGACAGCCCAGACCTGGGCCTCTCCTACTCCATGAACCCCTACCAGGGCTGCGAGCACGGCTGCATTTACTGTTATGCCCGTAACACGCACCAGTACTGGGGCTATGGCGCCGGACTGGATTTTGAGCGTAAGATCATCATCAAAGAGAATGCGCCGGAAGTGCTGGCGGCACAGCTAGAGCACCCCAAGTGGCAGGTAATGCCCATCATGCTGGCCGGCAACACCGACTGCTACCAACCTATTGAAGCAAAGAAACAGCTTACCAGGCGTATGCTGGAAGTATTGCTGCAGTACCGTCACCCGGTCAGTATCATCACCAAAAACGCCCTCATCCTCCGCGACCTGGACCTGCTGCAGGAACTCAATAAACTCGACCTGGTGCACGTTAACATCAGCATTACCACCTTGGATGAAAAGCTGCGGCAGAAACTGGAGCCTCGTACCGCCTCCGGCGCTAAACGGCTGCAGGTAGTAAAGCAATTAACAGATGCCGGCATTCCGGTGAATGTCATGGTAGCGCCCGTTATACCCGGCCTGAATGACTACGAGATTCCGGAGATCATTAAACGAGTAGCCGAAGCAGGTGCCAGCAACGCAGCTTATACTATTGTTCGCTTGAACGGAAATATTGGCCCTATTTTCGAAGACTGGATACGGCAGGCGTACCCCGACCGGGCTGAGAAGGTACTCAGCCAGATTGCAGATTGCCACGGCGGCAGCCTTAACGACAGCCGATTTGGCGTGCGCATGCACGGCGAAGGGCAGTTTGCCAGCACGATAAACAAGCTGTTCAGAATGAGCCGCCAGAAATACATGCAGGGGCGCAGCATGAAGCCTTATAACTATACCCACTTCTGCACCCGCGCCGGCAAGCAACTGGGCCTCTTCTAAAAGAGAAACGGGTGCAAGCCCTGCGCCTGCACCCGTCTCAGCAATTTACACAAACACTAAACTATCTTTGACCCTACTGAAAAACCTGTTAATCACTGCTTTTGGAGAATGGCTTATCTAAGTTGACCCTAAGAAGTATATCATCCTCAGCCCCGCCAGGTTGTTATCCGCCCGTAAAGCATACTTAAGTCCTACGGGTCAAGTTAGTTCATGTTATTCAATAAACCAATATTTAAAATTGTTTAAATGCAATAATATAGAAGTATAAAGGTATAGCTGTACAGCTATTTACTACCTCAAAAGGCCGGCAAGCAAATTTTGTAATTCGCACGAGTCTAAATGCAACGTTATACAAAGCAGAAGCACGTACAACATTTCGCGTTGCAGCAAGTATACGGAACGGGTAAATCATCCCTGCAATCGCCCTTACAGAGCCTGTATGAACAACGGAAAAGACATTGTAGCAGAAAGCTGGCTGGAACTACAGTCTGCTTTGTTTGACCATAGCTGGAATGACGACCTCTCACGTTTCCGGTCATCGTATGTATACCGGGGCACCTGGAGTAAAAACTTCGACCTGAGCACCAGCATTACGCGCCTGGGCAACCGGTATAGCGAACTGGAACAACACATTCTGCGCAATTTCAGAAAGTATGCCCATAACAACGCCTCTCCGGGCGACAGCGTCTGGAACTGGCTGGCAGTAGCACAACACCACGGCCTTCCTACCCGCCTGCTGGACTGGACCTACTCCCCTTACGTTGCCCTGCACTTTGCCACACAAGATTTGTCGAAGTACGATGAAGACGGTGTAGTATGGTGCATTAATTATGTTAAGTCGACAGAACACCTGCCTACCCAACTGAAGAAGGCAATCCAGGAAGAAGGGTCGAATGTATTCACGGCAGAAGTGCTGCAGTCGGTATGCCCATCGCTGAAGGACCTTGGAAAAATGCAGGAAGAGGAATTTGTGCTGTTCCTGGAGCCACCGTCGCTGGATGCCCGCATCATGCACCAGTATGCGCTTTTTTCCATGATGTCGAACGTGACGTCGGAACTGACCCAATGGCTGAAGCAACATCCGGAGCTATACTTCCGAATCATCATCCCGGCGCAGCTCAAATGGGAAATTCGCGATAAACTCGACCAGGCCAACATCACGGAGCGGGTACTTTTTCCGGGTCTTACAGGGCTAAGCCAGTGGCTTAAAAGGCATTACACTCAGAGGTAAAATCAGGCAAAACTTTTTTCCTAAAAAATGACCCGAAAGCAGGTATGGTACTTAAAATCTTTCTACTTTAGGTGCTTTATCTTAATTAGCTTACGAATGAATCTGCTTCGGCTGCCACATACCCTTAAGCATGCACTACCAGCGCGTGCAGCCACTAAAACCATACCTGCCCTGTTTTCCGCTCGTACCCTTTCAGGCTTTAAAGCCAGCGTGGCTGCCACGGCCCTGCTGTTGTCTTCAGCAGCCTGCACACAGGAGCGGGAATTGCTGCAGAATGAAGAACTGCATGAAACGGTTGCAAGTACAGAAGCCCCTGTTACGGCTAACAGCGATACCCTGTTAACCGCTACTACAGATACGGCTACTACGGCTGCTCCCCTGGCAGTTGACACGCTTGCCCATGACTCTGTCAGCACGTACAAATACCCTGGGCCTGCGGCCTTGCCGGGTGCCATACTTCCCAACAAGCGCATACTGGCGTTTTACGGCAACCCACTCTCGAAGCGCATGGGCATATTGGGTGAGCTGTCTCCGGAGAAAATGCTACAGAAGTTAGATGAGGAAGTTGCCCGATGGTCGAAGGCAGACCCGCAAACGCCGGTGCAGCCCGCTTTGCATGCCATTGTGGTAACAGCCCAGGGCAAACCGGGCAGAGGCAACAAGTACCGCCTGCGCATGACAGACAAAATGATCGACAATGTGCTGGAGATGGCGAAGAAACGCGATGCGATTGTGTTTCTGGATGTGCAGGTAGGCCAAAGCACCCTGCAGGAAGAATTGCCCCGGCTTGTATCTTACCTGAAATTGCCCAACGTGCATTTGGGTGTGGACGCAGAGTTTGCCATGAAAGAAGGAGAAGTACCGGGCAAGAAAGTTGGCAGCTTCGATGCCGAGGACCTGAACTATGCCTCCGGCTTGCTAGCGGACCTGGTGAAAGAACATCAGCTGCCTCCTAAGATCTTTGTGGTGCACCGCTTTACCCAGCGCATGATCACCAATTACCGGAACATCGCCTTAAGGCCAGAAGTACAAGTGGTGATGCACATGGACGGCTGGGGACACCCGGCGCTCAAAAAAGATACCTACCGCCGCTACATACAGCGCGAGCCGGTGCAGTTCACAGGGTTCAAGCTCTTCTACAAAAACGACCTGCGCAACAGCCCGCGCCTCATGACACCGGACGAGATCCTGAATCTTGACCCGAGGCCACTGTACATTCAGTATCAGTAAGTATAAATAGAAGTATAAAGTATAAAAGCGGGTGAGGAATCGGTGTCCTCACCCGCTTTTATACTTTAATATCATACTATCGGCTCCGTTTACTTTGCAGAAGCAGGCAAATCCATACTTGTCGCCGTAAACTTTATGCTTTTCGGAGTCTTTCCTTTATCCAGGAATCGACCAGGTCCACGAGCTTTTGGTTGAAGCGGGCAGGCACAGCAGCACCGGACTGCAGGCGGCGGTAATCTTCCTTGGTACCCACTTCCATAAAACCGTGGTCGGTGCGGGGCAGAAACTGGTAGGTTGCCTTGCCCGGATAATAGCTGTTCACCACATCCACCACAAGTTTGGCACCGTCCGGGTTCAGGGCCGGGATGTCGGCCTCGCCGTAAATGGCAAGCGTGTGCGCATTGGCTGCCTTCCAGGCTTTGTTTAAAGGGATGTCGTTGAGTTGCTGCAGGAAAGTATAGTGCCGGCCAAACAGATGGCCGCGTCCGTCATAATCGAATCTCCGCTCCAGGTAAGGCTTGTACACAGCATTCTGCGCCAGTTCTCCCGGCGATTTTTTCAGAACCATCAGTTCATAAACCAGCGGCAGAAGCGTTTTCATATCTTCTTCTACCTGCACATAGTCTGTTCCGTTCATGGGGCTCTGCTCCCGGAACAGCTCGATCAGGTATTCTCCCCAGGGCTTTCCCGTGATGCCATACACAATAATACCTTTTACCTTTTCATCTGCAGCAATAAGCGGAGCTGTGTTACCACCGAGCGAATGGCCGAACAGGAAAATGTTTTCTGTATCCACGAAATCGTACTGCTTCAGCTCTTTCAGGCCGGCAGCAAAGGCTGCAAGCTCTTCGGTGTAGCTGATCTCGGTACAAGGCTGCGTGCCCTGGCTGTCGCCCATGCCGGGTTTTTCCATCCGGTAAACAGCATACCCTTTGGCTACCAGGCCATCCAGTAACAAACGTTGCGGATTATCGGCAGGCAAGTTATCGATGCTGTTGCAGCCATAGCCTTGTATAAAGAAAACGGCTGGGTATTTCCCTTTGCCTTTCGGCTTCTTGATAATAGAGCGGGCATAAGCATTATTACCGAGTGCTACCTCATCGTAGAGCACATCAGCATTCGGATCCGTCTCAAACGGCATGGGCTGCACTTTGCCTTTCAACGTCATCCTCTTCCCTTTCCGGATCAGCTCGAGCGTCACGTTCTCGCCTGTTTTAAACTGGCGCGCCCTGTCTACTACATCGGTATAGGTCTTGACAGGTGCCTGGTTAACACGCACAATCACATCGTTGGGCTGCACCCTCAGCGTGGCAGCCGTACTTTTAGGGATCACCTGCACCACAAGCGCTCCCTCCGTAGATTTGAGGTTGCCAGCCGAGGCCAGCGAATCGGATACAGGCGATAATTGTACGCCCAGGAAAGGCCTCCGCTTCAGGTTTTGCGCAAAGCCGCAGGACAGTATGCCTATCCACAGGAAAATAAAGGTTGTAATGCTTCTCATAGTTTTGTAGTTAAAGGTCAAATATCCAAATAGTTACAATACATCATCAAGTATAAAGCTGCCTAAATGTAGATGTTGTAGCTGACGAGCAGTCTTTCGTCGGGCAACTTTATAGCAGGGTACAAAAGAGATAATTTAGGGCGCAAGGGTATAATTTAAGTCCTACAGAGAAAAATTATCTGAATATTTAAAATAAAACCTTTCTAAATATAAAAAATATCCCTAACTTATTAGCAATCAGGATATCTCAAAAGAATTTAAAAATATGAGCCTGGTTGGAGTAAAAAGGTCCGGTAATTGTGTTAGGCAGTTAAAGTATCGCAGCGATACTTGCCAAAATGCATTCCGGCCGAAGGTCCGAAGCGCCTAACCATAAGATGGGAAATCATGACGCGAATGTTACAGTCTTCACACATTGTCAATTTTGTAGTACGGTTTATACAGATCATTATCGTTTTTCCGCTGGCCGTACTCATCAGTTTTTACACGCAACGCATCAGTTTCATCGATTACGAACTGAACTTCCTGCTGTGCGTGATGCTGGCTGCCACCATCTCGGTGATCGTTACTAAAATCAGCCGTAAGCTCATTGTGGCCATGTTTGTGGCAATTCTGGGGGTAATGTTCTTCAACAGCACGTTTGCTGGCTACGGCTCTGACAACCTGTATTCTGACTATAACGCCATGCTGGTGAACATGACCAGCAACCCGCACAAGGTGTCTTACTTTAAGCCGGTGAAAGGCACTTACTTCCAGGAGCGCCGCGTAAAAAGTGCCATGCAGCCCACGCACCCAGCCGTACGGGCGTTTGCCGTAGAAAACTCAACCCGCTACTTCCACGACGAGTATTACCGCAAGTATGGAAAAATAGCGCGTTACTTTTCGCTGTTCAAACACATCTGCCTGAACTGGAAATACGTGAACGACCCGGTTGGCCTGGATTACTACTCCCCCCCTACCGAAAGCATAGGTCTGCTGGCCGGCGACTGCGACGACTATTCTATTCTGATGGCTTCTTCGGTGATGGCCATTGGCGGCGAGGCACGTGTTGTGATTTCTACCAGCCATATGTATACCGAGGTAAAGGTAGGCACCACAGACGATCTGGAAGCTGTAAGTTATGCCGTGCGCACCCTGTTCCCGGATGAAGTGAACGGAGGCAAGATACACCTGCACGAAACAAACGGCGATCTCTGGATCAACTTCGATTATACAGCCAACTACCCCGGAGGTCCGTTCCTGGAGCCGGAACTATACAGCGTGATCACCTTTACCGAATAACCCAAACGTAAGACAAGTACAGCTTTTAAGCTGATTAAAACGTACAAGTGCAGCAGCCACCTTGACTGGTGGCTGTTATTTTTTTATACTTAGCAAAAACTATAGAACGCACTATGCCCAAGATCTTAATAATAGATGATGAACGGGCCATCCGCAGCACCCTGAAGGAGATCCTCGAGTTCGAGAACTACACGGTGGACGAAGCGGAGGATGGCGTAAAAGGCCTGCAAAACCTGAGCAAGAGCAAGTATGATGTCGTGCTCTGCGACATCAAAATGCCTAACATGGATGGCCTTGAGGTGCTGGAAAAAGCTATGGAAATAGCCCCGGACACCCCGTTTATCATGATTTCGGCCCACGGCACCATCGATACGGCCGTGGAAGCCACCAAAAAAGGAGCCTACGATTTCCTGCAGAAACCACCGGACCTGAACCGTTTGCTGGTTACGGTACGGAACGCACTGGACAAATCGAACCTGGTAACAGAGACGAAGATCCTGAAGAAGAAGATATCAAAAACCTACGAGATGGTGGGTGCTTCGGCAGCGCTGGGCCGGGTGAAACAGGCGATCGAAAAAGTAGCGCCTACCGATGCCCGCGTGCTGATTACGGGCCCGAACGGCTCCGGCAAGGAACTGGTGGCCCGGGCCATACACGAGCAAAGCAACCGTGCCTCTGGTCCGCTGATCGAGGTGAACTGCGCCGCCATCCCGAGCGAGCTGATAGAAAGCGAACTGTTCGGACACGAGAAAGGCTCCTTTACCTCGGCTGTAAAGCAACGCATCGGTAAGTTTGAGCAGGCGAACGGCGGCACCTTGTTCCTGGACGAGGTAGGCGACATGAGCCTGTCGGCGCAGGCCAAAGTGCTGCGCGCGCTGCAGGAGCACAAGATTACGCGCGTGGGCGGCGACAAGGACATACAGGTGGATGTGCGGGTGATCGCGGCTACGAATAAAAACCTGCTGGAAGAGATCGAAGCCAAGAACTTCCGTGAAGACCTTTACCACCGCCTTGGGGTGATTCTGATACACGTGCCGCCGCTGAACGAGCGCCGCGAAGACATTCCTGACCTGGTGCAGAAGTTTTTGCAGGACATCGCCAACGACTACGGCAACAAACCTAAAACCATTACCCCGGATGCCATGCAATACCTGCAGGGCTTAGACTGGCGCGGTAATGTGCGGGAGCTACGCAATGTAGTAGAGCGCCTGGTGATCATGAGCGGGAACGAGATTACCGCTGAGGATGCCAAAGCCTATGCCCGTCCGGTGGTAGCCTGATAGGGCAATACTATACTATAAACAAGAAAGCCCTTGCCGTTTAGCGACAAGGGCTTTCTTGTTATGGAATGATGGGAAGAATAATATCCTTCATTGAGTGCTTTTTTTATAGCGCGAGCGTCCTCGCTCGTGCTTACTATATGGAAGGCCTCCGGCCAATAAGTATAGAAAGCAGGGCCAGAGGCCCCACGATAGCAATCACGAGCGAGGACGCTCGCGCCATGAGCTTGTATTTTAACCAGTCGCCTGGTATAAGTATAAGTATAAGTATAAGTATAAGGTCATACCTCAGGCCGCCGCCGCAGCTCCTTGTTTCAGCCAGCAACAGTTTTTATACTTTTCGCCGCTGCCGCAGGGGCAGGGTTCGTTGCGGCCCAGGCGTTTGCCGTAGGGGTTCAGCAGGCTTCGGAAGTCGATACGGAAACGGCGTTTGGGGTTCTGGTGAAAGACCTTCGTCAGCAACTCGTACAATCTGGGATGTTTTTCTGCCAACTGTCCGGGCTTTTCGAAAAAGTACTCGGTAACGACGGCAAAGAACTCCGCCTCGCTGGTAGCCCCGTACGGATTGATATCCGACTCTCCCTTATTAATGGCTTTGATCTTGCGGTACATCAGTTCCTGCCACGGCTTTACCAGTTCTTCCGGCATGTAGGCTTTCGGAACCCCGTCAATCTCGCCGTCGGCCTGGTCCAGCATGTGCGCAAATTCGTGAATGCCTACGTTCTTGCGGTCGCCCATCTCGTTGAAGCCCTGCTCCAGCGCAGGTTTGGAAAGGGTAACGTAATGATCGTTCTGGAACGGATTCACCCGCCCGAGCACTTCCGTGACCGCCTCGTTGTCTTTGTCCTGGAAGCGCTTGATGCGGCCCGGGAACACAATTACTTCTCCTAAGTTATGGTACTCCCAGTCGCGGAAGCCGAAGATGGGTATGATGGCGCTGGAAGCGACCAGTACCTTGGTGGTATCGTCTATTTCGGTCTGAATGCCGGTGATGCGCTTCTCCGAAAGGAAGAGCTGCACCATTTTCTCAAATTGCTTCTGCTCCTCTTCTTTCAACGTATGATAAAAACCTACCCGGTCCTGCAGGATTTTACGCCATTCTACCGGAAACTCCTGCGCAAGTACCTGTTTGCGCCTGCGATCTTTGCGTGTAGCCCATCTGTAAAAAAGCAGGACCATGCCTGCCACCAAAGCAATAAAAAACAAATAACCCATGGGCAACTAAACGGAACAGGAGAAGGAAAGATTCTTATACTACCATCAGGTTACAACCCCGTATGTCAGAGTTGTCGAAACGGCCGAGTACCTCAAAGCCTCCGTTATCATGGGAGCGCCCGATGTCTTTGGTCTCGATGAAAGCACAGGAGTCGACGTTGGCCAGGTCGATGACGTTGATACCGCCCGAACGCAGGTTGTGGTTCACATCAAACGGATCGTTGAGGTCGCGCAACAGCACGCGCATGGTATAGCCGGGCCTGAAAATGCTGTCGCCCAGCGAATATGCCTGCGAGAGCAGTTCGGTCATACCGTACTCGGAGTGGATGGCATCCACTCCAAAGCCCTGCTTGAGGTGGGCGTGCAGTTCTTCCCGGATCATTTCGCGGCGCCTGCCTTTCATACCACCCGTTTCCATGATGGTAACGCCTGAGAAATCCTCTTTCCCGTGCAGGCGCGCTGCCCAGTCCAGCAGGGCATAGGAAACGCCTATCAGCAACACCTTTTTACCGCGCTGCCGCGCGTGTTGCATAGCCTGCAGCAACTTGCCATGCTCGTGCAGGTAAAATCCCTTCTCCTCCTGCCCGGTCTG
Organism: Pontibacter ruber; assembly: GCF_023630205.1. Classification (GTDB taxonomy): domain Bacteria; phylum Bacteroidota; class Bacteroidia; order Cytophagales; family Hymenobacteraceae; genus Pontibacter; species Pontibacter ruber. Next base: position 487,091 of record NZ_JALPRR010000002.1, on the reverse strand, counting down.
CTGAATAAAATAATCGACCATGGCGACGAGCGAAGAGCCGCCCTGCTCCAGGTACGAAGGCAGCAAGGCCAGCACCACGTAATCCTGCAGGGAGCCGTAGTACTGCTCAAATATCAGCCTGGTAGTATAGGTATACCAGTTCAGGTGCGAAACAAAATGGCGGCTGCGCGTCATCTGGGTGGTGCCGCTGCTGTAAAAGGTAACTTCCGGCTCAAACGTACCGGTCTTTACGTCGTGTGTCTTGAAAAACTCGATGGGCAGAAAAGGAATGTGCTCCAGTTGCGTTACCTGCTGAGGTGCCACGTGCAGGTGCGAAATATACGCTTTGTATACTTCGTTGTGTTGGGCCTGGTACTGAAAGAGCTGCAATGCCAGTTCCGTAAAGTCGAAAGACTGGTTCCGGTGCAGTTGCTGTATGTGGCGGTCCTTAAATTCCATCCAAATAAAGTTATAACAATTCCTATATCTGTTCGTTTAGTTTAGTAAATTTAGCTTCATTTTCTGATATCCCACATGAAATCCATGCTAAAGTATAGTGCCGTATTGCTTCTGCTGATGCTGGCCTTTAGTTCCTGTCGGAAAGAGCCCAACTACCCGGATGAACCTAAAATTGAGTTCAGACGGGTGGAACAATATCACTTTGAAAGAAACCGACTGAAAACAGATTCACTGGTGCTGGTAATTCATTACGAAGATGGAGATGGCAACCTGGGTCTTTTATCCGACACTGCCTCCTCAGACTGGCAACCTCCTTTTGACAGGGGCTCTGTTTACCACAACAATTTTGTTACGAAACTATACATCCGGGTGCCCGATGAAATGAACCCTGGTCAGTTTAAATTCATGGAGTACCAGTTTCCGGTAGCAGGCTTTGATTACAGCGGGCGCTTTACCCGCCTGTCGGCCGATGACCGGGAAGAACCGCTGGAAGGAGAGATCAAGTATAGCTTTAAAATAGACGCCGACCTTTTCCTGCCGGGAGACGTGATAAAGTTTGACATTTTCATCTATGACCGCACCCGCCCTATACCTAATAAGAGCAACGTGATCACGACCGACGAAATCACGCTGTTCCAGGATTAAGACTGCGCTTAAAGTATAGCTACAGAAGTATAAAAATGAAAAGTCCCCGGAGTAAGTACTTCGGGGACTTTTGTTTATGTCTTAGAAAATCTCCGGGTAAGCTTCCGGATCTGCTTCGTTCAGTATCTCATACACTGCCTCAAATACATCTTCTGTATTTGGTTTGGAGAAGTAATCCCCGTCTGATGAGTATGGAGGGCGGTGCGCGTGTGCTGACAGGCATTGTGGCTTCGAATCGAGGTAACGCCATGCTCCCTGCTCGTCCACTACCTGCTGCATCATGTAAGCGGTTGCACCGCCTGGCACATCCTCGTCAGCAAACAACACACGGTTGGTCTTGCGGATAGAGTCGGTAATGGTATGCTCGATGTCGAATGGCAGCAAGGTCTGCACGTCGATCACCTCGGCAGATATGCCAAAATCTTCCAACTGCTTGGCTGCTTCCATCACAATACGGCACATAGAGCCATAGGTAACGATGGTAATATCTGTACCCTCTCTCAGGATCTCCGGCTTGCCGAGCGGCACTGTAAACTCTGCTATATTGCTCGGGATGCGCTCTTTCAGACGGTACCCGTTCAGGCACTCAATAATCAGGGCCGGCTCATCAGACTTAAGCATGGTATTGTAGAAACCAGCTGCCTGCGTCATGTCGCGCGGCACGAGCACGTGTATACCACGTATGCTGTGCAGTATCATACCAATTGGGGAGCCGGAATGCCAGATACCTTCGAGGCGGTGGCCACGTGTACGGATGATCATTGGTGCTTTCTGCCCGCCTTTGGTACGGTACTGCAAGCAAGCCAAGTCATCCGACAGGATCTGGATAGCATATAATAAATAATCAAGGTACTGTATCTCCGTGATTGGGCGCAGACCACGTAATGCAGCGCCTATGCCCTGCCCTACAATCGTACACTCCCGGATACCGGTGTCTGTTACACGCAGCTCGCCGTGCTTTTCCTGCAAACCTGCAAAAGCCTGGTTCACGTCCCCGATCTTACCTACGTCTTCGCCAATGGCAAACACACGCGGGTCGCGGGCAAGTATGGCATCAAAGCATGCCTGCAGCACTTCACGTCCGTCTACATGCGGGGCCTGCTCATCAAATTCAGGTTTTATTTCCTCTACCAGCAGTGCCGACTCATCGGACTGGCTGTACAAGTATGAATTGAAGCGATCCGCATTCTCGCCCATCGTCTGCTCCAGCCAGCCGATCAGCTCACGCTTGGCCTGGTTGCGCTCGTCGCGCACATAACGCAGGGCACGGCGCACTACCCGCACAGCATCGCTACGGATTGGGGCAACGGTTCTGCGAAGCTCTTCTGTAATGGTTGCAATTTCAGTGATGTGCTCGCTGGCAGCAGCCAGGTTATCGAGCAACTTCAGCGCTTCCTCGTGGTCTGTTTTGATGGCTCCAGCAAAGGCATTCCAGGCGTTGGTTCGTGCAATACGTACGGCCTCCTTTGCTTCTGCCTCGATCTGATCCAGGTCTTCCTGTGATGCAATGCCGGAATCGATGATCCACTCGCGCATTTTCTTCAGGCAGTCGTAGTCTGCTTCCCAGGCCAGGCGCTCTTTTGATTTGTAGCGTTCGTGCGAACCTGACGTGGAGTGGCCCTGCGGCTGTGTTACTTCTTCAACGTGTATCAGTACCGGCACGTGTTCCTCGCGGCAAACGCGCACGGCAGCTTCGTATGTCTCGCAAAGGGCAGCGTAGTCCCAGCCTTTTACCTTGAATACTTCAAAGCCCTGCTCGTCTTTGCTGTTGCGCTGGAAACCAGCCAATATTTCAGAAATGCTGCCTTTGGTGGTCTGGTACTCGGCTGGTACGGATATACCATAGCCATCGTCCCACACCGACATCAGCATCGGCACCTGCAGCACACCGGCAGCGTTAATGGCCTCAAAGAACATACCTTCGGAAGTAGATGCATTACCAATGGTGCCAAAAGCCACTTCGTTTCCGTTCACGGAGAACTGCTGCATGTTGTGCAGGGCTGGGTTCTGGCGGTATAGTTTTGAAGCGTATGCCAAGCCCACCAGGCGCGGCATCTGGCCGGCTGTAGGCGAGATGTCAGCACTGGAGTTTTTGAGTTTGCTCAGCTCTTTCCACTTGCCTTCCTCGTCCAGCAGGCGGGTGCCGAAGTGTCCGTTCATGGCGCGACCGGCGGTGGCAGGCTCTGCCTCCACATCGGTATGCGCATATAATTGTGCAAAATATTGCTGGAGCGTCAGTTCGCCAATGGCAAACATAAAGGTCTGGTCGCGGTAGTAACCGGAACGAAAATCGCCGGGCTGGAAAAACTTAGCCATGGCCAGTTGGGCTACTTCCTTGCCGTCGCCGAAAATACCGAACTTGGCTTTGCCCATGAACACCTCCTTACGACCGGCAAGGCTGGCCTGGCGGCTCTCCCATGCGATGCGGTAATCGTTCAGTATTTCCTGCGTGCTTAGTCTTTGATTTATAGATACTTCAGCAGTTTGCATGTCTTCTGAATATAAAATCTTAAGTATGTTTTTCAATCAAAAGTACAGAAACTTAGCCTAAATACAAATCCAGGGCTGTTTCTGAACATCTTGGCATTAAAATTGGGTGCTGTTTTTTTGTAAAAACTTTTCTATCTTTGTTTTGCTCTGTTTTTAGGATCAGATTTAAAAATTTATACTTATATTTTCGCTTATGATCAGAAAGCTTTACTCTTTAATTGTACTTAGCCTCCTTTTAACCAGCTTCAGCGCCAATGCGCAGGGCGAGCTTAAATTTGAAAAGGAAACCCATGATTTTGGCACCATTGCCGAAGGTGTACAGGCTACTTACGAGTTTAAAGTAAAAAACGTGGGCAACCAACCCGTGGTTATTGCTAATGTGCAACCATCCTGCGGCTGCACCACCCCCGACTGGACAAAAGATCCTATTTTGCCTGGCAAAACAGGCGTGATCAAGGCCATGTACAACAGCACAGGTCGTCCGGGGCCGTTCCACAAGTCCATCACGGTAACATCTAATGCAGCTACTCCGAGCCAGGTTATTTATATCAAAGGAGAAGTTGGGCCAAAAGATGTAAAAACCAGTTATACTCAGGAACAAAAGGCAAACTCCCCGCGTTTGGCAGTTGGAACCACCAGCTACAACTTTGGAAAACTTGAAAAAGGACAAAAAGCAGTAGCTAAATTCAAAATTAAAAACACGGGTCGGCAGGACCTGGTGGTGCAGGGCATAAAGAGCAGCTGCAACTGTGTGAGCTACAAAGTTTCTGAGCCGGCATTAAAAGCAGGACAGCAAGCATTTTTGGAACTAACGTATGTTCCTTCTATGTTAAAGGAGCAAAACGAGGTAGTACACATTATTTCTAACGATATAATAATGCCAGATCTCAAATTAACATTGAAAGCCAATGTAGTGGAGAACCTGGCAACAAAGAATATGTTAAGGGAGGGCTCACAGCCGGTACCTTTCAGATAGTTTTTTTCATAGTTTTATTTTGTACTAATGGCAGTGATCTTATCACTGCCTTTTTTCATTTTATACCTTTCCATTTCCTCAAATTCGCTCCCAATCCGGTGCAATTTCAGATGTCATTAACTGCCTTGTCAGCCTTAGCCTTCTAGAGCCAAAGTATAAACCACTTATCTCCAAACCAAAAACAGCATGCTTATACCTTATAATGAAGCACTTCTCCCTGCTTCAGCCTCAGGTAAAACTTAATCGGTTTGGTTTCTTAATTAGCCTTTTATTTATGTTTAGATATGGTATATTTGCGCAGCTTTACACAACTCTAATAATATAATATAGAACGACATGATTATTGGTGTTCCTAAGGAAATCAAGAATAACGAAAACCGTGTAGGTGCAACCCCTGCCGGTGTAAACGAGCTGGTGCGTAACGGCCACACCGTTTATGTGCAGGCTACTGCCGGCGAAGGCAGCGGTTTTGCCGACGAAGATTACGTTAGAGCAGGTGCTACCATCCTTCCAAGCATTGAAGAAGTATACGGCATCGCTGAAATGATCATCAAAGTAAAAGAGCCGATTGAGTCTGAGTACAACCTGATCAAGGAAGACCAGTTGCTGTTCACTTACTTCCACTTTGCTTCTTACGAGCCGCTTACACACGCCATGATCGAGCGTAAAGCAGTTTGCCTTGCTTACGAAACAGTAGAAAGACCTGACAGAAGCCTGCCTTTGCTGGTGCCTATGTCAGAAGTTGCTGGCCGTATGTCGATTCAGGAAGGTGCAAAATACCTGGAGAAACCACTGAAAGGACGTGGTATCCTGTTGGGTGGCGTGCCAGGTGTTCAGCCTGCTAAAGTACTTGTACTTGGCGGTGGTGTGGTTGGTACGAATGCTGCTAAAATGGCGGCTGGTATGGGTGCTGATGTGACCATCCTGGACACGAACCTTGCCCGTCTGCGTTACCTAGATGATGTTCTTCCTGCGAACGTTAAAACACAAATGTCGAACGGTTATGTAATCCGTGAGCTGGTACAAACGCATGACCTGATCATTGGTGCTGTATTGATCCCGGGTGCTAAAGCTCCGCACCTGATCACGCGCGACATGCTTGCTACAATGAAACCAGGTACGGTACTGGTAGACGTAGCCGTTGACCAGGGTGGTTGCATCGAAACCTGCAAGCCGACAACGCACGAGAACCCAACTTACATCATCGACGATGTGGTTCACTACTGCGTGGCTAACATGCCGGGTGCTGTGCCTTATACTTCTACTCAGGCACTTACTAATGCTACATTGCCTTACGCAGTGCAGCTGGCTAACAAAGGCTGGAAGCAAGCGTGCGCTGACAGCAACGAACTGAAGCTTGGCTTGAACGTAGTGAACGGCAAGGTAGTTTACAAAGGTGTGGCAGAAGCCTTCAACCTGGACTACACTCCTGTTGAGTCTGTTCTGTAAGTATAACTTACATTGACATAAAAAGCGCCTTTCCGGTACATCCGGAAAGGCGCTTTTGTTTTAGGAGGAAGCAGGAGCTGCTGCCTGAAGGTATAACAAAGTCTACTTTCGAACAATCCTGCAAGCTGCTGTTGTTCTGTTTGAAGATTGGAAGGTATAACGGCATTTCCTAACGAGCTATGATTAGGTATCTTTGCACGCTGTCTGCTTTAAAAGATCTGTAAACAGAACGAATACATGTTTGATCATACACTGAAACTGCTGCTGCGAAGGCTCGGCCTGATGCTTGTGCTGTACATGCTACTGCGGCTGTTCTTTTATTTTTTCAACTATAGCACCTTTTCCGGAGCCGATGTAAGTGCTACGCTGCTGGCTTTTCTGCACGGCCTGCGCTTTGATCTGGCAGCGCTTACGGCCATTAACGCGCCTTTTATACTGCTTTCGCTGTGGCCGCATGGCCCTACGCATAGCCGCTCCTGGCAACGCTTTTTGCTTGGGTTGTTCGTTCTGCTAAATGTACCTTTCCTGGCGCTGGCGCTCATCGACCTGGAGTTTTTCAAGTTTATCGGCAGGCGCTCCAGCAACGAAATATTTACCATAACCGGCGATATACTCAACCAACTGGGGCAACTGGCCTTGAACTACTGGTACCTGGGGCTTGGGTTTCTACTTGTGATTGTCGGGCTAGTGCGGGTATACCCCAGAAGTAATGAGCAGGCAGTACAGCAGCACCCCTACCCTCTACGCTACCTGCGCCTGTTGCTGGTAATAGCGCTGGCTATACTGGCCATTCGGGGCGGAGTGCAACTGAAGCCGCTGCGCACCAGCCATGCTTTTATACTTCAGCCTGCCGCTTTGGGTCACCTGACGTTGAACAGTCCGTTTACCTTTATTAAAAGCATAGGCCAGAACAAACTGGAGGAGAAGCACTATTTTTCTTCTGAGGATGCCTTGCTGGCAGCCCTGCCTTTTGATGCTGATAAGTATAAAAATCTGTCGGGCTTGCCTAAGAAAGAAAACGTGGTCATTATCATACTGGAGAGTTTTGCCTCGGAATATGTGGGCGCTTTGAACGGAGGCAAAGGCTATACACCTTTCCTAGATTCGCTGGCAACGCAGGGATTGCTGTTCAAAAACAACTTTGCCAACGGCCGTAAGTCCATCGAAGCACTTCCATCAGTGCTGGCCGGCTTGCCTTCGCTGATGCAGGAGCCTTATATTACTTCTGCCTATCAGGGCAACACACTGTATGGTTTGGGTGCTGTACTGCAGGAGCACGGGTACAAAACTGCTTTCTTCCATGGAGCGGCAAACGGTACCATGGGCTTCAATAACTTCAGCAAGCTGGCAGGCATGAGCGAGTATTACGGCCTGGATGAGTACCCTTCTGATCTTAGCAAGCAGGATTTCGACGGGCAGTGGGGTATTTTCGATGAGCCCTACCTGCAGTATGTATCGCGACAGCTAACCGGATTTAAACAGCCCTTCCTGGCTACCCTGTTCACACTTAGCTCGCACCAGCCTTACACCGTACCGGCCAAGTATAAAGGTCAGTTTCCAAAAGGAGAATTAGAGATTCACGAGTCCATTGGCTACGCGGACCATGCCTTGCGGGAGTTCTTTAAGAATGCCTCCCTACAACCCTGGTACCAGAACACTTTGTTTATACTTACCGCCGATCACACACAGGAAAGTATCAACCCGGCTTACCAGAACGAACTGGGCCACTACCGGGTACCGCTCCTGCTCTTCCGTCCGGGGCAGAAGTTTGAAAGTATAGATCCGGAAAAAGTAACGCAGCAGGCGGACATCTTCCCGACCGTAGTGGATTACCTGAACCTGCCGACCCGAAAACTGCCGCCCTTTGGACAATCGGTACTGGATAGCAGCAGTTCCGGCAGAGCCTTGTTCTACAACGGCAACTCCTATTTTCTGGTGCAGCCATCCGGTGTAACAGAGCTTACAGTAGACGACAAGACGCAATTCTATACTTTCCCGGATCTTGCTCCTGCCCCTCCTGCTGAGAAAAACGCGCTGCAACTCAAGGCTTACGTGCAGTACTTTCGTAGCGGGATGGTCAGCAACAGGTTATACCTGAAGTAATTTTGAAGGATTGAATGTGGGTTTCATCTTGTATAGTATACTGCCACTTGCTGTTGTGCCCTTGCTGCGTGTTTTCACCAGCAAGCATGACGGCAGCTGATGTATAAATCCACCCCTGCACCTCGCTGAGGAGAGGAACTTCTGCCTTTGGTGTAGTTGAGTTTATACCTCCCTAGTTTCTGTGGTCCAACCACCCCTGCCCCTCCTTGTCTAAGGATGGGAGTTCTGTCTTTGACTATACTTGAAAGTATAAGTTTCATAGCTGCTGCAGTCATCCCCCTACCCCCTTCAAAGGGGGACTTGGTTCTAGTTGCATAGCCAGAAGCTAAGTCGTGTCATTTCCAGTCCTTGGGTTGAGCGCCTTCTGGGTTTCCGGTGCCCGCGAGGGCATTGCGACCGAAGGGTAGCAAAGGAAAGCCAGACAGCGCGATGCCCGAGGACGAGGCCCCGCGACCGTGAGCGCACCAATGGAAACTATGAAAGTATAAGCAAGTAAAACTAAGGAAGAACAGCAGCTACAATAGCTAAGGCTTGGCGGCGTAAAGTATAAAATTAAACAACAGCAGATTTCTCGTTACCACTCGAAATGACAGTCACATTGATTACTCAAACCCTTGTTCAAAACCATACTTAGGAATGTCCTGCAACGGCATAAACTTGCGGGTGGCAAAATCAACTTCCCAACAGTAGTGCTCCAACCCGTTTGTGATAACCACGTATGGTGCCTGCAACACCTGGTTGTAAGTAGATACCTGTTTTACCACCTCCTGCGTAATAGGCACATGCGCCGCTTTGCACTCCACCAGCAAAAAGGGACTGCCCGTGTTAGTATAGATACAAATATCGGTACGTTTCTGCAGCTTATTGTACGTGGTGCCGCGCTCCACACTGATCAGGCTTTTGGGGTAAGCGAGCGAATTAACCAGGTAATGGATGAAGTGCTGGCGCACCCATTCTTCAGGCGTCAGTAAAACGTATTTCCGGCGCAGTACGTCAAAAATCAACATATTAGCGCCAGATTGTTTAAGTTTGTATTCAAACGGCGGAAGATTGAGCGTTTTCATAACGCTAATTTACATCATTTATACTTGCAGCCGTATGGCCCGGCAGGTGTCATTTTAATTAGATTGACTATGAAAGAGAAAGACGAGATTGTTAAAAACTGGCTTCCGCGCTACACGGGTGTGGAACTGAACGAATTTGGAGAATACATCCTGCTGACTAACTTTATAAACTATGTCCGCATGTTTGCCGACCGCTTCGGGGTTGAGATCAGGGGACTGGACAAACCCATGCAGACGGCCACGGCTAACAACATCACCATCATCAACTTTGGTATGGGCAGTGCCATGGCAGCTACGGTTATGGACCTGCTCTCGGCTATCAAGCCCAAGGCAGCTTTGTTTCTGGGCAAGTGCGGCGGCCTGAAAAGGAAAACCCAACTGGGCGACTTGATTCTTCCGATCGCTGCTATTCGTGGCGAAGGTACTTCCGACGACTACCTGCCACCTGAAATTCCCGCGCTTCCGTCTTTCCGTTTGCAGCGTGCTGTTTCCTCTATGATCAAGAAACACGAAATGGACTACTGGACCGGTACCGTTTATACGACCAACCGCCGCGTTTGGGAGCACGACGAAGACTTTAAAGATTACCTGCGCCAGATCCGTGCCATGGGCATCGATATGGAAACGGCCACTATCTTTACAGTAGGCTTCATTAACGAAATTCCGCACGGCGCCCTGCTGCTAGTTTCTGATAACCCAATGATACCGGAAGGTGTGAAAACCTCTGAAAGCGATAAACTGGTTACCTCTAACTATGTGGAGAAACACCTGAGCATCGGCATCGACTCGCTGTTGGAACTGATCAACTCCGGGGAGTCTGTAAAACACATGCGCTTTGAATAACCTGACCCTATGACCAACACCCTTCGCACCCTTACCGCTGCCCTACTATTGGGCGGCACCTTGCTAAGCAGCTGCTCCGGCACCAAAACCGGTTCCGAGGCAGCCGACCTGATCGTGTACAACGGCACAGTGTATACGGTTAATGACAATTTTGAAAAAGCCGAAGCCTTCGCCGTAAAGGATGGCAAGATCCTGGAAGTTGGCTCCACAGCCGATATCCGCCAGAAGTATAACGCCTCAGAAGAGCTTGATGCAGAAGGTAAGGCCATTTACCCTGGACTGATCGACGCGCACTCGCACTTTTACCGCTACGGCCTTGCCCTGCAGTCGGCTGACCTGGTAGGTACCGAATCCTTCAAAGAGGTAGTGCAGCTTGTGGTAGAGCAGCGTAAGAAATACCCCGACACCGAGTGGATCACGGGCCGTGGCTGGGACCAGAACGACTGGGCCGTGAAGGAGTTTCCGGCAAAAGACACACTGGATAAGCTCTTTCCTGACACGCCGGTTATACTTACCCGCGTAGACGGCCATGCTGCGCTGGCGAACCAGAAAGCACTGGATCTGGCTGGGGTAACGCCGCAAGCCAAAATGGTGGGCGGGCTTGTAGAGGTAAAGAACGGCCGCATGACAGGTATTCTGATCGATAACGCCGTGGACCTGGTAACAAACAAAATACCGGAGGCCGATGAGGCAGAGAAACGTCAGGCACTGAAAAATGCTGAAGCAAACTGCTTTGCTGTAGGCCTTACCACTGTAGACGACGCTGGGCTAGACAAGCAGACCGTTGACCTGATCGACGACATGCAGCAGAAAGGCGAATTGCAGATGCGTGTGTATGCCATGCTGAACCCTACCAAAGAAAACAAGGACCATTACTTTAAGAACGGCCCTTATAAAACAGACAGGCTAAACGTTCGCTCGTTTAAAATTTATTCAGACGGCGCGCTAGGCTCCAGAGGTGCGAACCTGCTGAAACCCTATGCCGACAAGCATAACCATTACGGCTTCCTGCTGGCTTCTGAAAAAGAGTTTCGGGATGTTGCCGCAGAACTTAACCAGCACGGTTTCCAGATGAACACGCACGCCATCGGCGACTCTGCAAACCGTTTGCTGCTCGACATTTACGGCGAAGTGCTGAAAGAAAAGAACGACAAGCGCTGGCGCATTGAGCATGCACAGATCATCAACCCTGCCGATATGGCCAAGTTTGGCAAGTATAGCATTGTGCCATCGGTGCAGCCAACACATGCTACATCCGACATGTACTGGGCCGGCGACAGACTAGGCAAGGAGCGCATCAAGCATGCTTATCCGTTTAAAGAACTGATGCAGCAAAACGGTTATATCCCGCTGGGCAGCGATTTTCCGGTAGAAGATATCAACCCGTTGTTCGGCTTCCATGCAGCAGTAGCCCGCCAAGACGCTAAAAACTACCCCTCAGGTGGTTTCCAGATGGATAATGCGCTGAGCCGGGAAGACGCGCTGCGTGGCATGACGATCTGGGCGGCCAAATCAAATTTTGAGGAGAACGAGAAAGGAAGTATAGAAAAGGAAAAGTTCGCCGATTTTATACTTGTAGATAAAGATCTGATGAACGTAGCACCAGAACAAATGCGGGGTGTACAAATTCTACGCACTTATGTAAACGGTAAGCTGGTTTACCAGAAGAAGTAAACAGCTCATTCACTTTATAAAATAAGAGCGGCTGCCAATGTTGGCAGCCGCTCTTATTTTATACTTGTTATACTTGCAAAAGCAATCAAAAATATGATCGCCCAATTTGCCAGGTTTAGTTTACAATCTTTTGAGGTGTCAGGGATTTCTTCCCTCTGACCAGGGCTAAGAACAGCAGTCCAACTGCAAAAAAGATGATCAACGCTAAGATGCTGTTCCGCATGGAGCCGGTTGCCTGTGCGATGGCCCCGTAAGCCAGCGTACCCAATACAATGGAAACCTTTTCTGTCACATCATAAAAGCTGAAGTAAGATGCGTGGTCGGTAGTGTTGGCTGGGATCAACTTTGAATAAGTGGAGCGCGATAACGACTGCACTCCGCCCATCACAGTACCTACCACGGCTGCCAGCACATAAAAATCAAAAGCTCCTTGAATAAAGTATGCCCCAATGCAGATGCCGATCCAGATGATCACCGCCAGGATCAGCGCCCAGATGTTACCGAACTTATTGGAGAGAAAAGCGAAAGCATACGCCCCTGCAATTGCCACTAACTGAATAATAAGAATGGTCATGATCAGGGCATCGTCCGGCAGGCTAAGCTCCTCGATACCGAAGATTGTGGCCACATACATGACCGTTTGGACCCCCATGTTGTAGAAAAAATAGGCCAGCAGAAACCGTTTTAAAAGCGGCAGCTCCTTTACCTGTGCCAGCACCTTCTGCAGCTCTTTAAAGCCGTTCAGTATCCAGCTGCCTCGCGGGGTGCGCTTATATACATTGCCCGGCAAATGATAAAAGGTATACTGGGCAAAGCCAAACCACCACAAACCTGTGGTCAAAAAAGCAATGCGCGGTGGCAGGCTCTTGTTATCCGGTGCTATGCCAAAAATCTCTGGTTTCAGGATCATGGCCAGGTTAAAAATGAGCAGGAGCACGCTGCCAAAGTATCCCATGGCAAAGCCTCGGGCGCTCAGCTTATCGTACTGGTCCTCGGTAGCAATTTCGGGCAGGTAAGAGTTATAGAATACAATACTGCCACTAAACCCGATAGAAGCCAGCACAAAAAGTATAACGGAAAAGGTGAAAGTCTCTCTGGTAAAGAAGTATAACCCGGCACAGGAAATGGAGCCCAGGTAGCAGAACAACTGCATGAAAAGCTTTTTGCGCCCGCTGTAATCTGCAATGGATGTCAGGAAAGGGCTTAAAGATGCGATGATCAGGAACGAGGCAGAAACAGCATACGAAAACAAAACAGAGCTCTGCAGTTCGTAACCCAGGAAGCTGACCACAGTAGACCCGGATGCAGGGTGCTTGGCCACTGCGCTGTAATAGATCGGGAAAATGGTGGACGTAATAACAAGCGAGTAAACAGAGTTGGCCCAATCATAAAAGCACCAGGCCCGGGTAACGGTGGGGTTATTTTTTTGCATAGCAGAAATATATGCAAAAAAATAATACTGTAACCGGTAGCTGCAAACGAAGTTTTATGCTTCTGCAACAGAATCCTGATGCCGTTGCTTCATAATGTCAAGCGCCAGTTCCCAAAGGTGTTCGTACGGTACAATCTCGACTTCGGCATAGGCTTCGCCAGGCGCTTTCGTCACCTTTAACTTCTGAAATAACGCCTCTCCTTTAGCAGCGCATTTTTCATAATCGAACGCTTCCCGGAGCGCCAGCGTCATCAGTTTATAAAATATCTTAATGCGCTCTACTTTATCATTTTTCAGGTACCTGGCAGCATACTTCCGGTAGCGATCAATGTAGGTCTCAAATACATCACTCGTTTGATGGTTAAAGAGCAGATACATAAACTCCAGCACATTCACATACACGTAAAAACCCTGTTTGTCTTTAGAGATGTAGCTGGCTTCTTTCAGTTCATCTAACAATTTGGATGAGACAGTATGTTTGGTGACCAGGTCAATGAACGCGTTGATTAGACACCACCTTTCTTTTACAAGTTCTGGTAAACTTTGAGAAAACTTATTCTTGTTAACCTGCTCTATAAGATTAGATGCCAAAGTATAATCTTGCTTATATAAAGCCAACAGAATATAATTCTCCATATGGGCAAACCAATTACCGCTATGCTTATCATATAGGGGTAATGCTTGAGCAGCAAGTTCTAAACCTTTATCATACAGCTCTGCACGGAGATGTGCATAAACACAAAGAAATATATTCATGCTCCGATCGAATATATTTTTATTTACCATCCCATCAGCTACTAATTTGTCTGCATACTTTGTAAATTCTATAACTGAAGTAAAATCCCCCTGCTGTTCGTATAATTGTATTTGCACAAGGTAGTAATACTCAAATGTTCTATAAGTCCTGTTTCTTTCCCATAATTCTTTCAGTCTAGAGATAGCTTCCTCTATTTTGCTTAGTAGCTCATACCTGTTATCTACAAAGTAGCCAGATTCCAGACGAAACTTCCTAGATATGCTCTGAGCTTCTCTTTCCGCAAGAACTATATCTTTAAGCCTCTCTGCTACATCTGTATAGAAGCTTAGCTTCTTTATGTCTTTTTTATAGTAATAAACTCCCTTCAGAAGATCCGTAGCATTTAATTGGAGGTCATAAAAATCATATTCTTTTGCTATTTGCAATACCTTTTCTACTAATTCTATCACTAAATCATACTCATCCAAATTAAACAGGATGCTAGCCCTATACTGCAGCGACTCGGCTTCCAGTCGCATTTGCTTCCTTTCCCCAAAGTTTTTATCGTGTAAATTGAGCAAATGAAGCTGGTTGAAAAGTTTTTTCTTTACTCTGGATTTTAGCATTCTATAACTGGTAGGTACAGCATTTAGCTGCTTCCCATACAGCTCCTGAACAGCATCTTTGTCAGATAATATCGCTTCATCTCTTACCATAAAATAAAGCCGTGATTCATGGCTAGAGGTATCTTCAAGATTTATTAAAAAGTTTGGTTGCATTCCCCTTTGCTCCAGCAAAGTGATGAGCCTTTTAATACGATCCATTAGAGTAGAATTTGGTCATTAATTAAGTTATGCTTTATACTTTGTTCTCTCTCTCATGCAAAATGCGCAAAATAATCTCCCACAGGTGTTCATAAGGGATAATTTCAATCTCGGCAAAAGCATCACCGGGGGTTGGCGCCTCCTGTAATTTCTCAAGTATTTTTGCTCCTTTTATTTCACAACTCTTAGGATTAAAGTCCTCTGTTACCGTTAACATAAGCAGCTTTAAGAATAACTTACTTCTTAAGCTGAAAACATCTTTAAGGTGCGTCAGAATATACTTCTTAAGACTCTCGATGCGGTATAGAAGGGCTTCCGCATCCCCATTCTCTAGAAAATAAATAAACTGCAGGATTAGGATTGCAACGTTAAATCCCTGCTTGTCTTTGCTATACTCTGGAAGTGATAGCAGGTAAGGGTTATTCCTATCCTTGTAAAACGATTTATTTGGAGCAACTAATCTAAAGTATAGTTGATACAGTTTCCAACGCTCCTTTGCAGTTGTTAAGATTCGACTAAAGGACGTATTATCAAAGACTTTCTGTAACAATAACTGGCCTAATTCATACTGTTTAGCGTGCACGGCGAGCAGGAAATAATTTTCCATGTATGCGAACCAATTCGGAGAACTTTGCGGATACAGTGGCAAGTACATTTCTGCATATTTTAACCCGTTCTGCAGATTGCTCGCTCTTAAGTGAGCGTATACCAATATGTAGTTATTAAAACTAAGATTGAATCGGTTGGGATTGATAACTCCTTCCTCTACTAACTTGACCGCATCCAGTGTAATATCTACAAGCTTTGAAAAATTTCCCTGTTGCTCATGGTATCCGATATAAACTCTATAGTAAGACTGAAACAAAGAAAAAGTTTTACCTAAACTCCACAACTCCTCAAGTCTATCAATGATTTTAAGTAGTTCCGGGAGAAACTCTCTTCTTGTCTTCACTGATTTTTTCAACTTTAGGTTAAAAGTCTGGAATAACGTTAGAGCTTCTCTTTCATATTGTTTCTTAATAAGTGCTTCTTCTAACTCATCAACCACTTTATAGTACTTCTTAACCAAGCCAAGTTCCGAATAGCTAAGCGCTTTTAGTTCCAGTGCGGTTATCTGTAAATCAGTAAAACTGTATTGTAAAGCTATTGCTAAAATCTTATTTGCTAGATTTTCTACTAGGTTATACTCGAACTCATTCTTAAGAATATGAGCATGATGAATCAAACTGATGCATTCCTGCTCTTTCTGTAAGTGATCAGGCCATTTTACTTTGTTGTAATCAATAAAATATAGACTACTATAAAGCTTTCGTTTAAGGCGATGTTTCAACATCTTGTAACGAACATCATTTGCATCAGAATTATATAAATCTTTTGCAGCTTCAGTGTCTGAAAGATATTTTCCATTCTTTAAATTAGTTATAAAGAGACCTTCTTTACTGTTCTGCTTTTTTTCTTGAGTAATAAGACCATTATTACTAAGATAAGCTGTTACTAATTTTGATAATTTAATTAGTTCTTCCATATAAGGATGTCAATAGAAGTATATCAGAAGGTTTGTTATTAATAAATTAAAATAAAAATAACAAAAAGCTTATGTTACTTTTCAGCTAATATATTCATTTACTTTCAATATATAGTTGTTTAATTTTCTAATGTCAAAAAAGAAGTGCTTGTTACTTTTTATCTATAACATCAAAAGAAAAGCAATAATTAAGAAGCTAAGGGCTATTAATTGAAAACAAAATTAAAAAGTGTAAAAATTTAATTACATAATTGTTAGTTACTTTTCTTTCAAAATATTCCTTTAAATACACTAATTCAAAATAGAATTTTGTAACAGATCTTTAAAAGCTAAAAAATTAAATCATGATAACGATCATCATCTCCATCATTCTCAACTTGTTACTAGGCGCACCAACTGGCGATCAATCTACAACAACTACTACAAACACAGAAGAGCAAACAATTACCACGATGGGTGGCTCAGGTGCTTGGAGCAATGTTGAGAAAAGCGGTGGCAACTAAGCTACTTTCTGAAGTTACTATCTTCATTTTCCTTATCTTGCCTTTGCTTCCTTACTAGCCAAAGGTCATAAAACAGGATGAGGAAAATATCTACTTTACTATTTGGTTTACTTTTACTTTTAAGTTTCTGCAGTCAGCCACAGCGGGTGCCTGATGAGGTACGCGTACGCTTTTCCGCAGACCCGGAAACGTTAAACCCTGTTAACTATTCCGATGCTGGAGCGATACAGATCATAAATCTGTTGTTCCATAGTCTGCTGTCTGTTGATCTGGAGAGTGACGGGTTAAAGCCGGCATTGGCAGCCAGCATGCCGCAGGTAGAGCGAAAAGATTCGCTTACTTACTTTACTTATACTTTAAGAAAAGAAGCGGAATGGGCTAGCGGGGCTCCTGTAACAGCAGAAGATGTGGCCTTTACCTTAAAGGTGCTGAAGGCGCCTTTGGTAAATAACGAGTCCATCAAACCTCAGGTAGAGTTTATACAGGATATCATACTTGACAAGGAAGACCCGCGGAAATTTACGCTTCTATGCAAGGGATATGCCCCTGAAATGGAACTCCTGACAGGAGACTTTTTTATACTTCCGGCGTACTTATTCGATCCGGCAGGTTTGCTGAAATCTGTCTCTGTGCGTACCCTTTCCTCGGGTTCGGCAGAACCGGATAACAACGGGCGTATCAAAGCTTTTGCAGAACGCTTTAACAGCACCGAGTCAGCCAAAAGCAAAGAAATGCTGCAAGGCTCCGGAGGCTATCTGCTGGACAGCTGGGTGCCGGGACAATACATCACCCTGAAGCGAAAAGAGAGTTGGTGGGGTAAAGAACTCGGCAATGAAGCAGCGCATTTAACTGCTAACCCGGCACGTATCAGTTTTCAGATCATACCTGATAATACTACAGCACTGCTCGCGCTTAAAAACCACCAATTGGATGTACTGGAAAATATTGCTGTAGCAGAGTTCAGACAGCTGCAGCAGGATAAATCGTTTCTGGAAGAGTATACCCTGCATACTCCTAACGGGTACGAATTTGTATATGCAGGCCTCAACAGCCGCCTTCCTAAGTTTTCGGATAAACGTACCCGTCAGGCAATAGCACATCTGCTGGATGTAAACAGCCTGATCAGCGTCGTACAACAATCGCAAGCCACCCCTACTGTAGGCATTGTGCCTCCCTCCGTAAAGAAATTCTACAATTCTGAGCTAACTCCCTACAAGCATAATGTACAGAAAGCAAAGCAACTGCTTGCAGCTGCCGGCTGGAAGCAGGAAAAAGATGGCTGGTACAAGAATATCAGCGGAACTAAAGAGAAACTTACCATAGATATCGTACACCGCGCCGGAAGTACGGGTTATCAGAACTCGGCTCTTATTTTTCAGCAAAGTGCAGCAAAGGCAGGCATTCCTGTTACCATACAGGCCCTGGATGGCAGCTACCTGAGCCAGCGCATCGGGAGCCATGAATTTGACATGTTCTTCCGCGCCCTTTCCGGAAATCCTTTTGCGTTCAACTTCAAGCCCCTGCTTCATACGTCTGCTGCAGGCCTGGACGGCTTTAACACCACAGGCTTTGGCAACGCCCAAACAGACAAACTCCTGGATGCGATCAATGCTGCCCGCACCGATGAAGAGAAAGCCCTGCACCTGAAAAAGCTTCAGCAGATCATGCAGGAAGAGGCTACCCTCATCCCGCTTTATTATCTGAAAGAACGGATAGCAATTCACAAACGATTCACCAACACGAAGGTATCAGGTTTGGAGCCAAACTATGACGTTAGCGCCTTCCTGCTGAAAAACTAATACAGCCTCATGCCTGGATACCTGTTTAAACGACTGGTGCTGGTCTTGCCCATGCTTTGGCTTATCGCCTCCCTCTTTTTCCTGTTGAGCAGGTTGTTGCCGCAGGGGCTGGGCGCCGGGAACATTCTCAAAGGAGATGAGCAATACAGCAAAGGAAGTAAGGAGAGCCGCGAGCGCAGCTACAGGCAATACCTGCACAAAACACAGCAGGATCTACCCTTATTTTACTTCAGTATACATGCCAGGGCAGAGCCAGACACGCTGTACCGTGTATATCCGGAAAGTGAGCGATTGCACCTTCGTCGCCTAGCATGGAAGTATGGCAACTGGCCTCTGGTTTCAGCTTATTATTCCGGCGTAAAGCAAGCACACACTTTAGCTGCGCAACAGGATCAGCTGCAGCCTCACTTTGAGGCGCTTCACACTTCAACCGTTGCCCCGGCTATACTTGCAGCGGCCTCGTCTATCGCTGAGGCCGATCAGGAGAACGCATTCCAGACAGCTATACTTCTTCGTAATGCAAAGCGAATGGTAGAGCATCGGCAGGATTATCTGGGGCTGCTGCCCACGCTAAGCTGGAATGGCAGCAAAAATCAATACCACAACTGGTTGACTGAAGTGCTTCAGGGAAATTTTGGCACTTCGTACCGCGACCACAGAGCGGTGCCGGCTATACTTGCAGAAGCAATCGGCAATACTTTCTGGTTATTGATACTAAGTATGGCGATATCAGTAGTGCTGGCTTTTGAACTCAGCATACTGATGGTAAGGCAAAAAGGCAGAAAATGGCGCCGGCTGTTCCTGCCTGTCCTGTTTCTAACGGATAGTATACCTACCTTTGTGCTGGCCCTGCTCCTGCTTGTACTTCTTGCCAGCCCTGCATTTCTTCAGCTCTTCCCTGTTTACGGTATGGGTTATTATTCTCCCGCAGGACTTCCCTGGCACGAGTCATTGGCCCGGCAAGTACAGTTCATGGCCTTGCCGGTTCTGTGCCTCACGCTGGCAAACCTGCCCTACCTTACCAACCAGGTGTACAGATCGCTGGCTACTACCGGTAACGAAGATTACACCCGAACAGCCCGTGCCAAAGGTTTATCCGAAACGCGCATCATCAGAAAGCACATGCTTCGCAATGCCTGGTTACCGATTATCACCTTGCTATCAGATTTTCTGCCTGCCTTGGTAGCCGGGGCACTGATCATCGAGACCATCTTTGCTATACCTGGAGTTGGACGTTTGTTGCTGACAGCTGTGCAGGCCCGGGATTATCCGGTGATGATGGGCATTGTAGTAATAGTGGCTTTGTTTAAAATGCTTTCGCATTTGGTGGCTGATGCGTTGTATAGCCTGGCAGATCCGCGCATTCGTTATACCTCCTCATGAACAGATTTCTCTCCGATATCGTGCGTATCTGGCAGCTGCGCTGGGCTTTCAGGCTGGCGCTGATTTACCTGTTCCTGTTCCTGCTGCTGGTAATACTACTTCCGTGGCTGCCTCTCTCCTTCCAGCCAAACGACCTGGACCTGGGGCAGGCATTTCAGCCTCCTTTTCAGTGGGCCAACGTTACCTCCGCAACGCCGTTGCATTGGTTGGGCACCGATGCGTTGGGCCGGGATGTGCTGTCGAATACATTGTTTGGTGCCCGAACTGCCGTATTGATAAGCCTGCCTGTTATGCTTGCTACTACTGTAATTGGATTGGTACTGGGTACTGCCGCCGGCTTTTATGCTGACTCGTCTGGCAAGATCAGCAGAGCCAGCTTTTCAGGTATACTTTTATCCGTACCTGTATTTTTATACTTCGGTATGTATGTGCCCTCCCAGGCTTTTCTGCTCAAACTACCCCCTGCCGTGCTTTTGCTAAGTATGGGCATAGCCATACTTGCCCCGTTTATCCTGATGAAGGTGCTGGTGCCTGCCCTGAAACGGGCAACCTTCTTCACTAAACAGGTTCCGTTTCCTGCTGATCAGGTGGTGCTGCGCCTGATAGAGGTATTTACAAGTATACCAAGGCTTGTTATCATCCTTGTGCTGGCTTCTTTTATGCCGCCATCCGTAGTGTTACTTTCTTTTATTTTAGTGCTTACGTATTGGACCGATACAGCCCGGCTTACACGTGCTGAAACGCTTCGGGTAAAGCAGTTGCCCTATTTCGAGGCTGCTGTCAGTGCCGGGGCTTCGACAGGAGGCCTTCTTATGCGGCATGCGCTTCCCAACATACTTGCGCCGGTGATAGTATCTTTTATATTCGGACTGGCCGGTTTGCTGGCGCTCGAATCCACACTTTCTTTTTTAGGTATTGGGGTGCCGGCTGAGCTTGTTAGCTGGGGCAGAACAATTGCCGGAATCAGAGCGAACACGTCTGCCTGGTGGCTGGTAGTTTTCCCGGGCGGGTTTCTGGCTCTTACGGTGTTAGCGCTACAAACCTGCAGCTACTATATCTTAAATGCGATGCAACATCATTCTCCATAACAACACATGTTACCTTTTATATAATTTTCACTATATACAAAAAGCTTCAATACGCCCTTTTCACCTGCTTAGCACTACCAGACAGGCACATACAACAACAGCTGCACTTCCGTAATTTATCAATTCACCAAAAAACACATCGTGCTCTGATGTTACTTTTGGCTCAAAAATTTCCTGTTTCCTCAAACCATCAGTCTGTAACATTGTAATGTATTAGAACCTAAAACCATCGCCACATGAACATCTATGGAAACTCCCCCACAACAGGCTATACAGACAGTGGCTTATCCTGCCCTTATGTACCTGCTTTTTCTTGTAAAAGGGTTGGCTTACAAGAAGAAGAGACACTTGAGTTCTCCACCATCGATGGCGACGTGATAACTTACAATGATGGTACGCTTGCGGTAAGCAGCGGCTCAGGCATCTTTATCGGTGACTATTTTGTAGGCCTTACAGACAGTCATACATCGATACAGGCGCCTTTCGTGCGATATTAAAGAATGTTTGTGCGGGTTTAAGCAGCCTGCCGCTAAAGACGAGTACGTGTAAAATAAGAATGAAGTATATTGGATTAAAGTAGTGTTGGTTGTTTGTGTTTAGATTAAGCAAGTTGCCCTGTAGTCTCCGCTACAGGGCATTTGCCTTTCAGGCAGGTACTTCTCTTAAAAGCCATTCCAGGGCCTCCCCCCTGTCAGTAAAGTTACTTAGACAGAAAGAAAAGCTCGACTGCGATTGCAGGAGAAGAAGCATATTGTTCAGAAGCGCTTGTCCGAAAGCGTGAGGATCAACAACACGGGCAATTCTTTCAATAGAATGGTTCTGTAACCCCTGCAGGTAAAAGTCTTTAACCCATGCCTGCGCCTCCGGCCCCGTAGAACTGAAATTACTGATGTCCACCAGCAGCAGTTTCGCTTGTTTTGCCTTCAGCACGTTCAGCAACTGGTCCAGGCCGGTATTGAGCTGTTCAACTGTTAAACTCCCGTTCCAGATCACTTCTACATAGCCAAGCGGGTCGCTGTACCGGATTACGTAAGGAACCTTTTCATTGTAAAGCATTCGCGTGTTATTAAGCTGATGAATAACTACAAGTTAGGAAAGTACGCAGTACCCAAAAAAAGTATACAATTTTTAGTCCAGAAAAGAGAGAAAAGCGTGCAATCAGAAAATATTTTGAAAAGAGACTATAGCTAAAGGCAAAGCAGGCAGAGTTGTGTATGGTTTATCATTCCCGCACCTTCACCGGTTGCTCTCCTACAGACTCGATCGTGATAACTTTCTTAGCGGCCACTGCACTTCATTTTAAAATGTAGTAAGTATAAACCTGAGCTCGCCTCAATATTTTATACTTCATCTGCACTGTCTCGTTAAAAAGTAACGCCCGGTTTTGCTTCTGCTTCTGTTCAGGACATTGTACATTTCCTGTTTTACCTATCGTCCGGAACCCCATACCTGCAAACCCTTTATTCTGATAACCTCGTAAAAAGAAAATATAGCAGGTAAGCTATTGAACATCAGATATTGTATTGTTCGATGTACAACTTAACAAGATAGAACATGAAAAAGATAATGATTGCAGGAGCTGTTGTGCTGGGTTCGCTCAGCCTTTCTGCATGTGAGCGTACCAACCAAACTACAAATAAAGAAGACGAAGGTGTTGTTGTAGAACGCGATTCAGTACCAACTGAGTACGAAGTAACCGAAACGGTAGTAGAATATGATACCACCAAACGAACCAAGACAGTGGAAGCTGACAGGGACAAAGACGATAAGGATAAAGACGATCGTGAGAAAGATTAATTTATACTTCTGACCAGGTTCTGTAACAGGAACTAGTGGTAAAAAGAAAAGCTGCCTGTTAGTGCAACGGGCAGCTTTTCTTTTTTACAGTCAGATGATGGATTAAGGGTATGACTTTATACTTTAAGCTGGCTTAAGAAGCGGAAAGTATAGTTTTAGCCAGGCTGAGCTCCTCCTGAAGTATAGTATGCGGCCTTCCTTTGTAGATCTGTTTAGTTACCTCCGCTCCCATTTCCTCCATGATCTTAACCGTCTCCTCTACCCTGCTTACCGGCACATGCGGGTCCGGATCGCCTGTCGTAATCAGTACCGGCGTACCCTCAAAGCTACCTTTATAGTTGCCTGTATCGATCTGTTGCCCGATCAGGCCGCCGGTAAAGAGCAGCAGTCCGCCAAAGCGTTGCGCATGTCTGGTAGCATATTCCGCCGTCAGGCAGGCGCCCTGCGAAAAGCCAAGCAGGTAAATGTGTCGGCTGTCCACCCCCTGTGCTTTTATACTTTTTACCGTCTCATCAAGCAAAGCAAGGGCCGAATCCAGGGCAGGTTGGTTCTGGGAAACGGGTGCCATAAAACTATAAGGATACCAGCTGTGGTTGGTAGCCTGCGGCGCATTAAGCGTAAAATCCGTCACATCCAGGTAATCGCTCAGCTCCAGGATACTTTCCGCAGTGGCTCCCCTGCCGTGCACCATCACCAAGGCTTTGCCGGTTTGCTCCAGCGGCTTGCCTGCTGTAAGTATATTTTTCTCGTGTGTGTACATACTTAGTCCAGCTTAGGTAAAACAGCTTCTATCTTGGCGCGGTGCGGTTCGTACTGCGGCGGCAACAGCAGGTGCGTGCCCAGTTCAGCCAAAGGCTCGTCGATGAGGAAGCCCGGGTTATCGGAAGCGATCTCGAACAGCACGCCGCCCGGCTCCCGGAAGTATAAAGAATAGAAATAATTGCGGTCGATCTTCTCGGTAATGTTCAGGCCACTGCTGGCGATCTTCTCCCGGAACTGCATGAGCACCTTGTCATCCTTCACCCGGAAAGCAATGTGGTGGTTTGTGCCGGCACCGCCATCGCCACGGTTTGCATTTGGTTCCTCAACCAGGTCGATAATAGCAGCGGTATCTACAGCATTGGTTAGGTAGCGGTAGTGGCTCCCGCTTTGCTCCTGCAGTTTGTAGCCAAAGATATCGGTTAGGATACGTGCTGTTTTATCTGCGTTCCGCAGCGTCAGGGTGACGCTGTGAAAGCCGCGTGTTGCCACATCCGCTTTTACCTCAGCCGTTTCCCAGGGTTTGCGGGAGTCTGTATTTTTCGGTATCACGAGTTCCAGTTGCAGACCGTCGGGATCTTTGAATGGAATATACTGCTCGCCAAACTTTTCGGATGGCTGCCCGTGCTCTACCTGGTGCTCTTTGAAGCGGTTGATCCAGAAATCAAAGCTGCCTTCGGGCACTGCATAGCCAATGTGTGTCGCCATGCCCGTACCGGCCCTGCCATGGCGTGCCCCCTCGTAAGGGAAAAAGGTCAGGATGGTGCCTGCACTTCCCACTTCATCGCCATAGTATAAGTGGTAGGTACCCGGATCGTCGAAATTCACCGTTTTCTTGAGCAGGCGGAGCCCTAATACTTTGGTGTAAAAATCCAGATTTTTCTTAGCCGAGTCGGCAATGGCCGTGATATGATGAAGGCCTAAAATCCTATCTTCCATAACTACAGTTTTGATAAGGGAAAGGCAGCCATGTATAGCAGGCTGGCTCTCCGTTAAAATTATACTTTATACTTATCTATGCGCCTGATCTTCGGGCAGGCTCCTGATTTATAAGCGGTAAAGGCCGTTAGTGCTTATACTTTATTACGCCTGTTTTACCAGCTGAACTTCTGCCTGCAGCTTGATCTCGTCGCTTACTACCACGCTGCCTGCCTCGGTTACAGCATTCCAGGTAAGACCAAACTCTTTGCGGCTGATCTTGCCATTAACCGTAAAACCTGCTTTTGTCTGTCCGTACGGGTCCACCACGATGCCGCCAAACTCCACATCAACGGTTACCGGCTTGGTAATGTCGCGAATGGTCAGGTCACCGTGCAGTTTAAATCTATCACCTCCCACATGCTCATACTTTGTACCAACAAAACGGATCTCACTGTGCTGCTCCACATCAAAAAAGTCCGGTGACTTCAGGTGTGTGTCGCGCTGCTCGTTGTTGGTGCTGATCGAGTTCACATCGGCTGTGAACACAATGTTGCGGGCACCGGTAAACTGCTCGTCTTCACTCTCTGCTTCTACGGTAAACTGGTTAAAGTAGCCGGTTACGGTCGTGATCATCAGGTGCTTAACCTTGAACTGAACTTCGCTGTGCATCGGGTCAGCCACCCATCTTACATTTGCCATTTCTTTTTTCTTTAGTTGTGATCAGATATTTTATTCGATTCAAATGTATAAACATTTAATGTATATACATACAATTTTACAAAATTGTTTCATTTATGTGTTTTATCTTCTCAATCAAACTTCCGGAACGCAGGTTAAAAGTATACTTTGGGAGGTGAGAAAGTATAAAAGCTATACTTTGGAAGGGAGTGCAGAAGGAATAAGCCCACTTAAGAAGTATAAAAAAACAAGCTGGTCTTACCAGTGCTTTATCCTGATAAAACCAGCTTCTTTAAATTTTACCTGCCAGGTAACAGGTTATACTTTATACTATAGGTGTCGGTATCGCTTAAAGGCTTCTGCCTCCAGGTGCTCGCGGTGGTCGGGGTGCGCGATGTCGATCAGCGATTTGGCCCTCTGGCGGAGATTTTTGCCATATAGGTATGCTACGCCGTATTCGGTTACCACATAATGCACATGCGCTCGGGTGGTGGTTACGGCCGCCCCTTCGTTTATGATCGGAGTGATCCTGGAAATGCCTTTGTTCGTAGTCGAAGGTAACGCTATAATGGGTTTGCCACCTTTCGAAAGTGCCGCTCCGCGCATAAAGTCCATCTGCCCGCCGATGCCCGAATACTGTATCATGCCAAGTGTATCGGCCACTACCTGCCCGGTCAGGTCGATCTGGATTGCGCTGTTGATGGCGGTTACTTTCGGATTGGAACGGATGATGTGCACGTCGTTCACATAATCGGTGCGCTGCATCAGGATCAGCGGGTTGTCATCCACAAAATCGTACAGTTTGCGGTTACCCACTATAAAGCCGGTTGCCACACGCCCCGGATGCCGGTATTTGTGCTCATTCGTAATCACCCCCTGCTCTATCAGCGGCATCACGCCATTCGAAAACATCTCTGTATGGATGCCCAGCTCTTTGTGGTTAGTAAGGCAGCTAAGCACCGCATCGGGTATGCCTCCTATACCCATTTGAAGGGTGGCACCATCGTCGATCAGTTCGGCAATTAAACGACCAATAGTTTGTTCTTTGCTCGTGAGGCGCAGGCTGTAGTCTACCTCCGGTATCGGTTCGTCTACCTCCACCATCACATCAAAGCGTTTGGCCTGGATCAGGCCGTCGCCGTGGGTGCGCGGCATTTGCGGGTTTACCTGTGCAATCACATGTTTGGCGCTGATCACCGCTTCGCGGGCAATATCCACGGATACACCCAGCGAGCAGAAACCGTGTTTATCCGGTGGCGACACGTGCACAATGGCAACATCAATCGGCAGGATGCCCGAACGGAAAAGGTGCGGAATTTCGCTCAGAAACACAGGCACGTAATCGCCGCGGCCGCTGTTTACCGCATCGCGCACGTTAGCCGAAACAAAGAGTGAGTTAATGAAGAACGAGTCTTTGTACTGCTCATCGGCCAGCGGAAACTCGCCGAAGGTACTGATGCTGACGATCTCCACGTTACGCAGTTCGGGTGCCCGCTCAGCCAGTTTCCGCACCAGGTATTGCGGAGTGGCGGCGCTGCCTTGTACAAACACCCGATCACCGGACTTAATGATACTTAGTGCTTCTTCGGCGGTCTTATAGTTGGCCATACTGTCTCTTTGTTGATGATGGTACTTATTTTTGTTTTACCCCTCCCCTTTACGGATAAAGTATACTTGTGTCACTATTAAATTGCGTTTTGCTCCCTCTCACTGCGTTTACTTCACAGCTCATCCAAAAACTTTTTCACTACAATTAATGTTTATACATTAAATTTACACGCATGATTAAGTATACTTACACAGATCACGCAGGTTCATTTTACAGCCTCTGCTCAATGCACCGGCCTGAAGCTAACAAACTGACACTTGTGCATAAAAGCATATTGGTGACGTTACCAAGGCAAGCTCAGCTACTGCCCGTTACCAGGAACAGCACAACTTGTCAGGCCGAAGGTTGCTGATCATCCGGTAAAAGAAAATGACTTTGATCACCTGCAGCCGTAAAACACTGTTTAACAACATAGTAATTACAGAAGAAAAGAGTATAAATGATGAAAATAGATATTTGGTCCGATATCATGTGCCCGTTTTGCTACATCGGGAAGCGCAAATTTGAAAAGGCATTGGCCCAGTTTGCCAACAAAGAGCAGGTGGAAGTACAGTGGCACAGCTACCAGTTGCAGCCCGACGCGCAACATGTGCCGGGCAAAAGCACATACGATTTCCTTGCAGAGATAAAAGGCATCAGCCGGGAGCAGGCCAAGCAAATGAACGATCGCGTGGCTACGATGGCAGAAGCCGAAGGCCTGCACTATGACTTTGACAAGGTACAGGTGGCCAACACTTTCGACGCGCACCGCTTCACGCACCTGGCCGCAAAACACGGCCTGCAGGACGCAGCAGAAGAGCGCTTGTTTGCCGCGCATTTTACAGAAGGGAAAAACGTGCAGGACCCCGAAACGCTGGTGCAGCTGGGCAAAGAAATCGGGCTTGCCGAAGAAGAAGTACGTTCCATGCTGCAGTCGGGGGATCTAAGAGAAGAAGTAAACAAAGATATCCGTACTGCGCAGACTATCGGTATTAACGGCGTGCCGTTCTTCGTGATCAACAACAAGTATGGCATTTCGGGCGCGCAACCCAGCGAGGTTTTCCTGAGCGCCCTGGAGCAGGTATGGCAGGAAGAGCAGATTGGAAGCTAACAGAGTACATTGACGGAGTAAAGAGACAACGATGAGCAACACAGATAAAAAATTATCCGACATACCCGTTTCGGTGCTGGACCTGGTACCGGTGCTGGCTGGCAAAACCCCTGCCGATGCGTTTAAAACCAGCCTCGACCTGGCGCAGCACGTGGAGCGTTGGGGTTACCAACGCTTCTGGATGGCTGAGCACCACAACATGCCCGGCATTGCCAGTTCGGCAACCGCCATCCTGATCGGCCATATCGCAGGAGGCACGTCTACCATCAGGGTTGGCTCCGGCGGCATCATGCTGCCCAACCATGCGCCGCTGGTGGTAGCAGAGCAGTTCGGAACGCTGGAGTCTTTGTACCCGGGCCGCATAGATTTAGGCCTTGGCCGCGCACCCGGAACAGACCAGCTCACAGCCATGGCCTTGCGGCGCGACCTGCGGGGTTCGGTGGAAGATTTCCCTCAGAACGTGCAGGAGATCATGGGCTATTTTGCACCGGCCACTCCAGGTGCCCGTGTTCGGGCAGTGCCGGGTGAGGGCCTCAACATACCGGTGTGGCTGCTTGGCTCGAGTACGTATGGGGCACAACTGGCTGGTATGCTTGGCTTGCCGTATGCCTTCGCCAGCCATTTTGCCCCGGCTATGCTGCACGCCGCCCTGAAAGTATATCGCGAGAGCTTCACCCCGTCCGGTACCCTGCAAGAGCCTTATGCCATAGCCTGTGTAAACGTGGTGGCAGCAGATACCGATACGGAAGCAAACCACTTGGCTACTTCGCTGTACCAGTCGTTCCTGAACGTGATCCGGGGGACAGCCCGGCAAATGCAGCCGCCTGTCGAAAGTATGGATGATTTTTGGGATGGCTCCGAAAAGTATGCCGTGCACCAGATGCTGCAGTATTCATTTATCGGGGCACCGGAAACGGTGAAAACCGGCCTGCAGTCGTTCCTGGACGATACGCAGGTAGATGAGATCATGGTCACCTCCCACATATTCGACCACAATGCCCGACTGCATTCTTACGAGATCTTAGCTGACTTTTTTAAGCGCGTGGAAAGCGAAAGTATAAAACAATCCGCCTGACGCTGTTAGGCTATTGGTTAAACGGCCGGTAAAGTATGGCAAAACATACTTTACCGGCCGTTCTGTTTAAGGTTTAGAGAGCATTGGTGCCAGGTTATACTTGCTCTTCATGTAGTTCTTCATTTCCAAAAGGTAGTGGTCCTGCTCCGGCACCTGTATCAGCTTCTTCCAGAGTCCCTCGATCAGCAGCAGCAAATGGTAGGTCTCCAACTCCGGCTGCGAATACCCTAAACGGGTAAACGCCTTCGCAAGCAATTCGAACACCGGATGAATAAACTTCTGGTAATTTTTACTGATCAGCTCCTTGTCCATGAGCTGCGCCTGGAGCCTCCAGAAATCGCGCTCGTCTTCTACCAGCTTGTAAGGCAGGTCGATCACTTTTTCTATCAATGCCCTTGGATCTTCTTCCGTTAGCATGCCCCGGTTCTGTTCCGTTATCCTGCGGTAGCCTGTCTTGATCAGGTACTCCAGCAACTGGTCTTTGCTCTTGTAATACTTAAAGATCAGCGGCTCCGAAAAGCCGGCCTCTTTGGCGATCAGGGCGGTTGGCGTTTGCGTAAAACCCCGTTCAGCAAACAGGCGAAGTGCTGTTACCTCTATTTTCTTCTGACTTTTCATGTGCATTACAAGCATAACAACAGCCTCCCCTCTTCCTGTAAAGTATGATTATAGAGTATGGCTGCGACCATTAAACGGAGGCTGCAAGTTACGTATAAAATTTGCCTTAACAGCAGGTATCCTGCAGATGTACCCTTTCTCAGATTGCTTTTCCAGGATAAAGTACACCTGCCCTTTACCCGCAGAACCGGGCAGCTACCAACGTTAAGAATATATAAAAATAAATATTAATGAATATTCTAAGAATTATTATTGTATATTGGTGCATTAACTTGAGCCAAAGCCACCCTTATGCTTCCAGATATTTTTCCTGAGCCAGTTTTAAAAGATGAGATCCTGCACATTGAACTGAACAAAGAGCTCAGCTGCATCTACTTAAAATGGCACAGCCATCCTTCCAGCCAGGATTTCAGGCATTTATACAAGCAGGCTGCTGATCTTGCCCACGAGCATAAGTGCAGGTATTGGCTTAGCGATGCCCGGGCACTCCATTTCCTGGAATTTGCTGATCAGAACTGGTTGCTGCGCGAACTGGTACCCCGCCTCATTACCTCCCCCCTGCTCAAATATGCCCGCATCACCACACAGGAAAGCCTGGCGATGTTCGATGTGCAACGTATCTGCGACAGCATAGAGGCGGCCCCTGAGCTGGCAGGCATAAAAACACAGATACAGGTGTTTCTGGACCCGGAAACTGCCATCGACTGGCTCTTCTGCGGAGATTAAAAAAAGGTACAGGCGGAAGAATACAACATTTTCAGGTTGTGACATACCCCTTGTTAAATACTCTACAACTTTTCTATTACTTGTACTACTGTCTCGAGACCAGCTCAAACCTACTTTAGTGTTCATAATATCCCTGCCGCTGCCTCCGTGGAGGATATGTAGTTTGATAACGAACTCTGGAGTGCCGCCTACGAACTGCGCGGCGCTGTAGCCGAAGTAGCCGTTGGTTTGAGGAAAGTACTCTGCTGGAGATGCAGACCAGGAAGAATCTAGAGGGGTTTGCACTTGGTGTTCTAGCTTAGTTGTTGGTAAAAACACCAACAACGGCAAAAAAGACTGAGCTGCAAGAGATACTGGATGAGTTTATAGAGCAGGCAGAGGCCAGATATAAGGAGTACTACAGTACGAGCGTGACGGAACGGCCACAGCAATGAAACTTATACTTCAGCAGGCAGTTACAGAAACTCCCCTCTCTGGAGGGGCAGGGTGGGGAGACCCTGTCTATCAATTAAAGGCTGCTGAAGTATAAGTTGCTGGTGAGAACACCAACAAGGGCGGGAAAAAGGCTGCGCAAGTAGCCCTGAGGATCTCTACCCTGCCTTAGTCTTTTCTGAGCTTATGTTTCAGATTAGGTTGAGAGGCGATCAATTCCCTTAAAGCACTTATCTGCTCTTGCGACGTAAAAGCCGATTTGGGCACCAGGTTGGCAGCCATGTTGTTCTGGTAGAAAAGGAATAACTCCTTAGTTTCCTTGACCTTGTGAATGATATTCCAGTTAAGGTCTGATTCGAAGCTCTTCCCTTTGATATGCATGCCTGTGTCTGAAAAGGTATAGACGATAGGCTCATGCACTGTGCTTGTAGAAGTATAATTGCGGTTACTTTGGGAATAAACAGACCCACAGATAAGCCCAAATATGGCCAGGATGATCAACACAGGCATTAGCTGCTCAAAAGGGCTGGCATTGTCATTGTCAGTTAAGATGATCATAATGAAGCCGAAGAGTGACATAAAAGCTACAAAACCGAAAATACCCAGCAGGATTTTAATAAACAGATTGCTGAAAAAGTGACTGAAGTTGAACCTCAAGAAATCCTGTCGTGTGAGTTGCGTGTTGACCTGTACCATGTTATAGAATTTACGTTCTAATATAGTTGTTTTATAATAATCAGGAAATCTTCTATCACTTTTGCTGTTGCATGGTTTGGTCTGTTGCGCAGACAGGTCGTGACCTGTCCCTACTAGCAAAAATTTATGAGTCATATAAAAAAAGCCTCTCCATTTCCGGAGAGGCTTTTTGTTTTGCTATTGGTTCAGCTGTTGGTCTATAACACGGTGGCGTTAAAGGTATCGCCCTGGTTCACATCGCCTGTCTCGAAGCCTTTTCTGAACCAACGTACCCGTTGGGCAGAGGTGCCGTGTGTAAAGGAGTCTGGCACCACTCTACCGGTGGCTTGCTTTTGAAGACGGTCATCGCCGATGGCACTGGCTGCATTCAGGGCTTCTTCCAAATCGCCGGGCTCCATAAATCCTGTTGACCGTTGGGTATGATTCGCCCACACACCGGCATAGAAATCAGCCTGTAGCTCTACTCTTACCATAAGCTTGTTAAATTCTGTTTCGGATAGCTTGCCCCGCATGGCATTTACCTGGTCCATGGTTCCTGTAAGTTTCTGAATGTGGTGCCCCACCTCATGGCCCACTACATAGGCCTGCGCAAAGTCTCCTGCAGCGCCAAACTTGTTTTCCATTTCGCCGAAAAAGCTCAGATCAATGTACAGTTTTTCATCGCCGGGACAATAAAATGGACCTGTGGCGGAGGACGCAAGCCCACAGGCCGAGTTTACCTGCCCCGAAAACAGCACCAAGGTAGGTTCTCTGTACCCTTGTATAATCTTGTTCCAGACATCTTCGGTATCTGCCAGCACCACGGCCGTCTGATCGGCCAGCGCCTGTTCTTCCGGGCTTGGCTGGTAGTTGGTTGACTGCGCATACTGCGCTTCCCCTCCCACAAAACGCTGCAGGAGCTCGATGGGGTTGGTTCCTGTCAAAAACATAACTGCCACCAGCACCGCCACAATGATCAGTCCTACTCTCGAGAAAAGGAGCCGGAACAACGGTACAAGCAGCATGGGGCTTATGCCTCTGCCACCTCCGAAACCGCCTGCTGATTGTCCTCTACGGTCTTCTATATTGCTGCTTTTTCTTCTGCCTTGCCATTTCATAAAAATATTTTTTCAATGAAGTGAATGATTGTTGATTTGCATGTTTTCCATCTTGCAATGGAAGGTTATTACCTATATACGAGCAGTATAACGGTGAGCAGCTTCTCTTGGATGCCCGAAATTCATGCAGC
The DNA here is from genome assembly GCF_023630205.1 of Pontibacter ruber. Lineage (GTDB taxonomy): Bacteria > Bacteroidota > Bacteroidia > Cytophagales > Hymenobacteraceae > Pontibacter > Pontibacter ruber. The sequence continues at coordinate 454,490 of NZ_JALPRR010000002.1, read as the reverse complement.
ATGCCTGTACCGCTGTGCAGGTGAACTTTCTGCGCCTTTTGTTTTGCCTGTTTCCAATACCGTGCTTGCACCATCACCGGAAATCGACAGGACGAAAATTTACCGATGTAGCTGCCAGTCGACTGGTATCAAAAGATGACGCTAAGGCAAAGCTGTTAAAAGGTGCTTCGGCTTAAAGTAAAGTTGAATTGCGGGAGATAATGGATGAGGGATTGGAACAGATCGAAGCCAGAGCAGAGAGTCTGTGGCATAACCACCTTCATTGGGACAGGTCGCGACCTGTCCCTCGACGGCTGTTCTAAGTAAGAGCAGCTGTTACTGAAGAAGGCGCTACTCTAAAGACCTCACAGCGTTTCTAAAACCTGTGAGTGTCTGGGGAAAGGCCGTTGCCTTGTAGCTGACAAGACGCTCACAGGTCTGAAGCCAGCCATGTACAAGGTATAACAATACGATCCAGTCTTTTTAATCCTGAAAATCCTGATTCAGATAATGTTTCCGTACACGAAGCGCCCTACCACTACAAAACTTCCGGCAGGTGCTATATCAAGGTATACCTTACGGCAATAAAAAAGCCCGTAAACTTTCGTTTACAGGCTTTTGCAGAGAGCAAGGGATTCGAACCCTTGATACCCTTTTGGGGTATACACACTTTCCAGGCGTGCTCCTTCGACCACTCGGACAGCTCTCTTTTTGTGGTGCAAATATAAGCGTTATTTTTTGTTCTTTGCAAGCACAGGCTCCTTATACTTCAACTAATCTTATAATGTTATCTCACCCCGCAGGTTGCTCTCCAGCATGCAGCGGGTTTGCTGAGCAGGCAAGTTTAGTCCCAGCACATACATCAGTTTGGTAACAGCTGCTTCGGTGGTAATGTCCGCGCCGCCTATCACGCCCATGTTCAGCAGGTATTTGCTCGTTTCATAACGTCCCTGGTCTACCCTGCCTTCGTCGCATTGCGACACATTCAGCACGTACACACCGCTGGCAATTGCCTCCTGCAACAGCTCCAGGAACCAGGTCACGGTAGGCGCATTGCCTGAACCATAGGTCTCCAGCACTACGCCTTTAACGCCTGGTGCCTGCAGCATACTTTTTACCACCTGCGGCGTGATGCCCGGGAACAGCTTAAGTATAGCCACGTGCTCATCAAGCTGGTGATGCACACGAAAAGGCTGCTCAGGATGTGAAAGTATGGTTTCAGGGGTATAGTCGATGGTGATGCCGGCCTCGGCCAGCGGCGGGTAGTTCTCGGACTTGAAAGCGTCGAAATGGCTGCTCTCTACTTTTTTGGCCCGGTTGCCGCGCAGCAGCAGGTTATGGAAGTATACGCATACTTCCGGCACCCTGCTTTTGCCGTTTACTTTGGTAGCCGCTATCTGCAGCGCCGTGATCAGGTTTTCGCGGGCATCAGTCCGGATCATGCCAATCGGCACCTGTGCCCCTGTGAAGATGACCGGCTTCTGCAGGTTCTCCAGCAGGTAGCTCAGCGCCGAAGCACTGTAGGCCATGGTATCGGTGCCGTGCAGGATCACGAAGCCATCGTAGGCCTCGTAGTTTTCCTCAATCAGGCGAGCCAGCATCAGCCAGTCCTGGATCGAAACGTTGGAAGAATCGATGGCCGGCTCCAGGCTTACCACCGTGAGCAGGAAGTTGAACTGGCGGAGTTCCGGCACTTTGTCTATGATCTGGCTGAAGTTGAAAGGTACCAGGTGCTGGTTCTCCTCGTCGTACACCATGCCCACAGTGCCACCGGTATATATAATAAGTATGGATGCCTCCGGGTGCGCCGGCGCAGCGGTGTCGATGTCTACTTTAACTACCTGCATGGTTATAGTTTGAAGAGGTCGAGTGCGTTTTTAGTAGTAACAGCGGCTACTTCATCCTCTGTCTTGTTCATCAGTTCGGCTACTCGACGGGCAATAAGGGGAAGGTAGACCGGCTCGTTGCGTTTGCCCCGATGCGGCACCGGCGCCAGGTACGGGCAGTCGGTTTCCAGCACGAGATCTTCGAGCTGCACGTGCGGCAACACCAGGTCCAGTCCGCCGTTCTTAAAGGTAGCCACACCGCCAATACCCATCAGGAAATTAATTTCTTTTACTTTAGCTGCCTGCTCCACGCTACCCGAAAAGCAATGGAAAATGCCCCGCAGACTGCCATCCTGTGCCGCTGCTATGATCTCGTAGGTCTCGTCAAACGAGTCGCGGGTGTGCAACACAATCGGCAGTTTATACTTTTTGGCCAGCGCTACCTGCACCTTAAGTGCTTCCTGCTGTTCCGGCAGAAAGTTCTTGTCCCAGTACAGGTCAATGCCGCACTCCCCTACGGCTGCAAAGCTGCGTTTGCCCAGCCACTCCTCTACCAGGTATAGCTCCTTTTCGAAGTTCTTGTCAACCGAGGTCGGGTGCAGGCCCATCATTGGCAGGCATACTTCCGGGTGCTTGGCTTCGGTCTCGAGCATTACATCAATGGAAGTATGGTCAATATTGGGCATGTAGATCTTTCCTACTCCCTCGCCTACAGCTCTGGCAATGGCCCCGTCGCGGTCTTCTTTAAACTTTTCAGAATATATATGTGCGTGCGAATCAACAAGCATGTTTTCAGTAATCAGTTAACAGTTATCAGTTTTCAGGATGGGCAAAGGTCCTAAGTATGGATGAGGCGTGCAAGTAAAACCGGTTTTTGAAGTATAAGTAGGGTTTATACTTACTCTGGAACATAAGTGAAAGTATAACTTCACATTTCCCCTTCTTTCAAAGCTGATTGCACAATAACGTTTGCCTTCGCTCGCCTCCGGCGAGTGTGCGCTATTCCACGGCCTCCGGTCGCTACACATTATACTGCTGCTTATCCCCTTTGCTCTTTCAGATTTGTAATCCAGAAGCACTTACTAAAGGATTTTCAATCCGACTTTTAGCCTTAGCTCAGCAGCTGGCAAAGTATAAAACCGAATTGTAAATCCTGAAATAGAATACTTTCGGATTACAAATCCGAAAGAGCAGTTTGGATTGCTCAAACGTGGCGGGACGCCACTGGATAACTCACACTCGCGGGACGCGAGCGAGGGCATTTTACAGTATGAATTTATCAGAACGATACCACCACCTCTTCTCTACTTCTCTACCTTTTTAACTTTCTAACCTTCTAACTTTTTAACTCTTTAACCCTCTAACTTCCCAACTCTCTAACTCCTAATATTTTCTTCCCTTCCAGCGTATCTTAGACGGCAGGAAAAAGTACACGATCAGGATGATGGAGGAGATGACCATATAGAATTCGAAGGCGATGTACAGCCACCAGGGTACGGGTTGGCCAACGCGCCTGAGGCAGATGTTGATGTATAAGCTTTGCAGCAGCAGTTTGAAAACAAAGATGGTGAGCATCACGCCTACCGAAGTATAAGCAAAGAAGGGCAGCAGCACGGGGTAGTAAGCCGAGTGCAGCACCAGGATCAGGACCATGTAAAACGGCAGGTGCATGGAACCGCGCATCCAGCGTTTGCGCTGGTGCAGGAAATCGGAGAACGTTAGAGCAGGTGTAGAAAGGGCAAGCACGCTGCGGTCGTAGATGTTCCGGAAACTAAAGCCCTGTTTGAGTACCTGGTTGAAAATGGCAACGTCTTCCGTGAGCGAAAACCTGATGTTCTCAAATCCGCCTACGGCTTCGTAGGCTTTCCGGGTCAGCAGCATGTTGTTGCCCATGGTGGAGACCGGCAGCTTCAGGTCGGACACTACCTGCATCAGCCCCAGTGCATATAGCCAATCCATGGCCTGGAGGCGGGCGAAAAAGCTGTTTCCTTCAATTGTGGTGATGCCTGTTACGACTCCTACATTAACTTTTACTTCGGAAAGCATGGCCTGCACCCAGTTCGGCGGCACAGCAATGTCGGCATCGGTATACAGGAAATAATCGGTGGTGGCATGGTGCGCCAGTTGTGCCAGCACGTTCGCTTTGCCGCGCGCCTGCCCGATTGTATCAGTTATACTTATACATGTATAGTATGGCTTATCCTGAATAAAGGCCTCTATCACAGCCCGGGTATTATCCGTGGAGCCATCGTTGCCGATCAGTATTTCCAGCTTATCTTTCGGGTAGTGCAGTTGCTCGAGTGCTTTGAGGCAGCGCAGGATGGTATGTTCTTCGTTTCGGGCGGCGATCAGGATGCTGACGCGGGGTTGTGAGGGCAGGTATAAACTATAGTGCTTCCGGTTAAAGGCCAGCAAGGCGAGCAGCGTCAGGAAAAGGAAAAAATAAAGTATAAAATAGGTTACCGATGCGATCATAGGGTTTCGAAAGTACAGCCCAGCGAAGTAAAGTGTTCTAAGAAACGAGGCAGAGCGTACATCATGTTCCGTTGTGCTTTCAGACTGTCGTGGAATACGATGATGCTGCCGCTTTGGGTATACTTAATCGATTTCTGCAGGCAAACCTCCGGCGAGAGGGAGTTGTCGTAGTCGTTGGTGAGCACATCCCACATAATAAGCTCATAATGGCCGCGAAGCTGTGCCGCCTGCTTGCCGGTAATGCGCCCGTAGGGTGGACGAAACAAACGATTGGAACGTGCAGGCTGTATCTTTTCCAGCTCCTGCTCGCACTGTTCTGTATTATGAAGGTAGTCCTGCAGCGTGGTCTGCCAACCCTTCAGATGGTTGAAAGTATGGTTAGCAAGCACATGCCCTTGTTGCAGAGCCTGCAGGGCAACTTCCGGATGCTTTCTCAGGTTATCGCCCACACAGAAGAAAGTTGCCTTCGCGTTATACTTTGCCAATTGCTCCAGCACAAACGGTGTCACCTCCGGAATAGGCCCATCGTCGAAGGTCAGGTATAGCTTTTCATCCTGTAATTCCTTATGCCAGGTATAGCCGGGCATCAGCGTCTTCAGCAAACGGGGCGTTTTGTAGAGGCGAAACACGTAGATTGTTGATTGTTAATTGTCGATCGTTTGGTTGAACCCTAAAAATGTGATCGCGATTAAAAACAATCAGCAATCAACAATTAGCAATTTATTACTTAAACCGGCACGAGAGTAGCGTGATGTCATCGCTGAAGGTGGCCTCTTCGTTGTAAAGGTTTATTTCGCGCAGCAGCTGCAGGTGCAGCATGCGCGAACTCAGGAACCTGTTCTTCTGCAGGAACTTGATGGTGCCTTCTATGCCGAACTCTGCTTCATCCTCATCAAATACCTCGGTCAGGCCATCGGTATAGCACAACAGCACAGAATTATGTGGTATAGGTATTCTTGTAACCGACATAAACGGCAGCACATCGAATACGCCCAGCATGGTACAGCCTTCGTTTAGCAGCAGGTGCGTGTTGTCTTCGTGCAGCAGGATCGGTGAGTTGTGCCCGGCATTAACATAGCTAAGCTCGCGCGTTTTGCGGTTGTAAATGGCCAGGAACGTCGTGATAAACTTTTCAGCGATCGCGTTGCGGTAGATCAGGTGGTTCAGTTCGGCTACTACCGTGTTCAGGTCGGACGTCTGGCGCAGAATGGTGCGCAGGCCCGCCTGGAAGTTAGACATCAGCAACGAAGCCGGCACCCCTTTGCCCGACACGTCGGCTACGCAGAACAGAAACTGATCCTGGTCGATCTCGATAAAGTCGTAATAGTCGCCACCGATAGAGGAGTGCGGGATATAGCTGGCGTGTATGGCTACGTCTTTGTCGTTGGGCAGCGCCTTCGGGAACAGCATCGACTGTACTTCCCGGGCAATCTCAATCTCGCGGCGGATGGACTCCTGTGCCAGTCGCTGGCGAGCCATTTTGTGGTTCTCGATGGCTACGAGCATGATATTGGAAACCGTCTGCACAAAGTTCAGCGCCTCCATGTTGGTATAGTATGGCTGAATTTTGCCGATCATCACGAAAGCCAGCACTTTGCCGTTGTGCAGGATCGGGATCACGATCTCAAAACAACGCCATTTACGGTCTACACGCAGTTTAGACGTGTTGGTGATCTCGGTCAGGGAGATGATCTCTTCCGGAAGCTCCTGTTTGGTAAAGTCCTGCTCCGTGCCAAAACATACTTTGCACTCCCACTGCTCATCGTGCACAAACAGCGTCAGACGGCTGATCTGCAACTGCGCCAGCAGCGTGAATCGGTAGATCTTGTAAAGCGCCGCCTCAGGTAAGTTTTCATTGATAGCCTGCGTAATCTCAAGCAAAGCGGATAACTCTAGCTTTTTGAGATTAAGCTCTTGCTGCGTGTTCGGAACGATTATTTCAGGCATTCGAAATCGGGATTTTAGGGTCGTATGCATCGCGCAGGCCGTTACCTAACAGGTTGAAGGCCAGCACCAGTAAGCTGATGCATATACTAGGTAAAACTACTAAAAAAAGACCAGCCTTGGCACCTATCAACTGAAAACCTTCGTTCACCATCATGCCCCACGACGGTGCAGGCGGCTGCACACCAAGCCCCAAGAAACTCAGACCTGCCTCTACCAGAATGGCAGAAGCAAAGTTTGATGTAGCAATAACGATAAGCGGGCCAATCATGTTAGGCAAAAGATGCCTGTATATGATTTTATATTGAGGCACCCCCAACACGTTGGCTGCCTCTACATACGTTTTCTCTTTCAGGCTCAGTATCTGGCCCCGCACCACGCGTGCTACCTCCACCCACATGGTAAGACCTACGGCCACAAAAGCAACCCAAACGCCTTTGCTGTCCAGGGCAAGGCTGATAGCGATTACCAGCATGATGCTCGGCACCGACCATACCACCGTCATCAGGAAAAGCATCAGTTTGTCTACCCAGCCGCCAAAATAGCCGCCCAGAGCACCTATGGTAATGCCAACCAGCAGCGAGATGAGCACGGCCACAAAGCCAATACCCAGCGAAATGCGGGTGCCAAGAATAAGCCGGCTCAGCACGTCGCGCCCGGCTTTGTCGGTGCCCAGCCAGTAGGTGCGGTTCGTAATCTGTTCGTCTTTTATACGTTGCACCATGGCCTCTTTGCCCGCAGGCTGCGCCACTACATCCTTCAGCGCGAACGCCCTTACCTGGTCTGCCATGGCGTTGTTGCTGCGCAGCGGCTGCACAAACAGGCTGTCGCCGGCGAAAGTATAGCTCTCTATCGGAATCTCAGCGTAGGCGGCCGGTCTCCCGGAAAGTATAAATTCAAGAAAGTTAACGTCCTCTTCAGCCCCTTTCGTGCGGTTGATCTTTAAAAGCTGGGTAGAGAAGCCCGGCGATTTTTTCTGGATCTGCACCAGGCCGTTGTTTGCATTAGGCGTACTGTCGGGCATAAATACATATCCGCCTAGCGCCACCAGCACCGATAGTAAAATTACTAGCAGCCCAAACATAGCCGGCTTGTTCTGCAGCAATCGCTGCCGGATATAGTAGGAAGGAGGCCTTGAAACCACAGGCGCTTTGGTAAGAGGAGCCATTTAAATGGAATTATGTACTACCAGGCCAGCTTTCGTAGCCAGAAAATAATAGTCGTGGCAATGCTTGCTGAAAACAGCCGGATCGTAGTCGTGCTCAGTATCCTGATCTGGATATAGTATCCTGATATAGCCTTTCTCCAGCAGGTTTTTAAGTCCCGCACAAAGCTCGTCATCGGTTAGCGACAGCGTACTGCGCAAGTCGGGGTACGACGCGACAAAGTATAACTCGTCTAAAATTGAAAATTCGTTATCAGTCATCAGTTCCGGATTATCCTTCCCTTCCAGCTGTAGCGTCCGAATAAGCCGCAAACAGCTGTAAAAAGTACGTATGGTATATATACTAACTGCAACGGAAGCATGTAAAACAGGTACTGCTTCCTGCCAAAAAAGGTAAGTATACGCATTAAAAATAAGAAATCTATCGCAAACTTGGTAATATAAGCTGCTGCAAAAACAAACCAGGAGATCATACCTGTCAGCACCATCGGGATGGCTGCAAACAGTAACAGGTTGACCAGAAACACACTTAGTGCTACCAGTTGCACATGCCGTTGCTGGTACGATTTCCATTTGCTGGCCCAGCGCACGCGCTGCGCAATAAAGCTGCGGATAGTCTTGCGTGCTTCTGTGTGCACGATGGCCCTGCTGTCTTTGAGGAAGGCGATACGGCCGGGATATTTCTGATGGATCTTGTGCAGCAGAAATTCGTCGTCGCCGGATGCCAGGTGCTCGTTGCCGCTAAACCCTCCTACTTTTTCGAAAGCCTCTTTAGCATAGGCCAGGTTAGCACCGTTGCACATGTTGGGCTTCCCCATGCCGATGGAGGCTGCCCCTACCCCGATCAGTGAGGCAAACTCCACCAGCTGCATGCGCTCAAACAATGTATGGGTGTTGTGAAAACTGACAGGCCCGCTGATAAAGTATGGCTTACGGGAAGTATAAACCTGGGCATACAGTTGCAGCCACTCCGGTTGTACCCGGCAGTCGCCGTCGGTCAGCACCAGTAACTCGCCTGCCGATAGCTCCACTCCTTTTCTTACAGCTGCTTTCTTCTGCGTCAGCCCCTCATACGCTGCCAGTTGCACCAGGTGCAGGTTCAGCTCTGACGTTTTCCTGTATTCCTCAACTATGGTTGCTGTGCTGTCATCCGAATGATCATCTACCACCAGTACTTCAAATAGCGCTTTCGGATAGGTTTGCTGTTCCAGGTCCTGTAGCAGGTTGAGGATATGGCGCGCCTCGTTACGAACAGGAATGATAACAGAGAGCCTAGTTGATGGAGCGCGATCGGCTCCTGTTTCCACTACAGGCAATCGCTTCCAGGCAATCCAGCGCCGGATGATGAGGTAGCCATACACGGCAATGGATAGAAACAGCAGGATACTCACGCCGGCACTCCCTTCCTGAAGAACTTCAAGCGAAACACGAAAACCAACCCAATGGCACTGGGCACTGCAATGTTCAGGAGCCACAGGCTTAAACTGGCGCTGAGCACCTGCAGCCTTTCCTGGCCCAGCAGCCCGAATAGGTACATGGCCGACAGCTCGCGCACCCCAAGGTCAGACAACAGGGTAACCGATGGCACCACCGATTTGAGGAAAAAAGTGCCCGATACGCCGCTCAGGTACTCCAGCGGATGCAGGCGCACCCGGAACAGGAACAAAAGCAACACAAACTGGAGCAGGAACACCGCGTAGCGCCCCAGTGATAGCACCAGCAAACGCGTGATCTCAGCGGAAGTATAACTGGCCATGATCGCTACATAGTGCACTAGCCTACGCAAAGGCCGTACCGCCTCTACCAGCGCCACCATGGCCCGTGCATTGTACAGCAACACAAAGATGGCCACGTTTAAAGCCAGCAGCAGCAAAAGTATACTGGTACAGATGCCCGGGTACTGCATCCAGAAAAAGCGCACCATAAAGTATAAAAGCCCCAGCGTGCCGGCTGCCACCGTGGCTACCAGTTGGCAGAACCTTCCGATAAACACCGCCCCGATTGCTTCCAGGCGCTGGCTGCTGTGCAGTTCCAGCACACGGCCGGCGTAGTCGCCCAGGCGGTTGGGTGTAATGAAGCCCAGCGTCAGCCCCACCATCACGGCGCGGTAAGCGCGTAAAAAGGATATCTTCTCGATCTTGCTGCCCAGCAACTGCCACTTGCTGGCTTCAAAGCCCCAGTTTACAGGAATAAGTATGGCAGTAAGTATAAGCAAAAAGCGGTAAGGGCTTTCGGATGCGCTGCGCAGAATGCCGCCCCAGCTCAGGAGGGTATTGGGAGAGGTAAAAATGGCAGTGTACAGAAAGTATAGCGTCAGCAAAAGCACGGCGGCTTTGCCAAAAAATAAAAGGAACCTTCTGTTAGAAGTAATGTTCAAGATATTGTCTTAATTTTGTAGCCTTATGGTTTTCACTTCCGCACTTCCGCCTAATAAATTAATACTTGGTATAGACCCCGGCACGCAGGTTATGGGCTATGGTCTTATCGAAGTTACTGGTTCTAAGGTGCAAGTGATCCAATATGGCGTTATCCACCTGAAAAGTTACTCCAACCACGCCATCAAGTTAAAGAAAATTTTTGACCGCATGATACAGCTCATCGACGAGTACCTGCCCGACGAGCTGGCCATCGAGTCGCCTTTCTTTGGCGTGAACGTGCAAAGTATGCTGAAACTGGGCCGCGCCCAGGGGGTAGCCATTGCCGCTGCCCTGTCCCGCGACATCCCATACGTAGAGTATGCGCCTAAAAAAGTAAAGCAATCGGTTACAGGCAACGGTAACGCCTCTAAGGAGCAGGTGGCCAGCATGCTGGCCCAGATCCTGAAAATTCAGCCCGATCCGAAGCTTTTTGACGCGACCGACGCCCTGGGTGTAGCCCTTTGCCACCATTACCAGAAAGGTAACAACGCCAAACAGGGGGGTAAATCCTGGAAAGGCTTCCTGACCGACAATCCGGACAGACTGATTATCAAGTAAGAAAAATCAGCTAGGGCACTTTGTACCTGCAGTAATTTAAAGCTTCCGTGCTTTGGGTCTGTGAAATACTCTTACAATTATTACCTTTGACTTTTCGTACGCCTTAGAAAAGGTAAAGAAAGGTAGCTGCAATAACCTGAACCTTCCTGAAAGCCGTATGATGAGGTAAATTTAACAATGGATTTTCCTGCTGCCGGTTAAAGTTGAAGTGTAACCGGATTTCAGCCCGTCGAAATGGATTTAAGCAATAAGAATACAGAAAGTACACGCTCGCGCCGCAGATATGTTGTATCCAAAAGGCTGGACAGAATTTTTCTGGAACTAGGCGATGTCTACGCTTTTATAGCCCGATTTTTTAAGGAACTGTGGTTCCCTCCTTACGAGTTAAAGGAGATCATCAATCAGTGTTATGAGATCGGGGTTCGGTCGCTCCCGCTTATTTCTCTTACTGGCTTTATCATCGGTATCGTATTTACCAACCAGTCGCGCCCGTCGTTGGCTGATTTCGGCGCTGCAGCCCTGCTGCCTGCCCTGATCTCCGTGGCGATCATCCGGGCGATTGGCCCTTTGGTAACTGCCCTGATTGCGGCTGGTCGTGTAGCCTCAGGCATTGGAGCCGAGCTGGGCTCAATGCGCGTAACCGAACAGATCGATGCCATGGAAGTTTCGGCCACCAACCCGTACAAGTTCCTGGTTGTGAGCCGGGTGCTGGCTTCCACCCTCATGATCCCGGCCCTTACCATGTACACCACACTGGTATCGCTGCTGGGAGGTTATCTGAACATCCGCCAGAACGAGCAGACGTCGCTTACCACTTTCTTTTACCAGGTGTTCGAAGCCATCACCTTCCTGGATCTTGCAGCCTCGTCCGTTAAGTCCGTGATATTTGGTTTTACCATTGGCATGGTGGGTTGCTACAAAGGCTACAACTCCTCTAAAGGGACAGAAGGTGTGGGCAAGGCCGCCAACTCGTCCGTGGTAACGGCTATGTTCCTGATCTTTATCGAAGAACTGCTGATTATGCAGGTTATTAACGCCTTACGTTCGTTCTAACAGGCTATGAAAGAAATTAACCCGAGAATAGACAGAAGTAGAAAGGTTATCGAGATCAGAGGGCTGAAAAAAGCGTTCGATGATTTTGAGGTACTGAAAGGCGTGGACCTGGACCTGTACCAGGGCGAAAACCTGGTGGTGCTGGGCCGTTCGGGCACGGGCAAGTCTGTGTTGATCAAGATCATATCCGGCCTGTTAAAACCAGACGAAGGATACGTGAACGTGCTGGGAGAGGAAGTAGACAGACTCACGCCTAAAGAACTCGACGCCCTGCGCCTGAAGATCGGCTTCTCTTTCCAGAACAGTGCCCTTTACGATAGTATGACGGTGAAAGAGAACCTGGAGTTCCCGCTAATCCGCCATGCCAAAGACCTTACTCAGAAAGACCGGGACCGGATCATAAGTGTGGTACTGGAGGCTGTAGGGCTTTCTCAGGCGATGAACCAGATGCCTTCCGAGCTATCCGGCGGACAGAGGAAACGTATCGGTATCGCCCGTACGCTGATCCTGAAACCGGAGATCATGCTCTACGACGAGCCAACTGCAGGCCTTGACCCAATTACCAGTATCGAGATCAACAGGCTGATAAACGAGGTACAGCGCCGGTTTAACACATCTTCCATCATCATTACGCACGACCTGACCTGCGCCAAAGCCGTAGGCGACCGTGTGGTGATGCTGCTGGACGGGCAGTTTCAGCGACAAGGTACGTTTGACGAAGTGTTCGATACGAATGACGAACGCGTTAAAGCATTTTACAACTACAACTTTATAGACTAGATGAGTACATCTGATAATAAACGCTCCATTATAGTTGGGATATTTGTATTTCTGGCCATTGTAATTCTGATAGCCGGTATTTTTACATTGGGCGGCCAGCAGAAGCGGTTCATTGAGAGCATCGCAGTGCGGGCTGTTTTTAATGATGTCGCTGGCCTTAAAACCGGGAACAATGTCTGGTTTTCAGGCGTGAAGATCGGCACCATCAAAAACATAAGACTTCTCGGCGATTCGCAGGTCGAGATCACGATGAACATAGAAGAGCGTGTGCAGGAGTATATCCGCAAGGATGCCGTGGCCCGCATCAGCTCCGAGAGCTTTATCGGGAACAAAAATATTGTGATAGACGGCGGCTCGCAGAAAGCGGCCCCTGTTGAAGATGGGGACATTATCAAATCGGTGAGCCCTTTGAACACCGACGATATGATGGAGACCCTGCAGCGGAACAACAAAAACCTGGCAGCTATTACCGACGACTTCAAAGTACTAAGCGCGAAAGTAGTGCAGGGCGAAGGAACCGTAGGTGCCATACTTACAGACTCCATGCTGGCAAATAACTTCAGGGCAATGGTAGCCAACCTGCAGCAGGCCTCCCAGAATACGGTACGTGCATCCAACGCACTCACCAACTTCACTTCGAAATTGAATACAGAAGGGGCGCTTGCCAATGAATTGCTGACCGATACCACGGTTTACAGCGAACTGCGTACTTCTATGGCACAACTAAAACAGGCGACAACCTCGGCTGCCGAGCTAACCAACAACCTGAACGCCACCAGCGCCAAACTGAACAACAACAACAATGCAGTAGGCGTGCTGCTGGCCGACGAAGAGTTTGCCCGCCAGCTTAAAGGCACCATGCAGAACCTGGAGACCAGTACCCAGAAGTTTGACCAGAACATGGAAGCGCTGCAGAGCAATTTCCTGCTGAGAGGATACTTTAAAAAGCAGGAGAAGGAAGAGACCAAGAAGCAGGAGCAACTGAAAAGCCAGCCCCAGCAACCCGACACGACCAAACAGCAGTAATTAAAGTATAAAAAAGAAGCGGGGCAGCTAAACTGATTTAGCTGCCCCGCTTCTTTTTTATACTTATACTTTGTAAGATAGCTTAGCCGTGGTATTCCATGCGGATCTTTTCGGCTACCTCCTCCATTTCTTCTTTGCTGAATTGCTGTTTGTTAGCGAAGTTCATGTCCTGCATGCTATTGAGCGGTATCAGGTGTACGTGTGCGTGCGGCACCTCCAGGCCAACCACAGCTATACCGATACGCTTGCAGGGTACTGCTTTTTCAACAGCTTTGGCTACTTTTTTGGCGAACTCCATCAGGCCCAGGTACAGTTCATCATCCAGGTCGAAAATATAGTCGATCTGCTGCTTCGGTATTACCAGCGTGTGGCCCTTGGTTGTAGGAAACACATCCAGGAAAGCCAGGAAACGATTGTCCTCTGCTATTTTATAAGCCGGGATCTCTCCTTTTACAATCTTTGTGAATATCGAAGCTTCTTGCATAGTTTAGCGACTTATTTCCAGGATCTCGAACTGAATTTTACCGGCAGGAACTGTGATCTCGGCAACATCACCTACGGATTTACCCAGCAGCCCTTTACCGATTGGCGACTTAACAGAGATCTTGCCTGAAGCCAGGTCTGCCTCTTCTTCTGCCACCAAAGTATAGTCTACTACCATATTGTTCTTAAGGTTTTTGATCTTCACCTTCGAAAGGATCAACGCCTTGCTCATGTCAAGGTTCGATTCATCGATCAGGCGGGCGTTACCTACGATCTCTTCCAGTTTGGCGATCTTCAGTTCCAGGTGTCCCTGCGCATCTTTGGCAGCGTCGTATTCAGCGTTCTCGCTTAGGTCGCCTTTGTCGCGTGCCTCGGCCAGTTGGCGTGCTACTTCGGCACGGCCTTTTGTTTTGAGCTCTGCCAGTTCGTCTTTCAGCTTCTGTAAGCCTTCTGCAGTGTAATAAGAAAGATTGCTCATAATTCGGTTCTCACGTTTAAAACACAAAAACAAAAAGAACGGTTATGGCGTGCATAACCGTTCTTTTTGCCAAATATGTAAATGATATATTTAGTCTATTCTAATAGGCAGCTCTTCAAGTTAGTTCAGCTACCCCTTCCCAGCCATTTATTTCTGGTTTTTAGTTCAACCCGGGCTACCCCCATTGGGTTTCTGTTGAGGCAAATATACTAATTTTTTATATACAAGCAGAACTTGAAACACTTATTTATCGCCGCGCCGAAATGCCTGTAAAATAGATCTGTTAAAGTATAAACGTCATCTAAAAGCCCTTTTGTTCTGTTATCCTTATAAAGGAACGATCCCAACTTTTCAAATCAGCTGTTTGATCTTATCTACCAATACCTCGTTTATTTTTACGTACGATTCGTGCGTCCAGCCGGCAATGTGCGGTGTGAGCACTACGTTTTCGGAGGCTGCCAGGTAGTCAAAATCTGCCTGCTGCTGTGCGCTGAGTGTCTTTAATTTCTCATTTTCCAGCACATCCAGCGCCGCCCCTTTCAGTATTCCGGCCTTCAGGCATTGTACCAGCGCAGGCTGGTCCACCACTTCGCCCCTCGATGTGTTCATGAACCAGATACGTTTTTTGAAGGCCCGGAAAAAAGGCTCGCCTGCAAAGGCGCGGTTCTCCTTAAGGTATGGGATGTGCAGGCTTACGATATCGGCTTGGGCCTGTAGTTCCTCCAGGGAAACCCGCTCGGCCGGAGCTGAAACCTTTTCAGGAGCAAAACGATCGTAGGCCAGTATGCGGCAGCCAAACCCACTCAGCACCCGGGCAAAGCTTTGCCCCATGTTCCCGTACCCAATGATGCCTACTGTTTTTCCACTGATCTCTTCACCGCGGTTTTCTTCCCGCAGCCATACTTTGTCGCGCACCTGCCGGTCGCCACGGGCGATGTTGCGCATAAGCGCCAGTAGCATGCCCAAAGCATGCTCCCCTACTGCCTGCCGGTTGCCCTCGTTTGCGCCTATCAAGGCGATCCCCCGCTCCTCCAGGGCCTCGGCGTCAATATTGTCCAGCCCTGCCCCTGCCCTTGCTACGAATCTGAGCTTATCAGCCAGCTGAATGGTATCGGCCGTAATGCGCATTTTGCTACGCACAATCAATCCATCGAACCCGCTAAGCGCCTCTCTTACTTCCTCCGGCTTTATTTCGGGCCTGTAGTCTGCCTCAACGCCTATACGTTGCAGCATCGGGAAAATACTCGGGTGTACTTCGTCGATGATCAGGACACGGGGTTGGGAAGATTTGAGTTCTGATTTATGAGTCACAACAGTAAGAGAGTTTGGGAGTTAGAAGGTTAGAGAGTTAAAAAGTTAGAAGGTTATGTAACCTCGAAACACGAAAAACAACACATGAGACATGTCTATAGTTGTTTAAGAAAATGTAATTCGTAATTCTTTTACAGGTTATACAGCAGATGTGCCACCCCAAAGTAAATGGCCAGTCCTAACAGGTCGTTTGCGGTCGTAATAAAAGGACCTGCTGCAACTGCCGGATTGATGCCGATTTTATCCAGGAGCATTGGGGTAAGGGTACCCATCATCGATGCCAGCATAACCACTGAAAACAACGCCAACGATACCACCATCGCCAGTCTGAAGTCGTGCCAGAACAGGTACGTAAAGGCAAACACCAATGTAGAAATAATCAGCGCATTCAGCAGCGCCACCATGATCAGCTTAAAAATACGCTGGGCAAAGTTCTCGAATACCACGGCATTTGAGGACAGTGTCTGGATGATGATGGATGAAGACTGGATACCCACGTTGCCGCCAGTTGCAGTTATGAGCGGCACAAAAAGCGCCAGCGCCGGAAGTATGGCAATGTCGCTCTCGAACAGGCCCATAAACTTGGCTGCCAACAAGCCGCCCACCATTCCAATTACCAGCCACGGAATACGCGAACGCGAGATACGGAATACACTGTCGTCTTCTTCCACATTCTCGGAAATACCGGTCATGAGCTGACGGCTAAGTTCTGCCTGCTCCTGCATTACGTCTACCACGTCGTCGATGGTAATGCGGCCCAGCAACCGGCCCTGTATGTTCACAACCGGTATGGCCTCCAGGTCATACTTCTGCATGACGCTCACCACCTCGCTCTCGTCACGGAACGATTCAATTGAGATCACATCCGGGTTGTAGATGTCCTTTACCAGCTTATCGTCCTTTGCAAGCAGCAGTGTTTTCACACTCACACGACCTACCAGTATGTCTTTATTATCCACTACATACACCGTATAGATGCGCTCTACATCTTCGGCCTGCCTGCGTATCTCCTCGATACACTGCCGAACGCGCCAGTTCAGGTTCACTTTGATCAGTTCCTTCGCCATCAAACCGCCGGCACAATCCTCTTCGTAGTGCAGCAGGTCCAGGATGGCGGCAGCTTTCTCCTCGTTGTCAATTAGGGCGATCACTTCCTCACGCGTCTGCACCGAAAGCTCGTTCAGAATATCCACCGCGTCATCTGAATCCATCAGGTTCACATAACGGGCTATTTCCTGGCTGGTGAAGTTGCTCAGAAAGTCGTTGCGGATGTCGTAGTCAAGGTCACTGAGTATCTCGGCACCCACTTCCGGAGGCAGCAGGTCCAGCACATACTTCGATTCTATGGTATCCAGTTCATACAGCACCGTGGTGATATCTGCCGGATACATTTCAGCCATGGTCTCCAGGATAAATCCCGTGTCCTTACGCTCGATGGCCTCCTCTACCTGGTCAATATATTCACGTGTGATCTCTACCTGCATGGCTAACTGTTTTGCTCAATCAGTTGGGTTAGTTCTATAAATTGCTGCACCGAAAGCTGCTCTGCCCGCCTATCGAACACAGGCTGGGCCTTTACTTCGGGCGGCAGGTTAAACGTACGGAGCGAATTACGAAGCGTTTTGCGGCGGGTTCCGAAAGCAAGCTTCACCACTGAAAAGAAAAGCTTCTCGTCGCAGGGCAGGCTCTCCCTGTCGTTGCGCAGCAGCCGGATCACACCGGACTTTACCTTGGGAGGCGGGTGAAACACATGCTCGTGCACCGTGAATTTATACTCTATCGTATAAAAAGCCTGCAACAGCACGCTCAGAATGCCATAGGTTTTAGAGCCCGGAGGCGCTGCCAAACGCTCGGCCACTTCCTTCTGTATCATACATACTACTTCCGGAATGCGGTCGCGGTGCTCCAGCACTTTAAAAAATATCTGGCTGGAGATGTTGTAAGGAAAGTTTCCGATTACGGCAAACTTACCGGGGAACAGCTTGCTCAGGTCTGTTCTCAGGAAGTCAGCCGAAATAATGCGGTCCTGGAGCTGTGGGAAATGCTCCTTCAGGTAAGCAATTGATTCCCGGTCAATATCCACCACAGTGGTCTGGTACTCCTGGTGCTGCAACAGGTACTGCGTCAGCACGCCCATGCCAGGGCCGATTTCCAGCACATCGTGCCAGCCCAGGTGCTGCGTAAGCTGCTCCACAATTTTTATGGCGATATTCTGATCGGTCAGGAAGTGCTGCCCCAGGTGCTTTTTCGGACTTACTTTACTCACTTTATGTGTTTTATACTTTAAGCTAAAAACTATACTTTCCTGCCCAAAGCCGTTATACTTATTGATGATCCGTAATCCGGCGTAGGCTTACTGCCCGCGCTGATTTTCGCATTACGTTTTATACTTACTATATTGCAAACCCAAAGATACGAAGGAAGATGCCAACACAACTTAAATACAGCACAACATTAGGCAAAAATAGTGATCTGGTCTTGATCGTGCAGGCAGAACAGGTGCCCTCGCTGGAAGAATTTTCGGCAGAGGAAGCCGGCTATGTGAAACAGCAGGCAGAGCAGGATACAAAGATCATTGCGCTGAACCGCTACACACACCATGTATACGTTGTGGTAGCTCCGGCAGCAAAAACGCGTCCGGCTTATCAGGAAGCCTTGCGCCAGGCAGGCTATACGCTGCTGAAGCAACTCAAAGCGGATAAAATTAAAGAAGTAGCACTGGTTGATAAAACCGATACAGAGGCCGGTTTATACTTGGCCGAAGGTTTGTACCTGAGCAACTACCAGTTCCAGAAGTATAAAACAAAGGATGCCAAACCGAGCACCCTTCAAACAATAATTTTAACAGGCGAGCGCCTGAGTGAGCAAACAGTGCAGGAGCAGCAGAATCTGCTGGACGCTGTAACCCTTACGCGTGACCTGGTGAACGAAACGCCCAACAACCAGTCGGCCACACAGTTCAGCGAGCATTTGGAAGAGATCGGCCGCACAGCGGGTTTTAAAACCGAGGTGCTGGATGAGATCAAGATCCAGACCCTGAAAATGGGTGGACTGCTTGCCGTGAACATGGGCAGCGAAGAGCCACCTACCTTCACTATTATGGAGTGGAGCCCGAAAGGCGCTGCCAACAAAAAGCCATACATCCTGGTGGGCAAAGGCGTGGTATACGACACCGGCGGCCTGAGCCTGAAGCCAACCCCGCAGTCGATGGACTACATGAAATCGGACATGGCGGGTGCTGCAGCAGTAACCGGCGTGATGTATGCGCTGGCAAAAAACAACGTGCCGCTGCACGTGATCGCGTTAATCCCAGCTACCGACAACCGCCCTGGTGGCAAAGCCTACGCGCCCGGCGACGTACTGACCATGCACAACGGCATGACCGTGGAAGTACTGAACACCGATGCGGAGGGCCGGCTTATACTTGCCGACGCCCTGAGCTTTGCCCAGAAATACCACCCGGAACTGGTAATCGATATGGCTACGCTGACCGGTGCTGCCGCCCGTGCGATTGGCAAAGAAGGCCTGGTAGCCATGAGCAATGCCGGAGACGAAGTGATGGGTGCCTTGAAAAAAGTTGGCGAAGAAGTACACGAGCGCATTGTGGAGTTTCCGCTTTGGGAAGAGTACCGCAAGCACATCGAGTCTGATATTGCCGATATTAAAAACCTTGGTGGTGCTGAAGCAGGTGCTATCTCTGCAGGTAAGTTCCTGGAGTGCTTTACCAACTACCCTTGGGTGCACTTCGATATTGCGGGTACAGCATACCTGCTCGGCGAAGACTCTTACCGCGGCAAAATGGCAACCGGTTCAGGTGTTCGCCTGGTGTACAACTACCTTCGCTCACTGGCACAATAAGCAAACATGGACAACAAGTATAAAGCCAAGCTGGGCATCAGCATCGGAGACATCAATGGCATTGGGCCGGAAGTTGTGATCAAAACACTTTCGGACCAGCGCATCCTAAATTTCTGTACGCCTGTTATTTACGCCTCAGCGTCCCTTCTTAACAAGGTACGCAAAGCCCTGAGTGCCGAGCATTTTAACTACCAGCAGGTAGACCATGCCGATGCACTAGTGCCGCGGAAAGTAAACCTGATCAGTGTTTGGCAGGAGGATATTGAACTGACGCCTGGCAATCCGACCCCGGCATCCGGAAAGGCATCCCTAGCATCGCTGATGGCTGCCAGCGCCGATCTCAAAGCAGGCAAACTCGACGGACTGGTAACCGCTCCGATCGATAAAGACAACATTCAGGCAGAGGAGTTCCGCTTTCCGGGGCACACCGAGTTCCTGACCTCCTACTTCGATGCGGCCGACAGCCTGATGCTGCTTGTGAGCGGCGCCCTGCGCGTGGCAACCGTTACCGGGCATATGCCGCTCAAGGAGGTAGCCAATCGGCTCACCCCGGAGCTTATCATCCGCAAGATCACCATCCTGCTGGAGTCGCTTCGCCAGGACTTTGGTATCCTGAAGCCCCGCATTGCGGTACTGGGCCTGAACCCGCACGCAGGAGAAAAGGGGCTGCTCGGCACCGAGGAAATAGAGATCATCCGGCCGGCTATTATGCAGCTGAAAGATCGCGGACACCTGGTGTTCGGCCCCTACCCTGCCGATGGCTACTTTGGCATGCGCCAGTACCACCAGGTAGATGCGGTGCTGTCCATGTACCACGACCAGGGGCTGATCCCTTTTAAAACACTCGCTTTTGAGAACGGGGTGAATTATACGGCTGGCCTTCCGGTGGTGCGTACCTCTCCGGACCATGGTACCGCCTACGATATTGCCGGCAAGCACATCGCAGACGAAACCTCTTTCCGGGAAGCACTGTTTCTTGCCTGCGACATCATTAAAAAACGCACAATGGAACAAATGCCCGTTGTTTAATCGATGAGGTATTTTATTTGTCAGAATAATATTCTAATTTTGCATCTTTCAATAAAAAGTAGGTTGTGAAGAAGCTAAAAGATTATGAAATCGGCATAGCCAAACTCCCCAACAAGAAGCACTTGTACGAGTTTGACATGGACGACTCTTTCTTCGACTTGTTCGGAAAAGAGATCATATTGGGCGGGAACCTACATGCAAAGGTGGAGCTGGATAAGTCAGAAACTCTGCTTACGCTTCATTTTGACATAAAAGGTCATGTACGCCTTACCTGCGACCGAAGCCTGGAGGAATTTGATCATCCGGTAGATGTGCAGGAGGTTTTCCGTATGCGTTTCGGTCCTGAGAACATGGAACTGGATGAAGATTTGTGGCAGATCACATACGAGACCCAGTCTATTAATGTAGCGCAGCACCTGTATGACTTTGTAGTGCTTTCTTTGCCAATGAAAAAGCTGCACCCACGCTTTGTGGAGGAGCTTGAAGAAGATGAGGATAACGACGAAGACATCCTGATCTACTCATCTGGCAAGGCAGGCGACGACAAAGGAACCGATGAGGGCGACGATGATGAGGACATTGATCCTCGCTGGGACGCGCTCAGAAACCTGAACTAGAAAAAAATTTTAAGAAACAACCAAGTATAAACAGCAAGTAAATTTTTAACAAAAAATGGCACATCCTAAACGTAAGATTTCGAAGACCAGAAGAGATAAGAGAAGAACTCACCAAAAACTTTCTGAGAAAGCCATTGCAATCTGCCCTACTACAGATACAACACACCTGTTCCACCATGCTTACGTGGTAGAAGGTGACCTGTATCACAAAGGCAAACTGGCTATCAAAAATTATACAACGAACGCCCAGTAAGCGACACCTGCTTTAAATAAGTTCTGTATAATTTAACTTCATCCAGTACATGAGGATCGCCTTGGACGCTATGGGCGGCGATTACGCACCCGAAGCAATCGTTAAGGGTGCATTGCTCGCTGCTCCAAAGCTTGACAAAGAAGATGAAATCCTGCTCATTGGTAAAGAGGATATCATTCAGTCACTGTTACAAGAGTACGGGTATACAGGCTCTAACATCAAAATAGTTAATGCCACGCAGGTAGTAGAAATGGGCGAGCACCCGACAAAGGCGCTTACCCAGAAGCCTGACTCCAGCATTGCTGTTGGCTACGGCTTACTGAAAGCCGGCAAAGCAGATGCTTTCTGCAGCGCCGGCAACACAGGTGCCATGTTGGTTGGAGCTATGTTCAGCGTTAAAGCTATAGAAGGCATTTTAAGACCATCTATAGCCGGCCTGGTACCAAAACTGAAAGGCGGCTATGGCCTTATTCTGGATGTAGGCGCTAATGCCGACTGCAAACCGGAAGTACTGGAGCAATTCGGTGAGCTTGGCTCTATTTACGCCAAGTATGTGCTGGAAATAGAGAACCCTAAAGTAGGCCTCATGAACCTTGGGGAAGAGGAAGGCAAAGGCACTGTGGTTACACAGGCAGCCCACCAGCGCCTCAAGGCTAATACAAACATCAATTTCATCGGAAACATCGAAGGACGCGACATGTTCAATGATAAAGCCGATGTAATTGTTTGTGACGGCTACACGGGTAATATTATCCTGAAACTGGCCGAGTCGATCTACGACATTCTCAACGAGAAGAACATGCACGATCCTTTCTTCGACAAGTTTAACTACGAAGCCGAAGGAGGCAGCCCTATCCTGGGCATTAACGGCAATGCCGTAATCGGACATGGCGTATCGAGCCCGCTGGCCATTTGCAACATGGTAAAGCAGGCCCAGAAAATGGTCGCCTCTAAACTTTCAGAGCGATTTAAGAGAAATTACAGTGCGTAATCAGTGGCTACCGGCCACTGACAGAATATTAGTTTGGCATAACCTTAAGCAGTATCTTTTTTAGAAGAACTGACAGGTTATGCCAATTTTTTTTTATTAACTTGCCCCGGTTAATTCTTTCAACGCAAGATCATTTTTACATGAGTAAAGTTACCGCCGCCATCACAGGTGTGAGTGGCTATGTTCCCGATTACATTCTCACCAACAAAGAGTTGGAGACGATGGTAGATACCAACGACGAGTGGATAATGTCCCGCACCGGTATCAAAGAAAGGCATATCTTAAAAGGTGAAGGCCTGGGCACTTCCTACATTGGGGTAAAGGCGGTAAATGAATTGCTGAGAAAAACGAACACAAAGCCTGAAGAAATTGAGCTTCTGATCTGCGCTACCACCACGCCAGACATGCAGTTCCCGGCAACAGCCAACCTGATCACGGCTGAAGTTGGCGCGGTTAACGCGTTTGGCTATGACCTGCAGGCAGCCTGTTCCGGTTTTATGTATGCCCTGGCTACAGGAGCTAAATTCATCGAATCTGGCAGGTATAAGAAAGTAGTGGTGGTGGGTGCCGATAAAATGTCTTCCATTATCAACTACGAAGACCGCGCAACCTGTATTATTTTCGGCGATGGCGGCGGTGCCGTATTGCTGGAACCAAACACCGAAGGCCTCGGCTTGCAGGACGAGATTCTGAAATCAGACGGTACCGGCGCGCAGTTCCTGCACCAGAAAGCGGGCGGTAGCCGCAAACCAGCCTCTATAGAAACTGTTCAGGCCAAAGAACACTTTGTGTACCAGGAAGGACAAGCCGTGTTTAAATTCGCCGTGAAAGGTATGGCCGATGTGGCTGCCGAAGTAATGGAGCGCAACAACCTGACATCTGATGACATTGCCTGGCTGGTGCCTCACCAGGCCAACAAGCGTATTATTGAAGCTACGGCTAACCGTTGTGGCGTAAGCAGCGATAAGGTAATGCTTAATATCCACAAGTATGGCAACACCACCAACGGTACTATACCGCTTTGCCTGTGGGAGTATGAGAACCAGCTGAAGAAAGGTGATAACCTGATCATAGCTGCCTTCGGTGGCGGTTTCACTTGGGGTGCCATTTACCTGAAGTGGGCTTACGATCCTAAATAAAAAAGAAAACGGCCTTCGGGCCGTTTTTTTATGCTCATAGGTATGGTATAGTTTCACAGAAAGTATAAACCTGACTTTTCAGTAGTATATCCCACTCAGCTGTTAAAGCAAGGACCAGAACAAACGAAAAGTTCAGTTTATACTTTGTGGACGTACTGTTCCCTACTCTCCTGCTCTCACTCATTTTGCAAAGGCTTGTTGTGCTGTTGGCTCATGCAATCCCGGGAAATCATCGTTTGAGTGAACAGCCTCGGTCAACTTCGCCATCGAAAAGGCTCCGATCGCCATCACCAGATCCCGCACGGCAACATCCAGGTATTGTCCGCCTGCAACCAGGCTCAGCGCTATTGCAATTAGCCAGGCCGTTACAACATAGCCTCCTATTCGCGGCCTGAGCAGCACCATGATACCTGCTGCGATTTCTATCACACCCACCACCAGCATAAAGGTGTGCGGCGCGAATGGCAACAGATCGGCCAGTGCCGGGTTCAGGTATTTATCCCAATCGGTAAGCAGATGCGTGAATTTATCTGCACCGGCTACGATCGGAACAACCGCATAAGTATACATTAAAAGTGTTTGTACAGTCTTCAGAGACTGGGTGTTAATTGCTGCTGTTTTCATGATCAAGACCTCCTTTTTTAAATCTCGTTTTATGAGTTAGATGAAGTATAAATCAAATAGTTACAAACATCTGTAACTTCTTTGTACCCGCTGCATCTAACCAATAAAAACAAAGTATGAAAACACTGCTTAGCCATATCAACCAGGCACACCGGGTATCCGATACCGAAGTGGTAGAACGGGTGTTGGCTGGCGAGAAGGAGTTTTATGAAATACTCATGAGGCGCCATAATCAGAAACTATACCGAATCATCAGGAGCTACCTGCACGACGAGGAAGAGGTGGAGGACGCCATGCAGGATACGTACCTGAAGGCTTATAAGAACCTGAGCCAGTTCAGTTTTAAAGCACAGTTCTCCACATGGCTCATCCGGATAGGTATAAACGAGGCGCTCGGCAGACTCAGGCAGCAGAAAAAACTTGCCGCTTTTCACGACCAGAAAGATAATTTATCGGAGCTTACCCTGTTACAGCTTCCTGATACAAAAAATATGAATCCGGAACACAAGGCTATCCAGAAAGAGGTGAAACAACTGCTTGAGAAGGCAATTGATAAGCTGCCGGCAGCATACAAGACCATTTACATGCTCCGCGAAGTAGAAGAAATGAGTGTAACAGAAGTAGCCGCCTGCCTGAACCTATCAGAAAGCAACGTAAAAGTGCGCCAGCACCGGGCACGGCTGCTCCTGAAAGAAAGACTGTACGAAATGTCTGTCAACAGCGAAGTATTTGAATTCGGCTCGAGACGCTGCGACCGGATGGTAGAAAAAGTGATGGGTGCCTTGCCTTCATGACCTTGGCATAGCCGCAGTTTATCCGCTAAAGCTACGCTGGCAGGTAGCTTTAGCGGCTGCTATTATTCCTTTCTTAAAATTTCTTTTATCCCGCGTTCTAATGCACAACCCAGGTTCCTTATCTACAGGAGCAAAAGGTTGTTCATCTGAGTAGCAAACGGGTGGATTGTTTAGCATACAAGTACAAGCAGCAGATGTTCAAAGTATAGAGTTCTTCGCAGGTATAAACCATAACGCCTCGGTTTCAGCTAGCTGCAATCCGGAGTTTAAGCTTTTGCTCCCCTGATCAGATCAGCAACAAACTCTTTTTTCAGCACTTTTTCAGCAGATTAGCTAACTTTGTTTGCAAGACAGCGATTTGAACTATACTTTTATCGTTTCATTCTATTTACTCAGATTATAAACTATGGCAACCACAGCTGATATTAGAAATGGCGTTGTAATTGAGTACAACAACGACCTGTACCAGGTAATTGAATTCCAGCACGTTAAGCCAGGCAAAGGCCCTGCGTTTGTAAGAACCAAACTAAGAAATATCAGAAGTGGTAAAGTATTAGACAACACTTTCTCCGCAGGTCATAAAATCACAACTGCCCGCGTTGAGCAGCGCCCGCACCAGTTCATCTACAAAGACGACATGGGCTTTAACTTTATGGACATGAACACTTTTGAGCAGGTAACCCTGCCGGAAGAAATGGTGCCGTTTGCTGACCTGATGAAAGAAGGCCAGGAGGTAACCATCCTGTTCCATGCCGAGACGGAAACGCCGCTAACCTGCGAGATCCCTCCTTTTGTTGAGCTTACCATTACGTATACAGAGCCGGGCCTGAAAGGGGACACCGCAACAAACGCTTCTAAACCAGCCATCGTGGAGACCGGTGCTACCATTCAGGTACCGCTGTTCATAGGCCAGGACGAAAAAATAAAAGTAGACACTCGTACTTATTCTTACGCAGAAAGAGTAAAATAACACATGAAAGCTAAAGAAATCCAGGACCTTATCGACTTTATCGCCAAATCAGGGCTGAACAAAGTTAACATTGAGACAGAAGAGTTTAAGATATCGGTAACGCGCGAGCCGGACCAGAAAGTGAAGTACATCCAGGAGGCCGCTCAGGTTGCTCCTGCTGCTTTACCTGCTGCCCCTGCTGCTCCGGCCCCGGCATCACAGCCAGTAGCCGCAGCGCCTGCGCCAGCCGCTCCTGCTGCCGCTCCAGCCTCCGACGAGAGCCGTTATGTAGCCATCAAAGCACCGATGATCGGTACCTTCTACCGTGCTTCCAGCCCGGACAAGCCTTCTTTTGTTAACGTAGGCGATGAAGTGAAAAAAGGGCAGGTTATCTGCATTATCGAAGCCATGAAACTGTTCAACGAGATTGAATCAGAAGTATCGGGCAAGATTGTGAAAGTATTGGTAGATAACTCTTCTCCGGTAGAGTATGACCAGCCGCTTTTCCTGGTAGACCCAAGCTAATAGTTCAAATTTGAAAATTTGAAAATGAGAAAATTTGAAAATGGAGATGGTGTGATAAACGTCTCCATTTTCATTGTTTACAATTTTCAAATCTACAAATCTTCAAATCTCCAAATCTGATACAATGTTTAAAAAGATACTGATTGCCAACAGGGGCGAGATTGCACTGCGCATCATCCGTACCTGTAAAGAAATGGGCATCAAAACGGTAGCCGTATACTCTACTGCCGATAAAGAAAGCCTGCACGTACGT
Source organism: Pontibacter ruber (assembly GCF_023630205.1). Classification (GTDB taxonomy): domain Bacteria; phylum Bacteroidota; class Bacteroidia; order Cytophagales; family Hymenobacteraceae; genus Pontibacter; species Pontibacter ruber. Next base: position 427,963 of record NZ_JALPRR010000002.1, on the reverse strand, counting down.
TTTGCCGACGAAGCGGTTTGCATTGGCCCGCCGCCAAGCGCCCAGTCTTACCTGAACATACCAAACCTGATCGCAGCCGCCGAGATCACCAACGCCGACGCGATTCACCCGGGTTATGGCTTCCTTTCTGAAAATGCGGAGTTTTCACGCATCTGCGCTGAAAACAACATCAAGTTTATCGGTGCCACGCCAGATATGATCAACTCCATGGGAGACAAGTCGTCGGCGAAGGCAACTATGAAAAAAGCCGGCGTACCAACCATACCTGGCTCTGAAGGCTTGCTGAAGACTTGTGAAGAAGGTGTAAAACTGGCCCACAAGATCAAATACCCGGTTATCCTGAAAGCGACTGCCGGTGGCGGTGGCCGTGGTATGCGTATCGTGAAAAACGATATGGAGTTCGAGAAAGCCTGGAACGACGCCCGTGCCGAAGCCAAAGCCGCTTTCGGAAACGACGGTTTATACTTAGAGAAGTTCATTGAAGAGCCTCGCCACATCGAGATACAGCTCATCGGTGACCAGCACGGCAACGTAGCCCACCTTTCTGAGCGTGACTGCTCTATCCAGCGCCGTCACCAGAAACTCGTGGAAGAGACGCCATCTCCGTTCATTACCGACGAGCTTCGCGACCAGATGGGCCAGGCTGCCATTGCAGGTGCCAAGGCCATCAACTACGAAGGTGTGGGTACGATCGAGTTCCTGGTAGACAAGAACCGCGACTTCTACTTTATGGAAATGAACACGCGTATCCAGGTGGAGCACCCGATCACGGAAGAAGTAATTGACTACGACCTGATCAAGGAGCAGATCAAAGTGGCTGCCGGTGAGAAGATCACGGGCAAGAACTACTACCCGAAGATGCACGCCATCGAATGCCGCATCAACGCAGAGGATCCAAAGAACAACTTCCGTCCGAGCCCAGGTAAAATTACGAACCTGCACGTGCCAGGCGGCCACGGTGTGCGCGTAGACTCGCACGTTTATTCTGGCTATACCATCCCGTCTAACTACGACTCCATGATCGCGAAACTGATCGTGAGCGCGCAGACGCGAGAAGAGGCCCTGGTTAAAATGAAGCGTGCCCTGAGCGAGTTCGTGATCGAAGGTATCAAGACAACGGTGCCGTTCCACCTGAAGCTGATGGATGACCCTGGCTTTAAGGAAGGTAACTTCACGACAGCTTACCTGGAAAATTTTGACTTCAGCACCTTGTAAGAAGTAAAAATACCAAGTATAAAGCCCGGCTATAACAGCCGGGCTTTTTCTTTTCCGGAAAATGCATAACTTATACTTTCCATCCGACACACTATGCCTGTAAGAACATTGCTCCCACGTTTATACTTTATACTTACCTCTCTCCTGCTGGGCTGTACTTCTGTAGTGCAGATCGAAACTACCAAGCCTCCGCTTATAATTGTTCCGCCGGAACAATGGAAAGTAGTCGTAGTCAATACCTTTGATGCCAGTCAGTTACCTGACACAGCAGGTGGCAAAGCAGAAATCTTGCACCTGGGCACGTAGACAGCTTTTAATGGTGTCGTAAACGCTGTTCTGGATGATTCTACGTTTGTACTTGTTCATGTCGACAGCGCTTTTCATCGCCCCGGTTCCACTTCCTGGAACGTACTGAACCGGGAGCAGTTAAAGCAAGTTTATGACCAATACCCGCACCACCTGTTGCTGGCCCTTGACAACTTTGAGGCCTTTTTTGAACAAGGAACCGCGCAAAACGAATACGGCGAGAATATAGCTCACTTCACGCTGTATACCAATACCCACTGGTCACTTTACGACAGCACTGGCGTTGTTTTGGACCAGGTCAGGCTTCCGAATAAAGCCCACTTCAGTTCCGGAAGCATCATTGGTCATTTACTGGCAACCAATCCTTCCCATGTCGATGTAACGCCAATGATTGAAACACTTGCCTATGAAACGGGGCAGAGCTACTGGCAACGCTTTCAAACACGACGTAACGTTTACGCTCGCCTCGTGTATGCCCCCCAGGATTTTGTAGACGCTGTCGTATTGATGCACCAGCAAAACTGGCAAAAGGCAATTGCTGCTCTGAAGCCTTTTACTACTGCTGAGAATAAAAAATTAGCAGGCAAAGCGGCTTATAACCTGGCAGTTATTTATGAAGCACTGGGCCAAAAGCAGGAAGCCCTCCACTGGGCAGGCGAGGCCGCTCAGAAAAAGAGTAAAATGGCTGCTCAGTTGCTCCCTGTTCTGCAGAATCAGTAGCGTTGAAAGTATAGCTTATACTTTGAAAAGGACTCTAATGCAGATATATTAGTTAACTGCTATGCTTTATCTGACAATGAGCGAAAGTGCATGGAAAAACTATAGTTATAGTGCAGATAACCGTATGTTTACTGTTATCCAGAAGTTAGCAAAAAATATAGTCATAACCATTGCCATATGAAAGCACGAGTTTTACCCTTTCTTCTCCTATCTGCTATTCTGTCCATCGGATCTTGTAAAAAGAAGGATACAACTCCCAAAGAGGTGCTTCCTGCCGCTACTATGGAAGGCAAAAATACTTTTGGTGCCTTAGTTAATGGGCAGGTTTGGGTACCGAAAGGTAGACCTCATACTTTCCAACCAAGCTACCAGATAGTTTATGATCCAGGTTATAAAGGCGGATCGTTTGACATAAGGGTATTTCGAAAGAAAAGCTCAGAATTTTTCGAGCATTTCTATATTTACATGCTTAATGTGAATCAAACTGGAGTGTATACCTTAGGAGACCCTCAAATTGGCACTGTCAGATATGAATCAGAAGGATGCTTTTACGAGCGGGAGGACAAAGTAGAAGGCTATCTGGAAATAACAAAGCTCGATATGCAAAATGGCATCATTGCTGGTAAGTTTGAGTTTACGCTTACAAAAACAGATTGTGATACCATTCGTGTCACTGAGGGCAGGTTTGATAAGAAACTATTCTAAAAATATCCTTTGCTAACCCTGCACAGGCTCCATACTCGGCTTTGCCTCGTCAGCAGCCTGTCCTAATCCGTTACCCATAATGCTAATGAAAAATTGGTATTTCATACTTGTTATTAGCTGCCTGGCTAGCTGTACTACCAGCCAAGACAAGGTACAGGAACTTGAAAGAGCTAATGTGAACAAAGCAGCCACCATTGACAGCCTGCAGAAAGTATTAGCAGGTGCTGAAATGAGAGTTACAGAATCAGACGAACAGGAGAGCTTTTCTTCTTTTCCTGTTACGGCCAAACTTTATGATAAAATAGGTTTTTCAGAAATTAAAGATTTTGAATTTGCTGAAGTACTCGCTATAGCGTAAGCGGATACTGCATTCGGCTCAAATGATTATGAAGTCAGAGTCTACTTAGCTTGTAATGGACCAGCTGACCCAGATATAGATGAATGTAATTGTTCTCACTATGCTTATGTAACTACTGGTACTTATGACTTGCCCAATGATTACAGACTATTCAAGGTAGGACCTTTCTTTATGCCTAAATTTAGTAAATGGGGTGGAACAAAAGAGCAGCCTGAATTAACAATTGACCATCAGGTTAAAGGAAAAACAGAAAAGACAGTAATCAAGGTGCTAGATTTTGAAAGAATAACTTTGGGTAACAAAAATTAAAATTACAAAAGCACTTATAGCCAAGCCTTTAATACAGAAATAAACACAAAGGGAACAATCACTGTTAATAGCTATTCCATAGAAATGGATATACAAAGATTGCATAAAGTATAACGCAAATCCGAACGCACACCAACATGGACGAAATCAAAAAAGAAGACATCAGCCAGGAAGTATTTGACCTGTATGACGACTATGCCCATAACCGGGTTAACAGGCGGGAGTTTATCCAGAAGCTGTCCATCTATGCTGTGGGCGGGCTTACGGTAACGTCGCTGATGAGCTTCCTTATGCCCGACTACAAAGGCAGTATACAGGTTAAGCCAGATGATTCACGTCTGAAATCTGATTACGTCCAGTATGATTCCCCGAAAGGTGGCGGAAGTATAAAGGCCTTGCTGTCGAAGCCGGCTGATGCGAAGAAGAAGCTTGGAGGCATTATCGTGGTGCACGAAAACAGGGGCCTGAACCCGCACATCGAAGATGTGGCCAGAAGAGCCGCCTTGGCAGGTTTTATTTCGCTTGCTCCGGATGCCTTGACCCCACTTGGCGGCTACCCCGGCAACGACGACGAAGGCCGTGAACTGCACAGCAAGCGCGATCGCAACGAGATGCTGGAAGATTTTATAGCTGCCTACAACTACCTCAAAAACCACAAAGACTGCAACGGCAAAGTGGGTGTGGTGGGCTTCTGCTTTGGAGGCTGGATCTCGAACATGATGGCCGTACGGATTCCGGATTTAGCAGCAGCTGTTCCCTTTTATGGAGGTCAGCCGCCGGTTGAGGATGTTCCGAAAATAAAGGCTCCCCTCCAGCTGCACTATGCAGAGCTGGACACGCGCGTGAATGAAGGCTGGCCGGCGTATGAGGCAGCTTTGAAAGAGCATAAAAAAGAGTACAGGGCTTATATATATGCCAACACCAACCACGGCTTCCATAACGACACCACGCCGCGTTACGACAAAGCGGCGGCAGAGCTTGCCTGGAAGCGTACCATCGATTTCTTTAAGAAGGAATTAAAGTAAGCAGGCAGTTACTTCAAGCCCCAATAAAAAAGCCTAACCCTCTCGGGTTAGGCTTCTCTTTTAAAAGTATAAAGCTGTTACTTAGCAGCAGCAGCATTCTTTTCCTCTTCTTCCATCAGCTGCTCCAGTTCGCTATACCAGGCCTCGCCATACTTGCGGATGAGCGGTTCTTTCAGGAACTGGTACACGCGTACGCCTAAGTCCTGGCCAAAGCTGCAAGCGGCGCTGCAGATGCCCCAGCGGTCGTAGTTCAGTGCTTCGAAGTCGTCGTACTTAGTGATGCGGATCGGGTACAGGTGGCACGAGATCGGTTTTTTCCAGTCGATCACACCGTCATAATACGCCTGCTCGATGGCGCATTTCAGCACGCCTTTCTCGTCATACAGGGCATAAGCGCACTCTCGGTTGTCGATGGTTGGTGTGGAGTAATCTCCTTCAAAATCTTTTATATACAGGCCCTGCTCCTCGATGGCCGCCTTGCCGGCACCGGTAAGGTAAGGTTTGATCTTGTCGTAGTGCTGCTCCAGGATAGCTAGTTCATCTTTTTCCAGAGGGGCACCCAGATCACCTTCCACGCAGCAGGCACCTTTGCATTTTTCCAGATTGCACACAAAGAACTGGTCGCGGATGTCGTCGCTGATAACGGTATTTTGTAAAACTATCATGTAAGCAGATTTAAAAGGGAGACAAAGTTACGGAGAAAATAGTTTACACGAATTCCTGCTTCGGACTTATCCTCCTCCTTATCAAAGTATAAAGTATAAATGCTTGCTCCAATTATATTGATGGCGCGAGCGTCCTCGCTCGCGACGGACTTTCGTGTGGGCTTCTGGCCAGGTAAGGTTTTATGAGATTAGTTTTGCCCACTAAACCTGGTCCAACCACCCCTAACTTCTCCTTATCAAAGGAGGGGAGCTTTACTGCCTGTCGGTATACCTTGAAGTATGAGTTCTATAGCTGCTGCAGTTCATCACCCTACCCCCTTCAAAGGGGACTTTGGCTGCTGCTATTCATGCAAGTATAAATTCTAAGCCCTCGCTCGCGTCCCGCGAGTGTGCGTTATCACGTGGCGGGACGCCACCTGATAACGCACACTCGCGGGACGCGAGCGAGGGCAATAGTTAAGCTTTCGCTACAGGCCCACAAGGTCCTTTCTGAATGACAAACTAAAGTGAACGAAAAGCACCTCCCTCCTACGACCAAGTATAAAGTATGAATTTAGATCTTGCGCTCTGGTGAGCCGGCAGCCATGAGGATGTTCTGCACGTTCTCCTGTTTGGTGTAATCGATGGCAGCCTTGCCAGCGGCATCACGCAGCTTCGGATCGGCACCGGCATTGAGGAGCGCCATGATGATCTCGGAACTGGCATTTATCTCGCAGGCCAGCATCAGCGGGGTTTTTCCTTCCTTGTTCTGCTGGTTCGGGTTGGCTTTGGCCGCCAGCAGTTTTTCCAGCTCCATAATGCCGATGTGCTGGCCGATGGTGGAAGTAAGCGCCTGCGCCAGCACCGCGTTTCCTTCTACGTCCGCGTGGTTGGGGTCGGCGCCGCGCTGAAGCAAGGTGTCGAGCAGCTGTACCTGCTCTATCTCGTAAAGCCGGCTGTTAACACGGGAACTGGCAACAATATAATGCAGGGCTGTTTTGCCGTCTTTGTCGGTGGCATTTACTTTAGCGCCTTTTGCCAGCAGCTGGCTTACGGCAGCAGGGCGCACCTCCGGTTCGTAGATCACGCCATACTCTTCCAGCAGCATCGGGATGTAAAGCACGTGCATCAGCGGGGTACGTCCACGCAGGTCCATGTCACTGAAATCGTCCGGAACAGCCAGGGTGTTCACATCCGCACCGGCGTTAAGGGCGCGCTTCAGCATTTCTGTGTTCCGGGTAATGGAAGCGATCACCAGTTTCTGGTCCGGCGTCTGATTGATGTACTTGAGCTGGTAGTAAGCATTCTGACTGCCTTTGGCAATGGCCAATTTATACAATCGGCGCGCCTCGTTCAGGTCCGGCTCCCCAATGGTTCCTTCTTCGTGCAGCAAGCCCAACGTATAGATAGCTTCGCGCTCGCCGGCTTCTACGCCCTTCTTCAGCCAAAATACGGCTTTGTCGTTATCCTTCTCTACGCCCTCTCCTTCCAGGTACAGGTTAGCCAGCGACACATACGACACTACATCCCCTTTATTAGCCGCCTTCCGGATATAGTTAAACGCCAACTCCTTATCCATCATTTCGCCATAACCGGTGTAGTACATACTGCCCAGGATACGGTTACAAAAGGCATCACCCGCTACAGCTTTGTCGCGAATGTCCACGGCAGCGGTGCGCATGAGCTTCAGAAATTTCTGTTTGTCTTCGGGTGTGCGCAGGATCATCAGTTCGGCAATGCCTAAGTTGCCCAGGTAGCTGTTGTTATCCACAGCCTGCTCATAGTAGTAACGGGCAGAATCGTTGTAAGCTTTGGCATACTTCTCCGGGTCCTGAAGCCGCAGCGTATCGCTCTGCACCGAATCCGGATCCAGTTCGCGGTACTGGTGCAGGCGGCCCATAAAGTATAAAGCGTCCGCCTGACCTTTGGCGGCAGCTTCTTTAAACTTAACATAAGCCGAATCAAACTTCAGGCTGGTGTACAGGTCTACGGCTTCCTGCAACTCAGGCGAGCTCCAGTGCTGCACTTTAGGCTTAGAAGGAGCTGCTGCGGGCTGTTGTGCCGGCGCTGCTTTGGCTGGAGCGCTGGCCGGCTTGGCAGCTGCTGGTTTAGTTGCAGCAGACTTGGAAGCAGTTTTAGGTTTAGCCGCTGGCTTTGTAGCAGTAGCTTTCTTTTTAGTTACCTGCGTGCTTTTGGTGGTGCCATGGGGTTTTTGTGTTTTTGTCTGGGCCATTCCTCCCTGCAAGAGCGGGAGCAATACGAGTAACAAAAAGATTTTTTTCATGGCAGTATAAGTATAGAGTCGGGTTTTAACATGTTATTCTGGCCATTTTCCTAGCCAAAATCGAACCACAAAGTAACTAATCCTGCAGCTCTAATCAAAAACAGCCGCGCGATCGCTATAGTTGCACGGCCAGTCGCCTATACTTTATACTTCTACTTATCCGCCAGAAACTAAAGTATGGCTCGCAAGGGTTCTGTAAAAGTGTGCACCAGGTTCTGCATACAGATTCGTATATTTGTAACTTGCAAGGATTTTAAAGACGCACGCGGAAGAGACGAAATGGATTATATTAGTTTACTGAACGAGTCGCAACGCAGGGCGGTACTTCATACCGAAGGTCCGGCCATGATCATTGCGGGTGCCGGCTCAGGCAAAACAAGAGTGCTTACGTACCGGATCGCCCACCTGATCAGTTTAGGTATCGATCCGTTTAACATACTGGCCCTTACCTTTACCAACAAGGCGGCCAAAGAAATGCGCCACCGTATCGAGAAGGTGATCGGCAATGAGGCCAAGAACATCTGGATGGGAACGTTCCACTCGGTGTTCTCGCGTATACTTCGCGCCGAGGCCGACAAGATCGGTTATCCGAAGAGCTTTACCATTTACGATACCGACGACTCCAAGACGCTCATTCGCAACATTGTGAAGGAGATGAACCTGGATGACAAGCTCTACAAGCCCAACGTGGTGCTGGGCCGTATCTCGTCTGCTAAAAACAAGCTGATCTCGCACAAGCAGTACCTGAGCGACCCGGTGATCCAGGCCGACGACGAGGCCGCCATGCGACCCAAGATCGGCAAGATCTTCGAACAGTACCAGAACCGTTGCTTCAAGGCTGGTGCCATGGACTTCGACGACCTGCTGTTCAACACCAACGTGCTGTTCCGCGACCATCCGGACGCGCTGAACAAGTACCAGAACATCTTCAAATTTGTGATGGTGGACGAGTACCAGGATACGAACTACTCGCAGTACCTGATCACGCGTAAGCTGGCTGCCCAAAACCGCAACATTGTGGTAGTGGGCGACGATGCGCAGTCGATCTACGCTTTCCGCGGGGCTGATATCCAGAACATCCTCAACTTCGAGCGCGACTACCCGGAACTGGAGGTGTTCAAGCTGGAGCAGAACTACCGCTCCACCAAAACCATTGTGCATGCGGCCAACTCCGTGATCAAGCATAACCAGGCGCAGCTGCGTAAAGATGTCTTCACTGACAACGAAGAAGGTCCGCTCATCGAAGTGATCAAGGCCAACTCCGACAACGAGGAAGGTAAACTGGTGGCCACCACAATCTTCGAAGAGAAGATGAACAATCACTTCTCCTACGACGACTTTGCTATACTTTACCGCACTAACGCGCAGTCGCGTGCCATGGAGGAAGCGCTGCGCCGTATGAACATCAAGTATAAAATTGTCGGGGGCCTCTCCTTCTACCAGCGCAAAGAGATCAAAGATCTGATCGCCTACCTGCGCCTGACGGTGAACCCGAACGACGAGCAGGCCCTGCGCCGCGTGATCAACTACCCGAAGCGCGGTATCGGTGAAACAACGGAGGCCAGAATCTTCGTGACGGCGGAAGAAGCTAACCATTCGGTGTGGGAAGTGGTGCAGAACGCGACCGAATTTATGGGCAACCGCGTCGGGGCTGCCATCGAGAATTTCTCCCTGCTGATCCGCGATTTTGCCCGCATGGCTGAGAATAACGATGCCTTTGAAGTAGCCAAGCATGTAGCCAAGCGCTCCGGTATTGTTGATGACCTCTACCAGGACAAAACTGTGGAAGGCCTGGCCCGCTACGAGAACATCCAGGAATTGCTGAACGGTATCAAAGAGTACGTGGATGATCCGGAGAAGGAAGACAAGAGCCTCTCGGCTTTCCTGCAGGACATTGCTCTGATCACCGATGCCGATACCAAAGCCGACCTGGATGGCGAATTTGTTACATTAATGACCATCCACTCGGCCAAAGGTTTGGAGTTCAAGAACGTGTTTATCGTGGGTATGGAGGAGAACCTCTTTCCGAGCCAGATGATGCTCAACTCCCGCGCCGACCTGGAGGAAGAGCGCCGCTTGTTTTATGTGGCCATTACGCGAGCCGAGAAGAAGTTGTACTTGACCTACGCCACCAGCCGTTACCAGTGGGGCAACCTAAGGGCCTGCGAAAAGAGCCGTTTCCTCGACGAGATCGACTCCCGCTTCCTCAACTTCAAGTATGGCTCCGAAGGCCAGAGCATGTTCGAGAAGGTATTGCAGCGCAAGAGCAGCGTCAGCAACCTGGTAGCGCCGGCACCGCGTAAGCAGGCTGCTACCGCCTATACCGCCCCTGCCGATTTCAAACCGAGCGATACTTCGCAACTGACCGCCGGTATGAAGGTGGAGCACCCGAAATTCGGCTTCGGCACTGTAACCAAGCTCGACACGCAGGGCAACAGCACCAAGGCCATCATCAACTTCGATGAAGTAGGCGAGAAAACGCTGCTCCTGAGCTTTGCCAAGCTGCGCATACACAACTAAAGGAATTACGAATTAAGAATTATGAATGATGAATTCTATTTCTTAAACCGTTTTTACCGCGACACGCGTTAAAGCAGTTATACTTATTAAAATTCGTAAATCTTAATTTTTAATTCGTAATTCGTGATTCTTAATTCGTAATTAATAAATGGAAGCTAGTACCTCATTTAAACAGGATTTGCTGCTGCGCGAGTATGGCAGAAATGTGCAGGACCTTGTTAATCATATACTTTCGATTGAAGACAGAGCCGAGCGCACCCGCCTTTCGCAATTGCTGGTAAACCTGATGGCCAAACTCAACCCGCAGTTGCGCGATACCCTGGACTTTCAGCAGAAACTCTGGAACCACCTGTACGTGATGTCCGGCTCCAAACTCGATGTGGATGCCCCTTACCCGCTCAGCGCCATGGAGTACCTCAACGACAAGCCGCAGCGCATGGACTACCAGTTGCAGACGCCCCGCTTCAAGCATTACGGTAAAAACGTGGAGCTGCTGATCGAGCGCGCAACCGAGCTTGAAGATCCTGCTGAACGCGATGCCGCCATCATTTCCCTTGGCAAGCTGATGAAGACCCTTTACCGGTCTTACAACAAAGACAACATCACCGACGATGTGATTCTGGACGATATCCGCCAGATGTCGAAAGGCAGGCTGAATATGGACCTTGCTACCATCGAGCGCAACAACCTGTTTGATAGCAATGTGAAGGCTGCATCGTCTCAGGAAAATGTGCGCAGCCAGCAGCAGCAGCAGCAAAACCGCGGAGGCGGCGACGCAAACCGCAACCGAAAAAATATCAGAACCTCATCTAACACCAGAAATAAGTAATAAATGGCTTCTTTTGAAGTAATAGGCGGCAACAAGCTACAAGGCGACATCTACCCGCAAGGGGCAAAAAACGAAGCGCTGCAGGTGCTGTGTGCCGTACTTCTGACCTCTGAACCGGTCACTATCACCAACGTACCCAATATTCGCGACGTCAACAAGCTGATCGAACTGATCCGTGACCTTGGCGTTTCGGTAGAGCAGCAGGCACCGGATACCTATACTTTCCGTGCCGAGAACATCAACCTCGATTACCTCGATACAGAGCAGTTTGTAGAGCAGGGCCGCGCCATTCGTGGTTCTGTGATGATCGTAGGCCCGATGCTGGCCCGCTACGGCAAGGCAAAAATGCCAAAACCGGGCGGCGATAAGATTGGACGCCGACGCCTGGATACGCACTTTATCGGATTCGAAAAATTAGGCGCCAAGTTTAACTACGACACCCAGGACAGCTTTTACAGCGTAACAGCCGACAACCTGCGCGGTTCTTACATTCTGCTGGACGAGGCCTCTGTAACCGGAACGGCTAACCTGGTAATGGCAGCCGTGATGGCAGAAGGTACTACCACCATCTATAATGCTGCCTGCGAACCGTACGTGCAACAGCTTTGCCGCATGCTCAACCGCATGGGTGCCAAGATCAGCGGTGTAGGCTCTAACCTGCTAACCATTGAAGGGGTGGAGAAGCTGCACGGCACCGAGCACGCTATGCTCCCGGACATGATCGAGATCGGTTCGTTTATCGGCTTGGCCGGTATGACGGGCTCTGAGATCACGATCAAGAACTGCCGGATTCCGGAGCTTGGCCTGATCCCGGACACGTTCCAGAACCTGGGCATTAAAATGGAGTTCCGGGGCGATGACATCTACATTCCGGCACAGGATAAGTATGAGGTGGCCACCTACATCGACGGCAGCATCCTAAACGTATCAGACCATACCTGGCCCGGCCTGACCCCGGACCTGCTGAGCGTGGCGCTGGTAGTGGCAACTCAAGCCAAAGGCACCGTGCTCATCCACCAGAAGATGTTTGAGAGCCGCCTGTTTTTCGTGGACAAGCTCATCGACATGGGTGCACAGATCATCCTCTGCGACCCGCACCGTGCTACCATTATTGGTCTGAACAAGCAGATCCCGCTCCGTGGCATCCGCATGGCCTCCCCTGACATTCGTGCCGGTGTAGCGTTGCTTATTGCAGCCCTCTCCGCCGAAGGCCGCAGCGTGATCGACAACGTGGAGCAGATCGACCGTGGCTACCAGAACATCGACGGCCGCCTGAACGCCCTTGGTGCGCAGATCAGAAGAATCTAAAGTATAAACATACTTCCAAGTATAAGAAGAGCACACCTGCTGTAGGTGTGCTCTTCTTATTTTATACGTTGTCTTGGGTTTACCCACTCGCTCCTGCATTGTTATGCCCGAAGTATAATCTCTTTGGCACCACTTTACCTGATACATACTCAAAGCCTGCTACAGAGGCAGCGTGAAGCGCGCTGTATTTCGTATACCTTACAACAGGATTTAGCTTTTAGGCCACTGCCGGTAGAATTGTCAGCAACATGAAACAGGCTTTTATCCTTCTTTTGGCATCCGCACTGTACACGCTGCCTGCCGTTTCAGTTTACGCACAGAACATTGCGCACTTTTACTACATTATCAAAAAGAAGGACATCGATAGCGGAAGGCTAAAACTCATTTACCGGGATCATGACGACTCTATCCGGTCTCTACGGATGTGTTATCCTAAACTAAAAGCAGAGGACTTGCACATGGAAGACGGGGTGCCTGTTTTTCACTTCGAGCGTATACCTGCTTCTACATACGACTCTGTCCCAGATTGTATATCAAACAGCACCCCCTTAGGCCGGTTCGAAGTGGATGTAGGAAAAAGAATAATCGGGGACCCTACTGTTGTTGCCAGGATACCTTTCCATGCTATAACCTGGAACGCTTCGCTTACGCTTTTTAAGATCCGCACCGCTCAGCATGGCAACCCTGTTTTTGCAGTAAGCGACCCTGCTTCCATGCTCATTTCAGTTATTTATGGCTATACATTTGGCTATGCAAAAGTTAACCACGAAGCATTACGCACTTTTATGCCACCATTGGCCCGTTTGCTGGCATTACGTCTGCCAACCTCACAAGTGAAACGGTAAAGAATCCTGCGCTGCTTTCAAGGGAACAGAATAATGTGGCGTACTCCTATGGGGTCAGCACGGTGCTGGGAAGGAATAATTTTGGCTTTACGTTCTCGTTTGGGTTTGATGCAAGTATAGGCAAGAACTCTTCGCAATGGATTTACCATCATAAGCCATGGTTTGGCTTAGGCGTAAGCACAGGACTGGGTATGTTTTAAGGGTTACTTTAGTAGGTTTTGCGGCATAAAGGTAAAACAAACCCTCCTGCCCTATGCGCCCTAGTTTACCCCTTCTTCTTGTCCTGCTATGGCTGGGCATATCCAGCTGTCAGTCCGCTATGGAGTCTGAAGAGGCTGATGCCTCTGCAGCGAGAGAACAATTACTGGTTACACCTGCTTCTGAACCTTCCGCACCGCGCCCGGACAGGAAAATCATACGGTAGGCCAACATCCGCTTCCAAGTAGAGAACCTGCGGGAGAGCACAACCCGGATAGAAGCGCTTTCCAGGAAGTATAACGCCACCATCACCAGCAGCCGCAACTACAACAGCGAAGAAAGTATAGAGGCCGCTTATACCATTAAAGTGGTACCGGAAAAGCTTTTCGAACTGGTAAAAGCTATCGAGGGAGAGAGTGTTTACCTGGATGACAAAACCATAACTGCTGAGGATGTGACCAGGCAGTATGTTGATGTGGAGGCCCGCCTTAACGCCAAGCGAACCGCGCAGCAACGCTACCTGGAGCTGATGAAGAAGGCAACCAAAGTTGAGGACGTGCTGGCCATTGAGCGGGAGCTGCAAAAGGTGCAGGAAGAGCTTGAGTCGGTGCAGGCACAGCTAAAGGCGCTGCAGCAGCAGACCAGCTACAGCACCATTAACCTTACCATGTACCAGCTGGTACCTGCTTCCTACGCCGATAGAACCAGCTTCTCGAGCCGGGTAGCCTCTGCACTAAGCGGAGGCTGGCAACTTTCCAAAGACCTGGTAGTTGGCCTGCTATACTTGTGGCCTGTATTGATCCTGGTATCGCTAATTATACTTACTATCCGCTTGCGGAAGCGACGAAGGGCACGAAGTATGGCTTGATACCTTTAAGCCCCTTCCGCTTCTCCTCCACTCTTGCGGCTGCCTCTGTAAAGCTCATACTTGAGCAGGCGGCAGTCGATGGAGCCGTTAAACAGCGGCACACGCCGCGAGGTACGCAGGCCGATGCTTTTGGATGCATCCAGGTTACCGGTAAACACAAAGGCATCAAAGCCCTGGTAATTGTTCTTCAGCGTGTCGCCGATCTGCTTGTATAAAAGGTTTATGTCTTCTGAGACAATACGCTCATTATAAGGCGGGTTCATTACTAAAACCCCTTGTTCAGCAGGTGCAGTTGTTTTAAAGAAGTCTGCTTCCTCCACCTTAATTATTTTCTCCAGCCCGGCATTCTCGATGTTGTTCCAGGCGGCGTTAACGTAGTCCGGGTCGATGTCGTAGCCAATGATCGTTGCCTGTGGTTCACGGCGCTCTTTGGCCTCTGCAGTCCTCCAGACCATTTCGAACAGTGCCTCGTCGTAGTCTTTCCAGCTTTCAAACCCGTATGGGTCGCGGCGGTAAAGGCCTGGGGCTATGTTCTGCGCCATCATGGCAGCCTCAATCAGGAAAGTACCCGAGCCACACATGGGGTCCACGAAAGTAGACTTCTTATCCCAGCCGGTCAGGGCGATGATGCCCGCAGCCAGCACCTCATTTAGGGGGGCTACGTTGGTTTGCAGGCGATATCCACGGCGGTGCAGCGAGTCGCCGGACGAGTCGAGGGAGAGCGTTACGATGTTCTCGTGCATGTGCAGGTTCAGGCGCAGATCCGGGCGTATACGGTCCACAGAAGGGCGCTCGCCTGTCTTGGCACGGAACTGGTCCACGATGGCATCCTTGGTCAGCTGGGCCACGAACAACGAATGCTCGAAGGTAGAGTAGCTTAGAGACACATCGATGGCGAACGTCTGTTCCAGGCTGAGGAACTCGGACCAATCGGTCTTCTGTACCTGCTCGTAGAGGTCCTTCTCGTTTCGGGCCTTGAACGTACGGAACGGTTTAAGTATACGGATGGCAGTACGGCACCAGAGATTGGCTTCGTAGAGCTGGCGCAGGTTTCCGGAGCAGGACACGGCGCGGTTGCCTACCTTAACATAGTCCATGTCCAAAGCCCGCAGCTCCTCTGCCAGCACCTCTTCCAGGCCGGCCATTGTGGTGGCTATGATGTTAAAATTGTCGTTCTGTTTCTGTTTCGCCATCGTCATACTTTGTAATGCTGCAAAGATACAGGTTTAAGCGTTACGAATTCAGAACTACGCGTAGCGAGTTGGGCCTGGCCATGCTTGTACTGAATTGTTAAATTGTTGAAGGTTGATTGTTAAATTGTTGGAAAGCTTCTAAGTAAGCAGTTACTCCATACCACCCACTTTCTACTTTTCTAACTCTCCCCCTCTAACTTCCAGACTCCCAAACACTCTAACTCAGATGTTTAAATACATAGAGTTTCAGCTATACTTAAACGGGGAGCTACAGGAATATCAACAGACAGCTACATACTGTTCACCGAATTCGTATTTTTGCAGCAAATATCCTTTTATGAAACTGCAGCCCGATTTTTCGCTAAAGTCTTACAACACCTTTGGCATCGATGTAAAAGCCAAGCTCTATGTGCGTTTCGACAGCATAGAAGAACTGCAGCAACTGCTGCAAATGCCCGAGATCAAGCCGGAGCCAAAACTCATACTTGGAGGCGGCAGCAACCTGCTGTTCACCCAGGACTTTAACGGCGTGGTACTACAAAACGGCATCAAAGGCATACGCATCCTGCGCGAAGATGACGAGTACGCTTATGTACAGGCGGGTGGTGGCGAGATCTGGCACGACCTGGTACTGTTCTGCCTGGAGCACAACCTGGGCGGTGTGGAGAACATGTCGCTGATTCCGGGCACGGTGGGAGCCGCTCCCCTGCAGAACATCGGTGCCTATGGCGTGGAACTGAAGGATGTGTTCCATGAACTGGAGGCAGTACACCTGCAGACAGGTGAGCTACATACCTTCGATCACCAGGCCTGCAATTTTGGTTACCGCGAAAGTGTGTTCAAGCACGCAGCAAAAGGGCAGTATGTGGTAACGTCGGTTATACTTCGGCTGCACAAGAACCATACGCTTAACACGTCCTACGGAGCCATTAAGAGCACGCTGGAGGAGATGAACATAACACAGCCTACCATACAGGATGTAAGTGCTGCTGTGTGCGCCATACGCCGCAGCAAGCTGCCAGACCCTGCCCAGATCGGAAACGCAGGCAGCTTCTTTAAAAACCCTGAGATACCCATTGCCCTGTACGATGTACTGAAAGAGAAGCACCCGGACATGCCGGCATACCCAGTTTCGGATAGCACGGTGAAAGTACCTGCCGGCTGGCTGATCGAGCAGTGTGGCTGGAAAGGCAAAGTGATAGGCAACTACGGTGTGCATAAAAACCAGGCGCTGGTGCTCGTAAACTATGGCGGAGCCTCAGGCGAACAGGTGCGCCAACTGGCTTTCGACATCATCCATTCGGTGGAAGAAAAGTTCGGAATCTCTCTGCAGCCAGAGGTAAATATCTTATAATTAAAATCTTACAAAAACCCTGAAAATAACACCCGTATTCATAAACTAAATAGCCGCGGCTGCGATATAGGAAGGTATAAACCCTTTAATATTTCGCATATGAATACACATAGACTACGTTATCTTTTTGCTTTCTTTTTTTCGCTTATCCTGCTAACCTCCTGCAAGGACGATAAAGACGAGCCGACACTTACTAAAACGGATATCCTGTCTGCACAGGAGTGGCACGGAGACCGTGTGTTGCTCAACGGGTTAGACGTATCGCAACGCAGCGAGATCATCGACATGTTCCTCGACATCAAGTCGCTGCGGCTGCAACTCAAAAAGGACGGATCTTTTACAGCCAACTATATACAGGGAGGCAAAGCACAGACTACTACCGGCAAATGGTCGCTCAGCAACGATGAAGCAAAGATTAACTTCGAAGGCATTGGAGAACTGGATATCAAGACCTTATCTTCAGACTCCTTCGAAATGACTGCCTCTGTTGAGCAGAGTGGCAGGACCTACCAGGGAGAAGTTCGGCTTGTAAAGTAAAGCACTCTGATGAGATGAATAATACAAAGGCTACCTACTTAAACGGGTAGCCTTTTGTTTTGATAGTCATCGTTGCAGGAAAGTATCTGCTTGTATCCTAACAGAGCCTATCTCACAGGCATATGCCGGATATTGAAATGTTTTAAGATAAATCTGTACATCCCCTTCTTTTTCCGTATACATACCTAATCTCATTTT
Source organism: Pontibacter ruber (assembly GCF_023630205.1). GTDB lineage: Bacteria > Bacteroidota > Bacteroidia > Cytophagales > Hymenobacteraceae > Pontibacter > Pontibacter ruber. The sequence continues at coordinate 410,547 of NZ_JALPRR010000002.1, read as the reverse complement.
AAACAGATACTTCCTATGAAAAACCTAAGACTAATCACCTTGCTGTTCCTGTCGTTTTTTGTAGTAACCTTGGCAAGCTGCGATGATGATGACGAGGATAAGGACCCGAGCAGAACCGACCTACTGACTGCCGGATTGTGGACGGGCAATAGCGTTTATTACCAGGGCCAGGACGTCTCACAATTTCTGCGAGACTCTGCTCAATTTGAAATCAAGGATCTGACCACCCGGTTCGACAAAAACGGGGAGTACAGAGAAACCTTGGGGCGCACGATAGTGGGCACTTGGGAGTTTGCCAATAATGAGCAGGATATTATATTTGATAAAGGCACTAATAATGAGTTGACTGTTAATGTAACAAGACTCACAGCAACCGAGTTTTATTATGAGCAGGATTTTCAAGGGACGATTCTTGAATTCCGGTTCCTACGCTGATGACGCAAGAACAAGAGGGGCTCTCAATCGAGAGCCCCTCTTGTTTTAAAGTATACCCAAGACCTGAACCGGTAGTATGTTTAAGCGATCATCCAATAATCAATCTATTCTGCTTTACAACTCTGAAGTATCCGCCCCTGTACTTTTATACTTACACTTAATTACATAAACTTCTCTTTACTGTCTGCGTTCTACTCTCCTATAATTATCTACACTTAAAACTGCAAAGTATCATTTTTTTAGATATACATAATCAGCAACATAAACTGAGCTACAGCGTTAATTTTTGTAACTATACTTATATAAAATATAAGCATCTGACTTGCATAAAACTCCTTTTAACTCTTTCCCCACTTAAAATTTTAGCATTATGAAAAATCTACGATTACTATTTTTTCTTTTTCTTTCTGTTCTGATAGTTCCACTTGTAAGCTGCGACGACGATGATGACGATGCTGAACCATCCAGAAGGGAGCTATTAACTTCAGGACAGTGGACTGCTTTTGGTCTTTACCAGGGCAACCAGGATATGACACCATTACTTGTCGCAGCTGGTCTCAACATAAGTGATATGAAAATCACCTTTAAAGATGACGGTACTTATACCGCCACTGCTGTTGATGGCAGCCAGGATTCAGGGACATGGGAGTTTACCAACAACGAACAGGCTATCCTCTTTGACAAAGGTGATCAGGATAACGAGTTGACGGCAGTAATCAATAAACTTGATAACAGCGAGCTCTTTCTGGAAGGAGAGATAGAAACTGATAATGGAACGATGGAAGGCGAAATCCGATTCAGGCGCTAAAAACTACAGCTCCGACAAAAAAGGCTCCTTTACAAGGAGCCTTTTCTTTTTCAGATTTCAATCTTTTTGCTATTAACTTTGTAAGAGTGCAATGTTTACATAAATTTGGTTCTATATAGTGTTCGAACTATTTAATCCAAATTTATATTTTTCTGATGAACAAATTTAGACTGCTCTCTTTCCTGTTTGCTGCTTTTATGTTGCTTACGCTTGCTAGCTGTGGTAAAGACGATGACGCGGAGCCAAGCAAAAGAGACTTGCTAACGGCCCAGACCTGGCGCGGCGACAAACTCTACATAGATGGCGTTGAGGCTACCAATAACCCTTATGTGATAGACTATTTCATAGATATTAAAGGCACCACGTTAAAATTTGAGAAGGATAGAACGTATACTGCCATCTATACAGTAGGCGATGAGAAAGAGACCGAATCTGGTACCTGGGATCTAAAGAACAACGACCAGCAGATTGCTTTCGCTTTCCTAAGCCAGGATACTGACATCAAACGATTGACCAAAGACAACCTAGATATAGCTGCTACTTTTGAAGAAGATGGTGAAAAGATCACGATCGAGATGAGATTTATTAAGTAAGAGAACGATACCAATAAAAAAGGCTCCCTGACCGGGAGCCTTTTTTATTGGTATACTTAATACTTTACTTTAGTACGGCCAGGGTAGCACCGTCGCCTCCCCGCTCTTCGGCTTCGCTGCTCAGGCTGGCAACTTCCGGCACCGAGTATAAGTAGTCTCTAACTACCTGGCGAAGTATACCATTGCCACGGCCGTGAATGATCTTGATCTCCGGTATACCCAGCATGATCGCTTCGTCGGTAAAGTTCATCACCTTGGTCAGGGCGTCTTCGGCATACTCTCCGCGGATATCCAAGGTGCTGCCAAAGTCAGCCATGCGTTGCGTGATGTTCATGCCGCGGGTATAGCCTTCTGCGGCGTCAACTTTGGCAGCGGCTTTTTTCTGCTTTGCCGCCTGTGCATCCACGCGCTCCAGGTTATCCACCTTCACAATGGTCTTCAGGCCACCAAACATTACTTCAGCGGTTTTGCCTTTCAGACCTACGATCTGCCCTACCGAATCCTGCCCGATCAGCGACACGTTATCGCCTTCTTTTAACGGACCTCCGGCAGCGGCGGCGGCGCGTTTGTAGGCCGGGCGTGGCTCTTCTTTACGGATTACATCTGTAGCAAACGTTTCCAGTTCGCGGCGCGCCTGCTTGGTCTGCTCCTTCTCGGCCTGGCTCTGCTTGATCTGCTGAATGGTAGACTCGATCTTCTGGTTCGCGTCTTTCAGCAACAGCTTGGCTTTGCCTTTGGCTTCGCGCATGATGTCCTGCTTGCTCTCCTCCAGGAAGTTCTTCAGGTCGTTGTACTCTTTCACGTTGCGCTTCAGCTTCTGCTCCAGTTTGGTTGCCTCAGCCAGTTTCTTCTCCAGCTCCTGCTTTTCGGTTTCCAGCTCTTCCAGCAATCGGTCGTAGCGGATCTTGTCCTTACCTACCAGGCTGCTGGCTTTGTCCACGATGTGCTTCGGCAAACCGATCTTACGGGCAATCTCGATGGCAAACGAGGAGCCCGGCTTACCGATCTCCAGTTGATACAACGGGGCCAGGTTCTTGTGGTCGTAGCGCATGGCTCCGTTCACAATGCCCGGCGTACGCTCGGCAAAGTTCTTCAGGTTGGTATAGTGCGTCGTGATTACGCCAAACACCTTGCTGTCGTTCAGGTTCTGCAGCACAGCCTCGGCAATAGCGCCACCCAGCACCGGCTCAGTACCCGTACCAAATTCGTCTATCAGCACCAGGCTTTTGTTATCGGCCACCGTCACAAACTTTTTCATGTTGGTCAGGTGCGAGCTATAGGTACTCAGGTCGTTCTCGATCGACTGCTCATCCCCGATATCGATAAAGATGTCGTGGAAGATGCCTGCCTCCGATCCATCGGCTACCGGAATCAGCATACCCGTTTGCAGCATGTACTGCACCAGGCCTACAGTTTTTAAGCTTACCGATTTACCACCGGCGTTCGGACCAGAAATCAGAAGTATACGCTGGTCGCGGCTCAGCTCCAGGTCCATCGGCACAGTTGGTTTGCCCATCTGCCTGTGAGATAAGTACAGCAGCGGGTGTATGGCTTGTTTCCAGTTGATGTGCGGAAACTTCTGCAGTTTCGGCATAGTTGCCTCCACACGACGCGCAAAGGCCGCCTTGGCCCGGATAAAGTCCAGCAGGCCCAGGTACTGGTACGCCTTGCGCAGCTCCGGTATGTGGTGACGCAACATATTTGTCAGGCCGGTCAGGATACGGATGAGCTCGCGATGATATGCATTGTCCAGGTCCTTGATATCGTTGTTGAGTTCGAAAATAGACTCCGGCTCAATGTATACTGTCTGGCCGGTGTTCGACTCGTCGTGAATCAGACCTTTGATACGGCGCTTGTGCTCGGCAATTACAGGTATAACCAGACGGCCGCCACGGATGGTTGGCTCGGCATCGCCCGGTGTCCAGCCCTCGTTTTTGGCATGTCGGATGATGGAGCTGATCGTTTTGCGAAGCACGCCCTGCTGCGCGATCAGGTCACGCTTCAGGCGCTGTAGTTCCGGTGTGGCATCGTCGCGAACGGCACCGGCATCGTCTACCACCTTATCCAGGGCAGCGATCAGCGAGCGCTCTACCGTTACGTTGGCACCCAGTGCTTTCAGGGCTTCATACTTACCTTCTTCGGCACCCGATATAAAGCGCAGGGAGTCGCGAATAGTACGCAACGACATCTTGATCTCGAAGAACTGAATCACATCAAGGAAAGTCCCTTCGAGTGCAGCACGGTCAAGGTAAGCGGTTACGTCGAAATAGTGGCTCAGCGGAATCTCGGCGTCAGACTCCAGTAGTTGTTTAAATTCGTTTGTTTGTTCCAGCAGTCGCTGCACCAGGTCGTGCCGGTTCAGGAACTGCATGCGGTTTACAAACTGGCGACCCAGCGGACTCAGGCACAGCTCCGAGAGCATCTCGCGCACTTGTGCAAACCCTATTTTTATTTCAAAGTTTTCTGGATAGATCAATTCTTATCTCTTAGATTTAAGGCAAAATTAACATATTTAAACAAGTTTGAGCAGGTGTTTCGTTCGCTGAAATCCACTTCTTGACAAAGGAATTTTTGACAAAAGACAAAGAACCATTAACCTCTCTAACTTTCTAACTCCCAAACTCTCTAACTCTTTAACTCCCATGGTTCTCGATAAACTCAGCAACGCCAGCCGCTATACTTGCCTGCACCCGCTTTTTGCACAAGCTTTTAAGTTCTTACAGGAAACTAACCTGGCAACTATAGAAACCGGTGTACACGAAATTGAAGACAGAAAGCTGTTTGCTATTATTTCGGAAGGTGCTGGCGTAGCGAAAGACGCGTATAAACTGGAGGTGCACCGCAAGTACATCGATATCCAATACGTGATTTCCGGCACCGACCACATGGGCTGGAAAGACCTGGCTTTATGCGCTGAACCCAACGACCCTTACAACGAAGAACGCGAAGCCGCTTTCTTTCCTGACAAGACCAGCAACTGGTTTGATGTACCGGCGGGTTCCTTCACCATCTTCTACCCCGACGATGCCCATGCTGCAATGGTGACAGGTGATCGCGTGGTAAGAAAAGTAGTACTGAAGATTGCAGTGGAAGCCTAGTTATACTTTATATAGTGCGGATAAACGTAGGTTTACTGCTATACAGTAGTTGGCAATGATTATGAATGACAGAAAACTAAAAATTATTACTGGACTTCTAGCCGCTTTTCTGGCAATCAGCTTGCTTGTGAAGTTATGCTATGTACCAGGCGGAATGATTTTATCTGGTTTGTTTTTAGGAAGTATGCTTTTGGTTGCCATAGTCCTCGGGTGTTTGGTTGTTGCTGGCATTTTGAGATTAGTAACTAAAAAGTATTCCTTTTTTACTCTGTTTTCAGTTGCTACAATAATTTCATTCTTGGTGTTTCATTACAAATTGTACTCTCCGACTTTGGAGATTATAGTACCCAAAGGCTTTACTGGAAAAGTTACCCTTGTTTTGGCAAACGTTGATGAAAATATTTTAAATATTGATAGCAATGGAATCGGTTATATAAACCAATGGACTTTTGAAAAGACTTATACAGAGCCAGTTGTATTCGATAGTGACGGTAACGATATCAAAGAACGGCTAGTCGGTTTTAACCACTCAGCTTTTTGGGGTAAAGGCAAGGTATGCTGTCTTCAGGGGAAGGAAATTCATACTTTAAATTTTGAAGTTGTGCCATCGGAGAAGGTAGGCGAAATGCAATACTACTCTAAAGATTTGACAGCATTAATTGATACAGCCCTAGTTCTTACTTTAGAACCTGACAGATATACAAGAGTCCAGACTGAAGCTTTTGAAACTGATATAAAGTAAAAATAACCTTTGCCAACAAAAGCTAAAGCGCATAAACGTACTTTAGCCCAGACGTTGGCAGTAAGTTTAAGTATGAAAAAAGATTTGTCAATAGGGTTGATTAAGAAGTGACTAGAGTCCAAATCATTAAAGAAGGAGAAATTGGAAGTTAAATTTTATATACAGAGACTACTAAGTGTAATTCATGTAATTGCGGGTTGCTTAGTTGTCATATCTTATCTGTTTTTCTTGAGGAAGCCTTTCTTCAATGATTTAGCCTTGAATCTTATACTAGCTTACATAGGGAGTGGTATTATCACTTATATCGTGTTTAGGAAAACTCTTTCAGGTTGGAAAAAGACATACTTTCAAATTTTGACTCTTTTAGCAATTGCCTATATCGGGATGTGGGTAATTCTGTTTCCATTAATTGTACATTAGTATTAAGATAATTTGTAATTGTAAAAAAACACCCGCTGCCAACCACACCTATAATATAACTTCGCCACATTGTAGGTAAGTCCGTTATCTCTTCTAAAACTTCTCCTCTATCCCTAGCCCAAACAGCGCGTAATCGTACTTCACCGGGTCTGTCGGGTCGAAAGCCCGGAGGTGGTCGGTCAACTCTTCGGCTGTATCCCAGTCCATGCCTTTGCGCGTGATCAGGCCCAGTTTTCGGGCTACCCGCTCTACGTGCACATCACAGGGGCAAACCAAGTCCGCTGGCTTCATAGTGTGCCAGAGGCCAAAATCTACGCCGTTGTTGTCTTGGCGCACCATCCAGCGAAGGTACATGTTCAGGCGCTTGCAGGCCGATTTTCGTGCAGGCGTGGCAATGTGTTTGCGCGTGCGCTGCGGCGCATCCTCCAGGCTGAACACCAGGTCGTGAAAATGCATCAATCGCCCTTTCTGGGTATGGTATTGGTTCTGCTCCCCGGTAAAAGCTGTTTCCAGGCTCTCGTGCCGGCTATAGTACCACTGGAAAAAGTGTAGCAGGTACAGCAGATCGGTGTCGTTAAAGGTGCGATGCTTAAAGCCTAGAAAACGCGGCAAGTCCTGCTCCTGGTGGTGAAGTATAAAATCATGCGGTGCGTTGTCCATCAGGTCCATCAGTTTGATGCAGTTGTTGATGATGGTCTTGCGCTGCCCCCAGGCAAGTATGGCTGCAAAAAATCCGCTGATCTCAATGTCCTGCTTCTTGGTGAAACGGTGCGGGATAGAGACCGGATCGTTTGGGATGAAGCTGGGCTGGTTATACTTCTCCACGCGGTCGTCGAGCAGGGCTTTGATAGCGGCAATGTCTTGTTTCATGGGGTAAAGTACGGTAAACTGAGTAGTACAAGTTAAAGAAAGTTCTGTATTCTTCTGTAGATGGGCTTTTGTTGGTTCAGTTTTCCTGCTTCCTTTTTTATTAGCATATCTTCTACAAATAACAGGAGAGGAATTTCTTGTCACTGGTGCGGGAATCACTCCTGTGATGTGGGAAGGATACGCGTATCCAGGCTCGCTTTTGTGCTACACCGGGTCCAACCACCCCTGCCCCTCCTTGTCTAAGGCGGGGAGCTTTACTGGCTGTTGCTACACTTCAAGTAGAAGTTTCATAGTTGCTGCAGGTCATCCCCCTACCCCCTTCAAAGGGGGACTTTTGCTACTGCCCTTCTCTTTATTTTGTCATCCTGAAAGGATCTTGTTTGCGGCAGCAGAAGCCTTTGCATTAACACCTCCCTGCCCTCCTCAAGGAGGGAGTTTCTCCTACTGCTATTGTTCAAGTATAAATTTCATTGCTACAGCTATCCCACGGGCAAGTCGCGACCTGTCCCTACAAATGGTTCCGGTTGCATAGCACTCTGCTATCGATCTGTTCCCAGTCCTTGGGTTGAGCGCCTTCTATTGTTGCGGTGCCCGCAGGGCAGCCTGCAGGCGCAGCCGATGGCAGCTTCAATAGACAGCGCTCAACCCGAGGACGAGGCCACGCGGCCGTGAGCGCACCAAAGTATAGAATGAAACAATAACTTTTTTTAGGACTGAGGAAGTAAGGCTGCTACGAAGCAAGGCCAGCTTGTCTCAAGTATAGACCTCAGCTGAATCAGATTTCTCATTGCTGTTCGAAATAACAATGGAGAGGTCTGCAAAAAGAGAGGGCCTAAGTATAAACTTAGGCCCTCTCTTATATTCTTTATCAGCCTAATTACGGCATATAAGATAATTCCACTCTGAACTTCTGGTCAACAGCACCGAGCTTCTGGTAAGCTTTTTTGGAAAGGCGAACCACTACTTTGTCGTTTGCTCCGGTTTCAGGCAGTTTACCGATCACGCGTACATACACCACCTGGCCGTTCATGCTGTTTTTTACCTGCATGATGGTGCCTACCGGCGCTGATTTATGGAGAGCCAGGTATTTGTTTGTATCCGTTTTAGGATCAATCATTTCAGCCATACCGCTTTCCACAATCTTCTTGATGCCTGTAGCATTTTCGACTTCGTCCTTCTCTACTCGCTCATCAGGAACTGCAACCGGTTCAGGTTTAGCCGGAGTTGGCGCAGGAGCAGTTGGTGTTGTAGTAGCTACCGGACCAGATGGTGCAGGTGTTACTGGCGCTGCAGTTTCCGTTGGTTTTGCTGGTACAGCAATTTCATCATCAGGCTCAGGCACATAAATCGGCTTTTTAGATGCTGTAGCAGCCAGGCCTTTGCCCACGATCAGCTCTGAACCTACACTGATGTTGTTATCAGCAAGATTGTTCCAGCGCTTGATGTTGTCGACGCTTACCTTATGTATGCGGGAAATAGAAAAAAGTGTCTGAGAGGGCTCTACTACGTGGATCTTCTCGCCTTTGCTGTTTACCGTATAGGTGCGGTTGCTGGCAGTAGTTGCTGTGGCAGAAGTGGCAGGAGTTGCCGGTGCCGCAGCAGCAGGTGTTTTTACAGCAGGTGTTGTTTTGGCTGCAGAGGCAACTGCATTCGTAACAGGCGTTTTGCGCGGGATCAGCACGGTCTGCCCTATCGAAATAGATTTCTGCACACTTGGGTTAGCGTCCACGATCTGGGCTACAGATACGCCATACTTCCTCGAAAGGGCATACAGGGTTTCTTTGGGCTCTACTTTGTGCTGCACAAACAGCTTTCCATTTTTGTGCTGCACGCCAACCGAGTCGCGCACGGCTGTTACGTCAAAGGCAGAAGCAGAAAATGGAAGTAGAGAAACTACAAGAAGGGTGAAGAATAAAGGTCGAACCATGGCTCTTTGAAATAACTATAAAGTAAGGTTATATACCTGTAAGGTGTCTGAATTCTGAACGAAGTATAATTCGTGCTTAAAGATAAAAAAAGTATCTGAACCTATGCCATGCAAGTTGCCGGCTACTTTCTCTTTTAAATGCAAATCTCCTTCTAAATCAAATACTGCCACGAAATTATCTAATTTATCCTCATCAGCCAAACAGTAATAGCTTATTATCATAAACTGCTCTGTCTCAGCATACTCTATTGCCTTAAGCGCTTCCCCTGCTCCCTGTTCCGCCAGAAACCGGCTTACTTCCAGAAAATATACTTCCCCCTCCAGGTACAGCATCGGATAGGTGCAGGCATTGTAACGCGCTATGTTATAATTATTTACTTTTTCAACTGCTTCCTGCTGCGTTATATTTTGCTGTAAAACTGCTCCTGACTGGGTCTGTAAAAGTATAAAACCTGATTCAGGGGTAGCTGCCGGGTAGGCCAGCACTCCTTCCGCTATTACACCATAAAAGGTAAGGTCCGGCTCCTGCCACTGCACCGCTCCTGTTTCGGCTGCAAGGGCCGTGATGCCTTTGTGCTGTCCTACTTTGCGGTCGCCGTACCCGTGGATGAAGAGCAGGTTCTTGTGTGCGTCTTCCAGCCCCTGCCACCAGGTCAATTGCCCGGGTAGTTTCAGCTCCTGCAACGCATGGGCCTGGCAGTCGAACGTATAAAAAGAAGCGATCAGAAGGTCCGCATCGCGCACCTCCACAGCCAGCCTGCCGGCAAGGGTATCGAGCCGGATCCGCCACACGGGGGCACCGAAATCATATTTATAAAGTAGGGAAAGTATAACCTGTTATTTTTTTAGTACCTTAAGGTTTGCTAGCACATCAGCCCTCTAAATTATGAAATCTATGGCAAAACATTGGCATTGGAAGCCCCTTTGTACTTTGTTATACTTCCTGCTGCTGCCCCTGATGGCACCGGCACAGGCTTCGCGACCAAAGGTTTTTGTAATGGAGATCAAAGATGCAATTGATCCGCGCACCAACCGCTACACCGAACTGGCACTGGAGGAGGCAACCCGCATTGGTGCCGATCATGTGCTGCTTGAGCTGGATACGTATGGGGGTGCCGTTAACGATGCAGACGAGATCCGGACGCGCCTGCTCGAGTATCCCAAGCCGATCTATGTGTTCATCAACAAAAATGCAGCTTCGGCAGGTGCCCTTATTTCTATTGCCTGCGATAGCATTTACATGGCTCCGGGTGCCAATATCGGAGCAGCCACCGTGGTAACAGCCGACGGACAGGCCGCTCCGGGCAAATACCAGAGCTACATGCGCTCTATTATGCGCTCCACTGCCGAGGCCAACGGCCGCGACCCGCGCCTGGCCGAGTCGATGGTAGATGCCAGCGTAGACAGCACTCTGTCGGCAGGTCAGGTCATCACTTTCACCACATCCGAAGCGATCCGGAACGGGTACTGCGAAGGGCAGGCCAGTAGTATAAACGACGTGCTGAAACAACTTAACCTGCAAAATGCCGAAGTAGTGCGTTACCAGCTGAGCACCACCAACAAAGTCATCTCTTTTTTCCTGAACCCTTTTATCAGTGGTATCCTGCTGCTCATTATTCTGGGCGGGCTTTGGTTCGAGCTGCAGACGCCCGGCATTGGTTTTCCGCTGGTAGCGGCTGTAGTGGCCGGCATTTTATACTTAACGCCTTACTACCTCAACGGCCTGGCCGAAAACTGGGAGATCCTGCTGTTCATACTTGGCCTGGTCCTCATCGGGCTGGAAGTGCTGGTAATTCCAGGGTTTGGCGTGGCTGGCATCAGCGGTATTGTGCTGGTATTCCTGTCGCTGGTGCTTATCATGGTCAATAACCAAAACTTCGATTTTACTTTTGTGCCCTCTCAGGAGCTGATGAAAAGCCTTATTTCCGTAGTAGTTGGCATGGTGGGAGCCGTTGTTGTAATTGCCCTTACCTGGAACCGGCTTGTTGGCAGCAAGGCCATGCAGCGCCTGGTACTTAACAACACATTTACCAGCAAAGAAGGATACCGGTCGGCCAACGCTGCCGAACACCTGATCGGCAGAACCGGCGTGGCCCACACCCGCATGGCTCCAACCGGCCGCGTAATGATTGATGATATGCTCTACGATGCCCAGGCCCGTGAAGGCTTTATTGAAAAAGGCGACATAGTGCAGGTAATCGACCAGAGCACGTTCTCGCTCCGCGTGAAAAAAGTATCCTGATAATTACGAATGTGGTACTGGGGCTTGCAACGCTTCTGCCTTGTTTGGGGTCTATCAGGTAGAACTTTAAGCCACACTTTATGAAACCCCTAAAATTATACTTTGCTGCCCTGCTTGCCTTAACCTTAACGGCCTTCTCCTGCGATAAAGAGGACGACCTGGAGGTGCAGGAGGCCACGGCTACACTTTACTGGACTGGTGATTATGCCGTAGATGGCTGCGGTTTTGTCATTTACATAGATGAGAAAAAGTATAAACCGAAAAATGAAGGCGACATTGATGCAGCTTTTAAAAAGGAGGAACCAATGACAGTAGAGGTAAAGTATGTGCTACCCGGAAAACAGGCAGAGTACGTCTGCGGCATGGCCAGGCGACAGGCTGAAAGTATAATAGTTTTATCTGTAAAAGAAATAAAGTAGTGCTCTCCTGCTGTATTGACTTACCTGTTTATTGATCATTCACCCTAACGACATACCCTATGAAAACAATGCTACTTGCTACGCTTCTGTGTATCACAACTCTATTTTTAACATCCTGCCAGGATACGATGCAACAGGAAACTGAAACGGCCAATGCCATACTTGTATGGTCGGGCGAATACATGGTAGACGGTTGCGGGTTTGAGGTGCTGATAAACGATAAGAAGTATAAACCGGAAAATGAGCAGGACATTGATGGGGCCTTCAAGGTAGAAGGCAATACGCCTGTTGTGATTGAGTTTGTGCGGCTAGGTACTCAACTCGATATCCGATGCGGCCTCTCCACCCAAAGCAGAGCGATGGACGCGATCCGGGTTGTTTCGGTGAAGCGGAAGTAAGTATAAACTCAAATGATGTAAGTCAGGAGGAAAGAAAAGCTAATTTTGCCTCCCTCCTGCTGATATACTTCCGTCACTTCCGTAACTTTGAGGCGGTTGCAAACTTGTTGCACCCGTAAGAACAAGGTATAAAACAACCCTCAACTATGGAGATTCTCGGCATCATCCCGGCACGTTTTGCTTCTACCCGCTTTCCCGGCAAACCCCTTACCAACATTGGTGGCAAAACCATGATACAGCGTGTATACGAGCAGGCTAAAAAATCAGACCTTACAGAGGTTGTGGTAGCCACCGACGACCACCGCATACTTGAGCACGTACAGGCTTTTGGCGGCAAAGCCGTAATGACGGGCGAGCATCACCAGAGCGGTACCGACCGTTGCTTCGAGGCCTACCAGCTCAACAATGTGCCTTTCGAATACATCATCAACATACAGGGCGACGAGCCTTTTATCCGTCCCGAGCAGATCGACTTGGTGGCGCAGTGTTTTCAGAACCCGCAGACACAGCTGGCTACGCTCATCAAAAAGGTACAATCCCCGGAAGAGCTTTTCAATGTGAACGCTCCGAAGGTAGTCATCAACAAAGCCGGAGAAGCGCTCTACTTTAGCCGCCAGCCTATCCCCTATTGCCGCAACGTACCCAACGACATCTGGCACAAGCAACATACCTACTACAAGCACATCGGCATTTATGGGTACCGGGCTGATATCCTGGAGCAGATCACACAGCTGCCACCATCAGCACTGGAACTTGCTGAGTCGCTGGAGCAACTGCGCTGGCTGGAGAACGGTTTCCGCATCGCCACGGCTGTAACCGAGTTCGAAACCATTGGCATCGACACACCGGAAGACCTGTTGAGAGTTACAAATTACGAGTTCTGAGTTTCGAGGTAATATCTAAATATCAGTTGATTGGTGTGAACTGGAAGTTTTGAATTTGAGAGCAGATTCCCCTCCAGGGAGCAGGGCCTTTTCATTCTCTTAATCTGGCGCGGGAATCTTTCCCTTGTCTTCCTATAGAGTAGAATCTATGATTTGACTGAGCCAGATGCCCAATCTATAGCCATTCACGAGCGAGGCGCTCGCGCCTTGGATTGTTATTTACGTCCTTGTTGGTGTTTTCACCAACAAGTATGTTATGTCAGAGCAAAAATGAAAAACTATACTTTGCTGCGTTTCCTGAGGTTGAACCTATACTTCTTTCTGATGTATAGCTTGCTTACCGCAATCTGGTATGGAATAACCGGCAGGTTTTCGGGAGATACAAGTATACTTATTGCTGAAATTTTATTGAACGCCGCGATCTTCTCGCTGATGTTCAGTTTGCTGATACTGGTACTGTACAGACGTACAGAAGCGCGCATTCCGGTGCAGAAACTAAGTGTGAAAACATTGCAGCAGCAACTTGAGGAGATAGGATTTACACCTGTGAAGCAGTCCAAAACGCAGGAGTATCAGGTATACAAAGCAACACCTCCCCGTGCCTCTGCCCTGGCCGGCAAAGTCTTTGTCCGGAAAACTGCCAACTTCTACCTCGTGGAAGGACCGGAGAAATACGTTAGAAAAGTAAAAAAGTAAAAAGGTAAAGAAGGAGAAGATCAACTTTCTAACTCTCTAACTTTCTACCTTTCTAACTCAAATCACTTTCTACCTTTCTAACTCAAATCAACCTCCCGCTTTTTTGGCTTTGTAGCCGGCAGCAACCAATGTTTGCAGCACTTTGTCGCGGAAATCGCCCTGAATCAGGATCTCGCCATCTTTGGCTGATCCACCCACACCGCACTTGTTTTTGAGCAATTTGCCAAGTTCTTTCAGGTCGTCGTCGGAGCCGACAAAACCAGCCACCAGCGTCACCTGCTTGCCGCCGCGGGCTTTCTTGTCGAGCATTACCTTCAGGTTTTGCTGTTGCGGGGGCAGCGTTTCCGCTTCGTTGCCCTGCTCGTATTCGTAACTAAAATCCGGATTGGTAGAGTACACAACACCCTGCCTGCCCTTCTTGTTCTTATCACTCATGGTTTCTCTAATGTTATTACTTTTAACGACAACGGCAGCAACCGCACACTAAACTTGGAGTCGTGCCCTATAAACTCACCATCGGCATGGTACATGATGCGGTGGTCTGTCTCTACATCAACGCTATCCGTCTTGAAATACTCGGCACTGTCAGGACTGGCAACCTGTTTGGTCAGCATGCAGTAGCTCAGGTTCAACGCTTTGAACATGTCCAGCTGCCGCACCAGGCACACATCCAGTAATCCGTCCCGTATATCTGCCAAAGGGGCAATGTAGGCGTTGTTGCCATACTGTGCTGCGTTGGCAAAAGCCAGCACAAAGCAATCGGTATCCAGCGTATTTCCGTTGATAGATACTTTTACGGGAAGGTGTTTGTAATAGCGCACCTCTTTCAACACAAGCTCCACGTAGGTCTTAAGGCCACGCTTTTTGTTGCCGGCAAACACCGAGCTGATGTAGGCATCGAACCCAATTCCGGCGGTCGTAAAGAACGGATGGCCGTTTATAGTTCCGCTGTCGATACGGGTAGACTGCCCCTGGTTGATCACGCGCAAAGCACCATCAATATTCATAGGAACCTGCAGGTGCCGTGCCAGCCCGTTACCGGAGCCCCGAGGCAAAATGGCCAGAGCAGTTTCTGTGCCTAACAGCCCCCGCGCCACTTCGCTGACCGTACCATCACCTCCCACGGCTACCACCATTGCAGCACCCTGTCCGGCTGCAGTTTGCGCCAGTTCTGTGGCATGCCCAGCATGAGCCGTATACACAATCTCGTGGCTATACTTGCTGTGGTCGAGGTGCAGTTTGATGCGTGCCGCAACATCTACCTTGCTTTTAGGGCCAGACTTTGGGTTTATAATGAACCGTATGTGTGGTTTTGTATCCATACTTGGGGTGACTAAAATGGCCGTAAAGCAAAAGTAAGGCTTTCTGAAGTATAATAAAAAGACCGACCACGGGATGCCATGGCCGGTCTTTTATACTTTATAGTATGATGTCTGAATAGGTTCAGGCAATCAAGCCACTTCAGGGAGCTATTGCTTAGCGCAGGTGAAAGGTCAGCACCGGTCTGCTGGTATGATTCACCAGGTCCTCGGCTATACTTCCGCTTAACAAATGCGAGAAACCGGTTCTGCCGTGCGTAGGCATCATGATCATGTCTGCATCAATATCCTGGGCAAAATGCATGATACCGTCTTCCTCGATCACATCGTTGTACACATTTATAGTATAATTCTTCAGACCATAACGTTGCGCTGCCGTTTCCATCGTGTTTCTGATGTTGTTGCTCGACTCGAATGCACCCGGGGTATTGATGTACACCAGGTGAAGTGTAGCATCAAAAATGTCCTGGAACATCTTTACTTTGTCTATTGCAGTCCTGATCTCGCGTTTGAAATCAGAGGCAAGTACAATGTTCTTGATATCAAAGTTTGGCTGGCGGCGTTTTACTGTCAGCACAGGGCAATCGGCAGTGCGCACTACTTTCTCTGTATTCGACCCGATGAGGAACTCATCCATGCCGCTGCTTCCCTTCGATCCCATCACCACCAGATCAACCTGATCTTCTCTGACAACCCTTCTGATCTTGCTGTTTACGCGGTCAACATCCACTTCCTGCACTACCTCTACCCCATTATGTTCTACAGTTCGCAACAGTTCCTGCATTTCATCTCTGCTGGATTCAAGCAGTTTCAGCACGTACACCTGCTCTATGCTGTCTCTGGATACCAGGTCGCCGGTAGCGCTAAAGCTTGGGGCGTAGGGCATTTCTACTACATGCAGCAGTTTGATAGCCGCACCGGTTTTACGGGCTATTGCAACAGCAACTTCAAAGGCATACAGGGCCTGTTCAGAAAAATCAGTCGGAACCAGAATTCTTTTCATGGGATGTCTCAGCATTAAATAGGATGTTGAACTTTTAACTGACCTAAAGATAAGCGACCGTATCTATATTAACTATGATATATATCACTTTCACTTCTTGATCAGGTGCTAAAAACTATACGTAGACTATAAAACAAAAGCCCACCTTGCGGGCGGGCTTTTGTTTTATCAGCATGTATGGTAATGCTTACAAGTTTGCAATTCTGGAGATCAGGTCAGCTGCTCTGTTAGAATAGCCAGCCTCGTTGTCGTACCAGCCAACCACTTTTACCAGCGTTTCGTTAGCAGACGTCATCTCCGCATCGAAAATGCAGGAATGCGTGTTGCCTACGATGTCGATAGAAACGATCGGGTCTTCGGTATACTCCAGAATGCCTTTCATATCGCCTTCAGCAGCTTTCTTCATGGCTGCGTTGATCTCTTCTTTTGTAGCTGGTCTCTTCAGGATACAGGTAAGGTCGGTCAGAGAGCCATCCGGAATAGGAACGCGCATTGCAACGCCATCCAGTTTACCTTTCAGGTGAGGCAATACCAGGCCAACAGCCTTAGCAGCACCAGTTGAGGTAGGTACGATAGAGTAAGCAGCAGCACGGGCTCTTCTCAGATCGCTGTGTGGTGCATCCTGCAGGTTCTGGTCAGCAGTATAAGCGTGTACAGTCGTGATATAGCCCTTCTCGATGCCGAAAGTGTCGTCCAGTACTTTCGCCATTGGAGCAAGGCAGTTTGTTGTGCAGGAAGCATTGGAAACGATTCGCTCATCGCCAGTCAGGATATCTTCGTTTACACCCAGTACTACCGTTGGGATGTTGCCTTTTGCAGGAGCAGAGATAACAACTTTCTTAGCACCGGCTTCCAGGTGGCCTCCGGCACCCTGCTCATCAACGAAACGGCCAGTAGACTCCAATACTACGTCTACACCAAGCTGTCCCCAAGGCAGGTTTTTAGGCTCGCGCTCAGCAGTAATTCTGATTTCTTTACCATTAACAACAATACCGGTTTCGGTAGCCTCTACAGTACCATTAAAGCGGCCATGCACTGAGTCATACTTCAGCAGGTGGGCCAGCGTCTTGGTATTGGTCAGGTCATTGATAGCTACTACTTCTACATTGTCCTTCTCGAGCAGAGCCTTAAAAGTAAGTCTGCCGATACGGCCAAAGCCGTTGATTGCAACTTTTATTTTAGACATGGTATCTAGGTTTGAGATGTTTTTAAAATCCAGTGCGAAGTTACAATTACCCTAATGGAAAACCAATATTTTTTTCCCCTTTGATACACAGTCTGTTACAGTTTTAAGAGAAAAATTCCGCACTAAATATTTGACACGTAATAAAAGAGCAGTATCTTTGCACCGTCAATCACACAGAAAGACGCAGTTAAGTAAACATGCTGGTCCGTTCGTCTAGGGGTTAGGACTTCAGATTTTCATTCTGGCAACAGGGGTTCGATTCCCCTACGGACTACTTCATCAAAAAAGCCGCTTCAGATAAACTGGAGCGGCTTTTTTGTTCAATTAATTTCCCCTTAATTTCAAATTTTACCTAATCAATTTTTTTGGGCAATCAAATCTCAAACCATATGTAGTTGCATCGCACTTCCTGATTAGCCGTTTACTGTACTTTTCTCATTTTTCAAAAACCAGGCGTTTCTTAAAAGTTGCCGCGCCCTGATCTCTATATAATGGTAAGTATAATGAGCACTGATGATCGTTGAACTTACAAAAGAAACCCCAAGGCCAAGTTTTAGTGGAACGGCAAGTAAGGTGATCTTTAATTCACTTTTAAGATAGGTCAGGGAAAACCAGAATACTAAGAACCAGAATCCGTGCATCATATAAATGGAGTAAGATATATCTCCCAGGTAGCGTAAGGTTTTCTTTTCCAGAACCATTTTAATGATCTCATTATTATAAGCAGCACAAAGCAACAATGCTATAAATAACGGAATCAGGAGTATATCGCTTAGACCAAAATGAAAAGCTATTACAATCAATAGCGCTGTAATTAAAAAGCTGGTGTTTTTTGAAAGCCATGCTTCCCCTACTCGATGCACGAAGACCTGGTAAACTATAGTTCCAACCGTGAACTCGGCCAGACACCTTAACCAACCATAATCAAACGTAATGTCCAGGTGGCCACGAATTGAGAACATGCCGAAAAGTACTGCACTTGACACGACCAGGGCTATACTTTTATAGGTAAGGTTACTCTTAAACACAAACGGAAGTATAAAACAAGCGCAAACATAAGCCCACCATTCCGCACCAATAGACCAGGAAACGATATTCCACGAAAGGTAAACATGCTGATTCATGGCATTGATCAGGAGCAGGTTGTCCAGAAGCGCAGGCCAAGCCATAAATGTTTCCCAGCTGCCGTCTACAACAGCGGGAAACAATACTGGTACAATGGCAGCAAACGGGATCAATAACACAAGTATAAAAAGATGCAGCGGGTAAATCCGGGTAAAGCGTGCCCATAAAAAGGATTTGATCAGATTCACTTTATCTGTGGAACTTGCAAATGCTGCACCGTATACATGGCTTATGACAAAGCCACTGAGTAAAAAGAAAAAGTCAACCCATCGGTATCCTTTTGTAATTATGCCGGTTAGTTCGTGCGGAATGAAAGGTCCAAAATCCCTGTAAAAGAAAATCACATCCAGGTGAAACAGCATGACCCAAAGGGCAGCTAAACCACGCAAAGAGGTTAGAGATGTGATGTAGTTTGGTTGCTGATCCATCTGGCTTTGTAAAGTATAAAGTGCTGAAGTTTTTGTTCTTATTTCTTTAATTCCAAAACCCACATCTGCATCGCCGGGATGGTAGCTTTCTCTGAGGTTTTTAGTTTATCGTTGCTGATGATATTCACTGCTTCAGAGAAGGTGCCTGTTCTTTCAGCGTACTTCTTAAAATCCAGCACATGGGCTTTGCTATCCGTATTCATCACGCACATTATAGTTTGATCATCGTCATAGCGGAAGTATACATATACTCCGTCAACCGGAACATAATGCATCATCTTCCCCGTCTTTAAGGCCGATGAGCTTTTCCTGAAATTGCCCAGCTTTCTGACCAGGTCCTGAATTTCGCGTTCGTCCTTTGTGAGCCCTTTGCCGGTAAAGGCATTTTTAGTGTCGCCACTCCATCCCCCCGGAAAATCTTTTCTCACCAACCCATCAAAAGGGTTTGTAAAGCCTTTCATTAAAACTTCTGACCCATAGTATAACTGCGGAATGCCACGGTAGGTAAGCAGCCACTGGTAGCCAATCTTTTGCTTCTCCACATCCTCGCCTACTACCGAGAAAAACCTGGGTTCATCATGGTTATCCAGTAGCAACACATTTTGCATGGGGTTCTTATTCAGGAAATCATTGCTGGCAGTATTATAAAGTTTGTTTACGCCGTTCGTCCAGTTGATAGGTTCTGTTAGGGCTGGTATTATACCATAGTAAAGACACTGAAAGTCTACGGAAGACTGTAGGTTACTTTTATAAGGTAAGTCCAGATTATTCGCATTGAAATATGCCTGGTTAGCTGTCCCGAAAACACGGGTTTCGCCAAACAGGGTGATTTTGGGATATTCATCCATAATAGCTTTGTTGCAGCGGTTGGCAAACTCAAGATCACTGTAAGTATAGGTATCAATGCGGATGCCGTCAATGCCAAACTCCTGGATGTACCAGATCATGTTCTGAATGATAAAATTAGCCATGAACGGATTGTCGTGGTTGATGTCGGGCATGCCATTATCAAACCAGCCATCACTCATCCTTTTCTTATCAGATGGTGCAGCATAGGGGTCAAACAAGGTCTGTTCGCGGTAAGTTGTCTGCGTAAAGCTAGGCCAGCGGTGCATCCAGTCTTTGGCAGGTGGGTCCTGTTCTAAAAAGTGTTGCAAACCGGTGTGGTTGTATACCGCATCCATGATCAGCTTCATGCCGTTTTTGTGCAGGGCATCGCTCAGCTCCTTATACTTGGCAGCGCCACCAAAGCGTGGGTCTATTTTATAATGGTTGGTAATTGCATAACCATGTTCTGTTCGGTAGGGGCGGTCGTTTTCCAAAACAGGCAGCAGCCACAAAGCGGTAACACCCAGGCTTTTGAAATAATCGATATGATTGATTATACCTTGAAAATCGCCACCATGTCTGTCGTAGATAGAATCCCTGTTCAGAGACTGATCGCGCATGCTGGCAATGCGGTCGTTGGAGGTATCGCCGTTGCTGAACCTGTCTGTTATCAACAGGTCGATAAAATCGGATGAAGTAACTCCCTGAGCATACACAGTGCCATTCCCCTCCCGCTTTTTATCCAGCCGCCACTTTAACTTTTGTGTTTTCCCCTTTCCCTTCAGCTCTATAGTTACAATACCTGGTTTAGCTGTGGATGCAATGGCAATATCTACAGCAACATACCTGGCATTCTCAAAGTGGTGGGTTTTAAGGATGGTAATGCCCGGATGCGAAATGTTTATTTTTTTACCGGCCAGTTCCTCATCTGTACTTCGGATTAGCAGCTGGATCTGGTTCATCTTCATATCTGTCCACCAGTTGGTTGGGTATACTTCCGTAGCAGCCTGTGTGCTTAATGAGGAAATCCCAACAACAATCAGAAGAAGCAATAACACTACCTTACCTTTTTTCATATAGGATTGATTTTAAGCTCTGAAATTGAGATCAATATAATTTTGATCTTAAAATTTTAAAATTATCCTATACATAAAACAGGTTTCCCGATACAAACAACATGGCAGCCCGTTCAGCCAGCTTCTTACTAAAGTAATCTTTGATAAAAGGTGATTTAAATAAGATGATGTCATTATTTTGCATAGACATCACTGCACTCATTACCTACCTATGCCCCAGATTAAAACAGAGATTTTCACACCCACCGGGGCAGGCAAACGCAACTGGTATATACTGTATTGGGCAGGCTACGTATTGCTTTTTAGCCTTGCGCAGGGCTTTGCTGCACGGGATATATCAACTGCTTTTTACAACGAGTTATTCAGTCTTCTACCAAAAGTAGTTTTTGTTCTGCTGGTAATGGAGTGGCTGATGGAAGCCATGTTCTTCAAAAATAAAATCGGAAGCTTTCTACTCATTTATACTTGCTTCCTGTTGCTATTCGCTTTCATTCAAAGGCTGATTGACAACCACATCATTATAAGTTATTTCCTGACCAACTGGACAAAAGAACCTTTGCTGAGCACAGCGCCATACCTGTACAATGTTATAAAACTGCAGTTTGTGGTAACAGTGCCTTTTTCCATTAAGCTTTTCTATTACTGGGCCAAGGAAAAGAACAAAGCGCAGACTATAGAGGCAGAAAAAATGCAGGCCGAGCTGCATTCGCTGCGTAACCAGTTTCACCCTCATTTTATGTTCAATGTGCTGAACAGCCTCTACTCCAGAATACTGGCTAAATCGGATGATGCAGGCGATATGCTGCTACAGATTTCTTCGCTGCTGCGCTTTTCGGTGTATGAAGCAAATGATAAAATTATTTCGCTTGAAAAAGAGATCCGGTACATCAGCAATTACATTGCGCTGCAACAGATGCGCTTCGATCACCGTCTTGAACTGAGCTTTACGGTAGCAGGTGAAGTAGAAAACAGGATGATAGAGCCTTTCCTGCTGCTGCCCTTTATTGAAAACAGCTTTAAACATTGCATGAACGATGAAGGGGAAAGTGGTTGGATCACCATCTATATTTCTGTAAAAGAAGATTGGCTCACACTGAAAGTAGAAAACAGTATCCCACAGAAAAAAGCTATTGCTGATGCGCTGGAAGGACAAAGCGGATTCGGGATCGTAAACGTAAAAAAACGACTTGCACTTTTATACCCTGAAACTCATTTTCTGCAAGTCTCAGAACAGGAGGACAGTTATTTTATCTCCTTAAAAATAAAACTCTATGCAGCCGCGTGAAGACATTAACTGCATTATCATAGAAGATGAATCACCGGCAGCTACCGTACTGCAAATGCACATTGCCCGGTTCCCTTTTCTCAAATTACAGGGGATTTTCAGCAGTGGTACGAAAGCCCTGACAGTTCTGAATTCGGAAAAGATCGACCTTGTATTTTTAGACATAAATTTACCTGGCGTGCCGGGTAATCAGTTTGCCAGTACAATCAAAGCTTCCACAGGCATAATTTTCACGACCGCTTATAGCGACTATGCTGTTCAGGGCTTCGAGTTAAACGCAGTGGATTACCTCCTGAAACCTATCTCCCTTGAGCGATTTTCAAAAGCTATAAACCGCTACCTGACCCTTTACCAGCGCAATAGCTTTGTTTTACCAACAGTAGATAAAATTGATGCAAGGCCATTTATTTTCGTTAAGTGTGACCGTAAAACGGTAAAGATCTTTCTGGATGATATTTTATACCTGGAAGCGCAACGTAACTGTTTACTAATCTATACTGAAAGTGAAGTATACCGTTCTTACCAAGCCATTTCAGAAATGGAAGAAAAATTACCGGATACTTTGTTTGTCCGGGTACACCGGTCTTTCATTATTGCTTTAAATAAAGTAAAAGCCTATAACAGTAGCTATGTGGTAATACGGGATAAGCAAATTCCCATCGGAAGGATGTATAGTTCTGCTATACTTGGTATTTTGTAGTTAAAATGTTGCTTTACTATTACACTCTAAGAATGATTGCTCACAGCAGCCTATCCCATACTTTAGGGTTGGGGCATATTCAGGGTGGCCGACATCCCCATGATGCGCAGGTGCAGGCCAAGCTTGTGCTGCGCCTCCCGGTTTAAGGCCATGGCCACATCGGCACAGGCTAAGGTAGCGGCTTCAGCTTGAAAATAGCGGTCATACGTTACCAGGATTGCCCTTTGGGTAATCCCGTTTTGCAATGAAGTATAAAAGTAGTAGCTCCCTATAACTATGAAATGACCTGTATTTTTACAGGATATTTTTACTGAGGCAACATTAGCTCAAACTCCTTGCCTTGCGGCACAACAAGCTTATAGCCCTTTATCCATGGGTTATACAATCGTAAGGTTTTGTAATTTGTACCTTGCTCCAGAGCAAAGGCAGGCAGATCAGAAAGTGTAGAGGAAACCTTAACCATACGGGAATGCATCGGATGGTATCCCTGCTCCACAGGCAATTCAAAACCATACTTTTGGGGGTTACCTAACACTTCTTTCAAAGCCAGTATGCGGAACATGTACCTCGAGGTCTCGTCGTTGAGGTAGAGGTCATAATAGGAGTTTACCCCCTGCCGCTCCAGTGCCTGGGCTAAGCCTGCCATACCTCTGTTGTAGGAAGCTGCGGCATTGGTCCAGGAGCCGAAGCGTTCTTTGGCTCTCTTCAGGTATTTTATGGCAGCGAGTGTGGCTTTGCGCACATGAAAGCGCTCGTCCACTTCTCCGTTCACAAGCAAACCATAGCCCCTGGCTGTATCGGGCATCAGCTGCCAAAAGCCTGCAGCCCCCGCCGGCGAGGTAACATGGCCAAACAAGCTCTCAGCCAGCGCCAGGTAAATAAAGTCTTCAGGTACCTGGTTTTCCTGTAGTATACTTTTTATCTCAGGCACGTAACGCTGCATTCGTTTTAAGCCCAGCAGCGTGGTTGCATGGAGGTAGGAATTGACCAGCAGTTCGCGGTCCAGACGCTCTGCCACATCCTGGACGTGTAGCGGCACCGGTTCGCCAGCAAAACTAAGTGCAGGCGGCACAGGTGGTGAACTGAATGTCGGTTTTATAGCATTTACATTTGTTCCTGAAGTTGCGGATGCGCTCCCTGCCGTTATGTTTCGCTGTTGACTAAACAACTGCAAGGCCACCACTACCAGTAAGGCCAAAGCAGTGTATTTCCATTTTTGCTGTTCCATAGCTCTCTTTTCCTTCAGTTTTTAAATAGACCTGTATAAACTTATACTTCAAAATAGAGATAAATACACAAGCTTCAAAGCTCGCAACATAAGAATCAGCTTTAACGGTAGTAGTATTGAGGAAATAAAAAAACAGCACCATGGCATCCTTCAGGCAGCTATCAGGGGCTATCAGATGCTTTAGATACTTAGGCTAAAGTTCGATAACTCATTTCTTTCATCTACATTGCAAACCCTAAAAACGTTTTTTTATTTTTCAGAGTAACAATAAAGTAGCAAAAATTTTTGCTCGGCTGCTACTCACACTCGCTTCCTTCTTTATACCCATCCTAAGGAACTGCAGCTGCTCACATACTACTCCAACCTGGCCAACCAAACGGCTGTAGCTATCTTCAATTCACCCGATACGATCACCTGGTATAATGATTGAAACCTGCAATATAAAGCAGCCCAGGATGCCTCACCTACTTTTAAATGGGATGATGAAAGAGATCCTGGCAGCCTACAGAAACTTACTCGCTGTGCCTCTTTCAGATAGTGTCACGACTGTTGGCAGTGCGCTGGAATAGATGGCTACGTTGGCAGCAGGTTCGGAAGAGAACAGCCCGACTAACACTGAATCTGATCTCTCTTAAAGGATTATAATCAGGGAGACTTATCCTAGCTCCTTTAACTCCTCCACTAAAGTTATATTTGAATTGCCAAGGGCTGCCGAGCCAAAAGTTGATATGTATGACTTGTTTGGAAAACTGGTACAGACCACACCAGATAGAAAGCTAATTTACGGGATCTCACCTAGCCAAGACTGATGGTTCTTCACTTGGTTTGGTCTTATTGTGTACAAGGTACATGCGCAGACAGCTAAGATTGATCTGGCAAATCGAAACGAATTCTAAGGAATTTATTATCAATTTAATGCGAGAACATAAAATTATACGAGCTCATAAGCTATCCTTTCTATAGTAGCACGTTAGCACTTAAACGTTAGCCTGTTGCTGCATACTTTTAAGCCTGTTTGCATTTCTGTAAAAGACCACCGCAACTACCAAGGCCACCACTGCAAAACCGATCCATGCTGAAGTTATGATCTGCGAACTTTCTTCAAGGTCAAGCGCACGGTGCTTCAGTACAATGCCGTAAAGTGCCCACATGCCTACCAAACCAACAAAAGGGTTTGTTAGGACAAAAACTACGAACACTACAATCAGCGTAGCAGCCACGATCATGAGGACAGTCCAGAGCCCTTCGCTTATTCCAAAGCCATCCCATCCCAGACCCACTAAGGCAGCGCTGATGTTGGCCACCGTGGCAATGATGATCCAGCCGAAGTATAAACTAAGCGGCACCTGCGTAAACCACCGTGAGGCAGCAGACCGGCCCGCATCAAAAATGTCCAACCGCAGGTGCATCGCCAGCAGCGTTACCAGTTGTATAAGTATAAGCACCACTGAGACTACCAGCCACTCGTTTACCCAGGCAATTGTCCAGAGTCCGGTGGCCAGGTTGTTAAGTATAAATAAGTAGCCTAACCGCTGCAGGTCTTCGTTTGCCTCGTGCCCGGCGGGTTCCTTGTAGGCTTTTATTAAATGATAGACACAGAAAGCTGTCAGCGCCAGGTAAATGATACCCCAGATCGAGAAAGTGATGCCTGCCGGCGTGAACAGCGTTGGGTACTTAGCCGACACATCGCCAATGGTCTGGTCATTAAAAAGTTTTAGTTGCGTAAGCTGCGAGGGCACCAGGTGCACCAGGAAAAACAGGGCATTCCCTATGGCCAGTGCTTTTAC
Source organism: Pontibacter ruber (assembly GCF_023630205.1). Taxonomy (GTDB): domain Bacteria; phylum Bacteroidota; class Bacteroidia; order Cytophagales; family Hymenobacteraceae; genus Pontibacter; species Pontibacter ruber. The sequence goes on along the minus strand of NZ_JALPRR010000002.1, from coordinate 385,050 downwards.
ATTTTTCATAGTATAGGTGCGTTTCAGGTTTATACTTTACGCAAACGATTAGAATTCAACTATAAACCCGATGGTTGGCACCAGGTTGCCGTCGTTGTTTTCAAGTATAACCGGGATAGCATTGCTGCCGTCAGTGCGCAGCGGGTTACCGTCGGTGGTAGCAAAACCGGTGTTCTCTTCGTTGCGCTGGAACGTATAGCGGTCGAAGCCCGGGGTATTGCTGCTCAGCACGTTGGCAATATCCAGGAACAGGTCTAAGGTAATGCGGTTGAAGTTCCACTTCTTGTCGATACGCACGTCCAACTGGCTGAAGGGTTGCAATCGTTCGGAGTTGAGTCTGCTGTAGTCCAGCACGCCTACCCCCAGCGAAGCGTAGTTTCTGCGGGAAGCCTCCAGGTCGAATGGCGTGGCAGGAGCTCCGCCGGCATACCTATACTTGGCCCCAAGTTCCCAGTTGCGCGGCAGCTTTTTGCCCAGCAAGCCCGACACCAAATGGCGGTAATCCCAGGCGCTGGAAACGTAACGACCATCCAGTCCGGCAAACTCACTTACCACATAAGTATAAGACAGCACCGAGAACACCGTGCCTGTCAGCTTTTTCTGAAGGTAAAACTCAGCCCCGTAGGCCCTGCCCTTTCCGTTTGTTACTACCGCCTCGTTGCCGATAGCGCCAAAGTCTCCGCCCTGGTTTGCCAGCGAAATACCATCCCTGATCGATACCGGGTAGTTGCTGTAGTCTTTGTAGAAACCTTCCACGGTAAAGCGTAGGTCCGGACGCGGTAGAAATTCGGTGCCCAGTACGTAATGGGTCGATCTGATGTATTCGGCCTGTTTGTTCTTATACCTGCCCTCTTCCTGGTAACCCAGCACCGTATAAGTGGGCAGTTTGTAGTAAATACCAGAGGAGGCATTTACCGTCCATTTATCGTGGAGCAGGTAGGAGATGGCCAGACGCGGCGACAGCGTTTTCAGCGGGTTGTTGCCTTCCTCGGTAAAGGAATTCATATCGGTGCGTATACCCAGCGACAAGCCCAGTTTGTTATCCAGCACCGACCTGGACACCTGCCCGAATGCCCCGTAGCGAGAGAAGTCCAGGTTAGTGTCGTAATCCAGTGTCACGCCCGGCTGCACCAGGTTGTTCTGCTCGTCGCGCAGCTCTTTGCGGATCACGCTGAAGATATCATTCCTAAACTGCACGTACTGTCCCGACACACCATAGGCATAACGCCAACCGTTTTTATACTTGTTCACGTCCAGCCGCAGCTTGTTTTCTGTTTCGCGGGAGCTGGTGTTCAGCGTAAGCGCTTGGTTCTCCCCTTCTTCGGCCGCTTCATACTTGACCAGCGAATTGTCGAATTCGTTTCGGCTCAGCGCCAGGTTCACATAGCCGTCGTTCACCAGCCTTTTCAGGGCCACCCCAGTCGTGTAGTTCCACTGGTTGATGTAAGGCACCGAGCGCAGGATGTACTCATTTTCCGGTGTGCTTTCGCGCGGCACGCCAAACGAGAACTCATCAATGGCGCCTACTCCGAGGAAGGAAACAGAGGTTTTATCATTCAGCTTATGCTCTACTTTGTACTGAAAATCCCAGTAATTCGGCCGGATGGGCAGATCGAGCAGCTTGAACAGGAACTGCAGGTATGACCTGCGCGCCGACACAAGATATGTTGTTTTTGTACCAACAGGTCCTTCCAGGGTGGTGGCAAACTCCGAGCCACTCAGGCGCACGTTGCCCGAAAAACGCTCGGGGTTGCCGTAGCGCTGCTTAAATTCAAACACCGAGGCCAGGGCATTGTCGTAACGCGCATCAAAAGCCGAGGAGCTAAGCTTCAGGTCTTCGATAAATGATACATTAAGTATACCTGTGGCTCCGCCGGCACTGCCCTGCGTGGTGAAGTGGTTGATGAGCGGGATCTCAATGCCATCGAGGTAGTACACGTTTTCGCTCGGGGCACCTCCGCGTATGATCAGGTCGTTTCGACCTCCGCTGGTTCCGTTTGTAGCTACGCCCGGCAGCACCTGCACTACTTTTGAAATATCGAAATTGCCACCCGGGTTGCTGCGGATCTCCTCTGTCGTAAGGCTCTGCACCGAGAGCGGGGTTATCAGGTCGGCTACGGCGGCACTTTGCCTGCGGTTGGCTACCACCTCTACCTGTTGCAGCTCGCTGGCAGCGGGCACCATTTCAAAATTCAGTATCTGCACATTACCCGCCGTTACGTTCACATTATACCTTGTTTGCGACTGATACCCAATATAAGTACTCTGCACGGTATAGCTGCCCACTGGTATACTTTCTATCCTGAACGCTCCCTGCTCGTTGCTCACCGTACCCAGCTGCGTACCTGCCAGCTGCACCGATACGCCAATCAAGGGTTCCTGGGTATTTCGATCCCGAACCGTACCGGTAATGATGCCTGTCTGGGCAAAGACGAGGGTTGGGAGCAGAAAAAAGAAGAGAAGTATAGATCTCATGGAGCAGGGTGGTTTCGGTTGTTGCTCACATTACAGCCAGTGTGCTAAATTGTTTAGAGCTGCGACTAAAATATAGTATTTGCAATAGTATCGGCGCAGTTAGTACTTCCATCAGCAAATAAATTCAGCCTATTTTGTAACTCCCCGCCTGCATCTTTCTCTAATAAGTATAAACCAAAATCGAAGCACTATGAAAACTTTCCGATCATCAATATCAGGGGCATTGGGTATGCTTTTATACTTCACCTTGCTGGTTGCCCCTGCCGCAGCGCAGGATAATCCCAAACTCTCGGATGCCGAAGTGGCCTCGGTAGCTGTTATTGCCAACCAGATCGACATCGATCAGGCGCAACTGGCCCTGAAAAAATCAAAGAATGAAGACGTGCTGCAGTTTGCTCAAACCATGATCAACGATCACCAGGCTGTCATGAAACAGGCTACCGACCTGGTGCAGAAATTGGGTGTAACACCGCAGGAGAATGCCGTGGGCAAGCAACTGCAGACAGACGCTGAAAAGACAAGCAAAAAGCTACGCAGTTTATCGGGAAGTACGTTTGATAAAGCGTATGTAGATAACGAAGTGGCCTACCACAAAGCGGTGATCTCGGCGGTGGAAGACCTGCTGATACCCGAGTCAGAGAACGAGGAACTGAGAAACCTGCTGCAAAATATAGTTCCGGCCCTTAATGCGCACCTGGAACATGCACAAATGCTACAGAAGCAACTTACCACCAAATGACAAGCATAATCCATCTGTTGTTCCTGGGTCAGCTGCTGCTCGGCATTGCCTTCACGCCTGTAGCTAGGGTGCAGCCCAGGGTACACGTCATCGAGATCCGCCAGATGAAATTTAACCCGGCTACATTAACGGTGGGTAAAGGAGACACCCTTGTTTTTATTAACAAAGACCTGGTAACGCATAATGCCACAGAAATCACTGGTAAGTCGTGGAAGTCACCCGACCTGGCTTCCGGCGATAGCTGCCGCATGGCTATCAGCAGGAGCGCAAAATACTACTGCAGCTTACACCCTGTCATGAAAGGGGAAATCATCGTGCAGTAAACCAGGCACAAACCTGAAGTATGATTAGATAACAGAACCCTTTATTCGAAAAGCCTTCAGTTATAACTGGAGGCTTTTTGCGTTGCGGACACTATCGGTTTGTACTTGCAGTAGTTTTGATCGGGTAGATAGGCTGCACATACCTATCACTATTGCATGAGCTTCTTTCGCATCATCTCGTGAAAAGCTGTACGGTACGTCTCCCCCAGCGTGATGTCGGCTTTGATGTTCTTTAAGAAGATCTGGTTGCCCTCGATGAATGTGATCTTATTCACCGCTATGATAAACGATTTGTGCACCCGCATGAATTGTTTTGCAGGCAACCTGCTCTCCAGGTCTTTCATGTTCAGAAGTGCCAGCGTCCGTTGGCCCGCGTGGTGAATGCATACATAGTTCTTCATCCCTTCCACAAAATCAATGTCCTGGATGTTGATCTTGAGCATTTTCCCTTTCTGTTCCGTTTTCACAAAAATGTAATCCTGCTCCGGCGCCTCTTCTGGCTGTACAGGTAATGGAGTTGGTTGCAGTGCCTGCGTTGCCCGCTGTACCGCCCTCAGGAAACGGGGAAGTGAAATCGGTTTTAGTAAATAATCTATCACTTCCAGGTCAAAGCCTTCGGCAGCAAACTCGCTGTAAGCTGTGGTAAGTATTACTTTGCTTTTGCCGTTGATGGCCCGCACCACATCCAGTCCCGACAGTTCCGGCATTTGTATATCCAGGAAAACCAGTTGTATGGGCTGACTATTCAGAATTTGCAAAGCCTCCAGTGGATTTGTGGTGGCCGCCACCAGGTTGATGTAAGGAACCTGCTTCAGGTGATGCTTTATCACTTCCAGCGCGTGCTCCTCATCGTCTACGATCAGGCAGTTAATGGTCATGCGTGTTTGTTAAGGGTTAAAAAGGCTGAGCGGCTTCTATACTTTTGGGCGTATACTTATACTTGCTTTGGGCTAACTTTATACTGAGCGAGATGGTGTAAAAGTCTTCCTCGTCCTGTACCGTTAAGGTATGTTTTTCGGGGTAGGCAGCAGCCAGGCGCTTTCTGGTATTGTCCAGCCCTATGCCATGCGACGTCTCTTTTGGTCCCTTACGCTTTTTGTTGAAAGCGGAAAACGTGAAATCCTCTTCGTTTACCTCCAGCACAAACCGAATCGGGTATTCTTTATTCGAAAGCTCGCCGTGCTTAAAGGCATTCTCCACCAGCGTGATCAGCACCAGCGGAATGATCCGGACTCCCTCCAGTTCCCCCCGGATCTGGAAATCGATCTGCAGGCGGTTGCTGAACCGGAGCTGGTTTATTTTGATCACGTTCCAGAGGTGTTCTACTTCCTTCATCAGCAGTACGGTCCCGTTCTCGTCTTCGTCGCTTTCGAGTGAGTAGCGCATGATGTTACAAAGGGTAAGGATACCGTCGGAGAGCTCTTCTGAATGCCCAAGCGATTTGGCGTAAAAGAAATTGAGGGTGTTGTGCAGGAAATGGGGATTGATCTGTGCCCGAAGAAAAGCATACTCCGCCTCCAACTTCCCTTTTTCTGCCTCCAGTTTCAGCTTCTGCGATATCTTCAGTTCCCGCGCCCGCTTCAATGATTGACGCAAGTGATAATAACCTAAGGATAGTGTCGAAAGGATCAGGTACATCCATAAGGCCTCATTCATCAGAATTTCTACCCATGGAGTAACAGTAGTTGGGATTCCTATTTCAGTGCCATACGCTATAGGTTGCAGCACAAAAATCTCAAGTGATATAACTACAAAGCAGGAGATAAAGAACAGTATCTCGGCGATAACAAAAGTGGCTACTTTTCGCTTGGGGAGGAAACGGAAGAAAATAAAATTGCTCCCGTAAAAAGTATAAGCTGCCGGCATAAAGGTAACCAGCATCTTAAAGATGTTCTCCGGTTTGGTGCCATCGTGGACGATTGTAAGTGCCCACAGGGTCAGAAATCCGAGCCACACTCCTACGTGCGAAAATACTACGCGATGTTTTTTGATGAACTGCACTAGTGCCATTTCTGCTTGTTGCCTGAGAGGAAAGAGCAGCCCGGTTTTCCCCACTTGCTCTTCCCTAAACATACTCTCAAATCCTGAAAAACAAAAACCTGATTTAAGATTTCTAAGCAACCAGGAGTGGCTTTTTACTGCAACAGGAGCTGTGTGCTTGGTTTGATGTATACCAGATCTCATCGTACAAGGAATGAAGCAGTTATGAAGTATAGTTTAGACTGTGTCGGGAAATTTGTGCCTTAGCGATTACTGCGCATTCCCTTCCATTCTTTTCTTCTCCTCCTCGTTGCCGGCTCTGCGATTCTTGCTGGCTTTCACGTTCTTGTTGCCGAACTTGTAGGTGAAATTAAGGCGCACAAACTGGCTCTCTGCTTTCGTTTCATTCACGGACATCACACCGAAAGAATTCGCTTCATAGCGGTTGGTGCTGGTGTTAAACACATCCGTCACATTCAGGGTAAGGGTACCTGCTTTTTTCAGCACACTTTTGCTCAGGCCCAGGCTGGCACTGTATCTGGCTTTGAAAGCATAAGCACCAAAGGTCATCGGAGACGAATAAGAACCCAAGATCTCTCCTCTAAAACCATTTCTTAACTGGAAAATGTTGTTGCTCATGAGCATGGCGGCCATCCTGCCTTTGTTAAACTGAGCTCCTTGGCCGGCATGCACGTTGGCATACATAAAACCTACGGTGTTGGTGGTGCTCCACTTATCTGCGAAAAGGCTTTTCACGTGTGTTAGGGTACCACTCCATTCATCGGCACTTTTGAAATTATCATAGGAGTTTACAACAGCCTGGCTGCCCGGCAACAGACGTACAACTTCGGTCAGTACATTGGTGTGGTAGGCGTAATTCAATGCTGCAAACAACTGGTTGTCGAAAGTATAAGACGCCTCAAAATTGTGCGAGATAGAAGGCTTTACATGCGGGTTACCCTGTGCGTAGGCATACTGGCTGATGTAGGTAACAAAGGGATTCACAATATCAAAACGGAAGCGGTCGATCTTTTTGCGGTACGCGAAGCCCACCTGCTGCTTCTCTGTTACACTATGCTGCACCGATACAGTCGGGAACAGGTTGAAATAGCTATCCTTGTCGGTCTGGTCCAAGGTTACCGAAGTGCCTGTGGTATTTGTCTGTTCTGCACGCAAACCTGCCTGCAGATCAAATTTACCGAACCTCGTGCGGTAGACAGCATAGGCAGCATGGATGTTCTCCTGGTAAATGAAATGGTTTGTTTTTCCCAGATCTGTGTTCCAGTTGCTTCCGGCAGTACGGCCCTCCCAAAGAATATCGTTATCGGTTTTGGTAAAAGTGCTTTTTACACCTGCTTCCAATGTGCCATTTTTTACAGGGCGTACCAGGTCGATGGTGGCTGTTTTGATGGTATTATCTGCCGGAGAATTGTCTCTCAGGTAAGAGGCTTCCAGATTCTCCTCTCCTGCTGCATTGAAGTAATGGGTAACAAATTGGTTCTGCCAGGATTTGTTGTACTGGAAGTAGTCGGCTCCTATTCGCAGCTCGGTGCCTGCAGGATCCAACACCGTTTTATAGAACAGATTTATACTTGGGCTCACCACTTCCGACTTTCCATCTGTGGCAACTATAGAAGAAGATCCGGCAGCTCCATTTGCATTCGTTAGAACAGAAGTGTTATCCCCCTTTCGGTTGCGGTTCGTAACGATACCTTTCATAAGAATACCAAAAGATGTTTTGGCGCTCAGGTCATAGTCCAGGCCGGCTTTGAAAGACTGCGTGTTGATGGTGCGCAGTTCATGGCTTTGCTCCTGTATCCGGCTTTCCTGGTTCAGAAAGCGATTGGAATATAGGGTGGTGTAGGGCTGGCTGTGCTGATAGTCGTAGCTTCCGTACACGTTTAGTTTCTGGGTGCGGTGGTTCAGGCTCAGGCCAGTGTTGTAGCGGGCTTTCTGTCCGGCTCCGGCTCCGAGCGTGAGGGTGCCGTTGGCACCAAAGTTTTTGCTTTTTGTGGTTACGATGTTGATGACAGCACCACCATCCGCGTCATACTTTGCCGAAGGGTTTGCGATCACTTCCACTTTCGCTATGCCGTTGGTGGGCATGGAGCTTAAAAAGGTTTTCAGGTCGGCACCTTTCAGGTTCGTCGTTTTGCCATCGATCAACACCAGTGCCTGTTTTCCCCGGATCTGGTAGCCTCCGTTCTGTTCTACCACACCGGGCGCCCTGGAGATCACTTCATCAGTAGTGCCTCCGGCTGCAATGGGGCTTTCGGCTACGTTCAGCACCAGTTTATCTGCCTGCTGCTCAATAAAAGGTTTGTGGCCAACTACGGTTACTTCTTTCAGCAGGGGTGTGTCTTCTGCCAGTGCAATATGCAAAGCAGGCAACTTGCCTGCAGCTTCGACCTGCACAGAATCTACCTGCTTTTTCTTATATCCCAGGAAATCGGCGGTTACAAAGTATAAGCCCTGCGGCAAGGCTTCAAACTTAAAGTTTCCTTTTTCGTCGGTTACGGTAGCCTGCACAAAAGCGGCGTCTGCATACTTTTTCAGAACGATGGTAGCAAACGGAACAGCCTGTTGTTTCAGGCTGTCCTGCACCGTGCCGGCTACGTGGCCCTGATTTGTTTGAGCGAAGGATGTGAATGCGCTCAGGCTGAGTATAGCAGCTCCCAGTGTTTTGAGTAGGTTTGTGTTCATCTGGCTTCATCTTTAAGTGATGACCAAACTTATACAAGGTGCTTTACCTTCAGAAAAGAGATACACCAACAGGCTTTTTCCAGGTACGAACCCGGAGATTAGCGTCTTTTACTCTATAAAATTCTTCCTGAACCTGACCTGCAAAAGAGGATTGACTTAGGAAATACCTGCCTGTTAACTGCCTGTTAGGAGATTACTCCACAGCTGTTTTCAGGTATTCTTTTTAGGCAGACGAACTCCTGTAGTTAAAGCTGGATAAGCCATTCCTTTGATTAACTAAAAAGCCGTCCTAAGATGGAGCGGCTTTTTAGTTATAAATTTCACCTGTGGTAGATTTACAGAGTAAACTTATTTAACTACTACTTTCTTGATCTTATTCCGGCCAAAGAAGGTTGGAAAATACATAAGCTCCGCCTTTGCAGGGTTAAGCGTATAACTACCTGTGTATCGCGGCAGCAACTTGATGGAATAGGTATACTTTCCTTTAGGGAGCCTGTCACAGAAGATACTTACTTTGTTCCGAAAGTATTCTCGGTGGACTTCAAACGGACCTTTACCTGTTTTAGAGTCGTAAGAGCAGCTGGCAGGGATCGGAACTTCTATCATCACGTAATCGGCATCAGCTTTTACTTCTACTTCCACCAACATTTCTACGGGGGTACCAGCCTGCAAAACAGCATCTCCTTTTAGTCCTTTCAACGAGGTGGTTATTGTAAAATCTTTGTTGATTGGTTCCGGTGCACTGTTCCAGGTGGTTTGGTAGGCTGTGAAAAATAAAGGTAGCTTTCCTTCTTTCTTTACCACCAGCGGTTTAGTGGCAGTAAAAGTTGTATCGGTTACATTTGATTTAGACTCAAAATTAACTGCGCCTGAAAAGCGTATGTTGCTGATCGCTCCTTTTCGACTCCCATTTTCAGGCTGCAGCAGATCAGGCAGCAAGGTTTCCAATATTCTGGCAGACTCATACGTATTGCGCCAGTGGCCGGCTCTACGTTCATTTACCAGGTATGCTCTGATCTGAGCCAGTTCCTTTTCTTTATTGCCGGCAGCACTCAGTATTTGATAAGCCAGCAGGGTATTGGTGATGTTATTATTGAATAAGCTGTACTTCTCCTGCCCCCAGTACAAACCGCCCAACATGGTTTGTTTTTTATACTTCTGTAGTGTATCCAGTTGCACCGGTATTCCTAAACTCTGGCGCATTCGGCTAAGGCGCAGCTGATCTTCCAGTGTTAGCTTTCTTTTCTTTGCCAATTCCTGCACGTACCGGCTGTAATCCACTTCAGCCTTCAGTTGATGGAGTGTTTCCAGAGCCGTAAGTTTATCTGTATAAAGCTCGCTTTCCAAAGTATAAACAAGGTAATCTTTTAACTTCTGCTCTTCTACTTTTACAGTATACCCTTCTTTTTTAGCCAGTACAAGCGCTTCGGAAACTTGGTTCGTGATCCAGGCATAAGCCGGGCCTTCCTGCCACCATGCCCATGCGCCATTCTTTTGCTGCGACTTCTCCAGGTGCTTTATCAATTTTTGGGTCATGTGGTCATGCTCAAACGGCTGGCTCAGATACTGTCTGATGCGTTTCTCCAGCAGCAATCCTTTTAGCTTGGAAGCGGCCTGCTCGCTGCACCAGTATTCATACTTGTGCAGGTAGTCTATTTCATCAAGCATTACTTCTAACAGATCGCCTTGCGTGCGCATGGTAACGGGACCTTTGGCCAAATCAAAACTGAGGGAGAAAGTAGTATCAGCATGAAGCGATAAAAAGTTACCTGTTGTTTCGGCTACACCCTTCGGATAGATACTCACGAATCGCTTTTCTCCATCTGCAACGCTACCTTCTTTTTGTAAAGTATAAAGTACTTCAACAGAGTCAGGCGCTAAGCCAGGTGCAGTAATGTGCAGCGTATCGGTAAAGCTTTTTTGAAGTAACCGTTGCCGGGCATTCCGCCTTTCCCCATTCACTTCGAAATAAGTAGTTACCTGAGCAGAATCAGGCAGGTAGTTGAGCGCTTTGCCTACCACATGAGCCTTATCGCCTTCCACCATAAAACGGGGCAAGTGCAAGGTAGCCATCATTGCCTTAAATGATTTGATACTTGATGCATGAGAGCCGCTGTACTTCCTGTTGTTCATACCCAGCACGTACGCGTTCCAGCTGGTGATATCATCCGGGAAGGTTACGTTAAAAGATGCTTCGCCCTGTTTATTCGTAGTTAGGCGGGGCTGCCAGAAAGCATAATCGGAGAAATTGTTTCGGATGGAGTGCACGTTCTCCGGTGATTCAGTACCTAACGCTCCGCCATTCTTAGTTGTGATAATGATAACCCCCGCTGCACCTAAGCTGCCATATAAAGCAGTAGCTTCATCGCCTTTTAAGGTTTTAGTTGAGGTTATATTCTTCAGATCTGCCTGAGAGCCATTATATGGCACACCATCTACAATAATAAGTGGCTTTGCATCTTCAGCTTTTATACTTGCTGCTCCTCTGATCTGCACACCTGCCACTTGTCCTGCTAAGGCATTAGACACAGAAAATGAGACAGCTTTACTTCGTCTTTCCATACCGTAGCCAACTACCACAACTTCCTGCAATTGTCTGGCGTCTGCTTCCAACGCAACATCTATACTTTCACGGCCATTTACGGCTACTTCTTCAGAAACATACCCGATAAACCGGTATACCAATACCCCATTTGCAGGCACATGCAGCTTGTAACGACCATTAGCATCGGTGGCTGCCCCTGTGGTGGTACCTTTCAGTATTACTGCTACGCCAGGCAGTGACTCACCGGTATTCTTATCTACTACCACCCCGGATACTTCGTGACTGTACTGCTCATAACCAGTGTTGTAGCTATAAGTGGTTTGCTGTGTCAGTTGCAGAAACTGCTGCTGCTCTACAGCAGTGGCAGTTTCTCCTTTTTTGAGTGACTGAATCCTGTCTTCGATCAACTGAAGCAGGTGCTTACTTTGCCCGGATGCCTGCTTCACAGCAACTGAGTCGAAGTATACCTGTGTTTGCCCGAATGGCTTAACTTTTACATCAGCCGACGCAAAGAGCCCGCTTTCAAAAGATAAGGTAAGGGTGTAGGTTGCTGGTTTCAGATTGAATAAGATGGTACTCTCTCTCGGGTAAATCAGCAGTGAATCTGGTTTTCCGGTTTTATGCAGCAACACCAGCTTTATTTTCTGCTCCGGAGATGGCTGAAGACTCCAACCTATCCTGCCTGTGCCGGTACTGCTTCTATGGCTGGTATTAGAGGTATAAAGTTTGCTTAACAGGCGTTCGTTTTGTGCCTCCTCCCAACTTTCCTGCACTTTTCTTTCAGTCATCGCCTCCATTTTTATCAGTTCAGGTTTTCTCTCCCGCTTATCCCACAAAGGCAGCGTTGCTATATATTTAAGCACTTCCATCTGCCGCATCTTCAGGAGACTGGGCCCAAAGTAGTAGGTGTAGGCAGGCTCCATCATAAAGTTGGTGGTAAACCTGTTCAGCCGTACGTACTGCATCCAATTGGGGCTGTAAGGCCCTACCAGCAGGGCGCCTTCCGGATGATAGACCGGGTGGTCAGTAAATTTCTCCGCTAATAACGACACTCTATTACCTTGTTTCAGGTAAGCCGAATAGTCGCGTGGTTTGTGCTCTACATAAAAAAGGTACCTGTAAAGGTTGCTGCGCTCCTGGTCGGATAACCTGTATTTTTCTGCAGCTTTTGCAATCGGGTTTTGTGCGCCGGTTATATCGGCACTCAGTACCAGTTTATACTTGTGCTTGAGATAGACGCTGTCCAGGGTGATGAGTTTGTCTGCTGTTCTGAGCTTGATGTTGTGATAACCGCTATCAGCAGCGAAGGCATAGGCTGGCAATACGTCCGTTTGAGAAAAATAAACCGGAACATTATCCAGGTAAACCACGTGCACCGGCACCACCCTTCCCGAATCTACCACAAATGGAGAAACCTGTGTGATACTATCCATCGTGCCGGAGTAATCTGTAAAAAAGCCTTTCTTTGGGTACAGGAAGTGATAATATGCTATGCTATCCAGGCCCATACGGCGGCTCCAGTATGCCCAGTCCATCAGCTTACTGCCACTGTTAAAATCATCTTTGATGGCCAGCTCACGCGTAGGCTTCTGCTTTTTATACTTGTTCCAGTTAGGCAGGCCCGGCACATTCTGGTGTTTGAATTTTGAGGTAAGGGCGTAAGCCGTCAGGTCTACATCAGGCACGGGCTTACCAGCAAAATCTTTTACTTTAACTTTCAGGTTTGCTTGCTGCCCCGGGTACACCACCATTGGCGATTGGAGGTCAATTGAAAGCAAATATTTCTGCAAAGGAGCGTCATCCTGCAGCTTGTGCATTTCGCCTGCCCACATGTAGTGAACGTTAACAAAGTATGGCTTGTCGCCTGTTGCCTGGTACCGGGTCAATTCATCAGCATTGTTTCCTTTGCCGCGTGCAACAAGCTTTTCGCCCCGATAAACATAGTACCAGTAAGGCAACCGTCTTGGGTTCTGAATGGCTACAATCAGGGAATCGTCTGACCTGGAGGTTTGCAGCGTTAGCAGGGCTTCTTTCTCCGTCAGGTCCAGGTCTTCACTAATTTTGCCAGACTCGACTTTGTACCCTGCTGCATACGCATTAAGCGGAACGAGGATCGGCAAAGTTACTTTACTTACTGTCAGGGCATCATAGTCGGCATTATAGGCAGTAAGTACTGCTTCCTTGGGTTTTGGCTGGTTCCCTTCTAGGTACTGCACGAGCACACTATCCTGGAGCAAGCTAAAACTGATACGGCCTAGGGTATAATGGTAGCGAGCCTCTTTGGTGTCTACAAACCGTTCGTTACTGGAATTCAGGAAAGTAGCTGTTACCGAGTAATATATACTTGCCTCTGGGAATATACTTTCCGGAATTGTAATGCTGGTTTCGCCGGCGGCATCCAAAGGCTGCTGATGTACCCAGAGCGTGTCAGTTATAAACACCAGGGGCAGTTCGCTTTTGCCAATCCGGTTGGTTCGCACTACAATTTCCACACGGGCATCCAGGAGGTTCATTCCATTTGCATCTGTTCCCCGTACTGTAATGCTATTGCTTTGGCCAGACTGGTGTTCCTTGTGGTTGAGTGCCAGTTTGTAGCTATTCTCCTTTAGCTCGTAATCTTCGTACCTGAAGTTCTGGGTGATGTATGTTTCTTTTTTCTTTCCCGGTTTACTTAAAACCAGATTGTATTGCTGATCCAGCTGTAGTTTAAGGCTATCGTGCAGGATAAAATAACCTTCGTATGCACCTTGTTTGTAAGGCTGTATTGTACCCAGATCTCTGGCCTTCGCCCCATACTTATTCAAGTATAAGATCGCGTTTCCTTTAACTGGCCTGCCCTTCTTGTCAACTATAAATGCTTTATACTTTACTGTGTCTCCGGGCTGGTACTTAGGCTTATTGGTTATGAAAAAGCCTGTATATTGGTTTGTATTTTCCGAACGGCGGTAATCCTCATCGAACAAAGAAAATACGCTCCGCACCCATCCCTGCGGATGAAGCCATCTGACAGATTTATAGAAATCATAAAAGGGGCGCCACAGGTAGTAAACAGGCCTAGTATAAATTAGCTTACCGAGGATACTTCTCCTGTAATAGGTATGGTGACTGTCATCTTCCATAAGCTGCTCAAAATGAGTGTGCCCGTTTACGCTGACAGCAAGTATTGCTTTTTTAGGCGTATTTCTCAGTTGGTAAGTTTGCGTAGCAAGATCAAACTTTGCTTTCTTACTATTAACCCGTACCTCAGCATTCGATATAGTATTTCCAAGGCTATCATGTACCAGCACGGCAAGTGCAGGCCTTACCTGCAGCAGTTTCAAAGAAAAGGAAGTGACTGAGTTGAGGTTGTAAACAAGATCAGGACCGCTGCTGTGCATGTACAGGTAATGTCCCTGCGGTAAATGCCTGTTATAACGGGTACGTATGGCAAAGGAATCAATCAGGGTATGAAAATACGTTTGATCAACCACCTTTGGCCCTGACTTATGTATGGAGTGAGCTTCGTCTTTTGTAAGCTGGTAGATATAAGTATAAGGGCTTCTTAGAATTGATTTCTCAAGTTTACCTTGAGCCTGGCATAAACCAATCAAAAACAGTACGAGGGAGATAGAAATTAAAAGCCGTTTCAACATAGCTTGCAAGAATATACATTAAATATACAAATCCATATATTTAATGCATCATTTCATGCTCAAACTGTTGCAAGTACAGCTCGCTAAGTATTTAATTATCAAAAATTGCAGATACTTAAGTTGATAAAGCATTTCACATTTAAAAAACTTCCCGTTTAGCCCTGAGAAAAGATGCCCGTATACATTCGCACGCAGAAAGAAAATGCTAACAGGTAAGTTCAAAATTTTTTTTCCAGATAATTAAGTCCCCTACGTACAAGCATTCAAATTCAATTTGCACAGGCGGAGCCTTATTTACTATAAGGAAAACCTTATATTTACGATAATATGTTACAGTCAGCAGCAGATGCCCTGTAGCATGCGACTAATTACACGATGTATTTTAAAATAATTAACTATTAATGGCTTCAGGACTTCTTGCTCTTTTAGATGACGTATCGGCCCTTGTGAAAGTGAGTGCGGCAAGCCTGGATGATGTTCCGGCTCAGGTATCAAAAACGACAGGTAAAGTATCCGGCATTGTCATAGACGACACTGCCGTTACGCCTAAGTATGTAGTGGGCCTTGATCCCTCACGCGAGCTTTCCATCATCTACCATATCGCTAAAAAATCACTTATCAATAAGGTACTCCTGCTTAGCCCGGCAGCACTGCTCCTGGGCATTTTTGCACCTTGGGCCATCACTCCTATCCTCATGTTAGGCGGTGCCTTTCTGTGCTTCGAAGGGTATGAAAAAGTGCACTCCATGTTCAGCAAGCACCATGATACCGGCAAGGAAGAGGAGCTGAATGTGATCACGCCTGAAGAGCTGGAAAAGACGAGGATACAGAGCGCCGTGCGCACCGATATGATCCTTTCTGCAGAGATCGTTGCTATAACGTACTCCACTGTGGCAGACAAGCCGCTTGCAACTCAGATCGCTGTGATGCTGGCCGTTGCTATAGTTATTACCATTGCCGTTTACGGGTTTGTAGGCCTGATAGTGAAGGCGGATGATATCGGGCTGCACATGGCCAAAGAAAAGAACCATGGCACGGTGCGTAGCATCGGAACGGGCATTGTACGGTTTATGCCTCATTTTCTGAAAATACTGAGCTATGTGGGCACAGCAGCCATGTTGTGGGTTGGTGCTGAAATTATTGCACACGGTATACCTTTCACAAGCCATGCGCTGCACAATTTAGAACATGCCTTGGCCGACGTACCTGCCCTTGCCTGGCTGGCAAAAGCTGTATCCTGCGCAATTGGCGGATTGATCCTTGGAGGTATCATTGAAAAGATCGTGTCGCTTATACGCAAGGCTTTTAAGCCAAAAGCTAAACAAAGCGCCTAATTTATACTTACAACGACAGCAGAAAACCAAAAAAATAAATTCATTCCACTTATAAAAAGCGGCAACACAATTTTTGTATATGACTCAAAAGCCTTTCAGTCTAACTGAGAGGCTTTTTTTATGCCCCATGAGCACCGATAAGATTGTAACTCAGTACCTGTTACGTTTCTTTTTACGTATGTACCAGAATTGTATTTTATTAACAAGACACTTGCAGCAGAATGAATAATGTTACCGAGATACTCTATGAAGACGAGCTAATTAAGCTTGAATTTACTACTCAACAGGATATACTTCTTGTGGCGCCTCAAAACCAAAGCAAATTTGGCGTTTCAGAGATCAGGAAGGCCTTTATGTCTACGGTTGCCTGTACAAGAGAACACGATATCAAAAGGCTGCTGCTTGATTTCAGCCGGAATATTATCGAAATGAACGAGGCAGAGTACAAAAACGTGATTGCACAACTAACGGTGGGGCTTATGCCAACTCATATCAAAAAAGTTGCACGAATAGCAACATCAGATACGCTTCGGGAGCTCAAGGTAGAAGCAACGTATGATGCGATCCGGAAAGCTGTGGAGTTGCCTCTGGAGTTCAGAAACTTCCCCAGCACGGCTGAAGCCATGGAATGGCTCCTGATGCCCTCAGAATAAACCCTTAGGCAGATACTAAAGGTGCAGTTGCAACACCCACCATTTACGTTGCACTTGTTTGCAGTCATGCCTTACGCGCTTTAAGGAGGCATAGCAACAAGTATAGCAAGGCTTCTCCATTTTATACTTGCTAAGGCATACCCATCAGGTCTATCCTAAACTAAAGCCTGCTACGACTCCTTCAGCCTTTTTGCCAACCACCCAGAAAGCGTTCAGAGGCTTCACAGCCGATGCACCATAGTTCAAGTCAAATTCCCCCTTAGCCGGGTGTTACTATTATACTCTTCAAACCGGCAAAGCAGTGTCTGGCAAGTATAAAATATCTGCTTTTTTTAATTTAAATGCAACGGCACGGTTTGGGGTGCGTAGTAGGCATTGATTCAATGGAAACGTGACTTACCAAAGCACCTCTTACCACACAGGTTCTGGCGTACTGCTATGCGTAAGTTACCCGCTTTTAAAATCGCGAAATGTTATCCGTAACACTTTACTTTTCCATTACTGCTGGTCAGCAGCATGTATGTTGAACCTTTAATTTCAACGTATGATTCGGGAGCCTGCGAACTGTTTACCAAACGATTTCCCGGATGTAATTAAGAGATAGTGTTTCCAACAAGGTAGAGAGACATAACCTGATATGCTTAATTGTGACGCGTCACTGCAAAGAACCTGTGGTGCATTCCCTGTAAAGAATAATTCACTTACCACAACTCGATTATAACACCGATCGTGAGCCGTTTACCGGCTAAAATATGCAACGTATAAAACTATGATAGAAGCAGTTAAATTCTGGAACGAACCAAATAACAAGTCTCACTGGGCTTTCGAGATTGACCCTGAATGGAAGATCTATTCTGAAATGGTAAAGACAGCTGCTCAAGCTGTGAAAGCAGAAAAGCCAGATGTGCTCAGAGTTTTGGGTGGCATATCCCCGATTGACCCGCATTTCATTAAAACACTGGAACGCCACGGCGCCCTCGAAGATCTGGATGCAATTGCTGTGCACGGTTTCCCGCTTGACTGGAATCTCTGGAAGATTCACGAGTGGCCCAACAAGGTTGCCGAGATTGAAGCTGTTACCAATTTGCCTGTATGGGTAACGGAAGTGGGCATTTCTACTTTTGGTGCGGAAGAAGTACAGGAGTTCGGTCTGGCCAAAACAGCCGAGTTGTTATTGGGCCGCGTAGACCGGGTTTTCTGGTATAGCCTTTACGATTTGCCGCAGGCCTGGGAAGCAACCACACGCCACAAGGAGGCCGAAGGCTCTTCTTACTACCGCCACTTTCATATGGGGCTGTTGCGCGAAGACGGTTCTCCAAAACTTGCCCTGAAACAATTCTCAGACTACACGCCTGAAATGGGCATCTGCCAGTGGTTTCACTTCGAAGACCATCGCCTGGATGATGCAGTAGAATGGCTGCGAAGATTAGGTGTGAAGCGCCTGCGTACCGGTTTAAGCTGGGCAGATTACCTGCGCCCGGACGCCGACAAATGGTTTGACCGCATGATGACAAAGTTGGATGAATTTGACCTGACCATCACGTTCTGCTTTACCCCTGAAGCCAAGGGCGTGCAGCCGCACCACACCAGCCCGCCACAAAACGTGGAAGAATTTTCTGATTTCTGCGTGGAGATGATGCGCCGTTATGCTTAAGCAAAGTATAAACAGACTCACAAACAAAGTATAAAAACGCTGCTCAACAAGAACACATGAGCCACGATACGCAGGAAGTTACACCAGACATTTGGATGCAGCACATGCGCCGCGGTGCTTTTGAAGAGGCGTGGAAACACAGCGATCTGGTACTCAGGTCCCGGGCAGGCGCGCCCTGCTGGCATTTGCCCCGGCACCTGCAGTACATCTGGAATGGTAAATCTTTAGAAGGGAAACGTGTGCTGGTGCGCTGCTATCATGGGCTTGGCGACACGATTCAGTTTATCCGGTACGCCCCTCTTTTAAAAGCGATTGCCGCAAAGGTAATTGTCTGGGCGCAGCCACCGCTCCTCCCGCTTCTGGAAACAACTGCAGGTATAGATGAGCTGTTACCCTTGCACGACGGCAGCCCCGACGCAGAGTATGACATCGATGTTGAGGTAATGGAAATGCCGCACATCTTCCGCACGACCTTGCCCACGATACCCACAAAGATCCCCTACCTGCATGTGGAGCCAAAACCACTTGCATCAGACAAAAAGCAACTGGCTGTCGGGCTGGTTTGGAAAGCCGGAGATTGGGATAGTCGCCGTTCTATTCCATTTTCACTCCTCTCTCCACTAGCACAGGTACAGGGAATAAAACTCTACATACTTCAGGCGGATGCAGCTGCTGCGGGGTGGCAGGAAGGCACTGGAATACATCCCGGGAAGTTTAACCTGGCCGAGTATGCACGCGTTGTCCGTGGCCTTGATCTGTTGATTACGGTTGATTCCATGCCCGCACACCTTGCCGGAGCACTCGGTGTACCCGTCTGGACGCTGTTGCATGCCGAGGCGGATTGGAGATGGATGGAGAACCGGGATGACAGCCCCTGGTACCCGACCATGCGCCTCTTCAGGCAAGAGCAACTCGATGAATGGGAACCTGTTATCGAGCGTATAACGGCCGAATTAAAACAGCTGAGCAACGTATAAAGTATACGTTGCTCAGCTGTTTTTACTACCGGAAAGCTTTGTCAAATCAGAGGCTGATTCAACTGTTTATATAAAGTATAAAGCTACTTTTTATACTTGCTTATCCTCTCAGCTCAGCAAAGCGCTTCAGCATTTCACCCAGTTTACCCTGATGGTAGGCCAGCCCATGGTAGACAGCTGCTGCCATGCGTGCCCAACGGATGTAGAGTTGCGGCTTTTTTATACTTCGGGCCAGCTTGAACACATTATGGCTTCCGGCCGAAATGTAATACCGTATCCGGTAGATCAGCTTGCGCTGCCTTGTAGCCGACTTCGAATCAGGGGCAACGCGCTTGCGCGGCTGCACACCCGTACGGCTCCATGTCAGCCTATACGCCAGCCCTTCGCGACGTTGCCGAAAGCCGGCAGCCTGCGTCTGCTCTACAAATTTGGCATCCACTTCTTCCAACATCAGCCTGTTTTCGTTTACTGCATTGGCAACAAGCTCTTGTATCAGAGGCGAGCGAACTACCACCACATTCGTTCCCATTCCGTCTGATGAATAAGGCTCTACCCAGGCATCCCCAAATGAGATATCCGCCGTTTCCGCAATCACATCATCACAAAAGTTGCAGGCCGAATTCATATAAAAACCAGCTCCCCAATCGCCGTCTGCCAGGTGCCACCAGTCTCTGTTTACCACTTGCCCGTCACGCAACGTAAGCCGGGCGTTATACCAGTTTGCCGGTCGGTTCGGGTCTTTGTGCCGATACTCTACCTGCTCGATCTGCTCTGCAGGAACTTGCATCTGCCAGGCAAAACTTTCGACAAAGCGCGCACTTTTCATGTGTCCGCAAAATAGCCCTAACGTGAACCGGATTCGTTCCCGGAAGATCGGGTCCTCACGTCGCAGCAGCTGTACAGCTTTGATAAAACACGGGATACCGACAACGGCATAGCGGCCGGGGACCTCCCGGATCATTTGCAGAATTTCAGATAACTCTATAGGATAGTACCGGGACTTTGCTCCTTGACGAACCTCGGCTTCGGTTCTTGAAATTCTGTATCGGAAGTAGCGCCCTTCTTCCTGAGGATTTTGGGATGCCACCACATGCGCTACACCATCAATCAAACCTCTTCGCAGCAACTCTGTCGCAACCCAGGTGACCATGCCTCCCGAGCTTCCCTGCAAACGGAAATCTTCTTCCGAAACGTGCCCCACATATGCAGTCTCAAAGCGCCCTGTTGCCAGGTGGGCCTGCCGGGCTGTTGGGTAAAGCTCGGCTGCCAGGTGGTCTTCATTTTTTGCTGCAGGCGAGAACGGACAGGTTCGGGTAAAGCTTTCAGAGTCGCTTCTGTACCACTCCTCAGGGCCTTTCGGCTTAAGTTGTCCGTACCAGTCAAAATCCATTGCTGTGCCGTTCGAGGCTGCCTGCGCTACACAACTCCCACAACCTATACACAATCCGGAGCGGACAATATCTTTTGGGCTAAGCAAATCTTTCATGCATATTGAATTTGTTGAAGAACCAGTGCTTTATCCAGGTACGCATTAGATGTTTGTCGCAGATGGCTGATCTTCTGAAGTATAGTAGTATCTAATGGTTCGCTTAACAGGATGTTGTAAACTGCAGCCGGTGTGTCTTCGGAAACAAGGTGTTTCTCGCCGCCAATTTTTGACATCAGGCCTTGTAGTTTATGCCTTCTGTAGGGCGACGCTTCACAGGCAAACGGCTTCGCATTGCGAAGAGCAAAGACACAGCCATGGAAAAAGTTAGTTGCCACAGCTTCAGACCTGGCCATAAAATGCGCAAAATCATGCGGGTCTGCGGCAATCCATTGTTCATCGGCCCAATCATTCCGGTAACCGATGCTTATCAGCCGAAGCTCTTTCTCTGTTGCCCAATTACGGATTTCACGAATGAAAAATTCAGAAAAATTGTGCCCGTAAACGGCTACATAAGGCTCCTCTAAGTTTTCCAGCTCTCTTTCTTCCGGCACTATCGGAAACTGCAGGCACGGATCCAGCACCATTTCGGGTTCATACCCTAAGGCGTTCCGGATGATGGCCTGCGAGTTTTCATCCCGCACGGAGATCATCCCAAAATTGCGGAGTCTTTCTGCCCAGCTTTGCTCCATTCCCCAGGATGCATCGTAATTACCGAAGCTGGCTGCATAGGAGATCAGGTGATTTGCCTGTACGCCCTCCCCATAAAACAGAGGGTAACCGCCGTACCACGGGTGAGACAAATTCCATACTTCATCGCTGCCCACAACCACCGTATCATAGGCTTCCATTTCTTTCGGATCAACTACCTGGAAGCGCGGCGAAAGCGGCAAGGTATCAAACACACGAAAGAACTTTTGAATCTTCTCACGGTAGAGGGAATGGTCTGCGGGAGGAACGGGCGTAGGCAGAACAGGCCGGAAAGCACATTTCCATTCGGCCAGGTTCACGCGGTTCGAGTCGTGGTCTAGTATAACGGCATCATGCCCGCGCGCCTGCAAGCCTTCCACCAAGCAACGCGCCTGCCAGTAACTGCCAAAATTGATACAGCGGTGAAATGTAAGGACACCAATCTTTAAAACAGGCTTGTATTTCGGCTGCTCCAATTTAATTCTGATTAAGTTTAATTCTTATTGTGGCCTTACATGCATGAAGGCGAGAATCCCGGAAGAGGAAAGGCAAAAGCATGCGTACTGCTGGTTCATGCCAACGATATAAATACGCTTTAGGTTATTTAGCTAAACTTTATATTTAAGCTCCCGGCCAGTTTCTTATTGTTGTCCTATTGCCAGATTCAGTAAGCGCAGCAGCATAATTTTACCAGATCTTCAGACATGTTGCCTGAGAGTATTTACCAAAGTACAATGTGGCGGAACCCGATAACGGTTTGTGCTGATGCTCCGTTTAAAGGCACGGTTAATTTTCAACTACCATTACGCTGTCTGGAATTTTGATATATGATCATGAACCAGACTTAAACAGCCCGATCTACATGACTAAACTTATGCTTATCCGACACGCCACTACTGATTCTGTTGGCAAACGCTTTTCCGGTCGAACCGGGTCTGTGCATTTAAATGAGGAAGGAAAAGCCCAGGCAGAAAAATTAGCACAGCGGCTCGCCCACATGCCTGTAAAAGCTATTTACAGCAGCCCCCTGGAACGCACAGTCGAAACCGCCGAGCCTCTTGCAAGGCAGCTGAATATCCCGACCACTATTGATGAAGACTTTCTGGAATTGAACTTCGGCGAATGGACCAACCGTACCTTCGAAGAGCTCTCCGGTGATCCCCTTTTTCAGCGCTTTAATTCATTCAGAAGTCATACCCGCATTCCGGGTGGCGAGCTAATGCTTGAGGCCCAGACGCGCATCGTTACAGGGCTGCACAAACTCTGTGAAAGGCATCCGCACGAAACCATAGCCGTCGTAAGCCACGCCGACATTATCAAAGCAGCTGTCGCATACTATGCAGGAGTACACCTGGATATGTTCCAGCGCATTGAGATAAGTCCTGCCTCGGTAAGTATAATCGATGTTTACGACGAGAACGCCAGGTTACTTTTGATCAATGATACAGGTGAGATAAAACCTTGACAGTACATAATGAGTATTGCAGTATAGTTGTATTCATATCAACGGATTTACCTGTACAAGCGAGCGCATGCTTTGGCCTGCAAACAAGTGATAACAACGTAGCTATCAGCAGTTAAACTTAAACAGCACTGTGTTTTGCTGCCATTTTGGTAAGTAACACAACTGAACCTGCTAAGATGCAGCGCACTTTAAAGATCCTCTTTGATCATTGCATTACCTGTAACCAGTATTTCAACCGTCTAACATACTTGGTATTTACTACTCATAAACACAAGTCACATGCATAATACCATAGAAAAAGCAGAAGGAAAGCTTGGTATATTAACACCAGGTCTGGGTGCTGTCGCCACTACGCTCATAGCCGGTGTCGAAGCTATAAAAAAGAACCTGGCCCAGCCGGTGGGCTCCCTCACACAAATGGGAAACATCCGCTTAGGAAAAAGAACGGAGAACCGCTATCCTAAAATAAAAGATTTTGTACCGCTTGCCGACCTGCACGATATTGTTTTTGGCGGCTGGGATGTTTACAGCGACAACGTGTTTGAGGCTGCCATGAAAGCAAAGGTGCTGGAACCGATGATGCTGCATGCAGTAAAGGCGGAGCTTGAAGCCATCAAGCCGATGAAAGCGGTGTTTGACCGATCGTACATCTCTAACCTGGACGGCGATCATGTGAAGCAGGCTGCTACAAAAGCCGAGCTGGCCAAGGCCGTGATGGATGATATAGAGAACTTCAAGGAGGCCAATGATTGCTCCAGAATTGTAATGGTATGGTGCGGCTCTACAGAAAAATACATCGAAGTTTCTGCGGTACACGAGACCATAGAAAGCTTTGAGGAGGGCTTGCTGAACAACGATCCTGCCATCTCGCCTTCGATGATCTATGCCTATGCAGCCATCAAACTGGGTGTGCCTTTCATGAACGGTGCTCCTAACCTGACCTGCGATATTCCGGCGCTGATCGAACTGGCCAAGCAGACCGGTACACCGATTGGAGGGAAAGATTTCAAGACAGGCCAGACCCTGATGAAAACCATTCTGGCGCCGGGGCTGGCTGCCAGAGCGTTGGGAATAAAAGGGTGGTTTTCTTCCAACATTCTGGGCAACCGCGATGGGTATGTGCTGGACCATCCGGACAATTTTAAAACCAAAGAAGTCTCCAAGCTAAGCGTGCTGGAAGATATCCTTCAGCCCGATATCAACCCTGAATTGTATGGCGAGCTCTACCACAAGGTACGGATCAACTATTATCCGCCTCATGGCGATAACAAAGAAAGCTGGGACAACATCGACATCTTTGGCTGGCTGGGTTACTCCATGCAGATCAAGATCAACTTCCTGTGCCGTGATTCTATTTTAGCTGCCCCTATTGTACTCGATCTGGCCTTGTTCAGCGATCTGGCTAAAAGAGCGGGTATGTCCGGTATTCAGGAGTGGTTGTCGTTCTATTTTAAATCTCCGCAGACAGCGCCGGGCCTCACCCCTGAGCACGACATCTTCAAGCAACTGATAAAATTGCAGAACACGTTGCGCCATATGATGGGCGAAGACCTGATCACGCACCTTGGACTTGATTACAACCAAGATCTGGTGGAGGCAATGTAATATTTTGCTATAAGAATTTACTGGCTTTGCTCTTCTGCAGGATTGGTTACCAGTCCTGCAGAAGAGCAAAGTCTTTTTTGTTTCTGGTGTTTTAGCTTTGTTAATAAGATGTCTTCCTCTTCTCGAAGCGGCTCCTCTCCTATTTTGTGAGGCCTTATGATTTAACGTACTTCACTCCAATGCCAGCCGTGTAGTCATTTTATAGTACCTTTACACTTTTAGAAATCAGGATTATGCAAAACACTCCTGATACACAATATTTTACAATCAATGAATTACCGCGCTCTTTGTACTGATATAGACGGCACCCTTCTGGATAGCCGCAGGGAATTATCCGAAAGAACCATCAAGGCCATCCGGAATCTGGATAAGCAAACACCCGTTATACTTGCCTCGTCGCGCATGCCCAGTGCAATGCGCCATTTGCAACAGGAACTGAATATCTTGCATCACCCGCTTATCTGTTTTAACGGGGGTTATGTGCTCAGTTTTGAAAGCGGCTCCATTACGCCTGCTGTCATCAATACCATCCAGATACCCGCAACGCTTTGCCTTGCTATTGTTGCGCTGGCGCATGGCACCTCCATCCACGTAAGTTTGTATGCTAACGACGACTGGCATGCTCCCCAAATGGATCAATGGACTGAAAAAGAGCAGCGCGTGACCAAAGTATCCGCCCAAGTAACAGAACTTCACCCCATCCTGGACAATTGGCAGATGGCGGGTACGGGTGCACACAAGGTTATGTGCATGGGTCCTGAAGAGGAGATCTTTGAAATGGCAACCAAACTCGAAGCGCAATTTGCAGACCAGATCCATATCTACCGGTCCAAATCCACCTACCTCGAAATTGCGCCTAAAGCAATCTCAAAGGCAACCGCACTCGAGCTGGTTCTCCGGCATCAGTTTAACATCGATATCTCGGAAGTAGTGGCCTTCGGGGATAACTACAACGACATTGACATGCTGCGTGCGGCAGGCTTAGGCATTGCTGTGGGTAACGCCCGCGAAGAAGTAAAAGCAGTCGCAGATGAGATCACACTCAATAGTATAGAGGATGGCGTGGCGGTAGCGATCGAAAAGTATTTTCTGTAAGGAAGTATAAAGCGCTACAGCAGCACCTCCATGCGGGGCAGGTTGTGCTCTACATCAAAGGTCTGTTGGAAAGCCTCTAACGAGGCGAGTATGTCCTGCGGGTCTACTCGCCGCATGATAAAGACAAGGCTTGAAATGCGCTCTTCGGTTGGCCATTCTTCCAGGTGATCGGGCGGGTGAATGATGTGCTGAACCCCATTCAGTACCACAGGTCCCGGTCCGCCGATGTCCAGCAGGCCCTTCACACGCATGATGTCTTCGCCTTTGGCGTGCAGCAGCATACTCAGCCACAGACCAAAAGCTGTCCAGTCCAATGGCTTTTCAAAGGTGATGGAAACGGAGCTGACATCCTGCGTATGCGCACCCGAGGCCATACTTGCCGCTACCATACGTTCGGATTTTCTACCAGATGCTGCTGCAGGAGTGAAAAGTATAGCTGCGTCTGCAGCGCCGTACACTGCAGTATGTACTTCTGAGGACGGATTAATGGCCTGCAGCTCCTGTACCAGTTGCTCCACCTCGTTGGCCTTAGCAAGATCTGTTTTGGTAATGATGAGTTTATCTGCCACCAGGACCTGTTTCACAGATTCTGGTTGGTTGTGCAAATGGAAGAGCCCGTTCACGGCATCCACCGTCACGATCACGTTTTCGATGTAGAAATGGTGCTGCAATACCGGGTGCGATAAAACTGTGAACACGATCGGCGCCGGATCGGCAAGTCCGGTCGTTTCAATTACAACCTTCCGTATGCTGGCACGCTCTCCCCGCTCTACCCTGTTCAACAGCTGGCTTAAGCCCTCCACCAGATCATCGCGGGTACTGCAGCACACGCAGCCTCCTCCCAGCAGAATGGTGCTTTCTTCCATCACCTGCAGCAGGTGATGGTCCAGGCCTACTTTGCCGAACTCGTTTACCAATACGGCCGTGTCCTGCATGCCAGGCTGCCGGAGTACCTGCTGCAACAAAGTAGTTTTGCCACTCCCCAGGAAACCTGTGACAACCGTTATAGGAAGCTTGTTCTGTTTAGACATTATGTTTCAATTTCCCGATCAGCACAGAATCCAGCGGGTTGAGTTTGTAGCCAACCAGTTTTTCGGCAGCCGGCCACAGCCCACCCAGATCTTCTATGATCTCCTGCCTTCCTTTTCTATCGCTCAGCACAAACTTACTTCCGTTCCAATCCTCTACTTTCAGACCGTAGTGGCACAGGATCTTATTGGCAAGGCCCGCCCGGTGCAGGCGCCCTCTTCTATAGAACCGCAGCTGGTCTTCGCCAGGTACAGCAGCGCCCTCGGCAGTTCTCCGATCAGTCCAGTGCACCTGCAGGATGGCTCCTGTACATAATACGCACATAGGCTTCTACTTAGCTTTGCTTGTTTCTTGGGAAACGGCGGGCAAAATCATCAGCCATTTCATCGCAGGTTACCCAGCGCACGCCTTCGTGGCTGTTGATGTACTCGATCAGTCGTTCGTGCATGAGCAGCACCTGCGGGCGGCCACTCACATCGGGGTGTATCGTCATCGGGAACACGGCATAATCGTACTCGCGGTACACCCAGTCGAACTGGTCTTTCCACATCTGTTCGATGTCGCGCGGGTTTACAAAGCCATGGCTGTTTGGCGACTTCTTGATGAACATCATCGGAGGAAGGTCGTCCAGGTACCAGTTAGCCGGAATCTCGATCAGGTCGGTTTCATGGCCACGCTCCAAAGGCTTCATCCAGGAGGAGGCGGGCTGGTTGTAGTCGATCTTGGTCCATTTGTCGCCCACGCGTACATAGTATGGCTGGAAATCGTTGTGCATCAGGCTGTGATCATATTTGATGCCGTTCTTGAGCAGCAGCTCGTTGGTGATGTTGGAGAACTCCCACCAGGGGGCCACATAGCCGGTAGGCCTTCTGCCTGACACTTTCGTGATCAGGTCAATGCATCGGAGCAGCACGTCTTCTTCCTGCTGTGCTGTCATGGCAATCGGGTTCTCGTGCGAGTAGCCGTGTACGCCTATTTCATGGCCGGCATCCACTACCATGCGTGTCTGTTCCGGAAAAGTCTCAATGGAATGGCCCGGTATGAACCAGGAGGTTTTGATGTTATACTTGTCGAAGAGCTTGAGCAGGCGTGGCGTGCCGATCTCACCGGCAAACAAACCCCGGGAGATATCGTCCGGGGAATCTTCACCGCCATAAGAGCCAAGCCAGCCGGCTACCGCATCTACATCAATACCATACGCAACGAGAATTTCTTTCTTAGCCATGTCATTTGATTTTTATACTTGTATAAAATCAGCCTGAAGATCAGGCAGCAATGTTAAAGGAGGTACGCACGGTAGCTGAGCCTGGTTCTTAAAACAGCTGCTGGCGAAAGGGTTAAATTAGCGGTACTCCTTGGCGAAAAGCGACTTGTTCATATCCCGGAGGTATGGGAGCCGGCGACGCTGATCGATCACTTCCTGCAGATCTATTTCCGACACGATCACCTCGTCTTCCTGGCTGGCCTCGTCGATAACTTCGCCCCAGGGGTTTACAATGCAGCTGCCGCCGCCAAACTCGGTTACCTCCTTTTCGGTGCCGGTACGGTTTGCCGCAATTACGTATGCGCCGTTCTCCAGGGCACGGGAGCGGGTGGCAATCTTCCAGGCATACTCACGGGCTTTGCCGAAAGCAGAAGGGTATAAAATGATGTCGGCACCTTTCAGGGTAAGCACGCGGGCGCCTTCCGGAAAACCAACTTCATAGCAGATCTGAAGACCGATGGTACCGAACTCCGTCTGGAAAACCGGGAACTCCTCGCCTTTGGTGAAGCGTATACTTTCTACATCCCACAGGTGCGTTTTCCGGTACGTACCCAGCAGTCCATCCGGGCCTACGATAACGGCTGTATCGTACACAATGCCTTTCGTTAGCCCATGCTCCAGGATGGCCGCCACCAGGTATAAATTGTGCCGGCGGGCAAGTACCTGCATCCACTCCACGGTAGGGCCGGGTATCGTTTCTGCCAGCTCCACGTCCCGCTCCTCTACGCGGTAACCGGTATTAAACAGTTCCGGCAACACAACCAGCTTTGCCCCTGCCTTTATCGCCTCTCCCATCAGCGTTTCTGCCTTGCGTAAATTGGCTTCCCGGTCACCCAGTATGCAGCCCATCTGCACGGCCGCCACTTTTATCTTTCCTAACTTCATACTTTATACTTCTCTGAGCTATACCTTGGGTTGTACGAAACAGCGGTAAGTATGGAGGGAGGCAGAGCTGCGATTACAGCAATACCCCGGAAGTAGATCCCGCAGTTAAATACGAAAAGAGAGATCTCACCAAAGCTCTAAACCTGTGCATTGCTCTTTGCTTTCCTTAACTGTTTAAATACAGGAATAAGAGCCACTACGATACTGATGGGCACAATCCAGCCCAGGTACTCTTTTATTTCAGGGAATTGATTCCCAAGAAAATATCCTGCCAGCACATAGGTGCTCATATAAAGTATACTTGCCACGACAGTCAGGAATATAAATACAGAAAACTTCATGTTCGTTGTTCCGGAAATCACAGGGCTGAAGGGTCGGATAATAGGCAAATATTTACCAAAGATTATGGCAGCTTTCCGGTGCTTAGCAAAGTAGTCTGCAGCCAAGTACAGATACTTCTTTTTGAAGTACCAGGTATCTCTCTTGTCATAGAGTTTTCTTCCGAATTTCTTGCCGATATAATATCCCGAAGTGTCCCCCACGATTCCTGCCACGATCAGGGAGATCAGTAGTATGGTTACAGGAACACTTAATGAATCGGTACTAACCAGCAGACCAGCCGTGAAAACCAATGTTTCTCCCCCAGGCACTACCAACCCGATCAGTAATCCTGTCTCAGCAAAAATCAGTATCGCAATAATGAGGAAGCCTCCCCATTCAATAAGGCTAGCAGTATCCATTTATAATAAGATTTCAAAATTGACAACAAGGGTAAAACTCTCCTATTGCTGCTTTTGTTACGCACGCTCTATTTTCAGAACTTCCTGTTTCCGGCATGCAACACATCCTTTCCTTAAAGATGATAAACTTTGATCACATAGTTCTTATGGTTAAGTTCAGGTAGAACTTTCGAGAAGGGTCCACAACAAAGAACTATCTATCAGTAAAGCGAAAAGCGGCTTAAACCATAGTTTAAGCCGCTTTTTATACTTTGTTTATACTTTACTTTTTCACTTCCTCGCCCGGGTGGTAGGTTGCTTTTGCGCGCTTCTCTACATCCTCGCGGTAGTAGGCTACATCTTTGAACTTCACATCGGCGTAACGCTGCGCCTGGTCGTCGAAGTGCGGTGAATTCGGGTCGCCGCTCTGGCCGCCGGCCAGCATACTCTTTGCCTTTACCTTATCGCCAAACTCCACTACGGCCACAAAGCTGTTGCCCGATGTACCGTAAAGGCGTTTGGTGTTGTAAGAGTTTGCTCCGTAAGAGGCTAGTGCTCCCCAGTTTCCGGAAGCCATCCCAATTGGCAAACTCGGCTTGCTGTCATCAAACACCTGCTTGATATCGCCGTTAAGACGCTGGTAGCGGTTGATCTCGCCCCACGGGGTGTTCCACTTGCCAAAGTCTTTCTCCAGTTGCGCAATCGTCTGGCTGAAAATTTCCAGGCGTTCCTGCTCTGGGGCTGTGTTGGTATAATAATCAAAGCGCTCCATCAGGCCCATGTTTTTAGGTGCGCTGCCGTTCTTGGTTAAATTAGTAGCATAAAAATGAGCCAGCGACATCGCCACTGATTCCTTTGACACTGCATAGTCCCACTTGCGCATCACGTCAATGGCTTCCTTCAGTTTCGGGTCGTTTGGCTTCTGCTTGTCGTAGGCTTTCACAAGCCCCGGTATCAGCATTTCAAAGCCCGGCAGGTAGGGGTCGTAAGCCAGTTCGATCAGCTTGTCGAGCGTCAGGTTGTTTGCTTTTTTGAGCAGGCGAATAGCGTGCACGCCACGGAAGTTCTCCGGTGCCGGTGCCATGTAAACCGGGTAATCTTCTTTTTTGGGGCTATACTCTCCGGCGCTTGTAAACGGCGTTGAGTTACAGTTTTGTATCCAGCCATTCGGCGGGTTTATCAGGCGAATGGTCTCCTCCAGCGTATGCAGGCCGTTCCAGTCGGTTTTCGGGTTGCTGCCATCAACGGGTTTGGAGTAGTCGAACGAGGTATCGCGGCGCGGGAAAAAGTTGCCGTGGTAGTAGGCAATGTTGCCATCAGCATCGGCATATACAGTGGCGTTCGAGGAGTTGGTACGCATCTTCATCATCTCGTTGAACTCCTGCAGGTTGGTCTGCTTGGTGCGGATATACGACTGCGTCAGCGCCTCTACCGGTTTCCACATCAGGGCGGTGGCTACCCACTTGTCGCCGTTCTGGTGCGTGATCGGGCCGTGGTGTGTGCGGTAGGTGGCAAAGGTCTTCTGCTTTACTTCGTTGCCGGATTTGTACGACAGTGTTACTTCAGAAGTAGAGACCGGGCGAAGCGCTTCGCCATACTTGTAAAACAGCTTGCCATCCTGCTTCACGATGGTTTCTTCAAACTCATCGATTACATCAGAATAAGCAGAAGTATGCATCCAGCCAAGCTTTTCGTTAAAACCCTGGTACACGAAAAACTGCCCCCAGGTAACGGCGCCATACGCATTCAGTCCTTCCTCGCTCACGGCATGCACTTCGCCACGGAAGAAGAAAGAAGTATGCGGGTTGATGAGCAGCATAGCATTGCCTGAAGCTGTATGTTTTCCGGAGATCGAGAACCCGTTGGACCCTTTTGGTTCGTCAAGTATACCTGGTTTTACCAGCCCTGTTTTATAGTTGTTGTAGCCCAACGATTTGTTGCTTCCATAAAAAGCCTTGATCCTTTCGGTAGATATACTTTCGATGTCGCCGCCAATTGAGCCCTCGGTAAAATACATCGGCATCCAGGGTTCAAAACGTGTAAGCAGCTTCGGCTTTACTTCCGGGTGCGTGTGCAGGTAATAGTTAATGCCATCGGCATAGGCCTGGCAAAGCGCCTTCAGCCATTCCGGGCTCTTTTCATAGTTCTGGATAGCTTCCTCTTTGCTCATGTACAGTTTAGCACGCAAATCGCTATAGAGCATCTCCTCTCCTTCTACTTCTGCCAGCCGGCCTATCGCCCACAGGTAATTGCGCTCTACGCGGTTAAAATCGTCTTCGCATTGGGCGTACAACAATCCGAACACAGCATCTGCATCAGATTTCCCGTACACGTGCGGCACGCCAAAATCATCGCGGATAATGGTAACGCGCGCAGCCTGTTCTTTCCAATTCGCCACCTCTTTTGATGAGGCAACTTTCTGATTTACCGAGCAGGAGAAAAGGATGGTAACGAAAAGCAGTAACGGAGCAATACTTTTTGTGAAGTGTTTCATTGGCAGTATGAGGTGAATTTCGACCTTACAATTTAGAGAGTTTTGGCCTAATATGTATACAAAATTTTAGCAGTGATTTTTGCTGTGTTTCCGGTCCTCTATATACTTGTAATACAAGTATAAAATGCTTTTCCATATCAGCTGGCAGGCTACTGATGGTCATACTTTATCAAAGCCTTTTGGGCGGAAGCGGGAAAGAATACCTACTTCTGCCGATCCTATGTTCACTGGTTAAGTATAACCCATTGCTATGAGTAGCAACATACCTCGTTCTTGGTTTTACACTATTTAGAAAAAAACATAGCCATACATTAACTAACACTTATGGTGCCCTTACAGCAGCAATAGCTTCTTTAACTTAGCTTTTCCGCTGCCCCTTGTGCCGTGCCCTGTTCCTGACGTAAAATACTTTATGTTTTTACCCGCTGATCACCCAATGGCTGGGCTTTTATACTTTGCCTTGCAGATGGATCAGTAGAGCTTTACCGAGGATAACAGGAACGCGACGCAGTATGAAGGAGAAAACCCAGGGCAATTTGCGTATTGGAACAGAAGCCGAGCCAAAACCTGCTTTGGGGCTAACAGATGCCATTGCCGTGATCGTAGGCATTGTGATCGGTGCCGGTATTTTCAGGACACCTTCGCTGGTGGCAGCAAATAGCGGGAGTGTCGGCATATTTCTGCTGACCTGGGTGTTGGGTGGCGTTGTCTCGCTGATCGGTGCGCTTTCTTACGCTGAACTTACCACTACTTTTCCAAACACCGGCGGAGATTATTACTTCCTGAGGCGGGCCTACGGCAAGCGACTTGCTTTCCTGTTTGCCTGGGCGCGGATGAGTGTCATCCAGACAGGCTCTATTGCGCTGCTCTCCTTCATCATAGGCGATTACCTGACGCAGATCTATACGTTGGGTGAATTTTCGCCTGTCATCTATGCGTCTCTGGTTGTGATCGTTCTGACGGGCATCAACATAGTTGGCGTTAAAGTCGGTACAGGCACCCAGAAAGTGCTTACAACGGTGGAAGTACTGGGAATTCTGATCATCACCGGTGCTGGTTTCTTCTTTGCGCCGGAACAGGCCGGCGCATCAAGTATAGCTTCTGATACTTCAGGGCAGACAAACTCCCTGGGGCTTGCCATGGTTTTTGTTCTCCTCACTTTTGGCGGCTGGAACGAAGCAGCTTACATTTCCGGGGAGCTCAGGTCCGGGCGAAAGGGCATGGCGATAGCGTTGGTCGCGGGCATCATCCTCATTACAATAATATACCTGCTCATTAACCTGGCTTACCTGAACGTGCTTGGGCTGAGCGGCATGGCGCAGTCTGATGCCGTGGCAGGCGATCTGATGCGAATCACCTTCGGCGAGGGGGGCGTGCTACTGATCGGGGTGCTGGTCGCTGTTTCGGCGCTGACCTCTGCCAACGCCACTATCTTCACGGGTGCCCGCACCAATTATGCCCTGGGCAGAGACTTTCCGCTGTTCGGCATACTAGGTAAGTGGAACGAGCAGACCTCTTCGCCAGTAAATGCCTTTATCGTGCAGGGGTTTATCTCACTTGCGCTTATCAGCCTGGGGCTTCTGACCCGCAATGGTTTTGCCACCATGATCGAGTATACGGCCCCTGTTTTCTGGTTTTTCTTTTTGCTGGTTGGAGTTGCCCTGTTCATTTTACGCCGAAAGGAGCCCGACCGAGAGCGGCCGTTCCGTGTTCCGTTGTACCCTGTCACGCCCCTGATATTTTGTTTATCAAGTGCTTACCTGTTGTACTCCAGCCTGGTTTATACTGGTCTGGGAGCGCTTGTAGGCGTAGGTGTGCTGGCCGTGGGCGTTATACTGCTGCTGGTGCTGCCGGCTATCGACAGGAAAATTGCAGCAAGGTCCGATAAAGCCAAAGAGGCCGTTCCGAAATCATTGTAAGCCTGGTTACAAACTTATTCAGGAACCATCACCCTTGCTGGTAATCCCCCAAATTAAGTGAATCGTATAATGTATAACTAAAGACCTATAGGATGAGAACTATCACAAATTTACTTGGCTCACTTCTGCTGCTACTTTGTGCAACAGGTTTTGTTCACGCACAGGAAACTGCTACCCGCACGCCGGATGTGCCTTATGTTCCGACCCGGCAGGTGGTGGTAGATGCCATGCTGAAACTGGCGAAGGTTACCAAAGATGATGTGGTATATGACCTGGGTTGTGGGGATGGCCGCATTGTGATCACGGCCGCAAAAGAGTATGGTGCCACCGGTACGGGCATCGACATCAACCCGGAGCGGATAAAGGAAGCCAACGCAAATGCTCAAAAGGCCAATGTAACCGATAAAGTAAAGTTTGTAGAAGGCGATCTGTTTGAGACGGACTTCAGCAAAGCGACCGTAGTAACGTTATACTTGCTTCCTACTGTAAACATGAAATTACGTCCTATCCTGCTCGAGCAGCTTAAACCCGGCAGCCGCATCGTGTCGCACTCGTTTGATATGGGCGATTGGAAGCCGGATCAGACAATCAATGTAGACGGCTCTACGATCTACTTCTGGACTGTACCTGCCAAGAAGAAGTAAGTATAACCCTCACTGCTGATGATCGGCATAAACAGAAACCCCCTGCTGTAAAACAGCAGGGGGTTTCTGTTATATACATGATCTTATTTCAAAATTTATCTGCAGCCTTTTGTCTCTTGATTAAAGGCCGGAAAGAATACTATACCCAGCGTTTGCGCTCGCTGAAATGGTTGCAGCCGAACATGGCGCCCGTGATCATTTCAAATTGCTTTGGCTTCATATCCTGAGGTCCTTCATGCACCAGTGGCAGCACATAAGAAGGCTCCATGGCATGCTGGCCGGTTAGTTCATCACATACCCCAAAGTCGTTGCTCTGAAGTTGCACTTTGCTTTTGTCCTGCTCCCAGTGGGTGCATTGATTGCATGTTGCTTCCATAATTTCATTCAATTTAGTTTCTACTTCACATAGTTAGGTTATACTTGCCTTTGCAAAAGCTTTGTTACACCATCCGGTCGTTTTCTGGGTAATTTAAAATCAAGCTAAATAACAGCACCTCTATACTTTACAAGCCTCAAGCAGAAAACAACAGCAGGTGTAACCAGCATAATTGGGTTGCAATACATCCGAAAAGTTAGCTTGCAGCACTTGCTTTAAACTCATTTTTGATGAGGTATTAACAAGGCTGAACCGTTCGCGTAAATGAGGGCTATAAT
This sequence comes from Pontibacter ruber, assembly GCF_023630205.1. GTDB lineage: Bacteria > Bacteroidota > Bacteroidia > Cytophagales > Hymenobacteraceae > Pontibacter > Pontibacter ruber. The sequence continues at coordinate 350,146 of NZ_JALPRR010000002.1, read as the reverse complement.
CGCTTTGCCGGAAGCAGGTACCTTTAAAACAGGGTTAAACCAAAGCAGTTGTACCTGGTAGAAAATCAGTCCTTTAAACGCGTATCAAACAACCACACCTATGCCACACATTGCCATTATTTCATCGAGCGTGCGTACTGGCCGCAATACCCACCGTGTCGCACTGTTTTTTGAAAAGTACATAACAGCGCACAACCTGGCTACTGTGGAGATACTTGACCTGAAGGCATACAACTTCCCTGTTTTTGAGGAGCGACTCAAGTACCAGGAAGATCCGTCGGAGCAGGTGCTGGAATTTGCTGAGAAGATCCGGAACGCTGACGGTGTGATTATCGCTACGCCGGAGTATAACGGCGGCTACCCAGCCAGCATCAAAAATGTTGTAGACCTGCTGTATGATGAATGGTACCGGAAGCCAATAGGCCTGGTTACTGTTTCAAATGGCCCTTTTGGCGGCACCCAGGTGATGCGGGCACTTCAGTTCACGCTCTGGAAGATACGGGCTTGGGTAGTCCCTGCCATGTTCCCGGTACCCAAAGTGCAGGAAGCCTACGACGAAGAAGGCAATCCCACAAACAAAGAAGCGTCCTATAAACATGCGCATCGGTTTATGCATGAAATGCTGTGGTGCATAGAGGCAAAACAGAAAATGGAAGCTGACGAGAAGCATGAACAACAAACCAAGTAAGCGCAGCAAAGTATAACCAACCTGAAATGGAGTGCCGGCGCTTTGCTGTTTAATTTTTACGACGGGATAATTGTGGCTATTTTTGCACTACATTATTTTGTTTGTACATGGCACACCGGCATTTTATCATTCACAAACCTTTTGGCTACATCAGTCAGTTTGTAACAAACCATCGCAAAAAGAAACTGCTGGGCGAGCTGTACGAGTTCCCGGAAGGCACCATGGCCATCGGCCGCCTGGATGAAAAAAGCGAAGGCTTGCTGCTGCTCACAACCGACGGAAAAATGAGCGAGCAGGTACGCCGGAAAGACGTGGAAAAAGAGTACTATGCGCAGGTAGACGGGCTTATTACAGACGAGGCGATCGAACATCTGCAGCAGGGCGTGGCGATCGGACTTTACGGCGAAAAGTATGAAACCAATACCTGCAAGGCACACCGGCTGGAAACTTCCCCTGACTTTGCTGAACGCACCCGCAAAATACGCGACGAACGGCACGGCCCTACCAGTTGGGTATCCATCACACTGACCGAAGGCAAAAACAGGCAGGTCAGGAAAATGACCGCAGCTGTGGGCTTTCCTACCCTGCGATTGATCCGGGTGCGTGTTGGCTCTATTTACCTGCGTGAGCTGCCTGCTGGCGCCGTAAAGGAGGTTCCGGATTTCTCGCTTGCCTTAGCTGAAAGTGATATTTAGCTGCCTCAATCAGTTTAAATAAAAAAAGCCGCTCTAGCTTTTACCAAGGCGGCTTTTTATTTATTATTTAAAGCTAAGTATGCGTAAACTTTCGCTTACATACCTTTGGCTTGCACAGGCATGTCTTCCAGCTGTGCGTAGCTTAACTTCCATTTTCCATCTTCGCCTTTTTTCCAGAGCAGGATAAAGTTGCCCTCTCCTACGCCATGGGGCTCATTGGGTCCTGAAGGCAGCACATCTACTGAGAAAGTACCTGCTTCGTAAGCCATTGTTTCGTCTACGCCGGAGCTTACCACATTCGTTTTCAGGTCGGAAATGGTGCCGAGTGTTTCGTTTACCCACTTATCGGCTACTTCGGATTTTCCATTAAAGTGGATCTCGCCCTGCACGAAATCTACATCATCTGCCAGCATGGAGATGACCTTGTCGGAGTCGCGGTTGTTCCAGGCCCCAATAAACTCTTTGTTTAGCTCCTGTATGTTCGGACCCTCCTCTATTTTTGAACATGATGTAAAGATTGCTGCAAATGCGAGTATATAAATGATCGTTTTCATGATACAGTCGTTTGGTTTGTGTATAAATCCTATTAATCTGCTTTATACTTGCTGTAAAAGGATTTGTTAGCAAAAACCCAAGCCCGGAGGCTTGGGTTTTTCAGTATTAGTATAATTTCTGATTACCAGCTTTTTCTCCTGTACTCTGATGTATAGTAAGGTTTGGTCGGATCACCATAGTCAGCGTTTGGCAACAAGGCTAAGCCCATGATCGGATCCTGTGTCGCGTTATAGCTGTTGTAGGCCATTGCAGTTGGAGCAACAACTTCCTGTTTAGCAGGTGCAGCAGATTTTTTGGCTACAGAATTTCTGCTGGATGTACTTCTGTTGGCAACCGATCTTGCAGCAGCTCTTTCAGCAGCACGGTTAGCAGCAGCTACTCGGGCGGCCTCTTCGGCTTGTCTTTTCTTTTGTTTGTTGTCGATAACTTTACCAACACCATAACCAGCAGCACCACCAACTACACCACCTACAACACCACCTACTACGCGGTTACGTTTGTGGATGATAGCACCTGCAGCAGCACCTGTAGCGCCACCAATTACGGCACCTTTAGCCTGTGGGCTCCAACCTCTTCTTTCTTCTGTCTGTGCTGAAGCATTAAAGGTAAATGCAACGAATAATACCAGACTCAATAATAAACTTACCTTCTTCATAACGATGTCTTTTTTGTTAAGAAAACTTATACGTTTTGTATTGGAACAGTTTTCAATTACCATGCCACAATTCCTGAAAAGCAAGTATGATTTTTCAGCACAGTCAACCTTATTTTTCCCATAATCAACCACAACTCACTGACTAGCAGCAAGTTTATTTTAAATAAAAAATTTACAAAAAATAAAAAAGCTGATGTTGATCAACTCACAGAAGTATAGTTCTTGCATTAACTGCTAGCCGAAATCATTTGATTTCATACTATAGCTGTGCAAATACCTCATTTCCTTCACACGTAAAATTGTCGGCCAGATTTCAGACCTTTGCACCATGCAGTCTGCTGATACACTTTATACGTTACCCGACCTACCCGTTAAGGAAGCGCTTCCGCGGTTACTCAGCGCTTTAGAACAATCGTCGCGTGCCGTGCTGGAGGCACCTCCCGGTGCCGGTAAAACCACGCTGGTGCCGCTGGCACTGCTGGATGCTGCCTGGCGAAACGATGGAAAGATACTGGTGCTGGAGCCCCGCAGGCTGGCTACCCGTGCTGCCGCCGAGCGCATGGCCGACCTGCTTGGAGAGAAAGTAGGAGAAACGGTAGGTTATTGGGTACGGATGGAGCACGTGGTCTCTGCCAGAACCCGCATCGAAGTAGTGACCGAAGGCATCCTGACGCGCCTGCTGCAGGACGACCCGACACTGGAAGGCATCGCTGCCATTATTTTTGATGAATTTCACGAGCGCAGCCTGCAGGCAGACCTCGGATTGGCCCTGGCGCTGGACACACAGGCGGTACTTCGCCCTGACCTGCGCCTGCTGGTGATGAGCGCCACCCTGGATGCCGCGGCGGTTGGCAGTTGGCTGGAGGCACCCGTTATCCGCAGCGAAGGCCGCCAGTACCCGGTAGACACCCATTACCTGACACCGGCAGAAGTAGCTGCTGCCGGCACGCGTCCGGCTGAAAGGTTAGCGAACCTGATGCCTAAAGCGATTCGCCAGGCCCTGGCAGCACATACCGAAGGCGATATACTTGCTTTTCTGCCCGGCATGGGCGAGATGCGAAGAGTGGCCCAGCAACTCGAGGGAAGGCTAGCCGCTGCCACTGACCTACACCTCCTGCACGGCGACCTTACTTTATCCAAACAGCTTGCTGCCATTCAGCCAGCGCCGCAAGGGAGGCGCAAAGTAGTACTGGCAACAAGTATAGCCGAAACCAGCTTAACCATTGAAGGGGTAAAAATTGTAGTAGACGGCGGGTTTGCACGGGTTCCGAAATTTGTGCCCCGCACCGGCCTTACAACACTGGCCACCATACCTGTTTCGAAAGCTTCCGCCGATCAACGACGTGGCCGCGCCGGTCGTTTGGGCCCCGGTATCTGTTACCGCCTCTGGTCTACAGCCGACCAGTTACAGCTACCAGAACGACAAGCACCGGAGATCTGTGAGGCAGATCTGACCGGACTTGCGCTGGAACTGGCTATCTGGGGCGTGAAAGACGCCGCCTCTTTAAAATGGCTGGATACGCCGCCTGCTCCTGCCCTGTCGCTTGCCCGCGACCTGTTGCAACGGTTGGAGGCACTGGATAAAAATGGCAAACCTACCCATCACGGCAAGCAGCTCGCTCCGTTGGGGCTGCCTCCCCGCCTGGGTCACCTGGTGGTCATAGGTCATAAAATAGGGCACGGCGCTACTGCCTGCGCACTGGCAGCCTTGCTTTCTGAAAAAGACATCCTGAAGCCAGTGGAAATGAGCTGGGGCAATACTCTGCCTGACCTGCAGCTTCGCCTGGAGATCCTTGCCGGGAAACGACCACAGACGCCCGGATTTGTTATAGACGAAAACGCATTGCGTCGGGTACGCGAACAGGCCCAGAACCTCCGCCAGAAAATGCGTGAGCCCGGCAGCAACATACATCCCGACGCTGCTGGTTTGCTCGCAGCCCTTGCCTACCCAGACCGACTGGCACAGCGCGAAGCATCCGGGCGCGTGCGCCTGGTAACCGGCCAAAGGGCAAGTATAGCGACAGAGCTGTTTGGCGAGGCCGAGTTTTACGGCGTGGCACATCTCGACCTGGGAAATCAGCCCCGCGTGCTGCTGGCGGCACCAGTAGCAAAAGATGAGATCCTGGAACACTTCGCCGACCAGTTGGAAGAAGTGCAGGATGTGCGCTGGGATGCAGCTGCTGGCCGTGTGGTGGCCCGGCAGATCACAAGGCTTGGTGCCCTGACCCTGGAGGAAGCCGCACAGGCCAAACCTGACCCGGAATTGGTGGCCGATGCTTTGCTACAGGCGCTGGTTGAAAAAGGAATTGACCGGCTGCCATGGTCAGAGGAAGCCCTCCGTTCGCGCCAGCGCCTTGCCTTCCTGCATCAACTGGAGCCGGACCGCTGGCCGGATGTTTCAGACGAAGCCCTGGAGGCAAGTATAGAAGTATGGCTCCGGCCGCACCTTTCCGGTTTGCGCTCGCTGGAGCAGGTATCCCGGCTAAATTTTAACGAGCTTATACTTGGCGATCTTTCGTGGGAACTACGCCAGGAAATGGACCGGCTGGCGCCCACCCACCTGCAGGTGCCCAGCGGCTCGCGCATTTCACTGGATTATTCAGAAGCTACCACACCTGTACTTGCCGTGCGCTTGCAAGAAGTTTTCGGCATGCTGGATACCCCAAAAATCGGTGGCGGAAAAGTACCGCTGCTTCTGCACCTGCTTTCCCCGGCTTCGCGCCCGGTACAGGTAACCCGCGACCTGCGCAGTTTCTGGAGCACCGGCTATTTTGATGTGCGCAAAGATCTCCGTGGTCGTTATCCCAAACACCACTGGCCGGAAGATCCACTCTCTGCGCCACCAACCCGTGGCACAAAGAAAAGGCCCCTGTAACTGCCCTTGTTTCTGGCTCTGATTCTGAATCAAAGTTTATACTTACCTTCTGATAGGGAAGTATAAATCATTGGGAGTTTGCTTGCGGAGGCTCTTAGGCACATGGATACCATATACCTACCAGCACAGAGTAGTACCGGTAAGACCTATACAGAGTGATGAACAGCATGCTTTGCACAACATCCCGCAGCAGAGGCACACCGGATGCGGCAGGTATAGTACAGGCATTCAGGCAGTGTACCTGAGCTGCAGGAAGTGGTAGCGGCAAACAGAAAACAAGTCAAAAATAAATTGGCTCAACAGGTAGTGACCGTAGGTGTATGATTTTTAATAATAAAACTTTATCTTCTCAACTATTTTCAGCTCCATCATCAATTTATTAACCACCGTCGCATTGTTTTATGAGTAAAAGCAGCCAACTCAACAGGTCATTAGGTTTACGCCTCGTCATCGTGGTAGTTATCGGGAACATCATAGGTTCAGGCGTTTACAAGAAAGTTGCGCCTATGGCTGCAGAGCTTCAGTCGCCCGGATGGGTGCTCCTGTGCTGGCTGCTGGCAGGCATTATCTCGTTATTTGGGGCTTTGTGCAATGCTGAGGTCGCGGGCCTGCTGGCCGATACGGGCGGCGAATACGCGTACTACAAGCGCATCTACAACCGCTTTTTTGCTTTTATCTTTGGCTGGTCTTTGTTCACGGTCATACAAACAGCGGCCATTTCATCGCTGGCTTATGTTTTTGCGCAATCGTTCCAAAGCATCGTGCCTCTGCCCCCTGTTCTCAGTTCCCTGGCAGATTTTTCCATCGGCGGCGTCTTTTTTCCCTTCGCTGATTTTAACGTAAAGCTGACGGCCATCCTGCTTATTATTTTACTCACTTGGGTAAATGCAAAAGGAGTTAAAACAGGGGCAGGGCTGAGCACGGCTATTCTGCTGCTGGTCTTTGCTGGTATTGCTACCATTGTTATTTCCGGCCTTGCCAGTAGCCACGGCAACATAGCAAAAAGCTTTGTTATGACCACCTCAACTTCTACCCCGGTAACTTTCAGCGCTGTTTTCGCAGCCATGCTTTCGGCCTTCTGGGCTTACCAGGGCTGGGCTGCGATTGGTTACCTAGGCGGTGAGATCAAAGATGCCCATCGCAATATTCCGCGGGGTATCGCCTTTGGTGTCGTAACGGTTATAGCTATTTACATCCTGGTTAACATGACGTACCTGTCTTTGTTGCCCATACCTGAACTGGTACAGGTACACGAGGCAGGTAATAAGATTGCGGCCGTAGAGGCTGTTAAAAGCTTCTGGGGGTACTACGGCAGCCTGTTCATTTCGGTCCTGATCCTGGTAACGACGCTGGGCTGTACCAATGCAACGATACTTGCCAGTTCCCGCACATACTTTGCCATGGCGCGCGAAGGTATGTTTTTCCAGAAAGCTGCTGAGCTTAACGAGCGTCAGGCGCCGGCGAGCTCACTGCTGTACCAATGCATTTGGGCGTGCCTGCTGGTGCTTTCCGGCACCTTCGATCAGCTTACGGACATGATCATTTTTGCGGTATTTATTTTCTATGGGGCTACCACCTTTGGCGTGTTTGTGCTGCGGCGAAAAATGCCGGACGCGCCACGTCCCTACAAAGTATGGGGCTACCCTGTGATACCGGGCATCATGGTTCTTTTCTGCGCCGCCCTGTTCGTGAACACCATTGCAGTACGTCCCCGCGAGGCAGCCATCGGCATGGTCCTGATGCTAACCGGCATCCCGATGTACTGGTGGTTTACCAAACGAAAAAACAGGGTTCTGACCGAAGAGGAGCTTCCAGCAAGTAAGCACACAGTATAAAAGCCGGCTTTCGGACGGAATCTTTTCGATTACCTCTCGTGATTCCGTCGGCGCCCGTATTAAAGCTATGGCCGCCTTCTTACCTGAAAGATGAAAGTATGAACAGAATTGACCGCTTGTTTGGTATTATGGCCTTGCTGCAGTCGAAGAAGTATGTAACGGCAGAGCAGATCGCTGAGAAGTTCGGGATAAGCGTGCGCACCGTGTACCGCGATGTGAAAGCGCTGGGAGAGCAGGGCATTCCGGTGAGTTTTGAGCAGCACAAAGGCTACTTTATTGTGCAGGGGTATTTCCTGCCGCCCGTTTCCTTTAGCTCGGAAGAGGCAAATGCACTGCTCCTGATGGAAGCCATGGTTTATGGATTTGCGGACAAGTCCATACAGACGCATTACTCCAACGCCCTGACCAAAGTAAAGAACGTTTTAAAAACTTCGCAGAAGGAAAAGCTGGAGGCGCTCACAAGCAACATCCGGTTACAAATTCCCGCTTGCTTTCAACTGAACTCCGATTACCTGGCAACGCTCCAGAATGCCATTTCTACGAAAGTGATGCTGGAGCTTGCTTACAAGAACAACAAAGAGGAAGTGAGCGCACGGCTGGTAGAGCCGATCGGCCTTGTTTTCTATGCCTTAAACTGGCACCTGATCGCCTGGTGCCACCTGCGGAAAGAGTACCGCGACTTCCGGGTGTCGCGTATCCTGAAGATCAGGAGTACAGACAAGCCCTTTACAAAGACTGATCACGTCGAGTTGAGCGAGTATATGAAGCTACTGCCGGTGGAGTATTAGTTCGTTTATATAAATAAAGCACTTGCTGCAAAGAAGGGAAACATCCTGAACATACGTGCACGTTCTTTAGCTTTAATCATGTTACATCAAGTATAAATTCAGGTTACTCCACGCGCAGGAACAACCAAAGCAAGTATACAACAGCACCTCCCCCACTTTTCACTTGTTACTTTAGTTGATTGACAGCGATTTCTCCTCCCATACCTATCTCTTCGTAGCTTTTCGTACACGTTGAACATCTTTATTCGTACAAAATATTTAAATAGTACTAATTAAATTTTGAGCTTATCAAAAAGGTTTTCTCCTGAAATGTAGAGAAGCGTTGATGATTTGAAAGTAAAACCATATAAAAAAACAGGCAAGATGGACATGCAGGAAAGTAACAAAAGAGCTTCCTTTATTGAGCAGCTGGCACAAAGATTAGGTATTTCAGCAAATGCTGCCACTATTTATGGTGAGCCAGTGGAGCGAGGTGGGGTAACTGTTATACCAGCCGCTAAGGCCATGTATGGGTTCGGTGGAGGTACAGGCAGCAAAGCCGGCGAAGAAGGAACAGGAGGCGGTGGCGGTGTGGCCATCAAGCCAGTTGGATACATCGAAATCAAAGACGGACAAACCAGGTTCCGTTCGATACACGATCCGCAGAATCTGGTGAAAACTATTGCCGTTGGTGGCATAGTTGCCCTGCTTTCGATCAGGAGTATAGGCAAACTTTTGCGCCGCAGAAATAACTTAGCTGATGCAGAGGCACAAAGACAGTCATTTTAAGAGGCCATACATTTCTATACCTCCTCTGGTGAAAAAATAAACTGAGTATAGATCACTGAAAAAATTTTGTCATACAAAGTTACACTGCCATAGGGTTGTCAGTGGGTCCTGGTTTCTTTGTCTTAAACTAAAGCTTAAAACTATGACGGTAATCGAAATGTTCTCAAAAGAGCTGGAGCAGGAAGCCCAGACTACCCGTAAAATGCTGGAGCGTGTACCTGACGACAAGTATGACTGGCAACCTCACCAGAAAAGTATGACCATGATCCGCCTGGTAACGCACGTGGCGGAGCTGCCTTCCTGGGTAAGTATGGCGCTCACCACCGACGAGCTGGACTTTGCGCAAAACCCTTACCAGCCAGAGAAAATTGCCAACACCAAAGAACTGGTAGCTTATTTTGAGAGGACGTATGCCGATGGCAAATCCGGATTAGCCCGAGCCACAGAAGATCAGCTGGAACAACCATGGGTATTACGGAATGGCGACCAGATCTATAACACCTATACCAAAGCCGAAGTGATCCGGATGGCGCTGTCGCAGATCATCCACCACCGTGCCCAACTGGGCGTGTACCTCCGCCTCCTCGATATTCCAATACCCGGCAGCTACGGCCCAAGCGCCGACGAAACGGGATTTTAAAGTATAACACAAAGGATAATAAAAGGCTGGCTCTGGTAAAGATCCAGCCTTTTTTGTTCTTTCACTTTTATCTCATTTATACTTTCAATAATATATAAGATTCAGTATATTCATCAGCATAATTTCCTCTTTTCTGACTCTTGATTTGCCTGATGATGCCAACTCTGCCAAGGCCCGGGATTAAGCTTATACCTGCTAAATGGATCTTCATCAGCGCCCTACTGATCATGACCGGCACGATCCTTACAGTTTACCTGACGGGATTTACCTCCAGCAGAAGTATTCTGGATAACGCTACCATTTCACTCTCTATACTTTGTACTATATTCTTTGGCTTCCTGACCTCTAGCCTTTACTATGGCATAAAGTTAAAGGATGATGTTGGAGATCTTACCAGGAAAATAAAATGGCTGAATAATACGGCCACGGAGGCCGTAGCGGATGTACCTGATATAGCTGGAAAATCAGGAGGTAAAGGAAGTATGTTACCTGATTTAGATCTTGGAGATGGCGCAGATGAATTTGCAGCAGCTGTTTTTGCCTGGATAGCAGTAACCCTTGCGTTTATTGCCTTCCTGTTCTTATTCGAAACAGTGATCTGGGCCTTTGTTCTGTTGCTAGCGGCTATGCTGTACTGGGTCTTCTTCAGAGCCGTACGGCTGGTGCTAAAGAACAGCCCAAGGTGCAGAGGCAGGTTCTCAAAGGCTGCTTTCTACGGCCTTGGTTATACCTTGCTCTACTCCTCCTGGATGTATGTTATCTTACTTTCCGTTAAATTCCTGAGGTAAGTATAAAGCTGAAAATCACGAAAGTATAAAAAGCCCCTGCTGGTTTATACTTGCAGGGGCTTTTTATACTTTCAGCTATACTTTAAATCTCCTCCGCCGCTTCCAGCCTGCTTGGCTTGAATTGGCTTAGCACCTGTTTTATACCTTCAAGTCCGCTGGATATGTTTTCCATTTGAGTGAGTACCTGCCCTACCTGGTTGTTGCCGCCGAAGCCTTTGAGCTTGTTGTTGCGCACGAAGGTGGCTTTGATGTCTTCCCAGCGCTGTGCCTCAGCCTCGGTCATGATGCCGATGAGCTGCTTGAATTTGAGCATGTTGGCTTCGGCACCGGAAGTGAGCGTCTGCGACTCGGCCTCGTAGTGTGACAGGATGAGCGTTTGCAGTTCCTGGTCGTTCATAATTGGCATGACCTTCTCAGCCAGCTTGTTCATGTTGCGGTAAGAGCCCTGCAGCTTAAAGGCCGGCTCGGTGCGGTACTCGTCAGCCTGCGCCGCCGAGCGGATATACTCCAGGTTCACTTTCAGGATCACGTCCTGGATCTTAAGCAATTTCTTCAGCACCAGCACATACTCGTTGAGTTCGGCTGCCGAGTGGTTGCCCTCAAACTCCAGCCCTTCGCTGTTGCCTGTTTCGGCCAGATGGATGAGTGCATAAATGTCTTTCTGACTCTTCGCCGCCAGCTTGGCCAGCACAGTGTTGAAGGTGAGGGAGTTTTCAATGTAGCTCAGTTTGAACACGTCTTCGGTGTCGTCGATGATGTCGCCGAGGTTGTAGATGTCGGCGCGGTTGGCGAGCATGTCCGGAATGCGGAACTTCTCGCCTGTTTCGGTATAGGGGTTACCGGCCATTACTACACATACCTTTTTGCCACGGAAATCATAAGTCTTGCTGCGGCCTTTGTACACGCCTTCGATCTTACGCTGCGCGTCGCAAAGGGAGATGAACTTCTGCAAAAACTCGGGATTACAGTGCTGGATGTCGTCAAGGTAGATCATCACGTTATCGCCCATCTCAAAGGACAGGTTCAGCTTCTCCAGCTCCTCACGAGCAGCGGCATTAGGTGCCTCTTTCGGGTCCAGCGCCGTGACCTGGTGCCCGATAGCGGGACCGTTGATCTTCATGAAAATAATGCCCAGGCGGTTGGCGATGTACTCCATGATGGTGGTCTTGCCATAGCCCGGAGGTGAGATCAGCAAAAGCATGCCCATCAGGTCGGTGCGTTTGGCCTCCCCTGCCGTGCCGATCTGCTTGGCCAGATTGGCGCCAATCAGCGGCAGGTATACCTGGTCGATCAGTTTGTTGCGCACAAACGAAGACAGCACCCGCGGCTTGAATTCGTTCAGGCGAAGCTGTTGCTCGGCCTGCTGCGTCAGGTTCTTTTTAAGCTCCGTGAAAGCTGTAAAGGCCGTAGCCGTGCTGGAAGTATAGTTGCGGAGGCGGCGCATGAAGCCGTGGTAGTGCAGCTGGTATTGCTGGCCCTGCACCTGCTGGTGTGCGCCCTGCATACCTTGTAGACTCTCCTTCAGCACCGTGTGCACTACCTGCTGCGTGTTATAGCTATCGGTAAGCAACAGTACCGCCACCTCGGCCACAAATTCGGTTTTGTCGTGCTGCCCGGCCTGCGCGATGTAGGCCTTCAGCCAGTGCTGTATCAGCTCGAATTGGTGCGCCATATTCCCCTGCAGCGCTTTTACTGATTCCTTAAAACGCTCCAGCACACGCCGCTCTGTCAGAAAGTTTTTAAAGCCGTTGTACAAAACATCAGCCTGGCTGTCGATCACAAAGGTGTTGCCTCTTGTTAATTCGTAGAACAGGTACGCGCCTGCCTCGGCTGTACCGGCTTCTTTGCACAGCCCGGTCTCTTGCTGGAAAATATAGAGCTCCTGCTGCAGATCTGCTTTTACGTCGTCAAACTCGTGCGTGTCGGGGAAGACCTGCAGGATGGCGCTTATACCTTGAAGTTGATGTTGGAGCACTTTCTTTTTCAACTCTGGTGCGAACACCTTCCAGTACAGCTGCGCGCAAGCCCTGTCTGTGGAGGTATAGCGAAGCAAGTCGGCCGTTTTAATCAAGCGGATCAGTGCACCTAAGATCAGAGCCGCGTCGTGGTCATGCACGCCTTTCATGTAGCCCTCGTTGAAGCGCGCGGCCATGAACTTGTTCATGTAGTCGGTCAGCTCGGCCTCGGTGAGCTTGTGCAGTTCGTCGATGCTCAGGTAGCGCAGGCTGTTCTCGTTTTGCTGCGTGGCTATACCTTTATCCTGCGCTGCTTCCAGCACTTTAAAAGCCAGATACTCGGCACGGTATACCTGATGGTTCTCCGATACCAGCGTCTGCTCCCATACGGGGCGGTAGCTCAGAAACTGGTCATCGGTGATCTTCTCGAAAAAACTGGTGCCGGTGAGGTGATAATACATGGCGTCATCGCGGTGCACTACGCTCAGCTCCAGCGGTTGGGTGTTGACCGTGAACTGGTGCTTGCCAAACTTCAGGATGTTGGCGCCGTCCACAAACAGCTCCTGCTTGTCCTTCAGCTGGCGCACGGCGTCTTCCTTCAGGGTTTTGAGGCGACTCTGGATGGTATCGGCTTTTACCGTATCACCGATCTTGAGCAACTCCTCCACCGTGCTCCGCACCTTCTCGATCATCAGATCAGAGGCGAAGTAGCCGTTGATCTCGCTCACCGAAGTCAGCTTGCTGGCCCGGTTCTGCACCGCTTTCAGGATGCGGTCTGCTGCCTGTTGCAGGCTGTTGGCACGCTTGTTCTGCGCTTCCTGCAGCTGCACTTTCTTCGATTCAAAAGCGCTGTAGATCTCCTCCCGCTTGACCGTGAGCTGCTCAATGAACTCGTCAAAATCTGGGAAGCGGCCCTCGAGTTCCTCCAACTGTACCATCAGCTTGGCCAGGTACTCTTCGCACTTCTGCGGCGAGTCCGACACGTCGAGGTAGTTGACCACACTCTGGCTGATCAGCTTGATCTGGGAGTTGAATTCAGCCTTGCCTTCCTGACTCAACAACTCTTTACGCTTGCGGCGCAGGGTGGCTTTGGTCTGGTTGAAGGTGGCGTAAATAGCCGAGATCGTATCGATGATGCGGGTGGTCTGGGTGGCGTCTTCGATCTTGAGGTTGCTCACCACATCGATCAGCATTTCCAGTTCCGATGACACCGCCGCAATTTCCTTGTCGGTTGCGTCGGCTTCCACCACTTTGGCTATACCTACAATGGCGGTGTTGATCTCCTTTACCTTCTTCTCGTAAGGCGCCAGCGCGTTCGGCTGCAACAGGAATTCTACGGCTCCGTTGGCGGTATCCTGCGCAAATTGCTGCAGCTGCGCTTCGTATTTTTCAATGGTCGGCAGGTCGGTATAGCGCAGCTCCTTCAGCGAGATCACCTCGCCGCGTATACCCCGCAAATCGGCCAGATACTTCACATAGTCGTTGATGCTCTCGGCCTTCTTGTGCTTCAGCGTCTGGATCAGCGTATCGGCCTGCCCCAGCACCTGACCTATCTGTGCCTGCGTATTTTTCTTAATGCTGAGCACCTTCTCGTACTCCTCCACCGCCGCCGTGGCCGTCTGCCGGATCGCCGCAACCGGCCCCGCCAGATTGTAGGTCTCCGCCCGGTTCAGCCAGTGGTAAGAATCCAGTACATCGGTGGTTTTCTTGATCAGGTCGAGGTATAGGTTGGCATAGGAATCGTCCTTGTGCAAGAGAGACAGCACCTCGTTGCTCTCGGCCATGGCCCGCACAATGTCCTTGTTGCCGATCTTGTAGAGGTAGGACTCCTGCGTAACCGGTATCACAAAGTTCGGCCCGATGTAAGGCGTCTGCCAGATCTGGATGGCATGGTGCTTCTGCGCCTCTTCGTCGGCCCGGAAATAGCACAACTCGCCGTTCTCGTAAATGGCGTAGCCGTGGCAGATAATCGGAGTCTCGATTTGCTGCGTGATCAGGTTATAGGACAGCAACTGGTAGATGCCCGACTCCTTGTTGTAGAACACATACAGGAAATCCTCGCCGTTCGGGGAAGTGATGCGCTTCTCAAACAGCATGTCCTGCAGGTTGTTGTCAAATTGCTTGAACTCGCCCGTCTGCAGGTAATACCCATAGGCGTAGATAATGCCCTGCCCGTCCGGCAACAGCACACAACTGTGCTCCAGCGCGTCAATGCGGCGGGCCTCCTGCAGCTTCACATTGTAGACGAAGTAGCGGTAGTTGTTCTCGCGGTAGGGACGTATCTTCAGGACGATGATGTTGCCCACCACGGCGTAGTAAATCTCCGAGTCGTCGAGCGTCTGGTCCTTGTCCTCCACCTCTTCCGAGTAAATACCACGCCCCGAGTCGGTGTTGTCCTCTACCTTGATGGTGAGGTCACCACCGACCGTCTCCACGAACACCTTGTCCTCGATGGACACGTGCGGGTGTTTGCCTTTGCGCTGTGCCTCGCGGGTGGTGCGCTTCCAGCTGAAATCGTGCTGGTTGGGGAACACATACTCGTGGTCGCTGCGGTTGTCGATGTAGGTGATCGTGTCGCCTTTGAGCAACCACTTAAAGGTCTTTATATCGTTGACGCCCTTGCCCACCCGGAACACCATGTACAGGTAGTTGCCGATGTGCGCAAACTTGACGAACTGGGTGTTCTTGTAGTATTTGTAGAGCTTCTGAAAGTCGTCCTTAAAGGTCTTGTCCTGCAGCAAATCGAGCGGCTGTTGGTGGAAGCTGTGGCCCTCGTAGGTATAGACGCCAAACACATCCGACAGCTCCACCTCCGACTTCAGGCCCAGGTATACGTTGTAGCCAAAGAGCAAGGTATAGCCCACGGGCACCATGTCCCAAGGCACGCAGTTGTTCTCGGTGGTAATGCGCTCGGTGGTGATCAGCTTCGTCTCGATCGCTCCGAACACGCTCTTCCGCTCCTGGTTTAGCTGCTCCAGTTGCGTACGCAGTTCTGCCCCGCTCTTCTGCAGACGGTTCCGTAAGATTTCATAAGTGCCCCCCTCCAACTGCACGTTCTCGGCAGCTGTGGTAGTAGCGGTATTGGTATCTTCCATGTGGGTGGAGGATTAGGAATTAATGATGGGTAAAAGTCTGTGTGCTTATGTGCTCACTTGGCGAGGTATAACTATGCCTAACTGACAACAGTAGTTTTACTTCGTAATAAATTGATCAATATTCTCTCTAATATACTTCACTCTAAATTTCCACAAAGGCTCTGCTTTGTCTTGATCATAAAATTGGTCATCGAGGTTATTTAGAGGGTTTTCTTTGTAGGATTCGCTAAAGCTCTCCAGCGTGCTATCATCAAATTTTTCGAGATCGCTTTTGATAGAGGCGTATATTTTATTTGCTTCTTTCATAAGTTCAGCAAACTTTAAAGCACCAACAGTTTCAAATCCATCAACCGCCATATATGCGTACTGTCCGCTGGAATTGAAGTAGAACTGATTGAACCCTCCATTGTTGACTTCTACCTCTACTAACCAAGTGGATACAAATGCCTGTTGTCCTTTTGTTAATTTCTGGACATTTTGGAATTCATTTTCATAGTCGTATCCAATGATTTCATAGATGTTATCGTAAATCGTTTGCTCTAACTGGTCATTAGGTATATCTTTTAATATCTCCGGTGTCAGTTTTTTGTAGATAGTTCTGTTTTGAAAATCTTCAAAAAATTTGAGCATATCATCCATTACTGAGTCTTTTTTATCTTGGCAATTACAACTACCTAGTGACGATATTCCTAAAATCTTTAGAGTCACTGTAAATATTATTTTAAATCACTTCCAACTACACTATTCCAACCTTAACTGTTTCCATAGCTTATTCTGTACTAATGGCTGGCGCAAGTATAAAAAACCCCTCTCCTGTTCTTAGGAGAGGGGTTTGGGGTGAGGTTAGTTCAGGGAAATGAACGGCTTGTCCGCAATCCCCATGGCAGTGGCCGTAGAGGTCAGCTGCTTCAGGGTATTCAGCGTGCTTTCATCCGTGCCGCTCTGCATCATCTTGAAAAGTAGGGCTGATACGCTCAGGTTACGCACATCTTCTGTTTTCAAACCGAACTGATTAACGAAGCGCTGCAGGTTCTCGCGGAAATCCACGTGGCCGTCGCCATTTGGCTGGAAGAAGGTATCCTTCACGGTGTTCAGCACTTCACTGTTGCTTACCAGTCGGTCCACCTGCTTGCCTTTGGTGATGGAGCCCACGATCTGGTCGAAGAACATGGTCTCGCCGCCCACGATGTCGATCTTCGCTGCCTTCAGGGCCTCGGAGATCACCTCGGCCTGGGCACCGGCAATATCCTTCTGGATGTTGATCTGGGCCAGTTCGATGGCTTTGTCTTTCTCCAGGCGCAACTTGAACTCCTCGTGCTCTTTGCCCACGCCATCGAGTTTGCGCATGGCTTCCGCTTTCTCCTCTATACCTTTGGCGTCTACCGTGAACTTCTCTCCGATCACACGGGCCTCTGCCAGACCACGCTTCTCCTCGGCTGATGCCATGTTCTCTACCACAGTCGCTTCGGCTATACCTTTCTCTTTGGTCACTTTGGCGGTTACCATACCCAGTTTCTCGTCGGCTTCGGCCTGTGCGTTGGCTTTGGCTTTGATCACCAGCGCCTCCGCTTCCCCTTCTTTCTGACGGGCATGGGCTTTGGCCTCCATCACCTGTGCCTCGGACAAACCGATCGCTGCCGCTTGTGCTGCCTCAGCCTCTGCCATGGTCTTGATGGCCTGCGCCCGGTTGTTCGAAGACACCTGCTCTGCCTCGGCATCAATCAGCATTTGCTTGGCACGGAACTCCGCTGCCTGACGCGCTGCCTCAGCACTTTTAATTTCTTTTACCAGTGATTCTTCCGCTTCACGCTCCGCATTCTTAATTGCAACAGCCTTCGTTCGTTCTGCCTCAGCAAAAGCCTTGGTGTCCTTGATCTTCTCTTCCTCTTCCACTACGGCTTTCTCCACGGTCACGCGCTCACGGATGATACCCTGTATGTTTTTGCGCTCTTCTTCGATGGCTTTCTCCTTCTCGATCTGCGCCAGCGACACGATACGCTCTTTCTCATTAGCCTCCAGTAACCTTGCCTGCTCTACGCGCTCTGTTTCGATGGCGTCGGTACGCTGTTTGCTGCGCTCGGCCACCAGGATCTGGCGATCTTTGTTCTGCTCGGCGATCTTCACTTCCTCGTCCGTGGCAATTCTTGCCTTCTCGGCCTTCAGGCGCTCTTCGTGACGTACTTTCTCCATCTCGGCAAACTCACGCGACTTGATGTTAGCAATCTCACGCTTCTGCTTTTCTTCGTTTTCGGCCAATTGCTTCTCAAGCTCCAGGATGGTCTCCTGCGCCTCTACGTCCTGCTTCTTGATGGTCTTCTGCTTCTCGCGCTCGATCAGGTTGGCCTGTATCTTCTGCTTGGCGGTCAGGTCGATGATCTTCTTGATACCTTCGGCGTCGAGGATGTTGTTCTCATTCAGGTTCTGGATAGGCGTCTGCTCCAGGTAATCGATGGCGCAGTCGTCGAGGATGTAGCCGTTCAGGTCGGTGCCAATGGTCTGCAGGATCTGGCGCTTGAAGTCGTCGCGGCTCTGGTACAGGTCCACAAAGTCGAAATGCTTGCCTACGGTCTTCAGGGCCTCAGAGAATTTGGCATCGAAGAGGCTTTCCAGTGCCGAGTGGTCGGATGCACGCTTACAGCCAATCGACTGTGCTACCTGGATCACGTCTTCCGGCGTTTTGTTTACGCGCAGAAAGAAGTTCACCTTGATATCGGCACGCAGGTTATCCTTACAGATCAGGCCTTCGGAACCTGTTCTGGAGATCACAATCGTTTTGAGGGTGATGTCCATGACCTCCAGTTTGTGGATGATCGGGATCACGAAGATACCTGAGAAGGACACTTTCGTATCGCCCAGACCGGTACGCACCAGCGCCTCGCCCTGGATAGCCTTCTGGTACATTTTGACAACAATGGCAATCAAGCCAATCACGACTACCGCCATGATGATGACGATAGACCAGGATAAAGATGCTAGCATGTGAATTAAATGGTTTGGTAAGGTTGTATGAGGTAAAATTTGTTTTCAGCATTGTACTCGACTACGAGCGCGGTCTCGCCTTTCTGCACGGCAGCGCCTTCGGTGGTTTTCACGTTCAGCAAAAGCGGAGCACCCGAGGTCTTAATGGCAGCCTGTCCCAGCTCGGTAGGGTTAGCCGGCAGCGTAACGGTACACAGCTGGCCAATGATGCTGGCAGCAGGTTCGTGCTCTTTTTCCATAGCGGCAAAAAGCCTGATAAAAGGCATGGTGAGGAACCTGGACACAAAAAGCGCCGCCAAAAAAGAAGGCAGTAAGTATAGCAAACCCAGCAGCTCGTAATTGCTGTTCAGGTAGTAGTTGGCAAGTATAGAAATTACCCAGAACGGAAGCGCCAGAAAAGTCAGAAACACCATGAACGGCACCTTGCCCAGGTTGAAGAAAGCCAGCACGGAGTTAAGCCAGGAAACAGAAGAAACGCCATCCGCATCTACTCCGGTCTCCACCTCTACATCAAAGAAATCGAGGTCCAGGAAGCCAAAGATGACCGCCACCCAATACAGCAGCACAAAGACCAAAAGGGCGGTGGGAATGATGTTAACGGAAGAAATAGCAGCTTGTAGAAGTTCGTTCATAGGCAAAGGTGGTACAAAATGTATTATCTGCTTTAAATATAATAAAATATCTATAACAAAGCATATATGACACTTGCCTGAGCGAAAAATTAAGTTGCAACAATCAACTATCTTTGCCGCCTCAAAGCCGCCACGTACAGGCTGGCTACAGGTTATACCTGCTTTTATACTTATGCAGACACGCTACACCAAAGAAATTATACCTATCGAAGGCTGGGAACGGGAGGAGACATATCGCTTTTTCAGCACCTTCACACAGCCTTTTTTTAATGTTCATACCGAAGCAGACATCACGCCGCTTTACCGTTATTGTAAGCGGCAGGGCCTGCCGGTGTCGCTTGGCTATATGCATGCTACCACCCAGGCTGCCCGCAACACCGGGAACTTCCTGCTACGCATTGAGAACGGCCAGGTGATCCGCTACAGCGGACTGGACATGTCTACGACCATCCTAAAAGATGACATGCAGATTGCCTTCACCCACTTTCCTTTTATAGAAAAGCTGGAAGATTTTTGCGGGAACGGCGCACAGGTTATAGCAGAAGTAAAAAAGAGCAGGAAGTTGTTTAACGGCTACCAGGGCAATGACCTGTTGCACATGACTTCCTTGCCCTGGTTTACTTTTAAAGGGATGGAGCATGCTTCCGCTGCGAACCGGCAGGACCCGGGCGTGCCGAAGATCGGGTATGGAAAAATTGAAATGCGTGGTGAACAGGTATATCTTCCTATCAGCATCGGCCTGCATCACGCACTGGCGGATGGCTATCATATTCACCTGTTTTTGCAGGAGCTGGCAAAAGTGATCGGCAGCTATACCACCTGAGAGCCCTGCATTATTATCTTGTGCTAACAAGGGATATCATAAAACTGGTGTATAAACATATACTTACGCTTTTCACTTGATATGTATTTTCATACTCAATATATTGATGGTTGAAGAAGTGATTTCACACCAGGCTCTTTACTATCTTTCAATTTAGCACCCAGACATCATGCGGCAAACCGTTATTACAGGAACAGGCAGTTACATCCCTACCGAGGTCAAAACCAACCAGGATTTTACCGAACATAATTTTTACACCGAAGACAACAACCCGATCAATGTTTGCCCCCAGGTGGTGGTGGAGAAGTTTAAGAAGATAACCGGTATTGCCGAACGCCGCTATGTAGCCCCGCACCTCACCACCTCCGATATTGCCACGCTGGCAGCCGAAGAAGCCATCCGCGACAGTGGCATCGATCCGGAGACACTGGACATGATCATCGTGGCGCATAACTTTGGCAATGTCATCGAGGGAACGATACAATCTGATGCCGTACCTGCTCTGGCAAGCCGCGTAAAGCATAATCTCAAAATAAAAAGCCCGCACTGCGTAGCCTACGATATTCTGTTCGGCTGTCCGGGGTGGGTGCAGGGCATGATTCAGGCAGATGCTTTCTTTAAAGCCGGTATGGCCAGGAAGGCGCTCGTAATCGGTGCAGAAACCCTCTCGCGCGTAATTGACCTGTATGACCGCGATAGCATGATCTTCAGCGACGGGGCCGGTGCCTCAGTACTGGAATACCAGGAGATACCCGACGGAGGCAGCGGCATACTGGCCAGTTGTGCCTTAAGCCACAGCGTGGACGAGGCGTATTACATCAACATGAACAAGTCGTACATGCCGGACGGTGACCCGCGCGTGCGCTACATCAAAATGAAAGGCCGTAAGGTATACGAGTATGCCATCAAACTCGTGCCGGAAGCCATGAAGGCCTGCCTCGACAAGTGCGGCGTGGACATCAGCGACGTAAAAAAAGTGTTCATCCACCAGGCCAACGAGAAAATGGACGAGGGTATGATCCAGGCGCTCTACAAGCTCTATGGCAGACGCGATATTCCGGAAGACATTATGCCGATGAGCATCCACTACCTGGGCAATAGCTCTGTTGCCACCGTACCTACCCTGTACGACATTGTGCGCAAAGGCCGCGACGAGAAGCACGAGCTCAACCAGGGTGATATTATCCTGTTTGCTTCCGTGGGTGCCGGTATGAACATCAACGCGGTCTGCTACAAGGTATAATAGGTAAGCCTGCTTCCCTCCGCTCCTGGTGCCGGTTTTCCTGTTAAAGCGTCGGTAAGTACTCTACGGGCAAAACTGCTGTAAGTATGGCCGGATTCCGGGTGGAAGTGGGTTCAGCACAATACCTTTAAAAGCACTGCGCCCGTCCGGAACTGGCCTTGCAGCAATAGACCGTAAGCGTATATTCCCTGAACATAATCTCTCTTCCTTTGAAAGAACTAAACAAACAAATCAACCGTGCCTGCTTCAGCCCGGGCAACGACTGCCTCAACGCCATACTCGACAGCATCACAACTGCCGAGTACTCGCTCAAGATCTGCGTGTTTACCATCAGCGACGACCGCATCACGGCTGCTATAAAACAGGCACATGCATCCGGAATTGAGGTAAAGCTCCTGACCGATAACGAAAAGCTCTTCGACAAAGGATCGGATATCCGGGAGCTGGCAGCAGCAGGCATCGAGACGCGGGTAGACGTGACACAAAACCACATGCACCACAAGTTCGCCCTCATCGACAACGAGGCCCTGCTGACCGGCAGCTACAACTGGACCCGCAGCGCCGCCAATTATAACCACGAAAACCTGCTCGTTACCAACCAGCGCGACCTTGTTACGGCCTACCTGGTGGAGTTTGACCGGCTGTGGAAGGAAATGGTCGTTTTTGAAGATGCAGGGAATGAGCGTTAGCAATGTTTTAGCTGTACTTTATACTTCCTGAACAGGTAGTGTAAATCAGTAAACAGTAACCATACTTGTTAAAACGATTGATTACTGTTTACTGATAACTGCTAACTGATCCCTGATTATTGCGGCACCGTTGTCTTTTTCAGGTCTGCCTGAAACTTCTTCAGCTGTTTATCGATCTGCTTTTTATCTCCTACTACCACCAGCGTCATATCTTTCGGACGGATATACTTCTGGGTTAAAGACTGCACCTGCTGTGGCGTAACCGCAAGAATGTTCTGCACCTGGTTTGTCAGGAATGTTTCAGGCAACCCGTGCAGGTCCAGGAAGTTGAGCTGGCTGATGATGCCGTCCGGCGTGGAATTGCGCAGCACGAACAGGCCTGCCTCATAGTTCTTGATACCTTCCAGTTCATCGGCTGCCGGTGGCTCCTTGCCCAGTCGGTTTATCTCATTTACGATCTCTTTGAGCGAATTGCCGGTATGCTCGGTTGTAACGTCTGCAAATTCATACCAATCGCCAACGCGGTAACGTGCCGACAGGGAGCTGGACGGTGAGTAAGTATAACCTTTGTTCTCACGTATGTTGCGGGTGATGCGCGAACCGAACGAGCCGCCCAACAGCGAGTTGGTCACTCTTAAAGGGATATAATCCTGGTGCGATGGGTCCACAACCGGCAAACCGATCACGATGGTTGACTGAGGTGCGCCTGGCCGATCGATGACAGCCATAGTGCTCTTCGTAACCGGCTTGGCAATCGGGATGTTAGGTTCCGGTCCTTTCACCCAGTTGCTGAGCGAAGATTTAAGGGCATCTTCCATGGCACCTGCTTCGTACCTTCCGGCCACGTATACTGCTGTGCGGTCGGCCCCGAACTGCTGTTGGTAAAAGTTGCGCACCTGCTCCAGGCTAAAGCTGTTGATCTCGGCATCCGTAGGAAGGTTGCGGCCATAAGGATGGTTGGGGTACAACAGGCTTTGGAATTTTGTCTGCGCCTGCGTGCCTGGCTGCGAACGGGCCAGGTTCATCTGCCGTTTAAAATCATTTTTTATACGCTCCAGCTCCGACTCCGGAAACGAAGGATTCTGCAGCACATCTGCCATCAGCCTTACCAGATCCGGGCCATATTCTGTTAGCGCTGATCCGTAAATAATTGTCTGATTCGGGCCTATGCTGATGTTCAGATTACCGCCCATACGTGCCACTTCCTCGGCAATTTGTTTTGCAGAGCGGGTAGTAGTCCCTTCCTCCATCAGGTGGCCCACGATATCAGCCAGGCCATTCTCTTTTTCCGTTTCGTGCACATTTCCTGCCTGCACCACCATCTGCACGGTTACCTTCGGAATTTCGCCAAACGGAACCATGGTAGCTGAAAGGCCATTAGGCAGCTCGAATTCCTGTTTTTCCGGCAGCGTGAAGTCTTTAGGTGCCCCACCTGCCGGAGGTGTTTGTTTCTGCGCGCTGGCAATGGTCGTGCTGAAGGCCAGCACAGCGCTTAGCGCCAAGGAGAGTATTTTGTTCGTAGCCATACTTTAAATCTTTGCCTGAGGGTTAACAACTAAAACGGTGCGGTTGGTAGGCCGCAGGTACTCCTGGATGGTGCGCTGCATCACTTCCGGTGTCACTTTCCTGAACTCCGATTCGAGTTCGTTGATGCGGCCGGGATTATCATCGAACAGCGCAAAGGTGGCCAGCAGGTCGGCTTTGCTGAAACCATACATCTGGCTTAACTGATCGTAGAGCGACGAGCGCATTTTTACAATTGCCAGGTCCAGCACTTCCTGCGTAATGCCATTCTGCTGCAGCTTTTGTATCTCTTCATCCAATACAGAAACGATGGAGTCGGTTGCCACATTCTTGTCGTACACGAGGTTGCCCATCCAGAGCATTGGACCGTTGTAATTGAACATGTTGCCCAGGTAGTTGATGCCACCCTCTACCGAGCCGGTGTAGCCCCGGTCCTGCACCAGCGCCTGGTACAAGCGGCTGTCGTTGCCCTGCAGCAGGATCTGGTCGAGCAGGCCCATGGCATAATATTCAGGTGAGTTGCGCTCGGGCATGTGGTATGCAAAAGCAAGCGCCGGTTTGTTGGCCAGTTTATCATCTTTAGTAAAGCGCTGTTCCTTCTCCTGGCGCGGCTCCGTCAGGTCTGCTTTAGGAGGTAATGTAGCTGAAGGAAGGTTGCCGAAGTACTGCTTGATCCAGGTTTTTGCCTGCTCCGGTTCAAAATCGCCGACTACGACAAGGGCAGCGTTATTGGGAGCATAATAGGTCTTGAAGAAGGACTTCACATCCTCCAACGTGGCGGCATCAAGGTCTTTCAGGTCGCCGTAAAAGTTGTGGGCATTGTACCAGTTCTTGTTGGCATACTGCGGCATGTCGAGCCACGGGAAACCGCCGTACGGCTGGTTGAGCACGTTCACTTTTACCTCGTTTTTGACCACACCCTGTTGATTGGTCAGGTTCTCCTGTGTGATGTTGAGGCCCTTCATGCGGTCGGCCTCGGCCCAAAGCATGGTCTCGAGTTTATGCGCCGGTACGATCTCGAAATAATTGGTAAAATCAAAACGGGTACTGCCGTTCAGGATGCCGCCGTTTTTCTGCACCAGCTGGATGAACTCCATCTTGCCCAGGTTCTCCGAGCCCTGGAACATCATGTGCTCGAACAGGTGCGCAAAGCCGGTACGGTCTTTCGGCTCGATCCGGAAACCGATGTTGTAATACACGGCCACGGTAGCGATCGGCGAGGTTTTGTCCGGCGACAGCACTACTTTCAGACCGTTGTCTAAAGTATAATAATCTACCGGCACCTTGTAGGTCGGGGTTGCCGGCGTGGCGGGTTCCGCTGTTTCGGTTGCGGGCGTTGTTTCAGCTACCGGGGCAGTAGTTTTCTGACTGCAGGAAGCCAGCGCCACCCCCAGGCCCAACACCAGGAGCGGGTAACGTAAAGATTTTAAGCGGGTTGGTTTTTGAGACATAAGACAGGGGTTTAAGTTTGCTTACTATGGTTGAGCATAAACTCAGAGCCTTATACGGTGATTACAATAATAAATATAATTTACACTTGATTAAATCATACTATTAAAGTATAAAAAGTGCCCTCTACTGACCTTTATACTTTATGTATTGGATCTTCAAGTATAAAGTATGCTGTTACACATCCTCCTGAAATGCGTTCTGCAGCAATTCTATCTATTACCCACCACCATTGCTGCACGTATCAGGTAGTTCTCCTCATTAGGCATTGGAGAAATAAATTCCGAATTTTGCACTTATGAAGTATAATCCACCTGAAATCAGATCCGTCCAGGTTACCCGCTATGTCACGCCGCTGCGTGAGGGCGGTTCGCTTCCTGCACTTGTAGAGGCGGACGATGAGTTTTTGTACGTACTCAAGTTTCGGGGTGCGGGCCAGGGCGTAAAGGCGCTTATTGCAGAGCTCATCGGCGGCGAAATTGCACGTGCGCTTGGCTTCCGGGTTCCGGAAATCGTTTTTAGTTACCTCGACGAAGCCTTTGGCCGCACCGAACCTGACGAGGAGATACAGGACCTGCTTCGGGCCAGTGAAGGAATGAATTTAGGCTTGCATTACCTTTCGGGTGCCATTACCTTCGATGCGCTGGTTACCACAATCGACCCACAGCTTGCTTCGCAAATCGTGTGGCTTGATTCGCTGCTGATAAACGTAGACCGCACCGCCCGCAACACCAACATGCTGATGTGGCACAAGGAACTCTGGCTAATCGACCACGGCGCCTCGCTGTACTTTCATCACTCGTGGCAGAACTGGGAGGAACAGGCAAAACGCCCGTTTGCCCAGATCAAAGACCACGTGCTGCTCTCCAAAGCAGGCGAGCTCGACACGGTGGATACCGAATTCCGCGCCATACTTACGCCTGAGCTCATCCGATCCATTGTGTCCGTTATCCCGGACGCGTGGCTTAAAGGTGCTGAGTCGCCTTTTGAAACAGCCGAGGAACACCGGCAGGCTTATGCTCATTTTTTAGAAATACGAATTGCCCATTCAGAAATTTTTGTCAAAGAAGCGCAGTATGCAAGAAAAGCACTTATTTGAGTACGCCGTTATCCGCGTGGTGCCACGCGTGGAGCGCGAAGAGTTTCTGAATGTCGGGGTTATACTTTACTGCAGGAGCCTTGGCTTTTTGCAGACCCGTTTTGCTTTGAACGAGGAACGGCTTCGTGCGTTTGCTGGTGATGTAGACTTGGAAGAGCTACAGGAACGACTTCGTGCGTTTGAGAAAATTTGTGCGGGCCGCAAAGAAGGCGGAACGATCGGACAGCTAGGTATAGCCGAGCGTTTCCGCTGGCTTACGGCCACCCGCAGCACGGTGGTGCAGACGTCGCCGGTACATCCGGGCCTGTGTTTGGACGCCTCAGCCACACTCGAGAAACTGCATGCACAGTTGGTGCTGTAAAGCGCTTCGGCATCTATCCGCAAGTATAACCAGGCAAGTACACCATGCATTGTAAAGTATAAACCCGCTTCACCTGACCTAATTCTGGTCTGTGCAGCGGGTTTATACTTTGGTTGTACTTCTCAGCGCATTAGCGCAGCATTTCGATGTGGCGCAGGCCCAGCACTTCGCTTGTCCAGGCCCTTACCTCTTCCAGCAGTTGCCCGTCCTCTCCCAATGACTGCCCGTAGGAAGGCACCATTTCCTTGATCTTGGCCTGCCACTCCGCTGAATTCAGCTTATCCGGAAAGCAACGCTCTAGCAAGCTCAACATAATGGAAACCACCGTGGAAGCACCCGGAGAAGCACCAAGCAATGCGGCCAGCGAGCCGTCGGCAGCACTCACCATCTCAGTACCAAACTCCAGCACCCCACCATGCCGCGGGTCTTTTTTGATCACCTGCACACGCTGTCCCGCATTCTCCAGTTGCCAGTCTTCGGCCCTTGCATTCGGGTAATAATCGCGGAGCGCAGCCAGGCGGTCTTCTTCTGACTGGCGCACCTGGTTGATGAGGTACTCGGTGAGCGGGATGTTCTTGATACCGGCTGCCACCATCGGGCGCAGGTTCGTCGGACTGATGGAAAGGGGCAGGTCCAGCAACGATCCGTTTTTCAGGAAGCGGGTTGAGAAACCGGCATATGGCCCGAAAAGAAGTTCTTTCTTGCCGTTGATAAAGCGGGTATCGAGGTGCGGTACCGACATGGGCGGTGAGCCGACAGAAGCTTTTCCGTATACTTTGGCCTGGTGCTGCTCAATAACTGCCGGGTTCACGCACTTGAGCCACTGCCCGCCTACTGGGAAACCGCCGTAGCCTTTTCCTTCCGGGATATCCGACTTCATGAGCAGCGGCAGCGAACCACCACCGGCACCGATGAACACAAACCGGGTGTATACTTTGCGTTTATCGCCGCTTGCTCTTTCTTTCACTTTTATGCGCCAGCGTCCATCCGGCATGCGGCGCAGCTTGCGCACATTGTGGTTGAAGTGGATGGTCACACCGTCCATCTTCTTCAGTTGATCGAACATGCAACGCGTCAGTGCTCCGAAGTTCACATCCGTACCGATCTCCATGCGTGTGGCAGCTACCGGCTGTGCAGGGTCACGGCCCTCCATCACGAGCGGCATCCATTCCCTCAACTGCCCCGGATCCTCGGCATACTCCATTCCTTTGAACAGGTGGCATTTGGTAAGCGCCTCGTGTCGCTTCTTCAGGAAATTAACGTTGTTATCGCCCCATACAAAACTCATGTGCGGAATGCTTCGGATAAAATTCTCGGGTAATGTGATATGATCCTGCTGAATCAGGTAAGCCCAGAACTGTTTGGACACTTCAAAGGACTCCGCAATTTTCACGGCTTTGGAGGTATCCACCGTGCCGTCTTCCCGCTCGGGGGTATAGTTCAGTTCGCAGAAGGCAGAATGACCAGTCCCGGCGTTGTTCCAGGCATCGGAGCTTTCGGCTGCTGCTACATCCAGTCGCTCAAAAATTTCTATCGTAAGTTCAGGCTGCAGTTCTTTCAACATCATGCCAAGCGTAGCGCTCATAATTCCTGCTCCGATCAAAACCACATCCGGGCCTGTTTCTGTATGATTCTTTCTAAAAAACATAGTTCTTAAGTTTTAGTAAGGGTGCCTGTACTGTACAGGTATATACCGTAATGGCAGCTTAGGGTTATACGCACGCTCGTTGCATCGGCCGGAAAGACAGCAAAAATCAAGGCCAGCAGCAGCTTCGGAAGCAAAGGGCGCAGGTTACTTCCGGTGTGAAAAAAGCCAGGAAAGAAGCTCCGGCTCCGCGAAGGCATAATCCCAGCTGTTGTGGTTAACGCCAGGGTACACCGTATACTTCACATCTCCCCCAGCCTTCCGGATGGCTTCTACCATTACCGTAGATTTCTCCACAGGTACGACACCATCCTCCTCACCATGAAATACCCAGAGGCTAACCTTCTTTGCATACTTTCGGGCACCGGCCGGGTGGCCTCCTCCGCAGATCGGGAAGGCAGCTGCAAACGTGTCGGGCTTGCGGCGCAGCAATTCAAAGGTGCCCATACCTCCCATCGAAAGTCCGCCCAGGTACATCCGGCGCTTGTCTATACTTCCGAATTTTTCAAGTTCTTCTACCAACTCCATAACAGCCTTCAGCGATCGGGTTGGACTGCCACCCTTACGGTAGTTGAAGGTACGGCTACTGCTATCGGCACTGTACACGATGTTTACGTTGCTCCAGTAATCCTCTGGCGGGCACTGCGGGAACACTACGATGGCTGGGTATTGCTGCCGGTACTCCGGCTTTAAAAACAATTTTGCCCCATGCACCAACTGCGACTCGTTATTGCGGCCTCGCTCTCCTGCCCCGTGCAGCACCAGGATCAGCGGATATTTTTGATCGGGTTTATAGTTTTCCGGGTAAAGTATGCGGTATGGCAGGGTATCGTTTCCGTGCACAAACTGCCGGCGCTCGTAAGCCTCCAGTTCATCCTGGGCAGAGGCTGAAAAAGTGACAAACCAGGCCAGTATTAGGAGCGTGATTAGGTGTTTATACTTCATAGATAAGGATGTCTGTTAATAAGAAGCCACCCCTGCTAACAGCCAAAATTGCTGTTAGCAGGGGTGGCTGAATTTAAATCATACCAGCTACTGCAAGCGGAAAGAGGCTGCCTGCACATCGCGGCTGTTGGTGCCTACATACACCCTGTACTCGCCGGGCTCGTTCACATACTGCAGCTCGTTGTTATAAAATTTCAGGTCATCAGCCGAAATCCGGAAGGTGACGGTCTTGCTTTCGCCTTTTTTCAGGGCGATCTTCTGGAAACCTTTCAGTTCTTTTACCGGGCGGGTTATCGAGCCTACCACATCCTGCACATAGAGCTGCACCACTTCCTCGCCATCGTAGTTACCGGTGTTTCGCACGTCTACCCGCACTTCCAGCGGCTGTGTTCCCTGCAGCGTTGTTGCGCTCAGTTGCGGCTTAGAATAGCTGAACGTGGTATAGCTCAGGCCATAACCAAACGGATAAAGCGGTTCATTCGGCACATCCATGTAGCGTGATTTATACTTGTCCAGTTCGTCTCCGCCGTAGGGCCGGCCCGTGTTCTTGGCATTGTAGTAGATCGGCACCTGCCCTACCTCCACCGGGAAAGTAACTGTCAGCTTGCCTGACGGGTTATAGTTGCCGTAAAGTACATCTGCGATAGCGTTTCCGGCTTCGGTACCTGCAAACCAGGTTTCGAGTATGGCGTTGGCGTTTTCATGCTCCCAGGCAAGTGCAAGCGGACGGCCGTTCATCAGCACGATCACCAGCGGTTTGCCGGTTGCTTTCAGGGCTTTGAGCAAGGCCAGTTGCTGCCCTGGCAAGGTGATATCAGCACGGCTGGCTGCCTCCCCGGTCATGCCCTGCGACTCACCTACCACAGCTACGATCACGTCTGATTTGCGTGCAACCTGCACCGCTTCGCGAATCATGGCTTCGGAAGAGCGCTTATCCAACTCCAGGTCGCCTCCGTGCGCATTCAGCCTGCGGATCATCTGGGCGTCGTCTGTCAGGTTGGCTCCTTTGGCGTAGTTGATCTTCACCTTGTTGCCTACCACGTTGCGTATGCCCTGCTCTACCGATACGGCTTTTTTCCAGTCGCCGGCGCCGCTCCAGTTACCGATCAGGTCGCGCTGGTTACGGGCAAGCGGCCCGATCAGGGCGATAGAACCGGACTGCTTCAGGGGCAGTGCATTTTTCTCGTTCTTGAGCAGTACCATACTTCTGCGGGCAATGTCGCGCGAGGCATCAACATACTCTTTTTTCATCATAGTACTTTTGGCACGCTCGTCGTTGATGTAACGGTATGGGTCCTGGAAAAGCCCCAGTTTATACTTTGCCTCCAGCACACGGCGACAGGCCGTGTTGATCTCTTCTTCGGTTACCTTTCCGCTTTTTACCATAGGCCCGAGTTCCTTCAGGAAAAGCTCACCCACCATGTCCATGTCAACGCCGGCTTTTAGTGCCAGGGCGGCTACTTCGGCCTCGTTACCCACACCGTGCGGTATCATCTCGTTAATCGCAGTATAATCCGTTACCACAAAACCATCAAAGCCCCACTGCTTGCGCAGCAGGTCAGTCATCAGCCATTTGTTACCGGTAGCTGGTACGCCGTTGATCTCGTTGAATGAAGACATCACGCTGCCTGCTCCGGCATCGATGGCGGCTTTATAAGGAGGCAGGTATTCGTTATACATACGCTGCAGGCTCATGTCTACGGTGTTGTAATCGCGGCCGGCTTCGGCAGCTCCGTAAAGCGCAAAGTGCTTCACACAGGCCATTACCGTATTATTTGCTTTCATGTCTTCGCCCTGATACCCACGCACCATTGCTTCCCCAACTCTGGAGCCCAGCCAGGGATCTTCGCCAGCACCTTCCGAAATACGGCCCCAGCGCGGATCGCGGGCAATATCCACCATTGGGGAGAAAACCCAGTTCAAACCATCGGCAGTGGCTTCTTCGGCAGCTATACGGGCGCTGCGCTCAATGGCATTCAGGTCCCAGCTGGAAGCCAGCCCCAAGGGAATCGGGAAAATGGTACGGTGGCCGTGGATGACATCGTAGCCAAAGATCAGCGGAATTTTGAGGCGCGTGTTGTTCATGGCCATGTCCTGCAGCTTGCGGACTGCTATTGGCGTGAAGGTGTTAAATACACCGCCCACATTTCCTTTGCGGATGTTTTCATCAACGTTCTCGCTTACTACGGGCCCGGTCACGTCAAAGCCTACCGACACCAGGTTCAACTGCCCGATCTTTTCTTCCAGCGTCATTTTGGCCATCAGGTCATCTATAAACTTGTCCATTTCCGGATCTGAGGAACGCGTGGAAGGCGTTGTAGCAGGTGCTGTTTCGGTTTGTGTTGTAGTTGATTCCTGGGGTGGCGTAGTTGTCTGTGCGCAACCCATGCAGAGGAGCAGCATGAGTATCGTAGATGTTGTTTTCATTATCGCTGTGTTTGTTTTGTTACTGATACGGTTCTGTTGCAATTCGTTTATACTTTGGATATTTGTTCTATCTCTTTTTCGTGGAGATACTGCCTGCAGCCTTTATCTTCCGTAAGCCTTCCTGCACTTCCTTGTTGCTCATAAACAGGTTCCAGAGCAGGCCACTGCGGTAGTTCTCGATCATGACCACGATCGGTGCCTGGTTTAGCCCCATGTACAGCGGCGACACCCAGTTCTCGTTCAGGTTATAGGCATCCCGGAAACCATAGGCTCCCCACAAAAAATGACCGTAGTTGCGGTAATAATTCTTCAGTGCCTGCATCGACTCTTCGGGTGTGTACGGAAAAGAAGCAAGGGCGCCCGTTGGTGTCATTTTGCCCTCATCCGCCCGTGGGACCGGCTCGCTGGCTGAATACTCCCAGGGGCCATCGCTGGCAGTAAGTCCCCAGGCACCTTCGCCGTAGCCCTGGTGCTTTTCCGGGTTCTCCACGCAGTAACGGTAGTTGATAAGGGCAATGTTGCGGTTGTTGCTGAAGTAGTCGGTATACTTGTCCTGTATCTTTTTCGGATCCGGCCCTAAGTAAGAATAGTGGATAAAAAACAAGGGACCTCCGTTGGAGACGCCCACTTTTAGCGGAATGCCATAGTAAGAGTTGCCATTGGTATACTTGCTTCCCTCCTTTGTCTGGCCCCAGTCGGAGCGGTATTTCTGTGCTTCCGCATCCTGGCTTGCCCAGCCGGTGTAGTACATGTTGGCCGGTATGCTATGCGAAGGCGACGAAATGCCGAGCAGGTACACGATCATGGTTTCGTTCCAGCCGATGAGCTTGTGGTTGATCACCCAGGCCTGGTCCGGCGACCAGTGCCAGAGCAGGTACGGGTTATTCTTTTCGCGCCGGTACCAACTCCACTCGATGCCGCGCCAGATGCCGGTGATCTTATCGCGGATGAGTTTTTCCTGCTGGTTATTGCCGTTGAAGTAGGCCCGTGCAGCAAGCAGGCCCTGCGCCAGGAAAGCTGTTTCGACCAGGTCGCCACCATTATCTTTCGGGCCAAAGAAAGGTACCACCTTACCCGTATTGCCATCCAGAAAATGCGAGAAAGCACCATGGAATTTCTCCGCTTTGTCCAGGTAGTTCACGATCTGTACAAACCGCTCCACGCCCTGCTCCCGCGTAATAAACTTGCGTTCTATACCTGCCAGCAACGCCATCATGCCAAAGCCGGAAGCACCGGAAGCCACCATGGTTCTGCGCCCGGGAATGTTCTCAAGCGCCAGCCCGCTGTTTGGTTCCGCACCGTCCCAGTAATAACGGAAGTGCGCCTCCTGCACCATCGTCAGCAGTTCTTCATCCGTCATGGGGCGTGTGGAGGCATTGACTATGTTAGACTGAGCCGTTTCAGTATAGTTGTCGTCGAGGAAACTGATCTTGTAATGGAACGTTTGGCCTGTAGTGCCTACAAAATCGTCGTAGCGGCTTAACACTGGCGACTCTATTGCCACAGGTGTAAAGTTTTTGTTGTCTGATGAACGGTATACCTGCACATAGCGCACTGCCGGATCGGTGATCTTTTCCCAGGCTATACTTACATGTTTCTCATAGCCGGTTGCGGCGGTAAGTTTGGGGGCAGCAGTTATTTTCTGACTGGCCGGAGCAGGTGTCAGTTCCAGTTGGTCCAAGTATAAAACATGCTCTTTGCCGTCGCTGCCCTGCTGCCGAAAAGCGATCACATCGATCTCCTTACTCTCCTTGTAGCTCAAATCCTTGAAGCTGTTGAGCGGCACCTGCACCGTTAGCCAGGCGTTGGTTTTATACTCTTTGACAAAGTTCTGAAGCAGTACGAAAGCGGATAATTCCTTTGCCTCCCGCTTACCAATGGCCACGGCAGGCAGCTCCGGGGCGGCCGTTTCAGACTTGACAAGCAACCTAAAGGTGAGCATGGTAGCAGGCTTCAGGAAATCGATACCCCGGATAGGGTGGTAGAGCACCTGCGCCTGCCAACTGCCTTTGGGTGCCGACACATACCGGAGCTCCAGCGAATTGCCCGGCGTAAAAAACACCTCCTCGCTTACCGGCAGTTTGTTTTGGCTGTTCTTCACCCAACCAGGCGCAGTATAGGTTGCCGTCGAGTAGTAGTGATCCCTGCTCATCAGGCTGTTCTCAAAGAACACCTGCGTGTAGGGCGTTTCCTGACCGAAAACGACTAACTGGCAAAACAAGAAAAGAAAGAAGAGGATACCGTGTTTCATACTTGGTTTGCTTTCTTCAGTGCAACCTATACTTCGTTAGTCCTGAACGGTGGCTTAGTTTACCTTTACCACCTTTACCTGCTTCGAAACTCCGTTCTCGTTAAATGCTTCGATCGTAAAATAATAGGTCTGGTCTACTGTCAGGCTTCTCATGTAAAGGGAGTTTTCGCCGTACACCATCCACGAACTGTAGAGCTTGTCGGGGGCGATGCCCCAGCGTATGTTATAGCCTTGCGCACCCGGTATTGCAGCCCAATTGATCTGTGCATCCCTTCTATCCTGCTGGCGCTTTACAGTAAAACTTTTAACCCTGTCCGGTGCTTTACCACTGCCTTTACCAAATACGCGCAAACCGGAGATCGCCAGGTTAGGCGTTGGCGCATGGTAGCTTCTGAAACGCACGTATCGCACCGTTTCCGGCGTTGGCAACTCTACATAATCGTTGGGCACATCTTTGTCGTTATTCTTTTTATCAACCAGCATCTTCCAGCTCTTTCCGTCTGTAGAACCTTCGATGGTATACTGGTGCTTGAGGCCCGGAATTTTGCCGTAAAGATCTGACTTGTAATCGTGGTAGTTCAGCTGGATGGCGTATACTTTGCCCGGCTTTTGCAGGTCGATCTCGATCCACTGCTGGTCGTCGTTTTTCTGCGCTACCCAGAAGGAGCGGATGTTTTCATCCACGATGTTTTCGGCTCCAAATTTTTCGAGCGTAGAAGAGACTTTTACCGGCTTGTTGTAAGAGAGCAGCATCCAGCCGGCAAACTGCCCCATCTTGCCTGGCACCGAAGGCGCAAAGTGTGGATAGTCACCAAAGGAGGTATTCATGTACATCAGGCCATCCTTGTCGAAAAAGGTCGGGAACATGTTCAGGCGGCGCTCCCAGTTCACGTTTACAGAAACCGAAGCCGAGGCAAAATGCCACCACTGGTTTTGTGGACCCAGCACAGTGCTGCCGTGCCCCGCACCATTGGCAAACCCGCCCGGCTTGTAAGATATGGGGTTATTGGGCGCATACTTGAAAGGTCCTAATGGTGAGTCGCTGGTGTACACGCCATCGGCATAAACATTGAACTCCGTGCCCGGGGCTGCATACTGTAGGTAGTATGTGCCGTTGTGCTTGGTCATCCAGGCACCTTCCATGTAACCACGGGCGGTGTCGGCGTGGTTTTCACCGAAGCGCTCCCAGCCGTGTTTGCTCATATCCAGCTTAAACAGCTCCCAGGTTTTTTCGGAAGGACGGAAACGCTTGCTGCGGTCTAGGGTCTTTACCCGGATAGGAAATACGTTGGATGAGCCCCAGTACATGTAGGTTTTGCCGTCATCGTCTATAAACAGGGCCGGGTCCTGCAGGTCGTTTAGAATGGCTGGCGTAGCTTTCCAGTCTCCTTTTTTGGGGTTGTCGGTGTAAAGTATACTCATGGATCCGGATGGATCGCCTGCCACGTACAGTACCGAATCTTTGTAGTTGAAAGCTGCGGGCGCATTGGATCCCTGGAAGTACCATTTTTCGGGGTTGATAAAGGTCCAGTTGGTCAGGTCCGTCGAGTGCCAGTAGCCCATGGAGCGGGTCACAAACATGTAATACTCATCCCGGAACTCTACGACAGCCGGGTCAGCGCCGGAACGATACGAGAGGTCCTGGTGCGCGTTGTAGATCATGTAAGTATAATCCAGGTTAAGCGGATTACAATAGGTGGTTGGTCCTTTCGACTGCGCCTGTACACTGGAGAGGCAGCTTACTACCATGATCACAGGGATCAATAACAAGAGAATCTTATTATTTGATGGCTTCATCATGTTGTCTAAGTATGAAAGTGTAACTTAAAGTTTTTTTCCTGATTACTTCAGGTGAGGGCTCTCGAAACCCAGCTTCTTCAGGCCGGCCTGTACTTCGGGTGCACTCATGAACAGGTCCCACAACAAACCGCTGCGCTGGTTTTCCACCATCACCACGATCGGGCCCTGATCGATGCCCAGGTAGCGCTGCGGAAACCAGTTCTCCTGCTCGCTGTAAGCATCGTAAGGGCCATACTTCCCGACAACCTTTTCACCCAAGTCTTCATACAGATGGCGGATCACTTTCATGGATTCTTCGGGTGCGTAAGGAAAAGAGGACAAGGCCGCCGTCGGCGTGATCACCCCCAGGTCTTCGTTGGGGCAGTGGCCGGCATAGCCTCTGGGCGAGTAGCTGGAGGTAAGCCCCCAGGCATTTTCGCCGTAGCCTTTGTAGTTTTTCGGGTTATCGACACAGTAAGCATAGTTGATGAGCGTGTGGTTTTTATTGTGCTCCCAGTAATCGGCATACTTGTCTTTGAGCCCGCGCGGATCGAGGCCTAAGTAGGAGTAATGCGCCCAGAACAAGGGGCCTACGCTGCCTTTCTGGCCCTGGTGAAACAATCCTATCTTATAGCCATACATGTCCACGTTATCTTTGATTGCCCCGTTTTGAGCCCAGCCTTCGTGGTATACGGCAGCCGGTATGGTGTGCGTAGGCGAAGAGGCTGCCAGCACGTACATAATGAGGCACTCGTTATAGCCCTTTACCGGAAAGTTCATCTGCCAGGCATACTTTGGCGACCAGTGCCAGTACAGTACATTTTGCTTGTTGCGGTACCAGTCCCACTCCACGTCCTGCCATAGTTTGTTGATGCGGTTAGCCAGGGCTTTTTCAGCTTCGTTTTCCCCTGTCAGGTATTGCCGTACCGTTAACAAGCCCTGCACCAGAAAGGACGTTTCTACCAGGTCGCCGCCATCGTCTTTGGGACTGAACGGCTTTACTTTACCGGTTTCGCCCTGCAGCCAGTGCGGCCAGGCTCCATGGAAACGGTCGGCCTTTTCCAGAAAACTTACGATCTTCTCGAGCCGCTCCACTCCTTCTTCACGGGTAATAAAGCCCCGCTCGATACCGACAAGTATGGCCATCACGCCAAAGCCGGTGGCGCCTGTGGTTACCACGTTCTGGTCGTTCTCCGGGTACTCACCATCCAAATGAATGCGCTCACGGGCCGCACCCGAAGTTGGCTCTGCTCCTTCCCAGAAATACTGGAAGGTCTGCTGCTGCAGCAGGTTAAGCAGTTCTTCGTCGTTGAGCTTTTGGTTGCTGGTTGCTGCTGTTGCGACAGTATCTGCGGCCTGTGCGGTTTCTTCGGTCTGAGTAGTTTGACCTGTTTCGGCAGTTTGCCGGCAGCTAAAAAGCAGCAGCATGCCCAGAGGCAAGAACAGGTACTTTTTGAAGCTGCAGCTGCCTGTAAAGTAGCGGTATAGTTGTTTCATAGGTATAGATTTAATGCAGGTATACAGAAAGTTCTTTATCGATAGTGCCTCCTTTTAGCCGTAGTTTATACGCTCCGGGCTGCAGGCTGGCACCAAAATTAACCTGGTGTAGTCCATTGGTTTTGGTTTCATTATTCCAGATCGTCTCGGCTATACTTCCGTCTGGTTTTTCCAAAGTCAGCACGAAAGGATCGGCATTTTTCACCGCTACTTCTACCTGGTACGCCCCTTTGTCCGGGTGTTTCAGCAGATCGACTGTGCTCGTTCTTACATCCGGTATTGCCAAAGGAAAACCTGTGTCGTACACCGGCTTCCGGATGCCTGCTTTCGCAAGCCCTGCCTGCACCTCCGGCAGATCGGTAAACAAAGACCACAGCAGGCCGCTCCTGTAATTCTCGATCATCGCGACGATTGGCCCCTGGTCAATGGCCAGATAATCTTTTGCCACCCAGTTGCGCGATTTGTTAAAAGCATCCTTAAAGCCATACGTGCCCCAAAGCTGTGCGCCCATACTTTCGAAATGGCGCAGCGCCTGCATGGAGTAGTACGGGGTATAAGGAAAAGAGGACAGGGCAGCCGTCGGCGCGATGGTACCGTTGTCGTTGGTTGGCTGGTGCGCCTTGTATCCTTCCGGATCGTCGGAGGCGGTGAGCCCCCAGTTGCCGGTCGAGTAGCCATAACTTTTAGTTGCGCTGTAAATACTCCAGGCCCGGTTGATGAGTGTATGTTTGAGATTGTGCATCCAGTAATGGGTATACTGGTCTTCCATTTGTTTCGGGTCGAGGCTCAGGAAGGAATAGTGAGCAAAGAACAATGGACCGCCATACCCCGGCCCCATGCTGAGCCGGTAACCTTCGTAAGTACCTTCGTTCCGGTTAACCCAGGTGCGCTGGTATACTTCGGGAGTGATCGGGTGTGTGGGTGAGCCAAGTGCCAGGATGTAGGTTATAAGGGCTTCGTTCCAGCCACGTATGGGCATGTTCATCTCCCACCCAAAGCTCCGGCTCCAGTGCCAGTACAAGAGGCCGTCGCCGCGGGAAGCGTACCAACTCCATTCTACTGTTTCCCATAGTTGG
Source organism: Pontibacter ruber (assembly GCF_023630205.1). GTDB lineage: Bacteria > Bacteroidota > Bacteroidia > Cytophagales > Hymenobacteraceae > Pontibacter > Pontibacter ruber. The sequence continues at coordinate 312,390 of NZ_JALPRR010000002.1, read as the reverse complement.
GTGATCTTATCGCGCAACTCCGTTTCCCGGGCATCGGCTCCGTTAAAGTATGCGCGGGCAGTAAGCAAGCCATTTATGAGGTAGGAAGTCTCTACCAGGTCTCCCCCGTTATCTTTTGCGCTGAAAGGTATAACCGCTCCCGTGCTGCCGTTTAGCCAGTGGGGCCAGGCGCCGTGGAAGCGTTCTGCTTTGGAAAGAAAATCACACAGCTTGTTCAGACGCTCAACCGCTTCCTGCCTTGTGATCCAGCCTCTGCTTACCCCAACGACAATCGCCTGCACGCCAAAGCCTGTACCGCCACTGGTAACCACATCGCCCGAGCTGGAACGCTCGCGTGCCATGCCGGAAACCGGATGGGCAAAATCCCAGAAATAACGGAATGTTGCCTCCTGTACCTTGTCCAGCAGTTCTTTATCAGATACTGTCGAAACAGGAGGCTGTACCGGATCAACCGGCTTTTTTACCGGTTCTTCCTTTTTCTCATTACAAGACAGAAATAAAAGCACGAAGAAGCATAGCCAGATGTATTGCATGCCGTTGGTGAAATCTAAAGAAAGTATAAAAAGTATAGAGCCGCGCATTGGCGGCTCTATACTTTTATCATTGATTAATAACCTGGGTTTTGGGTTAATTTGCCGGCGCTCAGGTCGATCTGGCGCTGTGGTATAGGAAAAACCTCATGCTTTCCTGCAATAAAGTTTTTACCCTGTGCCTGGAACACCTCAGCAGCCCTGCCCTGGCGCACCAGGTCGAAGAAGCGATCGCCGCTTTCCAGTGCCAGTTCTACCCGGCGCTCATGCCAGATAATGTTGCGCAATTCATCTTTGTCAGTTACCGTTACATCGGATAAACCCGCACGGTTTCGCACCTGGTTCAGAGCATCCAACGCAGCTTGTGTATTACCCAACTCATTGGCTGCCTCAGCGTGCATCAGCAATACTTCCGCATAACGCAGAATGCGGATATTCTGATCTTTGGCATAGCCGCATTCCTGTGTAACTGAAGCAGGCACATAAGCCTTCTGGTTGTAGCGTGGATTAGGGGCGTTGTCATTGATCTTGTCTCCTTCCGGTGTTACCTCGCCCCGGTAAAGTATAGTTGCGTCTTTGCGTTCATCGCCAGGTTCGTAGGCATTTTCCAGGTCAGTGGTTGGGATGAAAAAGCCCCATCCAAACTGCCCGCGAACTCCCTGAGTTTCTGCCCACTGAGAATTAGAGGCACCACAGTTACCCGGGATTGTTTGAGCCTGCACTTCGAAAATAGACTCACTATTATTTTCCCCGGAAATTCGGAAAATATCATAATATTTTGGAGTAAGCGAATAGCCAAGCCCCATTACCTGCTGCGTAAGATCAAACACCTGCTGCCAGTTCTTCTGGTACATTTCTACTTTGGCCAGCAGTGATAGAGCGGCTCCCTTCGTAGCACGTCCTACATCGGCAGCACCATACCTTACAGGCAGGATCATGGCTGCAGAGTCCAGGTCAGTTATGATCTGGGCATACACCTGCTCTTTCGGAGTTCTACCTGGATTAAGTTCTTCAGCCGTCGGCTCCTTGGATATTTTGGTAATCAAAGGCACATCGCCGAAAGCCCTTACCAGGTTAAAGTAGTGGTGCGCCCGCAGGAACTTAGCTTCTGCTATCAACCTGTTCTTCAGGTTCTCGTCCATCGGGATAGGCGGAATATTGGTGATAGCCTGGTTGGTCAGGTTAATTGCCTGGTATTGCCCTGTCCAGTAATCATCAAGAATGAACTGGGTTGGGGAAGCAGTGAAGTTATCAAAGTCATTCATAAAAGCGGCATCACCCGGGTCGCTACCTTTTTCAGCATTATCGGAGGCAACATGTGTAAGTGCCAGGTGCGCAAAAGCCGCTACCTTCCATTCTCGGAGGTTACCATAAATGGCGTTAACTGATCTGATGGCATCCTCTTCTGTCTCAAAAAAGGTCTCTTCAGTGGCAGCCTGCGGCTCTACATCCAAAAAATCTTTGTCACACGCATAAAGGGCGCCAAGTGCAAGAGCAAAGGCTAATACAGGTACTTTCCTTTTCACCTTTTTAAAAATCTTTTCCATATGTTCTGTTCCTGTTTTCATTTCTAGAAGTTTACATCTACACCAAAATTGTATGTAGCAGAAAGCGGATACACGTTCAGGTCTACGCCGGCACTGTTTGGTGGACCGCCCACCTCCGGTGTAAAGCCAGTGTAATCAAACCAGGTTACCGGATTCTGGGCGTTAACGAAGAAACGGATACCTTCCATTTTCCAGCGTTTTGTAAGGTCTGTCGGCAAGGCATATCCTAACTGGATATTACGTATGCGTATGTAACTGCCATCTTCCACAAACCAGCTATTGGATTGAATATTGGCATCTTTCAGGTTAGGACCCGGATACTCGTTGGAGGTGCCTGGACCATTCCAGCGGTTGTCATAAAAATCTTTCGTGTAGTTCTCGTTACCAAAACGAACGCCTTTATTCGCATTGTATATATCCACATCGCCTACACCCTGCAGGTCTAACTGAAAATCCCAGCTCTTATATCGGAAATTGGTATTGAGACCATAGTAGAAGCCCGGGTTCGGATTACCTATGATAGTCTTATCTCTTGCATCAATGATGTTATCACCGTTAAGGTCACGGTAACGGAAATCACCAGGCGCTACACCCGTAACATCAGCCTGTGCCGACCCTGCGATCTCCTGCTCATCCTGGAAAATACCGTCTACGATATAGCCATAAAAAGAGCCAATCGGATCGCCCACACGGGTAACGCTTGTAAAGATGCGGCCAACCGGCAAGCCACCACTAAACTGAGGAAGGTCGGTTGCAATTGCAGTTACTTCATTGTTGTTGGTTGAGAAGTTACCACTTATGGTATAGCTGAAGTCTGTGTCATTGTCCGAATTCCAGGAAGCTACAAATTCAAAGCCCCGGTTCCGGAAGTCAGCAAAGTTACCCAGCACCTCACTTGAGAGCGTACCTTGGGACCCGAGCAGTGGGGTGCTGAAAACTGCGTCTTCTGTGGCCCTGTTATACCAGTCTGCCTCCACTGTCAGTTTGTTGTTGAAGAAAGCAAATTCCGCCCCAATATCTGTTTCCTTAACTACTTCCCAAAAAAGTGTAGGAGGTACAGCCAGGTTGTAAGTACCACCCGGATAAGGTATACCACCCAATATGGCAATGTAAATTGGGTTGTCCAGGTCGGGTACTCTTACAGTGATGTTAGCCGGGATATCGCTGTTACCCAGCTTGCCCCAGCTGCCGCGCAACTTGAAATAGTCGAAGATTTGCTGGCCTTCCATAAAGGGCTCATCGGACACAACCCAACCTAAACCCACAGCCGGGAAATAATCGAAGCGCTCGTCTTCCGGAAATTTGGAAGAACCATCCCGGCGCAGCGTAGCGGTGAGCAAATAGCGGTTAAGGAAGCTGTAGTTGACACGACCAAAGTAAGACAACAAAGTAGACTTACCTGCTGAGTTGGTGATCAGGAAGGTTTCAGGATCACCCAGGTTCAGGTACAAGGAACCCTCCGACTCAAATGGCACATCGTTGGCCGATCCTGCCAATGTTTCATTTCTATCTTCCTGAGAAGAGGTACCTAATAACACTGTCAGTTCATGATCCCCGAATTGTTTATCAAAAGTTAAAGTGTTTTCGAAGAGCCAGCGTGTTGCCTTGCTTTTAGATCTGGTTAAGGTACTTCGTCGGGCAACTTGTGTAGAGGTAAGCGAGTCTTCCGCAACATAGTTTCGGAATTCATTTATAGCATAGTTCAATCCAAAACTGGTACGGAAGGTAAAGTTCTCAAGGAATTTAACTTCACCAAAAGCATTACCGGTCAGGCTCTGTCCATCAGATTTCTGGTTATACCAATCCAGGGCGGCACGTGGGTTACCGAAAGTACCCAAGCCATAATCAATTGGATCGCCATAGTTACCATCTTCCTTGAAAACAGGTATAACCGGAGGCATCACGTATGCCTGGTAAACCACACCAGTCGGCACATCATCGGAATTATAATCGTAGAATATACCATTATAGCCTATCTTAACATGATCTGAAACATTAAAATCTGTCTGCAGCCTGGCAGTAACGCGTTCATACTTATTACCATCTACAATACCTTCCTGGTTCAGGTAACCGCCACTAAGGCTGTAGGAAAGCCGATCGGTACCGCCTGAGAAGCTTAACTGGTGGTTGGTGATCAGGGCAGAACGCAGGATTTCATCGTACCAGTCGGTAGAAGGTTGGTTGGGTTCTACCAGTTCCGTGCCTTCTTTCTGGTTGATAAGCTCGGCGTATTCATTGGCATTGGCCATCTCTACCTGGTTTGTTACCCGCTGCACGCCTACAAAGCCATTGTAATTTATACGTGGCTCACCGGTACGTCCGCGCTTGGTAGTAACCAGAATTACACCGTTAGCTGCGCGCAACCCATAAATTGAGGCACTGGAGGCGTCCTTCAGGATCTCCATGGATTCGATGTCTGCCGGGTTCAGGAAGCTAAGGTTATCCACGATAGTACCATCTACAACGTACAATGGCTCTGCCCTGCCCAAAATAGAGCCCGTACCTCTGATACGTACCGTTGGGGATGCACCCGGCTGACCCGTGTTCGATATCTGTACACCTGCCACTTTGCCTTGTATAGAACTTACAGGGTTCTGGGATGCCTGCCTTGTCAGTTCCTCGCTCTTTACAGAGCTGATGGAGCCGGTTACGTCTCTTTTTTCCTGTGTACCATAACCTGTTACCACCACTTCCGTCAGTTTTGTAGCCGAAGGAGATAACTGGATATTCAGGGTTGTCTGGTTATTGATGGGAACTTCTTGCCGTTCATACCCCAGGTAATCAACAACAAGGGTACCGTTTGCAGGAGCACTCAGCGTAAAATTACCCTCTGCGTCAGCCTGCACACCGGTGGTTGTTCCTTTTACCTGAACGCCGGCCCCGATCAGTGGCTGTCCGTTTGTAGCGTCTGTTACTTTACCTGTTACGGTTATGTTTTCCTGTGCGAAAACAAGGTGTACCCAAAACAGGCAAAGAAAGAGTAAAAATTTTCGTTTCATAGGTTCATCGTTAGATATTTACAGTTGTGTTTCTCAATTCCATGCACGCCTACTTACCTGAGTAATGCCCAACAGCATTTCTGCTATCAGGATATTTATACTTACAAAAACTCAGTTGTATAGGGGGCTATTAAGGAATTAATATATACGGGGTTGTAGTAGGAAGGTAATTGGTGCAACACAATTTAATTACGAGCTGTACTCGATAAGCTGTGAGAGTTACATTTAATGCGCTAAAAATTGCTGTGGTAAGAAAATTCAACCCCTCAAACAGGGTACAAAAAAGTATGACTGACGAGTAAAACCTACAGGACGTGATGCAAAAACGCAGTCCTTTCCAGGTATCATTTAATGCAATTAGCTGCCGGGGCCGCTTTCACTATAGCGGATTTTTCTTACTTTTGATGCTTCCCTTTAACCTGCTGATGAGCGGGCTTTTCTACTTTTCTATACATACTCCAGATGGAATCATACTTCGAGCTGAAGAAAAACGGAACCACGATACAGACCGAGATCATTGCCGGGATCTCTTCCTTTCTGGCGACGGCCTATATCATTGTAGTAAACCCCAGCATACTTAGCCAGGCAGGCATGCCTTTCTCGGGCGTTTTAACTGCCACGGTGCTGGTGTCCTTCTTCAGCAGCGTGATGATGGGGCTGTATGCCCGCAACCCGATCTTGGTGGCGCCCGGCATGGGACTGAATGCTTTTTTCACCTACTCGGCTGTGCTGGGCATGGGGGTGAGCTGGCAGGTGGCGCTCGGGGCAGTATTCTGGTCAGGTATCGTGTTTCTTATTCTCTCTGTTTTTAACGTTCGTACCCTCATTTTGCGGGCTATCCCGCGTCCGTTGCGATTTGCCATTGCAGCAGGTATAGGTCTTTTCATTACCCTGATCGGCTTTGCCAACGCCAAGTTTATCGTTGCAAACCCGGCTACCATCATTGGCCTAGGCCCCATGAACCCGGCTCTGCTTACGTTCCTGGCAGGCTTGCTGCTGACGGCGATTTTGCTGGTAAAGAATGTGCGGGGTGGCATGCTGATCGGTATCATATTTACCACGCTGGCCGCCTACCCGCTGGGCCGCTGGTGGGCTACGGACTTGGACCCGCTGATAAATTTCAATGGTGTTTTTTCTGCTCCCGATTTCAGCCTGCTGCTGCAACTGGACCTGGTTAACTCACTGAAACTGTCTATTGTGCCGGTGATCTTCGCCTTTGTGTTCACCGATATGTTTGATAGTATATCTACGTTTGTAGGTTTGGCGGAGGCTGCCAACCTGATGGATGAGCACGGCGAACCCCGTAACGTGAAACAAGCCCTGACAACCGACGCGGTGGCAACCACGCTGGCAGGTCTGGTGGGCTCCAGCCCGGGCACAGCCTATGTAGAGTCGGCGGTGGGTATCGAGGCAGGTGGCCGTACCGGGCTTACCGCCGTTGTGGGTGGCTTGCTGTTCCTGCCTTTCCTGTTTATGGCACCGCTGCTCTCGATCATACCGGCTATTGCTACTGCTCCTGCCCTGGTGCTGGTCGGTGCGTTTATGGTGCGTCCTGTCATCAAGATCAACTGGAGCGAGCTGGACGAGGCCATACCTGCTTTCCTGGCCATGGTACTGATTCCCTTCACCTACTCCATCACGCAGGGTATCATCTGGGGGTTTCTGAGCTGGACGGCCCTGAAGCTGGTTACAGGTAAGCGCAAGGAGATCAGCCTTGCCTTATGGGTGATCGATTTCTTTGCTATCATGGCGCTCATTTTTTAAACGCATACTTTCCAACCTGTAACCCGCACATCTTTTTATCCTGTACGTAAGACATTAGTAACCACTCGGCTCCGACCTCGCATGATGCCCTTCAGCAGTTTTACCTCACGTTACAGGCTATGGCTATTGCGCTCCGATCGCTCAGGAAAATCTATCAGGCCGAGACAAGGGCTGAGCTGGAAAAGTATGCCGGCCAACCAGAATCGCTGCTTTTACCTGAACACATAGCCTACCTGCCCGAGCCGTTCCGGAAATACATTACCTACTGTGGCTACCTTGGCAGGGAGAGGCATGTCAGCGCAAGTATAAAATGGAAAGATGTGATGTTCCGGACTGGCCCTGAGCAAAACTGGATGCATGTCGATTACGAGCAATTCAACGCGGTGCCCGAGCCTGTCCGGATGGCTTACATCCACAGCGCCATGATGGGAGTGCTGCCTTTTGAGGGATACGACAAGTATAAAGATGGCCACGGAAGTATGCAGATCCGGCTCCTGAAGCTGCTACAGGTAGCCGACTACTCGGGGCCTGAAATGGACGCTTCTGCCCTGGTAACTGTTTTATCGGAATGTGCATTTTTGCCGGCTTATGCGCTACAGGCTTATGTGTCCTGGAAAACGGTTATAGGCCAGGCCGCGCGAGGGCAGCTGCACTACAATAATATAACCGTAGAAGGCACTTTCTACTTCAGCAACGAAGGCCTTTTTGAACGCTTCGAAACGAACGACAGGTACCTTGCCCTGGAAGGCTCAGCGTATAAGAAAGTGCCCTGGTCGGTTACGGTGAGCTGTTACCAGGAGATCGATGCGCTGAAATACCCAAGCTATGCGACAGCAACCTGGCACTTACCAGAGGGCGATTACGACTACTTTAAAGGTACGGTGGATGAGGTGCAGTTTAACCTTGCACCGTAGAAGCGCACTGTTGCAGTTGCCTATGTTTCGTTATTATGCACACCCGGGCTTATTGCTGTTGCTCCATGCGCTCTATGAACTGCAGCATGTGTTCGTAATGCGACCCTTTCCAGTAAACGCGGCTGCAGGAGGTACACTTAAAAAATTCATCAAAGTATAGTTTTGTTTTAGGCGGCAACACATCCCATACTTCCTCCTTGGGCACTGCCGCGATGCTGCCGTTGCAAACAATGCAACGTGCAAACGGCCGCAACTTACCTGCCAGCCCAAAATATCGGATCACCTCTGTTAACTGCTCCTCTGCATGCTGTGAGCGCAGCCAGTAGCCACGTTCAATGGCTTTGTTTTTGAGCAGGTCAACATCCCGCGTCAGCACAATGCGGTTTTCGGTTACAGCTATTTCTACAATGGTTTTGTCGGAGAAGCTGTTCTCATACGTTGTGTCGAAGCCCAGCATGCGCATGCCTCTGGCCAGCTTGCCCAGGTGCACATCCAGTATAAACGTTGCGTCTGCTGGCTTTACAGGCTGCTTTTTTCCTGATTCAGCAGGATATACTTCCACCCGATCGTCCGGGTGCAGGCGCGTATAAAAGGCAGCAACTTCCTCGTTTATCCGGATCTTTTGCACTTCCGGGTGGGGCACGCCGATAGCTTCAATCGCGTCCTTTACCGCCGGTGTCCCGTCGAAGTGGTAGGTTATCCATACTTCTTTTTGGTAAGGTCTCAGGAAATCGTTCAGTGCCCCAAAGAAACGGAAACTGGCCGTCTGCTTCATCATCTGCTTTTATACTTTCAGGTTCGGTTATAGAGTATGTACTCTGAAGTACAAAAGCAGTTGTTATAGGTGAGTCAAAGTATAGCTATCTGTAACTGAGATGTTGATTACATATGGCTTGTAGATCAGGCAGGTGATATTAAATCTAAATTTAAAGTTTCGGGAGTAAGATTAATTTGTCTGAACATAATTATACATTAGCTTAATAGTATATTTATTTTTAGAGGTGCATCTTCGCATATAATGCAGATAACAGTCATAGTGACGTTTATATAGTTGGGCAAAAAATCATCAAGATAAATGAAACAAACATTACTGCTCTTTTTCCTTCCATTACTGTTTTGCTTTCATGTCGCAGCCCAAGCTAAGAAACCAGAGGACTTCGGCTTCAGACACCTGCAAACTCTTTACAAGCAGGATACGGTGGACATTCTGGTGCTGTCGAAAAGAGGTGAAGAAGAAATGGAGAAGCCGCTGTTCCTCTTCATCCAAGGGTCGCTCCCAAAGCCGCTCATCAAGCTTCAGGAGAATGGAAAGCCATACATGGTGTTCCCTTTTGAAGCGGGAATACTATTGAATGATTACCACCTTGCCATCATCAGCAAACCATACGTGCCGCTTATCCGTGAGGCGAGCGAGTTGCGGAGAGATATGGCTTACGTGAACCCTGAAACCAACAACTTCCCTGAGAAATACGTCAAGCGGGATAATCTAGACTACTATGCCAGCAGAAACAAGGAAGTGATAAAATTCTTACAGAAGCAAACGTGGATTAGTGAAGAAGAAGTAGTTGTTGCTGGTCACTCAGAGGGCGCTGCCGTAGCGGCTAAGCTAGCGGAGCTGTCAAAGGACGTTACGCGCCTCATTTTCGCAAGCACCAACCCTTTCGGGAGAATGATGACCATCATTTCACAGATGAGGCAACAAGACGACTCATTGGGAACGGCAACAGAGAAGCAGTTTGAATTGTGGCAAGAACTGATCAACGACCAAGAGAATAATCAGGTTCAGGGAGAGACTACATTCAAATCCATTTACAGCTTCTCCAAGCCACCTATAGATTCATTGCGCAAGCTGAAAATACCAGTATTGATTGCTTACGGCACAAAAGACATCGTTGCGCCTTTTTTTGATTACATGCACCTAGAGACTATTCGAAATAAAAAGAAGAACTTCACTTTCATGCCATATGTAGGCAGGGAGCATAACTTCTTTGGCTTTGACGAAAGTGGAAAGGTGAACTATGACGACTTTGGTTGGGATGGGGTGGCACAGGACTGGAAGGAATGGCTTGTAAAGAAATAATTCATTGCCCAACAAGGTATAGCAGCAAGGATTGCTGACGCTGTGCCTCTGCTACACGAACACGTTAGCGCATATAGCCCCACCTCGGCCAAAACATCAAAACCATGGAACCCCGGATCGAAACACTAGCTGAAAAGAAACTTATCGGTAAAAAGATAACCATGTCTTTGACGGATAACAGGACAGGCGAACTCTGGAAAGGATTTATGCCACGGAGAAAGGAGATTCAGAACAGCATGGGGCCGGAGCTCTACTCGATGAATGTGTATGGCCCTCTGTATTTTGAAAGTTTTAGCCCAAGCAATCCATTTGAGAAATGGGCGGAGCTTGAGGTGACAAACTTTAATACCGTACCTGATGAGATGGAAACGTATACTTTGCCGGCCGGCCTGTATGCGGTATTCCACTACAAAGGCTCCGGCACCGACACCGGAATCTTCGACTACATTTATTCTTCCTGGCTGCCAAACTCCGATTACCTGTTAGACAACCGGCCTCATTTCGAAGTACTTGGCGAAAAGTATAAAAACGGCAGCCCCGACTCGGAAGAGGAAATCTGGATACCTATCAGATTGAAATAATGGTAATAGTAATGGCATTTAACAGGAGGTGTATGCAACAGCGCCTCTTTCGCTTTTCAGCAATAGGTTGGCAAAACACGTAGTGCTGAAAAGGACACAAAACCTCGCCTCATAAATATTTTACCTAAACTCTCCATTTCAATATCACTTCGACGCCTGCATTTCGTAGAGGTAGTATAAAGCTAAACATATATGAAAAAACTTTACCCTTTATACTTAATGGGCCTTCTATCGCTTTTGTCTTGTAAGAAAGACGAAGTGGAAAAGGCCACTTTTGAGGGCGTGGTGCTGGATTACGAATCCCGTATGCCCCTCCCGAACACCAAGATAATTTTTACCCGCGGCACAGGTATCCTGATCGATGACAAGGCAAAATTTGAAGGCGCCATCGCGGACAGCACCGTCACCGACCAGAGTGGCCGGTATAAATTTACCACCCCAATCGATCAGAAGATGGTGGTTTACCGTGTAAACGCCCGCAAGCCTGGCTACCAGGAGAGCAACGATCCCATAACGCTTGCTTCTCTGATCGATTACGCCAAAACAAACCAGGATACGATCGTGTTGGGCAAATCGGCGTACCTGAAACTGAACTTTAAGAGCACAGCCACAAACAGGTCCGAAGAGCCTTTCCTGCAGATCGAATGGAATACAAAGCCCGACCAATCAAACCCAGCCCCTACCTCGCCCACAACGCTTCATATCATCAATAACCGCTTGTATAGTTTAGCAGATACTGCCATTACCAACGCGTTCATTTACGCGCAGCATCCGCAGGTACGTTTAAGATGGAGCGTTGTACAGGATAAGGATATCAGGAAGTATGAGGAAACTGTGAACCTGAAACTGCAGGATACCACCACCTTTACCATCAACTTCTGACCAAAGAATAAAGCCATTACGACATCACCAGCACAGCTGCCCCCTGTATCCGGCCCTGCTTCAGGGCGGCCAGCGCCTCGTTGGCCTGGCGCAGGAGGAACAGCTGTGTCTCTGTTTTAACCGGGATCTGGGGTGCCAGTTGCAGGAACTCCTCTCCGTCCCGGCGGGTAAGATTGGCTACAGAACGCAGCACCCGTTCTTCCCAAAGTATGCGGTAAGGAAACGAAGGAATGTCGCTCATGTGGATGCCGCCGCACACCACCACGCCTCCCTTGTCGGTGTCGGTCAGGGCTTTGGGAACGAGCTCACCGGCAGGCGCAAAAATGATGGAGGCATCGAGCTTTTCGGGTGGCGCTTCGCTCGCATCCCCGGCCCACACAGCGCCCAACCGAAGCGCAAAAGCTTGTGTTTCCTTGTCGCCGGGGCGGGTGAAGGCGTATACTTGCTTTTTTTGGAAAACTGCCATTTGAATAATGATGTGCGCTGCCGCACCAAAGCCGTAAATGCCAAAGCGCTCTACATGCTCGCCCATCATACGGTAAGAGCGGTAGCCGATCAGGCCGGCGCAAAGCAAGGGCGCCGACGCAGGACTGGCAGGAAGCGAACCCAACGGAAAGCAGTAGTTAGCATAGGCGACAGTATACTCTGCATAGCCCCCATCCAAAGTATAGCCGGTGAAACGGGCATTTTCGCAGAGGTTCTCTTTGTCTTTCTGGCAGTAACGGCACTTGCCGCAGGTATAGCCCAACCAGGGGATACCCACGTATTCTCCCTCCTGCAGCCTGGTCACGGCACTTCCCACACGTACTACTTGCCCGATGATCTCATGCCCCATGATGAGCGGCAGCTTGGGCTGGGTAAGCTCCCTGTCCAGGATGTGCAGATCGGTGCGGCAAACGCCACAGGCAATCACCTTCACCAGCACCTGCTGCTCAGCGGGAACAGGTATGGGAACTGCTTTATACACCAGCGGCTTTCCCTGTTCCTCCAGTACCATGGCCTGCATTTGTTCCGGTAAGTTCATCTGCTACAAAGTATAAATTGCTGTGAGTCGTTTCAGAGGTTATTCTTCCTGATGGTCTTTTTGTAATCCTTCATCATTTTCCCGAACCCCTTTTCCTTTTTCCTGCGCTCTGCAACCGTTGATGTAAAGTGCGCTTTCTCCCGTTCCATTTTCAGGTAGTTCTCGTATGCGGCTTTGTCTATCTCTCCTCTTCCAACCGCTTCCAGCACGCGGCACCCAGCTTCAGAAGTATGGGTACAGTCTTTGAACTTACAGCCTTTTGCCAGGCTCACGATCTTGTCGAATGTTGTTTGCAGGCCGCCTGCTGCATCCGCAATACCTACTTCCCGCATGCCGGGGTTGTCGATCACGATGCCACCATTTTCCAGCACGATCAGCTCCCGATGACTCGTAACGTGCCTGCCTTTGTGCGTGCTCTGGCTGATGGCACCGGTTTTCATCACGGTGTCGCCGGAGAGAGCATTCAGCAAAGAAGACTTTCCGACACCCGATGAGCCAAGCAGGCAGTAGGTCTTGCCCTTCCTTATTAACCTGGTCAGCTCCTCATACCCGCGCCGTGTCTCATTGCTTATGGCTATTACCGGAACATCTTTAACACGTGCTTTTATACTTTCTACAATCTCTTTGATCTGTTTTTCATCCAGTAAATCAGCTTTGGTAAGTATGATAATAGGCTCAACTTTTGAAGCATGGCAGATGGTAAGGTACCGTTCAAGCCGGTTGATGTTGAAATCCCGGTCGAGGGCCTGCACAATCAAGGCGTAGTCAATGTTGGTAGCGATGAGCTGCACTTCGCCGAACTGCCCGACTGCCTGCCTTTTTAGGACGGAAAACCTGGGCAGGATCGCGTGAATAATGGCCAGGTCCGGATCATAGGTTGCCACTGCCACCCAATCCCCGACAGCAGGATAATCTTCGCGGCCCCGGGCAGCAAACCGCATGTTGCCCGTAATTTCGGCGTCGTATTCTCCTTGAGCTGTCTTAACCGTGTAGCGTTCTTTATGCTCTGCGATAACCCTTCCGATCTCAAAGTCTCGGAGATGGTGCTCGATCCTGAACCTCTCCAGCGCGTCGCTATATCCCAAATCCTCCAGCTTCATTTCCATTTTTCATGTAAAAAATTACCAGGCACACTCGAACTATAGTACATCCTGAAGTAGACGGTGTAGTATACTGTGTTTCTTTAGTTTACGAAAACGAGGCCATTCAGGAAGTACAAACTGCTCTGGCCTAAAACACAACAGCCTCCCAACCAAATGGCCGGGAGGCTGTCATGCGTCCGTTATTATAGTTTATACTTTTGCTTCCTGCTTTTCCAGGTTGAACAGGGCGCTCAGGCCCTCTAGCAACGCTTCTGATTCGCCACGCTGACAGGCAGCTTTCAGCTCCAGCACCGGTAGTTTTACGATCTTGTTCAGGATGTTTTTGGTAATGCCTTCTACCAGCTCGCGCTCTTCGGCACCCAGGTTTTTCAGGTGGCGGGCAATTTCCTGCTGGCGTATCTGCTCCAGGCGGCTCTTAAATTGCTGTATCGCCGGCGACATCACCATCTCGCGCGTCCACGACTGGAACTCGGCCATGGCCTCTGCAATAATTGCCTGCACCTGCGGTATGGCAGCCATGCGCTTCTCCAAGGCCTCGGTAGCACGGTTGCGGATGTTGTCGACGTTGTATACTTGTGTGTCCGGCAGTGTTGCCAGTTCGCTGTCGATACTGCGCGGCATAGACAGGTCAATGAAAAACCTGGTGTTTACTTCTCCCTGCTTTTCTACTTCTTCTTTGCTGATAAAGAAGCAGTCGCCCGGCACAGAGGAGATCACCACATCGGCCAGCTTGATCTCTTCCCATACGTTTTCCCAGTACACAGCCGTAGCGTTGGTTTTTTCGGCCAGCTCCAGGGCTTTGTGGTGCGTGCGGTTGGCAATGATCACGTTGTTCACCTTAGATTTCTGGAAGTTATCGCAAACATTAGCGCCGATCTCTCCTACGCCGATCATGAGAACGCGCGGGTCTGTCATGCGTTTGGTCAGTTCTTCTACCAGTTCTACCGTCGCATACGATACCGAAGCAGCGCCGTCGAAGAAACTGGTCTCGTTAAACACCTGCTTATTAGTAAAGAAGATGGTGTGCAGCAAGCGGTGCAGGAACGAACCTGCCATGTCGGCATCAGCGGCCCACTGGTAAGCTTTCTTCACCTGGTTCAGGATCTGCATATCGCCCACTACCTGCGACTCGAGGCCAAGCGCTACGTAAAACAGGTGCTTTACCGCGTCCTCGTGCCGGGTGATGTGCCTGAAGTATGGCGTAATCTCTTTCGTTGCAATAAAGCCTTTCTCCATGGCGATCAATTTGATGATCTCTTTGGAGTAGTCTTGCGCGGAGGCGTAGTATACTTCGGTACGGTTGCAGGTAGAAAGCACCAACACGTCCTGTGCGCCGGTAAATTCTTTTATCTTGTCGAGCAGGTTTTTACAGGCGATCTCATTCAGGGCTACTGCCTCGCGAACAGCAATAGGTGCATGCTTGTAGGATAAAGTAAGTGCTTTGAACTGGCTTTGCATTTTCTTCTCTCAGGTTACAATGCAAAGTTCTCAAAATCTGCGACTCGAAAATATGACTATTGTCACTTTCGCTCAGGATTAATATCACTAACTACAGGAGTCTCTGAGTCGTGGGTTCTGAGTTACGAGTTGATATGACCTCACCCCAACCCTCTCCTCTTAAAGAGGACCCTACCCCTAAAACAGGAGAGGGAGCTATACCCCTTACATACCGCCAGTTTGAGCGTAGCGGTAACTGGTGGTTGAGAATGGCGCCAGTTTGTAACTGGCGAAAGTAGAATTGTGAGAAACACGCCAGTTACAAACTGGCCTCATGTGCAGCCACAAGTTGCGCTGACGCTAAACTTGCGGCATGATACGGCGTTGCTACAAAAGGAGATATTTGTTTCAACTAAAGTATAAACACACCCCTATCCCTCCCGAGAGGGGAATTTCTTCTTTTGCAGTAGCTGGATATACTTTCAGATGGCGCGAGCGTCCTCGCTCGTAACGAGCTATAGTGTAGGCCCTCCGGGCCAGTTGAGTCAGAGACTCAACCTTATAGGCTTGTCACGAATCAGATATTCGCGCCAGTAGCTTTGGTACTGGGTGAGTAAAATCCTGCCAATCTTTTAATCCTGTAGATCCTGATTCTGACAACCTTAATTCCGCATGCGGGCGAGCTTGTCCAGGTTCAGGATAGTGATCTTGCTGCCTTTGGAGTCGATCAGCTTTTCGTCTTTAAAGTCGGCCAGGGTACGGATCACGGCTTCTTTGGAAGAGCCCACTATACTTGCCAGGTCTTCGCGGGAAATGGAGATCTGAGGCTTGCCGCCTTCGGTCTGCTTAAACTGCTTTTCTACTAGCAGCAGGGCTTCGGCTACACGTTTGCGCACCGAGTTGTAGGCCAGTTTCAGCAGGCGCTCTTCGCGGTCGGCCAGGTTATCCGACAGGATCTTGATGAATTTGTTGGCAATATCGCGGTTGTAGTAGAGCAGCGAGAAAAAGTCGTCCTTCGGGATGATGTATACTTCCGAATCTTCCAGGGCCTGCGCCGATTCGCGGTATTGTTTCTCCTCCATCAGATCCAGGTACCCGATAAAGTCACCGTCTTTGTACAGGCCGGTAATATACTCCCGCCCCTCCTCATTCGACTTGAACGTTTTGATCTTGCCTTTGCTCAGGAAGTATAACGCGTTAGGGTAATTGCCTTCCAGAAACAGGTTATGCTTCTTTTTAAAAACCGTCACTTTGCGGTTATCCGAGATAAGCTTGTTGAGGTCTTCCATCCCCTTTGCCTCCTGGATAAAGTTATCCAATCCCTCCACGGTCTTGCTGAATTCGGCCTTCAGGATCTCGTTCTTTTTCAGGCGCATTTCCACCGCGTCCAGCAGCTCCAGGTCGTCGAACGGCTTGGTTAGGTAATCGTCGGCGCCCAGGTTCATGCCTTTACGGAAATCGTCTTTCTCTGATTTCGCAGTCAGGAAGATGAACGGAATGCTAGAGGTTGCCGGGTTCTTGCCAAGCATGTGCAGTACGCCATAGCCATCGAGCTGCGGCATCATAATGTCGCAGATGATCAGGTCCGGCTGCTCTGCTTTGGCCAGCTCCACTCCTACTTTTCCATTCTCGGCTTCTACCACCTGGTAGTTTGCAAGCGAGAGTATCTCCGCGGTGTTCTCCCGTATTTCCTGATTATCTTCGATCAGCAGTATCTTTTTCATGCCTAAACTGTTTTAGGAAAAGTAATGGTGAATGTGGTGCCTTCGCCGAGCTCACTCTGGTAGCTTATTGTACCACCCATGATCTCGACGTATCTTTTAACGATGTTCAGTCCCAGGCCTGTACCCTGAATGTTGGTTACGTTCTGAGCCCGGAAAAATGGCGAAAACAAATGCCCCTGATCGGCTTTCGGTATGCCGATGCCTTCGTCCTGAACAGTAATGTTAATAATTTCTTCTGTAATCTCTGTGGTAAAGGAGATGGTTTTGTCCTCGCCCGAGTATTTGCTGCTGTTAGAGAGCAGGTTAAAAAGTATATTCTTCAGGAGCTGCTTGTCCAGGTTTACTGTTACCTGATCGCCGATGTGCCGGTACCTGATCTGCTGGCCATCTTTCAAAAAGCCCTGCAGTTCATCGGTGACTTCTTCGGCAAACGTTACCAGATCAAACGTGGTCGGCACGTTATAGATCTTACCCTCTTCCATACGGCTGATGGAAAGAAAATCATTCAGGATGGAGGTCAGGTTGCTGACAGCAGACTTTATACGGTCAACGTGTTTCAGCCGTTTATCATCATCCTCAGCAGATTTATACTTGCCGATAAGCGAGGCCGAAGAAAGCACCGTGCTCAGCGGCGTACGAAACTCGTGCGAGGCAATGGTAACGAAACGGGATTTGAGCTCGTGCAGTTCCTTCTCCTTGCTCAGGGCCTTTTGTATTTCGCGCTGAGCGGCTTTCAGGCTTTTGTTGGAATGTTCGAGCTTGCGGATGGCCTCGCCCAGCTCCCGGGTACGCTCCTGCACGCGTGCTTCCAGTTCCTCGTTCAGCTTCTGGATCTCGGTCAGGCTTTTGGCATGCTCCAGGCTGTAGCGGATAGAGCGTTCCAGATCGAAGGGCGTGAAAGTACCTTTTACCAGGTAATCCATGGCCCCAACGCGCATGGCTTTTTCGTCTGTTTCCCGGTCGCTCTGACCGGTTAAAAGTATAAAAGGGGCCGTATAGCCTTCTGCCACTGCCTGTGCGATCAACTCCAGGCCATCGTGTGCACCCAGCCGGAAGTCGACCAGGTACACGTCATGCTTCATTTGCCGGATAAGCTCCAGTGCTTCGTTAAACGACGAGGTCCAGTCCAGAATATAATTCCGCCCGGTGATATCGTGCATGATATCTTTTGTGATGATGTAATCATCCTCATCGTCATCGACCAGAAGTACTCGTATCTTATCGGCCATATTGGGGAGTTAGAGAGTTTGGGAGTTAGAAAGTTAGAAAGTTAGAAAAGTAAAAAGGTAAAGAGTTTGGGGGTTAGAGAGGGATTCAAAAAGAGGGTTTTATACTTTAGAAGAAAGTATAGCTACTGTTTCCTGCACCACTTTTCAATGTTTAACTCTTTACTTCTCTAACTCTCTACCTATCTAACATTCAAGGTTTTGGAAGTTCTACTATTTCGAACCAGTATTTGCTCAGGGTCTTCATCACGTCTACCAGCGATGCGAACGTAACCGGCTTGGTGATGAAAGAGCTTACACCCAGGTCGTAGGTGCGGAGTATGTCTTCTTCGGCTTTGGACGTGGTCAGTACCACTACCGGAATTACTCGCAGGTGATCGTCTGACTTTATTTCCTTCAGGGCCTCGCGGCCATCTTTTTTAGGCATGTTCAGGTCCAGCAGGATCAGGCCTGGAGTCGGATACTGTTCTTTATCCGCAAATTTGCCGCGGTTATGTAGGTAGTCTACCAGTTCTTCCCCGTTCTCTACAAACTGTATATGGTTGGTAAGCCTGCTTTCCTGCAGCGCCTCTTTTACCAGCATCCGGTCCTCTGCATCGTCATCGGCAATAAGTATGACAATGGGTCTTTTATTTTGGGTCATGATCTAATGTTTACTCCTGAATGTGCTTTGTTGCTAATGTTACGATAAAACGGGTGCCTATGCCCGTCTGGCTTCTGGCCGTAATGTCGCCGCCGTGGCGGATGGCAATTTTCCGGCAGATGGCAAGGCCGATGCCGGAGCCTTCATACTTCTGACCTTCCAGCCTTTGGAAGATGTTGAAGATACGGTCCAGGTACTTTTCGTCGAAACCTATGCCGTTGTCTTCAAAGTGCAGCTCGATCAGTTCATCGCCCGGCGTGCCGGTCAGGTGCGCTTTTAACTGCAGGTGTTTTGCAAAAATATTGATCACCGGCTTCTCATTTTCCTTCCGGAACTTAATGGCATTACTGATCAGATTCTGAAACAGTTGGCGCATCTGGGTTGGTTCCGCATCGATTACCGGCAGCTCAGAGTGCTTGATCTCAGCACCTGTTTTCTCGATCATGATCTCCAGGTCCGACAGCACTTCCTTCAGGATGTTGTTCAGATCAACTTTTACGAACGGCTTGGACTTGGAAGTAACGCGCGAAAACTCCAGCAGATCGTTGATGAGGTTCTGCATACGGGAGGCAGCATTCAGCATACGGTCCACGTAATCCTTGCCTTGTTCGCTCAGGTGCTCGTACTCCTTGGTTTTGAGCCTGTCGCCGAAGGCCTGTATCTTGCGTAGCGGCTCCTGCAAATCGTGCGACGATACATAAGCAAAGTCCTGCAACTCGCGGTTGCTGCGCTCCAGTTCGGCAGCATAGCGGCGCAGGCGCTCCTCGCTCAGCTTCTGCTGGGTAATGTCGTGTATAAAGCCGGTGTATACTTTGCGTTTTGCCAGCAACACTTCGCTTATGCTCAGGAAAAGCGGAAAAATAGTGCCGTCCTTTTTCAGGCCCGTTACTTCACGCCCGATCCCGATGATGCGTTTTTCGCCAGTCTCGTGGTAGTGGTGCATGTAGTTGTCGTGCAGGCTGCGGTCCGGCTCTGGCATCAGCAGGTTGATCTTCTGACCGAGCAGCTCATCTTCTGTGTAGCCGAACAACTTTGCAGCCGAGGGATTCACCATCTCAATGATGCCCCGCATATCGATGGTGATGATGCCGTCTACTGCGGTCTGGATGATGGAATTGATCTGGCTCTCACTTTCGCGCAGGGCGGCCTCCGTCTTCTTCAGCTCCGAAATATCGTGCACAAGTCCGGTGAAGATCTGCTTCCCCTGCACGGTAGCTTCGCTGACACCAAGCATGAACGGGAAAACAGTGCCGTCCTTCTTTTTGCCAAGCACTTCACGCCCTTTCCCGATGATCTGCCCGACGCCCGTACGATGATAGTTGTGGATGTAGGTATCGTGCAGGCTGTGGTCAGGCTCCGGCATGAGCATGTTCACGTTGTTGCCGATCATCTCTTCTGGAGAGTAGCCAAAGATCTTTGCAGCAGCCGGGTTTACGGTTTCAATGATGCCATAGCGGTCGATGGTGATGATACCATCCAGTGCGGTTTCGATAATGGCCTGCAGCAGCGACTTTTCGTCAACGGTATGGTTTGGGTTGTGGGAGTGTTCTTTCAAGGGCAATGTTTTTTATAAAGATAGTTACCTTTAGATTACAGGCAAAGAATCGACGGATGAAATGGCCGGCCGGCTCCTGAACAGCCTGTATCTGAAAAGTATACGAATGGCTGTATCGCTGTAAAAAAGTTTTTCTCTCTATACGAAGAAGTATAAAAACGGCTACTTCCGGCAAAAAGCTTTGTCTGTGAGTGTGCTAATGCGACAAGGTAAGCTCAGGGACCTGTTCCATGTAGTGGCCGCCTATACTTTCAGTTCTGCTCAGGCAGGCCTTCAGGATGATCTCAGCCACCGTGAGCAGGTTTTTGGTTTCTATCCTACCTTGGCACGTAGGGGCCAAATTATGGGTGGGTTGCAGTTGCTGCTTAAGCGCTTCTACCCGTCTGATGGCCTGTTGCAGCCCCTGTACGGTACGCACAATTCCGGCATGTTCCCACATCAGGTGCTGCAACTGCTGTTTTATACTTGCTGCTGTTCGCATTGCAGCAGGTATACTTTCACTCGTTATACTTTCCTGATTGTCTGGCAAGTATGATACACCTTTTGGCAATCTAACCGCATGTACTGCAGCACTTTTGCCAAACACCACACCTTCCAGCAGTGAATTGCTGGCCAGCCGGTTGGCGCCGTGCACGCCGGTGCAGGCTACTTCCCCGATGGCATACAACCGTGCTAGGGAGGTCTGCCCGTGCAGGTCTGTCTGAAGGCCGCCGCACTGGTAATGCGCTGCAGGAACCACTGGGATCAAGTCATTAACAGGATCGATGCCTATACTTTTGCACTTGGTAGTAATAAACGGAAATTGCTTTTGCACCTTACCTTTTGGCAGGTGGCGTGCATCCAGGTATAGACAGGGGCTGTTAAGCAGCTGCATTTGCTCGTACACAGCACGGGCCACTACATCGCGGGGAGCCAGGGAGCCTAGGGGGTGATGGCGGTGCATAAATCGGTTGCCGTCTGGTAGTACCAGTTCAGCGCCGGCTCCGCGCAAGGCTTCGCTGACCAGAAACGTATCTTTTGCGCCAGGCTCGTAAAGGGCTGTTGGATGGAACTGGAAGAATTCCATGTTAGTCACCTCCGCATCTGCCCGGCAGGCCATGGCCAGTCCGTCGCCGGTGGCGATGGCCGGGTTGGTGGTGTGCTGGTATACCCTGCCCGATCCGCCTGTGGCCAATGCAACAGCTCCGGCAAGTATGGTTTTGATGGCGCCATTTTTCAAATCCAACACCTCCACCCCATAACATACCTGGTTTTCTGTGAGCAGGTCAATTCCTAGGTGGTGCTCCAGTAAGGTAATGTTAGGTTGATGCCGCGCTGCCTGCACCAGCACCTGTTGTATGCTCAGGCCGGTATGGTCTTTCACGTGGGCAATGCGGTGCCGGCTGTGGCCGCCTTCCAGGCCCAATGCCAGTTGCCGGCTGTCGCTTTTGTCAAACAAAACACCCTGCGCCTGCAACCACCCGATGGCTTGTGGCGCCTGCTCTACCATGTAGCGGACAGCCGCTTCGTTGCACAGTCCGGCACCGGCTGTCAGGGTATCCTGCACGTGCTGTTCAAACGAGTCGTAAGCGCCCAGCACGGCGGCTATACCTCCCTGGGCGTAGGCGGTGTTGGTTTCTGTGGCACCGGCTTTGCACACCACGGCCACCGTACCGTACGTAGCGGCATGCAGGGCAAAAGTTAGACCGGCAATGCCGCTGCCTAAAACAACGAAGTCATACTTCAGCGTCATACCTGGCAGTTTATACGTTAAGCAAAGGCCAGCATGCGCTCAATGGGCACCAGCGCTTTCCGGCGTATTTCTTCCTCTATTGTCATTTCAAAATTACGCTCCGCTTCCGTACCGATTGCGCGCAGTGCCTCCAGGGTACGTTGCAGCGAAATCTGCTTCATGTGCGGGCATTTGATGCAGGGCACCACAAACTCTTTCTCCGGATACAGCCCGCGCAGCGTAGCGCCAAGGTCGCACTCCGAACCAAGTATAAACTGCCTAGTCTGGCTCTCGCCCACAAACCGGATGATGTCGGATGTGCTGCCCACTACGCCGCCTGTTCCGGTCAGGGCGTCGGCTACGGTATTGTCCGGTACCTCCCAGTGCACAAGCACCTGCGCCTCGGGGTACATCATCTTCAGGCCATTGATGCGCTGCGATGTGAACTGCTCGTGTACCTCGCATTTGCCCTCCCAAAGTATAAGCTCCTTGCCTGTTTCGGCTTTGATGCGGGTTTGCAGGTTTCGGCCCATAAACAGGTCCGGCAAAAAGATCAGCCGGTCGCCTTCGAACGAGCGGGCAATGTCGAGGGCGTTGCGGGAGGTGCAGCAGATGTCGGCTTCGGCTTTGGTCTCGGCGTAGGTGTTGATATAGGCCACCACCGGCACGCCCGGGTACTGCGCTTTCAGTTTGCGCACATCGGCTCCGGTTATACTTTCGGCAAGCGAGCAACCGGCCTCAAAACTGGGCAGCAGCACCTGTTTGCCTGGGTTCAGGATCTTGGCCGTCTCTGCCATGAACCTGACGCCACAGAAAACAATGTTGGCTGCCTCCACGCTTTTAGCAGCCACACTCAGGCCCAGCGAGTCGCCTACAAAATCGGCAATGCCGCCGTCCGTGTGCTTTACCTGCAGCTCGGGCGCCATGTAAAAGTGCGAAAGGATGACAGCGTTCTTCTCCCGCTTCAGCTCGCGTATTTCTTCCACCATTTGTTGCACCGACGCCTCCTCTGCCGGATCGGCATACGGGTTCATGATCATGAATTTCTCCAGAAAGTTGCTCTTTACTTGTGTGATAGGCATAACTAAAAAGTAGGTTTTATCTATAGGCAACACACCTGCTACCTGCCTCACAAAGGTAAAGCGACAAAGATCAATATTAAAAGACCCTAAAATCTTTTATTAATGATTTTTGTCATTTTTCCGGAGCCATTCCCTCCTGACCTTTGACCCGAAAACAAGGAAGCGCTTGGTGGGTGATCAACGAACCCAATCAATGCCTCCCTTCAGGATGAAAACAAAACTTACACTGATAACTATTAATTTTTACTCTTATGAAGTATAAAAAGCTATGGCTGGGGTTCATTGCCGTGATCGTGGGCTCCTTTGCCGTACTCGGGTACTACGGATCCGAGATCTACCGACAGGCCCCTCCTATTCCGAAGCAAGTTGTAACCACTTCCGGGAAGGTGCTCTTCACCGAACAGGACATCAAAGACGGGCAAAACGTGTGGCAGTCGATTGGTGGCCAGGAACTGGGTTCTATCTGGGGCCACGGCGCTTATGTAGCGCCTGACTGGAGCGCTGAGTGGCTGCACAAAGAAGCCATGTTCTTCCTCGACAGCTGGGCACAACAGGAGAAAGGCGTAAAACACGACGAACTGGATTCAGAACTACAGGCCATGCTGCAGGCCCGCCTGCAAAAGCAGATCCGCGCCAACACCTACGACCCGGAAACTGGCGTGCTGACTATCTCAGACCTGCGTGCAGAAGCCATTGCTGATGTAAGCAAACATTACACTGGTTTGTTCATGAACGATCCGGCACTGGCCAAGCACCGCGATGCCTATGCCATGGCTGACAATACCGTAAAGGATCCGGAGCGTATGCGCAAAATGAACGCCTTCTTCTTCTGGACCTCCTGGGCCTGCGTAACCGAGCGCCCCGGCATGAAGATCACCTACACCAACAACTGGCCTTCCGAAAAACTGGTAGCCAACGAGCCAAGCTCTGACCTCATCATCTGGACCGGTTTCAGCGTGATCATCCTGATCGCGGGCGTTGGTTTGCTGGCTTACTACTATGCTTCTAATCATGAGGAAGGCATCGACACTTCCAAACTGCCAAAGCAGGATCCCTTGCTGGGTTTGAAGGCAACCCCATCCATGAAAGCGACGCTGAAGTACTTCTGGATCGTGACCGCCCTGATACTGGTGCAGGTAACGCTGGGGGTGGTAACAGCGCACTACGGCGTAGAAGGACAGGCACTTTACGGCTTCCCATTGGCTGATTACCTGCCGTATTCCATTACCCGTACCTGGCACGTGCAGCTGGCTATTTTCTGGATCGCAACCTCCTGGCTGGCCACTGGTTTATACATTGCCCCGGCTGTGTCGGGTTACGAGCCTAAGTTCCAGAAGTTGGGGGTTAACTTCCTCTTCATCTGCCTGCTGATCATCGTGGCTGGTTCGCTGGCCGGTCAGTGGTACGGCGTAATGCAGAAACTGGGCTACGGCGAGAACTTCTGGTTCGGTCACCAGGGCTATGAATATGTAGACTTAGGCCGCTTCTGGCAGATCTTCCTGCTGGTGGGCTTGTTCCTGTGGCTGGGCCTGATGGTACGCGCTATCATACCTGCTTTTAGAAACGATGTGGAAGGACGCCACCTGCTGGGCATGTTCCTGATCTCTTCGGCTGCCATTGCCATCTTCTATGCTTCCGGCCTGATGTGGGGACAGCATACCAACCTGGCCATTGCCGAGTACTGGCGCTGGTGGGTAGTGCACCTGTGGGTTGAAGGCTTCTTCGAGGTATTTGCTACCGTGGTGATTGCGTTCCTGTTCGTGCGCATGGGCCTGCTCGATACCAAACTGGCCACAGCTACCGTGCTGTTCTCTACCATCATCTTCCTCTTTGGCGGTATCATCGGTACGTTCCACCACTTATACTTCAGCGGCACGCCGACTTCGGTGATGGCCCTGGGCGCAACCTTTAGCGCGCTGGAAGTAGTACCGCTGGTACTCATCGGCTTCGAAGCGTACCACAACCTGGAGATCAGCCGTGCTACTCAATGGATGAAGGCATACAAATGGCCGATCTATAGTTTCATAGCGGTGGCTTTCTGGAACCTCGTAGGTGCGGGTGTGTTCGGCTTCGTGATCAACCCTCCGATTGCGCTCTATTACATGCAGGGGCTCAACACCACACCGGTGCACGGCCACACCGCATTGTTCGGGGTGTACGGCATGCTGGGTATCGGCCTGATGCTGTTCGTGCTGAAAGGCTTATCGGCCCGCAGACGCTGGAAAGACGGCGTAATCAGTTTCGCGTTCTGGTCCATTAACATCGGTCTGATGCTGATGGTGCTGATCAGTGTGCTGCCGATCGGTCTGCTGCAAACCTGGGCCAGCGTGGAGTACGGCTTGTGGTACGCCCGCTCCATGGAGTTCATGCAAACCGATACCATGGAAGTGTTGCGCTGGCTGCGCGTAGTAGGTGATACGATCTTTGCGGGTGGCGTGCTGGCGCTGGCCTGGTTCGTGATCGGCTTGAAAACCGGCTGGTCTTTGGAAGAGGACTTTGACGTAACGCCGGATCAGTACCCAAGCGTGAAGCAAGAGAAACAAGCAAAGGCCTAAGCCAGGTTAGCCGCTAAGTATAAAAGCCGTCCGGGAATGATCCGGACGGCTTTTTATTTGTTTTGGCAAGTATAGTTTCTGAAGCTATACTTGTAAAGCTTACAACCTACGCCTGCTTTACCAGCTGAATTTCGCAGTGCAGCCTGATCTCATCGCTTACTACCACGCTGCCGGCTTCGGTCACGGCATCCCACATCAGGCCAAACTCTTTGCGGCTGATCTTGCCGTTTACTTCAAAACCTGCCTTGGTTTGTCCGTAGGGGTCTACCACAATGCCATGGTACTCTACCTCCACCGTAACCGGCTTGGTGGTGCCCCGGATGGTAAGGTCGCCGTGCAGCCTGGCTCTGCCCTCCCCTGTTTCCTCGTAGTTTTTACCTACAAAGCGGAGTTCGCCATGGTTTTCGGCGTCAAAAAAGTCTGCCGAGCGCAGGTGCGTGTCGCGCTGCTCGTTGTTGGTGTTGATCGAGTTCACATCGGCTGTGAACACAATGCTGGAAGCTTTGGTAAAATCTTCATCTTCTGTTTCCACCTCCAGGTCAAATTTGCTGAAGTAGCCTGTAACGGTTGTGATCATGAGGTGCTTTACCTTGAACTGAATTTCGCTGTGCGCCGGATCGGTTTTCCACTTTACTTTTGCCATATACTTTTATGTTTTAGTATCACAAGTTAAAGGCCTGCAATTAGTTAAGGCAGGCGGACTTAAATCTATAGGTTCCGTTCTTAACGAATACGATGTAGAATCGTTGTACCTACACCAATATTGCTCCTGTTCAATTAACCGGAAATGATGATACGCTCGTTTGATGGTAATATTTATACCTTTCGTATCTTCCGCCCACCGTACCATACCTGACAAAAACCATCTCATGCGGATCGCTATACTTTCCATAC
This sequence comes from Pontibacter ruber, assembly GCF_023630205.1. Classification (GTDB taxonomy): domain Bacteria; phylum Bacteroidota; class Bacteroidia; order Cytophagales; family Hymenobacteraceae; genus Pontibacter; species Pontibacter ruber. The sequence goes on along the minus strand of NZ_JALPRR010000002.1, from coordinate 286,139 downwards.
TTTTTAAGTTATTTATCTCTTTTGCTTTTGCACAGGCGACAGCTGGTGTAAACACAGCACCTAAAATCACCTTTATACTTCATGCCCCGGAGCTTGCTGACAGCAGCACGGTGTACATAACCGGCAATACCAGCCAACTGGGAAGCTGGGATCCGGGAAAGGTAAGTATGGAATACCAGGGCGATCATACCTGGAGCAAAAAAGTACAGTTGCAGGAGCCGCAGTTAATAGAGTACAAGTATACCTTAGGCTCCTGGGAACTTGAGGCCACCAACGTTAGCGGACAGCCGCTCCCTAATTTCAGCATCCGGGTAAGTGGCGACACGATCATACAAGATGAAGTAAAGCACTGGAGCAAAAGCAACGCGAAAAAAACATTTACAGGAGGCATTACGGGTACCCTGAAATACCACAGAGATCTTGCCGGTGGTAGTCTGCCCAAGCGCGACCTGGTGGTATGGCTGCCACCGGGGTATAATGAAAAGAATAGCAAGCGCTACCCGGTACTATACATGCACGACGGACAGAATGTCTTCGATCCGGCCACGAGTTCCTACGGCGTAGACTGGCGGATTGATGAGATCAGCGACAGCCTGATCCGGGCAAAGGCCATAGAGCCGGTAATTGTAGTCGGCATTTACAACACGCCCGACAGAATGGAAGAGTACATTCCCGGCGATAAAGGCAGCGCTTACATGGACTTTGTCGTGAACGAGGTTAAACCGCTTATCGACCAGACCTACCGTACCAAACCGGACCGGAAACATACCCTGGTGGGTGGCTCCTCCGCCGGGGGCATCATGGCATTCATGCTCACTTGGGAGTATCCACAGGTCTTTTCCAAAGCGATCTGCATGTCGCCAGCCTTTAAAATTCAGCACATCGATTATGTAAAGGATGTACTTGCTTATAACGGCAAAAAGAAAAAGCTATACTTCTACATCGACAACGGCGGCATTGAGCTGGAAGAAAGACTGCAGCCCGGCATAGACGATATGTTGGCGGCGCTACGTCAGAAAGGCTACAAAGAAAACAGAGACTTTGTGTGGGTAAAAGCGCCTGAAGACAAACACAACGAAGCTGCCTGGGCCAGGCGTATGCCTGCTGCCCTGAAACTGTGCCTGCCGCGCCGCAGGTAAGTTGCTAAAGTATAAATCCGGCTTCCTATCCACTCCCATACTTCTCCTTAAATACAAGATCAAATTTGCAAAATCCAACGTTTAACGTATAAATCGGATCAGCAAATGGAAGCTCCAAAAGGAAAGATAGTGGCCATCGGGGGGAACGAAGACAAAGGATCTGTTCCGAGGCCAGCGGATGAGGAACTGGGTAGCCGCATCCGCTTTTTCGAGCATGGCATACTGCGCCGGATACACGACGAACTCTACGGCCTTGGCACCCGCATCGAAGTAATAACCACGGCCTCCCTGATCCCGGAAGAAGTTGGCCAGGCTTATATGGATGCGTTCCTGCTGCTTGGCTGCGATAACGTGGGCGTGTTACACATTAAAAGTACAGAAGATGCGAACAACCGCGGGTACCTGGACCGTTTATCCAAAGCAAACGGGGTGATGTTTACGGGCGGAGATCAGCTGCGCATAGCAGAAGCTTTTCATGGATCGCAGGCGCTGCAACTTCTCAGGAACCGGTACTTACAGGAAGAAAAGTTCCTGATTTCCGGCACCAGTGCGGGAGCCATGGCCCTGGCAAATACGATGATAGGACGATCCAGGGAATCGATCCCGCTCATCAAAGGCATGGTGAGCCTGAGGGAAGGGCTCGGTCTTCTGGATCAGATCGTAATTGACACGCACTTTGTAAACCGCCGCCGGATTCCCCGACTGATCGAAACCATAGCAGCAAACCCCAGCCATATTGGGATTGGTCTGGGCGAAGACACCGGTATCCTGATTACGGAAGGGAATTGCGTCGAGACCATCGGCTCCGGACTGGTGATTCTGATCGACGGACGCAAGCTGACGGCGAACAACTATGCACAGGCTGGCGAAGGGGAGGCGCTTTGCCTGGAGAACCTGACCATGCATGTATTACCCAAAGGCAGGGAGTTCTGGATCGACTCAGGTGAGATCGGTGAATAGTTTCACTTCCACTACACAGTTCCCTCCCCTCCTATCACCCATTGCTTCACCCCTATCTACTTGCCTTGCTGTAAGCGCTAAAATAAGAAGGCACCCGCTGTAACTTTCATCCTGAAGCAGCATCAAATAAGAAGATCACATTCAAAGTATAGGCTATACTTTAATGTATAGCTAACGAACTTAAATCACGGCTATGAAAACACAATCGTTCTGGGAGGCTACCACGCCCCAACGTCCTGAGTTCCCGCCCCTGGAGGGCAATCTGGATGTAGATGTCGCCATCATCGGGGGTGGCATTACAGGAATCACGACGGCGCTGCAGTTAACGGATGCCGGCAAAAGCGTAGCCGTGCTGGAAGCCAGAAGAGTTGGAGGAGGCACCACCGGCTGGTCTACCGGCAACCTGTATGTACCCACAGGCGCTTACTATCACAAGATTCTCGATAGCCGGGATAAGGAAACCATGAGCTCGGTTGCATACGCCCGCGCCGCTGCCCTGGACTTTATTGAACATCAAACGCTGCAAAAACAAATCGACTGCCATTTCGCCCGCCGCCCCTGGTACTTTTTTACGGAAGAAGAAAACATGGTGTCCACCATCGAGAAAGAAGTAGACGCATTGCAGCGGGCAGGTATGCCCATCGAGTTTACAGAGAATGTTCCGTACCTGAACCAGGATGGTATCCGGATAGCCGCCCGGATGCACGGGCAGGCGCGGTTTCATCCGCTTCGCTATGTGCTGGGCCTTGCCACGGATATTGCCGCACGCGGCTGCCAGATCTACGAGCACACCACCGTCTTCGACCTGAAAGAAGAGAAAGACCATTGCCTACTTAAAACGCAACACGGCACTGTAACCTGCCGCCAGATCGTCATTGCCACACACATTCCCATTGGCATTCATACGGTGCAAACCGTAGCGGCACCGCACCGCAGCTATGTGGTGGCCGTCAGGCTGCGGAACGATGATTACCCGGATGCTTATTTCTGGCAGAACGACACCATGCACAAGGCCATTACCACCCACAGCACCGATTCGATGAAACTGGACATGCTGATGGTGGCCGGCAACCACCATAAAACCGGCCAGGCCTCTCATCAGGAATACCAGCATTATTTTAACGAACTGGAAGACTACGCCCGCAAGCACTTTGATGTGGCATCGGTGGAGTACCGTTGGTCGGCCCAGCATTACAGGTCAGGCGACGGGGTACCTTACATCGGGCTAACGCACAAGGATGCCAAACGTACCTACATCGCTACCGGTTTTTATGCCGATGGCCTGATCTACGGCACCGTGGCCGGCATGCTGCTATCGGATATGATCGTAGGGAAAGACAATAATTGGTTAAAGGCATTCGACGCGACCCGGGGCACCAACCTGGCGACAGCAAAGACTTTTGTGAAAGAGAATGTAAACGTAGCAGCCCAATACCTGAAGGACACGCCTTTTAGCGCCGATGTAAAACACCTCTCTGAGATTGCGCCAGGAGAAGGCAAAACCATGGAGATAGACGGGGAAAAGGTGGCTGTGTACCGCAACCCCAACAACCAGCTGCACGCCTGCTCCGCGGTCTGTACGCACATGAAGTGCATTGTGCACTGGAACAACGCTGAAAACACCTGGGACTGCCCCTGCCATGGCAGCCGCTTCATGATCGATGGCAGCGTGATCGAGGGACCCGCCATTGCAAACCTGGAGCAAAAGCAGATCGACGTTTCCGGCGAACACCTTATCGAAGGCGAAAAACATCGCTCCGGTCAGCGCGATATTAACAACCCGATAACCTAAGCAGCCATGGCAACCCTATTTATAGCAATCGAATTTTTCGCTTTGGCAGCCCTGCTCGGGATGTACCTGCTAACGTTTGTGCTTAGAGGCAAAGAAACGCCAAAGGCGATCGTGTTCACGCATGGCCCCTTAGCTGCCGTAGGTATCATCCTGCTGATCGTGTATATTCTGAAGGGAGGCCCCAACCCCTGGGACAGCCTGATCTTGTTTGTGCTGGCTGCCTTGGGTGGCGCTTACATGTTATTCCGGGACCTGACCGGCAGGCCTATTCCACCTTTACTGGCAGTAGGGCACGGTTTGCTGGCTGTCACCGGCTTTGTACTGCTGCTGGTGTTTGCTTTTGGGAGCTAGCATACTCGTAATGCTATAGTCACAGCTGTACTTATACAATAGCCCTCGCTCGCCTCTGGCGAGTGTGCGCTATTAAATGGCGTCCCGCCACGTGTGCATGCTTGTCATCCCCCCTGCCCCCTTCAAAGGGGGACTTTTCGCTCATAGCCAATTAAGAAGTATAAGCAGTGTAGCAACAACTTTATTCTCTTAGATGGGGCAGAAGGCCTCTGAATAGCTCACACTCTCCAGAGGCGAGCGGGGGCGCTGAGTATAAGAAGACAAAAAAGCCGCTCCCCAAGCTGAGAAGCGGCTTTCAAAAGTATAAACCTATTATACTTTATACTTACTTACGAACAGAGAACTTGTAGATGGTTGTTTCCTGGTACGTCTCGCCCGGCTTGATCACAGTGTTTGGGAACTTCGGTTGGTTCGGAGAATCCGGGTAGTGCTGCGCTTCCAGGCAAAGACCGGCGTAACGCTCATACTTTGTATTGTTCTTCCCGGTCAGGCTGCCGTCGAGGTGGTAAGCCGTGTAGAGCTGTATGCCCGGTTGTGTTGTAAGCACTTCCATTTCCCGGCCAGTGGTAGGGTCATACACTGTAGCTGCTTTCGTTAACTTATCGTTTCCGTTGTTGATCACATAGTTCAGGTCATACCCGTAGCCCTGTAGGTTGTTTATGCGCGTGCCCACCGGCTGCGGTGTGGTAAAATCGTACGGTGTGCCTTTTACAGGAACAAGCTCGCCAGTCGGGATCAGGTCTTTATCCGAAGCTGTATACTTGTCTGCGTTGATCTGCACCACATCGTTCAGGATGTCCTTGTCTGCCCCTGCGCTCAGGTTAAAGTAGCTGTGGTTGGTCAGGTTAACCGGTGTAGCCTTGTCGGTGGTGGCGGTATAGTCGATCTTCAGGCTGTTGTCTTCCGTCAACGTATAAGTTACGGTGGCCGCTAAGTTGCCCGGGTAACCTTCTTCCATGTCCTTGCTCACATAGGTCAGCTTGATGGCGTTCTGATCCGGCATTTCTTCTGCCTGCCATACTACCCTGTCGAAGCCGATGTTGCCGCCGTGCAGGTGGTTCGGGCCGTTGTTGGTAGCCAGTTTATACTCCTGGCCATCAACGGTAAACCTGCCTTTGGCAATGCGGTTGGCAAAGCGCCCGATTATACCGCCGATGTGCGGATCGTTCGGGATGTAGCCGCTTACGTCGTTAAAACCAAGTACCACATCGCCCATCTTCCCGTCTTTGTCAGGGGTTGTAAGGGAGGTAACAATAGCACCATAGTTGGTGATCTTCACCGTTACACCGTTCTTGTTAGTTAAGGTATACAGGCTTACTTCCTGCCCGGTTGGTGTAGTGCCAAAAGGTTCTTTTTTGATCTTCATGGTACCTTGCTCTTCTGTAGTGGCAGCAGTGTTTTCCGTTTCGGTTTTTGTTTCCTGGCTGTTGCAGCCTGTTAAACCACTTACGCTCAGGCTCCCGAAAAGAGCCAGCAGGAGAAGTGTATTACTGGATTTAAACTTTTTCATAAATGCTGTTTAGCAATGGTTTTATTTTGATGTGGCTGAAAGAACTACTTATTTCTTCAGAATCAATGTGCTGTAAGCCGGCAACTGAACGGCGCTTCTCGACAGCTTTGCATTATTATTCTGGAAAACTACAGATTTATGCTCCTTCAGGCTTGCCGGCAATTCTATACTTGTAGCTGCTCCGGAAAGGTTATGTAGCACCAGCACCGACTCGTCTTCATTTGTCCGTAAGAAGGCACTGATCGCCTTGTTTTCTAAACGAATCGGCTCAATGGCACCATAAGTAAGCGCTTTGCTGTTATTGCGCAGCCTGATGAGCGTTTTATAGTGGTTCAGGATCGAAGCTTTATCTGCTGCCTGCACGGCTGCCGGCGTTACGGTTTGTTCTGTGTTGTTTTTCGGCGTCATCCAGGTAGTACGGCAATCATCCTTGCTTTTCACATCCCACAGGAAAGGCTCGCGGATCTCCTCATCCGGCTTTTTGCCTTTCATACCAATCTCCTCGCCATAGTAGATGTACGGAGAGCCCGGCAGCGTAAGTAGCAGCGCAGCCGCAAGTTTCGCTTTGTTCATGTCGCCGTTCATTTCGCTCATGATCCTGTTCTGGTCGTGGTTGCTCAGGATGGTCGCATCTATAAAATCCGGGTTAACATCGTCATAAATATCTATGATCTGGGCGTGCTTTATGGCCAGCGAATCACCTCGACCTGTGTTCAGGGCCTTAAGAATGGCCCAGCTCATTTCGAAATTGAACAAAGCAGGAAGGCCTTTGGTATAAGGGGCTACCGTCTCGGCTTCAGCCCATACTTCGCCTACCAGGTACACATCCTTCTTCACTTTCTGCATTTCGCTTCTGAATTCTTCCCAGAACTGGTGGTTGTCTTTCTCACGATCGTCCGGGTAAATGTGGCGTGCAGCATCCAGACGGAAACCGTCTACACCAACGTCCTTCAGCCAGTACCTGCCTATCTTGTAGGTTTCTTCGCGTAGTTTCGGGTTGTCGAAGTTGAGGTCCGGCATGCCGCCCCAGAAGTAACCAAAGTACTTGTAGTCGCTGCCCTCTACGCTGTGCCAGTGATTCACGTTAAACGAGTCGGCCCCGGTGGTTTTGCCCTCTCCTTTTGTCTGCGGGTCATCTTTGTGCGCCCACACATAATAGTCCCGGTAGGGGCTTTTCGGATCTTTGGCGGCCTCTTTAAACCACGGATGCCCGTTGCCGGAGTGGTTGAGCACCAGGTCCATCACTACCTTGATATCCCGCTTGTGCGCTTCCTTCACAAACTCTTTGAAATCATCCATGGTACCATAGTCCGGATGGATGCCATAGTAGTCGGTTACATCATACTTGTGGTAAGATGGCGAAGGGTTGATCGGCATCAGCCAGACAGCTTCAATCCCCAGATCATCCAGGTAATCGAGCTTTGAGGTCATGCCTTTGATATCGCCTATGCCGTTTTTATCGGAGTCGCAGAAAGACTGCACAAATATCTCGTAGGAAACACCTTTTGGCCATTCGCTTGCCTTCTTATCGGCGTCTGTACCTAGTTTGGCCGGCGTACTACAGCCTGTAGTAAGGGCTAAAGCGGCTAAGGGTAAGAAATGGTGTAATTTTAGTTTTTTCATGAGTTCGAGGAACCTGTAAATGTTGTTTTAAAAGTATAAAAGAAAAGCATCCGCAAAAACAAGTGATGCGGATGCTTTCAAAGATATTAATAGCTGATGGTAAATGTATCGTTGCTGTTTTTCACCACAACATTTTTCACTTTGTAGCCTTCTACCGGGTTAGATGTACCCTGCGGATCGAACCGGGAGATCGGCGCCAGGAAGGAAGCAAGATCATCCTGAACATCGGCTTTTCTGCCGTTGAATTTATACTTAGTTTTGGCATCGAAGCCGTGCAGCACCACCTTCACATTATTGAACTTCGATTTGAAGGAGCCATCTGTTTTGTCGAACGTGATGGTCTTTTTCTTCGGATCGTAGCTGATGGTGCGCTTGTAGTAGGCGTCTTTTTCGTAATCGTAGGTTTCGCCGTCGTCCTCGTAGTATACAAACGAGTTGGCCACATCGCCTTTGTACACATGCACGGTCAAGGTATCGGTCGGCTTCTCCATCGTCGACTGGATCAGCGACTGCATCGGAACTATGCTGCTTTCTTTCACATAAACCGGCAGCTTGTTGAAAGCGATCGGGATCATCTCTTCCCGGTTACCCGTCTCTACCTCGCCTGTGTACAGGTTGTACCACTTTCCTTTCGGGAAGTATACTTTGCCATAGTTCTTGCCGCTTTCGAAAGGCATGATCAGGAATGCCTCGCCAAACTGGTACTGCGTGTCAAACTCGCTGTTGTATACTTTGGCATCGTGTGTATAGTCAATAGCCAAAGTACGCATGAGCGGACGGCCATTCTGGGTAGCCTCGTAGAAAGATGAGTAAATGTAAGGCAGCAGCTTGTAGCGCAGGCTGATGAAGTTACGGGCAATCTCGGTCACCTCTTCGCCAAAGGCCCAAGGCTCCGCTGATTTGGTGTTAACGCCGGTGTGATTACGGAAGTATGGCGTAAAGGCTCCCAACTGTATCCAGCGGGCATAGAGGCCTACCGAAGGATTGCCGGTAAAGCCACCTATATCCATGGCTGTAAATGGCATGCCGCTAACCCCCATACTGTTCAGCAGGCGGATACCCAACAGCATGTGGTTGTCTTCGGCGCGGTTGTCGCCTGTCCACATGGCAGCATAGCGTTGCGTACCTGAAAAGCCTGCACGTGTAAGCAGGAACGGACGGCGGTTGCCCATGTGCTCCCGGGCGCCTTCATAGCTGGCACGGGCCATCTGCAGGCCATATACATTGTGCCCTTCCTTGTGCGTTGTGGTGTGGCCATCGTAATCAAAGAGCACGTTGTTCGGCATTTTCTGCCCCCAGGTAGCGATTTCGTTCATGTCGTTCCACAAGCCGTCCACGCCATCGTTGGCATACAGCTTCACTTCATTGCGCCACCAGGCACGGCCTTTCTCGCTCGTAAAATCCGGGAAGTGGGTCCAGCCCGGCCATACTTGCCCGGAGTAATTCTGCCCATCCACATACTTCAGGAAGATGTCAGCTTTCTTACCGCTTTCATAAGCAGCGTAGCCATCCTCCACTTTAATGCCCGGATCCACAATCACAGTCGTACGGAAACCCATCTGGCGCAGTTTGTCCGTCATCTGGCGCGGGTTCGGGAAGCGCTCCTTGTTCCAGGTGAAAAGCTTATAGGCATCCATGTAGTGGATGTCCAGGGTGATGCCGTCTGCCGGTATCTTTTTCTCCCGTAGCGTCTGCGCAATGCGGTATACTTCAGTGTCCGGATAGTAGGAGTAGCGGTTCTGCTGATAACCCAGGCTCCAGAGCGGCGGCATGTTCATGCGGCCGGTCAGGTCGGTGTACGAAGTAATGATGTCGGCTACTTTCTTGTGGTGGATGAAGTAGTAATCCATTTCACCGCCCTGCGCCCCGAAAGAAGAGAAGCGGTTGTTGCTGGCACCGAAATTAAAATCGCTTTGGTACGAGTTATCTAGGAAGATGCCGTAGTTCAGGCCGCTGTGTATGCCGATGTAAAAAGGAATGGTAGCATAAAGCGGGTCCTGCCCCACCGTGTAGCCATACGCATCGGTGTTCCAGTTGGTATAGCCACTGCCTCTACGGTCGAGGCCGCCGGTCTTCTCGCCCAGACCAATGAAGCGCTCACCTTCCTGCATTTTTTTGTAGGTGGTTACTTCTTCCCCTATCCAGGAAGTAGTCAGGCCGGCTTCGTCCTGGTTAATTACTTTGCCATCGCGGGTATAAAAGGCCACGGCGAACGGATTTTTGGTAATACGCGCCTGCAGCGAGTCGGTAACAATGGTTACTTCGTTGGCAGACTGCGTGATGTTGGCTTTGGTTTGTTTTGGTTGTGCAATGACAGCGTAAGAGAAATCAGCGGCCAGGGGTTGCTTGTCCATGCGCACGCGCACGATGGTCGGGCTGTAAACAGTAACCTCCACATGCGCATTCTGATTGGTGGTGATGTTTACTTTCTGCCCCTGTATGTTTACCGAGCTAATGGCGCCTACCCCTTTTACAGGGCTGTTTTGTGCCGAAGCCGGGAAGATAAAAGAGGATAAAAGAGCAAGGGTGAAAAGTGATTTGCAGGAAATCTTCATGCTTTCGGGTTTTCTTTCATTAGGATATACTGGAATACTAATTTAAAAATAAACCCGGCAAGTTGAGGTTGCCGGGTTTATATATCTGATAAGTACTGCCAATAACGAACAGTATTTGCTTTATTGTTTCTTTAACTTATACAAGTAGTAAGCTGGATTGCTCAGGTCAAGCGTGATTTCGTAAGTACCCGCTTCTTCAATTTTGATGTTGTCAGAGCCAAACTCCAGAACACCATCTGCTGGTCTGTCATCTTTTTCATCGCCCAGGTTGATATCCCACTTATCGTTTGCTCTGAACTTGATCTCACCTGCAGTAAGCGGTAGCGTAGCTTTCCATACTTTCTCCGTTGCATCGTAGGTTAGGTCTTTGTCTACATCCCAGCTGCCGGTTGCATCGCCAACAACACCCCAGGCAGTTTTGATTGCCTCCCAGGTTAACCCTTTTGTATCAGCCTTTAACAGGTAGTATCCAGGCTCCTCAACTTTCAGGTTATCACCAGTAGTGCTTAATTTACCTGCTCCACCGGTTCCGTAGTTGGTGTTGTTCCAATTTGGCGCACTGGTAAATTTGAATTCTGATGCCTCCTGAAAATTAACAAATCCCTCGTATTTCTGGTCATCTTTAGCCGAAGAAATGCGTGGTGCCACATCCGGGCTCCAGCCCTGGTAACCTCCCGGAACATAAAGCGACGGATAAACAGGGATATCTTTGTATGGTGTAACAGTTAGTGTAACAGGAGCCGAATATACTGCCTCCACATTACCTCCATAAGTGGCTTTTACCCTTACATCTACTTGTGCTGCAGCTTCTGCAGGCAGCTCCAGTTTGGTAAGAACAGCGTTTAATTCCGATTCAGTAAAAGTCTTTTCTACTGTATCGGCCAATACTTCGGTAAGCGTGGCAAAATTGCTTCCCTTAGGAGATAGCTGCAATGTATATTTTACAGCGTTGTAAGCAACATCTGATTGACTCCATTTCAGGTTGAGTGGCGACCAGGAAAACTTTACGGCCTCCTCTCCCCCATTTTCTTGAGTCAGCACTAAGGTTGTGGCTGATGCGGTCAGAGCCGGTGCCCCTTCTGTACTGATGGTTATACGGTCTTCATCTTTCTCGCAAGAGAAGAGCAATAAAGACATGATACTGAGTATAAATAATCTATTGTACCAGGTTTTCATAAATACATTTCTATAATGATGGATGTATAAAGTATGGAGCGGCTTCTATCACCGCGCCATACTTATTCACATGTTAATATCCGGTGTTCTGCTTCAGGTTAGGGTTAGCTGTGATGTCTGAAGTCGGCAGTGGGTACAGTGTGCGGAAACTTTCCACTGCACGTCCGTCTTTCACACCACCTTTCCAAGGCCACAGGTAAGAGCCTTCTGTAAAGCGCTTGTAGCGGATCAGGTCCGTACGACGGTGTCCTTCCCACTTCAGTTCGCGTGCTCTTTCATCCAGGATAAAATCCAGCGTCAGCTGCGACTGAGTAATGTTACCGCCAGTTCCATTATAGGCTCTTGTGCGCAGTGCATTGATATACGGCAGTGCCTCAGCAGCATTGTTGCCGCTTCGCAACAATGCTTCAGCATACATCAGGTATGCATCTGCCAGTCGGAACATCGGGAAATCTGTATCCGGGTGGTTACCTGTTGGGTCGGAGCCTACCTGCCCGGTAGAGCTTACGTTTTTATACTTGGTTATCGCATAACCATCTGTAAACGTGAAGATATCGTTAATCTCAAGGCTCTGACCGTTAGTCCAGAAATTGGCGCGCTCGTCTGTGTCGCCGGTGATGTCAGAGAAAAGGTTTACGATGTTTTTAGTGGTGCGTAAACCAGCCCAGCCACCGTTGATGCCAAATGCCGCTGCCGGCATGCTACCACCAACCGGTGCGTGTACCAGGTATGTCATACCACCCCAAGTCGTTGTTCTTAAACCATCAAACGTAATCGGGAAAATAATCTCTCTCGACTTGTTGTTGTCAGTCAGGAACAGGTTATCGTATTCTTCCTCCAGTTGATAGCCGGCATCGATCACTTTCTTAGCATAGCTGGCAGCATCTGCATAACGGGCAGTGCCCGTGTATACTTCCGCATTCAGGTACAGCTTAGCAAGCAGCATCCAGGCAGCAGCCTGGTTAGCACGGCCATAATTGGTCATGTTACCCGGAGCAGGTTGCATCAACTCGTTCTGTAACTCCAGCAGTTCTTTCTCGACGTAAGTAAACAGCGCTTGGCGGTTTGTCTGCTCCGGGAAGAATGCCCCAACTTTCTCTTTTTCTGTTACAAACGGCACGTTGCCATACAGGTCCAGTGCATGCCAGTAGCTAAGGGCACGCAGAAAGCGGGCTTCAGCACGGAAAAATTTCGCTTCTTCCAGGTTAGCGCCGGTAATGCCGCGCTCGCCTAGTTTATCATCGGATAACTCGCGGATAAACTCGTTGGTAAGGGCTACCTGGTAGTAGATACGGTCATAAAGGGCACGTAAAAATTCGTTTGCCGGCGTCCAGTCCATCTCGTGCAGGTCGCGGAGGTTGCCGTCGTTCCAGGCAATTACCGCCTCGTCGGTAGACAGCTCCTGAGCCTGCCAGTACTGGCGCAGGTAGTTGGAAGCACCCTCGTCACCACCTAAAATGTCTGGCTTACCCGTAGGGCCTTGTTGCCCGGTAACGGCATAGCCTGCATACAGCTTAGCCAGTATCGGTTTATAGTTATTGAAATCTTTGTAAACGTTAGCCGACACAACATCATACTTCGGCTCAATATCCAGGCTATGATCGCATGATGCTGCCATCATGGTAACCGCACCTGCCATCAAAATATTTCTTATGAATCTCTTATTCATGGGTTCTGTTCCTTAAAAATTAAAGTTCGATGTTCAGGCCAAGTGTATACATGCGTGGTCTTGGATAGAAGTTGTTATCGATACCACCTGCAATCTCCGGATCAAGGCCTTTATACTTCGTTATCACAAAAGCATTCTGCAAACCGGCATTCAGGCGCACACCCACTTTTTCATTCAGGATGCGGCCGAAATTGTAGCTCAGGTTGGCACTCTCCATGCGCAGGAACGAGGCATTCTCTACATAGTAGTCCGAAAACAGCTGGAAGTTCTCAAAGTCAGTCTCCAGTACGTTTGGCGACACGTTGGTCAGGTAATTGGAGAATGAGAAGGCTCTGTACGCACCGTTGTTTGAGTAGATGTTGTTGTACATGTAGTTGCCAAAGCTGCCGCGCATCACAAAGTTGAAGTTCCAGTTGCCGTAATTCAGATCTGAATTAAAGCCCATGAATACTTTTGGCTCCGGATTCTTGTAGCGGTACTTGTCGCTTTCGTTTACAATACCATCACCGTTCAGGTCAGCATAAAGTCCTTCAACCGGCTTTCCGTTCTGGTCATACACTTGCTTGTATACATAGAAGGCGTTTGGCGCATACCCCACTGTGTTCACCTGGATGTTGTTACCAGTACCACCAGCAATGCCACCTACCAGGTAACCAATCGAGTTTTCATCCTTTACCTTACTCAGGTTTGTGATTTCACGGTTGATGTAAGTACCGTTAACACCAAAGTCCCAATTTAACTTCTCATTGGAAATGATACCGAAATTCAGGGCTGCTTCCAGACCTCTGGTCTCCATGTTGCCAACGTTGGTGGTCAGCTCATTGATCAGGTTAGTACCTGCCGGAACCGAAATAGTAGCAAGAAGATCTTCGGTATCCTTGAAGAAATAATCCAGGCTACCGTTGATTCTGCCATTCAGGAAGCCAAAGTCCAGACCGGCGTTATAGGTCTGTGTTTCCTCCCACTTGATGTTCTCATCATACCCTTCAGGGCGGAAAGTAGCATAGTAAACCGGACGCCCCTGTGCATCAAAGCCTAATTGGTATTGCGCAGTGTTGTCGCCCAAGGTGTAACGGGACAGATATGGGAATACATCGCTGCTAGACGAAGAACCTATATCCTGCTGTCCTGTTTTACCATAACCCAAGCGCAGTTTCAATTCAGACACGGTACCGGAGTTTTTCAGGAACGCCTCTTCGTTGATTCTCCAGGCAACAGCCAGCGCAGGGAACGTACCCCAACGATTGTTCTCGCTGAAACGGGAAGAACCGTCTCGGCGGATGGTAGCTGTTAACAGGTAACGATCCATCACAGAGTAGTTGATTCTACCAAAGTAAGACTTCAGACGATAAGGTATTTCCTGTGGTCTGCCTGCTTCGGTAATCAGATCACCTTTTGCATTAAGTACCGGGAACTGTGGGTTCTCGGTCACAAATTCCTGGAAGCCGTAACCGGCTGTCGCGTCAATTCTGCTCTGGAGGAAACCCAGTTCTTTTACATAATTCAGGTAAAAATCAGTAAGCGTGTTGGTTTTCTTTTGTGCAAAAGAACTTACACGTCCACCCTCGGCAAAGTTTGGAGCAAACGTAGCCGGGAAGCTTGTAGAGCCATCGCTGTCGGTTACATCGTAACCCAGGTTCAGGTTAGCACGCAGCTCCGGAAGGAAGTGAAACTTATAATCCAGCTGCAGGTTGCCAATGCTTCTTTTCACATCGCCCTGGTCGTTGCGCTGCTCCAGTAAGCTCAATGGGTTACGTGTAGCCAATGGGTTAAAGCTTCCGTCTGCGTTCGTCCACTGGTAGTAGCCACCAAACTTGTTCTCCTGATAAACGGGCTGAGTTGGGTCAAAAGCAATGGCGGCACCTATAGCACCTTTGTCGGCGAAACGGCTGTCGGTAAGAGCACCTTTCACGTTCAGGTTTACTTTCAGGTGGTCGTCCAGGAAGCTTGGGTTCAGGCTAACAGCAGCAGATGTACGCTGAAACTCTGATGTCTTCAGGATACCTTCCTGGTTGAGATAGCCAAGCGATATACGGTATGGCAACGACTTATAAGCACCTGAAAGGCTTAGGTTGTTATCTGTAGTAAAACCTTTCTGGAAGATCAGGTCCTGCCATTTGGTGTTAGCAGTACCCAGCAAAGCTTTCTGAGACTCCGATCCACGTTCGTTCACAACCCTGCGGAACTCATCAGCTGAAAGTACATCAACTGTTTTGGTCACGTCAGAGACAGAATTCTGTGTTGTAAAGTTTACTTTAAGCTTATCACCAGCTTTACCTTTTTTGGTAGTGATGATGATAACGCCGTTCGATGCACGCGAACCGTAGATAGCCGTTGCCGATGCATCTTTCAATACGTTGAACGACTCGATATCATCCGGATTGATGAAGTTAAGCGGGTTACCTGATCCGGCAACCGTACTGTTATCTACCGGTACTCCGTCTATCACGATCAGTGGATCGTTGCTACCTTTAAGGGAAGCACCACCGCGGATACGAATACGACCTCCTGATCCTGGATCGCCGCCGTTAGAAGTAATCTGCACACCGGCTACCTTGCCCTGGATGAGCTGCTCCGGAGTGGTTACCTGGCCCTTTACAAAGTCCTCGGATGTTACGGAAGTTACCGATCCGGTCACATCACTCTTTTTCTGGGTACCGTAACCAACCACCACTACTTCCTGCAGGGCTTTGGTATCGGTTTGCATGCTTACGTTTACTGTGGCACGGTTGCCGATGGCCTGCTCCTGCGTAGTATAGCCGATGAAGGAAAACACCAGTGTACCACCGGACGCTGGCACCGATATGGTATAGTTACCGTCTGCGTCGGTAGATGTGCCCTTCGTAGTGCCTTTCAGCACCACGGTTACACCTGGCAAGCCTCCACCGTTCTCATCCGTTACTCTACCACGCACCGCTACCTCCTGGAAGGAAGCCCGATTCGTCTTCTCGATCTTATAATTTGTCGCAAGTATATCACCGTTGCTGTTACTGCTCTGGGCATTGCCAGCCATGTAGAAGCAACATAGCGCCACAGTTAAGCTAAATTTGCCTAGCCGTTTTGTAGACTTTTTTCGCATAGATTTTTGATTAATAGTCTGTTTAATTCTCTCATTTAGGATGTATAAAAAATCCCGTTTCTCCTGGGTGTAGCAGGAAAGAACGGGTAAGGGTAATCTATGTATGTGGCTTCCGAGAACCTGAGTTGCGAAGCACACCTGTTGTTACTATTCTTAAAGATGCATGTAAGATCTTGAGAAAAATACCTGCCTCCCTTCCTGCTGATCAAGCATCCTGTAAGGGCAATAGTAAAAGACATGTATAACTGGGAAGGTCTTGTTAAAAAACTGGGGTGATGCTTAAACAGGTATTGGGCAGGCAAGGAAAAATGCCTGGAAAGGTTCTGGAATAAGATGTGTCCTAAAATAAAAAGCTGTGCACCCCAACCACAAAAAAGTTGGTTTACGTACATACCGATTTGACAAAAAAATATAGCCTTCATCTAAGCTATTATAGAACCCTTTTCATGCTGGCACACCCTGTTTTAAACCAATAAACCCCGCTTTATACTGGATTAAAGCTTAAAAGTTCAATATTTAAATGACTAAATATAGTCTATCCAATCGAAACTAAAAAATTTACTTCAAGGTATTTATTGAGCATCTTACACAATCATCACTCCGTCAGGTATTTCAGGTAAAGCTATTGTTGTACTACATGCTTACAGAAAGGCTGATTCAATGATAAATATACCATCAATGGTATCACATCAACTTATGTTACACCTTGCCTTTATAGCTTAAGCTAAAGCGTACAACTATAGTACAGCCTTTGCTTATTTTTGTTTAAAATGTTATTTAAATAGAACAATACCAATACCGCTCCTCACTTATGCTTTCCTTTTATTAAAAGTAATTCAAGCGATAAACGAATCAAAGGGAACTTATGCTCATATCCACTTACTAAGTATAAGCAGAAGTTTCAGCCATATTTTGAGTGAGCATTGAAATCAGGAAAGTATAGCACCGGGCGTTTGAAGGCTCAGGCTATACTTCCCTGAAATTGATCAATTCAGTTTCAGCAGCTTCTTTGTAACTCTTTGCTCACCTTTCTTTACCTGCAGCAGGTAGGTGCCAGCTTTTACCTGGCGTAGCTCCAACGGGTACTGCAGGCGTTGCTGGTGTTTTACAGTTTTCGTTGTTCTCAGCACTCGTCCGCTCAGGTCGCTTAACTGCAGCTCTACCTCACCACGGTAATCATCCGATAGCTCTACCACGGTTGTGTGCTCTACCGGGTTCGGGTACACCTGTACGGTGTGGCTTTCCGGCAACTCGTCTTCGGCTGCCAGCACCACTCCCTGCCATGGCACCAGGCCGCTTTCCGGGGTCGGAAGCTTCACAGAAGTATATAGGCGGAACTCACCCGGCTGCAGCACGATCTGCTCCAACGGGTTTGTAACGTTTACCTCTTCACCGGTAAAATAGTCGATCCATTTACCTGCCATCGGGAAACCGGCTTCCGGGCTCTGTATCTTCACGTCGAAGTTGCCGATGATGAACACATCCATCGTTTCGTCTTTCATGATAAGCCGCTTCACGGTTGTACTGCTCTGCAGGTTAAAATCGGTTGTCTTGAAAACAGGATAGGTCTGCTTGAGCTTGATCAGTTCGGCGTATACTTTGTATAACTTCTGACGCTCTGTATTTTGCTGATACTCCCAGCGAATAGGCTTCGGGTCGGTGCGGCCAATATAGTCGATGGATACGTCGTAGCCAAGTTCACCAAACTGCCAGATCAGTTTCGGGCCAGGCACCGGGAAAAAGAAAGCAGCATCCAGCTTTGCACGGTTCAGGGCAGTGGTCAGGTTGCGGGTGTTGTAGGTACCCTCCGAGCGGCCGTTCTTCACCACATCGTAGATCAGGCGCTCTTCGTCGTGGCTCTCCATGTAGCCCACCACGTAGGGCTGCTGCCAGGTGCGCTGCTTATAAGAGATCCATTCGAAATTAGAAGCATTTCCTTTTGCCGCGTTGCGGTAGTCGTAGTTCAGGTTGCCCCAGAACAGCATGCCATAGTCAGCCAGTTCTTTTTCCTCCCTGTTCTCAGACAGGTGCTCCAGCATAACGTAAGCCGTCGGGTCGTAGCTGCGGATCTCATCGTAAATGCGCTTCCAGGTAGCAACACGCGTCGCATCGTAGGCACTCCAGGCACCTACGTCGTTGCCGGTGTTTTTCTGGGTAAATCCTTTGGATAGGTCAAACCGGAAGCCGTCGAATTTATACTCTTCCAGCCAATAGCGATTCACCCGCTCCACAAAAGCTTTTGTAGCGGCACTTTCGTGGTTAAAATCGAAGAACACGCTGTAAGGGTGCGTGGCCTGCTGGTTAAAATATGGGTTGTTGGCAGCAGGCTTAGATCCGTCCCAGTACATTTTCACATACGGAAATTCGTAATCGGCCTGGTTCAGCACCATGTCCAGGATCACGGCCATGCCGTTTTCGTGGCACTTGTCAATAAAGGCTTTCAGATCGTTTTCGGTACCGTAGGCTTTGTCCGGAGCGAAGTAGAAGATCGGGTTATAGCCCCAAGAGTTGTTCCCTGAGAATTCCATGATCGGCATCAGCTCGATGGCATTTACGCCCAGTTTTTTCAGGTAAGTGAGCGTATCGGCAAGGGTTTTATAGTTCTGGGTAGCCACAAAATCGCGCACCAGCAGCTCGTACACCACCATGTTCTTGGGGTCCGGCCGCTCGAAGTTCTTTACCTTCCAGTTATAAGGAGTCTGGTTTGTCTGCAGCACCGATACGATGCCATTAGCCCCCTGCGGGTAAGGCTTCAGGTTCGGGTAATTGGCAGCGGTCAGGTACTTGTCGTTGTTCGGGTCGAGGATCTTTTCAGCGTAAGGATCGGCTACGGCTATGGTACCATCCACAAGGTATTGAAAGGCTACCTCCTGCCCTGCCGGCAGGTTAGTCAGTTCCAGCCAGTAACGGGTGCCGTCCGGGGTACGCTTCATCAGGTATTGGGGCGAAGGCTGCCAATTGTTGAACTCCCCGATCACGTACACAAAGCTTTTCTCCGGGGCAAACAACGACAGTACCGCGCTGCTGCCACCCGTATAGTTGATGCCGTCTTTTATGCCTGCAGGAAGTGCAGCAACAGCCGGCTGCGGCTTCACCGTGTAGTTGAAAGTTGCCGATGCGCTCTCTGAACCAGCCACGGCCTCCAGCACAACGGTTTTTCTGACACCAGCCTGGTTGCCCGCGTTCAGTTGATAGGTAATGGAGTCTTTGTCCTGTACCGTTGTTACAACCGCTCCGTCTACTTTAAGGGTGATATCCGAATTCTTCGAAACGTACGCTTTTACAGGGATCAGGGTGTTAGCATCTACATAGAAGTCTTTTTCCGCAGGTGTGCGGAGCGCTACGTTCATACTTCCGTCGTAGATCGTCACAAAAAAGTCTTCGGTCTGGGCTTTGCCGTCGCCGCTCTTGAGCAGCACCCCGAGCTTACGGATGGGCGTACCCGCAGGCACACCATAGTACTGGCGGGGCACCAGCTTTATCTGCCAGCGGTTGTTGCCCAGGTACGTCATCTTGCCCGGGTTAAAAGGCTTCGAGAAGTCGGTCTGGCCCGCGGGCTGGTACTGGAAAGCGTCGCCGGTTGCCGTAGAACCAGCCCCTGACCACAAGTATACATCGGTGGTCTTGCCGAGCAAGCCTTTGGCACGGGCGTCTTTGGCCTGCGTTACGTCAAAAATGAGAGTAACTTCCTGGTCTGCTGACGGGAAATAAGGCTTGGTAGTAACAGCCTGGGCAACTACCTGTACATGAACAACAAGGAAAAGAAAGAATAAAAAGTATAGTTTCCGCATAGTAAAATGATAGGGCTTAGGTGTAGTAAACCACGTTAAAAGTAGGTATAATATTTATATGTAGTATTATTTATCATCTGCTAACTATACTTATTTAGTGAATGACAAACAGGTCTTTCAGGCTGAACACGTACGAAGAGAGGATGCGGTACGGCACGGTATGCAGAACAAAAATTTCAAAATAAAGTATGGCTTAGGAGCATGCTGTTGACATGTTGTTATTTGTAATTGATAATCAGACACAAAGACAAAAACGTATACTTTAAAAAGCAGCAATACCTGCCGATTTGTTACCACTATACTGTAGCTTCAGAATAAAAATATGCGTTTCGATAGATATATCTTCACAAAATCTTTAATTTAAGACCCTTTTTAGCCCAAACATAACTACAATCTAATGGCTGGAACCTCACCCCAAACTAAACCCAACGTGGCAGCAACAGGCCACGACACCACCAAGAGCTACACAGGCCCCCTGGTAACCGTAACGCTGCTCTTCTTTATGTGGGGCTTCATTACTTGTCTGAATGACATCCTGATCCCGAAACTGCAGCAGGTATTTACCTTGCAGAACTGGCAGGCCATGCTGATCCAGACGGCTTTCTTTGGAGCGTACTTTATCATCTCGCTCTTCTACTTTATTTTCTCCGTAACAAAAGGCGACCCGATCATGCGCATCGGGTATAAGAACGGTATCATTGTGGGGCTAACGGTGGCTGCCACTGGCTGCGTGCTCTTCTACCCTGCTGCTGATACGCAGAGCTACGGTTTCTTCCTGCTGGCCCTGTTTGTACTGGCCTCCGGTATCACCATCCTGCAGATTGCCGCCAACCCATACGTTACCATACTTGGCACACCCGAAACAGCTGCCAGCCGCCTGAACATGACGCAGGCGCTTAACTCGCTGGGCACTACGGTAGCGCCGCTTATTGGTGGTTACCTGATTTTTGAGGGTGCCGAAGCCGTGGCAGAAGCAAATGCCGACTCGGTAAAGATGCCGTATCTGGGCCTTGCCGGTGCGCTCCTGCTGCTGGCCGTGTTCATCAAAGTATCCAGGCTGCCTCATATTTCCGGCGAAGGCAAGATCGTTGCAGACGCCGGAGCGTTAAAATACCGCCACCTGGTGCTGGGTATCATCTGTATCTTTATGTATGTGGGTGGTGAAGTTGCCATCGGAAGTACGCTGATCAACTTCTTTAAGCTTCCTGAAATTGCCGGCCTGGACGAGGCGGAAGGCAAACACTACCTGGCCTTTTACTGGGGTGGTGCCATGATCGGCCGTTTCTTTGGCGCGGTGGCGCTGGCACAGTTCCGAAACAGCAACACCAAATACATTGTAATGGGCCTGATCGCTGCGGTTGTGTTCGTAACCATGTTCAGCGTGTATGGCCTGAACGAGGCACTTATTACGCTGGGCCTGATTGTCCTGAACTTTGTTGTACTGCTGATGGGTCGCTTCCTGCCAAACAGAACACTGGGCTTCTTTGCAGGTGCGGTAATGGTGCTGCTGCTAATAACCAGCTTTGCTTAGGGCACTACAGCGCTGTGGGCCGTCGTAGCAATCGGTCTGTTCAACTCGATCATGTTCCCGACCATCTTTACGCTGGCGATCCACGGACTGGGTGTACACACCAGCCAGGGTTCTTCGCTGCTGGTAATGGCCATTGTGGGTGGTGCTATTATTCCGCCACTGCAAGGTTACATTGCAGATGTTTCCGGCAACCTGCAGCTGTCCTTCCTGGTGCCGCTGGCTTGCTACCTGTATATTATGTACTATGGTTTCTTCGGCTCTAAGCCAAAGCACGTAGAGGCCGATCTGACAACAGAATAAGCTAACGCAGAACGTATAAAACAAAAGCCCCGGCGTATACCAACGCCGGGGCTTTTGTTTTATACTTCAGATCATTCGGCTCCCTTGTTTATACTTCGGGCGCTCTGCAAAACATCTAAAATATTTGGCCAGTGCTATACTTAATACAACTGAATTGGTAACTTGCTTGTGCCTATACTTTTACTGCAGGTACAGTTGCCGGGTAAAGTCGGGCATACTTATAACTTTAAAAAACTTAACGATGAAGACACTCGCACTGATCGCCCATAACAACAAGAAGACCGAACTCCTGAACTGGGTAAAGAACAACCAGGATGCGCTGCGCACTTACCGCCTGATCGGTACCACCAATACCTCTAAAATGATCAACGACCTGCTGGACATGAACGTAGAGGCGTTCGGACACGGACCAAGCGGCGGCGACATATTGCTGGCAGCCCAGATCCTGCAGGGCCAGATCGACAAGGTTGTTTTCTTTATCGATGTGGAAACACCGCACGGCCACGAGCACGACATCCAAACGCTCATCCGCACGGCAGTGCTCAACAACATTCCAATCGCGCTGAACCGGGCCTCTGCTGATCAGATTGTGCTGTAGGTTAGAGATAGAGTACTTACGTACATAGTGCAGATAAGCGTATGTTGTCGTTTATACAGTAGTTATAGGGCATCTAAATATAATTCTTTAGGTGAATATTAATTTGATTTCTGGTCTAAATATTTAGCTTTGCCAGACAAAGTACTTTTATATTTAAACCTTAAAGCTATGAATACCTCGCTATCAGGTCTTTTAAATAAGAACTCATTGCCAAAGTGGACTTTAGTCGGTGCCTTACTTGCCATATTATTAGTCGTTGCTTTGTCTTGGATTCTTTCAGCGCCGGGTATGAGAATCATATTGGTGCTGTGTCTAACTTCATTATCAGGGGCAGTATTGGCACGTTTCATTTATGCGTTTAAAAGCCATAGAAGCCTTAAGCATAAAATTTGGTTAGGGTTTCTGACATTATTTTCAGCATTATTGGTATTTCTTTCAATTCAATGGAAAGCCGTTTCTGATAAAGGCGGAGAGATAAGGCAAGAACCGTTTCGCATTGCCGGCAACCTTTATTATGTCGGCACGAAAGAAATGACTTCCTTTCTGTTGACTAGCTCCCAAGGACATGTTTTAATTGATGGTGGTTATCCAGGTAACACCGAAATGATAATTAAAAATATTGGCATACTCGGCTTTAAGATCACTGATGTAAAAATATTACTTAACTCACATGCTCACGTAGACCACGCAGGCGGATTGGCTGCTCTACAGGAAGCCTCGGGGGCAGAGCTTTGGATAAGTGAACCAGACGCAGAATTAATTGAATCCGGTGGTGCTGGGAAACGCAATATTGGTTTGATGAATTTTCTAATATACACCGGACTAGCCAAATACCCTGCACCTCACATTGACCATCAATTCAAAGATGGCACCAAAATCGTACTGGGTCCCATTGAACTGACGGCACATATAACACCAGGCCACACGCCTGGAAGCACCACCTGGACTTTCCCCGTTACAGATGGTAACCGAAAATTACTTGCCGTAAACACCAGCAGCCTTACTGTAATCCCAAGTTCATTATTTGGAGAAAAGTATGATGCTGAACTTCAAAGGGAATTTAAACTGAGCTTTAAAAAATTGAGAAGTATCCCCACTGACATTTTCTTAGGGCCTCATGCGAGCTTTTTTGATATGGCTGCTAAGCTGAAACAAAGGGACACAGTTGCTGACCCAGTGGCACCGTTCATAGATAGGGAAGGTTATTCAAAATATATTGATAAGTCTGAGGAAAAATTTAGAAAAGCTCTCTTAGATAAATAACAGCTTGTGTCTAAAAAGATATAAAGTTTTGATAACTATGGTACTCTCTACAAAGGCCTTAACATCAGTATTTCGCAAATATTATTGAATTAATCAATTCAACTACCGTAATGATAATTTGCTTTTAAACTTTTAGTCTAAACACAAGTTGCATAAAACCGCAGGGCTTTAATTCTCTAATAAGAATGTGTGTGATAATAAAGAAAAATAAAATACGACCTGTATGGGTGAGGAGATAAAATAAACAGACCTGAAACTTGGAATATTACCTTTGTTTAAAAGAATAAAACAACACTATAACATTGTGTATACATCATGCTTCGGCCGACGGCCTAGCACGCTGTTTACACTACCCGTTGGGGTAAATTACAAATAAAGAAATGATAAGACAGGTACTTATAATTTTCATCATTACTATCGCCTTTGCAGGTAAAGGTTTTCCCCAAACCGGATTTGAAGAATGGAATAGAAATTATCCTAAGGTGAATCTGGAAGAAGTCTTAAAGTTTGAACAGCAATATGCTGACAGTATAGAAGCGAATTCAGGAAAAGCTGCATATTACACCAGAGTTGACAAATACCGTTTTAGCGCCACATACTTAGGCGAGAAAAGGAAAGTGGACGCACAAGTGATGAAGTCAATGAAAAACGTTTTTAAACTGTTTGGTGGTAACTCTGAACAATTAGACGGACTTGTTGAGAATGAGTATCTCTTCCAAATAGGAGAAGTGAAATTTTGGGCTCCAATACAACAGCAATTGGAAAAGCCATTCAATAAAGAAGTAAAAAAGGGAAAAGGAGCATTACTTTACTGCATGTTTCTAAATGAGCACTCATCTATTGGGTTGCATAATACACTTCTTATTTCTGAGTTCGCAAAAGAATAACTACTCCCCAACCACACCTATGAGGAAGCTTCGCCATCTCATAGCCCAGACCGTTAGCGGCAATACCAACTATAAATTGAACAGTTGACACAGCAAGAAGAAATTGACCAGTTAAAACAAGATATTCTTTCACAGGAATGGGAAAGAATGAGAACTGCTGCTTATCGCCTTGGAGAAATTGGGGGAGACGAAGTTTTAGGATTTCTATTGTCTCTGCTCAAATCTAAAGACCCAATACTAAGAAATTGTGCAGCTCTGGCTCTAAAAGATATGAAAGACAATAGAGCGGTTGAGCCATTGTTGGAATCTATATTCAAGAGAGAAAACCATAAATATAATGGCACTATGGTCTTTGCATTGGAAGGCTTAGATTGTAGCCAAAATTTAAAAGAGATTTTTAAAATACTCTTCTACGAAAGCTATGAAGCAAAAATCAGTGCTTATGAAATTCTGTCTGAACAGGAGTTTGAGTTCTCAGAAGAAGATTTGCATGAAATAAATCAAATGTGGGCAGACATAAAACTACACCCTAAAAAATGCCCGAACTATGAGTATGAAGAAGTACCAAACATGATACAAAATGCAGTGGATGGTTATATGAGTTATTTACAGGGGGAAAATTAAAAAGAACTAACCGCTAACAAGGTGCAGCCTATATGCTTGGCTATGCCTCGCCCATCAGCTGCACGAATACCGTTAGCGGACGTTTTTAAAAGCGGTGGTATACAAATTGATGGACAGACAAAATGGAAATTGAAGTTCACCATATCAACAATACAAAGATTGCCGAAGTGATTTCGGACGCCACCGAGATTAATAACATTGAAGATGGAGTAAACCTATTAGGGAATTTGTACTTCCAGGACTTCGATAAACTTATTATTCACGAAAGGAATATCACACCTGATTTTTTTGACCTGAAAAACGGAGTAGCGGGAGAAATACTTCAAAAGTTTTCCAATTATCGTGTTCGTTTGGCTATTGTGGGTGATTTTAAAAAATATACCGGCAAAAGCATTACCGACTTCATTTACGAAAGCAATAAAGGCAAACAAGTCAATTTTGTGAGCTCTGTTACAGAAGGATTACACATACTCTCCCATTAATCGAAAGAATAGGGAACAGAAAGACAAGAGTACAACGCCCCGCTGATATCGTGTATAAAACAACGGGTATTAGTGGTTAAGCAAAATCCATTTTCCGCATCAGCACTTTTGTCGACGAATAGTTATGAATCCCGCAATCCCCAAAGTTTCATAAACAACTGTTAGCTTGATCTATGCGAAAGCTTTTACTCTACTTCCTCTTCATAGCGTTTCTATCTTCCTGCTCCAACGCTACTCAGGACAATAAACCGGAGCAGCCAGCAGAGGAAAGCACAGGCGTAACATCAGACATTCCCGTAAGTCCGGTCACTCCAAACGCCACGGCACAGGTTAACACGGGGAAGGCTACTCCAAAAGATGCTGAGGCAGAAGACTGTATCTTCGATCAGGCGACACAAACAGATGAATTTTTAAGAGTTGTGGCTGCGCTGAAGGGATATAAGTGGAACCAGGAAACGCGAACGGCTAGCTTTCTCCTGCCCCAGGGCGATACACTCTTAATTTCCCGTGGCGGGTGCGAGCATTTTACCGTATCCGTAGAGTTCAGGCTCCGCAACGACAAAACCGATTACACGAAGTGGAGTAACGTTTTCTCAAAAGCACTCTGGATCGCGAAAGTGCTCGATCATGAGTTTAACTATGAAGAGCTCAAGTCGGATATTGAAGCAAACAGAATCAACTTCAGCAGGTATGAGGAGACAGGTACGGATGTGATTAGTTTTTCGGAAGAGACATTAACTGACAGAAACTACACGCTGGAAAGGCACCTGCAGCCGGGCCTGCAGAAAATAACCTTAAGCTATACTATAAACTAGAGGTAAGTTTTTAACAAAAACAGCAGCGGAGAAAGTATACCTTCCTCCGCTGCTGTTTTTGATATCTAGTATCTCAGCTATACTTTACAGCAAAGCCTGCACATTTTCCGGTGGCCTGCCAATCACGGCTTTGTCGCCCTTCACCACAATCGGCCGCTCGATCAGCACCGGATTTTCCGACATGATCCGGATCCATTCTGCGTCGGAGAACTGTTTGCCGGCGAACTGCTCTTTGTAGAGCTTCTCCCCTTTTCGCAGCAGCTGCTCTGGTCTGAGCTGCAGCTTTTGCAGCACCTCCTTTAGCTCCTCCTCCGTGGGTGCATGCTTCAGGTACTCCACCACTTCTACTTCCTGGCCGCTCTCACGGAGGAGTTGCAGCGTCTGGCGGCTTTTGCTGCACATGTTGTTATGATATATTTTCAGCATAGTCTTAACCGGTTTGTTCCAAGTATAAAAGTATAAAATTCTTCGCTATGCCTGCTCTGGCAAGTATAAATCGTTGTCCTGTTTGCATGCAGTTCTGCTATCGCTTGCCGCTGCCCTAACTCTACTCAAAGGCATACGTCCTTTACGTCTCGCTTTGCACTTGCAATTAAACCTTCCACAATGCCTTTTAGCACAGGTTAATTATACATTAGAAAGACTCTATAGAACTTTTAAACTCTGCTTCAGCACATCCCGTATTCTCTAGAATCTAAAATCAAAGCAGCAACAACACCTAACTACCTGGCTTGGTTACAATTACAGGATAAGTACACAGTAGAGTTGTTGCAGTTCAAAACAAAAAACGGAATCAGATCGAAACACTTTTACACGGCTTAACATGACGGTTTATCAGGCTGATCTAAAACAGACACGTCAATTTCTGCTGGAGCCTCTGCAAAGGGCAACTTCCCCGGAAGCATTGTACTGGCTGACACAACAGCCGGAGTTTGCTGATACAACGGGAGCTGGACAGGGTTATAAAAACTATAAACCAGACAAACCATGCAGAAAACGGTAGTACTGAACGTAGTAGGCCTTACGCAATCGCTGATCGGTGAGAACACGCCTTTCCTGGCCGAGTGGGCTGCTCGTGCACAGAGCGCCAGCATTCAACCGGTAGTGCCGGCCGTTACCTGTACCGCACAGGCTACCTACCTTACGGGCAAGTTACCGGAAGAGCATGGCATTGTAGGCAACGGCTGGTACTTTAAAGACGAATGCGAGATCAGGTTCTGGCGGCAATCGAACAGGCTGGTGCAGGCACCGAAAGTATGGGAGGTTGCCAAAGCTGCTGACCCCGGCTTTACCTGCTCCAACATGTGTTGGTGGTACAACATGTACTCGTCTGCGGATTACACGCTGACGCCCCGCCCGCAGTACCTGGCCGATGGCTGCCAACTTCCCGACTGCTATACCTACCCTGCCGGGCTGCGCGATATGTTGCAACAAAGGCTGAACACTTTCCCCCTGTGCAGCTACTGGGGACCAAAAACCTCCATTGAATCGAGCCGCTGGATAGCCGAAGCCTCCAAAATAACTGATGATCTGTACAACCCTACCCTCACGCTCATTTACCTCCCGCACCTCGACTATAACCTGCAGCGCCTGGGTCCTTCTGATCCGCGCATTGCCACCGACCTGCAGGAGATTGATGCCCTATGTGCCGACCTGATCAGCTTTTATGAAGCAAGAAGCGCTCAGGTGATCGTGCTCTCAGAGTATAGTATATCGGACGTAAACAACCCTGTGCACCTGAACCGGGTACTTCGGAAGTCCGGCTACCTTGCGGTACGCGAAGAGCGAGGCACCGAGCTTTTAGACGCCGGTATAAGCAGGGCTTTTGCCGTGGCCGACCACCAGGTGGCACACATCTATGTAAAAGACAAGGCAGAACTTGCAGAAGTGAAACGCCTTCTGGAGCAGGTGCCCGGCGTGGAGGAAGTATTGGATGGAGATGAACGCAACAAGTATAGCCTGGCCCATGACCGTTGCGGCGACCTGGTAGCCATAGCGGATACAAACTCCTGGTTCACCTACTACTACTGGCTCGATGATATAAAAGCGCCTGACTTTGCACGAACTGTAGAGATCCACAAAAAGCCGGGCTACGATCCGGCAGAGCTGTTCACCGACCCGAATATCAGATTCCTGATGCCTTTAGTGGCCGGAAAGCTGCTCAAGAAGAAACTGGGCTTCCGCACGCTTATGGACATCACCCCGCTGGACGCCACCCTGGTGAAAGGCTCTTATGGCCGGATTCCGGAGGATAAGCAGAAATGGCCGGTGCTGCTTACCCGAAACAGCAAAGTTTCGCTGCCCTCCACTATACAAGCCACCGATGTGTTTCACCTGATACTCGACCACCTGAACGTACTGCAGAAACAGGAGGCAGTGCCAGCGTAGGCACTGCAACAAATGGCAAAATCCACCTCATCGGGTAGCTCTTTAGTTAGTCGGGCTTGTCCTAACAATGGTGTTACGCCTCTGACTCAACTGGCCCGAAAAGACAGGGAATAGCATAAGGTTTGCTATACTTCGAAGTATAAACACATCCCTACCCCTCCCTAGCGGGAAATATCTGCCTTTGCAAGTATAAGTTTCATGGTTGCTGTGGTCCAACCACCCCTAACCCCTCCTTGTCTAAGGAGGGGAGCTTTACGGCTGTAGCTATTCTTTGAAGTATGAGTTTCATTGCTGCAGGTATAGTGCGGACAGGTCACGACCTGTCTCTACATATAGCTCCAGTTGCATTGCCACTGCCTTCTGCTATCGAACCTGTTTCCAGTCCTTGGGTTGAGCGCATTCTGGGTTTCCGGTGCCACGATAGTGGCAGCCGTTAGGCAGGAAAGCTAGACAGCGCGATGCCCGAGGACGAGGCCCCGCGGCCCTGAGCGCACCAAAAGTGTAAAATGAAACTAGTAGCAAGTAAGACTGAGGAAGAAAGAAAGCTACGAAGCAAAAGACAACACACCCCTTACCTGCTACAATAAAAAGTAACAGCCGCTAATAACTCAGCGGCTGTTCTTGTTTATTGATTTTATACTTTATACTTCAAAGATGTAGAACGGCAGCAGGTAGCCGGCTTTGGTAAGTATTGGCTTCGATACATTGAATATCTTTACGCCCCGCGAGGTCTCTCCTTCCAGCGTTCCTATGTGGGCGTGCCCGTGAAAGGCAGCAACCACATCCCGACGGTTGATTGGTTCGGCAAGGCGCGAAGATCCCAGGAAGGGGAAGATCTGCTCAGGCTCGCCTACCACCGTTGCCTTAATAGGTGCATAGTGCATCACTACAATCTTCTTCAGGCCAGTGTGCTCGCTGTCCAGGCGTGAAAGGGCTGCGTCCAGTTTCAGGGCTTCGTCTACGGCCTCCTGCACGAAGTCCTTCATCATCTTCTCGCCAAACATGCCCAGCATGCCCTGGTCAAAGCCACCACCAAATCCTTTGATGCCGGCAAAACCTACATTCCCGATCACCACCGAGTCGCCATCAAGTACCTGCACTCCTTCTTTGATCAGGGTCTTGCGGATGCCTTTTTGCTGATCGCGGTCAAAATCATGGTTGCCTAACACAGCAATTACAGGTATGGTACAGGTCCGTAGCTCCTTTGCCAGAATTTCTGCTTCCTCTACCCTTCCGGTGTCGGTCAGGTCGCCGCACAGCAGCAACACGTCCGCCTGCTCCGAGATATCCCGGAAATAGTCGGACCATTTGCCACGGTCGGTTTCACGTATGTGGATGTCGCCTACGGCTGCAATTCTTCTTACAACAGGTTCGGTTGCTTCATTGTCCATGCGTTAGATCGTTCTTATGGTCATAACTTTAAAGTCCCACTCCGTAATGTCGTGCCCGTACTGGGTCTGGTCGAAGAAAGGGCCTCTGCAAATTTTTTCCAGTGGTGCCGGCAAATCGTATTGTTCCTGCGCCCGTGCCAGCAGCTCATCAAAAAGCCAGCGCGGAATGATATCGCGCTCAGAAGGATATACGAACTGGAAATTCAGGAACTGAGCCAGCAGCAGGTGCCAGTGCTGCTCCAGGTGCTGCAGCACGCGTTTCCAGTCCAGCTTATTGCCATAACGTAGGATTATGTGGTTGATATCAGCGCCATCGAAGCGCTCCCGGTTCTGCACATAGGTCTTGCACCAGATCAGCTCTTCAGCCGCTACATACTTTACCGGCACCCCGTATAGTTCCCCTTTCACTGCCTTCTGAAACCACACATCGGTTACAGGGCAGAAATTGCCCGGATTATTAAAGATCAGGTCGATGAGATGGTCGCCTTTTTTAGCTTTGGCCAGCCAGCGTGCATCTGTTATTTCGGTTTCATATCCTGCTTCCGATAACACCTTTAAGATGCGCGGGCACTCACCGGCCTTGCAAAATATATCCAGGTCTTTTGTGACACGATCGATACCAGTATATACTTTCAGAGCAAATCCACCACCCACCAGAAAAGGCGCGTCTGCTTTCTCCAGAAGCTCCAGTGCCTCACGGTAAAAGTCCTGTGCAGCCAGCTCTTTTTTATCTATTTTTTGAATTGTTTCTTTCGACATTGTTGCTCCTATTTAACACAATAAAGCTTGTAAACCGCTCAAAGCAGTGGCCACGATGGTTGCCCACGAAGTATGACAAACCAGAGTTTGCACTTCTCAGCCCTGCTGCCGGAGTAGAAGCATTTACTTATTTACTTAATTATTTGTTATGGAATGTGCTATTGAAGTGGAAAAGCAGCCATTACATACGTTGGCTTACGAATGCTGCAGCTAAAAAAATTGTACGATCTAGGGAAATAACGACAAAAGTCCGGTCTTCTTCTTCTCGAAGGGCTTGGTTGGCCGGTCGCCGACATAGAACGGGAAGTTAGCCGTAGAAACGTTGCCCTGGCCATCGTACACGTACACATACAGCCTGTAAGGTCCTTTTTTGCCGGGCGCCTTCAGCCGCACGGTGCTGCCCGAAGCCTGCTGAAACGCATCCGGCAACGGGGCCGGTTTTTCTTCTTTAATGCTGTTGCCATCTTCACTTACCGTTTCAGGGAGCAGTTCCCACCGTAAGTTCAGCGAATCGCCCTCCGGGTCGAATGTATAAACATTGCTGGTATACTCTCCGGAGGGCTTCAGGTACACGTTATCGGAGGCAAACGCACTGTCTACCTGCAGGTAAGCAATGTAGGGGGCTTTGTTCTGTTTCGGTTTGCCTGTCCATAATTCCCGCATAACACCCATCAGCTCGGTTTCTTCGCCTCCTTCCGATACCAGGCTAAACCAGGTGGGAGTGGTTTCATACTTGTAGCCCCATAAAAACACATAAGAGCCCAGGCACCTGCCCGTATCAGCGGCCACCGTGCTCAGGTAGCGCTCTCTGGCAAAAGCTGCCTTTTCAGAACTGGTCTGCTCAATGGGTGCATACCACCACGTCGTGTACGCCTCCCAATAGCCGCGTCCGCCAAATTCCGAGATAATGTAAGGTCCTTTCCAGTCGGTTTGTTCCAGCTCCTGGCGCAGGTTTACCATGGCCCCGAACGAGTTGATCGACAGCACATCAATGGCCGGGCACCGCGCATTGATCAGGTTGACCACCTTATGCGGCACGTTCATAACGGTAGTAGTTGTGGGGTGGTCAGGGTCGACTTCGTGTATCATTACTGCCACCTCGTTCACGGCATTCCATACTTTAACATTGGCTCCGTCGGCATACAGCTCGTTGCCTACGCCCCACATCAGCAGTGCCGGATGGTCTTTAAAGCGTAACACAATCTGCTTGAGCTCCTGCAGCTGCTTTTGTACTTCTTCCTTGTCGTAGTAGTTAAAGCCTTCGCGCTCGCGGGCCATCCATAGCCCCAGTGTTACCGTGAGGCCATGCGCCTGCGCCCTGTCCAGCACTTTCTGCGCATCTTCTGTGTGCCACACACGCACCGAGTTGCCCCCATACGCTTTTACCCGGTCGAAATGCTCGTAACCGGCAGCTCCTTTTATAAAATAAGGCTCTCCATCGCGGTAAAGGGTGTACTCGCCGTTGTGCGCCAATATCTCCACCTTCCTGCCTTTTGACTGGTAAGCACTCTCTCTGTCGGCGTTATTGCCACCACAGGAAAATAAGAGGAAGGGAAAAATATACAAAATTGATAGCCAAACCTTTAGGCCAAGGGTTCGAAACTCAGACATTTAGCAAAGTGGAAAAGGGGTAGATCAGAAAAAGATAATTATACTTTTAACAAGAACTTTTGAAGCTAACTACGAGTATACGGAAGCATATGTTCTTCGACTCGCCTAAATCGAACCACCGAGGATAACATGTGCCGTTGGACTTATATGTGGCCCTTTACAAGATTATTCTCATAAACCATGCTGGACACTTTTACTCATAAGAGCGAAAAGCAAGCAGTTATTCCGGAAGCTTCTCCTAACCCTAAGGATGTCCGTACCATACGGCTGATGATTTTCGTCGGCCTGCTCACGATGGCGATGTTCCTGTACTGGTTCATCGATGACGATCATATTGGCTATGCCCCGCTTTACTGGCTCCTGACCACCGCATTAGGATTTAAGATGCTGCGTACCCTGCACGAGTGGTATCATTATTACTCCGTGAGCACGCCCCTGAAGCCTGCCCTGCGCACAAAATATAAAGTAGACGTATTTACCACTTCCTGCCCGGGCGAACCACACAGCATGATCGTGAATACCCTGGAAGCCATTCAGCGTATCCGCTACCCGCACACCACCTACCTGTGCGACGAAGGAGATGACCCTTACCTGAAATCCGTGTGTGCACGCCTAGGTGTAAAGCACGTGACGCGAACGGTAAAAGTGGATGCCAAGGCTGGTAACGTAAACAATGCGCTGCAGCAGGCCGATGGCGACATCTGCCTGATCCTGGACCCGGACCACGTGCCGGCACCGGAATTTTTGGATGAAGTGCTGCCGTACTTTGAGGACCCGGAGATAGGCTATGTACAGTGCGTGCAGGCGTATTATAACCAAAAAGAAAGCCTGGTGGCTTACGGCGCTGCCGAACAGACCTATAGCTTCTATGGCCCCATGATGATGGGCATGAACAGCCACGGCACCGTACAGGCCATTGGTGCCAACTGTACATTCCGCAGAAAGGCCCTTGACAGCATTGGCGGCCATGCCCCCGGCTTGGCCGAAGACATGCACACGGCCATGCGGCTGCATGCCAAAGGCTGGAAATCGGTGTACGTGCCTAAGATCCTGACCCGCGGGCTGGTGCCCGGCACACTGGCTGCCTACTACAAACAGCAGATAAAATGGGCACGAGGCACTTTCGAGCTGCTTTTTGCTGTGTTCCCGTTCCTGTTCAAAAACTTTACCTGGCGCCAGCGCATACATTATTTCACGCTGCCCATGTACTACCTGTTCGGGGTATTTAACCTGATCGATTTTTCTATTCCAGTATTGTCGCTGGTGCTGGCAGAGTTTCCGTGGTACGTATCGCTGCGCGAGTTTCTGCTCATGTTCGCTCCTTTTTTCCTGATGTCGATCAGTATCCGGCAGTATGCGCAGCGCTGGCTGCACGAGAAAAATGAGAACGGCTTCCACATGTTCGGCGGTATACTTCGTACCGGTACCTGGTGGGTTTTCTGCCTCGGCCTGGTGTACTCCATCTTCCGCGTTAAAGTGCCTTACATACCAACCCCGAAGGACGATAAGCCGAAAAACAACTGGTTACTTAGCCTGCCAAACATACTTATAATTGCTGTAAGCATCTGGGCAATTTTCTATAGCCAGCACATTTACGGGCACCTGTACAACAACCCGTATGTGCAGATGATGGCAATGTTTGCTTTGGTGAACGTAGCCATACTTGGCAGCGTGGTGGTGATCGGGCAGGAAAAAGCGATTGACTGGGTGCGCCGTCATATTTTACATGCAGCCATACTGCAACCGGTGTTACAGCCGCTTCGCCTCATGATCTGGCGCACACGGCATGGCTTCTACTCCGGTATCCGGCAGGTGGCGTTTGTGATAACGCTGCTGGTTGCGTGCGCCTCACTCAGTTACCTGTTCTTTGGCGATGAGATCAAGGCCCGCTTCCTGGCTGATAAAGCCACAAAGACTGAAGAGCCCGGCAAAAAAGCAGTTACCCTTAAATCCGGCACATGGCAGGATGCCTTGCGAAAGTTTAAGGATTAAATTCTGCTCTGCGCATTCTGTCTGCCCCTCCGAACTCTGGGTCATTTCATTCTCTTTTTTGTCATCCTGAAAGGATCTTGTGGGGCCTGTAGCGTAAGCTTAACCACTCTTCTACCAAGTTTCTCAACAGAATGACAGTGATTTTACAGCTTCATTTTCTGAAATGAAACTACCCTGCCTCCGAACTAAAGTATAAACCCGCCAGAAGCTGATAACAACCCAAACGCAGCTGCTTTTCAGGCATTTTCAAGTATAAAAGTATAGCGATACTGCCCCTGGTTACGCACAGGCATGTTCCATATAATATAAACCCCTCCCGCTCCCTGCCGTTTACAATAGCTACAGTACTTATGTAAAACCATAAACCTGAAAGCTATGAACAGACACGAATCAGATTACAACCAGCAGCAGGGCGGCTACAGAACAAGACGTTCTGAAGAGTACCGCCACCCGGAAATGCACTCCGGGCACCACATGGAAGATTACGGCTCGTCTGCACGGGGCGGCTATGGCAATGAGGGGAACAGGAATACCTACAGCAATCAGGGCAATCAGATGAGTGGCTCGCGCAACTTTTCGCGCGTGAACATCACAGACGATGACACCTACAGCACATCCCGCAACTACGGCAACATGGGCAGCTACGGCGGAGCACAGGGCTTCGGAGATGTACGCGGTGGCTACTCGTCTCAGCGGCACTACGACTCCGATACCAACTATAAGTTTGACAGCGGCATGGGCTCGCCCCGAGAGGCCCGCTCGCACCACTACAGCCCGGCCGGACACCCGGCTTACCAGAACAGGTCTTCTTCGGAACAGCGCAACCAAGGCTGGGTATCCGGCCAGAGATCAGGCTCAGACCGTGACCTGTACGGTTCGTATGCGAACAGAGAGTTCCAGGGCCAACGCCAGGGCCGCTATGATTTTGAGCGCGACGAATATACTTCGCCCAGTTACGGCGGCGACCGTGGCCAGTACATCGGCAGCGGCTACGACCGCTACACCCAGGGCGACTACGGCCCAAGTATAGGCAACTACGGCACCCATGGTATAGTAGAAAGAGGCAGCGCCGGTATGCCGTATGGCATGAGTGGCTATTACAGCGGCGGCTACGGCCCACAGGATTATGGCAACAGCCACAACCGCGATATCAGAGATTTTGAACGCTACTAATACGACGTAAGTATGAACAGGCAGAAAAGGCGCAGCACGAAGCTGCGCCTTTTCTGTTATTTGCCTGCTGTAGGCTTAAGGCAAATGTTGCGAAGTTCCTGGCTGCTTCCGTAAAAAATGTTGCAGTCTACGGTGCCTTCTATTCCGTCAATTTCGCCGTTATCGGTGTGTTGCCAGAACGCGAGCCGGGTCTTGTCGTTTCGTTTCAATGCCAGTTCAGGCACTTTGTAGTGGGCTATCCAGAGGTGGTATTCGTCAAAATAGCCTTCCAGGTGGTCTTTGTAAAAACTATAGCCTGTGTACAGGATCGGCTTAACACCATACGCCCGCTCGACCAGCACCAACCACTCTTTCAGGTCGCTGCGAAACTCCTTGATCGGTTTACGCCCTCTTACCTCCACATCCAGCACGGGTGGCAGATCGCCTGGCTCCAGCTTTACGGTATTGATAAAATTCTTTGCCTGTTTTTCCGGCTTCTGGTGCGGCACATAAAAATGATAGGCTCCCCGGATGATGCCTGCCTGGTACGTCTGTTCCCAGTTGCGGGCAAAGTGGCTGTCCTTTAACCGGGCCCCTTCCGTGGCTTTTAAAAATGCAAAGCCTACTTCGCTCTCCCGAACCTTAACCCAGTCTATGTCCCGCTGATACTTGGATACATCTATCCCCCGTACGTTAAGCCCCTGCGGCCAGACAGTAGGCTCCTTTCTGTCCACGAAGAACTCCACGTACAGCACCAGCAAGGCAATAGCGGTCAGCACAGCAATGCCTCCCCAGAAAAATACAGGCGACTGCTTTTTTTGCTGCTTTTTGCGCTTTGCAGGTGCCCGCTTTACGGGTGCTTTCTTAACAGGTGCTTTTTTGACAGGAGCCTTGGATGTTTGCATGTATACCTCCACTGCAAAGGTATAATTTTAGGAGAAAACCCAAGCCGCCAATCAAATGGTTTATAACATCAGCTGTATAGTTTCATACTTCTGATTACAGATTTTTGTAAAGGATTCGTCAGCAACAATAAGCTTCGCCGTAAGAGGTAGCATATTTTGTGAAAATAAACTCATGAACAGCAAGGAAAGATTATACCAGGATGTGCTCGCGCTGACGTCTCTTACACCGGCCAGAAATTACATGAACATGGATTCGCTGAACGAGGCAGCTGCCTATATCAGAACGGAACTGGAGAAACTTGATTGCCAGGTGAAAGAGCAACCTTATGAGGTGGATGGCCGGACCTACAAGAACATCATTGCCTATTTTGATGGCAACAGTGCAGAGGAGCGGTTGGTAGTAGGTGCCCACTACGATGTGTGCGGCAACCAGCCGGGTGCCGACGATAACGCCAGTGGCGTAGCCGGCATGCTCGAAACTGCCCGCTTGCTGCACCAGAACAAGCCTGCCCTGCGCCACCCCATCGAGTTGGTAGCCTATTGCCTGGAAGAGCCTCCCTTCTTTGCCAGCGAGGACATGGGCAGCGCTTTCCATGCCCGGTCGCTGCATAAGCAGGGCGTAAAAGTGAAGGCCATGGTGTGTTATGAAATGATCGGCTACTTTTCAGATGAGCCCAACTCCCAGCAATTCCCGGCCCCCCAACTGGCAAAATACTACCCCAATACCGGCAATTTTATAGTGGTGGTAGGCAAAACCGGACAGGAGAAGTACACAGAACACGTCCGTGACCTGATGCGGCAGCAAACCACCGTTGATGTGCAGTCGGTAAACCTGCCGGAAGGCTTTGGCCTGGTGGGCCTCTCCGATCACCGCAACTACTGGAAGTATGACATCAACGCCGTCATGATCAACGATTCTTCTTTCCTGCGCAACCCGCACTACCACCAGACGAGCGATACCATCGACACGCTGAATTTTGATAAAATGGCCGCCGTGGTAAAAGGAGCTTACGAGGCCATTATCCGGCTGTAAGTATAAATTTGTGGCCCGAGGTTTTGAGTTCGTTGTGTACTAGCTATACTTGGACTTCATACCCAACTGGGCCGGATGCCCCACTATAGCAAGTCACGAGCGAGGACGCTCGCGCCATATCATTGCCTTCCAAAGTATAAACAGCTGCTTTATACTTCCTGTCACCATTGTGGCACACCTGACAAGTGCTCCAGGCGCCTGCCGTCCAGTGTCAGGTAGCTTTTCATCACATCGGCGGTAAGGCAGGAATGAATGGGAAGTATACCCATTACGTCACCGATCCTGTAGTGGTCGAACAGGGCCTTGTTGTGAATGCGCACCACCCCGTGCTCCTGCGACAAGGAAACCACTGCCGCATCAGCCAAGGGCGCAGACCATCCTTGCGGCGTAAACTCTACCACGCGCCCGAAGATTACAGAACCGTCTTCCTGGAGCAGGTTGTCTTTAGAAAAGTGCACGCTGCCCCCGTACAGGATGATCTCGTTGCGGTCCGGGTGTTTGGCTACTACCGGGCAGGCCATGCATACTGCTATCTGCTCGTAGGTACAGGAGCCGATGTGCTGCTGCGTCAGGTCGTAAAACACGTAATTGCCGGGCCTGATCTCGTCTACCCCTCTCAGCTCTTCCAGCACACTGCAGGAAGGCGTATCGCCCAAAGAAAGCTGCAGGCCCGGAAAGTGGTTTTTGTAACGATCGCGCACCAGGTTAAGCAGGTAAACCGTGGTGTTATGGATGGTTTGAATCTCTTCTTTCTCTGTCTGTTTATAGGTATGGCCGTCGTGGGCCAGGAAACCGGCGAAGCGTAGCAGTTCGCTCCTGGTGGTGAGATTCAGGATGTGGTCCAGTTCCTGGTGGCTGTGCGGCGTTACGCCGGTGCGGTGATAGCCGGTGTCGATCTTCACCCACAGGTTTACCGGGTATTGCAGCTGCCCAATCAACGCTTCCACCGTCTCAGGGTTTACGGCCACCACATGCAGTTGTATCCGCGAAGCCAGTTCGTTTACCAGGCCCATCTCCCGGATGTTCATTGGAATGGCCACCATGATATCGTTCCAGCCATGGGCAGCAAAGTACTGTGCCATCCGCAGCGAAGACACGGTGATGGCCGTGATGCCCTGCTCCCGAAACCACTCCCCTACCTGCGCCGACTGATGCGTTTTAAAATGTGGGCGCAGGCGGACCTGGTTGCGTGCTGCCTTCTCCACCATCATGGCAATGTTCTGTCTGCACTTCTTTTCATCAAGCAGTAAGGTTGGCGTGGCGATATCCATGGCTGTATCTTCTTAGGGTTTGCTGTGTTTTGTACCTCAGGGTGCTGCAAAGTATAAATTTCTGTTGAATTAGCCAGTATTGATAATAATCATCTACTGGTACTGATAAATGTCATTTCTTACGGGCCTTTCACTCCCGACCTTTGTACCAGTTGAGGAGACCAGTTAAGGAATCTTCTATACTTTACATAATAATCAAACTGGAAAATATATGGTTACGCCTGTTTCAATACCTACCCCTGCCGAGTTGCTGGCAAAGTACGATGTGCCATCGCCGCGCTACACCAGCTACCCGACGGTTCCCTTCTGGGACGAGAAGCCACTGACAGAGGAGCGTTGGAAACTACATGTGCAACAGGCTTTCCGCAAAACCAATTCTAAGGAAGGCATCAGTTTGTACCTGCACCTGCCCTTTTGCGAGCAGTTGTGCACCTACTGCGGCTGTAACAAGCGCATCACGAAGAACCATGCCGTAGAGGAGCCTTACATGGCCGCCCTGCTGCAGGAGTGGGAGCAATACCTGACCCTGTTCGACGAAAAGCCCCGCATCACGGAGCTGCATTTAGGGGGCGGTACGCCTACCTTCTTCAGCGCGCAGAACCTGAAAACATTGCTGGAGAAGCTGCTGGAGAAAACAGAAGCAACACCGGATGCCGCTTTCAGCGTGGAGGTACACCCCAATGCCACCAATGCCGAGCAACTGCAGGTGCTGTATGATCTGGGCTTCCGCAGGCTGAGCGTGGGTATCCAGGACTTCGATCCGAGGGTACAGTTCGTGATCAACCGCATCCAGACATTTGAGAAGACAAAAGAGATCTTTGATGCCGCCCGCACCATTGGTTATACTTCCATTAACGGCGACATTATCTACGGCCTGCCACACCAGACGGCCGACAGCGTTCGCAACACCATCGAGAAAGTGAAAGAGCTGCGCCCCGAGCGGATTGCTTTTTACAGCTATGCACACGTGCCCTGGAAGAGCAAAGCCCAGCGCCGCTACTCCGAAGCCGACCTGCCTGTTCCGGAAGTGAAGCGTGGCCTCTACGAGCTTGGCCGGGAAATGCTGCAGGAGGCCGGCTATATCGAAACTGGCATGGACCACTTTGCCCTGCCGGAAGATGAGCTTTGCATTGCCTCCGCGAAAGGCACCCTGCACCGTAACTTCATGGGCTACACGCCACGCCACACTGAGTTGCTGATCGGTTTAGGAGCCTCCAGCATTTCGGATACCGGCACTGCCTTTATGCAGAACGTGAAAGAAGTAGAGGCGTATGAGGAGGCTGTGTTCTCCGGGCACCTGCCTATTCTGAAAGGCCACGAGCTGACCGAAGAAGACATGCTGCTGCGAAAACACATCCAGAACCTGATGTGCCGCGACTTTACCAGCTGGGACTCAACAGAGCTGCCATACTTTGTAGATGCCCTCATCCGCCTGCAGTCCCTTGCGGAAGATGGCTTGGTAGAATACACGGACAAGAGCATACAGGTGCTGCCAGCCGGCAAGCCATTCGTGCGCAACATTGCCATGTGCCTTGATGCCCGCCTCTGGGCCAGCCAGCCTACTACACCGGTGTTTAGTAAATCGGTTTAAGTATAAAAGTATAAGGTGGAGCAGAAGCGGAGGATCAGTTACCTGGTCTTCCGTTTTTTGTTTTGGCTTGCCCAATTGTTCACTCTTCTTGTCATTTCGACAAAAGGAGAAATCTGGATCAGCTAAAGTACAAACCAACCCCTAGCCCCTCCGAGGAGGGTAATTTTTGCCTGATGCCTCTTTGCAAGTATAAGTTTTATAGTTGCTGTGATCCAACCACCCCTGCCCCTCCTTGTCTAAGGAGGGGAGTTTCACGGCCTGTTGCTATATTTGATATTATGCTTTCATAGCTACAGCGCGGACAGGTCGCGACCTGTCCCTACACATGGGTTCCAGTTGCAAAGCCGCTTACCAAGCAGTGTAGTTCCCAGTCCTCGGGTTGAGCGCCTTTGATTTGTTGCGGTGCCCGTAAGGGCAGCCCGCAGCGCAAGCGAGGAGCAGCTTCAAATCAACAGCGCGATGCCCGAGGACGAGGCCCCGCGGCCGTGAGCGCACCAAAGCTAACGATGAAAGTATAGGCAAGTAGGACTGGGGAAGAAAGGTAGCTATGAAGCAGCAGGCTTGTTTGCTACAAGTATAAACCTCAGCTATAGAACTGTATCAGATATCTGGCAGTGTTCCAAGTTACAGAATCAGATTTCTCGTTACACTCGAAATGACAGTATAGTTCTTTACAGCAAGTATAACAATTCCCACTACCTTTGCAGTCAGCAACAACGCAAGTATAAGCACATGAGCTTTTTCTATATCAAGGCCCTGCACATCATTTTTGTGGTTACATGGTTTGCAGGTTTATTCTACATCGTGCGGTTATTCATCTACTACGCCGAGGCCGCAGAGAAGCCGGAGCCCGAGAAGAGTATACTTCAAAACCAGTTCAGGATCATGCAGAAGCGCTTGTGGTATGGCATTACGTGGCCGTCGGCTGTACTTACGCTTATCTTCGGGCTGACCATGTTGTACCTGTACGGCTCCATCCCCGGCTGGCTTGTCTGGAAACTGGCGTTTGTGGTGGGCTTGTACGTGTACCACTTCCTTTGCCATGGTATCTTCAAACAGCAACAGCAGGGTATCCTTAAGTATACTTCCACGCAACTGCGCATCTGGAACGAGGTGGCTACGCTCTTTCTCATCAGCATTGTATTTTTGGTGGTGCTCAAAAGCTCGCTTAGCATGTTGTGGGGCATACTGGGCCTCATCCTGTTTTCAGCTATGCTCATGTTGGCCATCCGTATTTACAAAAGGGTGCGCGAATCAGGTACCAAGGGTTAAGCATTTGCCTGTTTTGTGCCAGCATCAGAATGCTTACCTTTGAGAAAAACAACGACCTATGAAGCAACCGGACCTGAAGGCAAACGAGCGCGAACTGATCAAGTTGATCCGATTTTTCAGTAAGCGTGCGGAAAGAATGATGGCGGAAGGTGAACTGAGTCCGGAGCACACGCAACTGACCAGCGCCTGCCAGAACCTGGAAACTCAACTCTACACACACGCTCATAACCGCAGTGCCATACTCGATAAGCGGGAGCGGCTGAAAAACATTATTGAAGATAATGCCCAGTGCCCGAAGTGCCAGAAGGCCGATATGCTGAAGCGCACCGGCACCACTACCAACGACCACGGCTGGCGATGCAACACCTACAAGTGCCGCCGCTGCAACATCGCCTTCACCTGGAACAGGCCCAACAACCCCTGGCATATGGTGGAGTTCCTGGAGATGTACATACAGGAACTACAGCTGGGACTGGAGAACGAGCAAAACCCGGAAGTGATTGAGCATGTTGAGTCTTCTATAGCGCAGATGAACGATAGTCTGGATCGCCTGCGCCCGGTCCTGCAAACCTCGGATGAGGAAGTGGATGCCCTGGAGGAGAAAGAAAAAGAAATGGACCGGCTTATCCACCAGTTCAAAAATTACCTCCTGATCGAGAAAATAAAACTGGATACGTACCCGGGAGATTCTGAGGAAGAATAAAAGTATATTTTAGCAAAAGCCGGTGCATGAGGTAGATTTTTATACCCTGTGCACCGGCTTTTGCTTAGCGTCTTTTTCTGCCACTGCCCTTTGCTGCCGGGCTGTTCCGGCTGGCTCCCCGCGAACCGGCGCTGCTCTTTCCGCCGGATTTCCTGGATCCGCCTGCCTTTGATTCGCCTTTAGCAGCTCCGCTCTTCCCTCTATTTCCCCTTGCCTCACTTCTGCCAAAGCTGCTTTTTTTGCCAGCCCCTCCTTCCTTTCTTGCCGGTCTGCTGCCGGCTGGGGTTCTCTTCTGAGCAGGTTGGGTAGTTTGCGACTGTTGCGCAGCTGCTTTTTTCCTGCTTACGGAGCCCTCTTCTGTCTTAGTGGAATCCGCAACCATACGTTGGAGCATGGCTACTTCCGACTCGGTGAGTTCGCGCCACTGGCCCAGCGGAAGCTTCGCCAACGTGATGTTCATGATGCGGGTGCGTTGCAGTGTTTGCACTTCGTAGCCTAAGGCTTCGCACATCCTCCGGATCTGGCGGTTCATGCCCTGCGTAAGGATGATCCGGAACTTTTGCGGCCCCTCCTGCGCTACAAAGCACTTTTTCGTATTTACACCAAGTATGGATACCCCGCTGCTCATGTTGGAAATGAACTCAGGCGTAATGGGCTTGTCTACCGTCACGATGTACTCCTTCTCGTGTTTGTTGCCGGCACGCAGGATCTTGTTCACGATATCACCGTCATTAGTCAGGAAAATCAGCCCTTCCGAATCCTTGTCGAGGCGGCCGATTGGAAAGATGCGCTCGGGGTAATTAACAAAGCTGATGATGTTGTCTTTCTGGGAAGTATCGGTAGTAGTCTCGATGCCGGGTGGTTTGTTCAGGGCAAGGTATACGGGCTCCACCTGGTCTACCTCCAGCAGCCGGCCATCTATCCGCACCTTGTCTTTTGCTGTAACTTTTGTTCCGACTTCGGGCAGCTTTCCGTTCACGGTCACCCTCCCCTGCTCAATTAACTTGTCGGCTTCGCGCCTGGAGCAAGTACCGGTTTCGCTGATGAATTTATTTAAACGGGTTCCGTCAGATGAGTGCTGTGCCATGTGCTGTATTGCCAAAGCCGGCAAGTATAAACACCAGCCGGCTGTATAAGTATCGCTTACAAAATAACGATAAAACTTCAGAAATAGCTATTTCACGAAGGGGCTTGTGTTGTTAAAGTCCTAGTAACGCGCATCAGCAAGTATAGAATCCGGTGCTACAAACCCCTTATCAGCAGATACCAGATTGCCAACGTAAGGAAGGAAAGCGGAATGCCAAAGCCTACCATCATGGATGCCAGCCTAGGCTTTAATCCGTAAGAGATCGCCACAATAGAGGCCGTGATCATGGGGGCCATGCCTGCCTCCATGATACTGATCTGCACTACCCTGCCCCGCTCCCCGAGCACCAGCACGTAAAGTATAAAAATGAGTAGTGGCGCTAGGATCAGCTGGTACAGCAAGCCCAAGGCCAGAAAACGCCAATGCTTGCTGCGCCGCTCAATACGTAACTGAAAACCCACTGAAACCAGTGCGATCGGCGTCACGGTACTGCCCAATCGGTTGAAGACATCTTTCAGTTCATCCGGGAAATGCAGGTTGGCCACATTTAGGGCGAAGGCCAGCGCAAACGTAAGAAAAGGCGGAAAAGTAAGTATCTTTTGAGATATGGCTTTCAGGTCGGGCTTGCCTTTGGAAAAATAAGCTGCCAATGCAATGCCCAGCGTCGAGACCACCACGAAAGTGCCCGGCAGATCTACCAGAATTGCTGTTTGTAACCCCTCTTTGCCATAGAGCGCTTCAATAATAGGAAAGCCAACAAAGGAAGTATTGCCAAGCCCCGCGGTAAGTATAAGGCAGCCTACCAGCTTTTTAGACCAGCCATACAGCCGCCCAAGAAAATAGAAGAAAGCCGCAGCACCGGCAAAGCAAATCCAGGCTACCCCCACCGGCAGCAGAACCGAGTTATCGAGTTCCACCTCCGGAATAGCATAAAGTGCCAGTGCCGGCAGCGAAATATAAATGATAAACTGGTTCAGTACGACAGGCGTGTTCGCGGGAAACGCCGGCACACGGCGCAGCAACACCCCGACGATCAGGCACAGGAAAAGTAAAATAATGCTACTCATGCAGGTCAGCCAAACGGCAACAAGATACAGGAAATAAAGAAGCAGACTGCCACATAAGTTTATACTTCAAGCATAGGCAGCCCACTCCAAATACCTGTAGGCATACGGTTATAGTTGTGGAATGGGATTAAGCCGTTGGAACAAACACTTCCGCGATCATACAGCGGATGCTGCCGCCCCCTATTTTCTCGATCATGTGGATGGGCAAGGCCAGCAG
Source organism: Pontibacter ruber (assembly GCF_023630205.1). Classification (GTDB taxonomy): domain Bacteria; phylum Bacteroidota; class Bacteroidia; order Cytophagales; family Hymenobacteraceae; genus Pontibacter; species Pontibacter ruber. Next base: position 241,555 of record NZ_JALPRR010000002.1, on the reverse strand, counting down.
GTGTTCGTTATGGGCTCTCAACTGATCTAATTGCTGCTCTGTGAGGCTCTCATAAGCAGCTTTCGACAGAACCAGGATAAGCTCGCCCTGCTTATTCTCGATCTGCAGCATGTTGCCGGCAAAGCTGTGGTAAGTTTGTTCTTTCGTGATCTCGATGATCTCTTTTCCGCTGGTTGTCAGGTGCGTGTACAGTTTCTCGCGGTCCTGCTCGTCCACCGTATCCATGGCGACCACGGCAAACGTAGCACCGATGCACATCATCACGTTGGTATGATAGATCAGTTCACCTGCCGGGCCATAGGCTTCGAAAGTAACAGCGCTGTAGCCGAGGGTATCGCAGAATTTCTGCAGCGGTTCCAAGGCCGTTCTGGGCGAGACTGCGGCATACGCTATCTTATTTACCCGGTCCAGCACCATACTACCGGTACCTTCCAGGAAAAGCGGCTCTTCCTGCGATTCAAAGTACTCCAGCGCCACATGCTCGTTGCATTTACAGGCTTCTTTCAGTTGTTGTATGATGTCTGTGCGGCGCTCCATCCGTCTGACGGCCGTTGTCATCGGGTAAGTGATCAGTTTGCCTTCTGCATGCGTGGAGAACCAGTTGTTGGGGAAAACAGAATCAGGCGTCACTGCATTTTCAGGGTCCCGTATCACAAGCACCTCCACTCCCAGCCCCTGCAACTCATTCACAGCATTGCGGAACTCGAGCAGGGCTATATCCTGTATCTGACCGGGTGTAAAATCGGGTAACCTCCGCTGGAAAGCGTTGGTTTTGGCGGCCTCCTCGTTAAAGCCAAAACTGGCCGGCTCGACCATCAGGATGGTGCTGGTGGTTTGTTTCATAGCAATTGGTAATGTCTATAAATGTTCTTAATTCTAAAACGTGACCACTTACATAACTCAGCTTCGAACGCTTAGTAAGTGGCCTAACAAACAAGTATAATTTTTGCCTGCTCCTGGCACACAACGTGCAGGCTTACAAATCTCTTCTCCTTAGCGGCAGTTTCCTTACCGGTTACTTCATTGATTTGCCTCTTTACAATATAAATAAACAAATAATAATTTTGACAAGTATACTTTAAAATATCAATCCTACTCACCCTTTGTTTCGGTAATACAGCCCAACGGCCATAGCACCCGCATACCAAACGACCTGTGCTATCCTTTCACAAATCTATGACAGGAAGCAGGCCAACTTACCTGCTAACTATAATTAAGCTATTCCTGCTCGCTACTACTGCCAAGGCAGTCAAAAAGTCCTTCTCAAGGCATATGTCTTTTCCTTAATTATTCAATTATCAGGATTCGCTACTATGAAAACATTTTACTTTAACTCAGTTGCCAGGGGGCGAAAATTCTTATTCTTCACATGTTTATGGTCTCCCTTTATACTTCTAGTGTCCTTTACACTCCAGGCGCAGGTACCGGTAAAGGAGTGGGATCGTACTTTTGGAGGAACTGGTTATGATGTGCTTAGGTCTGTACAACAAACTAAGGACGGAGGTTATATACTCGGGGGACTGTCTTACTCCAACCGAAGCGTTGATAAAAGTGAAGATAACAAAACGGTTTGTGATTCAGATGACCCTGATGAATGTTTCAGCGATTATTGGGTAGTGAAAACTGATGCAACAGGCAATAAGCAGTGGGAGCAGACTATTGGTGGCAATAAGGACGATCAGCTGATGTCTGTACAACAAACGCAAGATGGAGGGTACATACTAGGCGGATTTTCGGATTCAGACATAAGTGAGGACAAAAGTGAAGCCTCTCGTGGAAGTACTGATTATTGGATCGTTAAGCTCGACCACAGCGGCAACATTGAGTGGGATAAAACAATCGGCGGGCAGGAAGGTGATGCTCTCTCCGCACTTCAACAGACTGATGATGGTGGGTACATTATGGGTGGAACTTCCTTATCCGGGATTGGTGGAGATAAGACTGATATTCATTTTGGATACGGAGATTATTGGGTAGTAAAGACTGACGCAAGCGGTAAAATAGAGTGGAATAAGACATTTGGAGGCGATGATATAGAGCATTTTTCATCACTTCAACAGACAGAGGATGGTGGTTATATTGTAGGCGGTTCTTCATCTTCTTTTACTTTCATTAGTGATTATTGGATATTAAAACTAGATGCTCAAGGCGAGCAGCAATGGAACCGTGCTTATGGAGGTAACAGTACAGATCAACTGCAGTCTCTTCAGCAAACTGATGATATGGGCTACATCCTGGGAGGTTTCTCTTCCTCCGGAATCAGCGGCGACAAGACAGAGATGAATTTAGGATTTGATGATTATTGGGTGATAAAGGTTGATGCAAGCGGCAACATAAAATGGGACAAGACTATAGGCGGTGAGGGACATGACTGGCTCTATTCTCTTTATCATACATCTGATGGCGGTTATATTTTAGGTGGAGGCTCTGAATCTGGAATTAGTAAGTATAAGACAGAAGCATCTAAAGGGAGTTTTGACTATTGGATAGTAAAACTAAACAAAGATGGCGGAAGGGAGTGGGACAAAACATTAGGAGGTGAGAGGTCTGATGTACTTTATTCTTTGATGCAAACTAATGATGAAGGTTACATACTAGGTGGACATTCTAGTTCCGGCATTAGTGGGGACAAAAGCGAAGCGAGGCGCGGTAGAGATGACTGGGATGACCCTGACTACTGGGTCATAAAGCTAAGCCCAGAATCATGCACCCCACCTACCCCATACATCACTGTCATCCCAACATCTGACGTTTACACTGGAGGTGATCCTTCTACCATTTACCTGGGCTACGGGGCGCAAAGTGTGCAGCTAGTGGCAAGTGGCGCAGAAAGTTATGAATGGAGCCCTTCCACTGGCTTAAGCAGCACAACGGTAGCTGATCCGGTCTTTACCCCTACCGCCGCCGGCACCTATACCATTACCGTTACCGCTTACAACGGCGCCTGCTCGGCCACGGCTTCGGTTACCATCACGGTAGTGGATATTCACTGCGGTAAAGGCAAAGTACAGGTTTGCCACAAAGGCAAGCAGCTCTGTATCTCTACTTCGGCTGTGGCCGCGCACCTGCGCAACCACAAGCAAGATAGGCTGGGTAACTGCAGCAACAGTATGGTAGCAGAAGACAATGTTACTGTGACCATTCCGCTGAGAGTGAAACCCAACCCTATCCGGGATTGGGCCGATGTGGAGTTTAGTTTACCACTGGAAGGAGACTACCGCCTCGAGCTGTACAACTCCAACGGCAAAATGCTGGGCGTGGTGGCCCAGGGTCAGGGACAGGAAGGCCAACTGGTGCAACTTGAACTTAAAGGAGAGCAGCTCAGAGAGGGTGTGTATTACCTCCGCCTCACTACCCCGGACAAGGTACAGACGGTACGACTGATACTTGAAAAGTAAAAAACGGATGTAAGCTTGACTTAAAATCTGAAGCAAGTATAGCAAACATTGCTTCATTAGCTAAACAGCCACTTTACAGGTTCTGTAAAGTGGCTGTTTATTTTTTTATAACAAACCTCCAGTATCAACATCAAACACTCGCAGGAGCTGCGCACGCTGCGAGGTTTTTAAAAAATACCTTAACGAAAAGAACAGGCTATACCTGCCCCAGCAAGTATAGCCTGTTTACTTCAATCAACTCGAGACTCAGAACTCTCTAGATCGCTTTTGCTTTCTCTTTCAGCCAGTTCAGTTCATCCTCGTTCAGGTGCGGGCCAACGCGGTCTACTACCATCTGGTTGTAGCTGTTGAGCCACTTGATCTGGCGCTCTTCCAGCAGCTCTTTTTTCACCGGTGTTGTGTCGATCAGCGCTACAGTCAGGTGCTCGAACGTATAGAATTCTCCGAAATCGTTGGTCTCATCCGGAATGGTGAGTACCAGGTTTTCGATACGGATGCCGTACTGTTCCGGACGGTAAATGCCGGGCTCAACGGAGGTGATCATACCCAGCTCGATATCAACAGGTGTTGGTGTCGGGTTGAACACGTGCGGGCCTTCGTGCACGTTCAGGAAAAAGCCTACGCCGTGACCGGTGCCGTGGCCATAGTTGCGGGCATAGTCCCAGAGCGGCTTACGCGTGATGGCGTCGATCTGGTAACCGCGCGTGCCTTTCGGGAAGCGGGCCGTAGCTCCGTCGATCATGCCTTTCAACACTAATGTATAGTCTATCTTCTCTTCTTCTGTCAGGTTGCCCAGCGATACCACACGCGTAATATCAGTCGTACCGGTGCGGTACTGTCCGCCCGAATCCAGCAGGAACAGGCCGTCTGCTTTCAGCTCCACATCACTTTCCGGCGTAGCTTTATAGTGTGGCAAGGCACCGTGTGCTTTGTAGCCGGCAATGGTATCGAAACTCTCGCCCACAAAACCTTCCTGCTCGGCACGGAAATCACGCACTTTATCAGCTACCGACATTTCAGTAATGCCGCCATTCGCCACATTCTCCTCCAACCATTTAAAGAAACGCGTTAAAGCTACCCCGTCTTTCACCATGGCATCGCGGGTGTTTTTCACCTCAACCTCATTTTTAACAGCCTTGAAGAAAGTAGTTGGGTTGGTATCCTGTATCACCCGCACTCCTTTCGGTAGCTGCTTGTATAGCGCGTAGCAGTTGCGCTTCGGGTCGATGAAGATGGAAGAACCAGCTGGCAGTTCTGCCAATACGCGCTCTACCATTTCATATGGTTGCAGCTCCACGCCGTCGGCCATCAGTTGCTTTTTATCTGCTTCGTTTAGCTTCACCTGGTCGATGAACAGGATGGTATTGTCCTGGCTGATGAGCGCAAAGCTCAGCACCACCGGGTTGCACTTCACATCTGAGCCGCGCATGTTAAACAGCCAGGCCATATCGTCCAAAGACGAGATCAGGTGGTAATCGGCTCTGTACTTTTTCAGGGCTGCGCGCAGGTCTTCCAGTTTTGCTGTGGTTGCTTTGCCCGTGATCTCCTCTCCTATCAGGTAAGCCGGAGCTGTTGGCAGTTCCGGTCTGCCTTCCCAGATCGGGTCGAGGTAATCGCGGTCGGTAGCCAGTTCTATACCCAGCGGAGCCAGTTGCTGCTCCAGTAACTGCGCCAGACCTACCGAGATCAGCTTGGCGTCATAAGCCACCACAGCCCCTTTGTCCAGACGCTCTGCCAGCCAGCCGATGTATTCCGGGGCATGCTGCACCTGCAGTTTCACCAGCTCAAAGCCGCTGCCTGCCAGTTGCTCTTCGGCCTGCACAAAATAACGGGCATCTGTCCAGAGGCCTGCAAAATCTTCAGTAATTACCAGCGTGCCGGCCGAGCCGGTAAAGCCGGAGGCAAAGTAGATGCACTTGTATCGGTCGGGCAGGTATTCACTTATATGCGGGTCAGCCGATGGGATGATGTAGGCGCTTACGCCCTGCTCTTTCATCTGCTGACGGATACCCGCTAATCTTTCTTTATAGCTCATAGGTTCAGTTTGTCTGTGAAGGAGCAAATTAAGGAAAGCTGATGAAAAATGCGCAGCAGACTTCTTTAAAACTCGCACGTTCTCTTCGGTAAACTTATACGTGCCAGGTATCGCTTTTGCAGCATGCCGAAACGAACGCAGGCTATAAGCAGTATGCAAATGGAATCATAGTTAAAGCAACGTATACATTCTGAAAATAACGCCCGTGCTATTCCGCTATCTTCTACATAATTTCCATCCTGAAATAACGATCAGCAGATGATCATCAGGCCCAGACATAATTGGCTCCGGATGCTTTTTGTCTGGAGAGGTTCTGTATTACAGCAGATCTTTCCCCGGTTGTTGTTGCTTGGGCTGATGTCGCTGATCGTAGTGGTTTTTCATGGGGAGTTCTTTAACTATAAGATTCCGCTCAACCCGGCTCCTTTTACCCTGATCGGGGTGGCGCTGGCTATATTCCTGGGGTTCCGGAACAGCGCCAGCTACGAGCGTTTCTGGGAAGGGCGCCGGCTCTGGGGTGCTTTGCTCAATTATACCCGTTCGCTGGCGCGGCAGGTAACCACCATGAGCGGACTTCCGGCTGACTCGGAACAGGTAGCCTACTTTGTGCAGTTGCTGATTGCTTTTACCTATTCCCTAAACCACCAGCTACGCAAAACGGACCCGACACCCGACCTGAAGCGCCTGCTTCCCCCGGACCTGGTGCAGGCTTTACTTGCTGTGAAGTATAAACCCATTATGATCTTACAGGAAATGGCAAGCTGGGTACAGCAACGCAGAGCAGCAGGTGCGTTGGATTCCATCACTTTCACAGCCTTTGACCAGAACTTCAACGAGCTGTCTAACATTGTAGGGGGTTGTGAGCGCATTGCCAGCACTCCTATCCCCTATCCTTACAGCATTCTGCTGCACCGCACGGTGTACATTTACTGTTTCCTGCTGCCGTTTGGCCTTGTAGACAGTATCGGCTGGATGACGCCTTTGTTCGTGGTTTTTGTAAGTTATACTTTTATGGCGCTCGATGCCATCATCAACGAGATAGAAGAGCCTTTTGGCACCGAAGCAAACGACCTGCCCCTGAACACGATGAGCAGAATGATCGAAACCACGCTCCTCGAAATTATTGGTAAACCGGCACTCACCTTCCCACAGAACAAAGAAGCCTACATCTCAGATTAAGATAAAGGCGAATTTACTCTTCAGCTATACCTGCCCGGCTATACTTATAAGAGCTCTGTATATTGGAAATGAGATATACTTTGTATATTGATGAAGCATTCGGTATGTATGGCTGAAGTACTGCAAAGCGCTTGTTCCCAGCACTTCGGCAGCAGCTACCACCGGAACTATCACCCTTATAACCGTTATCTTATGAAGTACAAAAAAGCCGGTTACCTTGTCCTGCTCAGCCTGTTCGTGCAGTTTAAGCTCTTTGCCCAAAGCCCGGCAACAGGCGTGCAAAAAGAAGGCGAAGGCCCCTGGCCACAACTCATTATCCGGGGGGTTACCCTGATCAACAGCACCGGCTCCCCGCCTACCGGCCCGGTAGACATCGTAGTGGAGAACAACCGCATTGTAGCCATCCGGAACGTAGGCGCCCCAGGCACCCCCATCGACCCGGCCCGACGTCCGCAACTGAAATCGGGCGGCAAAGAGCTGCAGGCGGAGGGCATGTACCTCTTGCCCGGCTTTGTAGATACACACGCTCATATCGGAGGTAAAGACAAAGGCGCCAGCCCGGAGTACGTGTTCAAACTATGGATGGCACACGGCGTTACCACCATCCGCGAACCGGGCTCGATGGAGGGTATAAAAACAGTGCTGGAGCTAAAAACCCAAAGCGCCAAAAACAGCATTACGGCTCCCAGAATCATCGCTTTTACCACCTTTGGGCAGGGTAGCAAAGAACCAATTGCTACTCCTAAACAGGCACGCGAATGGGTGCGGTCTAATGCAAAGCTTGGCGCAGATGGCATTAAGTTTTTTGGTGCTGCTCCCGAAATTATGCAGGCAGCCATAGAAGAAAATAAAAAATTAGGACTGCGTTCTACGGCCCACCATGCACAGACCGATGTGAGCCGTTGGAATGTGCTGAACAGCGCCCGCGCCGGCATGACCTCCATGGAGCACTGGTATGGTTTGCCAGAAGCTATGTTCACCGATCGTACCGTGCAGGATTACTCGCTGGATTACAACTACCAGAACGAGCAGGACCGTTTCAGCGAGGCAGGCAAGCTATGGAAACAGGCTGCTGCCCCACACTCGGAGCGCTGGAGCAAAGTAATGGACGAACTCATCTCGCTGGATTTTACCCTAAGTCCGACCTTTAATATTTACGAGGCCAACCGCGACCTGATGCGAGCGCGTACGGCCGAGTGGCACAAGGATTACACCATGCCCAAACTCTGGGATTTTTACGCGCCCAGCCGCCATTCGCACGGCTCGTACTGGCATTCATGGGGCACCGAGCAGGAAGTGCAATGGAAAGAAAACTACCGCCTCTGGATGACCTTCGTGAACGAGTATAAAAACCGCGGCGGCCGCGTAACCGTGGGTACCGACTCCGGCTTTATCTACGAGCTGTATGGCTTTGCGTATGTGCGCGAAATGGAGCTGCTCCGCGAAGCCGGCTTCCACCCGCTGGAGATCATTAGGGCTGCTTCGCTTAACGGTGCCACAGCTCTGGGTATGGAGAAAGAGATCGGCAGCGTAGAAATAGGCAAGCTGGCAGATTTTGTTATTGTGGAAGAGAATCCGCTGAAAAACCTGCAGGTACTTTACGGAACAGGCGCCATTCAGCTGGCCAAAGACGGAAAAGTAATTCGTGCCGGCGGCGTGAAGTATACTGTAAAAGACGGCATTGTGTACGACGCCAAACAGCTCTTGGCAGATGTGAAGAGCATGGTGGATGCTGAAAAAGCTAAGGCAAATTACCAGGTAACGCAGCCGGGTATGTAAGTATAAATCTATACTTGCTGTAGTTCAGTTGCAGTGGTAAAACGTTAAAAAAGCCTCCAGAAGATGCTCATTTCTTCAGGAGGCTTTTATACTTACCGGCCATACTCTTAAGCAGGCTGTATCTGCAGGATCGTACAGCAGAACGAGAAATAAAAAGGTTTCTGTATGATCCTAGAATACCCGGATGATCTCGCCTGTGCGTACGCCTTCTATACTTTTCACATAGGCGTTGACCACCCGTTCCATCGGTACCGGGTTATGCCCCGGAAAGTAACCGCCTATTGCCTCCATCGAATCTTCTACTACACCCGGACTTACGACATTGATGCGGATGCCTTGCCGGAACAATTCACCAGCGGCTCCCACCACAAAACCATTTACCGCACCGTTTACCGTACTGAGTATAACTCCCATAGCGATCGGATCATCGGCAAGTATTCCGGAGGTGAGCGTTATACTTCCGCCGGCATTGATGTAGCGCTGCCCGATAAGTGCCAGGTTGATCTGCCCCATCATTTTACTGCGGATACCTTCATAAAAATGTTCCTGGGTAAGCTCTTTTAATGAAGCCATTGGGGCACCCCCTGCTGCCACGACCAAGGCATCGATCTTACCGACGGAGTTAAACAATTCTTCGATGGAATGGGGGTCTGTCATGTCCATATGCACATCGCCGCTTTTGGTGCCAACCGTCACCAGTTCGTGCTTGTTTTGTAGCCTCCAGTAAATTCTTTTGCCGATGGTGCCGGTGCCGCCTACTAATAGAATCTTCATAGTTTCTGTGGATTTTAAGTAAGTTTTTAGAGTATACGGTATGCGGCAGATTATTTTAGCAAGTATGGTTTAAAGAGAATTTGTTGATGCAGCATTTGCACCAAATCTGCACTCGTGCAACTACTGCTCTTTATATTGATCAAGCAGATTTTCAGATCATTTTACTCGATACACAACTTCTGGCTAAGTAGGTTATCAATCGGGCTTTCAAAGTACAACAGGCTTACTTAGCTGCAGAGACAAAAAAGCTGTTATTTGCTTATTATCAATAAATTAGACTATAAATCAGATAACAAAAACTTAATCTGCAGAGTAATTAATTAGCAAAGGTCCTCAGCGTTAAACCTGTTCTTATGTTAGCAGACTTTGGTCTCAGCACTTGTAAGTCATCCCGCTCACCCTCATTTACTCTGTGTTTAGTTAATTGAAGAAAGAGCCTCCCAACAGGCTTGCTTTACTCAAGTAACAGACATAAGAAAGCCCCACTTCTAGCGGAAGAAAGTGCTTCCGTTTCCCTTCTGTACAAACATCAAAGTTTAACAGCCGCTTAACATCTTTAAAAACATGAATATGGATATAGCAAAGGAATTTATAGGCGTTTGGAGTCTTGTAAAATGGACAGCCCGGGAAGCAGATGGCCGGGAATCGCATCCTTTTGGAGAAGATGCCATTGGCCAGATTTTGTATGACCCTAACGGAAACATGATGGTCGAGTTGATGAAGCGGGAACGAAAACTGTTCGCTTCCGGTAACTTCCTGCAGGGCACTACGGAAGAAATCTTATCTGCTTACAACGGTTTTTTTGCCTATAGCGGTACTTACACGATAGACACTTCGGCAAAGGCGGTCACACACCACATCCAAATTTCCCATTTCCCGAACTGGGTAGGCCATGACCAGATCAGGTATTATACTTTCTCTGATGGGCAGTTAAGATTGAGTACACCTGTCATTGGCACAACCCAACATGAGTTTCTCTGGCAAAGGAAGCAGTAGTGATTTTGATGCTGGGAAGCCTGTAAGTATAGTAGTTTTCTTACACTAATATATTTCCGATTGCTCGTAATGGCTGGTACAAAAAGCGCGCTAGCCGTAGCCGCTGATTGGTTTATGTGTTTGATTAGATAAAATTATACTTCCTTCCTTTTTGACCCGATGCACTTTAACCATTAAGAAAAGCTGCTCCTGGTCTATCTATAAGCTTAACTAGTCGATCGGGTTAAACAGGCGGCTCCAACGAATTTTATCAAAAAAGCTCCCATACTCATAGGTAGACATCCAGATCATCACGGCTTTGCCAACGATGTGGTCGGCTGGCACAAAGCCCCAGTAGCGGGAGTCGAGCGAGTTGTGGCGGTTATCGCCCATCATAAAGTAGTAGTCCTGCTTAAAAGTATACTGCTTGGCTTCTTTGCCGTCGATGTAGAGCTTGCCGTCGCGTACCTGGGCATTTTCGTTGTGCTCGTACGAAAGTATTACTTTCTCGTAGAGCGGCAGTGTTTCCGGTGTGATGGCTACCGTAGCACCTTCTTTTGGTATGTACAGCGGACCGTAGTTGTCGCGGTTCCAGGCGTACTTGCTCGGCACATGCGGGAAAACCGCGTCAGCAGCCTCAGGCTGCTCCCACAGGACAACATCCTTGATGAAGCTCATCGCCTTTAACGCTGTTGCCTGCTCTGGCATGAGATCCAGCAAATAGCCCTTTTCCGAGAACACCACATCATGCAGGCGAATGCCCCGGTCCAAGAAAAACTTCTCGCTCAGCCGCTGATCTGTTATGATGTTGTACTTGTACTGCGCCTGCTCAGGTTCTCCAAAGGCCTTTCCGTTAATGTATACCTGCCTGTCGCGGATCGTGATGGAGTCGCCGGCTATGCCGATGCAGCGCTTGATGTAGTTAGTGCGCAGGTCGGCAGGGTGCTGCTCTTCCGGCGGGAAGTTAAATACCACCACATCATTGCGCTTTACTTCTGAAAACCCCGGCAGCCGGTATGATTTCAGCTGTATAGCGTCTGAATAAGAAGAAAGGTTGGTACCCCAGATGGTCTGGTGCGTGAGCGGCACCTGCAGCGGTGTCATGGGGGTGCGCGGCCCGTAGTGCAGCTTGCTTACAAACAGAAAGTCGCCTACAAGCAACGATTTTTCCATGGAAGGCGTCGGAATGGTATAAGCCTCGAACGTAGCCCAGCGAATCAGGCTGGCCGCCACCACAGCGAAAAGTATGGCATCGCCCCATTCTCGTAAAAACCCTTTCTTCTTTTTAGATTTCGTTTGAGTCAGATTCTTCTCCCAGATCTTTACTTGCATGTGAATAGGCTTTAATCACTGTTCCGGCATGACTTCACGCCATAAGTATGTTTAAGGTAGTTTTCTTTTTTGTCTAACGTGCACCCGGCTTTTCGGTGGTATGCTACCGCAAAGGTGTGTATGAGGTATAGTTTTCTCTTTTATGTATCACAAGTAATATCATCCCAGTCTTCGGCATAACAGGTAAGCCAATTGAAGGCATAGTGCCGTTCGTAGACAATATCGCTGCTGAAGTTAGCCGGCACTTCCTGCCCTTGCAGTTCTGCATTCCTGACTGCCCAATGCGCTCTGTAGATAAAGTCCGTCTCATCCAGTATTTCTTCTGTACTTCTGAGTTTGGCTTTTCCGATAAACTCCTTTAGTGACTTATACTTTCTTTGTGTCGCCTGATGCGCGTTATACACATCAGCCTGTTCTGTAGGCAAGTCCAGTTTCTCAATAAAGCCCAAAGCCCAGAACAGCACTTTCATGGCTTCTGTTCTCCAGCTTAATTCGTTCTCAAACTGTTTATTGGCTTTCTTCGACTGCAGGTATACTTTTTCATTTTCAGAGACATATTCCCACAAACCCATGCGCTTGAAGTATTCGACTGTACTCTCTCTTGTCAGCTCATCATAGGCATGCACGCAGTCTACCATCACAGATAGAATAATTAACCTTCTGACCACTTCCTGGCTGTTTCTTATCTTGGCTGTAGCATAATCTTCAACAAAAGGCAAGTGTGGGTTAACTGGCACGCCCAACTCTCTCAGGTTTTTCTCTGTCTGCTGTTTTCGCTGCTCAGCTGTTTTGTGCTTACTGGTGCCGAATAAATTGAGAAAGTTCAATTCCTTATAGTTTGATATTAGATGTGCTATAACGACTTGTATATACAGCAGACTCGTATAGCCGAGCATAATGGCTGCACCTTGTTCTAAGCTGTATTTTAGTATATTATTTTCAAGGTATTACCTTCTAGGAACTTACCTTTTGACTCTTTGATCTTTAATTTTTGTTCTGCTGAGATACCAATAGTTTCACCATCTTTCAACTTTACATCTTGAGCTATGACATAATGAGCCATATTAAACATTATTTCATTCAGTTCTTCCAGCGTACGTGATGAGTTGATGATCTCCATTTCCTTCTTATTAAACTCGGCAAGACCATAAGTATAGATAGACTGCTTTCCATTTTCTTGTCTTAACCCAAAGTAAACCCAGTTATACAGCGGCAAGTCTTCTTCTGACATTATTTCAGTATTACCTAAATAGAAATCTTTACTTATTAAGAGGGATCGTCCACCTATATACACCCCTAAAGATTTACTATTTTTCAAAACTGCTGAGGCAACTTTATTGAAAAGTAGATTTTCAGCTACAGGATCTTTTCCTCCATTCATCAAAGACAATATAATATGGCCTTTATGCTTGGTGGCTTCTTTTTCACCATTTGGCCACAGATAGTTATAGGCAGCTGTTTCCTCTATTTCAACTCCAGGAATAGGGACAGGCATGTTTCCGATTGCTACTCTATAACCATCAACCACAAGTACAGATGACTCATCACTTGATTCACTGTCATCCACTTCTAATTTCCAGTTGCCTCTCAACTCAGAAACAACTCCTTTTATATTAAGTGAATCAGCTTCTTCTAAAAGCACCATTCCCAAGATCAATGAACTTTTGTTCGATTCGTTACTTTTCTCTCTTTTAAAAAAGCTAAATAATCCCATGATAAAGTTTCCAGTAATTAGTAAAGTAATTGTTTGTTTTAGTTTATTTACTGCTTAACATACTCGTGCATAATGTGGGGAGGCATAACCGAAACCTATGTTATGAACTTTGTTGTACACTGTCTCCTATTCCATTTCTCCAGCTTGCTCAGCTACCTTTATGGCTTCCATCATGATGTTCTCATCAGATTTAACCACATAGATTAACCTCCCTATTTTTTCTAAACTTTCTTTATCAGAGCTCCAGATTGCTAGTCCTTCGGCTTCATCGTCAAAACTAATTTCAGAATGAATAGCTGGGTCCGACATTTGGATAGCTCCATATATGATTCCAAGCCAACTTGGGCCTCCTCCCTGATATCCTTTTTCACTCAAGTATTCAAAATGACTGTCCTCTTCATGCACATCATAGTAGTCAAGACGATATTCATTGGGGCTGATTTCAACAAGTTTTCCTCTCGTTTCTAATGTTGAATTATTCAGAGCTTTTACTAATTTATCATTTTTGGCTGTTTGACCGTTTCCGCTGCAACTCATAAGGATAAGAAAAAGAAAGGTGTAAAGAAGTTTCATATAGTTTTCAAATTCATACTTTAACTAGCTACTCCTGCTATACACCCAATCCGTCAGCTAACAGAAATAACAACCTCTCAAAATACATATAATTCTTCATATATACTTCTTAAAATCTTAAATAACCCAAGACAATCTTTCCCCTCCCAAAACCGCACAAACTGTTCAGTATTGAACACCTGCAAAAGCCTTAAAATCAACTTTTTACATCACAATTAGCTGTAAATCAATTAATTACATAACTGGCACCTTAATTGGCTATACTCTCACGAGCAAGTATAAAATAAAACTATGGATCGTGAATTATCAGCCACCACACAACAAGCCCGGAAGCGCAAACGCATCTGGCAACTAAGTATAGCAGTTGCCCTGGTGGTGGCAGCTATCTTTGGCTTTCGCGGCCTGATTACCCCAAGTATAGAAAGGGCCAGCCTTCGAACTGCCCGGGTAGAGGAAGGCCCGGTAGTAGCAACCATCACCGCTTCAGGTACGGTGGTGCCGGAGCATGAGCAGGTGATCACCAGCCCTATCCAGGCACGCATTGAGCAGGTGGTGCACAACACCGGTGAGCAGGTGCAACCCGGCGACCAGATCCTGCTCCTCGACCGGGCCTTCACCCAGCTGGCCTACGATAAGCTGAAAGATGAACAGGAACAAAGCAAGCACAAAACGGTGCAGCTGAACCTCAACCTGCAGAAGAAGCTCAACGCACTCAATTCTCAACTGGAGATAAAGCGCATGAACGTCAAGAGTCTGCAGGCGCAGCTCGAAGATGAAAAATACCTACTCAAAATAGGCGGCGGCACGCAGGAAAGCGTGAAACAGGCCGACCTTAACCTGAAGATCGCGCAGCAGGAACTGGCCCAGATTGAGCGCGACATGATAACCGAGCGCCAGTTACTGAAAGCCGACGAGCAGGAGCTAAAGTACACCCTGGCCATGCAGAGCCGCTCCATCGAAGAACTGCAGCGCAAGATGGAACAGGCCGAGGTACGCGCCACACAGCCCGGCGTGATCACATGGGTGAAGAATGAGATCGGCAGCAATGTGAATGCCGGCGACATCATTGCCCGCCTCGCCGACCTGAGCAGCTATAAAGTACAGGCCACCATTTCGGATGCCTTCGCTGAACAGCTTAGCCCCGGCGGCAGCGCCATCGTTCGGGTGAACGATACCGACCTGAAGGGCACCATCGCATCCATTAAACCTACTGTAGAGAATGGCACGGTCACTTTTTTTGTGGCCCTGGATGAGAAAGCGCACCAACTGCTGCGCCCCAGCCTGCGCGTGGATGTGTACGTGAGCACCGCCGCCCGAAACAAGACCCTGCGTGTGCAGAACGGCCCTTACTTCAAAAACACGGGCAAGCCACAGGTATACGTGCTGCAGGAAGGTGAACTCATACGCCGCGACGCAAAGATCGGTGTCAGCAACGTGGACTTTGTAGAGCTGGAAAGCGGCGTGCAGCCCGGCGAGGAAATAGTGATCTCCGATATGGCAGATTACCAGCACATGGACCGCATAAAAGTGAAATGAGTCGCGGGTTCTGAGTTCTGAGTCTCGAGTTGAAATAAAAGTCTTGTGTCTTAAGTCCTATGTCTTATGTCTACTAAATTTTGTTTGTTGTTTGTGATACTGCTTCTGCCTTGCGTGCAGGGTATAGCACAGCCTGCCACGCGCCAATTAGGGCTGCAGGAAGTGATTGCCCTGGCGCAGGAGCAGTCGGCGGTAGCGCACCAGGTGGAGACCAGCCGCGAGAATAGCTACTGGCAGTGGCGCAGCTTCAAATCTGACTACAAACCGCAGCTAAAACTGGCAGGCATACTTCCTGATTTCAGCCGCACCATTAACCCGGTCACACAACCTGACGGCACTACCGAATTCAAACCGGTTTCGATTAACAACGCCGAACTGGGCTTGAGCATGAGCCAGGTGATCAGCGCTACGGGCGGTACCATCTTTGTAAACTCCGTGATGCAACGCTTCGACGATTTTAACAGCAACCAGACCCGCTACAACGGCAATCCGGCTATTATAGGTATAGAACAGCCTTTGTTTGCCTACAACGACCTGGCCTGGGCCAAAAAGATCGAGCCGCTCCGCTACCAGGAGTCGCAGCGCCAGTACCTGGAGGAGCGCGAAAAAATAGCCGTTACCGCCACTAAACTATACTTCGACCTGCTGCTGGCACAAACCAACCAAAGTATAGCCAGCAAGAACCTGGCAAACAACGATACCCTCTACCAGATCGCGGATGAGAAGTATAAGCTGGGCCGCCTCTCCAAAAACGACCTGCTGCAACTGCGCCTGGCAGTACTGAATGCCGAACTGGCCATGGCACAGGCCGCCCTCGATCAGCAAACCGCGGCCCTTGCCCTCAAAACATACATTGGCATGAAAGACACAGACCAACTCCAGCTCAAAACTCCTGAAGAAGTACCGGCAACGATCGTTACGCCTGATATAGCCCTAGCTGAAGCCAGGAAGAACCGCAAAGAAGACATCAATTTCAGAAGAAGGCTATTAGAAGCAGAGAGTGAAGTGGCAAAAGCAAAAGGCGACAATGGTTTAAACGCTAACTTGTTCGCCACCTTCGGCCTTACCGACCGCGGTTCTAACTTCACTGATATCTACAGAACCCCTGATAACCAGCAACGGGCACGCCTGGGCTTCAGCATGCCGATCATGGACTGGGGGCGCCAACGCTCGATCTATAAAGTAGCTGAAATGAACCGCCAGTTGGTACAGTACACCGTGGACCAGGACGAGGCTACCTTTGAGCAGGCCGTGCTGACGCAGGTCAACCAGTACAATACCCTGAAGGCCCGTATTACCACTACTGCCGAAGCCGACGCCATTGCCCAGGAGCGTTACGACATCGCCAAGAACACCTTCGTTATCGGGCGCATCAGCATCACCGATTTAAACATCGCCTTATCCGAAAAAGACCAGGCCCGCCGCGCCCACATCACCTCGCTCAGCGAGTTCTGGAAAGCACATTACAACCTACGCCAGCTCACCCTCTATGATTTTGAACAGCAGCAGGCGATTATGGCGAATTTTGAATGAGTGAATTTTGAATAACTGAATATACGAACCACCCCTGCCCCTCCTTAACCAAGGAGGGGAGCTTTGGACTACCACTTTTGACGGTGATGACTATAGCTAAAGAAAAAGCAATTAATGGAAAAGCACTTGAACAATGGAAGAAAGGAGAAAGAGTAAGAAAAAGCTCCCCTCCTTGGTTAAGGAGGGGCAGGGGTGGTTGGACCCGGTTTCGCAAACCAACAATTTAGCACTGCAGCAATCAACAATTAAAACAATATCAGAACCAAGTATAAAACTATGATCACGTTAAAGAACATCGAAAAAGTCTACCAGACAAAGTCCATCGAGACGGTAGCCTTGCACAACGTTAACCTTGAGATACCAAAGGGTGAGTTTGTGTCTATTATGGGACCATCGGGCTGCGGCAAATCTACACTGCTCAACATCATGGGCCTGCTCGATGAGCCTACCAATGGCCTGGTAGAGATCGACGGCACACCCATCAGCAACTACAGGGACAAACAACTGGCGCGCCTGCGCAACCAGAAGCTGGGGTTTGTGTTTCAGAGCTACCACCTCATCAACGACCTGAGCGTGCTCGACAACGTAGAGCTGCCCCTGCTCTACCGCAGCGGCACATCAGCGTCCGAGACCCGGAGACTAGCTCTGACCGCACTCGAGAAAGTAGGTCTCAGCGCCCGTACCAAGCACTTCCCCAGCCAGCTTTCCGGTGGACAGCGCCAGCGCGTGGCCATTGCACGCGCCCTGATCGGCCAGCCTGAAATCATACTGGCTGACGAACCTACCGGTAACCTCGACTCGGTAATGGGCGAAGAGATCATGAACATTCTGCTCAACCTGAACCGCATAGATGGTACCACCATCGTGATGGTAACGCACGACGAGAACATGGCCCACAAGACCGGGCGCCTCATCCGCTTCTTCGACGGACAGCAGGTATCTGATGCCAAAACAGCCACCTACAACTTTCAACAAGTATAGCCATGCTGAAGAATTACCTTAAAATAGCCTTGAAGGTGCTCTTGCGGCGCAAGTTCTTTACCTTCATCAGCCTCTTCGGCATCAGCTTTACCTTGATGGTGCTGATGGTGGCCACTTCTCTTTTTGACCATACTTTCGGGCCGCAGATGCCAGAGCGCGAAACAGATAAGCTGCTTTTTGTAAATATGATGCGGGAGCAGGTAAAGGAGGGGTATAACAGCAGCAGTCCGCTCAGCTATCACTTCTTTGACCGCCACATACGCCCCCTGAAGACACCGGAAATGGTATCGGTAAACTCTATGTTTTTCCAGGTGAACAGCTACATCAATAACCGCAAGCTGGCGCTCGATATCAAGTATACCGACCGGGAATTCTGGGACATCTTGGACTTTAACTTCCTGGAGGGAAATGCTTTCACGCAGCAGGACGTGCAGAGTGCCAGCCGAGTAGCTGTGATCAACGAGAATACCCGCCAGCAGTATTTTGGAGAAGCGCAGGCCATCGGGCAATACATTGTAGTAGACCAGGTGAAGTATAAAGTGGTAGGCGTAGTCGAAAACGTACCGGTGCTGCGCGTTCAATCTTATGCCGACGTGTGGGTACCCATTTCGCTTAAAAGCCAGGAGTTTAGTAAACCCGGTCTGAGAGGCACTTACTTTGCCACCATCAAAGCACGGCAGGCTGCGGACATACCTAAAATAAAAGCGGAGTATGCGGCTATGATGCAGGAAGTAGAACGCCAGCAACCGGAGAAAGGCACCAAACTCTTCTCCTTCCCGGACACTTTTCTGGAGAGCATTGCCCGCACCTTTTTAGGCAATGGAAAAGAACCCGGTGTTGGTATACTGTACGGTATACTGGCTGGCCTGGCATTTCTGTTCATGCTGTTGCCTACCATCAACCTGGTCAACATCAACATCAGCCGCATCATGGAGCGCACCTCTGAGATCGGGGTACGCAAAGCGTTCGGCGCCACTTCTTCCACCATCATCGGGCAGTTCATCATTGAGAATATTTTCCTGACGCTGCTGGGTGGTTTGCTAGGCTTTGTGCTGTCAGCGCTGGTGCTGTGGTATATCAACAACAGCGGCATCATTGTGTATGCAGACCTGGGGCTCAACTTGCGCGTGTTCGCGATCGGCCTGCTGCTTTGCCTTGTTTTTGGTTTGATTTCCGGAGTATTCCCGGCTTATAAAATGTCACGCTTACATGCCGTAGAGGCGCTGAAAGGAGGTTCGAAATGATACGCCATCTGTTTAAACTGATCTGGAACCGGAAGAAGAGCAACTTCCTGCTGATCACTGAAATTTTCATTTGCTTCCTGGTGCTGTTTGGGGTGCTCAGCCTGGTGGTGTACAATGTGCGCAACTATACCAAACCGCTTGGTTTTGAGCATGAAAATGTGTGGCTGCTCACCATGCGGCCCTCTACCGACTCCTCCGCCCTCAACCACCAGAACCTGGAGCAGGTGCTGCAGCGGCTGCACGCTTTCCCGGAAATAGAGCATGTTTCCCTTTCCAGCAGCAATGCCCCTTTTGCTTTTAGCCAGATGAACAATAACCTGTCTTATGGCAATGTAAAAGATCTGATGGCAGACTTTTATGAAGTAGAGGATGATTATGATGAAGTGATGCAGCTGCAGGTGCGTGAAGGCCGTTGGTTTGCACCGCAGGACAATGCCTCTCACCACGAGCCCATCGTGATCAACAAGGCGCTCCAACAGCAACTGTTTGGCGAAGAGGACGCACTGGGTAAAGTTATTCCTGTAAATGACTCCACAAACTACCAGGTGGTAGGCATCACAGACTATTTCCGTGCCGGCAGTGAGTTCGCCGCCGAAGGACCGGCCTTCTTTACCCGCATTAACCTGCAAAAGAACCCCAATTCTTTCTGGAATGAAGTGCTGATCCGGGTAAAACCAGGCACAGGTATAGACTTTGAAGAAAAAATGGTAAAGCAGCTTTCAGCAATCGGCAAGGACTGGGCTATGGAAGTATCCACGCTGGAGAAAATGCGCCAGAACAAAGCCAAACTTACCCTGGTACCGATGATTGCGCTGGGTCTTGTGTGTGCTTTCCTGATCCTGAATGTGGCCCTTGGGCTGTTCGGGGTGCTGTGGTACAACATCAACAGTCGCCACGGCGAGATAGGCCTGCGCCGGGCGTTGGGTGCCGCCTCCGGTCAGATTTACCGGCAGTTCATAGGCGAGGTGCTGGTGCTGGCAACGTTAGGCCTGCTGCTGGGCGTGGTGTTTGCCGTGCAACTTCCCTTGCTACAGGTATTCGAAATAGAATCGGTGGTGTACACGATTGCTATAGTGGGTGCTGTCGCAATCATCTACCTGCTTACGGTAATTTGTGCCTTCTACCCTAGCCGGCAGGCCGCTGCCATCCATCCGGCCGTTGCCCTGCACGAAGAGTAATAGCAATTTATACTTAAAAAATTTATCTTTATACCTGATTTAGCAGCTCCAGATTTCATGATCCTGATTATAGACGATGACAGTGCCGTTCGTGCCTCGCTCAGCATATTGCTGAAACAGCATGGCTTCAAGACCAAAGAAGCAGCCTCGCCCAAAGAGGCGCTTGAGCTGGCGCAGCAGCATTCGTTCGAACTGGTGATCATGGACATGAACTTCTCCATCGACACCACAGGCCATGACGGGCTGCAGCTGCTGGGCCAGTTCAAGCAACGGATGCCACAGGTGCCGGTTATCCTCATCACGGGCTGGGGCTCTATCAGCCTGGCCGTGGAAGGAATGCGCCTGGGTGCCGCCGACTTTATTACCAAGCCCTGGAGCAATGAGTACCTGCTGCAGTCGGTGCGTACGGCCCTGAGCCTGTCGCAGCAACCTACAGCCAGCGAGGTAAACCTGACGCGCAAAAAGCTGGATCTGCAATATAACTTTGGCAACATTGTAGGGCAAGACGCTCACTTGCTGCAGATCTTAAAGAGGATTGGCCAGATCGCTCCGACCGACGCCTCGGTACTGATCGAAGGCGAAAGCGGTACGGGTAAGGAACTGATCGCGGAGGCTGTTCACCGCAACAGCCTCCGCAAATCCCAGCCATTTATAAAAGTAAACCTGGGCGGCATTTCTTCCAGCCTGTTTGAGAGCGAAATGTTTGGACACAAACGCGGTGCCTTTACCGATGCCAAAGCCGACCGCGTGGGCCGCTTCGAGATGGCCAACAAGGGTACTATTTTCCTCGATGAGATCGGCGAGCTGGACATGAACAGCCAGGTAAAGCTGCTGCGCGTGCTGCAGGACCGCACCTACGAGGTATTAGGCGACAGCCGTTCCCGAAAACTGGACATCCGGGTGGTGTGCGCCACCAACCGCAATCTGGAGCAGATGGTAGAGGAAGGTAAATTCCGCGAAGACCTGTTCTACCGCATCAACCTGATCAAAGTACGGCTGCCTGCCCTGCGCGAGCGCCCCGACGACATTCCGCTGTTGGTGCAGTTCTTTGTAAACAACCTGAAGCAGACGTACCACCGTCCGGAGCTGGAAGTGAGCCCGAAGGCTTTGCAGTGGCTGAAGGAATTGCCTTTTCCGGGTAACATCCGCGAGCTGAAGAACCTGGTGGAGCGAACCGTATTGGTAGCAGAAAACGAAGTGCTGATACCGGAAGACTTCCAGGGGCAGGCGCAGAAAGGCATCGTAAAAGCCGGCGACAAAACCCTGCCAGCCGTTGGCGCCATGACGCTCGACGAAATGGAAGCATCGATGATCCGGAAATCCATGGCCTACTACCACAACAATATCAGCAAAGTGGCCCGGGCACTGGGCGTAAGCCGTGCCGCCCTGTACCGTCGCCTCGATAAATTCGGCATCCCGTATGAGTCTCAGGACTAAGTTCATTCTTTTTGCGGTGGTGGTACACGGGTTGCTGGCTGCCATGGCCTACTTCCTGCTGCAGCAGAACAAGATCCTGTTCCTGGGCATGGAGTTGCTGGTGCTTGGCTCCATTATCATAACGGTGCAACTGTACAGTGCATTTTTCAAACCGCTCAACCTGATACGGGCAGGTATAGAGTCCATCCGCGACAAGGATTTCTCGACCAAGTTTGTGCGCGTGGGGCAGCCGGAGCTCGACGAGTTGGTGGATGTATACAACCGCATGATAGACCAACTGCGGCAGGAACGGGTGGCGCAGGCCGAGAAACATTATTTACTCGAGAAGATAACCCAGGCCTCCCCTGCCGGCATCATCCTGCTGGACTTCGACAACTACATCGCAAGTATAAACCCGGCTGCCGAGCGTTACCTGAACCTGCCTGCAAAAGAGCTGACCGGTAAACCACTGGCTGCCCTGCCTGACGCCTGGGCACAGGAGCTGACCCAGGTGCAGACAGGGCAACCGCATACCTTCCGGATGAACGGCATCCGCACTTACCGCGCCCATCGCGCCCAGTTTATAGATCGCGGCTTTCAACGCTATTTTATACTTATAGAAGAGCTAACGGAAGCCATCATCAAAAACGAACGGCAGGCTTACGAGAAGGTGATCCGGATGATGTCGCATGAAGTGAACAATTCAACAGGCGCCATCAACTCCATACTTGACTCGGTACAATACTATACCCCGCAGATAGACGAGGAACACCGCGAGGACTTTACCTATGCCCTGCAGGTAGCCATCGACCGCAACAAAAACCTGAGCAGGTTTATGGCCAACTTTGCCGATGTGGTACGCCTGCCCGCTCCGAACAAGAAGCCAGTAAATGTGCAGGACCTGCTGCAACGGCTCGAGCGCCTGATGCAGTCGCAACTGGAGCTTCGCCACATTTCCTTTTGTCTCAAAGCACCAGCTGAACCCCTACTTATACCTATGGACGAACAGCAGATGGAACAGGCCCTGCTTAACATTCTCAAAAATGCCATGGAAGCTGTAAAGCAGGATGGCCATATTTGGGTGGAGTTGCAGCAGCAGCCTTTACAGCTTATTATAACAGATGATGGAGAAGGCATACCCGAGCATGTGCGCCCACAGCTTTTCACCCCGTTTTTCAGCACCAAAGAGACCGGGCAAGGTATAGGATTAACGATGATCCGCGAAATACTTTTAAGTCATGGTTATACTTTCTCGCTGGAAACAAACCAAAAAGGCCTCACCTTATTTACTATCAACCTGTTATAATTTATACTTTATTCCAAGTCAGGTATAAAGGCATATTGGAGCAGGCAATTACTTCAAACAAAGTTATTGCTGATCTAAGTCTGGATGCGTTCTTTAAATTTTCATATAGTCCTTACCTGCGTTTGCCAGATAAATCTCAATAAAAGGCGCTTTAAATTGAACAATTGTAAGGCATTGCTAAAATTTTTTAGGAATGTAAACCAACAGCAAAAAAATTCGTAGCGCGACGATACAACCTATGTTATAAGCTAGTATATTGTCTCTATAGTTAGTAATAAGTACGATGGAATACAATATTATCGTTGCCTCTGATCTGGAGGCTCTGGCAACAGAGGTTGCCATTTTTCTACCTAAAGGATGGAGACTGAAAGGTGGTATACTGGAACACTCAGAAGGATTTGCACAGCAACTTGTGCGTAAGCCTTCTGATAGCCTGCGCATGCTGAAACAGCAGCCTGTAGTAAGACAAACTCAGAGAAGAACCAAGTGGATTGAATAATATTGCTTGTTTCAACCTTTAGCCAAAGGTGAGCCACTCCCAGCACCATCGCATGGTTACGGGGGTGGCTCTTTTCTTTTTCGGGATCTCTCCTCCAGGGTCATCACCTGTTATTCCCCACAAGTTAAAATAGTACGACTCTTCCGATTGCTGCATCACTGCAGGGGTTGGCTCAAACTGCTATCACGTTACACGTTTATTCTTTAGGTATATCGATATCAACCTAAAAAAGTAATAACCCTGTAAATGATATAGAGTATAGCTTATACCCACTTGTACTTCTTTTTTCATGTTAAAAGTACTCGAATATGATGCAAGCTTCTATAAACCAACTTCAAAACCCACCTGCTGATATCAGTGCTCTGATCAGAAGGCAGCTGATCATGCCAGTAAAGCGATGGCTTTTGCTGCATTATTACATCGATACCAGCTACTTTACCAGGCAGCCTGACCGCGTCTGGCTTGAAAAACAGCTTTTGCCAAAATTAAGACGCATTAAACAGGGAAGAATACTGATGGTAGGATGCGCTCCGTATACCTGCGATTATCCCAAACATTTTAACAAAGGTGTAGAAATAATCACGGTTGATATTGATGAACGAAACGACATCTGGGGAGCAGACAAACACCTGACGGCCGATATCCTTAAAATTGACCAGTACCTGGAACCTGCAAGCTGCGACATTGTGCTGCTAAACGGTGTGTTTGGCCATGGCGTAGACGCAAAAGAGGCGCAGGAAGCTACTTATAACGTGCTTCATCGCATCATGAAGCCGGATGGGTTGCTGCTTGTTGGCTGGAACCACGACCTAATCCAGGACCCGACCGGCTTACCAACATGCGAGCGTTTATACTACAAGGATTCCTACGAGAACCTGCCACAACGCATGACCTTTGCAGAGTCCACCCATATCTTCGATTTCCTGCGGGCCAGGCCCGTCATGACGGTAGCCTAGTATAAAAAGAGGGCCTCTGCCAACAGCAGAGGCCCTCTTTTTATACTAGTGATTGTACTTGTTTACACTTTAGCAGAAGGCTTCAGCTTGTGGTAGATACCGCGCATGCTGTCCAGCAGGTGGTAATCAGAACGGTAGAAGTCGCACTGGCCCTGCAGGTCTTCTGTTCCCCAGATGGTAAACCGGTTCAGCGTAAGCATGGTTTTCGGGTCGCTGAGGCTCGGGTAGGCATTTTTGGCATGATTGGTTGTGATGCCCAGCACAATCCCCTCCTCCTGCGTAGCCCTCAACACATCTTCGTTGTACTCGCCGCACGGGTAGGCTATACTTGCAGGCCGGTAGCCTATCATATCTTCCAGTATATCCTGTGCCTGGGCGATCTGCTCCCGCATACCTGCTGAAGTATAATTTGTCAGCACGGCGTGGTCGCAGGTATGGTTGCCGATGTACACGAGCGGGTGCTCCGAAAACGTGCGCAGTTCTGCAGACGTAAGCGGCCGGTCCGTATCACTTACCGGTTTCAGGCAATGCTCACCGTAGGTGCGGATCAGGTGTTTGTCAACTTCTTCATCGGTCAGTGTGAGCAGGTGCGCTTTTTCTTCCAGGATGGCTTCATCGGAGCGGCCTGCCTTTTTCCCTTCGCGGTATACCACATCCCACCAGAAAGCTTTTCCTTTCAGCACATGGTTGGCCGAAATAAAGAACAAGGCCGGCACCTGGAACTCTTCCATAACAGGAAGCGCCCTGAGGTTGTTGTAGTAGCCGTCATCGAAGGTGATCAGAATAGATTTCTTGTCCGGGTCCAGGCCTTTGAGTACGTCCGTAGGCGAAACAAAAGTATACCCCTTCTCCAGGTGGTACTCCACAAAGCGGCGGAAAACGTCTACTGTTACCTGTTGTTGCGGGTCTGCCAGGTTCAGGGCCAGTTCCTCCTTGTTTTGGAAGAGGGCATGAAATAAAAAGCTAGTAAAGGCATTCTGCTCTTTAAATGCCGATAACATAAAAGGCGCCAGCAGCACGTCTACCTGGTGTATTGCCTTTCGTATAGATGTTTTCATTCAATAACAAAGTATAAAGACAGGGTGCGCCGCCCGAAGGCAGGCGTGTGTGTAACATTGCACGGCTACTTATACTTACAGCCCGACCCGTTGGTTGCTGCTCTTAAAGCAAAACGGCTTCAGTTCTATACTCTCCCAACTTTTACATACCCGTTTTTAATGCAATTTTTTATTTTGAGCCTGTGGTAAGTTCCTCATTATAAACCGCCTCTGTTTGCTCACAGGGGAATACCTGCATTAAATTTTAAGAATATTATTTCAAATCAGAATCTTTTTCCGGACCTCCAAGTATATATGGTGAAATTAGTTTATAGCTATTCCTATTACTATATAAAGGAAAAAGTAAAATTTAGGACAAAAACACAATCCACCAAAGACCAGCTTCGGTCTGACTTACCACCCTTAACCAGAGAACATGAGAAAGCTACTCTACTTTCTAATAATCATTATTAGCGCCACATCCTGTATGTCTAAAAGAGAGTTGGTCTACCTCCAGAACAGAAACTTTAAAGACCAGGTACCTACTCAGATCACCAATACGTACAAATCCTATACGCTACAGCCAAACGATGTTCTGTCGGTGAAGGTGCAGAGTGTGCAGCCTGAAATGTCGAACATCTTTAACATCATTGATCCCGCAAATGCCTTTGGTATCTCCGATCCGGGCAGCATGTACCTGAGCGGTTATTCTGTCGATCAGGAAGGAAATATTACACTTCCGACCGTGGGCAAACTGAAAGTTGCCGGCATGACCACTGCCCAGACGCAGGACCTCATCCAGCGCAACCTCGACAAGTATGTGAGCAATGCCACTGTTATTGTGAAGCTGATCAGTTTCCGGATCAGTGTACTGGGCGAAGTGCGTAACCCTGGCCATTTTTTCGTGTATAACGAGCGTGCCAACCTTCTGGAAGGCCTTAGTTTGGCCGGCGACCTGACCACTGGTGGCAGCCGACAGAACGTAAAGCTGATACGTCAGAAACCGGAAGGCTCTGAAGTGGTGCTACTGGACCTTACCGATCCCAAAATCGTACAATCTCCTTACTACTACCTGATGCCTGGAGACGTACTATATGTAGAGCCATCAAAAAAACAGGTAAGGAGAGACAACCTGGTTGGCTTAAGCGTGGCTACTGTGGCGTTAACAGCCATCTCGACAGCTGTATTACTATTAAATTATTTCGAATAAGATAATGAAAAAGCAAAATAAAGAGCATGAGATAGACATCAAGAGCTGGTTGTTCAAGTTTCGGTCCAAATGGTACCTTTTCCTGGCATTCTCATTGATCTCCTTAGCTGCTGCTTATGTATATGTAAAAAGCTCTAACCGTGTCTACGAATTCAGTGCTACACTTTTATTAGGCGACCAGCATACCGGCTCCAAAAAAGCGCAGGAACTGCTGAACCTGCTGGAAGGCTCCCAGCCAAAAGGTATTAAGGTAGAGGACGAGATCGGCCTGCTGATGTCCGCAGACATGGTAAAGAAAGCGTTGCAGAACGTTGACTTCTCTGTATCATACTACCGTGTGAACGACCATTGGCTGAACAAGGCAACCGACCTGATCGTGGAGGAGCAGTATAAAAGTGCCCCCTACATCGTGAAGCTGGACACTTCCCATCAGCAGCTGGTAGATGCCCCCTTTGAGATACGCATCCTCCCGGACAACAAGTATGAGCTGACGCTGAAAGCAAAAGATGTAGCCCGCTACAACTTTAAAAACCACACCACGCTGGAGTACCTGCCGGAGATGGAGTTTAAGAAAGTGCTGGAGTTTGGCAAGCCATACCAGGACAAGTACATGAGCTTTACACTGGAGCGCGCAAAGGAATTTGATGAGACCCCAGCGAAAAAGTTCTACTTTGTAATCAACAGCATGGACAGCCAGGTAGGCCAGCAACAGTCTTCTTTGTGGGTACAGCCTTTGCAGCGTGAATCGAGGGTACTGGCACTATCGAGCAAGGGCAGCATACCCGAAAAGCAGATCCTGTTCCTCAACGCCCTGATGGATGCCTATGTAGCCAACGACCTGGAAGAAAAGAACCAGAACGGACGCAAGACACTGGATTTTATCGACAAGCAGATTGCCACACTGACCGACTCGCTGAAGCAGAGTAAGCAGGCGCTGTCCTCTTACCGCTCGGCTAACAGGATCTCAGATATTGGCATGCAGTCCAACATCAGCTTTGAGAAGCTCTCGCAACTGGAAGCGGAGAAGTCTAAAATCAGCACCGATAGAATATACTATGAAAACATCCTGGACCAGATCCAGAACGGCAGCGAGCTGACTCAGGCAGTATCACCGACTGTGGCCGGCATTCAAAACCCGATCCTGAACAGCCTGTTCCTGGAATTGTCGGAGCTGAACAAGCAAAAGGCAGGGTATAAAGTGAATGCTACGTCAGACAACCCGATGCTGCAGGTGCTGGAAGGAAAGATCAACAGCACACGCAATGCCATTGTAGCAAACCTGAAAAACCAGATCCGTTCGTCTGATATTTCGCTGCAGGATGTAGACAGAAGAATTGCCCGTATAGAAGGCGATCTGGCCAAACAACCGGAACAGGAACGCCGCCTGACCGACCTGCAGAGCCAATCTGAATTTATCGACAAGAAATACTCGTTCCTGCTCGAGAAACGTGCTGACGCCGCTATCGCGCTGGCTACCAACACCACCGACAAAAAAGTGGTGGACCGTGCTACCCTGAGCAGCGCCGGCCCAGTTAACGTGAAGCCAAACATGATCTACATGCTGGCGCTCATCATCGGCCTGATCATTCCGGCTGCCATGATCGTGCTGATGGACAAGGCAGACGATACCATCAAAGGCAAGAGCGATCTGGCTACCATTACCAAGATCCCGTTCCTGGGTGTGATTGCGCACGGCAGCAAATCAGATAAGCTGGCTGTGAAGAACAACCCTCGCTCGGCCATAGCCGAATCTTTCCGGTCTGTTCGTATCAACCTGCAGTACCTGATGGCGGAGTCGAACTTCAAGGTAATTGGTATAACCTCGTC
The DNA here is from genome assembly GCF_023630205.1 of Pontibacter ruber. Lineage (GTDB taxonomy): Bacteria > Bacteroidota > Bacteroidia > Cytophagales > Hymenobacteraceae > Pontibacter > Pontibacter ruber. The sequence continues at coordinate 213,073 of NZ_JALPRR010000002.1, read as the reverse complement.
TATTTCCGGGGAAGGCAAAACGTTTACTTCTGTCAACCTCAGCAGCGAGCTGGCCATGTCTGGCAAACGCACGGTGCTCATCGAATCGGATATGCGCAAGCCTACGTTCGGCAAGTATTTTAACACGCACAACGCTGCCGGCCTCTCCTCTTACCTGACACAGGGGCTGCCGCTTGATGAGGTGATCCAGAAAACAGAGATCGAGAACCTGGACGTGATTTCCTGCGGCCCGATTCCGGATAATGCCATCCAGTTGCTGGAGCTCTCTAAGATGACCGAACTGATCGAAAGGCTGAAGCAGGAGTACGATTACGTGGTGATCGATACACCGCCGATCGGCTTTGTATCCGAGTACTTTATTTTGATGAAGCACATGGATACAAACATCTATGTAGTGAAGCACAAGTATACCACCAAAGACCTCCTTGACCAGGTAAACGAGCTATACTTGTCCAGAAAGATCAAGAACATTTACATGGTGATCAACGACCTGGACTACAGCAATACATACGAGTATGGCTACAAGAAAAAGGCAAGCTATTACTATGTATAACTTGGCTGCACAAGGCCATTTCAATAAAATTTATAAAGAGAATACCGGTACAGGCCATGCTATGGTCTGTACCGGTTTCCTGAACAATATCATACAGAGCAGAGGGGATGAGTAAAGATTTAGCTTCGAAGGCAGTAAACGGACTTAAGTGGGGAACGGCCGCAACCATTGCAAACGCGGTCATGCAGATCGGCTATACTTCCGTAATGGCGAGGCTGCTGGCTCCGGAAGCTTTTGGTTTGGTAGCGATATCGGCCGTTATCGTGCGCTTCGGATACTATTTTGCCAACCTGGGTCTGAATAAGGCAGTGGTCCAGAAAGAAGACCTAACCCAGGAACACATCCGGGCAGCTTTCACCTCCTCGTTTCTGCTTGGCCTTTTCTTTACAGTACTGACCTGGCTACTGGGCCCATATGCGGCACAGCTTTTCAAAAACCCGGAGGCTGCACCGGTGGTGCAGGTAATGGGCCTGGCCTTTCTGATCAGCGGCGCCTCTGCCACTGCCTCCAGCCTGCTGGAGCGCAACATGCAGTTCAAGGTCATCAGCATTTTAGAAACAGCCTCGTACGTGGTGTCTTACCTGGGCATTGGCGTTCTTTTGGCTTACCTGGACTATGGCGTATGGAGCCTGGTGCTGGCATCGCTGGCGCAGTTGGCACTGGTATCTATCGGTTCGTATGCCGTGGTGCGGCACAACATTGTGCTAATCTTTAAATGGGAAGCATATAGATCGCTTCTGGAGTATGGCAGCAAGATGTCGGTTATCAGCTTCCTTGAGTTCCTGAGCTCCGAGCTGCCTACGATCCTGATCGGCCGCACACTGGGCTCGCACAAGCTGGGTATCTACAACCGGGCCTACATGCTGGTAAACCTGCCCATGTACATGCTCACCCGTACCCTTGTTAAAGTGGTGTTTCCTTCTTTCAGTAAAATGCAGTCCGATAACGAGCGGCTTGGTAAGGTGTACCTTTCGAGCATCACGCTGCTGGCTGCCGTGGTTATACCCGTGTGCCTGGGCCTGATGGTGGCTGCTCCCGAGGTTATTTACCTGTTGCTCGGCCCGCAGTGGACCGAGTCGGTACCGGTACTGCAGGTGCTTTGCCTGGCCATTCCGCTGAGCTTTATTACCATGTTTGCAGGTATTGTCTGCGATGCCAAAGCCGTTCTTAACATGAAGATCCTGCTGAACGTATCATTCATACTCATTATCATCGGGTTCTTTTACCTGATGCGTGACTATGGCCTGATTGGTTTTGCCCTGGCTGTCTTTATGGGAGAACTGGTACGCATTGTTTTATACCAGCGGGTGATGAACCGGGTGCTGGATCTTTCGTACCGACAACAGATATCGATTTATCTGCCGGGCATTATCAACGGGTTGGTCATCGCCCTTGGCATTTACCTGGTCAGCTCGTTGCTACGCGGTGCCGACATGCCGTTCTGGCTGATCCTGGGTGCACAAATGGTAACAGGGGCTGTTATGCTGCTTATACTCACGTTGCTCTTCCCGCACAAGCTACTGAAGGTAGAGCTGCAACTTATGCTGGAAAAGCTCGGTATTTCAGGAGGAGCCGATACGTTTTACAACAGAATTATAAGCAAGTACAGGAACTACATCGTAAAAGGAGCCTGAAACCAGCTCATGCATAATTCTTCTTAAAATATTAAAGAGACCAAGATGATAATAGGAGTTAGCGGGCCGGTAGATCTAAGACTACTCGAGTGGGATCTGAAAGAAACTAATTTACCCGCAACCAATGCGTTTCCACTTACCTCCCATTTTATAAACGGCCTGCTACGCCGTGGCTATAAAGTTATTGCCTATACCAACTCCACAGAGCTTGAAGAGCCACTGGTGCTGGAGAGCGGTAACCTGAAAGTATGCGTAGGCAGACAAAGACCTCAACCAGGCCGCCGCTTTTTCAACTTCGAAATAGAAGACCTCAAAAACTTGATGCTGGCCCACCCGGCTGACTTTATCAGTGCATTCTGGACCTACGAATTTGCCTGGGCAGCCCTGAAAACCGGCATACCCACAGCTGTAAGTATACACGACAATGCCCATAAGATCCTGTTTCAGCAACCGGACATGTTCCGGTTTGTCCGCTGGATCATGAATAAGATCGTGCTGAAAAAAGCAGATCACCTGATGGCCAACTCTGCTTATACGTACAGCCTACTTGGCAGAAAACAAAAAGCAAAAGCCGTTACCATCAACAACTTCTACGCCAGCGACCTGGAGAGCAGCCTAAACCGGAATGCAGAAAAGGGCAATTATATTGTGTCGGCTATTCAGGGCTTTACCAAGCGTAAAAACGTGCACGGCGCGCTCTTTGCGTTCGCTAAGTTGCGGGAGCGCTACCCTGATCTAGAATACCACCTGGTAGGTCTGGAGATGGAAGAGAACGGGCTGGCGCACCAGTTCGCCCGCAAGCACAACCTGGATGCCGGCGTGCGATTTATCGGTGTATTGCCTTTTAACGAAGTATTCCAGCACATAGCGGGCGCCAAGGTATTGCTGCACCCCTCCTATGAAGAATCGTTTGGAATGGCCGTGCTGGAAGCAATGGTAGCAGGTACGCCTGTTGTAGGAGGCAAGAACAGCGGCTTTGTACCACACCTGCTCAACTACGGCAAAGCCGGTCTGCTCTGCGACATCAAATCGCCTGATTCCATGGCCGGTTCTGTAGCCAAGCTGCTTTCCGACAGGTCGCTGCGGGAAGAAATCGTACAGAATGCCCGAACACACGCCCAGTCTAACTTTTCGGAACCGGTAGTGATAGACAAGCACCTGGCCTTTTACAGCAAGATCTTGGGCAAAGAACTAGAGCCATCACCTGTTTCAGCAGCGCCCACCCGTGTTAACATCACCGGAACATCCTGGTCGCTAATGGCGTACGTATCGTCTTTGCTGATACCATAGGTATACAAGCTAACCCATGAAACTAAAGTATAATTTTCTTTTCGCCATTCCGCTTATCCTGTTTTTTGTAACAGATAACATGTTTACGGAGCTTGCCGCACCCCACAACCTGGAGGCGCAGGGAGCCCTGAACAACATGATGGTAAAAGCGCTGGCCGGTATTTCTTTTCTTTACAGTGCGGTATACTTCATGCGCATGTCGCCGCCCATGCGTATTGCTTTCTTTTTTACAACCCTGTATGTGCTGGGGATGGTGTTTGAGTCATACTACAAGTATAATACCCCGATGGTATACCCGCACGTGTTTCTGAAGGTACTCCTGCTGTATTACTCCTTTGCGATTTATACTTACTACAAAGGATCGTTTTACGTCGAGTTCTCGCACATTGCATGGTTTGCTTTGATCGGCTTCTGGCTGAATGTACTCATCGTAAATCCGCATACGTTGAGCGTATCGTCCTTCACCAACCACGAGCGGGGCGTGCACTCCACATCCGTTTACATGCTGGTGCTGCCGTTTTTATACTTCCTGAGCAACTACTTTTTTAAAGGAAAGCTCATGAGCCTGCTGCTGGCCTTTTTTGTGCTGGTTACCATTTTCTTTTTCCAGCACCGCACCGTCTGGATCTCGACTGCCGTGGTGCTCGTTATTTATTACCTGCTTTTCAAGTTCAAGACCAACACTCCGCTTGACCTTAGTAAAATACTGCCCATTATTACCGTATTGGTGATTGCCGGCCTGGCGAGCAGTGCCTTTATTTTTTCGATTCACCCGGAGATCATCGAAAAGATCCAGGAGAGTTTTTCGGATATGGAGAACTTCGATTCGCAAGGTACAGGCGGATGGCGCTACAAGCAATGGCTCTCGTACCTGCCTTTTATCCAGGAGAACTTTTTCTTTGGCATGCGCTTCGAAGGATTTGAGCTGCCGATCCAATTTTACCGCGAAGACCTGGATAAACCTGTATTTGAAGACGGGCATGGTCACTTCTTCCACAGCTTTTACGTAGACGTACTTTTCTATACTGGTTTGGCTGGCCTGGTGCTTTATTGCCTGCAGGCGGTGTATGCCACCGTAAACGGCCTGCGCAAAAAGAGCCTGACAGTAAACCAGATCATGCTGCTTTCTTTTATCATGAGCGGTTTTATTTTCGGTATCTCCTATGTGCTGCCGGTGTTTTTCTATGCCGTACTTGGCTGGGCCATTGCAACCCTGGAAGTAGACAAGGTGGAGCGCTCGAACTTCCTGGTGGAGGCTGCACATCGTAGAAAATACAGGCTTCAGGCGCTCCGAAACAATTTAATTATTCCTTAGGTATAACCTGCTCCTCAGATTAACAGTACTATATACCAAACGTGCTATTTACCCTTTGCTATGCAATTTTCTAATTCTCAGGACCCTTTGCACACTCCGGTGTTGCTGATCATATTTAACCGACCACACACCACCCAACAGGTATTTAACCGCATAAGAGAAGTAAAACCCAAGCGCCTGTACGTGGCTGCCGACGGCCCGCGCCCGCATGTAGAAACCGATGCCGAGCGCTGTGCTGAAACACGCAGGATCGTAGAGCAGGTAGACTGGGATTGCGAAGTGAAAACGCTGTTCCATGAGCAGAACCTGCGCTGCGGTGTTGCTCCTTCCAGGGCCATTAGCTGGCTGTTCGAAAACGAAGAAACAGGCATTATACTTGAAGACGACTGCCTGCCATCGAAGAGCTTCTTCTGGTTTTGCCAGGAGCTGCTGGAGAAGTATAAACAGGATACCCGTGTGATGCACATCAGCGGCAACAACTACCTGCACGGCTGGCGCAAGGACAATGACTACTCCTACTACTTCTCTGACAAGATGAACAGCTGGGGCTGGGCCACCTGGCGCAGAGCCTGGCAGCTCTACGACTACAACATGCCCTCTTACCCGGAGCTCAAACAAAAAGGCTACTTGGAAGACCTGTTTTTGAACAAGCTGGAAGCAGCCTACCGCCTGAGCAAGATGGACGAGACCTACGCCAACATCCAGAAAGGCGACGTGTGGGATTACCAGTGGGAGTTCACCGTTTTCAGCAACTCAGGCCTGTGCATTGTACCGGAAGTAAACTTGGTGCGCAACATTGGCTTTGGTACCGATGCCACCCATACGTTCAACCTGCACGATAAGAAGGCACAGATAGAAGAACAGGAGATACAGTTTCCGCTACGCCACCCGCGCTTTGTTATCCGCGACATAGAGTCTGACAAAAAGCACTTCAACTACATGATGCGCGATAAGGTAAGTGCTAAAATCAAGAACCTATTCAGCTTCAGTTTATAGTATACTTCCCCATGATGAAATTACTTTTATCGGCTTATGCCTGCGAACCGCACCGTGGCTCCGAGCCCGGCAACGGCTGGAACTGGGCCGTAAGCACCGCCCGCATGGGATATGAGGTATGGTGCCTCACCACCGTGGAGGGCAAAGAGAAAATTGAGCAGGAAGTAGAAAAGCTGGGCCTGACCAACCTGCACATGGTGTTTGTAGCCGTGCCTAAGTGGGTGGATGATGTATACAAATACCAACCGGGTGTGTACCTGCACTACATGGTATGGCAGCAAAATGCCTATAAAGCGGCCAAAGAGCTGGACAAGCAGGTAAATTTTGACCTGGTGCACCACGTAACACTAGGCAGCCTGCAGATGAGTACGGCCCTCTGGCGCCTGAACAAGCCGCTGATCTTCGGCCCGACCGGCGGCGGACAGGAAGCACCGCGCGCCTTCAAAAGCTATTTCTACCGCTGGTGGAAAATGGAGCTGTTCCGCACCGGCGTGAGCAAGCTGCTGCAGGCCTTTAACCCGAATGTAAAGAAGGCCATGCGCCACGCTTCGCTCGTGCTTACCACCAACGAAGACACCTATAACATGGCCCGTGCCAACGGGGCACTGAATGCCAAGATGTTCCTGGACACCAGCTTGCCCGAGGAGTTTTACCCGGAAGTATACCCGGTAAGGCCACCTGCACAGGAGCTGAAAATACTGTGGGTAGGTCGACTGTTTGCCCGCAAAGGATTGCCGCTGGTAATGGAAGCACTCGGCCGCGTACGGCCGGATGTGAAGTTCAAGCTGACCATACTGGGCGAAGGACCCATGAATGAGTTCGTGCCGCAGTGGATCAAACAGTGTAACCTGGAAGAAAAAGTAGAATGGAAAGGACAGGTGCCGTGGCAGGAGGTGAAACAAGCCTACACCGAAAGCGACCTGTTCATGTTCTGCAGCCTCCGCGACTCTTCTGCTGCCCAGTTTCTGGAAGCCATGGCGTATGGTCTGCCCATCATCACCCTGGACCTGCACGGCGGTAAAAACCTGGTACCGGACAATGCCGGCATCAAAGTGCCTGTCACCACGCCGGAGCAAACGGTAAAAGCACTGGCTACGGCCGTAGAGCAACTTTACGATAACCCGGCGCTGCGCGAAGAGATGGGCCGCCAGGGCTATACCTTCTCCAAAACGCAAACCTGGACCCTAAAAACACAACATATTGCAGGCTTTTACAGTAAGTTTAGCCAGCCTGCTGCTATGGAAATCGTTCATCCTTAAGCATTACCCAACATGATTTATATAGTTATACCCGTATTCAACCGAAAACACTTTACCAAAGCCTGCCTGCTTTCGCTGCGCAAGCAAACCAACCAGAATTATAAAGCTATTGTAGTAGACGACGGCTCTACCGACGGCACCGCTGATATGCTGCGCGAAGAATTTCCGGAAGTAGACGTGCTGTTCGGCGACGGCAACCTGTTCTGGACAGCCAGCGTGAACGAAGGCATCAAGCATGCCCTGAAACTGGGAGCTGAACTCGTGATGACCTTGAACAACGACGTAGAAACAGCGCCTGATTTTATCGAGAATGCCTACAAATGGGCTAAGGTGAAACCGGAAGCAGTTATCGGTGCCCTGGAAATGGACGCGGAAACACGCGAGCCGATCTACGGCGGCGAGATCATTGATTTCAAGCTGAACAAGGTACGCCACATGCTGCAGGAACTGCCAAAAGAACAACAGCACGGCATCCACCGCGTGTCACAGTTGCCGGGCCGTGGCCTGCTGATCCCGCGCGTGGTGTTTGACAGGATTGGCTTGTTCGACCAGAACAACTTCCCGCACTACGTTGCCGACTACGATTTTACGCATACAGCCGCCCGCGCCGGGTTTGAGCTCTACTGTAACTTCGATGCCAAGCTTTATACTTACCCCGAGGAGAGCGGCGAGCGCAAGAACCGCAAGAAAAAGAGCATCAAAAACTTCTATAACCACTTGTTCGACATCAAAGGTGGCGGCAACCTGCGCGACTTTACCCGCTTTACGCTGAAAAACTGTCCGAAGCCTTACATCCCGTATTACCTGGCCAACGGCTATGCCCGCAGGATCTTTGGGTATATCATACACTAAGTATACTTGACGAAGCAAAAGAAATACAAGCGACTTTATTTACTGCTGTTTACCATAGCCATACTTGCTGCCATTGCAGTAAGTATGGTTTACTTTTTTAAGCAGCCGCCTCTCCCCTCGCCTGCTGCTAAAGAAAGTATAAAGCAAGCAGGTCCTATACGTTACAGCGGTCCGTTGGTAATTACCAGGGGCGGCACCTACACAGGCAACTGGGAGTCGAGAGACTCGGAAGTACCGGCCGTGGAAGTGCGCACCTCCGAGCCGGTGGTGATCGTCAATTCCAACATCCGCGGAGCGGGTTACCTGATCAAGAGCTGGGGCTATGAAGCCAACATCACCGTACGCCACACCAACGGCTACGGCCTGACCCCTACTAGCTGGAACAGCTACATGAAGTCGCGCCGCTTCCTCACCGTGGACGTGTTCAAGAACGTAGTGGTGGAGAACTGCTACATGGAAGGCACAGCCGGCATCTCGGTAGCCGAAAGCTACCGCGGCAACGGCACTACTTCTGAAACCATCAAGATCCGCTACAACAAGGCCAAGAACATCGACGGCCGTGTACAAGGGGGCAAGGACCTGGTGCAGTTTGTGCAGTTCAACTTCAAAGGCGCCATCCGCCACGTAGAGGTAGCCTGGAACCAGATCATCAACGAGCCGGGCAACTCGGCCGTAGAAGACAACATCAACATCTATAACACGCGTGGTACGTCGGATTCTCCCATCAAGATCCACAACAACTACATCCAGGGGGCTTTCCCGGTGCCAGCTACCTCTTCTACCTATTCCGGTGGTGGCATCATAACGGACGGTGACGGCGACATCAACGTGTGCCCAGCCTATGTAGAAGCGTTCGAAAACCACCTGGTGGGCCTTGGTAACTATGGCGTCGGCATTGCCGGTGGTAATAACATCGAGATTTATGAAAACCGGGTAATTGTAGCTGCCGTGTTTGAGGATAACAAGGCATATCCATTCTGGACCAGCGGCATCTGGGCCCGGGATTTCTACAAGAAGAACGCGACCTTCAACAACCGTATCTACCGGAACACGCTTGCAGTTACAGGCCAGTCCGGCACCTGGCGCAACGAAATAGTAGACAGTACGGCTGTGTTTGCCCGTACTTTTTCTAACATTATACTTCCGGATAAGGCAACCAGAGAAACCGAGCGTAAAGAATTTCTGAAATGGCAGGAGAAACTGTCCATGCATGGGATCAGCCTTGGCCCGGCACCATCTAAGTACAAACAGAAGCACAATGCTTTATCAAGTCAGCTTTAAGTACATTGCTTTCCCCCTCGTTCCCTCCTATACTTTACTGCTTCATACTTTAGTTGAGTCATGTTCTGTTGTTAGTAGTAAAATATGGCTTTAAAGTGACGGAGTAATCCTGAGATCAGGAGCCTTGAACCTGCTGACGCTGTCAGGAACTCTGTGAATCAGGAAGACAACAGCAGCCTCATTATACAAATATTCATATTAATCTATATATAAACTCAACTGTTTAAAATTTGTAATTTACAAAGCACTCCTCTTGCGAACTCGCACCAAGCAAAAGCAAATTACCATATAAAAACTTTATATTATTATAAAATTTAAATGTGATTTTTCCTAAATATTACATTTTTTTGAAACCCTATATCAGCTCAAAAATTGCTATAGCATACACGTATGGCACTTTCAAGACCAACTAAAAGATATAAATATGTCAAGTACGTATAATTTTATAAAGATTTTTTAAAGGAAAGGTTAGTTTTTCTAAAATTTTCCTTACTATATTTGCAACAACTTATATATGAACATTTTAAAGATAGCCATCAAAACAGATATGTAAGCAAAGCAGCTTCAACCCTACTAAAAGTGATTGCGCCAACAGTCACAAAGGAACAGAAGCAAGAAGAGTATATTAGAATTTATTAATTTTTCAACTTTTAGCCAAAGAAGATGAATACAATTACCTCTTACACAAATAAGAGGGCAGGCAGGGTCTTGTCTGTTCTTTTACTTACCCTCATTGTGTATGCATTAACCCCGTTACAAATTTTTGCCCAGACCTATAGCGGTCCGTTGGTGATTACCAAGGGCGGCACCTACACAGGCAACTGGGAGTCGAGAGACTCGGAAGTACCGGCCGTGGACGTACGTACGTCTGAGCCGGTAGTCATTGTCAACTCCAACATCCGTGGGGCGGGTTACCTGATCAAATCCTGGGGCTATGAAGCCAACATCACCGTGCGCCACACCAACGGCTACGGCCTGACGCCTACTAGCTGGAACAGCTACATGAAGTCGCGCCGCTTCCTCACCGTGGACGTGTTCAAGAACGTAGTGGTAGAGAACTGCTACATGGAAGGCACAGCCGGCATTTCGGTAGCGGAAAGCTACCGCGGCAACGGCACCACTTCGGAAACCATCAAGATCCGCTACAACAAGGCCAAGAACATCGACGGCCGTGTACAAGGGGGCAAAGATTTGGTGCAGTTTGTGCAGTTCAACTTCAAAGGCGCCATCCGTCACGTAGAAGTTGCCTGGAACCAGATCATCAACGAGCCGGGCAACTCGGCCGTGGAAGACAACATCAACATCTACAACACGCGTGGTACCTCGGACTCACCGATCAAGATCCACAACAACTACATCCAGGGGGCTTTCCCCGTGCCGGCTACCTCTTCTACCTATTCCGGTGGCGGTATCATTACAGACGGTGACGGCGACATCAACGTGTGCCCAGCCTATGTAGAAGCATTCGAAAACCACCTGGTGGGCCTTGGTAACTACTCTATGGGCATGGCCGGTGGCAATAACCTGCGCTACCACCACAACCGCGCCGTTAACGCAGCCACTTTCCCGGACGGCAGCAAGTATGCCATGTATACTTCCGGTTACTGGAGCAACGACTACTATAAGCAGAACACTACGTTCGCAAACTCGATCGACAACAACGTAATGGGTATTGTAGCCTGGGGCTGGGATGATAACCGCAATGATATCTCGGTACAGGAATTTGCCAGCTTCACATCGAACACTGCGCTTCCAAACCCGATTACACGCCAGCATGAAGCAGACGAATTTACCCGCTGGAACCAGAAGCTTCAGCAGAATGGCATTGTATTAGGCCCTAATGGCTCTGCAACTGCTGTTGCAAATCAGGCTCCGGCTGTAACGTTAACATCTCCTTCAGCAGGTGCTACCTTTACACAAGGTGCTGCCGTAACACTTACCGCTTCTGCTACAGATGCTGATGGCAAAGTTGCAAGAGTTGAGTTCTTCCAGGGTACTACCAAATTAGGCGAAGCTACTGCAAGCCCTTACAGCTTTACCTGGAGCAACGTGCCGGCAGGCAGCTACAGCTTAACGGCAAAGGCAACTGACGACAAAGGTGCTACTAAAACTTCTGCAGCAGTGGGCATCAGTGTAACCGCTACTACAGCAACTGCACCAAGCCTTACAACCACAACAACCACTACAACAGGCACTGGCAAAATTACCCGCGACCTGTGGAGCAATGTAACAGGAGAAGGCATTGCTACCATCCCGGTAAACAACAACCCTACCAGCAGCACGCAGCTGACCTTGTTTGAAGCGCCAAGCGACTTTGCCGACAACTACGGCCAGCGTATCCGTGGCTACGTAACGGCTCCTGCAACAGGCGCTTATACTTTCTGGATCTCGGGTGACAACAGCGCCGAGCTGTACCTGAGTACGTCGGAAGATCCTGCCAAGAAAGTGAAGATCGCTTCGGTAAACGGCTGGACCAACCCGCGTGAGTGGGCCAAATATTCTACCCAGCAGTCGGTGAAGGTGAACCTGGAAGCAGGCAAGCGCTACTACATCGAGGCCCTGCAGAAAGAAGAAGAAGGCGGTGACAACCTGGCCGTGGGCTGGCAGCTGCCAAGCGGCACCTACGAGCGTCCGATCGCCGGAAACAGACTGTCTGTTATGGGCAGCACTGCAACGGTAGCAGTTACTGTACCAACTTATGTAATGGGCAAGATCACCCGCGACCTGTGGAGCAATGTAACAGGAGAAGGCATTGCTACCATCCCGGTGAGCAACAAACCAACCAGCACCAACGAGCTGACCTTATTTGAAGCACCAAGTGACTTTGCCGACAACTACGGCCAGCGTATCCGTGGCTACGTAACGGCTCCTGCAACAGGCGCTTATACTTTCTGGATCTCGGGTGACAACAGCGCCGAGCTGTACCTGAGTACGTCGGAAGATCCTGCCAAGAAAGTGAAGATCGCTTCGGTAAACGGCTGGACCAACCCGCGTGAGTGGGCCAAATATTCTACCCAGCAGTCGGTGAAGGTGAACCTGGAAGCAGGCAAGCGCTACTACATCGAGGCCCTGCAGAAAGAAGAAGAAGGTGGTGACAACCTGGCCGTAGGCTGGCAGTTGCCAAGCGGCGCCTATGAGCGTCCGATCGCTGGCAGCAGATTGTCTCCTTTCGAAGGAAGCATTTCAACACTCTCTGCTATGTCTGTATCAGAAGCAGAATACACCGAGCCGTTCTTTACCCAGGTATCAGCTTATCCAAATCCGTTCAAAGACGTGATCACGCTGAACTTCGGTACACAGGAAGTGAAGCTGCAGGAAGTAGTTATACTTGACCAGACCGGTAAAGTGATCTACACAGAGCGCAAAGACCTGGCCCTGGTAAACAACAAGCTGGAACTGAACCTGGCCAGCGCAGGACTAAAGGCTGGCTTGTACATCCTGAAGTACACCGATACCCAAGGAAAGAGCAGCAGCATCAAAATTATCAAGGAGTAAACATAATACTCCCCCTCCAAAAACAAAAAGGCCCGTGATCTCACGGGCCTTTTTGTTTTTATACTTCCTGCAAGCTCTGCATAAAGTATAACCTTGCTTGCCGGAAGTATGGCGTATTGCTCCACACCCGTCCTTACAAGGCCACGAGCTTCCTGCTTATCGTTTTGTTTTTTGTAACGACCGTCAGATTAAATATGCCTGGCTGCAGGTTTCCGGAAACAGGCACTTTAAGCGTCAAAAGCCCCTGCTCATCGGCTACCACTTTTTCCTGCAGTATGGTTTTACCGGCCATATCGGTAACCATAAAGGTTACTTCTTCGCTCTCGCCAAGGTTAGTTACCTCCACCGAAACTTCCCCTCCCCTGGCTATCGGGTTCGGATACACCTGAAACGAGGAAGCAATCGCGCCACCATACTCTACCATCACAATGTTGGAGTAAGTAGAAGAGCCGTTCTTTTTGTTGATCTTCAGCCTGTAATAGCTCTTCCCTTTGAGTGGCGCCTTATCGGTGTAATCGTACAGCACATTTTCTGTTGACCTGGAGCCGGTTGCCGGCACTTCGCCGATCGGGGTAAAATCCTCTGTATTGGCGGAACGCTCGATGCCAAAGCTTACGGTTTCTATTTCTGCGATAGTTTCCCAATCCAGTTCTACTACACCACCAGCATACTTACCCTCAAACCGGATCAGCTCTACAATCGCGTTATAAACCTGTGTGTACCGTGTTTTGATCTCCGCATCGCTGAGCGCTCTTCCGAATAATTTTACCTCATCCAGATCGCCTTCGTAACGATAACGCGAATCTTCATTCAGGTAACCCATGTTTACAGGCGCAAGGCTTGCAAAACCATACTTATGCGCAAAGCTTCCCTCCGCTACTTTATTGCCATCAACATACACTTTGGTAGAACCTGCCGCTGCATTTCGTACCGCTACCACCTGGTGCCATTTTCCATCGTTTAGCTTAGGACCGCTGCCGCCAACAAAAATTCCCTGCCATTCCAGGTCCAGTAACTGAAAGCCTGCTGTCCCATCTGTACCCACGCCAACCCACCAGTGCACCGCCGACTCTTTGGCAGAACGCCCGATCAGCACCTGGTTCTCGGATTTACTGGCGGTGCTGCGCATCCATAGTTCGATTGTGAAGTTATCATTCGGCTCCCAATCAAAGTTTCTGCCCTGCATCACATCCAGTCCATTGATTTTGCCATCAAAGCGCTGGCCGCCAGAGATAACCCCTGCTACAGGAGTAGGTTTGGAAGCAGCGTCAGCGGTGGCATCGTAGGGAGTATAGTAATCTTTGTAGCGGGTACCGGTGATTTCGTGCAGCATCCAGTGGTGCACCAGGCCGGCCGTTTCCCCGATATCTTTCTTCACTGTGATCTCAAAGGACTGCTTATCCTGCCCTGTGCTGTTTGCAGCCTGTACTGTTACGCTGAATTTACCTGCTGCAGCAGGTGTCCAGGTCAGCTCTCCCGAAGCAGCGTTGATCGTCATACCTGCCGGGCCGGAAACCAATGTATAAGCTGGCGCTGGAGTACCGGTGGCGTTTACATCGTAAATATAAGGCTGCCCTGCTACGCCGTACGTAATGGCTTCGGAAACAATGGATGGAGCAACCTGCTGCGGTCCGCAGTAATTACCGGCACCGCTGTTATAGCGTGAGCGCATTTCGCTTTCAGTTAAGGGCCTGTTGTAAACCATTAGTTCGTCCAGCAATCCTGAAAAGCGATAGCCATTATTAAGCGCCAGATAACCGATGTTTACAGGCACTGTGCTTTCAAAATTATCGGTGTAGGTATAGGGAAAATCTGCGATTGCAAAACCATCTACGTACACCCGGTTCTGCCGCTGTATGCCGTCGCGTACCACAGCCACATGATGCCATTTGCCATCGTTCACTTTTTTACCGCTAGCTCCGATCTTGTGCCCCTCCCTTTTCCGGTCCCGAAGCTCAAATACGGCATAGCCATCCGTATCAACGCCCAGCCACCAGATCATGTTAGAGTCTGTCGCGTTCCGTCCGATTATCACACGGTTATCAGAGGAGCTACCAGTGGTTTGCATCCATACCTCGATCGTGAAACTGCTGTTAGGCCCCCATTGAAAGTTGGTTACTTCATTCAAGTCCAATCCATCATTAACGCCATCGAAACGCTGGGCTCCGCCGAACATACCTGCTGCAGGTTCGGGGCAGGAAGTACAGGTGGCAGTTGCTTCAGAAGTATAATCTTTGTAAGTGCCGCTGGCAGTTTCGTCCATACCAAAGTAGTGCACCAGCCCTGATGGGCATTCGGCCTGCGCTGCCTTCGCTTCCAGGCCATTAGTCGGTGCACTCGCCGCAGCAGCTACCGGGATAACAGAAAAGATGTTGAGCAGGAAGATGAGTGCTGAGAGAAACAGGAGTTGGTGCTTTTGGCATTTCAGGAGTTGGAATAGCCTTGAGCAGGATCGTATTTTAGTTATCAAACTCCTGCGCCGGACCGAGTGGCAGGACGTTCTGTAGTTATGCTCCATGTGTTTGATACAATGTGCTTTGCAAGCTGTGAATACTTTCATTCAGGCTTCCTGAAAGCTTACGGGTTATTGCTAAACAAGTACATACTATCGCCGGCACAGGGGTGGTTTAGCTACCGGAAACAGATATAAGGACTTTTATTTATTTGGATTCTTTTATATTACGCCTATTCCCAAAACAGGTTATAAAAGAGACTTATCATGCTGTTAACCTGCCAATTAAGGCTGTTTATACTTTAACAACGTAGCACAAAAGCTATGCTCGTTTGCTCCTAAAGCACACAGCTGCAGGCCTGCTACTCTACAACAAGCTTGAGCTTTTCTGTTTTTCCGGGCGCTACCACCTGCATAATGTAAAACCCTTTGGGCAGCGGAGTTGAAAAATTTATACTTGTGTTAACCGTACCAAGCGCGTCGGCAGAAAGAGAAGCTGTGTATACATTTCTACCCATGCCATCCACAACCTGAACCGTTAAAAGCTCATTGGCTACAAAACCAGATACTTGCAGCGAAATGCTCCTTCCGTCGCCCGGGTTCGGATATACTTTTTTAACATCAGACCTAGTTTTTCTTGTCAGAGCCACTACGTTGGAGTATTCGTATTTACCATCGACATCTACCTGCCTGAGGCGGTAATAGAGCGTGCCTGTTGGTGCGCTGTTATCCGTATAAGTATACTTCAGCTTTACCTGGCTGTCACCGGCGCCCGGCACAGACCCTACCTCTGTAAAGCGTCCTCCCTCCTGCATGCGCTCTACTACAAAGCGGCTGTTATCTTTTTCTGACGCAGTCTCCCACTTCAGCAGCACATTGTCCTGCGCAACCTGCGCCTTAAAGGAGATCAGTTCCACCGGCAAGGGTGCAACCTGCAATTCCTCAACCAGGCCATCAAACCATACTCTGGCCATTTTCTGGTAACCACTTGCTGTCGGGTGCAGGAAATCTGCCATTTCGCCTCCATGTTCGGGATACTTATAGATAACTCCGGCCCCTTTTTCCATGTCTACCAGTTTTAGCCTGTCGCCGGAGGCTATCCGGTTCTCTGCCAGTGCCTGCAAGCTGTGGTTATACTTGAAGGTATCCTGTGTTTCATCTGGTGTCGGGCAATAGTCGGCGCCATTTTCAGTGTAGCATACCCGCTGCAGGATCTTAGCCAAAATCACGGTTACTTCCCTGCCTGTCTTTTCCTCGTAGGCATCCACCTGGTCCAGGATACGGTTTACGTCGTTCATGTTGTTCTCGCTTCCATCTACCCAATTAGTGCCGACATGCAACAAAACAATATCCGGCTGGTAGGCATCCAGGTAGGGCCCACTTGATCCTATTATCAGTTTTCCACCGGTGGAAGTATAAGAACCCTGCTCCAGAAGACTGGCAATATCTTCGTCGCGTGCACCCGAAAAACCGGCATTGTCATCATCTGCCACATACGTGCTACCCGAATGCTGGCTCCCTACAAAATCGAAAGGTATGGCAGCAGTTTCAAGTAGCTTGTACAATTCACCCCGGTAGGCAACACGTTCCGAGTAGGGGGTGATGGGATTACCATTATTATCGTCGTCTCCAATTTTGGTACCGAAGGTGTTGGAATCGCCCAAGGGCATAATCCTGTATACATAGTTTTCGGGATGTGTGGTGCCACTCACGATCTCGCTGGTACCCAGCAGAGCCCCGCTGTTGTAATACTGTATTCTGTAGTAAACTGTCTGGTTGTACCCAAGTCCGGCATGGCGGTAGGTAGTGAGCGGAGCATTAACTGTGGTTAGCTTGGTAAACGTACCGTCCGGTGCTGCAGCCTGCTCTATAACATAGTGTGAAGCACCTTCTACAGCGTTCCACCGGATGCTGAGCGCACCCCTGAGAGAGGGCGCAACCCTTACAGCATTTGCTGCAAAAGCAGAACGGGCAGGGAAGGTGATAAAAAGCAAGGATAACAACAGCAGCACTGTATGGCTCCGCACCGGGTAATTGTAGAGCATATTGCAAGATTACGTAATAGTCGAAATGCCTGTATTCAAACGGCCGTTTCCGCTGTTGGTTATTCTTATTTACATAGTACTTTTTGCACTTTTTTAAGTGGATAATAAATTAGTGTTACAACATACCCCATCAAATACAACACGCAATCCACTAACAATCAATATATTATACTTAAATTATATTTTAAACAAAAAATATAGCTTCAAAAGCCCAACCTTTTAGCCAAACAACTATATAATATACTTAAATCATACTGACCAACACCCAACTCAGATCAGTGCAAACCCTGTTATTTCAGCATGGCTGGCCTGAAACGATTTGTGCTTTATTAACACCCTAAGACTGTTTGTATGCTATTTAACTCTACTGAATTCTTTATTTTCTTTCCGGTAGTAGTTACGCTATACTTCCTGACTCCTTTTAACAGAAGGTGGCTGATTCTGCTTCTTGCCAGCTACTACTTTTACATGTCCTGGAAGCCGGCTTACGCTGTTATACTGATCTTCTCAACCATGGTGGATTACCTGTGCAGCCGGGCAATGGGCAGGTATGATGACAGCGAGAAAGAAAAGCGAAAGCCTTACCTCTGCATCAGTTTGTTTGCCAATCTGGCCACTCTGCTCCTGTTCAAGTATTATAACTTTTTTAATGACAGCGCACACGAGCTCGCTCAGGCACTGCATGTGCCCTATGCCATGCCTGCCTTTGAGCTGCTCCTGCCCATGGGCATCTCTTTTTATACTTTCCAGACGATGAGCTACACGATAGACGTGTATCATGGTCGTATAAAACCAGAGCGGCACCTGGGCATTTTTGCGCTCTTTGTCACGTTCTTTCCGCAGCTGGTGGCAGGCCCGATCGAGCGGGCGGGCAATTTGCTGGGGCAGTTGCACGAGTACCATAGCTTTGAATACAGCCGGGTAGTGGCAGGTCTGCGGAGAATGGCCTGGGGCTTTTTCAAAAAGATCATGATTGCCGATAACCTTGCCCTGATGGTAAACCAGGTATACAACAACCCCGTTGATTTTGAAGGCATTTCGCTCGTTATCGCTACCGTGTTCTTTGCCTTTCAAATCTACTGCGATTTTTCGGGCTACTCTGATATTGCCATCGGTGCCGCCCAGGTAATGGGTTTCCGGTTGATGGAGAACTTCCGCAGCCCATACTTTGCCAAATCCATACCCGAGTTCTGGAGCCGCTGGCACATCTCCTTATCTACCTGGTTCCGCGACTACCTCTACATTCCATTGGGTGGTAACCGCGTGGTAAAGTGGCGCTGGTACTACAACCTGTTCATCGTGTTTCTGGTAAGCGGCCTGTGGCACGGGGCAAACTGGACCTTCGTAGTATGGGGTGCCCTGCACGGCATGTACCAAGTGTTTGGTATGATCACAAAAGAACAGCGCAACCGTTTGGTACAACAGATCGGCCTTACCAGCTACCCGCAAGTATACAAATGGGTGCAGGTGCTGACCGTGTTTGCACTGGTATGCTTCTCCTGGATTTTCTTCAGAGCCAACAACATCGGCGATGCTTATTACATTATCCGCAACAGCATTACCGGATTAGGTAACATTACACAGCTGAATACAGTAAATATTAACCATATTCTATTTTTAGACCAGGGAGTGAAAGTATTTACAGTATCGGTACTCTCCATCATCCTGATGGAAACAGTGCATCTCATACAGCGCAACGGCAGCGTATCGCAGCTCATCCTGCAGCGGCCGGCCTGGGTGAGGTGGAGCGTGTACTACCTGGCCATCATCGTCCTACTGCTCTTCGGGCAGTTCGGACATCAGGAGTTTATATACTTTCAGTTTTAAAGAGATAAGGTTATGCAAAACACTGGCGTAAAAAAGCTGCTGCTGAAACTAACCTTGCTGCTACTTCCCTTCGCAGTCTGGCCGCTTATCGAGGCTGCTGTGCTGCCCATTAATTTCTTTACGTTCAGAGTATGGGAGACGCTTGCCGTAAACGAGATGCAGATCATGTCTGGTCCCTTTTACCCGAACATGTACATCAAAATGGAAGAAGAGGGAGAACTGGCCCCGCACACCTCTTTTGCTAAAAAGAAGGTGGTGGAGTGGTATACCGATGCATACGGCTACCGCAACCGCGACTCGAAATGCGATGTGCTGCTGATCGGGGATTCGAACATCACCGGAGTAAAACTGACACAGGAAGAAACACTGGCCGAGGTATTGGAGCGTCAGCTCAACAAGGAAGTATACTCCTTTGCTCCTGCCACCGTGAACCGCTTTCTGGCTACCAGCCGTTTTCAGCAAAATCCGCCGGAAGTGGTGATCGTATCCAGCATCGAGCGCCGTATACCAGCCCTGCCAGCTGTAGGCTCCAATGGTTTTCAGTCTAAAGTAAGGGATTTCACAGGTAATCTTATTGGCTCATCGCCTGTACTTACGCACCTGGCCGTTACAGCCGACCGCATTTCCAAACTCGCGCTTTACCGCCGCACCCTGGCAAGTATAGACCGTGCCCTGGGCAAGAAAGAATACATTGCCTACGACAACCAGTTTTTTATACAGGGCGATACAGCCAACCGGACCTACAGCCAGGAAGAAGTAAATCAGATTGCAGATGTGCTGGAAGGCTACCGCAATGTGCTTCAGGCAAAAGGCATGCGGTTTTTATTCCTGCCGATACCAAACAAAGAAAACATTTACTACCAGATGCTGCCTTCGCGCCGGAAACCGGATTTCCTGCCACGGCTGATCGCGGAACTGCGCCAGCGCAACATTGATGTGGTAGACACCCAGAGCACTTTTGAACACATGTACCATGCCGAGAATACGTTTTTGTTTCCCAA
Source organism: Pontibacter ruber (assembly GCF_023630205.1). Taxonomy (GTDB): domain Bacteria; phylum Bacteroidota; class Bacteroidia; order Cytophagales; family Hymenobacteraceae; genus Pontibacter; species Pontibacter ruber. The sequence continues at coordinate 193,073 of NZ_JALPRR010000002.1, read as the reverse complement.
CGACGATGGCCACTGGAACGATATCGCCGTAAAACAGGCGGCGAATCTGGTGGCTCAGCAGTTAAACAACAGCCCAAAGTATAACACAGAACAAAAAGAAGAGAAATACCTGGTAGGATACACCGGGAAAGATAAAACTGAAAACAACTTAACTACCTATCAACCTGCAGAATAAAAGGTTGTATAGCTTAACAAACCGGAAAAAATGAATATGAGAACCTTGTATAAGAAAGGCACCCGAAAGCTGAAGAAGATCTTTGGCAAATTCGTACCCTATAACACACGCTACAAGCCCAGCGGAGTGTGCAGAATCACCCTTAATGACCTGTCGATCATCAACAAACGGGAGGTGAACGTACACAACATATACCCCAGCCACGTTACCACCCTCAATATTTCAGAGGACCTCTACCAGGCCTGTTCTGATTACTGGAAGCCCAAGCGCAGTGTCGAAACCGACTACATGATCGTGGAGGTACCCAACGGGCGCGTTTATACGGACAACGAGAGCAGCGTAGCCATCATCAGCCAGTACAACCGTGTAGTGGAAAACGTATCACTGAACCTGACTTATGGTATTGTAACGGAGCCAAACCTCAACAATATTTTTGAGCAACGCTACTTTACGATCCCTGAAAAGTATGAAGGTACCGTCTTCTCCCTGCTTTCCGGCGGGGCAGGCATCAACAACATCAGCCACTGGTTCCTGGATGTGCTGCCACGCCTGCATTTGCTGCGCAAAAGCGGATTGTACGATACGATAGACTGGTTCCTGGTGCCGAGCCTCAACTACGACTACCAGACTGAAACGCTCGACATGCTGGGCATCCCGCGCGAAAAAATTATTGCCGGCGACCAGCACACGCATATTGCAGCCGATTGTGTAGTGGCCTCCACGGCGCCGCGCGGCAGCCATACACTGGTGCCTGTATGGCTCTGCCAATATCTCCGGGACGCCTTCCTGCCGCTTGTTGAGGACGAGGAGTCAACAAGTAAAGATGAAAAAGACCCCTACATCTACATCAGCCGCAGCGACTCCAAGATCAGGAATGTACTCAATGAGAAAGAGCTGCTGGAGAAACTGGAACCGTACGGTGTAAAAACCATTGTATCGAGCCAGCTGTCGGTGAAAGAGAAGATCAAACTTTTTTCAAAAGCAAAACTGGTTGTATCTGCCACCGGTGCAGGCCTGATCAGTATGATGTTCTGCAAACCGGGCACAAAGGTACTGGAGATCTTTAACGAAGGTTTTGTTGTAGAGCCTTTCTATGATATAGCCGATAAGGTTGACCTGGATTATGAGTACATTATCTGTAAGAGCACAGGGAAGGTACGAAATGTAACACAGGGCCAGCGCCAGCACCTGAAAGTGGATGTAGATAAAGTGCTCGACGTCTTCCAACGGGTTGCTGTAGAAGAGAAAAAAGAGACACGCCGCATCAAAGTAGCCTAGCCAACATCACACTAAATAACAAGAGCGCCTCTGCAAGTTAAATGCAGAGGCGCTCTTGTTTAGTAGCTGATAGGTTGGCTGATTAAGTATGCAGCTCCAGTGCTTCTTCCTGTTTCGCCAGGCTACGGTACAAGCCGATCAGCTGGTTATAGTTGCCCTCGTAGGTATACTTCTCCAGGAATGTCTGTCTTGCCTGCTCATACAGCGCTGCCTGCTCGGCGTTTGCTTCCGGGTTATACTTCTGCAGCACCCCGGCCAAGGCCTCAGGACTTCCGGTTTTAAAATGCAGCCCGTTATACTTGTCGGCTACAAGTTCGTTGATGTTTTCGATATCGGAAGCGATAACCGGTGTGCCGGTGCTGTAGGCTTCCAGTATGGTGCGCGGCATGCCTTCGTACCAGATGGATGGAAATACCAGTGCTCGGCTTCCTTTCAGCATCTGCATGATGAACCCGCTGTCACGGAAGCCCAGGTATTCTACGTTTTCATACTTGGCAGCATACTCTTCTGCTAAAGGAGCCAGCGGTCCTGTACCTATAATTTTGATTGGGAAATCAGCCAGATCGCGTGCCTTCAGCAGCACATCAATTCCCTTCTCTTCCGTCAGGCGGCCGATGAACAGGAAATAATCCTGGCGCTGTTCCGGGCCAGTGTAGCCTTTGTCGTCCACGCAATTGGGCTTTACCACAATCTGCTCCGGCTTCAGCCCCAGGCTGGAGTTCAGGAGCTTTTGCTTGGCAAATTCTGTCAGCACTACGTAGCGGGTAACTTTGTTCCGCCAGGTGCCCACCAACTTGTGGAACGAGGTCATGAAAGTAAGCTGGGCCGTCTGCAGTTTTGACCCGCGATGGCAGCCATGGATGATACCCTGCAGCGGAAGTATACTTTGTACGCATTGTTCGCATACTTTACCATCTCGCAGCAGCAGGGCCCCGGAGCAGATCAGCCGGAAATTGTGCACCGTGAAAAACACCGGAATTTTATACTTGTTAGCCACGAAGAACACAGCCGGAGAAGCTACATAAAAGAAGTTGTGCACGTGGATCACCTCCGGACGGAAGGCAGTAATCTCTGCTTCCAGCGCTTTAGCCGCATCCGAGTTGTAAAACATCTTGTACGACAGCTTCAGTACCGATGCCAGCGAATCAATGCCACTGTTGTCGAATATCAGTGAGCGTACCTCGTGGCCGTGCGCCTGCAGGAGTTCAGTTTCCGCTTCAAAAACGCTGTCTTCGCCCCCTCGCTCCTTGTACTTGTTATGTATGAATAAGATTCTCATGTACGATGTTGTTACTAGGGAGTGCCACTGTATTGCTGCACTGCCCGCTGCAGGTCTTCCGGCGTGCCGATATCGAGGCAAGTGCCTTTTTCAAACACCACGCTTTCTACCACAAGACCTGCGTTTATACTTGCCTGCATCACCTCTCCCAGGCTCAGTTCGCTTCCTGAAGTATGATCTTTTATACTTGCCAGGTACGTGTGCAGAAACGCTGTAAATTTTGGTGACCAGGCTGCTACTGTCCAGGAGTAGCGGGCATCCACAGGTCCCGGTTTGGGTATGATCTGTTGTACGCGCGTCTGCCCTTCTGAGAGGTATACCATATCCCATTTATGCGGCTCCGCTACCGGAAACAACCCCAGCACCAGGTCGGCTTTACGCTCCTCCAGCCGCTGCAGCAGCGATTGAAATACATTTGCCTGCTGCACGATGATATCCGGAAAACCGAAAATCACCGTGGCATCTTTTACAAAAGGATACGCCTGATCAATGGTATACGGCACGCTGGGCGTCTGGTGCAACAGCAGATAAGCCAACCGCTGACCAACCATCGTGCCGTCGCCGTAATAATTTGCAATATCCCATTTCCCGCTCCGTAACAAAATGTATGTTTTCTCTACGCCGGCAGTGCGGTATTGCTCCAGCAGGTACTGGCTCACAACCATCGGCCGCGTTCCTTCCTGTCCTTCGCGAAAGCCGATCGGGAACAGCTCCTTACTACAAGGAAGTGGTGAGATCCGTGTAGCCATTCCTCCGGCCGGCACGATTCCCACCACTTCTCTCTGGTTTATACATTGCGCCATACCTTAATCAGGGGCGTTTATGCAAAGTATAAGCAAGAGTCCCTGCTTATACTTGCGCTTGTTATACTTTAAACAGCTTCTACGTTAGCAGCTTCTTTGCTGAAATAAGCTACCTGCTCTTTACGCAGTTTGTCTACAAGTCGTCCTTCCGGCAAAATTACATCGTCATACGTCAGCACGCGGTCTTTTGGCACATCGTGCTTCAGGATACAGCCTTCTGCCACACCAATTGGCAACAGGTTTTCCTGCTGCGTAGTGTCAGCGTTCTCGCACAGGCCGTAGGTCATGTAGTGCCCGATCGGATCGATTATTTCGCCTGCTTTCAGGTCGATTTTAGCGGCTGCTACCACTTCTACACATGGGCCGTACGTTGGCGTAAGGGCTGCGTCGTTAAACAGCACGGCACGCGCTACAGTACTTGGCACTTCGAAGTGGCACAGGTGGTACGGCGTGTAGAACAAGTACAGCGGACCTTCGCCCAGCTTGTAGAGGTTCAGGTAATGCTGCTGTGTCGGGTGGTCGTGTGTGCCCAGTACGAACACGCCCGGTCCTGGCTCTGCGCCTACGATGTAATCCACAATACCCGGTCCTTCCAGCAGTTCCTCCAGTGGGTACAGGTTGTGCACCACATCTTTCAGCGGCGTACCCGATGGAACAGTTGGCCCGTGCATGCCGCGTTTGCCTACGCGCATTCCGGTACCGTTGGCTACAATGGCCTGCTCAAACGAGATTTTGCTGCCATCGGCAAACGAGGTCACCATCGACGGGTTCTGTCCCCATTTCTCGGCAAACCCTTTCTGGGTAGTTGGGTTGCGGTACGGGTCGTGCAGGCCTTTGATGTTACCACAAAGCACCGGCTTCACGCCAAGGCCCTTCACAAAACGGTACAGGTTCATGATCACACCCGGCTGGTCGCCGTCGGCATTCGTGAACACCACGCCTGCTTTGTCAGCGTATACTTTCAGAATAGGACCTACGGTGCCATCTACTTCGGCATTCATCATGATGATGTGCTTGCCTCCCTGAATAGCGCGCATAGCTACGTTGGTACCGAATTCTACAGCACCGGTTACTTCAATGATGGCATCAATGCCTTCTGCGTCGCACAGCAGCATGGCATCGTCGGTGATGCTATACTTGCCGTTGCGGATGTTTTCTTCTAGCTTGGAAAGGCTGTTGGCCTCCTGTACGTCTGCTACACCGGCTTCGGTGTAGGCTCTTTTTGCTTTCTCGATGTCGCGGTTGGCGATGGCCACCAGCTCCATACCCGGCACATAGTTGCAGATCTGCAGGGCAATGCCGCGGCCCATGAACCCGGCGCCAACCATGGCTACCCGGATCGGATTGTTTTCTGCCTGACGCTTGGCCAGGGCGGTATCTACTAATATCATGTTTGTTTTGCTAAGGGTGGATATAGAAAAGCTGCCGGACTAAACCAGCAGCTTTCCCTCAGTTTCTTTGGATACTTCTTCAAAATCAGGATGTGCCTGATCTTTCTCAGAGATCACAACCGGCTCGATTGGCCACTGGATGTTAAAGGCAGGATCATTCCAACGAATGCCGCGTTCAGCACCCGGCGTATAGAACTCAGTAACATTATAGGTTACATCGGTGTTATCTTCCAGCGTAATGAAACCGTGTGCAAAGCCTTCCGGCACAAACAGCATTCTATAGTTGTCGGCGGTAAGCTCCACGCCTATCCACTGTTTGTAAGTTTCAGAGTCCGGACGCATGTCAATGATCACATCATAAATTGCACCACGTGTGCAGCGTACCAGCTTGGTCTCCTCATTCGGAGCTAATTGCATGTGCATGCCGCGCAGGGTACCTTTCTTCTTGTTATAAGATACATTGGCCTGGCGAATGTCATTGGTTAGTCCAAATTCTTCAAACTCTTTCTGGCAGAACGAGCGGCCAAAAAAGCCACGCTCGTCTTCCAGGCGCTTCACATCTATGATAAAAGCACCTTTTAATTTGGTTTCTGTAAAGATCATGTGCTGGGTGTTAGGCTGTTTCTAATTTTGTTTCCTGCTCCGATACTTTGGAGATGCTGTGGTTCCACTGCAACTGCTGGTTAATCGCTTCCGACTCCTGCAGGCTGGTAAGCACCATCAGGCGCATGTACTGCGAGTTGCGGAAGTTGCCGTCTTTGAAACCCATAGTTGTTAAACCATCGCGGAGCTCCTGAATGGCCTGTATTAACGTAACCTGTGGCTGGTAGTTAGGTGCCAGAGACTTGAACAGGTCGAAGTTCACGCGGTACGATCGCTTATCCGGAGCAGCCTCCAGGTTCACGCTTACTTCCGTACCCGGAATTACTTCAGCTACAGCTTCTGCGAGTTCTTTAACCTGGTAGTTCCACTCGTTGCTGCCGGCATTCACCGCCAGGAACTCGCCACCGTTAGAAGGTTCACGCGTGATCGCCCACTCAATGGCACGAGCCATGTCTTTTACGTGGATCAGCGGACGCCAAGGGCTGCCGTCGCTCAGGATGTTGATCTTACCGGTTGATACTGCACCAGCTACGAAGTCGTTGAGTACCAAGTCCAGGCGCAGACGGTCGCTCATGCCGCAGGCCGTAGCAAAACGCAGGCAGGTTACGGTAAAACCATCGCCTGCCAGTGGCGCCAGTTCCTTCTCAGATGCTACCTTAGAGCGGGCATACGCCGTCAGCGGGTTCAGCTCCGAATCTTCGGTCTTCGCCTGCTCGGAAGCTGCGCCATACATGCTGCAGCTCGATGCAAACACATAGTTCTTCACACCGGCCGCTTTCGCCATTTCGGCTATACGGATAGATGATCTATAGTTAACATCCAGTGTTATGTCTTCGAATTTAGTACCCATCGGGTCGTTGGAAATGGCAGCCAGGTGCACTACAGCGTCCACTCCATTCAGTACCTCTGCCGGCATGGTGCGCACATCTCCAAACAGCTGCTGATCGAGCTTGGCTTCCGGTAAGAATTGGGCATTTGTAAGGCAGGAGGCAAAATAGGCCATATCATAGCCGATAATAGTTGCTTGCGGGTACGTAGCGCGCAGCTGGCTAACAACGCCAGGGCCAACGTAACCCATATTTCCGGTTATCAGGATTTTCATACGTTACGGGTATATTTCAACAAAGGGGGTTTATAAAAAGGGAGGTATTAGTTGATAGCGTTTGACAACATTTTGTGCCATACATTCCACGGCGCTTTACCGCTTTGCCATAGCTCTTCCAGCACGTGCTTGTCGCGCAGGGTATCCATTGGCTGCCAGAAGCCGGTGTGGCGGTAAGCAGAAAGCTCGCCCTCTTGTGCCAGGCGTTCCATAGGTCCGCGCTCCCAGATCGTACTGTCATCTTCTATATAGTCGATCACGCCGGGCTCCAATACAAAGAAACCACCGTTGATCCATGGCATGTCGCCGCCTTCTGGTTTTTCCTGGAAGTGGCTCACCTGCTTGGCTTCGTTAGAGAGCGTGAAGGCTCCGAAACGGCCTGGTTGCTGTACGGCTGTAAGTGTAGCCAGTGTACCTTGCTCTTTGTGGTAATTGATGGCGGCAGTAACATCCACATCGCTTACACCGTCGCCATAGGTCAGGCAGAAGGTTTCGTCTCCGATGTAGTCTTTCACGCGCTTCAGACGGCCACCGGTCATGGTGCCTTCGCCCGTGTCAACCAGTGTTACCTTCCACGATTCGGTGTTGTTGCGGTGCACTTCCATGCTGTTTTTGCGCATGTCAAAAGTCACGTCGGAGTTATAGAGGCAATAGTTGGCAAAGTACTCTTTGATCATGTGGCCTTTGTAGCCACAGCAGATAACAAATTCGTTTATGCCGTGTGATGAATATATTTTCATGATGTGCCAGAGTATCGGCTTGCCTCCGATCTCTACCATAGGCTTTGGTCTTACGCCACTTTCCTCACTTATTCTGGTTCCGTAGCCACCTGCCAGTATAACTGCTTTCATTTCTATAAGGGTTTTAGGTTTTCAAATTGGTTTATACACTTCAGGCTGTGTTATGCATTACGAAATGGTATGTTTTAACACAGACTGTAGTTGATACGTCAATTGCTATATTTTGATGTAACTAAATTTTATTTTTTAGTTTTATTTTGTCAGCACCCGGATACCCACAGAAGGGCGGAGGTGTGATGTAGGTGATGGGAACAGTTGAGGGCCGTTGCTGCAGGCAAAACAGTTGGTATAACCACGGCTTTGCAACATGGCTTCGCAGGGGATGCGGTTTCTTCTATTGGTGAGCCTGGCATTGGTATAGTGCTGCCGCACACACTCGCGGTAATGGCTGTAGGGCAACCTGAAACGATAATAGTGTTCTATGTATTTCCGCCATCTCATTACTGGTTTTACCCTAGTTGTCCGTTTCTGGTTACCCGGTGGTGCGGTAACTTCGCTTCAGCTTCTGCTGCAGCAGCTCTTTCATCGTCAGGAATACAAACAGGCTGTTGGTTACCAGGTAGCGCTTCCATAGCCGTTTGGGCTCCAGGTACAGCCTGTACGTCCACTCCAGCGACAGATCGCGTGCCCATTTCGGAAGTCGCTTCTCAAGCCCGGCAAAGGTCAGGAAAGCCTGCCCTACACCCAGCATGCACGCCTGCACCCTTCCCTTATGGTCGGCCATCCAGCGTTCCTGCTTCGGACAACCCAGTGCTACAAACACAAGGTCAGGCTTTGCATCATTGATCATCTGCGTGATCGATTCATCTTCCTCTTTTGTCAGCTGACGGAAAGGAGGCGAGTAGTAACCGGCAATGCGCAGCTCCGGATATTGCTCTCTGGCTTTGGCAACTACCGTTTCCAGCACCTGGTCTGTAGAGCCGTAGAAGTATACCGATTTGCCACGTACTGCTGCTTCCTGCAACAATCGGGGCAGCAGGTCCATACCGGCTACACGGTCTTGCTGCTGGCCGTAGAAAAGGTGCATTATTTTCGATACCGGGCTTCCATCCGGAGTGGCCACATCGGCTTTGTTAAGCAGCTCGTTAAAATGCTTGTCACGATACGACTCTACGAGCATGTGTACATTGGCAAAACATACATAAGAGGACGATCGGTTTTCAGTGAGCCAGAAAATATGCTCCAGGAAATTATTAAAAGTACCTGCCGAGATAAGGGAGGTCAGCAGCCTCCTTTTCTCTTTTAAAGGAGGCGCTGCCTCGGCAGTAAGTATATCAGGTGAATTAGTAAGCATTTTTTTCGCCCTTAATCATATTCCAAACAGTCAGGAAAATTATTCTCATGTCCATCATAAAACTCCAGTTTTCCATGTATTTAACATCATACTCCACGCGCTTCTCCATCAAATGCACTTCCTTGGTTTCGCCACGGAACCCGCTAACCTGAGCGTACCCGGTGATGCCTGGTGTTACAAAGTGTCTTATTTTATACTTGGTAATCACTTTTGAATAGTGGTCCAGCTGAGACACCAGGTTAGGACGTGGTCCTACAACCGACATATCGCCCAGTAGCACATTGAAGAACTGCGGTAACTCATCCAAGTTTGTTTTGCGCAGGAAAGCCCCCACTCGCGTAATACGCGGATCATTCTTGGTAGCCTGCAGTTCAGTCTGGTTGTTTACGCGCATCGTTCTGAATTTGTAGCACACAAACAGCCTGTTTTTCTTACCTGGTCGCAATTGCTTGAAGAAAATTGGTCCAGGTGAGCTGATACGTATTGCCAGCGCAATGATTGGCAGCAGGATCGGGAACATAAACAGGATTACCCCAAGCGAGAACACAATATCAAAGGCACGCTTTACCAAACGGTTTGTGATCATTTCGAGCGGCTCCTTACGGATGCTGATCATAGGGATGTTATTGTAGAAATACATGTTAACATCCCGCTGCACGATCGCACTGAAATCAGGCACTATTCTAAGGTACAGGAAGTTGTCATCTGCAAAGGCAGATAGCTCATCGATCTGCTCCTTGTTGTTGAGCGGCAAGGTATAGTATACTTCATCAATGCTGTTCTGCAGGCAAAACTCTTTCAGATCATCCACGCTTCCTTTTACCAGGTTGCTGTACGGGCTGTTCATATCGGGCTCATCGTCGAAAAAGCCCATGAATTTTGTTCCCGGATTGTCGTTGTTGTTGAATGTCTGGTACAGCGCTATCGCTGCAGGTCCTGTGCCTACGATCACGAAGCGCGAGTAAGCCATATCCGAACGCGTGAAGTACTTATTTACCTGCGCTAGTACCAGGCGGCTAAAGCCGATAAGGAGCGCTGTTGACAGGTAAGTATACAACAGCAGCAAACGAGACAACTGTTCTAAGTTGAATATTACGATGCAGCTGGCCAGCAGGAAAGCATGCAGTATAAAAGCGTTCAGCAGGTTAGCAAACTTTTTCTCTAAAGGCACAAACCCATCCACCCGGAATACGAAGTTTTTGAAACCGGATACGATCCACCACATCAGTCCAAACATTACAAAGAAGATGCTGTATTGGTGTTCGAGCTCCAGGTTACCGTATCGGAAGAGGTTTGATATCTTGAAAGCAAAAGCTATAAGTGTGATATCTAGTATCAGCAGAAAAATTCTATTGATATTAGAGTAGTGGCGGTATCTGTTCATAGCTTATTATTGTAATTTTTTAATCATGTCCGCAAATAATTTAAGAATCCTTTTCTACAGGAGGAACCCTGCGTTTCTAGCATCACATTAGAAAAATTATATCAGGACAGGTTGGAGGCGTTTCCGGCTTTTGTTGAAAGAGGCAAACCTTGTATTAACACACCACATGCAACTTTTATATATTCAAAATACACTATTCTTAATGTATATGGTTATATTAATTTCTTATATAACTTTATCTAATTAGCTAGATTCATACCCTCAAATACGTGCTGCTACAAGGGAAGGTTTATAAAAAGTAAGACATTTATTAATAAATTTTAATAGGACAATATATAAGAAAATCACTATTATTTTTTCTACATATAGAAGATGTTCTGAAACAAATATGATCTATGCGGTGGAGAGCATTTTTAGTGGCTGGAGGATATACTGGGTGGCCGTACGCAATATTTTAGTGGAAGCTACTGATATTAAGCAATTTAATAAATAGCACTTTTTCTACCAACCTATACTTAATAGGTACACCTACCTCATCTTTTGAGTACAATTCTCCCAAGCCTGTCATTACCTTTCACCTAAGCCCTACACTCCTGAGCAACAACTAACTACAAAGACAACTAAGTACAAATTCACCCCTCTAAGAATAGCACCAAAAAAAAGTTTTAGTTATTGAACTTATTCAATCATTTAGTGCTTTGTCAGTCTATATAAATGCACAATGCCTTTATAGGCGAGCCTCATCTTAATTAATACTTTTATTTAAAATATTATTAAAGTACAATTTATGAATAAACTATACACCATTTCTGATTTGCACAATACGGTATCCCGATCTCAAGGTTAATATTTTTAGCCAGGAAAGCAGGATATACACCCGCTCCTAACTTCTTTTTTACAGTCCTGAGCTGCATGAACTGAGCCCACTATAGTTTATTTCAGGTTATTATGCCCGCTTCATGGCTACGGTAACCAGGAACAGACTTTGCGTGCCTGATTTACTGTGCTCCGAAAGGACTATACAACATTTAACTATAGCCAACTACTACCAAAACTTAATATGCAGCTGATAAAGAAGAGCATGTTCCTGCCTGTGCTCGTCCTGTTTTATCTGCTCTGCCCAGGCAAGCTCCTGGCGCAAAGCTGCACCCCTGTTATATCTGCTACTGGCAACGCTTCGCTTTGCCAGAACGAACAGGTAGTGCTTATGGCCAGCCCGGCCGCCAGTTACAAATGGTCTAACGGCGCCACTTCCCAGTCCATCACCGTCACTAAACCTGGCGATTACAGCGTTACCACCACAACAGCAGAGGGCTGCGTAGGCACCTCTGCGCCTTTTACCGTGGCCGGCACCCCCGACGCCAGCATCGAGGACCCGAATTTCTTCTTCACCTACTGTAGCTACTCCGGCAGCGCAGCCTCGTTTAACTTGGAAGTACAGAATACTTCGAAGACCAAAGCCACCAACAAGAGCTACACCATCAACTGGGGCGATGGCAAAATCAGCACCTACGACAAAGATTTTGAGACAGCCAGTCACACCTATACTTCGGCCGGCTCTTTTAAGATAATCGTGACTGCTACCGGAGAAGATGGCTGCACCGGCACTTCCACAGAACAGGTGTTTATCGGCAGTAACCCTGGTTTGGGTATCACCAGCGATGGCAACAATACCAACTGTGCACCAGCAACGTTTGAGTTCAAGATCACGGGTGTGGAAGGCAACTCTCCGCTCACAGTTTATACGTTCCAGTTCGACGACGGCACCCCGGCCATCACCTACAAGCACTCCGAACTGCCTGCCGACCGAATTCTGCGCCATACCTTTACTGAGTCGTCGAAAGACAAACCAAACGGCTTCACGCTGCGCGGCACCGCTACCAACCCTTGTAACAACTCCATTGCCACCTTTACAGGTATCCGTATTTCCAAAGGTCCTGTGGCTGATTTTGCAGTTTCAAACAAGGTGTGTATCGGCGTTCCGATCAAGATACAGGACCAGACAAAGAGCGGCTACGACGCTTCTTCCAGAACCGACAAGTATAAAGTACAGTGGGAAATACAACCGGCAACCGGCTGGACCTACATAGCCAGCAACAGCACCACGCCTTCCCCTACCGTTCGGTTCGATGTACCAGGCGAGTACAAGCTTATCCTGACCGCTACGCCGCTGGACCAGAACTCTACCTGTATGCCCAGCACCAAAGAGCGCACCATCATCGTAAACGATATCCCGAAAGCAGACTTCTCGTTGAGCTTTAATGGTACTTGTGCCCCTGCCAGCTTTGCGGCAACTAACAAATCCACCGGGCAGGACCTGCAGTACCTGTGGCAGGTAGACGCTACCGATGGCTGGGCCTTTGCGCCGGGTTCCCAGGCTTCTTCGGCCAATCCGGTTTTCAACTTCACAAAGGCTGGCAAGTATAAAGTATCGCTTATCACGAGCAACAACTGCAGCATTACCAGCACCAAGGATACAACCCTTGTTATAGCAGACCAGCCGATTGTAAAATTACCGGAGCCAAATACCTATTGCGGTCCGCAAACCATCTCTTTTTCGGAAGCTAACAAGGATCACCAGCCTGTTTACGACGCGCAGTCGGGCGAGATCACCGGCTACCGCTGGTCTGTAAAAGGCCCTGCGGAGGCGGTATTTGCTTCGGGAACCAGCAGCACGTCGGCCCATCCAAGTATAGAATTCACCACGCCTGGCACCTACGAGGTATCTGTTGTTGCCATCAACAGCTGCGGCGAATCCGAACCGGCTACGCAGGTGGTTACCATCGATCCGGTTCCGGTCGTCAATGCCGGCGACGACCGTATTGTCTGCCTGAACAGCGGCACTTTTAAACTGGAAGGCTTACCGGCAGGCGGCACCTGGAGCGGCTCTGCGCACGTGCAGGCCGACGGCACCTTTAACCCGGCTGCTGCCGGCACCTTTACCCTAACCTATACTTATAAAGCCGGCACCTGCGAAATTTCGGATCAGATGGCGGTTACGGTAAACACTCTTCCGGAACCACCAAAGGCCGAGCCAGTCACTATTATGTGTCCGGGCAGCAGTGCTATACTTCGTGTTCTAAGCCCAAAGGGTGAAATTGCCTGGTACGATGCGCCAACAGGTGGCAACCTGTTGTTTACAGGTGCTGAATTCCCGACGCCGGCACTGGAGAAAACCACCACATTTTACGTGCAGACAAGTATAGCCGGCGGCTGTACCAGTACCCGCACCGCGGTGACAGTAGATGTATACCCTGCCACACCGGCCCCGGTGGTAGCTCCTGTTATCCTTTGCGGCACCGGCAACAAGGCTACCTTGGTAGCCGAAGGCAACGCCGGCAAGTATGAGTGGTATGAAGATGCCGCTGCCACCAGACTGCTGGCTATTGGCAAGGCTTTTACGACAGAGATTCTGCCGGAAGGCAAAACCACCTACTATGTACGCGGTGTTACGAACGGTTGCTACAGCCCCTTGATAGCTGCAGAAGTAACCATACTTTCGGCACTGGATAAAAACACGCTGACCGGTGTGCCAACTATTTGCAACGGCCAAGCACCGGCTACTATTACCGGATCTACTCCTCAGGGCGGCGACGGCAAGTATACGTACTACTGGGAGGCCAGCATCACCAGCCCGACAACCGGCTTTGAAAAGATTACCGGCGCAACCGGCAAAGACTACAAGCCAAGCACCCTTACCCGAACTACTTGGTACAGAAGAGTAGTGGTCTCGGCCTCCTGCTCCCATACTTCTGCAGCCGTGGAAGTAACCGTTACGCCGGCACTTACCAATAACACCATCACCGCCACGGCTCCTGTCTGTGTGGGCGGCACCGCCGGCGAACTGATCGGCAGCATGCCTATCGGAGGTAACAAAGTATACGAATATACCTGGGAGAGCAGTACAACGGGCGCTAACGGCAGCTTTACGACTGCAGCCGGCAACAACACAGCTCAGAACTATAGCCCGGGCACGCTAAGCACCACTACCTGGTTCCGCCGTAAGGTAACCTCAGGCCCATGTGCTGAAATCGTGAGCGCGGTGGTGGAAGTGAAAACGATCAAGCCGATCACCAACAACACCATTTCTTCCAGCCAGACCATTTGCAAAGGTTCTTCTCCGGCCGTATTGGTTGGCAGCCCCCCAGAGGGTGGCACCGACAGCAACGTATACCGCTGGGAAATGCGTACCCAAGGCGGCGCTTACGAGCCGGCCAGAGGAACCAACAACGGCCTGAACTACACCCCGCAGATCAACGACAAAACCATGTGGTACCGTCGTGTGGTAACCGGAGGCCCGTGCGGCGAGAGCATCAGCAACGAAGTACAGATCACGGTACAGCCGGCTATCGAAAATAATACCATCGAGATCGCAGGTCAGCAGATCATCTGTAAAGGCATGGCGAAAGCTACACTTACCGGAGCGACTCCGGAAGGTGGCAGCGGCTCTTATACCTACCGCTGGCTCTACAGCACGGCCGGGCCTAACGCTACCTTCGAGCCGGCACCGGGGGCCAATACCGCAGCCAGCTACACCAGCCCGGCTGTCCTTACCAATACTACCTGGTACAGGCGCGAAGTGGTATCAGGTGAGTGTATCAGCTACTCTGCTGTGGTGGAAGTAACGGTTGTGGACTTGCCAGCAACGCCTGTGGTAGCACCTGTTACGGTTTGCGAAGGCAGCCCTGCCACGCATACCGTGAACAGCAACTCGACCAACACCTTCCGCTGGTATGCTTCGGCCACAGCCGATACGCACCTGTACGAAGGCTATAGCTTTAAGACTCCTGCGCTCCATGCCACTACTACTTATTATGTGGAGGCGGTGAACGTAAACGGTTGCGGCAGCAGCGAGCGCAAGGCCGTTGTGGTAACGGTTAACAAGAACATCAGCAGCAACTCCATTACCACCGTCACTGCCCCGGTTTGTGCCGGTCAGCAGCCAGCCTTAATTACTGGTTCTCAGCCGGAAAATGGCAGTGGTACTTATACGTACCGTTGGGAAAGCAGTGAGAAAGGTCCGGAGACAGGATTTAGCCCTGTAGCAGGCGCAACAGGTATTTCTTACCAGCCGGGCGCGCTGGATAAGCCAACCTGGTTCAGAAGAGCGGTAACTTCCGGTCCATGTGCTGAAAGTATAAGTGCAGCGGTGAAGGTGGAAGTATTGCCTGCCATCAGCAACAACACGCTTATACTTGCCAAGGCAACCATCTGCGCAGGCGATGTACCGAACACGATTACGGGGGCAGCTCCGGCAGGTGGCAGCGGCCAAGGCTCTTATACCTACCTGTGGGAAAGCAGCACAGACGGCGTGAACTATACTTCAGCTGCCGGCACGAACAACCAAAAGGATTATACTGCTCCTGCTGCGCTTAGCACCACCACCTGGTACAGACGTACCGTGTACTCCGCTCCTTGCGCGCAGTCGGTAAGTATGGCCATTAAAGTGGTGGTGCAACCTGCTATCACGAACAACACCATCACCACGAAAGAGCAGACCTTTTGTGCAGGGGAGCAACCGGCGCAGCTGCTGGCGGCACGCCCTGCCGGCGGCAACGACCAGCCAGTATACCTGTGGGAAAGCCGTACCGAAGGCTCCGGCCGCGATTTTGAACCGGCAGCAGGCGTAAACAACGGCATGAATTACCAGCCGGGCGCGCTGACACAGACCACATGGTTCCGCCGCAAGGTAACAGCCGGCGAGTGCTTTAACATGTCCGAGCCAGTGCGTGTGGTGGTAAACCCGGTAATTGCCAACAACACCATCTCCTCCGACCAGACCATCTGTACCGGCAATGCACCTGCTACCATAACCAGCTCAACTCCGACAGGCGGCGATGGCACCAAGTATACTTTCTACTGGGAAGCAGCAGGTGCTGACGGCGTGTTCCGCAAGATCAGCAACGCCACTTCTGCAAGTCTGACACCAGGTGTACTGACCTCGACTACCCAGTACCGTCGCGTAGTAACATCAGGCGCCTGCTCGCAGGTATCAAATGTGGTAACCATCACGGTTTCGCCGGCCATTGCCAACAACAGCATCGGCCTGAAGCAGAGCATCTATGCCGGCCAGACACCGGCTCCGCTCACCGGCACCCTGCCAACTGGAGGCGCCGGCCCGAACAGCTATACATATGCCTGGGAAAGCAGCAAGACCAAGGACGGCAATTACCAGCCAGCCGCTGGCCTGAACAATGGCCGCAACTACAGCCCACAGCCGCTGCAGGAGCCGATGTGGTTTCGTCGCCGCGTGTTCTCCGGTGGTTGCGAGCAGGTTTCCGAGCCGGTGCTAATCGATGTGATCCTGGGCATTACGAACAATAATATCTATGCCGACCAAACCATCTGCGCGGGCAACAAACCGGCTCCGCTGAACGGTTCGGTGCCAAAAGGCGGCGATGGCGATAATTTATACTTGTGGATTGCCAGCACCAAAGGCCCGAACACTGGTTTTGTAACGGCGCCTGGCAACAGCAGCGGCCAGAACTACAGCCCGGCTGCCCTCACGCAGTCAACATGGTTCCGTCGTGTGGTGGTTTCAGGTCCTAATCCGGATACCAGCGCAGCAGTACTGATTACAGTGAAGCCGCCGATGGCCAACAACAAGATCAGCACCAGCCAGACCATCTGCTACGGCACTGCCCCTACTACCCTGACAGGTACCCTGCCAACCGGCGGCAGCGGCAACTATACGTATTTGTGGGAGAGCAGCACGGCTGGGCCGGACAAAGGTTTTATGACAGCAGCAGGTGCCTCTAACCAGCAGCACTACAGCCCGGGCACCCTGACGCAAACCACCTGGTTCCGCCGTGTGGTAACATCTGAGTCCTGCGACAGGCTGGTAAGCGAAGTAGTAGCCGTTACCATCACGCCATTGCCAGCATCACCGATTGCCAAAGGTATCACCATCTGCTCCGGCACCAGCACCACCCTTACCGCCACCGGAAAAGGCGGCAGGCTCGAGTGGTATACGTCAGCAACAGGCGGCAATCCGGTAAAAGTGGGCGACAGCTTCACCACACCAATCCTGATCAGTACCACTACTTATTATGTGCAGGAAGTATCCTTATCCTGTGCCAGCGAGCGCAAAGCGGTAACGGTAACGGTTACAGCTCCAAGCGCCAATGCCGGCGAAGACGTGACCATCATCCGGGGCAGAAGCACCACGCTGGAGGCAAGCGGCGGCATGAGCTACTCCTGGTCACCGGCTGTGGGTATGAGCGATGCCAACGTGGCTAACCCGCTGGTAAAGCCGGAGAAGACCACCACCTATACGGTAACCGTGACCACGGAAACAGGCTGCGTGTTCACCGACCAGGTGACGGTAACGGTGCTGGAGCATGTGTTTGTACCGAACACCTTTACCCCGAACCGCGACGGTGTGAACGATACCTGGGAGATCCTGAACCTGGAAAGCTACCCGAACTGCAAAGTGCAGGTATTCAACCAGTGGGGCAACGAGGTATTCAGCTCGCAAGGCTACAAGGCTCCATGGGACGGACGCCAGAACGGGCAGGAACTGCCATTGGCTACATACTACTACATCATTCATTTAGATAAAACAGAAAAGCCGCTGACAGGAAGCGTCACCATTGTTAAATAACCGTCTATGCAAAAACTTTTAGCCTTTGTTTTTGTGCTGCTACTGGCCGGTCAGGCACTGGCCCAGCAGAAGCCGCAGTACTCGCAGTACACGCTCAACAACTACCTCCTGAACCCTGCCATTGCAGGCATCGAGGACTACGGTGACCTGAAGCTGGGTACCCGGCACCAGTGGTCGGGGCTGGAGGGTGCGCCGCAGTCTTATTACCTCACCTTCCACATGCCTGTTATGAAGGATGTGACACCGGTAAGGTATGGTTATGCAGGCAAGCCGGCCAAGGAAACCCCTACGAAAAAGAACGTGCACCGCCGCGTGCGGCCACACCACGGCATCGGCGCTTCGGCCATGACAACCAGGACAGGTCCTTTGAAGCGTAGCAGCGTGAGCTTCAACTATGCCTACCACCAGCCGCTTAGCCGTACGCTGCGCCTTTCGGCCGGTGTGGCTCCCGGCCTGATCCAGTATAGCCTGGATCCTACTTCTATCCGGGTGATCGACAAGAACGATCCGGCACTGATGGATGGACGTGTAAACGAGCTGAAGTTTGACTTGAACATGGGACTTTGGCTGTACTCGCAGCAGTTTTATGTTGGTGTGGCTGGTGCACAGCTGGTGCCAAGCAAACGCGAGCTGATCACAACCGGCAGCGGCGACGATAACGAGGGAAGCCTGCAGAAACACTACTTCGTAACAGGTGGCTACCGCATCGATGTGGCACCGGAAATGGCGGTTATTCCATCAGTGATGGTGAAAATGGCCCAACCCAGCCCGGTTTCGGTAGATGCATCGGTAAAGGCTATTTATGCAAACAGGTTGTGGGTGGGCATGTCATACCGTCACAAAGAGTCGCTTTCGGCGATGGCAGGATTGAACGTGAGTCATTTACTGGATGTAGCTTACGCCTATGACGCGGGCACCTCGCCACTGGGCACCAGCAACGCCGGCAGCCACGAGGTAGTATTGGGTTTCAAATTACGGAATACGAGCAGAGTACTTTGCCCGCAATGGGCCTGGTAATGTTTAAAATAGTAAAGTATAGTTTTGTGTTGAATGTTATATCAAAGGGGCAGCTTCTAGCTGCCTTTTTTATTTGTGGCTGATTCTCAACGCATAGCCACAACCATAACTGTTTAATTAAAGTATAACTATATCTATAATAAACAATAGATATTTTATGAAACGAGTGATCGGTTTTATACTTGGCCTCTGCTTTATTGTGTTTGCCGCCCTGCAATACAATGACCCAGACGCAGCAGTTTGGGTGGCTGTTTACCTGATTGCAGCAGCGTTTTGCTTTCTGGCAGCTTATGGTAAAGCTAGTCGACCACTTTTAATTATTGCCTGCGTTGTAGCTGCCGCCGGAGCTGTGTAACAATGGCAGGCAAAGTATGAGGGGCTAACAGTAGGCAGAGGTAATATTAAAAACATTGAAGAAGCCCGGGAGTCGCTGGGCCTGGGAATAGTCAGTGCGTCAATGGCTGGCTTTGCTTTGTCTGATAAACCTTCTAAGAGGATCCATACTTTTCTTTAACAAAAAGGCAGGCTGACATCAGTCAACCTGCCCTCCTGCACACTTATATCAGATTTATTTTACAACTGCTCTGCTTTGAAGCCCGCTTTCTCTACGGTGCTTCTGATGGTTTGCGCGTCCAATGATTCGGTAGACACCTCCAGCACCTTGTTCGGATTCTCAGTATCTACTTTCCACTCTTCTACCCCTGCCAGGTTGTTCAGGTGAGGCGTTACGGCACGCACGCAGCTTCCGCAGTTGATGGTTGTTTTAAATTTATAGGTTTTCATATTTAACATAATTAATTAACTAAACACATTTTATACTTTATAGTTTGCGGCCTCTCAGGCGTAGGCTGTTGCTTACCACCGATACCGAGCTCAAAGCCATGGCGGCGCCGGCAATCATTGGATTGAGCAGGAAGCCCGTGAACGGATACAGCAGACCGGCGGCTACCGGAATACAGATCACGTTGTAAAAGAAGGCCCAGAACAGGTTCTGGCGGATCGTCTGCACGGTAGCCCGCGACAAGCGCACTGCTGTTGCTACCTGCGTCAGGTCGGAGCGCATGAGCGTGATACCGGCCACATCCATCGCCACATCCGTGCCCTGGCCCATGGCTATACTTACATCGGCGGTAGCAAGCGCCTGCGCGTCGTTTATACCGTCTCCCACCATCGCTACCGATTTGCCCTCGGCCTGCAATTGCTTCACAAAGGTAGCCTTATCCTGTGGCAGCAGTTCTGCCTGGTAGTGGTTTACCCCTACCTGACGCGCTACAGCGGCGGCGGTTTGGGCATTGTCGCCTGTCAGCATGTATACTTCCAGGCCGGCCTCCTGCATGGCTTTTATACCTTCAGCAGCAGTCGGTTTGATCGGATCGCTTACTGCGAATACCGCCAGCGCCTGCTCCGCATTGCTGAAGAAGATCACTGTTTTCGCGTCCTGCTGCAGTTGTTGGGCTGCTTCTACTAACTCGGCAGGTAGGGTTACGTTGTGCTGGCGCAGCAGCTTTTCATTTCCGGCCAGGTAGCGCTCGCCTGCAAACTCCGCCTCAATGCCTAAACCGGTCAGGCTGTTGAAGTACGCCGGCTGCACCGACTTGACACCTGCCTCGCGGTAGAACGTATAAATCGCCTGCGCAATCGGGTGTTCTGACTGCCCCTCCATGGAGAAGAACAATTGCTCCAGGTGCTCTCTGTCGGTGGCTGCCGTTACCCAAACTACGTCCGTAACAGCTGGCTTGCCGGCCGTGATGGTACCTGTTTTATCCAGGATCACGGCATTGACACGGTGTGCGTGCTCCAGGCTTTCGGCATCTTTTATCAGAATGCCGCTCTCAGCGCCACGGCCTACTCCCACCATGATGGCCGTTGGCGTAGCCAATCCCAGCGCACACGGGCAGGCAATCACCAGCACCGAGATCATCGACAGCAGCGCCTCTGTCAGGTAAGCTTGTCCGCCAAACACCAACCAAGCCACCAGGGTAAGTACCGCGATAACCAGCACCACCGGCACAAAGATACCTGCTATTTTATCGACCAGCTTCTGTACGGGCGCTTTGCTGCCCTGCGCTTCCTGCACCATTTTGATGATGTGGGCCAGCATGGTTTCGCCACCGGTTTTGCGGGCGATGAGTTGCAGGCTGCCTTTCTGGTTGATGGTACCGGCATACAGCATGTCGCCTGCCTGTTTCTGCACCGGCAAAGGCTCCCCACTCAGCATACTTTCATCCACATACGAGGCACCCAACGCTACTTCGCCGTCCACCGGCACGCGGTCGCCGGGCAATACCAGCACCCTATCGCCCACTTGTACTTCCTCAATTTTGATCTCGGCTTCGCCGTTCTCGCGCAGTACCCGCACCGTTTTCGGCTGCAGGCCCATCAGCTTTTTAATAGCAGCTGAGCTTCTGTCTTTGGCTCCTTCTTCCAGGTACTTGCCCAGCAGGATAAAGGCAATGATCACGGCCACTGCCTCATAGTACACGTGCGGCATCAGGCCCCGGCTCAGGAAAAACTCGGGGTATATAGTGTTGAACACGCTGAAGATAAAAGCGATACCTGTGCTGAGGGCCACCAGTGTATCCATATTGGCGCGCAGGTGTTTGGCCTGCAGCCAGGCACCTACAAAAAAGCGCTGTCCGGCCCACAGCAGGATCGGAGCTGTCAGGAGCAGCATGGCCCAGTTTCCCCAGCTAAAAGTATCATGGAAGAACATGCCCAGTACAAACACCGGAACAGCCAGAATGCCGGCAACGATCGTCTTCCGCTTCAGATTAGCTAAGGCAGCTGCCTGCCGCGCTTCCAGTTCTTCTTCCGTTTGCTTTTCGATCAGCAGGTCAAAGCCGATTTCCTGTACTGTTTCGCGTAGTTGTGCCGGGGTTACAAGGTCAGGCGCATAGGCCACCTGCAGCGTTTTACCGGCAAAATTCACATTGGCCTCCTGTACACCTTCCCTGGTCCGCAGCATACTTTCTATGCTCGACGCGCAGGAGGCACAGGTCATTCCTTCTACGGGGAAGGTCGCCTTCTTTTTATTCTTTATAGTCGCTGTCGTTTCCATTTTATCTTTCCTGTTTACCTGAAAGTAAATCTTATGTTACAAAGGTACAGCATCCGCAGCCCCGGGGTGTTACAGAATTACCGGAAAGAGTTACAGATTTTCCCCTATCCTGTCCGGCATGGCATCCATGCTCTTTCATAACAGGGTAAATAACACACCATCAATACTATACACAAAAAAACAAAACAACCAGTATCTGCTAGCAAGTATGGCTGAAGCAACAGTTTTCCCTTTCTGATCAGGTTCAATTTTGGTCAGACAGAGAAAACAGCAACGGAACTAAAGAAGGTATTTTTAAGATATGACTTGTTAATTGCAGAGACTATCTTTATACTTAATCCTTTCAATCTTACTATTTGCGTAATTTTATCTCTCAGGCTTAGCACCCAGGCATGATCTTTAAGAAGAAGTATAACATTGTTTCACACAATGGCAATACGGAACAGTATGTGGTTCTGGCCTTCTCCACCTTGCTGGCGGTGCTGCTGGTGGTGAGTGCTTTGTCGTTTATAGGTGCCCGCCACGTGCAGCAACAATACAATTCCCTTGTATCTGACGCCCTTACCAAGCTACAGCTTATCAGCAGTCTGCACGACAACGAGGATATGGTCGAAACGGCTGTACTGCGGCACCTTTCCACAGGCGACCCTAAGCTAAAGGCCCGATCGGAGGAACAGATACAAGCAGGGTATGCCCGCCACATCACTTACACCAACCAGCTGAGCAAATTGCTCCAAAACGACGGGCGCCGCATTATTCTGAATGAATTTATCAAAGAACGGCAGGCCTACCACGAATACGTACAGCGCCTGCTGGAACGCAGCCGCAGCAGCATGCAGCCCAAAGCAGAGCTTCTGAACAAGCACACGCTGGCGCCCGCCTCCTATACGCACCAGCGGCTGCTGCTCCAGCTTAGCGACAGTATCCGGCAGACAACCCGCGAAAACGGCGATGACGTTTTCAGCACCATTACGACTACCGTCCGCAACTATAACCTGCTTTTGGTGCTGGCAATGGTGCTTACAGTTGCATCAGGGGTGATCATTAGGCGTATCTTCATGCAATTGCGGCGTGATAACCAGGTGCTGAATGCAGAGATTAAAGAGCGGCTTAAACTGGAACTTGACCTAAGCGAAAGCCAGCGGCAGTACAAAATGCTCTTCGACAACAACCCCCTGCCCATGTGGTTGTTCGACCAGCACTCGCTTCGCTTCCTGGAAGTGAACGAGGCCGCTGAGAAGGAATATGGCTTTACCCGCGATGAATTTCTCGCTTCTTCTATACTGGAAATCTGCCCTCCTGCAGACAAAGAAAGGCTACTAAAGCGGCTCGGATCCTCCGGCAAACATGATTCGATAGGCGGGAACTGGCAGCACATGCGCAAAGACGGCAGCACCTTTACCGTCGAGACAAGATCCGAGGCGTTGCCGGAGATAGGTGAATACCATCCGCGTGTGGTGGTAACCGTGAACATCGAGGACCGGGTGCAGGCCATGCAGATGGTACAGAAAAGCGAGCAGCAGCTGCGCGAGGTCAGCTCCAGCCTTCCCGGAGCCGTTTTCCAGTTTCAGATGGATGCCAGCTACAAGTATAGCTTTCCATTTGTCAGCGAGGGTATCCGCGACCTGTACAAGGTTACGCCTGCCGAAGTATACGCAGACCCAACGGTATTGCACAAATACATCCACCCGGATGATCTGAAGATGATCCGGAAAGCAACTCAGGTTTCTTACCACAGCCTGAAACCGCTCGTTACCGAATTCAGACTGCGCCAGCCCGGCCAGCAGAAGTGGACCTGGGTGCGGGGACATGGCCTGCCTACCCTCAAGCAGGATTCCATCATTACCTGGAATGGCACCATGATCGACATTACAAGCCAGAAGGAAGCGCAGGAGCAGCTGATAAAAAGTGAGGCAAATCTACGCGCCCTCCTTAACAGCTCACCGCAGGCCATCTACCTCCTCGACAAAGACCTGAACCTGCTGCTTTACAATGCAGTAGCTGAAAACGATGTAAAAACATACTTACTGAAGCAGCTGCGCATCGGGCAAAGCATACTGGAGTACGTTGACCCATCTTTTGCAGAAACCCTGGTAGAAAACCACGCAAAGGCCATGCAGGGGAACCCGATGATATACGAAAGCGGCCACGGTGGCTATTGGTATGAGGTAGCTTACCGGCCGGTGCATGGCCCCGATAACGAGGTGCTGGCTGTTTCGCTCAGTACGCTGAACATCTCAGAGCAAAAGCAGGCCCTGGAAACCATAAAGCGCAGTGAGTCGCAACTGGCACGGGCACAGCAACTGGCACACCTGGGTAACTGGGAGTATGAAATTATTACCGATCAGCTCACCTGGTCCGACAGTGTGTATGATATCTACGGCGTGCGGAAGTATGAATTCAGGCCTACCCTCCAGAATACCCTGCTGCGCATTCCGCAGGAAGAAAGAAGTATGGTTCTGGAGTGCTACAAAAGGGCTGCCCGGGAACAGGACATCATCTCTATAGAACACCGCATTCTGATGCCGGATGGATCTGAGCGGATGGTTGTAGAAATCGGTGAGATTGAGTTTGATGAGCATGGAAAGCCGGTACGGGCTACCGGATCGGTTCAGGACATTACCAAACGCAAACAAAACGAGCGCGAAGTGCTGGAGGCAAAAAACCTGCTGCAGTCTACCCTGGAGAACATACCTGAGGTTATTTTCTCTGCCGACCAGCATTTTACCATCACCTACGTTAGCCCGCAATGTCAGGAACTTACCGGCTACTCGGAGGAGGATTTCCTGGCGGATCCTACCCTGTGGGTGCAATCTATTTACGAAGAAGACCGGCACATCCTGAAAGAGCAGGTACTTCCGGCTCTGAGAGCAGGAAAGCGGCAGCAATTCGAGCTGCGCGTAGTACATCGTAACCAGGAACAGAAATGGATCCAGTTCCGCCTCTCGCCTATGGTAAACGAAGATGGGCTTATTTACCGCATCGACGGCTCTGCTTCTGATATAACGCAGTATAAAATGGCAGAAGCCAAGCGGGCCGAACTAACCGAGCAACTGCTGAAGCAAAACCAAAACCTGCAGCAATTTGCCTATATTGTGTCGCACAACCTGCGCGCGCCCATAGCCAACATACTTGGGCTGGGCTCCATTTACGACAAAGAACGCCCCGAGGCTCCAATGAACCAGCGCGTGATCGAGAACCTGGTAAAATCAGCCCGGCTGCTGGATTCAACCATCCGCGACCTGAATGATATCCTGACCATCCGCAGTGAGTTGGGCAAAGTGCAGGAAGAAGTATGTTTTACCACCGTGCTGCACCATATCATGGAGAGCCTCTCCGGTGAAGTGGACGCCTCTACTGTATCCCTGGAGCACGATTTTGAAGACGCACCGAGCGTGGTTACCGTCCGGAGCTATGTGCACAGCATTATGCTGAACCTGGTAACGAATGCGCTTAAGTACCGGTCGCCTGACAGAAAATTACGACTACAGCTTAGAACTTATTCAGTTCCTAATTATATTTGTCTAAGCGTAAGCGACAATGGCCTTGGCATTGACCTCAACAAGGAAAAAGATAAAGTCTTCGGACTCTACAAACGATTTCACCCCAAAACCGAAGGAAAAGGATTAGGCCTGCACCTGGTTAAAACACAGGCCGAACTGCTTGGGGGCAGGGTAGAGATCGAAAGCCAGGTTAACGTAGGAACAACTTTTAGCATATATTTTAAAGAGAAAGTATAGATGAGCCCTTTACGAAAAGTCGTTCTGATTGACGACGACGAGGTGAATAATTTTGTTTGCGAGAGTATTATCAAGAATGAAAATTTTGCTGAAGAGGTAGTAAGTTTTCAGTGTGCAGAGGAGGCATTGGCTCATTTAAGAAGTGCGGCGCATAACAGCCCAGTTGTTTTTCCGGACCTGATCTTCCTCGACATCAACATGCCGGGCATGGATGGCTGGAGCTTTATAGATGAATACCGCAAATTACCCGGTGAGGTAACCAAGCGCTGCTGCCTGTTTATGCTGTCTTCAGCTGTCGACAGAAAAGACATTATCTGCGCCAAAAGCCACGAAGAAGTAAAAGACTTCTTTTCAAAACCGCTCTCGATCGAGATACTTCATTTTATCCGGGAAGAGTTCTTCGTGAACTGATCTCCTGATACATTTACAAAACAGATCGCCCTCAGCCAACACTGAGGGCGATCTGTTTTCTGGCTTTTATACTTTCCTTTACGTGGCGCGCCGCTCTAACACCTACAGTTATACTTCTCTGCAACAGTTTAAGTCTGATCTATACTCGCCACAGCTGCTGTTTAAAGCCAAATTGAATCATTAAGCAGCCGGCTCTGTTCTAATCAGACCTCCAGTAACAGAAGTTTATATCCTTTCCAAAGGCCTCTATAAATAATAAGACGGAAGCCAAATTATAAACTTACCTTTGACACTGGTTTACAAAATCCACATGACATTCAACAATCTTCAATTAATTGAGCCTATTCTGCGCGCTTTGCAGGCAGAAGGCTATACCAATCCAACACCGATACAGGCACAAGCCATTCCTTACGTGCTGCAAGGCCAGGACCTGCTGGGTTGCGCTCAAACCGGAACAGGCAAAACAGCTGCTTTCACCATACCTATACTTCAGTTGTTACAGGGCCGTAAAAGCCCTGCTTCAGGCATAAAAGCACTTATACTTACGCCAACCCGTGAACTGGCCATCCAGATCGGAGAGAGCTTTCAGGCCTATGGCAAGTATACCAACATCCGGCATACTGTAATTTTTGGTGGTGTTTCGCAGCACCCGCAAACCGATGCATTGCGCCGCGGTATCGATGTACTCATTGCGACACCGGGCCGCCTGCTCGACCTGATGGGGCAAGGCTTCATAAACCTGAAAAAGGTGGAGTTCTTTGTGTTGGACGAAGCAGACCGCATGCTGGACATGGGCTTTATCCACGACATTAAAAAAATCATTCCGCAGCTGCCACAGCAGCGCCAGTCGCTGTTCTTTTCGGCTACCATGCCTGCTGAAATTCAAAAATTGGCTGATACCATACTTAAAAACCCGGTGAAGGTAGAGGTAACGCCTGTTTCTTCTACTGCCGAGAAAGTAGAGCAGGCCGTGTTTATGGTGGAGAAAAGCGATAAGCGCCACCTGTTACGCCACCTGCTTGTAACCTCTGACATCGGGCGTGTGCTGGTATTTACCCGTACCAAGCACGGTGCCGACCGGGTTGCCAAAGACCTGAACCGTGCCGAAATACAGGCCGAGGCCATCCATGGCAATAAATCGCAGAATGCCCGCCAGCGCGCATTAAGTAACTTTAAGGCAGGCACTACCCGCGTGCTGGTTGCTACTGACATTGCTGCCCGCGGTATCGACGTGGAAGAGCTGTCGCATGTGATAAACTTTGAGCTGCCGAACGAACCGGAAACCTACGTACACCGCATTGGCCGTACAGGCCGGGCAGGTAACGTGGGCACTGCCCTCTCCTTCTGCGACCTGGACGAGCGCCCTTACCTGCGCGACATTCAGAAGCTGATCCGAAAAGAACTGGCGGTGCACACAGATCATCCTTACGTATCTACCGCTGCTGCTCCTGTAACGTTGGCGGCGGCTGCCAAACCAGCCCAGGCAAACAGTAATACTGGCAACAAACCACAAAACGGGCAGCGCAGCAAAAGCCGAAGCGGGTTCTGGCGAAACAAGAATTCAAACAGCCGCAAAGGTACTGGCCAAAAGCCAAACCCAGCTAGCTAAAAGATAATACCAATCTCTTCTTCAAAGCCCCGGTTATACTTAAATAACTGGGGCTTTGTGCTTTGTAAAAAGCACCGATGTTCAAACAATTTTATACTTATTTTATCCTAAAAAATGGGTTTAAACGCAGTATAGAACGTTTTTGAAAAAATGTATAAATTATTTTATAGAGATACTTTTATATTCTAAAACATTTATATTACATTTGCACATCTCAAAAGCATACCACCCGATTAAAGCATAATTTTTATCGGATAAGGTACAAAACCTCAAGAGATGTTAATAAGATTTGTGCGGCAGGAAGAGGATGCTTTAAAGCTTACTTTGAACTTATAATCCTTTTATAAACCTAAACCAAACAACATCAAAAAACCTTAGAACCAAGATGAAAAAACTTCTACTTTTTATCACAGTTTCTCTTTTCGTTATTATCTCTTCTGCTTCTGCTGCTTCTTTATCAAACATTTCGATTGAAATCGAAAAGAAATGTACTGAATCGACGCGTGCACTGGCGAACAAACTTCTTTTGAACGAAGCGGAATACATTCAGCTTAAAAAGTTGAACCGCGAGCGAATGCTGAAACTGGATGAAATTGCCCAAACGTTTAGCAACGATGTGATTTCCCGCGAGGCTAAAACAGAGGAAGTAGAAAAGGCTTTCACCAAGAGAATCCGTAAGTTTTTAACTCCTACTCAGATGCAGGCTTACTTCAAGTACAAACAGACTGCTAATGTGCGCTACATTGTAGCAATCACTGAGTAATACGAAGCTATACCTGGTAAAACAGGATGGCCCGGTGCAATGCACCGGGCCATCCTGTTTTATAGCCTAATAGGTGTTGTTTTCCTAGCTTCTGCTGTAGTCTGCGTCGTTCGGTTCGGTATGGTCGCTGTCCAGCGGCTGGTCCGTGCTCCGGATTCCGTTCATGCTGTCGTCCATGGCAGTATCGCTGCCTTCGTATTCAAAGCCCGGTCCCTGAGCAAACTCCTCAACGCTATCCGGGTTGTTGTCGCCGTAGCCGGTAACCTCATTGCCCCCGATGTGGAGGTTTTCCAGTTTATCTTTTTGTCCCTTTCGCTCCAGGTCGCCTCCATAGCCCACATTTCGTTTAGCCGATGGATCCGGGTAGTTTTTATTTGTTTGGCTCTGACGGTTCTTATCAAATATATTTTCCGGTTTATCCGGCGTATTCTGCTGATCTTCTTCTCTAATTGCCATAATTCTAGTACTTAGTTCGCATTGGTATACGCGCAGAAGTACCGGTAGTTGGAATCGCCTGTTTTATTTTACATAATAAAACAACCATAAAACATCTGTACTTACCTGTTAACCTGGTTCAGATCCCAGCTGTAAGTATAGTACCCTACTTTATACTTCGGGTTGATCTTGTTCTGCCGGTAACGGTTGATGTAAGCCACTATAGAGGGAGCCTCCTGCAGGAAATCCTGCTCATACCACTTAAAGATTTCCGATACCAGCACCTGCCCCTCTTTTGGCTTTACTTGTATAAACTGCGGGTCTTGCAGCGCCTGTGTTGTTTGCTTTTCGAGTTGCTGCTCCAGCGTGGCCGGGAGGTAAGGTTTGCCCAGCAAAGGAGGGCACGATTTTGCGGCGCATACCAGCGCAAAGTGGATGCGGGCGTCTTTGTATACTTCCCG
The DNA here is from genome assembly GCF_023630205.1 of Pontibacter ruber. Taxonomy (GTDB): domain Bacteria; phylum Bacteroidota; class Bacteroidia; order Cytophagales; family Hymenobacteraceae; genus Pontibacter; species Pontibacter ruber. Next base: position 163,867 of record NZ_JALPRR010000002.1, on the reverse strand, counting down.
CAGCTTTTTGTTTTCCAGCTCGTTGAGCGTCAGGTGCTCGCCTGCTACGTTATACTTTGTCTTGTCGAAGAAGCCGGAGACCTCCATCACGGATTTTAGGGGATAACTGTCCATCACGCCTTGTATGACCAGCACATTATAGGCATTGATGTAAAAAGCCTTCTTTTCGGATGGGGTGACCTTTCGCAGGTCGTAGGCCGCAACATGCTGCACAAGCTGTTGCAGCGCTTTCCGGTCTTTGCTGATGGCGCTGTAGTTTACCTGCCCACCCTCCACATGCTTTTGCAGGAAAGAACCGAGTAACGTATAAAAGCCCGTTACTTGTATCTCTGCTACCGGCGCACTTGCCCTGGCAATGCCCGCAGGCCGCCCTTGTAATAGTAAAAGTAATGCAACAATTTTAAGCGTAACCGCAATGCGTCTGGACATAATAGTATAATAAGTATAGCGACCGGAAAAATAGAAAAATAAAACCTGATGTGCAGGAAGCCAAAGACAAATACTGCACCGTTCTGCTATCTTTGCCACAATTTTTAATACGAAAGGCACCACTCCCCCTCTGTTTGTGTTAGAGGTAAGTATAAGAAACCAGGCGTACATGAAGCTTTCCAAAATTTACGATCCACGGGAGATGAACTCCTACCAGTTTGTGGCCGCAACCGGCCTGATCATGACGCTTGTAGCGCATCTTATACTTGCCATTATCGGCAAAACGGTCGAAAACTTCGACGCGCTTTACCTTTGCTGGCTGGTATTTTTTAGCGCCGGTACGGTTGCCAACTACAACAGCAAACCGGGCGATGACGATCACCACCACCATCACCACCACTAAGGGTCTGCTTTTATTGCTTCAGGAACTCCAACAGCGTTTTGTGAAACTGCTCCGTAGCCTCCAGGTGCGGAATATGCCCGATCTTAGGTAGCTCCAATAACTTAGCGTTGGGAATGGCTTCGGCCGTCTGTTTCCCTAGTTGCGGGTATTTTCCGTGTTCCTTTTTCGTCTGCTCGTCTTTGATGTAGCCCTTGCCCACGATTGTTCTGTCTTCCTGCCCTATTACCAATAGCACAGGCATTTTCAGTTCGCTGAACTCATACACCACCGGTTGTTCATAAATCATGGCATAAGTAAGAGCCGCTGATTTGGCTACCTGCGGGTAGTCTTTGCTTTTGAGTTGGGCTGCCGGCACGCGCACCCATTCGTCATATTCAGGTTTCCAGACAGGATAATAGGTTTTGTGGTACGCCCGGATCGAGGCTCCGGTGCGGCCTAACTCCTCCTTTTCCAGCTCTTCTATAGTTTTGTAAGGAACAAAGCGTTTGTAGTCTTCCAGCCCGATCGGATTTTCCAGCACCAGCTTCTGTACAAAGTCCGGGTACATCAGGGCAAAACGGGTGGCCAGCATACCGCCCATGGAGTGCCCCACCACAACGGCATTAGTTACTTTCAGGGTATCGAGCAGCTTTCGGGTGTTGTAGGCCAGCTGGTGAAAACTATAGTGGATGTCCGGTTTGTCTGATTTACCAAAACCGATCTGATCAGGCACCACTACCCGGTAGCCGTTCTCAGAAAGGTATTTGATGGTTTTGCCCCAGTAGGCGCCCATAAAGTTCTTGCCGTGAAACAATACCACCGTCTGCGGGCTCGGCACCTTTTTAGCAGGCGCCACGTCCATGTACGCCATCTTGTAGTTGTTTCCTTCTATCCCTACCGGGAAATGCTTTACCGGGTAAGGGTATTTATACTTGTCGAGGGTGGCATTGTAGGTAGTTTGCTGTTGCTGCGCCAGTGCAGTTATACTTAGCAGGGCGCAGTAACTTAAAAAGAGAAGTATAAATTTTGATGCTTTCATAGGTAACGCTTTTAAACTAGCTCTTTTTACTGGCTCATGGCTTTTATAGTTGGGAGATAAAAAAAGGAGCCCATGACCGACGGCACAGGCTCCTGAAAAACAACACAACTCAAGCTTACTGAACCACTATCTTTTTGGTATGATAACGTTTGCCCTGCGCCACCTGCAGGTAATATATGCCGGGACCAAACGGCCCGAGATCAATTTCGCGGTTATACTCTCCGGACAACTTTTCTACTGTATCCACAAACACCTCGTTTCCTTTGCTATCCATGATCCGGACGACAGTAGTAGCTTTTTTATCAAGGGCAAAGTTGAGTGTAAACCGGCCGTTGTTAGGGTTAGGGTAAAAGCTGATCTCCTCTACCTTCAGTTCTTCTTTAGGTTTGACTTCAACCGGGGCTCCGGCATCTTTAAGTGCTTGCTTATCCGCTGCGGTAATGTTCTGCACGTTCATCTTCCTCACAACAATGACCGCCCTATTACGGCCACTTTTGTTCTTTGGCATTATCCGGGTTAGTTCCTCTTCTTTGCCATTCTCATCAATCCGGTATACTTTCTTCTCCCCTGTTTTCGCATCCGTGATCACTTTAAGGCGGTTTTCAAGGCCTCTTGCCAGCGCCGAATCCACCTTACCGTTTAGCCTTTCTATGATAATGCGCGGTGCATCGGAAGCGTGGCGTCGACGTATTTCTCCCGCTCTGCTTCGAACAGAATCTGCGAAATGAAGCCTATCCGGTTCAATTTTCCTGAAGTGCACTGTATCGCCATCCTGCAGAGTTTCGAGTTTATCCAGCATGCGGAGTTCATTTTCCTGTAGCCTTCTGAAGACAGCAGTGTCTAACTCCAGGTCTTTCAGCGTGGCGCGTAATTCCTGCAGGTCCGGAACGGTCAGCACCGTGTCTGTCACCACGTTTTTACCGTCTGCCTCCCAGATAATCTTAACGCGCATTTGCTTTGGCTCCTTTGTTTTATCCTGAGCCTGCACGTTAAAGTATGACAATAAGGTAAGCAGCAGCGACAAAGCCAGCATGGCAATTAAGCGGAATACAGAAGGTATGCTCATAGTTTTACAGGTTTTGGATCTCGCTGTTAAGTATCGTTTCAGGTATACAACTATGAGCTATTTCTCCTTTAGCCTGCGGCACCAGGTATTAGCTAGCGCCGCAGAGGTCCTTTCCAGGAGGCTTTTTCATAGTTTTATAAGAGCAGGTATAGCCCGTCAGCTACATTACAAATGTACGGTCCAACTAAATCGGCTTTAGTTAAAGGGAGGTTAAAGAGTGTTAAAGGAAAGTTAAAGTATAACTTCGCCCTGGCACTTATACAATTGATTAACAGTATACTAAATCAGATATCAAAGTACAGAGGCAACCGAGCTCACTGTTCCGTTAAAATCCGTTAAAGAAAAGTTAAATAAATGCATATCAGTTTGCAATGATGTAAATTTGTTTTGTGAGCAAACGAACAATCATAGGAGTAATCGTGCTGATGAGCATCTCGCTGCTGGGCGTAGTTGGCCTGCAGTGGTACTGGATTACGGATGCCATAAAGGTAAAACAGGAGCAGTTTGACCGCAGCGTGCACGAGGCATTGGCCAAAGTAGTTGAAAAGCTGGAAACGCAGGAAGCCGTTTCGGTGGTAACAGACCAGATTGCAACCCTGAGCGAACCGCCGGCTCTTCCGGAACTACAGCCTGTAACGCCATATCCGGAAGCTGGTCCTGCGGTGGCAGCAAGCATACCTGAAACATCCTATACTTCCTCGCCCCGGCAAGCGGATCAAAACAATGTACGGGCGCAGGAGTCTGGCCGTGCAAAACAACCCACCTGGCCGGCACAACAGGCAAAAGCACGGTTAGGTTACAGGAAAGATGATCTCCTCATCCGACTTTCTCCTTACGACTCTATAATAATACACAACGGAGGCCAGCAGTTTTCACAGACTTTCTGGAACACCGTTACCTCGCAGGTAGACCGGGCATCGTTCCATAGTTTCAGTTCCGTTACCCGCTTCGATACACTGTGGCTATCTGCGCAGCAACAAGATGCATTGCGCTACGCCGAGCGCATGCAGGACAGCATGTTATACCTGATGCGGCAACAGGTAATGCCCATGCGGTTCCCGATCGAAGAGCTTCAGCTACTGGCCATGCACCTGGATAGTCTGCGGCGCATGAGTCGCCCGGCTGTTGTACTACGTCCTGCCAACTTGCATGTCAGCGCAATACGCCCGGATAGCGTTTTCTTTTATGATCACAGGAGAGCGGCGCAGTACAGAACAGAACCCATGGGGAATACTCCGATGCAGGAAATGATGCTGCAGAACGAGCCTCAGGAAAGACCTGTCCGAAAAGCAAAGCCTGTAAAAAAGCAGCAGCCTGCCATTTCCGCAGTCGCACCTGAACAGGCACAGCAAAGGCCAGATAAGCTGGAAGTTAAAAAAGAGAAGCTCAACGACGTGGTGGAGAAAATGGTGGTGGAATACGTCGCCAAAGACGTGCCGCTGCAAAAGCGCCTCGACCTGGGCAACCTGAAGCCACTGCTGCAGGCAGAGCTAGCCGATAAAGGCATCTGTACTGATTTCGGTTACTGGGTAGTATCTGGCAAGAGCGATACCGTGGCATCCTACGACGTGGTGCAGGCCGGCCTGGTGCCTTTCTCCAATTACAAAGTGAGCCTCTTCCCGAACGATATTTTCGAAAAGCCCGATTACCTGGCCGTATACTTCCCCAACAGCCAGGCCTATGCCATACAGTCGCTGTGGTTTATGCTGCTTTGTTCTGCGCTCTTCACCCTGGTTATCGTGGCTACGTTCGGCACTACCATCCACATCATCTTCAAGCAGAAGAAGCTGTCGGATATGAAGAACGACTTCATCAACAACATGACGCACGAGTTCAAAACGCCGATTGCTACCATTTCGCTGGCCACCGACTCCATCTCAAACCCGAAAGTATACGAACGCCCGGAGAAGATCCGCTACTATACCAACATCATTAAAGAAGAAAACAAGCGCATGAACGCGCAGGTAGAGAGCGTACTGCAGATTGCGCTGCTGGAGAAGAATGAGTTTAAGATGACCCTCCAGCCGGTGGATGTACATGCGCTGGCACTACGGGCTGTGGAAAGTATACGCCTGCAGGTGGAGCAGCGCAATGGGCAGATTACTGCCAATTTGCTGGCTACAGAGCACGAGCTGCAGGCCGATGAGGTACACCTCTTCAATGTAATCTGCAACCTGCTTGATAACGCCAACAAGTACTCCCCTGCCAGCCCCGACATCACCCTTACCACGTACAGTACCGAAACAGGGTTGGTGTTATCGGTGGAAGACAAAGGCCTGGGCATGAGCCGGGAGGCACAGCAACGCGTTTTCGAGAAGTTTTACCGCGTGCCAACCGGCAATGTGCATAACGTGAAAGGCTTTGGTCTGGGTCTGAGCTACGTCAAAGCGATCGTACAGGCACACCATGGCAACATCCGTCTGAAAAGTGAATTGGGCAAAGGCAGCCGTTTTGAGGTGTTTCTACCTTTTGCTTCGTAAAGCACGCTTGCCCATCTTCTAAAAGTATAAACTTTGTCAATACCTGTAAGACAATAATTTTTTACCATGGCAGATACTGCAATACACATCCTGTTGGCTGAAGACGATCCGAACTTTGGCATTGTGCTGAAGGATTACCTGGAAATGCACGACTACGAGGTAACACTCTGCAAAGATGGTAACCAGGGCAGCACCGCATTCCGGAAAGGCAAGTATGACCTGTGCATACTGGATGTGATGATGCCGGAGAAAGACGGTTTTACGCTTGCCCGCGAGATCAAGAAACTCGACACTAATGTTCCGATCATTTTCCTGACAGCCAAAACGCTGAAGGAAGATATGCTGGAGGGTTTTAAGATCGGGGCCGATGATTACATCACCAAACCCTTCGATTCGGAAGTGCTGCTTTACAAGATAAAGGCGGTGCTGAACCGCAAAGGAGGTGTTACACCCGAAAAAGCGGAGCCAACCGAGTATACCATCGGCAGCTACGTGCTGCAACCAAAGCTGCGCCTGCTGCACCACCAGGGGCACGAGCAGAAGCTGTCGCCTAAAGAGGCCGACCTGCTGCTGATGCTATGCCAGCACCTGAACGATGTGCTGCCCCGCGAAATAGCCCTGCAACGCATCTGGCGCGAAGATACCTACTTCACAGCCCGTAGCATGGATGTATACATTGCCAAGCTGCGCAAGTACCTGAAAGAAGACCCTACAGTCGAGATCATCAACATACACGGGCAGGGCTACCGGCTGTGCGTGCACGATCATGCAGTGCTTCAGTAAGTATAAACAGGCACCCATGCTCCCGTCCCTGTACGACATGAAAAAAGCCCCTGAAACAGGGGCTTTTTTATCTTACCTAAACACTAAACATAAACTAATAAACTCTTCTTAGAAAGTAAAACCGACAGAGGCTTTGATCACCCGGTTGTACGTTTCGAAATTTCCTTTGTCGTCGATGGTCTCCAGGCCATAGTCGTAGCCGGCCCCGATGTTAAAACCATTGGCAAACCTGTAACCAAGGCCACCTGTTACTGCAAAGTCAAATTCCCGGATACCATCTTTCATGTCCCACTCCCGGTTCAGGGCATTAAAGCCCAGTGCACCGGCCTGTGCCTGTACCTTGTTGGAAAGCAGGTAAGACACCTGCGGACCAGCATATATATGGAACCCCTCGCCTACGTAAAGTTTCGCAACTACCGGCAGGTCAAGGTATTCTGCTTTGTTGGTAATGGTAGCTGTGGCATTCAGGAATTCAGTCTCCTTAAAAGGCAGCTTACCGGTTAGCTGGGTACCTTTCTGAGAGTATTGCAGACCAGGCTCTATCTCAAACCCCGGACCTACAGGTATGGCGATGTAACCACCAACATGGAAGCCTTCTCGCATTTTTCTGCTCACCGAGCCATCCGATAATTCGATCAGATCCTGTGCGCTGTTCACTGTTTCGCCCTGCCACTCTGCAAGGTTAACGCCCGCCTTCACTCCAAAGCGCACGGGCTGCTGTTGTGCATTTACTTTGGTGGCTATAAAGCCGAGCACCACAGCTATGAGTAAAAAAATCCTCTTCATGATCTTCTAAATTTTAATTCCCTGTAAAAATTAATAAGCTGCGCTGCTCAGAATCTCCGAATGGAAAAACTGTGCCAGAAAAGAATGTTTGGCATTAAAAAATGCATCAACCACATACAAACCATTGATTTACAATAAAATAAAATTTAACACTCCTGTTATACCCCTGCAATAAAAGTCTTCTACCTGCTGGGATTTTATGAAACTGTACTTTGGAGGGGCCGCTCGTACGCGTACCTTTGCAGCCCTAAAGGCCGCATCCGCGGCTGGTAAAAGAGAACAGCAGTATGAGTGAGAAGACACAGGTGCGCCTTAATAAACTGGCGGTACACCGGGTAGGCAACAAGGCCAAAGAGGAAGGCGTGGTAATAGCAAAAGAGCTGGTGGACCTGCGCGACGAAGAGTTGCACGACCTGCTGCGCAATTATTTCCTCTCCCCTTTCAAGCAGGAAGAGTTCTTTCGTTTTACCCATACTTCCGACCTGACCCTGAACGAGTTGTTTGCTTACGCCACGCTCATGTTTAACGAGCCGGAAAAGTATTACGCGTACACGGTGCACATCCTCAACCACCTCTACGAGCAGTCGGACCACCCGAAGGTGAAGAGCGGCGAACTGTACGTGGCGTATTTTTCAGGATGTCTGATGGAGGAGGAATACGTAGATGCGATCGGTATCTTTAAGTCAGAAAACAAGGACACCTTCCTTACTTTCCAGGACAGCGATAATGACCTGAGTGTAGACTACCACGCCGGCGTTAACCTGAAGAGCGTGGACAAAGGCTGCATCATCTTTAACACCGAAGTAGAAGATGGTTACCGCGTAAAGCTGGTTGACGCCAACAGCACCGACGCCCTGTTCTGGAAAGAGGATTTCCTGAATGTAACTGAGCTGAAGGACACCAACTTTAATACCAAGACAGCTTTGAACCTGTGCAAGGATTTCTCGGAAGAGGTGTTTGCCAAAACCGAAAGCAAAAAGGCGCAGGTCGATTTCATCAGCCGCTCGGTAGATTATTTTTCCAAAAGCGAAATGTTTGACCTGGAAGAATTCACTAGCAGCGTGATCGATGAGCCGGAAACAGCCGAGCGTTTTAAAAGCTACACCCAGGCATTTGCCGAAGAACGCGACATCGAGGGTTTTACCGATTTTGCCATCAACAAGAACACGGTGCGCAACATGAAGCGCAAGTTCCGTAACTTTATCAAGCTGGATACGCAGATCGAGATCAAGTTCAGCGGCTATAACCCGGAGCAGAGCGAGCAGTACGTAGAACGCGGATTTGACCAGGAACGCGGCATGCACTTCTACAAAGTATACTTCCACTCGGAGTCCTGACGTTGTACCGCTTGCACCGGCTCAGAAACTATAGCCGCACAGGCTTTGTTGAAAAACATGCAGGTAATAGTTTAATCGGAACAGTTTTTGCACCTATAACCCGAAACATGAATAGCTATATGAAAAGAATCACGCTCGCCCTGATTTTTGCATTTGTTGCCACCGCCACTTTTGCGCAGAATGCTGCGAAGAAGCAGACGCCGCAAACAACGCAGAGTGCCCCTAAAACCCTGGAGCAGCGCGCCGACGAAATGACGGCCGGTATGGTAAAGCACCTGCGCCTTACACCGGATCAGGCCAAAAAGCTGAAAGAGATTAACCTATACAGCATGCGCAGCGCTGAAAAGGCCCGCGAGAAGTATAAATCAGACCCGAGACAGGCTGCCCAGCAGATGGATGTCATCAGCCAGACAAGGTTATCCCGGATCAAGGACATCCTGACGCCGCAGCAGTTTGCACAATACCAGCAGCGACGCGAAGAGAAAATGGGTGTGCCGCGTGAAGCCCAGACTAACCCGGCCAACCGACAACCAGACCAAAGCTATTAAGTATAACCCGGATAGTATAAAAACAGAAAGCATGGCGTTCGGCCATGCTTTCTGTTTTTATACTGCTTAAACAACTCCTGTAGCAGGGGCAACAGAGGCGTTTTCTGTAGTTGCTTGCTCTTCTGCTTCATCCTGTTCCTGCTGCGTGGCAACCTTTCGCTGGTACTCGGTCACGATAGCGCCGGGGGGCTTAAAAAGCACCTGGTATGCTTCCTTTACAGACCTTACATGCCGCAGGTCCTGCCAGATGGCCACCCACTCGTGAAAAACCAGGTAAAAAGGATTGTAGGACGTAACCGGCGTGGTCAGGCCGTAAACCGGCTTCTCCTCCTCCTGCTGAAAGGTACCAAACATACGATCCCAGATAATAAGGGAGGAACCATAGTTCTTATCAATATACTTGGCATTGGAGCCGTGGTGCACCCGGTGGTGCGAGGGCGTCACAAAAACATACTCTACGGGTGTCGGCAACCTGCCGATGAGTTCGGTATGTACCCAGAACTGGTAGAGCACCGCTACCTGGTGGCAGACAAAAAAAGTGAACGGATCAATACCCAGTAAAGGCACCGGAAAAAAGAACACAAACTTGATGTGGTTGGTCCAGCCGGTACGGAAGGACACGGCAAAATTCATTTTAGTAGAGGAGTGGTGCGTTACATGCGTGGCCCACCAGAAGCGCTGCTCGTGCGCCAGCCGGTGCGCCCAGTAGCGGCAAAAATCAATAACCACGAAGCATACAACAAATCCCCACCAGGACCGTGGAATTGCCCAGGGCACCATATTATACACTACCAGGGCAATGGAGAACAGCGATACCTTCAACAATGCTCCCAGCGCCGCACTTCCACCGCCAATAGCCAGGGCAGCCAGAAAATCCTTGCCTTCGTAGTAATCTCTTTTCTTATAAACGCCCACCAGCCACTCCAGCAGCACCGAGGCTACTATGATCGGAGTAGCATAGTGCAGGATGGTCAGGTTATCGAGCTGTTGTAGTTGTTCAAGCGTAAAAGTCTCTTTCGTCATACTCTGTCCCGTTTGCTGCATGCGTATTGTTATGAACGAAGGGATCGGAACAGAGTTAAAAAACAGAGAGCAATAGAAGCCGTAATTCAACTACTGCAAAAGCAGAAATCATACTTTCGGAAGTACAGCAGAGCCCAGTCCTGGCAAATGTTCCGCCAGCAATATTGCTTAAACTGAGCGCTCAAAGGCAGAACTGCTTCCGGAGAACCTACTTCTTTGTACCTTTGAACGTTAACGATCAACTCAAATGCGCATCACCAAAAAAGTAAAAGCAATCCTCCCTGTGGAAGCCTCACGGTTTGTGGCCCTCGATATTTTTGTAAAAGCAGCTGAAAAAGAAAAGTGGAGCGAGCAGGAAATACAGTATGTGATAAATGAAGTGGTAGAAGCAGAAAATGATGCCGAAGGAATCGAGGTCCTGCAGCATTACACTGCCTGAACTTAAAAAAGCAGCAGCTGCAGCACAGCATACTTTATGTCTGTACTGCAACTGCCTCAGTTTATACTTTCTTACTTTATACTTGCGAGCTGGCCTGCGGCTGTAGCTGCAGTTCGTCCTGGTGTTGCTGGAGCACCTGTATGATAAAGTCGATGTGTTCTTTCATGTCTACGCCGAACTGCTCTGCTCCTATCCTCACCTCGTCGCGGTCTACGGATGCGGCAAAGCTTTTCTGGCCCAGTTTCTTGATCACTGATTTTGCTTCCAGCCCCTCCAGTCGCTGCGGACGTACCTGTGCGCAGGCAACTATAAAGCCGGTTATTTCATCGCAGGCCAGCAACCCTTTATCCAGGGTAGTGTCGTAAGAAACACCCCATTTGGTATAGTGAGCCGATATGGCATGGGCTATTTTTTCATCGCCACGCTCGCGCAGCAGGTTTACGATCACGTTCGGGTGCTGGTCGGGGTAGGCCTGGTAATCGGCATCGTGCAGCAGGCCGGTAACGCCCCATTCTTCTTCGTTTTCGCCCAGCTTATTAGCATAGGCCCGCATTACCAGCTCCACGGTGCGGGCGTGGCGCAGCAGGCTTTCGCTGCTTGTCATTTCCTGAAGTATAGTCAGTGCTTCTTCTCTGGTCATTCGCTTTGGTATTGGTTTGCCTACTAAAATAGGCATTTTGCACAGAACGCAAAAACCGCCGGCTCAGGCAACGTTATTTATACTTCCGGATCAGGGCTGTCGCCGTTTGCATTCCTGTCCTGCAGCAGTTGCCGTACTTCAGCGCGGAGCAGCTGTATTTCCTGCTGCAAGGCTTTTACCTGGCGGGCACCGGCTACCTCTGCATCCGTTGCCTCAGCATCACGGTCGATAAAGAACGTGGCAAGCGTAGCCGTAAAGTAGCCGAATACGGCAAATCCATACAGGGCCAGCACAAAGCACAAGAACCTGCCCTCAGCCGTTTCCGGAAAATAGTCGCTGCCGATCGAGGTAAGCATCATAGCCGTCCACCACAGGGCCTCGCCGTAGGTGTTCAGGCCGCTATTATTCTCAAAGGCATACATGCCGGCAGCTCCGGTTACCAGCACCACCAGCGTTAAGCTCAGTACGTAGCCAAAAGCACGTCGTTGCATGGCCACACCCAAACTCCGCATGCCTCTGTTCAGCGAGCCCAGTACCTTTACCAGCCGTAACCCTCTGGCTGCGCGCAGCGTGCCAAGTATGCGGAAGAGCCTGGCCAGCCGCAGCACACGCAAAGCAGGCACCAGCAGCGAGATGGTGGTGAGCACATTGCGCCGCATAAACTCCGATTTATGCGGCGCAAGTGTGAATTTCACCAGGAAATCAAGTATAAACAGGACCCAGATAATGGTACTGAACAGCTGCAGCATGGGCGTGAGTCCCCGGATCAATTCGATCAGCAGCAGCACCAGCCATACAAAGCCCAGCACCACCATCGGGCCTTCCAGGGTATCCTGCAGGCGGTTCAGGAGCTCATACCGCTCACTTTCCAGTTGCTCTTTTTCTGCGTTTAGTTCATCCTCCTCGGGCATACCTCAGGCGTTTGCAGCTTTGGTACGCAACCCGGTCCGATTCGTTCACGCGGAAAGATGCAGGTCAATCTAATCTGGCGATCTGTACGTCGTTCCAGAAGCCCATTACCTTCTCGTGGCGCCCTACCAGAATGTCGATCTGGTTACGGATGCGGCGGTTCATGGTATCACGGACAATGTAAAGCCCGTCCAGGTCATCTGAAATACCGGAGACCCAGAGCGAATCGCCAAACTCCAGGTCTCCGCCCCAACGGGTATGCAGGTCTCGGGAGATAGCGATCCAACGGTGTTTACCAGGGCTTTTAGGATTGATGCGTGAGCCATCGGCAGTAATAAAAGGGGTGGAATCTGTCTGGCCGGGCTCGGGGAAGTATACGGAAGCGGAAACGGTAAAAGTCTCGGGAAGAGGGTCAATTTCGGGTGTGTAGGTCTTAGGTGTCGGAGGCCAGTCGAGCGGCTTGGCCTTTACATTCTCGGGCTCTGAAATATCCTTTCCGAAGAGGGAGAATTCTTCTCCGAGCGCTACAAAAATGGAGAATACTGCTGCTAGTAATTTTACCCTAAACATAAGCGATCCATTTCGTTGAACATCATTTTAAAAACAATAAACCGCTTAAACGATGGACTTACAGAATGGTTTTGCGATGTTTGGCTAACGCTTTAAATTCCTAATTTTTAACTTATTTTATCTGCATTATAATTTTACTAATAACACACCTTTTTAGTGCTTGTTTAAGGGCTGCCCAATGAGCAATTTAAGTATAAATAACAGCCTCCTGTTCCTGTCCTGAAAAAGGGAGGAAAACAGCCTTTCCAAACAAAAAAGTAGGCGGAAAATACTTGCTGACGGGGAAGCTTTGATGCGGTAAGGGAAGGTTGATCATAAGTTCCGGCCAGTCTGGTTTTTGTTCCGGTACTTGTCGAAAAGTACGTAGCCAATTAAGACCACAAGACTAATGATGCCTACCCAAAGCAGCCCGTTCTTAAGGCGATCGTTGCTCTCTCCGAGCCATGCCAGCAGGATGGTAAGCGGTACGATTCCGGCGAAGGTGGCTGTCATGAATTTTATAAAACCCATGCCGGTAAGGCCAGCTACAAAGCTAACCGCATCGTTGGAGAGCAGCGGAGAAACACGGGCGATGATGATAGCCCAGATGCCATAGTCATCAACAAAACCGGTTACCTTTCGCTGCGCCTTCTCCCCGATCAGCTTGCTGATGCCCGCCTCCCCGATGCTGCGGCCGATCAGGTAGCCAACCGTAGAGGCTACCAGCACGGCCACCACCGCTATAACCGAGCCCCACACAGGCCCATAGGCAATGATGGCAACCAGCATCAGGGCAACCACATTAACTACGAGCAGGAACATCTGGGCAACCATGGCCAGTACAATAAACAACGGACCCCAGAAGCCAAACTGGCTCACCCATTCCGATATGCGTTTTTCTTCGCCACTGCTCAGTACCTCCCAGCCGGTTTTAACTCCTTCCTGAAAACCGGGAAGTATAAAGTATAACCCGACAAGTATGCCCAAGATAATGCAGGTGATTATCAGGGGGAATCTGCTTTGCCTGATCTGGGTTTTATTCAGCTCCTGCTGTTCGTAGTTCATGCTATTCTGCTTACGTGCACCTACTCAAGACGAAACTCCATACCCGTGGGTTGGCGGCTCTACCATGCCCGTTTGTTTATTCAGAACATATCGTTGTTGAAATTTCTGGTTTTCTGCCGGAGGCGCGATCCGGTAATTGATTTTATACTTGTACAGATCTTTCCCGATGGTGCTGCTCGAGTGTTGTTGCTGCAAAACAGTAAGGGTTGCTATTTCTTCCAGTACCTCGTCAGCAGGTTTTTGTACTGCAACTTTATCTTCCACAAACAGGACAGCGGCCAGCAAACCTGACAGCAAGCCTCCCAGGTGCCCCTCCCAGGAAATCCGCTCTTCTTCCGGAAACAGCCCGTAGAACAAACCTCCATACAAAAACAGCATCGCCAGCGACACCGCCATGGCTGCCCGGTCGCGGCGCAGCAGGCCATTGAAGAGCAGAAAACCAGCCAAACCGTAAATTACTCCGCTCGCGCCTACATGGTAAGCCGGCCTCCCGATAAACCACGTCAGTATCCCGCTGGAAAAATACACGAAGGCAATAACACGCAAAGCTATGTGCCGGTGCATGAAAAGTATAAAACCGGAGAGCAGTACCAGCGGGAACGAGTTAGAAAGCAGGTGCACCAGGCCACCGTGTATGAGCGGCGCCGTAACCAGCCCGATCAATCCGAAAAAGTTGCGGGGCAGTATGCCCAGCCAGGAAAGGTTTGCATCCGTCAGGTATTCCAGTAAACTTATGAGCCACAGCAGTGCTACAAACAAAGCTCCGGGCAGAAAGCTATGCGCAAACCGGCTGTTTTCTTCCTGCAGTTCCGGCGATACGTTACCTGAAAAATGCTGTGGCATCGGGTATATCTGTTAGGGTTTGTGGCAGCGTCTACTGCTAAATATACTTTGTTCGGGTAAAACTACAGCCTAAAAATCACCTTTTTGGCTGTTTTTCCGTAATCAACCTTTCCGGCTGCCCCGGACAGCAGGTTATGCAAATGCAAAACCTGTACCCGTAAACGTAAGTAAAACAGAGGGCAGCCATATGGTACCATGCGCACAAAACCTACTTGTCCTGCTCTTTTGCCAGCCCGCATAAGGCTGCTTTATCCTTTGCTGTTCCTCTTGGTATTGCTTTTGGGAGGTTGCGAGGGCTCCGACACCCAGCGTCAGAGCTACAAGGATACACAGGCTTTTTTCCCGTCGGAGTACGTAGCCCCCACGTCTTTTGTGGAGGCCCTCGAGAACCCTTCGCCCTGGGTAGACTCTGTTTTCAATACCCTGACACCCGATGAGCGCATTGCCCAGCTCATGATAGTAGAGGCTTTCTCGAACAAGGGGCCAAAGTATGAAGCCGACGTGATGCGCCTGATCCAGAAGTATAAGATCGGAGGGATCATCTTTTTCCAGGGCGGACCCGTGCGCCAGGCAAAGCTTACCAACCGCTACCAGGCTGCGTCCAAAGTGCCCCTGCTGATCTCGATGGATGCAGAAACCGGCGTCGGCATGCGCCTGGATAGTACAGTACAATACCCCTTCCAGCAGATGCTGGGAGCTATTGAAGATAACGGGCTCATCTACCGCATGGGCGAAGAGGTGGCCGAAGAATTCAAACGCCTGGGCATGCACGTTAACTTTGCTCCGGTTGCCGACATCAACAACAACTCTGCCAACCCCATTATTGGCTACCGCGCTTTTGGCGAGAACCGGCTGGATGTTACGGCCAAGTGCCTGGCTTACATGCGGGGCATGCAATCACACGGCATCATTGCCACTGCCAAGCATTTCCCTGGCCATGGCGACACCGACATCGACTCGCATTACGACCTGCCGGTCATCAACCACAAACGGCATCGCCTCGATTCGCTGGAACTGTACCCGTTCAAAGAGCTGGTTGAACACGGAGTAGGTGGCATCATGGTGGCACACATGCACATTCCGCACCTCGATGCCACACAAAACCTGCCCTCCACTTTGTCCAAGCCTATCGTGAGTGGACTACTGAAACAGCAGCTTAACTTCAAAGGGCTGATCTTTACGGATGCCATGGTGATGAAGGGTGTGACCAAATACTTTCCGCCGGGCGAAGCCGAAGCACGTGCCCTGATGGCGGGTAACGACGTGCTGGAACGCATGAACAGCGTGCCCAAAGCCATACAGGCCATTAAAGAGGCCATTGCCCGCGGCGAGCTCAAACAGGCAGACATAGACCGCCGATGCAAACGCATGCTGGCAGCAAAGCAATGGGTTGGGCTGGATAAGTATAAACCGATAGAGCTGCACAACCTTTACCAGGACCTGAACCCTGCGGTGGCCGACAGCACCAACCAGGCACTTGCAGAAGCAGCGTTAACCTTGCTCCGGAACCGCCACCGGGTAGTACCGGTGCGCCAGAGAAGAAAGGACAGAATAGCAACAGTTTCCATCGGGGCAAGACAGCCAACCATTTTTCAGCGGGAAGTGAAAAAATATGCCCGCCATACTACGGATTTTGTGCTCTCGAGGAAAGCAGACGAGAAGGAGGTACGAAAGCTGAAACGCCAGCTTAGGCGCTTTGACATTGTGCTGGTAAGTATGTACGGACCAAGTATAAACCCCAGCAACAAACTTGGCTACTCCGAGGAAGCTACCGAATTTGTGCGGGAACTGGCCTCCTCCGACAAGTCCATTATCACCTTTTTCGATAATGCTTATACCTTAGCGCAGTTCGAGGGCATACACAAAGCACGGGGCCTGTTGCTTGCCTACCAGCCACAAGCCCAGGCACAGCGTGCCGCTGCGCAGCTACTTTTCGGAAGGTTGCCGGCCCGGGGCATCCTACCGGTTACGGTTAACAAACATTTCCGCTATGGCGACGGCATCAGCAAGGATAAACCGTTGCTTGCCGGACTCTGAAGTATCCTGAACAGCCTGTTTTCGTAAGTATGACCAACAGGCGCTAAATCAGCCTTAACCAAAATAAAACCATGAAAATAAACCCTATTCATAATGCCATGCGGTATGCAGCTGCACTCTGCCTTTGCCTGGCATTGCTGAGCTGCGAGCGCAACCGAACCGTGGAAGACACAGAAGAAATTACCGTGGATACAGCCGAGCGCGAAGATACCGCGCGCGTAGTCAGGACAGGCAAAACCGCCGAGGACAGGCTGGAGGAACTGCGGGGCTGGATGAACGAAAAATCAGGCAGTGCCGACACAGCCATACGCAGAGACTGGCCGGAGGTAAAAGAGAAATTCAGACAGCGCACTGCCGAACTCGACGAGGACATTGACAGCCTTTCAGCAGAATCGAAAGAAGAATACAACCAACTGAAATCCCGCTACCAGCGATGGGAAGAGCGCCAGGAGCGCCGCCAGCAAACGCCGCTCGACAAAGCGAAGCTAACCCAGTGGCAGGAACAACTGCTGCGGGAATACAAAGATATAAACAAGATTTCGCCACAGAACATACGCGAGGCTTACCTTACCTTTATGGGTGTGGTGCGGGCAAAGCGCCAGAAATGGACCCAGAGCGATTGGGACTACGTTGACTATGTGTACGGACAGCTAAACCAGCGCAGAGGCGAAATTGAAGGCCAGATTGCAAGCGGAGATAACCTGAAGATCAGGTCATTGCAGGCAGAATACCTGACCCTGGAGGGCTCAGCCGATGCCGGAAGCCTGATGCGCGATCTGCGGAAATAGCAGGTATTCACTCCTAAGACCTAACACAACAAAAGCTGACTTGTAGGGCCAGCTTTTGTTGTGTTATTGCATTTCAGGTGTCGTTAATGGATACCTTCTGACTTCTTTTTGCGGTGCAGGCGAACCCATTGCTGGGCAATGATGGTTTTGGCATCCGGCGTAACGAGCTTATCAAGCTCCTGTGGGGTAAGAGCCACCACCTCGATGTGCTCGTGCTCGTCCTTTTTGCCGCCACCATCGGCGTGCTGCTCCGATACTTCAGCATAATATAAAAACACGCGCTCCGTGCAGCCTCCGGGCGAAGAGTAAAAGGTATGCAGGTGCTCCAAGTGATTCACGTGGTAGCCGATCTCCTCCTCTATCTCACGTTTTATACTTGTTTCCGGCTCTTCCCCTTCGTCTACCATGCCGGCTACCACTTCCACCAGTTCCGACTCCGGCCCGATGCGCTGCTGACGGGTAAGTATGTACTTCCCCTGCTCCGTATCAAATACCAGGGCAGCCACTGCATCGCCGCGGTCAAACTGCTCCCGCACAAATGTATGGCCGTGCTGTTCTACGGTTAATTTGTATATTTTAAAATAGCCGTCGTAGGCTTTTTCTCTGTTCTTTATCTTCATAAAGGGAAATGTATAGCTGCCACTTTTCTCTTGTGGCAAGATAGAAAGTATAATCAGGTTTATAGTTCGTTGTTTCGAATTTCTGCTTTCCGGGTACGCTCTGTCCACCCCGATTGGGAAAGTGGCGTTTCGCTCTCATAGCCTTTGGCCCTGCCTTTTCCAATTCCACCTTCACCAGGAAGCAGCCTGTTTATCAAAGCAAAGAACTCGGTTGTCAGTTCCGGCGTCAGGCTGTGTAGCAAGGAGCCGAACTTAGCAGGTAATGAGGTGGTCACTTCGGCATCGCCGTGGCGGCAGGCGTCCAGTATTTCGCGCGCCGATTGTTCTGCCGTGATAGACGTAAGCGGGCTTGAGTCCATTAGTTTAAACAGGGCGTACTCTTTCTTGTGCTGCCCTTTAACAGTAGCATGGCGGGGGCTGCCGGTTTGCATCAGGCCTGGCGTAGCTGTGGTAACAATAATGTTGTATTTCTTCAGTTCGGCACGAAGTGCTTCGGAAAAACCTCTGAGCGCAAACTTGCTGGCGCTGTAGGGTACCAGGTGCGGCACTCCCAGCTTTCCGCCTATCGAAGAAATGTTCAGAATGCGCCCTCCGCCACGCGCCCGCATGGCAGGCAGTACTGCCAGCGTTGTATACAAAGGTCCCCAGAAGTGCACCTTCATTGCTTCGTCAAACTCCTGTACGGTCATCTCAGTCACAGGTCCTGCACTGATGATGCCTGCGTTGTTGATCAGCACATCGATCGGTCCGAAGTTGTTCTGTACATCGTCAATCATCCCGTTTACCTGGTCCTGGTCCGTAACGTCGCACTCTACGACCAGCACATCGGCTCCGCTTCCGGCTAACTCCATGCGTGCATTTTCGAGCTGCGTTCTGTCGCGGGAACACAGCACCAGGCGGGCACCTTCTTCGGCCAACTGCCGGGCCATAACCAGCCCCAGCCCTCTTGCGCCGCCCGTGATCAGCACTACTTTGTTCCTGAAATCGTAGGCATTCAGTTTTCGACCGATGGCCCTGGCGGCGAGCAACGCTCCGGCTCCTGCGGCCAACCACCATAAATTCTTTTTTTGCTGTGCTTCCATAGTTGTAGGTTGGTTAGTGATAGTAAAATCGGCTTTGTAGCAACGCAATTGCCACTGCTCCGACGTTTTCTCTACGGGAAGTACAGGTAGGAGTTAAAAGAATGCTGCCGGCCTAAGTGATCAGGCGTTATTTTTTCTTTGAGAAGATGCTGCTTTTGATGGAAGGCGTATAGAGCAGCTTCACAGTAGCGGTGAGATAATGATCTTTGTTAGACGCATTGCCCAGCCGTGGCCCTATGTTATCCAGGTAGTCGGTTGTGGTAATATGATACAGTATTTCCGGGGCAACGCTGAACTGGTCGTTGAGGCGGAAGCGCATGCCGCCCCCAAACGGTATAACAGCGGCAACAGCAGGGTAATTGCGTTCCGGATCGTAGGTGGTCTGAGAATCGTCCAGGCTGCCCTGTGAGGCAGGATACGACGTAGGCTTGTAGTACACGGCACCTATACCCGCCTTAGCATAAGGTACGATAAAGCGCTTGCGCGAAGAGCGGTAAAGGTTGGAGCCACTGTAGCTGTCGAGCAGGTTCACAACAAACGTTGTAGACAGCTCCAGTACCTCTGAGCGGAAAGCCAGGTCTTTTGTAGGCGTTTTTTCTTCGGCACCCAGTTTAAGGCGCTGTAGTTCTATACTTGCCGCTACCATGGGGGTAAATTTATACATGGCCCCTACCCCGATATTCAGCCCGATGTCGTTGCAGGGTATACTGCCACAGATGTCGCTTTTAACAGCGGCCAGGCCGGTTGTCAGCTGAATGACAATGCCTCGCTCCGGCACCTTGCTTCGCGGGTCAATCCCCAGGAAACGTTTCTGTGCTTCGGCCCGGAAAGCAGCCAGCGATGAAATCAGAAAGAAAAGTATAAAAAGGTAAGAGCTCCTGTTCATATCCCGCGTAGGGTAAGGTGTTTCAAGTACGGTTATTGGTCGAAGTGATTGCCTGGTGCGGCACAACAGAGACAAGTATAACGAAGCCTTGTGACTCATTTAGCTTCTACGACCAGTATACGAAAAGGATGAAGCTTTTACAATAATTACATCATTATATAGAGATAATACAAAGTATAAACAAAATTTATACTTAGAATGTAGTATGGAATCTATACTTATAGCTGAGGTTTGTACTTGTAGCTAACAAGCCTTTGCTTCGTAGCTACTTGCCTTCCTCAGTCTAACTCACCTATTGTTTCATTTTATACTTTGGTGCGCTCAGGGCCGCGGGGCCTCGTCTGGGGTATCGCGCTGTTGATTTGAAGCTGCTCCTCGCTTACGCTGCGGGCTGCTGAGCAAGCTCAGCACCGCAACAAATCAAAGAAGCTCAACCCAAGGACTGGAAATGACTCTGCTTCGTGAGCTGCTATGCAACTTTAACCTATTGTAGGGACAGGTCGCGACCTGTCCGTGCTATACCTGCAGCTATAAAGCTTATACTTCAACTATGGCTATTGAAGGATTCCCCTCTTGAGAGGGGTAGGGGTGTGTTTATACTTGCTCGATGAAATTCATACTTCCAAGTATAGCAACAGCCAAACTCCCCTCCTTAGACAAGGAGGGGAGTTTGGCTGTTGGACAAGAGCAACTATACTTTACCTTATTTCTTCCCCAGCTTCTTGTCCGCCACTTTCAGGAAGTCGATCACCAGCGAGGCTGCGTCCGGATAGAAAGCGGTATTTACGTTGCTGAAATCGTCAGTTGGTTTATGGTAGTGCGGGTGATCCTCTACGCCAAAGTATACATAAGGTATGCCGCGCTTATGAAACTGGTAGTGGTCCGACTGCTTGGTCCAGTCGTCCTGCCCTTGCTCGGGACGGTCGTGCCCGAGCAGTAATTTTGCTTCCGGGCGTGGATCAACCTGCTCCAGGTAAGGCTTCAGGGCCGGGTTATGGAAAGTGCCGCTGGCGTACAGTTCGCCTTTGTTGTTGATGCTCAGCATGTCCATGTTCACATTAAGCAACATGTCCTTCTTCGGAACCGGCAGGTTGTTAAGGAAAGCATTTGCTCCCTGCAAACCAAGCTCCTCGCCATCAAGGGCAACAAAGATCAAGGTATGCTTTGGCTTGTGTTTCTTGAAATAAGTAGCGGCAGCCAGCAATGCTGCCACGCCTGACGCATTATCGTCGGTGCCATTATAGATCTGCCCTTCGCGTTCGCCTACATGGTCGTAGTGCGCTGTTATAACAATGGTCTTGCCGGATTTTCCCGGAATGTAGCCCACCAGGTTGGTAGCCTGCTCTACCACAATCCGCCGCGACTCCAGCCGGAAATGCTGATTGTAAGTGTTGTTGTAAGGCTGTAATCCGATCTGGCTGAAACGCTTCGAGATATACTCCTGCGCCATTTTGTTGCCGGGCGTGCCGCTGAGCCTACCCCCCATAGAATCGGCAGCGAGCACTTTAAGATCTCGTAGCAGTTGTTGCTTATCCAGTACAGCTTTTTGCGACAATCCGGGCACAGCCGTGCACAGGGCAAAGGCTGCAACCAGGGCGATTTGTTTTAACATAGCAAGTGTTTAAACACCCAAGTTAGCACCGGATATTGTCACAAACTATAGCTTCTGCCAATTAAAATTTAGGCCACGGAATCCAGCTTTTACGGCGCAGCGGCAGCTCGTTAGATGAGGTAGTTTTGGTTACTGTGTCAGCTTCTTCCGATTGAACAATCTTTCGGTTCAGCTCCACTACATTGCCACTCATCACCCAGCGGTTCTGAGGTAAAGATTTTACAGATTGAGTAGGCTGTTGTAAGTCTTTTGTGGTGGTTACTTCGTACTTCATTGTTTTAATCTCTTTGGCTAAAAGACGATATTTAAAATAGCAAGCCCCGCGCTACGGAGCTTCTCTGGTTTTAGTTGCAGATAAGAGAAAAACACAAAAAAGGCGGCAATCGTTTCCGTTTGCCGCCTTTTTCGCAAGTTCGTCTTTTACTCCTCTTTTACTGCCGAATATTTATAAATGAGGGAAATTCGACAGGTCCGACCGAAGTTTGAATGGTTGGTTTTATCTGAAGTACAACTTCCGGACGCTTGGATTTATCCTGATTGTTCAGCAACCCTAACAAACCCAGTAGGTTATTGAAGTCCGGCCTTCCGTTCTCCTCGGCCAGCAGCACAGGCGTTTTAATGGAGAGCGTGTTCAAACCGTTACGCAGCTCCACAGGCTCGTTTACCAGGCCGCTCAGGGTTTGTTTTCCATTCAGCAGTAACTGCCATTTGAGCTGGGTAACCGTCATGCTGCGCTCTTTGCTTCCATCTTCCAGCTCCACATTCAGCCCGAGCGTAGAATTGGCAGCCAGTTTATTATCGGATACTGCCGAAAAGAGCATGGCTGCCTCTGCAAAATTAAAGTCCTCTGGGCGCTTCTTGTCGAGCAGGCTTACGCCGTTAAGGTGCAGCTGATCGATACCTGCCAGGCTATACTTAGCATCTTTAAAAGCCTGCAGGTCATCTCGTGTTTTGCAGCTGATACTCAGTGCGAGCACACAGAATACCAGCAGGTAGTTTATATTTTTTATCAACTTCATACTTTCTTATACTTTGGCCTTTAGCGTTTTATTACTTTGCCGGAGCCGGATATTTGGGTTGTTATAGTTGGATCTCCCTTGTAGTATACATTACCGCTTCCGCTGATGTTTACGTCCAGTGTTTCAGAGACTGTTACTTCGGCATTGCCGGAGGCAGAGATCTGCACCGTAGTCGTTTTGGTAGGCAGATCAAACGCCCGGATGTTGCCGGAGCCCGAAATAAAAGCATCATGCTGCAGGGCTTCTCCACCCAAATCAATGTAACCGGATCCGTTCACGCGGCTGATCACTTTATCTGCCACAGTAAGCGCTTTTATACTTCCGGAGCCATTCAACAGCGCCTGAAATTCTGCAGCCTCAAAGTTTTCTTCCAGCTCAATACTGCCGTCTCCATTTATCTCAGCATGCCTGAACTCAGGTACGGTAATAAATACTTCCACCGTCTTGTGGCTTCGCAGGCAGCGATCGATTTCAAGCTGCCAGATGCCGTTGCTTACTTCTGTTTCCAGCTCGTCGAGCACGTTTGGCTGACCTTTTACTTCCACCAACTGCTGGGCTCCTTTCCGGACGTATACTTTGCTGTCGCCGTTTACCTTAACGCCTTCAAAAGAATCAAGGTTCACGACGCGTGTTTCCACATCCCCCTCGCCCCGTATACAGAGGTCGTCATCGTCGCAGGAAAAAATGAGGGCTGCAGCCAGCAGCAGGCTGCAGCCTTTTAAGATGGGTTTAATCAATTTCATAGTTGTAGGTAAATAAGTAGATAGGCCTGCAAATTACCCAATCCCTTTTTGCCTACCTAAACGCTTTCCGGCTGTTCACTCAATAATATCGCCGTGTTACCAAAAATAAGTCCGGCTTAACTGAAATATCCTACCTCCTGCCCTCTCCTGTTTACCACAACGCCTTCTTCTGTTACAAAGAGCGGCTGTATGTAATTGCTTTCGAAGTAAAACGGATACTGCCGGCTATTGGTACGGGCCAGTTTGCCGATCACCTTCGGTCCTGCTTCGGTAAGGTGTACCAGCTGCATGCTTCGTGTCAGGTAAAACTCCTCATCCGGCGCTGCCGCAAAGGTAACTTTGCGCAACACATTGCGGCTGTCGAGGGTAGCAGCAGCCCGGGTGGCTGGCTGTGCTTTTGCCGGCGCCTCGGTGCGGGTTACCGGTTGCACGGGCCGTGCGTTGTTGTTGCTGGCCAGTAGCTGCTCGTCGGCATTACCCCAACCTTTGCTGATGGCAGCCAGGCGGTAGCTTCTGCCCGGGTGCGTTGGGGTATGCTCCTCCTCCGACAACAGGTTGATCGCTGCCTGCGCTTCATCAAGGCTTGCCCCCATCTTGCGCAGCACAAAACCTGAGAACTCATCTGCCTCCAGTTCATCGGCATGGTTGCTGCCGGAGCGGGACAATGTATGGCCGTTCAGGTGATGGCCGATTTCATGGGCAAGTATACTTACGCCGGCCCAGTCGGTGTGCACGGCATTGTTGATCGCGTCCAGAAAACGTTCGTTGTAGAGGATGTAGCGCTTGCCGTTGTAAATAACAGCTGCGGCATTCTCGATGTTGGCCGAACGTATCTCAAAACGTGGCTTCAGCCCCACTACATCGATAATCTCGGTGATGATGTCGCGGGCACCGGCTGGTGCAGTGGCAGTGGCCGACGCAGGTGCA
This sequence comes from Pontibacter ruber, assembly GCF_023630205.1. Taxonomy (GTDB): domain Bacteria; phylum Bacteroidota; class Bacteroidia; order Cytophagales; family Hymenobacteraceae; genus Pontibacter; species Pontibacter ruber. Next base: position 139,835 of record NZ_JALPRR010000002.1, on the reverse strand, counting down.
GCCGCCTGGCTGACTACTGGCAATGCCACAATAGCCCACAACAGGAGATAAAAAGAGTACTTTGCGTTTATTTTCATACTTCGTAGTTGCTTAAGTGGTAACAGGAAAGTTTGACCTGCTGCGTATACAGAAGCAAGTATTTTGCCAAAAACACAGGCACCGCGCCTATTTCTTCAACGGCGCAACAACATACTTATTTTAGCATTATGCCACGATGCAGGCTACTTTAACTATAGTTTAACATTCTGCCTTTCCCGCTCCCAAATCACTGTTTTCATCCTGCTGCAAAAGATCACGCAGTAGACTCAGTATGTTTGTGCTGCTTTACCTGCACTTCAACTTCAGAGAGGTGCTATCCACCCGAGGCTGTATAGCCTTGGAGCAAGTATAGACAGGGTTTTATGGACAGCTTTTATCCAGAGCAGTACTGTTAGGTCACGGCACAAATCGATACAGAAAAGAAGAATAATTTAGGTTCAGGTAAAAACCTATTTGCCGGCCGGACGTAATTCCCGTTATTGCTCATCTACATAGCTAGCAGGTAGTTACCACTACAACACTGCTCCAGTTACAGGCGCTTAGCATAAGCTTGTCTGTTTTGAACTTGTAATAACATCTAATCAAGCCTGCTGTATCTATGTCTTCGAAAACAGTCACCATTATCGGCGGCGGTCTGAGCGGAACTTTAACTGCCATCCAGTTGCTGCTGAAGGCCAAAAGCCCCATGACAATTTACCTCCTTGAGCAAGTAGAAAAGCAGTGTTTTCGGGGAGTGGCTTACTCAAGCCAGCTAGCCTATCAGCCGCTTAACGTTCCTGCAAAGGCAATGAGCCTGTTTCCCGACAAGCCTTTGGATTTTGTTGACTGGCTGCAGCAGCACCAGCAGCGTTATACACCCCAATTAAGTATACCGGTTTCAGAAAACGATTTTATTCCGCGCTACATTTTCGGCGATTACCTGCATGCCCGCCTGCAGGAAGGCAGGCAAAGTGCAGCAAAGGGGATAGAGTTCAGCATACTGCAGGCTGAAGCAATAGCTGTAGAACGGGAAATTACAACACAAGAGAAATTACTCGTTACCCTTGCCGATGGCAGGAGTATAGAAAGCGATCACGTAGTACTGGCCCTGGGCAACTTTGCCCCGTCTGATGTACCCATACCTAACATGCCGTTTTACCAGAGCAAAGCATATGCTGCCCTGCCCTGGTCTGAAGAGGCTTTGGCCGATCTACCCAAAGAAGCTCCCGTGCTGCTTATTGGCTCCAGCCTGACCATGATCGACCTGGTAGGCACGCTGGACAAGATGGGCCACCGGGGTAAAGTATACGTGCTGTCCCGCCACGGCATGCTGCCACAGGTTTTCGATACACAAACCAGGCCCTACCAGCTTCCGGCTTTGCCGCTACATCCGCACCTAAGCATACTTGACCTGTTCCGGTTTGTGCGGCAGGAGATACGGGAAGCGGAGGTACTGGGGTATAGCTGGAGGAGCGTGCTCGATGGCTTGCGCGAGCATATTCCTGCCATCTGGCAGGCGCTACCTCTCTCAGAAAAGAAACGCTTTCTGCGGCACCTGCGGCCCTACTGGGAAACGCACCGGCACCGCATGCCGCCCCGCTCCGCAGAGCTGCTACAGCAGCTGCAGGACAAGGGGCAATTAAAGATCATAGCTGCTGACCTGGTTGATGCAGCAACTACGGCCACAGGCGCCAAAGTATACTTTCGGCCAAGAGGAACCCGGCAAGTTGAAGCGTTGGAAGTAGCCCGTGTTATAAACTGTACCGGCCCCACCTCCGACTTCCGGAAGGTAAGCCACCCGCTGGTACAGCAGCTCCTGCAGGATGAACTGATCACCCCAGACCCGCTCTACCTGGGCCTGATGACAGCAGCCAATGGCACGTTGCTGCGCAAAAGCGGGCAACCGATCAGTAATTTGTATACATTGGGCCCACCCCGCAAAAGTATGCTGTACGAATCTACTGCCCTCCGCGAAATCAGACAACAGGCAAAGAATCTGGCCCAGGAGTTGGTGCAGGAAAGTTTCTCCAGCCAAAGAGCGGTACAAGTCGCCTGATGTGAATTTGACAAAGCAGGACATAAAAAATCCACTGCCGCAACAGGCTCTACTTGTTGCGGCAGTGGTTTTTACTTTTCAGACCTTACAAACTTGCCAGTGCAGCCGGCTTAGAAACGGTAATAAACCGGGGCGATTCAATAGCTCCTACAGGTGTTTGTATGGTTGGTTTTATTTTGAGGGTGATGTGCTGCCGGATATCGCTCTTTTTACTTACCAGGCTGATCAGGCGGTTAAGTCCGGCGTAGTTTTGCTGGTTTTCTGATACGGCAATCCCAACCGGTGTTTTGATCGGGATTGTGTTGAGCCCTTCCTGTAGTACAATGGTTTCGTTTATAGTACCGGTCAGGGCCTCTTCCTCATCTACCAGCAACAGCCATTCCAGCTTGGTTACGGTCAGGCTTCTGTCTTCAACAGAGTCCTGCAGCTCTACGTGCAGGGCAAGCGTAGAGCTTACCTGCAACGAGTTACTGGTAACGGCAGCCAACAGGCTGTCGCGCTCACCAAAAGACAGGCCTTGCTGCGCCTGCAATCGTTCTTCCACGTCAATGTCGTTTACCTTCACATCCGAAACACCCTGCAGGCTATACTTTGCCTCTGTAAATGCTTTTATATCCTGCGCCTGTTTGCACGAAAAAGTTGCCAGTACCAGCAACAGCAGCAAACCATAAGCAATTATATCTTTCATTTTATTTCTTCTTTTTCCTCTTTTACAAGCAAAAAACGCACCAGCTATGCTCCTGCGTTACATCCGGCAAGTATAGCCAGATTGCTCGTCACCCTGTATACTCTAACCATAAAAAAGCCAGGTATAGTTCGGCTATACCTGGCTTTATACTTGTAAATGGCTCCTTTTCAGGTAGAGCTATACTCTGATTAGGCGCTGCCTAGCGGTTGCTTGTGCTTTGGATGCGCCTCGCCGGTTTCCATGTAGCGTTTAAAGTACCTAAGATCCCGCTCCACCATTGTTTTGAACATCGGGTTCAGCAATTTGGCAGCCAGCCCCCCTACCGAGCCTGCCGGCGGACTATACGAAATCACAGCCTGTATAATGGTGCCATGCCCCTCCGGCGCGTCCGAGAAACGTACCTCACCGGCATTGTCTATGTCAGATTCGGGCAATGATCTCCAGGCAAGCAGTTCATTTTCCTTTTCCTGGATTATGTCTGCGTCCCATTCTATTTTGCCCAAACCTCCGGGTACTTTGGCGATCCAATGCGAACGTTGCGGCCCCAGCTGGCGCACATCTTCCAGATGCTCCATAAACTTCGGCAGGTTTTCGAGCAGGCGCCAGAACTGGTATACTTCGTGGCGTGGCCTCATCACGGTTATAGTCTTCACGACCTCCATCGAGATGTCGTGCCCGTCGGCGGTGTCACGGCCCATCAACTGGTTCATCGGGCAATAGCCGGTTGCTCCTCTGAACAGCAATATGCCTCCTGCCGTGGCCATTGCCATACCAAGCGCACCCGGCTTTTTGAGCCCGAGCACAGACAAGGCAGCACCGCCTATTGTCGATACGATTCGCTCTGGTGTGCTCACGTTGATGTGGCTAGAACCTGTTGCCGGCGGCGAGATATGTTCCGTGTGCAGCGCTCTTGAAAGATTGGGATTGTATGTATCCATAGCTTTTATAGTTTTTCTAAGGATACGTTTTAAACAGTTGGTATAGTTACTGTAAAATACTGATTAGTTGAGTACAAGCAAGTATAAAAAGGAAGCGGCTCCTGCTATTAGCAGGAGCCGCTTCCTTTTTATACTTGCTAAAAGCTTATTTAGCGCCGAACAGGTAAGCCAGCGAAATGCCAAGCACATTGTTTCTTGTTTTGCTTCCGTCGCCTTCTGTATCGTACAGATTCGTGAATCCAAGGCCGTAGCGCAGGTCCAGGTTCAGCTCGCCAGGACCAACTTTGTAGGCAATACCTACACCAAAACTGGCGCCAAGCTCAAAGCGGTTATCCTCATCATCAAATTCATACTCTTCACTTGCTTTTGTGCCATCAAACTCCATAGAAGCTTTGCCGCTTGCCCAGTAACCGGCAGTTGGACCGCCAGTTGCAAAACCATGCAGCTGCTCTGTTCCGAAAGCTACTTTAGCCAGTATAGGGAGCTCGATGTAGTTTGCTCTGCCTTTCAGGTAAGCTTCGTCTTCGCCGATCTTGTAGCCTTTCTGAATGTAAAGAAGTTCAGGCTGAATAGACAACATGTCGTTGATCATGAAATTTGCCACAGCACCAAACTGTATGCCTGGGTTATACTTGATATCATCGTTTGATATACCGTTTTCATCATCCGATACACTGATCTTTGCAAACGTTGCGCCTACTCGAGGACCAACAGAAACAGACTGAGCCGAGGAAGTATACCCGAAAGCAACTACAAACAGCAGGGATAGTAAAATTTTGATTTTCATAAAAAGGTTTGATAAGTGATTGATGGGGCAAATATCTGAAAAAGAATCAGAACATAGAATAAAGTCTATATTACCAAAAGTATAGCTATACTTGAGGCTTTGGCAGATTTTAATTTAAATGAAAAGAAAAAGCCCCTGCTAATGTATAGCAGGGGCTTTTTATACTTTACACTTTTAGCTGTAGCACTACAGCGAGTGTCTTATTTAAGGTTCAACGGGAAAGATACGCCTGCCTGTAAAACAAACTGTTCCAGTGGCGTATTGTACTTAACCTGAGCGTTGAAATCAAAGCTTTCCAGCGGATAAACCAAACCTGCACCAATGTTCAGGCCTGTTTCACTGTCTGAGGCGGAGCCTTTGCCGTAATCGCCGTAATCGTATCCAACTTTTGCAAAAGCTACCGAAATACCGGCTATACCATAAAAGTTTGCTCCTCCATTTTCAGCAAAGTAATACCTGCCATCCAGGTTCAGGGAGCTTACTCTTACCCATGTTTTTTCTACACTTGATTTAAAGAAATAATCAAAGCTCGGAGCCGCTGCAATTTTATCTGTAAAGAAATATTCTCCGCCAACGTTAAGACCGATTCCGCCTTTTTCAGATCCGTCGTCGTCCATACCCGATTTAGAACCGAAGATAAGTCCAGCATTCAGCCTGATCTTGCTCTGCTCCTGTACTGTATTTTGAGTTGAATCCTGAGCTGCTCCCTGAGCCATAGCTGCCCCGGCAGAAGCCAACATAACTGTAAATAATAGTAATAATTTTTTCATAAAATGTAGATTGGTTGAATTTGATGTGGTAAACATACTAAATCAAACTTTAAATATTAAGCATTCCATATATATAATTTTCCCATGCCATAATGTCTTTTCTATCGCACTTAAACATAAAAAATACCGGATAATTGAATTTCAGCTTGTTACACATCACAACACCTTATACCCGAAATATCTAAAAAACCAATTGCACCATTTCAGCGCCTGCCTGCACTCCTCCTTTAATTATTAGTAACTACCAAACAAAAAAGCCCCGGTACCTGTGCAGTACCGGGGCTTAAAGCCATATTTAGTATACTCTAGAAGCTTACTTGAACCTACCTTTCAGCTGGGCAAGTTTCGCCTGGAAGTCATTCATCGGCTCTTCTTCTTTCTTGTTGCCGCCTTTGCTGCGGTTACCGCCGCCGGCTGGCTTAGGTGCCGCAGGGTCGCCTTTCATACTTAAGGAGATGCGTTTGCGGTTCACATCCACTTCCAGCACGGTCACTTCTACCTTCTGCCCTACTTTCACCACGTCGTGCGGGTTGCTTACAAAGCGGTCTGACAAATGGCTCACGTGTACCAGGCCATCCTGGTGCACCCCAACGTCCACAAAGGCACCGAAGGCTGCCACGTTTGTCACGATGCCCGGTAGCTTCATGCCTTCGCGCAGGTCTTTGATCTCGTTCACGCCTTCGGTAAAGCTGAACGCCTCAAAGGTCTGGCGCGGGTCGCGGCCTGGCTTGGCCAGTTCGCTTACGATGTCCTGCAAGGTCGGCAGACCTACCGTTTCGGTTACGTATTTTTTCAGGTTGATCTGCTTGCGCAGCTCTTCTTTCTGGATCAGGTCCTGCACCGTTACGCCCAGGTCTTTGGCCATCTGCTCCACAATCGGGTAGCTTTCCGGGTGCACCGCCGAAGAGTCGAGCGGGTTGGCAGCGTTGCGGATGCGCAGGAAGCCTGCTGCCTGTTCAAAAGCTTTATCTCCCAGGCGCGGTACTTTCTTTAGCTCGGTGCGCGTACGGAAAGGCCCGTTCTGGTTGCGATATTCTACAATGTTCTGGGCTAAGGATGGTCCCAGGCCGGAAACGTAGGTCAGCAACTGCTTGCTGGCCGTGTTCACTTCCACGCCCACGGCGTTCACGCAGCTCATCACCACATCGTCTAACGAGTGCTTCAGGGCAGTTTGATCCACGTCGTGCTGGTACTGGCCTACACCGATACTTTTTGGATCGATCTTTACCAATTCGGCCAGCGGGTCCATCAGACGGCGGCCGATGGAAACGGCACCACGCACCGTCACGTCCTGATCCGGGAATTCCTCACGGGCTACTTCGGAGGCTGAGTAAATTGAGGCACCGCTTTCGTTCACCATCACCACCTGCACCGAAGCCGGCAATTTCAGACTCTTCACAAAAGCTTCCGTTTCGCGGCTGGCCGTACCGTTGCCGATGGCAATGGCTTCTACTTCGAAGCGGGTAACCATGTAACGGACAGCCTGCGCTGCTTCTTCCTGCTGGCGCTGGCCAGAGTGGGCATAAATGGTTTCGTTGTGCAGCAGCTTGCCCTGCTTGTCGAGCACCACCGACTTCACACCGGTCCGGAAACCTGGGTCCAGGGCCAGCACAGTTTTCTGCCCGAGTGGCGAAGACAACAGCAGCTGGCGCAGGTTATCGGCAAATACACGGATGGCTTCTTCATCGGCACGCTTCTTTGAGCTCAGGCGCACTTCGGTTTCCATACTCAGCTTTAGCAAACGCTTGTAGCAATCTTTGGCAGCCAGCTTCACCTGCTCGGAAGCAGCGTTGTGGCCTTTCACGAACATCGACTCCAGCTTTGCAATTGCTTCTTCTTCATCGGGCTGCGCACTCAGCATGAGCACCATTTCGGTCTCACCGCGGCGCATGGCCAAAATGCGGTGCGAAGGGGCTTTCTCGATCGGCTCTTCCCACTCAAAATAGTCTTTGAACTTCTGGCCTTCTTCTTCCTTGCCCATCATTACGCGGCTCTTGAACACGCCCTTTTTCTCGAAGATCTGGCGCATGGTGGCACGCGCTTCGGCGTTCTCGTTCATCCACTCGGCCATGATGTCGCGGGCACCGGCGAGCGCTTCAGCAGTATCTTTTACTTCTTTCTCTTCCGAGATATAGTTGGCTGCTTCTGCCGTTACGTCAAAGTTTTCCTGCTCGAACAGGCGCTGTGCCAGTGGCTCTAGTCCTTTTTCGCGGGCAATGGTGGCTTTGGTGCGCCGCTTCGGCTTGTAAGGAAGGTAAATGTCTTCCAAGGCAGCCATGGTTTCGGCAGCAAGGATCTGCGCCTCCAGTTCCGGCGTCAGCTTCTCCTGGTCTTTGATAGATTTGAGGATGCTTTCGCGGCGCTTATCGAGCTCGCGCAGCTGCTCCATACGGTCGCGGATAGCAGCGATCTGTACCTCGTCCAGCGAGCCGGTCGCTTCTTTGCGGTAGCGCGAAATAAACGGTACAGTAGCTCCCTCGTCCAGCAGGGTGGCCGTGGCCTCCACCTGTTTGATGGTGATGCTGAGCTCGGTGGCAATCTTTAATAAGTGGTCGATATTCGGTTCCATAAGTATTGGGAATGACGCAAAAATCTCTTTAAAAAGGGACTGAAGCAGGTGCAGGAAAGTATAGAATGCTTGATTATGAGCCTATCACCGCTGCTCCGCCCGCTCTTTTTTACAGGTCCGGAAGTATAATTCCGGATTATAGAAACGCCAAATTTAAGGGATATTGCCTGAAACCGGAAACAACTGGCCCGGGTAAATTAACCGGCACGCTAAACTTCTGCTGCTCAGGCCACAGCTGCTTTAATTTCGTATCTTAGTCGGATTGATGCGCCCGAATTATCCTAAATCCTCCTTGTTCAGCCTCTGCTGGCTGCTGTTGCTCTTTGTAGCACCGTCCTGTGTGGTGCAGCGCCTGGACCGCACCCCGTACCAGCAGACCAGCTACTATACCCAAACCTTAAAAGGATTACAGGAGCAGCAGCCAGCCACCATGGCCGATACCCTGCAGGCTGGCTGGGCAAAAGTGAATATCACACCTGAAGTTGGAACACCGATGGCCGGCTACGGCAAACGCCGCGGCATGAAGTATAACCAGGTGCACGATTCGGTGTGGGTGCGCACCTTTGCTTTTGATAACGGCAAGAGCCAGACATACTTTGTAGCGCTGGACATGCTGATCGCGCCGATGGAAATAACAGCTGCCCTGGAGCAAAAGTATGCTGCACATGGGCTAAGGCCGGAGCAGGTATACTTAACTGCCACGCACACCCACACCAGCTTTGGCGGCTGGGGCAAAAAGCTCGCGGGCCGTATCATGGCAGGCAAGTATAAAAAACGTGTGGTGCAACAGACGACGGAGAAGATCCTGCAAAGTATAAAACTGGCGCAGGCTAACCTGCAACCCACCCGCTTCGGCTACGGAAGTATAAACGCCGCCTCATGGGTTAGCAACCGCCTCACCGGCTCCGAGGCTGCCCGCGACACGCTGCTGCGCTTCCTGAAATTTGAGCAAGCCTCCGGCAGCACTGCCATACTTTGCACTTTCGCCGCACACCCGACCATACTTCCCTCTATGCAGCCTATCCTTTCCCGCGACTACCCGGGCGCACTGGTATATGCTCTGGAACAGAAGTATGATTTTGCTGCTTTCTCGGCCGGGGCTGTTGCCAGCCACCGGGCCGTCTACCACCACGGCGACAGCTTTGAAAGCGTGCAGGAAACAGGGCAGGCACTGGCACAGCTTATACTGGCAGCAGTTCCTGCAGTAAAAACAGCTTATACGTCCAGGCTCGGCTCCTCACGCCTGCCGCTCTACTTACCTGAGCCCCAGTGGCGCATCGGCGACAACCACCGCTTTGCGCCTGGCCTGTTTTATACTTTGTTTGGCAGATATCCGGCTTACCTGAGCAGCCTGCAGCTCGGCAACACGATCATGCTGGGTATGCCTGCTGATTATTCCGGGGAGTTCATGTCGGAACTGGAGCAGCAGGCAAAAGAGCAAGAGCAGCACCTGCTGGTGACAGGGTTCAACGGCGGCTACCTGGGCTACATCATTCCGGATGAACACTACAAGTTGAAGAAGTACGAGGCGAGGGCGATGAACTTTTACGGTCCGCATAGCGGCAGTTACCTGCAGGAGGTGCTCCGTAGGATGATCGGGCTGTACAGACCCTAAAGCGAGGTGCAGTAACCATCCGGAGCAACAGTTTTTAAAAAAACAGTTCTAAAAATTTTTCTTCTAAAAAAGTATAATTCCTACTACCATTACCTTGCTTCCGCTCCTGTAATAAGGGTACTAAAGCTCCTGAATATTGATTATATACATTATTGAAAAAATTATAATATTAAACAAATTACTACCAACACCCCACATCTTTTAATTGCATTCCCCTACTGCTGCTGCAGTTATTGCATTCCCTATGCCTCTCCCGCCTGATTAGCAGATTTTATGACTTCACTCCTCCCATTGCTCTTTTTCGCTCTTAATACACGTCTTATCTTTCTGGAAAAGTACTATTTCAATAATTCCATTGTTATAACGCCAGAATCCAACATGTTTCAGGCCTCGTAAATATCTCATCGCGAACAAAAAACCCGAAGCAACAGGCTTTACATCACTGCACTTTTCAAAGAACATTATTTACCCAACCAGTGATGGCTTCACCCTGAGAGTACAAATACCTTCTATTGAAACAGATAATATCCGCTTACCAAACAGTACCATATGTAACACCTTTAAAACAAACGACACCGCTTATGAGACTAAAAACTACGCACAATTTGCTGTGCCTGCTGGGTATGATGCTCTTCATGCTCTTAACAAGTACAGCAAATGCACAATCGGCACTAGACATTGCCCTCCGACACATAGACCAGACCAAGGCTGAGTATAAACTAACTACTGCTGACCTCTCGGATTATGTAATAACTGACCAGTATGTAAGCAAGAAAAGCGGTGTAACGCACATTTACCTGCGCCAGCGTTTCCAGGGCATCGAGGTGGTGGACGCCAACCTCAACATCAACATCGATCGCGAGGGTAACGTCATCAACATGGGCAACCGCTTTATTCCTAACCTGCGGAGCACTATCAAAAGCAGCAATGCCTCTTTATCTGCCCCCCAGGCAGCACAGGCAGCAGCACGTCACCTCAAGCTCAATACCAAGAAGCCGATCGAGGTAAAGGAGCACAAAAAGCCTACCGACAAAGTAACGGCAGCAGCCAAAGCAGTGGTGCTGAGCGATGGCGGCATTTCGTTATCGCCTATTCCGGCCAAACTGGTGTACCAGCCTATGAAGAATGGAGAGGTACGCCTGGCATGGGAAGTGGCTATTTACAACCTGGATGCGCAGCACTACTGGAACACGCGCGTGGATGCCGCCACTGGCAACGTACTGAAGCAGGAGGACCTGGTAGTGCACGACCGATGGGGTGCCGAAGTAGTAACAGACCAGCCGGCAGGAGCAGAAAAGGCAAGTATGAACCGGGCTTCAAAGGAAGCCGGAAGTATAAAACTGACGCAGCAGAAAGCCAGGCAGGATTTTTATACCCAATTGCTTGCCCCACGAGCTACAGCCAGCAGTGCCGCCGAACTGATCGCTAGCAGTGGCACCTACCGCATATTTGATGTACCCTACGAAACACCCAACCACGGCGAAAGAACACTGGTTACCGGAAAGGAAAATACCGCAGCATCTCCACTGGGATGGCACAACGACGGTACCCTCTCCTATACGATCACCAAAGGCAACAACGTACATGCCTACGAAGACCGTGCAGGTGCCAACGCCGGCATTAGCCCGGATGGCGGTTTCGACCTGAAATTCGACTTCCCGATAGATTTCACACAGGAGCCGGCAACGTATGTTCAGGCTGCTACCACCAACCTGTTCTACTGGAACAACCTGATGCACGACGTTTTCTACCAGTATGGTTTTGACGAAGTAAGCGGCAACTTTCAGCAGACCAACTTCTCCGGCACAGGTCAGGGGCTGGACGGTGTAATGGCCGAGGCACAGGACGGCGGCGGCACCAACAATGCCAACTTCCTGACGCTGCAGGATGGTGTGCCGGGTCGTATGCAGATGTACCTCTGGACCTCCTCGCTGCCAGCCAAGCTGCTGCACATTTCGGCACCGTCTTCTGTGGCAGGTTCTTATACCGGCGTGCAGGCCGCCTTTGGCCCAGACATCAACGAAACAGGTGTAAGTGGTAAGATCGTACTTGCAGACCCAAGCAAAGGCTGCAGCGGTACCACGACTCTACCAAAAGGTTCGGTACCGGTTCCATTTGCCAACCAAAGTGCCATCACAGGCAATATTGCTATGGTAGACCGCGGCGATTGTTCTTTTATTGAGAAGGCCCTGAATGCACAGGCTTCGGGTGCCACAGCGGTTATCGTGGTGAATAACGTAGATGGCCCTGCAGCATCGATGGGTGGTGATGAAACAGGCACCGCCGTGCTCATTCCGGCTATCATGATCAGCAAGGCAGATGGCGATAAACTGAAAGCTGCCCTGGCACAGGGGCTCACAGGAGCTGTTCGGCGCGAAGGCGGTGTTCCTCCGCTGAAAGACGGCGACCTGGACAACGGCATCATCGCCCACGAATACGGCCATGGCATCTCTACCCGACTTACCGGAGGCCCAAGCACGCAGTGCTTATCCGGCGCTGAGCAGGGCGGCGAAGGCTGGAGCGACTTCTTTGCCCTGTACATGACCATGAAAGCAGGCGACACAGGCCCGCAGCGCCGTGGCATTGGCACTTATGTACTTTCTGAAGCAACCGATGGCGGCGGTATTCGTCCGGCACCTTACAGCACCGACATGGGCATAAACCCTTATACTTATGGGGATATTTCTAATCCCGAAATCTCTGTACCTCATGGGGTAGGCTTTATCTGGGCAACCATGCTGTGGGACATGACCTGGAACCTGATCGATGAGTACGGCTACGATCCGAACATTTACAGCGGCAAAGGCGGCAACAACCTAGCCCTGCAGCTGATCATAGATGGCCTGAAACTACAGCCTTGCAGCCCTGGCTTTATCGACGCCCGCGATGCCATACTTGCTGCCGACCGCATCAACAACGGCGGAGCGAACCAGTGCTACATCTGGCGGGCCTTCGCCAAACGAGGTTTGGGCTACAGTGCCAAGCAGGGCAGTAACGACGACCTGACGGATGGTGTTGAGGCTTTCGATATGCCGCCTTCCTGCAATCCGAAACTGGCAATCAAAGTACAAGCAACTCCTTCTCCTGTAGTGGACGGCGAGGTGCTGACCTACAACATCAGCGTAAAGAACGAGACAGCAAGTTCTGTGAACGGAGTAAGTATAACTAACCCGCTTCCGGAGGGTACTGTCTTTGTACAGGAGTCTACAGCAGATGCGCCAAAACTTTCGAACGGCGTGGTAACCTTCAAGTCGGTGAAAATGACCCAGGGCGAGACCATCAACCGCACGTTCAAAGTACGCGTGAACAAGGGCAGCGGCACCACCGTGTACTTCCAGGATGACATGGAAAATGGCGGTGGAAAATGGAAAACCTCGCACGGCCTTGGCCTGAGCGACTGGCAGCTCAGCACGAAAAACCCGTTCAGCGGCACCACCTCCTGGTTTGCTGTAGACCCGGATGCCTATAGCGATCAGTACCTGGTAACAGCGCAGCCGGTAACAATCGGAGAAAATGCGTTGCTGCGTTTCTGGCACAGCTTTGCTACCGAGGCAGGTTTTGATGGCGGAGTGGTCGAGATCAGTACCAACAGCGGCCTGACCTGGAGCAACCTGGGCAGCAAAATGATCCAGAACGGTTATAACGGAGAAATTCCACTGGCAAACGCATCTACCATCGTAGGGCCAGCCTTTACAGGCGGCAGCAACGGCTACATCCAGACGATCGTGGACCTGAGCAGTTACAAAGGGCAAAAGGCGCTCATCCGCTTCCGCATGGGTTCTGATGTACTGACCGGCGCCACCGGCTGGTATGTCGACAATGTGGATGTTGTGAGCAACCCGGTTTCTGTGATCAACACTGCCTACGTTACTTCACGCTTTGGCGGAGACGCACAGGCTACTGTAGAAACGCTGGTATTGAAGAACGCGAGCCTGAGCCAGTCCCTCACCTCAGCAGTACTTGCTCCGGAACAAGCCAGCGCTATACTTTATCCGAACCCGGCCCAGGACAGAATTCACCTGAAACTGGCAAAACCAGCAACAGGTCCGGTAATGATAACAGTAACCAACGCTTTCGGCCAGCAACTGATGCAAAAGCAGCTGACAGCTGAAGAAGCCGGAACAGGTACAGACTTGTCATTAGATGGCTTGTCCTCAGGAGTATACTTCTTCACGATAAGGGCCGGAGACAAGACCGAAACGCATAAAGTAATTGTCAGAAAGTAAACAAGTACTATAAACCCTAATGCAAAGCCATCCCGAGGTTCGGGGTGGCTTTCTTTTTTACACAACAACTGTGCAGGCATCATACGATAACCAACTTTATATCAGCCTATTTTCGCCGATACGTATACTTTAGGAGGCTAACAGAGAAATACCTTATGGCTGCTCCTACCAACAACCACTTTACCGGCCTTACCGATGCAGAAGTGCAGCAAAGCAGGCAGCAGCATGGGCTAAACAAGCTAACTAGCGGGGGGCATCATCCCCTGCTCACGATGCTCCGGCACATTGTTACCGAGCCCATGTTTATTCTGCTGGTGGTGGCCTGCAGCTTATACTTTATACTTGCCGAGTACGCCGAAGGAATCATGATGCTGGTGGCTATTCTGCTGGTGTCAAGCATTTCGTTTTTCCAGGAGGTGCGCAGCAAGAATGCCCTTGATGCCCTGCGCAAGCTCTCGCAGCCAAGAGCAACTGTGGTGCGCAATGGCAAGGAGCAGGAAATACCTACAGAAGAGCTTGTAGTAGACGACGTGATGCTGGTACGCGAAGGCGAACAGATCCCAGCTGACGGCTTCATCCTCCAATCGCATGATTTTTCGGTAGATGAATCTGTGCTGACCGGTGAGTCATATGCCGTAGTGCGAAACAACCAGGAAGATAACAACCAGCTGGCCATGGGCACGACTGTGGCCTCGGGACAGGCTACCGTTCAGGTTACAACCGTGGGCATGAAGACGCAGCTCGGCAAACTGGGAAAATCATTGGAAACAGAGAAAGAAGCAGAAACACCACTGCAGCTGCAGATAGCACAATTTGTGCGGCGCATGGCCCTGTTTGGCTTTATGGCTTTCCTGCTGGTGTGGCTCCTGAATTATATCGAGTCGGGAAATGTGCTGCAGGGCTTGCTTTTTGGCCTTACGCTGGCCATGTCGGTGCTGCCCGAAGAAATACCGGTTGCTTTTTCGACATTCATGGCGATCGGGGCCTGGCGCATGATCCGGCACAACATCCTGACCAAAAGCCTGAGAACGGTGGAAACGCTTGGCTCCGCTACCGTCATCTGCCTCGACAAAACCGGCACCATCACTGAAAATTCCATGCAGCTGGCCAAAGTATACGATTACGCCTCCGCCCAGCTTCTGAATACGGAAGCATGCACCTCTGCTGCCTGCCACCAGGTGCTGGAATACGCCATGTGGGCGAGCGAACCAACGCCCTTCGACCCGATGGAACAGGCCCTGCACCAGGCCTATGCAGCCGCCATTCCCACAGATGAGCGACCCAACTATACCATGGTGCACGAATACCCGCTGGCAGGCAAGCCGCCCATGATGACGCACCTGTACCAGAACAGCGCCGGAGCAGGCATTGTAGCCAGCAAAGGGGCCGCCGAACGCATCATCGAGGTATGTGCCCTGCCAGCAGCTGCAAGAGCTCAGTTGGAGGCCACCATTCATGCGCTGGCAGCAGAGGGTTATCGTGTATTAGGCGTAGCAAAAACCCCTTTTAAGGCAGATGATTACCCCAAAGATCAATCAGAGTTCGACTGGGAATTTTTAGGACTGGTGGCCCTCTACGACCCGCCTAAAAAGAATATTGCAAACGTACTGCAGCAGTTCTACCAGGCTGGCATTAAAGTAAAAATGGTAACGGGGGACTACCCGGAAACAGCCAGCGCCATTGCCCGGGAAAGTGGCTTCCGGGACTGCGGTTCGTACTTGACTGGTAATGACGTGATGAAAATGCCTGAGGAGGAATTACAACGCCAGGTATCGGAAAAGGAGCTGTTTGCCCGCATGTTTCCAGAGGCAAAGCTGCGCCTGATCCATGCTCTGCAAAACAACGGCGAAATAGTAGCCATGACCGGCGATGGCGTAAACGACGGACCGGCCCTGAAAGCAGCGCACATTGGCGTGGTAATGGGGCAGCGCGGAACCGAAATTGCCAAACGGGCAGGCGCCCTGATCCTGCTCGACGACGACCTGGAGAAGATGGTGCTTGCCGTAGGCCTCGGACGGAAAATTTACTCTAACCTGAAAAAAGCGGTACGCTACATCATCTCCATCCACATCCCGATCATACTTACTGTAACCATCCCGCTGGTGCTGGGCTGGAAGTATCCGAATATCTTCACGCCGGTGCATGTCATTTTCCTGGAGCTGCTCATGGGGCCTACCTGCTCTATTATTTACGAGAACGAGCCGATGGAAAAAGACGTCATGAACCGCGACCCACGGCACCCGCAAAGCACGTTTCTTTCGTTCCGGGAGCTGGCCATCAGCTTTGTGCAAGGGCTGCTGATCGCGGCAGGCGTGCTGGGCATGTATTACTTTGCAGTTTCATCCGGTTACAGCGAGACCCTCACCCGCTCCCTTACGTTCCTGACGCTGCTGCTTTCCAACATCTTCCTGACGCTGGTTAACCGGTCTTTTACCTACACCATCTTTACAACGCTGCGCTACCACAACATCCTTATTCCCCTAGTCATCGGCCTCACGCTGGTGCTGACCGTGCTGATTTACCGTACCCCCCTGCTGCAAAACCTGTTTCAGGTGGAGCACGTGCCATACCATCTGGTGCTTTACGCGACTGGCGCTGCTTTTCTGTCGGTGATCTGGGTTGAGTTTTATAAGCTTATCCGAAGGCAGATCCGGTGATAAGCCGGCTTTTATACTTGTGCAGTTATACTTCAGGCATAACTAAGTATGGAAAGACGTTCCCGCCCACGATCGCACTGTTTAGCCGGTTACGCAAATCAAACGCAATGAGCAAGTATAGCCCGGGCAACGTACCTTCGTATAAGGTCCGGGATTATGATTCCGGTAGCTATACTTTAATTGCTTTATGTCGCACCACGCAGTTTTACAAAAAGAGTCGATCTACATTCCGGTTACCGATACAGACCAACTGCACCTGAAGCGCTTCAGTCGCGATGGCAAAGGTGCGCCTGTGTTGCTGGTGCACGGCTCCATCGAGAACGGTCGTATTTTTTATTCGAAGTCAGAGAAAGGATTTGCGCCTTACCTGGCCAGGCACGGCTACGATGTGTTTGTGGCCGACCTGCGCGGGCGCGGCAAGAGTACGCCCCGTATCACGCGCCGCTCCACGTTTGGCCTTACGCATACCTTGCGGGAGGACTTTCCGGCCATTATAGACAAGATAAAAGAGCTGAAAGGCGACGTGCCCCAGTACTGGGGTGCACACTCGTGGGGAGGGGTGCTGATGCTGGCCTACCTGGCCCGGCAGGTGGTTCCGGTAAAGGTGCAAGCCATGTTCTTTTTTGGCAGCAAGCGTCGCATCAGTATCCGCAGCCTCAAGAAGTTTCTGATGGTGGATGTGGTGTGGAACTGGCTGTCCAAAGCAGTAGTATCGGTAGCGGGATCGCTGCCGGCAAAGGCCATGCGCATCGGCTCTGACAGCGAGACCAAGCTGACGCACCGGCAAACGCACGAGTGGGTGGTGCAACGCCGCTGGCTGGACTGGGAAGATAAGTTTGACTATGCTGCAGCCCTGCAGCGCACGCAGTTACCCCCTACTCTCTACCTGACCGGCATTGCCGACGATGTGCTGGGCCACCCGGTAGACGTAGAGAAACTGATGCTGGAAACCGGTTGCGACCGAAGCGAATTCAGGGTGCTCAGTAAAGCCAGTGGCAACCTCCACAACTACGGCCACATCGACATCCTGACGCACCCTGATGCCACACACGATCATTTTCCGGCTATACTCCGCTGGCTCGAAAAGCATAAGCCGGTGGAGGAGGTGTAAGGTTTGGTCAGGCTATGCAATTCTCATACGCTCCATACAAAGTATAAACCCACCCCTGCACCCCTCCGAGGAGGGAATGAGCCTTTGGTGTAGCTGGAGTTATACTTTCATAATGTTCCAATCACCCCTAACCCCTCCTTGTCTAAGGAGGGGAGCTTTACGGCTTTTTCCATACTTTAAAGTATATCTTTCATAGCTGCTGTATAAACACACCCCTGCACCCCTCTCAAGAGGGGAATTTTGCTTTTGTTTCCTTAACTGTTCCTGTTGCATAGTCGCTTACGAAGAAGTATCGTTTGCAGTCCTTGGGTTGAGCGCCTCGAGAGGTTCTGGTGACGAGCGCAAGCGAGGCATTGCGACGTAGGAGCAAAGGAAGCGAAAGCAGCGCGATGCCCGAGGATGAGGCCCCGCGGCCTTGAGCGCACCATTGACAGCTATGGAAGTATAAGCAAGTAAAACTGAGAAAGGAAGGTAGCTACAAAGAGAAGGCTTGCCAGATATCAAGTATAAACCTCAGCTATAAGTATTAGACTTCTCATTGCATTCTAAATGACAAAAAGGTTTAAACAAAAAAGCCGCAGTGGTTTACCCCCTGCGGCTTGCGTTTTACATACCTACATACCCTTTATGCGCTCTGCATTTGTTGCTTGTTCAGTGCCCGCAGCACGTCAAGCGCCCTGTCTACGTGCTCCAGCGGTTTGGTAAGCGAGTTGAACACATACTGTACTGTACCCGTCCTGTCGATGATGAAGGTTACACGTCCCGGCACAATACCGAACTTGCGGGATACACCGAAAAGTTTGCGAACGCCACCCCCTTTGTCGCTCAGTAGTATGAACGGCAAACGGAACTGCTTCTCAAACTTCTTATGAGAATCCGGGCTGTCGGAGCTGACGCCTACAACTTCGGCCCCCTGCTCCCGGAAAATCTCGTACTGGTCCCGAAACTCACAAGCCTGCTTTGTACAGCCGGGTGTATTATCTTTCGGATAAAAGTACAGCACCACATTCTTCTCCTTCAGCGTATCATAAAGGCGAAACAAGCCTCCATCCTGCCGCTGCAATTCGAAATCCGGCGCTTTTTCTCCTACTTGTAATTCCATCTTAAATTCAACTGTTAAGTGTACTTCTTACTTAAGTATAACCCTCGCTCTCTCAAAAAGTTGCTGCAAAGGTACTACCTGGCCTTATTCTAAATCATGGGCGCACTGTTTTAGTTCCGTAAGTATAAATTAGGCATCTTTGCGCATGCAACTACCTGCCATGCCCCTTATCGACGTTGTCATACCTGCCTTTAACGAAGAGGAATCCATAGCCAAAGTGATTGCCGCCATACCTTCGGGGCTGGTGCAGGAGGTAATTGTAGTGAACAATAATTCGACGGATCAGACAGCAGCAAATGCCCGGGCTGCTGGAGCCACCGTACTGGATGAACCCAACCCCGGCTACGGCAACGCCTGCCTGAAAGGCATTGCGTATGCAGCTGCCAAACCAACCACCACGCGGCCTGTTATACTGGTGTTTTTAGATGGCGATTACTCGGATTACCCGGAAGAGATGCCGCTGTTGGTGCAACCCATACTGGATGGACATACTGACATGGTGATCGGCTCGCGGGCACTGGGAGATCGCGAAGGCGGCTCCATGATGCCGCAGCAGATCTTCGGCAACTGGCTGGCTACTACCCTGCTGCGCTGGCTGTACGGCGCTTCTTTCACCGACCTGGGGCCTTTCCGGGCTATTCGGTTTGATGCCTTGCAGCAGCTTGGCATGCGCGACCGCAACTATGGCTGGACCGTGGAAATGCAGGCCAAGGCTGCCAAACAGAAGATCCGGTTTACGGAGGTGCCGGTAAGCTACCGCAAGCGCATCGGCGTGTCCAAAGTATCGGGCACGGTGAAAGGCTCTGTTATGGCAGGCTATAAGATCCTGTTTACTATTTTTAAATACCTGTAGCAAAACATAATACCAGCAGCCCGGCATGAACATCTTTCAGCTTTTTCTTGTCTCCGTGTACGGCATCTGCCTGGCTTTTATTTTCTGCTACAGCTTGGTACAGCTGCACCTCACCTACCTGTACTGGACCCGCAAGAAGAAGCAAAAACCTCCATTAACACCTGCTGCCTCGCAGAAGTGGCCGACCGTAACAGTGCAACTGCCCCTCTACAACGAGCGCTATGTAGTGGAGCGGCTGATCGATGCGGTTGCGGCCCTGGACTACCCACGCCACCTCCTGCAGATCCAGCTCCTCGACGACTCTACCGACGATACCAGCAGCCTTATCCAGCAG
Source organism: Pontibacter ruber (assembly GCF_023630205.1). Taxonomy (GTDB): domain Bacteria; phylum Bacteroidota; class Bacteroidia; order Cytophagales; family Hymenobacteraceae; genus Pontibacter; species Pontibacter ruber. Next base: position 120,111 of record NZ_JALPRR010000002.1, on the reverse strand, counting down.
AAAATAAGCGACTACAGCGAGAGCGGCATTCGCTTCGAGCACATCCGTCGGCCGGAGCGTACCGGTTACAAAGCCGGCGCGCTGCAGTATGGGCTGGAGCGCGCAACAGGCACTTTCATCGCTATTTTTGATGCTGATTTTGTACCGGCTCCCGATTTTCTGCAGCGTACGATTCCTGCCTTCACGCACGAGCGCATCGGCGTGGTGCAAACGCGCTGGGGACACCTGAACAGTGAATATTCTTTACTGACCAGACTACAGGCCTTCGGGCTGAACGCGCACTTTACCATTGAACAAAGCGGCCGCAACAGCGGGGGGCATTTTATCAACTTTAACGGCACGGCCGGCGTGTGGCGCAAAAACTGCATTATAGATGCCGGCGGCTGGCAACCCGACACCCTTACCGAAGACCTGGACCTGAGCTACCGTGCCCAATTGCGGGGCTGGCAGTTCTCGTACCTGGAAGAGGTGGAAGCACCGGCAGAGCTTCCGGCTGCCATGGGCGCCCTGAAATCGCAGCAGTTCCGCTGGACCAAAGGCGCCGCCGAAACTGCCCGCAAACACCTGCTGCAGGTTCTTCGCTCTCCTGTACCTTTTCTTACCAAGTTGCACGCTACCTTCCACCTGCTCAACAGCAGCGTGTTTGTGTGTGTGTTGATCACAGCTATACTTAGCATACCCATACTTTACCTCAAGCACAACGAGCCGGGGCTGGAGCTTCTTTTTAAACTCGGATCGCTGCTCATACTTAGCCTGTTTTCGCTGCTGGCCTTTTACTGGACTGCCCTTTACCAGGAAACCCGCTCCGCGTGGCTAACCACCAAACGCTTTGTACCGGAGTTCTTCCTGTTCCTCTCCATGTCGATGGGGCTTTCGCTGCACAACAGTGTAGCGGTACTGGAAGGCTATTCAGGTAAAAAAACACCTTTCATCCGGACCCCGAAACACAACCTGGTGCAGTGCCGGGGCACCTGGAGGCAACATGCTTATACTGTGGCAAGTATAAATGCGGTAACATTGCTGGAAGGTCTACTATCACTATATTTCGGGTATGGGATAGTAACGGCTTTCCGGCTGCAGGATTTCGGGCTGGTGCCTTTCCATGTGATGTTGACACTAGGCTTTGGCTCCGTTTCCTTTTATTCCCTTTTCCATAGCAGACGCGCATAAGTATGGTCCGGAAAAATGTGGTGCCCTACATTGCTTTGGTAATTTCTGCCCTTGCCTACCTGGCACTGGGGTATGCCACGCCGCGAGAAAATTTTACACAACTGCTGGTGTTGGTGCTGCTTGCCTTTGGAGCGTATGCCTATGTTACCACCCAGAAAGTTAACGTCTGGCACGGTATAGCGGCCGCCCTGTTCTTCAGGTTGCTGTTCCTCTTTTCCATACCTGCACTTTCCGACGATTATTTCCGGTTTGTGTGGGACGGCCGGTTGCTGCTGAACGGAGAAAACCCTTACCTGCACCTGCCTTCTTACTACCTGAGCAACGCTGCCCCCGCACTGCCGGGTATTACACAGGAGTTGTTTCAGCAGCTAAACTCCAAGGAGTACTACTCTGTCTATCCGCCGGTGTTGCAGGCGGTGTTCTGGCTGGCTGCAGCGCTCTTCCCGAACAGCATGTTGGGAAGTGTGATCGTATTGCGGGTAGTTATACTTCTGGCTGAGGCTGGTTCTGTTTTCCTGCTGCTGCGGTTGGTGCGCCGCATGGGCCTGCCCGACCGGTACATGCTGCTTTATGCCCTGAACCCGCTCGTTATACTGGAGCTGACAGGCAACCTGCATTTTGAAGCGCTACTGATCTTTTTCCTCTTATTAGCTTTGTACCAGTTGCATTACCAGCGCTACCGGATTGCAGCAGTTCCTTTCGCACTGGCTATTGGCGCAAAACTATTGCCGCTCATGTTTCTGCCGTTCGTGTTGCGCAAACTTGGTGCGGGCCGCTTCCTTGCTTTTGGTTTGGTGCTGTTGGCAATGCTGGTCCTGCTGTTTTTTCCGCTGCTAACTCCGGAGGTGCTCGGCAACTTTTTCCAAAGTATAGATTTATACTTCCAGCGCTTTGAGTTTAATGCAAGTGTATACTACCTGTTGCGTTGGGTAGGCTTCCGCCTGACAGGCTATAACCAGATCGCAGTGATCGGGCCGCTTTTATCGCTGGCTATACTTGCTACGGTGCTGGCGCTGGCTGCCGTTAAATACCTGGGTTCTGTAAGAAGGCTGGCTGGCTACATGGCCGCAGCGCTTACGGTATACCTGTTCCTTTCCACTACGGTACACCCCTGGTACATCACCACGCTGGTGGCTCTCACCGCCATGAGCCACTTCCGCTACGCAGCCGTCTGGTCAGGGCTGGCCATTTTCAGCTATTCCGCCTACCGCACCAGCGCCTACACCGAAAACCTCTGGCTGGTAGCAGTAGAGTACACCCTGGTCTTCCTGTGGCTTTGGGTGGAGTTATACCTATACCGGCAGCAGAAAAAGTATGCAAACCTGGCCAAGTAATCTCTGGGAATATTTTACAAAAGGATAGCATTTAAATAATAGGATTATCCTATATTTAACCCGAAGTATCATAACTTCAGTATTGTCGCTGGTTGCTTATATACACTGAAGCGATGACAAGCCAGAAACAGATTTCTATACTTTTGATTTAAGCTGATCAACCGGTGAAAAAGATCCTGATATTCTTATCTGCCCTGGTAATACTTACTTCCTGTACTAACCAAAACCAACAATCGATGAGTGCTGAAAACATGGAGATCGTAAAGCAATACTATAGCCATTTCAATAACCACAATTGGAAGAAAATGGCCGGAATGTACACGGTAACGGCAGACTTTAAAGACCCCTCACTCGAACAGGGAATTGTAAAGCAGACGCGTGAGCAGACAATTCAGAAGTATAGCGAGCTCAGCACCATGTTCCCCGACATACAAGACGAGGTTGTCCAGATCTATCCTTCCGGGGATAAGCATGTTGTTGTGGAATTTGTATCCCGCGGAACTGCACCGGACGGATCCAAATTTGAATTGCCAATCTGTACGATCTTTACAATTGAGGATGGACTCATCACAAAAGACTTCACTTACTACGATAATTTCGGGGAGTAAAACGCCGGCTGAGCCAAGTATAGCAGCAACGGTGAAGTACAGAAAAGAAGCTTTACCAACATACCGCCTAATAAGCAGGCAGTATCCTTTACTCCTCCAAACTCTACAGATCTTTCTATGCACACCTTCGACACAAAACCCATAGCCCCACCTACGGCTTACTATCTCTGTTATCGCTCTTCATACTTTTCCATTTGCTGATCATGACGGGGGTTGTGCCTTTCGACGCAGTGTGGGGAGGCAGATTGGAGAACACGTCGCAGATGCTCCGTTTTGAGGGCATATCCGTGGCAATAAACCTGGTAATGCTAGCCATTGTAGCCCAGCATGCCGGCATGCTGAAAACCGGAATCAGCAGAAAGATAACTTCTGTTGCTCTTTGGGTAATGTTCGTGCTGTTCCTTTTCAACACAGCCGGTAATGCTCTTTCCAACAACGACCTGGAGAAGATGCTCTTCACGCCTGTAACGATCCTGCTGGCAATGTTTAGCCTGCGCTTAGCTCTTGCTAAAAATCCGGAGAACGTTTAATTAGCTGCTTCTTCAACTCAGGTAAGTATATTGCCGCAATTTTATTTTACACCCTATACAACTATGAGAAAAACCCTTTTTACACGCAAATTGCTTTTAGTTCTCCTATCTCCTCTCCTGCTGTTTGCCGCCTCCTGTACCCGTAAGATGAGCCCGGAGAGCGCCCGCCTCAACGATGGCACCGAAGTAGTAAATGCCATGTACCAGAAGTGGAAAGACAAATGGTACCCGAACTTTGCCTTCGAGCAGAAAGCCATTTTTTACGAGAACGACCAGGTAACGAAAGAAGAAGTATGGCAGGAGATCTACAGCCAGCCGGGCAACCTGCACATTCGCTTTAATGGCTTCGAAACAGGCAATGGCGTTCTGTTTGCCCAGGATTCCGTTTACAACTTTGCCAACGGCGAGCTAAAGAGCAAGCGCCCGATGGTGCACAACCTCGTGCTGCTGAGCTTTGATGTATACTTTCTGCAGCCGGCGGTTACAGCAGAAAAACTGCAGCAGCTCGGCTTTAACTTACAGCAAATGACTGAGTCTACCTGGCAGGGCCGTCCGGTTTATGTAGTTGGCACAAGCAATGCCGCAGACACTACCACCACGCAGTTCTGGGTTGACAAAGAGCGGCTCTATACCGTCAGGTCTATTATCAATTCCAACGGTGCCGTACGCGATGTAGAGATCAACAACTACAAGCAGATCAACAACAATTGGGTGGCCACCGAGATCGTCTTCAAGACAAACGGCAAGAAAACACTGTACGAAGAATACTTCAATATTTCCTTCCCGGAGAGAACGGATAAAAGCTGGTTCGACCCCAAGCAGTTCAGCTCAGCCCGCTGGTAAAAGTATAACCTGTAAGCCTTTACGGGCACTGCTTCCAAATTATAAAAGCCGTATACAACATTAGTTTGTGTACGGCTTTTCTATTATTAGCTCCTGCCAAACCTATACTTATGAGTGCCAAATCCCAACTCATCGACCGCAGGTGCTTTATCAGGACGACAGCTACCTTTACTGCCGGATTCGCTGGATTTTGTCTTTTACCACAAACAGGGGCAGGTATGAACAGCATAGAGGAAGGCATCAATATCATAGGCCCACGACAGGGATTTTCGCCGCAGATCGGGACATTGGTTTCCATGATGAACTGGATGCGCATGGTGGTGCTTGGCTCCGTGCAGCAGATGACGGTAGAGGAACTGGACTACCTGCACGATGCGAAGGCAAATACCATCGGCGCCATGCTGCTGCACCTTGCAGCCACTGAAAGGTTTTACCAGGTAAATACATTTGAAGGCAAGCCCTGGGAAAGAGCAGAAAACAGGCAGTGGGACATACCCCTGAACCTGGGCGCTGCGGCCAGAAAGCACATTAAAGGCAACAGCCTTAACTATTACCAGAACATACTTGAAGAAACGCGCGAAAAGACCTTAACCGAATTCAGGAAACGTGACGATGCCTGGCTAATGGCCGTGGACAGGAAGTGGCCCTGGGGCCCTACCAACAACTTCTGCAAGTGGTTTCATGTGTGCGAGCACGAATCCAACCACAACGGGCAAATTAAATGGATCAGAGGCAGGTTGACTTAGAATACAGTACAGCCTAGTAGCTATCATTTTCATTCTGCGCTTATACTTACAGGAAGGTTAAGGCTGATGTAGCTATAGAAACACTGTCTGACTTTATCGCATTTCATACCTTATCCCGTGGTGTTTTCCATCTCCAATACGGTTATACTTTGCCTGGTTTCGAAGCCTGGCTGAAGAGAAAGAAACTATATTTTACTATATTAACAGGAAGTTTACTCCGTTTATCCGCCGGATTTGACAGATAAGCCGAATAAACTTCCGTTTAGCAGCTAGTTGTGCAGCATCCAGATTACAAAATGAAAAAGACTTCTAGATACGCTCTTATCGCCTTAACTTTCAATACACTCCTGCTGTCATGCTCTTCTGACAAAATGCAATATTTCTCTATTAACTGTTTGTGCGTTTTCACGGCAACTTATACAGCTAGTACAAATGACGAAGATAACCGAACGAAAGAGTTCTCTTTTACTAACAGCCCATTGTTTAGCTATGGGGTGCCTAAAGAAGACTTTGCGAGAGGTTCTGCCTTACAGATAAAGCAGAGACTGGAGGTTGATTCACTATCTAGCATCAAGATTAAATTAGTTAGCGATAAGGAAAATGGAAAGAGCCATGCGACTTCCTTCGAATATTCTCATGCAGAACTAGCCCAATTAGCACCTAAATTCTCTGAGATATCAGAATTAGTAAGACCCTTTGTTGAACACGTTTACGCCGACAACAGTCAAGCAGCCTATAGCTTGGTAGCCAATGACGTAGACCAAGAACAGTTTAACGCTGTGTTTGATGAAATCAAGAGTGGGCTTGATGAAGGGTATGTTGATACCAGAATTGTTTCTTACGAGGCAACTAAGGATGGGTACTTTATTTTTGGTGGAGTTTACACAGAGAACGAGGTGCTGGATTTATTCCAAATGGAGCTGAAGGATACCAAAGAAGGACTGAAAATTGTTTGGTTTAAATTTTAGTCTATAGCTTATAGAAATAGTACGTTGCACAACAACACCTTTACGGTAGCTATGCCACCGCAAAGCTCAGCCCGTTACACCTTCAACTCAATATCTCCCTACTCTCCCACATCCTTCAGCGGCGCCATCAGGAAATCGTTGAAAGGCTTCACGGCCTTGAACGCTTCCAGCACCACATCTTTAAAATCCTTTCCTAAAACCACTTTGTCGGGTAGCGGCATTACTGCATTCCAGCTTTTAAAGCGCAGGTATTCGATGGCCGGGTTCTCTTTGTCGTAGCCTTTGGGAGTGGTTTTCAGCTGCTCGCCTTGTATGTTGCCAAAACGCTCTTTAAAGGCAGGCTCCTGCAGTATACTTTCCAGCTCCTCCAGGTTATAGTCGATCTCCTGCCGAACGGCTTTCAGGTAATCGGCAGGTGGCATCCAGAGGCCGCCGGCTACAAACGAATTATCGTTGCCGGCCAGGTGCAGGTAATAGCCTGGAAGTATGGATTTGCGTCCGCCTTCTGCAATGTAAGCGCCAAAATGGTCTTTGTACGGGCGCTTGTCATTCGAAAAGCGTACATCGCGGTAAATGCGAAACAGCAGGTCTTTGCCCTGCTGACCGTGCGCCACCGGCTCAAAAAGCGCCATCTCTGCCAGCAGCTCGTCCAGGAACTGGCTGTAGTTTTTGCGTGCCGCATCGTAGCGGGGCTTGTTCTGGTTAAACCACTCGCGGGTATTGTTTTTGCTCAGGTCGGATAAAAAGGTAAGCGTACTTTTTTCTATGGTAGTAGCCATGGGCTTTTTGTTCAAAGTTATACTTGTTATTCTGTTTGCCAATAGGCATAGCGGCTAAGTTTCTTTAGCTCGAGGTTTCGGCCATCCCAGGCTTGCTGCCGCAGGAGTTGGTTCGGGTACTGAGCAGCAAACCAATAAAGGCTGCGTTTGTTTTCGTCGAGTTGCACCAGCACCTGCCAGGCCGCTGCACCCGCTATATCAGCCTTAGTGGTGCTGATCGTTGCCTTGTATACTTTTGGATCAGTGGCTTTGTTTGTCTGCTGCGTTTCCAGCACATTAGCTTCAAATGTAAGCCCATTGCGGAAGCGGAGGCTGCGCAACGTGTAAGGCAACTGGTCTTCCAGCAGCAGGTCTTTCTGCAGTTTGCGGTTGCCTTCGCTCTGCCCGTCGAAGTATGAGTTGAAGTATAAATTATACTTCTCGCCCTCGTCAGTAATGGCTTTGAAGGTGTTGCCGCACCACTCCTGCGAGGAAGTTGTCATTTTGTGCAGGTGCAGCGGGTTTTCCCTCCGGATGAAGAGCGAGGTAAGGTAATGGTACGGGTATTCCTCGGTAGGAATGCGACAAAACTCGTTCACCTTCATCACCGGGAACAGATCGTTGCGGGTATAGTCGTCGGTTTTGACGTTATGCTCTTTGTTGAAATCTTCCTTCACCGTGATGAGCGTATATTCGAATGTCCGCTTTTTATTGTACACCACACGTTCGGCATGATACACAGCCACTTCTGCCAGCCCATTTTCCCAAAGTTTGTGCATGGCCCAGTTCAGATCGAAATACTCCTCCAACTGCTGATAGGTCTCTGTGCTGTTAACGGAAGATTTCTGCTTGCCTGCTTCATGCTTGCAGGCCATACTTAGCCCTGTAATCCATAACAGCAGCAAAATGTACAGGTTCGGTCGCATAGGCAGGATAGTTTAAGCTAAACTACGGAAGAATCTTCATTTAAAACAAACCGCATCAGAATGCCTGCTAACACCCTCCGCCCTGCTGCAAATCCTTCCCTGAACCAGCCGCCTTTCTTGATGTAAAAACGTAAACTATAAAAGACACCCTATTACGCTACACATGCCCCGCCTGGTTTTAATTCTGGTTTTCTACCTGTTAGCAAGGATTAGCGATGCGCAGTCTCCGCAAGAGCCCATGCTGCTTGTACCTGACTATGCGGTACGCATGCAGGAGGCGATAGTGTATTACCAGCAGTTGGCTACGCAACCATGGAAACCGGTACCAGGCAGACCGCTGCTCAAATCCGGCACAACAAGCCCCCGTGTGCAACAGCTACAGGAAAACCTGATCCTGCTTGGAGACCTGCCGCATGAACTTGCCGGAACCGATGAAGTGTATACTTCTGAAGTGGCTGCTGCCGTGGCCAACTTCCAGGAGCGACACGGGCTGATAGCGGATAGTATTTACGGGCCTAAGACAGCCGCTGCCATGAGCGTACCCCCAGCCAGACGCCTGGTTCAACTGCAAAACAGCCTCAGCCGCTGGAGTGCTACCAGCCGGGGCCTTGAGCCGCCCTACCTCATTGTCAATATTCCGGAGTATGCGCTGCGGCTGGTAGACAGCAGTAACGTGATCTTAGAAACCCGCACCATCATCGGCAAGCCCGACCTGCCTACCCGAAGTGTCCGCACTGCTGTACATACCATCATTGTTAATCCCTCCTGGATTATACCACGGTCCATTGCCAGCAAAGAGATACTGCCTATTCTTAAGCGTAATCCGGGGTACCTGGACAAAAGGGACATGAGGCTGTTCAAACCGACTATCCTGGGAGGGTACGTACGGGTTAACCCCTGGCAGATTAACTGGGCAAAGGTAACACCTCACAACTTTAATTACAGGATCGTACAAAAGCCAGGAGAGCAGAATGAGTTGGGCAGGATCAAGTTCCTTTTTAACACAAGGGTAGACCAGTACCTGCACGACACCAAAAACAGGCAGCTGTTTGACCTGGAATACCGGGCGCTGAGCCACGGCTGTATCCGGGTGCAGCATCCGGAGGAGCTGGCCAAATACCTGCTTCAGGAGCGTTCCGGATATTCAGCGAAAAGAGTGGAACGCCTGCTTACCAGCAAAAAGCCTGAACAAAACATCCGTCTGAAAAAGCCCACACCGCTGCTTATTACGTACCTGACTGCCTGGATAGATAACCGGGACCGCATTCAGTTCCGGGACGATATTTACGGTTACGACAAAGCACCACCTCTAACGAGGCAGGAGTAATTTTAACATACAAATAAACGAATCAGCTGTTGGAGCCCAGCCACTGGTCCGGCTCTTCCAGGTCTTCGAGGTGGTCTACATCCTGCAGGCTGGGCAGCAACGTGTGCGACAGGTGCAGGCGTTCGATGTCGTAGAGCGTATCCGGGAATACATGCTCGGTGCTCCAGCGTTTGTTCTGGAACAGCTCCGGGTGCGGGTGGTTCATGCCCAGCAGGTAGTAGCCCCCGTCCAGGGCTGGCCCGATTACCACCTCATGTGTCTGCAGTTCCTGAAGGGCTTTTTCGATGATCTCCTGCGTCAGCTGCTGGCAATCGCTCCCGATGATCACGACGGAAGTATAGCCTGCGGCAAAAGCCTCGGAGAAGGCAGCAGCCATCTTCTCGCCCAGGTCTCCGGCTGGCTGCACCTTTTTCTGGTAGTGCTGGCCGGGCCACATGTCCTGTTCTTCTATCTTATCAGAATAGTACACCACTTTATCTACAGCCAGGTTCTGGGTAACGGTACGGGTATGCTGCAGCAGGTGCAGGTATATCTCCAGCGCAACTTCAGGGCCAACAGATGCTGCCAGGCGGGTTTTTACTTTGCCCAGCTCCGGGTTGCGCACAAACAACATCAACAGGTTTTTGCTACTCATATACTTTCTCTCCTTTCTGTAGCCACACCCCCCAGCTTCGGGAATAGGCATGTACTTTGTCTGTCTTGCCCCGATTGTTGTACACCGGGTTTCCCTGGTTCACCCACTCAAACAGGCCGCCGTACAGGTTGTGTACATTGGTGTAACCAGCTTTGAGCAGTTGCTCCCCTACCCGCTCGCTCCGATAGCCAACCGAGCAGTATACTACCACTGGCGTATGCTTTGGTACGTCTTTCAGTTGCGAAGGCTTAAACGTGTCGTAATCCGCAAAGCGGGCTCCTGCAATGTGGCTGACTTTATACTCTGCTTCGGAGCGGGCATCGATCAGAACAGGTGCTTTTTTCTGCTGCAGCTGTTGGTTCAGCTGCTGCACACTCACCGTAGGCACCGATTCTTTGTACAGCCCGCGTAGCATCAGTGCATAGGCCTGGTCTGTTGTCTGTCCGCAGGCGTTCAGCAACAGGCCCGTGCAGAGCATCACGATCAAGCAGATTGTTTTCTTCATATCCACGGTCCTACCAAGGTTTGATTGTGCACTCCAAGTTTTGTGGCGTGCTTTATTCTTTGATTCCAATTATCCCGATGTACCGGGCACTTTTGTAAAACTCCCTGCATTCGCTGTCCTCTCCGTTTTCACACAGCTTGTTTCCATCACAGTCTGTCGGATAGCTTACCATATCGGCACAATGGTTACCCAGCAGGTAATATTGTTTGTTTTTGTACTCATACAAGCTCAGAAAAGATTTACAGCCTATTTCTTCTCCCCGGTACCTGACCATGTTGTTTTGTGCAAGGTACTGGTCGGTACAATCTCTGATGCAGCTTATGTCCTCTTCTTCATCGCATCCACTGGATAAGAATGCAAAGAGGATTAGAATGAACGATGGCAGGGCTGTGTATCTCATGTTTTTTTAGATGGTTTATACTGTGACCCGGAAATACACGGCACGGTTGCATTTGCTGTCAGACGTCTTTTCGGTAAACCCAAAGTAAAAACACACCCTACTCCTCTCAAGAGGGGAATTGGCTTTTACTATTCTTGATGTTATACTTCCATCGTTCTCACCATGGCGCGAGCGTCCTCGCTCGTGACTAGCTATGGTGTGGGCCTCTGGCCCGGTTGAGTCAGAGACTCAAGCTTGTTGTTAGGTCACGAATCTGAGATTCGCGCCAGGGTTCTAGAACTAAAAGACTGAGCCAAGAGGGAGCTTCCGCATGTTGCAAGTATAAAATTCATAGTTGCTGCTATCCAACCACCCCTACCCCCTCAGAGCTACGCTCGCTACCTTCGAACTCGCGTTCTCGGTAGTCTAAGGAGGGGAACATTACTGGTTGTTGCTATACTTCAAAGATTCAACCTGCCGTTTCGCCGCCGCAACTGGAGCCTGCGCCTGCCGTGCACCCGTAGCAATGCTGGTTCAGCACGATGTTGCGGGCATCCAGCTGCGCCAGGTTAAAGTCGCGGATATGCTGCGGTGCACCCGGCTCCACGCCAAGCTCTAGCATCTGATTAAAATCGCAGTCGTAGAGGTAACCATCCCATCCAACCGAGATGGTATTGCGGCACATCACGTTAGCGGCTGCTGCCGGGTTAAAGGCGCTGATTAGTTTCTCCATGTAGCTTTCGTAGTTGCCGCTTTCTACCAGGTAATCGAGGTAACGGCTCACGGGCAGGTTAGTGATGCAAAACAGGTTGTTGAACTCGATGCTGTAGCCGCTGCGCAGCCTGCGCTTGAACTCCGCCTCCAGCGATTTCTGGCTGGCCGGCAGAAAAGCCCCCGATGGGTTGTAGACCAGGTCCAGCTTCAGTCCGCTTCCCTCCTTGCCATAACCTACTTCATTGAGCAACTGCAATGCTTTTATTGATTTCTCGAACACGCCTTCGCCGCGCTGGGCATCGGTGCGGGAGGCCTGAAAGTATGGCAATGACGATACGACCTGCACCCAGTTTTCTTTAAAAAATAAGGGCAGGTCATGGTACTTCTTGTTGGCAAGTATGATCGTGAGGTTGCAGCGCACGATCACCTGCCGGTTCAGCTTCGAGAGCTCCTCCACAAACCAACGGAAATCCGGGTTCATTTCCGGGGCACCGCCGGTAATGTCCACGGTGGTGAGCTGCGGGGCCTGCGCCAGAACATCTAGGCAAAGCTGCAAGGTATCGCGCGTCATAATTTCTTTGCGGTCGGGGCCGGCATCTACGTGGCAGTGGCGGCAGGTCTGGTTGCACATCTTGCCTACATTTACCTGCAGAATGGTAGTGCCTACCGGCCGTAGCGGGAACAGCCCGTGCTGCTGCAGGCGCTCCGAAAACAACGGAAACGGCTCCCCATGCAAGGGCTGCTGCAGCACATCCAGCTGAAAAGCCGGGTTGGCAAACTGGTGATGCTGTGCTTTAAGCGATTTGGTTGCAAACGCCATACGCTACATCGACAGTTCTTTGATCTTGTTCATCATCTGTACACCGTGCACCAGGGCTGCGCCGCCTTTTATAGCAGCTGCCACATGCACAGCTTCCATCATCTGGTTTTCGTCAGCGCCTTTTTCCAGGCAGCCGGAAGTATAGGCATCGATGCAATAAGGGCACTGCACGGCATGTGATACGGCCAGCGCGATCAGGGCTTTTTCGCGCTCGGTCAGGGCACCTTCTTTGAAAACTTCGTTATAATAATCGAAAAACTTGCGCCCCATTTCAGGCTGTAACTCGGTAATATTTCCAAACTTCTTCAGATCGGCAGGATTATAATAAGTGCTTTCCATTTATAAGTGGTAAGTATGATAAGTATAAAAATTAGCAAGGCCAGTGCCCGAACAAAAGAACAGCCCAGTGCCGGCATTGTTCTGATAATACGCAGGCGCGGCACACCTACGGCAATTTAGCAATATTTACCGCTACCGGAAGCCAAAGTATAAGATATCGCTTTCTGCTCCATGTACTCGCCCGCAATAAGGAGCCTTCCGTATATTTACACCAAACCTATTGAACAGAACGCATGGCTATACAAACCCTGAACCCCGCAACAAACGAAGTAATCGAGACCTTTCAGGCATTATCTGCCGGAGAAGTGAACCGGAAACTGGAAGCTGCCCAGGAGGCTTTTCAGAGCTGGAAGAAAACCGGTTTTGAAGAGCGTGCCCGCTACATGAACAAGTGCGCCGACCTGCTGGAACAGGATGCGGAAAAGTATGGCCGGATCATTACACTGGAAATGGGCAAGCCCCTGAAAGCTGCGATTGGGGAGGTAAGAAAGTGCGCGAGTGCCTGCCGTTACTATGCCGAAAATGCAGCCGACTTCCTGAAAGACGAAGAAATCGAAACGAGTGCTTCGCGCAGCCTGATCTCCTATGAGCCGTTGGGTGTGGTACTCGCCGTAATGCCCTGGAACTTCCCTTTCTGGCAGGTATTCCGGTTTGCTGCTCCGGCACTAATGGCAGGCAATGTAGGGGTGCTGAAGCATGCGTCTAACGTACCGCAATGCGCGCTGGCCATTGAAGAAGTGATACGAGAAGCCGGTTTCCCTGAAAACGTGTTCCAGTCGCTGCTGGTAGAGTCGAAGGATGTGGATGCCATAATCGAGAATGATATTGTAAAAGCGGTTACGCTGACAGGAAGTGAAATGGCAGGATCAAAAGTGGCTGAAAAAGCCGGCCAGCAGATCAAAAAAACGGTGCTGGAATTGGGTGGCAGCGATCCCTTTATCGTGCTGGAAGATGCCGACCTGGAGCAGGCGTCATCTATAGCGGTGCAGTCGCGGATGGTAAATACCGGGCAGAGCTGCATTGCCGCCAAGCGCTTTATTGTGGTGGAAAGTATAGCCAACGATTTCCTGAAGCAAATGAAGCAGAAAATGGCTGCCCTTAAAACCGGTAACCCGCTGGAGGAAGAATGCGACTACGGCCCGCTTGCCCGCGTAGACCTGGCCGAAGAACTGGAAAAACAGGTACAGGAAACCATTGAAAAAGGCGCCGAAGTGGTGCTGGAAGGTGGCCGCTCCGACAAGAACAGCGCCTATTTCAAGCCGATGATCCTCAAGAACGTAAAGCCCGGCACTCCTGCTTATGAAGACGAAATGTTCGGACCGGTTGCCAGCGTAATGATCGTAAAAGACGAGCAGGAAGCGATCAACCTTGCCAACGACCACCGCTACGGCCTGGCCGGCTCTGTCTGGACGAAAGACAAGGAACGCGGCCTGAAAGTAGCCCGCCAGGTAGAATCAGGCGCTGTTTTCGTGAACGCGCTGGTGGCATCTTCACCTGAAATGCCTTTTGGCGGCATCAAGAAATCTGGATACGGCCGCGAGCTGTCTTACATCGGCATCCGGGAGTTTGTGAATCAGAAGAGTATCTGGGTTGGGTAAGATAAATTGTTGATTGGCTGAATTGTTTAATTGTTGATTGTTAACCCACCCCTTCCCCTCCCAAGAGGGGAATTCCTGTCCGCCGTTGTTGGTGTTATCACCAACAATTTATACTTCAGCGGCCGTCGAGCTTGCTGGTGAAAACACGCAGCAAGGGCAAGGAAGACAACAAACAACAAGCAATCAACAATTTAACAATTTAACAATACCCTATCAGCTTGTACGTCACGTAACCGGCTATTTCGTGAATGAGCAGGTGCCAGTTGGAAAAGGCATAGGCACTGGGAATGAAGAGTTCATCGGGGGTGTAGCGAGGTACGTTGGAGTAGAAATCTGTACTAAAGGAAGTGGCTTTTATGCCGGCCTTGCTGAAACAGGCAGCTGCCCTGCGCATGTGGAAGGCGGACGTAACCAAGAGCAGTCGCTGCAGATCCGGGTGTTGTTTCAGAAGTATGGCTGTGTTCTGCGCATTCTGGTAGGTGTTCTGGCTCCGTGATTCCGTGATAATATCCTGCGCCGGCACACCTGCCTGCATCAGCAGCGTCTTGATCTGCACTGCCTCCGGCACTTCTTTTCGCAGCAATTTGCTTGTGCCGCCTGTTACGATAAACTTTTTGATCTTACCTAACCGGTACAGCATCAGCGGGTGCAGAAAACGGTCTGACCCTTTGTAGGTATGGATCCGGTCGGGGATGTGCTCCTTTGTGCCCGTTACGCCCGTCAGAATAATGGCCGCATCATACTCCCCAAGCGTTGCAACCGGAACAGCGTCCACTTCCCAGGTGCGCCAGGCCAGGTTCGCCAGAAATGGATTGGTAAGCAACAACAGCAACCCTATACCTGCTGCCAGGCACCCTCTTTTTACCCGCTCCGACTTCAAAAACAAGCCCAGCAGCAAAAGGAGCACGATCCAGAGCAGGGGCGCCAGCAACAGGTGAAGCGTTTTGGAAAGTATAAAGAACATGTGCGCAGATCAGAAAAACAGCCACAGCAACAGGAAGACCAGCCCCATCGTCAGGAAGGCTATGATGTCTTTGTGCAGCTTGATTTTCGGCATAAAGGTTGGTGGCTTATACCCGGGCAAGTTAGCAAAGTATGGTCAATGCCGAAAGTATAAAGTATAACCTGTGCTTAAAAGAAACGGCGGAATACCCACAACAACAGCGAAAGCAGGAGGCTGAGCAGGATCATGGTGGTGATGGGCATGTAGAAACGAAAGTTCCTGCGCTCCACCCGGATATCGCCGGGCAGGTTGCCGAACCAGTTCAGTTTGTCGCCTGCCAGCCATACGATCAGCCCAATCACAACAACGATCACCCCGATGATAACAATATACTTTCCAAGTGGCTGCATCTGCTTGTTTGTTTAACGTTCTGCAAAATATAAAACCATCCTTAAAAGGCCACACGTGTTCCTACCGAAAAGTTGATGATATCCCAGGGGCCGAGGGTTTTGTCTTTTACGGCCGAGGTAACGATGAGGTCGTAGGTGCCGGCTTCGGTATAAAGGCTCACTTCCTTTATTTTGCTGTTGCGGATGCTACGGTTAATGCCAAGGCCCAGGCTGCCCGTCATGCGCAGACTGCTCACCCACCAGTAGTAGGCATCGGGGTAATCTTTGCTCCACTTAGTAGATACCTGGTCGCGGAAATAGTAGCTGACACCAAGCCCAAAGCGCAACGGCGTCAGGCTATACTTATCGTCCAGAGGTATTTTTTTGAAGGGCTTGTAAATGCCCCGCAGCGTGAGGATGTGCAGCATTTCCTGGGCATCGAGCTTCGGCACCGCGCCGTACACCAGGTCGGTATTGATCTTATCTTTGGCAAAACTATAGCTGGCGCCACCCGAAAACATACCAATGTTACCGGCAAACTGCAGCACCAGGCCATCCGGCGCATACCATTTTCGAGGGTTACCGGCAGTTGTATCTGTAGGTGCCTGGGCATGTGTACCGCCGGCAAAGCCAGCCAGGCACAACAGGGTCAGGAGCAATCGTATCGTTTTCATTTAGGGATTCTGGATCTGTACGCGTTCAAAACTTACTTTATCCGGCGTTACGGTAAACACCACGTATTCCAGCTTCTCGGTGGAGCCGGCCTCCATGTAAGGCACCTTGTTGTCCGAGGCAAAGTACTGGCTATACTTGTGGCTGTGCCCGTGCAGCGAAAAATCGACGTTGTACTGGCTCAGCAGCGACTCGTAAATCTTTGCCTTTTCCGGTCCGAACTCAGGACTACGCGGCGCAATGTGCGAAAGCACAAACACCTGGTTATACTTCTCGGTGCCCTTCAGCTCGTTCTCCAGCCAAACCAAGTCCGGTACCTGCTTGTCAAACTCAAGGTGGTTGGTGTTTAAAAGTATAAACTTCTTGTTGGCCACCTCAAAGCTGATATCAAACTTGCCGTACATGGCCTGGAAAACTTCTTTGCCGTTGTTCACGGCATCATGGTTGCCCACCACCGCCACGTACGGCATTTTGAGCTTTTTGAACTCGTCGTTCACCAGCGTAAATTCCTTTACCAGGCCAAAGTCGGTGACATCGCCGCCCAGCAGCAGGAAATCGGCGTTGGCGTGGTGCTGGTTGATGTGGTTTACCAGAATCTCATTCTCTTCATAAAAGCCCTGGGAGTCGGCGGTAAGTATAAATCGAAGCGTGTCGGAAGGGGAAATCTGGAGCGCCTGTATCTTTTCAATGTTGCGCTGGTTGATGTTCTTTTCGTCGCTGTCGAGGCGTACCTCGTACGGGCTGTACTCAAATTTTTCGCAGCCCTGCAGCAACAGCGTTAGCGGCAGCATAAGTATGCCCAGCCAGCGCAGGTATAAAGTATGGTTCATGACATAGGTTCGTTACTGTAGTATTTTACCTGCTATACCAACAGCACTTGCACTATGTTTCAATGTGGCCTTTGCAGGATGTGTTAGAAAAAGGCCGGCTATACTTTACCTACTGGCTTACAAGCAAGTATAAACCTATACAATTTTATAGTTGCGGTACTCTCCTATGCGGTAGCCGGTCAACTTCTCCACTAACATTTTAACCTTATCCTTAAAGCGATACTGGTTGCGGCTCAGGTCGTGGGTGAACTTCCAGTTGGTGCGCGCAATGCGTTCCTGCATCACTTTCGGGTGTGTGCCTTTAAACAGCCCCAATGCATCGATACCGGAATAATCAAACTCCTCGGCCTTGGCAATGTGCTGCTCCATCCATTCATCGGAGTGCCATAGTTTACCGAAACTTTCCTGCTTCCCCTGCATGGCTTTGGGATCTTTCACCCAGCCGTAGTGGTAAATCTCAGCGTCTATCAGCTTGACGTTCAGCTTCTGGTTATCGCCTTTGCGGAAGCCCTGCGCGTCGCGGTAAGAGTAGATGTCTTTGCGGTTGCGCACCACCCGTATCTCGCGGCGGTACCAACGCAGAGATTCGCCCACGTAGTCATAAGAGCCATAAAAGTGCTTGTAACCAAACAGCAGCCCGTCAACCCTCGGATCGTCCTTATACTTCTCCATCGCCTCGCGTACCGCAGCATGGTATTGCTCGTGCAGCACTTCATCGCCTTGTATGTAAAAGGCCCAGTCCGAGTCCGGTGAAATGGCAGCAAAAGCCTTATCGGTTTCCAAGGCCAGCACACGGCCACCTTCACGCAGGCTGTCGTCCCACACGGTTTCGATGATGCGGATCTTCGGGGAATTTATACTTTGGATGAGTCCCAATGTATCGTCTTCGGATTTGCCCACGGCCACCACCACTTCGTCGCATATCGGAAGTATCGACTCAATGGCCTCTACAACAGGATAATCATACTTGATTGCATTCCGGACAAAGGTAAATCCGCTTACTTTCATGGTGGCTGCTGGTTTTGATTCCGGCGGCAAGTTATGCATTTCCGGCCATACGCACGTATGCGGTTTTGGCTCGGATTTCCGGCGTAAAAACCGTAAATTTGACTTCTGTAGTAAACCCTAACATACTTATTCGCTTGAAAGTCTGTATTGCTGAAAAACCAAGTGTAGCCCGCGAAATAGCCACCGTGCTGGGTGCCAAAACCCGTAAAGACGGCTATTACGAGGGCAACGGCTACCAGGTAACCTGGACCTTCGGGCATTTCTGCACCCTGCGTGAGCCAGATGACTACCGCCCCGAGTGGAAGCGCTGGAGCCTCTACGACCTGCCCATGCTGCCCGAGCGTTATGGCATCAAGCTCATGAACGACAGCGGCGTGCAAAAGCAGTTCAAGATCATCAAGCAGCTGCTCGACAATGCAGAAGAGGTGATCAACTGCGGTGACGCCGGCCAGGAAGGGGAAGTGATCCAGCGCTGGGTACTGACCGAGGCCAAGTATAAAAAACCGTTTAAGCGCCTCTGGATCTCCTCGCTGACCGAAGACGCCATCCGTCAGGGTTTTGCCCGGCTGCGCGAAGGCTCTGAGTTTGACCTGCTCTACCAGGCTGGCAAAAGCCGCGCCATCGGCGACTGGCTGCTCGGTCTGAATGCTACGCGTTTGTTCACGCTGAAGTATGCCAACGGCAGCCGCCAGACACTTTCCATTGGTCGGGTGCAGACGCCGACGCTGGCCATGCTGGTGAACCGCCACCACGAGATCGCCAATTTTGTGCCGCAGCCATACTGGGAGCTCAAAACCATTTACCGCGACACGACTTTTTCCAGCACCAACGGCCGTTTTCAGAAAGAGGAAGAAGCACAGAAGATACTCGAGGCCATCCAGCAAGCTGAGCTCACCATTACAGATGTTGAGACAAAGAAAGGCACCGAAACACCGCCTAAGCTTTTCGACCTGACCTCGCTGCAGATCGAGTGCAACAACAAGCTGGGCCTCTCCGCCGACGAAACCCTCAAAACTGTGCAGAGCTTGTACGAGAAAAAGGTAGTGTCGTACCCGCGTGTGGATACCGTGTTCCTGCCTGACGATATTTACCCGCAGATACCGGGCATCCTGCAGGGGCTGGGCAACTACAGCCAGGAAGTGGCGCCGCTGCTGCAAAGCAAGATCCGCAAGAGCAAAAAAGTATTCAACAACAATAAAGTTACCGACCACCACGCCATCATCCCGACCGGGGCAAACGCCAGCGGTTTGTACGGCCGTGAGGGCGATGTATACGACATCATCACCCGCCGCTTTATTGCCGCCTTTTACCCTGACTGTATCGTGAGCAACACCACGGTTACGGCGGAGTCGGCTGGTTATACGTTCAGGGTGCGTGGCAAGCAGATACTGGAGCCGGGCTGGCGCGTGCTCTACGGTGCCGAAGACATCAAGCCGGAACCGACCGGCAACCCAGGCGAGAACAAAGAGGAAGAAGAAACCGCTGGTATACTTCCCAACTTTGTGATCGGCGAGCACGGGCCACACGCGCCGCTGCTGGACAAGAAGATGACCAACCCACCCAAGGAATACACCGAAGCCACACTGCTGCGGGCCATGGAAACCGCCGGTCGCCAGGTAGAAGACGAAGAGCTGAAAGATGCCCTAAAAGAGAACGGCATCGGCCGCCCTTCTACCCGCGCTGCCATCATCGAGACCCTGTTCAAGCGACAGTACATCCGCAAGGAAAAGAAAAAGATCATCCCCACCCAAATGGGCATTGACCTGATTGGCGTGATCCGGAACCAGACGCTGAAATCGGCGGAGATGACGGGCCAGTGGGAACGCAAGCTGCGCCAGATCGAAGGCGGCGCTTTTAAAGCAGAGGCATTCTTGCAGGAACTTCAGCAGTTTGTGATAGACCTGGTGCAGGAAGTAAAGTACGACAGCGCCACGGTTACCCTGGAAGCGCCTGCCGCCGCCGAGCCTGCTGCTAAAGCCAGCAAACCCAAAGCTGCCAAAGCCGAAAAACCGGCGGCTCCTGCCACTGCAGGACTTGGCTCCTGCCCTGCCTGCAAAGAAGGCCATATAGTAAAAGGCTCCAAAGCCTACGGCTGTATCCGCTTTAAAGAGGGCTGTCGCTTCCTCATCCCGATCGAGCAGCACGGCAAGCCGCTGACTGAAAAGCAGGTAACCACCCTGCTCAGCAAAGGCAAAACCGGCGTGATAAAAGGCCTGAAAACAGAGGCAGGCGAAAGCTTCGATGCTACCCTGAAGCTGGATGCAGCGCACCAGGTAGTGCTGGAGAAAGCAGAAAAGGCTCCCGCTGCCGATCCGTTTGCCCAATGCCCGCGCTGCAAGCAGGGCAAATTGCTGAAAGGCAAAACCGCTTACGGCTGCAGCCGCTTCCGTGAGGGTTGCGAGTTCAAGGTTCCCTTCGAAATGGGTGGCAAACAGATCTCCGAAAAGCAGATCAGCACCTTACTACTGAAAGGCAAAACACCGAAAATAAAAGGCTTCACTTCCGCCAAAACCGGCAACACCTTCGATGCCGCCCTCATCATAAACGAACAGGGGCAGATCGTCTACCAGTTCGATTAAAAAGCAAAAGGGCAACTATAAAACTATAGTTGCCCTTCTTTTATACTTTCTTACAACAGGTTTACTTCACCACAAACTGCACTTGTTTGGTAGAGAAGTTCGTACGCTTGTCGGTTACGTTTACTGTCAGGTTGTAGGTACCGGCTACATAGCTGGCCGCTGTCAAAATCGTATCCAGTTCCACCACACTCTTTTCAGTTGGCAGATGAAACCGGGTGAGTTCGGTTTCGCTGTTTGCACTTTTTATGATCACTTCCAGGTCTTTCACCTCGTCTTTGTCGACGATGCTCAAGATCAGGGGCACTCCCTGCGCTTTGGTAAAAGACTGGTTGCTCATAGGAGCTTTGATCACCAGGTCAGGCTTCGACCCGTCAGGCTGAAGACTTCCTCCCTCAAATAGATCTTCACAGGCTGTCAGCGAAAGCATAGCAAATGCCGAAGCCAGTACTGCTTTAAATTTCATACTATTGATTATTGACTAAAGTTGATTTCACACACGCACCAGGTGGGTCAACAGCAGCAATATCCTTCTTATGTGAAATCTTACATTTGAGCCTGCCACAGCCAACACCATCGTTTCTGTCTCTTATAAATAACGAGGCAACGTATACTTCTCGTATAAAACAGGAAGCAAAGTCATTAAAACATCTGCCTTTCCAACTGAGTTCAAACCAGCTGCATAAAATTTTAGACATCAGTTTGTGGTAATCCCGAACGGGTTCAGAGCGCTTCCATTTTCATCTTTTTTTAGGAGGATCCTGCAACGGGCAAATTATACCTCGGATAGCAGCTAAAATAGTATGATTCAAATGATAACAACAAAACACATGCACCTGATACAGGCTGTGTTGGATAACTTTAAGCCCCTGCTCTCGTAAAAAGTGAAGGCAGGATTGCAAAATCTTGTGGCTCTTTATTGAGTAAAAAATTTAAGTACAACCAAAAACTACAATGCTATGAGAAGCTATGAAAACTCGGGTTATAACCCGTACAATGACAATTACCGATCAGAGACCAGAAGCTCCGGTCGTAACTATTATTCATCCGACGATTACGGCTTAGGCAGCAGTTCAGGCAGCTCACGTGGCTCTTACAGCAACAGAGCAGGTGGCTTCGGATCTGCCCGCGACACGTATTCAGATACCGGTCACGGACATACTTCTACCTATGGCAGATCAGCTGGCTCAGGATCATCTGACTATGGCTCCCATTCTGGCTGGACAGGCTCCAGATGGGATAGAGACCGCCACAGTGGCCGTGATACCTGGGACCGTGCCGGCGACGAGGTAAAATCCTGGTTCGGTGACGATGACGCAGAACGCCGCAGAAGAAGAGACGAAAGGCAAGACAGAAGAGAAGAAAGAAGAGACGAAATACGTAACCGCATCAGCGACCGCTGGGACAACAGAGACGAAAGAAGAGACGAAATACGTAACCGCATCAGTGACCGCTGGGACAACAGAGACGAAAGAAGAGACGAAATACGTAACCGCATCAGCGACCGCTGGGGCAACAGCGGCAGCGGCTCATACGGCTTGAGTACTTATGGCACTGGCTACACTACCAGCGGTGGCTACGGTAGTAGCACCGACTACGACAGAGACAGACATGACAGAGGCTTCTTTGAGCGTGCCGGAGATGAGGTAAAATCCTGGTTCGGTGACGAAGAAGCAGAACGCAGAAGAAGAATGGATGAGATGCGCGATCGTGACAACGACTATAACCGTTACGGCAGCTCCTCTTCTTCTTACAGCAGCGGCACCTATAGCGGACCTCCATACTCCTATGGTTCTTCTTCAAGAAGAGACTATGAATGGTAAACACACCCGTTAGCCCTTCTGTGTTTCTAAACAGAAGCTACGGATTTTCTTAAATAGAATAGTGGATGTGATTCCACAGAAAAAGCCTCTCTGTTTTAGCAGAGAGGCTTTTTGCATTTAGCTGACATTCAGCCTTGAAGGTTGTTATACCACAGGAAAGTATAATTTGGGTTAGTTCGGGAAGTATCTTTTAGCTTACTTTGATCGTTTCAAGTGCAATTTACATATCACTACTTACCATGAAAAAACTTATCCTATTAGTTAGTTTCGCTTTGATAGCCAGCGTCGGATCTGCCCAGCAACTGGGTATCAAGGCCGGTGCAACCTATGCTAGCTTTAAAGGCGATGATGCAAAAAATTTTAATTACCGTTTTGGCTATACAGCAGGCCTGATGCTGCAACAACACATTACTGAGATCATCGGTGTGCAGGTAGAGGCACTTTATACTTCTAAAGGCGCTGTGCTCGAGTACCAGGCAAGCGGTAACAACATCGAAGACAAGTACAGGTTAAACTATGTAGATGTGCCGGTACTGCTCCACCTCTCGCAGGGCGGTTTGTTCATTGACCTTGGCCCGCAGGTTTCGTTTATTGCCAAAGCACGCCGCATCACCGATACAACGCCAAACAACAGCAGCACCACTGTTACTGTAAAAAGAGAGATCACCGATGACCCCTACCAGATCGATTTGGGTTATGCAGCAGGTCTTGGATTCCGCGCCACCAATGGCCTGGGCCTGGAACTACGATATAACGGCGGCCTTAAAAAGATTGGCGATGAAAATACCCTGGAAAACCGCCAGGTACGCAATTCTACTTTCTATTTGATGGCAAGCTACCTGTTGGGTGGCCGTTAATAGTAAAAGACCTTTATTGAAAAAGCTCCGCCGTAAGCGGAGCTTTTTTATTGCCCTTACAAGTATAAAGCATACACCACCGGCAAAATAAAGAAGCCCCTGCAAGAGCAGGGGCTTCAGCCGGAAAAAAAGTCAGGTATTAGGTAGTAGTATTCTCTTCCTGTACAGCTTCTGCCTGTACATTGTCTGCGGTCACGTTATAGATGTGCTCATAGCGCTTGAAGCCCTCCACATCCACTTTCAGGTCGCGCAGCAAACCTTCCTTGATATCATACACCAGGCCGTACAACCTTGGCGGGTTATCTGAAAGCAAGGCATTCTGGATGATGGACGTTTTGGACAGGTTGTGTACCTGCTCGATCACGTTCAGCTCTACCAGGCGGCGCAGGCGGGTCTCTTCATCGTAGATGCTCATCACCTCACGTTCGTGCAGGCGCATCACATCCTTGATATTGCGCAGCCAGTTATCGATCAGGCCAAACTGTTTGTTGCTGGCAGCTGCTGCTACACCGCCACATCCGTAATGGCCGCAAACGATAATATCTTTTACTTTAAGCACTTCCACGGCATACTGCAATACGGAGAGCAGGTTCATATCGGAGTGCACAACCAGGTTGGCAATGTTACGGTGCACAAACATTTCGCCCGGGCCCGTACCCGTAATAGCTGAAGAAGGAACACGGCTGTCGGAGCAACCGATAAACAGGTAACGCGGCTCCTGCCCTAAGGCCAGCTTATTGAAGTAATCCGGATCTTCGCTCAGCTTCTCCGCTACCCATTTCTTATTATTTGCCAGTATTTTTTTCATGTTGTGTATGTATGCTTAGTTGTTCTTTATAGTTTACTCCATATTGATCTTTTAGTGCATGTCCAGCACCTGTACATCCGCTATGTTCCTTATCTCTACTTTGATGTTGCGTTCATGTGCCGTCTTCTTGAACTCCTGTATGGCCTCCAGCACATCGTAATCGATGAACTCCGTTTTATCGCCATCAATGATCACGTGGCTGTTCTGCGGCAAATGATCAAGGGTGAGTACGATGCTGGCTTTGTTCAGGAACGATACGTGCTCGCTTAACTGGATACGGATAATCTCCTTGTCTTTCTGCTCCTCTTTGTGGTAGAAGTACGGCGATTTATAGTTGGCCTTCAGGATAAAGAACACGCCTACTGCCAGACCGATCAGGATACCCATCAGCAGGTCGGTAAACAGGATAGCAATGATGGTAACAATGAACGGGATGAACTGCTCAGCGCCCAGCTTCAACTGCCCCTTGTACAGGCTTGGTTTGGTTAATTTAAAACCTACCATCAGCAGCACCGCCGCCAGCGCAGATAGCGGCACCTGGTTCAGGAAACCGGCCAGGAACAGGACCGACAGCAGCAGGAACACGCCATGGATAAAAGCAGATACTTTTGTTTCGCCACCGGCGGCAATGTTGGCAGAGCTGCGCACGATCACGGCAGTCATTGGTAGGCCGCCCAGCATACCGGCAATGATGTTACCCATACCCTGCGCTTTCAGTTCGCGGTTAGTGGGTGTACGCCGCTTGTGCGGGTCCAGTTTATCTACGGCCTCCACGCTCAGCAGCGTCTCGAGGCTGGCAATGATGGCAATGGTAAACGCCACTACGTACAACGACGGATTAGCAAAAGCACTGAAATCCGGCAGGCGCAATTCGTTGCCCAATTCCTGCACACTGCCGATAACCGGCAGGCTTACCAGATGGCTGCTGGCAATGGCCAGCTCCGGAAAGGAATTGATAAACAGAAAGTTCAGGCCAACAGATACCAGCACCACGATAAGAGCACCCGGCACCAGCTTGAAGAACTTAAAACGCTTCAGGAAGGCGGTGTCCCAGGCAAGAAGTATGGTAAGGGAGATAATACCCACCAGCAAGGCGCCCAGGTTAATGGCTGAAAAAGCATGGCCCAGTTCCGAGAAAGTGGTACGCCCGTCGGGCTGCAGAAAATTCATATCTCCGAAGAAATCGTCATCTGCACCCATAAAATGTGGTATCTGCTTCAGAATAAGAATAAGGCCAATGGCGGCCAGCATGCCCCGGATCACGGAAGATGGAAAGTATAAACCGATTACACCAGCCTTCAAAAAGCCCAGCACCAGTTGCAGCACCCCGGCCAGCACTACGGCAAGCAGAAATGCTTCGTAGGTCTGCAGTGTTTCGATTCCGTTCAGCACGATCACTGTTAAGCCCGCAGCCGGCCCGCTTACACTTAACTGAGAGCCGCTGAGCCAGGAGACCACCAGGCCGCCCACAATACCTGTTACAATACCAGCAAACAATGGCGCACCGGATGCCAGGGAAATACCCAGACAAAGTGGAAGTGCAACAAGAAACACTACCAAACCCGCCGGAAAATCCTTGCTAAGGCGGGACATGTAATTAATAGTACCTGTATTTGATTTCATAAGACTTTTTTTCCTGCTTTATGCGCCCTAGGCTCCCGCACCCTTGGCAAGAGGAGTGCAGGAACATAAGACATTTTACTCACCTAATGTTGGCAAAGCTACTTTTGCAACATTAACAGGGAATTAAAACCTTATTAAAATTTGATTAAAATGCAGATTAAGCCGGAACAAAGCTGTAGGCCTGGGGCAATGTAACCACCACTTCGGTACCCTCGTGTATGATGGAGTGCACCGAAATACTGCCTCTGTGCAGTTTCAGGATACGCTCTGTAAGAGGCAACCCGATCCCGTGCCCGGTAATGTTGCGCACGTTGTAAGCCCTGAAGAAAGGCACAAAAACATGCTTCAGGTCGTCCTTGGCGATGCCTAGCCCCTTGTCCCGTACCTTCAACAGCACACGTTCTTTGTCCGCAGCGATGAGCACCGAAACCGGATGGCCGGCCGGCGAGAACTTAGCTGCATTCTCCAGTACGTTCACGATAGCAATCAGCAAAAGCGCCTCGTTGCCTTTTACCATCAGGCGGTCTTCATCTTCGGGCAGCTCTTCGAAGTTAATATCGAAATGGGTGTTGGGCTGCCGCTTTACGGCCTGGTCGCGGGCCATCCAGACCAGCTCATCGAAGCGGAGGTACGTATAACTGATCTTGGACGAATCTATACTAGCCTGTGCGATCTGCAGCAATCCGTTGGAAAGTTCGGTCAGCAAACGGGCATCCTCCAGCATGGACTGCAGCACCCGCTTATACTCTTCCGGCTCACGGGGCTTCATCAGGGCCACTTCCAACTCACCGATCATGGCGGTCAGCGGCGTGCGCAGCTCGTGCGATGCATTCGATACAAACGTGCTTTGCATTTCAAATGCAGTTTCCAGGCGGTCCAGCATGTTGTTGAATATTTTGGCCAGGTGCGACAGCTCGTCTTTGCCATCGGCATTGCTCAGGCGCAGGTGCAGGTCTGAGGCACTGATCTTTTCTACCTCGCTCACCACCTTGGTGATGGGCCGAAGCGCCTGTTTCGCAAAAACCCAGCCCGCCAGCACCACGATCACCAGCGACCCCAGGAAACCTACGATCAGAATAACTTTTAAGTGCTGCAGCTTGCGCAGGCTGTAGGCATCTACAGAGGAGGCAATCAGCACAAACTCGCCCTGGTTATCGGTATAGTACTTGCCCACAATCTGGCGTACCCCCTGCTCCAGGGTTACAAGTTTCTGGCGCTGCACGCGGTCCAGCAGGTTTTGCTCTACGTTAAGCACACCATTCCCATTCGAGAAAATAAGCTCTCCGTTGGTCCGGTATACCCTTACCATCTCATAGGGCAGTTCGTGGTAATATTCTATCTCGTTTTTGCGGCGCCTTGCGGAGTCTACTTCATCAGCCTCCAGCACATGGGCTGCCAAAGCCTCCGTACGCCGCTCAATGCGGTTATAGAAATCGTCCTGCCGGTAAAGGGAGGTAAAGTAATAGATCACCAGCGAGAAAAGAGTGAGAATGAGGGCGAAGATGCCGGCAAACTGAAGCGTTAAGCGGGAGCGGATTTTCATACGTCGTCTTGTTCTTTTAGCACATACCCCATCCCTACCAACGTATGTATGAGCTTTGTCGGGAAGCCTTTGTCTATTTTCTTACGCAGGAAGTTGATGTACACATCGATTACGTTGCTGCCTGTATCAAAGGAAGTTTCCCAGACATTTTCCGTGATATCCACGCGCGACACCACACGGTTCTGGTTGCGGAGCAGGTAATAGAGCAAGGCAAATTCACGTGCGGTCAGGTTGATGGGTTTTCCGCTGCGGGTTACGGTCTTTTTGGCCAGGTCCATTTCCAGGTCGGCCAGCGATAGCTTTTCGCTGCTGCTGTTATCGTTTGAGCGCCGGGTAAGTGCCCTGATGCGGGCAAGCAGCTCCTTAAATTCGAAAGGCTTGGTCAGGTAATCGTCGGCACCGGCATCCAGGCCTGTGATCTTATCGTCCGTAGTGCCCAAAGCGGTCAGCATCAGGATCGAGACATTTGCGTTGTGTTTCCGGATCTCGCGGCAGGCATCCAGGCCATTCAGGTTGGGCAGAATAATATCGAGGATAATGAGATCATACTCGTTCTGCAGGGCCAGTTTCACACCGAACAATCCGTCATACGCCTGGTCTACTTCGTATGCCTGCTCTTCCAGCCCCTTCTTGATAAAGGAAGCAACTTTGGGTTCATCTTCGACCAGTAGTATTCTCATAGTATATTTTTTTTGCCAAACCTTTACCTGCGTACAGCAGCACGCGCCTGCCTGTTGGTGCCGTTCCGAAACAACTACCCTTCGCTGCAAATGTACAAAGTAGTTGGCTAACAGTTTAACTTAAGGTTTGTTGCGCCCGCCCGGGTATCTTATACCTTACCGATTTCGTTTCTATAGCTATGGCACATGCACATCACGATCATCACGGGCACCATCACCACCATCATCATCATGCCAGCGATAACATACGGCTGGCCTTTTTCCTGAACCTTAGTTTTACTATCGTCGAAATCATTGGCGGGTTCTGGATCAACAGCATGGCCATACTTTCGGATGCCCTCCACGACCTGGGTGACTCGCTGGCGCTCGGCTTGGCCTGGTATTTTGAGCGGCTCTCAGGTCGGGGCGGAGACCAGGCTTTTTCGTACGGGTACAAGCGGTTTTCGCTGCTGGGGGCATTTATCAACTCTGTGATTCTGCTGGTGGGCTCTGTGCTGGTGCTATCGGCGGCTATACCACGCATCCTGAACCCGGAGCCGGTAAACGCACCCGGTATGATCGGCTTTGCGCTGCTGGGTGTGCTGGTAAATGGCCTGGCGGTTTTGCGCCTGAAGAAAGGCAACACGCTAAACGAGCGCGTGGCCATGCTGCACCTGCTGGAAGATGTGCTGGGCTGGATTGCCGTATTGGTAGGCGGTGTGGTTTTATACTTCTTTGATGTACCTGTAATAGACCCGCTGCTTTCGGTTGCGATAACTGCCTATGTGCTTTACAACGTGGTGGGCAACCTGCGCCAGAGCCTGAACATCTTATTGCAAGGCACACCTGCCCAGATAGACCTTACCAGGCTACAGCAGCGGCTGGAACAATTGCCTGATATCCGTTCGGTACACGACCTGCACCTGTGGTCGCTGGATGGTACGCACCATGTACTGACTTTACATGCCGTGGTGGAAGGAAACCTGCAACTGCAGCAGGCGGAAGAAGTAAAGCAGCGTATCCGTGCTGCCATGGCCAATATGGACATACACCATGTAACCGTGGAACTGGAACTGCCGGGGGAAGTATGCAGCCAGCAAAGCTGCACGCCTGATTTTAGTTCTGGTTAAGTGAAACGGCGTCGCGGATCAGGTCGGCGAAGTATAGCTCGTCGATGTCTTCCAGGGAGCGCACCTTGATATGCGGCATTTGCCCGTTGCGGCTAACCAGGCGCCTTGCCGGATCAGCAAGCTCCTTGCCCCGGAAAAACCCGAAGTGAATGCCGCTGCGGGATGATGCGAAGTAGCAAACCGGCCCGTAAAAGAAATAACAGGGAATATCCCAGCGCACGCACTCCTCGAGGTGTGCAACCGTGTTATGAATGATGCGACGCACAGCCTGGGCAAGCACCTGCTTTTCATGGGGCAGCTTTTCCAGGTATTCGTCTACCTGATTAAAGGCGGTTTTGCTTTTCATTTTTTGGCAGCTGTCTCTTTAGCGCATTAGATATTTACGGCACAATATACTAAAATCTAAATATAGAGCAAATTTAGTACGCCAGCTTAGTTTACAGCTACCAATTAAAAAGCTATTACATGTGTTTATAGTTGCGCATGCAAAAAGTATACTTCGACAGCTCCTGTTATACTTCTTCGAGCCGTTTGAGCAGGAGTTCTTCGAGTTCGTCGAGCTGGCAAAAGCCTGTGGCAAGCAGCTCGGGCCCTGCCGGACCTTCTATGTAAACGCTTGGCAGTTTTTTAGCACCCAGCGTGTTTACGAAATCAAATTCCCCCTCCATTTGCTCCATGATCACGTCTGACTCGAACAGCGTCAGGAATACGTCTTCGCGAATACCGAAAGGCCTGATCAGCTGTGCCAGCACATAGGGATTGGTCAGGTCGGCACCGTCCACATAAAAAGCAGAGTGCAGCGCCCGCAGTACCTCCAGGGTTAATAACGGCCGCATCTGACGCACCACCAGCAAGGCGCGGCTGGCAGGCTCGGTGTTGTAAACGAAGCCGTTCCGTAAGAAAAATCCATAGTTGAAGGGCAACGATGTTCTGGTCTGCACCCGGTGCCAGCTAACTGCCAGCTTCTCTTTCTGTTCGCGGGTAAGAGGTTCTTCAGCGTAAGGGTTTAGCCCTCCTAAAATAACCTCCACTTTGAGCCTGCCCTGCCACAGCGCACGCAGTCGCCTGATGACGGGTGTAAAACCATAACACCAGGCACACATCGGATCGGTAACATAAAGCAAAACAGGGCTATAAGGAGAATCCATCATACGTATCAAAATCGTTGCTTATAGTTTACCGAAATGAAGGCCCGAAAGGTTAATGTTTATTGCTGAATTGCTGCAATGCTAAATTGTTGATCAGCTTAATCTGCTGATTTTCTGATTGCTAAATTACTGCATTGTTGGATGGTTAAATCAAAGAAGTCCATTGTGTGACTGCCTGTATCGGCGTTGTTCTGCCGTCGTTGGTGTTTTCACCAACAACTTATACTTCAACTGTCTTATACTTCAGCGGCTGTAGTGCTAGCTGGTGAATACACGCAGCAAGGGCGGAGTAGGGCAGAAAGTTAGAAAGTTGAAAGCTATCACTCATAGGAAGCGGCCTTTGCACACCGTAGAAAAACAACAATCAGCAATTTAACAATACAACCATTTCACACATAGATCATCTTCACGGTCATGCCGCCGTCTATGGTGATGCTTTGGCCGGTGATGAAGCCGGCTTTATCGGAACAGAGAAACAGGGCTGCCTGGGCAATGTCTTCCGGTGTGCCTACCCGACCGACAGGGTGCTGCGCTTTGTCCTGCTGGCTGTGCTGCGGCTCGTACTTTTCGCTTTCTTTCTGCCAGGGGCCAACTTCTATCCAGCCTGGAGCAATGGCATTTACCCGGATCAACGGATCGGTAAGGCTCACTGCCAGCGAATGCGTGAGCGCCTCCAGCCCGCCTTTAGAGGCCGTGTAACCAAACGTATCAGGCTCTGACATAAACGCCCGGGTGGAGGTAATGTTAAGTATAGCCGGGTGTGCTGCTTTTTTGAGCAGCGGCAGCGCATACTTACTGCAAAGCAGCGGCCCGCGCAGGTTCACAGCCAGTACCTTGTCGAAGCGCTCCACATCCAGTTCCTCCAGCGTTCCCATAAAAGGATCGGCTAAGCCGGCGTTGTTGATGAGGCCGTCGAGTTGGGCATACTTCTCTCCTACCTGCTGCATGAGTGCCTTTACGTGTGCTTCGGAACTTACGTCGCAAAGTATAAACCGGGCAGCAAGTTGCTGGTCCTGCAAACGCTTCAGCGCCTGCTGCCCTGCTTCCTCGTCCTGGTCGGTGATGATAACACTAGCTCCTGCTTTTGCAAAGGCTTCAGCCATGCCCAGGCCAATGCCCTGCGCACCACCTGTGATCAGTATGGTTTTATTTTTATAGTAAGTGTCTGCCATTATGTATGAACGCTGTAAGTGGTAAGTTTAACTAGGGTTTAGGAGAAGGGTTGCACATTCAGAAACTCTAGGTATAGAAAAAGAAAATATTTATAGCCGCTGCTCTTGACATTACGTAAACCCCTAGTAACTTTGAAACTCAAAGTACTTTAGCATGAATCAGCAGCACGACCAGTTAGAAGCCCTGCACGAGATCCGCAACATCATGGATCGCTCTTCCCGCTTTATCTCGCTCAGCGGCTTGTCCGGCATCGCGGCGGGCGTGTCGGCACTTACCGGGGCAGCCGTCGTGAAGTGGCATTTCGTGCAGTACAATATCCGCTACAACCACGACTACAGCACCGCCCTTACCTGGACCAACATCCAGTTTATGCTTGCTGTAGCGCTTGGCGTGCTTATACTTGCCTTTGGCTCTGCATCATACTTTACAGCCCGCCGGGCCCGCAAAAATAACCTGCGCATCTGGGACAGCAAATCACAGCGGTTGCTGCTGAACCTGGCTATTCCGCTGGCAGCAGGCGGTATTTTCTGTGCTATCCTGCTCTACCACGGCATTTTATATTTAGTAGCACCTGCCATGCTTGTTTTCTATGGTCTGGCCCTGATCAATGGCAGCAAGTATACGTTTGGCGATATTCGTTACCTGGGCATCTGCGAGATTATACTTGGTTTGGCTTCCGGCATTTTTATTGGTTATGGTTTGCTTTCCTGGACCATCGGGTTTGGTGTGCTGCACATCGTGTATGGCACCCTGATGTACTTTAAATACGAACGCTAGCAGCCCTGTGAAAGAGTATCTTGAAAATATAAACAAGGCCTTTGAAAGCAGGGCGAGGCTTGGCATTATGTCGGTGCTGATGGTGGAAGACAAGGTTGATTTCAATACCCTGAAAGAAACCCTGCAACTGACCGATGGCAACCTGGCCAGCCACCTGCGTGCGCTGGAAGAAGCAGAGTACCTACGCGTGGAAAAGCAGTTCGTGGGCCGCAAACCCAACACTACCTACCACGCCACCGAAGCCGGCCGCGAAGCATTTAAAAGCCACTTAGATGCGCTGGAGCAGTTAATTTTAAACAACCGGCAAAGCGACTAATTTTTTTATAGCTATACTTTGCAACTCAAAGTACTTTAAAGTAAAACCAGATTGATCATCAACTTAAAACATAAAATTATGAGACAGCAAAACGAATCACACAACCAGCCTATGCATCGGGTATCAGTAGTCAAACCTGTTTTAGTGGGCGCAGGAATTGCTTTACTCGTCATTTCCTTTTTTGTATTTGGAGTGGATCAACCGCATCCGGAATGGGGAAAGTACTGGATGATCCGGCCTTTGATCATTACGCCTCTGGCCGGTGCCATGGGTGGTGCATTTTACGCATTAATGGAGTATCAGGCCTCCCGCGGCTTCAACAGAACGCTGGCCATTCTTCTGAGCATTGTGGTATACCTGGTTGGGCTGTGGCTTGGCACTGTGCTGGGTTTGGCCGGCACCATGTGGGATTGAAAGGCTTTGAGATCAGGACAGAAAAATTCTTAAAAAGTATCAAAGTATAAATTTATGAGAAGCGAAATCCTCTCCCACCTTAACGATCCGAGGCAACTCGAAAGGCTGTATCGTAGCAATAAGACACCTTTTAAACGGGAGTTCAGCGCATTGTACCCGGAGCTGAGAGGCAACGCCCTGGCTGATTTCTGGCATGAAAGGCTCAGCTATGATTCCGAGGATATTTCCTGGGGATCCAGAAGTGAATTCCTGTTTGTTATACTTGCCTCTCTGGTAGCAGGTATACTTGCCAAACTGCCCGCCATCTTTCCTATCAGTGAAGAATTCTATTATCCGCGAAACATCGGCTTTCTGGTGTTTCCCTTTTTGGCTGCCTACTTCGCCTGGAAGAACAAGATATCAGACAGTAAAATAGCGTTTATCAGCTTCGCTGTAGCTGTTTGCCTGCTGTATATCAATTTCCTGCCAAACAACCCCCAAAGCGATACGCTGATCCTTGCCTGTATTCATTTGCCATTGCTGCTGTGGGTTATACTTGGGGTCTCGTTTGCAGGCGAGGAGCTCGGCAACTCTACAAAGCGCCTCGACTACCTGCGCTTTAACGGCGATTTGGCCGTTATGTCGGCGCTGCTGGTCATAGCCGGCGTGCTGATGACAGGCATAACGATCGGCTTATTTGCCCTGATCGGATTCCAGATTGAGGAGTTTTACTTTGAGTACATCGTGGCTTTCGGGCTGCCGGCTGTACCTATACTTGCTACGTATCTTACTCAAACAAATCCGCAGCTGGTAAACAAAGTATCGCCGGTAATTGCAAAGCTGTTCAGTCCGTTGGTTCTGGTGATGCTGGTGATTTACCTGGGTGCCATTATCTACTCTGGAAAAGACCCTTACAACGACCGGGAATTCCTGCTGTTGTTTAACGTGCTGCTGATCGGGGTGATGGCGCTGATCTTCTTTTCTGTCGCCGAAAGCTCTGCCCAGGAAAGATCTGGCTGGAGCGTGTGGGTACTGCTGCTGCTTTCAGTCGTTACGGTGGTGGTAAACGGCATTGCGCTTTCCGCTATTTCGTTCCGGATTTCGGAGTGGGGCATTACACCTAACCGGGTGGCGGTGCTAGGCGGCAACGTGCTGATACTGATTCATCTGCTGATCGTGACCGTAATGCTGTTCAAAGCGGCTACGAATAAAGCCGTCATCACCGAAGTCGGCAGGTCCATTGTGCTGTACCTACCGGTTTACTTTGCCTGGACCATCGTGGTGGTTTTCCTCTTCCCGCTGCTGTTCGGATTTAAGTAGTATCTGATACTGCATAGTAGAAGACTTAAACACGACATACAACTTGGTTTTTAAAGACTGCTGCTCTAGTGGCCCTTGCTGTGTGTTTTCACCAGCAAGCACGATGACCGCTGCAGTATAAGTTGTTGGTGAGAACACCAACAACGGCGAGATGAGATACCGCAATTCAATAACTCAAATTCATTAAAAAGGAGATACCATTATGATCACGCAAAACAAAAGATTTACCGGCATTGTGCTCACCGTAGCACTCCTATTATCCATTCCATTAATTGCCATGCAGTTTACTGATGAAGTGAATTGGGGCTTGTTCGATTTCGTTGTCATGGGAATTCTGCTGCTCGGCACCGGCTTTCTGTGTGAGCTGGTATTGCGGAAGGTACACAAAACAGAAGACCGCATCATGCTCTTGGCAGCTCTCCTGGTAATGCTCTTCCTAATTTGGGCTGAACTTGCTGTGGGCATTATTGGAACACCATTTGCCGGAAGCTGAGCAGTAAATTTATTTTTTGCATAATCACTTTGAAAAACAAAGTACTTTAAACAAACCCATGCTTATGAAATCACTTCTAAAAAATAATGACCTGTATTTGCTTTCAGCTGTGGCAGCCTATAGTTACCTCTTCTACCAGCAGAGCCCGGGTATAAATTTCTTTTTGTTCACTGCCCTGATACTAGTGCTTATATACCGCCAGACAGATAAAGCTATCCGGAAGCACAGCAATTGGTACTTAACGGCCGGAGCCAGTATCCT
The DNA here is from genome assembly GCF_023630205.1 of Pontibacter ruber. Lineage (GTDB taxonomy): Bacteria > Bacteroidota > Bacteroidia > Cytophagales > Hymenobacteraceae > Pontibacter > Pontibacter ruber. The sequence goes on along the minus strand of NZ_JALPRR010000002.1, from coordinate 85,170 downwards.
TACGGCTGTTAGTGTGTTACTGAATGGCTCCGGGCTGGCAGTGTTCATGAACCTGGTCTCACTTGTGCTGTTGGCTGGCTTTAGTTTCTCACCCCGGTCCTCTGTTTTCGTGGCAGCCGCAAACGCTGTTTATTCTCTTGCTTACTCCCTGGTAGAGACCGGCATCCGGATAAGCAATAACAAAGAACAAGCAGGAGGCGGAGCTATACTTGCAGGAGTGCAGCGGCAGCATATTAGCATGGTAGGAATTCCGCTGGTAATATCTGTTGTCTTTTTAATGATTTACGCTAGTGCCAGTAGTGCCTTTAGCTATGTGTTAAGCCAGATCCGCCTGGATGTTATTTCGTGGGGCTGGATAGGCTTTACCTTACTGGACTTTGTCCTTCTGTTCGGTCTACTGCATCCTCTGACAATTACTTTTATCACGGAGAAGGACCTTGCGACCGGCAACAGCCTTACCAGGTTGAAAGTACGGAAGCCAGTTTCGTTTAAATTTCCGGCACTTAAGTATGAATACCGCACCAGCATCCTGCTGCTGGTCATGCTGAACCTACTGCTCCTGTTCTTTATACTTTCAGATGCATTTTACCTGACCATTGGTACGTTACCGCCGTCTGTGGTGTGGGCCGACTATCTGCACCAGGGTGTTTATGGTCTTATCTTTTCGATTCTGCTGGCCATTGGCGTGCTGCTTTATGTGTTCAGGGGTAACCTGAACTTCTACAGGCACAACCAGCGGCTTAAGCAACTGGCATACATCTGGCTAGCCCTTAATGTGGTACTGGTGCTCCTCACGCTTACCAAAAACTGCATTTATGTGTTCAACTACGGGCTCACCTATAAGCGCATCGGCGTTTATACTTACCTTACTTTAACAGCCATTGGCCTGTTCTTCAGCTTCATAAAAGTGGCCAACCTGAAAAACAACTGGTTTCTCTTCCGCAAAAATGCGTGGGCGCTTTATACGGTGCTGCTCGTACTTGCTATGTTTAACTGGGATAGGGTCATCACTTTTTATAACATCAGCATCGCCCGGAATACAGACTACATTTATCTCAGCCGCTTGTCAGATGTAAATTTGCCTGAGCTGATACAAGCCTCCAGACTCAGAAACCATACATTCAGCGAGATACAAGTACAAAGCTTGCTCTACCGCAAAAAACGGTTTATAGATGAAGCATCGGCAAGAGACTGGCAGTCCTGGAGCTACAGCGATTGGCTTGTGCAGGAAAAGCTGAAGGGTTTGGAGTAACAAAACAAACAAGGCGCTACCGAAGCAGCGCCTTGTTTTATACTTTAAATATACGTTACCGTTTCTGTAGTTGCCTTGTCAGCTTATTTTCTACGCTATCCAGCAATTGGTACCAGTTGTCTCCTTCATCGTGTGCGAATAAATCGTTACCGGGTATGCCCACGCGCATGCGCACGCTCTTCTGGTTGGTAGACTGGCTGGCTTCTTCTTTAAAGTAAACATCCACGGAATCTATTTTCTTGATGTGCCGCTTTAACTTGTTGATCGTATCGCGCACGCTCTGCTGCATGGCATCTGAAATCTCGATATCAACGGCTTGTACATCTAATTTTACGCCTTCATAGTTCTCTGTGTAATTCATAGCTTCTCTCTTTTTGGTATACATATGGGAGATTACAGTTGTAGGAAGTATAATACCCCTGCCCTCCTGGTATTGCCATTTTAACGTAAGGCACCGGCTTTGGTTAAAACAATACTCCTTTCAAAGGCTTTCAGGAATCAGGCCGGTTCCAACTATAAACAGGATACTTATAGCTATGGAAGTTGGTAAGTTACCCGGCTTTCTCACGCGAAACCTTCCAGATAAAGCCATCGAGGATGTAATGGGTAAGTTGCGGAAGTGCCAGCAGCGGAACCAGCACAGTAAGCAGCAACTCATCCTCCACCTGTGGCAGGCCGGTAAAAAGACTGAAAACGCTTTCATGGTCACGCCATACCAGCGCATCCCATAGTCCCTCCTCCACATAAGCCAGCAGAAACACCAGCCCCAGGAAAAATGCCGCCCCCATAGCACCAAAAGACAGCCGCTCTGCCATAGCAGCGGTTGTTGCTGCTTTTTTATACTTGCGCCTGCCGTATATCCAGACTAGCGCCAGGTACGGAATACCATGTGACACCACGTTGAAGGTTGTAAAAGTAAGATCGCCGTTGTAATACACGATGCCCAGGTACCAGGAGAGCAGCGTGCCCACCATCACCAGGTTTCGCGGCAGGTTCACGTACTTCTCGCGCCATACTAACTGCACCTCCTTGATCAGGTAAGCCGCCAGCACCAGCAAGTATAAACCGGTTAAAACAGGGAGCAGGCCAGGCTGTGGCTGGAAGTAAAAATCTCCATCAATGAACCAGTTGAAACGGCGGTTGCCCTCCAGGTGCCAGTATAGCAAGGGGTAAATGGTGGCTGTGTAAATGGCAACAGCATCTATGCGGCGCTCGTTCTGTGATTGACTTTCCTGGCGGGAGTATAGCCGCAGGAAGCCATACTGTTGCCGCACAAAATGATAGACTGCTAGATAAGCCAGCATACGCCAGAAAACTATTCCGCCCAGGGAGTGCAGCAGTATTCCTCCCACCCAGGCAAGTATAGGCACCCACAGTAGCAATTGCCTTTTCCGGCGCAGTACCTCTTTATCAAAATACGTCCGGAAGAGCGTGCTCCACACATGGCCTACGTCGATGAGCAGGATTAGCACTATCCATGCCGCAACCGGCACGGCATTGTTCTTTGCCTGAAAAAAGCCGGGAAACAGCACAATGGCCAACAGGCACAAAAAAGGAGGCGACAGAATATAAAGTGAGTCGAATAAAGGCGACTGCAGCCACGGCTGCTTTTTTGGGTGTGATGTCATGCCCGTTCCGTATTTAGTAGCTGCCGGGCAGCCGTAATGCCCCTGTAAAAAGCTTCTTCGAAAACAGAGATGCCGCTCAGGTCGGTGTGGGCAAAGTATAGCTTGTTCTGGTATGGCGCACCAGCCTGCTGCCGGTCCTCGCTCCAGATAAAGCCTGGCTTCGGATAGATCATGCCATGGCCCCACACCCATACATCCAGTTGTTCTACCTGCTCCTGTATGCCTGGGTGCGCCTTCTCCAGTTCCTGTAGTACAACCGCTTTCCAGTCTTCGTAGCTGCTGCCATAGGCTTTGCCACGTGCCGCTGCAGGTGCCTCATCTGCTAATGCATGGTAAAAGGTAATGGTCTTTTTCTCTGGGAACAGCGCCACCTGCTGGTGGTTGGCATACACATACCCCAGCGATTTGCTGCCATAGATCACGTTGTCCCAGCACAGGCTTAGCCCCTTTCCATGGGGCACATCTTTCAGTGTGAGGTTGGCCACCAGCCAGGGGACGTATTCAAAACTTTGTAAGTTGCGCGTGGAGAGCAGCTCAGGAAGAGCGCTTAGCAGGCGCTGGTTCACAAACTGCGGCGTCGCCATGATGCACTGCTCGGCCAGTATGCGCTTATACTTTTGCGTGCGCAGGTCCATGTAATCAACAGCCACCTTGCCGTCCTGCTCCCCTACCCGGTATACCATGGCATTTGTGCGGATTCTGTCGGTACAGCTTTCACGCAGGCGTTGCACCAACCAGTTGTTGCCTTCGGGCCAGGTAAGGATGCGGTGCGGCTCTGAGTTTGACGCTTCAGCTTTTCGCGAGGCAAAGTAGTGTATACCCGCCCAGGCTGATGTATGGGCTAGAGCAGAACCGAAATCATCGCGGCAAGCGTAATCCACATACCAGTGCAGGTATTCTGAGGTAAGCTCGTGTTGCTGCAGCCACTCCAGCATGGTCAGCTGATCAAGGTCACGGTACTGAGCGTCTGCAGAAGAATGATCAACAGGGATGTCAAACGCATACTTGCCATCGATACCTTTCGCTTGCTTCAGCTCTTCTGTCAACTGCTGGAAACGCTCGATCTGCTGCAGGTCATTTTCCGGCACACCCCATCGCGGCACCAGGCCTTCCTGCCAATAGTTGTTGATGTACAGCCGTTCTTCCGGGTCGAAGCATAGGTAGTACTCATTATAGATCGGCAAGCCTTTGGCATCATAGCCCGTGATCACGTTTGTCTCCTGCAAGAAATCCAGCAGCTCCGTAAACGAGTTGTTCGGAAGCGGCAGGTAGTGCGCTCCCCACGGGTAAGCAGTCTGTTCATTCTTACCTGCTGCCGAGTTACCGCCTGTTTCATTCTCAAGCTCCAGCAGCAGTATGTTTTTGTCTGAGTGCTTTTTCAGCCATCGGGCCGCAGCCAAGCCCGAAGCACCACCGCCAACTATTACTACCTCCTGTTCCTCTGTTTCCGTTGGCACCACGTTAATACCTTTGCGCAGGAGGTGCCCCGCCTTAAACGAAGGCCCCAGTAGTTTCCCCTGCACCTGCGGTTTTGCTTTGCCGGTACAAGCGGCTATAGTTCCGCCCGTCACAGCCAGCCCGCTCAGCGCTGCCATACTTTTCCGCAAAAAATCCCTTCTTCCTGTTTGCTCCGGCATGATGATAAAGTATGAAGAGCTTATTTTAATTTACAAACTGAGCCCACTCCTCTTCAAAGTAATGCACCAGCACCTGGTTGTTGAGCTTATTCACTTCGGTCTTAACGATGGGCATATCCTTCGGAAACACCGTCATCTGGGTAAAGGTAGCGGCATCCAGGAACTTCAGATCTTTCGGATAGCGTGTGTTAAACTGCCAGTTGGGGTTGCGTTGCGCCAGTACAAAGCCCCAGTCGCCGAACGAGGGCACGTGGGCATGGTATGGTAGCGTAGTAAAGCCGCAGCTCTCCAAGGTATTTACCACACACCAGTATGATTTGGGAGCTACAAAAGGAGAAGTTGCCTGTATCACTACCTTACCATTGGGGGTAAGGGCGCTATCGAGCAGGCGGTAAAATACATTCGAGTAAAGCTTTCCGATAGAGTAATTGGAAGGGTCCGGGAAGTCTATCACTACAAAGTCGTATTGCTGCCGGTTACTGCGCAGCCATTGAAAAGCATCTGCGTTGATGATCTCCACTTTCTCCGACAAAAGCGCCTCTTTGTTCAAAGCAACCAGCGAAGCATGCGATTTGAAAATCTTGGTTACTTCAGGATCAAGATCGACCAGCGTAATCTTTTCAACACTGGGGTAACGCAGAATTTCGCGCACGGCCAATCCGTCGCCACCGCCCAGCACCAGCACGCGTTTGGGATTGGGCACAGCGTTTAGTCCCGGGTGCACCAGCGCCTCGTGGTAGCGGTATTCATCGGCACTGCTGAACTGCAGGTTCCCGTTCAGGAACAGGCGCATTTCGCGCTCATTCTTTGTAAGCACTACCCGTTGGTAGGGCGACTGCACCGAGTAAACGATCTTATCAGCATATGCCATACTTTCGGTGAAGCTCGTGATGCGGTCGCTCAGGATAAAGCCTGCTACCAACAAGGCGATAGCTGCTATACAGGTAGTTTTCAGGTAACGCGTCCAGCTAATTTCCTTGCTGAAAAAGAAGCAGAGCCACAGCGCCACGCCTGCGTTCATCAGCCCGAAAAAGTACGAAGTGCGCAGCAGCCCCAGGTACGGTACCAGCAACAGCGGAAACACCACCGACGCCAGCAGAGCCCCGATATAGTCGAAGGTAAACACTTTCGACACCAAGTCTTTGAACTCGAACCGGTCTTCCAGAATGCGCATGATCAGCGGGATCTCCAGGCCTACCAGTATACCCGTAAGCGACACCAGCATGTACAACACGATCCGGAAAGAAGCCACATGGTTAAAGAGCAAAAACAAGATCGTCGAACTCAGACCACCAACTACCGCTACCAGCACCTCGATCTGGATGAACCAGGCAATCAGGTTGCGGTTGAAGAACTTGGACAGGTAACTGCCTATGCCCATCGAGAACAGGTACACGCCTATGATCGTGGAAAACTGTGTTACGGAATCGCCGAGCAGGTAACTGGCCAATGTGCCGGCCACCAACTCGTAAATAAGCCCACACGTAGCCACCACAAACACAGAAAACAGCAAAAGGGCTTTTACATTGATACGCATAAATGGTAAGCTGTTTTAGCCATGCACCGCCGAAGCGATGATGATGGCAATGGCAATGATAAAGGCACCGAAGATAATGGCCAGCGCTTTGTTTTGTTTCTCCAGGATCTCTTTCCAGAGGTTGTCCGGCGTGGCTTTCTCGACAGCCCAGAACGTAACCACCAGTACAAGTATACCGATGAGCGAGTACACCAGCGAAGCGATGACGTACTTAAAGTTGATAAGTGGTTCCATATAGTTTATTTGTGATAATAGCTGCTTCCGCGGTAGCCCCCTGAGCTGCGTGAGCCCGAACTGCCGTTAGGTTCAAATTTCTCCTTATCGTCGCCAAGTATGCGGGTACCAGTTGCCGAGAGGTACACGAAGTAGGAAAGCACCAGCACCAGGTATCCGATAAAAAGCTTATAGGTTAATGAATTCTTCATGTGCGGTTATTCATAAGTATAAGGCGAATAGTCGCTGTTCATCCAGCGGGATTTTTCGAAGGAGTGATGCCGGATCCACTGCACACCCGGAACTACAGCCAGAAGCAACAGCACGATCCAGAAGTTTGACCAAAGCGGCACGTCCTTTCGCACCTGAATCCTGAATGAGTTTACTTTGCTAAGTATTCCCTTATAGGGCTGCAGGATCATTCTGTACGTACCATCGGGCATGGCCGAGAGGTCCACATCGTTTGTGGTGCTGCCCTCGCTCCAGCTCTCGCCACCAGTATACCCACTGTAGTATTCAGTGCCGAGCTCAAAGTCATAAGCCTCGTTAGTGGTTGTGTTGATGAGGGTTATACCCAGAGCAAACCACTCATTGTCCACCGGTGCATAGAGTTCAAACTCCAGGTTCGAGGTTCCGGTCATGGAGTTCAGGGTAAACGACGGACCCGGAATAGCTGATAAGTTAACTGGGCCATACTCTTCTTTTGGTGGTGGTACATCAAAAGACTGCTCGACGAGTTGTTGAGGCCGGTTCACAATCATAAAGAAAACCTGAAGCACCACCAGCATGACAAGGGCAATGCCGCCAAGCTGTGATACTTTTCCAAATGAAAATGCTTTGTCGAATGGCTCGATCGCACCAACTCCGATCCGCTCAGGCAAGGATGAGGTAAGCCCGAATGTTTCCCGCACTTCCCCAGGTTCCATGTAGGTGCCTTTCATCCAGCAGGCTTCATCGCTGCTGGTTTCCTGCGCCAGCATGTAAGGTGGAGCTACAAATTCAGTATAGTGGCTTGCATTTTCCAGGATCTTCCACGTAAACTCGCCTTCTGCATACAGCACTTTGCTGCCATACCTATGGAACAGCTTGTATTTTTCCCCCTGGTAGTGCATGCTTCTGTCACGGGTTGGCTTCAGCGGCAGATCCGTGATGAAGGTAAAGTAGGTCCAATGCCCATCATATTCAGACAGGAAAGCATAGCCGTGCAGGGGGTTGAACAGGACGTACTCGCGCCAGCGGTGCTGAGACCGCGCCTCCTGGTAAAGAACGAAGCCCACTACCTTGTACACAATACCCTTGATGCGGCCACTGCTGCCAACCGGAATGGCCGGCAAAATCTTGTGCTGCTTCAGGTTTTTGATGCCGGCCCACTGGTTGTTTTGCCATTGCAGTACGTGGCCGCAATTGGAGCAGCCGATGTTTACGGCTTGGGCATGGGTTGTCAGCTGGATGTTATGGTTACAACGGGTACAGGAAATTGCAGCAACAGCGGGCAGCTTTTCCTTCTCTACTAAATCAAATCCACTCATGATGCGCGCGCAGGTTTTGCAGTTGCAGGTCTTCCAGGTACTGGTACTGGCCCACGTATACTTGCTGACGGTTTGGGCTGTAGATATTGGCAATAGCCAATCCAAACGTATCGGGTTGCAGCAGTTCTATACTTATGTATTTATGCTCGTGCGTATAGCTGTCCGGAATTTCGCCCTCTATAAAAGTGGCACGTTCCTGGTCCAGTACTTCTACCTGAAAAGAGATGTCAGCTAGCTGAATGATTGAACCGGGAGTTGCTTTATTGAAGACCTTCGGATTAGGTGCGGGCATTTCCTTAAACAGGCTAAAATTTCCTGCCCATTCGCCCAGCCATAACTCTTCACCTTTGCCGGTAAGTATAAACCAGTGGTTACGGTAGCCTTCCGAGAAGAAATGCTGAATACGTCCCAGTACCTCAAAAGTCATACCTTGGTATTGTCCGGTAGTTCCAACACGGATAATGCTCAGATCCTCTTTTACAAGTTCTGTTTTTTGAAGTTGACTACCATCCAGTACGGCACGGCGGTTAACAGACTGGCATCGGGGGCAGACTAGCGCTGTGGCGGCCACAGATTTAAACATAAGCCTGTTAGAGCAGGTTAGGCAAGAAAAAGATACGCCTGTTTTCGATAGCATGAGTGCATTAGCCGCTACTGCGGTAAATATCTGAACTTTGGAAAACCGAAGTTACCGCTAATATCAAATTACATCCAAATATAGGTATAATAAAATTTATTCATCCTACAGCTTCTGTTACAAAGCATAAAGTATAAAGTCCTGCATGGCCGCCTAACCTAACTTTCTGTTCTCTTCGTTTAATAGACCATGTATAAATTTAAAAGTTGAAGGATATGAACACCCTGCCCATCAACTGGCTGACCGAAGGACTGATCGACTTTGAGTACAAAAAATACCTCGTGCTGGCATACCTGCAGGCTGCCAAAGCCGAGTTCGGGAAACAGCGCCTCTACCCTGTTTTCTCGGACCTGATCATGCATTACCGTAACCTGCTGCAGGTAAAGGAACATAAAAAACTGGTGTACGAACAGTTTCCGCAGCGTATCAGCCGCGCCGATTTCGAAAAGCTGGAACTGGTGTATGAAAAGATCATTGACGATGACGAGACCATGCAGCAGATCGAGGAGATCATCCAGTATGCGGCCCCGCTGTTTGTGGATGCAGTAGGCGAAGGAAAGGAATTGTACGATTTTATCGAGCGCCACCTCGAAATCAACCCCGTGGGCATTACGCCCATGTATTTCGACGAAGGCTATCTTTTCCTGGATGCTTTTCCGGGCAAAGAGACACAGGTATACTTGTACCAGTTAACCATTTTTGAGAACACCTACGAGAAGTACCGCGGCATACATACCCGCCACTACAAGACCGTGCGCCGCGGCCTGGCCCAGACCCACGAAAGCCTGAAAGTACAGCTGGTAAAGGAGAACCAGCAGTTGCCGAACCCGGCCACCTTTGCCGTAGTCTCCAAGGTGCCCTGCCCGCTGGAACAGTCGCTGCTGCCAATCGCTAAACGTACGCTGGTAAAGTATGTGGCAACGTTAGCTGCCTGATGGCATGGCTGTGAACGGTTGGCTGCCGGCAGATAATTTGATAATTTAGCCCCATCGTTAACACTATAAACCATACTTGCCATGCAGGTAAACCTAACAAGAGTAGACCAGGATTTTCATTTTCAGGCCACAGGCGATGCCGGCGTGATCATCAACATCGACGGCTCGCCTGCCATTGGCGGCCACAATGCCGGCGCACGCCCAATGGAGCTTATGCTGATGGGTTTAGGCGGCTGCAGCGCCATCGACATCATCCAGATCCTGAAAAAACAACGCCAGCAGATCGACTCTTTTGACATTACCGTGAAAGGCGAGCGTGTAGAAGGTGAAGTCCCATCTGTTTTCAAAAGCATACACATCCACTTCGCTCTGAGCGGCCCCTTAGACGAGCAGAAAGTACAACGCGCAGTAGAGTTGTCGCTGGAGAAGTACTGCTCCGTAGCTTTTATACTTTACAAAACAGCCACCATCGACTATACTGTTGAGGTGATCAGAGCGGGAGCAACGCAGGAGTAACAACGGGTTGTTTAGCAGTTTCATTATAGCTAAGGTTTATACTTTGCGCTAACAAGCCTTTTCTATCGTAGCTGCTTGTATTCCTCAGTCTTACTTACCTATACTTTCATAGTTCCCATTGGTGCGCTCGCGGCCGCGGGGCCTCGTCCTCGGGCATCGCGCTGTGTTCCCTCCTGCCTCCGCTGCGCTGCGGCTGCCCTAAACGGGCACCGGATCTCACAAGGCGCTCAACCCAAGGACTGGAAATGACTCTGCTTCGTGAGCTGCTATGCAACTTTAACCCATTGTAGGGACAGGTCGCGACCTGTCCGTGCTATACCTGCAGCTATGAAACTTACACTTGGGAAGTTGCAACAGCCATGCTCCCCTCCTTAGACAAGGAGGGGCAGGGGTGGTTGGACCATGGCAACTATGAAAGTATAACTCCACCTAAACCAAAGGCCAAATCCCCTCTTTGGAGGGGTGCAGGGGTGGGTAAATTTTATTCTGTAAATCCTGACTCTAACAACATCACTTCCCATATATCATACAACTCCCGTACCTTGTTCGTCGATAAATCCGCCTCTTTACTCTGCCACTAGAGGTTAATTTTCAGCGCTTCAGCTATAGCATAGTATAACTGTCTGTTTTCCCATTTTTCAGCACCTGCGCGCTCTCTTTCCCCACAATTTTATCAAACATATTGCACTGGAATTACTTTCGTTTGCTCCCCTTCCGACAAAGTTGCGCTTTCTGCCGACCAACACCTGATAGGCTCTTTTTGCCTATTCATATAGAAAAGTGATGTATTGGTATATTCTGTTTTAGCAGCTGAAAAAAGCGACCTTACTTTGCACCGAAAGAAATTCGATAAAGAAGAGCAGGCTGCCATGAAGAACACATTTACGCGCAAGATTAACTAAACTATGAAGAAGAATCTACTCCTGATTTTACTGGGCCTGAGTACCGTGCCGGTGCTAGGCCAGCAGGGGCAAACGGCCCCTCAGCAACAACAAACAATGGCCGCACCGGCGCCCAAAGGCAATGCCACCATCAGCGGCACCGTTCTTGACGCCGACACAAAAAAGCCCGTAGAGTTCGCCACCATCGCCCTGATCAGCACAGCCACCGGCAAGCCTATCGACGGCACCATGGCCGACGACAAAGGCCGCTTTTCTATTCAGAAAGTGGCGCCCGGAAAGTATAACCTGCAGGTAAGCTTTCTGGGTTATCAGCAGCAGCTGGTAGAAAATGTAACCGTGGCTTCGGATAACGCGAGCACAAACGTAGGTACCATTTTCATTGCCTCAGACGCTAAAAAACTAAGCGAGGTAGTAGTAACCGGCGAGAAGCCGATCGTGGAGGAGAAGATCGACCGCACTGTTTACAACGCCGATAAAGACATTACCAACGCCGGCGGCAACGCTGCCGATGTGTTGCAGAAAGTACCGTCGCTCTCTTTAGATACCGATGGCAACGTACAGCTGCGCGGCAGTTCCAACGTGCGTGTGCTCATCAACAACAAGCCTTCCGCCATACTTGCCGGAAGTATAGCCGACGCCCTGAAGCAGATCCCGGCTGACCAGATCAAGTCGGTGGAGGTGATCACCAGCCCGTCGGCCAAGTATGATGCCGAAGGTACAGCCGGTATCATCAACATCATTACCAAGCGCGATGGCGGCCTGCAGGGGGTAACAGGCTCTGTGGCACTAACCGGCGGAACACGCTCCAGCAACGGCAATGCCAGCCTGAACGTGCGCCGTGGCAAACTGGGCATCAACGGCAACTTTGGCGGCCACATGTTCTACAACAAAGGCAACATGACCAACACCATTATCGCTTTTGATAACCCAGAAACCGTTTATGATCCTTTGAATCCTACTAAACCCTGGGATGAAAGCTCTTATAGCTTCCAGTCGGGCAGTACGCGTCCGAGAGGTGCCTTTATGAACGGTCAGTTAGGGTTTGATTACGATTTTAATCCTAAAAACACGCTGTCCGGTGGTATTCGCACCAATGGCGGTACCTTCAGGCTGAAAAATGACCAGGATGTGTTTGCGACAGCTACAGCCGAAGAAAAAGTAGTGCAGGACTTCAAAAACGCGATCCGCAACCACAACCAGCGCATCGGCACAGACTATAACCTGGATTTTACGCACTACTTCAAGAAGCAGGGCCAGGAACTTGCTTTGCTCTCGCTGTACTCTGTTACCAACACCGAGAACGACATAAACCAGGATTACTTTACGGATGGCGAAGCGCCGTTTACCCAGAAGCGCAACACCAACGACGGCAGCAACAAAGAGTTAACCTTCCAGGCAGACTATACGCATCCGTTCCAGAACAAAACCATGCTGGAGATAGGCGCTAAAAGTATATTCCGGGATGTGGAAAGTGATGCCGCCTACGGTACGCTTCAGGAGCCGGGCACTGAAAAGAATTCCTTTTTCTACCAGCAGGATGTGCTGACTTCTTACCTGACCTATGGATTTACATTGAAGAAGTTGCTGAACGTAAAATTCGGTGCCCGCTACGAGTACACCGACATCAGCTCCGACAACGCATCCGTTAAGGCCGGTGAAACTACAGAAGAGAACTACACCACCAACTACGATAACTTCATCCCGAGTGTAGCTTTGTCTTATAGCCTGAAGAACAAGCATACTTTTAAGGCTAACTATACGCAGCGTATTCAGCGCCCTTCCATGTACTTCCTGAACCCTTACCGCCAGGAGCAGACCTCCAACACGTTTGTGCAGGGTAACACCAACCTGGATGCCGAACTGACCAACCTGTACGAGTTAGGGTACAGCACGTTCTTCAAGACGACATCCATCAACGTTACTGCTTACATGCGACAGACGGACAACGCCATTGAGCCGGTAGCAGCCATCGAAAAGATTGTTGACGAAAACGGAGATACGCGCGATGTTACCATCCTGACCTTCCAGAACATTGCCAAAAACAAGACCTATGGTTTTAGTTTGTTTGGCAACACCAAGCCTACCAATGCCTGGACAATCGGGGGTAGCTCCAACATTTACTATGTTGACCTAAAGAGCAAGTATAACAGCAACAGTGGCTGGATGTACAACATCAACGCTAACTCTTCCTATACTTTCGGCAAAGGCATCAGCGCACAGTTTAACGGAGGCTTCAATTCGCGCCGTATACAGCTGCTCGGCAAGTTCAATTCCTTTTCTTACCACTCACTGGCTATCAAAAAAGACCTGTTCGACAAGAAGGGCGGCATCAGCATTGGCCTCGACAACCCGTTCCGTGGCAACATGAAAATGAACAACGATGTGTATGCCAAGCGTACAGAGGCTAACCCAAGGGAGTACGAGCAGCATGTGCGCATCAACAACTTCAACCGCGGCGTGCGTGTGAGCTTTAACTATAACTTCGGTAAAATGGAGCAGCAGCGTCCGCCTAAGCGCAAGAAGAGCATCCGCAACGACGACACCAAGCAGGGCGACGGAAACGGCGTTGGCTAATATACAACTACTACCTACCTGTCAGAAAGCCTCTCCCAAAAAGGGGAGAGGCTTTCGCTTTTTATACTTTGTGTGATGAACTTGTTGAGAAGAGTTACTACTAGCTTTTGCTTAACTGAATGTAATTCAGGTTAAAACCACCTTTTTCAACTTTTATTCTCAATGTATTCGCACCTTTCTTCAGACGAACATTCCTTTTATGAATGGTTTGCCAGGCTGTTGAGCTGCCGGTATTCGGTACAGTTATACTTCCCGGCACAGTGCTGGCATTAGCCTGTAGCAACACCTGGCCTTCTTTCTCAGAGGCAACTCTAAGCCCAACAGTATACTTACCTGCTTTCTGTACACTGATGGTATACTGCAGCCATTCGCCTTCTTCCGTCCAGCCAACACCATAACCATTGTTAACATCATCATGAATCAGCATAATATCCACGCCATCGTTACGGTAGGTGCGTCCGTGGTTCCAGGCTGTGCGCTCGCCTCCTGTGGCAACATGATAATTAGCTGTGTCTTTATCAAAGTAAGCTCTTCCGTTTCTGCCCAAATCATAGTCAACAGCATAAACTGTGGTAGTGGCTTTTCCCTTCACTAAATGATTTCTGAATGGCTTTACCTCATCTGATTTAACCTGCCTGAACATGGCATCTACCACGTCTTTATGATAAATGCAGTTCTCAAGTTTGGTATCTTCTGCTAACTGCATCAGTGCAGAGAAGGCTTTGTCCTGATCCGGCTTGGCGCCTTTGCCGCGCCAGTAATCCAGTATGTGTTGGTAACCCGCATTTACCTTTACTTCCAGCGGATTGTTGAAACCCAGCTTTTTTAGCGGCCACCACGCCCAACCGATGTTGTTCCGCTCCAGCAGGGCAATCGCATCACGGAACCAGAGGTTAGAGTTCTCCCCTGTTTCTCCCAACCAAACGGGCACGTTGTACTGTTCGCGCATGGCCAGCATGTTTTGTATAGAAGCCTGGTCGTTGTAGTTCCAGTATTTGTGGAAGCTGAGTACCATGTTGCTGTCCCAGGGTGGCATCATGCCGGCATAGTTGTTGCCCCAGCAGTTTCCCTCAATGATAACGATATGGTTCTTATCTACTTCCCGGATAGCCTTGGTAATTGCCTTCTGTAGTTGCAGCAGCGGCGCGTTCTCTTTTTCGTTGCAGCCATTTTTATCTGTCGCATTCTGGAAGCCCCAGTTGGGCTCATTGATCAGATCGTAGCCACCAATCCAGGGCTCATTAGCATAGCGTTCCGCCAGTTTTCGCCAGAGTGCAATAATCTTTTCCTGATTCTCCCTGCTATCCCAAAGAGATGGCTTGTTGGGATCGCGGTCAGCAATGGCATTGTCGTTGCCTTGTCCGCCGGGAGCTGCGTGTAGGTCCAGGAAGAGGTACATGTTGTTTGCCTTGCACCAGGCCAGCAAGCTGTCCGTCATAGCAAATCCTTTTTCATGCCAGGTCTGCTGCCCTTTTACTGGTTCTTCTTCTACCGGTAAAGTATACAGGTTATAGTGCATCGCCAGCCGCACAGAGTTAAAGCCCCATGCCGCCATTGAGTCAATATCTATTTCCCGGGTATGGTTAGCCAACCAAGCATTGTAGAACTGCTGTGTTTTCACTGGCCCTACCAGCTCTTCTACCTTCCTCCGGATCTCGCCCTGTGTTCCTGCGACCCCGGAAACCTGTAGCATGTATGGCTCCTGCAACATCCAGCCTCCAAGCCCCATTCCGCGCAGCAAAACGTTTTCGCCTCGCTCATTCACTATTCTTTTACCATCTGCTTTCAGGTATCCCTGTCCACTTCCCTCCCGAGAAAAGAGCAACATGAACAGCAATAGCCAGCAACCGCTTCGGAGTATAGTTTTATTCATTTTATAAGGGTTTAAGTTAATGCTGCATCTTACCCAAGTATAGCTGCAGCTGTGTCTTCAACTAAATATATAGGATAGATAATAAAGAACAAAAGCCCTGACTGGCAGAATTACTCCTGAAAGAGGTTCGTATAACCTTAATAAACGTCCGGGGAGAAGGGGAACTGTGCAGATGAAAAGTATAAACTACGCATGTTTTTTATTGTTCGGGCTGCTGATGCCTTTTCTGTGTATAGGGCAAAGCAGAAGCTGGGAAGTTGCGGTAGCCGGCGGAGCTGTCCAAAACTTTAAAACACCCCTACGTATTCAACAGCACGACTTTGAGACCATCCGCCTGGATGCCCGGTACCGCACCGAACCATTCAACCCGCCGGTATACTACGACATCCGGGTAAGCACCTGGAAAGAAGCCAAAGGCTGGAAAGTAAAGTTCACGCACCACAAACTCATCCTGCGCAACAGACCGCCCGAAGTACAGCGCTTTTCCATTACCGACGGTTTCAACCTGCTTACTCTTAACCGCATGTGGAACTACAAAGGTCTGACCTGGTCGGCCGGTGGCGGCATCGTGATCACACACCCGGAATCTACCATTCGTAACAGGCCATTTCCGGAGAACAGGGGCATCCTGAACAAAGGGTATTATGTTTCCGGCCCCACCCTGGAGGCAGCCGTTGCCAAGCGTTATTATTTTGCGAACAGGTGGTTTGTGCTGGGAGAAGGAAGGGTCACTGCCTCTTACGTGCAGGTGCCTGTTACAGATGGTGAGGCACATGTCACCAATGTAGCTTTACATGCTTTACTGGGTCTTGGTTTCAAGCTAAACTAACTCCTAATTATCTTCTATTTAAACAGAATAACTTACTGATTCTTAGTCCGTAAAATTTAATAGAGCAATATTATTTTAAAACTAAACCGGTAAAGCCATGAGAGAGTCAGAATATAGAGCAAGAGGAAACTGGAACGAGCTGAAAGGAAAAATGAAGCAGCAGTACGGCGACCTGACCGATGATGATCTTACCTACCAAGAGGGCAAGGAAGATGAGTGGCTGGGCAGGCTTCAGCAGAAGACCGGCAAAGCCAAACACGACCTGAAAAGATGGATTGATTCATTGTAATCTGCTTAAAAACTAAACATCCCCGCATTATGGTGATCGCATGGTGCGGGGATTTTTGTGTTTGGTGCGCCACCACCCATAGTGAGGCTAAGTAATGGCTGAGCGAAAATCTATAAAGTATAAGCACCTGCTTTTTGCAAGTACGGTAGCTGGTGCAGTTTGCCCACTAAAGCATCTTTTATTGGGGCGAACATTTCACCTGGCAGGATGGGATGCAATTCGAGATAGCTTGAGTGGGGTGGAAATGGATTAAGCTTTTTTATCCGTCTTTTTCTTTTTCTCTGGCATAGGTTGCTGTATAAGACTTTGTGCATTAACTATATGTAAGGAGAATCCCTCTAAATTAGTCCCTAAAGTTTTCATCATGACCATACCGCGTGCAGTTGAGTATGCCGTACCTACCAAAGGTATGACCAATTCAGGAGCCGGAAGTCTTTCTTGTACCCCAGGTATCTCAATAGAGTAATCAGCTAAATTTTCAACTACAAACGTAAAACCAATTTGGAAGTGGCCTTCAGTACCAATTGCCTGACCTGCCTGGTTTACAGCAGCGCAGTCTATCTCCAGCTCTATTCGTATTTCATTTTCGGCTAAATTAAAGCCCTTTTTGTGAGATACTTTATTAGTAAAGCCTGCTACTTTTTTATCTTCTATATCAGTTGCAACCGGCAGGGTTTTAATACTAATGTCAGTAAAAGCTGCCCATAACAACTGTGCTTTTGTAAAATCAACTGGAAGAGAAAGTTTTGATTCGCTCATATTATGCAGCAGTTGCTGCGTTTAAAGAAATTGATGGAACTTGTGAGCCTGTATCTGGCAGATAGCTAAAATCAGTAAATGATTTGTCATTCAGATTAATTGAGGCAGCATGCTCTTCACCAGGATTTACTTTTGGTGTATTCTCAACTTCAACGATTTGGGTCTTACCATCAAAGTATCTCAGCAGGGCTTTCTTAGTTTTTTCAGGAAGACCATCAGCCTGCGCAGACAAGATATAAGGTAGCGCTCCCTGATTGACTAATAAGCGTAAAAGTAATAAGTTAGCACCCTTGGGCATTTCGCCATTTTCGTAATAACGATACTGATTCACGCCGAAATTTAGCAAAGCCGACATCTGTCTTTTACTAAGACCCAGTTGTTTTCTGATAGCCTGTAATTGAGCAATTGTAGGTATTTTATGTCGTTCCCTCCATAAGTTATGTACCCGCTCTATTACAGCGTCATTCATTTCGCCAGTTGCAAAACGGTTGCCGGTATCCACACATTCATAGCTTTCAACTTCGAGCGTAAACTGCTCGTCTTTAAAAGTTATAGTTTCAGGGGCAGTTATCTTTCTAACTTCTCCTCCTGTATATGGGCTTTTCATATTTAAAATCTTATTAGCTGTTAAAAGGGTAATTCATTTTATACTCTGACGGGTGAAATGAAATACAAATAACTTCTCAGTTTGGGTAACCTAACTGAAGTTTGATATAAAACTCAGTTTCTAGCTTTTTCCTTTTGGGATTTTCAGGCTTAATGTTTTTTCCGAATACCCACAGATCGCCTTTGCTGGGTACGTTTTGGTCGTCTGCCATAGGGCCTTCGGAATAGTTAGCAATGGTTAGCTCTTTTAAGAAACCAACTTACTTGAACTATAGCCCCATTCTGCTAACATGGTATATGAATCAAGGTTTTTACCTCTTCTGTCAAAAAACACTTGTTGAAAGTCAAGTTTTATCTTCAGCTCTTTAAGGAATGCCTCTACTTGCTCTACAGTCGGAAGATTAATTTGTTCGGTCCCCAAAACTATTACCTTTTAACTCACAATGCAACTAATAAGTTGCAAAATATTCAACATTATTGAATTTCATGATACTAACACCCCCTGCACCGCTGTGGCCGCAGGTATAGCTTCCTCCTTTTCAGGCTTTTCCACTCCCCACACTTTGGCGATTCTGTTTTTTATCTTCTGCTCAAAAATCTGAACCAGCTGCTTGTTGGCGTTTACCAGTTCCTGCTCTTTTTCGAGTTTAACGACAATTTGATTTTGCACATCAATTGTAGGTATAAAAATTTTAAGCTCACGAATTAATTGTGCGTTTAAATTACTTTGGTTTCCGCCCCTTGCATCACTAATCAATCTTAAATGCTGGTATAGACCTTGTAGCTGATAATAAAGAAAAGATGTCTCTATTTTTGGGCTTGTTATTGAAATTGCAGCAACAGCCTGATTAATTGCAGCTTCAATTCCGAGTATTGCAACTCTGCCTCTTGTTATACCTTGTCCATACATTGCCATTAATATTGTACCTGCCTTTATCATTCTGGCTGAAGAATTTTCTAGCCCTTGCTGAGTAATAAACTCTTCTGCTTCATAAATATGGTTAAAACATATTTGGCCTGTTTTGACAGAAACAGGCGGATTACAGCGGCAGAAGTAAGGGTCTTGCCTGTACCTGTTGCCATTTCAAACAGAAAACGGTCCTTCCCTTCGTGCACAGCCTTCTGCAAATGCCGGATGGCATTCAGTTGGTAGTGTCTTAGAAACCGAAGCCCATTATTCCAGATAAAGTCTTTGCTGTTCTGAACTAAACCATTCCAACCTGGCCGCTCGGCGTAATCCGGCATTTGCACACTCGCAATAAAATCGCTTGCAACAGGTTCAGCAGCCAAAGCCTTTCTATCTGGATTCCATTGCTTAATGGCTCCAATTTCATGTGGCGATGGGAATTTAAGAATGGTAGTAGGATTGCCTTTCTTCAGGTCCCAAAGGAAGTGAGCAACCCCATTGGATAAGATGATAAATTGAGCGCCGACTGAATTGGCGTATTTTCTGGCCTGCTCCTTTGCTGTAAGCGGATGTATACTTTCCTTTTTAGCCTCCAGCACACAAACTGGCTTCTGGTTGCTATCTACTAACAGATAATCAAGTGACCCACCTTTCGTCTTTTCAAAGTCATTCCCCCATGCATCAACTTCCTTTTGCGTGATCTTCACATGATTTTCGAGCAGCACATTTGCCGGACCTTCAGCATCGTCAAAAAAACGCCAGCCTGCTTCAGTCAGAAGCTGGTTAATTTTTATCCGCGCATGCGCTTCGTTTTTCATCCTGTCGCAAAGTTTGTTTCAGCATTGAGGCTATTAGAAGCAAAATCTATAAAGATAGCGATTTATTAATAAACAGGAAATGGATTGTTAGAAATAGAGAAAGGTAAATGATCTAGCTTTGATCAGACAAAAACTTTAAGATATAGATATACAAAACAAAAAAACACTTACATCTTTTCAGATATAAGTGCTTGATTTTCAAGTGGGCCCACCTGGAATCGAACCAGGCACCTACTGATTATGAGTCAGTTGCTCTAACCGAATGAGCTATAGGCCCGTTCCCTATTAAGAAATTGCTTCCTTTGATTTGGGAGTGCAATTCTACATATTTGTAGCGAGATATTCAAATACAAGACAAAATTTTTCTGTGGATTTAACCAATATCAAAAATATCATCTTCGATCTCGGCGGGGTCATTATCAACCTGGATTACGATAAGAGCATACGCGAAATGCAGAAGTATAGCAGAAGCGGCAGCCCGATCCAGTTTACCCAACGGGCACAGTCCCGGCTGTTCGACCTGTACGAAACGGGCAACAGCACCTGCGAGGAGTTCCGCGACAGCCTGCGTCGTGAGTATGATCTGGAAGCAACCGACGAGCAGATTGATGACGCCTGGAATGCCATGCTGTTAGATATACCAAAAGAGCGCATTGACCTGTTGCGTGAACTTGGTAAGCAGTACCGCATTTTCCTGCTCAGCAATACCAATGCCATTCACCTGAAGCGCTTCAATGAGATCGTAGCACATAGCTTCACGATTCCTAGTTTGGATTCACTTTTTGAGCAGACGTATTACTCGCACCTGGTTGGCCTGCGTAAACCTGACGCTGCTATTTTTGAACAGATCCTGGACGAGAACGGACTTCAGAAAGAAGAGACACTCTTTATCGACGACAGCATTCAGCACGTTGAGAGCGCCAGAAATTTAGGCCTGCAGACGCTGCACCTGCAACCACCACTAACTATAAACCAGGTATTCAGGCATGTTGCTATCTAAGCGACAGCGTAGTTACGGCCTGCACCTGCTGCTTTTTCTTATCACCCTGGCTACTACTACCATGTCAGGTGCCGAGTGGCGGTACGGCAAAATGTTTTTCCTGGGCCCGGAAGGCTTTACAGGCAGCGGCACTATTTCCTGGGCTGAGTTTTTAGGTGGCCTGTACTTTTCGTTACCCTTTCTGGGAGTGCTTACTGTTCACGAGTTTGGCCATTATTTTACAGCTAAGTTTTACCGTACGCGGGTTACGCTCCCCTACTATCTGCCCTTGTGGTTTGGGGTAACTTCCACGATCGGTACCATGGGAGCTTTTATCCGAATCAAAGGCCGCATCTTTTCCCGAACACAGTTCTTTGATATCGGCATTGCCGGTCCGCTGGCTGGCTTTGTGGTAGCTGTGCCTTTGCTTTGGTACGCTTTTACGCATCTGCCCGAGCCCGAATACATTTATACCATACATCCGGAATATAAGCAGTATGGCCTGGACTACGCTCAGCACGTCTACCGCGATTCTATGGGCAACTTAGCTCTTGGGAAGAACCTTCTTTTTTTATTTTTCGAGCGATTCGTAGCACCAGACCAGACGCTTCTCCCTAACCAGTATGAGGTAATCCATTACCCGTTTGTTTTTGCGGGGTACCTGGCTTTGTTCTTTACAGCCCTTAATTTACTGCCCATCGGGCAGCTGGACGGCGGGCACGTATTGTACGGCTTGCTGGGTTACAGAAGGTTTAACCAGCTGTCTCCGATCTTTTTTACCCTGTTTATACTTTATGCGGGCTTGGGGGTGATTTCGCCTTACGCCAAGCCGCTGTGGGCAGAAGAACTGCTGGTTATCTATGTTCCGTTTATGTTCTGGGCATTCAAAAAGCTGCTGCATAACTCCCGCTATGGTTTTGCAGCAGCTTTTGTTATGCTCATGGTGCAGTACAGTGCAGCTGCCACATTTCCGGAGTTGGAGGCCCACATCTGGCTATGGCCTGCTTATGTGCTCTACCTGGTGTTTGTACTGGAGCCAGCCGTGCCCAAACCACACTATGTATTCTACCTGGCCTCCCTGGTGCTGGTACTGCAGGTACTGATTTCGTTGGCTTTTCCGGAAGCAGATGGCTACAGCGGCTGGATGTTGTTTGGCCTGTTGCTGTCGCGGCTGATGGGAATTTACCACCCCTCCAGCCCTGATGAGGCACCGCTTACCCCGGCACGTAAGGTGTTGGGCATACTTGCGTTTGTGGTCTTCCTGCTGTGCTTCAGCCCTTCGCCTTTTATTGTGGAGTAGGTCTTTTAATTACGAATTAAGATTTACTAATTACGAATGCGGTTTTACCACATTTCGGCCCTTTCCTAAGAGCAGTAGAGGAAGTTTAGACCTCGCAGCGTGCGCACCTCCTGCGAACGTCTGGGTGGCTGTGGTGTTTAGTCAGAATTAGGATTTACAGGATTATTGGATTAGCAGGATTTACCTACCCCTCCGAGGAGGTGAATTCTGCTTGTTGCCTCTTTGCAGGTATAAGTTTCATAGTTGCTTTGGTCCAACCACCCCTAACCCCTCCTTTTCTAAGGCGGGAAACTCTGTTACTGTTATACTAGAAGTATGAGTTTCATATCTACTGTTAATCATCCCTCTGCCCCCTTCAAAGGAGGACTTTGTTCCCGTTGCATAACACTCTGCTATCGAACTTATTTCCAGTCCTCGGGTTGAGCGCCTTCTATTGTTGCGGTGCTGAGCCTAGCGAAGCAGCCCGCAGCGGAGCGAGGAGCAGCTTCAATAGACAGCGCGATGCCCGAGGACGAGGCCCCGCGGCCCTGAGCGCACAAAAGTACAAAATGAAACTTATAGACAAATGAGACTGAGGAACAAAGGCTACGACGAAGCAAAGGCCAGCTTGCCACAAGTATAAACTTCAACTACTACAGATTTCTCGCTCTGCTCGAAATGACAAGTTATATAATGACAAATAGTCAAAACCAGAAGAGGCGCAGTGTAATTACACTGCGCCTCTTCTGGTTTAATCCAGCGAAAGCTATTATGTCAACAACCCTTATTATCCTTTAAAAGCTGTAATACCACCCAGCAGGTTTCTTACATTGCTGAAGCCTTGCTGTTGCAGGAAAGCCTTGGCAGAAGCAGAGCGGTTACCAGATTTACATTGCACGATCACTTCCTGATCTTTGTAATCCTCCAGGTCTTCCAGGCGTTGTGGCAGAGTGCCGAGCGGTATGTTTTTAGCACCTGCAATATTTGATTCCTGGTACTCCCAGTCTTCGCGCACGTCTATAATGATTGGTGTTTCGCCCTTGTTTAAGCGATCTTTCAGTTCTTCTACGGTTATGTCTGTCGTGATCATAGTTTATTAAGTATTATCTTTTTTGTTAGAACAGTAGTACGGGTTTCTATTCGCAATGTGTAAAGCCCACGGGCCAGGTGATGCAGCGATACAGGCTCATTTATACCTGTATAGCTTTGGGTAAGCACCACACGCCCTGTAACATCATACAAACTTAGTTTTTTATACGTGCCTGAGATGTATAAGTCACCTGCAGATGGATTTGGGTATACTTGTACCTGTTCCGTATTTAGCTCCTCGTCCGCAGCCAGCGCCTCCCCTGTCATGACTGGGCGCATCATAACAGCACCTTTGGCAGAAGAATCCTGTCGCCAGCCATTCAGGGTCGTCCACAGGTATAATTTACCCGCTGCATTTTCATTCAGGTCGAAACCGACGTTTGCGTATAGACTACCCGGTTGGCTCCAGCCGATGTAAAAGCTGCCGTTGACGAAAACAGGCTTTGTCAGCTCTACCTCATAGAACGTATTGCGCCATTCGGTGTACTGTATTTTGAAGCTTTGCTCATGCAGTATTCTGCCGGGCACTCCGTTGTTGTCTTCCCAGATGCGGAAGGTGAGCGAAGTATTGGACAGGTCATTGCGCAGCCTCAGAAAGTGTACCCGGAATGCACGGATCTGGTCAGGCAGGTTCAGGTCGAAGCGCTGCGCCAGTTGTGAGTTGCCCGAAGCCGGAAAGCTAAGACTTTGCTCGGCTGTGCCATCGTCGTAGGCGAAGTAGTCAGAGAACTCAGTCTTGCGGATGGTGCTATCGTTGGCCCGCTGCAGGGCATTAGGTTCTCTGGTGTCCAGCACCAGGCCATGCTCCAGCACAAAGGCCTCCTGCGTCAGGTTCAGATTGGTTACCCTTGTGTTTCCTTTAATTTCAAACTGCTGCGCCAGAGCCGGTACCAGTCCCTGGTCACGAAGAAAAGTATCGGCTGGAGCGCCTGACTTTTTGATGAAACCACGCCAGTTGATCGCTCCCGGCAAAGTGCCCAGGTTATTTACCGTCGTCAGTACTTCCTCCCGCAGGTTGGCTGCCGGATCCTGCAGAAACTGCCGGTACGGCATGGCGGTGTACGACTTTAGCAGCGGCGTTATGGTCTGGCTGATGGCAATGTCGCGGTTGGTATTTTGCCCTTTCCGACGGTTGCGGTCCAGCTCCACATAATCCAGGTTCCAGACATCCAGCATGCCCGAGCGTTCTCCTTCGCTTCGGAACCGGAACTGGAAATCATTATGAAAGAAGCGTGCGTCCTGAACAGGAACGATCACCTGGGCAAATTCTGTAACGTTGCCTACACCCGGCTGCGTCCAGACCGGCACCCAGTTACCGCTGGCGTCCTTAAACTGAAGCTGCAGAAAAGCAGTGTTGTCCGTCGTTCTGTCCGGCACATCACCCAGACCACCCGACTGCCAGTAAAAGCTCAGGTAAACCGAATCAGACGGTGCCAATCCTCCCAAGGTGATGGGCTGTGAAGTTAACGTATCGGCCGGGCCACGCCCCACAGAATTCGGAGCATAAGGAGCACCATTGGCATTCAGACCATCGAAAGTGGCTACATTCCTGGTAACTGGTTTTACAGCAAAGCGATTGTTGATGTAGACACCGCTGTTTACCCAGCGTGCAGGATCAGGCGAAGATGAAGTGACAGTGGCAAAATCGTCGAAGAAAGGCAGCGGAAGCGGTTCCTGGGCCAGTCGCTTGGATGCGTTTATACTTTGGACTGATGGCTGAGCAGCCTGTGTATTGTACGGCAACGGCGAGAGCACCACCTGAGCCATGGCACCCACACATAACCATAAACAAGTAAGCGTTAGCACCAGCTCTTTCTTCATGCTGCCATTTTATTTGGTTTAAAGTAAAAGCGCCCGCCGCAGGGCAGGCGCTTCCGGATTATTCTATTGCTTGTACGGTCTCTTCGCCAGCTACCCACAGGTCAACCAGCTCGCCCACCCGTATTTTGGCTCCTACTTCGGCAATCGGGCGCTGCTTTAGTACCGTGCCGTCTGCTTCGCCGCTGCCCTGCACATACAGGATAGTACCGATCTGCAGTCCCTGCCCTACCAGCAGCACGGAGGCTTCGTCAACCGGCATACCTACTACGTTCGGAATCTCAAACTCGGTATTACCCAATCCGTCGCCTACGTGCAGGTCAACCACAGAACCTTTTGCTATCGGCTCGCCCGGCTTTACTTCTTTGCCATTCACAAACTGCTTTAGTACAGCGTTCTGTTGCAGGTCAGGCACATACTTTACCTCGCCTTTCTTCAGGTCGTAGCTTTTCAGGATCAGTTCCGCATTTTTCACCGATCCATCGATCAGCTTTGGCATCTTGATCATTGGCGGGTTCTTCATATTGATGGAAACGTAGATCTTACGGTCTTCCTTCACACTGGCACCCGGCGCCGGATCCTGGGTCAGGATCTCGAAAGGCTTCCTGTCGGAGTTGTAGCTCGAATCGTTTACGTAGTATCGCAGCTTTTGCTCCTCGAGGTACTCCTCGGCTTCAGGCAGTTGCATACCCGTAATTTTCGGCACCGAAATAGACTCACCGTGGTTTGTGGCAGAAGGAAGGTATACATAAAAGAAACCTACTATCAACAGGGCCACAATTACCCCGATCACAACAAGATGTTTTATAACATCTACAAAAGAATTCGCTTTGAACATGCTTTTAATTGCTGATTGCTGGATTGTTTGAACCAGGATGCGAAGGTTAAAAAAGGATTTTCAGGATTTATACCTAAGCTTCCGTCTCCTCCATTCACTCATTCAAAATTGCCCAACACTCTAACTTTTTAACTCTATAACTCTCTAACTCCTTAAACCGTGGCTTTCATTTTGGTGCGCTCTATGCCATAACGCAGAATGCGGTCGATGAAGTCGTATGGCTTGTACCCGTTGATGGCGGTCTGGTGGAAGATACAGGTTGCCGGCGTCATACCTGGCAAGGAGTTCACCTCGATGATGATTGTCTCCACCTCGTCGTTCTCGAACACCCGCACAAAGGCATCGATACGAGCATAGCCTTCGATCTGCAGGATCTGCGCCACGCGCTTCAAATCTTCCTTCACTTTGTTGGAGATCTTCTGACGGCGCTCCGGATCGGCTGCATAACGCGCCGGTGTAATGTTCTGACCCTCGCCTGCCAGAAACTTCTCTTCCAGCGACAGTACTTCGCCCTCAGCTAATGCTTCCGATGCTTCGAACACTTCGTAATCTACAGTGCCGTCCGGCGCATACTTGGTCAAGAGGCCGCCGGTAATCTCCAGGAAGTGCTTGGCGCCTTCTCTCGAGATCAGTGTCTCGATCAGGAAGCCCAGCTTGTTTGGGAACTCCTCCTTGAAGCCCAGCGACAGGGTACGGGCGCACTCGGTATCGAGTTCTTCCATCTCGCGGAAGATCAGGGTAGTGAATGCTTCCAGTTCTGCACGGTTCTTTATCTTTTTCACGGCCGAGCTGCAACCGTCGTCGGCTGGCTTGGCAATGAAAGGATAGTTGAAGTCGCGTTCTATACTTTGGAAGAAGGCTTCCTTGTCTTTCTGCCAATCCTCTTTCCAGGCCATGCGATGCTTGGCCACCGACACACCATGCTGGTGCAGGATCTCGTTGGTCTCATACTTGTTGATGGTGATCTGCGAAGAGCGGATGCCGGAACCGTTGTACGGGATGTACAGTTTTTCCAGTTCGGTCTGCAGCGCGCCATCCTCACCCGGACGACCGTGCAACGCAATAAACACCGCGTCCACCAGGTTTTTCAGTTGGCTGTAGGTGATGCGCTGCGGCTCTTCCAGGCTGCGGCCGGTATACTTGCGGGTGATGCTGGCAGCTTCTTCTATGATCTGCTCCAGTACCGGGTGCGGTCTGCCGCCATGCTCAAAGTGCTGGATCTTTTCCTTGATATCGTCTGCATTATCCTTCAGCATAATATTGATCGGAATGGTGTACAGACGATGCTCTTCGTTGCTGCCGGTCAGGAAGATTGGCAGCGGCTCATACTTGGTAGACGAAGAAAGCTTCTCGTAAATGTTACGGCCGCTCTCTACGGAAATATGGCGTTCAGACGAGTAGCCACCCATGATCACGCCCACGCGGATCTTGTCGTAGCGGTGCGCCTGCTCGTCTTTTATACTTGTGTCCAGTTCAGCCAGCAGTCGCGTTAATCTTACAGTGTCTTTGCCCGACTTCAGGCGTTCTGCTACCGACGTACGGATGATGTAGGTCAGGAACTGCGACGGGTTCAGGCCGATTTCGGCTGCCTGGTGGAAGAAGAACGACGACGGCAACATACCGGAAGTTGTGTTTGGGTCGTTCAGGAAGATTTCACCACTTTCCGTGATAAAGCCATCCAGACGGGCATACACGTTAAAGCCAAAGGCCGTGAACAGCCTGCTCGTCGCCTGGCGAATGCGCTGGATCTCCTCTTCTGGCAGGTTGATCGGTGTGATCTTACGGCTCAGGCCTGGCAGGTATTTAGAGCGGTAATCGAATACCTCGCTGCCTTTTACGATCTCGGTTGGCGGCAATGCAATAGGCTTACCCGCTTCGTCCTGCACCACGATGCACGAGAACTCGCGCCCTTTGATGAAGGCTTCTACCAACACCTGCTGCTCATGCTCGATGTTAATCAGCTTAATAGTATCAGTGCCTGTAGTATTGAACGTATGGTTGATGCGGTTGAATAGTTCTTCCGGATGGTAAATGATGGTGCCGTCTTCCAGCATCACCGGCATACCGATTCCCTCACGGATATCCACCAGCTGTTTTATACTGGCCAGTTGCTTCTCCTCGCCCATCGCCAGCCACTGCGCTTTGTAGATGGTTTTGGTAAAGAAACTGCGGTCCATACCTGCCTCGAAGGCGGCAAAATCATTTTCTTTAACGATAGACACACCAATAGAAGAGCCCTGGTGTGGCGCCTTCAGTACCAGCGGCAGCCCAAGATCGGCTACCAGGCTATCGAACAGCTGCTGACGGTTGCCCTGCTCCTGCCATTCGTTGTACTGTACGGTGCGGTAGTCCGGGGTTGGGAAGCCGTGCTGCTTCAGCATTTCCTTCTGCGCCACTTTGTCGATACCGATGGCAGACGGAAGTATACCGGAACCTGAGTAAGGTATATGGTACCACTCCAGCAAGCCCTGGATGCTGCCATCTTCGCCATACGGGCCGTGCAGCGTCAGGAAAGCAAAATCGAAGTGGTTGCGGAATTGGTGCGGCAACAGGCGCTTACCAGCCTTGGCAATAATGCGGTCCTGCTCCTCAATGCTCAGCTCGCCAAAGGATTCCAGGTAAATCTGCAGCCCGTGCTCGCTCTCCGGCAGGGCCTCCACCGGCGGATAAAAGTCGCGGATAGTACCTTTGTAGATGTACTGCCAGTCCAGCAGAATAAAGTTGCCCAGGCTGTCGGCAAATACCGGAACCGCCTCAAAAAGGGACTTATCTAAATTATCGTAAACCGTACGGCCGCCCGCAAACGAAATCTCACGCTCGCGCGAAGGACCACCGAAAATTATACCTATTCTCATCTCCGCAAAGGTAACAAAATTAGCCACTACTTCAGCAAGCCTGCAGTGGCCGTAACTTGTTGTTTAAATGTTGTTATTTCTGATTCTAAACGTACTACTCCGGCTAATCCGGATTGCAGCTTCTAAAGTAGAAACTTTTCCTTTTCCGCAGCAAGTTTATTTGCCTGTTTTACCTGTTAACACTTCTGCCGGGGTTCTAGGTCCATTTTGGGAGTGCTGAGCCTTAAGTTGGTCTAACCACCTCCACTTGATGAATTATGAATTATGAAATATGAAATATGAATGGAGGTTACCTGCCCAAACAGGAGACGGTGGTTATTAAGTATAGTTACTGGCGCGAATCTCCAGATTCGTGACTAACCAGGCCTGTTGATTCTCTGACTCAACTGGCCTGCAGGGACAGGGAATGGCAGGGCGCTAGAGACATAAGGAGAGCTCTTAATCAGCTAAAGTATAAACCTACCCCTAACCCCTCTGAGGAGGGGAATTCTGCCTTTGCCTCTTTGCAAGTATAAGTTTCATAGTTGCTGTGATCCAACCACCCCTTACCCCTCCTTGTCTAAGGAGGGGAGTTTGGCTACTGCTATACATTGAAGTATGAGTTTCATTGCCTCAGCTTTAGCACGGACAGGTTGCGACCTGTCCCTACAATGGGATCCAGTTGCATAGCCGCCAGCTAAGCAGTGTCAACAGCAGTCCTTGGGTTGGGCGCCTATGCGAGTTTTTCCGGTGTTGCGCGAGCAACATTGCGACGCAGGAGCAAAGGAAAAGCTCCCAGCGCTCAACCCGAGGACGAGGCCCCGCGGCCGTGAGCGCACCAAACTAGCTATGAAAGGAGCAGTTTGTAAGACTGAGGAAACAAGTAGCTTCGAAGCAAAGGCTTGTTAGCGTCAAGTATAAACTTCAGCTATAAGTATAAGATTTCTCGCTCTGCTGGAAATGACAGAAGAATTTATGAACAGAGCATCTATCAATAATTTTTATTCCCTTCCCTCCTATTAACAAACAACCCTAAAAAAACGTAAAACTTACACATTATAGCCATTTTACTATATTTGTCTGACCGAAGCGGATTTGCGTCTGGTCCATAACCTGAACTACTCGATTAACGATAAACGAAAACAAATCTTTAAGCATACTTCATGAGAACCATAGACGAGTACAACTTTGCCGGCAAAAGAGCGCTGGTGCGTGTGGATTTCAACGTTCCGCTGGACGCCCAATACCATATCACCGACGACACCCGCATCCGCGCGGCTGTTCCTACCATCCAGAAGATCCTGAACGACGGAGGGTCTGTTATCCTGATGTCGCACCTGGGCCGCCCGAAGTCGGGGCCGGAGGAGAAATACTCGTTGGTGCACCTGGTACCCCACCTAACCGAAGAGTTTAAAGCCAATGTTCGCTTTGCTAAAGACTGCATTGGCGAAGAAGCCGTGCAAATGGCACAGCAACTGCAGCCGGGCGAGATCCTGCTGCTGGAGAACGTGCGCTTTTACAAAGAAGAAGAAAAAGGCGACCCTGCTTTTGCCGAGCAACTGGCACGTCTGGGCGATGTGTATGTGAACGATGCCTTCGGTACAGCACACCGCGAGCACGCTTCAACCGCCGTTATTGCGCGTTACTTCCCGAACGACAAGATGATGGGCTATGTGATGCAGGCTGAACTGGACAATGCTACTCGTGTGCTGGATAATGCGGAGCGTCCTTATACCGCCATCATGGGTGGTGCCAAAATTTCTGACAAGATCCTGATCATTGAGCGCCTGATGGACAAAGTAGACAACCTGCTGATAGGTGGCGGTATGTCTTATACGTTCGTGAAGGCGGATGGCGGCCAGATCGGCTCGTCGCTGGTAGAAGAAGATAAAGTAGAACTGGCTCGTCGCTTGATCGCGATGGCAAAAGAAAAGGGTGTGAACCTGATGATCCCGGTTGATTCTGTGATTGCCGATGAGTTCAGCAACGACGCTAACGTGGACGTGTGCCTGAGCCACCACATCAAGCCGCTTTGGATGGGCCTTGACATCGGTCCGGAAGCACGTGACCAGTATGCAGCTGTGATCCGCAACTCCAAAACCATACTTTGGAACGGCCCGATGGGTGTGTTCGAGATGTCGAACTTCTCGGTTGGCACCGAGGCCATTGCCGATGCCGTGGTAGAAGCAACCCGTCGTGGCGCGTACTCCCTGATTGGAGGTGGCGACTCGGCTGCAGCTGTAAACAAATTTGGCTATTCTGACAAGGTTTCTTATGTATCGACAGGCGGTGGTGCGCTGCTGGAGTACATGGAAGGCAAAACGCTTCCGGGTGTGGCTGCCATCGAGCGCGACAACTACTAAGTATAACTGAAACGATAATGTATAAAATCCCCTGTTGCTGTGCTGCAGCAGGGGATTTTTCATATCTTTCTCCTGAGAATCTCGCTACCTTTGGTCAGACAACGCGCTGCTTTTCGTAGACATTGAAAGTATAAGCGGCGCCACCTGAACGACAACAAAGTATACGATGGCAGAACAAAAGAACAACCCCCTGCACGGCAAGACCCTGGAGCGCATACTGGTGCAGCTGGTAGATTATTATGGCTGGGACGAACTGGGGTACAAGATCCGGATCAACAGCTTTACCAAGAACCCAAGTATAAATTCGAGCCTGAAGTTCCTGCGCAAAACGCCTTGGGCACGCCAACAGGTAGAAGACCTTTACATTCGTACGTTTTATTCTGAATAAGCAAAGTATAGCACAACATGAAAGACTATAAGAAATATTATACCATCCCGGCCGAACCCGAGCTGGTGTATGCAGCCCTCACCAACCCGCTTACCCTGCAAGCCTGGACCGGCGACCCAGCAGAAATGTCAACAGAACCGGGCTCGGAGTTTTCGCTTTTCGAGGGCAATATTGTTGGCAAAAATCTGGAGTTTGAAGAAGGCAAGAAGATCGTGCAACAGTGGTATTTTGGCGATCAGGAGGAAGAATCCATCGTTACCATCAAGCTGCACCCGCACAAGCAGGGTACCTCGGCAGAGCTGCGCCACACCAACATCCCCGATGAGGCCTACGACGACATAGTAGAAGGCTGGAACGAAGCCTACTTTGGCGCCCTGATCGAATTTTACGAAGGAGAATAACTATAAAAGCCTATGCAGAAAACATCTACACCTGTTGCCTTCGTTTTCCTGGTGCTCTGCCTGCTAACCTTTACCCGCTGCACTCCTACAGCAGAAAAAAGCACGAAAGCAGCCGAAAAGTTTGAGGTAGAAGAAGCCACCATTGCTGGCATACACCAGGCCTTCCGCGAAGGCACCTGCACCTGCGAGCAACTGGTAACTACTTACCTGCAGCGCATCGAAAAGTATGACCAGCCCACCAGGCTCAATGCCATTGTGGTTACCAACCAGGAGGCTCTTGCCACTGCCAAAGCGCTGGACGAGGAGTACAGGAAAACGAAAAAGCTACGCAAGCTGCACTGTATACCCCTTATCGTAAAAGACAACTTCAACACCATTGGTCTGCAAACTGCAGCAGGTTCGCTGGCCATGAAAGGGTATATACCCAATGAGGATGCCTACCAGGTACGGGTTTTGAAAGAAGCTGGGGCCGTTGTTTTGGCAAAGTCTAACATGGCCGAATGGGCCTTCAGCCCGATGGTAAGTATAAGCTCCATTGCCGGCGAAACCCTGAACCCTTATAACCTGCAGCACGTGCCGGCCGGCTCCAGTGGCGGAACGGCCGCAGCGGTAGCCGCCAACATGGGTACCGTAGGCCTCGGCTCCGACACCGGCAACTCCATTCGCGGACCTTCTTCGCACAACGCACTGGTAGGTTTCCGTTCTACCCTCGGCCTTACCAGCCGCCACGGCATCGTACCGCTTTACCTGCGCAACGACGTAGGTGGCCCCATGGCACGCACCGTAGAAGATGCAACCAAGATACTCGAAGTAATAGCCGGTTACGATCCTGCCGACCCGATCACCAAGTATAGCCAAGGCAAAGTACCGCAGAACTACACCCGGTTCCTGAACAAAGACGGCCTGAAAGGCGCCCGCATCGGCGTGCTTCGTACTTTAAGCGATAAAGATCCGGACCCGCAGGTAAAGGCGCTGTTCGAGCAGGCCCTTGCCGACCTGAAAAGACTGGGAGCCGTGATCGTGGATCCGATTGAGATAGCCGGCTTCGACAGCCTGCGCAAAGACCAGTGGTGCGATGTGTTTCAGGAAGATATCAATGCATATTTGGCCTCTGCAGGACCAAACGTGCCGGTGAAGAACCTGCAGGAGATCGTGGCTTCGGGCAAATACTCGCCTTACATAGAAGAGAACCTGAAATACTTCCTGGAGCACCAGGACAACCAGCACAACCCGAACCACACCTGCTCCGATCCTTTCACCGACCCCAGAAGAATTGCTTTCCGGCAGGCCATCGAGCAGGCCATGGACAAGCACCAGCTGGGCGCCATCGTCTACCCCACCTGGAACAACCCGCCTGCTAAAGTTGGCGACTTCAAAGGCTACAAAGGCGACAACAGCCAGATCATAGCCCCGCATACTGGGCAACCTGCTTTTACTGTGCCGATGGGTTATACTTACGACAACTTACCTGCCGGCCTCCAGTTCCTGGGCCGTATGTTCGATGAGCCTACCCTGATAAAGTATACTTACTCCTACGAGCAAGGCACCAAACACCGAAAACCTCCCGTGCAGTTTAGCGAGCGAGCGGCTAGGGAGTAGATTACTTTATACATAATGCAGATAAGCGTATGTTGTCGTTTATACAGTAGTTAGGTGGTATTAAAAAAGAAGAATGAAAAGTTTTAACCCGAAATATTACTTTGGAACATACTTATTTTATCCTTTGGTAATAGGGATGTCATTCTGGTTAAGTATAGGAGCAATAGGCAATTATCAAAAAGGTATAATTGAACTTCATACTTTGCTTTTCATTATTGTTGTTAGCTTATTTCTGCTTTCTTGGCTATACCTTTTCAATAAAAATAAATTTAGAACAATTGACTTCTATGAAAGTGAATTAGTTTTTACCAATGTTTTAGGAACAGTTAAAAAGGTTAAAAAAGAAGAAATAAAGAATATATCACCTTTGGGAATAAAGTATAAAAATCAAGTTCTGCCAATCTCCTTTTACTTCATGGATAATAGATCTGATTTATTTTTCTGTCTGGAAGAATGGAGGAATAAGTAAAAATAACGCCACCTAACAAGACCTAAACGCCAGCATCGGCTGACTGCCTCAGCCGTCGTTTAGCAAAACCGTTGCATGGTATATTAATCAAAAGAATGGAAGTTAAGAGAACCTTGAGTCTACTGTTTCAGCAAGTATGGTACATCGGATGGACTATCCTTACTCTTCTCAGCTTCTATTTTTCTATGGTGGGTGGATATGCCTACGTAGTATTTGTTGGAGTCATTGTCGGAATATCTCAAACTGTTGTATTAGGTTGGCTTAAAGAAACCAAATATGCTGGGTTGTGGCTGATAAACTCATTTGTATGGGGCTATATTACTCACTCATATCAAGGAGATGAAAATTTTGACCAGTTCCTTTGGCTTCTACCTGTTCTACTTCTTCCATTAAATGAAGTTATTCTCTGGATTATCTTCCGCAGGTCCAGTAGATTCATCTGGACAGGCTTGAATTTACTTGCCTATGGATATATCTACTTAATCTATAAAGGGGCAGATTTGCTCATTCCATTAGAACTTCAATACAATGACGCAATTCAAGTTGTACTGATGTTCATAGCATTAGCACCTTATTCGATTATAAGTGGATATGCTATTTATTTAGCCTACATAAAACTACATCATACAACAACAGCTTTACGGTAGCTACGCCACCGCAAAGCCAAGTCCGTTAGGGGGAAACAGAATCATAAAGAAATGAGCCAAGCCTATTCTTTAAAAGAAGCTAACAAGCCAACATTATTCTCCTGGGACTTAGAAACAGAACATAAGAATATAGAGAAGAGGGTTTTAGATAACAGAAACTATTCTCGGAGAGATTTAGAAAAAGAACTAT
Source organism: Pontibacter ruber (assembly GCF_023630205.1). GTDB lineage: Bacteria > Bacteroidota > Bacteroidia > Cytophagales > Hymenobacteraceae > Pontibacter > Pontibacter ruber. The sequence continues at coordinate 50,835 of NZ_JALPRR010000002.1, read as the reverse complement.
CAACATTAAAAGAGTTAGCTACTGACTATTTACAGATAATTCAAACTAAAGCTATCAGTCCTGAGCAACTGGCAAGTCTGGAGGAAGCAGTTGTCAATGGAGCTTCTGGAGTTTGGGAACAGGCAGCAACAAAATTAGAGCGGCTATCTTACCATTTTAATGAAGCTAAAAAGAAGATTTACGATTTAATTGAAAGGGGGAATCCTAAAACAGTTGACAGAGCTTTGACAATGTTGGGTGCTGCCTTCACAGAAGATGAACAAGTTGAAGTGCTTGAAAAGGTACTGTCGAGTAAATCAAGTAAAGTAAGAAATAGAGCAGCCGCTGTAGCCTATTTCCTCAGGAACAAACACCTTGTTCCAGTTTTACTTGAAAGAAAGAATGTTGAAACAAACACAGAAGTCAGTGAGGCTATTAATTTGGCTCTTGAGCAAATAAATCAATGTTGAAAGTAAAATGTCTTCCCCTAACGGACTTGCCTATAATGTAGCTACGCCACATTATAGGCAAGTCCGTTAGGGGTAATAACGAATTATGAAAAAAGGAATTTTCCTGCTGCTAATGTGCATGCTCGCCTTCGCATCTCCTTCATTAGCCTGCGACTGTGAAGGTGAAGAAGCATCATTAGAAGAATCATTATCTAAGTCTGCTTCTGTATTCTTAGGTAAGGTGTTGTCTGTCAAGAATTATGAGCCAAAGGTAAAACGAAAGCAGGGTGAAGAGCAGTACTATATCACCGAGTTTTTAACAGAAGAAGTTTATAAAGGAGAAAAAAAGAAAAAGGTTACTCTACTGACAGAAGCAACAATCTGTGGTGGAGACTTTACAATAGGAAATTCATACTTGGTTTTCGCCTTCACAAATGAACAGGAAAAGAAACTGGAATATCATCAATGCTTTAGGATGTCTCTACCAAAGCAAAACGCAGAAGAAGAGATAGCAGAACTTAAAAGGAAGAATTAAAACCCCTAACAAGGTGCAGCTTTAACCCTTGCTACGCTTCGGGCTTCTGCTGCACGAGTACCGTTGGCATAAATTATAATGAGAAATCTAATGTTCATTTTTTTACTTCTCGCCATACTTACTTCTTGCGAACAGAAGAGAAATGAAACAAAGCCCATCGTTGTGGCATCAAAGGCTATCAAGGAAGCTATTGATTCCACTTACTACTTCCAATTAGAAGAAGCTTATCAGAAAAAAGATACTGTGCTTTTGAGCAAGTTTTTTGAAAGTTGGAAAGAATCTTCAAAAAGCCTCTCAACACAAAACGAAGACTCTATAACAAAAGCTCTAAACGGAATTTATACACAAATCTATCATCCATTCAATTTAGAAAAATACGGTTGGCTTCCTCGACCTCATTACTCCAAATATAGATATGCAATTTTGCCTACAGAGATAAAGTATAAGATTGTAGATTCGGTTTATAACCTTGATTCATTTTACAACCTTGAACTAAACACCTTAAGTCCCTTTATACCACATCCTGAGTTGGGGAAAGCCAGTGCACTATATGACATAAAACCGTTTAAAAGAGCAATGGAGCTGTTTCTTATGTCTGATAGCTACGAAAAGATTAGCTTCTTAGACCAATTTGTTAATATGCCTATTTCCATGGATTGGAAGGAATACAGAACTAGCCCTGAGGTTTTAGGAGTTCTGATTAACAAAAAGCGTGATAGAGCCGTTGCTGACCTCCGATTGATAAGTACAGGTGTCAGAATAAGACTTGCTTTAAAAGACAATGAATGGCGAGTAAGTCAAATAGAACAACTTTGGGAAGAGTAAAAATAATTAATGCCAACCCCGTGTAGACTCAATGCTTCGGCTTAAGAGCCTCGCACATAGTCTACACAATCCCGTTGACGGTAATGGTAAAACAGTAGTTGACGGTAATGGTAAAAGACCTGCAAACTTCAAACTTCGGGTTGACAGAAAAAGATCTATAAAGATTTCTGTAAAGTTTTATCCATACAAATTGCAATTAATCACAATCCTTACAAACTCCAACAAGAACACAATTCATTTGCTGGACTTTATAATTTTGAGGAGCTGAGAATTCCACTATTGTTGGCAAGCACTCAATAGTTTCGCATTTTGTGCAACGAAAATGAAAATGATTATTAGATATTGTTTTTTCATCACATTTTATGCAGACAGCAAAGTACTGTTTACCATCATCTGCAACTATCTTATGGACAATCTCATCTTCGCAAAAACGGTTCAATATCCGGTAAATAGTAGCTCTGTCAGCCCTAACATCCATCTGTTTGACAATTGCATCTTGACTCATTGCCCTTCTTTTGCTTGTTAATACAGCCAAAACAGCCTCTTGTGTTGCAGTATTTCTACGTTTCATCATAGTACAAAAATAGTCAAAAATATTAATGCGACAAACTTGCAATATATTAATGCAACCTTGTCGCATTAATGAAAAATTATTTTACCTTTGCCGAACGCATTTGCATAATATGACAAGGAGAGAACTAATAAAACAAGTTGGACTTTCTCTTACAGCATTGGCGATGCCTTTTCCCTTAACCGCATTTTCAAAAATCAATCTAATGACAGATAATAAAAATTTTGACGTAATTATTATTGGTGGAAGTTATTCAGGACTTTCTGCTGCAATGGCTTTGGGGCGGGCTTTGCGAAAGGTTTTAATCATTGATAGTGGATTACCTTGTAACCGGCAAACACCACATTCGCACAACTTCATTACGCAGGACGGAGAAAAACCAAAAGCAATTGCAGAAAAAGCCAAAGCACAGGTTTTGAAATACGATACCCTAAAATTCTTAGAGGATATTGCCGACAGTGGAAAGAAAACCTCAAACGGATTTGAGATAACTACAAAAAAAGGTGAAGCATTTACAGCAAAGAAGCTCATTTTCGCCACAGGCGTAAAAGATATAATGCCTGACATCAAAGGTTTTTCGGAGTGCTGGGGCATATCTATTATACATTGCCCATATTGTCACGGTTATGAAGTAAAAGGAGAAAAAACCGGAATTTTAGCAAACGGAGATTTTGCATTTCATTATGCTCAACTCATTCGTAACTGGACAAAAGATTTGACCATTTTTACCAATGGGAAATCTACACTAACACTAGAGCAAACCGATAAAATCAACAAATACAAAATTTCAATAATTGCTAAAGAAATTGAGTATCTAAAACACATAAACGGAAATATTCAACAAATTGTATTTAAAGACAATACAACCTTTGACCTTGAAGCAATCTATTCACGACCACACTTTGAACAACATTGCAAAATTCCCGAAACTTTGGGTTGTGAGTTAACAGAACAGGGATTACTTAAAGTAGATATGTTTCAGAAAACAAGTGTAACCAATATTTTTGCTTGTGGCGACAATGCAAGCCCTATGCGCTCGGTGGCTATAGCAGTAGCAACAGGAAATACTGTAGGTGCGGTAGTAAACAACGGAATGACAGAGGAAGAATTCTGACAGTTAATTGAAAACCACTACCGCCAACAGTAGCTACAATAAATTGGCGGTTCAGTGAATAAACAAAGTTTCCTGCTTCGTATCAAGTTCAATAGTACCAGTTAGTTTTCGTCTCCGAAATCGCCAACTGCTTGTAGCTTCAAACCGTTAGGCTTCCTAACAAAAATGAAGCCCTCTATTTCCTTACAAAAAAATTCTAAATCATACCTAAAGTAAGAGAGCTTTAAAATGAATGCTTTGTTTAATTGCATATCGCAATATCATCCTATTTCTTTAGGAGCGTGGGAGACCCTTTCGAAAGCTTTGAAGCAGGTAGAGATTTCAAGGAATTCTTTTTTACTACGAGAAGGAATGGTGTGCAATAATTTGTACTTTCTAGAAAAAGGCTGTTTGCGTGGCTATTATAATCTCGATGGGAAGGAAGTTACTTATTGGTTTGGCTTCGAAAACAACTTCATCACTTCTTTCTACAGCTTTATTTCCCGAAAACCATGTGTAGAAAACATACAAATTCTAGAAGACTCCACTTTGTGGGGTATTAGTTTCGAAGCTCTGAACCAGTTGTTTGATATTCATAATGACCTTGAGCGCTTGGTACGGATTATAAATGAACAGTACTATATTAGATTGGAAGAGCGTTTGATGGCTATGCAATTCAAAACGGCTCGGGAGCGGTATGAACAGCTAATGGAAACCTCACCCCATATTCTTCAAAGAATCTCTCTCGGGCAAATTGCATCTTACCTTGGTATTAGTCAGGAAACGCTGAGCAGGATACGAAGTCAGGCTTAATGTTCTTCCTTTTTTGACAATTGTCAAAAGAAAGTATTGCAGGCTGGGATACCTTTGATTCATAACTTAACAAAATAAAAAAATGAATCAGAAACCATCAAATGCATTTATTGCGGCCTCTTGGGCGACTTTACTTACTGGCATTGCAGCATATATAATTGGGCTTTGGAATGCCGAAATGTTGCTGAACGAGAAGGGTTATTATTTTACCATACTTATGTATGGTCTGTTCTCAGCTATCTCTCTCCAGAAAAGTGTGCGGGACCAACTGGATGGTATTCCTGTTACTAATATCTATTATGGACTTAGTTGGTTTTCTACCATTCTGGCGGTTGTGTTGCTGACAGTGGGGCTCTGGAATGCCGATTTGCTGCTTAGTGAAAAAGGATTTTATGCCATGTCATTTATACTAAGCCTTTTTGCTGCTATTGCGGTTCAGAAGAATACCAGAGACAGTTTAGTAAGAGAAATGCCCATTAAACATGATTATGAGATATATTAACTAAGTGGCAGGATTTTGTCATTATGTGTAATAAAGAAAAGCCATCGACCACAACAACCACTTAGCCTAACATAGCACAAAATCCCTTGCAAGACATCCTAACCAAACCTATGACAAAGAGAGACCAAAAGGAGTTGTCACCAGAGCAGCGCGAAGAACTACGCAGCACACTAAAAGCCCGTTTTGAAAAAAACATGAAACGTCATGGAGGTATACAGTGGTCTAGGGTACAGGCAAAGCTGGAAGCTACTACTGAAAAACTATGGTCGCTCTCTGAAATGGAAAGAACAGGCGGTGAGCCAGATATTGTTGGGTATGATGAAGAAACAGGCGAATTCATTTTTTGTGACTGTTCAGCAGAGAGCCCGAAAGGCCGCCGAAGTGTTTGTTACGACCGCGAAGGGCTGGAATCGAGGAAAGAGCACAGGCCAGAAAATAACGCTGTAGATATGGCGGCTGCTATGGGCATCGAGCTTTTAACAGAAGAACAGTACCGTGAACTGCAAAAACTTGGAGAGTTCGACATAAAAACCTCAAGCTGGATAAAAACACCTGTCGAGATCAGAAAACTCGGTGGCGCCCTCTATTGTGATCGCCGCTACAACCACGTGTTCGTTTATCACAACGGAGCACAATCATACTATAGCGCCAGAGCGTTCCGTGGCATGCTGAAAGTATAAGTTTCGCACAGTCAGCTACATCTGACAATTGGTAACAGAACGCCCGATAAAAATGGGAAGGTATGCTGAATAAGTAACCGAAGCACAGCTTAAGATCGGCAAGATACTATTTGACAAGGATGGACTAACTGATCTGGTTGCATCAAAAGATGAAAGCCCACAACACCCCTAAATAGTAGCTTCGCCACATTGTAGCCAATCTGTTTAAGCCAATGATTAGCCAATTCAATATGAAAGCATTCTTGCTTATAACCTTCCCTTTTCTCATATCCTTTACCGCTTTCAGCCAGGAAATGAAATGTATGTGCCTGGAGTATAGCACCGCAATCAGACCGGATAATGCTTATGTAAAAGTTAGTATATCTAGCGATACGGACAGCACCTATAGTTTAAAAGTAGAAGCTGTATCTATAAGGCTAAAAATTGAACCTGAATCTCTAAAGATAAAAGCTCCTGCTAAATCGACAGACAAGGAAATAACTATAACAAAAGGGTAGTTTCAAAAAATTGTTAACGCTCTAAAGAGGATTAAACAAACAAACATCATCGGCGGCCCACACCCTTCACTTTTAGATGGAACGTCCTGTTCGATTTCCTATGGAACACCCGGCTCGTCTGTTACATATCATGTAAATACACCGACCTACCAGACCGATAAAAGGAATTTAAGTGATTTCTTAAATGCCTATAAACTCATTCTTATAACAGCAGGATTAGATCCACAGATAATTTTTTGATGGAATACCTTGCCGGGAAGATGATTTGCAGTCACTAAAGAAGGAATAAACTTAATGTTGAGTAAATTATATATTTCGGCTAAACATCATTTATCTTTAATGTAAGATTTTAAACCTGACTTCAACTCCATAACTAATCCTTGCTATGCAAAAAACTACCACTTTCCTGATGTTTGTTGGCAACCAGTGCGGAAAGGCTGCTGAAGCCATACAGTTCTATACTTCGCTGTTCACAGACTCTGAAGTTAAACATATCGAATGTTTTAAGTCGGGTGAGCCTGGAGGCAGAGAAGGAGATATTAAACATGCGCTGTTTACACTTGCGGGGCAGGAGTATATGATCAGCGAAAATCCTATGGATCACAAGTTTTCTTTTACGCCAGCTATGTCCATCTATGTCAACTGCGACAGTGACGCAGAAATAGACGCGCTCTTCCAGCAACTCTCTGAAGGAGGTGCTGCTCTGATGCCGCTTGGAGACTATGGATTCAGTAAAAAGTTTGGCTGGCTTACCGACAAGTATGGCGTTTCGTGGCAACTCAACTTTAATGTATAAAGTAGTGGAGTAAGATTCGCTCTGTACCCTCCTGGCCTTCGTTCCTAACTATGACAGCCTTTAAACTAACCCGTCAATGGCGAACGTTACGATCATCGAATTTCCTTCCAACCTTGGTTTGAAAGAGCCATCGCCGGGGCACGAGCCGGGCGTTAAGAAGTTACCAGCCTGGTTACGCAAGTATAACTTCCATGAACTGATTGCACCAGTAAGTACCATAACGGTAAGCCCTCCCAACTACAGCCCGGACCCTGACTCTGAAACAACAGTGCTGAATGCTGATGCGCTGGTTGCCTATGCCAAAGAACAGGCTGAAGTACTAGGCAAAGTACTGGCAGAAGATACTTTTCCGCTGGTGCTGGGAGGCGACTGCAGCATTCAGATAGGGAGCGCTCTTGCCCTGAAGCAAAAAGGCAATTATGCACTGTTTTATCTCGATGGCCATACTGATTTTGTGGAGCCGGATTTCTCCCAGACAGGAGGCGCCGGAGGTATGGCCGCGGCTATGGTGGCCGGTCGTGGTCCTGAAAAGCTTACCAACATCAACGGGCAGCTCCCCTACATACAGGAAGCGCATGTATGGTGCGTGGGCAACCGGGAGTACGACGATGATTATGAAAACATCATCCGGAATTCTCAGGCAACCTATGTTCCGCTGTCGGCGCTCCGGGAAACAGGTATCGCCAACTGTGTCAGTTCCTTCCTTGCCATGGTAGAGGCCCGGCAACTGGATGGCTTCTGGATTCATGTGGATGTAGACGTATTGGACGATGCGGTAATGCCGGCCGTAGACAGCAGAACGCCCGGCGGACTGAGCTACTCTGAGTTTAACGAGCTGTTATACTTGCTGCTCTCCAGCCCCAAAGCTACGGGCTTGGAGATCACCATCCTGGATCCGGAACTGGACACGACAGGGCAGTATACAGAACAGTTTGTGCACGATTTCACTCAGACCTTTCTTAAAGCCAGAAAGAACTGATTAACTTCCAGCGCATGGCCTTCCTATGTTATCATTGCTGTTGCTCCATACAGCTTGCTGTTAACTCAAGACCAGCATTAAGCTGTATGCAACTATTTAGCAAAGTTCTGGGTCATTAACTCAGAACCCCCTTAACAAAGTGCCTATGAAATTTTACCTGCTGATTTTCTTTGCGTCTATACTTTGCTTTTCATGCTCGGAAGAGGTAAGCCCTCAGGAACCTGTAAATGCTTCCGGCAGAGTAGTTAAGAATGAGGTAAGCTCATTTATGTATGGCACCCATCTGCTGGTACAAGGGGAAGATTCCGTAGCATTTGCATTGAGGAGCTCAACTATCAACCTTGACAATTACTTACACCAGCAAGTCAGGGTCACAGGGAAAACCATCGCTGGGTACCCTGTTGATGGCGGGCCAATTTATGTGGAGGTAACGCGTGTGGAAGAGAAAAAAGATTAAGTTTACCCGGATGTTACTGTTGATTTGCCTCAGATGATAAAGTATGTATAGAATTATTCTCATTCCGTTCGCATTCCTGCTGGCCAGCCTGTCGCTTACTTCCTGCGAAAAGTTGGATCTACCGCCAGGCGTAGCCTCCTGCATAGAAGATAAAATAAGAGAAATAAAACAGCAGGATGTAAGAAACCCTCCTGCGGCTGTGTGGCAGTATCAGTACAACGGAAAAACTGTTTACTACATACCGTCTTACTGTTGCGATATGTATAGCGAGTTGTATGATGCAGACTGCAACCTGATCTGCCACCCGGATGGCGGTATAACAGGAAGTGGCGACGGCAAATGCACCGACTTTTTTGAAAAAAGAACAAACGAGAAACTGATCTGGAAGGATAACAGGTAATTTCCTGCTGCTAAAAATAAATCTCCAGGTACATAGGTAAGTTGCACCCGGAGATTCAGAAAATCACATGCCTATTGCCGTTCAGGACGTCTTTGTCCGGAACTTTTACCTGCCAGCGGACTTCCTAGTCCGCATTAAGGAAGGTCCATGTACGGGGACTGGGAAGTCCCCTGCAGAAAGCTTCCGGACTTGGAAGTCCGGAAGAGCTTACTTAAAATACACTAAATCATTTTCCTACGCATGGCTCTTTTCGCGCAGCACGCGCGCTGTTACCAGTAGCTGCCCCACGTGGCGCATGCTGTGCTCGGCCGCATGAAAAAGCAAACCCATTACAGTAGATTCTACCTGCGCCCGCCCTACCCGGCGTACTTCGGTTAACTTCTGCTCATCGGTCTGGCGCAACTGCTCCAAAGCCTTATCCACCTGCTGATGATACTGCTGCAGCAGGTCCTGCACCTGATCGGAAGCGCCGGTTGGTTTGCCTTCTGCATACAGGAAAGCCAGTTGCGCTTCACTCAGCGCTTCGCCCCGGGCATAAGTAAACAGCCGGTCGAGTACGCCTACCAGGTGCTGCAGGTGATACCCTACCGAGGCTACCCCGGCTGGTCGCTCCCAGAGCAGGTCTTCCGAAATATCCTGCATAAAATTCTCTACTTCTTCGCGGGCCTGCAGCAGGGCGTGGGCTACGGGTTGCAACAGGGGTGGCATGTCGGGCAGCGGACCGCGCAGCCATACTTCCAGGTTTTTGGGTTGTGTCATGTTTTATCCAGTGTAAAGTATACTTGGTTTATACTTGGTTATCAGCTTACGTGCACCACTACTTTGCCGCGCGTTTTGTGCGTTTCAATCTGCTCGTGTGCCCGGGCCATGTCTTCAAAATCGTATACATGCGATACGTGCGCCTGCAGACGGCCTTGGCTCAGCAGGTCGGCAATTTTAGACTGGTCTTCGCCGCTTGAGTGCACCAGGTAATTTCTGGCATCAATGTTCCGCTCTTTAGCCAGCGCCTGCACTTCTTCTTTGGCGCCCCCAAGTATGGAAATGATCTTGCCGCCGTTCTTCAGCGTTTTCAGCGAGCGGCGGGTGTTTTCCTCTCCCAGCGAATCGAGCACAATGTCCATGTCCATCACCACATCTTCCACATGAAAGTCGTTGTAATCAACCTGTTCATCGGCTCCCATGTTGCGCAGGAAATCGTGGTTTTCGGCTGAGGCAGTACCAATCACACTGGCCCCAAAATGCTTGGCGATTTGTACGGCAAAATGGCCAACGCCACCTGCTGCGGCATGTATCAGCACACGCTGCCCCGGCTGTATGCCGGCCTCGTGCACCAGCACCTGCCAGGCAGTGAGCGCGGCCAGGGTAGCAGCAGCAGCTTCGTGGTGTGGCACGTTGGCGGGCTTATGTGCCAGGTGTGCCTCCGGAGCCGCCACATACTCGGCATAAGCGCGGCCGTGGCCCGGGAAATTCACCATGCCAAACACTTCGTCGCCGGGCTTGAAGTACTGTACCTCACTGCCCACCGCCTCTACCACACCCGAGATGTCCCAACCCAGAATTACCGGTGGGGTTTCTTTCAGCGTGTTGTAAAGCGACTTGCCTTCACGGGTTTTCGTGTCGACAGGGTTTATGCTGATGGCCCTTACTTTTACCAGCACCTCGTTGTTTTGTGGGGTTGGCTTATCAACTTCTTCCAGCTGCAGCTTATCAGGTGCACCGGGTTCATGTAACACATATGCTTTCATAGGCTTGCCAGATTTATCCTCTTCCAAGATTATTTTAAACTGAAGCTGGAACAAAAGGTTATGCAACAAGGCTGTAGTTGCAGCGTTTTATAGCCATTACTTGCAACAATCACAATTTCTGCCTATTATTCTTTTATCATCAAAGTATAAAACCTATGCCAGCTTACATCATCGTTGAAATTGACGTAACAGACCCTGCCACTTACGAAGACTACAAAAAGCTGACGCCGGCTTCGCTTGTGCCTTTTGATGGAAAGTTCATAGTGCGCGGCGGGGCAGCAGAAACACTGGAAGGCGACTGGCAGCCAAAGCGCATCGTGGTACTGGAGTTCCCGACCATGGAAAAAGCCAAAGCCTGGCATGCCTCTGAAGAGTATGCACCAGCCAAAGCCATCCGGCAGCAGGCTTCCCATAGCCGGATGATCGTGGTAGAAGGGTTCGCGGGCTAAAGCCTGACTTCTCCTCCAAGCTCCCTTCCTGCACAAAGCCATTCACGGGTAATGCTGCTCCTTAGTTAACTACACAGAACCGCTCTCGTTTTATAAAGACAACAGGTTCAGGAGTAGCCACTTTAAAGAAGAAAGCGATGCAGGGAATAGTTGGAAGTATAAGAGAGTTCCGGGCCGGCAGAGGCTCGATCAGGGCCTTGGCGCTGGGTGCGATGTCGATGGGTGCTTTTGCAGTAGGCGCCGCCGCCTGCGGTGCACTGGCCGTAGGCACTATTGCCATTGGCAGTATGGTGCTACGGCGCATGGCCATTGGCGATGCCCGCCTGCGCAGGCTTACTATAGAAGAGCTGCACGTAGACCAGCTGACTGTAAACAGGTTGGTGGTCCGCGACTCGCTGGTAACTCCCCATACTTAACCCGGAAGCATACCTGCCCTGATGAAAAGTATGGCTTTTGCTTACAACTGTCCTTTGTCGCGTCGGTTCAGGTAGTCCAGCACCTCGTCTACCGATGCCAGATCGCCTTTGGCATAATATTGTTTCATGCGGTCCATCTCCCCGGCTATCAGCTCGGCCCGGGTGCCAGTTACCTCTCCTTGCGAGTGCGTCACCTCTTCCTGCCATGGCAAGGGTCTGCCGGGCAAACTATAAATGTACAGGTTCGGGTACTCCCTCAGGGCAAGTGTTACAGCCGTCATCAAAGCGCGCGGCTGCTGAAAAGCCGCAGCTGTAACAATCAGAGTTTTATACCCACGCTCTCGTGCATGCCTGATCGCTGACTGCGCTTCGATAAACGTATGCAGTATGTCGGTATCTGCCGGAACAGGCGCTACCGGCTCCAGTACGCCCTCTCCTATTCCTCTGGTAGCGAATTCCTCTTTCCAGCTGGCATAGCCCGGGTAGCCGCTCATGGCTTCCGTGCCTAGGCACATCACTTTCCCGGCCTGGTTATTTTGCAGCACCTGCTGTGCCACGGCAAACACGGCATGCTGGTTATCGGCGGTCTGGCCAAACAAAAACAAGGCATCGGCCGGCGTGGCGGGAAGGGTATCGCACAAGGTGCGGATGATCAGTTCTTCTATCATAGCTTGGCTTATACGGAGCTGTGGCTGGGTGTATGCCGCAAAAATGATTAATTTTGAGGATGAACAAGAAGTTTTATCTCCTCCTCTTCCTCTTTTCCCTGCTTGCCATGTCCGCACACAGCCAGAGCAAACCCGATAACAAAACCTTACTAGCTCCTGTTAAGCTACAGCTTAAGGGCTACAACAACCGCGACATCGACACGTTTGCAAAGGCTTTTAGCGACAGCGTGAAAGTATACCGTACACCGGGCGTGCTTACCTATCAGGGCAAAGAAGAACTGCGGAAGCGTTATGCCGCCATGTTCGCCGCTACACCCGACCTGCACTGCGAGATCGAAAAGCGTATCGTGTCAGGTGAAGTGGTGATCGACCACGAAAAAGTGCTTAAGAACGGCGAGCGATTTGAGGCCATTGCCGTGTACCGCGTGAAAAACGGAGAGATCGTAGAAGTAACCTTTATTCCGCCTTACAGCGAGTAAGGGTATTTTGTAAAGTATAAAGTATAGAAAACAGACATGACAGATAAAACCGATAGCTTGATCTTTGACCTGGACGGCACCCTGTGGGATGCCACTGCTACCGTAGCTCGAGCCTGGCAAAAAGCCAGAAAACAGGTAAATTTCGAGATACAGGAAGTTACGCAGGAAACCATCCGTTCTGTGGCCGGCATGCAGCACGACCTCATTTACGACAAGCTTTTCCCGGACCTTAGCAAAGAGCAGCAAAAGGAGTTGATGAAGGTGAGCGGCAAAGAGGAAATGGAGCACATCCAAAAGTATGGCGGCGAGCTGTACGAAGGACTGGAAGATACCCTCAAGTACCTCCACGGCAAGTATAAGCTCTGCATTGTCAGCAACTGCCAGGACGGCTACATCGAAGCTTTCCTTGAGTACCACAACCTGCACACCTATTTCAGCGACCACGAGTGTTCCGGCCGGACCGGCAAACCAAAAGGCGAAAACCTGAGAGCTGTTGTAGAGCGAAACCAGTTACAGGCCCCCTACTACGTGGGCGATACTCCCGGCGACCATGAAGCCAGTATAAAAGCCGGCGTACCGTTTATCTATGCCCGTTACGGCTTCCGCGAAGTAGAGCAGTTCGACAAAAGTATAGACCGCATCAACGACCTGACCCGCATCTTCTGATCATACTTACAGAGACGCCCAATTGAGGCGTCTCTTTTTGTTTGCAGCACTTACAAAGTATAGCAAAAGACAACTATTAATGTAGCTACATTATTTTTAAAGAAAAATTTGCATCTTAACAAAACGGCTGCCACCTTTGCAGCAGAAAAGTCAATTACCCTCCATAGTATTTGATTTATAAAGAAGAAGGGAGAGAACAGGCTCTGTGAACTTCTAGCAACCAGTGTAACACCCGGTGCTAATTCCTGCCTAAAACATTTTAGGGAATATAAATTATCCAAAATGAAGAACGCAGCTTTAACTTTTACGAGTACCTCGTCTAACCGAATCCAATCACCTGCATTCGGCAATACCACTTCATTCGCTTTTTCTACCTGTTGTTGTTGCTGTTGTTGCTAACCCCGCTGCATTGGCAGTAGGCTTTGTTGCGCATTTTGTGCGCTCACAAGGCTTGCTCCTTTCCGTGCAGTTCCCGGGATAGCTATACCCTTTTTGCAACGCTGCAAATCGGGCCTGGCTCCTTTGTGCCCTCTACTTCCGCAGGGCATCCTGGCAAACTATGCTTTTGCCAAATCTCAACCTATTATTTTTAACCAGATCGGGGTGGATGATCCACACCTGTGTCTATTCATACTTTGTAAAACTCAACCATGTCGACATTTTCTGAAAAACCAATTGCTATTTTCCACGAGCACCAGGAGTGGTTCCGTCCTTTGTTCAACGAGCTGGATGAGCGCGGCGTGCCCTATGTGCGCCTGAATGCCGCTGCCCATACCTATGATCTGGCCCAGCAGGAGCAGCCGTTCAGTCTGCTCTTTAACCGCATGAGCCCATCGGCTTACCTACGCAACAACGAGCAGGGCATTTTCTATACCCTGAATTACCTGGCGCAACTGGAGGCAAAAGGCGTAACCGTCGTGAACGGACACAAGGCTTTCCTCTACGAAACGTCCAAAGCACTGCAGCTGACGCTGCTCGAGAAACTGGGCCTGCCTTACCCAAAATCGCGCGTGATCAACCATGCTTCGCAGGCACTGGCAGCTGCTGAGGGTCTTCGTTACCCGGTGGTCGTAAAAGCAAACATCGGCGGTAGCGGCGCCGGCATCGTCCGCTTCGATACGCCGGAAGAATTAGCCCTGGCAGTAGCCTCCAACGAGCTGAACCTGGGTATCGACCATACCGCACTGGTGCAGGAATTTATACCTGCCCGCGACGGTCACATCACGCGCGTGGAGACCTTAGGAGGCAAGTACCTGTACGGAATCAAAGTGTATACTTCCGGCGAAAGCTTCAACCTCTGCCCTGCCGATATCTGCCAGACCACCAGCGGCAAAGAGCTGGTACGCAACGCCTGCGCCATCGACGCGCCTAAGAACGGCATGCGTGTAGAAGCCTATACTCCGCCGCAGGAAGTGATCGACGCCATTGAGCAGATCGTGCAGGAGTCAGGCATCGACGTGGGCGGTATCGAGTACATCGTAGACGACCGCGACGGCAAACTGTACTACTACGACGTAAACGCACTTTCTAACTTCGTGGCTGATGCCGTGAACGTGATTGGTTTTAACCCGCATGCCCGACTGGCAGAATTCTTAATCGAGAAAGCACAACTTAAACTACAGGAGGTATAAGCATGGAATTCGGATATTGGTTACCTGTTTTTGGCGGCTGGCTCCGTAACGTTCCGGAAGAGGGCATGGACACCTCCTGGGACTACGTTAAAAAACTGGCGCAACGCAGCGAAGACTGGGGCTACAGCCTCAGCCTGATTGCCGAACTGTACCTCAACGACATCAAAGGCGAAGAGGCTCCGGCCCTGGATGCCTGGTCTACGGCGGCGGCTCTGGCTGCTGTTACCGAGCAGCTGGAGATCATGGTGGCGGTGCGCCCTACCTTCCACAACCCGGCTCTGCTGGCCAAGCAGGCAGCCAACATCAGCCACATCAGCAATGGCAGGCTGTCGCTTAACGTGGTGTCGTCGTGGTGGCGCGATGAAGCCACCAAGTATGGTATTCAGTTCGAGCAGCACGACGACCGCTACGCCCGCACCAAAGAGTGGCTGGATGTGGTAACGAATGTGTGGGAGAAGGACCACTTCTCTTACCAGGGCAAGTACTACAACGTGGCCGACAACGTACTGCAGCCAAAGCCGGTACGCAAGCCGTTCCTGTATGCCGGCGGCGAATCGGAAGCAGCCAAAAACCTGATCTCGTCGCAATGCGATGGTTACGTAATGCACGGCGACTCGCCGGAGCAGATCGGCAAGCGCATTGCCGACATGAAGCGCCGACGCGAAGAAAAAGGCTTGCCACCGATGAAGTTTGGGGTAGCCGCTTACAGCATTGTGCGCGACTCGGAGCAGGAAGTGAAGAAAGAGCTGGACCGTATTACCAACGTACAGGCTTCGGCAGCTGGTTTCAAGAACTACCAGCAGTGGCTGGCCGGCACACAACTGGAGCAGCAACTCTCGCTGCAGGATTACTCTGTTTCCAACCGTGGCCTGCGCTCCGGATTGGTAGGCACACCTGCCCAAGTGCAGGACCGCATCGATGCCTTTGAAGCGGCGGGAGTAGACTTCTTCCTGCTGCAGTGCAGCCCGCAACTGGAGGAGATGGAGCGTTTTTCAAACTCTATCATCAAGGCCTTCTCCCAGAACCGTCTTTCAGCCTAAGCGGCTTTTAGAATAAAATTACCTGATCTATTACCTTTAATCTAACCTTGACCGCCATTTGCAGGAGATCTCCGGCAGGTGGCGGTTCTTTTTTGCTCATTGGCGAAAGCCTGCTTTGTTTGATTGCTATAAAAAGCAAGAATTATTACATTGCTGTAAACAAAGCTATGTTGCCATGAATGCTGTGAGATTAAGTATACCGCTACCGCCTCCTGTTACAGAGGTCGGCAAGAAGATCACCTTCTACCGGGCTGTAGCTGCTGTTATTTTTATACTTGCCGTTATTTGGCTTGTAACTGATTTTGATATTACCAGCTCCATCTTTTTCCTGCTCCTCACTTTTGTCAGCTATAAGCTATACCAGTCTGCAGAGGGCAATGATTTTCTGAAGATACTGGTGGGCAGTTACATCCTGATCGATGATGACAAGTTCGTGCTGCAACCAGCGCATTATGCTTTTGATTCCGGTAACGAGGCGAATGCCACCACCATTCTGTGGCCAGCGGCAAGAGAGCTGCGCATCGGCGATTACTCTTTTGAGGTACTGTTCCAGAGTGGCCAGTTCAGAAAAGTAGAACTGGATTACCTGTCTTCCAGGGATCTGGAGCTTGTAAAAGAGCGGCTCTGGGAAGTGAAGGTGAAGTATAATTTTTAGCAGGGATCTTATAAGCAGTTGGTGAGAGGCACCAACAGTAGCGGCAGCACTTTTATACTTTATAGCTGGAGCCTGCCGATTGCCAATCTATTTGCCCTTGCTGCGTGTTCACACCAGTAAGCACAACGGCGGGAGAAGTATAAGTTGTTGATGGTTAAATCAACAATGGCTGGCAAGAAGATAAAGCTGTTCCGGACATCTTTGTCCGAAACTTTCACAGCTGCGGATTGGAAGTCCGAAAGAGCAGTTTTTATTGAAGTATAAATTGTTAGTGAGAGAACGTCAACTATGGCATGAGCGATTTATACTTGTAAAAACTCTTTCATCTGATAAGGCATAGGATAACTCCCTTTCATTCTCCGCATTAATACAACTTCGCCTAAGTGGAAGGAGAGGTGAACTACTATTTCCTGAATGAGCTTAAGCTTACCAGTTAGTTCCTCGCCCGTATTTGATAAACGGTTTACTTCGGTTTGAATAGCTTCCAATTGATTCTTAAATGCTGTCACTGCCGCTTGCAAGGCTGCTTCACTAGGAGGGGTTATTTCACTGTTCCAGGTCTCCACTTCGCTGATAGGCTTTTCTGGCGGGGTATCCTGCAAACAGCTTAGTTGATAAGCCTGCCAAGTGAGTAAATGATTGATTATTTGCCAAATACTAGTCGGAAACTCACTTAAATCCGCACCACTATTTTTCACAGTTAAGTCATCAAAGGCTTTAAATGTGTCGAAGGCATCCTTAAACATATCCCCTATTTCGGTCTGAGTCATCGTGTTTTCAATTTATACTACACAGGTGTAAACGATCACCCCACCGCCTCTAACTTCCCACTCTCCTGGTACTTCAGTCTCCCCAGATCCACCAACTCCCGAATCAGGGAGGTTATACTTTCCTGGTGTTTGGGCTCAAACTGCTGCACCAGTTCTTTCGGCAAGTATGATTTCTCTTTTACAAGGGTGATGACTTTGTTGCGCAGTTCCTTTCCCTCCTGCTCTGCCCGCTCTTTTTTGCGTTGGGCCAGGCAGTAATCGCAAATACGGCAACTCTTGTCGCTGATCTCCCCAAAGTACTCCAGCAACAGTTGGGTACGGCAGCGGTCGGATGTTTCGACATAATGTGCCATTTCCTTCACCTGTTCTACAGCCCGCTTCCGTAGTTGGTTCAGTCGTTTCTGGTTCAGTGGCAGGCTAAGCGCATCCTGGCGTGGTTTGGTAAAGACCAGTTGCGGCGAATCGTGCTGCGGCTCGTAGATCAGCACTTTCAGTTTGTGCAGGTACTGCAGTTTGCGTCGCACCTCCTGCTCCGATACACGCAGCTGCTCCGCCAGCTTCTTTTCTGATATCTTGATGAAGTTGGTAAAAGCCTCCCCTCCGTACAGGCGCAAGGACATACGCAGCAGCGCGTCGTGCTCCGGGTTGAGCACCTGGAACTCGTATAAGGCCATGTTATCCAGAAGGATAAACAGGCGCGAGGGCTGGTAATACGCTTCGTTCAGTTGCACATACCCTTCCTCCTGCAGGCGCTTGATGGCATGGTGCACCTCCAGGGGCTTGAGTTTATAGCTCTTCGAAAATTCGTTCAGGTCGAAGTCGAAGCTGCTCAGGGTGCCGCTGCCCACCGCCAGCTGGTAAAAATTAGCCAGCGCCTGGTATACACGTCGTATGAGTTCCACAGGCGGGTGCCCCTCTTCTACTTTGCGCTGCAGGTCCGCTACATCGCTGGGGCCGTAAAGTATAACGGCATAGGCATACTTCTCATCACGCCCGGCACGACCAGCCTCCTGATAATAAGCCTCCAGACTTTCGGGCAGGTCGAGGTGCACCACCAGCCGCACATCCGGCTTGTCGATGCCCATACCAAAAGCGTTGGTAGCTACCATCACGCGTACTTTATCCTGTATCCAGGCGGCCTGTACGGCATTACGCTCCTCAAACTTTAAACCGGCGTGGTAAGCTGCGGCCGAAATGCGTCGGCTCTGCAGGAACCTGGCCATTTCCACCGTCTGCCGGCGACTGCGCACATACACAATGCTCTGGCCCTGCATGCGTTGCAGTATCTCCAGCAGGCGACCGGTTTTGTCTTCGGTGTAGAGGCAGGAATAAGATAAGTTGTCGCGGGCAAAACTCTTGACAAAAACGTTCTGCTGCTTAAAGCCAAGCTTCTCCTGGATGTCCTGGCGCACCTGTTCGGTGGCCGTAGCCGTCAGGGCAATAACAGGTACTTTCGGCAACGCCTCGCGCAGTTCTGTTAGCTGCAGGTAGGGCGGCCTGAAATCGTAGCCCCACTGCGAAATACAGTGTGCTTCGTCCACGGCCAACAAACTTACTTTCATGCGCTTCACCCGTTCTTGAAAAAGCTCGGTGAGCAAACGCTCCGGCGACAAGTATAAAAACTTGACATTGCCATACACGCAGTTGTCCAGGGCGATGTCGATCTCTCGGCGGTTCATGCCGGAATAGATCGCCACAGCCGGTATGCCCCGCTTTTTCAATTGCTCCACCTGGTCCTTCATCAAGGCGATCAGCGGGGTAATTACGAGGCACAGCCCATCTTGCGCCATTGCCGGCACCTGGAAGCAAACAGACTTTCCCCCACCCGTCGGCAACAGGGCCAGCGTATCCTTCCCGGCCAGCACCGACAGGATGATATCCTCCTGCAAAGGCCTGAACTGCTCATAGCCCCAATAGGTTTTAAGGATGTGATGAATGTCTTGCAAGGGAGTTTCTGGTTTGGGACAGCGAAGATAAAGTATAGAAGACAGAAGTCAGAATTTTTCATTTCTCATACTGTCATTTCGAGTGCAGCGAGAAATCTGATTGTGTTATCTGGAACACCGCAAGCTATCTGCTTCAGTTTTATAGCTGAGGTTTATACTTTACACCAGCAAGCCTTTGCTTCGTAGCTGCCTGTATTCCTCAGTCTTACTTGCCTATACTTTCATTGTCTGCTTTGGTGCGCTCACGGCCGCGGGGCCTCGTCCTTTGGCATCGCGCTGTCTAGCTTTCCTGCCTAACGGCTGCCACTCGCGTGGCACCGGAAACCCAGAAGGCGCTCAACCCAAGGACTGGAAACAAGTTCGATAGCTGCTGACTATGCAACTGGAACCAAGTGTAGGGACAGGTCGCGACCTGTCCGTGGGATAGCTGCAGCTATGAAACTTATACTTGTAAAGAGACAACAAGCAGAGATTCCCCTCTTGAGAGGGGGGGCAGGGGTGTGTTTATACTTTGATGTATAGCTACAGACATAAAGGTGGCCCCGGCTATAATTACTGCCATTCCTGTCCCTGCGGGCCAGTTGAGTCACAGACTCAACCTCATTGTTTCGTCACGAATCAGGAGATTCGCGCCAGAGATTGTGGATATTAACACCTCCTCCTGTTAGGGGCAGAGGCAGATCATACTTCCCCTATCTTGGCAACCTCACCGAAATGCCCGTCGTGATAAAATAATCCGGGGCAGCTTTGCTCAGGCCCGTACCGGCAGCAAGGTCCAGTTGCAGGTTGGGCAGCAACAGGAAAAGTATACCTGCGTCTGCCTGGTGTTCCGCCTGCTCTCCAGTAACCTTATTTCCGAACACCTCTCCGAACACTTTCAGTTTATCATGTACTTCCCCGCTCAGGCTGAAGGTATAGCCCTTGGACTGATCTTCACCTGGCCAGCCGAACGTCAGGTTATAGGCAGCTTCTATTTTCTCGGTAAGTTTATTAGAAAAAGTAAGCCTTAGTTCTGGCTCCGGATTATCAGGCCGGTACGCCTCAGAACCTACCGGCAGTGCTGCCCTGGCAATCAACGCTGCTTCCGGGCGCCACCCCTGCTCCTGCCAGAGATGAAATTTTACGCCAACGTTTAAGGGAGCAAGCCCCCTCACCTTTCGGGCAACACCGTTTTCTACAATTGAGTCTCTTAACGCGCTCTGGATCCTAAGCTCCAACCAATTGAGCAGGCCCAGCCGGACCAAAGCAGTTGGATAAGCATTCGTTTTAATAGAAAGTCCTTCTTCAGTGGCTTTCTGAAATTGGTATCCCGTTTCCAGTTGCAGCGTCCCTTTCGGTATTACAGAAGAAGATTCAGTCTGGCCAGGCCTTTCCGTTTGTATTTTCTCCACTTCCTGCCCCAAGCAAGGACTAATGATCCAAGTGATTATTCTGAAGAGAAGTATAAATTGCCAGCGCAGTAGTGGTGTCATATCAGATTTGAGTTTGGTCCGTTTGACATTTTCACAGCTTATACGGCACAGCGCCTGCCCTTGCTTTGCAGTAAAACCTTTACCTCTTATACTTTGCAAAGCTGAAGGGAAAGGCACAAAAAAAGCCTACCTCAACAGAGGCAGGCTTTCTACAGGTAAATCTATTTCTTTTACTTAAGCTGCGGCTGACTGACCGTCTTCACGCTCTTCGATCACTTTTTTCAGCTTATCGATCGCTTGTGCAGCACGCTCTTCGTCCAGGCGGTTAATGTTCAGCAACATCTTTGTCTTTTCCTGGCGCGTGATCACCGCGTTGTTCAGCAGGCGGATGATCTCCTCCTTCTGCTTAGCCGATGCATAACGCACGCTGGTAGACTCTGCCGGAGCTGCCTCTGCTGCAGGAGCAGCGGTTGCAGCCGGAGCTGCCTTCATTGTAGCCTTCTTCTCAGTTGGCACTGCAGGGCGCTGCTCAGATTTAGCAGGCTCGTTGCCTGTGTAGTCCATTTCCTCAGCAGGAGTTGGCTCGTAACCAGCCGCTCTGATAATCCAGGCCAGAATGTTGCGGTATGCTTTACCAATAGCACGTGTCTGCGCCATCGATGCAATCGCAAATTCCTGGTAGTACTTCTTGCCCTGCTCTTTGTTAGAGCAGATGGCAAAACCGGCACCTACCACCTGCTGACTACGCAGGTCCAGCAGATTTACTTTAGCCTGGTACTTGATCTCATCATCTGAACTGATGTTTACTACATGATCCACTACCGGAAGTATACCCAAACGAGAGCCGGCATACTGCCATCCTTCTACGTTCACATACTCCTTACCCTGTATATTCTGGTACAATCGATTTTCCTTTATGAATTTCGCCAGATCAACAGCCAGATGTAGCGTCTCATCAGATTTAGCGATATCGTAGCTTTCTACCTTCGCTTTCTTCTGCACGTTTGTCTCTTTGTTTGGTTGACTCATCTCTTTTAGCTTTCATTGTTTTAGTACATATATCAAACACCCCTGTCTACCAAATAGTGCAAAAAAAGTAAAAAAATATTAAATTTAATTACCTGATTATCAGTACTTTATAAAATATTTTTAAACTTATTCCCGTGCTTTGCCAGCTACCTTTGCCTGAGGGAGGACGGCACGAAAAGGGACTAAAGAATACGTACAAAACAGACTAAAGGTCAACGCTTTAGAAAGAAAGGTTTAAGAATGAAAAAGGGAGTACTCAGGAGTACGCTACTCCTCTACCGAAGTGGTCTGAACAATGAGGCCGTCTTTCATTACAAGCGTGCGGTCGGCCATAGCGGCAAGCTGCTCGTTGTGCGTTACAATAACGAAGGTCTGGTTAAACTCATCGCGTAACTTGAAGAAGATCTCGTGCAGTTCCTGCGCATTTTTAGAGTCGAGGTTACCGCTTGGTTCGTCGGCGAAGATAATACGGGGAGAATTGATAAGCGCGCGGGCTACAGCCGTACGCTGCTGCTCGCCACCCGACAGCTCGGACGGTTTGTGATTAAGCCGGTGCGAGAGGTTGAGCATGTGCAGCAACTCTTTTGCCTGCTCCATCACTTCTTTCTCGGGGCGACCGGCCAGAAAACCCGGAAGGCTGGCGTTTTCCAGCGCCGTAAATTCCGGTAGCAGGTTATGGAACTGAAAGATAAACCCGATATGGCGGTTGCGGAAACGGGCCAGATCAGTGGCATTCATTTTGGCAATGTTCTTACCATCGAACAGCACCTGGCCGGAGTCGGCCGTATCCAGCGTACCCAGTATGTGCAGTAGTGTACTTTTGCCGGCACCCGATGCCCCTACAATAGACACTACTTCGCCAGAAGAAATGAACAGATCGATGCCTTTGAGCACCTGAAGTGAACCGTATTTTTTATGAATGTCTATTCCTTGCAGCACAGTCTGGCAAAAGGTAATCTGGGATGGTTACTTATTCGTTATCTGCCAAAGCTACGAAAGAAACGCTATATGTAGGTAATCTGCGGTTAAATTTTCAGAAAGGCTCCAGTTACCCTCCTCTCCTTGCCCTTATTTTTGCACTTACAGGTTCGCTCTGGTCGGCTACTCCGTCGGCTTTTTCCAGTACATCTTTTATGTATAATTCCCGGATCAACACCAGCCCTACAGCCAGAATGGGAGCAGCCATGAGCAGGCCAAGGCCACCCAAAAGTATACTGAACAACACCTGGAAAAAGAGCAGCAAAGCCGGCGGCAGTTTCACCGTTTTCTGGAAAATAATAGGCGTGATCATGTAGGTTTCTACCATCTGCACGGCAAAGTATACCACTACCACGTACAGCGCCAGTTTGGGGTCCTGGGTCAGGGCTACCAGCACAGCAGGCACTGCCGCACCGTAGGCGCCAATGGTAGGTATAAAAGCCAGGAAAAAAGAAAGTACCGCGAGGGCAATGGCCAGCGGAAGCCCCAGCAAAGTATAACTTACCGCAGTACTTACCCCGATAATGGTCATGGAAAGCAACATGGCCAGCAACCATAGCTTTAAAGTGGCATAGCATTTTTCCAGCACCTCCAGCATACGCGTGCGGCTTCGTGGCGGAAACAGCTTGACCAGGCCATGCGTGTATAGTTTTGGATTTACAGAGAAGAACAGGGCTGTGATGATGACAAGTATAACATCGGCAAGTACGCCCAGCGTAGACGAGAAAATGCTGGATATCCGTGATAGAAACGTACCCGGCCTTGGCAACAGGTCTTCTGTATCGGAGGGGATTTCCTGTACCAGCTTGCGGCCCCAGTTGTGCCCGCCCAGCCAGTCCTTCACTTTGTTGATTGCATTAGGTATGGTCCTGCGCATTTCGTCGGCCTGATCGGCTACGGTAGGTGCGATAAGCGAGAAAATAAAGATTACGGTTCCGAACACCAGCACTACTACCAGCAGCAAGGCCAATCCCCTGCCAACCGGAACATGATGCGTAACCCAATCGGTGAGACCACAGAAGAGGACAGCCAGCAAGATGCCGGCAAACACCAGCAGGAAAAAATCGGCTACTTGCAGCAGCAGGTAAAAACCAGCCACAACCAGCAGCACAACAAAGGCGGCTACAGCAACCCGCTTGTAAAAGGTATAATCATTTTGCATACCAATGCCTGAGCTCCCCGGTTCTTCCGGCCCTGACAACTATAGTACTGCAGAAACCTGTACATCGTTTCCGGAGAGCTGCAAAGGGGTGTGGAGTACCATTGTTGGCAGGAATATTTTAAAAACCCTTTACTTGAATTTAAAGGGATAAAGGTTTACTTTCGTGCGTCCATTAAAACTGAAAGCATGAACATACACGAATATCAGGGTAAAGACATTTTAAAGAGCTACGGCGTACGCATACAGGAAGGCATCGTGGCTGAAACGCCGGAGCAGGCTGTAGAAGCTGCCAAGAAGCTTACTGAGCTAACCGGCACAGGCTGGCACGTGATCAAGGCACAGATCCATGCGGGTGGCCGTGGCAAAGGTGGTGGCGTGAAGCTTGCCAAAAACCTTGACCAGGTAAGAGAGCTTGCTGACCAGATCTTAGGCATGACGCTGGTAACGCACCAGACTGGCCCAGAAGGTAAACTGGTTCAGAAGGTATTGGTAGCGCAGGATGTTTACTATCCTGGCGAGTCTCAGCCAAAAGAATTCTACCTGAGCATTTTGCTTGACCGTGCTAAAGGCCGTAACGTGATCATGGCATCTACTGAAGGTGGTATGGACATTGAAGAAGTGGCTGAGCAGCACCCTGAGAAGATCATCAAAGAGTGGATCGACCCGGCTGTTGGTCTGCGTCCTTTTCAGGCGAACAAGATCGCTTTTGCGTTTGGCTTACAAGGCGAAGCTTTCAAGGAGATGGTAAAATTCGTTACCAGCCTTTACAAAGCTTATGTTGAGTCTGATGCTTCTATGTTCGAGATCAACCCTGTGCTGAAAACGTCAGACAACAAGATCCTGGCAGTAGACGCGAAAGTTGACCTGGACGACAACGCACTGTTCCGTCATAAAGACCTGGCTGCTCTGCGCGATGTAACGGAAGAAGATCCGTTGGAAGTAGAAGCAAGTGCATCTAACCTGAACTATGTAAAGCTGGACGGTAACGTTGGCTGTATGGTAAACGGTGCCGGTCTTGCAATGGCTACCATGGACATCATCAAACTTTCTGGCGGCGAGCCTGCTAACTTCCTTGACGTAGGAGGTGGAGCAAACGCCCAGACAGTAGAGGCTGGTTTCCGCATCATCCTGAAAGACCCGAACGTTAAAGCGATCCTGATCAACATCTTTGGTGGTATCGTACGTTGCGACCGTGTTGCCAACGGTGTGGTAGAGGCTTACAAAAACATCGGTGATATCCGTGTTCCGATCATCGTTCGTCTGCAAGGTACAAACGCTGAAGAAGGTGCCCGCATCATCGACGAGTCTGGCCTGAAAGTTTACTCTGCTGTAGCCCTGAAAGAAGCTGCAGAAAAAGTAAAACAAGTACTTGCTGAAGTAGGAGCCTAGTCTCCTTAAGTATAAAAACAAAAGGGGCTGCCATAACTGGCAGCCCCTTTTGTTTTTATACTTAAGGAAGTTAGAAAGTAAGAGGGTTAAAGAGTTAGAGAGTTAATCTTCTTAGCCGTTGTTGGTGTTCTCACCAACAACCTATACTTCAGCCGCCTTTATACTTGCTGGTGAAAACACACAGCAAGGGCAACCATAATTATGGTAGCTTAAAAAGATAGCAGGTCAGTTTTTACCAAGCCCTCTTCTACCTTTTAACTTTTTAACTTTTTAACCCTCTAATTTTCTAACTCCCAAACTCTCCACCTCTCTAACTTTACAAGACTTCCAGCTGCACATCCACATTGCCTTGCACGCCTATGGAATACGGGCAGATCTGATGCGCTTCGTCCACCATCTGGCGGGCTTTTTCCTTGTCCACTCCTTTCAGGTCTACAGCGAGTTTTACACCTAAACCATAAGCTCCGTTGTCGAGTTTCAGCAGGTCTACATGTGCTGTAACTGTTGATTCAGGATGCAGGCGCTCGTGATGTTTGCCGGCCACTACGAGCAACGCACTCTGGAAACAGGCAGCATACCCTGCAGCAAAAAGCTGTTCCGGGTTGGTGCTCTTGCCATTTCCGCCTACTCCTTCCGGCACGGACATAGGCATATCCAACACACCATCCGATGATTTTACATGGCCTCTGCGGCCGCCTGTGGCAGTTACCTCTGCCGTATACACTTTTTCCATAGCTCTTTTCTCCTGATTTGGTTTAAATCTATTTTCTTACGCTGGAAAACCGCCGGGGTATAAGGATTGTTTAGAGAAGAAGTATCAAGCTACCAGCGGCTTACGTTTTTTTAAGCAAAAGCTGGATAATTTTCACAAAGGAAGTTTCCTTTTATCCGCAGAGTTCCTATTTTTGCACACGTCTTGCACCCGTAGTTCAACTGGATAGAATATCGGATTTCGGCTCCGAGGGTTAGGGGTTCGAATCCTCTCGGGTGCACCAGAAGTATAAAAGCCTTGTGAAAGTGCAAGGCTTTTAGCTTCTAAAGTTCGGGGTGTAGCGTAGCCCGGTATCGCGCCACATTTGGGATGTGGAGGTCGTAGGTTCGAATCCTGCCACCCCGACTTAATTTTAGCCTTGCATTTTTGATGCAAGGCTTTTATTTTGCTATAGATTTCCGGGGTGTAGCGTAGCCTGGTATCGCGCCAGCATGGGGTGCTGGAGGTCGTGGGTTCGAATCCCGCCACTCCGACAGAAATTAAAGGCCTTCTGCTCACGTAGGAGGCCTTTTTATTTTTAGGCTACCGTCCCAGAATTACAGGGTTCAGAAGTATAAGAATACGCTCCAGAAGCCTGAATTATACTTATTAAGTATAAAGCTTTTTTACCCCACCTCTGCTGTTGAATTCGTGGCAGTTCTGCTCTACTTCATCTTTCTTTTACTATATTTATTAAGCTATACCGCACTTTGTGCAGATAGGCATATGTTTACTGCTATATTTTTGTTTGGCAAAACAATAAAGAAATGTCACAAATAAGAAGGCAAAGGCGAGAGGCAAGAAGAAGTCTTAACAGAAAACCTAAGCGATTTATTGATTGGACTAAGGTTTTGAAGCTATTTAAAAGTACGATTGTTGTATGGATATGCTTTTACGCTTTAATATGTGGCTTTCTTTATTACAGCGTTACTTCGAATAACAATAAAAGGAATGAGGTTTTTAGCAATGTAGGAGAAACAACTGGACTTGTTGTTGACAAAGCTACAGGACGTGGAGCACATTATGCTACTTACACTTTTAAAGTTAATGACAAAAAATTCACTGGTAGCTCTTTCCATACCTTCCGTGGGCAAGTTGGTGATGAAATATGTATTTTGTATAACAGGAAAAACCCCGAAAGTAATATCTATTGTGAAGAAAAGGAGGTGCAAAATTTTAATGAACATGTTTTGATGCCATCATTGATGTACCTTGGATTAATTATTGCTTTTTCAATAATTAGCATTCCAGTCGCAATGTTACTTGGAAATAAAAAATTGATAGCTGAAGTAACATCCATAAAAAAATAGACTTGCCTAGCTACACCTAAAAAAGCTCTAAGGCGCTTTATAGCTTAGCCTTTAGGGTGTAACTAAAACTAATAATAAATCAAATCTGAATTTGTCTTGGGGCTAACTATAAATTGTTTATTAAACACAGAAGCTGTTCTCTATATCTCTGTTATTTGCGCTTTCTGGCTTCCGTTCTTTATCTATGCTAAGGTTTATTTCATGATAATGAACAGGACATATAATGTTAAAGAGATAATGGTACAGCTAGGATATGTTGCTGTACTTCTGTTTATATTTCTATTAGTCTTTAATAATTATCAGCGTTTGTACATGTTTAGTTTAATGACTTTGCTGATTTTGGCGTTGTCATTATTCTTACTTCTGAGATGGTTAATAGTTAATAAGTAAAGTGTATCCCGCCGTTGCTAGTACTTTCAACAACTATACTCTAATTTGCTTGCTAGTGAGAACACACAGCAAGAGCTACTTTTGAACACTATGTAAAAGAGAAACAAATTGCTCTAAAGTATACCCTCCCTTCCTACTGCGGTATACTTGCAATCAGTTTCTGTACTCCTTCCGCTATGCGGCGTTGCTGTTTACCCGGGTCTTCCGGCACGATGCTTTCTGCCGCTCCCTGCCATACCATTTCGTTATTGCTATTATCCACCAGGTGCACCGACAGGGTTCCTTCCTTGTAACGGCCTACCTCTACCTCCTGGCTTTTCCAGGTATAGCGCCGCTGCCCCATGTAGCGAGGTCCGTCGGTCCTGATATCTGTTTCCCGGGTTTGTACTTTTTCAGCCAGCACAATGCCCATGTTCACTTTCAGGTCGGGGTTAGCGCTGCTGCGGGTAAGCCCACGGGTTTTCAGTTGCGCTTCTATTTCCTGCTTCAGATAATCAAGCTGTTCTTTATACTCCGGCCCGATGGCATCACCGCTTGTTTCTACTTCATAAAAGTCGAAGGTCTTGTAGTTGGCCAAATGAAAGTCATCCTCCGACTCCGTATCCAGGATCGTAATAGGAGAACATGCCAGCAGACACAAGGTCAGCAGCCACAGGTATCTGAAAGAGATCTTATTCATATCCATACAAGCATCTATAAATCAACCGTAACAGGTAACAAAGCATCGTACGTGTATGCCGTCTGTTACTTTACCTGAAAGTATACGACCAGTTTACCTGGCTGTTAAATTAAAGTAGTTGCACAAGCTCAAAGTATGGCATATGCAGGTAACTCAACATGGTACTGCGGCAAATACTGTTTATACCTGCACCATTCTCTACTTTTAGCGTTGAAATACGTACTGCATCGATTAAAACATTTTTTTGTACCTTTAAAGCATTGTCTGCTGAAGAATAATCCTTTTTCGGATCAATCAATTTATTCAGCTATTTTACAGAGCACGTTCTCACACCATTCAAACAAGCAAATGGATAACAACAACACAGCACAGCTTCTGCAAAGAAAGAAAAGAGAGATTCTGGAATCATGGATGAACAACCAGTTAGCCGATGAGGCGCTGCGCGATGACCTGATCTCAAATGAAGAACTGCGCAGGCAATCAGAAGAACTATTGGAAGCATTGCTGAAAGCCATTTCAAACGGCAACTTCGAAAATGTTTACAGCTCTGAGTATGAGCAGATCACCGATATTCTGAGCGATGTTTCGGTAACAAGAGCGCGCCAGGGCTTTTCTCCGCGCGAAACCAACATGTATGTGCTGAGCCTGAAACAGGCTTTGACAGATACACTGGAGCAGGAGCGCCGCAACCAGCCAGAAGTGCTTTACCGGGAAATTCTGATGGTAAACAAACTGCTTGACAACCTGGCTCTGACTACCTTCGAAACCTACCTGAAAGGTCGCGAAGAAGTTATACTTCGCCAGACAGACGAGATCAACGAGATTTCAACTCCGGTTATCCGCGTATGGGACGGCATCCTGGCACTTCCTATCATCGGCACCCTCGACAGCTCCCGTACCCAGATCGTGATGGAAAACCTGTTGCAGGAGATCGTGAATACCGGCAGCAGCATTGCCATACTTGATATCTCCGGCGTACCGGCTGTAGACTCGCTTGTGGCACAACACCTGATCAAAACTGTAAGCGCTACCCGCCTGATGGGTGCCGAATGTATCATCAGTGGTGTGCGTGCCGAGATCGCACAGACGATCGTGCACCTGGGCATTGACCTGTCCAACATCAAAACAAAAGCTTCCCTGGCCAGCGCTTTGCAACTTGCCTTTGGTATGCTGAATATAGAGGTAAGAAAAGCTGGGAACAGCCGTTCACTAAAGTAACAGAATGGAAAGAATACCTATCCTGAAAATGGGCTCCTTTCTGCTGGTCACCATACAGGTGGACCTCTACGATAGGCTGGCCCTTAACCTCGAAAGCGACCTGATCAACATGGTCAGCAAGACGGGTGCCCGCGGTGTATTGATCGATATTTCTGCTGTAAGCATCGTTGACTCTTTTATGGGTCGTATTCTGGGCAACATTGCCTCCATGTCGCGCATTATGGATGCCGAAACCGTAGTGGTAGGCATGCAGCCTGCCGTTGCCATTACGCTTGTAGAGTTAGGCCTGACACTGCAGGGCGTTTATACTGCCCTGGATGTGGAGAAAGGCATGGAATTGTTACAAAAGAAAATAGACCTATACGCACCGCAGAGCGAGGACGAAGAAGAGCAATCCCCGGATGATTACACTGACTAAAGACACGATGCAGATCGTGCGGGAGCAGGACGTAGTGCCTTTCCGGAATCGGGTGCGGGAATATGCCACCAAAATCGGCATGAGCCTTGTTAACCAGACAAAGCTCATCACAGCCGCCAGCGAGCTGGTACGTAACATGCTTAAATATGCCAGCGGCGGAAAAGTTATCCTCGAAATTATCAGCAAAAATGCGCAAAGTGGCGTAAGATTAACATTTGTAGACGAAGGCCCCGGCATTGAGAACGTGCAGCAGGCTATGCAGGATGGATTCTCGACGGGCAAAAGCCTGGGGTTGGGGCTACCCGGTGCCAGGCGCCTTGTAAACGAGTTCAACATCAGCAGCACGCCGGGCCAGGGTACTACTGTTACCGTCATACACTGGAAACATGGACGTTAATCACCACCAGCGCTATACTCTACCTGACAGAAGCTTTGCCAACATACTAAAGCGTGATATTGCCCGACTTGCCGAAGGTCTGGGCTTTTCCGCTTCAGAGGTGGGCAAGATCAATATCATTGTTTCCGAAATGGCCTCTAACCTGGTGAAGCATTCGCCGCAGGGAGGCGAGTTGCTGGTAAAGACCATCGGAGAAAAAGCATCCGCCCTGGAAATTATCTGCCTCGACAATGGCCCGGGCATGAGTGAGCCGCGCCGCATGATGCAGGATGGAATCTCTACCACCGGTACGGCCGGCGAAGGGCTGGGCGCCATCAAACGCCAGTCCGATGAGTTCGATCTTTATTCACAACCAGGGAGTGGCACTATTATTTTATCCAGGGTACACAGAGCAGCCGGACAAGTGCACCCTCCGCAACGGCAGAGTCGTTTCGAAACAGGCGTTGTTATGGTACCTAAACCCGGTGAGCAGCTCTGCGGCGACGGTTATGCAATAATCGAAGAAGGCAACAACCTGTACCTGATTGCCCTGGATGGTCTGGGCCACGGTGCAAATGCAAACGAAGCAAGCCAGTTGGCTGCCCAGGTCTTCCAGAGTAACTATAAAAGCGATCTTCCTGTTAACCTGCGCCTGATCCATACTTTAATCCGGCGCACCCGGGGAGCAGTTGGCTCCATCGCTCACATCAACGTTGCGCGCAACCAGATCAGCTACTGCGGCGTGGGCAACATTGCCGGCAAAATTTTCTGCCCCGAAGGTGGCAAGCAGGCTACTACCTGCCGGAACATTATTTCGTACAATGGCATTCTCGGGCATAACATCCCCACAACGCTCAACAACCAGGTAGCAGAGTGGAATAACTCCCGTACGCTTGTACTGCACTCCGACGGGCTCCGCTCCAGGTGGGATTTGAACAAATACCCCGGCATACTGAACCACGACCCTACCACCATAGCAGCCGTACTCTTTAAAGAGTTCAGCCGGCAGACAGATGATACGCTTGTAATGGTAGTTAGAAATAAGGTATAAGGAGCTATGTCCAGAAATATTCTCAAGATAAACATAAACAACGAGCTGGATGTTGTGCTGGCCTATAAACGGGCAAAGCAGCTTTCAGAGCGTTTGGGCATAGCAATGGGTAGCCAGACCAAGTTTGCAACTGCCGTATCTGAGATATGCCGCAACGTAGTAGAGCATGTGGGCAGCGGGCAGATCGTGTACGGCGTTATGGAAGAAGCCGGAATTCATTTCCTGCAGGCCATCGTGTCGGACCGTGGCAGAGGTATCGGCAACATAGACCAGCTCCTAAACCGCAGCATCGGCACCGCGCTGGGAAAAGGCACGGGCATACTTAATTCCCGTAAGCTGGTCGATTACTTTCACATCGAGAGCGAGTTTGAGAAGGGCACCCGGGTAACCCTCCGCATCCGGCTGCCGCATAACGCACCTACTGTAACAAAATCTGTTGCCGAGGCCTGGACCTATGAATTTGACCAGGATGCTTACGTATCGCCTTATGCCGAGATAAAGCGCCAGAACATGCAGTTGCTGGAACTGCTGGAGCAGCTGCGGGAGCGCAACCAGGTCGTCCAGCAAAAGCTGCAGGAAAACAGGCTTCTGAATGAAAAGCTGCAGCAATCTAACAATGATATCAGGGAGCTGTTGAAGGAGCGGGATCTTAAAAATGCGCAGCTGGAACGCACCAACAAAGACCTGGATGATTTTGCCCATACGGTGTCACATGACCTTAGGGCACCGTTACAGAATATCAATGCGCTGGCCGTAGTGCTGGAAGCCTGCCTGGAATCCGAAAACATAGAAGAGGCAAAAGAGATCTTTCCGATGCTTCGTGAACAGGCGCTTAAAATGGACCAACTCGTGTTGGGCATACTCTCCTATTCGCTTGCCGGCCGCCATAATATCCCGAAAACGAAGACAGATGTGCAGGAGCTTTTGTACGAGATCATCGGTTTGCTGCAGATACCCAAAGGCATGCGCATCGAAATACAGCATGATCTACCGGTACTGGAGACTGAGCGTATTTACCTGCAACAGGTCTTCAGTAACCTGATCGGAAACGCGATCAAATACCACGACAACCCGGCTGAGGGTCTGATACAGATTCAGTACACGCAGCACGCCGACTGGCTGCAGTTTGTAGTTCAGGATAATGGCCCGGGTATTTCCCGGGACAACCAGCAGCGCATCTTCGAAATGTTTGAGGCACTCGGGCAGGACATTGTTCGATCCGATAGCACCGGCATAGGCCTCTCGCTGGTCAGAAAGATCGTGCGCAACAAAGGGGGCGATTGCTGGGTGCAGTCGGAAGGGCGCGGCTCCCGGTTTGTGTTTACCTGGCCCGCCAAGGAAATGCTAACCTTTGCCTGATAAGAAATAAAAAAGCCTGCCACTGTTTACAAAGAGTGGCAGGCTTTTTTGCTCTAAAAGAAGGCAGGTTACCGGTTGCTGAAAAACTGGTCCATTACCTCCTGCACATCATGTCTTGTCAGCGCTTTGGAGTAATGCTTTTTAACTTTGCGGTAATTCTTCAATCGCTCCAGGTCGTAAAAACTTGCCGAAGAAGTAAGCATCAGTATGATCACATGATCACCGGCATCTAAGCCACGCTTGTGGTATTCATCCAGAAAAGAGAACCCATCCATTACCGGCATTTTAATGTCGAGGAAGATCAGGTCCGGGCATTTATTTTCCGGGTCGGATACTTCGCCACATGTTTTAGTTATGTAGTCCAACGCTTCTTGTCCGTTCTGCACTACCAATATTTTCTTTGCGACCTTCATCTCGGTCAGCAGGCGCTTGTTAAGGTAATTGGTTGTAGCATCATCATCTACCAACATTACCAGATCAAGCAAAGGTGTTGTGTTTTCCATGTACTCAGTCACCGGGATTTATGTATGTAGGCACTGATTTCGGTAAACAGTGCAAAACTTGTAAAGATATTTTCGCCTTTTCAGCAATAATCACAGCTTCTACGCAAAAAAACTTCACAAGTAGATACAAATATCGCAGAGTTAAAGAATATTATCAAAATAGTTCGCCTATAAGTGGTGAAAAACATCCGGTAAACAGGCCACATCAATGTACCGGTGAAATCACAGCCATAAAAGCAGGCCTATCAGGCTATCGCTCCTTTTCCGGTAACAGCTTTTTTGTTTTTCTTCTTACGCTTCCCGCGCCAGATCAGCAGTCCCGTTACCCAGAGCGTAGCCGGCAAGAGCCCAAGTATAAACCAGAGCACCCGTGTTACATAACCGCCTACCTCACCGAAGTGGATAGGCACAAACCAGTTCCGGAGCAACCTGCGTCCGGCAGGCGCCGCCACCGGATCATAGGCATACAACGGTTTTCCTGTATACTGATCGAGGTACACCATGGGGCGGAGTTCTGCACCGGCATCGATGTCGCTGGCATTGGTCAGGGAAAAGTATACATGGCCTACGCTGTCTTTTGGCATCGTAAGGTTGCGCTTGTGGTAACCCTTATACTTGCTGCTGTTCATCAGTTCCATCGCCTGCTGTAGGGTCATGGGTTGTACGCCGGGTTGGTACACTGAGTGCAGTGCTTTGGGATTGGGTGTTAGTTCTTTGGCACCGGTGATCGAATCTACAACAGCGTGCATTTCTACGGAAAAGGCAAAGTATGCTCCGGTAATGGCGGCAAGGAACAACGGCACGCTAAAGTAAAAACCAAACACATTGTGCAGGTCGTAGCTGCGGCGCTTGAACGAGGCATTTGGTTTCAGGCGCAGCCCGTCTTTAAACTGTTTCTTTTTGCGTGGCCACCACAAGTATAATCCGGAGCTAAGCAGAACCAAGGCCATCAGCAGCGCACAAATACCAGTAATCACAGAGCCGATCTCTCCTACTACCAGCCCGCGGTGCACTTCCAGCACCTTATCCAGCACGCCGCGGCGCTCCTTCATTTCTCCGAGGTAATTGCCCGTAGAGGCATCATAAAACAGCCACTCTTTTTTACCTTCTACTTTCAGGATGTAATTTTCCAGCTCGCGCAACGGGAAGTGCACGTTGCTTACTTTGCCTCTAAAAGCTTCTTCCGCAGCCTGTATCACCACCTCCGGATTTACCGGAACTGCCTCCGGATCTTTAGCCCGGTATAGGTCTGCATAAAGCAGGCGGGTCAGTTCGGGCTGAAAAACATAGGCAGACCCGGTTACACCAACTACCGAAAGTATGGCGCCTGCCGTCAGGCCAATCCAGAGATGCAATTGCAGAATGAGTTTTCGCATAGGCTTTAACAAACACCGGCGACACAGCCAGAGACTGTGCCGCCAGTAGGGAGCAAAACTATAGGTTTATTTTTAAAATCTTACACCAACTGTACCCTGCAGGCTACGCGGCGCACCCGGCATAATGGCGGTAGCAGACTGTGAGCCGTCGTAGTAGTTGATATCAGCCAGGTTTTTCAGGTTCAGGGCTGCGTGGAAGCGCTTGGAGTCGTAGAACAAGGTGGCATCGTAGCGGGTGTAGCCAGGCAGCCGGAAGCTGTCAGCAGCATCTACCGGACGGTCGCCGAAGCTGGTAAAGCCGCCTCCAAAGCCAAGGCCTTTCAATACCCCGCTCTGCAGCACATAGGTCGTCCAGAGGCTGCCGCTGTGCTTGCTCACGCCCCGGAAGGCTACGCCAATGTTATTCTCGTTTGTATCTTCTGTGATGCGGGCATCGGTATAGCTGTACGTGGCGATCACGTTAAGGCCGGGCAGCACTTCACCGGTTATGTCGGTCTCAACGCCTTCGCTACGCACCTCTCCTACCTGGATCAGGTAATTTGCATTGTCCGGGTTGGTAAGCGGCACGTTGCTGCGCGTGATGTTGAAATAAGCTGCTTTGATGTTCACTTTGTCTTTCAGCAGACCTAATTTGGCACCGCCTTCATATAGGTTGGATGTTACCGGGTCGAGTGGGCGGGTCGTTACGCCATCTGCATTCAGCACACTACCCACTTCCGGCTGAAAACCCCTTGACCAGTTACCGTAGACAGAGAGCGGACCATATACTTCGTACAGCACGCCTATTCTTGGGTTAAGGGCGCGGTTTGGCTGTTTGGTTACTTCCGTAGAGAAGGTTTTGTCTTTGTTTTTCACCAAGCCGGTTCTTTCCAGATCCCATACATCGTAGCGCACGCCCATCAAAACTTTAAACCGTTGTTTTATCGAGAAGAAGTCCTGCACATAAAAGCCATACAGGCTGGTGTTATCGCGGTAATCATCCCCGAAGGCAAGTTTATTATAAGGCTTTGGCAGGCGGCTGTACTGTGGGTTGTATACATCCAGCGTATCGTAGGCTGCACGGTTGTACCAGATGTCGAACATAGAGCGGGCAATTTCTACACCTGCTACTGTTTTGTGTTCGAGCAGTGTACCCGTATTGAAGGTAGCGTATAGCTCCGTCTGCGTGGCAAAGTTGCGCTCGAAGTTGTACTGGTCCTGTATACGGCGCGTTACTTTGGAGTCGCTGCCTTTCAGAATGCCAGCCAACTCCACGATGGTGCGGTCTTCGGAAGAGTAGTTGAAGTTAGACGCATGGCGCAGGCTGAAGATGTCGTTGAAGCGGTGCTGCAGGTTATACTGTACCAAGCGGTTCTGGTGCTTGCCCCTGTTGTCCGGCTCGCCTATGGAGAAGTTAGCAGGTACATCTGCTATCACTTTGTTGAAGGCCACAATGCCGCGGTCAGAGGCCTGGTCATGATCCAGGTACTCGGCCTCTAACGTAAGCGAAGTTTTGTCAGAGAAATCATACGTGAAGGCTGGTGCAACAAAAACACGCTCGGTGCTCACGAAGTCGCGGTAGGTATCGCCTTTCTCGTACACCGCATTTAATCTATACTTAAAGGTCTTGCTCTTGTTGAAGGCGCCACCCAGGTCAATGGCCGGACGGATCTGGCCGAAGGTGTTGGCTGTTACCTGCACGTCCTGGAACGTATAAGCCGTTGGTTTCTTGGTGGTGATGTTCACCATACCACCTGGATCGCTCACGCCATACAGTACCGAAGCAGGTCCTTTCATCACCTCGATCTGCTGGATGTTGGCTGTTTCACGGAAGGTACGTACGCTGTTACGGAAGCCGTTCTTGAAGATACTTTCGGTGCTGGTTCTGAAGCCACGAACCTGGAAAATGTCTGTTCGGCCGCCAAAGCCGGTTTCCATGGTTACGCCGCTCACGTTGCGCATGGCGTCATCCAGGCGTACCACCTGCATCTGGTCCAGGGCACGGCGCGAAATGATCTGTACCGACTGCGGCACAGACTTCAGCGGCGCCTCCATTTTGGTAGCCGTAGAACCGATCGGCTGCACAAACTCACCGCTGTGGCTGGCGGTAATTTCCACCTCGTTCAGGGCAGTGGCAGAAGAAGGCAACAGCACATACACGGTAGCTGTAGAGCCAGCCTTTACCTCGACCTGGTTTTTGATAGTGGCAAAGCCAAGGCTGGTGGCTACCAAAGTATAAGTACCCGGCGAAACAGTTCGGATAACATACTTTCCTTCCTCGTCGGTGGTAGTGCCCAGGCTGGTACCTTCCAGGGCTACGCTGATCCCGATCAGGGGCTCGTTTCTTTCAGACACAACACGCCCTTCGATGCGGCCCACATTCTGAGCAAACGCAACTTGTGTTATGAATAGTAAAGTGATTACAATGGTAAGCAGACGGTGCATTTTCTTTTATTTAGATTGATTCTAAAGACTGCGCAAAAGTAAACACCATTTTTATATTACAAAACATCTATTTAGATTTTTTCTAAATAACCTAAGTAAACAAGTACAGCGATGCCCAGACAGGCCTGCCTATATCCTTTTTGAGCTTTAACAAGTATTTAGAGAGGAAGAAAGCCCATGGCAGGCTTTCGTGTTGACAGCTTAAATACAAACACTATGGATACGTATCACCTCAAACCTGAACATATGCGGGCACCAAACCATCTTACCCGCGAAGAGATCCAGAAGAGCCTGGATGAGTTGGATGGAAAAATCAAGATACTGAAAGGCCGGGTAAACGCCACCACTGCCGACTCGAACCATACTTACCACGAGCACATCGCGGCACTGGAAGCAAAGCGCGAACTGATCGCCCAAAAACTGGGAGACGAAGAAGACACCCAGAGCAAATGGACCGACCTGCGCGAAGGCCTGGATAAGCTTAAAAACGACATCACCAACCTGTTCAGCTAAAAAACAAAAGCCCCGGCACCTGAAAGTGCCGGGGCTTTATACTTATACTTTAATCAGCAACCGTTTAGCTCAGCGAAGGCTCTCTAAAGCCTACCCACGTAAAGCGCTTGATCACAAACTCAGGGTTGGTGAACGAGGCATTACCCGCCGGGTTACCACCTGTTACGTGGAAATCGGAGAAGCTCGCGTTCTGGTTCACATAAATACCGCCTGTCAGGTTAAAGCTCACCGGCGTGCCAGCCAAACTCATTTCATCCATGATCTTTTCTTTTACCGTCGGATCGGTCGTATACGCGCCGCAGGAAATGGCGCCATAGTTCATGGCCATCTCTTTGGCGATTTCGATCGACTGGTCGGTGTTCCGGGTTTTGATGATGAGCATGATCGGGCCGAACAGTTCGCGGCTGTAGCTTTCTTTTTCCGTCGCGTCCACTTCATAGATAACCGGGGCGCAGGTACGGGCATTGGCAAACATCGGGTTGCTGAAGTCGCAGGTGCTCAGTACGGTTTTGCCTTTTACGGTAGAAGATTCCTTCACACGCTCCAGCGTAGCCGGGTTCTGGATGGCACCCAGCACATGCGGCCCTGCTTTCGGGTTGTTTACCAAACCAGATACCGCATCGGCCAGTTTCTGCACTACTTCCTCGTAAGGCACGGTTTCGCCCCCTACTTTGATGCCTGTTTCCGGCACAAAGAAGTTTTGCGGTGCCGTGCACATCTGGCCGGAGTATAAACTCACCGAGAATGCCAGATTGTTAGCCACCTTGTCCAGATCGTCTACCGAATCAAGTATGATGGAGTTAACCCCGGTTTTCTCCGTGAACACGGTTTTGCCTTTCAGGCTCTCGATGTAGTTACCAAACTCGGTACCGCCGGTATAGTCGATCAGCTTCACTTTCGGATGCTCGGCCAGTTCTTTTGTGATCAGGTGGTCGTCGGCATCCACGGCCAGCTGGCAGATGTACGGCGGCAGACCCGCTTCCACCAGCACTTTCTGTACTTCGGCTACCACAATGGCAATTGGCAATACCGCTTTCGGGTGCGGCTTCACGATTACCGGGTTACCTGTAACTAAGCTGGCATACATGCCCGGCACGGTGTTCCAGGTCGGGAAGGTAGAGCAGCCAATTACAAGGGCAACGCCTTTCGGTACCGCTCTCCAGCTCTTGCTCAGCTTGATGTTATACTTGCCCATCGGCTTTTCCCACTCGGTTGCCTCCGGGAAACGGCTCATTTCCTCGTAGCCAGACGCAATCGCCTCCAGTGCTCTGTCAGCGGCGTGCGGGCCGGATGCCTGGAACGACATCATGTACGCCTGTCCGGTCGTATGCATGGTAGCGTAAGCAATCTCGAAGAAACGGCTCTTTACGCGCTCCAGCGTTTCTACCAGCAGGGCGGCACGGTCAGCAGGTTTGACCTTGCGCCATACATGGTACGCTTCTTCGGCACGCGACACCAGCGTATCAACCGAGAAGTATGGATACTTTACGCCCAGCGACTGCTGCTCGTAAGGCGACTCCTCCTGCCCTACCCAAGCTTCCGGGTTCTCCTGCAGCAGTTCGGTAAAATTCTGGTTCAGGTGGTTTTTATACTTCTCGCGTCCTTCCTTGTCGGCCGTTTCGCCGTAGATCTCCGGCGTTGGGTTCTCCGGGTAGTGCGCAAAGAACGTACGCTCGTGCAGCGCTTTTACGGCTGTATTTAATGTAGACTGATGTTTATTTACTAAATCTAAATTCATAGTCTTTTTTTTATATAATTAAACGCCTATATTAGAATCATTTGGTGGAAAGTTACGTATTTTTTTAGAAACGTCCGGTCAGGTGGCATTCTTTTCATGCTTATCTTTGATGCTTAAATCGTTACATTCTACCGGACAGCATTAGTACCGTTACATCACCCTTTTCTCACTTATTGCTTATATGATAAAATGATTACCGCGCTGTTGGTGCTAAAACGCTTTTTCCGGGCTTTTCTAGTATCTTTTCTTTTCGTTCCTTTTCTGTACGGCCAGGCACAACCCAAGCCAGCTGCTGGTGTTGGCGTGCGCACAAAGCCACATACAGTAGTATATAAACTGAAATCTCAGCCAGCAGGAGAACTACGCCTTGCTCAGGGTTCTACTGCCGGTTTGCAGGCTGTGTTGCAACAGGTAGGTGCAAAACAGGTCCTCCAGAAGTTTCCGAAAGCTGCCCCTCCTGTCAATGCCAGGAAAGGCGGCGGCGTTGACCTGTCGCTGATCTACGAGATGACGTATTCAGAAGGCCAGACGCTGGAGGAGATCAGGAGAAAACTCATGTCCACAGGTATGGTGGAGTATGTGGAGCCGCTTTACCAGCGCGAACCGCTTTACCAACCCAACGACCCTGCTTCCGACTCTACCAGGACCACACAATCCTATCTCAAGCTCATAGGCGCCTACAGCGGCTGGGCCGTGGAAAAAGGTGACTCCAACATCGTGATCGGTATACTTGATACGGGTTTCCGCCTTTCGCACTCCGACCTTAAAACACAGGTAAAGCACAACTACGACGATCCGGTAGATGGCATCGACAACGACGGTGATGGTTACACCGATAACTTCAGCGGCTGGGACTTTGCCGAAAAGGACAACAACACTTTTGACGACTCTTATTATGTAGGCCATGGTACAGGTGTAGCTGGCGCCGCCGCCGCCGCTTCCGACAATGGCAACGGTATGTCCAGCCTTGGCTTCCGGACAAAATTCCTGCCCCTCAAGATATTTCCTTCAACTGCAAACGGAAGCTTTCGCGGATACGAGGCCATCGTGTACGCTGCCGACAAAGGCTGCAGCATCATCAACCTGTCCTGGGGTGGCGAAGGGTACTCGCAATACGAGCAGGACATCATCAACTACGCTGTACTGAACCGCGACGTCGTGATCGTGGCCTCTGGCGGCAACACCAATGCCAACCTGAACATCTACCCTGCCTCTTACGACAATGTCCTTTCAGTAGGTGGCACGGATGGCAAAGACGTTAAGTTCAGGGATTATACCTACAGCTACAAAATAGACCTGACCGCACCCAGCATAAACATCTATACAACCAGCTTCAGCGGCGATAATGCCTACGGTGGCTTTAACGGTACGTCCGCTGCTTCGCCAATCGTAGCCGGAGCTGCCGCACTGGTGCGCTCCCGTTTCCCGCACCTGAATGCTCAGCAGGTGATAGAGCGCTTACGCGTTACTTCAGATGATATTTATAACCTCCCGGGCAACCAGCCTTACCTGGAAATGCTGGGCAGAGGCCGCCTGAACGTGAAGCGCGCACTGATGGAAACCACTGTAAAATCGGTACGGAACACTTTGATCAGGGTAGCCGGAAACCGGATTGCACAGCTGAACGATACGCTGGCACTGGAGGGCTCTTTCACCAACTTCCTCTCCCCTGCCACCAACCTGCAGGTAAAGCTTTCGACAACATCGCCTTACGTCAAGATCCTGGACGACGAGCTCACCCTGGGAAGTATGGCTACCATGGCTACGGCCGATAACAGGAGCCGTCCCTTCCGGTTTGTTGTGCTGCCCAATGCACCGCACAACATGGTCATTAACTTCCGGCTTGGCTTTACAGACGGCACCTACAGCGATTATCAGTACTTCCAGATTCCTGTAAACCCGGACCACATTACCCTATCTGCCAGCGACCTGCAAATGACGGTAAACGGCAAGGGTAACATCGGTTACAATGCTTTCAACTTTAACCAGGGAGTTGGCATAACCTACAAGGGCAGCAATTCGCTCCTTTTCGAAGGCGGTCTGCTGCTTGCTTCAGACGCGCAGCGTGTGTCAGACAACGTGCGCAACGCTTACTGGCAAACAGACGAGGACTTTGCAACGTCCAGCCCCATCCGGATGCACTACAATACCCGGCAGGCAGACCAGGAAATACGGAGCATCATGCACGATACCTATCCGTCGGAACAGCAGGTTGGTGTGCAGGTAAGTCAACGCTCTTTTGCTTGGTCAGGCGATAAGAACAAAGATTTCGTGGTGCTGGAATACACGGTCAAAAACATCACCCCGGACACAATAAAGACACTACACGCGGGCCTTTTTGCAGACTGGAACATCGGCAACCCTTACATCAACGCCGCCGATTGGGATAGTGCTAACAAGATGGGCTATGTTTACAACGTGGGTGAGGCCATGCCTTATGCCGGCATAAAGCTGCTCACCTCCGAATCGCCTTCGTACTATGCCATCGATAACCTGTCGGGAGGACGCAACACCTTCTCTATTGCAGACGGCTTCAGTGCCGAAGAGAAGTATAAAGCATTATCGGGTGGAGTGGCGCGCCAGAAAGCAGGGATGAATGGTTCGGGCAACGACGTTTCGCATGTGGTAGGCGTTGCGGCAACCAAGCTGGCACCTAATGAAACCAGGACCATTGCCTTTGCCATTGTTGCCGGAGACAACCTCACTGAACTGAAGAAGCACGCTGTAGCAGCACAGGAGCGTTATCAATTCATCCGGTCTGGCCCTGCCCCACTGGCTGTTAACGACACCCTTTGTGCCGGCACACCCGTTATGGTAGCCCCGAAAGGTGGCAAGCTTTTCAAGTTTTATGCCGACAATGCAAAGAATGCGCTGCTGGGCATAGGTCCAAACTATAGTATACCGGAGCTAACCCAGAATACCACCCTGTATGTATCCAATGCCGATTCGGTGTTTGAAAGTGCTCTGGTGCCGGTAGCTTATACCATTGCAACTCCAGAAGCCCGCTTCACAATAGACCAGGAAAAGCCCGTAATCAACCGCGCCATCACCTTCCAGACGCAAGGCAAGAACATCAGAGAATGGCTCTGGAGCTTTGGCAACGGAGAAACCACTACCGAACCGAAGCCGGTGTATACCTACACGGAGCCCGGCACCTATAACGTACAACTGGTGATAAAAGACAAGTATGGTTGTACCAATACCACCAGCCAGACCATTGAAGTGCTGCAGGCGGCACCTACTGCGGTGAATGAACCGAACGAGGGAAGCTTTCAGGTATACCCGAACCCTACAACCGGCCTGTTGACTGTAAGCCTGCCTGAGGATGGGAAAGCCCCTGTTATGATATTGACAGACATGATGGGCAAAACCATCCAACCGGTACTGCGTCAGCATCATCAGACAGAAGCTATCTACGATCTTTCCGCTCTGCCGGAAGGCGTGTATACGGCCCGTATTACCTTCGACAAAGCAA
The DNA here is from genome assembly GCF_023630205.1 of Pontibacter ruber. Classification (GTDB taxonomy): domain Bacteria; phylum Bacteroidota; class Bacteroidia; order Cytophagales; family Hymenobacteraceae; genus Pontibacter; species Pontibacter ruber. The sequence goes on along the minus strand of NZ_JALPRR010000002.1, from coordinate 8,243 downwards.
GTATCACTAGGAAGATCGTGCTTTTAAGAAAGTAAGGCTCATCAACCCAGAGCAAAGTATAAACAGCAGGTTATACTTTGCACGAGGTGGATCTATACTTTCCTGAAAGTATAAACATAAAAAGAGAGGGCTCCGCAGATTCTGCGGAGCCCTCTCTTTTTATTAGAATAGGATCAGCTTATGCTTAAGCTGTCTTCTGTTGCAAACGGATCAGGTTCAGTGCTGAACCAGCTTTGAACCACTCGATCTGACCTTCGTTGTAGGTATGGTTTACCTCGATCACATCCTGCGAACCGTCTTTGTGCGTTAACACAACCTTCAGTGGCTGACCAGGAGCGAAGCTTTCCAGACCAAGGATATCGATCGAATCTTTCTCCTCGATCAGGTCATAATCAGCTTTGTTGGCAAACGTAAGCGCCAGCATACCCTGCTTCTTCAGGTTGGTTTCGTGGATACGCGCAAAAGACTTCACCAGTACGGCACGAACACCCAGGTGACGTGGCTCCATGGCAGCGTGCTCACGGGAAGAGCCTTCGCCATAGTTCTCGTCGCCTACAACTACAGTACCGATGCCGGCAGCTTTGTAGGTACGGGCTGTTGCTGGTACGGTGTCATAACCACGGGTCATGTCGTTGTACACGTTGTTAGCCTCTCCGTTAAACGCGTTGATCGCACCGATCAGCATGTTGTTGGAAATGTTGTCCAGGTGACCACGGTACTTCAACCACGGACCAGCCATCGAGATGTGGTCAGTAGTACACTTACCCTGTGCTTTGATCAGCAACTTCAGACCTTTCAGGTCAGTGCCTTCCCATGGCTTAAAGCCTTCCAGCAACTGCAGACGGTCAGACTGCGGATCAACCACAACCTGTACGCTGCTGCCATCTTCGGCAGGCGCTACATAACCAGCATCTTCCACGGCAAAGCCTCTTGGCGGAAGCTCCACACCTACCGGCTCATCCAGTTTTACAGCCTGGCCTTCTTCGTTGGTCAGGGTATCCGTAAGCGGGTTGAACGTAAGGTCGCCGGCAATTGCGAAAGCAGTTACGATTTCTGGCGAAGCCACGAACGCGTGTGTGTTCGGGTTGCCGTCGTTACGCTTGGCAAAGTTACGGTTGAACGACGTGATGATAGAGTTCTTACGAGTTGGATCGTCGGTATGACGGGCCCACTGGCCGATGCACGGACCGCAGGCGTTTGCCAGCACCACACCGCCCATCTGAGCGAATGTATCCAACAAGCCGTCGCGGGCAGTTGTGTAACGTACCAGCTCAGAACCTGGCGTAATGGTAAATTCAGCCTGAGCTACCAGCTTTTTCGTAACGGCCTGCTCTGCAATAGAAGCAGCACGTGTGATGTCTTCGTAAGAAGAGTTGGTGCACGATCCGATCAGACCTACTTCCAGTTTAGCCGGCCAGTTGTGCTCTCTTACCACTGCAGCAAACTGAGAAATTGGCCATGCCGCATCCGGCGTGAACGGTCCGTTTACGTGTGGCTCCAGTGTAGTAAGGTCAATCTCGATCAGCTGATCGTAGAACGCAGCCGGATCCATGTATACTTCGTCGTCTGCACGCAGGTGCTCTGCCACCTGATCAGCCAGTTCAGCGATTTCCTCACGGCCTGTAATATTCAGATACTCTTTCATCTTCTGGTCGTAAGCGAACACAGAAGTAGTCGCGCCGATCTCGGCACCCATGTTACAGATGGTAGCTTTACCTGTACAAGACAGGCTGTTGGCACCCTCGCCAAAATACTCTACGATAGCACCTGTACCACCTTTTACGGTCAGGATACCGGCAACTTTCAGGATAACATCTTTCGGAGAAGTCCAGCCGTTCAGACGGCCTGTCAGCTTCACGCCAATCACTTTCGGGAACTTCAGCTCCCAAGGCATACCAGCCATCACGTCCACGGCGTCAGCACCACCCACGCCGATCGCGATCATACCCAGACCACCTGCGTTAGGTGTGTGCGAGTCTGTACCGATCATCATACCGCCCGGGAAAGCATAGTTTTCCAAGACTACCTGGTGGATGATACCAGCACCTGGCTTCCAGAAGCCGATGCCATACTTATTTGAAACAGAAGCAAGGAAATCGTATACTTCCTTGTTCTCGCTGTAAGCGTCTCTTAAGTCCTCGTCAGCGCCAACGCGTGCCTGTATCAGGTGGTCGCAGTGTACGGTTGAAGGTACCGCTGCCTGTGCTTTACCAGCCTGCATGAACTGAAGCAAGGCCATCTGTGCCGTTGCATCCTGCATAGCCACCCTGTCCGGAGCAAAGTCTACGTAAGACTTGCCACGCTCAAAACCCTGCTTTGCAGCACCATCGTACAGGTGCGAATACAGGATCTTTTCTGTCTGGGTAAGCGGTCTGCCTACTGCATTTCGGGCAGCAGCAATACGCTCGGCCATACCGGCATAAACTGCCTTGATCATTTCTAAATCAAATGCCATAGTTTTGCTATTGTTATGTTTTTAATGCTTCTATTATGAAGTTTACAAATGTACGAAATAAGCTTGTTTTTGAACAACATTAGCCGTAATGAATATAACAGTAAGTTACCGCCTGCCAATGCTGTTCTAATCGAGTGTGGCTTTTGACGTAATATCATGTATTTTTGCCACATGAAACACATTATTTCTAATACCCTGACAAGGCTCATTTTGTTTTTAACCCTGTCTGCTACATTTATGACAACTTCCTGTACTTCTTCAACATCCGGCGAGCAGTCGCTGAAGCCCGGCTTCTGGCGCGTAGGCCTGCAATCGCAGCAAGGCAAGGAAATCCCATTCGTAATGGAGGCAAAAGAGGAGAATGGCAAAACGGTACTCTACCTCATCAACGGCGAAGAGCGCATTCTGGTGGATGATATCAAGCAGGAAAATGATTCCCTGAAGATCAGGCTGCACATTTTCGATGCCGACCTGATTGCCAAAGTGGATGGCGATAAGATGAATGGCCGCTTTGTACGCAACGACCTGGCAACTCCATACTCTGTACCGTTCACAGCGGAACATGGCAAGAAGAACCGCTTTAAGGAGAACCCGGCTCCTGCAGATTTTAACTACGATGGCAAGTGGGAAGTGGTGTTCACACCAAAAGAAGGCAACAGCTACAAGGCTGTTGGCGTGTTCCAGCAGAAAGACAACTACCTGACCGGCACCTTCCTGACCGAAACTGGCGACTACCGCTACCTGGAGGGGCAAGTGGATGGTAAGGAACTGAACCTGTCCACCTTCGATGGCAACCATGCCTACCTGTTCACCGCCACGCCTACTGATGAGAACACCCTGAAAGGCGACTTCTACTCCGGTATGGTGGGTTATGAAAGCTGGACGGCCAAGCGCAACGAGAACGCCCAACTGGCCAGCGCCGACACCCTCACCTACCTGAAAGAGGGTTACGAATCGCTGGAGTTCACATTCCCGAACCTGGAAGGCAAGCAGGTGTCGCTGGCAGATCCGAAGTATAAAGGCAAGGTAGTACTGGTACAGTTGCTCGGTTCCTGGTGCCCGAACTGTATGGACGAGACCAAGTTCCTGGCGCCTTATTACCAGAAAAACAAAGACCGCGGACTGGAGATCATCGGGCTTGGTTTTGAGCGTAGCCCGGAGTTTGAAAAAGCAGCCGACCGCCTGAAGAAAATGCAGGAGCGCCTGGATGTGGATTACGACCTGCTGGTTGCCGGCACCTCCGACAAAGAAGCCGCTGCCAAAGCACTTCCGGCCCTAAACCACGTGATGTCTTTCCCGACCACGATCTTTATCGACAGGCAAGGCAAAGTACGCAAGATACACACCGGCTTCTCCGGCCCGGGTACCGGCAAGTACTACGAAGAATGGGTAGCTGATTTCAACAAGACCATGGATCAGTTGCTGGCTGAAAAGTAACATTGTTGCTTGTTAATTGCTGATTGTTTGGTCGGCAACTATGGCAAAGGCCGCTACTGCAGAAGTAGCGGCCTTTGTTTATTTATACTGCTCTGAAAATTAAATCAAGCTACTTCCTCTGTGCTTTAAACTATAGTATCGATAGACGAAAAACGAACAGAGAGTATGCTGGCGCGAGTTTGTAACTCGTGCCTTACAATGAGGTTGAGTTTGTAACTCAACTGGGCCAGAGGCCCAACTATAGTTAGTCACGAGCGAGGACGCTCGCGCCATGATATATTTATAGCTTCGGCTTCCTCAATCTAACAATTCTGAAAGTTCCTCTTAAGGCTGCCGGCTCGTTTAGCTCCATTTGCAGCGAAGTATGACTGACTATTGCGCCGATGCTGCGGTTGATATCAGAAAACAGGGTGCCGGCTACCTGGTTAAGCAGCCGTCGAAGTATGGAAGGCCGATGCCCTTCCGACAAAAATTTATCGAAAACCATTACTGTGCCTCCCGGCTTCAGTACACGCTCCACTTCTTTGATACAGACCATCGGATCGGGTATCACGGCAAGTATAAGATGAAGTATAACCGCATCAAACGCCGCATCCGGAAAATCGAGCTCCTGCCCGTTCATCACCTGCGCCTGCACCGGTATATTTAACTCGTTGGCACGTTTCTTCAGCTTGCTGATCATACCCGGTGTAATGTCGATGGCAGTGAGGTTGGTATAGCCTTGCAGGTACGGTAAATCGAGGCCGGTGCCGGCGCCAAGTATAAGTATGGCATTATCCGGCTTGGCAGCTAATAACTCTACCGACCGCTTTCTATACTTCCGGAAGATACGGTCAGCTACGAGATCATAGACGGGCAGGTACAACGTATACCGCAGGCGGTTCCAGGCGTTGGTGTTCAGGCTCATTTTTTCATAGGTTATTTTGCGCGAACAAAGCTACCTATGGTACCTATACTACCTGTTACAAAATTCCGGTTGAGATTTACAGAAGTATAAGGTTGGTGCGATGACCTCACAGCGTCCGAAGGTCCTGCGAGCGTCTTGTTTGTCAGAATCAGGATTTTTAGGATGAGAGGATGAACAGGATTTATACTTCTCCAGCGGCTTTACATTATGGTTCACGCAAGTCGCACGGACAGGTCACGACCTGCCCATACAAAAACCATCATGGTACAAGTAAATGCTTACGCTATAAAAAGCGAATCACGAAAAACGATAAACGAAAAACGATCAACGAACTTCTATTTTTCCCGCTCGATGGTATAAGCGATCAGCTGCTCCAGCGAGGTGCGGGATGGTGATGGCGGGAAAGTATGAAGGATTTCCAGGGCCTCTGCGTGGTACTTGTTCATCACCTTAACGGTGTGCTCGATGCCACCTGAGTTTTTCACGAAACTGATCACTTCCTGCACACGCTTGTTATCGCCGTTGTTGTTCTTCACGTTGTAGATCACGCGGCGTTTGGTTAGCCAGTCGGCCTGCTTCAGCGCATGGATCAGCGGCAGGGTCATTTTCTTTTCCTTAATGTCAATGCCGACAGGTTTGCCGATTTCGGCCGTACCGTAATCGAACAGGTCATCTTTTATCTGGAAGGCAATACCCACCTTCTCACCGAACAGGCGAGCCTTTTCAATGTCTTCTTTAGAGGCGCCTGCCGAGGCCGCACCCACTGCGCAACAGGATGCGATCAGCGAAGCAGTTTTCTGGCGGATGATGTCAAAGTATACTTCCTCGGTAATGTCGAGACGACGGGCTTTTTCGATCTGCAGCAACTCCCCTTCGCTCATCTCACGCACGGCATTCGACACGATCTTTAACAGGTCGTAATCGTCGTTGTGCAGGCTCAGCAGCAACCCTTTCGAGAGCAGGTAATCGCCGACAAGTACAGCTATTTTGTTTTTCCAGAGGGCGTTAACAGAGAAGAAACCACGACGGTAATTGGCATCGTCCACTACGTCGTCGTGCACGAGGGTGGCCGTGTGCAGCAGCTCGATCAGGGCAGCGCCGCGGTACGTGGCCTCGCCGATGCCTTTGCCAAAAAGGTTGGCCGTGAAGAACACGAACATCGGGCGCATCTGTTTGCCTTTGCGCTTTACGATGTAGCTCATGATCTTATCCAGAAGCAGCACCTTGGACTTCATGGAAGCCCTGAACTTCTTCTCGAACAGCTCCATTTCCTGCGCGATAGGCGCTTGTATTTGCGTTAGGCTGATGCTCATGTGTTAAGTTCGCAATATTACTACGCTCCGGAGTGGTTTCCAAACGTGTAGTGGCAAAACGGTGTTTATTTGCTGCCTGTTACCGGGCGTTCGCGTATAATGGCTAAATTGTTATATTGCTGCCTCCTGAATTGTTAAATTGCACAATTTCTAAATTGTCAGATCGCTAACTATACGTAGTTGATCCGACAGCATACGCTTCCAGGTTGAGCTCCTTACCTCGTTGAAGAATTAAACAACCGGAAATAACGTTGGCAGTGGTTAACCAGGCAAAGCACATTAAGCAAGTAACCATTTAACAATCAACAATTAAACAATTCAAAAGTATGAAAGTTGATTTTGTAGTCTATCCCGAGCACGGCCGCCCTTTCACTGCCGATGCCACTTACAGGCAGGATGGCGAAGCGAAACCTATCGTTATCTATACCCACGGGTTTAAAGGCTTTAAAGATTGGGGGCACTTTAACCTGCTGGCCCGTTACTTTGCCGAGCGTGGCTTTGTGTTCATCAAATTCAACTTCTCCTACAACGGCACCACCCTGGAAGATTACTCCGACGTGCACGACATGGAGGCTTTCGGGCAAAACAATTTCAGCCTGGAGCTCGACGACCTGAAAGCGTTGATAGACCTGGTGCACGATGCGCAGGGGCCTGTGCAGCAGCAGGAGCTCGACCTTACCCGCATCTACCTGATCGGGCACAGCCGCGGCGGAGGATCGGTTATACTGAAAGCTGCTGAAGACGATCGTGTAAAAGCCGTGGCTACCTGGGCAGCCGTAAGCGATTTTGACCAGCGCTGGCCCGAGGAGGTAATGGAGCAGTGGAAACAGACAGGAGTGCAGTGGGTGCCGAACGCCCGCACCGGGCAACAGATGCCGCTGTATTACCAGATCTTTGAGAACTTTGTCCAGAACAGAGACCGCCTGGAGATAAAACAGATGATCCGGAAAATGCGCCAGCCGCTGCTTATACTTCATGGCGAGCAGGACGAGACGCTGCCCATCCAAATGGCACATGACCTGCAAAGCTGGAAACCGGATGCCGAACTACACCTCCTGCCCGAAACCGATCACTCGTTTGGCGGTAAGCACCCGTACGAGCACGACGAACTGCCCGAAGCTGCCCGAGTAGCCGCTGACCTTACTGTGGACTTTTTTAGAAAACATGCCTAAACTATACCTGCTGCTGGGCGGCAACCTCGGCAACCGTACGTTATACTTACAACAGGCGCGCGAAAGTATAGCCGCACAGGTTGGTACTGTTTTACGCAACTCCAGACTTTACGAAACAGCCGCCTGGGGCAAAACCGACCAGCCTTCTTTCCTGAACCAGGTGCTGGAAGTACAAACAGAACTCGCCCCCGAACAGGTGCTTCAGAGTATAAACCAGATCGAGCACGAGTTGGGGCGTGTGCGTCAGGAGCACTGGGGTGCCCGTGTCATCGACATTGATATCCTGTTTTACGACAACCTCGTGCAGCAAACCCAGCGCCTCACCATCCCCCACCCGCAACTGCATTTGCGCCGCTTCACGCTGATGCCGCTTGTCGAGCTGGCTCCTGATATGGTACATCCAGTATTGGGCAGAAGTATAGCTCAGTTGCTGGAAGCCTGCCCTGACCTGTTGGAGGTAAAGGTGTTTAAAGAGGAAGTATAAATATCATGTTTAGGAAATACCTGTTTCCCTGAATCTGAATACTTATATTGTAGTTGCACTATACACTTCCGTTCAGCTTGCTAGACTTTTGAGTATTCACATACTTTTAGAAGTTGAAAGCTTCTAGTTATAGTGCAGATAGTAGGAGAAGGTACTCCTGCTATGCAGTAGTTAGCGCTAATTCAATAAATAAAGCCTCAAATTGGCACATAGAAGAACGAATGGGTCTTTTTTACAAAGCAACAACAAAGGAATTACTCGAAGCTAGAAATCAAATTATTCTTGAAATAGGAATTCCTTTATTGGAGAAAAAAGGCTTTAAGAAAACACCATTTTCAACTTCATGGTTTGGCAGGGACAGTCTGCATGGTTACATCTATGAACTATGTAGATTAACCCCTGAATCTGAGTTACAGGTAATTGAGATACAGATAGTCAGAGGTGACAAATGGATAAAGTTTATTTTAAATATCTT
>NZ_JALPRR010000001.1 GCF_023630205.1 Pontibacter ruber | reverse complement strand
TGAGCCAGGATCAAACTCTCCATTGTATAAAATACTCGTTGCAACCAAAGTTGCTGATGTGTCCGTCCGATCCGTGGCCCTTTCCTTTTTTTAGAATTGACGCAAAGTTTAATCTTCTGCGCTAAGTAAAGGTTTACCTATTTTTCTTTTTGTCTCACTCAATCTCTCAAAGAACTTCTGCAAAGACTATTTCCTTGCTTTGCCCCTTCTCGTTAGAAGGGCGGCTTACTTAAAGCCTTGTTACTGTTGTTTTCCCTACTTGACCTGCTGTCGTTTGGGGAGTGCAAAGGTCCGAATTGTTTTTCGTTTCTGCAACTCTTTTTTTCTTTCTTTTTCTTCTTTCCCTCAGCCTCCCTGCCGGAAGCCGTGCTGCTTTCTTTTGTGAAGCGGCTGCAAAGGTAAGAAGCTTTTTACTTTCGAAGCAAGCAAACAAGAAAACTTTTTTTCTCTTCAGCTGCTCTTTTGCGCTCCTTTCCAACCCCTGCAGGCTGTGTTACCAGCCTTGCCTTTGCCTGCTTTTCAGAAGCCTTCCGTCTGAAGGGGCTGCAAAGGTAAGGAATGTTTTTCTTCCTGCAAGCTACCCGGGGAAAATTATTTTTACTTTCTTTCCGGTTGCTGCCGCGGAGTTGCGCCTTCTGCTTTCACTACCCTGCAGGCTTTCTGCCAAAGCCCCTTTTCCTCTCCCCTTCTTCTCAGTTGGGAGTGCAAAGGTAGGGCTTGTTTCTGGCTTTGCAAGGGGTGCAAAACGAATTTGCTTACATTTCTCACAACTCACTCATTTACAAGACCATTATTTCACCTTGTGTTTTCTTCCCTCCATACATGGCGTCGTTCCTGTACAATTTCGCTCTGCTCACCTCTGCTTTCCCCTTCTATCAAAGCTTTCTGCCGGCTCTTTTTTAGAGGTTTCTGTACTTATTATACATGCTGCGCATTAGAATGTATGCCCTCCTTGCTTCAGCCCAGAAGCTATCCATGTTTTATACTTTCCTTACTTACCCCGCTATCGGCGTACTCTTGCAGGTATTTATACTTCTCGGTTAGTTCGCCATTGCGCGCGATAGTAGCCCGCTCCAGCATGCCGCCTTCATCTCCATTAAAGAACTGCGGGAATACATAATCTATAATGTTACGGCCAAAGTCGCGGGAAGCATTGCGGGGTAATTCGCAGGGGAGGTTATCTACAGCCATTATGGTAATGTTCTCTTTTCGGCTAAAGGCTGGCTCGAGCTCACCTGTTTGAGGATTGTAATCGTAGGCTGGCTCCGGAATAGTAGTAGAGCGCTTGGTAGTAGGTATAGAACCATCCACGTCGCAGGTAATATCGGCAATGGTGTCGATCTTGAAATCAGGCTGGCGCGTCTCCTCTTCAGTAAAGAGTTTAGGCGCACGCGGATTCCAGTAAGCACAGGCCAGCAGCAGATCGGTAACGCGGGTGAACTTGCGGAAAGTAGACTGGTATAGTTCAGGGTTGGAATAAAAATCCGGAGAGTCCCATACTTCCACATCGGGACGGGTGTTGTAGTCGCCGGAGTGCAGCTGGGCGTATACCGGCTCGTTAAACTGTTTGTACAGGTAGTCAAACACACTCACCTTCCGGATTCCCATTTTATCCAGTACTTCCATAGCTCCGCCTGCCACACGGCCTCCACCGGTTACGGCAATCTTGATAGGCGGAAGCTTCACTTTAAAGAACTCTTCCTGCATATCCTCCATTTCGTGGCAAAGGTAAGCTGGCGTCAGATCAAAGAGGTTCCACTTTTTGCCATAGGTAAGTATACCGTTGTACGCTCCTACAATGCCGGCATACCTGCCGAAAGCAACCACCCGATGCCCCTGCGAGTCTGTTAGCAGCTCGTAATCTATCAAAGTGATGTGCTTATCAAGTATGGCGCGAAGAAGCTTGGCGTTATGCGGTTGCTTCTTTATAGTATGCGAAAAGAAGAAGTATGTCTTGTTCGGGATCAGCTGGTCTACGGGTACTTCTTTTACCCCCATTAGTACGTCGCAGTCGCTCAGGTCTTGCTGCAGTGGTATGCCCAGCTCTTCGTACTCCTGATCAGAGAAGCAACGTACCTCGCTTGGCTGCACCACCACCTGGGCCTCCGGAAACTCCTGCATGGCCTCCTCACACTTTTTAGGTGTAAGTGGCACCCGCTTATCTACCGGTACTTTGCCTTCTTTTATGATCCCGATTTTAACTTTCTTCATCTGCGCGTGTTTCTGAATTGTTCTTCTTTATTTTATGTTTGGCAGTCTGGAGGATAGGGTATTTGTAAGCCCGCTACTCTCCGTGGTACTGTAGTGCATAAACCGGCGCCAACACCTTATATATACTAATGTATACCATTAGTATATATAAGGTGTTGGCGCCACACACAGAACTATTTAGCTTTCATGCTTCAATATAATAAACAATTACTATTACTTTTGCAGAAATTGTTGAAAGAGAGCCTTTGGCTTGTCTTCCACTGGAAAACTGAAACCCAAAAATTCCCAATCAATACTTCATCTATATGATACTTAAAACCAAACCTGCTGATGTTTTTAAGGAGCGCCACAACGGCCCCGACAAGGAGCAGATGCAGGACATGCTTAAAACCATTGGGGCAAGCTCACTGGACCAACTGATTGAGGAGACCGTACCGGCCGCCATTAGATTAAAAAAGCCGCTGAACCTGCCAAAGGCGCTTTCTGAAAAAGACTTCCTGAAGAAATTCGGGGAGATCGCCAGAAAGAACAAGGTGTACAAGTCGTACATCGGCCTTGGCTACAACGACACCATTATGCCTCCGGTTATACTTCGTAACATTATGGAGAACCCGGGCTGGTATACTGCTTATACGCCTTACCAGGCTGAGATCGCGCAGGGCCGACTGGAGGCGCTGATCAACTACCAGACCATGGTGATGGACCTGACAGGTATGGAAATTGCCAACGCATCGCTGCTGGACGAAGGTACTGCCGCTGCCGAGGCCATGAACATGTTCCATGCCCAGCGCAAAGGCTCCCGCAAGAACGCGAATCGCTTCTTCGTATCGGAGCAGGTATTGCCACAAACAATTGACGTACTGCTTTCGCGCGCTACGCCACTTGGCATTGAGCTGGTGATAGGCGACCACCGTGCGTTTAACTTCTCTGACGAGACCATTTTTGGTGCGCTGGTTCAGTACCCGGGTGCCGATGGCGAGGTGTTCGATTACACTGATTTTATCTCGAAAGCGCACGAGCAGGAGATGCTGGTAGCCGTTGCTGCCGACATTCTTTCGCTTACGTTGTTAACACCTCCGGGTGAGATGGGCGCTGACGCAGCCGTAGGTACCACGCAGCGTTTTGGCGTGCCAATGGGCTTTGGCGGTCCGCATGCAGGTTACTTTGCTACAAAGGATGCCTTCAAGCGTATCATTCCGGGCCGTATCATTGGTCTTTCTGTGGATGCTGAGGGTAACAAGGCTTACCGCATGGCCCTGCAGACGCGCGAGCAGCACATCCGCCGCGAAAAAGCTACTTCTAACATCTGTACAGCGCAGGTACTGCTGGCGGTTATCGCCGGTATGTATGCAGTATACCACGGCCCACGTCGCCTGAAGTATATCGGCCTGAACACTTTCGCGCTGACACAGCAACTGGACAAAGGCTTGCAGGCACTTGGTTTTGAGCAGCAGAACGAAGCTTATTTCGATACGCTGAAAGTAGCTGTTGAAAGCGCCGAGCTGAGAGACGCTATCCGCAGAGAGGCTGAGACAGCTGGCATTAACTTCCGTTATTTCGGAGAAAACAACATCGGTATTTCGCTTAACCAGAACACGGAGCTGGAAGATGTGAAAGCTATACTTGCTGTTTTCGCGAAAGTGGCTGGTAAGTCTGCCGATGTATTAAGTATAGATGAGCTTCCGGAAGAGACGGAGATCAACTGGTCTGACAGCCTGATCCGTAAGAGCGACTACCTGACACACGAGGTATTTAACAAGCACCACTCGGAGCACGAGATCCTGCGCTACATGAAGCACCTAGAGAACAAAGACATCTCCCTGGTACACTCTATGATTCCGCTTGGTTCTTGCACCATGAAGCTAAACGCTACGGCAGAGATGATCCCGGTAACATGGCCGGAAATTGGTCAGTTGCACCCGTTTGCTCCTGCTGATCAGACAGAAGGCTACCAGCAGATCTTCGCTGACCTGGAGGCCTGGTTGTGCGAGGTAACTGGTTTCGACGCGATGTCGCTGCAGCCAAACTCTGGTGCACAAGGCGAGTACGCTGGCCTTATGGTGATCCGTGCTTACCATGAGTCTCGCGGTGATCATCACCGTACGGTTTCCCTGATCCCATCTTCTGCACATGGTACTAACCCAGCTTCTGCGGTTATGGCCGGCATGAAAGTGGTGATCGTGAAGTGCGACGAAAGAGGTAACATCGACGTAGCTGACCTGCGTGCAAAAGCAGAGCAGTATAAAAATGAGCTGTCTTGCCTAATGGTGACCTACCCATCTACACACGGTGTATATGAGGAGAGCATCATCGAGATCTGCCAGATCATTCACGAGAACGGTGGCCGTGTATACATGGACGGTGCCAACATGAACGCCCAGGTAGGCCTTACTTCTCCTGCCAACATCGGCGCTGACGTTTGCCACCTGAACCTGCACAAGACCTTCTGTATCCCTCACGGTGGTGGTGGTCCTGGCATGGGCCCAATCGGTGTGGTGAAAGACCTGGCTCCGTTCCTGCCTGGCCACGCTGTAGTTGATCTGGGCCGTAAGGACGCGATCAATGCGGTATCGGCTGCACCTTGGGGTTCTGCTTCTATCCTGCCAATTTCTTATGCTTACATTGCAATGATGGGTGGCGAAGGTCTGACAGAGGCTACCAAAGTGGCTATTCTGAACGCGAACTACATTAAGGCACGTTTAGAGAAGCACTATCCGGTACTGTATGTAGGTTCTAAAGGCCGTTGCGCACACGAGATGATCCTCGATTGTCGCGAGTTCAAGAAGTTCGGTGTAGAGGTAGAGGATATCGCAAAGCGTCTGATGGACTATGGTTTCCACGCGCCAACGGTATCGTTCCCGGTTGCGGGTACGCTGATGGTAGAACCAACAGAGTCGGAAGCACAGGAAGAACTGGACCGTTTCTGCGACGCTATGATCTCTATCCGTGAAGAAATTCGCGAGATCGAGGAAGGCAAAGCCGATCAGAAAGAGAACGTGCTGAAGTATGCGCCGCACACGATTAAAGTGGTGATGACAGAAAGCTGGAACAGACCATATACTCGTGAGAAAGCGGTGTTCCCGATGGCTTACCTGCGCGACAACAAAGTATGGCCAACCGTTAGCCGCATCGACAGCGCTTACGGCGACCGTAACCTTGTTTGCTCCTGTGCTCCGGTAGAAGCTTACAACGAACAAAACCAGGAAATGACAGCCATCGGCTAAGTCATACTTACTTCAAGTATAAAACGCCTGACTCATTGCTGAGTCAGGCGTTTTTGTTTATGCTTCAGCATGTTATACTTCCTGCCTGTATTTACCGGCTGGCTGGCAACGGCGTATACTTGTACATGCACTGTCACTTAAACGAACTATGCTATGAAAAACATCGACACAAAAAGTAAAAGCCTGCTTTTGCTTCTGGCAAGTATACTTTGGGCCATCAGCTGTACGCCTACCATGAATGTGCAGAGCAGCTACGGTCGTGCAACCAGCTTCGACCGGTACAGGACTTTTGCCTGGTACCCAGCCGAGGCAGCGGATAACCTGGAAAGCAAGACTGGCTTCGACACGCAGGTAGATAGGCGCATCAAAACAGCTGTGGAGGCAGAACTGGTAAAGAAAGGCCTCAGACCGGATGCAGAGCAACCGGATTTTCTAATTGCCTATGATGTGGCAGTTCCTCCGGGCCAGGAAGCAAACGCAGAATTTTCGCCCGGCTTTGGCTATGGATACAGCCACTGGTATGGCTACCGGTTTAACTACGATGTCAGCGGATTTCCTGATTACAGAAGTATAACCCGATATCCTGCAGGCACCCTTCTCATCGATTTCATTGATCCTGATACAAATCAACTGATATGGCGCGGATCAGCAGAGGGCGAAATAGTGCCTGTGCAAACCGACGAACGAAAGATCAGGCGCTCTGTAACCAACATACTTCTGCAATATCCTCCGGGCCAGGAGGCCATGCCAACCAGGTAAAAGGTTTTACTAGAGTTTAAATTCTAGGGAGATGCCGCCCAGCGCCCTCGCTCGCGTCCCGCCACTTGTGCCGAAGAAAAACGGCCAAAGTCCGCTGGATGGCGCACACTCGCAGGACGCGAGCGAGGGCATTAATCAGAGCTCAACGGCCCAGCTTTACTAAAATTTATACTTTAGGGAAAGTCCGCCATAGTAGTTGCGAGGAGCGGCAGGCTGAAAATAGCGACCTCCGAAAGCATTCAGGTCGTTGCCCAGGCTATACTTCTGGTTGGTCAGGTTCTCTACACCTCCGAACACATCCAGCGCAAAATGCCGGCCCAGCTCCCTGCGGAAACCAGCCTGTGCACCAACCACAAAGTATGCGTCAGCAAAAAACGTATTTTCGTCTGTTAAAGGTATTTCGTCTACATAGTTTGCTGTCAGGTTCAGGTATAGCCCCAGTTTGGTAGCCAGATCCACACCAGCTGTAACGGTATGTGGGGCAACACCTGTCAGCTTGTTTCCGCTCAGGTCGGCCTCGTCTTTCTGATAATCTCTGAAACGGAAATGGCTGTAGGTATAGCTGCCCCATACTTTCAGCAGACTTACCGGCAGCTCCACGTTTTCTATTATAGTATAAGCCAGGGCTGTTTCGAGGCCGCTTTGGGCGGTAGCTCCCACGTTGCGGAACACGGCTATACTTGACAGGTCCTGCCGGCTCACGATGGTTTCGCGCAACCGGAAGTGAAAGCCTACCAGATCGTAGCTCAGGCGCCGCCCCAACGTATAGCCGCGGATGCCGGCTTCGTAGTTTATACCTTTCTCCGGCTCCAGTTGCTGGTTTAGCTCCCCGTTAGAGGTTAAAATCTCTTCCTCAGTGGGTGGCGAAAAGCCGGAGCTTACGCTGGCATGCAGCGATACCTGATCTGTTAGCCGCTTCAGAAGCGCTACCCGTGGCGATAAAACAACGTCATAGTTTCGATTAAAGCGGTACTCACCACCACTTACTGCCTGGTGTAACCTTGTAATCTCATAGGAGGTGTTGTTGAGGCTGAGTGCAGCAGTGGCTATCCAGCCGGCAGGTAATGTGAACTCTGCCTGAGTGAAGAGCAGGCCGGTTTTCGCCAGCACTTCATCGTCGGAGCGTAATGAGTCTGGTCTGCCTTTGTTGTTGTCGTAGGTTCTGTCTACGGCAAAGCCGTGCTGGTATTCACCGCCAGCGGTAAGGGTAGTACCCACAGCGCCTAAGTTGGTATTCCAGGCAAAGCTGGTGCGGCCGCCGTACTCCTGGGCTGTGTTTCGTTCATAATCGGTGTTGAATGGGTGGTCGCGGAAACGGAACAAACCATACAAGGCGGTAGTGTTCTTCCAATTGTCGCTGAACCGGTACTCCTGCGAAAGCCCCACGTTTACCCCTTCCTGGTTCATAGACGCATTTTGCACAACGCTCCCGAACATGCCGCCGCGTGCCTGCCGCGGGTTCTGCTCATACTGCTCTTTCGTCAGCCCACCCGGAAGCTCATAGTACAGGTCTGAGTAAATAACATTAGCCTTGATAGTGCTCCTCTCTGATGGATAAAATTCAGAGCTCAGCAGAAGCACCTGCCGATCCATGGCTGATTGCTCGCGGTAGCCGTCGTATTGCTGCCGGGTATACTGCACCAGCAGGTTTGCCTTGTCGCTGCCTGTGCTGGCGGTGGCCATGTAGCGCCGAAGCCCATAAGAGCCAAGGGTAGTTTTCAGCTGCAACTCGTGCTCGCCGGGGGCAGCACGACGGGGCTCCAGCAGCATGGTACCGCCTGTACCCGCTCCGTAAATACTGCCCGCAGGGCCTTTCAGCACCTCTATCCGGCTGAAGTTGGCAGCGTCCAACACGTTCAGGTTGGTTACGCCAGTAGCTTCGGTCAGCGGCACTTCATCAAAGTATACTTTCACATTGCGGATACCATAAGGCGAGCGCAGTGAGCTGCCCCTGATGGAGATGCGGTAACTAGCAGTTGCCCTTTCTTCCATGCGTATGCCCGGAAGGGTATTCACTGCCCGTACGAGGGAGCTTTCATCGGAACGTTGCAGCACCTCACTTTCCACCACACTCAGGGCGCCTGCCGTTTGCAGCAAGGGGCGGTTGCTTTCGTAGCCGGTTACCACTACTTCCCCCAACTGAGCCGCTGCCGGCTGCAACAGAATGGTTTGCCTGCTATTTATACTTTGTATTTGCAGCACCTGCGGAGTATAGCCCAGGTAAGCAAAGTTTATACTTGCTGCCTCCGGCGGCAACTGCAGGCTCCATTGCCCTGCTTTGTTACTAAGCGTCTGTTCTCCGGTATTGGCACTCACTGTAACGCCTTCCAGGGGGAGGCGGCTACGGGCGTCCCTTACCTGACCGCTCAGCAATGCCTGCGCAAATACGCCTCCTGGAAATAGCAAGTATAGGAACAACAGCAGAAGTATGGAAAAAGGTGATCTCAGTTTCATAGCGGCAAGTTGGCTGAAATGAGAACGGAAGGCAAAAGGCATGGGTTATTTTTTAGGTAGTAGTAAATAAAAAAGCTCCGACAGAATCTGCGGAGCCTTTCCAAACTATGAAAGCTAATGAGATCTTTATATCAAGTTTACTTGATTTTAAATTCTGTTCTTCTGTTAAGCTGATGCTCTTCTTCTGAGCACTGCACGCCATCCGTACAACCGTTTCTCAGCCTGGTTTTGCCATAACCTTTTGCCGTCAGCCTGTTGCGGTCGATGCCTTTTGATACCAGGTAATCGACAGCGGCCTGTGCTCTGCGCTCTGAAAGCTGCTGGTTATAGTTAACACTCTCGCGGCTATCGGTATGGGCGCTCATTTCAATTTTTATCTTAGGGTTCGTTTCCAGCACGGTTACCAGCTTATCCAGCTCTTTGGCAGCGTCCGGACGAATGTCCCATTTATCCAGGTCGTAGTAAATATTCTCCAGTACAATGGCTTTGTTCACTTCATTACGGTCGAATAGCAGCGCTACATGCACGGTATCAGGAGCCGTATCAGGCACCTTTGCCTGTACAGATTGCTTCAGGTAACCGTCTTTGGAGCCCAGGAAGGAGTAGGTATTGCCCATGCGGCCATCCATAAAATACTTACCCCCTTCATCTGACATAACCATAACCGAATCGTTTAGGTTCTGTTGCGATACAGTTATACTTACCTGCGGAAGCGGAACCTGAATATTACGCTTCTTTTCGTTTTGCTTGCGCTCAAGGGTGGTAATCGCCAGCACTACAGGTTTCTGCAGCATGGTAAAGCTGAAAATATCTTCTGTGCCATCTGCGGCGTCACGGTTAGATGACAGTAATCCGGTTTCTCCTGCCTTGTCATACATGATGCCATAGTCGTTTTGCGGAGAATTTATCGGGTGACCAAGATTTTTTACTGTTGTCCAGGCAGCATGATTACCTTCTGCAGAGAAGATATCCAGACCACCCATGCCAATGTGCCCATCAGAGGCGAAGAATAACTTGCCGTTTTTATCTACATACGGAAAACTCTCGCGTCCAGATGTGTTAATAACATGGCCTGCATTTTTTGGCTCGCTCCAGCTTCCGTTGGCCTGGCGCTCCACGAAATAAATATCGGTCTCTCCTTTGCCTCCGGGCATATCCGACACAAAGTACAACAGCTTTCCATCGGGCGATAAAGCAGGATGGCCAACCGAATATTCTTCAACTTTATTGAAGGCGAACGGCTGAATGTTGCTCAGATTACTGCCCTGTCGCTTGGCAGAGTAGATCTCCAGGCGGTTCACGTACTCTTTTACTTCTTCCTTATCTTTCACCCAGCTGGTCGGGTCTATGTCACCGGTTTCGCGTTTCTTCACCATCTGCGTTCTGGTAAAGTATAGCATACCTCCATCTTCAGCAGCAGAGGCTGTGGCATTGTGGTATTGACTGGTCTGTACATCCTGCAGCGCTACCGGGGCGCCCCAGTTGCCGTTCATATCTTTATCAGCAGTGTACAGTTGCAGGTAAGGCCTGCCTGTCCAGCCGTAGATGTCTGTTTTGCTGTCGCCTCTAAGGCCACGGTCAGAGGTAAAGATGATGCCGTTGCCATAGCTCATTGGGCTGAAATCAGCGAAATTGGCTGTATTTATACTTTGCAGACGGGTAACTTCAGCTACCGGCAGCTGCGTCATCCACTTCATACTTTTATCACAGGCCTGCATCAGCTGCTGTGCCCGCTCTTCCATTTGCGGCATTTCATCGGCCCACAGCATGTACTGCGCTTTGGCCTCATCATACTTGCCGTTGCTGCGCAACGCTTCGGCGTAGTGGTACAGGCTCATCGGGTCGCGGCCAGGCAGCGCTACTACTTTGGCATACCATACTTCAGCCTCGGAGGTGCGGCGGGTAAGGCGGTAGGCGTCTGCTATACGCTGTGTTGTCTGCGCATCGGGCTGGCGTTTGGCGATGGCTGCCTTGTACTGGTCCAGTGCCAGGGCAAACTCATAGTTTTCGTAGTGTTTGTTGGCTTTGCGCAGCTCAGACTGTGCCTGTGCTACCGGAGCCGCTCCCAGCATAGCGGCAATCAACAAGTATATTGGTGTAAATCTATATCTCATGGAAGTATAAGCTATCTGTTAAAAGTATTGCGGCGTCAGCATTTTGGTATCCTTCTTTTTGAAGAAGTAATAGCCTACCGAGATCTCGTGGGTGTTGAAGCCGTCCAGGTCGTTGAGCATTTTGTCGTAAGCATAGCCCAGGCGCAGCGACTTCATCAACTGCAGTTCGGCGATCAGGGCTACGGCCGTACGCTTCTGTACCGGATCTACCTCCTCGTTCTTGTTCATCAGGTTCATGCTGGTGCGGTACGAGCTGCCCAGCCATAGCTTATCGCCGAGCAATACAAAGGCGTTCAGGTCCACGTTGGCAGGTGCTTTGAAATCTTCCTTGATCAGCACGCTTGGCTTAAATTTCACGAAGCTGCCCATGTCAAACACATAACCGGTGGTGAAGTAGTAGTGACGCTCCGGTTCTACCAGTTGCATGTCTTTGTACTGCACCAGGTCAGAGGCTGACAGGCCGGCATAAAAGCGCTCGGTGTGGAAGTACATGCCCAGTTTCACATCCGGCTTTATGGTCACCTCTTTACTGTTTGGGATAGAAGGATCATCCTCAATGCCCAGTTCGGTACCATCCATCGTGTTCTGCACCAGGCCGGCTGCCAAACCCAAGCTCAGCACGCCATTTGCGCTTACCGGCAATTTAACAGCTGCATTGGCGTAAGCCGACAGCACCGACTGCGCCCCTACTTTGTCGCGCGTGATGCCCAGGCCAAGGCCCAGTCTGTCGTAGGCGGTAACTCCGTCCACATTCAGCGACTGCGTAGTGGGTGCACCTTCCAGGCCCGTCCATTGTGAGCGGTGAAAGGCGTTTACGTTAAGTATGTTCTTGCTGCCCGTGTACGCCGGGTTAATGGACATACTGTTAAAAATATACTGTGAGTACTGAGGGTTTTGCTGGGCACTAGCTGTAAGGGTAAGCAGTAGGGCCAGCAGGGTATAAAGTATTCTCATATTGGTTAAATTTTTCAATTATTCAGCGCTTGTCTATCGGAAGATGGTTGTGTAACCGGTAAACTCCTTGTCCACTCCATCGCATAGTTTAACCCTTACCTTATAGAAGTAAGTACCCTGGCCTAATCCTTTGCCGTTCCAATCGTTCTGGTAGCCTTTCTTTCTGTAGATCTCAGAGCCCCAACGGTTGAAGATCACCACTTCGTTGTCGGCAAACTTCTCCAGGTTTTTAACTTCCCAGTTATCGTTGCGGCCATCGCCGTTCGGGCTGAAGGCTTTCGGGAAGCTGAGCTCGCCATCAGCCAGTTTCGCGTCGATCGGAGCAGTAGTTTCCAGCGAGCTGGCGCAGCTGCCGTTGTTGGCTACTACCGTTACGGTGCCGGTAGCATTTGGCGAGCTGGCTTTTACCTTGATGCTGGTAGTGCCCTGGCCACTTGTGATCGTGAAGCCATCGCTTACGGTCCAGGTATAGGAAGTTGCACCCGCTACTTCCGATACAGAGAAGGTAAGGCCGTCGCACACATTCGAGTTGTCGGTGATAGTACCTACAGCAGTTGGAGGCAGAGTGATGCTAACCGGCAGTGTTGCTTCAGCACCGGTACCACAACCGTTCGTTACCGAAACCTTCACCGTTCCACCTTCTGAAGTGGCTGTTACTGTGATGGTGTTCGTTCCGTCACCTGCTGTAATCGTCCAGCCGGTTGGTACCGTCCAGTTATACTTTGTTGCACCAGGCACAGCCGCCACACTAAACACGTTGCCTTCGCTGTTGATGCAGATATCGGCAGGACCCGTAATGGCTACCGGAGCGGCCGGCGCTACAGTTGGCGTTACGTCTATACTTGCTGTGGCCCCTGCGCCGCACTGGTTGTTTACGGCTGCTGTTATTTTACCAGCTTCTGTACCAACTACCACTGTTATGGTGTTACCGGTACGGCTGCCTTCAAAGCTCCAGGTATTCGGAATGGTCCAGGTATACCCTGCAGCTCCGGCTACCTCATCAATACTATAGGTAAGCTTCTCGCCCACGCAGGCAGTTGCCAGACCATTGATCTTAACTGGTGCCGCTGGTGTGTTGGTTACTGCTATCGCCAGCGACACTTTGTTGCTGCTTCCGCATGGTCCGGTAGCGGCTACTTCGATGTTACCGGAAGTAGTGCCTGCCTTAACTTTGATCTGGTTGGTGTTGTTATCTGTAATTACAGTCCAGCCAGTTGGTATGGTCCAGGTATAGCTTACGCCAGCTACGGATGGTACCGTATAGGTTACTTCGGTGCCTGCGCAGATAGCAGTGTTGCCTGTAATGGCGCCCGGCATGGCAGGTAAGGCTGTGATGCCTACTACTTTGCTTGCTACCTTAGAGCCGCAGGCATTGGATGCCGTTACCGTGATGGTGCCTCCTGCAGTACCTGCTTCTACTGTGATGCTGGTTGTACCGTCGCCGCTGGTAATTCTCCATCCGGTTGGCACTGTCCATACATAGGTAGTAGCACCTTCCACCGCTGCGATACTATACGTATTGCCCTGGCTTGATCCGCATACCGCGCTTCCGCCGGTAATGGCACCAATAGCGGCCGGCGCTGTGGTTATGCCTACATTCAGGCTTACGAATGCACCGTCGCCACACGGGTTGCTGCCAGCTGCTTTTATAGTTCCGGCATCCTTCACAATAACGGTTATGGTTCTGGAGGTTCTGCTACCTACTACAGTCCAGGTAGCCGGCACATCCCATACATAACCTGTAGCGCCTGCTATTTCCGGTATGCTGTAGGTTTGCTCTGTGCCAACGCATGCAGTTGTGTTACCGGTAATACCGCTTGCAGCAACCGGTGCTGTACTTACGGACAGTGCTCGTGAGGTTAGTGTGCTGCGGCCACAGCTGTTATCGGCAGTTACCGTAATGTTTCCGCCCGCTGTACCTGCTCTTACTCTTATTTTGTTTGAGTTGGCCGGCTGAGTCAGGATAGTCCAGTCAGCAGGCACGTTCCAGGTATACGATGAGGCGCCAGCTACTGCTACCACAGAATATTCTGCTTCAGTACCTGCACAAACATCTGCCGGACCTAGTATGGCAATTGGAGCAGCTGGTGCCGGTGTTATCGTTATTACCTTAGTACCGGCAGTCGTGAAGCCACAGCTGTTGGTTACTCTCACCGTCAGGGTACCGCCAAGTGGGCTGCCTGCCTTAGGTTTTACCACTACCGTTGCAGCATTCTGGCCACTTACAATTTCAAGTCCTTCCGTAACAGACCAGTCATAGGCTGTAATACCCTCCTGGCTGGTTACAGTATAACTCACCCCTTCGGTGCTGTAGCAAATCGCATTGCCCCCTCCTGTTATAACTGGTATGGCTGGCGCTCCGGTTACTCCTACATTTAATGCAGCAGTCATGATTTTACCGCACTGGTTTTTAACTGTTGCCGTGATAATACCGGGAGCTGTACCTGCTTTCACTGTAACCGTATTGCCGCTTTGTGCTACAATTTCCCAGCCTAGTGGTAAAGTATAAGTATAAGTACCGCCAATTACCTCAGTTACAGTATAAGTTATCTTATCTGTGTTGGCACAAACAAGCACAACGCCTGTAATAGCTAACTGCTGGTCAGGGCAGGTTACAACAATGGTTTCGTCTTCCTCGTCGTTGTCCTTGTCAGGGTCTTTGGTAGGATCCTGGGCAATAACCGTAGCCACGTTTCGGATGGTGCCATTTTTAACCAGCTTCGCCTGTATGGTAAGTGTAGCTGTTGCATTGCTTGCTAAATTCCCTATGGTATAAATGCCTGTGGCCGGATCGTAGGTGCCTACGCTGGTGGTGTGGCTAACATACAGCAGCCCTTCAGGAAGTTGCTCTGTTACTTTTACTCCTACTGCTCCGTAAAGGCCGCTGTTCTTCGTGGTGATGGTATAGGTAACCACATCCCCGATCTTATAAGGGCCACCGCTTACAGTTTTATTTATACTTAAGTCAGCAGACTCTACCGGCACAACAATCGTTACATCGTCCTCGTCGTTGTCTTTATCCGGATCCTTGGTAGGGTCCGAACCTTCCACTACTGCTATGTTTCTGATGTTACCAGCGGCAGTTATTCTTGCCTGAATGGTAAGTGTTGCAGTTGTTTTGCTGGCCAGGTTGCCCACGGTATATATACCGGTTATTGGGTCGTAATCGCCTACACTGGCGGTGTGGCTCACATATTGCAAGCCTGTAGGAAGCTTTTCTGTTACTTTAACTCCCTTCGCTTCATACAAACCGTTGTTTGTTGTCTCTATTTTATAAGTAACCACGTCCCCGATAAGATAAGGACCAGCGTTTACGGTTTTCTTCACGCTCAGGTCCGCCGACTCCACCGGTACATTGATCGGATTATCGTCTTCGTCATCATCCGGAATAGGGTCCGGGTTATCGCCTATGATTACTACCTTGTTGTTTACATTGCCTGTAGATATAATTCTGAAAGTCAGCTTAAGCGTGGCTGTCTCTCCTACAGCCATATTGCCGATATACCACTCGTTCTTTTGAGTGTCATAAGTGCCCTTACTTGCCGATACCGGCCTAACAAATGCCAGGCCTACAGGAATCTGTTCTCTTACCACCACGCCGGTCGCGTCGTTAGGACCCAGGTTTCGGGCAGTAATGGTATAGGTTACTTCGCTGCCAAGTATGTAATCTTTGTTTTCAGCCTCTTTCTGCACGCTGAGGTTAGACAACACTATGTTTGGCATGAACACCAGGTTGTTATGCAGATTTACTACACTTGTCAGCGAGATAGCTCTACCGATCATGATCACGCCGTTGCCCAGGGTGATGTCTTTCTGCGCGATAACAGTGCCCTGGAAAAGCGTGGTTTTACCTGTATCTACTTTCCCTTTTACAACCCAGAACACGTTCTTTGGCTGCGCACCATCTACCAGGTTTACATAGGTCCGGTCATAGTTCGAGAGCAGGTCTCCTTGTATGATAATGATAAAGACGGCATTCGGGTCTCCGTTGCCATCCAGCGTCAGACCGCCCCTGAGAGTGGCGTCGCCATTGATCTTATAAACGCCGGGAGTCAGCGACTGGAAGTTGTTTCCCAACACCGGGTCTTGCAGCGTAGTGGCTGGCAGGTTTTCTAGTCGGTTATACAGCGCCTCTGCATCATCACGTGCTCCCGGAGCAAGCGAAGCAGGTCCGTACATCCTTTCGCCAACAACGGTAAGTTGTTCATCTCCGGTTATGTTTCTTCCGGAAGAAATACCCAGGTCACCATACACATCCGTCTCGCCAATGTTATTGACTTGCGTAGTGGCCAGAACCGCAAATTTCTCAGCGCGGTTCAAGGTAAGATCTGGCTGCCCATAGCTAAGGGTGGTGCTCACAGCCAAGAAGAGAGAGAGTAGCAGTAAAAGTTTATTCATACAGGCATTATTAAAGGAAATATACTTCCGGACATAAATATATGTATATTTTTATAGACGTTTATTATGTCCCTTTACTGATGTTTTTTAAATTAGTTTAACTTTATATAAAAAAAATAATGTATTCAGCCATAGTAGATGTTGTAACGACAATTAAATTATACTATTCGGCTATTCACTTTTTTTGAAAAAGTTTAGAAAATAATGCATTTTGAGTACAAGATGGAGAACGGGAGGAGGCAAATACAATTCAAATTATATATAGGTTTATAGTAATAATGTACAGAGTTATGGCCCGATATACGGGATACAGCATCCGATGTTATAATAAAAAGGGGAATTGGGGAGATTTTTTAGAAGAGAATTACAACAGAGAACAGTGCAATAAAAAAAGCTAGCTCCTGCCACTATTTACTGCAGCAGGAGCTAGCTATAGTACTATAATTTTTTTTTTATACGTGTACGTGGCGCTCAGCATGGTAGGAAGAACGAACCAATGGTCCGGACTCCACATACTTGATGCCTCTTCTCAGGCCTTCTACCCGGTAATGCTCAAACAAGTCCGGGTGTATGAATTCGGCTACCTCGATGTGCAGTTTGGTTGGCTGCAGGTATTGGCCCAGCGTCAGGATATCGCAACCGTTAGCAGCCAGGTCATCCATGGCCTGGTAAACCTGCTCGCGCGTCTCACCTAATCCCAGCATAATACCGGTCTTGGTGCGCTTGCCATACTCTTTGGTGCGGCGGATCTGCTCCAGGCTTCGCTCATACTTGGCCTGCGGGCGCACGCGGCGGTAAAGCTCTTTTACCGTTTCCATGTTATGCGAAACAACCTCCTGCCCCGGCGATATCATCGTGATCAATGCATCCCAGTTTGCCTTTACGTCCGGGATAAGGGTTTCTATAGTTGTTGCCGGCGATAGTTCTTTTACCAACCGTACTGTTTCGTGCCAGATGGCTGCGCCACGGTCTTTCAGCTCGTCGCGGTTAACAGAAGTGATCACGGCATGTTTTACACCCATCAGCTGGATAGCCTCGGCTACACGGCGCGGCTCGTCCTGATCGTACTCGTTCGGGCGGCCTGTCGCTACTGCGCAAAACGAGCAGCTGCGCGTACAAACGTTGCCCAGAATCATAAAAGTGGCCGTACCAGCACCCCAGCATTCACCCATGTTCGGGCAGTTGCCGCTCTCGCAGATGGTGTGCAGTTTATATTCAGATACTATGTTTCTTACTTTAGTGTATTCCTGGCCCACAGGCAACTTTACACGCAGCCAGTTTGGCTTACGTATCTTGCCATTTTCACTCAGCTCGGCGGGCGTTGTGTTAGGCTGTATAACCGGAAGTGATATTATTTCATCCATGCTGCAAAGATAGGAACTTATGAGTAAAGAGATTAGCCATTCGCTAAGATTTGTGCCACCATCCAGTGTTACAACGTTCTCTTTTAACAGTACTATCTGCCGGATTGTTTTTGGGAAAAGCTATTTACGACGGCCATAGTAGATATTAAGGTATACCGAGGCAAAGGTGCTGTAGTTTTCAGCTTCCGGAATGATGATCATTTTGTTGAAATACTGCTCTACCAGAAAGCCCACCTCGATGCCGGTTATACTTTCTTTGTAACGGCCATACTCAAAACTGAGGCCTGCTTTGGCATGCAAACCCGGCCTTATCTTTGTTTCGCCAAAGCCTGTGAATAAGTTAGCGTTGCCTTGTATATTATCAGGGATCGGGTGCTTTTGGGGGTCGTATTGTTCGGTGCGGACATCGTTGCCACCGGCGCCGCCATAATTGTAGCGGATGTAATAGGGCACCAAGAGGCCCAGGGAAGGTCCGGCAGCTCCAACAGCATTTACCTGCACGCCTGATTCGGCTGCCTTCCGGAACAGCACGTACTCAGCCCCGTATTGCGGGCGCAGCACGAACATGTAATTCTGCTTGCCAAGTATAAAAAAGTCTCCGGTCTGCCCGCTGTACCAGCGGCTTTCCTTCGGGTGTTTTACCTCCACAATCTCCAATCCCCAAAGTTGGTAAAGATCATCGCGCACAAAATGAGAGGAGCGGAAAAAGGCCCCTCCGATCAGCCCGGCATTTGAGTTGAAGTTAATGCCGTAGCTTAGCTCGTTCCTGAAGTCTTCGTCGTCTGATTGCGCAGCTGCGGGCACCAGGGCCAGCAAGGCAAGGGCTAAAGTAATCGCCAGGTATCTTACCACCTTCTATTGATTTATAGTTTGACTAAATCTATCTAAATTTACGCTGTTATAAAACTATAGTTAGCATACATGGCAACCATTCACAACACGTATACAGGCGAACTGCGCACCAGTGCCAAACACCTTGCCTCTGGCAATACCATTATTACCGATGCACCCGTTGACAACAATGGCCGCGGCGAGGCTTTCTCTCCATCTGACCTCGTTTGCGCCGCACTTGGCAGCTGCATGATGACGATCATGGGCATTGTAGCCAACCGCAACAACATCAACATAGAAGGCATGCAGATCGAAACAACAAAGATCATGTCGGCTGAGCCGCGCCGTATTGCGGAAGTCGTATTGAACTTTAAAATGCCCCTCAACAACTATACTTCCAAAGAGAAGGCATTGCTGGAAAATGCGGCCCGTACCTGCCCTGTTGCACTAAGCCTGCACCCGGACATCAAACAATCGGTTTCGTTCCAGTACTAAAACAGGCAGCATAGCAACCTGTTCAGGCTGCTATGCTGATACTTTCTTCTTGATAGCGTCTACGTTTATGCCCAGGTGAGAGGCATCGTAGGTACACATGCCGTCCTGAATAAGCAACAGCTGCGGAGACTCGTGCCGCACCTGAAACACCTCCGCTACTTCGTTGGAAACCGGTCGGTAACTGAGCAGGTCCAGGTAATAGAATTTTACGCTTTTCAGATCCTCATTGCCGCTGCACTGTCGTTCCAGCCTGCTTTTGGCGGTGGCGCTGATAGAGCAGGAGGTGCTGTGCTTAAAAATTACCACCGGAGCGCTCTTCGACTCTTCCATCACTTCTTCAAGCTGCGCCGCACTGGTTAAGGGGGACCAATTCATATAAATCTTTGCTTTTACTTCTGTGTGTTATCTTTCTTTCGTTTAAACAGCCAGCCTTTCTTCAGCTTCACAGGCAGACTCTGCGCTGCGTTGCCTCTTTCTGTAAACCTGTACTTGTTACGTCCATCGTTGGTAGCCACCCGTTTACGCCCTGCTTCTCCTTTTTTAAAAGTATAAGTGCTTGTATTCAGGTGCGTATCCTTGTAAGCAACATCTGTCTTGTCCGCCTCCTTCAGCGATTGCCGCTTCAGGTGGTTGTGCTGGTCTACGGCTTTATAACTGATCTGTGCCATAGCAGCTCCTGCGCTGAGTAAAACTAATGCTGCAACACAGGCTAATCGCTTCCAAATCTTTACAGGCCTACGCACATCCATACAAATTTTTGCTAAACTGTTGATAGTTATACTTAAATCCGGTCAGCTGGTTTCTGTACTTTACCTTCTTCGCTTCTTTTTAACGAGACCGTTCTTGTCCATCGGCACATCCACGCCCTGCAGACCGGAGGCGTTCTTGCCCTGCACTTTTACTCTTGCTTTGCTTGGCTTCGGGCACGGAATGCCTTTGCGCTGGCAACCGGAACCCAACAGCAGTACTAGGCAAAACAGGGTTAGATAAAGAAAACGTAATCTAGGCATAGGGCTGCAAAGTATAATCGCTGAACATAAAAAGTATAATTAGAAGGTGAGAACCGCTTCCACCTTTTCGCGCAGGCGCTGTTTTGGCAGGAACTCCTGCTCCAGCGGCGGCGCAAACGGTACGGCTGTATCCAGGCTGGCAACCCGTGTTACCGGGCCATCGAGCAGCTCAAAGCAGTGCTCACCGATCCAGGCAGCTATTTCGCCGCCAATGCCGCCAGTTAAGGTATCTTCGTGTAATACGATAACGCGGCCGGTACGGGCTACGGTATCGCGCACGGCTTCTTTATCCCATGGCAACAGCGAGCGCAGGTCCAGGATGTCAATACTGATCTCTGGCATTTCCTGCTGCAGTTGCTTGGCCCAGTGCACGCCCATGCCATACGTAATAATGGAAAGGTCGCTGCCCTCGGCTACTAATTTGGCTTTGCCTATCTCTACGGTATAATAATCGTCCGGAATCTCCTGTGAAATGGAGCGGTACAGCAGCTTGTGCTCGAAGTACATCACCGGGTTCGGATCTTCGATGGCTGCGTTTAGCAAGCCTTTGGCATCGTAAGGCGAAGATGGGTACACGATCTTCAGGCCCGGTGTGTGGAAGAACCAGGCCTCGTTGCTTTGCGAGTGGAACGGACCGGCAGCTGTACCGGCACCCGTAGGCATGCGCACCACCACATCGGCATGCTGGCCCCAACGGTAATGACTCTTGGCCAGGTTGTTCACGATCTGGCTGAAACCGGCGCTCACAAAGTCAGCGAACTGCATCTCCACCATACTTTTCTTATTCTTAACTGACATGCCCAGGCCAACCCCAAGTATAGCCGACTCGCAAAGCGGCGTGTTGCGTACGCGTGCTTTTCCGAATTGGTCTACAAAGCCTTCTGTTACTTTGAACACGCCGCCATACTCGGCAATGTCCTGGCCCATCAGCACCAGTTCCGGATAGCGCTCCATACTTTGGCGAAGCCCGTCTGAAATGGCATCCACAAATCGTTTTTCGGTTTTCGCGTCAGAAGCAGGTTTTATTACCTCCTGCTCGAACGGTGCATACATATCGGCCAGTTCTTCCTCGCGGTTTGCTTCCGGCATTGGCGTACCAAAGGCGGTCTGCAGTCCTTCTTCTATTTCTGCCTTTATCTCTTCGCGTATGCCCTCCATGGCTTTCTGCGTCAGCACCAGTTCTTCCAGCAGATAGCGCTCAAAGTTGTCTACCGGGTCTTTTTTAGCCCATTTTTCGAACAGTTCCTGCGGCACATACTTGGTTCCGCTGGCCTCTTCGTGCCCGCGCATCCGGAAGGTAATTGCCTCGATCAGCATCGGGCGCGGGTTTTTGCGCATGCTGTAAGCAGCCTGGCGTACCGTATCGTATACTTCCAGCACGTTGTTACCATCTATCTGCAGCGCATCGATGCCATAAGCCGGCCCTTTGTCGATAAAGTGGCTGAACTTAAACTGTTCGCTGCTTGGGGTAGAAAGGCCGTAGCCGTTGTTCTCGATCATGAAAATAACCGGGAGGCCCCATACTGCCGCCACATTCAGCGCCTCATGGAAATCCCCTTCACTGGCTCCGCCGTCACCACTGTAAACCAACGTCACCTTTTCCCTGTTATCCAGCAGGTCGGCCAGCGCAATACCATCTGCCACAGCCAGCTGCGGCCCCAGGTGCGAGATCATACCCACGATATGGTGCTCGTTCGTACCGAAGTGGAACGAACGGTCGCGGCCTTTGGTAAAGCCGGTCTTTTTGCCCTGGAACTGCGCAAACAGCCTGTCCAAAGGCACGTTGCGGCTGGTAAACACGCCCAGGTTGCGGTGCAGCGGCAAAATATACTCGTCTGCCTCCAGTGCCAGCGCTGATCCTACCGAAATGGCTTCCTGGCCAATGCCGGAAAACCACTTGCTCACACGCCCTTGGCGCAGCAGCACGAGCATGCGTTCCTCGATCATGCGGGGCTTCAGAATAGCCTTGTAAAGGGCTAAAAGTTCGTCGTCTGTATATTCTTTGCGGTTAAAGTTCATCTTCAAGAGCAGAATTTCGTTATAGTTGGGCAAGATAATGGTTTAGCGGTAGCCCTGAAATATATCCCGCTAATTTATACTTTTGTCTTATACTTTGACAAAGGATTATTTGACAAAAGACCTAGGACACATACTTGAGAATGGTGGAACTGATCGACCAAACTATAGTATATCCATAAAAAGTCTTTTGTCCTTGGTCTATCAATCTTATGTCTCTAAATAACCATGATACAATTTAAAGAATTTACCTTAGATAATGGCCTGCAGGTGATCGTGCATGAAGACAATGCCACACCGATGGCCGTGCTGAACGTGCTCTACAACGTAGGCTCGCGCGACGAGGAAGAAAGCCGCACCGGCTTTGCCCACCTGTTCGAGCACCTGATGTTCAGTGGCTCCAAAAACATACCGGTGTACGACGAACCCCTGCAGCGCGTAGGGGGCGAGAACAACGCCTTCACCAGCCCCGACATCACGAACTACTATCTCTCGCTGCCGGCTCAGAACATCGAAACCGGTTTCTGGCTGGAGTCAGACCGCATGCTGGAGCTGGCCTTTAGCGAAAACGGCCTGGAAGTACAGCGCAAGGTGGTAGTAGAGGAATTCAAGCAGAATTACCTGAACCAGCCCTACGGCGACGTGTGGCTGAAGCTGCGCCCGCTGGCCTATGAGCAGCACCCATACAAGTGGGCGACCATCGGCAAGGAGATCTCCCACATCGAGAATGCCAAGATGGAAGACGTGAGAGCCTTCTTTAACAAGCACTATTCGCCGAGCAATGCCATACTGGTGGTAGCGGGCAACATCACCTTTGAGCGCGCAAAGGAGCTGACCGAGAAATGGTTTGGACCTATACCTGCCGGAGAAAAGTACGAGCGCAGCATACCTGCCGAGCCGGAGCAGAAAGGTCCGCGCGTGCTGGAAACAAGTGCTGATGTGCCATTAGCGGCCATCTACAAAGCGTACCACATGCCGTCGCGCACGCACAAAGATTACTATGCCGTAGACCTGATCAGCGATATTCTAGGTCGTGGCAAGTCTTCAAGGCTGTACGAGCGGCTGGTAAAAGGTAAAAAGCTTTTCAACTCGATCTCGGCATCTGTTTCGGGATCGATAGAGCCAGGCTTGCTTATTATCCAGGGCAAGCTGCACGAAGGGGTAGATCTGCACGAAGCAAACGCTGCCATTGAGGCTATTAACCAGGAACTGATGGACAATCTGGTGGACGAGCAGGAACTCGACAAAGTAAAGAACCAGGCGGAGGCTACCATTGTTTTCTCCGAAATAGAGTTGCTGAACCGCGCCATGAACCTGGCATACAGCAAACTGCTGGGCGATGCCAACCTCATCAACCTGGAAGGTGAGAAAGTACAAGCTGTGACACCAGAAGATATTCAGCGTTGCGCGAGGAAGGTACTAAGCTCGAACAACTGCTCTACCTTGCTATACAGAGCCGAGAAGAAGGAAAAGGCTGTGGCACCAGTAGAGTAGAACGCACTTAGCTATACTTTATAGAAAGCGGCTGTAGCTTTAGTGCTACAGCCGCTTTTTCTTGATTCCATACTTCCCTGGCTGCATTACAGACCTAATCTGTTTCACGCGAAACCTATACTTACCATTTAAGCAAAACATTTTTACGCCAATATTTGTATATACAAACAACAACAATACCTTTGCCTCTGACAAACCAGCTATGCGCATAGAAGACGAAATACAACAACGTGAGTTTACAGACGATTACCGTCGCCTGCTCGTAAACCTGCTGTTTACCAACAACTGGGTAAACCAGCAGCAGTTGTCTTTCTTCAAGCAGTTCGGCCTGACACAACAGCAACACAATGTACTGAGCATCGTGCGGGGACAACACCCGTCACCTGTGTGTTTCGGAGACATCCAGAACCGCATGGTAGACCGCAACTCCAACGTTACCCGGCTGGTCGATAAGCTAATCGAGAAAGGCTACGTTACCCGCGATATCTGCGCTGCCAACCGCCGCATGATCGAGGTGCGACTGACTCCCAAAGGACTGGAAAAGCTGACGCAGATTGATAGTTATCTGCCGCAACTGCTGGAACGTTTTCATAACCTCAGCTCCGAAGAAGCCGTTTTAGTCAGCAACCTGCTGGATAAGCTCAGAGGCTAAAGCAAATTTTTTTATACTAATATTTGTATATACAACCAATGTATATACTTAGATCTAACTTATGAAAAATATCACGATACAAGGCGCTGTTATACCTGCTTTAGGTTTGGGTACGTTCCAGTTGCCGGACGCTGTCGCCCAGGAAATCACAGCTGCGGCCCTGTCTGAGGGCTACCGCCACATCGATACGGCACAGATCTACCAGAACGAAGCCGGTGTGGGTACCGCCATCAAAAACGCAAGCATAGACCGGGAGAAGATTTTCCTGACCACCAAAGTATTCCGCGAGAACCTGCATAAAAAAGATTTCCTGCCATCAGTAGAGGAAAGCCTACGCAAACTGAAAACCGATCACGTGGACCTGCTACTCATCCACTGGCCCAACCGCAACGTGCCCGTAGCCGAGTATATGGAGCAACTGATGGAGGCCCAGCACAAAGGATACACGAAGTATATCGGCGTGAGCAACCACACGACGGCTTTGCTAGACCAGGTGCTTGCGACCGGTGCCGACATCATCACCAACCAGGTAGAGTACCACCCGCTGATTAACCAGAACAAGCTGCATACTTACCTGCGCGAGAAAGGCATCTCCTTAACGGCTTACAGCCCGATAGCGCAAGGCAAAGTACTCGGCAACCCTACGCTTAAAGCTATTGGCGAAAAGTATGGCAAGAGCGAAGTACAGGTATCCCTGCGCTGGCTGGTGCAGCAAAACAACGTGATGGCTATACCCAGAACATCCAAAGCAGAACGCCTACGGGACAACATCAACCTCTTCGATTTTGAGCTCACGGCCGACGAAGTAAAAGCAATTGACCAGCTCAAACAGGACAACATTCGGGTAGTCAACCCTTCTTTCGCCCCGGACTGGGACACGGTTTAATTACGAATTACAAATTAATAATTACGAATGAGGGAGACAGGGAAGGCAGAAGTGACAATGACTTTCTAACTCTCTAACTTTTTAACTTTCTAACTACACATATGGCACAACCACTTTTAAGACCGATAAGAATACAGGATCTAGAACTGAAGAACCGCGTGATCATGGCGCCTATGACGCGCAGCCGCGCCGATAACCCGGAGAACGCACCTACCGAGCTGCATGTGCAGTATTACGAGCAGCGTGCCGGAGCCGGACTGATCATTTCAGAAGGCTCCCAGATCTCGAAGCAGGCAGTTGGGTATATCAACACGCCCGGCATTTACTCCGAAGCACAGGTAGAAGGCTGGAAGAAAGTAACCCGCGCCGTGCATGCCAAAGGTGGCAAGATATTCCTGCAGCTGTGGCACGTAGGCCGCATGTCGCACCCCGACTTCCATAACGGGGAGCTGCCAGTAGCGCCTTCCGCCATCAACCCGAACGACAAATCCTTTACCCCGCAGGGCTTTAAGGATACCGTTACGCCCCGCGAGCTGACCCAGGAAGACATCAAACAAATTGTGCAGGACTTTAAAAACGCTGCCAAAAACGCGATGGAAGCCGGCTTTGACGGGGTGGAAGTACACGCCTCCAACGGATACCTGCTGGCCCAGTTCTTTGTAAGCTCTGCCAACGTGCGCACCGATGCCTATGGCGGCAGCAAAGAGAACCGCGCCCGCATTCTCTTCGAGGTGCTGGATGCCATCAAAGAAGTAGTACCAATCGAACGGGTGGGTGTGCGCCTGAACCCAAGCCTGCACAACTCCTTTGGCATTACCCTCAATGAGGATACCATCCCGACGTACGATTACATCATCGAGAAGCTGAACGAGTACAACCTGGCCTACCTGCACCTGTCAGAGCCGTTTACCAACGTGAGCAGCATTCCGTACGCAGAGCCGCACATTGCCAAGCGTTACCGCCCGATCTACATAGGCAACCTGATCATCAACGCAGGCTTTACGCAGGAAACAGGCAACCGCGTAATAGAGGAAGGAGACGCAGACATGGTAGCTTTTGGTATACCGTTCATCTCCAACCCGGATTTACCGAAGCGTTTCGAGCTGCACGCCGAACTGGCCGAAGCTGACAAGAGCACCTTCTACGCACCGGGCCCGGAAGGCTACATCGACTACCCGTCGCTGGACGAGGAGCAGAACGAGGAAGAACTGCGTGCTTAATGTATAACGTATAAACTGCCACAAAAGAGCGCCGGCTACTGAGAAGTAGCCGGCGCTTTTGCTTTTATCTGCACCCAAAACAGCACAAACAAAGTATAGCTTCCAAAAATCGCAGGCGCGGCTTCCAACATATCGCCATTTGCGTTACATTTACTTTTCAGACCTGCTCTTTTATAAGCAGGCAATGCAAAAACCTATACTTATACATGAAACTGAAGATAAGAACCGGCTTTGGCTACGATGTGCACCAGTTGCAGGAAGGGCTGGATTTCTGGCTGGGCGGCATCAAGATACCGCACACGCATGGCGCCTTAGGGCACTCTGACGCGGATGTGCTCATCCACGTGATATGCGATGCGCTGCTGGGCGCTGCCAACCTGCGCGACATCGGCTTCCACTTCTCCGACAAAGACCCCAAGTATAAAGGCATCGATTCTAAGATACTGCTGAAAGAAGTGGTGCACCTGCTTTCCCGCGAAGGCTACGAGATCGGCAACATCGACTCTACCATCTGCCTGCAGGAGCCCAAGGTAAACCCGTACATCCCGGAAATGAAAAAGTGCCTGGCAGGTGTGATGGGCATACCGGAGCACGATATTTCGATAAAAGCTACTACCACCGAGCACCTGGGCTTTGTGGGCAAAAAAGAAGGCGTGGCCGCTTTTGCCACCGTTCTGATCCAGAAACTATAATCTAAACTAAACTTCACCCACCTTAAAAACAACCATGAAACATACTACCTACTATGCCGGGGTATTGCTGGCTGCCCTCTCTGTGGGCTGCGCCAAAACACCCACTACCTCGGTTAAAGAACCTGTAGTTGTTACCGATGCAGCGCAACTACAGGCTGCTGCTCCAAAGTATGCCGCTACCGTTACGGCTGCTGATTTGTCCAAGCACCTGCACATCCTGGCTTCAGATGAGTACGAAGGCCGCGACACAGGACAAAAAGGTCAGAAAATGGCTGCTGAGTACATTTCAAAAGAGTTTAGGGAAGATGGCCTAACCGGGCCTGTGCAGAACAGCAGCAACCCATACTACCAGCCGGTTGAGCTGGAAACAAGCAAGTGGGGAACTGGTTACATCACCATAGGCAAGCAAAGATTCTCGATGCTGCAGGATTTTTTCGTGCTGGGTGCCTCTCCTTACCTCACCGAGCAAACCCCTGAGATCGTGTTCGCCGGGTATGGCATTGATAACGGAACGTACTCAGATTATACTAGCCTGGATGTAAAAGGTAAAATGGTAGTGGTGCTGGGCGGCGAGCCTAAAACTGCCGACGGCAAGTACCTGATCAGCGGCACCGACAAAGCTTCCGACTGGGGCAACGACTTCCGTACCAAGCGCAACGCTGCTACCAAGCGCGGAGCCAAGAGCGTGGTGATCGTTACAGGTGCCAACGCCGATGAATTCAAGACCATGACACAGCGCTACAGCTCTTATGCTACACGTCCGGCCATCGGTTTGAAGAACAGCGCTACACAGGAAAACGCAACGGTTATACTTGCCTCTCCTGCAGTTGGCGCAGCACTACTGAACACGACTCCGCAGAAAATGTTCGCCTATGCCGCGACAGTTGCAAAAGCAGGTAAGCCGACACCAGGCACGTTTACAGCAGCAAAAGACATCAAGATCAAGACCGAGCGTATTGCCACGCCACTTCCTTCTGAGAACGTGCTGGGCTTTATCGAAGGCTCCGATAAGAAAGATGAAGTAGTAGTTGTTTCGGCGCACTATGACCACGTAGGCGTAGACTCAACGCTGCAGGGTGACCAGATCTACAACGGCGCCAACGACGATGGTTCCGGCACGGTAGCCGTACTTGAATTGGCAGAGGCGTTTGCCCAGGCAAAGAAAGATGGCTTTGGCCCACGCCGCAGCGTACTTTTCCTGACTGTTACCGGCGAAGAGAAAGGCCTGCTGGGCTCTGAGTACTACTCCAACAACCCGGTGTTCCCGCTGGCCAACACCGTTGCCGACGTTAACATCGACATGATCGGCCGCATGGACTTTGATTACGAGAAGACCAACGACAGCAATTACATCTACGTGATCGGTTCGGATAAACTTTCTTCGGAGCTGCACGCCATCAACGAGGAGGCCAACAAGAAGTACGTGAACCTGAAGCTCGACTACAAGTATAACGACGAGAACGACCCGAACCGCTTCTATTACCGCTCCGACCACTACAACTTTGCCAAGCACAACATTCCGATCATTTTCTACTTCAACGGGGTGCACGCCGACTACCACAAACCGTCTGATTCAGTAGACAAGATCTTGTTTGACAGTGCCGAGAAAGTGGCCCGCCTGGCGTTTTACACTACCTGGGAGCTGGCCAACCGCGACAACCGCATTGTAGTAGACAGCCACAAGCAGTAACATACTAAAACTGGTACAAAACCCGTTTAAAACAAAACAAAGTATAGCCCCTGTTGGCTTTTAAGAAAACACCCTAACTTTAAGGGTGTTTTTCTTTTGATTACCACCTCCTGAATGCAGCTATACTTCAGGAAATACCGTAGGGTAGTATCGTTATGAGTAAACTAAAACAGTTTCTGCAGGATTCAGAAACAAAAGCATTTGACCTTGGCCACCGCAATACCATCCGGTTCAACATCGGCAAGTATAACGCCGCTGTGCAGCGTGGCCTCACCCAATACACCGACCACGAGCTCGCCCGCGAGCGTGCCTCCTATATCAAAACAAATACCATCAACAACTTAGACAAGTACCTGATGGAATTTGAGTCCAATTTTACAGCCCGTGGCGGCAAGGTAATCTGGGCCCGCGATGCACAGGAAGCACTCAAAGAGATTGGCGAGATCATGAAGCGCAAACGTGCCCGCTCCATCGTAAAGTCTAAATCGATGACGACGGAAGAGGTGCACCTGAACGATTACCTGGAGAAGAACGGCATTGAGGCAGTAGAGACCGACCTGGGCGAGTACATTGTGCAGCTGGCAGAGCAGCGGCCTTACCACATCGTAACACCGGCCATGCACATGTCCAAAAAGGATATTGCCGACCTGTTTGTCGAGAAGCTGAAGATTGCTCCTACCGATAGCGCGGAAGAACTCGTAGGTGTAGCCCGCAGGCTACTGCGCGATAAGTATACTTCGGCAGAGGTGGGCATAACCGGTGGGAACTTCCTGCTGGCAGATATTGGCGGCGTGGCGGTAACGGAAAACGAAGGAAACGGGCGCCTGTCCACTGCTTTCCCGAAAACACACATTGCCATTGTAGGGATCGAGAAGATGCTGCCCTCTGTGATGGACCTGGACTTGTTCTGGCCATTGCTGAGCACCAGCGGTACCGGGCAGAACGTGACCATCTACAACACCATCTTCACAGGCCCACGGCAGCCAAAAGAGAAGGATGGCCCGGAAGAAATGTACGTGGTGCTGCTCGACAACGGCCGTACCGAGCTGCTGGCCCAGCCTGAGAAGCGCGAAGCCCTGAACTGCATCCGTTGCGGTGCCTGTCTCAACATTTGTCCGGTATACAAGAATATCGGCGGCCATACCTACGAGACTACTTACAGCGGCCCGATTGGCTCTGTTATCACCCCGCACCTGAGTGGTATGGAAGAAAACAAGCACCTGAGCTTTGCCAGCTCGCTGTGCGGTGCCTGTACGTCGGTTTGCCCGGTCAAGATCAACATCCACAACCTGCTGCTGCTTAACCGCAAGCAAAGTGTGGAGCAAGGCCTGGCCGATAGCCAGGAAAAGCTCGCCTTTAAGTACTGGACCAAAGCCATGAAGAGCCGAACGTTGATGAATCTGGCTCCGGCCGGCATCAAAAATTTTGTAGTAAAACGCTTTACCAAAGATACCTGGAGCAAGCGCCGCGAACCGGTACACTTCCCTCCGAAAACGTTCAACCAACTCTGGAAGGAGCGGAAAAAGTAAAAGTATAAACGAACATGTTCCACATGAAAAATGCCTGCAATTAAGTTTGCAGGCCTTTTATACTTTGTTGCCGGTTATACTTTGCCAGCAGTTATTATTGCCGTCGTCATCCATAAGTTTATACTTTAAAAGATGGTTGATGCAAATGGTTTACGGGAGAAGACCGTGGCTTCGTCCACATCTTTCAGGCGGCAGATAAAGCGGGTCATGCGCTCTACGCCAAAACCTGCCCCGGCTGTTCTCGGCAACAAACCACTTTTGGCCACTTCCAGGTAATGGCGGAAGGTTTCCTGGCTGGTGCCAACCTCGTCCATTCGCTTCAGGATCTGCTTATACTCGTGTTCGCGCTCTCCGCCGGATAATCCTTCACCAAAGCCTTCCGGCCAGATCACGTCGTAGTTCAGGTAAGTGCCATGCTTAACCGGGTCTTCTTTGTCGTAAAATTCGCGTTTGTGGTTCAGCAACCAGAACGGCTCCGTTGCCTCCTCTGATTTTAGCTTTTCATACTCCGGCCCATAGGCAGCCTCCAGCTTTTCGGTACGGTATACCGGCCACTTCTCGTACTGTGGCAGCAGTTCGCCCCGTAGTTCCAGCAGTACTTCCGGCAGCTCTTTGTTTAGCCGCGCAAAAATAAAGTTTACCAGCTCCTCCATAAACTCCATCACATAGAAGCGGTCCTTGCCCTTAAACTCGAAATCTACCTGCGTGAACTCGAACAAATGCCTGCCGGTACCCGCGCGGTCGGCAAACTCCAACCGCACGTTCGGCGACACAATGTAAATGCCTTCCAGTTCCGGGTTTACCAGTGCCAGCTGCTTGTGAAAGATCATCGATTTGGTCAGGCTCCAGCGCTGTTCTGCATAGCCGATGGTGGCATCTACCACACCGTGGTTCAACGGGTCGGTAATGGGTGAGAGCATGAGCGGCATGAGCTGCGTGAGACCTTTTTGGAACATGAACTCATGTGTAGCACGTACAACCCCCTGCTGCACCTTCAGGACCTTGGCCAGGGAGGCGCGGCGCAGATGATCGAGGGTTGCATCCAGCACCGTCGGCGCTGCAACTGTTTGTGTTTCCATTTATAAATCTTTAATAATGAATGATTTGATACATCACAAAATTAAAATACAATACCTTTCTTTGAAAAATATTTAACATATATTTAAATTTGTTGAAAATTACAAACACATTACCCTTATAGATTATAATATTGATAAAAATATACTTTATTAATGCCCATGAATTACGAAATTGATAAACTGGACCGGCAGATTCTGAGCCTGTTGATGCAGAATGTGAACCGTGCCTACACCGATATTGCAAAGGAGCTTGGCGTTTCAGGAGGAACGATACATGTGCGGTTGAAAAAACTAAATGAGATGGGCATCGTGCAGGGAGCGCAGCTGCTGGTGAGTCCGTCGGCCATTGGTTACGATGTATGTGCCTTTATCGGGGTGTTCCTGGAGAAAGGTTCTGAATATAAAGATGCCGTAACCAAGATGCGTGAGATACCGGAAATTGTGGAACTACACTATACCACCGGCTCTTACAGTATGTTTGTAAAGATTATCTGCCGCGACACCAAACACCTGCGGGAAGTGCTGAACGAGAAGATACAGGTCATAGACGGCGTGCAGCGCACCGAAACGTTCATCTCGCTGGAAGAGAGTATTTCGAGGCAGATAAGTATAGAAGTATAAAACAGAAAAACCGCTAAGTATACTTAGCGGTTTTTCTGTTTTATGTCATTTCGAATGCAATGAGAAATCTTATACTGTAGCTGAAGTTTATACTTTGCGCTAGCAAGCCTTTGCTTTGTAGCCACCTGTGTTCCTCAGTTATACTTGCCTATAGTTTCATTTTATACTTTGGTGCGCTCACGGCCGCGGGGCCTCGTCCTCGGGCATCGCGCTGTGTGCCTGAAGCTGCCATCGGCTGCGCCTGCAGGCTGCTTCGCTGTCGCTCAGCACCGCAACATGCACAAGGCGCTCAACCCAAGGACTGGAAATGACACGGCTTCGTAAGCTACTTTGCAATAGGAACAGAGTTCCCTCTCCTGTTTTTAGGAGAAGGTTAGGGTGAGGTCAATACTGGCGCTATGAAACTTATACCTCAAGTATAGCTACTACAGAGTTCCCCGCCTTAGACTAGTGAGAACGCGAGTTCGAAACTAGCGAGCGTAGCTCTGAGGGGCAAGGGGTGGTTGGACAACACCGACTATGAAAGTATAAGCTTAACGATTGCTAAAGGCAGAGATTCCCCTCCCAGGAGGGGCGCAGGGGTGAGTTTATACTTTACCTTATCTAGATACAGCAGAAATCATAAACATAAAGTCCCCTCTCTCTTTTCAGGGAAGGGGACTTTATATATGTTAGCTAGCTGCTCCTTTTGCTATACTTCTGTTACTTACTTCAGCTTTTGCAAAGCGGCACGCAGTCTGCCCAGCGACTCCTGAATAGCCTCCAGCGATGCACCGCCTACTGACAAACGGAACCAGTTAAGGCCACGGTCAGAGCCGAAGGCAGAGAACGGCACCACCGCCAGCTTCGCCTCCGACAGCACGTAAAACGATACATCCTGGCTTGTTTGCAGCACTTTACCGTCCGGTGTGGTTTTGCCGGCCAGGTTCATTTGTGCCGAAAGATAAATGGCCCCCATTGGCTCGATGGCGTCTACTGTAAAACCTTCTTCTTTTAACTGCTTGAAACCATTGTACAGTACATCAAGGCTCTGCTGCACCTTCTCCTTGAATTCAGCCATAAAGCTATCTACCGCCTCCGGCTGGTTCAGGTACGCGGCAGTAGCCATTTGCTCGGCTTTCGGAGCCCAGGCACCTACGTGGCCCAGTATGGCCTTCATCTTGTCCATCACCACGGTCGGGCCAAATGCATAGCCTACGCGCACGCCTGTTGCAGCAAAACACTTCGAGGTACCGTCAATGTAAACCACGTAATCGCGTAACTCCGGGCGCAGGCTAACCGGGTCGTAGTGGCGGTGTTCTGTACCGAAGGTAAGCATCCAGTAGATCTGGTCGTAGAGCATGTAGAGCGGCTTTTCACCTTCAGCGCGGCTCTTGTTTTCCGCTATCACCAGGTCGCATATCTCTTCCAGGTCTTTGCGGGAGAACATGGTACCGGTTGGGTTGAGCGGCGAGCAAAGCGCCAGCATGGTAGCCCCTTTCAGGTGCGGAGCCACATCGGCAGCCGTCGGCATAAAGTTATTTTCCGGCTTTGTCTCCACCATCACAGGCGTAGCACCTGACAGATGGCAGTAATG
This sequence comes from Pontibacter ruber, assembly GCF_023630205.1. Taxonomy (GTDB): domain Bacteria; phylum Bacteroidota; class Bacteroidia; order Cytophagales; family Hymenobacteraceae; genus Pontibacter; species Pontibacter ruber. Next base: position 1,492,961 of record NZ_JALPRR010000001.1, on the reverse strand, counting down.
GTTGTTGTTCCAGGAGGGCGTCGGGAACACTACTTTATCGCCCGGATCAACCAGAGCCAGGTAGGTTGCATAGATCAGCGGACGTGAGCCGCCAGCAACCAGGATGTCGTTTTCAGGATATGAAAGCCCCAGTCGCTCTTTTGTGAAAGCGGCTACGGCTTTGCGCAGCACGGCTACACCGTTAGCAGGCGGGTAATTGGTATGTCCTTCGGCGTATGCTTTGGTTATTTCTTCGCGGAGTTCTTCCGGAATCGGGTATATGGTAGGGTCGAAATCACCGATGGTAAGATTACAGATCTGCTCACCACGTGCGATCATAGCGTTTACCTCTCCGCCTAGCTTGATAATTTCAGAGCCGATGAGGGTTTGCGCCATTTTAGAAACGGTCATGCTATTTTGAGTTTGAGTTTGCTGCAAGTTACGACTATTCAGTATCTTAACATAACATGCCGCAACAGTTCCCCTTCAGAAAATGTGTAAAAGCAAAGTGCCTGCAAGAATTCTACAACTCGCAGGCACCCAATAAAAACAGGTATTATACTTACAACAACAGCCTCAACATTATAGTGTCCGCTGGCTTAAATAAAAGGAGAAAGCTTTTGTAACTCTCTACCTCTTTAACTCAATTCGTCTTCATCCGGCAGGATCTCCACGTCCTGCACCAGCACGAAATTTTCAATCTCGCGGGCTTTGGGTGTATTGGCAAGACCGCCTTCGGCAGTCTCTTTATACTTGCGCTCCATACTTTCGCCAACCTCGCCGAGGGCAGCCACGCACTGGTCTACCGGTATAACCGGGTTAACGCCTGCAATGGCAAGCTGCGAGGAAGAGTAGGCAATGGCTGCCGCACTGGCGTTACGAACGATGCAGGGCACCTCTACCAGGCCTGCCACCGGGTCGCACACCAGGCCGAGCATACACTGGATGGTAATGGCAACGGCTGCAAACACCTGCTCCACGCTTCCGCCAAGGCAGTACACAATAGCACCGGCCGCCATCGCAGCAGCGCTACCTGTTTCGGCCTGGCAACCGCCCACCGCGCCGGCCAGCGATGCGTTCTGCTCAATGATCAGGGCAATGCCTGCCGCAACCAGCAAACCTTCCAGAATTCTTCTATCGTCGAGATGGTGCAGGTCCTGCAGCGTAGTTAGCGTGCCGGGCAAAATGCCGGAAGCACCCGCCGTAGGCGCCGCTACTACGCGGCCCATGCACGAGTTTACCTCTTTAGCTCCCAAGGCACGCGACACCAGCATCTGAAACTCCGGCGACAGCACCGTTACCGGCGACTTTGCTACCTTCTTGGCGCTGTTGTCCACCATACCCGAGCGGGAGCGCATGTCTTCCGTCAGGCCGGTATGCACAGCATCTTTCATCACCTCGTAGGCTTTAGCCAAGTTCTCCCAGATAAACTCTTCGGTTCGGCCTTTCTGCTCTACTTCGTACTCCAGCACAGGCTGGTATAAGGGTTCGCCGGTTTCTGCGCAGTGCTTTTCCCAGCTTTTAAAATCAGTGAATAGTAATGACATATATCTCGTTTCATAGCCTCCTGTTGCACGTTGGCAACAAGGGCACTAAAGATAAATCAAATTTAACAATCAGCCATGCGTTGGCCCAAGTTCATAACAACAGTAGTAGCTGCAAACGTTCTGTTCTGCTAAACTATACTTTGCCCAAACCTGCTGCTGTGCAGTCCGTTCCCCAGAGATACCGTATCTATACTTTTGAACGATGGAAAACAACAGGAAACGCATTGCCATACGAGTGCACGGTAAAGTGCAGGGCGTATTTTTCAGGGCCAGCACCCAGGAGAAAGCGCAGGAACTTGGCCTGTCCGGTTTTGTGCAGAATGAAGACGACGGCACGGTATACCTGGAAGCTGAAGGAGAAGAAGCCGTTCTGAAAGAACTGGAGCAATGGGTGCACGAAGGCCCAAGACACGCGCGGGTTGATAAGGTGGAGGTAGAGGAAAAGGAAGAGCTAAAGGGGTTTAAGGGATTTGAGCAGCGGAGATAGAAGTGTTGGAAGATGTGTAATTAAACATTAACTTTATCCTATATAAATCTTCCTCTTGCTTCACTACAATGAGTACAAGAATCCTTCATTGCTCAACTTCTGTTGAAAACTATAACATCTGTGTAGAACATAGTATAGCTGGCTTCTCGCATCGTGGCCCACAGCCCAATGATCTGATTTACTTAGCGGTCAAAGTAGGGAAGAAAACTTTGTGTGGAGTACGATTCAGGTTAGAGGCAGCGACAGATTCCAGACCTTGGCCCGATGGAGAGAGATACGCACATGCTCTGACAGCTAAAGAGGTAGAGTTCTGTAAGCCATTCGACCTTGCAGTTTTATCAGAACCAGGAGGTAAATACTGGAGCATAAAATATGTGCAGTCATCAAAGCCCATCACAGATAAAGCGGCATGCGACCTGCTAGACAGGGAATTCAAGATCAATAAAATCAATCATTTCATACCGTTTCAAGCAGATACAAAAGTAGGCAGTACTCCTACAAGCCCGATACAGGTACCTGAACAAGACACAGATATTGCTGAAGACGCTCCGTTAACACGTGATTCTATTAAAATTCAGGCAATGCTCGCAGAAATTGGTAACCAGATGGGATACAACATCTGGCTTCCGAAAAACGACAGAAGCCGGGTACTGGAGATATGGCAGTCAAAGCAGAACTTTGTGTTAAACGACCTGCCTCTGAACTATAACATTGATACTCTTAAAACTATCGAGAACATTGATGTGCTGTGGATAAAGGGCAGAACTATTGTACGCGCTTTTGAAATAGAGCATACTACTTCTATTTACTCTGGTATACTTCGCATGGCTGACCTGATGGCACTGCAACCTAACCTTAATATCAAGGCACATATTGTTGCGCCAGTTGAAAGAAAAGGGAAGGTTATGCAAGAGTTGTCCAGACCGGCTTTCAGATATATCTTAGGACAAAGCTGTACTTTCATTTCCTATAACTCGGTTGAAGAACTGGCTAAAGAAAAAAGACTCAAGTATATGAGTGACGATGTACTGGAGGAGTTTTCTGAAGCGGCTGATCTCATAAGATAAACCTCCGCCATTGTTGATTTTCTCGCCAACAATCCATACATCAGCGGCCGCCGAAAACAATTTTCTCATAATATCCCTTTTCACTTACAAAGGCTCTAGCGCTTTTAACATTAGTAACAACACCAAAAACGGCAGAAAAAATTATTCCACCTTCCAGTTAAATATGTCGTAATTTTCCATCAAATACTCACCCTCCTCCTCAGCCTTCTTCTTCGATTCTTCCAGGCTAAAATCAGCAATTTTAACTGGCTTTACCTGCTTTTTTTCTTCCAGAACTACTTTACCACGCAGCTTTTCAGAGACTCCCATTAAAGCGATATAATTAGGCGCTAGATCTCCTATCCAATATTCTTCTTTAGATAAGACCCAGTCATTAGCGCTTTTTCTGTATTCAAAGCTGTATGTCTTCCCATATACATCATATAAAAAGTGACTGATAGTGATCAGATTGTCCTTGAATTCAACTTCAACATTTCTAGGAAACCTGCTGCTAATGTCCTGAGTCAACGGGTTTGTCTTTACATAATCCGGATCATAGCTTTTTAAAACAGGTGACTTTAAATTATCTAAACTCTTGATAAGCTTATAATTGGAATCATCTATTTTAATATAAATGTCATGCGTAATAATATCACCATCAGCTAAAGGCATTTTATGATATCTGACTATAACGTCTTTCCTTCCATCCATATTCAGATCGACATCATTTATAACATAACCAATAACTTTATCAGCTGGAATACAGATTTCTTTTATTAATTTCTTTTTCAGCGAATAATCTACTACCATTCGATTACACTCTGACTGACTATAACAGCTTTGATTTAGGAGGAATCCTAATGATACAATCATCAAAGTTCTTAAAGTTAATTTCATCTATTAGCAGTAATTTTATTTTTCAACAAGAGGTTGGCTCCAGCGTTCCTAAATATTATAGGCTTCTAATATAATGATAAAAGCTTTATCAGTCTTTATTGGTGTTCTCACCAACAATCTATACTTTAGTGGCTGTTATGCTTGCTGGTGAGAACACACAGCAAGGGCAGCGGGTGGACAGAATTTATACTTAATGTTCGCACTAGTTGTATTAGCAGCTCAATTTAAAATAAGTATAAAGCCCATGCTCCGCATCCTCCTCCAGCAATTCCCATACTTCACCCCGGAAGACATTGCCGCCTTCGAGCCGCTCTGGAAAAAGCGGGTGCAACTGAGCCGCCTGAAATAAATTTATACTTCAGGCGGCTCATGCAAGATTATATTTTAGTTCAGGCTGTTGTGGTAAGCTATAAGCTTTGCCAGGTCCTCGTCCTCGCGCAGGTTCAGGGCATTGGCTCTGATGTATACTTCCAGTTTATCCTTGTCGCCGGCCAGCGCATTCATCACCGACTTTTTGTCTTTCCGGATCTTAACAAGCTTGTCGCCAGAGGCAATAAAGAAATCCTCCTTTTGCTGCACTTCTCTTACAATAGTGGCGGAACTGTAGCCTTTCCGGTCGAATATCGCTTTGGTAGTTCTCCGCAGCAATGAGGTTTTGCCATCTGTCAACACTTCATAAAACGCGTTAACTTCTCCATCGCCGCTGTACCCTTTCCGGAAAATATGGGCTACAGGTTTATCTTTTTGGATATAGCTTATCTTAAATTCTTTTACAGGTTCTAGCAGCTCTCTTGGCTGGTTGTCTTTCCCCTTGAAGAGCAACATGTCCTTTACCTGATCATACATGAGTTCCAGCCCCTCGTATACTCTTCCGTTAGCTAAAGTCACGGTTCCTGAGGCCCACTCCGGGTGCAGGTATGGCGAGCCCTGCATGTCAATGGTGCTGTACTCGTGCACCACTTTCCCCTCCATGTCGTTTTTCTGTAAGACCTGCGCCTGCGACGAAGTATAAAAGCCGCTAACCAGCAGCAACGACAGCATACATAGGGTAAATTTTGTTTTCATAATAGCTTCATTTGATTATAGAGTATAAATATAATAAAATACCATTAATACACAACAACCCATATATCTGCTGCTTAAACTTTTGAAAATGAAAGTGTTACACATGTGCATCGGCAGCTGTAAATCTTGAGGCCGATCAGGGATTGGAAAGCATAACCTGCTGTACCTTTGGAGTGTACAAATAAAAAATGACCGTTATGACCACTTTAGAGCAACTACAGCAAACCGCCGGCAAGCTGTACCAGATCGTTAACACAGAATTTGCGTCGCTAGACCTGAGCCTCCTCAACTTCAAGCCCGCCCCCGACAGCTGGAGCATACTCGAGTGCCTGGAACACCTCAACCGCTACAGCCGTTACTACAACCCTGCCCTGGCAAAAGCCATTGCCGCAAACTCTGATGGGAACGATATGCAAAGTATAACCTACAGCTGGCTCGGTAAGAAATCGCTGGACATGGTGCGCCCGCAAAACACGAAAAAGCATAAGACGGTGAAGCACATGAATCCGAACAACAGTACCCTGGACCGTAAAACCATTCAGGAATTTTTACAGCACCAGACAGAGCTGATCAACCTGCTTGGCAGTGCTAAAAGTGCCAACCTGAACAAGAAGGCCGTGCCGGTAGAGTTCTTTAAACTGCTGAAAATGCGCATTGGTGAAGCGCTGGAGTTTGTGGTGCTGCACCAGGAACGACACCTGCAGCAGGCCCTGCGTGTAAAACAGCAGGTGGCGCAACAGGCGGCAGCCTAACCCATTTCTCAGGTTGCTGATTTCTATACTTTGCTGCTGTCTATCTGCCTGAAATTTGCTTACTTGCGCGCCGATTGTTGTTTAAACAAAATCAGCACCACAAGAGGCGGAAAGGTTATGCGCGAGAAGGTTATCAATTACAGTTTCTTCTTTACCGGGTTAATGCTGTTTGGGCTGGGCAATGCCATTGCTGTGCAGGTGAAGTACCTGGGCCTACACCCTTGGGAGGTGCTGAACGTGGCCATGTTCCAGAAGTTTGGCTTCTCTATTGGTACCTGGAGCACGCTGATCGGGCTGTTGTTTGTGGCGTTGTCGTGGTTCATGAACCGGAAGTACATCAACATCGGCACGTTCCTGAATGCCCTGCTCATTGGCCCTTTTACAGACCTTTTCCTGTGGCTGGACTTTCTGCCAAAGGCCACCAACACATACCTCGATTACCTGAACCTGGCCTGCACCATGGTGATAGCCGGTATTGCCGGTGGTATGTATGTGGCAGGTGGTGTGGGGGCAGGCCCGCGCGATGGGTTTATGCTCTCAATAGCCGAGCGCACGAAGCTTTCTGTGAGCCGCGCCCGCATCCTGGTAGAACTGGTGGTGCTGGCCATTGGCTTTACACTTGGCGGACCAGCCGCTGTTGCCTCCTTCTTCTACACGCTCATCCAAAGTCCGATCTTCCAGTATACACTCAAATTCTTCCGGAACCTGCGCATGCAACTTATTGAAGGCCAGGTACAGCAGCAAGGCAGGGTGTGAGGTTCGTTGATCGTATCCAGGTGAATAATTCGTAATTCGTAATTCGTAATTAAAAACTCACCTTCACTTCTTCTTTCTCGCCGGTGTGCAGGTCTACTTTAAAGAGCTGGTGGCTGTTGGTGCTGGTTACCCATAGCTGCCCGTTCAGGAACATCACATCGTTGGGCTCGCTCAGGCCATCGGTAAGGGTGCGTACCCGGTTGCGCTCTACATCCAGCACTTTTACTTTCCCATTGTAGGTGTCGGCAATGTACACGTCGCTGTCGATGATCTCCAGCCCTACGCAGTGCTGCAGCAGCGCATTGTCCACATGCCCGTCCACGTCGCCAAAGTCAAAAAGCCCCTGACCGAGTGGAGTAAGCACCATACCTGTTTTCAGGTTTACGGTACGGATGGCGCTGGCCTCTGCATCGGCTACATAAAGTACGTTGCCGTTAATGGCTAATCCGCTGGGCTGGTTGAAGGCGGCTTCGCGTAAAGAGCCATCGGTTAAGGCTTCGCGGCCGCTTCCGGCAAAGCGGTATACTTTATGAGTAGCCAGGTCCATGCGCAGGATCTGGTGGTTACCGGCATTAGCTATGAACATGCTGTCGCCGTAGATGTACAGATCCCAGGGGCTGTTTGGGTTTACAGGCACCCCTATCTTATCATCCAGAAAGTAATAATCCAGCTCTCCTGTACCCGCGGCCGTGCTTACCATCCGGTGCTCCAGATCCACTTTGCGGATGGCGTTGTTCTTGGCATCGGCAATGTAGAGCGTGTTATCGTGCAGCGCCAGCCCGTGCGGCTCGTTAAAAGTCGAATCAGCATAGCCTCCGTTGTTAAAGCCCCGTTCGCCGCTCCCGATCACCTCCAACACCTGCCCCTGCTGGTTCAGTTTCAGAATGCGGTTATGGCCGCTGTCGGAAAGGTAAATATTGCCTTCGCTGTCGCTGATGAGTTTGGATGGGAAGTATAAAAGCGTCTCCACCGGCTGCTCCACGTGGAAACGGATCGGCTCGCGGTTCAGCACCTCTTTAAACTCCTCTTTCATTTTCTGGATGTAAGGTCGCACCGTATCGTACACGCCTTCCCCGGCATGCTGCCCGATCACTTTGCTATTCGGGTCGATCAGCACAATGGTCGGCCAGGCCCTCACGCCAAACTGATTCCAGATCTTGTAGTCCGCATCATTTACCACAGGGTGCTCAATCCCAAACTTGCGTATGGCCTGCTTAATGGTTTCGTTCTGCTTCTCGGCATCAAACTTAGCCGTATGCACCCCGATCACTACCAGAATATCAGCGAACTCCTTCTCCAATCGCTCCAGGTCCGGCACAATATGCTGACAGTTTATGCAGCCAAAGGTCCAGAAGTCCAGCAGCACGATCTTGCCTTTAAAGTCTTTGATAGACCAGGAGCGGTCGGTGTTGAGCCAGCCATATTCAGTATTGATCTCAGGTGCATTTACGCGTCCGGTAAGCATAGGAGTGTCGGGGTTTGACTAGTTGATATTTGGTACTATTTGTTACCGGATTGCTTTGCGAAAGGTTGTTTTTGATTGAATCTGTCATTTAGAACGGTAGTGAGAAATCTTATACTTATAGCTAAAGTTTATACTTGTGGCAAGCTGGCTTATTGCTGTCGTAGCTGTCTTTGTTTCTCAGTCTTACTTGCTGCTAGTTTCATCGCTAACTTTGGTGCGCTCACGGCCGCGGGGCCTCGTCCTCGGGCATCGCGCTGTTGATTTGAAGCTGCCATCGGCTGCGCCTGCAGGCTGCTTCGCTGTCGCTCAGCACCGCAACAAATCAAAGGCGCTCAACCCTAGGACTGGAAACAACACTGCTTCGTAAGCTGCTATGCAACAGGAACCATGTGTAGGGACAGGTCGCGACCTGTCCGCGCTATACCTACAGCTATGAAACTTATACTTTCAAAGTATAGCTAAGGCAGACTCCCCTCCTCTGAGGGGTGCAGGGGTGGGTTTATTCTTGAGCATAATAAGATCTCTCCCGCTGGTCGAGATGACAGTGAACACAGCATAACTCAGGGAAAAGCATATATCACGTATTTTATCGTAAATTTGTGTACACAGCTGCAGCACTATGGCAGAAACCTATTTATCGGACTTCGGAACTATCCTGCTCTTCCTGATCGGAGGCGCGATCTTCGTGGTCATTGGCTTGTTTACTTCCCGGTTACTTCGCCCGAACCGGCCGAACCCGGAGAAGCTGACAACTTATGAGTCGGGCGAAGAACCGATCGGTAACTCGTGGGTGCAGTTTAACCCGCGCTTTTACGTGGTGGCGCTTATCTTCATCATTTTCGATGTGGAGCTGGCGTTTCTGTTTCCGTGGGCGGTAGTGTTTGGCCGCAGAGATCTGATAGAAGCAACCGATGGCATGTGGGGCTGGTTCTCGCTGATCGAAATGTTCATCTTTATCGGCGTGCTGGTACTGGGGCTGGCCTATGCCTGGGCCAAAGGCCACCTCGACTGGATCAAGCCAAAACCGGTAATTCCGCAGAGCCGCTCCAAAATACCGATGGATGTGTATCAACAGTTTAACGCGCGTCAGGAGGCAAAGCGCGAAGTATAAGTAAAGAGCAAGTGAGGGCTATACTTTAGCCATTCATAATTCTTAATTTCTAATTCATCATTACCTTGGATAAAACAGGAGAAGGCGGTGTAGTGATCACCAAACTGGACGATCTGCTCAACTGGGCGCGACTAACCTCGTTATTCCCAATGGGCTTTGGTCTGGCTTGCTGCGCCATCGAGATGATGGGTGCCTATGCCTCTGGTTATGACCTGGACCGCTTCGGCATTATTCCGCGTGCTTCTCCAAGGCAATCGGATGTGATGATCGTGGCGGGTACGGTTACCTTTAAAATGGCAGACCGCGTGCGCAGGCTCTACGAGCAAATGCCGGAGCCGCGCTATGTGATCTCGATGGGCAGCTGCTCCAACTGCGGAGGCCCTTACTGGGAGCACGGCTACCATGTGGTAAAAGGCGTGGACAGGATCATACCGGTGGATGTGTACGTGCCGGGTTGCCCGCCAAGGCCAGAGGCTTTGATCGGAGGATTTCTGCGTCTGCAGGAGATCATCCGCAAAGAGACCATACGCGCGCCCAGAGCCGTGCAGCAGATCATGGCGAAAAGAATGAATAAGGAAGGAATGATTAAGGATGAATCAGAAATGAAGAATATGGAAGCGAACAGAGATCAGTCAGAAGGGGATGTTCGGCAAATCCCAATCGCTTAAAGCTGTTAATCATTATCCATTATTATTCACTCAGTTACACATTCGCTCATTCAAAATTAAAGTATGACCTTCGAAGAGCTAAGAAGTATAATAGCAGATAAGTTTGGGGCGGAGGTTATACTTGATACCAAAGCCGATAAGCTGCAGCCTTACCTGGTGCTACAGACAGAGCGCCTGGCGGAGGTGTGCCTGGAACTGCACGACAACCAGCAGACTTACTTCGATTTTCTTTCCTGCCTCACCGGCATCGACAACGGTCCGGAGGCGGGCACCATGGAAGTTGTTTACAACCTATACTCCATCCCCTACAACCATAGCCTGGTGCTGAAGGTGATCGTGCCGCGAAACTCTACGCCCGAAGAGCCAATGCCACAGGTGCCAACGGTTAGCCACATCTGGCGCACCGCCGACTGGCACGAACGGGAAATATTTGATCTGGTAGGAATATACTTCAAGGATCACCCGGACATGCGCCGCATCCTCTGCTCTGCCGACTGGGAAGGCCACCCGCTGCGCAAAGATTACAAGCTGCAGGATTACTACCACGGCATCAAAGTACCCTACGACGACCACAACGAGAACAACGGCTTCAAGAGCGAGCCACCTTTCCTGACAGGTATTCCGACACCTTTCTCAGACAAGCGGGAGAAGCCGCAGTAGTTTTTATACTTCCTGCGGGAGCGTTTTGTAAGACAAGATCCAGTAGTGTTGCAGGTTGGTGAAGTTGATGTCAGTAGCTTTATCCTGCAGCAATTCTCTGATGCCTGCCTCTGTCGGGAAATTCTTCAGCACCAGGTGTTGGCTGCCATTTTCAAGGGTTCGAGTCTGGTAGGTATTTCCATTTACGTCCTGCTGCGAAATGGGCAGGCTGCTTCCTTCCACGTAGTGGTTATCCATCAATACCACCGTTCCGCCGGGTACCACCCGGTTGTTAAGTATACCGATAAAGTGCGGGAGGTCCTGCAACCGGATGTGCGACCAGATAAAACCACCAAACAGGCTTTCATACTTGGCTGCCAGAGAAGCCAGATCGAACAGATCTGCCTGCCTGAAACTGACGCTGTCTTTGGGGTAGGTTTTTGTTTTAGCTACTTCCAGCACGGCCTCGTTGATGTCGGTAGCCAGGATGAAGTTGGCTGTGGCGGCAATGCGCTCGGTCCAGTAGCCGGTACCACAGGCTACTTCAAACACATGCCTGCCCGAGAAGATATCCTGAAGTATAGCCGTAGCCTGCCGGAGTTCCTCCTGTCGCTCCGGTTTCTGGTAAACGCGTTCATACTCCTGTGCCCGCTCTTTGTAATAAGTAAACAGGTCGGTGTTCATCCTTTTGATAAGTTACAGCTTATGGAAGTATAAAAGTATGGCTTGTTATACGCAAAAAGCCTACCACTGAAGGTTTCAACTTTGTCAGCATTTGGCGGCGTTTCGCCACTTATATTACACCTGTAAGTTTAAGCGGCCAGTGTCCGCAGGCAACTCACACTCGCCGGAGGCGAGCGAGGGCAGAAAAGGTTGTAAGTTCCTCTACTGCACGTTCTTAAAGAAAGTAGGTGAGTTGCCGTAAAGCGGGGTGCGACCGTCCCATTTCTCGATGAATTGCTGCTGAATAAGCAGGGGCGTTAGCGTGCGCTGGCGCAGTTCGTTGGCTCTGGCTTCGGCCTCGGCTTCCACTATCTTTTTGCGTGCCTGCGCTTCGGCTACTTTAAGTTCGTTTTCTACCTGCAGGGCCTGCTGCACGGCCTGGTTCTTCAGGTTTACGGCCTGCACGATCACCTCCGGGTACTGCAGACCGCTCGTCATCTGCTCCAGGTCAAAGCCTTCTTTCCTCAACGATTCGCCTAAAGCATGCTGCACTTTATCCTCAAACGACTGGCGGTTCGAGATAATGCTGTCGGTGCTGTACTTGTTGAACTGAATCCGGAACGCGTCGCGGGTATAGTTGTAGAGTGTCGTTTCGGTAATCTGCTCGATCTCTTTTCTATACTTGCTGAAAATACGCGGGCTTTCGCCCGGCAACACCCGGAACGAGATGGTCGGATCAACCGTGAAAACGGAGCCATCTTTGGCGTTGACGGTGAAAGGGGCGTAATCTACCGTCTGCACGAAAGTCGGAAACTCGAATACTTCTTCGGTGAAAGGATTATACCATACGCGCCCTGTTACCAGGCTCACATCCTGCACGCCTTTATCGGTACCATACAGTTTAACAAGTATACCCTCATGCCCTGCATCAATGCGGGTGCAGGATTTCATGGCGGTAATAGAGAAGAGGATGATAAGTATAAAGGCGAGGCTAAAAGTAAAGATCGGACGGTTCATTAAGCGTTGAGTTTGGAAAAGGTGAAACGAATTACAAACAGGTTGACAAGTATAAGTACAGCCAGCAACCCGAAGCCTAGTATAACCGAGACATCAGAAGGCTGACGAATGAGCGTAACTACTTCCGTGTAGGCAAACACATCAGCCAACAACACAAGGCCGAGAAGCAGCAGGTACAGAAGTTTCATGCGGTTATCACAAATCTCTGGTATCAAACTCCGGGTATGTCGCTCTTATCATGGAAAATGATTTTTCCTTTTGATCGGCCTACCGTTACCATTTCATCCGCACCGCTCGAAGCACCACCAATTCGCAGCACCGCATCGCAATGATCGAGCAGGCGGATGGCTACCGGGTGAAAGATCTCGTTGAAAATTTCATCACCTGTTTTCTGAGAGCCTGCGGCTTCGATCAGGGGCAGGGCATACCATTCGCCTAGAACAGGCAGGTGCCCCATCTTGTAAATTTCCAGGGCAGTATCTGTCATGGCCTTTACATTGGCAGCGATCAGTTCCGGATCGTCGTTGGTACCGGAGCGGTATGGGCCCGCCACGAGTATCATCAGGGATTTTTTGGATTCCATTCTATCAGGTTGTTGAGGTTTTGCATAAGGAAGTACGAGCTAGAAACTCACGCTAGCAGGGCTCTTAATTCTTTAATTAGCTTTGGGACTTAGAGCAGGCGTGGTATAGAAAACGTAGCCGAAAAGTATCGCAAAGACGGAATAAACAAGCGCTGCAGCCCCGATGTAACTTAGGCTTGGATCCTTTACTGCCAGTTTAGCCAGGGCAAGTGCGCCGATCACAAAATGAGCCATGTTTCCGATAGCAACCGGTCTGCTGTAGATGCCTCCGATCAGGTTTGCTTTGGCCATCCAGTTAAGCATGGCAAAGCCAAAGTATAACGCACCTAATACCTGCAGCACAATAGCAGATGCCTCATTCATACCTAAACCGCCGGCAATTTCCTGAGTGAAAAAAGATAATGCTAAACCGGTCATACCCATAACAAGGGCACTTATAGTCATTAGTAGTTTTGTGTTCATGATTGCATTTGTTAAGTATGATGTAACCTTTAGTTGGTGTAAGCTTGCAGTTCGGGCCGTGGCTTCTTTCTAATGGTTCTAAAGTGCGAACCACAAGCTCGCACTTACATAGTTTAGAATTGACTTATTACAAAAGCACTATACACGTTTGCCGCTCCTGTAGAGTAAATACCCTACTACCATGTAAACTATAACTGCAACTGCAATTGGGGCTTCCTGTTGCGCATACCAGATACTACTGTCTTTAAGCAGAGGATTGGTAACCATGCCAATCAGAATAAAAGAACCAAAAACCAGGGCAGGTGAAAGAATGACAGCAATGGCCCGAACCCAAAGGTTACGATTTCTACTGAGGTGATAACCTATACCTGTAGAACCGATTAACAGCAACACGATGCCAATTGTCATGAAAAGCGCTGCGGCTCCGGAAGTTATAATCCGACCATTCGTGGAAACAATTACAGCTAGCTTTATTGCCCATGCTACAGTGCCTCCCATTAAAAATGCTCCTGCTACCTGAGACCATCTTGAAAAAAGTAAATTCAGTTGCATAAATAGTTGATTTTGTTCGGTTAAAACGAGTAACAAAGAAATTGACAAGTATAAGTATAGTTAACAGCCATTCGCTAGTGCGGGAGGTTACCCGTGGTTAGCGGCTGTTTTACTTAGCTGCTCTTGCTTCTATCTATACTTAAATGTAGATAGTCACTCATTCGGTTCAGCTTCTTTCCAGCAACTACTATTGTCTACTTTATACCTGCTCCACCTAAAACATCAAGCTCCTGCCCTTTCTCCGGCATTCCGTCCAGCAGGGGCATAGCCTGAGAGATCAGCTCTCTTACACCTTCTACTTTTAAAGAATCATCATGGTCTGCTTTGCTACTCCATACTTCCGTCACCCAAACAGCGTCCTCATCTTCTTTATCTTTGCTTACTAAGTAAAGCTGGCAACCTTTAGCTGTTGATACCAGTTTTGCAGCTTCAAGAAGGATAGAGGAAAGTTGCTCTCCGTTTCCCACTGTCGCTTTTAGCTTTCCATGAAGGCCGTATTTGTTCATTTTGTAGATGGTTGAGATTTAGAGGCTATTGATTTAGATGATAACGTTACTCATGCAACTGAAGCCCGAAGCGTAGCGAGGGTTAAGGTTGAACTGTGTTGGCGGAAGTACTATTTGATTATCACTGCTCCATTATTAGCGCCACTACCATATATTTTTTGTGCTTCATCTGCAGAAAGTACCACTATTGACTTAACTTTAGAAAATTTAAGATTCATGAGCTTACCCTCAACATTAGGCTTTAATATTTCATCATTAATAACATACATTAAGTTATCTCTATCATTAGGCTCAGTTACTGTCCTATCATGATACTCTTTTGAAATATTGGCAAGTTTTGGTCTGTAATTACTGATCGCATATTTCTTAGTTATCAACAACACGACACCATTATCTATATCATCCTTAATCGCTTTCGGTACCTTTTTGTCTGATTTTTCATACATTGTTATACTAGCAATGTCGCTAGGGTCGATTGTATTTAAAGCACTTTTGTGCCCCACTTTTTCATAATCTACATAGAACACTGTTTCATCAGTTATCTTTTGCAAAACTTCTGTTCCATTCCACTTTTTTCCATTAGTCGCTATTAAGCTGGATGAACAGCTTAATAGACATAGTATGGAAGCACAAGCGAACAAGGTTTTAGTAAAATTCATTTTCATATTTTTAACTTGATTTTATAATGTATTACCGCCAACGTTTAGTATAAACGGAACTAACACCGTTTAGCCAACCAACGGTAGTCGAATAACCGTAACTGAACCATCGAATATACTATATAGCAACCACATAATGTAATTCCTCCTGAAAATTCTCCTAAATAACAAACCCCTGCTTTATTCCCTCATTTTTCCGAACTTTGCTCTTAACTTTTTAACTCTCTAACTTTTTAACCTTCTAACTCACGCCGTGTCCACCATCTACAAAGATTACCTGCTGCAGTCGGAGCCGAACAAGTTCAGCCTAGATAACCTGAAGGCAGGCGAGATGATTGTGAACATGGGGCCGCAGCACCCGAGCACGCACGGCGTACTGCGCCTGGAGGTGGTAACCGACGGAGAGATCATTACCGATGTAGCGCCGCACGTTGGCTACCTGCACCGCTGCTTCGAGAAGCACGCCGAAAGCATGGCCTATAACCAGACCATCCCCTACGTAGACCGCATGGACTACTTGGCTGCCATGAACTCGGAGCATGTATGGTGCATGGGTGTGGAAAAGCTGTTGGGCATCACCGACCAGATACCGAAACGGGTGGAGTACATCCGGGTGCTGGTAACGGAGCTCAATCGTATTGCCTCGCACTTCCTGGCCATTGGTACTTATGCCATCGACATCGGGGCTTTTACGCCTTTCCTGTGGCTGCTCCGCGACCGCGAACACATACAGCGCCTGCTGGAGTGGACTTCCGGAGCCCGCATGCTCTACAACTACATCTGGGTGGGCGGTTTATACTATGATCTGCCTATTGGCTTCGAGGAGCGCAGCCGTGAGTTTATAAAATACCTCGGCCCGAAGCTCGACGAACTCGATACCATACTTCTGGAGAATAAGATCTTTATTGATCGCACAGCCAATGTAGGTATCCTGCCGTTGGATGTGGCGATCAACTACGGTTGCTCCGGGCCTATGCTGCGTGGCTCCGGCCTGAAGTATGATCTGCGCCGCATAGACGGCTACAGCGTTTACCCGGAACTGGAATTTGAGGTGCCGGTTGGCAAAGGTACTGTCGGCACCACCGGCGACTGCTGGGACCGCAACTATGTGCGGGCGCTGGAATGCCGCGAGTCTATCAAGATCATCAGCCAATGCCTGGATCAGCTACAAGGCGATTATAAACGTACTCCGGATTTCGATCCGCAGGCAGCCTGCCCGAAAAAGCTGCGCATGACCGGCACCCAGGAATTATATTTCCGCGCTGAAACACCACGCGGCGAGCTGGGCTACTTCTTCCGCACCACCGACCGCAGCGATGTACCTTTCCGCTGCCACGGCCGCTCTCCCTGCTTTTCTAACCTATCGGTGCTGCACGAAATTGCCAAAGGCTGCATGGTGGCCGACCTGATCGCCATTGTGGGCTCTGTGGATATTGTTCTGGGCGAACTGGACCGTTAATGGTTCGTGTGTCGTTTTTCGTGTTTAGTGTTTTGTATTTTGGTAACTGGTAAGTATAAACTGCCGGGTAGTATACTTTCTAAAATGGTCAAAAGAAACTTTACACCCCGAAAAACGATAAACGATACACGAAAAAAGAACAACAATGGGGCACGATTTTTATAGCAGATTGGTTTAGCTCCTAATCGTAAACTTAAAGCCTACTTACACTTGAAACTATCGAAAATTCTGACGGCGCACCTGCTTTGGATGAGTGTGCTGGCAACCCCGGTAATGGCTCAGGTACAGCCGCAACCTGTACTTACTGATACGACAACAGCTACAATTGCCAGCGATCCGGCAAGTATAAAAGCTGGTTCTGCAACTTCTGCTTTCCAAGCCTACCAATACAGCAGCCGTACGGCTCCTGATACGCTCTTCAAAGTAAACACGCCTGTCGTAGCCGACACCGTTTACCGCGGCCAGAAAAAGCCTTTCACGGAATCGCAGCTGCGCGAGGGCAGCAACAAACGGTATCTCACACGGGCTGTGTTACCAGCCGCTGCGCTGATCGGTGCCGGTATCTATACTATCCAGGACAACGGCTTTTATAGCAGCCACGATGCCCGTGATGCGCGCCACAAACACGCGCCCAACTTCAGCACCAAGGTAGACGATTACCTGTTCTTCCTGCCGGTGGCGTACATGTATGGGTTTAACGCCTTCTCCTCGCAGAACCGCCACGACATACGCCGGCAGACTGGGCTGTTGCTGGCCGCGGGTGCCCTTACCTCCGCTATCGTATGGCCTGCCAAAAAGCTAACGGACATCGACCGCCCGAACGGCGACCCCACTGCTTTTCCTTCCGGGCATACGGCGTATGCGTTTACCATTGCCACCATCGTAGATAAGGAGTTCCGCCACAAGAGCCCCTGGGTAAGCGTGGGCAGTTATACCATAGCCAGTGCTACAGGCGTGATGCGTGTACTAAACAATGAGCACTGGATGGCTGATGTACTGGCTGGAGCCGGCGTTGGTATACTCTCGGTAAATACGGTATACTGGCTGCATGATAAGATCTTTAAAGACAAAGGGTACAACACCTCGGTAACGCCGGTGGTGCTCCCTTCAGGTAAGCCCGGACTTGGCTTGTCGGTTACGTTCTAAACAATAAATCAGGTATAGAAGTATAAAAGGCGCCTCTTCCGGCATAGGAGGAGGCGCTTTTTCTTTTATATCTTTACAAGATGACGCGTACCTGGTTCCTTCTGCTTTTCTGCTTTTTAAGTATGCCGCTGCTGGCGCAGGTACAGGCGGTACGTGGCACGGTGCGCGATGCCGGAACCAACGAAAAGCTGCCCTTTGTAAGTATAGCTGTAAACGAAGGCGAGACCGGTACCACCACCAACCTCAACGGGCAATACCAGATCCGGCACAACCGCCCTGTTACCAGCCTCCGTTTCAGCTATGTGGGCTACGCACCACAGCTGCTCACCCCGGACTCTACAGGAGTACTGGATGTATACATGCAGCCGGTGGCAGCACAGCTACAGGAGGTAATCGTACGTTCGGGCATTAATCCGGCGCACCGCATCATCCGGCTGGCCACACAGAACCGGGAGCGACACCGCATCGAGAACCTGGATGCGTACACCTACCGGACCTACAACAAATTTATACTTACCGCTACCGATCTGAAGGAGCAGGACCTGCAGGATACGCTGAACCTGTCTTCCCAGGACTCTGCTTACCTGAGAATGCGCAGCCTGCTGGCCAAACAGCATCTCTTCCTGATGGAGAGCATCACCGACTACGCTTACCTGAAGCCCGACCGCACCAAGGAAACCATACTGGCTACGCGTGTGTCGGGGCTGCAGCAGCCGAGTTTTGGCGTAGTAGCCGCCGAAGCCCGTGACTTTTCTGTTTACACCAATATGCCCGTCTTCTTCGGTAAGCGCTACCTCAGCCCCCTAAGCCCGGGCAGCACCCGCAAGTATGATTTTATACTTCAGGAAACAAGTATGATCGGGGGCGATACCGTGTTCATCATTTCGTTCAAACCACAAAAAGGAAAGAACTTCGAAGGTTTGAAGGGACTGCTTTACATCAACAGCAAGGGGTGGGCCGTACAGAACCTGATAGCCGAATCGGCTACGGATGACAAGCGCGGCATAAAGCTGCAGCAGCAATTTGAGCAGGTAAACGGGCAGTGGTTTCCCAAAGAACTGGATGTAGAGCTAACCGTGCAGCAGATCAGCCTTAAGGGTCACCAGCCCTATGGCCACATTCGTACTTACATCACCAATGTTAACCTGAACCCGGGATTGCAGCGCAGAGATTTCGGCGCCATCGCCCTGCTGCAAACGCCCACTGCCAACCGTCAGCCGGAGTATGTCTGGCAGCAAAACCGCCCCGATACGCTTAGTTTGATGGAGCAGCGCACCTATCAGCGCCTCGACAGCATTGGCCGGGCCGATAACCTGGACCGCACCATCCGCACGATGGAGTATATCTTAGCCAAGCAAATACCCATTGGCCCGGTTAGCCTCGATATCAACCGACTGCTGAAAGTGAGCCGCTTCGAAGGACCTCGCCTCGGCATTGGGGCACACACCAATAACCGCTTTTCGGAACGCTTTTCGTTTGGCGGGTACTGGGGCTACGGCCTCCGGGATAAAGCGCAGAAGTATGGCGCCGATGCTTCCCTTATACTTCACCAGCCCTCTGAGCTGAAGGTGACCGTAGATTATTTTGAAGATGTGCTGGAGCCGGGTGGCAGGCGCCTTCCTTTCAAGCAACGCAGCCTGCTGTCGGACCTGCGCCCTGCCGTACTCGATCAGCTGGACTATACCACCCATTACGGGGTTTCTTTATCGGGCAGACTGTTCCGTTACATGCAGGTGCAAACACAGCTGCGCCAGGAGCAACGTCGTCCTACCTTCACCTCTGACTCTCTTGTAACTGTTCCTGGCAAGATAGATGTAACGGAAGCTACGGTTGGTTTTCGCTATGCCTACGGAGAGCAGTTCACGCAGCTTTTCGGCCAGACCCTGCCTATGGCTTCCGCTTACCCGGTATTATGGTTTCAGTATACACGTGGGTTGGATGGCTTTTTGGACGGTGACTACAGCTACAACAAGTATGATGCACGCCTGGAGGCTTCCTTCCGCCACCGCACCACCGGAGAAACAAAGCTCATTTTTGCAGGAGGATTGATACGCGGGCGGGCTCCTTTTACGAACCTCTACAATGGCTATGGCAGCTACAGCCCTACCTATACCGTGTATGCCGGCGAAGGCTTCGAGACCATGCGCCCCTACGAGTTCTTCTCCGACCGATATGCAGCACTATTCCTGAGCCAAAACTTCGGCAAACGGCTGCTTCGCACCGGTTTCTTCAAGCCCGACCTGGTACTGGTTACCAACATCGGTTTCGGTGACCTGAAACAGCAACCGGCAGAGCAGCCGCAACTGACGTTCAACACCATGCACAAAGGCTTTTATGAATCAGGCTTGATGCTCAACAACATCATCAGCTCTCCTTTTTCCGGCATTGGCGTGGGTGCCTTTTACCGCTACGGCCCTTATGCTTTCGAGCGAGCCTCTGATAACCTGAAATTCAAGCTCACCCTGACACTGGCCTTCTAAAACAGAAAACCCCGAGACTGCTATGGAAGAAGCACAGCAGTCTCGGGGTTTATAACTGGTCTAAGCTCTTAGTTTGCTACTTTCTCATACTCCTGCTCAGGTTCCGGAGCCGGCTCTTCTTTCTTTCTTCCTTTCAGCAACTTCATCAAAGCACTGCCACCTCCTACTATAGCAAGCGCAATTACTTTCCAGAACTTCAGCAGGAGTGCAAAGAAGCCAACTTTGGTCAGGATCTTTCCTGCAACCAGGCTTCCGATTGTCCAGGCTGCCACCTCGTCTACGTTAGGATCAAAGTCGAAGTAGCTGTGCCCCTGCTCAAACGTTACACTGTTCAGGATCAAGGGGATGTTTTGCTTTACTTCCGGCAGGCTGTTCATATCTGCAATGGCATTCAGCATCAGCACTCCTTTGCGGCCCAGCACACGCACGTTGTAGTTCAGCGTATTGGATTCAGCGCCGCCAAAGTTCAGCTCTTTTGCCCAGTGCAGCACCTTCTTATTGTTGTCGTAGTAAGGTTGTGATGCCCATCCGATCAGTTTGATCTCATCGTATCCGTTGGCTACCCGCTCCTTGTTTGCCTCTGTCATATCTTCCTGCATGGTTTCCAGCAGCTCTGTATAGTCTATGTCAGCGGCATCGGTGTCTTTTACATAGCCCATGTCCTCGTACTCGATGTCAAATACCCAGGTATCTGCGTCCAGCACGCCTTTCCCTTCAGGCACGAGCATACCCAGCGTAGTACCTGATGCAGGGTTACCCCACAACTCTGTTAAAACGTATTCTGATTGTTTGGCATCCAGGTACCGGAAGCCTTTCGGCACAACGATCTTGGCCATGCCTTCGCCTAAGGAGATTTCTCCATGCTGGTAGTTGAGCGATTTCTCAATTTCTGCAATCCTCAGGCTCAGAGAGTCTGTTTGGGCAAAGGACGCATATCCAGCAAATAAGCAAAAGAGTAAAGTGTAAATGTGTTTCATAGGGTTTTGTTAAAATGTTTACTGTTGTTTAAGATTGTCTTGTATTGAAGAGGAGACGTTAACTTTTTACTGAAACGGCAACTTCAAAATGGCATATAAAGTATGAAAAATAGTTGAAAACATATATACATCCTGTGTTTTAAATCAACTTTAAAGGTAGTTCCATGAAAATTCTGACTGCGGCCCAGACGCGGGAAGCTGACGCCCAAACCATTACAAATGAGAACATCGCCTCTGTTGATTTGATGGAGCGTGCGGCGCTGGCCTTTACCTGTTGGTTTGAAAATAAATTTCTACCTCGTCAGTCGGTCTATATCTTCGCAGGGCCGGGCAACAACGGCGGCGATGGGCTGGCAGTAGCACGCCTGCTGCACGAGCGCAGCTACCCGGTAAAGGTGTTTGTAATTGGCGACCTCACCAACGCCTCCCAGGATTTTCAAATCAACCACGACAGGCTTCCGGCAGCTATCGCCGCTACTCCAATAGTATCTATAGCCGATTTCCCGTCTATCCCCGAGAGGGCGCTTGTCATTGATGCGCTGTTCGGCACTGGTCTTTCGCGCCCGGTTACCGGTTTGTTTGCTGAGGTGATCGGGAAGATGAACAACAGCAAAGTGTGCGTCATTTCCATTGATGTTCCTTCCGGTTTGTACACCGACAAGCAGACACCTTCGGAAGGCGCTATCATCCGTGCGACTCATACAGTAAGTTTTGAGTTACCGAAACTGGCTTTTTTCCTGCCGCAGCATGAGCAGTATGTAGGCGCGTGGCATACCGTACCGATAGGGCTGAGCCCGAAGTATATCGCCGAGGCTAAAACAGATCATTACTTCACTACATTGGAGGATGTACAGCAGCTGCTTAAACCACGCAGGAAGTTTTCGCACAAAGGCCTGTATGGGCACGCTTTGCTGCTGTGTGGAAGCTTAGGCAAGATGGGAGCTGCCGTGCTGGCAGCCCGGGCGTGTCTGCGCAGCGGTGTGGGTCTGCTCACGGTACATGCCCCTTCAGTAGGCTACTCTATACTTCAAACGGCTGTGCCCGAGGCCATGACGCTCTCTGACCCTAACCGCCGGGTGTTATCAAAGCTGCCGGACCAGATGGACAAGTATAGCGTTGTAGGCGCAGGGCCTGGCATCGGCACTGAGAGACAAACCAAAACAGTTATTGGTCAACTGCTTGCCACCACCTCTTTACCGCTTGTACTCGACGCCGATGCCATTAACCTGGTAGGCAGCAGCGACCGCCTGAAAGCACAGCTGCCGAGAAATAGGGTCATCTTTACCCCTCACCCCAAAGAGTTTGAGCGGCTGGTTGGCAAATCCAAAGACGACTACGACCGGCTGGAAAACATGCGGGAGTTTTGCCGTGAGTATGCCTGCTACATGGTGCTGAAGGGCAGCCACTCGGCCATCTGCACACCCGAGGGCGAAGTATACTTTAACACCACCGGCAACCCGGGCATGGCCACGGGCGGCACCGGCGACGTACTGACCGGCATTGTAACCGCACTGGTAGCACAAAATTATACGTTGAAAGAAGCCTGCCTGCTGGGCGTATACCTGCATGGTTTAGCCGGAGATCTGGCTCGGGAGACTGTAGGGGAAATCAGCCTGATTGCCTCTGACCTGATCGAGCAGTTGCCCAAGGCATTCCGGCGGCTTGCTCCTCACCAGGATTTAGCCAGGTAAACGCAGGCAAAATGTACGAGCATGGCACCATCTGCCAGCAACGCATAGTACAACCGCGACCTTTTATGCGAAGCATACATAACTATCCCGGCTGCTATCACAGCACCTGCCAACAAACCTACCTGTGTAACACCGGTTTCGGTCAGGCTCACAAGGGTGCCATAAAGCAACAGCAATGCCAACGACATCAGTTTGGTTTTGTGCACGCCCATAAGCCCGGGAAAAGTGAGGGTATTGGTGTGCCGGTCATACGTGTAATCGCGGATATCGAAGAGCAGGGCCAGTGCCAGGATGAAAAGGAAACGGCGCACCCCCAACAACAGGCTTACCTCGTTCCATACCTGCAGCCCCGCATCCATCAATGGGAAGAGCGCCGTAACTACCGCCCATACATAGGCTATCAGAAATACCTTCAGCAACGGCACGCTCCGCAGCGGCCGCACCTTGCGCGCTTTGTATACTATCGGCACGGTATAGCCAATCGAGATCAGGGCCAGGTGCCCCACAACCCATAAATTAAGCTGCAAGTCAAAGTATAAGTACAATGCCGCCGCCCCTGCTATACTTGCCAGCCCGAGTAGCGCCAGCTTATTTCGGTGCCGCTGCCCCCACGACTGCTGCGCTCGGGGTTTTGTTTGCCTGATACCGCGCAACATACTTTGCACACTGCTCAGGTTATAGGTAAACAACGTAGACAGGAAAACGAACCAAACCAGCGGCAACGATATCTCCAGGCCTGCCAGCAGGTAGGTTTCTATGGTCAGGCCAAGCGCACAGAAAGAGATGAACACACTACTATACAGCAGCGCCTCCAACACAGGATGCGGCTCTGCTTTCGTTTTCCGCACATGGTTGTCGTTTTTCTTCTCTGGTTGTACCTGCTCCATTTCTACCTGCAAGTTTGTAAATCCTGGCCCTAACTTAAGTACGGCTAAACCCGTCACAAAAACAAAAAGCCTGACGCGTGCATAGAGCTACATCAGGCTTAAAAACAAAAAGCTAAAAGCTTTAAGACAGGCTTCTTTCTGCGGGAGCACCAAACGTAGCGTTGTACAGCTCGATGCTTTCCTGAATGATCTCGTAAGCACGCTCACGGCCCAGGAACTGCTCCACGATCACCTCTTTGTGCTCCAGTTTCTTGTAGTCTTCAAAGAAGCGACGCATCTCCAGCAAGGTATGCGGCGGCAGTTCGGAAATATCATTGATGTGGCGTACCGACATATCGTTGTTTGCAACCGCTATGATCTTGTCATCCTCTTCGTTGTTGTCGATCATCTGCATCACCCCGATCACTTTTGCATCGATCAGGCACATTGGCTGCACGTCAATCGAGCAGATCACCAGGATATCTAGCGGGTCTTTATCGTCGCAGTACGTCTGCGGAATAAAGCCATAGTTAGCCGGGTAGTGGATAGAAGAGAAAAGCACTCTGTCCAGTTTCAGCATGCCACTCTCTTTATCTAATTCATATTTTGCTTTAGAACCTTTCGGAATTTCGATAATGGCCGTAACTACTCCCGGTGCCTCCTCGCCGTAGCTCACGCTATGCCATGGATTGTTGTTTTCCATATTCACTTTGTTGTTAATTTTAATTAATTGTCGCCTCCCGCTCTACTTCTTATACTTGGTATGGGTAAGCGTAACTTATTTTACTTCATCAATTCCTGTAAGGGCTTGCCCACACTACCATTCGGCTCCTGTATGTATAACCAGGATGCAATGGTTGGGGCAATATCCGCCACCTGTACTTCTGCTGAGCTCTCGCCCGGCTTTACCTTCCAGCCATACCATACCAGCGGCACGTGTGTGTCGTAGTTTGAGTAAGAGCCGTGTGTGGTACCTTTTGGCTCTTTGGCAGCACCATAGCCTTCAAACCAGCCTGGCTGCAGTACTACCAGTACATCTCCGGAGCGTTGTGCATTGTAACCGCTGGCGATCCTGCTCATCAGGCCTTCGCTCCAGCCTGCCCGCTGCACGTTTTCGGCAGCCATAGCTCTTGCTACTCCTTCAAACCGCATCACGTAGTTGGCCACTTTCTCCTGCACGTCAAGTCTGTTCAGCTTTTTTGCTTCGATCAGCTTTCTGTTCAGGTAGATCTGCTGGTTTGTATACCGTTCGATCCATTTGCCACCTCCGTAGGTGGTATTCAGATATTTTTCCACCGAATCGCGCATTATGCTGGAATTGGCAACGCCTGCCGGTACTTTCTTATCTTTCAGGAAAGCGGGTACATGGGCTGCGCCGTGATCTGCCGTCAGAAACACCAGCACATTGCCTTTGCCTACGTGCTGCTCAAACTTGTTGAGCATCTCTTCTATTTCACGGTCCAGTCGCAGGTATACATCCTGTGCTTCAATAGAGTTTGGCCCGAAAGCATGTCCTACATAATCAGGGGTCGAGAAGCTTACCGCCAGAAAATCTGTAAACGGTCCTTTGCCCAATTCTTCGCCTTCCAGTGCTGCCAGAGCAAAATCCTTTGTCAGGGTGTTGCCTGCCGGAATAGAGCGGATCAGTTCGTACTCCTTTTTACGGATAGCCGGGATGTTGTGCGGGAATACAGGTTTCTGTTCCCCTGCCAAAGGCTGTTCCCATGGCACATCATCGGCAGAGCTCTCTGTATATTGATCAATAGGCAGCAGCGTATTCCATACCTGGCTCAGGTGCTGGTCCGGATACTTCTTGTTGTTGAATGCCTGCACCCAGTTTGGCAGCTCGTTCTGGTAAAAGGTACTTGTGATCCAGTTACCGGATGGCGAATCAAACCAGTAGGCGCCATTCGCTGTGTGACCTGCCGGAAGTATAGCGCCTCTGTCTTTCAGTGCTATGCCAATTACTTTCGAGCGCATGTTAGTTGCAATGCGCAACTCGTCGGTAATGGTAGAAGTCAGCAGGTTAGCCGGTGACATCTGGCCTGCAGTAGAAGTACTTCCTACCGTCTGTACGGTTTTATCTTCTACGCAGTATACATCGGCTCCCGCCTGGCGGTTATACCAGCTGTTGCCAATAATACCGTTTAGGGCCGGTACACTACCCGTATAAACGGAAGCGTGGCCAGGACCGGTATACGTTGGCACATAACTATATTGCGCATTCTTGAAGTTGAAGCCGCTTCGCACCAGTTTCTTAAAACCTCCTTCGCCATACTTGTCCCAGTAGCGGAACAAAAAATCGTAACGCATCTGATCCACTACAATTCCTACCACTAACTTGGGGCGCTGCATGGCTGTTACCTGCTGCTTTTCACTTGCAACGGTAGAGGATGTACTTGTTACTCTAACACAGGCGCTAAGCAACAACACCAGCAACAAGGCTGTTGGTGCACTTTTGCCTGCGATATAGTTTTGTATACTTCTGATCATGTTATTGGCTGATTTTCTGCAAATATAGCAGGCTTGCATTTTATGCCATACTTTACTTGCCGCTCAATCCTGGTCTTAACAAAAAGATAAACTGCTTATCTGTAATAAAAAAAGAACGCCCACCGGATTGATGGGCGTTGCTTTAGCTGGTCTTTTATCTTCTTATTCAGATGCCAGGGCTTCGGCGCCACCCACAATTTCAAGGATCTCCTTGGTTATAGCGGCCTGACGCGTCCTGTTATAGGTTAATTTCAGCTGTTTCAGCAGTTCACCCGCGTTCTCTGTCGCTTTGTCCATGGCTGTCATACGGGCACCATGTTCAGAAGCATTCGACTCCAGTACTGCTTTGTACAGTTGTATTTTAAGTGACTTAGGGATCAGTTCTTTTACGATCTCTTCCATCGAAGGCTCGAACGTATACTCTGCTACCAGAGCCGAGTCATGCATCTGATCCGCTGGCTTTTCTTCAACCGGCAGGAACTGCTCCGTACGTACGATCTGTGTAGCAACGTTTTTGAACTCGTTGTAAAGAATTTCCACCTGGTCAAATTCGCCATTCAGGAAACCATCCATCGCGCGCTCTGCAGCAACACGTACCGAATCAAAAGAGATATTAGAGAAGATCGTAGAGTAGTCGCCTACCAGTGGAATGCCTCTTTTAGAGAAAGCATCTGCACCTTTTCTACCGATCGCCATTACAGAAACTCTTCCGGCAGCTAACTGGCTGCTATACTTATCATTGATCAGCGCTGAAGCAGCTTTGATAATGTTAGAGTTAAAAGCACCGGCCAGACCACGATCCGAAGTTACCACGATCACCAAAACACTGTTAACTTCACGCTTTACAGCATAAGGATTATCTACAGCACCCTCGGTTAGTGTTGACAAATTCGTCAGGATGCCACCCAGGCGCTGTGCGTAAGGGCGCATACGCAGGATGTTGTCCTGTGCACGTCTTAACTTGGCAGCCGCCACCATTTTCATGGCTTTTGTGATCTGCTGCGTCGACGACACCGATGTGATGCGGCTTCTAACCTCTTTTAAACTTGCCATATTTTATGTGTTATGAGCATAAAGTTAAAGGTCGAAGGCTTCTGAGCCCTCAACCTTTAACTCATAACTTTTATATTACTTCTTGTATCTAGCTGAAAGCTCTTTGGAAACTCTTCTCAGAACACCAGTGGTTTCGTCGTCAAGTTTACCAGCCAATAGCGCATTAAGGGTATCCTGGTGCTGTGCACGCATTGTACGTAGGAAGTCCTTCTCGAATGTTCTTACCTCGTTTACAGGCACATCATCCAGCAAACCGTTTGTAGCGCAGTAGATAATAGCTACCTGCTCTTCAACCGACACTGGTGAGAACTGTGGCTGCTTCAGGATCTCCAGGTTACGGCGACCACGCTCAATTGTAAGCTTGGTAGCAGCATCCAGGTCAGAACCGAATTTCGCAAATGCTTCCAGTTCTCGGAACTGCGCCTGATCCAGCTTCAGTGTACCTGCTACTTTCTTCATTGACTTGATCTGAGCAGAACCACCCACGCGTGATACCGAGATACCTACATTGATCGCAGGACGGATACCGGCGTTGAACAGGTTCGTCTCAAGGAAGATCTGACCGTCTGTGATAGAGATCACGTTTGTCGGGATGTAAGCAGAAACGTCACCAGCCTGCGTCTCAATGATCGGAAGTGCTGTTAACGAACCACCACCACGTACTAAGTGACGGATAGACTCCGGAAGGTCGTTCATGTTGCGAGCGATCTCATCAGAAGAGTTCACTTTTGCAGCACGCTCCAATAAACGAGAGTGCAGGTAGAATACGTCACCTGGGTAAGCTTCACGTCCCGGAGGTCTTCTCAGAAGCAGAGACACTTCACGGTACGCTACTGCCTGCTTGGAAAGGTCGTCATAAACAACCAGTGCAGGACGGCCTGTATCACGGAAGAACTCACCGATAGCAGCACCAGTAAACGGAGCAAAGAACTGCATTGGAGCCGGATCAGAAGCAGAAGCCGAAACTACTACGGTATAATCCATGGCACCACCTTCCGTAAGTGCTTTTACTACCTGTGCTACTGTAGATGCTTTCTGACCTACGGCAACATATATACAGAACACTGGCTGTCCTTTTTCGAAGAACTCGCGCTGGTTCAGGATTGTGTCAATTGCAACAGCTGACTTACCAGTCTGGCGGTCACCGATGATAAGCTCACGCTGACCACGGCCGATCGGAATCATAGAGTCGATCGCCTTGATACCAGTCTGCATTGGCTCGTTTACCGGCTGACGGAAAATTACACCTGGTGCTTTACGCTCCAGTGGCATTTCGTACAGTTCGCCAGCAATAGGGCCTCTGCCGTCGATTGGCTGACCCAGCGTGTTTACCACACGGCCGATCACACCATCACCCACTCTAACAGAAGCAATTCTGTTTGTTCTTCTTACGGTTGCGCCTTCCTTGATCTCGCTGTAGTCGCCAAGTAATACAGCACCTACGTTATCTTCTTCAAGGTTAAGAACAAGCGCCTGAAGTCCGTTTTCAAACTCTAAAAGCTCACCAGACTGTGCTTTGGAAAGGCCATAGATACGAGCGACACCGTCACCCACCTGCAGTACAGTACCTACTTCTTCCAGCTCTGCCTCAGAACGGAAGTTAGACAGCTGTTCTCTTAATATGGCTGATACTTCATCAGGTCTTACTTCTGCCATGATTATAGTTTATTGATATAGGGGTTTTCTTTAAAATTACTTTTCAGCTTGCGCAGGTTGTTTCGCACAGAGCTGTCGAATTGTTTATCGCCTACACGAAGTACAAAGCCTCCGATCAGCGATGGATCTACACTCTCCTCCAGCTGAATTGTCTTGCCGGTTTGTGCAGCCAGGCGGCTGCCTAACTCATCGCGAAGGGCTGGAGCCAAAGGAGCGGCAGATACTACCTGTGCTCTTTGTATTCCTTTTATCAGATTGTACTGTTTTTCGAATTCTGTCGCAATAAACTCCAGTAACGATTCACGGTTTTTACGCGCTACGATCTGAAAGAACATCTCTGTCATCGGCTGTACTTTGCCAGCGAAAACAGCATTGATCACCGCCAGTTTTTTATCTGATTTGATGATCGGGTTACGGAGCATTAAATAAAAGTCTCTGTTACCGGCAAGTACCTTGGTGAACAGTTTCATGTCGGCATGCACCTGCTCTAGTACTCCTTTTTCCTCCGCCAGCTCGATCAGCGACTTTGCATACCTGGAAGCAACTCTAATTTCTGACATAGTGCTTTTTAGAATGAATGGCGCCTGGCAATTGCTTCCGGCACCATCTATTTATACTATTTAATTATAGCGTTA
The DNA here is from genome assembly GCF_023630205.1 of Pontibacter ruber. Classification (GTDB taxonomy): domain Bacteria; phylum Bacteroidota; class Bacteroidia; order Cytophagales; family Hymenobacteraceae; genus Pontibacter; species Pontibacter ruber. The sequence goes on along the minus strand of NZ_JALPRR010000001.1, from coordinate 1,463,651 downwards.
CTTCGCTGATGTAGTCCTGCGCCAGTGCCTGCTGTGCCTGAGGGTCGCTAAGCTCTCTTCTCAGGATGCGTTCTGCGATATCTACAGAAAGAGCAGCAGCCATGTTCTTCACTTCCGTGATTGCGGCCAGCTTCTCGTTTTCGATTGCCTCACGAGCATGTGCGATCATACGGGCACCTTCTTCATTAGCTTTGTTCTTAGCTGTTTCCACGATGTTGTTACCAGCATCAGAAGCCTCTTTCAGGATTCTGTCGCGCTCCAGACGCGCCTCTGCCAATAATTTCTCGTTTTCAGCCTTCAAACCTTGCACCTCAAGCTTTGCTCTTTCAGCAGCACTCAGGGCATCTTCAATAGAAGCCTCACGCTCACGCAATGCGCTCATGATTGGTTTCCAAGCAAACTTTGTCAGCAGGAACAGTACGAGAAGAAACGTAACTAACTGCCAGAAAATTAAGCCTATACCTGGGGTTACTAATTCCATTGTTTATGAAAATTGAATATGAGGTTTATATTTTTGGCTGCGCTGCAGCCTTTTTAATCAACTATACTTTCAACTACATCTTTTGATCTCATCGTCCGGACCATGCGTCCGGACGTGAGATCAACAAAAGCTTAATTAGCCTTTGAAAGAGATTAGCAAGCAAACTACCACACCGAACAGTGCAACACCTTCGATAAGGGCAGCAGCGATAATCATCGCTGTCTGGATTCTTCCAGAAGCTTCTGGCTGACGAGCGATAGATTCCATGGCAGAGCCACCGATTCTACCAATACCCAGACCAGCACCAAGAGCAACTAGACCAGCACCGATACCGGCACCTAGAATCGCATAACCTGCGCCTTCTGATAGAGCTTGAAGCAAAATTGCTAACATAATTGTAGTTATATATAGTTAAAAATTAAAAGTTCTTATTAATGCGCTTCTCCGTGTGCGTGTTCTTCATGATGATGCTCTTCCACGGCACCACCAAAGTACATTGCCGAAAGCAGTGTGAAGATATAAGCCTGCAGCAGCGCCACGAATAACTCCAGGAAGTTCATGAACGTTGCAAAGGCAACACTCAGAGGTCCTACAGCGATGCTTTGGAAAATAAAGATCAAGCTGAACAAGGAAAGAATGATAATGTGACCAGCCGTGATGTTTGCGAAAAGTCGGACCATCAGCGAGAATGGCTTTGTCAGGATACCGATCAATTCTACAGGTATCATGATCGGAGCCAGCCACGTTGGCACGCCTGGTGTCGCAAAGATGTGTTTCCAGTAGTTTTTGTTACCGCTGAATACCGTGATCAACAAGGTCATGGCAGCCAGCACCAGCGTAACTGCAATGTTACCGGTTAGGTTAGCACCACCTGGCATCAGGCCCAGCAGGTTGTTAAACCAGATAAAGAAGAAGATGGTCAGCAGGTAAGGCATGTAGCGCTCGTACTTCGGGCCGATGTTCGCCTTGGCAATATCGTCGCGGATAAACACGATCAGTGGCTCGAAGAAAGACTGCAGACCTCTCGGAGCCTTGCCAGCGTTCTTCTTATAGCTTGCTGCAATAGAGAAGAAAACAAAGAACAGCAGGGCCACACTAACAAACATCGAAGCCACGTTCTTTGTAATAGAAATGTCAATCAGGCCAGCCTTGTCGTGAGAAGCTTCACCTTCCGGCGTAGCACGGTAGATGTGACCATGCTCCAGAACATACCCTTTATAAGGCACCAATTCATGATTCTCGTTATAGAAGTTGCTGGATGAGAACACCACCGGCTGTCCGTTATCAAACAGAATCACAGGCAGATGCAGCACCACGCCATCAGCAAAATGCCAGCTGTAATCATCCGCGATGTGATGCGTGATCATATCGCCGGGCCTAAACTCCCCGCCTTCTGCCGCCGCCTCGGCATACACCGAAATTGTCAGAAAGGAAAACAGTAAAATAAATAACTTCTTCATTAAGAGAGATTTATAAGCAAGTTTTATAAAGCCGAACTTTAAACTTAATCCTGCCTTTTCAAATGCGGGCGCAAGTTAGCCAATAAGCTGAAAATTTCAAACCCGGTGAATAGAAAATATAAGACAAAGAAGTTGATCACAAACTGTAACTCACTCTCTGCGAACAGATATACATACAGAAACACCACGCCAATGCTTAGCAACATTCTAAAACCCATGGAGCCAAAGTAGTACAATTGGAAATTATCGCTGTCGTAGCTTACCCCCAGGCGGGAGATGTAAAAGGTGCCCGCTGTAACCAGTACAAAGAAGGCCAGGATATACCAGATAAAGGAATGCACCAACGCGTTGCCGGTAAAATAAGAGAGAGCTCCGATCGCAAGGCCGACCACGCCGGTAAACACCAGAAGGTTTTTAAAGAAATTCACTGTTACTGTTTTTTATTAAGAGATAGTATAATCAGCACCATAGAGGCCATTACAGCCAAAAGGAGCAGCACAATGGTAAACCACGGGTTCTCGGTCTGAAAATGTTCGTCCAGTTTCATCCCTAACCAGGCTGCCAGCACCAGTGCCCCTATCATCTGGAAGGCCATGCCAGAGTATTTCATGTACTGCTTTACAGAACCTTCTCCTGGTTGCTTTGGCTTATCCTCGTTCAGATCGTTTTCCATGATTATGAATCGTTTGCAAAATTACTCCTTTTTACGGTCTTATGTGCAACCTTCGCTTCACAATCCGAACATTATTGCTCTAAAGAACCGCTGCAATACCCCAGATCTGCTGACTGAAACCAAAACACAGCTTCCTGAGTTCATTAGCAACAGGCTTAAGGTGCAAAGTTGAGTGCATCTCGGGCCTATACTTATTTATTTACAGATTGTTGTATTTTTGCGTGGGAGTTTGCATTTTTTAGTTTTCTTGCGCCCATAAGGCTTATACTTTATACTTTGCCTGAACCGTTTTATACTTATAACTTGTACCCTAACGGCCACTATATCTCCAGCGCCTCTTTCACCTTGGCAAACCGACTACTGCATATAGCTGTTATACTTGTGTGCCTGCTGCTGACGGCATGCTCTGCTGAACGCAACAACCCGCTCAGCAAGACCTATCATAATACTACGGCACGCTACAACGGCTACTTCCTGGCAAGGGAGAAAATGGAAGCCATTGAAAAAGGTATTCAGGCCCAGGTGGTGTATGACTATAACCAGCCGCTGCCGATTTACCCGCTCCTTGATTCTTCTACTGCCAAAGCCTTTGCTGCCGACCTGGAAGACGTGGTAAAAAAAGCCTCGTTCCCGATACAGTGGCATAAGAACAGCAAGTGGGTAGACGACAGTTATAACCTCATTGGGAAAGTACGCTACTACCAGCTCAACTTTCCGGATGCAGCCAGAACCTTCAAGTATGTAAACTCTACCAGCAAGGATGCCAACGCACGCCACGAAGCACTGGTATGGCTGATGCGCACGTTTCTGGTGACAGGTGAGTTGGATAACGCCCAGTCAGTTTCCGAATTCCTGAAAAAGGAGCGCCTGAACAAAGACAATGCCCGCGAATTATACTTAGCCCGCGCCCAATACCATCGCCTGCAAGGCGATACCACGGCTATGATCGAGAACCTGGCGCTGTCGCTGCCTAATTTCGAGGAGAAAGACGCTGAGTCGAGGGTACGCTTTTCCCTGGCCCGGCTTTACCAATTGCAGCGCCAGGACAAGGAAGCTTACCAGCAGTACAGCCGCATCTTGCGCCGCAACCCTCCGTACGACCTAGGCTTTTTCAGCCGTTTATACTTAGGCCAGGTATCGGAGCTGAGCGATGCACAGGACAAAGAGCGCATGGCCAACCATTACCGCAAGCTGTTAAAGGACAGCAAGAATAACGAATACAAAGACAAGATCCTTTACGAGATGGCACAGTTCGAGCTGCGCCAGCAAAATTACGACAAGGCACTGGAGTACCTCAATGCCTCTCTTAAATCAACAGGAGCCCTGCCCAACCAGAAAGCATACAGCTATCTGCTGGCAGGCAAAGTATACTTTGAGCACCTGAACAAGTATAACCTGGCCCAGGCGTACTACGACAGCGCCGTGCAGGTATACCCGCCTGGTGCAATCGATTACCAGCAGGTAGTAGAGCGGCGCGATATCCTCACCGACTTTGCCACACAGTTCAGCACCATCCAGACGCAGGACAGCCTGCAGCGCCTTGCACGCCTAAGCGAGGGGGAGCGCCTGCAATTTGTGCAACAGTTGGTGCAGCGCGAAGAGGAGGAGCGCCTGCAGGCACTTGCAATGCAGCAGGCGAAACAACAAACCCAGGAGCAGGGGCGCCGCGGCTCATTAGAAAACACCAGAAGAAACAATGGAGGGAATGGGGGAAATGCAGACAACTCCGGCATTTGGTACTTCGACAACCCGGCAGCCATGGCCACGGCACGCTCGGAGTTCGTGCGCCGCTGGGGCGACAGGCCGCTGCAGGATAACTGGCGAATCAGAAGCAGAGGAGAGGCAACAGAGCAGGCGCCGGTAGCCCAACAGCAACCTGAGGCAGCTCCGGCAGAGCCTACCCAAAGCCCGGAAGAGCGCATGGCAGCCCAGGTGCAAACCTATCTGCAGAATATCCCGACTACAACAGCCGCACTGCAGCAGTCGGAAAGGCAGGTAGAGGAAGCCCTGTTTAAGCTAGCCAACATATACAGCCAGAAGTTAAAAGATAATACCAAAGCTGCCGAAACCTATGAGCAGTTGCTGGCTCGTTTCCCTACCACCGGGCATGCCGCTGAGGCTTATTATGCCTTGTATTTGATCTACGACAAAGCCGGTGACGAGCGCAAAACAGCTTATTATAACAAGATAAAGCAGCAGTTCCCGTACTCTACTTTTGCCCAGCTAATTGATGATCCGGAGTTCCTGTCCAAAAATGCAGCAGAGAACATCAAAGCCCACACGTTGTACGACTCCGCTTTTGTATACTATGAAAATAAGGAGTACAAGGAGACAACCCGCCTACTGGCACAACTCGGCAAGGAATACCCCCGCAACGATATTGCAGACAAGGCAGCTTTCCTGGGCGTACTTGTAACAGCCCGTACCGAGAAGCCGGAAGCGCTTAGGGAGCAACTGCAGCAGTTCAAAGCCGCCTATCCAGCAAGTCCGCTGCTGCCGCAGGCCAACCAACTGCTGACTACCTACCAGGAGCTCGAACAGAAAAACCTGCTGAGACGTGAGGCACCGCAGGTTATTACCGCCCTGCACCGGGCTGAAAAAGGAGCGTCTTTGACGCCGGAAGAAAAAGTTAGCACAGAAATTGCTTCAGCTACTGCATCCACAGCAGCTGAGATCCCGCTGCCTAATAAGCAAACAGTTAAGGATACAGCAGCAGCTCCTCCGGACACAGTGGCACAAAAGGTGAGTACAAAGCAGGCAGATACAACTACTCAGGCTGCGCCGCCAGTTGTGCAACCAGACACGAACAGCACAACAGCGAACCCTGAGATTGCCGACCCGCTGGCCTATGATGTTAGCACAGACAGTGCCTTTTACTTTGTGCTCCTGTACCCGACTGCTGCCCCGGCTTTTAAAGATGTAGTGGCAAAGTATGAAAAGTATAACAGCACCTATTACAAGAAACAGAACATTACCATTGATTCGGTTGCTTTCTCAGATTCGCAGACCATGCTTGTGCTGCGTTCTTTCCCGGATGTAAAGCTGGCACAGTCTTTCAATGTAAAACAAAAAGGCCCGCAGGCGCCGATCGGCAGAATCAGAGGCGTAGAATTCACTACCTTTGTAATCTCTTCTGCCAACTTCCAGAAGTTTAAACAGAAGAAGGACCTGGAAACTTACCTGAATTTCTTCAGAAACAATTATTAATTACATGACTACGCGTCAAAACGGACTCTACTCAAAAGCAATTACGGCTATATGGTTACTTTTTGCCGGCGGCCTGATCGTATTTATCCTTTACATCTATGCGGTTAGCATCAACTTCCTGAACCTGTTTGGGGAGCTGCCGAACATGCGTACCCTTGAAAACCCTAAAAGTGCGCTCTCTTCGGAGTTATACTCTGCTGACAATGCACTGCTGGGCAAATATTTCCGGGAGAACCGCACCCCGGTTGATTACGAGGACCTGCCCGAAAACTTTATTAATGCGCTTGTCGCAACAGAAGACATCCGTTTTGAAGAGCACTCAGGCATAGATCCGGAAGCAATGGGCCGCGTTGCCGGTTCGCTTCTGATCGGCAGTTCGAGGGGCGGTGGTAGTACGCTTACGCAACAGCTTGCCAAGAACCTCTTTAAAACGCGTGGAGAAGAGCTAAACAACGGTTTGCTGAATGATACGCCCGGTCTTCGTACGCTTATCCATAAAACGAAAGAGTGGATCATGGCCGTGAAGCTGGAGCGCTCCTATACCAAAAAAGAGATCATGATGATGTATCTCAACATTTTTGAGTTTGGCAGCAATGCTTTTGGTGTACAGTCTGCCGCTAAAACCTTCTTCAACAAGCATCCAAAAGACCTGGAAGTGCAGGAATCTGCCGTACTCGTGGGCCTGTTCAAGAACCCGAATTACTACAGCCCTAAGTTTAATCCTGAAAACGCCAAGATTCGCCGGAACGTTGTTCTTTCGCAGATGGTAAAGTATGGCTTTTTACCGGCCGAAGAGTACGAAAAGCTAAAGGACAACGACATCAAGCTGGATTACCGCGTAGAGAACCAGAACCTTGGTCTTGCGCCATACTTCCGCACCGAGGCCAGCAAGTTCCTGTTACAGTGGTGCCGCGAAAACGGGTACGACCTGTATGCCGATGGTCTGAAGATTTATACTACGATTGACTCCCGCATGCAGAAGTATGCCGAGCAGGCCATGGAGCAGCACATGAAGGACCGCCAGAAAGAATTCTTCAAACACTGGAAAGGCCGCAACCCCTGGACGGACCGAAACGGAAACGAGATCAAGAACTTCCCTGAAATAGCAATCAAACGTACAGACCGCTACAAGAGACTTGCCGAGCGCTTTGACGGAGACCAGGACTCGATCAATTATTACCTGAACAAAAAGATCCCGATGACGATCTTCTCCTGGGATGGAGAGAAAGAAGTAATGATGAGCCCGATGGACTCACTCAAATACTACAAACATTTCCTTCAGGCTGGCTTTATGGCCATGGAACCGCAAACTGGTCACATCAAGGCCTGGGTAGGAGGTATCAACTACAAGCACTTCAAGTATGACCACGTGAAACAGGGGGTTCGTCAGCCTGGCTCTACGTTCAAGCCATTCCTGTACACGGCAGCTATCGAAAATGGCTATTACCCGTGCTATGAGGTGATCGATTCGAAAGTATGTATCACCCTGCCAGATGGCAATACCTGGTGTCCTAACAACTCTGACAATAAGTTTTCGGGTAAGAAGTATACCTTGCGCAATGCCCTTGCAGAGTCTGTAAACTCAGTTTCGGCTTTCCTGGTGAACAAATTAGGTGCAGAAACTCTGGTAGCCACTGCAAAACGGATGGGTATCACAACGCCTTTGGAGCCTAATCCGTCTCTGGCGCTGGGGGTGAGCGACGTTACCCTTTTTGATATGGTAGGCGCTTACGGCACCTTCGTGAACAGCGGCACCTGGACGCAACCAACCTTTATCACACGCATCGAAGACAAGCACGGCAATATTCTAGCAGATTTCACTCCTACTAAGGTAGAGGCCCTGAGCGAAGAGACTGCTTACATGATGGTGCACATGCTCAAAGCCGCCGCAGAGCCGGGTGGTACCGCTTACTACGGCCTGCGTCACCGCAACGGCTTAAAGAATGAGATTGGGGCAAAGACCGGTACAACCCAGAACTACTCCGACGCCTGGTTCATGGGCATTACGCCAAACCTGGTTTGCGGTACCTGGGTAGGCGGAGACGACCGTTCCATTCACTTCCGTACGATTGCTCTCGGTCAGGGTAACAAATTGGCCATGCCGATCTATGGATACTTTATGAAGAAGGTTTATGGAGATAAGACACTTGATGTTTCTAAAGAGCCATTCCCTAAACCTTCTACGCCTTTATCGGTAGAATTAGACTGTGCCAAGTACAACGGCCAAATGCCTGTAGATTCTTCTCAGATGGAAGAGTTCCTGCAGATCCCCGCTGAAATTGACTTGGACGCTGAAATCTGATGAAGCGACATGGCTGCGAACGAAAAGATAAAGGAGAAAATTTCACATCTGCCTCATAAACCGGGCATCTATAAGTTTTTTGACGAGAACGGTATTATCTATGTTGGCAAAGCGGTTGACATACGCAAGCGCGTAAGCTCATACTTCAACCGCTCTGCACAGCATAACAAGAAAACGCTGAAGCTCATCTCCCAGATCCAGGATATTGAGTTTACCATCGTAGATACGGAAGCAGATGCTTTTCTGCTCGAAAACAATCTTATCAAGCAATATCAGCCTAAGTATAACATTCTGCTCAAGGACGGGAAGACCTATCCGTATATCTGTATCGTAAACGAGCGTTTCCCGCGCATCATCAGCACGCGCAACAAGATCAACGATGGCTCCCGCTATTTCGGTCCTTATGCCAGTGTCACTACCATGAACGTGGTGCTCGACCTGATCCGCACGCTCTATCCTATTCGCACCTGTACCTACAACTTATCACCTGAGAATGTAGATGCAGGCAAGTTCAAGGTGTGCCTGGAGTACCACATCGGCAATTGCAAAGGTCCTTGCGAGAACCTCATCGATGAGACAACTTATAACCAGAACATCACCCAGATCAGAAGTATACTTTCCGGCAACCTTTCTGTAGCTAAGAACTATTTCAAGGAACGTATGGCAGCAGCTGCTGAGGAATACCAGTTTGAAGTGGCTCACCAATACAAACAGAAACTGGATCTGCTGGATGACTTCCAGGCAAAGTCTACGGTTGTCAGCAACACACTTTCCAACATCGATGTGTTCACCATCACTTCCAATGATAAATGCTCTTTTATCAACTACCTGAAAGTGATGAATGGCTCCATCATACTTACGCAGTCGCTGGAGGTACAAAAGAAGCTGGATGAGACAGATGAAGAGCTGCTTGCCACTGTGATCGTACAGCTCCGCCACGAGTTTGAAAGCACCTCCCGGGAAGTGATCACGAACATTGAGCTGCAACTACCACTCGATAACGTTACGGTTACCTACCCACAGATAGGGGACAAGCGGAAGCTTCTTAACCTGTCTCTTAAGAATGCGATGTACCTGCGCAAAGAGCGGGAAGGCAGGCAGGAGAAGAACAAAGACCTGAGCGAACAACGCGAAATTCGTGTTCTGGAAACCCTTAAGAAGGATCTTCGGCTTACCGAATTACCTCGCCAGATTGAATGTTTCGATAACTCCAACTTCCAGGGCGACAATCCGGTAGCGTCTATGGTGTGTTTCAAGAACGGAAAACCCAGCAAGAAAGACTACCGCCACTTCAACATCAAAACCGTTGTTGGTCCCAATGATTTTGAGTCGATGTATGAAATCGTCACCCGCCGCTACAAGCGGCTGCTGGAAGAAAAGCAACCTTTACCGCAGCTGGTTATTATAGATGGTGGCAAAGGCCAGTTAAGTTTTGCTGTCAAGGCGTTAAAAGATCTTGATCTTTGGGGTAAGATTGCGATTGTGGGTATCGCTAAACGACTGGAAGAAATTTTCTATCCCGGCGATACACTCCCGCTGTACATCGATAAGAAATCTGAATCATTGAAGCTGATTCAAAGGCTGCGCAACGAGGCACACCGCTTTGCCATTACGTTCCACAGGAGCAAACGTGATGCGGGCACGCTAAAAACGGAGCTAACTGAGGTAAAAGGTATTGGTCTCTCAACTGCCGAGTCTTTGCTTGCCAAGTTTAGATCAGTTAAGAAACTCAGGGAGCTATCGCAGGATGAGCTGGCGCAGGAAATTGGCCAGCGCAAAGCTTCTATACTTTATAATTACTTCCACAACGTTGCTTAAGCAACTTATGAGCATAAAAAAAGGAGGCCTTTCAGCCTCCTTTTTTTATGCTTTGTACTTATTAGTAGCTCCACAAGCTGTACTCGTATTCGATAAGTGCTTCCAGCGCATCCTGTGCAGCCAGCAGGCCTTTCTTACCGCCACCATAGATATCGGATAAACCTCTGTCACCAGTGTTTGATATCTTGGTAATGTATGAGCTGAATAACCACAGATCAAATGCATCAGCAAGGTTCTTGTGCTGCGCATCATTCTGCTCGTTATACCAGATCGCCATCTCCGGATTTGCTTTGAACACGCGTACCAGATCGCTCATTTTAAAGCTGCCTACGTTCTGCTCAAAACCCAGTGAGTTTAGCGTAGAAGGCACTTTAATGCTGATTGTCTGGATATCGTGGTACATACGAGAACGCTTTTTGTCAAATACCACGTTCTCTTTCATTTCCAGCAGATACAGTTGCTTTGCAAAATATTCGTTGCTTACAGGAGCTGCAGTTTGTCCACCGGCGTCTTTGCCTAAGGCTTCACCCCAGGCATCCGCCTCCTCTTCTTGCTGTTCCTTACCAAAACCAGCTGCTATTTCCTCTTCAGATAAGCCACCGCCCGTGTCTTTACCAGTCATATTGGCGATAAACTCTTCTCTTGTAAGAGGTGTGCTGGTAGAGTCGTTTTTGTAAGCAACAAGCTCTCCGCTTTTCACAGCATTGATGATGACCTTTGTTATTTCTCTGTTTTCAGAGAACATTGGTCTGTTCTGCTTTTCACGCAAGTCGATTTTGCGCCAAACAGTTTTCTTGAACAGGATGTCAGATTCAGGAATCGGACGGGCAGATGGATTGCTCGATTGCGTGGTTGATTCCACTTGCTGTGCCATTGCTCCCACTGAGAACATCAGACCTGCCGCAACACCAATTACTTTAACTAATTTCATACTCCTTGTAAGCTTCTATTTTAGTTTAATGGGATGTTGTAGATCTGCTCCCCTACGTTTACGTCTACAGGGCTTCCCTTGTAGTTTAGACGCTTCACGTCAAGTACTTCCACAACAACTCTGTCTCCTTTATTTGCCTTAGCAGCAAAGCTTGTCAGGTTAGCAGAAGGGCCGTTGATTTCCTGCTGATCGATCGGGCTGCTGCCTCTTACCAGGTAAGCTCTCCACTTGGTTACTCTATAACGAGCTTCCTGTGGCAAAAATTGCTTGAATCCTTCATCTGCTACAGCCTGTATCTCTACTGCTCTGAAAGAAGCTGCAGGTATACCTCTTTTACCGTCTATCGGTCTGCCGTTAACTTTGGCTACCAGCTCTGGCTTAGGGATTGGGCGTACTTTGAATGTCTCAGAACCGATTGCGTTACCACCGCTGCTTACGTTTAGTTTTACTTCGGTAGAAGAAGGAATCACAGTTACCTGGCCTTTCTTAGCACCTTTGATCGCTGTACCACCTGAAGCGCTGAAGCTTGGATCGTACACAGCTCCTAAAGCAGGAACCTGGATGTTCAACTCGTTAGCACACTGGAAGTATAACGCCTGAACTGATGCAGACTGCACCTGGATTACCGGCTTGGCTACTACGTATTCTTCTACTACTGTAAAAGTTGTGTCTTTGCCATTCTGGTTGATCGTGATCTGGCCTTTCCACTGCTGCTTAGAGTTACCTTCTGCGTCGTAATTAGAGGCTGCGGCAGTAAATTCTACCATACCTTTGCCATTTTCTACTTTCACTGGTCTTCCCTGGAACGACATTTTTGGTGTGATCGCGTCAGAAGAAGCTGCGATAAACATATCAGCTCTGTACTTGGTACCGGCTGCTACAGTCTTTGACTCAGCACGTGCCATCGCAAAGATCTTCTCGAACTTGATGATGTCAGCACCAACCTGCGTTGCAAGCTTCTGCAGAGCGTCAGCTTCATACTTCAACACTTCTGATTCTTTCTGAGAAAGTACAGCCAGTGCTGCTACCAGGGGAGTGTCTTCGAAGTTAAGTTCAGCAAAGTCTTTGTTGCGCTGCGTTTTGTCGTTCTTTGCTACAGGATCGTCTTTACCGTCGTTTGCGATACTTGCCGGCATGTTCGGGTTGTACTGACGCAGGAACTTTGCATAGTTGTCCAGCTTATCTTTTAACTTATAAGCTTCACCGTTCTTTTTGCCGCCGATCATGTTGATCGCCACAACGTCGTTGGACTCTGGGTTCACGTAGTGGTTCTCTTCGTTCAGACCACCCGTTTCCTTGATCAGCTTCTCACGAACGCTGCGCAGGTAGTTAACTACTTCTGAAGTCTCTTTGCGGATGCTTTCTGCAGTTGTCAGAACGCGCTGGTCGCTAGACCTGTTACCTCCTTTGTCAACGGCAGATCTGATATTGGTGAGTACACCGGCATTATCTGTTACAGTTTTGTTATTCACTTCCTTCAAACTTTCGTCGAGGAACTGAAACTTTAACAGGATTGCCGAGCTCACGTTTAGGGCAAGAAGTGCGGTCAGTACAAGGTACATCATACCGATCATCTTCTGCCGTGGTGTCTCTTTTCCTCCAGCCATTTTATACTATGTTACTGTTGTTTTCTTGTTGATTTAGAACTAGGTCAGGTTAGCCTCTCATGGCTGTGAGCATGTTACCGTACACTGTGTTAAGTGAGTGTAGGTTCTGCGTCAACTTGGCTACTTCATTCTTGAACTGTTCTGTATCCTTGCTGGCATCAGTCAGGTTTTCCATTGCCATGCTCAGGTTACCGTAGAACTTGTTCATTGCTTTCAGGTGGTTGTTAGCATCCTGAAGCTCCATTTCATACACTGCGTTAAGCGCACCCAGGTTTCTGGTCATGCTCTGTACCTGGCTGTGGTACTCCTGTGCATCTACTGTTGAACCTGCCATTTGCGCAAGGGCATCAGCTGTAGTAGCATAAGCGTGTGTGATTTTCTCAAGTTGCTCACCTGCTGCTCTTACTCGAACGTTGTAGTCTTGTGTAGCGGCAGTAGCCTGGCTAAGGTCAGCCATCTGAGCAGTTGTTTCGCTCAGTCTGTTCAGGCCAAGGCCAAGTGTATTGATTGTTTCTGGAGTGATGTTCGCATTGCGCATCATATCATCCAACTTGCCTGTTAAAGACGGACCATTAGATGCGGTAGCAGGCATAAGTGCCTCGCCAGTGTAATCATCAGCAAGCTGTGGATATACTCTAGCCCAATCCGGATCGTGTGGCTGTGGCTGGAAAGCACTCAGGAAGAAGATAACTGCCTCTGTGCTAAGACCCACGATAAGCATCAAGTCAGCGCCATCCCAGTGCTGAATTTTAAACAATGCACCAATAATTACGACAGCAGCACCGATACCATAGATTTTCGGCATCAAAACGTCGTACAAAAAACTGCGACCTCTAGCTTTGCTCATTTTGTTTTCAATAAATTAAGTTGTGAACGATTTGTATTCTTTTGTTTGAATTTTATTCTACGCTGTTACGATTATCTAAACTCGCTTCCGGAAGATCTTCCCAGGTAAATCATGGCGTTACGGAAGCCAACATATGATCTGGCAGAATCCTGGAATTCGAAGTTACGTGTACCTGTTTCCAGGAAGTAGGCGATGTCTTTCCAAGAACCACCTCTAACTACCTTGCGCGGCTCGTTGTCGTCATAATAAACCGGGTTCAGGTCCCAGGTAATCGGAACAGTAGCGTCAGCATAAGCGTCTTCGCACCATTCAGCCACGTTTCCGGACATATCATATAAGCCAAAATCGTTCGGGAAGAACTGGGCTACAGGTGCTGTATAAGTAAAACCATCGCTGTAGTAATCACCACGGCCCGGTTTAAAGTTTGCCAGCAAGCATCCTTTTGCATTGCGCAGGTAAGGACCACCCCATGGGTAAACTGCCATGTCACGGCCACCTCTTGCAGCATATTCCCACTCAGCCTCTGATGGCAGGCGGAATTTAGGCATCGGAGCTTTTCCGTTGTCTGCATTTGCTTTGTTTTTCAGCTTCGTGCGCCAGTCGCTGAAATATTTTGCAGCAAACCAGTCAACACCTACCACTGGATACTCATCAAATGCAGGGTGTGTGAAGTAATATTCCATCAATGGGTCTCCCATATGGTAAGTAAAGTCACGCACCCATACTGTCGTATCCGGATAAAGCTGTGTCATCACAAACTCTTCACCAAGCACATCAATCGAGTCATTTACCATCACTTCAATAAACTGACGGTATTCGTTATTCGTGATCTCAGTTTCGTCCATATAGAAGCCACCAATTGTCACCTGCTTGTTCAGGTTAGCCATTGTTGCGGCTATATCCTGATCAGCCTGGCCCATATGGAATGTTCCGCCCGGGCAGGCCACCATGCCGTAAGGCACTTCCTGAGGATTGTATTCAGGACGATCTTCTGAACCTATAAGATCACCCTGCGGACCTCTTCTTAACCCACAGCTTGCAAGCAGTACCACCGCCAATGCGAAGGAAGACAGCTTAAATAGTTTGTTCATGATGACTTTTAGAAAGGTAAATTTTTTAGCAATGTTTCAAGCACACTTTTCAGGTGTAGCAAATATATTGAGAATTAGAAAAAAACAAAAGTAATTAAAAGTGACACCTATTATTATTTTTCAACGGTGCAACCTACTTAATATTATAACTATTCAAAACAAATTTATTATGTATTTTTTCAAGAATTGTGTTTTACCGCCGAATCGGGCTTTTGGGCTATGTTATTTCTGGAAATAATAGCGAGGGGTTCTAACTGGTGGCCGGAATCGCACAACAGGTTCTGGCAACCTGTAAGATACCATTACTTCATGCGAGGTTGGCGCCTTTGCTTCTCTGTTAAACGTTGTAAAATCAAATGCATATCCTACTCTGAGGGCGTTTTCCTGAAAGAGAGCCACGCCCACCAGGGCACTAACAGCTTCCTGGTGCCGATAATTCACTCCGCCCCAATATTTTTCATTATACGTTACCCGCGCGCCTGCATCAAATGAGAATGTTTCCGTGTCATGTTTTAATAATAAGGCCGGCGTCATCACCAGTTCATTGGTGAGTGGCAGGTGGTATCCGGCTGTGGCATAAATGTGGTTCTCGCCCAGCAAGCGTCCTTTTCCGGTTCCGGTAGAGTCTGCAAACAGGTATTCCGAGCGCAGCAGGTTTGTTACCCCGCCACCGGCATAAAACGTGGATGACTCATACCATACCCCGGCACCCATATCATACTTTGTATCGGAACTGTTGTAAGGCACATTCGGGTCGTTATCATCTATCGCCCTGTAGTTGCCTTTCTTTATGTTGTTCACGTTGCCTTGTATCCCTAAGCCCAGCTTACCTTCTCCTATAGTTATATGGAACGAGTAGGAGAGGGCTGCAGTAAGTATGGTGGTATTGGCAATCTTGTCCCGCATCAGATTCATACCCAAGCCTCCCTTTAAAAACCGCACAGGTGTATGCGCAGTCAGCAGCAGTGTTTGAGGAGCGCCTCCGTCGTCAAAAGACGCATCGTAGTTTAGCCACTGGTAACGGTAAATAGACATCACCTCCGGCCGGTTCGTGATACCGGCATAGGCGGGGCTGATGTACATGCCATTAAAACCGTAGTGCGTAAACTGCGGCTGTTGCTGTCCCCATACCATGGTGTGGCAGGCCAACAAAAACAAAACAACAGGTAGAATCTTTTTCATAGGCTGCTGCAACCAAGCAAGATGCTCAATCGGAGTATGGCATGTATAGAATCAAATATAGAGATTAAACAGTAAAACGCAAAAGCTAGTATGCGATTAATACAACTAACTTTTGCGTTTTAGTAACTATGCGATTTTTCAGCAAAGGTTACATGCTTTTACTATTTTTTCTGCGCCAGCGCCTGCTTTTGATTCTGGATGTATACTTCAATTGCACCTGTCATAGACGGCGCATTTGGCATGGGTGCCTCAATATCTAGCTCCAGCCCTGCATCCCGTACGGCCTTGGCTGTTGTTGGGCCGAAAGCAGCAATGCGTGTATTGTTCTGCTTGAAGTTCGGGAAGTTGATAAACAACGAGGTGATACCGGATGGGCTGAAAAAGGCAATGCAGTCATAGGTTACATCGTCCAGGTCAGACAGGTCAGCGGCTACCGTCTTGTAAATTACGGCCTCTGTATGTTTGATCTTGTTTGCAGCCAGGAATTCCGGGATATCATCTTTGCGGATGTTAGAGCAAGGATACAGGAACTTCTCGTTCTTATGCTTCTTGATCACTTCAAAAAGATCCTTTGCCGTTTTCTCGCCCACAAACAACTTGCGCTTACGAAGTACAATGTACTTCTGCAGGTAATAAGCCGTTTGATCTGAAATACAGAAATATTTCATATCTGCCGGCATCTCGATTTTGCTTTCCTGACAGATGCGGAAGAAGTGATCTACTGCGTTACGGCTCGTGAAAATAACAGCCGTATGGGCAAGGATATCAACTTTATCTTTTCTGAATTCCTTGTAAGAAACAGGTTCAACCTCAATAAAGGCTCTGAAGTCTACCTTGATGCCATACTTCTCCGCAATCGACAGATAAGGAGAGTTATCGGTGGTTGGCTGCGGTTGTGTTACGAGGATGCTCTTGATCGGAATCTTGTGTCGCTCAGGGTTAGCGTACGCCTTTTCTTTGTTTTCAGCCATATGAGGTCTGTACTTTTATTAGCCTTCCTTGTTCGCGGCTCCTGCTAATTGTGTTTTTAATAGTTAAACACGATAAATTTCAGCATGATGGCCAGCGGAATTACTTCTGTGGCGCAAAGGTATGAAATTAAA
The DNA here is from genome assembly GCF_023630205.1 of Pontibacter ruber. Lineage (GTDB taxonomy): Bacteria > Bacteroidota > Bacteroidia > Cytophagales > Hymenobacteraceae > Pontibacter > Pontibacter ruber. The sequence continues at coordinate 1,446,949 of NZ_JALPRR010000001.1, read as the reverse complement.
TGCAAATTTATCACAGAAGCTTTCTTATTTACAGTAATAAACACCTTTAGTATCGTGAGAACCAACACCAAAGATACTGCCACGTTCGACATGACAAGTATGGTTTCAGGCATATACGCATTAAGACCGAGGTAAAGCAGCATAACGGCAGGTAAAAATATACCAAGGAAAAGTATAGTTCTCAGGAACTCACGGTATTGCAGCTGCACCATCTGCTCCAACCCGAATATGAACCCCATCATCTTCAAAAAAAGGTATTTTATCAGGATCAAGACAAAGATCAGCAAAGTATAGAACAAGATCTTGGTGGTGATATCGGCTTCTGAGACCGGGAAAAGACGGTTAAAAAGCCGCACATGCTGCACATTGGTATGGATAGCTGCTACCAGCAGAGCCAGCGAAAGCGAAAAGGCCAGTACGAAAAGCACACTCGACCAGGTACTGATCGATTTTGTAAGGAAGCTCTCATCCAGCGTACTGTTGCGCAATAAAGAGCCTACCCGAAAAATACTGTTAAACTCAGAAGGGAAACTGGTTTTAAGGCTGCCGTAAATAATCCCGATCAGCAGAATAAATATTACAAAGGCGTTCTGGTTGATGTATTCTCTGGCTTTAACCGCAAAAGGGCGCTCATTCACTTGCCGGCCCAACTGTTGCTCTGCTGCCTGGTTCCGGAACGTGCTGATATTAGGTTGCTGCAGCGGGTGCCATACCGTAAGCAGGTACTTGCCGTGAACAGGCTTTACCTCTTTGCTGTATTTGGCCAGGTCAAGCGTGTAGGCCGAAGAAGAATCGGCACGGAAAACAAGCTGGTTATTCAGGAACAGACACAATTCTTTCTGGGCAGTAAACCCAATTCTGAAAGGTTGAGCAGGCGTAACAGACAGCCACTGATGGATCGCATTGTAGTTTGTGTGCACACTGGCAATGTAAGGCACCAGTTGGGTAGCACCTTCCTCGTACACCATCCAGTCGCTGCTGATGGTATTCTTTTGCTCCAGCGGCAACACCTGTGCCCTGCCCGGAATTACAAAACCCAGTATGGCTACAAGCAAAAGCAGGCAACTATACCTGAATTTATACTTTGGAAACGCTTTGAGCACTACGCGACCTGTATACACCTAAAAATATGCTAAGCACCACTGAGAAAGCCAACAACATCAGCAGCAGGTTCAGGTTCCCCCACGCGCTGAAGCTCACTACAAAGAGAATCACCATCACGTTGATCAGGGCCAGGGTAAGCACCGTACTGATCTGGTTCAGGCCCATCGCCAGTAACCGGTGATGTATATGGTTTTTATCCGGGATGAACGGCGACTTGCCTTTTAAGATTCGGATGATCGAAACACGGATTGTATCGAAAAGTGGCACGAACAGTATGCCAAGGGCCACAGAAGGCGAAGATGCCACCACGCGCATCTCAATGAACTGGATAGCTAACACCGAAACGATAAAGCCACAGAGCAGCGAGCCCGTATCGCCCATGAAAATGGTTGCCTTAAAGAAGTTGTAGCGCAGGAACCCCAGTAAACCACCGATCAGGCAGAACGCAACAGCTGCATAGTTGCTGTAGGCAGCACCGCCATACAGGAAAAAGTACATCCCGAAGGTAAGGCTGATGATCAGCACGATGGTACCGGCCAAGCCGTCTAGCCCATCTATCAGGTTGATGGCATTTGTTATTCCCACAATAACCAGGAAGGTGAAGCCATAGCTCATGCCTATCTGCAGTTCACCGATACCGAATATACCCTGGAAACTCGTGATGCGGATATCTGCCATAAACATCACAATGCCTGTTGCCAGGAGCTGTACCGCAAACTTTTTGAGGGCAGAGATATTAACCAGGTCATCTTTCAGGCCGATGAAGAACAAAATGATGCAGCCGGCAAGCAGCTGCTGCACGCCATTGCCTAGATCACCGAAAATAGAAAGTGCTGACATGAAACCGGCAAACATGGCCAGGCCACCCAAGCGGGGAGTCAGCGATTCGTGCACGGTACGCAGGTTTGGCTGGTCCAGGATATTCTTGAGGTGTGCCACCCGGATAATGGATGGAACAGCAAATATCGCGATAAGGAAAGCCCAACTTGATGAAAGTATAAGGGGTAAAATGTTCTGGTCCATAAGCTGATTCTGCGAAACAAAGAAATACAAAATTCCTGTACTTCTAAAGTTTATCGGGCAGGTTATATCCTAATGAGATACTGTCGTAAGAGACGCAACTACAAGCAATTAAACAAGGTTCACTGTGTAGCGACAAATCTTTTAGCTGGCAGCGGGTATTAAAAGTATAGTTATATTAAACAGATCAGGAATGTAGCACACCCTGCATTTGCAGCATGCTGATGTCGATCATGTTTTCTTCTGTGATGGAGTCCGGCACGAACACGAACTTTTTATCATAGATTTTCCCGTCGATGTAATAGCTGACCCAGTATTCGTTGTTGATGTGAAAAATGGCCGGATCGATGGGTTCGATCTGCACAAAGGTTCTGGCGCCCACCTGCTCAAACATATGCCGCAGCACCGACGTCTTCACCTCTTCTCCATCAACTTCTCCGTAGCCTTTAGACGCTACCAACACATTATCCAGCGGAAAGCTGTTGTTGTTCAACAGGTAAACATTCCAGGCACGCTCTCCATACTCGTTCTCAGCAACAGCAACTGCCACCGAAACGCCCTCTACCATACTAAAATCAATGTCCTTCTTCATGCGTTATTGTAGAAATGACTGCACCAAACAAGTCAGCCAAATGCTTTTTTAACTTTTCTTCCACATCAGCCAACGGTACCTCGTATCCGAACTCTTTAGCCAGGGATGTTACTTGTTTATCGGTAATGCCACAAGGCACGATGTTATTAAAATAATTCAGGTCGGTGTTGATGTTAAAAGCAAACCCGTGCATGGTTACCCAGCGGCTGCACTTCACGCCCATCGCACAGATCTTGCGCGGGTTCTTCTGTTCCTCGTGGTCCAGCCATACTCCGGTAAGCCCTGCTATTCGGCCTGCCTCGATCCCATAATCTTTCAGGGTAAGTATGATCGCCTCTTCCAGAAAGCGCAGGTACTTGTGGATATCGGTAAAGAAGTTCTCCAGGTCGAGAATAGGGTAGCCTACAATTTGTCCCGGCCCGTGATAGGTGATGTCGCCGCCACGGTTGATCTTGTAGAACGTGGCTCCTTTTGCTTTAAGCCCCTCCTCGTTGATAAGAAGGTTGGACTCGTGCCCGCTCTTGCCCAGCGTGTACACATGCGGGTGCGAGCAAAACAACAGGTAGTTTGGCGTTACCTGCTGCGCATCCGGCTCCGCATTGCGGTTGGCAGCCTTGATCTCCAGGATGCTGGTAAACAGCTTATCCTGGTAATCCCAGGCTTCCTTGTAATCGATCAGGCCCAGTTGCTCAAACTGTATTTCTTTATTCTGTGACACGCTTATGCTATCAAATTTTTCATCAGGTAGTTAATGCTTCGATCGTATCCGGACCTGTTTCGTTCAAGTCAGGTAAGTATGACCACCCCTCCAGGACAGGATAATGTATGGTCTTTCCGTTCCGGGCAGGGTACTACAACCTATATAAACAGCAGCATACCGCCTGATAGTATAGAAGTTGAATGCAAATTACAGGAATTTTATGGCTACTCAAAAAAATAACCACCTGGTAACCGGGCAGAGCGGCGAGGCAAAAGCTGCCACTTTCCTGGAGGAGCACGGTTACAGCATACTTCAGCGCAACTACAGAGCAGGGCGGGCAGAGATCGATATTATTGCCCAAAGGGCCGGGTTGCTGGTTTTTGTGGAGGTAAAAACCCGTGCCACAGACGAGTTCGGCTTCCCGGAAGCGGCTGTGAGCCCGAAAAAAGAAGCTCTGTTACTCAGTGCTGCAGAACATTACATTGAGGAGAACGGATGGGAGCACGACATCCGGTTTGATATCATTGCCATAACCCTCGCAACGCCACCCGTGGTACATCACATACAGGACGCTTTCCACTAACGCTGCGCCGAACGCTTGTCGAGCTTGTCTTTTTCGTAGATGAGGGTGCCGTGCCGGTCGTATTGCTTGAGCAGGTAGGGCTCGGCCGGGGCGTCGTAAGCTGTTTTTGGGTACTGGTATTCGTAGTGGCGGCGGTTGCGGAAATCGTAGTGCTTGATCCAGACGCCCACTTTGCGGCCTTTCTCGTACCGGCCCGACCATTCTACCTGTCCATTTTCATAGAAACGGTAGTACATGCCCTGCACCTCGCCATAAGCGTAGGGAATCACTTCCTTTATTTTCTTGTCGCCACCGTCGTAGTACTTTACTACGGCATCGCGGGGAAAGCCTTTTTCATAATGCTCTTTCGCGATCAGGATGCCGTTTTTGTTGTAGCGTTCCCAGCGCAGGTGCTTGGTGCCGTTGTAGAAATAGCCTTCTTCCACCACCTCGCCGTTGATCTTTTTCTTGTAAGGCCCGTGCAGGATTTTATACTTGTCCGGGTCTACCTCGCTGCGGGTGCGGTATACTTTCTTCTTTTTAGGATCGAAGAAATACTTTTCCGGCGCATACGGGTCTGGTTCCTTGAATTCGGGAAGATAGCTGAACGTTTCCAGCACCTCATTGTTGCCCTGTTTCACCTTCACAAAGCCTCTGGTTACCTTTTCGCCCATGAAATAGCGTTTGCTGGGCTTGCGCTTCCTGCGCTGTTCTTTCTGCCCTTCGGCACCTTCGCTCGCCAGGCTTTTTTCAAGCGACGGTTTTGTTGTATCAGCATCAGCCACCACTCCGGATTTTGCCTCTTCTTTCTCACGCGCACGGCTCAGGTTATAGTCGCTGTTATACTTGGCAGAGCCGCATCCGCTTAGCCCTGCCAGCAACCACACTGCCACACCGTACAAAAAGAAACGAAGAGAATGCTTCATGCTGCAAGTTTGATGGATCATATCCTGAAGGAAAGCTTGCCGCCACAGACGATACGCTCCTCCATTTAATGCTTTTAGATAAACGTAAATATGCACATAAAATATATACGTGCCAATCAGGCCGCGAAAAGCCTGCCGCTATAACTATACCTGGTTATACTTAGTTTCACTTTCCTGGCCAGTGTAAACAGAAAAGGCGGCACAAGAATGCCGCCTTTTCCCTAATTTATATTTGAGGTATACTTATTCTTTGTCGATCAGGTCTACGCTACGCTTCACAAAGGCAGTAAGCGCGGAGCCGGAAAGCATGTTCTGCGACAGCAGGGCCAGATCAAAGGCCTGACGGGCGATGCGCTCTTTGTTGTCATCTTTTGCCTTCAGGATGCGCTGGTTAATGCTGTGGTTGGCGTTGATGGCCACGTTGTATGTATCCGGCATGTTGCCCATAAACATCATACCACCACCTCCGGTGCGGCTCATGTCCTTCATGCGGCGCATAAATTCGGGCAGCGTGATCACAACCGGCGCATCGTCCGGCGATAGCGGTTCTACCTGCACATGCATGTTCTGGTTGTTGATGGCCTGCTCGTAGATCTTTTTCAGGTCTTCCTTCTCGGTATCGCTCAGCACGCTTTCTTTCAGCTCATCCTTCTCGATCAGCTTATCAATGGTGTCAGAGTCAACGCGCTTAAGGGTGGTTTTCTCCAGCTTTTGCTCCAGCATACCGATAAAGTGGCTGTCGATAAGGGTATCCAGCTTCAGCACATCGTAGCCACGGTTGTGCGCAGCCTCTACAAAGGCGTGCTGCTTGTCCACATCCGTAGTATAAAGCAAGGTCAGCTGACCGTTTTTGTCTGTCTGGTTGGCCTGCGTCAGGTTTTTATACTCTTCTAAAGTATAGTATTTGCCTTCGGTGTTCTGCAGCAGCACAAAGTCTTTGGCTTTCTCATAAAACTTCTCATCCGAGAGCATGCCATACTTTACGAACACATTGATATCGTCCCAGTTGTTCTCGAAGGTTGCTCTGTCCTTTTTGAAGATCTCGGTCAGTTTGTCGGCTACCTTTTTGGTGATGTAGGTGTTGATCTTCTTCACGCTGGAGTCGGCCTGCAGGAACGAGCGGCTCACGTTCAGCGGAATATCCGGCGAGTCGATCACGCCGTGCAGCAACATAAGGAACTCCGGCACTACATCCTTCACCTCGTCGGTAATGAATACTTGGCGGGAGTAAAGCTGGATTTTGTTGCGCTGCAGCTCAAAGTCGTTCTTGATCTTCGGGAAGTATAAAATACCGGTCAGGTTGAACGGGTAGTCTACGTTCAGGTGGATCCAGAACAGCGGAGCCTCCGAGAACGGGTACAGCTCGTTGTAGAACTTCTTGTAATCTTCTTCGGTCAGCTCGGAAGGCTGCTTCGTCCAGATCGGGTTCGGGTTGTTGATCACCTCGCCTTCGAACTCTACCTCTACCGGCAGGAACTTGCAGTATTTGTTCAGGATGGTGCGGATGCGCTCTTTCTCCAGGAACTCTTCTGAATCGGACGCCACGTTCAGGATCACGTTGGTACCGCGCTCTTCTTTTCGGGCATCCACGATGGCAAACTCGGTGCTGCCGTCGCAGGTCCAGTGAGCCGGCACAGTGTCTTCTTTGTAAGATTTGGTAACGATTTCCACACGGTCTGCCACCATAAACGCCGAGTAGAAACCGAGACCGAACTGACCAATGATCTGGTTCTGCTCCCCAGCCTCCTTGTAGCGCTCCACAAACTCGGCAGCGCCCGAGAAAGCGATCTGGTTGATGTACTTCTTGATCTCTTCGGCCGTCATACCGATACCGCGATCGGAGATGGTGATGGTACGGGCATCCTTGTCCACTTTCACCACCACTTTCAGATCACCCAGCTCACCTTTATACTCTCCGATAGACGATAAACGCTTGATCTTCTGCGTTGCATCCACGGCGTTACTTACCAGCTCGCGCAGGAAGATCTCGTGATCAGAGTACAGGAATTTCTTGATGATCGGGAAAATGTTTTCGGTGTGAATCGAAATATTACCTCTTTCTTCCATGTTCGTTTTTAAACCTTATGTAATTATATCAATCTATAGCTACAAAATACGCATTGTGGTGGCTTTCAAATCTTGTTCCACAGCGTTTTTACTACCCGTACTGTGACAGGTTGTCAGAATCTGCGCCAGGTAGTAAAAGCAGGGTCTAAGGTTATGGTTGCTTCTGACAGATTTTATACTTGCCCGGCTGCGCGTTGCAGCAACAGGCGTAAAAACAATGGTTTAAGAAATTATTTTATCTTTGCTTAAGTTAGTGTGCTATAAGTGCCTCGGTTTATATCCTATATCGCCCTGTTTCTCCTGCTCCTGTTTGGGCGGGCTATGGTGCCGGACAGCCTCCTGCTGCGCCTGCACAGCCACGGCCATACGCTGCATGTTCCGCATGAGGACCAGAATCAGGCGCACATCGATAAAAAGCACACGCACTGTGCCGTGGAAGACGTGTTTCACGCACCTTTCCAGCCTAGCCTTGAGCGTATTACGTTTGCACGCCCAACATTTACTGCCATATATACCACCGGCTACTATGCCAGCTGGCAGGCAATCCTCTCCATACCTTTCGATCTGCGTGGCCCGCCTGTGGCCTAGCCGGAGCACCTGAAACGTTTTCTTGTTGTACCTGAGGGCTTTTGCAACTTGCTAAGCCCGAAACATGTGTTTCGGCCAGACACTCCTATCTTTTTTACTCAGTTTATACTTTCAGGGATTATACTTTGATGGTGATCATCAGCATATCCCTATACTATTAAGCCAGATAAACACGTGCTTTATAAATTATATATCAAAAGTCTGTTGCTGCTATTGCTGCTGATAACGGGGCAGCTGGCTACTGCGCAGGACATGTCTGAAACTTCGGCAACAGACCTGGCGGATGCCGAACAGGACTGCGGCCTGACCTTATCAGGTAAGGTGATGGACCACGACACCCGGCAGCCGCTGGTAGGCGCAACCATACTGATCGTGGAGCAGAACAAAGCCACCATGACCGATGAGTACGGCAACTACCACTTTCACCACCTGTGCCGGGGCAACTATACTTTAAAAATTACCTACATCGGGTATGAGGAGGAACGCATTTCCTTTCGGATGAGCACCTCCACCGTACGTAACCTGACGCTGCACACCGATGCCCGCATGCTGCACTCCGTGGAAATCACCGGCTCGCGCATGACGGAGCAACCGCAGGCTTCCGAAACCCTCTCCGGCCGGGAGCTGGCGGAGACGCGCGGCCTTTCGCTGGGTGAGTCGCTGAAGAGACTTAGCGGCGTGAGTTCCATCCAGACCGGGCCCAACGTATCAAAGCCGGTAATCCATGGTCTTTTTGGCAGCCGCGTGCTGATCCTCAACAACGGCGTGCGGCACGAGGCCCAGCAATGGGGCGATGAGCACGCGCCGGAGATCGACCCCCTGAATGCAGACGAAATGAAGGTAGTGAAAGGCGCTGCCGGCGTACGCTATGGCTCGGACGCCATCGGCGGCATCGTGCTGGTAAACCCAAGACCCCTGCCGGATTCTACCGGGCTGAACGGTGAAGTGAACCTGATCGGGAGCACCAACAACCGCATGGGCGCTGCCTCGGCCATGCTGGAGGGCAAACTGGCAAAACTGCCTCCGTTGAGCTGGCGGGTGCATACTTCGGCAAAGAAAGCCGGTAGTGCCAGCACCCCGGACTATGTGCTTAAAAATACCGGCTTTGAAGAGCAGAACCTGTCGGCAACGCTTGCTTACCGGCAGCCCAGATTTGGCTCCGAAGTATACTACAGCTACTTCCACTCCAAGCTGGGCGTGCTTTCTTCGGCGCATATCGGCAGCCCTGCAGACCTTTTTAATGCTATTCAGCGCAAACAACCGGAGGAGACAGGAGATTTCAGCTATGCCATCGAGCGGCCATACCAGGACGTAACGCACCACCTGCTCAAAACCAAGGCCTATTACCAGACCGGCGACCTGGGACAGCTGCAACTGACGTACGCTTACCAGCAGAACATCCGCGATGAGTATGACAAGCACCGCCCCCGCGCCGACGGGCAAGCCGAACTGCACCTCGACCTGGCAACCCATTCTACAGACCTGGCCTGGGAGCACAAGCCTGTCGGCAATTTTTCTGGAAGTATAGGAGTCGGTACGCTGTGGCAGAACAATACCTATAAAAACCGCTACTTCATTCCGTTCTTCCGCAATTTTACCTCCGGCGTGTTCTGGACGGAGAAGTGGCGCAAGGGCAACCTGCAACTCGAAGCCGGAGCACGGTACGACCACAAAGACCTGCAGATCCGCAAGCGCGAAAACGACAGCACCGTGATCCGGCCGGAGTATGCATTCCACAATTTGTCGGGCAGCTTTGGGGCAATGTATGACCTGGGCTATCACCTGACCCTGAGCGGCAACCTTAGCTATGCTTCCCGGGCACCGCATGCCAACGAACTGTTTGCCGAGGGAGTACACCACGGTACCGCCACCTACGAGCAGGGAGACCCAAACCTGAAATCGGAGCACGCGACCAATGCTGTGGCAACGGTAAACTACCACTCCAACCGCCGCCTGAACGGCGAGGTGAGCGTGTACCGCAACTTCATCCAGGATTACATTTACCTGCAGCCAACAGGCGAGGTGATACAGACCATACGAGGTGCTTTCCCGCTGGCCAATTATCAGCAGACCGACGCTACGTTCTGGGGCGTAGACCTGAGTCTTCAGTATAACTTCACCGACAGGTTTATGCTGGAGTCGAAAGGATCGCTGGTGCGGGCCGAGAACAGCCGCGACGGAAGTTACCTGCCGTTTATTCCTGCTGACCGCATCGATAACTCGCTGCGTTACCAGTTGGGCACGATGGGCAGCGGCCGTTTAACCGGAACGTACGTGTCGCTGGGAGCGCTGACTGTTGCAAAGCAGCACCGTGCTGACGCGCAGAGTGAGCCATTTATACTTCCGCCAGACGGGTATTTTCTGGTGCACGCAGAGGCCGGTACAACCGTAAAGATCGGCACCCAGTTGCTGGAAGTAGGTATAACAGGCAACAACCTGCTCAACACCACCTACCGCGATTACCAGAACCGCCTCCGCTACTATGCCGACGAAGTGGGCCGCTTGCTGATGTTTCGGGTGAAAATACCGCTGGCACTATTGAAGAATTAAGCTCCGTAACAAAAACCTGCTGGCAGGGCCTGGGAGCCGGCAGTTTATTTCCGGTAGCTTAGGAATTGCTTAGCTCTGGCAGGGAAATTTTGCTTACCTTATATAGCCTTTGGGTAGTATATAACGTAATGCTCCAACAGGAAACGGTACAAACTCAACTATTTAGATATTTTTAAATTCAGACATAAACCAAGTATACCTTCTAATTATGAAAAAACTATTCAGACCGTACCTCGCTATTTTGCTAATGGGAGCCATGGCAGCCACCACAACTGCTTGTGACGACGACGATGAACCAGCAGCAGAATCTGAACAGGAGATGATCACAACAGTGACGCTATCGCTTGTGCCTTCCGGAAAAGGACAGAGTGTAACGGCCACCTGGAAAGATGCGGATGGCATAACCGGCAGCCAGCAGCCAACCATAGATGTGTTGAACCTGGCTCCGAATACAACTTACACCGGCACGCTTACCATTTTAGACGAGAGCAAAACGCCAGCCGCTAATATTTCTCAGGAAGTTGAGGCAGAAGGAGACGAGCACGAGCTGTTTTATACGACAACAGTTCCAGGCGTTACCATTGCAACTACGGATGTGGACAAGAACAACAGGCCGCTTGGCTTGAAAACAACCGTTACGACTACTGCAACAGGCACAGGCGAGGTTCGCATCCTACTGAAGCACCAGCCTGGCCAGAAAGGCGCTACCAGTGACCCGAACAAAGGCGAAACCGATATCGACGTGAAATTTAATACGGTAGTACAGTAAGCTACCACATATTAACACAGAAAGGCCTGGCTGCATAGCCGGGTCTTTCTGTTTATACTTCATACTTTATACTTCGGGCGCTTTACGCAGGCTCAAAGCTTAAGGCCAAGTGACAGGCCCATCAGTTGCTCGATGGTTTTGCCTATGCGGCTGGCCCGTGTTTCGGGGCGCTTTGCGTCAAGTATGGCCACTACAATTTCCTTGCGGTTTGTGAATGCCAGTTTCTCAAAGCTCTCCAGCAAGCCCACCGCTTCCAGTGCCTCGCGTAGGTCTTCGGGTATGGTTACGGTTTTGGTTTTCCTGTCTATGCCCGGATAATCTACACCGAACATGGAGGGCTCTTTCCGTTCAGCGGCCTGTTTAAAGCGCATCGACGACCAGGTATCATCAATCGCAATCTGCCGCACTCCTTCGTAGCCCATGTCAGCAACGGCTTGCCAGCCTTCGTCGCGGGTGAGGTCAGAGGTTATTTTTGAAGACTTCTTAGGGTAGGCGATCCACAACATGCCTGCAGGTTTAAGGGCTTCTATAGCCTGAGGCGCATCACGCTCCAGTTCGGCTCTGCTCTTCACAAATAACTGCACGGCATCAAAAGTACCTTTTTCACCTGTTGCTTCCTGTGTCGCAAAAGTGTACCCTTCTGAAGAAAGGGTCTGCGCCACTTCTTCCGGGGCATTTAAAAGTAGAAGTTTATGATCAGGCTTTACCTGCAGTTTCTTCCCAAGATTTTGCATGGCTTGCAATGGTTTCAGAGTTACGACAGTACGTTCAGTTCCCTAATCTAGGAGAAATACCGATACCTGCTGCTATTCAAGGCGTGGTTTCTTTTGCAGATAATACTGCAATCATTTATATTCAACTTATATATTGTATCTTATATATGAGCTCAACTACAACTGCTCCTCAGAGGCACTACCTGCTGAATGCCTCCGTTATTGTGGCTGCCCTTGGCTACTTTGTGGACATCTACGACCTGGTGCTTTTCAGCATCGTGCGCATCCCCAGCCTGCAAGCGCTTGGCGTAACAGACCAGGCAGCCTTGCTGGAGCAAGGTGTATTGCTGCTGAACATGCAGATGGTAGGTATGCTGCTGGGTGGTGTGGCCTGGGGTATACTGGGCGATAAACAGGGCCGTCTTTCGGTGTTGTTTGGTTCTATCTTCCTGTACTCGGTAGCCAATATCATGAACGGCTTTGTAACCACTATCCCGATGTACGCTTTCCTGCGCTTTGTGGCAGGCGTGGGACTGGCCGGTGAACTGGGTGCAGGCATAACGCTTGTATCAGAGGTGCTGCCCAAAGAGAAGCGCGGCTATGGCACCATGGTGGTTGCAACCATTGGCATATCGGGGGCAATACTGGCTGGCTTTGTAGGCGAGTATTTTGGCTGGCGCACGGCTTACTTTATTGGCGGCGGACTCGGCCTGCTCCTGCTCTTCCTCCGGATCGGGGTGTTTGAGTCGGGCATGTTCAAAAACCTGAAAGAGAGCAGTGTTACACGTGGAAACTTCTTAAGTTTGTTCAGCAACTCCGGCCGCTTCTGGAAATACATCAAATGCATCCTCATCGGGGTGCCTATCTGGTTTGTGGTAGGCATACTGATCACGTTCTCCCCGGAGTTCGGGATAGCCCTGGGGATAACAGAGCCGGTGTCGGCGGCAAAGGCTGTTTCGTTTTGCTACCTGGGCCTTACTTTCGGTGACTTTGCCAGCGGTTTTCTGAGCCAGCGCTTTAAAAGCAGGCGCAACATTGTGCTGGCGTTCCTGCTCCTGACCTCACTTTTCATAGGCGTGTACCTGCTTGCAGATAACCTCAGCCTGAATGCTTTTTATACCTTGTGTGTGGGGCTTGGCTTTGCCAGTGGCTACTGGGCGGTTTTTGTGACCATTGCTGCCGAGCAATTTGGTACAAACATCCGGGCTACGGTTACCACCACGGTGCCCAACTTTGTACGCGGCGCCGTTGTACCGCTCACGCTGGCTTTTACGGTGCTGAAGGATAGCACTGGCTTGATATCGGCCGCGTTTATACTTGCTGCCATTTGCCTGGTAATTGCTGTTATTTCCATTTTAACACTGGAAGAGACGTATAGTAAAGACCTGAATTACCTGGAGCCGGTGTAGCAGCAACAGCTACAGGTATTGTGCTACTTTTGGCTACAGAATAAAATGTACAAGCATATGAAACACAATATATTTACTTCTTTATATATTACAATTTTATTCTAAATAGTCCTATTTTAAACAACACAGGACATCCACAGGCAGTATAAGGATTATGGAATAACATAATCTAAAACAATGCCTATGGAAAAAATTTCTACTCTTAACAACAAATCCGATTTAACCCTCTTAGCCCTACTTTTTATGCTGCTTTTGATTTCCTGCTCTGCCCGTGTGGAGAAAGAGCCGGAAGAACAAACAGCCTTAACAGTAGCCGAGACAGCGCCCAAACAAGAAGCAGCCATCACCATCGCTGCCATTGAAACGCAGTCCGAAGAGGCTTATTTCGACCTGATTGCCGAAACGTCCGGCTGCCTGGGTGAAAACCTGTGGATAGGTGGTAAGATAGCGCGCACTGACAACGCTGCGCCGGGCAATACAGGAGCTACCACGAAGGGCAATGCATACAAGCTGACAAACCTGACCGCAACCGGTTTGAGCTCCAACAGCACGTATACCTTGAGCAATAACGAGGGCACCTTAAAAGCTGTCGGAGATGATAATGGCACCTTGTACATTCAACTTAGCGAGGGTGCCTTACAACTCGTTTCGCCTGACGGAAACCAGCCTGTTGTTGTAGCTTTCCAAACCTCTCCGGAGGATGGATACTATAACGGCAAACCGGGAAGCTGGCACTGCCAGTAGCACACCGTAACATAAAAAAGCAGCGGCCTGCACTATCTGGTGCAGGCCGCTGCTTTTTTATGTTATATTCACCGCTAGTCTATGTCTTCTTCGCTGCCCTCAAAGCCCAGCGCCTGCATGCGTTGGCTACCGGCTTCTATGGCTTTCTTTAACTCCGGGTTCTGCTCGATGCGCTTGCCAATTTCAGGGTCGAACATGATTTCGAAAATGGTTTTAAGATATGCCTTGTTTCCCATTCGCTGCTCCAGGGCCTCTTTGTCCTGCTCGGTCAACCCCTTCACCCAACGCTCCAGTTCCGGTTTGATCTTGCCGATCTCCACTACCAGTTCATCATTTATTTTGTTGACCATAGCGACGGTCTTCTTGTCGTCTTTTTCAGCAAAAGCCCCTTTCAGGCCGTTGGCATACTTCTCCATGATCTTGTCATACTTTGCTTCGGTAGGGTGCACATTTGCAACTGCAGTAGTTATAGTTGTTTTCAAAGGAGCCGCAACGGTGGGTTGCTGCATCAAGCCCAAGCCCATACCAGCACTCAGGATACTTACGATCAGGAATTTTTTCATACTTAATTTTAGTTTAGTTATAAACTATACGGGAACAAGAAGCTTTGGTAACTGCTGTAAAAGTAAGTATAATTTTGAAAAACAGGCCGCTACATTATTTTACCCGTACTTTTAAAGGCTATTTCTTAATTTTGAGTATGATTTTATACAACGTAACTACCAGTATTGACAACAGAGTGGCTGATGATTGGCTGCAGTGGATGAAAGAGGTGCATATACCCGAGGTAATGGCGACGGGCTATTTTCTGGCTAACCAGATTTGCCGTGTTGTAGAAGATGAGGAAACAGGAGGCACAACCTACGCAGTGCAGTATACCTGCCGCAGTGAGGCAGACCTGCTGGAGTACCAGCGGGAACACTCGCCGGAGCTGCAGCGCAAAGTAAACGAACGCTACCAGGGCCAGTACGCTTCGTTCAGAACGATGCTGGAAATTGTAGGCGTCAACGTAGAGCGCAAGTCGGAAACTGAATAGGTATATAAAGTATAAATCCCGCTGTAAGTATAGCTGCAGCGGGATTTATACTTTAAAGGATAATACTTAGGCAGTGTAGTTCCGGATTTGCTCTTCGGTCATGGTGCAGTTGATCCATTCACCGTCCAGCTCGGCGCCTATCTTGTTGTAGAAGGCAATGGCCGGCTCGTTCCACTCCAGCACCTGCCACCTGAAGCGCTTGGCTCCTACCTCCTTCGCTTCTTGGGCAACCGCATCGAACAGCATTTTGCCAATGCCGCTGCGGCGCAGGCGTTCTGTCACCACCAGGTCTTCCAGGAAAAGCATTTTACCTTTCCAGGTAGAGTACCCGGTATAGTACAGGGCAATGCCTATAATGCCTTCTTCGGACTCTGCTACAAAAAACTTGTAAATCGGCTCCTCGCCAAAGCCGTCGCGACGCATATCTTCCAGGGTGTTGGTTACCTCTTGTGGTGCCCGCTCGAACTCGGCCAGTTCCTTTATTAACGCATGCACCTGCGGAAGGTCATCTATCGTTCCTTTTCTTATGTTTATCATTTGCTAATTGTTGATTGCTGATTGTTTTGTCTGAATCAGGATTTACAGGATTTTAGGATTAGCAGGATTCTCGAACTTTATACTTCAACGGCCGTTATGCCTGCTGGTGAAAACACGCAGCAAGGGCAACAACTTTCTAACTCTTCAACTCTCTACTTCTCTAACTCCAAACGTTCTAACATATTCCATACCGTCCTGGCTTGCACCAGCTCTATGCCAGTTTGCTGACTGGTAAGTTTGTGCAAATATATGTTTTCTGAATCACCTGTGCCTGCTGTTGCTATAACCGTATCGCCCAGTACACTTTCGGCTCTGAAAATGATGTCCACCCCCTTTAGTTGCTGCTCCAGCACTTTTGTTGGCAAAGTATCCAAGGTCCATTGCAGGTAGCGGGTATTGGTTACGTGGCGGTTCAGATCGATATCGTGCCAGCGCACGGGCATTTGCTGCTCGTATTGCGGCTCCTGTAGTTGCGGCAGCTTACCTTTGGCAAAAGGTAGCGCCTCCTGTCCCGGCACAATTTCCACTTCCATGATAAAATCAGGCACCGACACCAGCTGGCGCTTTACCACATCCATTACCAGCCACACGCTGGTGGCCTGCCCCAGCAGCTCCCGCTCCGCGCTGTAGATCCGGAAATCGCGGTGCAGGAACACACGCTCCCTGCCGGAAGCCCAGGTCTCTACAGTTATACTTTCGCCGTGCTTGGGGTAGCGGAACAGTTCCACCCGGATGCGCTGCAGCACCCACGTCAGGCCACGCTCCAGCAAGTCATACATCGAAATGCCTAAGTTCCTGGTATTCTCCCAGGCAGCCTCCTGCATGTAACCCACCAGCGCCGGCAGGGTCGCCTGGCCGCGGTAGTCTATTTCGTTGGAACGTATCTGGAATTGCGTAGCGCCTGCGTATGATTTCATAGTGGTGGGTTTGGTGGTGAGCAAAGTTAAAAAGAATAGCTGTCAAAATAGCCCTCACTCGCGGGACGCGAGCGAGGGCAAGATATATTTCCTAAAATAACATTAACCTGCACGAACAAAAAAGCCGCGCTACCTGTAGCAGGCAGCGCGGCTGAAGTATAAATGGCAGATCTATACTTGTGTTATTGGTTTTGCCCCGCGTAAGGGTTTACGCCCATGTTCTTGTACACAAACGACCAGGTATCGGCAGCCTCCTGGATCAGCAGCGACGTTGGCTTACCGGCACCGTGGCCTGCACGCACATCCACCCGGATCAGGTACGGGTTGCCCGGGGCACCTTTGGCCTGCAGTTCGGAAATGAACTTGAACGAGTGCGCAGGTACAACGCGGTCGTCATGATCGGCTGTTTTTACCAGTGTAGCCGGGTATTTCACACCTTCCTTGATGTTGTGCAGCGGCGAGAACGCGTACAGGTTCTTGAACTGAGCTGCGTCGTCTGAAGAGCCATACTCTGGTACCCACGCCCAACCGATGGTGAACTTGTGGAAGCGCAGCATATCCATTACACCTACTGCAGGCAGGGCAACTTTGGCAAGTTCAGGGCGCTGTGTCATGAAAGCACCTACCAGCAAACCACCGTTAGAGCCGCCAGCTACAGCCAGTTTCTCAGAGGAAGTATACTTCTGATTGATCAGATATTCGGCAGCCCCGATAAAATCATCGAAAACGTTTTGCTTGTTTGGCGTCATGCCGGCTTTGTGCCAGTCTTCGCCGTACTCACCGCCACCACGCAGGTTAGGCATAGCATAAACGCCACCGTTCTCCAGCCACAGCATGTTCGAAATGCTAAAGCTTGGCGTCATAGAGATGTTAAAGCCACCATAAGCGTACAGGTACGTTGGGTTAGTGCCGTCCAGCTTCAGACCTTTTTTGTGCACAATAAACATCGGCACTTTGGTGCCGTCCTTGGATGTATAAAACACCTGCTTCGTCTCGAAAGCGTCGGTGTTGATGTCTACTTCGGTTTTGCGGAACAGCGTTACTTTGTTGTTCGGCACATCATAGTGGTAGATGGTTGGCGGATACGTGAAGGACGTGAACGTAAAGAAGGTTTCCTTGTCGTCTTTCTCGCCGCTGAAGCCACCTACAGTGCCAATGGTTGGCAATTCTACTTTTGTCAGTTGTTTGCCATTCTGGTCAAATACTACTACCTCGCTGGCGGCATCTTTCATGTAAGAAGCAATCAGGCGGCCACCCACGTGCGCAATGCTGGTCATTACGTTCTCCGATTGCGGAACAACAACTTTCCAGTTTGCTTCCTGTGGTTTCTTCGGATCGATGAGCACCAGGCGGTAGCGTGGCGCATTTTTGTTGGTGTGCACCAGCAGCTTATCGCCAATGTTATCTACCACGTTATACTCCGACTCGAAGTTGTTAACAATCGGCTTGATGGTAGATTTAGGATCTTTCAGGTCTTTGTAGAACAACGCGTTAGCACCGCTGGCACCTTCCGATGCGTTCAGGATCAGGAAGCGCTCGTCGTCTGTAGTGTGGCCATAATAGTTCCGAAGCGCATGTGCTTTGTCTTCATAAACCAGCTTGTCCTGGCTTTGCGGCGTACCAATTTTGTGGTAGTATACTTTGTGGTACTCGTTCTTGTTGGCCAGTTTGTTGCCTTCGGTTGGGGCATCGTAGCGGCTGTAGAAGAAGCCGTCTTTGTACCAGCTGGCGCCGGAAAACTTCACCCACTCTATCTTATCGCTCAGCTTTTTGCCAGTTGCCACTTCCATCACCTCGTAGGTGTTCCAGTCAGAGCCGCCGCTCGATGTGCCGTACGCTACATACTTGGCGTCTTTTGAGAACTCCAGGGCAGTAAGCGCTACAGTACCGTCGGTAGAGAATTTGTTCGGGTCCAGGAACACCTTTGGCTCATCCTTCAGCGTGTTTTGTACATACAGTACGCTCTGGTTCTGCAGGCCATCGTTCTTGAAGAAGTAGTACTTGCCACCCTCCTCAAACGGAGCGCCATACTTCGGGTAATTCCAGATTTGTGTTAAGCGGTTCTTAATCTTGTCGCGGAACTCGATGTCTTCTAGATAATCAAACGTAACTTCGTTTTGCTTCTTTATCCACTCATCCACTTCCTCGTTATGGGTTTCGAGCCAGCGGTACGGGTCGGCTACTTTGGTGCCGTGGTAATCGTCGGTGTGGTCAACTTTTTTTGTTTCAGGGTAATTAAGGGCCTTTTCAGCCGGAGTAGCAACTTCGGCTGTTGCAGTAGTTTCGGTATTCACGCTTGTGGTTTCAGTTTGTGTCGATTTGCAGGCCGACACAGCCGTAAGGCCGCCGGCAAGCAGGAGCATGGTTGTTTTCTTCATATAACGTTTGGTCAGCTTTCTGATTCCCTAAGATAAGTTTTTTTTAAGAAATAAAGAGTTCTCCTGCCCTTTAACAATCAACTGAAGGCAAGGCTATATACTCTATAAACCGAAATTCAGCTCGGTGCTGTCGCCAATGTTGATGCTGTGGCTGAGGCCTTTGAAGGAGGCATCGCTGCCGACAATGGAGTCGTGCATCACGGCGTGTACCAGCTCGCTGTAGGAGCCGATGATGGAGTTGCTAAGTATAGAGGACGTGATGGTGGCGTTATCCCCAATAGCAACGTGCGGCCCGATGATGGAATTGGCGATCTGGCAGTTCCGCCCGATACTTACCGGCGGAATGATGATCGTGTTCGGGAACTGGCTGAAGTCCTGGTTGCGGAACTGCGGGCGGTTGAGCAGGGTCGCGTTAGCTTCCAGCAGCGTCTCCTTGCGGCCGCAGTCGAACCAGTTGTCTACGTTTATAGTCCCCATTTTCTCGCCTTGCCGGATCATGTGCATCAGGGCATCGGTCAGGTGGTACTCGTTCTGGGTGCGGATATCTTCCCGGATAATGTGCTCCAGCGAAGCCACCAGCTTTTGCGGGTGCACGATCTTGTAAAGCCCCACCAGGGCAGAGTTCGATTTAGGGATTTTGGGCTTCTCCACCAGCTTCACGATAAACTCATCTGTGCCCACTTCGGATACCCCAAATAGCGAAGGTTTGGCCACTTTCTTCACGCCGAGCACCGAATAAGGAGCTTTAATGAAAGCCTGCAGGTCCACATCCACAATGGCATCGCCCAGCATGATCAGCACACTTTCTTCCTGTTCATAGGTATGGCGTGCTACCCAGAGGGCATGCCCCAGCCCTTCGCGGGGTTGCTGCACTACAAACTCTACGTTAAGCTGCGGGTACTTGCGCCGTACGTACTGCTCGATCTTCTCGCCCAGGTAACCGATCACGAAAACATAATCCTGTATGCCGGCCTGCACCAGCTTATCCACGATGTGGCCTAAGATGGTGTTATCTGCCACAGGCACCAGCGATTTAGGCTGTGTGTGCGTGTGCGGCCGAAGCCTTGATCCAACGCCTGCTACCGGTATTACTGCTTTCATAGATTATACTTTACTTGCAATATATTAAATTTTAAGTATAAACCACAGCCACTGTGCGGTTTAACTACTGTTAAGTTTGTGTAAACAAGGTAGTTCACACTCTGCTTTAACCTCTGTGCCACCAGCGCTTCTGTTTCTCAGCACCTACTTCCTGTTATTCCTGATTTTACCAGCCCAGCAAAGCCTCAGCCGCTCAGGATCTAACCTTTTGAAATGGTTTCGAGTACAGAACAGAATTGTATCTCTATACTTATATCTGTTAATTTGATCATGTTTACCTGTCCTTAGAACGATGATCTGTTAAATTCGTACTCATATCGCTCGTATAGGCAATTCCCAACGTATATAAAACATACCCAAAAACTCATGAAAAAGCTATTCTTTTACCTGATCGGATTCGTGATACTTGCCTCGCAGTCGTCGTGCGGCTACAACACCATGGTGCAGAAAGACGAAACCGTGGAGGCCTCCTGGGCCAACGTGCAGAACGCGTACCAGCGCCGCGCTGACCTGATCCCGAACCTGGTGAACACCGTAAAAGGTGCTGCCAATTTCGAGAAAGAAACCCTGACGCAGGTAATGGAGGCAAGAGCAAAAGCCACCAGCATACAACTGAATGCCGACCAGCTTACACCGGAGAACATCCAGCGTTTCCAGGAGGCACAAGGCCAGTTGAGCGGCTCTTTGTCCAGACTGCTGGCAACAGCCGAGGCGTACCCGGAGCTGAAAGCAAACCAGAACTTCCTGGAGCTGCAGGCACAGCTGGAAGGCACCGAGAACCGCATATCCGTAGAACGGCGCAAGTTTAACGAGGCAGTGCAGGACTATAACACCACGGTACGCTCCTTCCCTAACAACCTGATGGCCGGTATCTTCGGTTTCGAGCGCAAAGGGCACTTCCAGGCAGAGGCAGGCGCAGAGCGGGCCCCTACGGTACAATTCTAAATTGTCGGTTGTTAATTGTTGATTGTTTTAAAATAAGGAACAATTAACAACCAGCAATCAACAATCATCCATAAGTTATGGCTAAAGATAAAATTACACCGGAAGACGAAAAGCTGATTCTGGAAGCAATAAAGGAGGCGGAAAAAAATACGTCCGGCGAAATACGTGTGCACATCGAGAATCATTGCGAAAGCGATGTACTGGACCATGCCACAGAAATATTTGCGCAGCTCAACATGCACCACACAGCCCTGCGCAACGGCGTGCTGTTTTATGTAGCCCTTAAAGACCGGGAATTTGCCGTTTTAGGCGACGCCGGGATCAATGCCATCGTACCCGATCACTTCTGGGAAGATATTACAGAAACGGTTACAGAGCACTTCCGAAACAAACAGTATGCTGAAGGGCTTGCACAGGGCATACGCATGGCAGGCGAGCAACTGAAGGCCCACTTCCCGTACAACGCCCAGGGCGACATCAATGAACTGAGCGATGACATTTCGTTCGGAATATAACAACATGAAGCAACCGATCCTCTTTTTATACTTTTGCCTGCTGAGCATTCTGGCAGTGGGCCAGGATGGCGATTTTCCGCCGCGCCCTACCCCGCCGCGCCTTGTTAACGATCTGGCTGACATGCTGAGCCCGGAAGAGGAACAGGCGCTGGAACAGAAACTTGTCAACTACAACGATACCACCTCCACGCAGATCGCTATCGTTACGCTAACCTCCATTGGCGATTACGATGTGAACCAGTATGCAGCAGAACTGGGCGAACGCTGGGGTATAGGCGGCAAAAAGAACGACAACGGCATCATCATCCTGGTAGCCAAGAACGAGCGGCTGGTGTCGCTGCAAACAGGCTACGGCATGGAGCACATCATTCCGGATGCCATTGCCAAGCGCATTACCGAGCGTACCATCAAGCCTAACTTTCAGCAGGGAGAGTATTACAAGGGGTTAAATGAAGCAACCAGTTTCATTATTAGCCTGGCCAGCGGCGAGTACCAGGCAGACCCGACTGCTACCGCACAAGGTGAGGGAGGGCCATCGCTTTTCATGATCATCATCCTGGTCATCATCATTGTGCTTATACTTTCCAGAATGGGCAAAGGCGGCGGCGGAGGTCGTGGCATGCGCACGTTGGGTGGCCCGCTGCTTGGGCCGGGTGGATTTGGTACATTCCGGACCGGTGGAGGCGTTTTTGGCGGAGGCGGTGGCTTCGGGGGAGGCGGCGGCTTTGGCGGCTTCGGCGGTGGCTCTTTCGGCGGAGGCGGCGCAAGCAGCAAGTGGTAAGCCTTTTCAGGCATACGCTACAAGTATAAAGTATAAACGCCCGGTTCATCAGGTTTGAACCGGGCGTTTATACTTTATACTTGCCTCTTCAGGGTTTCAGCTTATACCAGAGCGCGTTTATGCTCCGGCTATACTTGCCAGTACAATCGTGTAGATAACAACCAGGGCTCCCATGCCCACACCAAAACCCGCTGCCGCTTTGCCTATTTTGCGTTTATGCGCCTGCTTTTTATAGGCAGCTGCATACGTCGGGTCGTTGAGCAATTGGTAATTGGGATTCGATTCGTATATATTGGGAGGTATAGATGCGGTTACAATTCCTCCTACCAACCCGGCAAGCGGGTATAAGATGGTTGCACCTGCCGTACCCCAGAACACACCTTTCCCTTTGTAGTATACATAAGCGTCCTGTTTGCCGCGCATCATCATGTCAGCGGTGTTGTTCGCAGCGGGTGCGGGGTTTGCTGCAGGCTGTGTTACAGGCGGTGCAGCCGCTGTTGCCTGGCCAACCGGTTGAGGCGCACTGGGCAGCTCAACGGCTGTTGCCATTCGGAGCTGGGCCACCTCCTGGCGCAGCACATAAAAAGAAGGACCTTTGGTATCGTTAAAATGCCTGTAATGTACCGTATCCTGATCAACGCGAGTGATCTTGCCGATGATCTCTTCCCCTGTTTTTTTGATGATGATGTCCTGCCCGTTTGCAACAGCACAGCTCAGAAAGAGGCACAGCAGGAGCGCCTGTGTTAGTATGTTTTTCATGATGAGGGAAGTTAAAGCAAAGGCGTATTCTGCGATTCAAACTAACACAATTTATACTATACTTCAAATGCTATATATAATTTTTAGCTGATTCCTTTATCTGTTTTTTCTGTTATTGTATGCAGCCCGCTTAGAAATACCCAGCCAAAAACAGCAGATGTCGTATACCACCCATCTGGGTTCAGGCAAACAGTTGAGCAATTGCCATGTTTTATACTTTTGAAGCTCAGCTATTAAATTATTTTTGCTTACACAACGTTAGCTTAAAACGACCCCTAACTCACACCTTCTGTCGCCTTGTACTAGTTGGGCAGCAGAACCAGTAGAGATGCATGATATTTAAAGAGAAAACCAAAGTAAAGGTAGTAGCAGGCTTCGGCCTCGCCCTCTCTGTAGTGGCAATCGCGATCTACCTCACTTACGCCAGCTTTACACAGCTCCTGACATCGGTGGAGCAATTGTCGCAGCCTAACCGCAAACTGGTAAAACTGCACCACACGCTTTCCGATATCGCCACGGCCGAAAGTTCGATCAGGGCCTACACGCTCACAACAGAAGACCGTTACTTCAAAACCTATCTGAAGGACCTCCGAAAGATAGAGTGCCAGATCGATACGCTGCGCACCATGATGAAGCAAAACGCAACTGAGCTCTCCCGCATTGATTCTATCTCGACGTTGCTGCAGCAGAAAAAGCAAAGTATGGAGCGCTACGTCAGCCTGAAGAAAAAGCGCAAAATGGAAGACTACTCTGACCGGGCCATCCGCCAGATCGTCTCTTCGGCTACGGCGCAGCCTGCCGCCACCATCATAAAACAATACACCAACACAACCACCACTTACCCCGACAAAACACAAGCCAAGGTTAAGGTTGCTGTGCCCGAAGAAAAAAGCAAGCGCGGCCTGCTCGACAAGCTCTTTACCAAACGTAGCGAAGAACCCGATACCATTGAACTGGACGTCACGTTGCCGCCGCAGGAAGGAGTACCGCTTATTACCATGAAGCAGGAAGTAACCGTGGATACCAGTAAAACGCCTGCTCCGCCCGTGGCACAAGTATCGGATGTGCGCAACATCCTGAGAAAACTCATGCGCGAGGTAACCACATATGAGAACATGCTGAAGGCAAAAGAGCTGGCGCTGCTGCAGCAGGATAAACAGATCATGGACCGCATCCGGGGCATGATCTATGAACTGGAGCAGTACGAAACGCTGCAAGCCAGTTCCAGCTCCGTGCTGGCCAGGCAGGTAGCCAACAAAACGTCGTTTATACTTTTGCTGGTTGGCGTGTTCGGCCTGGTAAGCGGCATTGCCTTTATTTTCCTCATCCTCCGCGACATTACCCGAAGCAACGTGTACAAAGCCCAGCTGATCCGCGCACGGAAAGAGGCCATCGGATTGGCGCGTGCCAAAGAGGCTTTTGTTGCAAACATGAGCCACGAGATCCGGACACCCCTGAACGTAGTGCTCGGGTTTTCGGAGCAGTTGCGCCACACGCCCCTTCAGCCCCAGCAGCAGGAGCACCTGCAGGCTATCAGCAGTGCTGGGGAGCACCTGCTGCACATCGTAAACGACGTACTCGATCTCTCAAAGATCGAAGCCGGCAAACTAAGTATAGAAGCCGCCCCTTTCAGCCTGCAGCACGTGGTAACGGAGCTGGAGCAAGCCTTTACCTTGAAAGCACAGGCCAAAGGCATCCGCTTTAGCTGCCAGCTGGACGAGGGCCTGAAACAACCGCTCTTGGGTGATGCCCTGCGCCTGAAACAGGTACTGTTTAACCTGGTAGATAACGGGATCAAATTTACTCATGAGGGGGAGGTGCACGTAAACTGCCGCCTGAAATCGCAGCGGCGTGGCCGCGTAGTTGTGGTCATTGACGTTTCAGATACCGGCATCGGCATCCCGATGGAGCAGACCGCCCATGTGTTCGGCGAATTCAACCAGGCCGATGACTCGATCATCCGGAAGTATGGCGGCACGGGCCTTGGCCTGTCCATCAGCAAACAACTGGTAGAGATGCACAACGGCTCTCTTACGCTCAGGAGCACACCCGGCGAGGGAACAACGTTCAGTATCATACTTCCGCTGAAGAAAGCCGTCGGCACAGCGGTAGGAGCACAGGCACCTATACAGACCACAGCACAGGATAAAGCGCTGTACGGCCGCAACGTACTGGTGATCGACGACGATGCTTATAGCCGCACCCTGTGCGAGCTCATCCTGACACGACTGGGCATGCACGTGTACCTGGCAAACGACGGGCAGGAAGCGCTGCAACTTATCGGGGAACAGCATGTGGATCTGGTGCTGACGGATATACAGCTGCCGGGCATGAGTGGCAAAGCCGTTGCCAGGGCCATCCGTAAACTGAAGCCGGAACTGCCGATCATCGCTCTCACGGCCAATATCATGAGCCGCAACAAACGCTTCTTTGCCAAAACCGGCATATCGGATTACCTGCTCAAACCGTACTCGGAACAGGAGCTATACCAGAAGCTGATCACCTATCTACCGGAACTTCCGACCCCGGAAACAGCGCCAGCCCCTGCTGCAGTTACAGCCAAAGCAAGTAACGATAACCTGTACGATTTAGCGGAAATGCGCCAGTTTGCGGGCTCCGACAGCGAAGCAATGGCTGCCATACTTGAAGTATTGATAAAAGATAACCGGCAGAACCTGCAGCTGTTGGAAAACGCTGCCGCAGACGGAGACTGGCAACAGGCTGGCATGTTGGCGCACCGCATGCAAACGGCTTTCCGGCACCTGCACGCGCAACACATAACACCAGCCTTAAGCGAACTGGAGCAACTGCTACACCAGCATGTCGCGGATACGTCTCACCTGCCCGGCCTGGTATCCGGCCTAAGTATAAGTATAGAAGAAGTACTGCATGCACTGGAGCAGGAGGTGGCAGCCATACGCAGCACAGAGGAAGCCATCGCCTGACAGCAGGTAGTTATACTTCAATGTTATAAAGCCGCATTTTGTTGTAGAGTGTCTTGCGGTCTATGTTGAGCAGGCGTGCTGCTTTGGATTTGTTATACTTCACCTTTTCCAGCATACTCAGGATCAGCTCCTTTTCGCCACGCTCAGCAGCGCTGCGCAGGTCAGTAACAGGAATCACTTCCTGGGCCTCGTGCTGTGCACCATTTACGGCAGGCTCCGGTGTATAATTCGCGATCTCGTAGGGCAGGTCGTCCAGCGTTACCAGGTTTGTTTTAGCCAGCAGCACCGCGCGCTTTACCACATTTTTCAGCTCGCGCAGGTTACCCGGCCAGCTATAGCGCTCAAATACAACAGCCACAGCAGCATCAAAGCCCAGGATGTTTCGCTCCAGTTCCTGGTTAGCCTGTTGCAGAAAGTGTTCTGCAAAAAGCATAATGTCAGGTTTCCGTTCCCGCAGCGCCGAAATATTGATCTTGAACTCGTTCAAACGGTGATACAGGTCCTCCCTGAACTCGCCGCGACTTACCGCCTGTACCAGGTCTTCGTTGGTGGCTGCGATGATACGCACATCCACTTCCAGGTCTGAGGTACTGCCCACTTTCCGTACTTTGCGCTCCTGTATGGCCCGCAGCAACTGCACCTGCACCTCATACGATAAGTTACCGATCTCATCCAGAAACAAGGTACCTCCGTTGGCAGCCTCAAACTGGCCTTCTTTGTTTGCAAGGGCTCCTGTAAAAGCGCCTTTCACATACCCGAACAATTCGCTTGCAGCCAGTTCTTTCGAAAGGGCACCGCAATCAATCGCTACGTAGGGTTTGTTATGGCGCTTGCTGTTGAGGTGTATCTTATGCGCCACATACTCTTTGCCTGTGCCGCTTTCCCCCTCAATGATGACTGACATATTGGTGGGAGCGATCAGGGCGATGTACTCTTCTATGCGGGCAGCCTGTGGGCTTTTACCGGTCACAAACTTATGGTTCCCATTAGAAGTGGTACTCTTTACTGCCACTGTTCCGGCAACGGCTGTTTCTTTCTTCTGCAGCGCTTTCTTTATGGTCAGCAGGGTTTCGTCGGGGTTAATGGGCTTGGTGATGTACTCAAAGGCCCCCATCTTTATCGCTTTCACGGCCGTGCGGATGTCGGCATAGGTCGTCATCAGGATAACAGGCACTTCTTTGGTAAAAATACGGATCTGCTCGAGCAGCTCCAGCCCGGTCTTATCCGGCAACCGGAAGTCGGTCAGAACCAAATCGAAGTTATTTTCCCGGAGTAGTTTTAATCCATCTGCCGCGGTGTAGGCTGTTTGCACACTAAAATTCTGGCGTTGCAGAAAGGTGCTTAGCATGAGGCAAAAAGTCGGGTCGTCGTCTATTAATAGCAGGTTTGGCATAAAGGCAGCAAACGGGTGCATGGTGTCAGGCGATACTTAAACTGCCTGATGGCACCAAAGGTTATACTTAAGGGAACACATGTTCCGGCAGCTAATCAATGTAAAGATAGTGATTAGCAGGCTTATTCAATACAAACGAAGAAGCCAGCGTTTCCTGCATAAACGGCAATAAAAAAGCCCCTGCTGTAGTGGCAGAGGCTCTTGGCTTTCATAGCTTGTGTGTACTAATGGCGGATGGCTAAAAGTTGAGCGGTTTGTGATTATTGTTGCCCTGTAGTGCTGCCTGCCTGGCCGCTTGTTCCGGTTTGGCCGCCGGCACCAGCGTCTGTAGACTTGATAGCAGTTCCGTCTGCGTTAAAACGAGCGATGGCGCGCTTGTTCTCTGCATTGGTGAACAGGATCTCGTAAGTTTCTTTTGCGGCTGCAGCCTGATCAGCTGCTGCTACCTTGTAAACTTCGCTTACAGTCCAGTCTTTAAATACTTCAGACTGAAGTCTTGTTTTCACAGCATCAGGCAGTTGCTCCTGCGTGATTTTCTCTTTACCTGCTTCCTGGCCCTGGCCGGCCGGAGTCTGGGTCTGAGACTGAGTTTGAGTTGATTGAGTTGGTGTATTAGTAGATTGAGCGTTTGCATTCAATGAAGTTGCGCCAACTAATGCGATGGCTGCAGCAAGAAAGGTTAGTTTTTTCATAACTCTTTTTTAAGTGTATCTTCAATTGTCTCTGATCCCCCTTATTGAGATAACTGTGCCAAAAACAGAAACACACATCAAATATCTGAAAGACAATAATTTATACATCAAACTCAATATTCCACAAAGTGTGGAATACCTCACAAGTGTGTAGAAAAAATTCCACAGGTTGTGGAAGTATGAAACAACTCCTGCTGCGCAAAACCATACTTGCCCGTATAGGTTATACTTTGCCGCTGCTGCTTTGCGTATAGTTTGGAGCCAGGTTGCAGCCATTAAAGGGGCGGGTTATATTCTTAAATATTGACTAACTTTAAGCCATGAGCGAACCACGTAAAAAGTTATTCCTGCTAGACGCACTGGCACTTATATACCGGGCACACTTTGCTTTCAGCAAAAACCCACGCATCAACTCTAAAGGTATGAACACGGGCGCCGCCCTTGGCTTTACCAATACCCTGGTAGAGGTGCTCCAGAAAGAGAAGCCGACGCACATTGGCGTAGCCTTCGACTCGGCCGCCAAAACCTTCCGCCACGACAACTTCGCCGAGTACAAAGCAAACCGGCAGGCGCAGCCCGAAGATATTTCGCTGGCCATACCTTACTGCAAGAAGATTGTGGAGGCGTTTAACATTCCGGTGCTGATCCTGGATGGCTACGAGGCCGACGACATCATCGGCACGCTGGCCTGCAAAGCCGAAAAGGCAGGCTTTGATGTATACATGATGACGCCCGATAAGGACTACTGCCAGCTCGTGAATGAGCATATTTTCCTGTACAAGCCTGCCTTTCTGGGCAACGCCGTGGAAGTATGGGACGTGCAGAAAGTACTGGAGAAATGGGAGATCGAGCGCGTAGAGCAGGTGATCGATATACTTGGCCTGCAGGGCGACGCTGTGGATAACATACCGGGTATACCGGGCATCGGCGAAAAAACCGCTAAGTCGCTCATCCAGAAGTATGGCAGCGTGGAGAACCTGCTCGCGCACAGCGGAGAGCTGAAGGGCAAGCAGAAAGAGAACGTGGAAACCTACGCCGAACAGGGCCTGATGTCGAAGGAGCTGGCTACCATCCACTGCGACGTACCGCTGCCATTTGACCCGGAGGCGCTGCACTACGACGGACCAAACGAGGAACAGCTGACAGAGCTTTTCGCTGAGCTGGAGTTCAGGCAACTGTCGCAACGGGTGCTGGGCCATACGCCAGCCGCTGCCCCGGCCAAACCTGCTGCCCGCAAAGGCAAACCTGCCGACCAGCAGCAGACTTCCTTATTCGACTTACAGGTTTCCACGGAGGTTGCTGTGGCTGAAGAAACGGCAGAGGGCATTGCCCAGCCCGTTCAGAACATACGCAACACCCTGCACGATTACTATCTGATCAACACGCCGGAACTGCGCAAAAGCCTGGTAGGCTATCTGCTGCAACAACAGGAAATCTCCTTCGATACCGAAACAACCAGCATAGACCCGATCACGGCCAGGTTAGTAGGCATGTCGTTTTCATACCTGCCGGGCGAGGCGTACTACGTGCCGGTGCCCCCCGACGATCGGCAGGAAGCACAACGCATTATCGACGAATTCCGTCCGGTGCTGGAACATGAAGGTATTGCTAAAATAGGCCAGAACATCAAGTATGATATCCTGGTGCTGAAGAACTATAACCTGGAGATTGCAGGACCTGTTTTCGACACCATGCTAGCACATTACCTGCTCGAGCCAGAGATGCGCCACAACATGGATGTGCTGTCGGAAACGTACCTGAACTATCATCCGGTGCCTATCACAGACCTGATCGGGCCCAAGGGCAAGAACCAGAAAACCATGGGAGACCTGGCTCCTGAGGACATTAAGGATTATGCCTGTGAAGATGCAGACGTCACGCTACGCCTGAAAAATTACTTTGAGCCGCTGCTGCAGGAGCAAAAGCTGATGAAGCTGTTCAACGAGGTGGAAAACCCACTGGTGCAGGTGCTGGCTGATATCGAAAAAGAGGGCATCACCATTGACGCCAATGCACTGGCTGACTTCTCACTGCAGCTGGAAGGCGAGATCCGGAAAATTGAAGATCAGATCTACACGCTGGCAGGCGAGCAGTTCAACATCGGCTCTCCGAAACAGCTCGGCGAGGTGTTGTTCGATAAGTTGGAGCTGCAGGGCAAAAGCAAAGTCAAAAAGACCAAAACAGGGCAGCATGCTACCGGTGAGGAAATTCTATCCAAGCTGGCAGGCGAGCACGAGATCGTGCGCCTGATCCTGGACCACCGCCAACTTACCAAGCTCAAATCTACCTATGTGGATACCTTGCCGCAACTGGTTTGCGCGCAGGATGGGCGGGTGCATACGTCCTTTAACCAGGCAGTTACCGCTACAGGCCGCCTCAGCTCTACCAACCCGAACCTCCAGAACATCCCGATCCGAACCGAGCGTGGCCGTGAAATCCGCAAGGCTTTTGTGGCCCGCGACAGCAAACACCTGCTCATCTCTGCCGACTACTCCCAGATCGAACTCCGTATCATGGCTGATTTCTCCGGAGACCCTACCATGAAGGAGGCTTTCCGTAACGGCCTCGACATTCACGCCTCTACCGCCAGCAAAGTGTTTCACGTGCCCCTGGATATGGTAGACAGTGAGATGCGCCGCAAAGCCAAGACCATTAACTTTGGTATTATCTACGGCATTTCAGCCTTTGGCCTGGCCGAGCGCCTGAACATCCCGCGCCGCGAAGCTGCCGATATTATTGAAGCGTACTTTGCGGAGTTCCCGGCTGTCAAAGAGTACATGGACAATGCGATCCAAAAAGCCCGTGAGCAGGAGTATGTGGAGACCTTGCTGGGCCGTCGCCGCTACCTCCGCGACATAAACTCACGCAACCAGAACATGCGTGGCTTTGCAGAGCGTAACGCCATCAACGCGCCGATACAAGGCACCGCCGCCGATATCATCAAGATCGCCATGATCAACATCCGCGATTACCTGAAGCATGAGAAGCTACAGACCCGCATGATCCTGCAGGTACACGACGAACTCCTGTTTGACGCACCAAAGGATGAAGTAGAAATTGTGACGCCGAAAATTGTGGAGCTGATGACCAATGCCCTGCCGCTGAGTGTACCGATGGAGGTAGGCCTTGGCGTAGGTCAGAACTGGCTGGAAGCGCACTAGGAGTTTCAGGAATACAGGAGGGAAGTATAAGTATAGAGTATCCTGCTGATCCGAAAAGTATTGCTCGGTGAAGTAAAGTATAGCCTGCTGCCTATGCTGCGTGTTTTCACCCGCAAATGGTTAGCCGCCGGAGTATAAAAGGCATAAATATAATTAATCATTCTGTTCATCCTTAACATCTGGCAAATCCTGATTCAGACATAAAAAAAGCACCTCTTGCGGAGGTGCTTTTTTGTTTTATACTTTCTGTTCAGCTGTTACGGGAAGAGTACCGCATCATACTTTGTGATATCTACCTGCGGGATGTTTGCATTATATTTTGCATTGATCGCCTTGATCATCTCGTTGGCAACAACTGCATAGCCACGAGGCGTAGGGTGCACGCCATCCAGTGAGAACAGGTTACCAGAGATATAAGCAGGAGAGTAGCCTACGTTGTTAACTGCAAAGCCACCTTGGATAGAGTTAAAGAAGGCGTTAGAGTCCCACAATGCCAAATCTTTAGCAGCAGCCTGTGATTTGATAAAATTGTTAAAACCAGTAGTTGCGGAAGAAATAGAATTCAATTCAGTTTCATCCAACAAGAGCGCACTTGGCCATGGGTTCTGAGATGTTCCAAGGGACTGCGTAGTATCTACGGCATATCTCGACAACAATACAGTTAATATACCATTTACAACCAAAGGATTTGGCTTATCCTCACCAGTCTGTTTTCTAGCTTGATCTTTAGCTAAGTCCTTCCAGTATTTACCTGTTGGAGTTCCTAGAAGTGGAGCATAGGCAGCCCCTGTTAATGTAAACAAGACTTTGCCACCTGAAGCATCTTTGATATTGCCAACAGGAATTAAAACTCTATTGGCCAGGTTATTTACATTATCCGCGGCTCCAGTAAAGGCCACAAACCCAGGTGCTCCTTTTGCTTTTAAGGCTGCTTTTACACTTGGACCTACAGTTGTAAAAAATGGAACAGCAGTTACATCCGGAACAGTTACTAAAATACCCTTCTTGTTTCCTGCTGTCAAGGTGTCAAGCAGTGCTGTAAAGTTATCTTCAAATGATTTTTGAGGTGTTAATGTACCGGCAAAACCGCCTGCAGTTGCATAACCTAGTACATCGTTTTCGGCCATCCATAAACTGAAGAACGTATGCTTAGCAGCCCTTGCCTGTGCACCCACGTACGCCAGATAGGTTTGACTTGGGTTATTAGTCAAACGCTCAAAGTATGGATTACCTTGTACGCTACCATAACCCTGAACATTTATATCAGCCGTTTTTATACCTGGAATTGAAAGGTTGTTAACGTTCTCAGTATACTTCGTGTAGAGTGGAGCAGTAGCGGTCCCCCCACGTATTGCCAGTTTATCGGTAACAGGCGCTGTAATTGGCAAACCTTGTGGGGTAAAGCCAGCTAATCGCAGGTATCCGGAGCCGTTTGCCTGCTCTTCAGAAAAAAGTGGTTGCTTAAACTCACCGCCGCCTGCATAATCAAGCTGCTGAGCCAATATGGCCGGCAGTGAAGCCAACTGACCTTTACGGGTTAGGCCGCCATCTGCGTATCCGGCGCTAAGCGAGTTACCCACTGCAATGTAAGACGTAAAATCAGCCTCCCCTGCACTCGGAGCCGGGGTGTCAATCTCGGGAGAGCAGCCGGTTAATAGTACACTGGCAAAAAGCGCCAGCATACCGGTTTTATAGAATAAGTTTTTCATATTCGTCAGGAATTAGAAATTGTAGGTGAAAGAAATACCAGGGATGTAAGCAACAGCCTTGTAAGTACCGGCTATACCTCCTGATTTATCCCCGGCATCGGTACGCTCTTTTCTGTTGATGTAAAGGAAAGAAGCATCCAGATTGAAGTTCTCAGACAGTTTATATCCGATACCGCCTGAAATACCACGTGCATCAGAGTCCGGTGTTTCCGGGGTCAGGTAACCTTCCTGCACAGGCGAGTTGTCGTAGTAAGCGCCGGCGCGCAGGGCCAGTGCATCTGTTACTTTATACTCAGCACCAATGCGGTAGATGTAGCTGTCTTCGTAATTGCGGGCATTTTCTGTGAAAGTGCTGCCGTTAACAGGATCTGCATAGTCGAAGCGCAGGCTCTTGTAAGCACTCCACTCTACGCGGTTCACGTCGATGGCAATGGTCCAGGCTTCTGTCGGCATGATACCTACACCCAAAGACAGGGTAGCAGGAAGCGGCAGAGAGGCTTTGAACTTGGTATCCGGGAAGCGGGACTTAAGCGATGAAGCAACGGTGAAAGTAGCATCGCCTTCTTCCACGTCCACATCTACTTTAGAACGGTAGCTAAGACCCAATGAGATCTTATCAGATGGTTTAACATATACACCTACATTGTAGCCAACGCTTGTTCCGTCGCCATCCAGTTCCGCTTTTCCATAGTTACCTTCCTGGTCCTGAACCGGGATGCTGCGCTGCAGGTTTACTTTGCCTTTTACATAAGTCAGGCCTGCACCAATGCCAATTTTATCTGTAATAGCATAGCTCAGGGTAGGCTGGATGTAGATAGCAGAAAGCTTCAGCTGCTCCAGCCCAAAGCGGCCATTCCACTGGTTACCCCACTTCACCGTGCTGCCAAAGGGTGTATACACGCCAATACCGGCTTTCAGCTTGTCGGTGATGCCGTATACAGCATACACCTGGAAAGGAGTACCGGCAGGGTTATCGGTTCTGGCAGTAACGCCGCTGCTCTCCGGAGCTGAGTAAGCAATTTTGGAGAAGATGCCGCTTGCGCCAATAGTTACGCCATTTTCGCGTACATGGCTCATAGCGCCAGGGTTAAAGAAGATGCTCGATGTACCTGTCACCAGGCCGGTGCCCGTGTGGCCCATACCAATCTGCCGCTGGCTTGCCAGGTTTACCTGGTACCCTCCGGCCATTGCCACACCTGAGAGTAATGTTCCACCTAATAAGGCGAGTAATTTGCTTTTCATATAACGTAACTTTAATTGTAGGGTGATAATACGTCTAAACAAATATATAAAATAGTAGCACGTGCAACAGCGGCGGGCATAGCTTTTTTCAAATATTTTTAAAATCGAGTCGAAAACCTGTAATATCCCCTCTCTTCTGGCCCATACTGCTGCTTCTGGCCACTGTTCTGCTGCAATTTGCCTCTCTTCAGCAAGCAAGATCAGGGCAGGCGCAACCCGGATTGGAGCTCCACACATACCTGCAGCAAAATTATAAAGCGCCTATGCCATCCTAGCAGGCCCTTGCGCCGTTACATACTCTCAAAATAGGTAAGATTGAACATGTACGATGTAATTATAATTGGAGGGGGGCCGGCCGGCCTGAGTGCTGCCATGATACTGGGCAGGGCAAGAAGAAAAGTACTTGTATTTGACAGTGGGGAGCCACGCAACCGCTGGTCGGACAGTATGAATGGTTTCCTGACCAGGGATGGCATCAACCCAAGCGACTTTATAAAGATAGGCAAGGAAGAACTGAAGAAGTATGACGTGGAGCTGGTCGAAAAAGTGATCCAGAAAGCCACTTACAGCAAAGGCGAATTCATTGTTTCGGGGCACGATGGCCACGCCTACAGATCGAAGAGGCTGCTGCTGGCAACCGGCCTGAAGGACAAGCTGCCTGAACTGGAAGGGATAGAGTCGCTCTACGGCAAAAGCGTGCACCACTGCCCTTACTGCGATGGCTGGGAAAACCAGGACAAAGCCATTGCTGTGTACGGAAAAGACCGCAACGGCATAGGCACAGCGCTGGGCCTGAAGACCTGGAGCGATGACGTGACGCTGTACACCGACGGAACCAACAAATTGCGCGAGATAGACCGCGAGCTGCTGCAGCGCAACGGTGTTAAAGTAGAAACAGGCGCCATTGCCCGCCTTGAGGGAGAGAACGGACACCTGCAGCGCATCATACTTAAAAACGGACAGGCTCGCGAGCAGCAGGCCATGTTCTTTGCTACCGGCACGCAGCAGCAGGCAGACTTGGGCAATCAGCTGGGCTGTGAATTTACAAGCAAAGGTGTAATCAAAACAAAGCGCCTGCAGAAGTCAAACATACCGGGGCTGTTTGTGGCAGGGGATGCTGCCCGCGACATGCAGCTGGTGATTGTAGCGGCAGCAGAAGGCGCCAGGGCAGGCGTTGCCATCAACATGGAACTGCAGCAGGAAGACAGGCTCTAAATATTCTGTAAAGTATAAAAGCCGCAGGCAAGTATAAATTCATACTTCCCTGCGGCTTTTTTAGCTTTTATACATTGCCTTTATACTTTGCGCATCAGGCAACGTTGGCCGAATCTTTTCTTGCTTCGGCAATCTGCTCGGCTCCTATCGGTTGGAACAGGTGTTCTTTCAGGCAGTACCGGTATCCTTCCACCAACAGGTGCATTACCAAGCGCTCCACGGCAATGGGTTCGTTTTCCTCTGCCTCACGCACATTAGAGAACTGAATGCTGCTGCCATCAAGGATGGTCACTACACCCGGCCCGAAAACCTCAACCTGGTCGCCGTTCTTTATAATGATACCGGTTTCTTCGCTGAGGCCGATGCCGCAATACTCCGGGTCGTGGGCCACCGCGTGTGCCAGCCTGCCGAACCTGCCGCGCTCTACAAAGTGCGTATCGATGTACACGTTATTGATAAACCCGAAGCCGTACGTCGTTTTCATCTCTCCTTTTATAAGCGAATAGTGCCCGTAGCCGTCATAGATCATGCGGTCCGACATCACGGCAGCGCCGGCACTTGTACCTGCTATAATGATGTCCTCGTTCTGAAAGCGTTCGCGCATGATTTCCAGCAGCTTTGTGTTATCTAAAAACTGGGCCAGACGCCGCTGGTCTCCTCCGGTAAAGAAGATAACTTCTGCCTTCTGGATACGCTGAATATATTCCGCAGTATCAGCTTTGTTATCTTCGTCGATGTGCATAAACCGGACACTGCTGCAGCCCAGTTCTTCGAAGGCCTCTTTATAAGCGTTTCCGGATTCCTCAACGGCAGTAGTTGCCGTGGCTATTACTTCTATGTGGGAATGGATACTGCATATTTCCGAACGGATCAGCTTGATGAGGCCGTCATCATCGCCGCCGCCCAAGGCTATTAGTGTGCCTTTGCTCATAACTTATTGTTTCCTCTCTATCTTATTTGCTGTTTTTACCTAAAAATCATGATTCCCTTATACTTGCTACGTCTGCTGTTAGTTGATTTTAGGTATTGAAAAAATAAAATCTCTATCCTGTGTTATACTGCATATTGTATAAAGCATAAAAAGACACATCATAACCTTCTGTCTTATAACAACATAGCTTCTTCAACTACTGTTCAACCGCTAGCAAAACAAACAGGACGATCACTCCCCCGATACCCGGTACGTGCACTACATTGCCATACTTGGGCAAAAGCCTCGCTGCCAGATACAACACATTATTTTTCAGCTACTTGTCCGGAACCGGACAGAATATGTACGACAGCGGACAATAACTGAGCGGACAATCTGCAAAACCATCACTATTTGTTTGAAAATCAATGACTTACAGATGTGGCACGCAAAATGTAATTAAGGTAAATAAGAATAGAAAAAAATTTACAAAGCACAAGCAACCTTTCATACCATGGTGCTATCTATTAAGTAGTTAAGAAAAGAAAGTCCAACCATTAAATTATTAAAGTCATGAAAATCGTCATCTTATTGCTTGCTTTTACAATGGGTATGGGAGCAACCATCAAAAAAACTTCAAAGGATATTCAGGAAGCTGCAGCTCGTGCACAGGAAACTTACGAACTGAGAGAATATCCAAATGTATTGCCGGTTGTTGAGGTAGTTGCACCACAGATCTGACCAACTGACCCGACACGATAACATAGTACCACAAGCGCCACAATAAAACTAAAACAAAATTCAAACCATGAAAATTATCCTTCTTCTATTAGGACTTCTAATCGGCTTCTGCCTGGCTTGCAAAGCTACTTTTGACCAGGGAGCACTCCTGGCCAAACGCCTGCAGACAGAAGCAACTGTTGCCTCCGTTGAGTCTGCTATACCATCCCAGACTGTAGCGAAACTATAGTCTGGGGAACACCTTCTCTGGTTACGTGCCTGCAATTTCCGCTTCAGAAGCCAGCTTCTGATGTTACAAAACACCCCATCCTGCCCTGTACTTGCGCCCTGCTAATGCCTGTTTTCAGCACTAGCAGCTACCTGAAGGTTCTCTTGACCTTGCTCAGCGCATGTTACAACAGCGTCTAACATTTCCTTTTTAAATTAGACTGACTTCTCTAATTTTACCTCTGTATAAGATGAGGTAAAAAGTAGAGGTGGCAATGGTGTGTCTTTGCTGACAGGAAAAAGGCCGTAGCCAGCAGGAGGCATGTTATAGTTCAGCTGCTTTCAGCCTTTGGAGCGGCATGATCTTTTGCTCCTGCTCTGCAACTTTATACTTTATCAAATGCCCGCCTGATAGCTGCAATTGAGCTGCAAGGCGCCCCATGGAGCTTGCCTGCAGGTACAGAACCACAAGGCAGGAAGAGATGATGTTGTAACCTGATTAACTACCAGGAATTTAAAAAGAATAAGGAGAGCGCGTGTTATTGACAACACAATTACCAACTAAACAGAACTACTCCAGCGATTGCCGCTACCCTGCTGTGTACTTTTCATGTCGTTGCATTGCCCTTTAGCGTAACGCAGGTTATAGAACAAACTTCAACAGTAACAAACACAAGGATTTGACTGGCATAGCCTGAGTAATTTTCTCTCCTATTACGAAAGCCCGGGACCCCAAACCGGGCTTTCTGCTTTTCAGGCTCTAAGAAAAAGGCTGTTAAGTATAGTTCAAGCCTGACTTTATACTTCAGCTGCTTTAAAGGTTTGCGTAAGTCCGCACAAAAAAACCTGCTGGTGTTGCACGCCTACGCTTAAGTATGGCAATGCAGTACCTGCAAGCTTCGCAACTGTTAAATTACAGACTAGTAATTATCGCGCTTCTTGAAGATGTCGAGAATACCAGGTTGCTCTTCTTCCTGCTGCTTATTCTTCTTTCTTCTGAAGATTCCGCCATCCTCTTCTTCCTGCTGCTTGTCTTTCTTTCTCCTGAAAATACCGCCTTCGTCTTCGTCCTCATCCTCCTGCTTGCCGAAAGGCCATATACCTTTTTTCTTTTTCTTTTCTTTCACGATGATGTAGCGGATCGAAATGCCGGTTGTCAGGTTTACCCAATCTTCGTGGTTGATGTGCACGGCTGGCTTTACATCAGCAGAAAGCACAAAAGGCAGAAAATTTACTTTATACTCTATACCTGCGATGGCATCCGCACCGGTAAATACACCGCTATCTTTCAGGTTGCCCACGTGCCCGCCGGCACCCAGGTAATAGTTCAGCCCTCTACCCAGGATCGGGAAGTGCCATTCGTAGAGCAAGGTGCCGCTAAACTCCCGGCTCCCCACAGCTGCTATCCCTTCCAGCGTTCCCTTCTCGTGAAGCTTCTGCTGCACGGTTATCCCGAATTGCTTGCCATCTAACCGAATACCTGCTGCTGTGCGGTACTTCTGGGCGTTACCAACGGAAACTATGCTCAATAAAATCAATGTCAAAAAGTAATATCTCTTCATATCGGGTAATTTATACTTTGGCTCCTTACGCAAATATCTTACCTATTGCGTTCATTTCTGCATGTGGCATTTGATCTTCTGACGGCTCAAACCATATGCTGTTATTTCTCTCTTGTATTTTATCCTGAGATTCAGTAGCTTAATCCTGCTAATCCATCACTTAAAACCGGTAAAACCATGAAAAAAACATTACGGGCAGCGGGCTCGCTCCTTGCCATAGGGGCACTGCTCACCAATTGCCAGCAGGCCACCACCACTGCCACCACCACCCCCGAAACACAAACGGCAGAGACCGTGCAGCAGGCGGAGGAGCAACCGGCCGTCAAAACCTATACCATCGAGGAGTTTATGGCCACCACCTCCATCCGGGGCAATGCCATCTCACCGGACAACAGCAAAGTACTCTACTCCAGCAACGAGACCGGCATTTACAACGCCTTCGAAGTACCCGTACAGGGCGGCACACCAAAGCAGCTAACGAGCTCCAAAGACAATTCCGTATTCGTGATCTCTTATTTTCCGGAAGATGAGCGCATACTGTACGCCAGCGACCAGGGAGGCAACGAGATAACGCACCTCTACGTGCGCAACCAGGACGGCACCTCCCGCGACCTTACCCCGGATGCCAAAGCCAAATCGGAATTTGCGGACTGGAGCCACGACAAGAAGAGCTTCTTCTACATCTCCAACAAGCGCGATCCCAAGCTCTTCGACCTCTACGAGATGGACCTAAAGACCTTACAGCCCAGGCTGGTGTTCAAAAACGACCAGGCACTGGATGTAAGCGCCATCTCCAGAGACAAACGCTACATTGGCCTGGTGAAGAGCATCACCACCAACAAATCGGACATGTACCTCTACGACACCAAGACCAAAAAACTGAAGCAGCTCAGCAAAGGACAGGGCGAGGTAAAGTATGCGCCGGAAACCTTTACCCCAGACGGCAAGAAACTATACTTCCTGACGGACGAAGGGCGCGAGTACATGGCGGTAAAAAGCTACGACTTGGCCACCGGCAAAACAGAAGAAGTTGAGCAGGCCGACTGGGACATTATGTACACGTACTTTTCGCGCAACGGCAAGTATAGAGTTACCGGCATTAACAACGATGCCC
Organism: Pontibacter ruber; assembly: GCF_023630205.1. Taxonomy (GTDB): domain Bacteria; phylum Bacteroidota; class Bacteroidia; order Cytophagales; family Hymenobacteraceae; genus Pontibacter; species Pontibacter ruber. The sequence goes on along the minus strand of NZ_JALPRR010000001.1, from coordinate 1,407,345 downwards.
GTTCCGAGATCAAAATGTATGAAGTTGCTACCGGGCAGCCGGTACAACTGCCTGCCATGCCTGCGGGCGATATAACAGGTATCCGGATTTCGGACGATGAAAGCGTGATGGTGTTTACCGTGAACAGCTCCAAATCACCGAACAACCTGTTCTCTTATACTTTCGACAACCAGCAGCCGAAGCAGCTTACTAATACCATGAACCCGAACATCGATCAGGATGACCTGGTGGAAGGTGAAGTGGTGCGCTACAAATCGTTTGACGGCATGGAAATTCCGGCGCTGCTCTACAAGCCCAAAGGTATAAAAGAAGGCGAGAAGCGCCCTGCTGTGCTGTGGATTCATGGCGGCCCGGGCGGACAGACGCGCCTTACCTATTCTCCGCTGATGCAGTATGTGATCAACCATGGGTATGTGCTGCTGGCTGTAAACAACCGCGGCAGCTCCGGCTACGGCAAAACCTTCTTCGCCGCCGACGACCAGAAACACGGCGACGCTGACCTGAAAGATTGTATCGAAGCGAAGTCATTCCTGGCCAGTACCGGCTATGTGGATGAAAACAAGATCGGCATTATGGGCGGCAGCTACGGCGGCTACATGGTACTGGCGGGCCTGGCTTTTGCGCCGGAAGAGTTTGCCGTGGGCGTGGATATTTTTGGGGTAGCCAACTGGCTGCGCACCCTGCAAAGTATACCACCGTGGTGGGAGTCGTTTAGGGTGGCGCTTTACAAGGAAATGGGCAACCCTAAAACCGATTCAGCTGCGCTATACAACAAGTCGCCGCTGTTCTTTGCCCACCAGATCAAACGCCCTTTGATCGTACTGCAGGGTGCCAACGACCCGCGCGTGCTAAAAGTGGAATCAGATGAGATCGTAGCGGCTGTGAAGAAAAACAATGTGCCGGTAGAGTATGTGGTGTTCCCGGATGAGGGGCACGGTTTCGTGAAGAAAGAGAACGAGATAAAAGGCTATCGTGCCATCCTCACCTTCCTGGATACGCACCTGAAAGGGGCGCCGGGCGGGCAGTCCGGCAGTTCGGGGCAGTAGCAAGCAAAGTATAAATCAAAGTATAAACCTGAAGGTGGCACCCGCTGCTTTCAGGTTTATACTTTAATAATCTCCCCGATACCCCCGTCCTGATTTCTTTTCCGATTGCCTTTTCTTTGATTCCAGCCGTTGTTTTACTGAGGCGCGGGTGGGTTTGGTGGCTTTTCTCTTTTTCTGGCGAGTGAGTGCCTGGCGCAACAGTTCATAAAAGCGCTCCACGCACAGCTCCTTGTTCTGTAGCTGGCTGCGTTCCGTCTGGCAAACCACCTGCAGGTAGCCTTCGCCGTTGATGCGGCTGGCCAGCTTTTCCTGCACCAGTGCTTTTTCTTCCTCCGAGAGCAGTGCAGAGTTACCTACATGAAAGCGCAGCTCCACTTTGGTTGCCACTTTGTTCACGTTTTGTCCGCCGGCGCCTCCGCTCCGGGATGCCTGAAAACTCAGCTCCTGTTCCAGCCCGCGCTCTTTTAAGTTATTCATGCTTTATACCTGTCTCTGTTCTGTTATCTGGCCTTCTTACGGCCCTTATACCCGGTCTGGAAAATATTTGTCCGCCATTCTGCGTCTTTCCTAAAAATGTGGCGTCCTCTGTAAAAATATCCCAACTTTGCCTTTCAAAACTACTGCTATATTCCCAATCTCTATGAAAAAGCTGTTTCTCAGTTGCCTGTTCCTGTTATTTTTTGCTGTTGCACAGGCGGTTCCTGCTAAATCGTTTTACTTCACCACTTCCGACAGTGTAAAGCTGTACGTACGCATAGCCGGAGAGGGCAAGCCCTGCCTGTTTGTACACGGCGGACCTGGTTCGTGGCCAAAGATCTACTACGCGCTTGGCGGCGATGTTACCGAACAAGACATGACCATGATCTACCTCGATCAGCGGGGTTCCGGCCGCTCGGGTGGCGATGATAAAACCGACTACTCGCTCAACAGGATGGTTAAGGATTTTGAGGAGCTACGCGAGCACCTCGGCTACAGCAAATGGCTGGTAATGGCGCACTCCTTTGGCGGCACACAGGCTACAGAATATGCGTATCAGCACCCTGCAAGCATAAACGGTGTGATCCTGGTTGCCTCCACGCTGCACCTCAAATCGTCGCTGGAAAGCTATATCGTTGAAGGTGCCCGCATCCTGAACAAGCCTGAATCGGAGTTCAGAAAAGAAGGCGCATCGGTCGGTGAGACCTTAGGTAAAGTAGTAAGCCAGCTGAACGAGCAGGACCTGATGTATAAAGTGATGTATCCTAAAAAAGAGATGTTCGCGCAGATGAACGCTGTAATGGACACCACCCTTAACTGGCATTTTGGCAGCAAAGTATGGGATTTGCATGAGTATGAGCAGGACTTTACACAAAAATCCGCTTCTGTAAAGGTACCGGTGCTGGTAGTAGCCGGCAAGTACGATTACTCCGTTGGGCCCCAGCATTACCGCCTGTTCAAATTCCCGAAAGCCACCTACAAGACGATGGCTACCGGCCACTGCCCGTACCAGGAGCAGCCCGAGGAATTTGGCAAGTATGTCCGGAAATTTGTAGCACGGCTAAACTAAAACAGCACCCATCATTCCTATCATCCGCAAAGGCAGGCTTTGACAAGGCTTGCCTTTGCTGTTTTTCAAAAACCCTTCCCTTCCGGATGTCCGTAGTACCCATAAGCTTTTGCCCACAATACAGGAAAGTATAAAACAGAAGATTTATGGTGAAGATCGGATACCACGCATCACACGAGCAGTTCAAGCCCAGCGATTTGTTAACGTATGTGCAGCAGGCAGAAAAGGCAGGCTTTAACGCTTCCCTGTCATCAGACCACTTCTTCCCTTGGAGCCTGGATCAGGGCGAAAGCGGCTTTGCCTGGTCGTGGTTGGGAGCTGCCATGCAGGCCACCTCGCTTTCGTTTGGCATTGTGAACGCGCCGGGGCAGCGCTACCATCCGGCCATTATTGCACAGGCCGCCGCCACACTGGCCGAGATGTTTCCGGAGCGCTTCTGGATTGCCGTAGGCAGCGGGCAGTACATCAACGAACATATCACCGGCGACCATTGGCCCGTGAAACATATTCGCAACGAGCGCCTGAAGGAGTGCGTGGACATAATGCGGGCCCTCTGGAAGGGCGAGATGGTAACGCACCACGGCCATGTGGTAGTGGAAGATGCCAAACTCTATACCCGTGCCGAGATTCCTCCTATGATCATCGGAGCCGCCGTAACCGCCGAAACTGCCGAGTGGGTGGGCGGCTGGGCCGATGGACTGATCACAACCTCGCGCCCGCCGGAAGAACTTAAAAAGATGGTAGAGGCTTTCCACAGAGGTGGCGGCGAAGGCAAGCCCATGTACCTGAAAGTGCAGCTGTCCTACGCAGCTACCGACCAGGAAGCCCTGGAAGGCGCTTACGATCAGTGGCGATCCAACATCTTTACCAGCAGCGTTCTCACTGAACTGCGCACCGCCAAGCAATTGCAGGAGGCCGCCCAGGATATACCCAAGGAAGTAATGCGCAAGCACGTCCGCATTTCACACGAACCGGAGCAGCACCTGGAGTGGTTGCAGCAGGATCTGGACCTTGGCTTTTCACAACTTCTCCTGCACAACGTAAACCTGCAGCAGGAGCGCTTCATCGATGTTTTTGGTGACCGGGTAGTGCCGCAACTGCTGAAGCAGTAAACCGCTGCCTTAAAGGCACTTATAACAGACAAAGTATAAACATTAGGACATTTTATTCGTTTCAGAAGTAAGTAAATCTGATTCGATCAATCATGAAATGGTCCTTGAAGTTAGGCAGTGTAGCAGGCATCAAGATTCTGGTGCATTGGACATTCGTGCTCCTTTTAGCATGGATTGTGTTTTCGGAAATGCGCCAGGGCAGCGACCTGCAGACCACCCTGCTGTCGGTTGGGTTTGTGCTTACCATTTTTGCCTGCGTGGTACTGCACGAGTTGGGCCATTCGCTTACAGCACAGCGCTACGGCGTACAGACCAAAATGATCACGCTGCTGCCCATAGGCGGTGTTGCCAGCCTGGAACGCATACCTGAAAACCCGAAGCAGGAGCTGCTGATTGCCCTTGCCGGTCCTGCCGTTAACGTAGTGATCGCTTTTATACTTTGGCTGGCGCTTCCTTCGCTAAGTGGAGTACCTACCGAGGAATTCTTCACCAGGATCACCCCGGCCAACTTCCTTTACCTGCTGATGTTCGTCAACATCATGCTGGTGCTTTTCAATGCCATTCCGGCCTTCCCGATGGATGGGGGCAGGGTACTGCGCGCCTTGCTATCTTTTAAGCTGGGCCGGGTACGGGCCACCCAGATCGCTGCCAACCTGGGGCAGATGCTGGCGATCTTCTTTGTTTTTATGGGCTTTTTTGGCAATCCGTTCCTTATCCTGATCGGGGTGTTTGTGTTCTTTGGCGCTTATTCGGAAAACATGATCGTGCAGCACCTTGACTTTTTGCGGGGCCACAGCGTACGCGAAGGCATGATGACCAACTACGTAACACTCTCGCCAACCGAAACGGTACGCGACGCGCTCGACAAGCTGCTGTTGGGATCGGAACACGATTTTGTGGTGGAGCAGGACGGACAGGTGGTAGGCACGCTTACCCGGATGCAGCTGATCCAGGCCATCAAAAATGAGCAGATGCAAGCCCCGGTTGCCAACATCATGACGCAGGAGATCCGCACCTTCAATGTGCAGGACAAGCTGTCGGAAGCATACTCAGAACTGCAGAAGGCCCGTGCTTCTATTTATCCGGTACTCGAAAACGGTCGCCTGGCCGGTGTTATCAACTCCGATAACATCAACGAATTTATCCTGATCAAGTCTGCACTCGCACACTAAGCCTGAAGTATAAACCTGCCTTTACAGGCTTTTGACGGCTGAAAACAACGGCTTCAACTACATTTCATACTTATCTACGAAAAAAATCGTATTTTCTGTTTTCTATTTACGAAACTCTTCGTAAATAGAGGTAGTGCAACCTATCACAAAATAAAACTATCAATAAGATATGGGTACAGATCCGTCTCAGAAACCAACCGAAGCCGAACTGGAAATACTCCAGGTACTGTGGCAGCACGGCCCCTCCACCGTACGCTTCGTGAACGAAGAACTAAGCAAAACCAAAGAAGTTGGTTACACCACCACGCTTAAGATCATGCAGATCATGACGGAAAAGGGCATGCTGGAGCCCGATAAATCGAGCCGCACGCACGTGTACCGTCCGTTGTTGAGTGAAGAAGCTACCCAGCGCAAGCTCCTCGACCGCTTCCTGGACACCACTTTCCGGGGCTCCGCTATGAAGCTCGTTATGCAGGCGCTCGGCAACCACAGCACCTCACCCGAAGAGCTTGACGAAATAAGAAACCTGTTAGACAAACTGGAAGGAGGTAAAAAATGAACCTGATCCAACACTTTATCTCTGAAGCCATGGTGGAGGCACTTGGCTGGACGCTGCTGCACTCGCTTTGGCAGGGTGCCCTGGTAGCGCTTATACTTGCAGGGCTGCTCGTGTTGCTGCACAGCCATACTTCCAGGCTGCGGTACTGGATAGCCGGCGGCGCGCTGCTCGCTCAACTGCTGCTGTCGGTAGCTACGTTTGCCTACTTCTATTATACTGCAGAAACCAAATCGCCCGGCTATACTTTGCAGTCTTCTGCAGCACCGGTTATCGCTACTGCAGCCCAGGTACAAAGTACCGCATTGCCTCTTTGGGAGAAGCCGTTGCTGGTAGCCCAGGTATACTTTGAGCAACACCTGCCGCTGATCGTAACGGTATGGCTGCTGGGCCTGCTGGCCATGGCGCTCCGCTTCCTGGGAGGCATAGCGTATACCCAACGCCTGCGCCATTACAGATCGCAAACCTTTGGTACACACTGGCAGGAGCTCGCCGGCACCCTGGGCCGGAAGATGGGGATCAGCCAAAGTATAAAACTGGCAGAATCGGCGCTGGTGCAGGTGCCCATGACCATCGGCTACCTGAAGCCGGTTATAATTTTACCACTGGGCGCAGCGGCAGGCCTGAGCCAGCAGCAGGTGGAAGCTATACTTGCCCATGAGCTGGCCCATATTCTGCGCAAAGATTACCTCCTCAACCTGCTGCAATCTGTTGTTGACATTTTGTTCTTTTACCATCCGGCCATGTGGTGGATATCAGCGGTGGTGCGGGCCGAGCGCGAGCATTGCTGCGATGACCTGGCCGTGGCAGCCTGCGGCGATTCCCTGACCTATGCCCGTGCCTTAACCCAACTTGAAGCCATGCGACAGTCCAAAGCTCCTGCCCTGGCCATGGCGCTGGCAGGACGTAAAGGCTCACTGCTCAGCCGCATCAGGCGCCTGGTAGGTCAGCCTTCGCTGCGGCCCACGTTCTCCGAAGGTTTTATGGCAGCCCTGGTACTGATACTCGGTCTGGTGATGCTGTCGTACGGCGCTGCGGCCGGCCTGAAACCTGTGGCAGCCAAAGAGAACAAAGCAACAGAGCCCATAACAACCGAACCGGCTAAACCGGAAGAAACAGTTGCAAAAGCAGCGCCTGCAGAAGAATTTACCGCCGCCGAAGTACACGTGGTGCAGGACACTACCGGCAGGGCACAGGATGTGGTGATCATCAAGAATAAAAAAGGAGCCGTTACCGAGCTTTACGTCAACGGCAAACGCATCCCGAAGAAAGATATTCCCAGGTATACTGACCTGGTGAACCAGCGCCTGCAGGCTACTGCACGTGCACCCAAGGCCACTCCCGAAGAGGTAGAAGCCAGCATGAAAGCAGCCCGTGCCGCAGCCGGAAAATCGCGCAGGAAAAACGAAGAATACCGCTACAACTACAGCTACAACGGAACAGAGAACGTGCCGCCACCGCCGCCTGCACCACCTGTGCCACCAGCACCGGGCATACCGCCTGCACCTGGCATCGCGCCGGTCCCTCCAATGCCGCCAATGCCGCCTGTGCCCCCATTCTCCGGAAACAAAGAAGACAAAAAGCGATTTGAGAAAGAACAGCAGCGCTTTAACAAAGAGATGGAGAGGCATAAAGAGGAGATAAAGCGCTATGAAAAGCAAATGAAGGAACAGCACCCTGAGGCGTTCAACGAGCAGCGTTTTAATGAGCAGATGAAGCGCCACGAAGAAGCCATGCGCAGCCATGCGGAGCATATGATAAAGCATGAACAAAACGCCATCAAGCATCAGGAACATGCCCGGAAAATGCAGGACGTGCGAAACGAGCTGGAAAAGGATGGGCTGATCAAGAAAGGAGCAAAGAAACTGGACTTCCGGCTGGACAGCAACGGCATGTACATCGATGGTAAAAAGCAACCGCAGGAGGTGTATGAAAAATACCGTAAAATGACACAGACCGAAGAGGGTAAAGACAGTAGCTACATCATCAACATGAACGAAGATTAAGCCGTTTTATGTACTTTCACCCCAAAGCGCCTGCCTGGCTATGTATAAAGTCAGGCAGGCGCTTTGGCTTTATACCATTCTTTATTTTAAATTTCAGCAGGCATATCCCTTTTTTAGCTGTTTTCCGTAAGTATAGGGCATCAGAAATGTCTGATGCCAGTACCAAACCGAAAGCTTTCATTTAAAGAAACGCTGCCCTACTCTATGACCAACATATACTCTGCTCTTTTGAAGCTCCGCATCAGGAATGCCGTTCCTGTTCTTTTGCTTTTTGCGCTGTTGCTCTCTTTCAGCGCTGCCGCCACCGAAGGCTGCCAGATGGTGCCCCTGCCACTGGAGCAACGCATAAAAGAATCTGAAATAATAGTGGAAGGCGAGGTGCTCTCGCAGAAGGCCTTCTGGGACGACCGACACGAGAATATTTATACTTCCCACACCATTAAAGTATTTAAGGTGTTTAAAGGACAGGTGCGCGACGAGCAAATCGAAGTAATTACCGAAGGCGGCGCCATCGGCCTGAAAAAGCACGTTTATTCTTCGGCGCTGCAGCTGTACCGTGGCCAGCAGGGTATACTGTTCCTGAACCCGGAAAAGCAGCTGAAATCGCCGGGGAAAGGATTGGCAACCCGCGCCTACGGCAGCCAGCAAGGCTTTGTAACCTACGACCTGGAGCAAAGCGCTGCTGCCGATGTGTTCAACACCTACAGCTCGGTACGCGAAGTATACAAATCCATTACCGACCGCACAGGTGCCAACTACCGCACCCTTTCAAAAAATAAGCGTCTCGAAGACTTTGCCATCGACCAGACAAAACAACAGCAACAGCAACCTGCGGCGGTACCGGTAATCACGAACTTTTCGCCAGTTGTTACCAGCGCCGGCACAGGCGTAGTACTTACCATCAACGGCACTAATTTTGGCAGCACCCGCGGCGCCGGCAGGGTAGAGTTCCGCAACTCTGACGACGGAGGCAAAACATTCATCCAACCTGTGGAGCGGGATTATGTTTCCTGGACAAATAACCAGATCAGGGTACGCATTCCATCGCAGGGCAAAGATGGCGGTACTGCCGGCTCCGGCGAGATCCGGGTAGTAAACAACGAGGGCTCCTCCATACAAAGCTTAGGCAAGCTTACCATCGAGTATGCCTGGTCTAACGTAACGCTTGCCAAGCGCGCTTTTCAGCCGGTGCTCAGCAACATGGACCGCAACGGCGGCTATACCATTCAGTTTGCCCCAAGTATGCAGAGCCGGGCGGCCGCCCAGGAAGGTTTCCGCAGAGCCATGAACAGCTGGGTGTGTAAAACCGGCGTGAACTGGCAGATCGGTGCCGGCACTACCATTGAAGCATCTTCAGACGAAAACGCAGACATCAACGTGATCCGCTTTGCACCAGGCTCCGTAACCGGGGCGGGTGTGCTGGCCCGCACTGTAAGCCGCTACGACGGCTGCCGCATTGGCTCCGGTACTACCGCCGATACTCTGTTCTGGCTCAGCGAATTCGACATGGAAGTAAACAGCAACATCAACTGGCAATACGGACCGGGTGCCCCATCGCCCCAGCAGTTTGATTACGAGACGGTGGTGCTGCACGAGTTGGGCCACGCCCACCAGTTAGGCCACGTAATCCTGCCCAACGTAGCCATCATGCACTATGCCATTGAATCTGAAAGAATCATCCGCGGCATCAGCTCAGCAGACATCGAAGGTGCAACGCTGATCATGGAAAAAAGTGTGGTCCCTATACAGAACGCCTGCGGACGAGAGCCTATGGTTCGTGAAGAAGAAGGTGATTGCAACCTGCCGCCAGAAATCTATACCCTGGATGTATCGTTTGCCTCGTCTGACGCGGTTAAGATAAACTGGCAAACTAACAATGAGCGAACCGTCGACTTTTTTGTTGTGCAGCGGCGCGAGGAAGGCAGCGAAGAATGGACCGACGTTGGCGAGGTAAATGCCAAAGGCCCAGCGAGTGGTTTGTTGAGCTATACGTTCACTGACCCGAGCCCGCTGCCATGTATAGGTTTCTATCGCCTGAAGTTTGTTTACAGCGATGGCAGCTCGCGCACTACGTATAGTTCGCGTGTTATCAACTCCGCCTGCGTGGGGCAGCTACGGGTGTATCCTAACCCGATCAACCCGGACGATAATACCATTACACTCAATTATATTGTGCGGGCAAACACGCAGATGACGCTGCAATTCTACGATGCGTCAGGCAAGCTCTTCAAAGACCTGGAAGTAACTTTCAGCGATGCCCTGGTACCTGTGGAAGTTGATGTGTCGGAACTGGCCGGTGGCATGTACATCATGCGCTGGAGCGATGCCACCAACAGCGGGCAGATCAAGATTGTAAAACTAAGGCACTAATTACAGTAGACGGTGAGTATAAAAAGGAGGGGCAGCTATAGTATAGCTGCCCCTCCTTTTTATACTTTCAAATCATACTTAGTCTATCTTGATTTTCTTTTTCGGACGCTGCTGTTCCTGTGTTTTAGGCACGTTCAGAAGAAGCACGCCGTTTTCGTAATGCGCTTTGATGTCCTCAGGTTTAACAGACTCAGGTAGGCTGAAAGAGCGGCTGAACGAGCTGTAGTTGTACTCGCGTCTTCTGTAATTCTCCTTGTCCTCTTTCTGCTCCTGTTCTTTCTGGCAGCTAATGGTCAGCATACCTTCTTCCATATCGATGTTGAAGTCATCCTTCTTCATGCCCGGAGCTGCTACCTCTATGGTATACTCTTTGTCGTTTTCGCGGATGTTTACAGCCGGAACACTCGTCTCAAACTGTTTTCTCCAGTGCATTGGCAGCATAAAGAGATCCTGATCAAAAAAGCGATCAACATCTGTAAAGAAATCTGTGAAAACTGAACGGGTTGGGGCAGAGGTGCCTCCGTTTCTTCTCATTAGGTTTGGCATAGCTTTATCCTCCTATTGTTAAAGGTTTAAAAAATTATAAGTGTAGAGGTTTTCAACATCTATAATTATACTTATTTTTATTTACCTTTTACGAAGCACAAATTGTGTTGTTGTGAAGCTAGATTCCATTCACACTTGAAAATGAGCTGTTTAAATAAAAGAGAGACAAGCATGGCCAGCGCAATGGCTGGTGCTGCTTGTCTCTTGCTGTCACTGAGCGAGGTAATGTACCCTTGTACAGGTGGCCTGTTTTCCCCCGTCTGGCCGGTTACACTACCTCGCTCCGTCAGATTTGTGGGGCATTAAGTTTGTTAGCTTGGAAAGGTCTTTTACACGTATACAAATTTTATCAATCAGGGCTATGCTTTCAAGGCAAAAGTAACATCAAAAGTAACTTGCCTTTTTTGCTCATTAGCCTTAAGACAGCAGCCATTACTCCTTCCAGACCAGCATACTTCTAGTTTACATTGCTTATAAAGTATAAAAAAGTAACATACCCCTGACACTCCGTCGGCAGCTGTTGCCAGAAAATTTTGACGTAGCAATATTATAGCAAGAGGCCTATATTTGAAGCTAGAAGGCTAAAGCCATACCCTCCGCAACATCACGCCATGGCGAAGAAACGAAGAAAATTGACCCAGTGCCCCAACTGCGGCTATACGTTTGATGACACCAACAACTACTGCCCTAACTGCGGCCAGGAAAACCACGACCTGAACGTACCGGTAAAGCACCTGATCGCCGAGTTCTTAGAAGGCACCCTGCACTTCGACACCAAAGTATGGAAGACCCTGAAATACCTGATCCTGAAGCCGGGTTTGCTTTCAGAGAAGTTCAACATCGGGCAGCGCGCCTCGTATGTGCCACCCTTCCGGCTCTACGTGTTTGTCAGTTTGATCTTCTTTTTTGTGCTGGCGCTCACCACCAAAAGCACCGTTCAGCTACAAAGCACTAAGGGCGACAAACCCGTTGCTGCACTGCCCGGCATGACCATCAATGCAAACCTCGCTGACTCGCTGGCACTGGCCGCCGACTCGGCAAAGCTCGAAAAGCTGGAAGAGGTGGCAGCAGCAGCAGAAGAAATGAAAGCGCTGAAAACGAATATAATTCAAGACGAGCGTGCGACACTGGTAGCAGAAAAGTTCAGTAAGTTTATCAGCAACAGCGAAGGGTCAAAACAGAAGTTATTAAAGAACATCTCTTTTATGATGTTCCTGCTCATGCCGTTTTTTGCATGGTTGTTAAACTTGTTCTACAGGAAGCAGGGCCGCAACTACGTCGAGCACCTGATGTTCTCCATCCACCTGCACACATTTTACTTTATCTTGCTGATAATTAGCATGCTGGCAGGTCATTACCTGCCTGTTCCTGATCTTAGCGGGGTGGTGATCGGTATCATGATTTTATACTTGTTCCTGGCACTGCACCGGGTGTACAAGCAGTCGTATGTGCGTACGTTGTTGCGCCTCATACCCATTGGTTTCACTTATTTAATTACATTAGCTTTTTTCTTGGTGAGTACCGTTTTTATGAGCGTGCTGCTGAGCTAAGCCTTCTATAATTTACTCTATGACATTTACCACCACCTGGGACAAACTGCTATCTAAAAAGCGCTTCGAGACAGACGATAAAAAGTATAACACAGACGAGTCGGTGCGCGGCGAGTTCCAGCGCGACTACGACCGCATTGTGTTTTCCTCTGCCTTCCGGAGGCTGCAGAACAAGACCCAGGTAATGCCCATGCCGGAGAGCGATTTTGTGCACACCCGCCTGACGCATAGCTTAGAGGCTTCAGTGGTAGGTCGGTCGCTGGGGCGCATTGTGGGCAAAAGTATACTGGAGCGCCACCCCGGCCTTACCCAGGAGAAAAACATACAGGAAGCCGACTTTGGCGATGTAGTAGCTGCCGCCTGCCTGGCGCACGACATCGGCAACCCGCCGTTCGGGCACTCCGGCGAGGATGCAATTTCGGCTTACTTCCGTAGCGACGAAGCGCAGCCCTTCCTGAAGAACCTGACAGATTCCCAACGAGCCGACCTGTTCAACTTTGAAGGCAACGCTGCCGGCTTTCGCATACTTACCTATACCTATCCGGCGCACTGCAACCTGCCGGGCGGCCTCAGCCTGACCTATACCACACTGGCTACCTTCACCAAATATCCGAAGGAATCGTTGCCGCTCCTGAAAGGTACCACCAACACCAGCGAAAAGAAGTATGGATTCTTCCAGACCGAGCGCAACTGGTTTAACACCATTGCAAACGAGCTGGGCCTGCTGAAGAAAGGAGAGCAGGGACAGGTATTCTACCACCGACACCCTCTGGCGTTCCTGGTAGAGGCAGCCGACGACATCTGCTACCGCATCATTGATTTTGAAGACGGACTGAAACTCGGCCTTGTACCCAAAGAACAGGGTTTGAACCTGTTGCGCCAGATCCTTAACGATGCTCCCGGCCGTGTCTCCAGCCTTACGTTTTATGACTGGAAAGAAGAGATCGGCTACCTGCGTGCGCGCATCATCGGCAAGCTGATAAACGAAACCACCGAAGTGTTCCTGCGCCACGAGCAACAGATCCTGCAAGGCACTTACGACAGGCCGCTCATCAATGAGCTTGAAAGCAAACCTATACTTGACGAGATCAAGAACCTTTCCATTAACCTGATCTACCGGAACCGGCCGGTGCTGGAGATAGAGGCTGCCGGCTTTGAGGTATTGGGCGGATTGCTGGATGCCTGCATGAAAGCCGTGTTCCGCCCGGAGTCGAAGCACCATCGCAAGCTGGCTGACCTAATACCGCCGCAGTACCTGAACCTGCCTGAAACAGTGTCTGATTACGAGCGCATCGTCCACATCACCGATTATGTAGCCAGCCTTACCGACCAGGCAGCCATTAACCTTTACCGCAGGATTAAAGGGATTGAACTGCCCCGGATGTATTAGGCTGAAGTATACATGGAAAGGTTGAAGGCCTGGAGGCCAGACATTATACTCCTGCTGGTTGGCCTGGTATATTATGTCGTAGCGCTTCCGGATAGCTCAAGGGAGGTACGCAGGGCAAAATGGCTGATCTTCTTCTTTTTTCTGCTATCCCTTCTCCTCAACCTGCCAAAGCAGCACCTGCTGCAGCAGCTGTTCGGCTAAACCAAGTATAAACCAGCCTCTTAGAACAACTCCCCCTGCACGGCCTGCACAAACCTTTTAGGTGGTTTCAGGTCAAAGCCACAGGCCTTGTTCAGGCGATCGATCAGGTAAGTGGCCAGTTCCGGGGAGGCAGTGTTGTCCGGCTCGTGCACAAAGAAGTATAATTTCTGCAACCCTGCATCAAACCATACTTTCAGGCGCGCTACCCATTCATCGATGCGACTGTAGTCGGTCGGGTGCAGGCCGTTTCCTACAAAGCGAACCATGGCGGTGGTTGAGGTAAGGCGCATGTGCAGCACATCGCGGCGGCCCGAAACATCCGTCAGCACCGTGCTCACCCTATACTTCTCCAGCACCTCAAACAGCTCCAGCGAGGCTACGTTATCTACAAACCAATCTGGGTGGCGCAGCTCTACTGCCAGCGGCACGCTTTCCGGCACAAATTTCACAAAGCCTTCTAAGTCAAGCAGCTGTTTTGGTCCAAAAGAAGGCGGCATCTGCAAAAACGAATCCCCTAATTTCTCTTCTAACCCTGCGATGGTCTCGCAAAAAGCGGCTGTCAGATCCAGCGACCGGCTCAGGGGCGACTCATGGCTGATGAGCTGCGGAAACTTAGGACAGAACGTAAACCCCTGCGGCACGGTCTGCCGCCAGCGCTCTATGGTACTTTGGTTTGGGATGTGGTAGTGCGTACTGTTAAGCTCAATGGTGTTGAACTGTTTGCCATACCACAGCAACGAGTCTTTCTCGGGCATACCGGCCGGATAGTAAGCGCCTACCCACGGCTTGTTTACCCACACCGGTAACCCGATGTATACTTGCGGGGTGCTACTGCCAGCTCCAGATTTATACTTCGAAAGCAGCGGCAAAGTATCCGGATGATCGGGCGGCAAGGTGAAGTCGACACGGCTGATATCGGAGAGTTTTCCAAAGTCCATGGTACTATGCTTTTATAAAGTATACGCTTTGGCAGAAGATTCGCCTTAAACAAAATATTACACCAAAAGTTCCCGTTAAACCTGCAGCTTCTGACCGAAAATAAAAAATATTTTTCGTCTGCAGCTACTTAATATACTGCTATAGGAATATATGAAAATATGCTCATGTAAGCTAAAAAAGGCATTTTTGTCATTATAGCCCTTATAGCAATTTTGCGAGGCAGCGCGTACTCCCCCATAACCATGGGCACATTCGAGCGTATAAGCCCTCATTTGAAAAATATTCCGTAACTTTACGGCTTCACCAACTAAAAACGATATGAGAAACGATAGAAAGTGCTTTATCTTAACCGTAATCATTTTTCTATTTATCGGTATTAGTCAACCATTATTTGCACAAGACGACGACCAAACCCAGACTGGGCCAGCCTCATGGTATGGCAGCCAGTACCACGGGAGAAAAACCAGCAGCGGCGAGCGCTACAACAAAGAAGCCATGACCGCCGCCCACAAAACCCTGCCCTTCGGCACAAAAGTAAAAGTAACCAACCTGGCCAATAACGAATCCGTTATCCTGCGCATCAACGACAGAGGCCCCTTTGTAGGCGACCGCATCATTGATGTATCGGAGGCAGCTGCCCGTAAGCTTGAAATGCGTGGTGCAGGCATTGCCCGCGTTGAGGTAGAGGTACTTGAAATTCCGGGCAATGCTGTTGCCGTGAAAGAAGCCTTTAAGCACACACCAGCCTACACGATACAGGCCGCTTCCTACATCGATTACCAGCACGCCTACGAGCTTAGCCAGAAACTGAAGGCATTTGACAAACACCTTCCAGTAGAGGCTGTTGAAGAGCACGTAAACGGCAAAAAGGTAGTACGCCTAAAAGCAGGTCGCTTTGCTGACAGAAAAGAAGCAGAGGCCTTTAACGAACTGCTGGCAGAAGAAGGATTGTCAGGACTCGTAAGAGAAGCGTAAGACTACATCTCCTGGATTTTAGCTTAAAGCGCAAGCCCGTAAAGGCCTTGCGCTTTTTTTATTTCCCCCGCTCCACAGCGCCAGGTGAGGCAATCTGTCTCAGGTTTCGCAGACAACTATGCTGTTTTCATCTACAAAAAGAAGCTCTCCGGCAGATAGAGAAGGTTTAAACTTTGAAATGTAAGTGTAAATCTCTATACTTAGTTACCGAAACTGTACTTATCAAACGAAACTAACCTCTTATACCTTGAAACGACGAAATTTTCTTGAACTGACGGCGCTGGGCTTTGGCGGATTAATGCTGCCAAGTATACCTGTGTTCGGCGATATTATCGCGCCGGAACGCCTGCTGGAGACCGTGGACCCGGCCCTGAAAAAGCGCCTGGCCGACGTAGCCCTGAACACAGCCAAATCAAAAGGTGCCTCTTACGCCGACGTGCGCATTGGCCGCTACCTGCAGCAATATGTGTTTACCCGCGAAAAGCAGGTACAGAACATTGTAAACGCTGAGTCTTACGGCATAGGCGTACGCGTGCTGGCCAACGGTACCTGGGGCTTTGCGGCTACCTCTGACGTAACCGACAAAGGCATTGCTAAGGCAGCTGAACAGGCGGTAGCCATTGCCAAAGCCAACGCGAAGCTACAGAAAGAGCCGGTGCAACTTGCTCCTGTAAAAGGCTACGGCGAAGTAAGCTGGAAAACACCGATCGAGAAAAATGCCTTCGAGGTGCCGATCAACGAGAAAGCTGATCTGCTGCTGGCTGCCAATGCCAAGGCAATGGAAAATGGCGCCAACTTCGTTAACTCGGCCCTGTTCCAGATAAACGAGCAGAAGTATTTTGCTTCTACCGATGGCTCGTACATCGATCAGGACATCCACCGCATCTGGCCAAACTTTACGGTTACGGCTGTTGATAAGGCTTCCGGCAAGTTCCGTACACGCGAGGCGCTCAGCGCACCAATGGGAATGGGCTATGAGTACATGATCCCGAAGGCGGGCGAAAAAATAAAAGGACCTGAAGGCACCGGCCTGACCGGCTACCGCTATGCCTACGACATGCTCGAGGATGCCGCCCTGGCAGCTAAGCAGGCACGCGGCAAACTTACTGCCAAGTCCGTAGCAGCTGGCAAGTATGATCTTATACTTGACCCGAACCACTTAGGCCTGACCATCCACGAATCAGTGGGCCACCCGCTGGAGCTTGACCGCGTGCTGGGCTACGAAGCCAACTATGCCGGTACCTCTTTCGCTACGCTGGACAAGTGGAAGTCTAAGAACTTCAAGTATGGCTCCGATAAAGTAAACATCATTGCAGATAAAACCCAGAAAGGCTCCCTTGGCCTGGTAGGCTGGGATGATGAAGGTGTGAAGACCAAGCAGTGGGATCTGATTAAAGACGGCGTTCTGGTGAACTACCAGGCCATCCGCGACCAGGCGCACATCATCGGTGAGAAAGAATCACATGGTTGCGCCTATGCCGATAACTGGAGCTCAGTGCAGTTCCAGCGCATGCCAAACGTATCGCTGGCGCCAGGCAAGCAGAAAATGAACGTTGACCAACTCATCAGCAGCGTAGACAAAGGTATTTACATTGCCGGCCGTGGCTCTTACTCTATCGACCAGCAGCGCTATAACTTCCAGTTTGGCGGAACGGTGTTCTACGAGATCAGCAAAGGCAAAATTGTAGGCATGCTGGAGGATGTGGCTTACCAGAGCAACACCCAGGAATTCTGGAACTCCTGCGCCGGCTCCTGCGACGAAAGCGACTACCGTTTGTTCGGATCGTTCTTCGACGGCAAAGGTCAGCCAAGCCAGGTAAGTGCAGTATCACACGGCTCTGCCCACACCCGCTTCAACGGCGTGAACGTGATCAACACAGCGCGCAAAATTTAGCGCGAGTCCCGAGTTCTGAATTCTGAGTCCTGAGTTATACTTTGTAAAATGGCCGAAAGTATAGTTGCTACCAAGTCTTATAGCTTTGCGTTGCGTGTGATCAAGCTGTACAAACACCTGACACAAGAACAGCGCGAGTTTGTGCTGGCAAAGCAGGTGTTAAGAAGTGGCACATCTATCGGAGCCAATGTAGAAGAAGCACTCGGAGGCCAAAGCAAAGCTGATTTCAGGCATAAGCTAAGTATAGCCCTAAAAGAAGCAAGAGAAACAAGCTATTGGCTTCGACTGCTCAACGACTCAGAATACATTAAGCCAGAAGCTTTCAAAAGTATACATGGCGAGTGCGACGAGTTAATCAGAATTATCAGAAGTATAATTCTGACCTCGCAGCAAAACGAGAACAACTCGTGACTCAGAATTCAAGACTCAGAACTGAACCAGTAATACAGTTTGAAATTTAGCAAAGACATCAAAAATGGCAATATTAAGTAAAGAAGAAGCTCAGGCTATACTGAAAAAGGCTTTGAGTTTTTCGAAAGCTGATGAGTGTGAGATTACACTTAGCGGCAACACAGGCGGCAACATCCGCTATGCCCGAAACGAAGTATCCACGAGCGGCGCCGAAGACAACGTGTCGATGTCGGTGGAGTCGCGTTTTGGCAAGCGCTCTGGCGTGGCAACTATAAACGAGTTCGATGACAAATCGCTGGAAAAAGTGATTCGTCGTTCGGAAGAAATTGCGCGCATTGCACCGGAAAGCCCGGAGTATGTGGAAATGCTCGGCCCTCAGAAATACATCACCACAAAAGAACTTTTTGACGCAACAGCTAAAATAGACCCGGCTTACCGTGCCGAGGCAGCTGCTAAAAGTATAAATGCTGCGGCTGCCAAAGGCTTAACGGCTGCCGGCTTCCTGGAGCACTATACCAACTTCGTAGCAAAGCTAAACTCTAAAGGACTATTCGCTTACCACCCATCTTCGGTGATAGATTTCTCAGTTACCATGCGTACTGAAGATGGCACCGGTTCTGGTTATGTAACGCAGGATTTTTCTGACGCCAGCAAACTGGACACGGGCAAAGCCTCTCAAATTGCAGCCGACAAAGCCGTAAATTCACGCAATGCCAAAGCCCTGGAGCCAGGCAAGTATACCGTTATTCTGGAGCCTGCCGCTTCAATAGACCTGCTGCAAAACATGTTCTTCAACATGGACCAGCGCAGCGCCGAAGAAGGCCGCAGCTTTATGAGCAAAGCCGGTGGCAAAACCAAAGTAGGCGAGAAGCTGGTAGACGAGCGCATCACGGTTTACTCAGACCCAGCTAACCCAGAGGTTCCTTCGTCTCCGTTTGCAGGCGATGGGCGTCCGCAGGAGAAAGTTACTTGGATAGACAAAGGGGTAGTGAAGAACCTGTACAACTCGCGCTTTTGGGCCAGTAAAACGAACAGCAAATCTATACCTACTCCGGGCAACGTGATCATGGAAGGCGGCACACAGTCGCTGGAAGATATGATCAAGAGCACCAAGCGTGGTATTTTGGTTACGCGCCTGTGGTACATCCGCGCCGTAGACCCTCAGACATTGCTCTACACCGGCCTTACCCGCGACGGTACTTTCTACATCGAGAACGGCAAGATCCAGTACCCGGTGAAGAACTTCCGTTTCAACGAAAGTCCGGTTATCATGCTCAACAACCTGGAAGCACTTGGTAAACCACAACGCATCAGCGGCAGCCTTATCCCGCCAATGAAGATTCGTGACTTTACCTTCACCAGCTTGTCTGACGCGGTATAATAACTGTTGTTTATACTTTCAATATTCTTGTCATCTCGACGATAGGAGAGATCTGATTCAGATAATAAATTCAGATCTCTCCTGCTGTTGAGATGACAATTAGTTTAAACCTGAATATTCCTGTGCCTCCTTTCACCTTCGTACGCTTACAATACCGCTCCGGCAACTGGGATACCGACCCTCGTATGCCTAGCAATCTGCTGCACTCGCTCATCGAGTACACCACGGTAAAGGTGGCGGAACAGGAGAAAGTAGTAGCGCTGGAAAGTACAGAGATCTTTAACTATCCTTTCTGTTACATGAGCGGCCACAGGCTGGTGCAGTTTAACCAGAAAGAGCGTAAGAACTTTGAGACGTATGTACGCAACGGCGGCTTTGTGTTTGTAGACGATTGCAACCACGACATCGACGGGCTATTTGCCAGGTCTTTTGAAGAGCAGATGAAGCAGATCTTCGGACAGAGTGCGCTCAAGAAGATCCCGAATAACCATAAGCTGTACAAGTCCTTTTTCACCTTCGACGAAGGGCCACCCACCACCTCGTTCGAGCTCAACGGCTGGGGCGACGACCTGGTGCACGACTACCTGAAGGCTATCGAGATCAACGGCAGAATAGGCGTACTGTATAGCAACAAAGATTACGGCTGCGAATGGGACTACGACTTCCGGAACAAGCGCTGGCTAGCAGAAGACAACACTAAATTCGGCGTCAACATCATCATGTATGCGCTTAGCAGTTAACATTTAACAGTTAGCAGTAAACAGTTATTAGTGATAAAAGGAATCAGTTCAGAAGGCGATGTGAAGTAACTGTTGGTGAAAACACCAACAATGGCAGGGAACAGGTAAAATGATGTAGGACAAGTAAAACAGTGGCTAAAAGTATAAATTTTATGACTGCTACATAGTATAGACATTAGCCAGGTGCACAGTTGACGATTTTTTGTTTGAGCGGTCAGCGAGTGGGGGTAGGGGCCCTCGAAAAACAAAATCGTCTTGATTTTTTGCTTACTTTTTTATCAAGAAAAAAGTAAGGCCCGCCGGCGAGGCGAGCAATGAAACAAATTAAGTTGAGTTTGCAAAAGCTTCAACTACAAAGCATTTAAAGTCATCAATCAACATAAATGACTGAACAAGACATACAACACCTCCTACAAAAGCTGCCACAGCTAAAGCAGGAGATACAGAAAATAATTGTAGGCCAGGAAGAGGTGCTGGACGAAGTCCTGATCACCATGCTGGCTGGCGGACACGGTTTGCTGGAAGGCGTACCAGGTTTGGCGAAGACCTTGCTCGTACGCACCCTCAGCAGCGCAATGGACTTAGGCTTCAGAAGAATTCAGTTCACTCCGGACCTGATGCCGACGGATATATTGGGGACCGAAGTACTGGAAGAAGACCACGCCACAGGCAAACGCTTTTTCAAGTTCAATGAAGGGCCGATCTTCTCGAACATTGTGTTGGCCGATGAGATCAACCGTACGCCGCCCAAAACGCAGGCAGCCTTGCTGGAGGCCATGCAGGAGCACGAAGTAACGTATGCCGGCAAAACCTACGCGTTGCCAAAGCCCTTCTTTTTGCTGGCTACCCAAAACCCGATCGAACAAGCAGGCACCTATCCTTTGCCCGAAGCGCAGCTCGACCGTTTCCTGCTCTACATCAAAATAAAATACCCAAGCGAGCAGGAAGAACTGAACATACTTTCCAGCACTACCGGCACGCGGCAGGCGCAAGTACAATCAGCTATCACCGGGGAGGAGGTACTGCAACTGCGGCAATTGGTGCGCGAGGTAAGTATAAACAATGACCTGCTGAGCTACGTGAACCAGATCGTGCGAGCCACCCGCCCTGATTCCACAACGGTAGATTTTATAAAGCAATACGTGCGTTGGGGAGCAGGACCGAGAGCCGGGCAGGCACTTATACTTACAGCCAAAGCGCGCGCCTTGCTGCATGGTAGGTTTGCCGTAACCGAGGCAGATATCCGTACAATGGCTTACCCTGTGCTGCGCCATCGCGTATTAGTAAACTTTACAGCCGAGGCCGAACGTATTACACCAGACAGGATAGTAGACGAGCTGCTGCAAAGTATAAAACTACCAAAGGCAGTGCTGGCCTAATGAA
The DNA here is from genome assembly GCF_023630205.1 of Pontibacter ruber. Classification (GTDB taxonomy): domain Bacteria; phylum Bacteroidota; class Bacteroidia; order Cytophagales; family Hymenobacteraceae; genus Pontibacter; species Pontibacter ruber. Next base: position 1,386,127 of record NZ_JALPRR010000001.1, on the reverse strand, counting down.
TATAAATTAAGCAAAGTATAGCGTGCAAGAAGAAGTAGATACCGTCAAGATTTCAGAGGCACAGATCAAGATACTGAGAAGCATTTTGGGAGAAAGAATATACTTTTTCTACTCCGATAAGCTTCAGGTGGAAGGAGATAACGGCTGCTTTCTGTTCTGGGCAAACGGGTTTGCGCTTGCTCTTTCTACCATACACAGCGCGCCCGGCATGTTCAGGACCTACATCAACATCAGTGCAGACTACAGGCTATCTTCCAGAGAATCGGCAACTTATTATGTGTTCGACATAACCGTAAGCAGCGCCCCCTTGTGGCAGGAAGGCGCTTTGCAGTTCAGCAAACTCTCGAGCTTAAGAATATTTTCTGACCCAATCCTGATGATCGAGATCTACCAGAACAACGGCAACTCCGCTGAAAAGATAGTCACACATGATTGCGCCATGGTATTCTACTCGCCCAGCCGGAAGCTCATGCTCAAAGCCAGACAGGAATTGATTGGCGGCGTCGACATCATCCTGGACGAGGCGTTTATAGATGCCCAGGTCAAAAAAATGAAACTCCGCAGCACCCTTGTCTAAAGAAAAATTTATCGATCCCAAAGTACTGGCTACCATCAAAGACCTGCCGCTGCTGGCAAAAACAGTAGTAGAAGGCTTTATGAGCGGCCAGAACCAAAGTCTGCGGCGTGGTGCTGGTCTGGAGTTCAGCCAGTACCGCAGCTACCAGCCCGGCGACGACCTGCGGCAACTCGACTGGAAGATGTTTGCCCGCTCCGATCGGTATTATATCCGCGAGGCGGAGGTGGATACGAACATCACCGTGCGGTTTATTATTGATGGCAGCGCCTCTATGGGGCACGAAGATATGAACGGCCTGAGCAAGATGGATTACGCCCGCTTCCTGGTGGCGTCGCTGGCGTACCTGGCCACCACGCAAGGCGATGCGGTAGGCTTGTACGTGCTGCACGAAGAGCAGCTCATCAACCTGACACCGCGCTCGGATAACATGCACCTGCAACGCTTCTGGCACCAGCTCAGCGAAATAAAGCCAGCAGGACGTTTTCCAAATCCGGCAACAGCTGCCAATCTGTTTTCAGACCGACGCCAAAAGGAGCTGACCGTTTTTGTGACAGACTTGTACGAGTACGAGGATGAGATCAAAAACCTGCTCTACAAGCTGGGAGCACAACGACATGAATTGCTGCTCTTTCACCTGATGAGCCGCAACGAACTGGATTTTACCTTCGACGGTACCCTGACCTTCGAAGACCTGGAGACGGGGCAGACCCTGCAGGTAGGAACAGCCGAGCAGCGAAAATCATACTTAACTAAATTACAGGAATGGCTGCAGCAAACTGAAAAAGACATGCGTAACCGCCAGATCGCCTACGACCGCTTCGTCACCGACGAGCCACTTGACAAAGCTCTCCGGACATTTTTAAAGAACAGGCTGCTGTATGGTTGAATTGTTGATTGCTAAATAGCTAAATTGTTAATTGCTCATTGTTGTCTTGAAATGAAGAACCCACCCCTAACCCCTCCGAGGAGGGGAATACCTTGCACGAGTAAAATTCCGCTCTTGGGAGGGGTTAGGGGTGGGTTAATGCACATGAAAATATTTCCGGATATTTATACTTTAGCGACCATTGTGCTTGCTGGTGAAAACACACAGCAAAAGCAAAAGACTCTCTAACTTTCTAACTCTAAAACTCCCAAACCCTCTAACTCCCGTGTTCTTCCTCTCTCCATACTGGCTATTTGCAGCGTCGGCTATATTGGTGCCAATTGCCATACACCTGTGGAATAAGCGACAGGGGAAGACGGTGAAAGTGGGCAGCCTGCGGTGGCTGGAGGCATCAGCAAGCAAGCGCTGGAGCAGTATCCGGTTGAAGGATGTGTGGCTGCTTGTGCTGCGCTGCTTTATACTTATACTTTTAGCTGGTGCTTTGGCAAAACCGGTCTGGGTTCATCCACCAGGAAAGCAGAAAAGTCGGAATGCAGTTTACGTAGGGCAGGAGCTGCTCTATAGTACCGCAATTAAAAGTATAAAGCCTGCTGTTGATTCGCTTCTGCAACGCGGGTATACCTTGCACCACTACGCTCTTGGCTTTGCACAAATAACACAAGAGCAATGGCAGGCCCTCAGCAGCAACCCAAACGACTCCACCGTTGGTAACGGTAACCACTGGGCGCTGCTGCCGGCTATGGCACAGCATTACCCTCAGCCGCAGGACAGTGTCTGGCTGTTTACTTCCGATCAGCAGCGGCATTTTAAAGGAGCCCCCACCGCTATGCAGCAAAACATCATCTGGATACCGGTTGCACTTGAGGCCACTACCACCTGGTTGCAGGCTGCTATTAAAATCGGCCCCGACAGCATACAGTTTATACTTGGAAACAGCACCCGCGAGGGCACTACCTTCAGCCGTATCCGCAGCGCATTTTCTGATCAGGCACAAAGTATAAATGTAGGCGCAGGCAGGCAGGTCCGGCTACAGCAGCAAGGCGACAGCCTGTGGGTGCACATGCAAAAAGATGAGCAGAAGGTATTTGTCAGAAATAAGCCGCTGCGGGTAAGTATAGTTTCTGGTAAAGCGCAGCAAGCCGACGTAAAATACCTGCAGGCGGCCATTCAGGCCATCAGCAACTACACCGGAATTCCGATAACAATGAAACCTGTAGCAATCACAGCGTCTCCGGATACAGCTGCGGCCTGGCTGTTCTGGCTCAGCAGTGAGGAACTGCCTCAGACATGGAAGCAGCAGGTACAGCAACAAGGCACCCGGGTGTGGCTGCAGAAAGCGGAAAAACCAGCAACCACCACTGCTCATTTTGCTTCGGCGGGAGGCAACATCAAACTCAGACAGCTTTCCAAAATAATCGCTTCAGATCGTTATACTTCATTGTGGCTTACTTCGTCTGGCGAACCGCTGCTAACAAAGCAACCTTTAGGCAAGGGAGCTATTTATCATTTCCGAAGCGGGTTTAGCCCGAGGTGGAGCCAGTTGGGGCAAAGCGCCCAGTTGCCGGAGTTATTGCTGCCGCTGCTCTTGCCACAAGCCGCTGCTTCGGTGTACGACGTTCGGGCACTCGACGAAGAACAGCTGAAGCCGACTGTAAAAACGTTGCAGGAAAGTATAAAACAGGAAAGTCAGCAAAGTCATCTGATTCCCTGGTTGGTTTTGGCAGCTTTTATCTTATTTTTAGCAGAGCGACTTATCGCCACTAAACGAGCAACAGCATGATGCCAGTGCAGGATAACCTATACGCGCTACAGCACATTCGCCGGAAGTACATCCGCGCGAAGCTGCTGCTGTACGCCCTGCAGGCCCTTGCGGTGGCTGTGCTGGGGGCTGCTATACTTTACAAATGGCAGGTCGAGGTGCCAATACTCGCTGCTGTAGCTGTTTCGGTCATTTTAACTGCTGTTTTATACTTTACTTGGGGCTGGAACAAGGTGCGGCAAACGAATCTTCGGCAGGTTGCCCGCCACCTCAACCGCAACTACCCGCAGCTGGAAGACAGCACCGAACTGTTACTGCGTCCCTCCTCTGAACTGAACTTCCTGGAGCGGCTGCAGCAACAAAAAGTATCGGAACAACTGCAGGCGATCGAACCGGAAAGCCAACCCGTATTTTACGTAAGAAAGAACCCTACCTTGCTTGCCCTGGGCCTAGCCCTACTTATTGCAGCGGGTATACTTTTTCTGCCTGCAGCACCGCTGGCTGGCGCCACGTTCCCAAAGCAAGTGCAGCTTGATTTCCCCAACACGCCCAAAGAGGTAGCCGATACAGCCGCTTTTATTCAGAAGATCGAGATTACCATCACGCCGCCCGCTTATACAGGCAAGAAAGCTTACAAGGCTTCGCAGCCCAACCTGCGCGTGGAGCAGGGGGCAATGGTCAGCTGGCGCATCACCACCAACCGGACTGCCAGAACCTTTCAGCTGGTCCTGAATGATAAAAGTCCTATCAAGCTGAATGGTAAGAACGGCAGCTATACCGTGTCGCATACTTTCACGGAGCCGGCACTTTACCACCTCAACCTCAACGGCCAGAAGTCGGCTTACTATACTTTGGAGATCATACCGGACGAGGCACCTACGATCCAGGTCACGAAGCCGGAGCAGTACACAGAGATCCTGTTTGGCGATCCGCAGCGGGTAACACTCCGGGCAGAGCTGTCCGACGACTACGGCCTGCGCGACGCCAACATGATCGCTACGGTAGCCAAGGGTACAGGCGAGGCCGTCAAGTTCCGGGAAGAAAAGATCGGCCTGGGCTTTAGCAGGCAAATCCGAAGCTTCAGCGTCAACAAGACTTTAGATCTGCAAAAGCTGGGCATGACCTACGGCGATGAGCTATACTTTTACGTGCAGGCCTGGGACAATCACAAAGGCTACACCCGCTCCGAAACCTACTTTGTGCAGATCGAAGACACGACCATTGCAGAAAGTATGGACGACCTGACGATGGGCGTGAACCCGGTGCCGGAGTATTTTCGCAGTCAGCGCCAGATCATCATCGACACCGAAAAGCTAATAAAAGACCAGAAAAGTATAAGCCGGGCCGCTTTTGAGGAGCGGAGTAACAACCTGGGCGTTGACCAGAAGCTGCTGCGCCTGCGCTACGGCAAGTTCCTGGGCGAGGAGTTTGAGTCGGGTATCGGTCCGGGGGGCGGCATACCGGAAGGCGAAGAAGGCCACCACGCCGGCGACGGCCACGACCATCTGGAGTTTGAAGACCAGAACAGCCCGGAAGCGCTGCTGGACCCGTACCTGCACAAGCACGACCAGGAAGAAGCGGCTACCTTCTTTGAGCCTGCCGTGAAAGCCAAACTAAAAGGAGCACTGGCGCAGATGTGGGAAGCAGAGCTGCGGCTGCGTACCCACCGTCCGAAAGAGGCCCTGCCTTACGAGTACAAAGCGTTGCGCATGCTCAAAGAGGTACAGCAGAGTACCCGCGCTTACGCCGCTAAAACCGGCTTCGACCCACCTCCGCTCAAAGAGCCTGAAAAACGCCTGACCGGCGACCTGAGCAAAATAAAAGCACCCGCTGAAAGAAGAACGATAGAAGCCGAAACCAAACTGCCACGCACCCGCGAGGCGCTGCAGTGGCTGGAACGGCAAAAACAAGGCTACAAGTATAAATCATCAGATGTCGCGTTGCTGGAGCGGGCAGGGCAGGAGCTGGCGCAGGAAGCGCTAAGCACACCGGGCCGCTACCTCCGCGCCATGCAGGACCTGCGCACGCTCATCGCCGATATCAACGCCAACAGAGTCCTTTGCCAAAACTGTATGGTTACAGTGGAGCAGGCCTGGCAGGAGCTTTTGCCGCCTGCCAGGCCTACGCCACAGAAGCAAGGCACGACGAGGAGCAAATTGGCGAGAGAGTATTTGAAGAAGTTAGAAAGTTAGAAAGTTTGGGAGTTAGAAGGTTAGAGAGTCTTATGCCCTTCCTTGCTGGGTGTTTTCACCAGCAAGCGGAAAGGACGCTGAAGTATAAGCTGTTGGTGAGAACACCAACAACGGCGGTAAAACCCGCTTCATTTTAAAATATGGAGCCACAACTTACTGTCATTCTGTTAAGAAACTTGGTCGAAGGGAGGTCAGGCTTTCGCTACTGGCCCACAAGACCTTTCAGGATGACAAAAAGGAGAGAAGGAGAGGATTCTACTTGTGGCAAGAGTAGTTAACAATTTTGCTATTTAACAAACAACAATTAACAATCAGCAATCAATAACTAAATGACACCATACCTCCCATACCTTCTCGCTATCGTAGCAGCGCTGCTGCTCGTGTGGCTGGCCTGGCGGCGCCCGAACCGCCGGCGGCTGGTGTGGCGACTGGCGGCCAGCGCAGTGGCAGGTATAAGTCTGGTGCTGCTGCTTTTTCCGCCAACGTACCAGCGCGCGCTCGATCCGGGTACGGCTATACTTCTTACCGAAGGTTACCAACCTGACACCCTCAACGATTTGCTCCGGAAGATGGAGCCAGCGCCGCAGGTTTATACTTACAAAACAGCAGCTCCTAAATCGGAAGCGGTAACTGACCTGTACACATTCCGGCAACAGCACCCGCAAGTAAACATGGTGCATGTAGTGGGCTATGGGCTGGAAGAGCAGGAACTACAGGCATTAAAGAACATCAGCCTGGTGCCTCATCTTGATCCAATGCCTGCCGGAGTTTCAGCAGTTACCTGGCCGGGCACGACTGCCCTGGGAGAAGCCGTTGTAGTGGCCGGGAAGTTCAACCATACTATAAACGAAGAGGCCAAACTATACCTGCAGGCAGCAGGACGGGTACAGGATTCGGTTACGGTAAAAGATGTTGGCAATCATACGTTCCAACTGCGCTATACTCCTAAACAGGCAGGACGCTATACGTATACTTTGCTTATGAAGGCAGCAGGCCGAACAGATACGGTGGGATTGATACCGGTGCAGGTGGAGGCGCCTCAGAAACTAGGGGTACTGCTGGTTTCTTCTTTCCCGGTATTCGAATTCAAGTTCCTGAAAAACCATTTGGGGCAACTGCAGCACCGGGTAGCCTTGCGAAGTACCGTCAGCAAAGGGATGTACCAGAGCGAGTGGCTCAACATGCCGCAGACCGACCTCAACCGGATCACACCGAAGCTGCTGCAACAGTTTGATATGGTGATCACGGAGCCACAGGCATTGCAGGAGCTCAGCAGCACCGAAAAGGCAGCTCTGCAGCGAGCCGTTACAGAAGAGGGCCTTGGCGTGTTAACCATTGCCGGAGAGCAGCCCGCCAACCGCAGCACCGCCTTCTTTACCAGTTTCAAGAGCAAGCGCCTCTCTCAGCAGGACACCCGCACCGCCCGTGCCACCTGGACCAATAACACCTCTGCCGCCACTGCTGCATTGCCTTATACCTTGGTGAGCAGCGAAGCCGTGACAGGCCTGGTAGAAGAACAGGGAAACAGCTTGTTAGCAGCAGGCCGAAAAGCAGGCTGGGGCACTGTAGCCATGACCGTAATCCCGCAAACCTTTAGCTGGCAACTGGAAGGCAAACAAAGCACCTACGCCAGCTATTGGGCTCATTTACTTTCTTCAGTAGCAAAAAAGGAAGTACAGGAAAAATTCTGGCAGCTCACGACACCACAGGCACCAAAGCCTCACCGGCCGGTTGATCTTTCCCTCACCGACTATACCTTGCAAAGCACGCAGAAAGCCCCTGCCGCAGCTATCCGAAGTATAAACGACACTGCAAGTATAAGTATAGCTTTGCAACAACACCCACATCAGCCCGAGCAGTTCAGCAGCACCTTCTGGCCCCGCCATACCGGCTGGCATGTAGTAGAGTCGCCGGACGTGGAGCCGTTTTATTTCCTGGTGCAGGATAGTGTTGCCTGGCCGCACCAGGCGATTCTTGCTAAGCGGGAGGCTACTGAGCAGTTTGTGCAGCAGCAAAGTATAAAACTAGCTGCTACCACCACAACAGACTTTACAAAAGAGCAGGTGCCGGTGATCTGGTTCTTCCTGCTGTTTGTGCTGAGCAGCGGTTTCCTGTGGCTGGAGGAGAAGTTGTAAAAAACTCTGAATACCCAGCTTCTACAACTTTGGAAAGAGCCGGTCGTATCGGGGAGTACGAACAAGCACACTAAATGGCTATACCTCAAATTGTTGTGATCTCTAAGATAATTCACAAAAGGATTATAACCTTTGCTCCACTGTTAAAGCCATTTGGCTTTTTAGATCTTTCGTTCCTACACTTCCCAATTCTTAAGGTATAGTCTTGCAGACGAAATTCTACATACCGCACATCCTGTTGCAGGAGTTCATCAACTGCATTATGGTGATACATGCCGAAGTAGATACGAACTCGTCTGCCGTTATTTGCCCCTACCCGCCTGCACCGCAAAACTCGTTGTTCTTTTACATCAACGACCGCATACGGGTACAGAAAGATGGCGAAACCGACTTCGTGCTGCAGCCTCGCAGTGTGCTGGTAGGGCCACAGGTAAGCCGTGTCATGCTGGATATCAACAAGAGCCATAAAGCCGTGCGCGTAGGCTTCCACCCGGGCGGCATGCACCGGCTCCTGGGAATCTCCATGGCCGAACTAATTGACGATCACTTTGACGCATCCGATGTTTTCGGGAGTGAAATGGAGCAGGTAAACAGCCGCTTGCAGGAGGCCCGAAGCTTCGATGAGATAAAAGAGGTGGTAGAGCAGTTCTTGCTTCGCAAAGCCAAAAGCATGAAACAAGCTCTCCCGTTCGACAAGGCTATGCTGGAGCTCATGCGGCATAACGGCAACACCCCGATCGAGCAGATTGCTTCGCTGGCCTGCCTGAGCCTGCGGCAGTTTGAGCGGGTCAGCAAAGAACGGATCGGGCTTCCGCCTAAGTTTTTTGCCCGGCTCGTCCGTTTTTCCAAAGCCTACCGCATGCGCGAAAATTTCCCGCAGCTAAGCTGGACCCACATCGCCTACGAATGCGGCTATTTCGATCAGATGCACTTTATCCGCGACTTCAAGCAGTTTGCTGGCGTGGCACCCCGTATCATCGAAAAAGATTTAGAAAAAGCACCCGTGCGACTTCAGGCCGGGTTGCGCCTGTAGTTGTCGTATTTATACTATTTGCTGTCGGTGTATAAGCTGAAATTTGATCAAACTAAAAGATCAGATTTATGAAACCGTACATCTTACTTTTCTCCGCATTCGCCTTGTTGCTGGCACAGCCGGCCAGGGCACAAAAGTCGAATCAACTTAAGTCCTTACAGGGCCATACCGCTCAGGTATACTACAGCCATGGGCACGAGCAGCGGGCACAATCCATCGCACAGCGTATCGACAAAGCAATGACTTATTACCAGCAGTTACTCGGGTTCAAGCCCACTGTAACACTGCTTATTCTGAGCCCTGCTGACTGGACAAAGTATAGCACAGTACCTGTGGTGTATGGCATGCCGCACTATGCAGATGACAAAATCTTGGTAATGGCGGCAGAAGACAATCCTTTCTGGAGAAGTTTTATACCTCCGCTCGAGCAACTCCCACAGGACCTGGGCCAGCAGATTAGGGCGGCGTATCAGGACAGCAAGGGAAATCTGAGCATGCAGCCTTTCTTTGACTTGCTGGCCCTGCACGAGTTGGGGCATGCGTTTCATTTTCAGGCCGGGCTTAACATGCAGCGCAAGTGGATGGGTGAGTTGTTTGCCAATACCTTGCTGCATACCTATGTAGCCGAGAACGAGCCGGAATCCTTGCCAGCACTGACGCTTTTCCCGCGTATGGTGGTGAGCAGCGGCGCCAAAGAGTATACCTACACCAGCCTGCAGGATGTAGACCAGCGTTATGATGAGATAGGCCAGCAGCACCCCAAAAACTATGGCTGGTATCAGAGCCGTTGGCACATGGCAGCGGGCACCATCTACGATACGGGCGGCAAGCTGGTGGGCCGAAAAATGTGGGACGCCCTCAAAAGCAGTCAGGTTAATTTAACCGACGAGCAACTGATCTCACTTCTCGAAAACGACGCCAATAAAAGCGTGGCTGATATGATGCGCAACTGGGATAAAGAAACCTTGAAATAAAGCATGTGCGGGCCCTGATTTCACGATGATTTTACCTTTAAAAATAAGGGCTTGCACTAAAGCGGTCCCCGACATTTGTATTACACCGTCTGCACCACTTTCGCGGCAAAGGTATCCAGCAGCTGAATCAGGTCCGGAATGCACTCCAGGTTTAAGGTATGGCCTACCTTCGGCAGAATCTCCAGCTCGCCATGCGGAAGCGCCTGGTACATGGCTTTTCCCATCTCGGTGGTGCACAGCATGTCTTCTTCGCCGTGCACGACCAGCACCGGCACCTGCACCTTTTGGAGTTCCTCCAGGTAATTGCCGCTTTCTTCGGTCGCGCGCACCAGTTTCAGCAGGCGCTCCGGCGTAGGGCTCTGGCTGGCTTTGCTGTTCTTGAGGTTTTCTATCGTAATGATAGGGTTCAGAAAATAGCTGCGGCCTAGCACAAAGGGCAGCATCACATCGAGCATGAGCGGGTAACCACCTGCCAGTAAAGCCTGTTTCCAGCTGGCGCCGATGGAGTCGAAGAAGGCGTCTTTGTACGGGAAGGTAGAAAGCAACACCCCACGCTGCACCAGCTCCGGATGGTTAACCAGGAACCGTTGTGCCACGGCACCACCATAGGATATGCCAACCAAAATTATTTCGGATGGCAGCTGCAGCGCCTTTAGCAGATCTGTCACATCAGCCGCGTGGCCTTCAAAGCTGCGGTGCTCCGGCGCCTCGTCCGACTGCCCCTGGAACAACAGATCCACCAGCACCAATCTATACTTCTTGCCCAAGGCATGCACCAGCCCTGCCCACGCCGCCGTCGACTGCGACAGCCCGTTCAGGAATACCATGGCCTGTGCGGCGTTGGCGTCTCCGTGCAGTTCGTAATACAGTTCCAGTCCGTCGGGTAAACGATGTCTCATAGTGGTAGCTTTTGATGAAGAAGTGATAAACAAATCTATAGGAAAATCCTGAAAAGCAAAGCAGTTGCCAAAGTATACCCTCAGCAGATCTCGCCTTCCAGCAGCCGCTCGTTCTCGGTTGGTTGCTGGGGCAGCACCAGGGGCACCGTAAACCAGAAGCGGCTGCCTTTGCCTACTTCCGTTTCCACTTTTATACTTCCGCCGTGGCGCTCTACAAAGTAGCGGCAAAGCAGCAGCCCCAAACCCGTGCCTTTCTCGTTCAGCGTACCTTTGGTGGCCATGGCCGGCATCTCCAGTTTAAACAGCGTCGCCAGCACATCGGGGCTTATGCCAACACCCTCGTCGGTTACGGCGATTGTTGCCATACTTGCGGAGCCTTCTTCGGCTTCAATCCGGATCAGGCCACCTGTGTGCGAAAACTTGATGGCATTGTGCAGCAGGTTGCGGATTACAAAATCGAGCATGTGCGCATCGGCCCGGACGCGCAGCTCGGGTTGCACCGTTACCTGCCACTGTATCTGTTTGGTATCAGCGGTATCTTTCAACAGGTTCACGTTCTGCTGCACCAGGTCTGCCAGCAGCAGTACTTCCGGCTCATAGCGTATATGGTGCCCCGAAGCCGTCTGGGCCGTTGACCATTGCAGCAAATTCTCGAGCAGGGCCTGCAGGTTGCGCACCGAAAGCTGCGTATGCGTGGCCAGCTTCTGCATCTGCTCCGGCTTCATCTTATCTGAAAAGTTAACCAGTATGTTCAGGAAAGACTCCAGCGTAGCCAAAGGAGTGCGGATGTCGTGGGAGATGATGGAGAAGAAGCGGTCTTTGAAATGGTTGAGGCGGCGCAGCTTGTGCTCCGATGCCTTCAGTTTGCGCACCGTATCTTTCAGCTCCTGGGTCTTGTGCCGCAGGGCCGAGGTACGGTTGGCGACCATCACCTCCAGCTCGTTTTTCTGCTGCTCTATCAGCAGCTTGCGCTCTGTTTCTTTTTCCCGCTCCAGCCGTTCCTGCTCCAGCACTTTGGCGTTCAGCTCGCTGGTAACGGTATTCAACCGGTAAGCCAAACCCAGCGAGAAGAGCACCACCTGGGCCACCATGCCCACCTGCGCCGAGTACACGGTAATGGTATTATCCGGCAGCAGGTGATTTTCTTTCAGGATAAAGAGCAAGGCGCCCACTACAAAAAACACGTTCGCGATGAGGAAGTATAAAGCCGGGCGGTAACCCAGCCGCAACGAACTTACCCCCACCAGCAGCATCGCCACCAGCACCAGCCCTCCGATGATCCCGATAAAGCTGACACAAGCCTGCAGCAGGTCGAGCGGCGTGAAGTACGAAAGCAGGCCCATGCCTACCGGCATGATGTACAGCAGCCCCAGCAGCAGCAACACTTTGTCCCAGGCAGGCATGGTATGCTGGGTGTTGAGGTAACGGCGCGTGAACAGCACCCGGAACAGACCATTGAAGGTAACGATGAACGGAAAACTGTGCGCATTCCAGTAAGGGGCCTGCGGCCAGAGCAGCTCCAGGGCAAAGCCGTGGTAGAACATAAAGTACAAGCCCGTGCCCAGCAGCGCCAACAGAAAATACAGGTAACTGCGGTCGCGCACAGAGGCAAACAGCACCAGGTTATAAAGCGTCATCACAAGGATGATACCGATAAAAATACCTTGTACAAAGAGCCGGTCGCGGTTGGCCTCGTGTACCTGCTCCGGCAGCAGCAGTTGGAGGCTTAGCTCCTGCGGCTTGTACAGATCCAGGTCGCCCTGCAGGCGCAGGTACAGCAGCGTGCTGGTGTTAGGTGCCAGGTGCAGTTGCACGTAAGGTTTGTACAAGGGCACATCCCGCTCGCTGATCGGCACCAATTGGCCTGTCTGCTTTAGACGATACGTACCGGAGGGTTGCTGCTCGTAGAGGTCTAAGTGGCTCCAGTCGCCGGCGTAGAGGTAACGTTCCTGCTCCCGGGCAGTAGTATTCTGCACAACCACCCGCACCCAATGCACGGTTTTACCGGGCGCCGGCGCTGTGGTGGTATCGTTGGGGGTAAAAGCTTTTTGCTGCACCTGCTCCAATCCGAGCGTGGCTACATTATCGTGGTATACTTGCAGCGGCAGCCGGATGTGCTGTGTGGCTGCCTCCAGCTTTACCGTATCAGGTACCTGCGCACGCACGGGCAGGGCTGCTGTTATAAGCAGCATACCCAGCACCCAGCACAAGTGGTGCAACATTGGTTTCCGGCAAGATACAAGCATGCATCAATTTACAAATAAATCTCAGTTATACTATACTTCTCTGTGTGCCCTGGTTTTGTCAGTAAAATCAAATTGCTATATTTAACTGATGTATTCTTAGCAACTTATAAAGTATGGCCAGGCTGAAATTACTTATTGCGGAAGACGATGTGGTGATTGCCCAGAACCTGTCGCTGTCGCTGGAGGCGATGGGGTATGAAGTATGCCATGTGGTAAGTACCGGCGAAGAGTTGCTTTTAGAGGTACACCAGCACAACCCGGACCTGGTGATACTCGACATCACGCTGGAGGGAAAACTGGATGGCATCGAAACGGCAGCCCTGCTGGCAAAAGCTACCAAAGTACCTTTTATTTTCATGACTGCCTTCTCTGATAAGGAAACCATTGACCGGGCAAAACAAACCAACCCGTACGCATACCTGGTCAAGCCTTTTGAGGCCCGCACGCTGCAAAGCAGTATAGAGCTAGCCATCCACAACGCCGGCACCCGGCAACTTGCAACGGACGCCTCACCAGCCAGGCCTGTTCCGGCAACGGATACTACTGACACAGTGGAAGCCGATAACTTCCTCCTGCACGACACGCTGTTTGTAAAGGTGCGCAACCGACTCGAGAAAGTAGCCCTGGAAGATATCATCTGGATAGAGGCGCAGGACATCTACTGCAACATCAAGACGCGCACGCACCTGTACCTGGTAAGCCAGAGCCTGAAGACCCTGGAGCAGCGCCTGCCTGCGGGCCAGTTCATGCGCGTGCACCGCTCCTACATCGTGCACCTGTCTGCCATCGAGGCCATCGAGGATAACCACATCCTGATCGGAGGCAAGCACATCCCCATCGGCAATACCCACAAAGACTCTTTGCTGAAAAGGCTGCAGATTTTGTGAGTTAGAGAGGGAAAGAGTTAGAAGGTTAAAAAGTTAGAACATTGTGGAGCTAAATATTCTCCAGGTTCTTTTGCCCTTGCTGCGTGTTATCACCAGCAAGCACAATGGCCGCTGAAGTATAAAATTGGGCTTTGATCCTAATCCTGTTGATCCTGCACTCATCCTGTAAATCCTGATGCAGACAATCAACAATTCACCCATTCCCTCAATCGCTCATCCAAAATTAAGAAGCACTCACTCACCTATTTCAAATCTCACCTGCTGCACTTCCGATTTCACCTCAAATATTCCTGAGTTGGCAAGTATAGGCTTTCGGTAATGTTTATTATTCCCTACATTAATACAACATTCCTTCACCTATAATACCATTCCCTATGAATATGGCCTCCTCAGAACTTGTGACAGCTGGTTGGGTAATCGTACTGGCCTACGCAGGTGTCATCCTGTTTTTTGTGGTGCGGGGCGCGCTGCGTATCCATTCCATCTCTGATTATGCGCTGGGCAGCGTTGCGTTCTCGCCGGTGGCAGTGGGGCTGGCCCTGGCCGCTTCCATGACGAGCGCTGCTACTTTTATCATCAACCCCGGCTTTGTGGCACTGTATGGCGTTAGTGGCGTTATCTCGATGGCACTGGCTTTGCCGCTGGCGGCACTTGTATCGCTGGTGGTACTTACCAAAGGCTTCCGCAAAATGGGTACTGCCGTAAAGGCGCAAACCATGGCCCAGTGGATGGGTCTGGTATACAAGAGCCGTGGCTATGCCATGTTCTTCGCTTTCCTCTCGCTGCTGCTGATCACTTTTATCGTGCTGATCTGTGTAGGCCTGACCAAAGTGCTGGCCAGCGTACTGAACCTGAATGAACTGCACGTGTGCGTGGGCATTGTGGTGTTTGTGTTCGGCTACATGATGTTCGGGGGTGCCAACTCCATGGTGTATACCAACATGATACAGGCTGCCATTATGCTGATAGTAGCTTTTATACTTTTAGGCTCCGGCTACGAACATTTCAGTAACGGCGTACATGGCTTTCTTGATAAACTGGAGGCGATCGATCCGCTGCTGGTGGCTCCGGTTAACCCACAGAGCTTCCTATTCCGCGATAATTTTGAAATTATTTTCTGCCAGGTGATCATCGGGATTGCCATCGTTTGCCAGCCGCACATCATCACCAAATCGCTCCTGCTCAAAAATGAAAAGGATGTTAATTTATACCTGCTGGTGGGCCTGCTGGTGCAGGGCTTGTTTTTCCTGGTCGTTTTTGCCGGCTTATACGCCCGCCTCTCTTTCCCGGACCTGACCGTGAACGGGCAGCCACTGCCGGTAGACGGAATTATGTCGGCGTACGTGGTGCAGGAGTTCCCGGTATTTGTGGGACTGCTGGTGGTGGTCGGTCTGATCTCCGCAGGCCTCTCCACCCTGGAAGGCCTGATTCAGTCTGTTTCTGTTACCATCACATCAGATATTCTGCGCCCGATGCTGGGAGGTAAAATGGCCGCACAGGAAGTGGTAATTAACCGCCTGGTGATTGTGGTACTGGCGGCGGTTTCTATCTGGCTCACGTTTGATCAGTTGCAAAACCCGAACCTGAGTGTGGGCATCTTTGCGCAGAACGGGGTGTACGCTTACTTTTCGGCTGCCTTTGTGCCAGTGCTGTTCGGCATGTTCCTGCACCGCGTACCGCTCATTGCGCCGGTCGCTGCTTCTCTTACTTCTGTAATCGTGCACTTTGGTGTATACTATGGCGGCCTTACCACTTACATGCAGGCGCCAGTCCGCAACCCGGGCATCGCAGCAGCACTGGCCATACTTGCCTCTGTGGCCGTGGGTCTCATTTTATACTTTGTTTTCCGGCCGGCTGCTGACAAAGCGGAGGCTGCTCGTGCTACAGCTTTAACAGAACCAACTTATGAGAGCGAGTTTAAGAAATAACCTGCTGCTGGCCTTCCTCTGCCTGTTGTGCCTTAACGCGCAGTGCCAGACAGCTAAAAAAGCACCCGCTGCTGATCCTGTTTTCGAAGGGCTGAAGTATAAATACACTACCAAAAAGGTGATGCTGGCAGATGGAACCAGCATTACTTACGTCGATGAAGGGAAAGGACCCGAAACAATCATTTTCATACATGGGCTGGGCAGCTACCTGCCAGCCTGGGACAAGAACATTGAAGACCTGAGCAAGAGCTACCGCTGCATTGCCCTCGACCTGCCTGGCTATGGCAAGTCAGCAAAAGAAGGCGTGCAGCCGGGCATGGACGCTTATGCCACGGCTGTACTCGCGCTGATGGATAAACTGAAACTGAAGCAGGCCATACTTGCCGGCCACTCCATGGGCGCGCAGATCGCCCTGACGGCTGCCATGAAAGAACCGCAGCGCGTGAAGAAACTGATACTGGCTGCGCCCGCTGGTTTTGAGACCTTTACCGAACAGCAGAAGCAACTTTTTAAAGCAACCGTAACGCCGGAAAGCGTGCAGAAAACCACACCGGAACAGGTAGCAGCCAACATCAAAATCAACTTCTACCAGATGCCAGCCGATGCGCAGTTTATGATTGCCGACAGGCTGAAGATGGCGGAGTCGAAGCAGTTCGGAGCTTATAGTGCGGCTGTGGCAGGCAGCGTGGCAGCGATGGTAGACGAGCCGGTGTATGAACAGCTGCCGCAGGTGCAGGCACCTACACTCATCGTTTTCGGCGAGCACGACGCCCTCATTCCGAACCGCTACCTGAACCCTGGCCTGACTACACAGGCGGTGGCCGAAAGCGGCCGCGACCGCATCCCCAACAGCCAACTGGTAATGGTGCCGGCGGCGGGTCACTTTGTGCAGTACGAGCAACCGGAAACATTTAACAAAGAAGTGCTGAGTTTTCTGAAGCAGCAACAGCAGTCCGGCAATAGTAACAAATCAAAATAATTTATACATCTAACCTTAACCTTACTAACCATGAAAAAAATTTACTTACTCCTGCTCGCGCTTTTTTCAGTGGCGCAGGTGGCATTGGCCCAGAGTGGCGGTGTCAGAGGCAGAGTGCTCGGGGCCGACACCGGAGAACCCCTGATGGGTGCTACGGTGGTGCTGGAAGGCACCTCAAAAGGCGCCACAACCAACTCAGCCGGTGAATTTAATATTACGGATGTCCCGGTTGGCACTTATAACCTACGCATCTCTTTTGTAGGGTACAGCTTCCCGAACCAGTCCGTAGCCGTGACCGAAGGCGGTACTACAGACGTTGGCACTGTTTCCATGTCGGTAGCAAATATGCTGGGTCAGGAAGTCGTGGTATCGGCTTCGCGCAGACCGGAGAAACTAACCGAAGCGCCCGCTACCATCAGCCTGATCTCCTCCCGGGAAATTGATGAGCTGCCGTCTTTTAACGTAGGGGAGCTGCTTGCCCGGCAGAAAGGAGTTGAGTTCATCCGTACCGGGGTGTTGGGAACAGGTGTCAACGTGAGAGGGATGAACAGTGCCTTTAACCCTAAAAACCTTCAGATGAACGACGCCCGTTTGTCTACGCTTATTGCCACGGGCTTGCCTCTGGGCCCACTGAGCACTGTTGTAAAAGAAGACATTGAGCGCATAGAAGTAGTATTAGGCCCGGCTGCGGCGCTTTATGGACCTAACGCACACAACGGCCTTGTAAATACCATAACCAAAGATCCCCGTCGCTCCGAAGGCACTACCCTGGCAGTTGGTGCTGGTAACCAGCAGGTATTTTCAACCAGATTAAGACACGCCATGGTGCTGAGCCCGAAGGTGGCTTTTAAAGTTACCGGCGAGTATACCAAAGGACTTGACTTCGCCTATGACGATACCGTGTATTTTGGTGCCACGCAGCGAGCAACAGAAATTGACCTGGACAGAAAGTTTAATTCCCTGCGAGGGGAAGCAGCTGTATACTATAGCCTGAATAACGCCTCTGACATTATACTATCCTACGGAGGCAGCAACTCCAACAACCTGGCACAAACCAATGCCGGCCGAAACCAGATAAAAGACTGGCAGGTGCATTACCTGCATGCCCGCTACGTGTCTCCACGGGTATTTGCGCAGGTATATCACACCTGGAGTAAGACAGATGAAACCTACGCTATCAACCAGCGAACCCAGAACTACCTGAGCTTTAAAAATGCAGGATTCAGCGATGAGGAAGCACGCGCAAGATCTTACACAGAACAGTGGTTCGGCACTTCGCCAACTGCAGGCAGAGCCTTACCTCGTGGTGCCGTATTCAGAGATGACTCCCGTCGCATAAACGGCGAAGTGCAGTACAACAACAACTTCGGGGGCTTTGATATTATACTTGGCAGCCAGTACCAGCGCGATATTGCCAACAGCCGTAACACCTACCTTTTCGACCAGAAAGGTGCAATAGAGGTAGACCAACTGGGCTTTTATACCCAGATAGAAAAGCAACTTGGAGGTGGTTTCAAAGTACTGGCCGCAGGCCGTGCCGATAACCACGAACTGTACGGCTTCAACTTCATTCCAAAGGCAGCACTGGTATGGTCACAGAACGATCACTCGGTACGCCTGACCTATGGCAAAGGTATTGCAGCGCCAACTATCCTTAACCTGGAAGGCTACCTGTTTGGTGGCCTCTTGATCGGAAACGGCGAAGGGTATACGTTGAGCGATGGCACCAAAATAGACAAGCTGACAGTAGAGTCTATCAACACCTTAGAAACAGGTTACAAAGGCAAGTTGAGTGATAAGTTATTCTTCGATGCCAATGCCTACTACAACAAGTCGAAGAACTTCCTGAGCCCGGCTATCAACATCGCCACACAAGGCCGTACGGTTACGCACAGAGGCAGCACGCCAATGTCTGAGGTAGTACCGGGAACGCCGGAGGCTGGCGCAGCGCTGGTGCTCACGTATGTTAATTTCGGTGAGGTAGATACCTATGGCGCTGACTTCGGATTGACATTCGCGCCTACCAAAGCGCTGAACTTTGTAGCCAACTACTCTTACTTCGGCTACGAGATCGACAAAGATGACTTGGGCAACGATGGCAACAAAGACGGCAAAGTGAACCAGCTGGATTTGTCTATTAACGCACCGGCTAACCGTTTCAGCCTGGCTGCCAACTATAGCCAGGGCAAGTTCTTCGGCTCTGTGTTCGGCCGCTGGGTACAGGAGTTTGATTTCTTCTCCGGCATAAACGTGGCTGCCAAAGCAGACGAAGCGCTGGGCCTGAAAGAAAACGCCCGTTTCGGCAGAACATGGAATTATGGTCCGCTGGGTGGCTTCACCAATTTTGATGTGAGCGCAGGCTATCGCATAAACAAGTACCTGACAACATCTGCACAGGTAACGAACGTGTTCGATAGCAAAGTAAGAGAGTTTGTAGCATCTCCTTTTATCGGCCGGTTATACTCTGTTGAGTTGAAGGTTAACTTACCAGGTTTTTCTAAAAATACGAATACAGGTAATTAGGTTAGATTAGTGTTGTTTCCAGAGCGCCTCCAAAGGGCGCTTTGGCTTTTTTAGGCGCCTGCACTTTAGCAGATACAAAGTATGGGTTCCGAAGATTTCCCTTTTTATACTTTAAAATCAGTAAACGATGAAAAACGCGATCATAACAGGTGGCACGAGCGGCATTGGCCTAGGTATAGCGACAAAATTTGCCTCGCAGGGCTACAACCTCCTGCTGAACGGGCTGGAAAAAAACGGGGAAGAAATCACGCAGGAAATAGCCAGGGAGTACGGTGTGCGCGCTGTTTTCTCTCCGGCTAACCTGCAGCAACCGGAGCAAATAAAACGAATGGTACAGCAGGCAGAACGGGAGCTTGGGCAGGTAGATGTGTTGGTGAATAACGCCGGCATACAGCATGTGTCTCCGGTGGAAGAGTTTCCGGAAGACCGCTGGGATGCCATTATTGCCATCAACATGTCGGCTACGTTTCATTCGGCAAAAGCTGTATGGTCGGGCATGAAGGCCCGTGGCTTTGGCCGTATCATCAACATTGCTTCGGCGCATGCACTGCGCGCTTCAGAGTATAAAGTGGCTTATGTAGCAGCAAAACACGGCGTGGCCGGAATCACCAAAGTGCTGGCACTGGAAGGCGCCCCTTACGGGATTACCTGCAACGCCATTTGCCCGGGCTATGTACGAACGCCGCTGGTAGAAGCCCAGATAGCAGACCAGGCACGGGTGCACCAGATGTCGGAGGCCGAGGTGATCGAAAAGGTAATGCTAAAGAAACAGCCCGTGAAGCAGTTTGTAGAAGTGCAGGCAATTGCCGGGCTCGCCCTGCACCTTGCCTCTGAGGCAGCCAGCCAGCTTACCGGCGCGCTACTGCCCATCGACGGAGGCTGGTCGGCGCAGTAAGTATAAAGACTCCACCCAAACAAAAAGCCCCGGCACCTTTGTCAGTGCCGGGGCTTTTTTATACTTATACTTTCGCCTGCTTATTTCGCCAGTATCTTGAATTCTGTTCTTCTGTTCCACTGGTGCTCTTCTTCTGAGCAGGATACGTTATCGGCACATTTGTTCCGCAGCTGCGTTTCGCCGTAGCCTTTTGCCTTCATGCGGCTTCTTTCGATGCCACGCGCCACCATGTAGGTTACCGCCGATTGTGCCCGCAGATCAGACAACATTTGGTTATAGCGGTGGCTTTCGCGGCTGTCGGTATGCGAACCCAGCTCGATAGTGATATTCGGGTTATCCTTCAGCGTACGTACCAGTTTATCCAGCTCCTTGGCGGCGTCCGGTCTGATATCGAACTTATCCAGATCATAGTAAATGTTCTCGAGCACGATCGCCTTGTTAGGCGTATCGCGGTTGAAGAGCATTTCTACTTGTACCGAGTCGATGCTGGTAAGACATTCCGGCGTTAGCGTTACGGTCTGGGTCAGGTACCCCTTTTTGCTGCCCCGTATGGTATAGTTCAGGCCCGCCTTGATCGGGAAAGTGAAGCGTCCTTTGCTGTCGGAATAAATTTCCCTCAGCGACCCATTGTTCTCTTCGAACAGCTGCAGGTATACCTGGTCTACCGGCACTTCTTTACGGCGCATTTGTCCTTTCACTGTGATGCGCTCTATCGTTTCGCCCACCAGCGTACAAGGCACCCGTACCTCTTCAAAACGCAGGATGTCGTCAAAGCCGTTCTCAGCCATTCTGTTGGAAGACAGCCAGCCTTTCGTGCCGGTACTATCGGCGTGTATACCAAAGTCATCGTGCGAGGAGTTGAGCGGGTACTTTAGGTTTTCTATTTTCGCCCATTTGCCTTTTTCGCCCAGCGCCCGGAACACGTCCAGGCCACCCATACCTGTCAGGCCGTCTGAGGAGAAGTATAAATTGCCATCAGCGCCAATGCTCGGAAAGCTCTCGCGCCCGCTGGTGTTAATTTTAGCCCCTGCATTTACAGGTTTGCCCCAACTGCCGTCTGCCTGTCGCTCGCAGTAGTAGATGTCAGATTCTCCGAAACCGCCCGGCATATCGGAAGCAAAATAAAGCGTCTGCCCATCGATTGTTATGGCTGGGTGCCCTACCGAGTACTTTTCCGGGTTGTTATGCTGGAAGGGTTTAACGCTCACCCATTCATTTCCTTTTCTTTGGGCAGTATAAATCTCCAGCCTGTTGATGTAATCGCTGCGCTCGTCGCCTTTAAACCAGCTGGTTGGGTCTGTGTTACGTTTCTGCCCTTTGCGCCTCACACTGTTGGTGCGGGTAAAGAACAGCAGGTTTTCTTTTCCCAGGAAGCTAGCCGGCCCGTTGTGGAAGGCCGTATTCACTTCTTCAGGCAAAGGCACGGGCCCTTCCCAGGTGCTATCCGAAGCACTTGGCGCAAAGTATAGCTGCACGTAACCATTGCCCGTCCAGTTATAGCGATCGGTCTGTTGCTTCTTTTTGCCTGCACTTGACAGCCGGTCCGAAGAAAACACCATCCCATCGGGCAGCTTTGTCGGGCTAAAGTCAATCCCTTCGGAGTTTAGGGTATTCTCTTTTTGTATGTCAAATGATTTGGGAGCTTTCATCCAGGCCATGGCCGTGTCGCAGGAAGCTGCCATCAGCGTGGCCACCTCCAGCTTTTCAGGTACGCGCTCGCCATACTTGCTGAACAGTGATTTGGCGCGCTCGTAGTTACCGTTGCGCTTGGCAGCTTCGGCATAAAAGTAATAGCTGGCAGGTTCCGCTTCCGGAAAAGCCACCACCTGTGCGTACCAGAACTCAGCTTCTTTGCTGTTGTTCATCAGGCGGTAACTGTCGGCAATGCGCTGCACATACTCCAGTTTCGGCTCGCCCCGCTCTACTATATCTTTATAGGCAGCAAGGGCCAGGCTGTACTCAAAGCTGTTGAAGAGTTTGTCTGCCTGCTTTACATCTTTCTGTGCCAGCACCTTTGCGGGCATACCACAGAGAATGCACAAGACGAAAGCAAGCGTTAAATTTATTCTCATATAGACTCGTAGGAAAATTAAAAGTATCGTGGGGTCATCATGTGGGCGTCCTGCTTCTTAAAGAAGTAGAAACCAACTGATACCTCGTGGCTGGCAAAATCTTTCATGTCGTTCAGGCTCATGTCGTAGGAGTAGCCAATCCGCAGCTTCGGTGTCACGTACAGCTGTGCGATGGCAGCCCAGGCGTTTCTACCGTTCAGCTCATAATCCTCCTGGGGTTTACTGAACAGTGGGGCCGCCGTGCGATAGGAACCCCCGAGCCAGATACGCTCACTCAAAAGTATAAAGGCGTTCAGGTCTACATTGGTCGGGCTTTCAAAATCCTCCTTCACCATAATGCTCGGCTTAAACTGGAAGTTAGGTCCCAGATCCACCACGTACCCCGTTGAGAGGAAGTAGTGGCGCCTTGGTGTCGCGATCAGGAGGTTGTCTTCTCCTTTAAAAGGGATGAGGTTCGCCACAGAGAAGCCCGTGTAAAAACGCTCTGTATTAAAGAAAAGGCCGACTCGGGCATCGGGAAGCAACTCTGTTTCGCGCCCCTGCGGTATAGCCATATCCGGTTTTGTACTGCCCGGCTTCAGCTTGGTTCCGTCCAAGGTATACTGCGAAGCTCCGCCGGCAAAGCCGAGTCCTAACTTGGCTGTCTCGCTCAGGTTAAGGCGCACTGCCAGGTTGGCATACACCCCCGATTGTTTCTGCACGCCCAGTTCATCGTTTACGGCATTAAACCCCCAGCCAATACGCCCGTTGCGGCTTGCACCATCTACACTCAGCGTTTGGGTAGTAGGAGCTCCCTCCAACCCGGTCCACTGGCTACGGTGCGTAGCATTGATGTTGATGATTTCCTTGCTGCCTGCATAGGCCGGGTTGATGATCAGTTCATTGAATATGTACTGTGTATATTGCGGCGCCTGCTGGGCATACGCCCCGTTTGCCAGCAACAGCCCCAATATCACCCAAATCTTTCGCATGGTATTCAAACGCATTAAGTTTGTAGTCTTCTTTATCGCACAATCATCACAAAACCTTTGAACACCTTCTCGGCACCATCGCACATTTTTACACGAGCGATGTAGTAGTAGGTACCTTCTGCCAGGTTATCCCCGTTCCAGTTGTTCTTGTAAGATTTGCTTCTGTACACTTCGTTGCCCCACCGGTTAATGATGGTCAGGTCGTTGTCCGGGTAGTTCATCAGGTTGGCCACTTCCCAGGTATCGTTGGTTCCGTCGTTGTTCGGAGAGAACACATTTGAGAAAACAACTTCACCATTGATCAGGCTCAGGTCCGGAGTCAGGGTAGCCACCTGGCTGGTACAAACTTCGTTGCTTGCAACTACTGTTATAACTCCTGCACCCGTGCCGTTACCTGCCTGAACGCTGATGCGGTTAGTGCCTGCGCCGGAGGTAATGGTCCAGCCATCCGGCAACGTCCAGGTATAGTTTGTGGCGCCGCTCACAGGCTCAACCTCATACACCAGGCCAACACAAGGAGAGCTACGATCTATGATCTTGCCCATGGTAGCCAGCGGTGCTGCTGTAACAGCCAGGGTACGGATGGCACTGGAGCCACAGCTGTTGTCTGCCGTTACAGAAACGTTACCCGAAGCTTTTCCTACTGTTGCTGTTATTTTGGTAGTGCCCTGACCGGCGGTAATCGTCCAGCCAGCAGGTACCGTCCAGGTATAAGAACCAGAGGTAGCGACAGAATCAATTTCGTAGGTTACAGAACCTACCGAGCATAGCAGTGTCTCGCCTCTGATTGCAGATGGGGCAACCGGCACGGCTGTTACCACCCGTACTTTCAGCGTAGTCTCACCGGTAGTGCCACAGGAGTTCTTTGCTCTTACCCCGATGGTTCCTCCCCCTGATACATGCACTTTGATGCTGTTAGTACCCGCGCCGGCTAAGATCTGCCAGCCGGTAGGTACAGTCCACAAATAAGAGTCGGCACCTGCAATCGGAGCGACAGTGTACACGGTCTCGGTGCTTCCGTTGCATGGGATGATCGGCCCCTGGATAGCAGCCGGCGCAGCGATTGGCTGCTGCGGAGCCACATAAAGTGTTCTGGCCGATCCTTTACCACACAGGTTAGTTGCAGATACAGCCACTTCACCGCCTTGTGTTCCGGTTTTAACCGTGATGGAAGTAGTACCCTGACCGGAAGTGATGGTCCAGCCATTTGGCACTGTCCAGGTATAAGATGTTGCTGTTGAAACACCGGCCACACTGAATCTTACATTATCCGAGCTCCCGCAGAACGAGCCGGAATTATTTACTATCTCTGCTGGTGCAGCCGGTGCGCCATTAGAAGGTGTCACATTCAGGGTAGAGCTGCTTCCGCCGCATCCGTTCAAGGCTGTTACGGTAACCTGGCCTGTTGTTTTGCCGGAGATTACGGTTACAGAAGTAGTACCCTGTCCGTTGATGATCACCCAATCAGCACCCGGGAAGGTCCAGTTATAAGAGCTTGCACCTGCAACTGGCTGTATCGAGTATACCTGGTTTGTTCCGGAGCAAAGCAGGCTTTCTCCTGTAATAGTGCCTGGTTGTGCAGGAGCTGACGTTACCATCGTAATGGACTTGGTTTTGGTTGCTCCAACGCCGCAGTCGTTCTCAGGAGTAACAGAAATCAAACCACCTGTGCTGCTTGTTTTTACTGTGATCGTTGCTGTTCCCTGGCCGGCAGTAATTGTCCAGCCTGCAGGTACAGCCCAGTTATAGGAACGAACTCCCGGAACCGCATCCACACTATAGGTTCCTGTTCCGTTCACGCACGCATTTGCCTCACCTTTGATGTTTCCTAAGGTTGCCGGAGTGTTAGCTGAAGGGGTAACTTCCATAAACTGGTAGTCGCTTGCTCCACAGTTGTTTGTTGCGCGCACTCTTACGCTACCAGCGTTACTATTTGGTTTTACTGTGATAGACGTGCCGTTAGCACCACCTATTATTTCCCAGCCAGTAGGCACGATCCAGATGTAGCTGGAAGCTTCAGCAACAGGGGCCACACTATACGTATAGGTAATGCCGATACATGGCACCGCCTCACCTACAATCGGATTTGGCTTAACAGGAGGATTTCGGAAAACGATCAGGGCAGACTGAGCCGGGCTCTTCTTACCACAGGCATTTATTGCAACAACAGATATCGTGGCTTCTACTGTACCTGCTACCACTTTTACAACACTGGTACCATTGCCACTTTCGATACGCCAGCCGGTTCCAGCTATCGTCCACTGGTAACTCACAGCTCCCGGTACAGGATCAACCATATAAGTAAGCCCCTGCTGCCCCACACACACCTGTAGCTCTCCGTTTATTTTAGTAGGTGTTATTGGTGCAGCTGTGGTTGGGTTCACTTTCAGGGTTGCCGGCGCACTGGCGCCGCAGTCGTTGGATGCTGTTACAGTAATATAGCCACCGGTAGATCCTGTAGTAACGGTTATAGAGGTTGTGCCCTGTCCGGAGGTAATCGTCCAGCCATCCGGCACCGCCCAAATGTATTCCAATGTATTAACTACCGGATCAAGGCTGTAGACCACGCTCTGTTGGCCAACGCATACTTCAGCAGCTCCTTTGATGGCAAAAGGCTGTATAGGAGTACTGGTAAATGGGGTAACCGCCAGTGATTTTGCTGCGCTGTTACCGCAGGCATTGGAGGCGCGTACCGTTACATTACCTGATTTGGTGCCCATTGTTACTGTGATGCGGGTGGTACCCTGGCCTGCAGTAATAGACCAGCCTTCCGGAACAGTCCAGGTATAGGTGGAAGCACCTGCTACCGGATCTGTCTCATACGTGAATGTGCTGTTGGCGCAACCATACGCAGTACCGCGAATGGTAAGTGGCGCAATCGGCGTACCTGATACAGTGGTAACATCAAGGCTTCGGGTGCTGCTGGCACCGCAATCGTTGGTGGCTTGTACCGTTACTTTCCCTGCACTTGCTGTAGCACTTACTGATACTGTTATCTCGTTGGTGCCCTGACCGGAAGTAATGGTCCAGCCAGATGGCACGTACCAGGTATAGCCGGAGGCAGTAGCAACAGGAGCAACAGAATATTTTAAACCGGTGCTACCCAAACAAACAGGGGTTACACCTGTAATAGCGCCCGGAACTGCCGGAGCAGCCGTAACCGGTGTAACTTCTAGCGTTCTGGCAGGACCGTCACCGCAGGCATTTATGGCTACTACGGTTATACTTCCTGCCTCTGCCGATGGCTTCACGGTGATGGAAGTAGTACCCTGTCCGCTAAGTATTGACCAGGAAGCCGGCACTGTCCATCTATAGCTTGTTGCATCGTTCTGAGGTGCAATGCTGAAGGTTGTGGAAGTTTTGGTGGAGCACACGCTGCCGCTACCCGTAATCGGGCTTGGCATAGCTGGTTTTGTGAGAAAGGGCTGTACCTCGCGTGTGCTTGGCTCGCTTACCCCGCATACGTTAATGGCTCTTACCTGTAGTGTTTTTCTGGTATTGGTGCCTCCGGGCATTACGGTTATGGTAGTGCCATTGTCTTCTACCATCGTCCATCCTTCCGGCAGTACCCATTGGTAGGAGGTCGCATTTGCCACCGGATCTATACTATAAGTAACTCCTGTTCCAACGCAAACATTTTCATCGCCTCTTATCGGTCCTGGTTTAGCCGGAGGGTTGGCAAAGTTGCTTACCTCCAGTCGGCTTGGCAAACTTTCGCCGCAGGTGTTGTTTACAGTAACGGATATAACACCGGTGTTCTGGCCTGCCGTAACGGTTATCGTGTTTTCGTTGGCTGTATAAGTCCAGCCAGACGGCACATTCCAGGTATAGCGGGTGGCGCCGGGAATAGGGTCAATGCTATACGTACCCGTGCTGCCAACGCACAATGCACCTGGGCCAGAGATCACCCCGGCGTTAGGTAACACCACGCAAAAGTTAAGTTCTACAGAGTTATTGGACCGGATCTCATCAACGCCGGCACCGGAAATAACCGCACGGGCAAATCCGTTTCCGGTTGCACTGATGGTCGCCGTGATCGTTAAGGTAGCCTCTTGTTTGTAAGCAAAGTTGCCGATCGTCCACACCCACATGCCTGTGTTAGCATCCCGCGCGAAGGTAGCTCCAGGTATACTCGATGTAAAGGTTGGCGACTCGCCGGTAAACTGCACATCCATTACCTTGACGCCTTCCTCATCTACAGGGCCGTTGTTTCTTGCCTTGATGGTATAGGTGATGGTTTCGCCTACCACGTAGCGGTTAGCACCGTTGGCACCCGGGTTTTTCTGCATTGTCACCTCCAGGTCGGCTGGTATGTGCAGGCGGTTGTTGGTAAGATCTAACTCGCCGGAAAGAGAGGCAACGCGCCCCTGCAGCAAGGTACCATCGCCTAGCACAATGTTCTGTTTTGCCAGAATATTGCCCTTTAATACTGTGCTTATGCCTGCTGTAACCCCTCCATCTATCACCCAATATACGTAAGCGCTGCTTGCATCACGCTTTAATGTCATTTGAGAGTAGTTGGCAATATCGAGACTCCCTTTCACATGGAAAATAAAAAGGGCATTCGGGTTGTTCTCGCCATCCAGGATCAACTCACCGGATAAGAGGGTATTGCCATTCAGCTCATACACACCTGGCGAGAGCGAAGCAAGTTGCCCCTTGCCCAGGTTTGCATTACTATAGGTGGCAGTAACGGGCCGGCCGGCTGCGTTATTGAAAGCAGCAATGGCATCCAGGTTTGCCTGCTTGGCAACAGCATCATTTTCGTGTTTTCCTCTCAGAACGGTGCCGGGAGGGAAACCCGTAATGCTACCTGCCGCCACACCAAGGTTGGCACTGATCACAGTGCTTCCGGTATTGCTTACTTTGGTATATCCGAGTGCGCTAAAGTCATAAAGTGCCCCAAGTGATGGCGCTTGCTGCGCAAACACCACTGTTGTTGCTAACCAAAAGCCTACTAATGCTAGTATGACTTTTTTAGAGAAGCTTATCATGAACGATGTGGTATAAGTTTGTTATAGTCTTGCGAATTTGTTGAAACAATGAGGTAAGCAACAATAACTGTTTTGCACTGGTTATACTGCCACTTCTTTTATCTTGCTCTTCTTCTTCTATTATGACACAATAATAAACCTTAAAAAGTACATAAAAAAGTGCTCAAAATATATAACCTTAACATTTTTACTGATTGGAGTTTAAATATTGATAAAAAATAATGCAAAGCAAATTTTCACCAATTATTTAATTATTTTTATATCTAATCCCTAAATGAATATATATTAAATCCTATATTATGAGCTAATTTATTCAGTTTAAGCGAAATGAAGTAAGCCTGCCTATTGGCAAGAATAGCATTATTCTGCAATGCGGGTTAGTTTAAAACAGGATATACTTGAAAAGGAAGGAGGAGAGCAGAAGTAAGATCCTCCTGCTCAAAGCAGTAGAACGAACAACCTGATCGGCTGTGCTACCGGGAATTCAGAAAAGAAAAGACTTTGGGATTTGGTACTACCAGATCCACTGCGGGCAGATAATCCTGCGGGTGTTGAGGAGTTTGAAGCCTACCACCACCTCATGGGTGCCGGCGCTTACTTTGTTAAGGTTGGAGGTAGTAGCATCGTAGGAATAAGAAATATCGAGCAGCGGGCTCACATAAACACCTACCATCCCTACAATGGCATCGTTATGCCGGTAGGAGGCTCCTACCCAGAAGCGCTCATCGTACAGAGCACGCAAGCTCACGTCTACTGCCACCGGGCTTGGGTCTGCAAACTTTACCATGGCAGAAGGAATAAAATCTATGGCTTCGAAGGGGCTGAAGCGGTAGCTGCCTGTTACAAAAAAATGCCGTTGCAGGTCCAGCGTAGCGCGCGTATCTTCAGCCGCTCTGAATGCCCCGGAATTTTCCAGCAGTTGTGCCCCGGATATACCTACCGAAAAGTTACGGGAGTAAACCCAGAAGCCCAAGTTAAGATCCAGCACATTCTGGTTGATCGTGCCGCCACCGATCAAAGGATCGTTGGGATTAGTGAATTGCAGGTCTTCTGAATTAACAGTATTGCGGATAAGCCCGGCTGCCGCGCCTGCTGAGGCGTTTATACTTCGGGTAAGGGGCAGGTGATAGGCATAAGAAAAGGTGATACCCGTACGGCGCAACGTCCCTGTTTTATCGGTATGAAAGGCTGCGCCGATGCCATGGTGCGCCAAAGCCTTGTGGTACTTGGTACTGGCGGCACCCTTATTCAGCGGGGTATGTGCGGTAAGGTAATAAGTAACCGGTGCACCATCCAGCCCGACCCACTGTTGCCGGGTGCTGGCACGTACATCTGCATAGTCTTCTATACCTGTAAGGGCAGGATTGAGCAGGTAATTGTTGAGCATGTATTGACTATACTGAGGCCGTTGCTGCGCGAAGACCTGCACGGCAACACCTGCAAAGGCAACAAACAAGAGGAGCAGCTTCTTCATAGTTGTTATCGGATAATAGTCACATCACCAGCGATCGGCTTCTCTGAAGGACTGAGATAAATCATGTAATAGTACGTAGCCACCGGCAGCGCTTCGCCATTGTAGGTGCCGTCCCAGGGAGTACCGTAGCCGGTTGAGCTGAATATCAGGTTACCCCAACGGTTGTACACCTCTACGCGCACATCCGGGTAGTTCTCTATCTTGCCAATTTCCCATACTTCGTTCACCTGGTCTCCGTTTGGCGAGAAAGCATTCGGCACCACGATAGCCGGTATTACCGTTACAGTAACTTCATCGGTATCGGTACAGCCTTCGGCAGTGGTAACAGTTACCGTGTAAGTGGTAGTCACATCTGGCCTTGCTACCGGGTTGGCCACATTCGCGTTGCTCAGCCCTGTAGCCGGCTCCCATTTATAGGTTACTCCGCCGGATGCCCGCAACTCTACTGTTCTGCCCTGGATGATCGTTACATCGTTACCGGCATCAGCCACGGGAGTAACTATGGTTACCGTTACCGTAGTGCGTGCAGCACTGATACACTGGTTTGAATTGACAGCCTGCACATAGTAGGTTGTATTCCGTGTCAGTGCCGGGGTTGTAAAGGATGGTCCCACAAATATTGGGGTTCCTCCGGTTTGTGTAGTATACCACTCGTACGTTTCGCCGTTTGCATTAGCAATCGCTAGAGTTGCAGAACCTCCGGGACAGGCTGTAGCATTAGCTACCGTGAGCTGTGGATTTGCCGGCAGTGGCGTAACCTTAACGGATACTGCTTCCGAAGCTTTGGAACAGTTATCCGAGGTAACCACGCGCCTGAACCAGGTTTCACGGGTCAGGGTTGGAGTGGTATAGTTGATGCCTGTGTTAGCACCAGGTGCTGGCGAGAAGCCTGCATCCGGCCCGCTGATGCTGCTTTCCCACAAGTATCGGTACGTTCCGTTGCCGCCTGTTGGGGTGCTGCCGGTAATCTGAACGGTTGTCTGTTCGGCGCACACACTCGGTTGCTCCGCGGTGATGGTGTTGTTCAAAACGCCTTCGTTTACGGTTATCTGAACCGCAGTACTTGTATCAGGCGTACAGGCTCCTGAACTGATCACACGTCGGAACCAGGTATCCTGCGTCAGGTTGCCTGGAGTATAACCCTGGCCGTTATTGGTACCAGGCGCTGCAGCAAAACCCGCATCCGGGCCAAGCGTGCTGCTCAGCCACAGGTACGTATAAGTACCGCTGCCTCCAGTTGGCGCTGCTCCCGTTAAAGCGGCAGGTGCTGTACCGGTACAAATAGTCTGGTTGCTGCCAATGGTATTGCCGGCAAGTGCAGGGTTAACCGTAATTTTTATGGCTTCGGAAGGTGATGCGCAGCCACCAGCAGACACGACACGCCTGAACCAGGTTTCGCGGCGCGTTAAGGCTCCTGCAGGGATGTCATAGTTCTCGCCGGTGTTTGTACCTGGCGCTGCCACAAAGCCTCTGTCTGATCCGGCCGTACTTACCTCCCACAGGAAAGTATAAGGTCCGCCTGCTCCGCCCGAAGGCCGTGACCCGATCAGCGGTTCTGGTGTATCGCCCACACAAAGCTCCTGCGCAGGGCCAATGGTGTTGGCGCTTGCCAGTACCGGATCCACAGCTGTTACCTCTACCACGTTACTGGTGTCAGCAGAGCAACTGGCCGAGAACACCAGGCGCCGGAACCAAGTAGTGGCATTGACCGGTGCGGTTGGTTTGTAATTGATCGTGTTGCTTACGCCGGGTGCCGTAGCAAACCCCGTGTTGGCCCCGGTTGTACTTATTTGCCAGGTATAAGTATACCCCGATCCGGCTCCTCCCGTTGGCTGGCTACCGGTAAGTTGCACTGGGGTGGCACCTTTACAAACACTGGCCACATCACCACCATTGATCTGGATGGTATTATTGGCAACACGCGGGTTCACCTGAATCGTGATTTCCTTACGCGGACCGGTACACTCAACTCCCTGCGCTGTATCGCGGGCAGCTACATAGAATGTATTGACACCACCAGGAAGTGAAGGCGTTGTGAAGGCTGGGCCCACAAAAATAGGTGTTGCCTGCGGATCGTTGCTGTCGAACCAGGCATAAACTGGTCCGGGACCGGTAGGGGCGAGGCGTACGGTATCGCCCTCACACACTGCGCCAGGATTCTGGATAGAAGGTACAGCAGGTTGCTGAAGTATAACCACTTCCGTTGGCGGAGGTGGTTGCCCCTGGTAAATCTGGTTCGAGCTGCCGCATTCGTTCACGGCCTCCACGGCAATGGTATACCTGCCCGGAACATCAAAGTCATACGGATAAGTGAAGGTATCGGAATTAAAGGTGCGCGTTGCACTCTTTGGCCCCCGGATAGTAATAGTAACCGTAATGTTCTCGCCGAGGTTCTTGTCTATGAACATGCCGCCGCCGCTACCGCCGCCCGGAATGCCTCCTCCTCCGGCGCCAGTGCCGCCCAACTCTATTGTAGTAGGCCCACAGAAAACACCGCCCGGTGGCGGCTGCACCTGCGGCCAGCCCACCACAATGCCCTGTGAAGTGGTATCGGTACCGCACCCATTGGTAACGATAAGCTGAATCGTATAAACGCCGGATTCTGTGAAGCGGAAAATAGGCTTGGGAGAGGTGAGCGATCCGGAATCCAGCACAAAGCCCTGGTCCGGCTGTACCGACCATTCATAACTCAACCCGCCGCCTGTAGAGCTGTCGGTAGGCGTTACGATAACAGGTACGCAGGGCGGCTGCTGGTTCTCCTCCGCACGCTTTTTATCCAGCGAAAAATTAGCTTTAGGCTCCTTGCTGACTACATAATCCTGGGTAAAAACTTCTTCGCAGCTGTTACCGGCAATGGCTCTGATGCGGATCGGGTAGGTTCCTATTGAATCAAAGGCTGCCGGATTTTTGATCGGGAAATCTGACGGGCGGTACTGCACTTCGGTACCGTTGCCCCAGTCTACAAAGTAGGAGCGGATGTCAGATAAGTATGGTTCCTGGGTAGTGTTGGTGATCTCTGCAAATACTTCGATGTCTTCGTCTGGAACGGTATCAGCAATACAGGTCACGAAGTTATTCTTTTCAGTAAAAGAGATCTCCGGTAATTTTCTTACCTGCACCTGCCTTGTCACCACTTCCGATTCGCAGCCTGAGGCAGCACTTGTCCCAAACACTTCTACTGTATACGTTTCTATGCCTGTACCCCTCACATCATACGTATGGCTTACGGTTGCGCCCCTGGCTATACTTCCATCGCCAAAAGCCCAGGTATAAACCACATCTGTTTGAGGGGAGTTTACTGAAAAGTTGAGTGGGGTACCCGAGCAGGCAGCCGTGGTAGGATCTACAACAAAACCCGGGGTGTTAGGCCGTGGATTAACAGTAATAGCAGTTTCGGCAGAGGTGGTTGTTTGGCAGCTGCCACCGGATACCCGCACCTGGTAATTACCGGCAGCGCTTACCTGCAGTGTTTCGCCGGTGGCGCCTGCTATGTCAATTCCATTTAAGATCCACTGATAAGTTAACCCGGCTCCTGTACTGGCTCTCAGCGTGGTGGTCTCGCCCTGGCATAATACCGTACGGCCGTCTACAGTTATGGTAGCCGGGCAGTTTGGTGTTGTTTGTGCCATAATCGGGTTGACCAGGAAAAAGCATAGGGCAAACAGACTATAGAACAGATGCCTAGGTAGATGTTGATGCATCGGGCAAGCGTTAAAGGGTGAACTGGGTATTACACGGATATAACGAAACTTTAATTAAATATGATTTACCACGTAACCAGACAATTTTATCTCTCCTCCTGAGAAAGAGCACTTTATGATGCCTCTTCAGGTGGTATACATTGCCGACAGTGTTACGATTTCAGGTGATGGATTGCTATAACTGCCATGTGTTCAGGCATGTTACAGCGCATACGACTGCGTTTTACCTTTATTGTTAAAATCAGGAAAAGGTTACAACCTTGTACACAAATTTCACGCTGCAGAGAAGGACACATAGCCCAATATCTATATAATAACCTGACTACGAGTAAAATAAAAAGAGCCAGCATGGTTAACATACTGGCTCTTTTTATGTCAGAACAATCTTTACCGCTGCAGTAGCAGTCTTTGCTTTAGCTGCCTGTCTGATGAGCGGAGCTGAAGTAGGTATACGCCATCGGGTAAATGGCCCAATTTCAGCTCCAGCTGCTCTGTGACCTGGGGCAATTGCTGTCGGTGCACGGCATGGCCCAGCATGTTGATAACCTGAACTTCTACCTGTAGCAGCGGCTCCCTGGTTGTCAGCAACACCCGGCCGTTGCTTGGATTCGGATACAGAACAAACCCCATCGCTCTGGCCTCATCAGCCAATCCGGTTATTGTCACCTGCCATACATCGGAATATGCAGAGAAGCAGCCTTGGGCATTGCGCACCCGAACCTTGTAGGCCCCACCTTCTTTCACCGTAATGGATCTTGTACTGCTTGCCAATTTCACATCATCCCGCACCCATTCATAATGATCGCCTTCTAAACTTGCTCGCAGCTCTTGTGCGCCTACCTGCTCTATTGTTGGCCTGGCCGGCAGCGGCTTTACCTCCACTTTTACAGCCTCGCTGTAGCTTACGCCACAGGCCCCGGAACTGACCACACGCCTGAACCAGGTGGTATTGCTAAGTATACCGGAAGTATACTGCTGGCTCTCGTTTGGACCTGCTGCAGGCACAAAGCCATCTGTAGCACTGGTTATACTTGCTTCCCAGCTGTAAGTATAAGTACCGTTGCCACCAGCCGGGGTAGAGCCCTCCAGCATAGCAGGCGCCTGCCCTGCACAAACTGACTGGCTCCCCTGGATGGTATTGCTACTGATTGGCTGCGAAACAGCGATAACCAGTTCAGTTGCTGCGCTCCGGCCACAAGGATTCTCGGCGGTTACACGTATCACACCTGCTTCGGTTCCTACCACAACTTTGATATGGCTTGTATCCCGAAGACCTACTATGCTCCAGCCTGCCGGCAATGTCCAGTTATACTTCCGGGTATCTTCCATCACAGGCACGCTGTACGTTGCCTCACTGCCGGTACATACGCTGATTGGGCCGGTAACTGCCACAGGCTTGGCTGGCACTTTTGTCGTTACCCTTACCTCTTCATGGCGGCTACCGCTCTCGCCGTATTGATTTTGCGCTTTTACACTTATACTTCCGCTTGTGCTGCCAGCATTAACCATGATCTGGTTGGTTCCCTGCCCTGCGATGATCATCCAGCTGGCAGGTACGCTCCAGGTATAGCCGGTGGCCCCACTTACCAGAGACACCATATACGTGGCAGTTACTCCAGCACATACTTCCGTTGGTCCGACTATAGGAGCAGGGGTTGCGGGAGGATCTGTAACGACAATCTGGCCACCAGACGCTAAAGTATAAGAGGCTGCATACCCTACTGGTACAGCAGAGAAACAAAGTACAAAGTATAGTAAAAGGTATCGGAGTAGATGTCTTCTCATACAGCAAGGCTAAGTATAACAGTAGCAATATATTAAATATGCTATACTCTTTCAGGCTTTGCTGAACTTTAGTTTCCAGGTGAGGAGAGGGTAAGGAGAAGTGAGAAGCTGGGATCTGGGAAGCTAAAATGCAAAAAGCCTAAACCGTTTCCGATTCAGGCTTTTTCTGAGGTAGCGGGAACAGGACTCGAACCTGTGACCTTTGGGTTATGAGCCCAACGAGCTACCAACTGCTCCATCCCGCACTGTTATTGTGTTACAAAAGTATAACATCAATTTATACTTTGCAAGTTCTTATACCTGAAAAACGATAAAAAAGTTAGAATTTACTCGTTATCCCGAAGTGTATTTTAGAGTATTTCAGTGAAAGTGGCTGTTGCTCAGATCGTCCCACAGAATACACCAATTGAAAAATTCCGGCTCCGGTGCTAAAGCTGATGCCACCTCCTATGCCCAAAGGCAGGTCTTCGGCAAAAGAGTTCTCCAGGTCGCTTCGGTAATAGCCCTGGTCGTAGAAAAGCAGCACATACGAATCTTCTGCAGTGAACAGGCGGTACTCCAGCGTGCCTACGCCGTAGGTAGAGGCATAAAAGAAGTACTCGTCAAAGCCGCGCAGTGAGGAGAGGCCTCCCAGGCGGTACATGTCGTTCAGGAAGATCTGGTCGTTGAGCAGGCTCTCGCCCTGCAGCCTTGCCAACAGCGCTCCGTTCTTGCCCAGTTTAAAGAAGTTCTCCAGTCGCAGCGCCAGACTCAACTGAGTAGTCTTCATATCAATCGTGTCATAAAAGCTTTTCTCCAGGTTCGGGTTGCGCAGCACCTGTTTGTTTCCGGCTGCCAACTGCAGTTCCGCCAGCCTTCCTTTTCTCGGGAAATAAAAATCGTCGAGGTTGTTCCAGAGGTAATTCAGGCCATAGGTATTGGTTCGGGCATCCGCCAGGTCGAGTTTTTGCAGGCTCTGCGTATTGGCCGAAGAAAGGATGTTGGAATTGCGCCACTCGGTGAACACGCTGAAACGGCCATACCTAATGGTATTGTAAGCCAGTTGCAGCCGGGGCTGTACGATGATGAAAGAGGAGTCCTGCTTTTGCAGGTTAAAGCGACCGCCCAGCTCAAAGGGAGTGCCAAACAGGTTCGGGTGCAGGTATTCGCCGTTGAGGATAACAGAACCGCGGCTCACACGCCGCCACTGTAGCCCCAGCTGCTTGCCGCTGCCTTTGATGTTGCGGATGTTCAGGTTGGCCTCACCGGTTATCAGCAGCTTGTTATCGCGGCGGCTGGGGTCTGGCAAAAATCCAACAACACCATCTACCTGGTTTGTCTGGCGGTCTTCCAGGAAGTATACGATGCGGGCTTTGTCGCGGGCAAACTGCACCTGCGGCGGGCGTGTTACTTTAATGTAGGGCAGAGCCGTAAGCATGCGTTGCGATGCCTGCACTTGGTCCTGGTTGTAGGGCTGCCCCGGGTACAGCTGCAGGTAGCGCATCAGAAACTTCGGCTGTGTTTTGCTGCCACCCATTACCTGCACCGAATCATAGGTTACCACAAATGCTTTCTCCACCATCAGCGTAGCAGAAATCCTGTTGTTCTGGATCTTAACAGAGTCGAGCCAGACGGAGGCGAAAGGGTAGCCGCTACGCTCGGCAAAATCAAGGATACGCTGCTGCAGCTTCACGTACTCGGCAGGCTTAAAAGGTACGTTGCGGTAAAATTTTTCCCGGAAGCCTGACTCGATCAGTATACCCTCGCTCAGGTTGCCGTTTCGCAGTTCGGCCCAGTCGTAGCGGTTGCCGATGTGCAGTTTCACGTGGAGCGTATCGCCGCGGTTAAACGAGCTGTCAGCGGAAGTTAGCAGAAAGGCGTCCTGCTGCAGCTTTTGCACCAGAGCCTGCACTTCTTTTCGGGCTTCCAGCGTATCGGGAAGTTGGGTGCGGTAGTTGTATTGGCGCAGCACCTGCTGGTCTTGTGCCGAAGTATAAACCCGCAGCGCCACCTTTGCCTGCACAGGCTGCAAAACCTGCAGCAGCGGCTTATCCTGCGCCTGCACCAACGGCAGCCACAAGTATAAACACCAGACTAAGGCAGCTATTTTATACATTTGTACTGTTAATTGTTGAATTGTTTAATGGCTAAATTGTTAAGTCTATAACAGATGCCTGTTTAGAGGGTATGTTTGCAAAAGTAAGCGTGCCTTACCAGATTATCACATCGGACTGCATACATATCAACCTGGCTGAACAACAATTTAACAATACAACAATTTAGCGATTTAACCATTGGCTGGCATATACATCCACATACCTTTCTGCAAGCAAGCTTGCCACTACTGCGATTTTCATTTCAGCACCTCCATGGTACTGAAGGCCGACATGGTACAGACCATTAACCGGGAACTGGAACTGCGCCGGGATTACCTGCAGGGCCAGCCGGTGCATACCGTTTACTTTGGCGGCGGCACCCCATCGCTGCTTAACCAGCACGAACTGCAGTCGATTCTGGCAACAGTGCGGGTGCTGTTTATAGTTTCGGATGATGCCGAAATTACCCTGGAGGCCAACCCGGACGATCTGAAGCCGGAGAAACTGCAGGAACTGAAAGCTGCAGGAATCAACAGGCTGAGCATCGGCCTACAGTCGTTCCACGAGCCGCACTTGCGCCTGATGAACCGCGCCCACTCCGCTACCGAAAGCCTGCAGTGTGTGAAGGACGCCCAGGCTGCCGGCTTCGACAACATCACCGTAGACCTGATCTACGGTGTACCGGCCCCGGACCACAGCATTTGGCTGGAAGACCTGAAAACGCTTTTCTCGCTGAATGTGCAGCACGTATCCTGCTACGCCCTCACCATCGAGCCCGACACTGCATTCGGCCGCTGGAGCAAAAAAGGCAAGTTCAAGCCTTCGGAAGACGAGTTCACGGCGCAGCAGTTCGAGATTTTGCTGGAGCAGATGCAGCAGCATGGCTACGTGCAGTACGAGATTTCGAACTTCTGCCAGCCTGGCTATGAATCGAAGCACAACAGCAGCTACTGGCGCGGCGTGCACTATTTGGGCGTGGGGCCTAGTGCGCACTCTTTTAACGGCCACAGCAGGCAGTACAACGTATCGCACAACAGAAAGTACATCGATGCCCTGAAGCAGGACGTGGTGCCTTTCGAGCTGGAGGAGCTCACCCTGGCCGACCAAGCCAACGATTACCTGCTCACCACGCTGCGCACCATCTGGGGCTGCGATCTCAGTAAGCTACGCCAGGAATACAAGTATGATTTAGGTGCTGATCACGTGCCATACCTGCAGGAGCTCCAGGAAAAGGAACTGGCAAGTATAAAAGATAACGTGCTGTACCTGACAGACAAAGGCAAACTACTGGCCGACCAGATCACGCTGGACCTGATGGTAGAATAATCGCAGGAAAGTATAGGGAAAATTTAACAGCCGCGTACATACGACGAAATTATATAGTAGATTTACAATATACGCATCCTGTTATCACCTAACCTTATGCAGCAACTGGAAACGCTCTTCTCGAATGATATCACCCGGATTGCGGTTGACCGTGACCATAACCTGGTGGTGAACGTATGGCAGAAGCATGTGAGCCATGAGGAGATGGTTCAGACTGCCGTGAAGCTTAACCAGATCTTGAAGGAGACGAAGGCCGATAAACTGTTGCTGAGCGCCCTGAACCTGGGCACGATCTCTGCCAACACCAAAGAGTGGCTCACCAACACCTACTACAAGTCGCTTTCCGAAATGGGCCTGCAGAAATTAGCCCGGGTGCTACCGGCTAACCTGTTCAATAAACTTTCCCTGGAATCGGTTATGACCCGGGCTGAAGCGCTGGGCACTATCCGCTTTGAGACGCGTAATTTTGCCAGCAACGAAAGCGCCATGATCTGGCTGCGGGAGTAGACAACTCCTGTGTTCAGCCTTCCCGAGCAATAGGCTCAATTTATACTTACGGCAGAGCGATACTCAAACTTTTTCCGTTATACTTGCTAAAAGCCTCTGCCTATGACAGCCTCCATCACCTTTCAGGATCAGGTTTATACTTTCAACCCGCTGCAACCGCTGGATATTTCGATGCCGCTGCACGACCGCCAGCCGCAGCCGGAGTGCTTCTGGGCCGAGCCTGTTCAGTTTGACGTGATCCGGGTAGGAGATTTTGTAGGATCTGTGGCCGAAGGAGGTAGCACGAACTACAAGCGCGTGCATGTAACGCCGCATGGCAACGGTACCCATACCGAGTGCTACGGCCACATTTCCGCCGATGAGCATGCCACGATCCACAACTGCCTGAAGCGCTTCCTGTTTGTAGCGCAGCTGGTCACGGTAACGCCGCACAAGCAAGAGAATGGCGATGAGGTGGTACTGCTGGAGGATGTAAGAAAACAACTAGAAGGTATAAAACCCGAGGCTGTTATACTTCGCACACTGCCTAATTCGGATGAAAAGCTTACCCGCCACTATTCCGGCACTAACCCGCCCTACTTAGAACACACCATCGGGCAGTACCTTGCCGAGAAAGGCGTGCAGCACCTGCTCCTGGATTTGCCTTCCGTTGACCGCGAACTGGACGAAGGAAAGCTTTTATGCCACCATGCGTTCTGGCAATACCCGAAGAACACCCGTTGCGGCGCTACCATCACCGAGCTTATCTATGTTCCCGATCATATTCCGGATGGTTTATACTTGCTGAACCTGCAAATTGCCAGCCTGCAATTGGATGCCAGCCCAAGCAAGCCAGTACTTTATTCGTTATCACCTGATTACCTGGAATTGTAAGCTGACCTCACAGCGTCTTTCAGACCTGTGAGTGTCTGAACTTTAGCCTAGCTTCGTAGCAAATAAGACGCTCACAGGTCTGAGAGACACTGTGAGGTCTGAAGCTATACTTTAAAACAACGCCTCGGCTACTTTACGCACCGACTCCGATTTGCCCATCGAATAGTAGTGCAGACACGGCACGCCAAACTCCATCAGCTCTTTTGACTGCTGTATCGCCCATTCTACTCCGATTTGGGCAGCCGCTTTGTTATCCGGGCAGGCCTCGATAGCGTCTGCCAGTTCACAGGGAATTTCGATATGGAAAAGGCTCGGCAACAGGTTAAGCTGGCTTTTGGTGGTCATTGGCTTCAGGCCAGGTATAATGGGTACGTTTATACCTTCTTCGCGGCAGCGGTTCACAAAGTCGAAGTACTTCTGGTTGTCAAAAAACATCTGCGTTACAATGTAATCGGCGCCTAATTCTATTTTACGCTTCAGCCAGCGCAGGTCCGATTTCATGTTGGGCGCTTCAAAATGCTTCTCGGGGTAGCCCGCTACACCTATGCAGAAATCCGTTGGGTTATGATACGTCTGTTCGTCATCGAGGTAGCAACCGTTGTTCATATCCACTACCTGCCCGATCAGTTCAGTCGCATAATTATGTCCGCCCGGTTCAGGCATAAAACGTTGCTCGCTTTTAACGCAGTCGCCACGTAGCACCAGCACATTGTCTATGCCTAGAAAATGAAGGTCGATCAGCGCGTTCTCGGTTTCCTCTTTGTTAAAGCCTCCGCAGATCAGATGCGGCACGGTATCTACTTTGTAGTTGTTCTGGATGGCTGCGCAAATGCCTACTGTGCCTGGCCGCTTACGCGTGGTGCGCTTCTCCAGCAAGCCATTTTCCCGCTGCTTGTACACATACTCTTCGCGGTGGTAGGTCACATCGATAAACGGCGGTTTAAACTCCATCAAGGGATCGATGTGATTAAACAGGGTGCGCATGTTCTCGCCTTTCAGCGGAGGCAATATCTCAAAAGTAAACAGCGTTTTGCCATTCGCGTTTTTGAAGTGTTCCGTTACTTTCAATTTATACTAAATTGTTAAATGGTTTAATTGTTAAATTGTTGGTTTTGATCGGGTCCAACATCCTTAACCCCTGAGAGCTACGCTCGCTAGTCACAGGAGGGGAAACTATGCCTCTTTTTGCTGTTCCGGATTTTCTAACCTGGAACCTGCCCTGCTGCGGATATCCTTATCCGCTTTACCCATCCCTGCACCCTCCGAGGAGGGGAATTTCGACTATTGCTTATTCCCCTCTTGTAGACTAGTCAAAACGCGAGTTTTGAGCTAGCGAGCGCAGCTCTCAGGGGTGTGTTTGATAGCATCCGCTTAACCTCCCTTCACACAAGATCCTTTCAGGATGACAAAAGGAAAGAGTAAGTATAAACTCCCCTTCTTGGTTAAGGATGGGTGGTTGGTTCGCTACACCGCCTGCTGCTGCTTTACCGGCTTTGGATCATAGTTCAGGTTCGGTGATAACCAACGCTCCAGTTCTTCTTTGGCCATACCTTTGCGCTGCGCGATATCAGCTACCTGGTCTTCGCCAATCTTGCCCAAGCCAAAGTACTTCGACTCCGGATGTGAGAAGTATAAGCCGCTCACCGAAGCTGCCGGGTACATGGCCAGGTTTTCGGTAAGTATAACTCCTGAGGTTCTTTCGGCATCCAGCAAATTAAACAGTGTGATCTTCTCGGTATGGTCCGGGCAACCAGGATAGCCTGGAGCGGGGCGAATGCCTTTATAACTCTCCTTGATCAGATCCTCGTTGCTCAGGTTCTCTTCCGGCGAGTAACCCCATAGCTCCTTGCGTACTTTGGCATGCATCAATTCGGCAAAAGCTTCTGCTAGCCTATCCGCTAACGCTTTTACCATGATGGATTTATAGTCGTCGTGCTCGGCCTCATACTTCTCCAGCAGCTTCTCAATGCCAAAACCCGCTGATACCACAAAGCCGCCAATGTAATCGGGTACGCCGGTTTCTTTCGGAGCTACAAAATCGGAGAAAGCCAGGTTAGGCACGTTTGCACCCTTCTTGCCTTGCTGCCTCAACGTATGGAATTCCGTCAGCACGTTTCCACGTGAATCATCAGCGTATACTTCAATGGTATCATCTGCCTCCACGTTGGCAGGATAGAAACCAACTACAGCACGGGCCTCCAGTAATTGCTTATCCACAATCTCCTGTAGCATTGCCTGCGCGTCGTTAAACAGCTTCGTAGCTTCGGTACCTAATTCCGGATCGGTCAATATTTTCGGGTACTGACGCTTGAGCTCCCAGGCATGGAAGAACGGTGTCCAGTCGATGTACGGCACGATCTCCGAAAGCGGGTAATTGGTGTAGGTTCTGTTGCCGATAAAGCTTGGCCTAGTTGGCTGCGTCGCATTCCAGTCTACTTTATACTTGTTAGCACGGGCTTCATCTATACTTGCAAAAGCACGGTCCTTGGTTCGGCCCAGGTGGTCTTCACGCAGCTTTTCATATTCCGCTTTGATCTCTGCTATATAACTATCACGCTCGCTGCTAAGCAGGCTGCTCACTACGGTTACACTTCTGGAGGCATCGTGCACATGCACTACCGGACCGCTATACTGCGGCGCAATTTTTACGGCGGTGTGCACCCGTGATGTAGTTGCTCCACCGATCAACAGTGGAATCTTCATGCCACGGCGTTCCATTTCCTGTGCTACGTACACCATTTCATCCAGTGAAGGCGTGATCAGACCACTTAAACCAATGATATCTACTTTATGCGCTTCGGCCTCTGACAGGATCTTATCCAGCTGCACCATCACGCCCAGATCAATTACCTCGTAGTTGTTACAAGCCAGTACCACGCCCACAATGTTTTTACCGATATCGTGCACATCGCCTTTTACAGTCGCCATCAGGATGGTACCTGCTGTTGATTTGGACGTATCATTAGCTAACTTTTCTGCTTCCATAAACGGCAACAAGTACGCCACCGACTTCTTCATCACACGCGCACTCTTCACTACCTGCGGCAAAAACATTTTACCGGCACCAAACAAGTCACCCACCACAGTCATACCTGCCATCAAAGGGCCTTCTATCACATCCAATGTTTTGGTTGCTTGCTGGCGTGCTTCTTCGGTGTCTTCTTCTATGTAGTCAACTATACCTTTTACCAGAGCATGTTTTAAACGCTCTTCTACCGGGGCATCACGCCAGGCGTTATCGGCTCCAGCGGCTGTTTTGCCTTTACCTTTTATAGTTTCGGCATAGGTTACGAGCTTTTCGGTAGCATCCGGATGACGGTTAAAGATCACGTCTTCGATCAGGTCGCGCAGCTCGGTTGGTATCTCGCTGTAAACTCCCAGCATACCCGCATTTACGATACCCATGTCCATACCAGCCTGCACGGCATAGTATAAAAACACAGTATGCATTGCCTCGCGCACCACATCATTGCCCCGGAACGAGAACGACAAGTTACTTACGCCACCACTTACCAGGGCATGCGGCAGGTTTGCTTTTATCCATTTTACAACCTCGATATAATCTACCGCATAGTTGTTGTGCTCTTCTATACCTGTGGCAATCGCCAGTATGTTCGGGTCGAAGATGATGTCTTGTGGCGGGAAGCCAACTTCATCTACCAGTATGCGGTAAGAGCGTTCGCAGATCTCTTTTCTGCGCTCCAACGTATCAGCCTGGCCCTGCTCATCAAAAGCCATTACTACTACGGCGGCACCATATTGGCGTACTTTGCGAGCCAGTTTCTTAAATGCTTCTTCGCCTTCTTTTAGCGAGATAGAGTTAACAATAGATTTACCCTGCACGCACTTTAAACCAGCTTCGATCACGCTCCATTTAGAAGAGTCGATCATAATCGGCAATTTGGCAACGTCGGGTTCAGAAGCGATCAGGTTAAGGAAGTTGCTCATGGCCTGCTCTGAGTCGAGCATGCCTTCGTCCATGTTCACGTCAATGATTTGCGCACCACCCTCTACCTGCTGACGGGCAACTGCAAGCGCTTCTTCAAACTGACCGTTAACTATAAGGCGGGCAAACATCTTCGAGCCAGTAACATTGGTGCGCTCGCCGACATTTACAAAAAGACTTTCAGGGGTAATGGTGAGGGGCTCAAGGCCGCTGTAGCGTGGGAGAGGAGCTACCGGAGTAGGAACGTGCGGTTTATACTTCTGCACTAAGTCTGCAATTACTTTGGTGTGTACGGGCGTAGTGCCACAACAACCACCCAATATGTTTACTAATCCCTCTTTCAGATATTCCTCTACGATAGCTCCCATCTGCTGCGCGGTCTCGTCGTAGCCACCAAACGCATTGGGTAAACCGGCGTTCGGGTAAGCACTGATGTAACAGTCTGAAATACGGGATAGATCCTGAATGTGTGTTTTCAGCTGACGGGCACCTAAGGCGCAGTTGAAACCAACACTCAATATAGGCGCATGCGAAATGGAATTATAGAAAGCTTCTACCGTCTGGCCAGACAAGGTACGGCCGCTGGCATCAGTTATAGTTCCTGAAACCATGATCGGAAGCTCTTTACCGCCATCATTTACATATTGTTGTATAGCAAAGAGAGCAGCCTTACAGTTCAGCGTATCAAATACCGTTTCTACTAACAGCAAGTCAGAACCACCATCCACCAAGCCGCGCACCTGCTCGTAGTAGGCCTCTACCAGTTGGTCAAAGGTGATAGCGCGGTAGCCGGGGTTATTTACATCCGGAGAAAGCGAAGCCGTTCGGTTAGTCGGGCCAATGGCACCAGCCACAAAGCGTTTCTTTGAAGGATTTTTAGCTTCTATCTCATTTGCAGCTTCACGCGCAATCTTCGCTGATTCATAGTTAAGCTCATACACCAGGTGCTCCAGCTTGTAATCAGCCATGGCTATACTTGTGCCGCTGAACGTATTGGTCTCGATAATATCGGCACCGGCTTCCAGGTACTCGGTATGGATGGTTTTAATGATAT
The DNA here is from genome assembly GCF_023630205.1 of Pontibacter ruber. Classification (GTDB taxonomy): domain Bacteria; phylum Bacteroidota; class Bacteroidia; order Cytophagales; family Hymenobacteraceae; genus Pontibacter; species Pontibacter ruber. The sequence continues at coordinate 1,341,436 of NZ_JALPRR010000001.1, read as the reverse complement.
CTGGGCGGGTAATGGAAAGCAGATCGTTGTTGCCTTTCAGATCAGAGGGATGATCTTTGAACCGTTCGCCACGGAAATCGGCTTCCTGTAGCTGGTAACGCTGGATCATGGTGCCCATGGCACCGTCGAGCACAAGTACGCGCTCTTTAAGCTGCTGGTAGATCGGATGTGTTTTGGTCATGGCTGGTGTCTTTCTTCTCGTAAGTCTTCTGCATTGTCTTATCAAGAAGGACACCCTAAGGCAGGATATACTTTCTTATCTTTTCCCGGCTAACGTATAGCTGGGAAGGGAATTAGCACCAGGCTTGTACAAGGTTGCTAAGACGTCATAGGGCCCTATCCCTCGGTCTTTCTTGATAAGAAGCTGCAAGTTACTATACTTATCCGCAAAATGCGAATTTTTGTTGCGCGGGTTGGCAAAGACAGTTGCAGCTGTAACAGAAATGGATAAAAACAGAAAAGGACACGTTTCAAGTGTCCTTTTCCTAAAAGAGTTTAATTGATTTCCAATCTATAACCCTTTATGTCTATTTATACGCCGCCTCAGCAGATAGGTTACTGTAAAACCTTTTAGATGAGGCAAATAAAAAAGGGATGCTGATGCATCCCTTTCCTGATCGTATAACTGCCCTGAAGCAGCATGATACTGGGTTGAATTACGCTTCGGCTTCTACCTTAGGTATTACAGAAACGAAAGAACGGTTTTTTCTGCCTTTCTTAAATTCAACGATGCCGTCAACCATTGCAAACAGCGTGTGGTCTTTGCCCATACCCACGTTCTGACCTGGGTGGTGTGCAGTACCTCTTTGTCTTACAATAATGTTACCAGCGATGATGTCCTGGCCACCGTAAATCTTAACACCCAGACGTTTGGAGTGTGACTCGCGGCCGTTGTTAGAACTACCAGCTCCTTTTTTGTGTGCCATTTTCTTTAATATTTAACTCAGGTTAGCGAACTAAACTGAAAAGATTCAACGATTAATTTCTTCTTACTGCTTATCCAATGCTCTCGATCAGGACCTTTGTGAATTGCTGGCGGTGGCCATTCTTCTTGCGGTATCCTTTTCTTCTCTTCTTTTTGAAAACGATCACTTTGTCGCCTTTAACAAGGCTTGAAACGATTTTACCAGTTACTTTAACACCGCTTACAAAAGGGGCGCCAAGCGTAACAGTACCGTTATCATCAGTAAGAAGAACATTGGCGAACTCAACGGCGTCACCATCATTGCCGGAAAGCTTGTTAGCGTAGATGAACTTACCGCTCTCTACTTTGGTCTGTCGACCTGCGATTTCTACAATTGCGTACATCAGCTTCAATGTATATTTTTAGATTTAGTCTGCAAAAGTAGTGGTCTTGATTGTAATATGCAAATGGTTGCTGCTTAATTCCTTCTGTTTTCCACTTCACTAATCCACACTTTTGTGGAAAACGCTGTTGAAATCAGCAAGCCAATTTTACGTATCTGTGAAAAACCCGCACAACTTACTACACAGCAACATCTTACACGCATTCCCAAATCCAGTACTTTTCCACAAATCCACACCATCATCCTACCAGCTACTTACTTCCAAGCCGGAACAACCTTCTCATTTTTGTACTTTCGCCAACCCTACAACTCTCTGTTGTAGCTAAAATCATTTTTCATGCTCACGGCGCTGCATTTATAGTTGGTTTACAATATTTTAGCTAATCTATATATGTTATCCACTATGTGGATAACCCTGTGCATTACAACACAACATACAGGTTAACAGCTGGTTAAATAAGTGTGGAGAAATTGAACAACTTTGGACCTCATTTTCAAGTTCATTTCTCTATATTTGAACTCCTGATTTTTCCGCAGGCTCTTGCAAAGCTGGTGCCTGCCTGAAGAGAGATCAAATAGCTTTGAAGCCGTAGCTGGCTTGTCAGATCTATTAACCTACTATATAAAGTTTACGCGTTTATGGAGCCAATACTAAAAGAGAACCCAAACCGCTTTGTCTTGTTCCCGATACAGCACGATGAGGTGTGGCAGATGTATAAAAAGGCCGAAGCCAGTTTCTGGACCGCAGAGGAGATCGACCTCTCGCAGGACACGAAGGACTGGGAAAACCTGAACGACGGGGAGCGCCACTTCATCAGCCATGTGCTGGCATTCTTTGCTGCTTCGGATGGCATTGTAAATGAAAACCTGGCAGTAAACTTTATGCAGGAAGTACAGCTGCCTGAGGCACGTTGCTTCTACGGCTTCCAGATCATGATGGAGAACATCCACTCCGAAACTTACTCCCTGCTGATCGACACCTATATAAAGAAGCAGTCAGAAAAAGATTACCTCTTTAACGCGCTGGAAACAGTGGCGTGCGTGAAGAAAAAAGGAGAGTGGGCGCTGAAATGGATCAACAGCGAAAATTTTACTGAGCGCCTGATCGCTTTTGCGGCCGTGGAGGGCATCTTCTTCTCAGGTTCGTTCTGCTCTATCTTCTGGCTGAAAAAGCGCGGCCTGATGCCAGGGCTTACGTTCTCTAACGAGCTGATCTCCCGTGACGAAGGCCTGCACTGCGATTTTGCCTGCCTGTTATACTCTATGCTGCAGAACAAACTGCCGGAGAGCCGTGTGCATGAGATCATCCGCGATGCGGTAGCCATTGAGCAGGAGTTCGTAACAGACGCACTGCCGGTAGATCTTATTGGCATGAACGCGAAGCTGATGAGCCAGTACATCGAGTTTGTGGCCGACCGCCTGCTGGTGGCACTGGGCTACGGCAAGATCTGGAATGCCACCAACCCATTCGATTTTATGGAGATGATCTCGCTGCAGGGTAAGACTAACTTCTTCGAGAAGCGTGTGGGTGAGTATCAGAAAGCCGGCGTATTGGGCGGCTCTGACAAAAACGTATTTTCGCTCGACGAAGATTTTTAATAATATCAGAAAATACCTATGTTTAGGAAGCCATCGGGGAAAGGTGCCATCCCCTTCCCCCGGCTTACTTATACTTTGCCCGGACAAAGCATGCCCTGAAAAGGCTGCAGCAACACAATCCGGGACCATAGTTGGCTACAGCGCCATCAACCGGAGGCAGGCTGCCTCATCGCACGTAAAAGCATTAGGCTTTACCTTATAAAGATTAGTATTACAACGGTTTACGCCAGTATCTGCGTATTCTGTTATGTAAATATTAAGATGTTTCAACCTGCTGCACATGCAGCAGTTACACTATACCTATATCCAAAAAATCCGGGCCTTTGACACCCGCTAAATGTATACGTTATGTTAGTAGTTAAACGAGACGGCAGACGCGAATCCGTCAAATTCGATAAGATCACGGCACGCATTGAGAAACTGTGCTATGGTTTGAACATGGACTATGTGTCGCCGATTGAGGTGGCCAAGAAGGTGATCGATGGTATTTACGACGGTGTAACGACCGTGGAGCTGGACAACCTGGCTGCTGAAACGGCTGCTTCGCTTACCACCAAACACCCGGACTACGCGGTGCTGGCGGCCCGTGTGGCCATCTCTAACCTGCACAAGGTTACGAGCAAGTCGTTCTCCAACACCATGAAGCGTCTTTATACGTACGAAGACCCTAAAACCGGTGAGAACGCATCGCTGATCGCAAAAGATGTGTACGAGATCATCCGCAAGCACGCTGCTACGCTGGATTCTTCTATCATCTACGACCGCGACTACAACTACGATTATTTCGGGTATAAAACACTGGAGCGCTCCTACCTGCTGCGTTTAGACGGTAAGATTGTAGAGCGCCCGCAACACATGTTGATGCGTGTGGCGGTGGGTATCCACAAGGAAGACATCGAATCTGCCATCGAGACTTATAATCTCATGTCTGAGAAGTGGTTTACGCACGCCACCCCAACATTATTCAACGCCGGTACGCCAAAGCCGCAGCTGTCTTCGTGCTTCCTGCTGGCCATGCAGGACGACAGCATCCCGGGCATTTACGACACGCTGAAGCAGTGCGCGCAGATCTCGCAAAGCGCTGGCGGTATCGGCCTGAGCATCCACAACGTACGTGCTACGGGCTCTTACATCAAAGGCACCAACGGTACATCCAACGGTATCATCCCGATGCTGAAGGTATTTAACGACACAGCCCGCTACGTAGACCAGGGTGGTGGCAAGCGCAAAGGTGCGTTCGCGATTTACCTGGAGCCGTGGCATGCCGACATTTTCGAATTCCTGGACCTGAAAAAGAACCATGGCAAGGAAGAGAACCGTGCCCGCGACCTGTTCTATGCCCTCTGGACGCCAGACCTGTTCATGAAGCGTGTAGAGGAGAACGGCTACTGGAGCTTGTTCTGCCCGAACGAAGCACCTGGCCTGGCCGAGTGCTGGGGACAGGACTTTGAGCGCCTGTACGAGAAGTATGAGCGCGAGGGCCGTGCCCGCAAAACCGTGAAAGCACAGGACCTGTGGTTTGCCGTGCTGGAATCGCAGATCGAGACAGGTACGCCGTACATGCTGTACAAAGACCACGCTAACCGCAAGTCTAATCAGCAGAACCTGGGTACGATCAAGAGCTCGAACCTGTGCACCGAGATCATGGAGTACACCGACAAGGACGAGGTAGCGGTTTGTAACCTGGCGTCGCTGGCACTGCCACGCTTCGTGAAAGAAGAGAACGGCCACAAAGTGTTCGACCACCAGAAGCTGTTCGATGTAACCTACCACGTAACCAAGAACCTGAACAAGGTTATCGATATCAACTATTACCCGGTTCCGGAGGCGAAAAACTCCAACATGCGTCACCGCCCGATCGGTTTGGGTGTGCAGGGCCTGGCTGATACCTTTATTCACCTGCGTATGCCGTTCGAGAGCGAGGAAGCACGCGGCCTGAACAAGGATATCTTCGAGACCATTTACTTTGCTTCCATGACGGCTTCCAAGGACCTGGCCAAGAAGCAGGGTGCTTACGAAACCTTCAAAGGCTCTCCACTATCGGAAGGCAAATTCCAGTTTGATATGTGGGGCGTAACACCAGACAGCGGCCGCTGGGATTGGGAAGAGCTGCGCCAGGAGGTAATGGAGCACGGCGTGCGTAACTCGCTATTGGTAGCGCCTATGCCTACGGCTTCTACAGCACAGATCCTGGGCAACAACGAGTCGTTCGAGCCTTATACTTCCAACATCTACCTGCGCCGCGTACTTTCAGGCGAGTTCATGATCGTGAATAAGCACCTGCTGAAAGACCTGATTGCGCTGGGCCTGTGGAACGATAAGATGAAGAATGACATCATCGCGGCAAACGGTTCTGTTCAGGACATCCCGAACATTCCGCAGAACATTAAAGACCTGTATAAGACAGTGTGGGAGATCAGCCAGCGTACGGTAATTGACATGAGTGCCGACCGTGGCGCCTACATTTGCCAGAGCCAGTCGCTGAACCTGCATGTAATGAACGTGAACTTCGGTAAGCTAACCTCCATGCACTTCTACGCCTGGAAGCGTGGCCTGAAGACAGGTATGTACTACCTGCGCACCAAAGCCGCTGTAGATGCCATCAAGTTTACAGTAGAGAAACAAGCCGCCGAAACACTGCAGCCGGTTTACAACCAACTAGACCAGAACCGCAGCGACATGGCCTGTTCGCTGGACAATCCAGACGCTTGCGAAGCTTGCGGATCGTAAATAACTGAAGAAGGAGGGCTTAATGTCCTCCTTCTTTTTTACCCCAAACAAGTACACCCTGTGTTACCACTGATTCCCCGTCAGTGGGGTGGAATGTTGTTGTCTATACTTTTAGCTTGATAGAAAATAAAACAAATGAAAGTAGTCTGCTTCATTGGAAGCGGCTTTAACTATATGTTAGCAGATATAGTGAAGCCACAAACTGATTTAACAATCGGAAATATTACTCTTTATGAAGAACTAATTAGCTTAAACAACCTTTGGCAAGAATTTGATTACCCTCTGCTTCAGCTTGGGAGTTTTATACCAGATAGGCGTGGAGAGCGCATGCTAGAAGCTGTCGAAAACATCCAATCCATACTGCAAAAGAGCTCAACCATAGGTAATAAAATAAATTCTACAGATCAATCTCCCCATGCCATATTGGACATCTTCATAAAGGAGCACATACAAAGAGTAGGAGAAAGGTTTACCAAATTCGAGGAAAATGGAGGGTACTCTAAAATCAACCGTGTCTTCTCAAATTTTGGAGCCGCATTCACCTCAATACTACAGAAGAACCACATCAGTGAATTCTATCTATGCTCGACCAACTATGATGGGATAGTTGATAGTTTGCTAACGTACTACTGCAAACATGAAATGAAGAGAAAGTTTATACTAAAGGATGGGTTCATAAACGAAGATTTCTACTGTGATTTGTTCAGAAGGTACAATTATAAGATAGCACACATACATGGTTCATACAGGTACTTTGATGGACCAAATAGGACCATTAAAGTAGGAAAAGCAATTGTTAATGAAAAACCATTAATGATATATGGTAATCCTTACCGAAAAGAGTCTTCAATATTGAATAACCATGTACTTAAGGTGAATTACTTAGAGCTAAAGCGTCTACTATCATCGTGTGACAAGGTAGTTGCCATTGGTAATTCATTCAATGATGAACCACACTTGCTCGATTTGCTTAGAAGTACATTCAATAGACCAGAAACTCAAATGATAGTGTGCTCTGATAAACCACATGTTGTTGCCTCTGTCCTTGAACCATATTACGGCTACACAATTCATACCCAATCCACAAAGCATGTACAGTCTGAAGAGCAGCTTATCAAGTTGTTTAGCAAGTTACTTAGCTCTACAAGTATGAACATGCTTGCCACAGCATAACTTGGATCAGCAGCAAGCTCAATAGACCTCGCGGCGTCTTTACGACCCGCGAGCGTCTAACCCCTCCAACGCCCTCTCCACGAAGCAACAGCCTTTCCGTCCCAGACGCTCGCAGGAGCTGCGCACGCTGCGAGGTCTATTCGCGTAGCGAGGCTTTTATACTTGGCTATAGCTCATCTTCTTCTATGATCGGGGCTATACTCTCTAACCCGGCGGCGTTTCCTTCGTGAAACTGCTTATAACTTTCTCTTCCGCCGAACCACGCCAACACCTCCTCCCGCTGCAGCACCGTTTTGCTGTTCGATAGTATACTATGGTAAGAGGAGTAAGGCCAATTGCGAAAATCCTTTATCAGGCTGTGATGTTGTGGGTTGAAGTGAATGTAATAAACAAGCCTCGTGAAATAGGCCTCGGAGGTAACTTCCTTTCTGCCAAACCTGTGCTGAAATAGTCGCCCGACACGCTCGTAGCGGTTATTTATAGTTTTAGCGTAAGCATTAAGCAAGTGCCCTAATTGCCGCTGTACACTTACCAACGTATTCGAATCATCTACAATACTTTTTTTCCGTAGCGCATCTTCTTCCTTTATTCGTACCAGAAAATGCACATGGTTTGGCAACAGGCAATAAGCAAAAGTATCTGTATAAGGGGTTACATGCTTACGGTAGAGCTGCAGAAAGTAGTGATAGTTATCGTGTTGCCTGAACAACGTTTCCTTATTGTTGCCCCTGGTGTAGAGGTGGTAATACTTACCTGGCTCCAACGAGATCGTTCTTTGCATGAGGCTTTATACGTCTCTTCAGCAATCAGCGGCAAAAGACCTCGCAGCGTGCGCAGCTCCTGCATGCGTCTGGGCTAGAGAGGAGCAACTAAAACACAGCCTACACCGGCTCCATCAGCCAGGCCATTGCTTCTGCCTCGCTTGTGAAAGTGCGGTGTATCAAATGAACAACGTGGTCCTGGCCCTTGTCTATCATGACCTCTACTGCTTCGTTGTTGTTTTCGAACTGAGAGGGGAGGCGCGCCATGCGCAGCAGCGAAGTTCTGGCTACCCGGGGTACATACACCTCCAGACTCCACTGCAGGTCAGCAGGGCTTATGGATTCCATAAGGCGATCGTCGGCCAGCCACCTTGTTAACGAAAACCGATCGATAAGCTCCATGCACAGCAGAAAAGCCTCTCTCAGCTCCGGCCCTTGTAGACGTCCGTTCCACACAGCTTTCCCGAACCTGGTTTCTTTTTGATAGTAAAGCGTTACAAAACTGTTTTTAAAGTATACTTGCATTAAAGGTACCCTGTGTTATAGTTAGCAAAGGTACCCAAATATTTTTTTAAGGAAACTCCTTTAGGTCCTTTAAGTAGTATGCCAACAGGAGTACCTAAGTATAACGTGTAACAGCTTTACTGCTCCTGGCCCAAAACAGAAGCATCTCCAGACTCAGCAGAGGGCTCTGGTGAAAGTGGTAGTTTCAGCCATTCTATTGCGTTGTCCAGATTATCGAAATCGCAGAAAACTATATCGCCTAAGCCTCCGCTACGCTGCAAAATATTGTTCAGCGCCATTTTATTAAACATATCTTCCGATACCACACTCGCCATACGCCGCAGCGGGCTCTCAAGCAGTTTAGGAATAAACGCTTCTACAATCCACTGCTGGTCCTGCTGCCGGATAGCTTTCATTTTACTGCGATCAGACAGCCAGTGTATGATACTGTATTGATTTATAAAATCAAGGGAGCGCATAGCCGTTACCCGTAGCTCATCGCTGCTCACAAACCCCTTCCATTCACCCAGGCCCAACTGCAAATCTTTGTCGTAGCTAACCCGTATTGCCTCGGTTTCATAATAAAGTTTAAGCATAATTTATGTAAGAAGTATGGTACTTATTGCAGCTTACAACCCGAAAGTGCTGTGTATGTTTACCTTGCTGCGCCAACTGAACTACTTAGGTAACCTGGAAGGATCTATTTAAATCAATGCCCAGATTAGATACTGTACTCCCAAAGTAAGCTTAAAGTTGGTTAGACGCGCACAAATACCTGCCTGCCCAGCGCTGGTATGCAGACTTATACACTGTTTGCCTCAGCAATACCGGAAAAGCTGGTGTTATACCTTACAGCTGCTTCTCTGCTGAAGATACCGAAGTATGCACTGATCATTCTGCCGGGCCGAAGGGTTTTCAAGAGGAAACGAAGCACGCCCGTATAAAAAGGCAAAAGCCTCCGGAGAATTCCCGGAGGCCTGTCCTATACTTTATACTTGCTGCGGACTAGCTGTTACGCACCACGATCTCTACACGACGGTTTTGCTGACGCCCCTTTGCCGTAGCGTTAGACTCTGCAGGGCGGGCTTCACCAACCGGGTGTACAGACAGGCGGTAAGCATCTATTTTGCCCTGCTTTTGGAGCCAGTTCTTTACTGCTTCAGCACGCTTTTCAGCCAGTTCCTTGTTGTAGCTGGCGCTGCCTTTAGCATCGGTGTAGCCATAGATTCGTACCTGCCCCTCTTTGCTGCGCTGTGCTATAGAAGAACTGATCTTCTGCAGGTTTGCTTCTGCGTCTTTCTTTATCTCAGCTTTGTCGGTGTCAAACAGCACATTCTCTCCTAAAGAGTAGACGCTGTACTGGTCATTACCACGCACTTCCACATCCGTATCCTTAAACTCGGGCCAGTCTACAGTTGGCATGTTAAAGTCTACATCCCAATCTGCCTCACCTGTTTGGTCTACATCAACCGGAGAGCCATCGGCAGCAATCTGGCTATCCTTTTCATTCTCGAAGGCCACGGCAGTATCTGCAGTGGCTTCTTCTGCTTCGTTTCTGCTTGTTTCAGTTTTGCTGTCCATGTCGCTGCAGGCAACACAGAATGCCAGGGCTGCACACGCTATTATTGTATTAATTTTTTTCATAGTTCTTACTTGTTTAGTTGAATACGGCTTGTGTACGAATAGGAATAATCATAGTTGTAGAAGCCGAAGAAGGTACGCCTGGAAAAAAATCATAAGCAGCCAAGAGCTTACAGAGCAGGAGAGAAGCAGATCCGGAGCCGCTCCACTGATATCAACTGCATATTCTTTTCGAGGCAAAACTGCAGTTTTTGAGGCCGAAAACAACAGAATAATACATTTAGCTTACCTGCCATTTAAGAGGAAGGCTTTACCATGCTCTATTAAACAAAAAAGCCCCGGCCAGGTAGCCGGGGCTTTTACTTAAGGTTAGGTTCAGATCGGTTTAATGCTTTATAAATCGTTTTGTCTCGCGTTTTTCACCGTCTACTACGGTTACAAAGTATACGCCGCTCTTCAGGTTCTGCACCGGCAACATGATCTCTTGTTGGGTAGTGCTCAGGTACTGTGCTATACTTTTGCTGGCAGCGTCTGTAACCTGTACCGTGGCAGCGCCGGACGCAGCCTGCACTTTGATGGTCACCGCCGACGTAGCAAGTGTAGGGTATACCGAAGCCAGTTCCTTTGCCTGTAATTTGCCTGCAAAGTTCAGGGCAATCACGTGCGATAGGTTTACAGTACCATCATAGTCCACCTGGCGCAGGCGGTAGTAATTTGTGCCGTTTAAAGGGTTAAGATCAGTGAAGCTATACTTTAGCAATACGCTGCTGTTGCCATTGCCTTTTACTGTGCCAATCGCTTCGAATGTACGGCCGTCCTGACTGCGCTCTATTACAAATTTCTCGTTGTTTATCTCGGTAGCAGTGCTCCAGTTTAATACTGTGGCGGTATTCTGCACATTGCCTTTAAAAGATGCCAGCGTTACCGGCAAAGGTGATAGTGCATTGTCCTTTCTCCAAGATAGGTCGTAGATGCCTACCTCCTGCTGGTTAGGCGTTGCGTCAGCGTTATAGTAAGAAATAACAACACGATCTACCGCTATGCCAAAAGAGACCTTTACGTTAGCTATGTTTGAAGTTGCCGCTACATCTGTGCCAGATACTCCCAGCAATTCGCCTGCCGTGGCGTTATATTGACTGGATGCAGTGCGGAATAGCTTTTCTTTTACTAACAGTACTTCTTTACCGCTACTATACCCTTTGATAAGGAGTTTATCCTGTCCTTTGCTGTTGCTCTGGTCAATGTCAAGCAGTGTGAACGTAAGATCTTCTACCGGCTTGTTGAACTGCACCTGAACGGCAGTGCCTTTAGTGGCAGTAGCTCCTGATTGCACCAGGGCAAGCGACTTGTTTAGCGATTGAAAGCGCGTTCCGACAAAGCTTTCTGCCAGGGATACACCTGCATCACTTGTGCTTGACCACTTCATGCTTACGCCGTCTACGGTATAGTGAGCAGGTGTTGCCGCCGAAGCTACAAAAGGATTCTCCCCATCCGGTCTGCTCTTCCATGCAAAAGAAGATAAACCGCTCTCCGGAGTGCCTTCAATGATTATGTCGTCGATAGCGTAGTAATCCTGCTGGTTTGCCGGCGTAGATATCTCCCAGCGTAACCTGATCTTTTCGGCAGTCAAAAGTCCGATTGGAAGCGAGGCACTTGCCTGGTTCCAGACGTTGTTGGTCGTAGCATTTTGTGTAACTGAGGCTTCTAAGAAACTTACACCATTGTCGATGCTGTAGAATAGCTTGACAGGGCTATTGCTCGTTGTACTAGCTCCGTTTACCTTGCTTCGGTAATCTGTCCATTTAATGGTGATGCCTGTATAGCCTAAGGTAGAAAACCTGTTGTTAAGGTGGAGTACTTTGGTACTTCCGATGTTGGATGCCGTTTTGAGGTATGCACCACCTGAAGCATAGCCTGTGCTCGGCGATGTTTCAGCATTGAGCCATGTACCTGCTGTAAATGTATATCCGGTTACAGTGCCGCTGAAGTTTTCATGATAGATAATAACCTGTGCCAGCGCAGGGAAAGTAAGCGTTAAAAGTAAAAGTACTAGTGGGTAAAGTTTTTTCATATACTGCTGCTCTATTGCAACACCCCTTATGAAAGAAATATGCCACGTTCCCTTTTTTAGCAAAAAGCCTGTCTTGCTCCATTTAATAGTTTATACTTTCTCGTGTACTTCTATTTACAAGCGTCTATCTATATAGCCTTTACATTATTAAGTTGATTGTGCAACATCGGGTAAATTATTTTCTAAGTATTTGTGCAAGACATTCCAAATACAAGCAAAATATCCCTATATGGGAAAAGTTACTGATCATTGGGAACAATCCACATCTAAGTACAGTTTCATCCAAATGAGGAAGACACATCTAAGAAGAGCCTACCCACAGTAGCCACCTTGAAAGTTAACTCTCTTAAGGTATAACAACCCGACAAAATGTCGACTCAAATTTGCTCTTTTTCCCGTAAACAGGTCATTATGGCGTAGTTAAGACATGTAGCAAAGCTACGCCTCGCTGTAAACACACTGGCACCGCATTTGCATCATTCTCCCTGAAACGAGAGAGGAGGCAGAGATGAAAATCATAAAAAATAAAGAATTTTTACGAAGCATTGCCCAACAGATCAATTTGCTGAATACAGTGAGTGGAGGTGTGAGCGAGACCTACGTAGATATCGAGAAGTATAACCGTGGCGCTGTAATTAAGGTGTGGGCCGCAGGAGTGAACCCGGATGCGTTTAAAGTGGTGCTGCACAGCAACCAGCTTACCATATTCTCTTTATTCCACAGCCCCGAAAACCAGGAAATGGCTGTACCGCTCTTTAACAAGGTATTTATGTTACCTCCGCAGGTTGATATCAGCCGGATTGAGGCCCTGCACCAAAATGGTGAGTTACAGGTGAAATTACCTTACCACGAGTCTACTTTCAAGCCACAAGAGATCGAGATAAAGCAACTATAAACTATAACCATCAAAACAGAAAGGCTATCGCAGAAGCGGTAGCCTTTCTGTTTTTGGAGGCATTGCTGATTCAGAGGTTGTTGAATCTTGCCTTGATAATGGTTGTAAGGTAATCGTATACTTCTACGGTTTCTTTATCATAACAGAATACGTTGAATTGGTCTGCGGTTGTCTGCATCACACGGCAGCCGTTTTCGATCATCATAAAGATCAGCTCACGAAGCCGGTAAGGGTGGCCTGCAATGTTCAGGATACATACAGCGTCGCTGCTCTCCACGTACAGAAACATGTGCTGCACCTGGTTTACATCAGTCATGTTGGTAGGTTCGGACATTGGTACTTTAACTTTGGCTATTACTGCAAGAGCAAAATTTTAGCCTAAAAAGTGCCTGACCAACAATACTATTTTAAGATATCACACTAAAAACATGCTATACTTCAAAAGCACCTTAGCACAATTAAAGTATAACTGCAGCTAAAAGCATTTCTTTCAATCAGGAGACCGGAGATACGACAAGGAAGACGGAATGCTGAAGGCAAAATAAAAACCCGGCTACTCGGGCCGGGTGTTCATTATTCTGAATGCTTCTGCTCTGGAAATCAGTTTTTCCAGGATAAGTGGTGGATCGTCTTCTTTTGCCACCACCAACGTGAATTTATTGCTCTTATCTGTATAATAGATAAGCGTCGTCAGATCTTCGTAGCCAATGCTGAAGATCTTCCGTGTCCTATCATTATAATAGTTATAATTATCTAATTTAATATTTCTTAATAACCTCATATCCCCAACTGTCTTCTAGTACTTTAACGACCCCTATGACTGAGATTGTTGCAAATCCAAACCATGTACTATTAAATACTTAGAATTTTTATATTTGCATAAAAACTCTACGTATAAATCACCGGTAAAACGGCACTCTTTATACTAAAATCCTGATATACAAACATCTGAATACAAGCACTCCCTTGAGGCGGCATTTTCTAAATTGTATATCTTTCTATCGTGGTACTTCTTTGCGAAAATAGCCTGATATTACAGAGCTGCTCAATACCCATTTTTTGCTTATACGATGTCGCACACAATCAAGATAACAGAAATAACAGACCTACCCGGTATGCTGGCCCAACACCACCTGATACGCCAGCTGAACCCGTCCATGTCGCTGGCTTACTACGAGGAGCTGCTGCAGCAAATGCTGCAAAATGGCTACCGCATGGTAGGCGCCTTTGATGGCAGCACCTGTATTGGCCTTTCCGGTTTCTGGATAAGCGCCAAACTCTACAGCGGCAAGTACCTGGAAGTAGATAATTTTGTAGTGACGGAAGAGTACCGCTCGCGGGGCGTAGGCAAATTGCTATCGGACTGGATGCTGGAAGAAGCCAAACGCCACAACTGCGCAACTGTTATGCTGGATGCGTATGTAACCAATAGTGCAGCCCATCGGTTTTACTTCCGCGAGGGTTTCCACATCAAGAGTTATCACTTCTTCAAAAGCCTGTAGCCATGCCCGACAGCAAGATCAGCCGCCTGTATGGTTTGTTTTACTTTCTGCTGTTTGAAGTGGTGGTGTATGTAGGCCTTAAGTACCTGCTCTCGGGCCTGGGCATGGACAACCAGATGCAAGCTGAGAACACCATTGTTCCCAACTGGGTAAAGGCTGTTGCCTTCATTATGCTGTATATCCTGTGCATGCTGATGGCGGTAGTGCTGGTCAGCAACCTGGTACCTGCCAGGCACCGGGGGCAATTAATGAGTTGGGTATACCTGGCGCTACTAGGTATGGTGGCCATGCTTATTTTACTATTCAATTAGCTTTTCTTCTATTTCTGATTTTTGCGTATAGCCGGATACTGTGTATATTAACCGTATCATATCAATATATCCATGACAAAATTATTTTCCCTGATACTGCTCGGCCTGAGTCTGTGCCTGAGTGCCCAGGCGCAAGGCTACCAGGACCGCAGGCACTTCATTCAGCTTTACGACGGCCAGACTGTCTTCGCAAACAAAGTACAGTACAAGTCGCCTTTGTTCAAGGGTAATTACTTCCTGCTCGACGATTCGCTTAAGTATAACATTGAAGCGGTGAACGTGTACCAGAACAAGGAGGGCTATTTTGCCCGCGTATCCTCGGGCGGCCGCTACGACGATTTTGCCAAGCGCATCATAGAAGGGCCACGCATTTCCAAGTTCTATACAACGCGCACCTCCTACAACTATGGCTACTCGCCTTACGGCTACGGCATGTCAACTCCGAGCCGCCGCAGGGTCTACTATTTCTCTAAAGACGGAGGCCCGTTGTTTTCATTCAACTACGAGAACCTTCAGCAAGCCTTGTCTGACAATGCCTCCAGCATGACGCTGCTACAGCGCCACCGCAGAGACCGCATCATTTATACTGCCATGACTGTGGTAGGAGCCGGCGTAACTGCGGCAGGCGTGCTTTCTTCTGTGAACAAACGCGATGAGTTCGGAAACACAGAGCTTTCCCCGGCTATCTATGTGGGTGCCGGCATCATTGCTGTGCCGGTGGTTATTCAGCTTTTCCGGAAAGACAAGCTGACGCAGGCCGTGGAAGTATACAACTACCAGATCAAGCAGTAAACTTTTCCGAACTTACAAAGAGGCAACATCAGGAGCCGGGGCTGCAAGTATAGGTATGCTCCGGCTTTTGCCAATAAGAACTATCACAGCCCAGTTATACTTCCTATGCAAAACCTGCTGCTACTACACGGAGCCCTCGGCTCAGAGGCTACCCTGTTTCCGCTGAAAGAACAACTGCAGCCATACTTCCATACTTATACGCTGGGCTTCAGCGGGCATGGGGGCAAGGCTATACCTGCAGCCCCTTTCGGAATGGATATGTTTGCGCAGGATATCCTAAACCTGCTGGACGAACAGCAACTGGAAAGCACGTACCTTTTCGGTTACAGCATGGGAGGCTATGCCGCGCTGTGCTTTGCACGCCAGCACCCGGACCGGGTAAAAGGCATCTTCACACTTGCTACCAAGTTCGACTGGTCGCCGGAGACTGCCGCTAAGGAAACCAGGCTGCTGAACCCGGCAAAGATACAGGAAAAAGTGCCCCAGTTTGCCCAAACGCTCGCCAGCCGCCATGCCCCGCAGAACTGGAAAGAAGTAATGCAGAAAACTGCCGAGATGATGCACCACCTGGGCGCGCAGCCCCCGCTATCGGCAGAAACGCTGGCCGAGGTGACTGTGCCCGTACAGGTTGGCGTAGGCGACCGCGACAACATGGTGAGCGTGGAGGAAACAACCTGGGCTTACCGCCAGCTGCCACAGGCCCGCCTGCTGGTGCTCCCGAACACGCCCCACCCCCTGGAAAAAGTAGCAACCGAAAAACTGAGCCAGGAGATCAGGCAATTCTGCAGCTAAGTTTTCGTTAAAGCCTTTGACAACTTTTAGCTATGACAAACTTTTATACTTCCCTGACCGGCAGCTTTGGCCATAGGCTGCGTCAGGCTTTTGTTCTGGGCGCTTTTGTGGCTTTATTATCGTCCTGCGCCGGCACGTCAGCTGCAGTGGGCAAGCGTGGCTATACAGAAGAAGGCAAAGCCTCTTATTACAGCAACAAGCTACACGGCAGGAAAATGGCCAACGGCGATCCTTACCGGCGCAACAAACTAACGGCAGCCCACCGCACCCTGCCTTTTGGCACCAAAGTAAAAGTAACCAACCTACAGACAAAGCAAAGCGTGAAAGTAAAGATCACGGACCGGGGACCTTACTCAAAAGGACGTGTGATCGACTTATCGGAGGCGGCAGCAAAAAGAATAGGCTCTATTGATGAGGGGGTAGTACCGGTAAAAGTGAAGGTAGTAAAGCCTGCAATCGGCAGTAAATAAGCCCTTTCCTTGTGAGAAGCCCCTTTGCCAATCCAGGTCATACTTTAACACAACTTTAACATACATTTCTCTAAAAAGTACAACGAGAAGCTTGTTAATCTGAGCGCCATCCACTACTTTTGAGTATGTTAACTCTGAAGCCTATTTTGCGGTTGCTGGTACCTATGGCAGTAGTCATGCTGCTGAACATAGCGTTTTGCCCGGCTGCTGACCTTCAGAGCGAAATTCCTGCTGCAGAGGCAACTATAGCTATACCTGACGCAGAGCAAAAAACTGCCGCTACGATTGCTGCCTCCCCGCAAGACACTCCTAAACAGAAGTCAGTATTGGATGCAGAAGTGCTGGAAAGCCCTATCTCCCTGCTGAAAGATGCCTTCACTTCCTCTGAGGAAGATGAATCAGAGGTAACCACGCAGCCAAGCACGCTGGTGCTTACCGTGAAAGCACTCATCGCTACGCTGCTTTCTACCATTATCTAATTCTGCTTTTATACTTACTTACCCTTGTACGGGTAAAACTCCCGGAACGAAGTATAGCGCGAGGTCTGGTCTGAAGCTTTCATAAGTATAAATTAAGCCATAGGTCATTTAGCAACGGAAGCGCAAGAATCAATGCCGGCTACACCCCAAGTATGAAGTTACCTCAACTTAATAAAGCGGGAAGAATGCTGTTCCCGACATACGTCTGCCTACTCTGTTTACTAAATTTACGTTACGGGCCTATCGAACATACACAGATTGTACTATATTTCGTTCTGAAAACAAACTTTAGTCCCGTACATGAAGCGCTTCGCTCTGCTTAGCACCTTACTTTCTTCTCTTTCGGTTGCCGCACTGGCACAACAGGATTACAATATCTTGCTGGACCTGAAGAACATTAAAAACGACCAGGTAAAAGTGGTGGTGCACACCCCGGCCGTAAAAGAAGACAAGATCACCTACATCATCCCGAGCGTTATTCCCGGATCATACTCCCAGAAAGACTATGGCCGCTTTATCAGCAAGTTCAAAGCCTACGACAATCGCGGTAAGCGACTGAAAACAAAGCAGGAGGGGGTAAACCAGTTCACTATCACAAAAGCGGATAAGCTGGCGCGCCTGGAATACCTGGTGGATGACACCTGGGATGTAGAGAAGGACGACAACTACATCTTTCAGCCCGGCGGCACCAACATCGAGGCAAACCAGAACTTTATGATCAACCATTTCGGCTTTTACGGGTACCTGGATGGCTACAAAATGCTGCCCTATACCATAGCGGTGCAAAAGCCTGCGCACCTGTACGGAGCCACCGCACTGGCTATAGAGCACAAAGCACCGGAACAGGACATCGTCCGGGCTCCTGACTATGTACGCCTGGCCGATGGCCCGCTCATGTACAGCCGCCCCGATACGGCCAGTTTCCGCTCCGGCAATACGCGTGTTTCCATTGCCGTGCATTCGGAAACAGGCACCGTGAAAGCCAAACAGGTGCAGGAGATGATCACACCGCTGGCCACTGCCCTGACCAACTTCTTTGGCGGCATGCCGGTCGATAATTACCACTTCATCATGTATTTCCCGAAGTATACGCCCGAGAGCAAGGTTGCCAAGTATGGCGGCTTCGGCGCTTTGGAGCACTCCTACAGCTCAATGTACTTTTTGCCGGAACAGCAGAACGAAGAGAACCTGCGCAGCATGGTGCTGGATGTGGCAGCGCACGAATTCCTGCACATCCTCACGCCGCTCAACGTGCACAGCGAAGAGATCGAGTATTTTGATTTCAAGGATCCGAAACTCTCGCAACACTTGTGGCTTTACGAAGGCGTAACCGAGTACTTCTCGAACCTGGTGCAGTTGCAGGAGGGCCTGAAAGATTACCCTACTTTTCAGCAGGAAATGATGGGCAAGATCGAGAGCAGCAGCAAGTATGAAAATGTCTCTTTTACAGAGATGAGCCGCCACATCATCGAGCCCAAGTACCAGGAGATGTACCCCAACGTATACGAGAAAGGTGCCCTGATCGGGCTGCTGTTGGACATTCGCCTGCAGGAACTCAGCAAGGGCAAGATGGGCCTGCGCGAGCTGATGCTGCAGCTGTCGAAAAAGTATGGACCGAACAAACCGTTCAAAGACGACGAGCTGATCGATGTGATCGTGGCTGCTACATACCCGGAGATACGCCAGTTCTTTGACCAGTATGTAACAGGCAGCAACCCAATGCCTTACCAGGAGTACTTCCAAAAAATAGGCTGGGGTTACGCTGACAAGAAGATGGGCAGCGCCTATACGTTTGGTCAGTTTAGGATGGGCTTCGAGAAAACCCGGAAATTCTTCTGGATTGCCGAGCCACTGGATAACCAATTTGGCTTCGTGATGTACGACGTACTGCGCTCAATAAACGGTCAAGCCTTAACAGAAGCAAACATCTACGAGCTGGCAGGACCACTGCTGGAGGTAAAGAACAACAAGCCGGTAGAGATCGAGTACATCCGCGAGAACAAACTCTACAAGAAAACCTTCACACCGGCCCGGATCGAGAAAGAACTTCAGTTTGTGATTGAGGACAACCCTGCTGCGACACCGGAGCAACTTAGGTTACGGCAACAGGTACTTAAAGTGGGAGAGAGGCACTAGCAGCCCAGCAGTATAATTAAAGTATAAAGCCGGCAAGAAAAGACTCTTTGCCGGCTTTATACTTCCTGAGAGCACTGGTTATATAAAGTCGCTGGCAAGTGCCAGCAAAAGGCCCAGTATGGTGGCAATAAGCTTGTTGCGGTTAAAGTGGTGCTCCGGACTCGTTTCGAAAAGGATTGTGGTAGAAATGTGCAGAAAGTTACCGGCTACAATGCCTGTCAGGGCCGTAAAGATGACGCTTCCTTCTGCCTCATGGCTGATCAATGTGTTGCTTACGATAATACCAAGCGGCGCGCCTACAGCAAAGATCAGCAACCACAGGAACGCTTTCCGGAAGTTCTTTACCCGCGTCATCAGCACCGACATCAGCGCAAAGGCCGCCGGCACGTGGTGTATGGCTACTCCTAACAATACCGCATAAAAGCTGTCGCTCTCGTGCGAATGCCCTGCATGTCCGTAGCTGCCGCGGTCCACGAGTATGCTGCCTTCCAGGAAGGAGTGGATAAACAGAGAGCCCAGCAGCAGGAACGGCATCGATCCTACCCGGCCATGCTCGTGCACATGCATGTGCCCGTGTTCTACGCCATGCGAGAAAAGCTCCAGCACCAGTTGCAGAAAAAAACCGGCAAGTATCCAGTAACCCACCACGTGCGGGTCGCTGTTGCTCAGCAGCACATCTGGCAGCAGGTGGATGATGGTAATGGTAAACAGGTAGGCACCGCTGAAGGCTAGGGCCATCTTCAGCCACTTAAGGCTATCCGGTGGAAAAGCCTTTACCAGGAACCCGGATACCACAACGGTAAAGAAAAGTACAAGTATGGCAACTATCATTGGGGTTGCTTATTTCTTTAATACAAAGATCATTCGATCGCTGTGTTCGTGATCGAAGGAATTAAGGTTGTAGTCGCCGAACACATCAACCAGCCGAAGCTGCGCCATGCTGAAATATTCCAGGAAATCCTCTTCCCGCAATGCCCTTACCCGCTCCTGAAAATGATGCGACTCTCCGTTGTCAGAGAACCGGATGGATTTTACGATAAAGCCCTGCTCCACCCCGCGATGTATCTGGAATTTAATTCCCTGTATTTCCTTTTCCTCATGCGCAACAAGGTCGGCAATGGTTTTGTCGGTATTCATAAAGTCGATCACCAGCTTGCCGCCGTGTTTCAGCGATTTGGCAGCAGCAAGCAGCGCTACCACATTTTCTGTCTCGTTATCGAAGTAGCCGAAGCTAGTGAACAGGTTAAGCACGAAATCGAACGCTTCAGGTTTGTACACCTCGCGCATGTCGTGTACTTCAAAATGCAGCCGTTCGTTCTCGAACTGTTTGGCATAGGCTATACTTTGCCCCGACAGGTCAATGCCTGTTACGTCGTACCCTTTCTGGTTGAGGTATACCGAGTGGCGGCCCTTTCCGCAGGCCAGGTCGAGCATCTTCTCCGCAGGCTTCGGGTGCAGGTACGTAACCAGGTTATCGATAAAGGTGCGCGCGTCCTGGTGGTCGCGGTTGCTGTAAAGTATATGGTAGTATGGAGAATCAAACCAGGTACTAAACCACTCTTCCTGTTGTCCCATAGGTGGTGCAAAAGCAATTAAGTTGCAAAGGTAGTCTTTATTTCGGAAGATGGATATACACCGGCAATCGTGGGGCACGGGTATAAAAAAACCTGCCGCTGCCGTTTAACTACGGCAGCGGCAGGCACTAAGGTGTAACAGAATTACTTGCGGATTGCGCCAGCCTCTGTATTTGTTTCTTTGGTTTCGCGCACGCTGTCACCAGCCTGGATGGTATTGCCGCCCAGGTCAGCGTTTGGCATTACTTCCTTCTTCTCTTCGTGTGTTTCTTTACCGTGCACCTCGTTTACTTTACCAACGTTGTGTGTGTTGCGGGTACCTGGCTCCACATAATCCACGGAAACTTTTGCTCCTGGTCTCAGGTCTTTCGGAGTATCGCAAGAAACCATAAACAATCCGCATACGGCGGCGAAAACTGCTAATACGTTCTTATTCATTGTTGTTGTTTTTATACTATATACTAATTGCACCCTTTTCGCAGGGCTGTGCATGTTATATCAATTACGATAGAATTCAAAAGCCGGCTTGTGGGCTACCGTTAAGCCAGCAGGTTCTTGCGGCGCAGCAACGACTCCATCAGCTTCAGATCGTTCTGGCTGTTGAAGATACGGAACGGCAGCAGCACAAACACCGGTGCCTGGAAGTTACGGGCAACCCAGCCTTTCCAGCCGCCAGGCAGCTGGGCATCGGTAGGCGGCTTCAGCCACAACTGAAAGCCATCGTCTCTTTTTTGCGCTTTCTGAATCATGTCCCAGCCCAGGGCCATGCCTTCGCGCTCGTTGCGCTTCATCAGTATCTGGCGCTGATCAATCTCATACATCAGTTTTTCGAACAGGGGGTTGCCCTGCTCTACCTGCGTTACGCCCATTACCTGTGCAGAGCGCAGCAGCACAAACAGGATGGTGATGATAACAGCACCGGCCACCCACCACCACGAGAAGCTGAAAGCAGCCGGAAGCAGGAACAACACCAGCGGAATCAGGGCGTGCCACCAGTCTTTTTTCCATACCTGGGTAAGGGCCATGGTGGTGTACGTGTTCTTGTCGAGCTGGTACTTTTTGGTTCGGATTGCCTGCGGGGAAGGTCCCTGCTGCATCCGGAAATTACGTTGGTTTGGTTGAATCATAAATAAATTAAATCGAACTCTCTTTTCTCTGCCGTTACCTCCTGCTGCTCCCGGTTCTCAGGGTAAGTCAGCGGCATTTATACTTTGTAAGCCTTCAGGCTCAGGTCCATACTCTTAATGGAGTGCGTCAGGGCGCCAACCGAAATATAGTCTACGCCGCATTTGGCTACTTCGGCAATGGTCTGCTCATTTATACCTCCGGAAGCTTCTGTTTCGTAACGGCCACCGATCAGGGCTACCGCTTCGCGCATCATCTCCGGCGTCATGTTGTCGAGCATGATGCGGTGGATGCCGCCTGTGGCCAGCGCCTCCTGTACTTCCTGCAGGTTGCGTGTTTCCACTTCTATGCGCAGGTCTTTGTTCTTTTCTTTCAAGTAACGCTGCGTCGCCTCAATGGCCTGACGGATGCCGCCGGCATAGTCCACGTGGTTATCTTTCAGGATGATCATGTCGAACAAACCAAACCGATGGTTCACGCCCCCGCCAATCAGCACCGCCCATTTTTCCATGATGCGGAAGTTAGGCGTGGTTTTGCGGGTGTCCAACAACTTGGCGTTGGTACCGGCAATCAGGCTGTTGAGGTGGTGGGTGTAAGTGGCGATACCGCTCATGCGCTGCATGCAGTTGAGCACCAGGCGCTCGGCAGTAAGTATAGACTGCGCCTTGCCTCTTACGGTCAGGGCCACGTCGCCATACTTCACCTGCGCGCCATCCTGCAGCAGCACTTCTACCTGCAGCTCCGGGTCTACGGCATTGAAAATATAACCGGCCAGCTCTACACCAGCCAGTATGCCCTCGCCCTTCACCAGCAGGCGTGCCTGGTTCTGTGCATCAGCCGGAATGGAGGCCAGCGACGAATGATCGCCGTCGCCAATGTCTTCGGCCAGGGCGCGCGAGATAAACTCTGCGATGCTTTGTTGTGTCAGGTATGTCGGTTTCACAGTGCAAAAATAAAAAAAGGCTCGGGATATAACCCGAGCCATGTTAAAAATCTCATTATTATCTGCTTAATCTTTTATAAAGTTCAGCGATTGTATCTTAGATTCCTTCAGGCGCACCAGTACGGTATAAGAGCCGTTCTTGGAAGTATACGTACCGATGGCGTAGCGTTGTCCTTTGTCAGAAGACCCCTGGTGGCTGTATGAAAAATCTACCGGAGCGTTTTTGCTGAAGAAATTCTTCATCACGAACTCCGCCTGATTGCTGCTGTAGCTGGTGGCGTCGCCGCTCTCCAGTGTAATTTCCACCACACTGCTGAAGTTCTTCGCCAGATCTTTGGAAGATCCGATCCGGATAGCCGACTTCACGCTGCCCATCACATCGCCCTGCGCCTGTGCACGTCCCACAGACAAAAATGCAACAGCAAACAACAACGAAAATACTACGGCAATCTGTTTAAAGTTTTTCATAAATAAAGTTTGTATCTCGCTCTGATAGTAGCTAAAACTATGCCAACAACCGGGGTTTCTGCTCTCTGCTATAAAGTTAAGAGTATTCCCTAAAAATAAATACTCTGTGGCTTACACTTTGTGCAGAATTATTGCGTTAACGGATGTTATGCTGCTTCCGTTCCCAATAAAAAGAAGGAAGTATACTTTCCCTTTCCTGCGTATGAAAGCATAAGGCTGCCGAAGCCCGCAATCGAAAGTTTTGCCTATATTTGTATCATGGATAAAAAGGTTCTTCTTGTGATTTTAGATGGATGGGGCATAGGCACAAATCCGGATGTGTCTGCTATTGCTAAAGCCCGCACGCCTTTCATCAGCTCTATACTTCAGCAATACCCGCACGCTACGCTTAAAGCGTCGGGCGAGGCCGTGGGGCTGCCCGAAGGACAGATGGGTAACTCGGAAGTAGGCCACATGAACATTGGCGCCGGCCGCGTGGTGTACCAGGACCTGGTGCGCATCAACAAGACCATTGCCGAGCACAAGCTGGCTTCCATGCCGGTGCTTGCAAACGTGCTGGCCTTTGCCAAAGAAGAGAAGAAGCCGGTGCACCTGATCGGTCTTTTGTCTGATGGCGGCGTGCACTCGCACATCGACCACCTGAAAGCCTTGTGTACCGCTGCCTTCGACGAGGGACTTTCGCAGGTATACATCCATGCCTTTACCGATGGCCGCGACACCGACCCGAAAGGCGGCGTGAAGTATATTAACGACCTGGAGCAGCACCTGGAGCAAACTACCGGCACCATTGCCTCTATCGTGGGCCGTTACTATGCCATGGACCGCGACAACCGCTGGGAGCGCGTAAAACTCGCTTACGATCTGCTGGTGCACGGCACAGGCACACCTTCGCAGAACCTGATCAAATCCATGCTGGACTCTTACAATGCCGGCGTTACCGACGAGTTCATCAAGCCGATCGTGAAAGTAGATAATCAGCAGCAGCCGATTGCCACCATACAGGAAGGCGATGTGGTGATCTGCTTCAACTTCCGCACCGACCGTGGCCGTGAAATTACGCAGGCCCTGACGCAGCGCGACTTCCCGGAGCAGAACATGCATAAGCTCAACCTCCGCTACGTAACCATGACCAACTACGACGACACGTTTGTAGGCGTAGAGGCCATTTTCGAGAAAGATAACCTGAACAATACCCTGGGCGAAGTAGTCGCTAAGGCAGGCAAAAAGCAGATCCGCATTGCCGAAACAGAAAAATACCCGCACGTTACCTTCTTCTTTTCCGGAGGCCGTGAGGAAGCTTTTGAAGGGGAGAAGCGCCTGCTGTGCCCGTCGCCTAAGGTAGCCACCTACGACCTGGCACCGGAAATGAGCGCCTTCGATATACGCGATGCCATTATTCCGGAGCTGCAGAACCAAACTGCTGATTTCATTTGCCTGAACTTTGCCAACCCCGACATGGTAGGCCACACCGGCGTATTTGAAGCTGCCGTTAAAGCCTGTGAGGTGGTAGACCAATGCGCAGAAGCCGTTATCAAAACTGCCCTGGAAAATGGCTACGACACCATCGTGATCGCCGACCACGGCAATGCCGACCTGATGATTAACCCGGATGGCACGCCGCACACAGCCCATACTACCAACCTGGTGCCTTTCGTGCTCGTAAGCAACGATTTCAAAGGCAACCTGCTGCCGGGCAAGCTGGGCGATATAGCCCCTACCATCCTGGATTTGATGGGTATCGAGAAGCCTGCAGAGATGACGGGAGTTTCACTTCTTGAGCGGGACATTGTACTTGGCTAAGTATAAAAACATAGTGGTTGGGGTACTGCTATTAGGTACCACCGCAGCTTGTGAGAGGCCTGCGCCGCCCGTTTCTGCCAGGGCGGCGGACTCTCAGAACATAACCGTATACCTGCAGCAGCAGATGCAGCGCCTGCAGGCAGAAAAACCCATGGTGCTCAAATCTGTAAAGACCGAGAACAGCCCTACCGAAACAATAGAAACATCCGAAGTGGACTGGGAAGACGAACTGGCTGTTTTCCAGGAGGTAGATCTGAGCCGCCCGGCGCTGCAGGACCTGTATAGCGAACACCGGGAACCACATACGGATGGCAGCACCTCTGTTTCCTTCCGGAAAGTGGAGGAAGCCGAAACACCCGTGCAATACCTGCAGCTGCAGCTTTCACCGCAAAACAACATACAGCAACTCGAAGCCCTGGTACTGGAAAAAAACCTGCTTTTTTACTCCAGACGTAAAGTTTCGCTTAGCACCGATCCTGAAAGCGGAGACGTATCCAGCTACCGCATAGAAGGCGTTCAGAAACTCATCTTCGGCGATTCGCTCCACTACCGCATTGATGCAAACCTGTAGTATAACCACAGGTTTCCGCTGCTACCGAGAACATCTCCGGGTAAATTGATATCCTGTAAGCCTCAATTTTAGTATATTGCTTCTTAAGCTGCTCATACATTGCAGTTTAATTAGTTAGCTACTCCTGTTGTTTTTGTATGCGCCTCTTTACGCTTCTGCTTATACTATTTATACTTTATGCCCTGATCGGCAGTGCCCAAAGTATAACAGCGCCGACAGGTGCTACCGGTGGGCGCACCTGCGGCACAGATGCCTATACAGAAGTACAACAGGCACAGGACCCGGGCTTTAAACAACGCCAGCAACAGGCGCAGCAAGCCGTTGAGCAAGCACTGCAGCAAAAACCCCGGGGACAATACGCACGCAAGGCTGCCATTACCATCCCCGTGGTGTTTCATGTGGTTTACAACAATGGCATCGAGAACATTTCAGAAGAGCAGATCCTGTCGCAGCTAGCCGTGCTAAACGCAGATTTCAGAAGGAAGAATGCCGACGCTGCTAATACCCCCGCATACTTTCTGCCCTATGCCGCCGACGCGGAAATTGAATTCTGCCTGGCCGTCGTAGACCCGGACGGCAACCCGACTACCGGCATCACCCGCACCCGGACCGACCGCACTCAATTCAGCTACATTTCCGATAACGTGAAGTTCAGCAGCACCGGCGGCACCGACGCCTGGGACCGGAACCAATACCTGAACATCTGGATCTGCAACCTGGATGGCCAGATACTGGGCTACTCTTCCACGCCGGAAACCGAAGCGCGACGCGATGGAGTAGTGCTGCATTACAGAGCAGTGGGGGCGTATCCTGCCAATCCTTTTTCCAGCAAATACAACCTTGGCCGCACCGGCACGCATGAGGTCGGCCATTGGCTGGGCCTGAAACACATCTGGGGCAACGGCACTACCTGCACCGACTCTGATGACATCGACGATACCCCGAACCAGGAAGGCGAAACCCAGGGCTGCCCGGACGGCATCTCTACTTCCTGCGACAACGGCCCATACGGCAACATGTGGCAGAATTACATGGATTACAGCTACGACAACTGCATGAACCTGTACACCAAAGGGCAGGCAGCCTACATGCAAGCCGTACTGAGCACTACCCGCAGCACCATACTTAACGCAATTACCTGTTCCGGCTCCCTGCGCTCCGACTTCAGGGTTTCGGACGAGCGCGATACGCTGGCTATTGCCGGGCAAACAGTTACATTTAAGGATGCTTCTGTTGGGCTGAAGCCCCTCTCCTGGCTGTGGCATTTTGAGGGCGGCACACCGGCTACTTCTGCCGAGCAAAATCCAACCGTGACCTATGCCAGACCAGGCAAGTACCGTGTGAGCCTTACCATTACAAACGGCAACCTGAGCAGCACCGAGGAGAAGGAAAGCTTTGTGCATGTGACCGTGAACGATTTGGCAGTATACCCGAACCCGGCTTCCGAATACATCACCATCGAGCAGCCGGCGCGTGTGCAGGTACGGCAGGTAGAGTTGGTAAACCGCTTGGGGCAACCGGTGCTTAACACAGAAGTCAGCGACCGCATCGTGCGCCTGGATGTGCTCCACCTGCCGGCTGGTTTATACTTCCTGCGCGTTACCAGCAGCAATGGGGTGGAGATAAAGAAGGTAACGTTGGTGAGGTAGGAGAGAGGAGAGTAATAGGTTTAAGCTTGAACATTTATTAGAGGTTGAGAATGAGGCGTAGCCGAGAATAGTGCTTGTGCAGAGTTATATCCTGCACACTTATTTTATACTTATTATGTTTTCCTGATTGATTCTGACTGTATCCTTGAAATCTATCATCCCTACTGCCGCATGCAGTAACCAAGAGTTAGAATCTATTTTTCTCCCTGACACCTTTCCTGACAGTATTCTTGTTGCCTTATTTGAGTAGTCATCAACACAAAAGCATGCTCTTTTATATAGTCCTTGGTGTTTCTTGAAGCCAGTGTCAACTATATTGAAATTAGCTATTGAGCTCTCTACTTCAAAAACTACAATCTCAGCAACACCACTGTCGGTATAGGTGCTGTCGCCTTTAGCGTAGGTCAGGGTAAAGACAGTTTTACTTCCTGTTGCAATCTCATAATCATAGTATCTAAAAGTACTGTCTTCATTTACCTTCGGACTTAATACTAACTTAGATTTAGGAATCAGTTCTATTGAGTAGTACTGATAGGAGTTGTTTCTACTTTTCCTGTTCTCTGTACAGGAAAAGTAGAAACAACTCCTATCAGTACTACAAGTAAGATTCCTTTAGTCATTGGTATTGTATCTAACTAGCAGATAAACGCTTCTAAAATCCTTCCCCCTGCAGCGTTACCACAATCCAGCGTTTGGAGGCGTGGTCGCGGTGCTCGCAGAGGTAGATGCCTTGCCAGGTGCCCAGGTTAAACTTGCCGTTGGTGATGGGCACCGTAACCGAGGTACCAAGTATGGCTGCTTTCAAATGGGCTGGCATATCGTCTGGGCCTTCCAAGGTATGGCGGTAGTAGGGTGCGTTCTCCGGCACCATGTGGTTGAAGTGGCTCTCAAAGTCCTGGCGCACGGTAGGGTCGGCATTCTCGTTGATGGTGAGGCTGGCAGAAGTATGCTTGATAAAAATATGCGCCAGGCCCATTTTTATATCTTCCAGCTCCGGCAACTGCGACTCGACCAAGTCTGTGATAAGGTGAAAGCCACGCTTAACTGCCGGTAACCGTATTTCCTTCTGATGCCACATAGAGCTTAATTTTGAATGAGCGATTGAGTGAATGGGTGAATAGTTATTCAAAATTTCCTTAATCTATCGTGCGTTCGTAGGCGCCTATGTCCGGAGTGTTGCTTCGGGGCTTACCTTTCAGGTCTTGTAATACCTGTGGCAGCACTTTGGCTTCGCTACTGGCTGGAGAGAGCGTATCCAAGGTAAAAACGTGTTTTGCCGGGGCCTTGAACTTGGGGTCGGTATTAAGGATGTTGCCCTTACCCTCAAAAAGGGTTTTGTACTCCTCGGTTTGCAGCATGTTGTTTTCTACTTCCAGTTGTATTTCTGCTTTCTCTCCTTTTAGCAGCAGTTCGTTACGGAAACCGGAGTTGTTGCTGTACACGATGGAGTTTACCAGGCGTAGGCGCGTCGGTTTGCCGGTTATCTCGGTTTCAGGTATAAAGTCCGTGATCACAAAAGCGGGCGTTTCGCGGGGCAGGTTGTTATTATAGTTCACAATGGTAGAGTAAAGCACTTCGTAGTTGCCACCACCCAGCCCACCGAAACCATACTGCCCGCAGTTCTGGATCAACGTGTTCACCACCCGGATGTCAGAGGTAAAGCCAATGATGCCATCCAGGAAAGCGTAGCGTATCTCACAGCCTTCTACCAGCGTGCCGCCTTTACCCGGGTTGCCAATGCGCAGCCCCCAGACTGTGTTCTTGATGTCAGCATACCGGATCACGCTGTTCCCGCTGTTTGCCAGCAGCCGTATGCCCTCCCATTGTCCCGGCGCCTGCACGTACTCCGGTTCGCGGCGGTAGCCGCTGAACACAACGCGCTCCTCCGGCGTGCCTTCTACCAGCAGCCGCCCGCTCACGAGCAACACCGCTTTGTTGTTGGCAAATACCTGCGTTCCTTTCTGGATGGTAAGCGTAGCACCCTCCTGCACAAGCACTGTATCAAGCAGCACATGGGGTTTATCGTTAGGCCATACAGTGGTACCGATAGCAGTTTTGCGGTGGAAGTAAGCGTTTTGCCCGTAAGCCACCAGTTTCACGTTCTGCCGGTTGCCATTGGTGGTGAACATGATCGAATCCGATACCAGGAAGGGCAGGTTCTCGTCCGAAGGATTGATGTTTACCTTAACCAGGATGTACAAGCTGTCTTTGCCGCGCAACTCAATGCCTTTTACTACAGGGCTTTGAACACCGTTGATGATCAGGTTGTAGGGAGAAGTGGCGGCGCCCGAGAGCAGGATTTCGTTTATCCGGACAGCCTTTTTGTTGGGGTTGTATACTTTCAGGCGCCTGGTTATACTTCCCTGCGACACAAACACGGTATCGAACAGCACCGTATCGCCGGAGAACTCCAGCATAGCCTTTGAATCCGTGGTGATCACCTCGTCGTCCGGCGTGCACGAGAGCATCGACAGCAGCAGGAGCAGGGGAAGTATGGCAAGCAGGTATTTCACGTTTGCGTGTTTCGTGTTTCGTGTCTTGTGTTTCGTTAGATTATGCTAAGCCGTTGTTGGTGTTTTCACCAACAACTATACTTATACTTTGGATAATCGCTTCTCAGGCTTCTCTATTCTGGCGCAAGCATTATCTTCTGGCCAAAAAAATGCTGCTCTTTCGGATTCCCTTTTCTGGCGCAGGCGTCCTCT
Organism: Pontibacter ruber; assembly: GCF_023630205.1. GTDB lineage: Bacteria > Bacteroidota > Bacteroidia > Cytophagales > Hymenobacteraceae > Pontibacter > Pontibacter ruber. The sequence continues at coordinate 1,311,498 of NZ_JALPRR010000001.1, read as the reverse complement.
GACCAAATCTTCGAATGTGTACTATGTTTCGTTCGACTTTTGTTTGGCGCTATAACCACTAACAACTATTCAGCAATTTAACAATTTAGCAATCAACAATTAAAAAGAAAAAGGAATGCAGTGCAGCCATACTTGCTTTACCACATTCCTTTATACTTGATGAGCTATCTTTATTATGCTGTAGCGCCTTCTTTTAGTCTTTCGGCATTTTCAGCGATACGCAGTTCTTCAACAAAATCGTCGATGCCGCCGTCCATTACCGCAGGCAGGTTATACACGGTATAGCCGATACGGTGGTCGGTAACACGACCCTGCGGGTAGTTGTAGGTACGGATCTTGTCGGAACGGTCGCCGCCACCTACCATGCTCTTACGCTGGGCACCTTCGGCTTCCAGTTTTTTGGCAAGCTCCACTTCGTAAATACGCGAGCGAAGTACCGCTAAGGCCTTATCGAAGTTCTTCAGCTGCGATTTCTGGTCCTGGCACTGAGCTACAATACCGGTTGGGATGTGCGTTAAACGAACAGCCGAATACGTGGTGTTTACCGACTGACCACCCGGGCCTGAAGAACAGAACAGGTCTTTGCGCACGTCGTTCATATCGAGTTCAATATCGAACTCCTCCACCTCTGGCAGTACTACCACCGAAGCTACCGAAGTATGGATACGACCCTGCGTCTCGGTTGCAGGCACACGCTGTACGCGGTGCACGCCCGATTCGAACTTCAGCTTGCCATAAACGTCTTCGCCCGACATGCCCACAATAATTTCTTTATAACCACCTGAAGTACCTTCTGTAGCATCGATCAATTCAGTGCGCCAGCCCATTTTTTCTGCAAAACGGGTATACATACGGTACAGGTCGCCGGCGAAGATAGAGGCCTCGTCGCCACCCGCACCCGCACGGATCTCCATGATGATGTCTTTGCTGTCGTTCGGATCTTTCGGGATCAGGAGTTCTTTCAGGGCATCTTCCATGGCCTCGCGCTGTGGCAGCAGGGTATCAAGCTCCTCCTTGGCCATCTCACGGAAGTCCTCGTCTTTTTCAGTAGCGATAACCTGTTTAGCGCTATCGATGTTACTAAGTATGTTCAGGTACTTTTTATATTCAACTACAATCTTGTCAAGATCCTTGTACTCCTTGTTCAACGCCTTGAACTTCTTCATGTCGCTGGCCACATCAGGCTGGATGAGTAACTGGCTTACCTCCTCAAATCGCTGATTTATGGCTTCTAATTTATCTAACATCGGTCTGTTATGGTTTTAAAGTGCAAAGATACTAAATTGGCGTGTAGTTTCTTAAATACAAATTTGGCTAAAAAGATGTTCAACTGCCGTACCTTTCTCATATCTATAACTTTTTTAGGTGCCAGTATAGTTTCAGGCTGCGATTTAAAAGTAAAACCCATAGAAGGAGGCAAAGAAATAGCCCAGGAAGTTGAACGCCATAAAATCAAACGCCTCACCCAGAACGATATTCTGAAAGCTGCCCAAAAAGCCGGCGACTCGGTGGTAGTAGTAGCGCAGCAGGAACTGGACGCCCGGCTGCAGGAAGAGCTTCAGAAAGGCGGGGTGGCCGCAGCCATGGCCTACTGCCAGCCCGAGAACTATGAGGCCGTAAATGCCCTGGAAGAAAAATTTGGCGCCACCGCCCAGCGCACCGGCACCCGCCTGCGCAACCCGGCAAACAAAGCCGGCGGCCAGGCCGCAGCCATACTTGCGCAGTACGAAAAAGGAGCGCTAAAGGAGCCCCAGGTAGTTGCGCTGAACAACGAAGAGCTACTTTATACCTCGCCCATCTACATCCGAAATCAGAACTGCCTGAACTGCCACGGCACCATCGGCCAGAACATTGCCGCTGCAGATTACGAGAAGATCAAACAAAAGTACCCGACAGATGCCGCAACAGGCTACCAGACAGGCGAGCTGCGGGGTATGTGGCACATCACCTTCCGTAAAAAAGAGTTCATCGCCTACCTCAACGATCAGCCTAAAAAAAGCAGAAGAAGACGCTAAACAAAACTGCAGGTTAGCTGTTATGAGCCGGAAGTGGCCTCTTAAGGATAGCTAAAGCTGCATATTAGGCCTGAAACATTTACCTTTGAAGCAAGTATGACTTAAGGGCATACCTGATCTGAATTTATAACCTATATTAACCAATAGAGAATATGGCTGTTATACTAGCAACTGATAACGATTTTACCAACGTACTTAACACGAACCAGAACGTGGTAGTGAAGTACTATGCTGACTGGTGCGGCAGCTGCCGTTTATTTGCACCAAAGTTCAAGCGCATGTCTGACGACGATGCTTTTGCCAATGTCGCTTTTGTGGATGTGAACGCAGAAACAAGTCCGGAAGCCCGTAAACTTGCCGGCGTAACCAATCTGCCTTTCTTCGCTGTGTTTAAAGGAGGCAAACTGGTAGATACCGTAGCTGCCAGCAAAGAGGAAGCCGTGCGCGACCTGATTCATAAACTTACAGTATAATCCGAGATGAAAATACCCGCTATAAAGAAGTTAGTAGAAACGCAGACACTGGACGCACTGATGGCTGCAGAGGCTGCCATTGTAGACGAGCAGCCGCTTGCTATTGAGGTAGAAGGCGACGACGAAGGCGAACAGCTGACGCACGTGCTGGCCGCAGTCTGGATCCTGAACCACATGCAGGACAGTGGCGCTGATTTTAAAACAGCGCTGCGCGAGTACACCAAAAAAGTACGCGTTTCTATCAGCTAATACCTGATTAAAGTATAAAAAAAGAGGCCCGAAGCGCATGCTCCGGGCCTTTTGTATTTGTGTAGGTTACAGGTTGTTCTTAGAGAAAAACTCTTCGGCCAATTTGCTGCCGGTATCGGTGCAGAAGCCTCGCACATAGTACAGGTAAATACTTCGGAATACTTCCGACAGGTCGTACTTTTGCGGCGGGAAGATGTTGGGGTTTATCATCATGAAGAACTGCTCCAGGATGATCTTTGTAACCACTTGCAGGTTGATGTCTTTTCGGAAATAGCCTTCCAGAATGCCCCTGTTCAGAATATCTGCATTTACTTGCTGGTTGTTGCTGCTCACGTGCTCCATACTCATTTTCCATGCTTCCGGGTAGCGTTGCATATCTCCGATAAACACGGGGTTTATCTCCCGTATTCTCCTGATACCGTCCTGCAGCAGCAGCATAAATTCTTCCACAGGGTTAGCGGCCTTCGCCAGCAACTGCGTTTGTTCGCGCTTCTGTTGCTCAATATCTAACAAAACTACCTGCTTCACCATATCTGCCCGGCTCGAGAACAGCTCTTTAAAAGTTGTTTGCCGTATATCAAGTATCCTGATGAGATCCTCGTCGGTGTGCGATTCTATACCATCCCGCTTAAATATTTGCAGGAGCTCTCCCAATATGGTCTCTAAAAAAGTCATTTGCATAATGGTGCTTCGGTGTACAGCTCTGCCTTGTGGGCAAACATTGTACGTAAAAAGATACAATCTAACGGTCCTGTTGTAACGGATGTTGCCGCCGGCTGACAAAGATAAAGCATACATGCACAATGTACAAGGCGGTTAAAACATGAGTTACAAACTCTTATATAAAAAGGTACAGCCCTAAAAAAAATACCAGTTGCACCAGGTACACAAAAGGAGCAAGCCGGTTGCGCTTGTAGATAGCCGTTCTCTGAAAATATACCTGCAGCAGCAGCGACAACCCAAGCCACCCTATGTAGTTAGACCATGGGATACGATCGCCATTCCAGCTCCAGAAATCGAAGCGCATGGCCACCGGTTCTATAAAAAAGTCCAGCCCCACCATCAGCAACGCGGCCAGCAGTGCTTTTGCCAGCCAGTGCAGCGAAGTATAGTTGGCAATGTGCCCGGTGGTATACACCAGCATCAGCCAGTTCAGCCCGATCAGCAGCGGCACCTCAAACAACTTGGTACCCAATGCCGCGCCGTAGCTGTAGTTGCCAAACAGCAGGCCTGTATGGATGCCCACCACCTCGGCCATAAAACCAGCTACTGCCACCACCACGGCGAAAAGTATGAACGTGCTATTCCAGCGCTTATGAAAGGCGAACAGCAGCGCATACGTCAGCAGCAGGTTCATGGGGGTGAGCGTCTGAAAATACTCCGGATCGTTGCTGAACAGAAGCCCCCAGAAGCCTACCGCATGAAAGAGCACCAGCACAAACAAGGCGACCGAAAAGGCATACGGGTGCAGCTTTTGCAGTATGGACGTGGCAGCGCGTTGTGTCTGTATGGTATCAGGCATGGGCTTTATACTTGGTGATTGTAGCAGGAGTTGGCGCCAGGTGCCCAACAATGCTGGCCGAAAGCAGGCACAGCGGAATGCCGCCGCCCGGGTGCACGCTGCCTCCGCAAAAGTATAACCCCCTGATCTTAGAACTAAAATTCGGGTGGCGCAGGAAAGCCGCCATCCGGTTATTAGAACTGCTGCCGTACAGTGCTCCGGCGTAAGAAGAAGTCTGCTGCTCGATCAGGAGCGGATCCAATACCTGCTCGCATTGTATCAGCGGCGCCAGGTCGGTTTGCAGCATCTTGCTCAGCTTGTTTACTACGGCGGCACGTGTCGTATTGATCAGTTGCGGCCAGTCCTGCCCCTGGTGGTGCGGCACGTTCACCATCACAAACCAGTTTTCGCAACCCGGTGGCGCATCCTCCGGCTCCAGCTTCGAGGTGATGTTCACGTACACTGTCGGGTCAGCGCTTATACTTTTATACTTAAAAATGTGCTCGAATTCTTCTTTATAGTTCTGGCTGAAGAAGATGTTGTGCAAATGCAGTTCCGGGAACTCCCGCTGTACGCCCCAATAATAAATAAGGGCGGAGCTTGATCGCGGTTGTTGCAGCGTTTGTTCCGGCGCCGGCTGGTCGGGCAGGAGCCTGCGGTAGGTGGGCACCACATCCATGTTGCTCACCACTACTTCGGCCTGGTAAGTCCCTTTAGCTGTTTGCACGCCGGTTGCTCTGCCTTTTGTTGTCAGAATCCGCTCTACCCGCTCGTTATATTTGAATTCTACGCCTAGCTCTTCGGCTAATTTTACCAGGCTACTGGCAATGGCGTAGATGCCGCCTTTCGGATAAAAAGCGCCAATGTTGTGCTCCAGGTGCGGGATCAGGTTCAGGGTGCCGGGTGCCTGGTACGGGTCGGAGCCGTTGTAGGTGGCAAAGCGGTCGAGCAGCTGCACAAAGCGTGTGTCCGAAAACTGCTGCGCGTTAGCGGCGTGCATGGTTGTCGTTAGGCCCAGGTCGGAGAGGCAACCCAGCGCCTTCAGCACATCCGGGCTCAGGTAGGTATCGAGCCGGTGCAGCGACTTGTGCAGAAAGGTATCGGCAGTGCCCTTGTAAAGACGGGCGCTCTTTGCCAATACATCCAGCACCGCCTGCTTCGGTACGCCCAGTTGCTGCGCTGCTTCCGTTGCAAACGCTTCCGGGTCGGCATAAGCTTTCAGTCTGCTGCCGTCGGGCCAGAAGTAATGCGTAATAGGGTCGAGGCGGGTGTAGGTAAAGTAATCGGAAGGGGTGCGGCCGGCCAAGGTAAACAGCTCATCCACGAGGTGCGGCAGCGTGAACAACGAAGGCCCGGCATCGAAGCGGTAACCCTGCAGGTCGAACTGGTGCATCTTGCCCCCGAACGCAGCATTGGCTTCCAGCACGGTTACCTCATACCCTTTCACAGCCAGCCTGATGGCTGCGGCTATACCGCCTATTCCCGAACCGATAATGGCTGCTTTGGTCATACTTCAAGATACGCAGTTTATACTTCTTCTGCACTAAACTGATGGGGTAGTGGAAAGGTTTTGACAGACAATTATACTTTGCCAAATACTTTCCGGTAGATTGGTTTGCGCATGCCAAACTGCGCCAGCATGAGCGGGTAGAACAGCAGGTCGAGCAGCTTAAAGCCGGTGCTGTAGGTGATGATGTCGTGTATGATGGCGCCGCTGCCATACTTCGTTATCAAGTGCTTGTGATGCCAGTAGCGCAGGGGAGGAGGAAGTTCCTGCCCCTGGTCTACAAAGTATGCTTCGGTGTCAGTTATACTTTCTTCGGTGATCAGGCTGGTCCAGCGGAAAGATTTGAAACCGGTCTGCAGTTCTACCTCCACCACATCGCCGGGCTTGCTGCCGTCAAAGCGCAGCAGCTTCAGGCGCGGGTAGGGCGGCGACAGCCTCCGGAACAGCTGCTCGTCAAATGCATGAAACACTTTCAGGTAATCCTGCTGCACGGCTGTTTGTAGGTGGAGTTGCATGGTTTGATTGATGGATTGTTAAATTGTTGATTGCTTTTCTCGTCTGGCGCGGAAGTAACTTCCGCGACTTGGTATAGGAGCGAATCTCCAGATTCGCGTGTGACGTCGCTCCCCATGCCACACGTTTAGCGTGCGCGTGGCTTGTGGCTGCACATGAGGCCAGTTTGTAACCAGCGTTACCCGCTTTTTCTGGCGCGGGAATTATTCCCGTGTCTAAGTATGATGTTTAGTCTCTGACTCTACCGGGCCAGAGGCCCCGCTATAGTTCGTCACGAGCGAGGACGCTCGCGCCATGGCTGTATATTGTTCAGGTAAAAGTATAAACCCACCCCTGCCCTTCCAAGGAGGGGAATTTCTGCCATTGGTGTAAGTCAGGTTATACTTTCATCGCTGCTGTGACCCAACAATCCCTGCCCCTCAGAGCTACGCTCGCTACCTCCAAACTCGCGTTCTCGAGACCTATGGTCGCAAGCTTCGAACCCACCCCTTCCCCCTCCAAGGAGGGGAACTTTGTTAGTATTCCTTTTAACCTTCCTCCGGACGCTAAAGTTATACTTCCTGTAAAAGAAAAAGCCGCTGCATTTATACCTGCAGCGGCTTTTCATACTTTATACTTATAGCTTATCATCAATTTAACAATTCAGCCATTCAACAATTTAGCTTAGCAGGTTATCGATATCCTCTTTGGTCAGGCTCTTGATGATGGTTTCGTCGGTGCTGATCAGGTCGGTTACGAGCTGTATTTTGCGGCTTTGCAGTGCCAGGATCTTTTCCTCTACCGAATCTTTGGTGATGAACTTGTAGGTAAATACTGTGTTCTGCTGCCCGATGCGGTGCGCCCGGTCTACAGCCTGTGCCTCTACGGCCGGGTTCCACCACGGGTCAAGTATGAACACGTAGTCGGCAGCGGTCAGGTTAAGGCCTACGCCACCTGCTTTCAGCGAGATCAGGAACACTTTTATACTTTCGTCGGTCTGAAACAGCTCCACCTGCTTCTGCCGGTCCTTGGTGTTGCCATCGAGGTAAGCATACGTTATTTCCTTCTCGTCCAGCACACGCCGGATAAGCTCCAGGTGCTTTACAAACTGGCTAAAGATAAGCACTTTGTGGCCTTTGCCTACCACGTTCTTAGTCATGCGCATTACCTCTTTCAGCTTACCCGATTCGCCCTCAAAGCCCGGATCTGTCATGAGCGGGTGGTTGGCGATCTGGCGCAGCTTGGTCAGGCCCTGCAAGAGCATGAACTGCGTATTGCCGGCACCGTTCTCTTCCAGACTTGTCAGGATCTTGTTGCGGTAGTACGACTTGGTCTCTTCGTAGGCATGCTCCTGCTCCTCGGTCATTTTGCAGTACATGGTATGCTCAATCTTCTCGGGCAGCTCGCGGGCCACCTGTGATTTGTGCCGACGAAGTATAAACGGCTTGATCAGGGCATGCAAACGGCGTGTTTTGTGTTCGTCTTTCTGCTTCTCGATGGGCTTCAGAAACTCTTTGCGGAAGAAGTTCTTGCTGCCCAGCAGCCCCGGGTTGATAAACGTCATCTGCGACCACAGATCCATGGTGCTGTTCTCTACAGGGGTGCCGGTAAGTATAAGCCGGTGCCGCGACTTGAGTTCACGCACCGAGCGCGAGGTGTTGGAATCCGGGTTCTTGATCGCCTGGGACTCGTCGAGTATGATGTAATCAAAATAGTAGCTCTTCAGCAGCTCCGCATCCAGGCGCACAATGCCATACGAAGTCAGCACCAGGTCATATTCCTGGAACAACTCAATGTTCTTGTCGCGGTAGGTGCCGGTATAGTTGAGTACGCGCAGGTCCGGGGTAAATTTCTCAGCCTCTTTCAGCCAGTTATAGATCAGGGAAGTTGGCATCACCAGCAGCGAGGCCGCTTCGGCGCCGTTCTCTTTGCGGTGCTGCAGCATGGCCAGCGTCTGCACGGTTTTGCCCAGGCCCATGTCATCGGCCAGGCAGCCGCCAAACTTGTAATCTTTTACAAAGTGCAGCCAGTTGTAGCCTGCCTTCTGGTAAGGACGCAGCTCACCGCGGAACCCCGAAGGCAGCGGATGATCTTCGATGGTTTCGAACTCGCGCAGCTTCTCCAGTTTCCGGTTCATGGTCACAGTGGCCAGGTTGCCGTTCTCCAGGTCGTTTACCAGCGCCATGTGGTGCTTTTTCAGCGTCAGCGTATCTTCGCCGTCTGAGAAGGCAAACAGCTCGATGTACTGCGTAAACCACTCTTCCGGTATGATGGCAATCTGCCCGTTCGGTAGTTCAAACTCGTTGTTGCGGGAAAGAATATGCTGTTTTAGCTTAATAAAAGGTATCTCGAACTCACCAAAGCGCACGGTGCCGTAAATATCGAACCAGTCGTTGTTCTCGGTGATACCTACGTTTACAGATACCTCGCCGATAAAGTAATTCTTACCGCTTTTTTCCTCCTGCCGCACGGTAAAGCCAAGTTGTTCCAACTCGGCCAGGTTATGGTTGAGCCACGCAAAGGCAGCCGGTTTTTCTAAAATGGTTTGCCCGTTCTTTACTTCCAGTGCCCGCTTCGACAGCTCTTTTATGTAGCCTTTCTCGTGGTTAAGGTCCCGGATCAGGCGATGGAACACATACGAATCCTCTGTTTTTTCCATACTTACGCTCACGCGCTTTGCCTCGCTTGTAGGCACTATGTAGTCGCCATACTTAAAGGAGAGGTCGAACAGGATCTTATCGCTTACCAGGGCGCCGGCTTTTACATCGGCTGGCTGAACTGCTTTCTCAGTAGTCTTTACTTCCGAGAAGGTGAGGTGCGGGGTAGGAGTATACCGTTCTGAGCGGATGGAAAAGCCGGTAGCAAGCACATCAAATTGCTCTACCAGCGGCGCCACAAACTTGCGGTAGTATGTTTCTTCAACTGAGCGGGGTATGGCAATAAAGCGCTTGTTCAGGAATGGCTGCAGCTTTTTACCGTCGATCGGTTTTTCAAAACTATAGATGGTGCCATCGAGCATAAGCCAGGCCGGCTCGTAGCAAACCAGTGCCGCATCGCGGTACATGAATTCCATCTTCTGGCCGGCATACTTTATAGTCGGGTAGTAATGCGTGTTGTCTTCGTTGCGCCTGAAATGGAACAGCACGGAAGCTTTTTCCGGAGCAATTTTGATCTTGCGCCAGGTTGGCTCCCCATCTTTACCCATGATAAAGGTCTGCTTGTTGCGCAGCAGCTCCAATATCTTGGCCATGCGCCCCTGTATGTAGTGGCTTATGGTTTCCTGCAGTGCTTTGTCTCCCTTCTCCGGGTCGTATACTTTCAGGAAGAAATCGGCAGGCGACTGTTTCTTAGGGGAAAACTTCTTCAGCACCGCATCCTGCTGTATCTGGTCTATCAGCGGAAGCAGTTTGAAGTCATCTGCATCAAGGCGAGAGGCAAACTCTTTGCCGTTTTTAACAGAAATATTCTGGTGCTGAAAGGTTAGATTGCCCTTCGAGTTCACCTGTACTACAAAAGATTCGAACAGGTACCCCAGGTACTCGTGCTCAAATAAGGAGTATACTGCCTGAAAAGGCTGTGTGGTATAAACTTTCATACCATGCTGGATTAAAGGACATCAAATTTAACCTTAAAACCGGTTATTTCCTACTTCCCGGCAGGCTTTTACCCCTTTACCAGACAGTCGGATCAAATCTCCTGACAAACAGCCGACCGTGCCTGATGTTTACCGGTAGAGGCAGAAATTAACCGCCTTTGGCAGGGTTGCCAATGGGGAGGGTTAAGGAAGAAACCTGGTAAGTATAAAGGGTGAGAGATTAGAGGTTATCGGTAACCGACATAGCAGCCGCTTTGAGTGCCGGGCGAATTGAAACCAGCAGCGTGATCACAATAATAGCGGCGCCCGTCATGATAAAATCCTCCACTTCCATTTTAACAGGATAGGAATCTACCACCGAAGTAGCCATGCCCATGGACACCAGCCCGAATGTCTGCTGCAGGTTGCATACCAGCATGCCCATCGATAACCCGTAGGCAGCCCCGATGAAAGCAACCAGTGCGCCCTCAAACAGGAAGATGTTGCGGATTGTTGTGGCCGTAGCCCCCATAGAGGCAAGTATGGCAATATCCTTCTTCTTGTCGATTACGAGCATTGAAAGCGAGAAGAAGATGTTGAGCGAGGCAATGCCCAGAATAAAGGCAAAGGTGATGAACACGAACAGCTTCTCGACCTTAACGGCACGCAGCAGGCTGGTGTGCTGCTCATCGCTGTTCTGCACCAGAAATTTGGAACCCAGCACCTCCTGCAAAGCGCGCTTCACGGTTTCGATGCGTTGGCCTTCCTCTACTTTTATTTCGAGCGAAGTACGGCGCCGGCCATACTCCAGCAGGTCTTCAGCAAAATTAAGGGGCACAAACACGTACGCGTCGTCGTACTGGCGCTCGATAGCGAATACCCCGCCCGGTATGATCTCGCGGCTGTTGAACGAGGCCTCGGGGTTGAGTGGGTTGAACTTGGTGTTACGCGGGTACATGAACTGCAGCGGCACAAACTCGTTGTTCGGCCTTATAGAAAGCTGGTACTGCACCCCGCGCCCTACCAGCGCATAGTATTCATTCTTCTGGTGCAGCTGGTAACTTCCTTCCACAATGGAAGAGTCGATCTCGTTCTGCTCAAAGAAGTTTTCACTTACGCCTTTTACCTTCACCACCATCTGGCGGTCGTTGTAGCGCAGCAGGGCATTATCTTCTATCACCTCCGACACCACTGCCACACCCGGGGTGCGGCGTATGCGGTTCATAAACTCCGTGTCCGTTTCAAAGGCCTTGCCCTCTACAGCCGTAATTTTCAGGTCGGGATCGAAGCTACTGTAAATGGCCCGGATCAGGTCTTCCAGACCGTTAAAAACCGACAGCACAATAATGAGCGCCATCGACCCAACGGCCACCCCGATCATGGCAATATTGGAAATAATACTGATGATGTTCCTCTTCTTTCTGGAGAAGAAATATCGCTTCGCTATCAGAAAAGGGACGTTCATTTAGTCGTATTTCGTGTTTTGTTTTTCGTTGATCGATTTCCGAGTCTGGAACTCAGAACTCGAGACTCAGCACTCCTGATGTTATTTCCACGCCTTTACGATCAGGCCGGTTCCTGTCGGGTGGTTGCCATTTACGTCCATCCAGTTTAGCAGCAAGCTGAACGGATAGGTGACCAGGTAATAGAACGGCAGCACAACAAAGAAAATTTTAGAAGTATTCAGCATCAGGAGCGGGTACTTCATGGACAATCGCCATGAGATCTGTCCCGGTTTGCCGTACGAGTAACGGGCCTCTACCTTGCTGAAGCCTGCTAGTTTCAGCTTGTCTTCAATCTCCCTGATGTTATAGCCGTCGCGCACGTGCTCTTCAATAAAAGAAGCTTCATCGTCGCCGTGCACGTCCGAGCCACCCTGGTCAGAAGGCGTTGAGATAACCAGCATACCGCCCGGGCGCAGCGACGCCTGAAAGTTGCGGAATACTTCCACATCTTCCAGAATATGCTCCATCACATCCACGGAAAGGATCAGGTCATAGCTCTCCGGCTGGCGGAATTTTACCAGGTCCGCAATCTTGAAAAGAACGTTTTGCCTGCCGATCGTGCGGAAAAAGCGGTTGCTATCGGAGATCTGCTCTTCCTTTACGTCTACCGCCAAAATGCTCCACTTGCTGCTCTGGCTGGAAAGCCAATAGGTATACTGCCCGAAACCGGAACCTGCATCCAGAATATGCTGCTCTTTGTTCTTGCGCCCATCGGCCCAGACGCGAAGCTCTTTGTGCACATGCCATGCCCGGAGCAACAGCAGGTCTAACAGGTTGTAAAACAGGCGGCGCAGAAAAGGTGTCTTGTTGAAGGCATCTCCAAGCACACGCTTAATAGGATCATACTGCATAAGGGTGGTATCGAACTATCGGGTATAGGTATTATCGTCCTCCTCGTCAGCGTTGTCTTCTTCGCTGGCCGGCGGAATATCGAGGTTAGAGAAAATCTTGTCCATGTGGGCTGCATACTCAGCGCTGTCGTCCAGGTAAAACACCAGTTCCGGGATAACACGCACCTGGCTCTTGATACGCTGCGCCAGCAAATGGCGAATGGTTTTGGTGTTTGCACGTACCTGCAGCAGCAGGGCCTCGTTATTTTTGGCCATCATTACACTTAAGTATATTTTGGCTACACCCAGGTCAGGCGACACGCGCACCACGCTAATTGATATGTAGGCACCATCAAAAAGGTGCGGCACTTCCCTTTGGAAGATCTCTGCCAACTCCTTCTGAATAAGGCGCGAAAATTTCTGTTGTCTTTTACTTTCCATACGAAGATGCAAATATCATATTAATTTCGCATTTTTACCCCAAAAGCGCCTTACTCATTTCAATGCATATTGGCGTTTAGTTTCTCTAACTGCGTCTTCCTTTGATTAGTTACTTCCGCAGCATACTGCCTTCCCGACTTATTTTGCTGATATTGCTCTTCTTGGCTATCCGGCTTCCGTTAATCTTTTTAGGTATTCCGGATACAATCCAGGAGCTGCTGCACATGCTGGTGGGCGAGCGCCTGGCCGACGACTTTGCCATGTACCGGGAGGTATATGACGATACGGCACCGCTTTCAGCCTTGATCTACTGGATGATTGACCTGCTGGCAGGCCGGTCGTACCTTACGTACAGGCTTACAGCCGCCTTCCTGCTGCTGCTGCAGGCTTTGTTCCTGAACATCACCCTGAACAGGCACAGCGTGTACGCCGGCAAGAGCTACATTCCGGCATTGCTATACCTTATCCTGGGTAGTATCACATTTGAGTTTGATATGCTCTCGCCGCTGCTGATCGGCAACACCTTTCTGATCCTGTCGCTGCCTTATATTATAACCGTATCGCGGGAGGGGCTTTCGAATAACAGGCTTTTTGCAGGCGGCTTTATGATCGGCCTGGCAGCATTAAGTTACCTGCCGCTGGCACTTTTCCTGATCGTGAGCAGCTTTGCGGTGTTCTTTTTTGCCTCAAGCACCTTCCGGAGCTTCCTGCTGATGCTGTGTGGCTTTGCCTTTCCGTATGCCGTTTTCATGACCTATTACCTGTACAGCAGCTCGCTTTCATACTTTCTTGAATTGCACCTGTTCCGCCCGTGGCAGTTTCATATAGCGTTTCTGCTTCCGGCAACAGACCTTGCGAAAATTATGCTGTTACCGGCAATGTTACTGGCTTTATCGCTGATGAGCACCGCCTCTTTGCCGCAGCGCCTGGTATTTCAAGTTAAGTTTCAGCAACTGATGGGCGTATGGCTGGTGATGAGCCTTGCACTGGTATTTACCCAATACGAGATATCTGCGGGCACCTTCATCGTGGTGCTGCCACCTTTGGCTTACTACAGCGAGTACCTTTTCAGCATTCGTAAGAAAGTATGGATGCTGAACGTATTCTTCTTTTTGCTATTGGCCGGCGTGCTGTTACTGCGTTACCAGCAGCCCCTGGGCCTGAACCGGTTCGTAAAAATTGATGATTCGCGGATGCTCTTGCCTGAACAGGCGAGCACCGGGGTTAGCAGCACTACCGTACTTGTTCTAGGGAATGACATCAGCTATTACAGGCAAAACAAACCGGTAACCCCATACCTGAACTGGCAGCTGTCGCAGCGGCACTTCGGCCGACTGCAGCAATACCAGGCCGTGTATGAGATCTACCAAAACTTCAGAAAAGAGTCTCCTGCCGTTATAGTTGACCAGGCAGGCCTGATGCCAGAATTAAAGTATAAACTGCCTGCCGTGTTTGAAGCTTACGAGCCAACGGGTACACCATCCGTGTACAAGAGAACGCGTTAGCCTGCCGGCTATACTTTCTGATTCATGCTTTTACATTTTAGCTCACTTACACTGCAGCTGCACGGTTTATACTTGTAGGAAAGTAGGAAAGTATAAAAGCAGAACGGGCGCCTTTGCTAAAAGGCGCCCGTTCTGCTTTTATACTGGTTACTGGCTTAGCAGTCCGCTATCTTGTTCACTCGGTTCTGGTGGCGTCCGCCTTCAAACTTTGTGTTCAGGAAAATACGCGTCATTTCTGCAGCCTCTGCCTCTGATACGAAACGAGCCGGTATGCAAAGTATGTTGGCGTCGTTGTGCTCACGGGCAAGCTTCGCAATTTCAGGCAGCCAGCATAGGGCCGCACGTACTTTTCTGTACTTGTTAGCCGTCATAGCCACTCCGTTGCCACTGCCACAGATCAGGATGCCATAGTCGAATTCGCCTTCTTCTATCGCTTTAGCAAGCGGGTGCACATGGTCCGGGTAATCAACAGAGGCATCTGAAAAAGGCCCAAAGTCCTTCACCTCGTGTCCGCCCTCGGCCAGCAGGTCTTTGAGTAAGTTTTTATAGGTGAAACCGGCATGGTCTCCTCCTATCGCGATTTTGTAGGCCATAGTTAGGAATTTTGTTGGTTTAATCTCTTTAAATCTCTTTTACGGATAGATTTCGAAACACTTATACTTACCTCGTAGAGCAGCATAAGCGGCAACCCGATCAGAAGCTGGCTGATTACATCAGGCGGCGTAATAATGGCAGCTACCACCAGTATCACTACCACTGCATGACGACGGTACAGCTTCATCGTTTCAGGTGAGAGAAGACCTGCCTTCGTGAGGAAGTATACGATCACAGGCATCTCAAACATCAAGGCGCACGACAGGCACAGGGTCGTAAGCGTAGAAATGTAAGACGACAGGTCAAACTCGTTTACAATAGACGGATCGACCTGGTAGCCTGCCAGGAAGTTGATGGAAATAGGCGCTGCCACGTAATACCCGAACAGCAGTCCCATCATAAACAGTACCGAAACAAAAAAGACTGCTCCCTGCGAGTTTTTCTGCTCCTGCGGGTAAAGTCCGGGCTTTATAAAGCGCCAGATTTCCCAGAATGCGTACGGGAAGGCACAGGCCAGTCCCAGCACCAGTGATACCAGCATGTGCATCGTAAACTGCCCGCTCATCTGCCGGCTCTGTATCGTAAACCCCATTTCGGTGATACAAAGCGCGTCAGAGCCGATACGCTGCCCCAACTCGCAAATCAGCCTGTAGCTTAGGAAATCGGTGCGGGAGGGGGCCAGAATGATATCATGGAACACAAAGCCTTTCGCCAGAAAAGCAATGGTTGCAAATACAAGTATGGAAGCTAAAGCCCTGATGATGTGCCATCTCAACTCTTCGAGATGATCCACAAAGGACATCTCCTGCTGCTGCTCTCCTTCTTCCAGATATGGTTGATCCATTAATTAGGGCTCCTAAAATATACTTTATGATTAATAAGCGAAAAGCGGATACTGCTGCATCCAGCTGTTTACCTCTTTGCGCACAGCTTCCAGTTTGCTGTCGTTATCATGGTTGGAAAGCACATCGTCGATCAGCTCCACAATGCGTACCATGTCATTCTCTTTCAGGCCTCTGGTAGTAACAGCGGCAGTACCCACACGCATACCGGAAGTCACGAACGGCGACTTGTCGTCGAACGGCACCATGTTTTTGTTGATGGTGATGTCTGCTTTTACCAGCGTGTTTTCTGCCAGCTTACCTGTGAGCCCTTTCGAGCGCAGGTCGATCAGCATCATGTGGTTGTCGGTGCCACCAGAAATAATGTTGTAGCCGCGCTCCACAAACGCCTTAGCCATAGCCTGTGCGTTCTGCTGCACCTGCTGTACATAGCCCAGGTAGTCGTCAGAGAGGGCTTCAAAGTAAGCAACTGCCTTCGCTGCGATTACGTGCTCCAGAGGGCCACCCTGCGTACCCGGGAATACAGCGCCATCCAGCACAGACGACATCATGCGGGTTTCACCTTTTGGCGTCTTCAACCCAAACGGGTTCTCAAAATCTTTCCCCATCATAATCATGCCGCCTCTTGGGCCGCGCAGTGTCTTGTGGGTAGTTGTAGTTACGATATGGCAATGCTCAAACGGGTTATTCAGCAAACCGCGAGCGATAAGTCCGGAAGGGTGGGAGATATCTGCCATCAGCAGAGCGCCTACCTCATCGGCAGCTGCGCGCAGCTTCTTGTAATCCCAGTCGCGGCTATACGCAGAGGCGCCACAGATAATAAGCTTTGGTCTTTCTCGACGAGCTGTTTCTACTACTTTGTCAAAATCAATAAGGCCGGTTTCCTGCTCCACTCCATAAAAAGAAGGCTTGTACAGCTTACCGGAGAAGTTTACCGGAGAGCCGTGTGTCAGGTGACCGCCATGCGACAGGTCGAAACCCAGTATCTTATCGCCCGGCTGCAGCACAGCCAGCATCACAGCTGCGTTGGCCTGTGCACCCGAGTGCGGCTGCACGTTCACCCATTCAGCTCCAAAGAGTTGTTTTGCACGGTCGATAGCCAGTTGCTCTGATTGGTCTACTATTTCACAGCCACCATAATAGCGTTTGCCTGGCAGGCCTTCAGCATACTTGTTGGTCATTTCGCTGCCCATTGCCTGCATTACCTGATCTGAAACGAAGTTCTCGGATGCGATCAGTTCGATGCCGTGCGTCTGGCGTGCTTTTTCTTTGGCTATCAGGTCGAATATGGCTGTATCTCTTTGCATTGCTGTTATAGTTGTAGTGATCGTTCAAAATTAAAGCTTGCACCCGAATAAACCAATTTTCAGCCACTTATATACGTAAGCACACTTCTGCGCAGATTTAGGCTATTAAAATTTATGGTTTGTAAATACAGTATAAAAAAAGAGCCCGCCATTTAAGTGGCGGGCTCTTTTTTTATGTAGAACTGATTATCGCTTGATCAGTTTTACCTGTTCGGTTTTGCCGTTGAACTCTGTAGTCAGGATATACATGCCTGCCGGCAGTTTCTCGCTAAGGTCAAGCTCTATGCTATTTGTGCCAGCCTCTACGTCTGCTGACTTTGCAGCTACCTTGCTACCGGACATGTTTACGATTGTGATGTTCAGTTTGCCAGCTTCTGTAGCCGGGAACAACAGCTTAGACTCAGGAGAGATCGGGTTAGGAGCAACTTTTACTGTCTGCAGTTCTGCTGTCACCTCTACGGCCACTACGTTGCTGTAGCTTGATGTACCATCCAGGTCTACCTGCTTCAATCTGTAGTAACGAGTACCTACAAAGCCGCCAGCGTGGCTGAACTGGTAGTTCGTTTTAACAGAGCTGTTAGTGGCCTTGCTGTTTACTTTGCCTACTGCTTTAAACTCGCCCTTCGCGTCATCTGTCATTTCTACATCAAAGTGTGAGTTGTCTTTCTCAGAAGCTGTTGCCCAGGTTAGTAATACGGCTTCTTTTTGCTTTTGCGCTTTGAAAGAGATCAATTCTACTGGGAGGGGGGCAGCACCAGTACCATTCACTGTAAGTACTTCTACCTTCGCGTCTTCAGTTGAATGTGTAATACTCACACTTGTTGTACCAGCTGCAGCAGGTGCATATCTAACCCAAATGTCTGTTGGAGCTAACGTGTTATCGAAAATATTGTCTTCAATTGTCAGCGTCTTAACAAATGGTCCTTCCATGCTTCTGGAGATAGTGTAATCCCCTGGAGCTCCGCTAACATCTACTGTTACACTAGCTCCATCATTCAGATCTGTAGCACTAACTTGGTACATATTTACATCACTAGTACCTACAGCCAAAGAACCAAAATCTATTTCTGTTGTTGATAGAACTATTTTAGGAGAATTCAATACTGTAAATACTTCGCTACTTGTTGCAGAGCCAGCTGAAGTAGTTACAGTAATGGCTCCTGTAGTCGCCCCCATTGGTACTCGTGCACTCACTTGTGTATCGGTATCTTGTACAAAGCTTGCCGTAACACCATTGAACAGTACTTCCTGTATGTTAGCAAAATTTTCACCTGTAATAGTAATTACATCTCCAACTTTTCCTTCAGAAGGGCTAAAAGCTGTTATTTGAGGAAGAAGCTGAAGTACTGTAAATTCAACTGAGCTGGTCGCTGTACCGGCAGTAGTTTCAACTGTTACAGTGCCTGTAGTAGCTCCTTCTGGCACTTCTGCTACAAGTTCTGTCTCGCTCACTTCTGCAAAGTTTGCCAGCACACCATTGAACCATACCCCTTGCACTTCGGTAAGGTTGGCTCCTGTAATTGTTACTAGATCGCCTACGTATCCCTCAGTTGGATTTAATGTTATAATTTCAGGAGCAGGCTGAAGCACAATAAATACTTCTGGGCTAGTTGCTGTACCTTCTGCAGTTTCTATAGTTACGTATCCTGTAGTAGCTCCTACTGGCACCTGTGGTCTTATTTGAGTTTCACTATCCTGATTGAAGCTAGCTGCTACACCATTAAACAATATGCGTGATACTCCTTTAAAGTTCTCACCTGTTATAGTAATAACATCTCCTATGTAACCTTGGTAAGGATCCAACATAGTTATAACTGGTTCACGACGCAATACTGTAAATTCAACTGAGCTGGTCGCTGTACCGGCAGTAGTTTCAACTGTTACAGTGCCTGTAGTAGCTCCTTCTGGCACTTCTGCTACAAGTTCTGTCTCGCTCACTTCTGCAAAGTTTGCCAGCACACCATTGAACCATACCCCTTGCACTTCGGTAAGGTTGGCTCCTGTAATTGTTACTAGTTCACCTACGTATCCTTCTGTCGGATCAAAGCTTATTATAGTCGGCACGAGGTAAAGCACCGTAAATTCCTCAGAACTGGTTGCTACACCTGCAGGTGTCTCCACTGTTATAAATCCTTTTGTTGCGCCGGAAGGAACAGAAGCTCTAATTTCACCACTGTTTATGCGTGTGTAAGAGGCAACTACTCCATTGAATTTTACATTTTTAATTTCATTGAAGTTTGTTCCTCTGATTGTGATCAGTTCACCTGCATAACCTTGATTCGGAGAAAATGATGTAATTGTCGGACTATCATAGATAACGGTGAAAGCTTCACTTGAAGTGGCTTTTCCACCTTCAACTACTAATTTGATAGGACCAGATGTAGCGCCCGCAGGAACGGTTATTTCAATTTCAGAATCACTTAAAATTGTATAGGTTGCACTAACACCATTAGCAAATGTTACTGATTTTACGTTAGTAAAATTAGAACCTTGCATTGTTACTTTTGTAGCTATTGGCCCTTCTGTAGGACTCATTTGAGTAATAACTGGCGCAAAGAACTCTCCGTTTCCTGTGATATTAAATATGTAAGGATTTTCATCCGTATCGTTATTACTTATAAAAACAGTAGCTTTCTTCTGACCAAAAGATTCCGGCTTAAAAGTAATATCAAAAGTTGTTGCGTTTCCCAATCCTGAGTTAGCATCTTCGATAATTGCAGCCGTATTAACTTCGTTAACTATAAACTCACTCGCGTTATCACCAGAGACAACTACTTTAGGGCTACCTGTTAAATTCAATTGCCCTATACCTAAATTTTCTATTGTGAAGGTACGAGTATTACTTGTTTTGATATTTGTAAGTCCGAATGAATAAGTAGCATTAAGTGTTATGTCGGAAGTTTGCTTTACATTAATTTCAGGTTTAGGAGGGGTTACCTTAATTGCGTCTAGCAATATATATTGATTTTTCCCTACAACAGAAACAGAATAAGTGAACTTCACATACCGAACATCATTACTTAAAGTATTATCAAATACTTTCTCCTTACCTGCAGTTCTAATAATATTATCACTAGCACTTATGGTTCTAATTGTATTATAGTTTATACCATCAACCGAAGCAGACACAACGAATTCCCCAGTAAAATCAGCAAGGCCAGCCCCTCTTACTGCATAGGAAATCATTTTTAATCCAGCTGGGACATTTATCTGCACCCAGCCTCCCTGAGCATTAAAATTAGCTGACTTAGTTCCTGTAGGACTATTCGCTAACTCAGCAGTGTTATCAGCTCCAAGACCACTTGATATCACTAATCCACCACTAGGAGTTTTCCATCCCCCATCGTAACTGTATGGCAACGTCTGCGCATGTGTTTGTGCGACCCCGACAATGCAGAAGAGCAGAAGCAACAATAGCTTCGCTGTGTTTCTCCTTAATAGGAAGTTTAAAAGGGTAGAAGTTTGAGCCATAGCATAGCGATTAATAACCCGACAATAATTAAGAAATAATAAAAATTTAAGTTTTCTTCTCCTGCAGTCAATCTAACTAGACCAACCTTTTTCAACATCTGCTTAAACAAGAATTCTCCAGCAAAAAGAGTACAATGCATAGAGTTTTTTTTCATGCTTTGCGTTTATCATATTCTTTGCTTCTCACTTTCAGCATGATAAATATAATGCAAAGCTAATACAAAAGACAAATATATATGTCTAAAATTTATATATAAAAATTTTAGCATGCCTTATTGTGTCAGAATAGCACAGAATTTTTTAATATTAATGTTCTACTTAGTAGAGTAAAACTAACATTGCTTATCTGTCCTCATACTACTATCCTCCTCTTCAACTATAGTAACTTATTGAAAACCAATATTTTTTTTATGGGACAGCCTTCTTTAGGTTTTGTTAGCCCTTGATACTATTACCTCCACTGGTTTTTATCCAGCCTTTAAAACTTTTCAACTTTTTATATAAAGTTATCATTATAGCACCATCTTTTATACATAATAATTTGCATATATATAACACTCTCAATACTTTTCCTTTGCTTAAAATAGAACTTATAATATTAAGCATATTAGCAAAATGCAAAAGTTCAATTTAAACAAATTAAATTCATATGCCCATGGAACAAACTCTACACAACAAACCTCTTCTTCAAGGTGGAGAAAGGCACGGCAGAACAGTCCAATTTGGCAAACGCCGAAATTGGATGTTATGCAGCAAGATGGTATTGCTCTTCATCTTTTTAACCAGTTTCTCGGCTGTGGCCTCTCACTTCAAAGGGGGGCAGGTAACCTACAAGTATTTAGGTGGAGGTCAGTATGAAATGACTATTAGAGGGTATTGGGATAAAGACGCAGTAGGTAGCATAAGTCTTTCGTATGAAGGATCGCCCAAGTATAACACTGGCTCTACTTCTATTTCTAAGACCTTATTACCTGATGGTATCACCATCGAACACGTGCAGCGGCAACGTATTACCTGGTCTAAGCCTGGTTTATACCAAATTTCCTGGAAGAGCTGCTGCCGGGCGAATGGCTCAAACTTCGGTTCCGAGGAAAGCGGTTTGTTTGCCGCAGTAAACTACAATCCGGATGCACCAAGTTCTTCTCCGCAGTTTTATGACCTGCCTATCTTTAACTTCAATGTTGATAAAGCCATTAGCTTCAACATGAACATGGAAGACCCGGAAGGACATGAGCAGGATTATTCGCTGGAAATTCCTTTTGGCGTATCGGGTGATCCATATAAACTCATGCGTGAATCAGGCTTCAGCATTGCTAACGATGGCACTATAAAGTGGGAGAGACCTTTAAAAGGGCTGTGGCTGGTAAACGTTAAGCTGCGCGAGAAAATCAATGGCCAGTATACCGGCGCTTTTGTTCTTCGCGATTTTATTCTGAACATCAGCTCCGGCAACAACACAGCACCTGAGTTTACACAGCTTACAGAGCAGTTTGTGCAGGAAGGGCAATCTTTGTCTTTCGAAGTAGCAGCTCAGGATGCAGAAAAACAAAACGTGACCCTGAACGCGAACAGCTCCTTGCTTGAAAAAGGTGCTTCTTTCAGCCAAACTGCATTCGGGGACGCGGCAAAAGGCACCTTTACCTGGACACCACAGGCAGGCGTAACAGGCAAGTATACAGTGCAGTTTGTAGCCACCGACTCTGACGTAGTGCCACTCTCTACCCAGATGACGGTTTATATCAATGTAGTTCCTAAAGGATGCGCCGTTCAGGCAGCTTACACGTTGGATAAGAAAACCTGCGCTGGAAGCAGCACTGGCAAAGTGACGCTTAAAGCAAACAATGGGGTAGCACCATTTTCTTATTCCTTGAATGGCGGCAGCACCTTTCAGTCATCTGCAACATTTGATAATTTAGCTGCCGGCACTTACTCTGCTTTAGTTAAAGATGCAACCGGCTGTGTTAGCGCGACTGTGCAGGTAAGAGTAGAAGAAGAGGCCCTTCCGGTAGTATCCTTCAACATGCCTTCTTCTGTTGCATGTGTTAATGCCAGCCCTCTTACGTTAACAGGTGGATATCCGGCAGGAGGTAGTTATACAGGCACTGGTGTTGAGAATGGCGTGTTCAACCCTGCTGTAGCCGGCATTGGCAAACATACTATAACTTATACTTACACCAATGCCAACGGATGCACCAATGCTACATCGCAGGTTATGGAGGTAAGCGTAGCCCCGGTAGTAAATGCAGGTGCCGACCAGAACGTGATCTACGGATATGAAGAGAAGTATGCATGCGCTACTTTAACTGCCAGCGGCGATGCTACTTATACTTATAACTGGAGCACTGGCTCAACTACCCAGAGCATTAAGGTATGCCCGACCACTACTACCACCTACACCGTAACAGTTACAGACAAGTATGGCTGCACCAGCACCGATGAAGTAACTGTATTTGTAAACGACGTGCGTTGCGGTAATAACAGCAGGAAAGACAAAGTAGTAGTTTGCCACAAAGGCAAGCCTATCTGCATTGCTCCGCAGGCCGTACAGGCGCACCTGGATCATGGCGACGTACTGGGAGATTGCTCTACAGGAAACGCAGGTACTATCAACACTGTAGCTGACTACAATACTGAAATTGTAAACGCATCAATTTCTCCAAACCCAATCCAGGACAAATCACAACTGAAGCTGATCGCGCATGACAATGACCAGATTGCCATTGATATTGTTGACCTGAATGGCCGTGTTGTGAAGCAACTGTATAAGGGTGAAGTAATAGCTGGTAAAGAGTACAGCTTTGATATCAGCAGATCGATTGGTAGCAAGCAACTTTATATCGGCAGAATAAAGACTTCTAAAGGTGTACAGATCATCAAGCTGATGATCGCTGAATAAGTACGATTTTACTCATGCAAAAAGGGCCGCAGTAACTGCGGCCCTTTTTGCATGAGTAATGTTGGTTGTTATTTCTTCATCAGCTTGAAAGTATGTTTGCTGCCGTTATCTACTACCTGAAGGATGTAGATACCGCTTGCCTTTGCTGAAGACATATTTACAGTTACTTGGCCAGACTCAGTTGCTTCTGACTGCTGCTCGGATATTACCTGTCCGAAAGCATTGCTAAGTATAATACGTACTTCACGTGGTGTACCATTTGACAACTGCACTGTCACATCGCTTGCAAAAGGGTTCGGATAAGCTGCAGTAGCTACTTTTATACCTCCTACATTGATCGCTTTTACAAAAGAATAGGTGGTTGTTCCATCCAGGTCTATTTGGGCCAGGCGGTAGTAACGGGTACCTGTAGCGATATTCTTGTCCAGGAAACTGTAGCGTTGTGCTACAGATGAAGTAGTAACGCTGCTTTTCACAAAGCCAATCTTGCTGAAGTTTCGGCCGTCTGTTGACACCTGCACTTCGAAGCCGCTGTTGTCTTTCTCGGAAGCCGTCATCCAGGTTAGGTTTACCCCCTGAGCCTGACGCTCTGCTTTGAACCAGGCAAGTTCTACTGGAAGGGGGGCATTCATACTACCTGCAGTGTATAGTCCTAATGTGCCGAAATTTGAAATGCGATAAGTTTGAGTCACACCAGTAGTAGTCTCACCGGTTGATTTAAAAAGAGTCGATATGATTCCTTGGAAGGTGCTAGATGCCGCTGTAACCGAGGTTTGTCTGTATATAGATTGAGGAGAAGATGGCTGATTTAATTCTGAAACCATAAAGTCCATATCTACTTGCAGATTTGCCTTTTCAATGCTTGTGCCAGACGCAGCAGTGATGTCATAATAGCGTCTTGCACTACTATATCCATTATCAGCTAAAAGTTCTTTACCGGTTGTTCGTGTTATAATTAAGGTCATGGGCTCAACCGATGTAGAAGAAGTACTACCTATACTTAGACCAATATTACCAAATAACTGGGTGCCAGTTCCATATGCAGGTATATTTCTTGTAGCCTTCACAAAGCCATCAATATACTCAATGTTGTTTTCTGCTCTTGCTAATACACCAGTTGTGCCTAAATCTAGTGTAAACCCTTGCGTTTTTAATTTTGTCTTTAAATCCAAAATTCCAGTAACTGAAAAGTTATTCAAGAGAGTCCCTTCACCATTTTGGATTGTAAGATTGTTGAAAGTACGGGCACCAGCCGCAGCACTTATATTTTTCACCACACC
Organism: Pontibacter ruber; assembly: GCF_023630205.1. GTDB lineage: Bacteria > Bacteroidota > Bacteroidia > Cytophagales > Hymenobacteraceae > Pontibacter > Pontibacter ruber. The sequence continues at coordinate 1,287,016 of NZ_JALPRR010000001.1, read as the reverse complement.
GGAGCTACCGTTCAATACTATTGTAGAACTCCCCGGAGTAAAGGCTCCTTGTATATTCCAGTTACCGGAGATGGTATGTGTATAGCTAGCTGCAGCAAATATACTTCCAGTATTATCTGTAAAGGCTCCTGCAACTCCTATATTACCAGTAGCTGTCTTGGTACCAGAAGTAGTGAATTGAAGATTATGGTAGTTTACCCCCGCAACGCTCTGATTACTACCGTTAAATACTATAGTACTTCCTGTTCCCTTATTAAATGCACCAGTACCAGTATTAGTAAAATCACCTCCAATGTTAATTGTACTTGTTCCAGCAAGTAGATTTCCACTGTTTGTAACAGAACCTGAGATATTATGCACAAGGCTTCCTGCAGCAAATATGGTTCCTGAATTTATAGTAAGATTATCCTCTATTCGAAAAGCATCAGTAGGCGTTTTTGTTCCACTACCACTAAGTATAAGATTTTGATAAACACTTGATGTCTGCTCAGGTTCCCCCTTAACAGAATACGTTTCTGCTGAAAAGTTAAATAGCGTCTGGTTAGCACCACTGTACTCGATAATACTTTTATCTGAGAAGGTATAAAATATATTGGTGTTGGCATCAGACACTGCACCACCGTTTTGACTGTGCTTGGTTATAGCATCCGTCACTACTAAATGGCCGCTGCTCTGGATTGTAAGATTTGCTCGTAATTTTGGTTTACCAGTGGTTGTTTTGAACCTAAGATTTGCAACTGTAAGTGTTGATGTAGTTCCAGCAGGAACGTTATCATCTCCAATGATAATCTCTCCACCTCTTTTATCTTGACCAGAACCTGCATCTATATCTAACCTATTACAAACTGCGTTTCCTGTTACTTTTATGACTGAACCCTTTGGAATAAATACTATATCTGAGCTTATCGGAACAACACCTTCAACCCAACTTGATGCCAAGTTCCAATCTAAAGGAGTATCATCTAGGGATGTTTTAGCTGTTACATTAGCACCAACGCCTATTTTCGTTGCAGCTTGCCCAAAGACTTCCACCCCAAGCAACATAAAAAGGCTTAGCAGCGTAAGAGTCAAAAAGTTTCTTAATCTGCTACCAGCAGCTCTTCCTAAAGCTGATGTAACAGGCTGCACACTAGCAGCAAAATTGAAATTGTAAAAGTGTTTCATAAAAAAGTATTAGGATTTTCTAGTTGCTGTGTAAACGCACCTTTAACAGCTGGATCAGCTGCTGAATAGTATAGGCAAAGCGTTTCCTTTATACTTTTTCAAGTATTTAATTGCACTCATTTTCGGAGCACAATCAGCAGGGGCATTAGCTTTTAAATTAAAAGACAATAAAATGCCGGGCTGCTATTTCAGCAGCTTCCTACTTTCTTCAATATTTTGGAAACCTATTTTACCTTACTGTTGCGCTGTCTAATTGATTATTAATATAAAGCAATATTAAAAATTAGAAACACAACATGCTATAATTTTTCCAACTATTTTTATGAATTCAATTAATATTGCACTAAAAAAGCACATATTGGCTTGCCATAAATCAATAATTGGAGTTTAATATTATATTATATAAAGTCTGTATATCAGCTTTTTATGTTTATAGGGTAAGGCTTGTCCAAATTGCACTGTTTATACAACTGCATCGCGTCTAAATCCAATGCCACCAAATTGCCTAGTGCAGCGTTTTTGTAGTAGGCACAGCCAGCATCCAGATTCAGACACTGTTTCTGCTGATCAACGCCTTGTAGAATGATACTCAGTGCCGTAGGGGTATGTCCGTGCAACAGGCGCTTATCCGATAGCTTTTCCCAATCCACTTTGTAGTTGCGGATGTTCATCATGGCATCGGTGTCTTTGAAAATGTCCGCTTGTTTGAAATCAAAACCGGCATGCACCAGGTAGTAATCAGGCAGCTCAAGGTAATAGGGGAGGGAGTTCAAGAAATTTACATACTTGTCAGGGAGGTGGGTTATGTCTGAAATGCGGAAATTCTGGTAAGTGAGCTTTTTCTCATCAGGGGTTAGGAGCAGGGCACGTTCGCCTGCTCTGGCCGCATTGAGCAACATCTGGTCGTGGTTGCCGCGCAGGCAATGTACCTGGTAATGCTGCTTTTGCAGGTGAAGTATAAAATCGATCACGCCCTTGCTATCGGGGCCTTTGTTTACATAATCGCCCAAGAGGTATAACTCATCATCTTTACGCAGGTGTAACTGCTCCAACACCAGAGCTTTGAAGGTGCGGGCGCAGCCATGGATATCGGTGATGGCGTAGCGGGCCATAGGAAACGTTACGGGGTGGAGAACAGGTATAAAAATAGCACCTGCCGGAGCAGGTGCTATTTGTGTAAACATGACAAAGAAGTATGACTAGTACTTGCCTCTGTCTATATCCGGTTTGTTCAGGTTTCTGTTTGGGTTGTTTGTTCTGATACCCTCAGCTGGTTCATCAGGCCCATTAGTATACTTGTCCTCCAGTTCGTCGTGCTCGGCACGTGTCTGGTTTGGGTCTACTGGCTTTGTACCGGCTTTCGACTGGCTTGATGCACTTGGGCTTCCTTTGTTCTCAGAGCTTTGCTGAGTATGCTTGTATGATGGCATTTTCCCTCCTTCTTTTAAATTAAACAATAGGCCTGAGCCAGTGCCTGCTGGCTCAGCACCTGAAAATTATATGATTTACGATAGCAGATACTTACGTACCTCTGCCTTCGTCTTCGGTGCGCATGTTATCTGGTGGCGGTGTTCCGTCATCAGAATAATCGTTTACGCCTGTGGCAGACGGGCCCTGGCCGGCAGTATCGCTGCCGAAACCTTCTTTGCCGTCGCGGTTGCCATAGCCGCCACGCTGATGTTCATTCTTGGGCGGATCTGCTCCTGGTATAATATGACCGGCCATCATTTCCTGCTCGGAAGTGTCGTCCTCAATCACACGTACAGGCCTGTTTTTACCATTGCCCTTGCCCTGCGACTGATTCTGGTCTTTATGTTCTCTATCTTTCTCCATGATGCTTTACTTTTACCGGCTCCTTTCCTCAAAGGTCAGGAGCACTTTAGGTGTTTTTACTCCAAATCCGGCGCTATGGTTTAGGTAAAATCAGGAACCTACCTGTTCGCCGCCGTTTACGTGTATCACCTGCCCGGTTATGTAAGAGCCATCTTCCGAGGCCAGGAAAACATAGGCAGGCGCTACCTCAGATGGCTGCCCCGGGCGTTTTAAAGGCACATTCTGACCAAACTCCTTCACCTTATCGGCATCGAAAGAGGCAGGTATCAGCGGTGTCCAGATCGGGCCCGGAGCTACGCCGTTTACCCTTATTTTTTTCTCGGCAAGATTCTGCGACAGCGAGCGGGTAAAGGCCGTAATGGCGCCTTTGGTTGAGGCATAGTCCATCAGGTGGTCGCTGCCCCTGTAAGAGGTTACGGAAGTAGAGTTAACGATCGCGCTGCCCTCTTTCATGTGCTCCAGAGCCGCTTTGGCCATATAGAAATAGGCGAAGATGTTGGTCTGGAAAGTTTTCTGCAGCTGATCTTTGGAGATATCCCGTAGATCTTTCTGCTCGTGCTGCTCGGCGGCATTGTTCACCAGGATATCCAGCTTGCCCAGCTCTTTTACGGTTTGCTCCACTGCTTTTTTGCAGAAAGTTTCGTCTCCCACATCACCGGCCATGATGATGCACTTGCGGCCTTCCTTCTCCACCAGCTTTTGCGTGTCCTTAGCGTCCTTGTCTTCGTTCAGGTATACAATGGCTACATCGGCACCTTCGCGGGCAAAGTGCACGGCTACAGCCCGGCCAATGCCACTGTCTCCGCCCGTTATCAGGGCTACCTTCCCTTTCAATTTATCACTGCCCTTGTAAGACTCCCGGATGTACTCGGGCTTTGGTGTCATTTCGTGCTCTTTTCCTGGCTGCTCTTTCTGCTCCTGTGCCGGTAACGATTCTGGTTTCTTCTCCATAGTTTTCATAGCTTTATGTGGTGTAGCCGCAAGCGGCGGCCTTTTCTATACGCCTCCTTAGGCCGCTTGTTTCCGTAACAGGCACATACGCAGTCACTCATGTTATACTATACTTTATGTGGACAGAAGAAGACAATAAATTAAAGCGCAGCCTCACGTTTAAGGACTTCCGGCAGGCCATGGCTTTTATGAACGAGGTAGCCGAAGTGGCCGAAGAGCAGAACCACCACCCCTGGTGGAGCAACGTGTACAACAAAGTAGAGATAGAGCTGACCACGCACGACGCAGGCAACACCGTTACACAAAAGGATTATACCCTGGCAAAACGCATTGATGAAATAGCCGATAAAATCCTATCGTCTGGCTCCTGAGCCGGTGCAGCTGCAGCCCCCATACGCTTGATGAAATGGTAAGTACAGAAGCTAACCACGCCTTCTGTACCTTTTTACCTTTCTACTTCTTTACCTTTTTACCTTTCTCCCTTATCTATAGTATCTTTACGGCATGCAGGAACCTGAGAAAACCAATTTATACTTAGTGCCTACGCCCATCGGCAACCTCGAAGACATTACGCTACGTGCCATCCGGGTGCTGAAGGAGGTGGATGTTATACTTGCCGAGGATACCCGTACCAGCGGAAAATTGCTGCAGCACCTGGGCATTGAAAAGCGCATGCACAGCCACCACCTGCACAACGAGCACAAGGCGCTGGCCCACCTGGTAGAGCGCCTAAAGGCAGGGGAGGTGATGGCGCTGGTATCGGATGCAGGTACGCCCGGAATTTCTGACCCCGGATTTTTGTTAGTGCGGGAGTGCCTGAAACACGGGATAAAAGTGGAGTGCCTTCCGGGGCCTACCGCCTTTGTGCCGGCACTGGTAAAATCGGGCTTTAGTACCGACAGGTTTACATTTGAAGGATTTCTGCCCCTGAAAAAAGGTCGCCAGACGCGCCTGCAGAGCCTGGCAGAGGAGGAGCGCACGATGATCTTTTACGAGTCGCCGCACCGCCTGCTGAAAACGCTAACGCAGTTCAAGGAGTACTTTGGCGGCGAGCGCGAGGCATCTGTTTCACGTGAAATCTCAAAAATGTTTGAAGAAACCATTAACGGTACTTTAGACGAGCTGATTCAAATCTTCACTACAAAAGCAATCAAAGGTGAATTCGTCATTGTCGTACAGGGCGCTAAGTAGCCCTTTTATACTTCCGCTGCTGGCACTGGTAAGTGCTGTTATACTTTGGCTGGGCTGGCCCATCAAGCCGCTGGGCTTTTTCCTGTTCTTGGGCTTTGTGCCGGTCCTCTACCTGGAGAAGTTGGTATCAGAGGGCGGGCAGCATAAGTCGCCGGGTTATACGTTCTTTAAGTATAGCTACCTGGCCATGGTGCTCTGGAACCTGTTCACCACCTGGTGGGTGATGCATTCTACCGTGCCGGGTGGCATTGCAGCTGTTATCTTTAACGCGCTTTTCCAATGTGCCCCGCTCATGGCTTTCTACTTTACCAAAAAGTTGCTGGGCCGCGTGATAGGCTATACTTCCTTTATTGTTTACTGGGTGGCCTTTGAGCAATTTCACCTGAACTGGGATCTCTCCTGGCCCTGGCTTACGTTAGGCAACGGCTTTGCCAGCCTGAACCAGTGGGTACAGTGGTACGAGTATACCGGTTTTCTGGGCGGCTCTGTCTGGATTCTGCTGGTTAACCTGCTCATTTTCCTGACGATAGAGCATTATCCGTTCCAGCCAATTCAAAAAAAGAAATTGTTGCTGCCGCTCGGTTTGGTGGTAGTGCCTGTAGCGATTTCCTACCTGATGCTGGCCAACTATACCGAACAGGGCGAGGCGGCAGAAGTAGTAGTGGTGCAGCCGAATGTAGATCCGTACCGGGAGAAGTTTTCCGGACACGACAACTTTATACCTTACGAAGAGCAGCTGCAGCGCCTGATCAGCCTGTCGGAGAAGCAGATTACGCCAAAGACGAAGTTTGTGGTATGGCCTGAAACCGCCCTGCGCGTGGACGAAGGCTACTGGGAAGAACGCATTGGCAGCTATACTTCTATCCAGCAGCTACAGGATTTTCTGAAGCGCCACCCGGGACTGGAGCTGGTATCGGGTATCGACACCTATACTTTCTACGGCGACAACAAAAACGCCAGCCCAACCGTGCGCCACCTCGAAGGCTTCGGTTACTACGACTCCTTCAACACGGGCATGCACATCAACACCAACAGCCAGATAGAGATGTACCACAAATCGAAGCTGGTTCCGGGCGTAGAGAAGCTGCCTTACCCGCATGTTTTCAAGTTCCTGGGGCCATTGGCCATTGACCTGGGAGGTACCGTAGGCAGCGTAGGCAGCCAGCCGCACCGCTCCGTATTCAAGTATGCGCCCAAGCAAAGTATAGCGGCAGCACCTGTCATCTGCTACGAGTCTATTTACGGCGAATACGTGTCGGATTATATCCGCAACGGGGCCAGCCTGATCTTTGTGATCACGAACGACGGCTGGTGGAGCGACTCGCCGGGCTACAAGCAGCACCTGCAGTATGCTACCTTACGAGCCATCGAAACCCGGCGCAGTGTTGCCCGCGCCGCCAACACCGGCATTTCCGGCTTCATCAACCAGAAAGGCGAGATCACGGACCGTTCGGAATGGTGGGTGCAGGATGCCTTGCGCCAGACCATACTTGCTAATACCGAAATGACCTTTTACACCCGCACAGGCGAGTACATCGGCACAAGCATGCTGTGGTTGTCGCTGCTGCTCTTTATCGGAACGGTAGGAAAGGGCCTTATGCAAAAAGCCAGACCGGAAGAGAAAACAAAGTATAAAAACGTAAAAGCGTAGCGCCCTTGCTCGTTTTCTGCGTACTACAAGCTTCAACCTATAACCACTAAAACTATGAACCTGCGACAGCTTTGCCAGAACGTAACGATTATCACCAGAGGAGTAGGGGCCTTTATCAAGAAGGAGTCCGGCAGCTTTGACCGCTCCAAAGTAGAAATGAAAGGCTTCAACAACCTGGTGTCTTATGTAGACAAGCAGGCGGAGGAGCAACTGGTGAAACAACTGCGCGAGCTGCTGCCGGAGGCAGGTTTCATTACCGAAGAAGAAACGGACAATGTTCGGAAAGAGCGCTTCAACTGGATCATCGACCCGCTGGATGGTACCACTAACTTCACGCACGGGCTTCCTATATTTTCGGTAAGCATCGCTTTAATGGAAAACGAGGAGATCGTGCTGGGTGTGGTGTACGAACCGAACCGCGACGAGTGCTTCTATGCCTACAAAGGCGGCGGCGCGTTCTGCAACGATAACCCGATCAACGTATCCGAGGCACCTGCCCTGAAAGACGCACTGGTAGCAACCGGCTTCCCTTACTATGACTTCGGGCTGACGCAGCAATACCTGCAGGTGCTGGGCAACTTTATGGCTAAATCGCATGGGGTGCGCCGCCTGGGCTCTGCTGCCCTGGACCTGGTGTATGTGGCCTGTGGCCGTTTTGAAGGCTTCTTTGAGTTTAACCTGAACCCCTGGGATGTGGCAGCCGGCGCCTTGATCGTGCAGGAAGCAGGCGGGCAGGTGTCTAAATTTACAGATGGGGGCGACTACATTTTCGGGCGGGAGATCGTGGCCAGCAACGGCAACATCCACAGCGAGATGCTAGCGACCATTGCCGAGTACTGGAAAGAGCCGCTTCGGTAAACTTTTTATACTTTTGTGCAGTTGTAAAAGCATATGGTACAGGAACTCATTATTCTTCTGATTTTTATAGCAGCCTCTGCCTACATCGGGCGCATGCTGTACCGTGTTTTCAGTGCGAAAGGCGATGGCTGTGCCAGTGGCTGCGGCGGCTGCTCGAGTATCGACTTTAAAAAAATACAGCAGGAGATGGACCGGAAAGCGGCTGCTACGAAGCTGTAAAGTATACTTCCCCTGCCTCAGCAAACACTTTTTTGGCTCTCTTCTTATATCCTTCATTTGTTTTTGCGTATAGTTCTATACTTGAATAGATATTCCATTTAAAGCTATATGCCATGCAAGATAAAGTTGAAGAAAGATCTTTGGTAAACGTACTTAACCGCCTCCGGAAAGATGGTTTTAAGTATGATTTTAAAGTATCGGGCGACGGCCGCCTGTGCACCCTTGAAGACAAAAGCCAGTTCACACCAGATCAGGTTCGCATTGTAGACTTTTACCGTTTCGAAGGTGAAAGCAACCCGGATGATATGTCCATACTTTATGCGATCGAAACAACTTCGGGTTTGCGAGGTACTATTTCGAACTCCTATGGCCCGTATGCCGACGAGAAGATTGATAACTTCCTGAAGCAGGTAGAAGACCTGGGTAAGAACCTGGATAAAAAAGACAAATAAACAGAAAGGGCCGATCTTCCATCGGCCCTTTCTGTTTATACTAATACTTTATATTCTACTTCCCGTTATCCGACTGCTGCGTGCTGTCCTTGCCCTCCAAGGTGCTTCGCAGTTGCTCTTCCAGCTTTTCGCCTCCTTTTATACCAAAATCCAGTGTCCGGATCGGGAATGGAATCATGATATTGTTTGCATCAAAGGCTTTCCGGATGCGGATGATGGCATCGCTTTTGGCACTCACATAGTCTATTTGCCGGGAATAGGTGATCCAGATGCGGGCTTTCATGTTAATAGAGCTATCCCCAAATTCATCATACATAGCCTCGATGTCTCTTGTTTTCACCCGGTTCTTTACGTCCTGCAGCGCCTCAACCACGATCCCTTGCACGCGCTCCAAGTCCTCGGCATAGGAGATGCCCACATTCAGGTCGAGGCGCCGGATACCATGAAAGGAGAAGTTGGTAACAGGGTTCTCAAACACCATTTTGTTCGGGAGCTTCACCAGCTCACCGGTAGGTTTGCGGATGTCGATCGTGCGTAGCGTAACGCGTTCAATCACGCCGAAGTACTCGTTTGTCTCGATCATGTCGCCTACGCCAAAAGGCTTCTGCACGGCAATGATGATACCCGAGATGAAGTTGGCCGCAATGTCCTGAAAGGCAAAGCCCAATGCCAAACCGATGATACCCACACCGGCCAGCAGCGACACCACCACTTTATCGAGCTGCAGCACACTAAGCACAAAAAAGAAGCCGACCATCAGCAGCGACAGGTACAGCAACGTCGAGATCAGGTTGTTGAGTGCTGCGCTGTGCGAGAAGCGGCCGATCACCTTATCCATGCCGTTGCGTATGGCCCGTGCTACAACGAACGTGATGATCAGAAGCACCAAGGCTACAAAAAGGTTTGGCAGCATCAGCACCAGGTGCCTTCCCCAGGCCTCCAGCTTGTTGAGCAACAGCTCCAGTGCTTTATTGATATCGTTCATATTGCTTCATGTAGTGATCCATTTGATTTTCGGTCAGGCCCATACCTTGGTACCCTCGGTGCAGTTACGGCACATTTCTATTTCTGACCTGGAGCGCAGCAGCGAAGCCCGGAACTTGTTATAGCCGGCCCCACGCCATACTTTCCGGAAAGATAAACTTTTCAGGTCGCCCATACGGTATTCGGCATCTTTATCGAAGCAGCAGGGCACCACCAGGCCATCCCAGGTAATAACGCAGGAGTGCCACATTCTCCAGCAATGGTTCAGCAGCTTATTTTTGATCGAGTAGCTCCCGTCGCCGTTGTTTTTGTAGCGGGAGTAATAGTCGATGGTGGGGATGAGCGGTGAGCCCTGGCTGTAATCATAGATCTGTGCTGTTTTAAAGACCACCTCATCCACGCCCAACTCCCGGGCCAGCTGCTTTACGTCTTCCAGCTGATGCTCGTTTGGGCGCACCACCAGGTACTGAAACATGATGTGCGGCGTGCGGGACTTCAGTTGCTTTTTCCATTTCACCACATTGCGCGTACCCTCCAGTACCTTGTCCAGTTTGCCGCCTACCCGGTAAGCAGCATAGGTTTCCTGTGTGGTGCCGTCTATGGATACGATGAGGCGGTCCAGCCCCGACTCAACTGTCTTGCGGGCGGTTTCATCGTCAAGGAAGTGGGCGTTGGTAGAAGTGGCCGTGTAGATACCCTTGTCGGAGGCATACTTTACCAGCTTCAGGAAGTTTTTGTGCAGAAAAGGCTCTCCCTGGAAGTAGAAAATAAGATAGAGCAGGCGCCTATGCAGCTGATCAATGGTCTCCTTAAAGAACTCGTCCTGCAACATGCCGGTTGGCCGTGTAAAGGAGCGAAGGCCGCTGGGGCACTCCGGGCAGCGCAGGTTACAGGAGGTGGTAGGCTCCAGCGAAATGCTCAGCGGATCGCCCCAGTGCACTGCTTTGCCTGTTACCCGCGACACGATGTAGCTGCCCACCACCTGCATTGCGTTCAGCACGCGTAGCGGTGTCAGCTTTGACATAAAATTCAACCCGTCAGTCAGGCGTGGCTTCATCAAGGGCTTTGTAAGTATAAACTGTAGCAGTACGCTCTTTCTTATAGGACCAAATGAGGTCAAAATAAAGGGGCAGCCGCTCTGGCTGCCCCACTAAATTATACTTTACGGGCTTAATGCCCAAGTATGGCTTGCTTAATATCGGAATAAAGCTTTCACGTTGTTGCCGTCATTCACTTCAGACAAGCCATTGTAGCTGCTGATGAACACCTTACCTCCCTGCGCCAGTGTTTTGATCGCTGCCAGGTTGATCAGGTCGTCATCGCCGCGGTGGTAGGTGTCGTGTACTACGGCTGTTGCGCTCTTGGCATCGTACGTACCCCATACCGGCTCACCCGGCGCTATAAACAGGGTATCCACCCGCCCATGTACGGCTTCTGCTGCCACGGTAGCAATATCTTCGGAAGTAACGCCGGTTCCGGCTACGTTCTCGTAACGCGCCAGCGAATCGGTATGGTTCTGCTGCATCAGTGGCCTAACAACGGCCAGCGCCTTCTCATGGATGCCATTGCCGTTTACTGCATCAGCGTTTTCGTTTATGTGGATATTCTGGGGAACTATGTTTTTATACTTGCTGTGGCTTCTGTAAAGGCTACAATAGTGGTCCACGCCAGCTAATACCAGCGGCTCATGCGCATCGTGCAGGATCTGCTGCAAACCGTTGTCTACTTCAATAACAAACTCACGTACCCGCTCGTGCTCTTCATCGCCCTTGGTGGAGCCTGGCCCATGAAGGATGTTTACACCGTTTACTGTTGATGTACCCGTATGATAATCCTGGTCATGGCCTCGTACTTCCGGGCTTAATGCCTTTGTCATCGTCTCAGGCACAAAAGAGCTGATATCTATCGGTCTGATCTTCTCGATGGTTGCCTCATAAAAACCGACTTTATCCCGGTTCAGGCAAAGTATAAAGAAGCGCCCGTTCTGGCTCAGAACAGGGAGGATCGGCGTAAAATAAAACTGGTCCAGCACATACACCATTTCCGGCATCGCGATAGGAAGTGTAAAATGCTGAGAGAAGCCTTTTGTAATAAACACGGCCAGGCCTTCGCTCTGGTGACGCCAGAAGTTGTTATCATCCAGCAGCTCTTCTGCAGGCTTCAGGTATTCTTCAATTTCGGCGTCCGGAACATCGTGCCTTTCGAGCAGCGTTCTTGCTTCGCGTATTTTGTTCTTGAAGAGTTTACTATCCTGACCGTTCAACACTTCTGTACCGTTGCGGTGTGTAGGAATGTAGATGGATATGCACAATCCATTCTGTACATTCAGCAGCTTCTCAATGTCCTTTTTACTGATTAACGCCATATCATTACAAGTTTAAGTAGTATTTACATACAATAAATCCTATCCCTTGCTGCCCGTCTGGTAGCTCAGGGATAGGAGTTTTTATTACGCAGCAAACAATGGAACAGTTATTTTACTGCTGTATATGGCAGCTTTCAGGGAAGGGCATAAAACACAAACCGCCTGCCCGGGTACAATTCCGGAGCAGGCGGTTCGGATTTAATAACATATGAGGTCTAGCGGACGGAAGCACTACCCGTAGTCAGGTGCCGGGTAATGTCTTTTTCGATCTCACGGTCTGTTGGTCTCCTGGGCTTTACGCTGATAAAGGCACCTTCCTCGTCTATTAGAAAGTATGCCGGCACATCCTTCAGTTCGTATTGTTTTACCAGGTCGGCATCAACGCTGCTTTGATACAGGTGCACCCCCTGCAACTGCCTTGTTCTTACCATTTGCCGCCAGGCCTGTTCGTTATCGTCGATGGCTACGTTCAGGAACACCACGTTACGACCGGCAAACTTTTTGGATAGTTCCTGCTTGTGCGGAAGATCAACCATACAGAGGCCACAGTTGGTGCGCCAGAAGCTCAGGTATACCAGGTTACCCTTGAAGTCGCTGAGCGATACTTTCTGCCCGTCGATGTTGGTCAGCATAAAGTCCGGGGCAGGGCTGCCGATACCAAACTTTTTGTTGATCGCGTGCAACTTGCCTAAGTAGGCATCTACCTCGGGTTTGTTGTAGTTGGCACTAAAATCCAGCAGCAGGGCTTCTGTATACTGTACATGGCCTTTTTGGACGGCCTGCTTCAGTATCTGGGCAAGCGCCAGCGTACGCACTTCGCCCTGCAGCTTCTGCCGGGCCAGCTCGTAACTGGCTTTATAGTATGTTTTGTCAGCTTCCTTGTAACCCGCAGACTGAGCCATGAATGTAGTGTAGTTGCGCAGGAAAGTGATAAAAGAAGGGCTCAGGAGATTAACAGGGTTTTGCATATCCAGCTCATCCAGGAAACTGTAAAACCCGGCACCCGGCTTGATAACAGCATCGTTTATCACCACGCGCTCCCGCAGGCCGGCATAGGTCAGCTTATCGTTGGCATAGCTAAACGCAATTTCTGCCAGTAAGTAGGCTTTGAATTTTTCGGAAACAGGTTTCTTGTCGGTTAACTTTTCCAGAAAATCGAGTTGATCTTCTTTGCGGGCATCCAGAAACACGACAAACTCTTTTTCACGAAGCTTGATGTTGTCGGGCAGCACCTGGTAATCTTCCTCCTCATCGAAGCGGCTCGTGTATTGGCTCAGGAGGTTGTTTTCATTTGCTCCTTTGCCCTCGAACTTGATGGATTTGAGAAACTTATCGCCGTTAAACGTGAGGTTCAGTTCATAGCCTGGTTCCAGGTACACCGGCATCACTTCTTCGCCGTGCACCAGTTCTACGATACCTGCTTGGGTAACAGGCACCTCCAGCTCGAACTTTCCTTCGTTGAGCTTCACTACTGTCTGTACTTCTTCCGGGATGAGCGGCGAAGGGTAGGAGGCAAGGATGACTTCTTCGGAAAGGGGCTTTTGGATTTTTCCTTTGATAATGGCTTTGTTCTGCGCAGAAAGATTTTGCACCACCAGCAAAAAAGCCAGTGGCAGCAGGAGCTGCAGTTGTTTCATAGGTAAAGCGGGTAGAATTTTGTTATATACTTTCGATTAAATTAGTCCAAAAATTACCGGCTTCCGGAGCCGTAGCCAAAGCCACATTTCCGGTTGCCAGCACGTTGAACATTAAGTATATAGTTAAAAATTCCAAGTTCCCACTATTCCTGTTATTTTATGAGAATCAGAAAAGAACTTCCTGTTTAAAGTACAAAAACTATCCAAAAAGGGCACCGAAAACTTCCTCAAGCCGGCCAAATGCATGGATGTTGATGGAAAATTTGCTCAGGTCTACTCCCTTCTTGTTATACTTGGAAATATAAATATCCCGGAAGCCAAGCTTCTCTGCCTCGCTGATGCGGTTCTCAACCCGGTTTACGGCTCTTACCTCGCCACCCAAACCTACTTCTGCGGCAAAACAGGAGGTGGACGGAATGGCCATGTCCTCGAAAGAAGAAAGTATGGAAGCGCACACCGCCAGGTCCAGCGCCGGATCTTCTACCTTCAGGCCGCCGGCAATGTTCAGGAACACGTCCTGTGCACCCAGGCGGTAACCGCCCCGTTTCTCCAGTACGGCCAGCAGCATGTTCAGGCGCTTGCCATCGAAGCCAGTACTGGTGCGTTGCGGCGTACCATAGGTAGCCGGGCTTACCAGGCTCTGCACCTCGATCAGCAGGGGCCGGTTGCCTTCCAGTGTGGCGCCAATGGCAATGCCGCTGAAAGCATCTTCGCGCTGCGAGATCAGGATCTCGGAAGGGTTGCTCACTTCGCGCAGGCCGGAGCCCAGCATCTCGTAAATGCCCAGTTCGGAAGTAGAGCCAAAGCGATTCTTGGTCGTGCGTAGGATGCGGTAGGTCATGTGACGGTCGCCTTCGAAGGTCAGCACGGTGTCTACCATGTGCTCCAGAATCTTTGGCCCTGCTAGGTTGCCCTCTTTGGTGATGTGCCCGATCAGGAACACCGGGGTGCCGCTTTCTTTGGCAAATTTCAGCAGTTCTGCCGTACACTCGCGCACCTGGCTCACGCTGCCTGCACCTGCCTCTATAAAGGAAGAGTGCAGCGTCTGGATAGAGTCTACCACCAGCACCTGCGGGCGCAGCAATTCAATTTGCTTGAAGATGTTCTGGGTACCCGTTTCAGTAAGTATAAAACAGTCGGATGTCTGGGCCAGCAGGCGCTCGGCGCGCATCTTTATCTGCTGCTCGCTTTCCTCGCCACTTACGTAGAGCACGCGCAACCCGTCCAGGCTCAGGGCAATCTGCAGCATCAGCGTCGATTTACCAATGCCCGGTTCACCGCCGATCAGCACCATCGAACCCGGCACAATGCCGCCGCCCAGTACGCGGTTCAGTTCCTGGTCTTTTGTCTGTATGCGTGATTGTTCCTGGTACGAGATGTCGGCAATAGGCTTGGGCTTACTGGCAACCTGTGCCGAGCTGCTGCCCACTTTCCAGACGCCGGTAGGCGTTACCTCCTCGCGCTGTACTACTTCTTCTACATAGGTATTCCACTCGCCGCAAGCCGGGCACTTACCAATCCACTTGGCAGATTGGGCGCCACAGTTCTGGCAGAAATAGGATGTTTTTATTTTGGCCATACTACGAAGATACGCATTTTTAAGGGATTTCTGGAGTTTTTGAAAGGTGGAAACAGGTACTTTTTCTTTTACAAAATTGCAGGCAAGTATAAATAAAATGCTATATTTTGATAGCTTGCAGTACTGTACTATACTCTTAAATTCCATGAACCCATTACGGTATACTTTCCTGTGCCTCCTGCTGATGAGCTTTGCAACTGTTCAGGCACAAAAACAACAGCGAGCTTATCTCATCACGGCAGCTTCCGACACGCTCCGGGGCGAATTGTTAAAAGAGAAACCTAGCGACATGCTGAAGAAAGTAATGTTTGGTAAAGAAGGAGTTTTTAAAACATATACTACTACAGAAGCAAAAGGCTATGGCATAGAGGACGGCCTCCGGTTTGAAGCCAAAGAGGTGCTTGTAGATGAAAGAAAACAAACCGTATTTCTGCAGGTGCTGGTAGATGGCCCGGTTAAACTATACTACGCCAAAGATCTCCATCCTGCAATCAAGTATTTCGTGCAAAAGCAGCAAGAGCCTGTAATGCCGCTTCATCAAAGCTACTATACCGGTACACTCTCCACGTTGCTCACAGACTGTGAAGGTATCAAACGTCAAAAATATAAGTATGCCTCTTTCAGCCTCTCAAATCTGGTAAACAGCTACAACAACTGCCACTATGCGGGGCAAAAAAGCGAAGTACTGATAAAGCCTGCAAAAGTAATGACCTCCTGGGGGGTGCGGGCAGCAGTCCATACTTCCAGGCTCAGGTACGTTGATGAAGCCGAAGCTCCGGAAAATCATACGTT
Source organism: Pontibacter ruber (assembly GCF_023630205.1). Taxonomy (GTDB): domain Bacteria; phylum Bacteroidota; class Bacteroidia; order Cytophagales; family Hymenobacteraceae; genus Pontibacter; species Pontibacter ruber. The sequence continues at coordinate 1,271,340 of NZ_JALPRR010000001.1, read as the reverse complement.
TGATGCAGAGCCCGGAGCGACTGCCGGTATATTTGTTAACATTGGCGTTGCCGGCAAAAGGCTGTCGCTGCAGCCGGAGCTCCTGTACACAACCCGGACAGCAGAAAGCACCTACCGCTATACCAGCAAAGTTGCGCTTGATTATGAAAGCCACATCCAACTTCAGGCACGCTACCTGCAAGTGCCTGTTCTGCTGAAGTATAAACTGAGCACCCGCAAATTACAGCCTTATGTAAATGCCGGTTTGAACTATGGACTGGCGCTTTCTAAAGATTTCAAAAAAACAGTTACCTACGAAACCGGTCATACTTCCACTACAGAAATGACTCTGGACAACTATACCCTTGGCTACGTAGCAGGAGCAGGCCTGCAACACCAACTCTCCAAACGAAATGCTGTATCGCTGGAGCTTCGCTTTACCCGCGACCTAGCCAATAGCAACCACGTGTTTAAGAAAATTCATTTTGATACCTGGCAAATAGCAGGTGGCTTCACCTTTTAGAAATTCTGCTGACGCTTAAAGCAACAAGGGCGCTGTCTTCTAAGATCAGCGCCCTTTCTGTGTAAGTATAACGTAAGCTAATTAGCTGCTCAGCTGTTTCTCCGCAACTGCCACCGCCTCCTGTTTAAAGTATACTTTGAAGGTGGTGCCTTTGCCCAGTTCGCTGCTTACTTCAATGCTGCCGCCGTTATTTTCAATAATGCGCTTTACAATGTAAAGGCCGATACCGGTACCCTCCACGTGGGTGTGCAGGCGCTTGAACATAGAGAACAACTTGTGCTGCTGTTCTTTCTTAATGCCAAGGCCATTATCCTGCACCCGTAACACCACAAAGTCATTCTCCTGGTAGGTATCAACCAGCACCTGCACCGGGCGCTCCGGCGACCTGTACTTGATGGCATTGGATACCAGGTTGTAGATGATGCTGCGCAGGTTCTTACGGGCGTATACAATACCTTCTACCTTGAAATCGACATCGATGCGGGCACCGGTATCCTTTATCATGGCGTCGATATCCGAGGTGACATCTTCCAGCACTTCCTCAAACACAAGCGGCTCCTGCTTCGATTGCAGGTCTTTCTGCACTTTGGTGATCTCGGCCAGGTCGGCTACAGTTTGCTTCAGCTTTTCGATCGAGTTGCCAACCATGTCCAGCAGCTGGGCATCTTCCGGCACCAGTTTGTCCTGCAGAATGTCGCGCAGGAGGGAGGTTAAGCCTTCCATGTTCGCGATCGGCGACTTCAGGTCGTGCGATGCGGTGTAGACGAAGTTATCCAGGTCGTTGTTGATGCGTTGCAGTTCATCGTTCTTCTTGCTGAGCTCGTCGTTGATGGTAGAGAGCTTTTTACGGGCTGTCACCAGTTCTGTCACTTCCACGGCAAAGATAAGCACGGCTTCTACCTTGCCATGGCCGTCCATCAGAGGCTGGTATACCAGGTTGAAGTAACTTGTGCTAAGCTCCCCGTCGCTGTTGCGGTCGATAACAGAAGGCACCTCCTTGCCTACAAAAGGCTTCCCTTTCTCAAACACATCGTCCAGGCGCTCGTAAAAGCCTTGTCCTTCCATATCCGGGTGCGCCTCGCGCAAGGTCTTGCCTACCAGTTGCCTGTTGCCATACAACCTGCGGTAGAGCGGGTTAACCAACACGTACTGCTGGTCCGGGGCACGTACCAGTGCCACCAGGGCAGGCACTTCCAGGAACAGCTTCTGCAGCAGCTCGGCATTCTGTTTTACCTTGCGCTCGGCTTCTTTTATATCGGTAATATCGATGATGGTACCGATATGGCCCAGGAACTCACCTTGCGCACCAAAACGGGGGTTACCGGTTGTTACAGCCCAACGCAACTGCCCGTCGTGGCGGCGCAGGCGCATTTCTAACCGGAAAGCCGTTGCCTGTGCACGTGCCTCTTTGTAAACAGACTCGAAGTAGGGCATGTCCTGCTTGTCGATGGCCTGCAGCCAGCCGAAGTTGAGGCTTTCTTCCCAGGTTTGCCCGCTGAAGTTCTGCCATTGTTTGTTCACGTACACACTTTGGCCCCAGGCATCGGCCATCCAGATCTTTACCGGAGCATTGTCAGCCATTGTCCTGAAACGTGCCTCGCTTTCCAGGATGGCCTGCTGCGCGCGTTTTTCTTCGGTAATATCCCGCACTTCGATGATGGTGGCCGTAGGGAGGCCGTTTTCCATAATAGGGCGCGTAGCGCAGGATACGTTGAAGAAGGTACCGTCTTTCCGGATAAAAACATCCTCGTGGTTACGCAAACTGATGTTAGCCGGTACCGACGTTACGAGCGCACATTCCTCTTCCGGGAAAGGTCTGCCATCGGGGTGCGAATGGTGAATTGCCTCGTGCAGGGGCAGTTTCTTCATCTCCTTCAGGGTATAGCCGGTCATTTCCTCTGCAGCCGGGTTCATGAAGGTACAGTAGCCATTTACATCCAGTATAAAAATGGCTGCTGTGGCATTATCGGTAATGGTTTGCTTCAGGCGGTTGGAACGACGCGTATTGGATAGCGACCAGATAATGAAGAACATCAGGAAACTGATGATACTCCCGCCCAAAAGTATAAAGTAGGGTAGCTCCAGGTCGGATGAACGCCCCAGCGTTGGCTTTGCAGTGCTGTAAACGCGCCAGGTGTTATTGCCGATTGTGATGGTTTTTAATTTAGCATAGCGCCTTTTTACAGCAGCGTGGTAGTATAGTGTGGTATCTGTGCTGTACAGCAGGGCATCTTTGTTCAGGCTGGTGCCGTCGTATACTTCTATGTCCAGGTCGTTGAAATCATCCCCCAGAATAGAAGACATCAGGTCCTTAGCCCGGAAGGGGCTGTACACAAATCCTCTTATCAGGCGCTGCCGGTCCTGAATAGACTCCGGATCGGCATTGTTGCGGTAGAGGGGCAGGTAGATCAGGAAGCCAACCTGCTCATCTTTGCCTGTTTCCTGCACCAGGCGCACCTTGCCCGACATGGCAGGCTGCTTGGTATCGCGGGCCATCTGCATGGCAGAATTACGTACAGACTCGCTGAACATATCGAACCCAAAAGCACGTAGGTTACGGCCGGTGAAGGGCTCCAGGTATAAAATAGAAGTATAAGCTGTTCTCTTTCCTTCCGGTTTAACGGTATAATCCGGGTAGCCTTCGCTCCGCACCTTGTTGATATGACTTTTCAGCTCATCAGGCCGGATGTAATGCGCGTAGCCGATGCCTTGTATGCCGGGGTATTTCTTCTCGATCTCAAGTGTTTCGTAATATGTGCGCCAGTCCTTTCGCTCTACGCTATCAGACGCAGTAAACATGGCTTTGGCTCCCATCAGAATCTGCACGTAATCGCGCATGCGCAACTCAATCGCTTCGGAAGCCTGCTCTGCCCTCAGATCAAAAAGCTTCGCCACGCGTTCCTGTGCTTTCTTCTTTGTTTCGGCATAAATAAACAGGGTAAGAAGGAATATAAGCAGGAAGGATGCAATTGCTATGTAGTAGTCCCGGACGAAGAGAGCCAGCTTGGCAAATTTCATGTCTAGTAAATTAATGTCAGTCTAAAAGTACAATATGCTAAGACCGGACATATCGTTTTATGAATATATTTCAAATATAATAAAAAAGCCAGCATAACCAAGTAACCGTACTTCGGCATTCTTGTTTCGGCACCATTCCTGATCGCACTTATCCGGAATCTGGAAGTTGGAAATGAACGTGCAATATGTTACCTTATTTCTTTGAAAATGGTGTAACACGTTTCCTTTGGAAAGCATTCAAACCTGGCAGCAAATATGAGAAATATGCAACAATGGTTCGATGAATACGGCCACAGCCACCAGAACCCGACAAACAAGCTCATTCACTGGATATGCGTTCCGGTCATCTTTTTCAGCATTGTAGGGCTACTGGCCAGCATACCAAGCGATTCGATCAAAATGATGTTTCCGCCGCAGCTACAGCCGTTCGTTCACTTTGGCACTGTGGTTGTCCTGCTGGGGCTGCTGTTTTACCTGCGGCTCTCGTTTACCATGTTCCTGGGGATGGCGCTGGTCAGTGGGCTGGTGCTGCTGGGCGTACGGGCGTTGGAGGAGTGGGGCACGCTGCCGCTCTGGGCTACCTGCCTGCTGCTGTTTGTGCTGGCCTGGATCGGGCAGTTCTACGGGCACAAAGTGGAAGGCAAAAAGCCGTCGTTCTTTAAAGACCTGCAGTTCCTGCTGATCGGCCCGGCCTGGCTTCTTGGTTTTATTTACAGGAAATTAGGTATCCCGTATTAACTTTGCGGCTCAGATACCTCTTTTATGATCGATATAGTAAAAAATCTTCTGATCGGTTTCTTCGCTGTTGCTGTGCTGCTGCCGGTTGTCCGGTTTGCGCTCCGTACCCTGTCGCCGGCCCGCAACGCTGAAGTGCTGAGCAACGAAGACACCAAGTATATCCAGAAAAAGGAGTGGCGCCTGATGATCGCTTACTTTTTCTTCGCCACCGTTCTGTCTGTTTTCGGAGCGGGTGCTTTGGCCATGCTTTCCAGTATCCTGCACATGTCTAAAGAGCACATGTTCGTGCTTACGCCTAATTTCAGTGCTCTTTTTGCACCGGGCCTGCTGCTGGGCCTGACACTGGCACTGCTGCCCCTGCGCCTGGCGCAACGTGCCCTGCTGGGTTATGATTACGACCTCTACAAAACCTTCATGCGCCAGCAGGAGGGGGAACGCTCCAACAGAGCCTACGCGATACTGCTTGTCATCATGCTGCTGATCTCGGGGATTGTAGCATGGTTTGCCTTGCAATGGCACGTAACCATAGACGAAAAGCAGCTCCAGATCACGAACCTGCTGCAGCAGGAGCGCACCTACAACCTGCAGGACATCACTAAAATACAGCACCTGGGCCACGAAGGGCAGTACCTGGTAGATTTTAACGACGGCACCAACCTCAACACTACTTACCTGAAGCCGGTACAGCTGGAGATGATCGCGCTGCTGGCCGAGCGTTCGGGCCACAGGGTTATCCGCTAATCAATTATACCTTCAGACACTGCTGTACAGGCGCGTACTTCCGTTGCGTCTTGTATCTTTGCGCAGTTTTTCCGGAAAGTATAACGATGAAGTATAAATTGCTGCTGCTTGCGCTGCTATGGAGTGTGGCGGCAACCGCACAGAAAAATGCCCTTACAGTAGCTGAGCTAAGTATAACTGCACCCGTTTCTGTAGAGAACCCGCAACCAGCCAAACCCCAGGACGGCCTGTATTTTTATGGCTTTCAGAAAGGCGATGTGGTGCTGGTGAACGTGGAACCAGAGAAGGCTGGCCAAACCATAAATCTGGAAGTGCAGGACTTTGCTTCGGGCTCGGTAGTGTATAGTTCTAAAAGTATAAAAAAGGTAAAAGACCTGCGCCTGACGGTGCCGCAAAAGGCTATTTACCGGTTTATACTTACATCCGCTATCGGCAACCCGCTGGCAGCACACTTAAGTATAAAACGCCTGCCTGCCAACGACGAGCTCCGCCACTTTAACCCCAACATCACCTGGAAAAACATAGCCGACACCACCTGGACAACTGCCTCTGAAAAAGTACTTGTTAAAGGTGAACTTACGCCTACTACATTGATAGACAAAACCTTCCGGGTAGCATCGATGGCCAACCTGAACCCAAGCCGCGTTTCAGTGCCGTTTAAACTGCCGGCAAATACCGTGCACTGGGTTTACTGGGTAGGCGTGGGACAGCAATCAGTAGAAGACCTGAAGAACATGACCAAATTAATAACGAAAGGTGCTTCTGTAGTGGCTTCTACGGTGGTTAGCCCGGTTGTTGGTTTTGGGTTAGGTTTGCTGCCGAGCCTGCCACAGGTAGCAGCCAGCGGCAACATCGATTATTACTTCATGAACAAAGCCTCGGCAGATAAATTTGTGGCCGATGAAGAAGGCTGGAAACCTTATACGTTCGCACAGGGCACCGGCATTGTCTCCGACTACAAAAAAGTATCGCTTTCCGAAACGCCTAAACCTGCAGACGGCACCCTTTACGCCACTTTCCGGAACAGTAACACCGTTACCGGCCTGGATATAACGCTTAAGATTGTAGCCTTTGAGCAGGAAAAGAAGTATGTAACCCGGCAGGTACGCAAACCAGCTAAAGTAGAGCAGAAATTGGTGCCGGTTTTTGGAGAGCAGTAACTACAGTTCTGAGTCCCGAATTCTGAGTCTTGAGTTGTTTTATACTCAATTGTCATCTCGACGATAGGAGAGATCTGTTTGAGACAATAGTTGTACAAGATTTCTCCCGAAGGTCGGAATGACAAAATGGGAGAGAAATTACAAACAAAGTATAACTCGAGACTCAGAACTCAGAACTCTAAAAAGTTTTGTAATTTACGGCCGACAATTTTGATCCTTTAAACCAAACATAAATCGATATGCAAGTTCGCGTAGAGAAAGACACAATGGGCCCTGTTGAGGTGCCTGCAGACAAATACTGGGGCGCCCAGACACAGCGCTCAAAAGAGAACTTCACGATCGGTGGTCAGCTGATGCCGAAGGAAGTAGTTGAGGCTTTTGCTATACTTAAGAAATCGGCTGCGCAGGCTAACGCACAACTGGGCGTACTGGCGCAGGACAAAGCTGATATCATTTCTCAGGTTTGCGACGAGATCCTGGCTGGCCAGCTGGCTGACCAGTTTCCGCTGGTAGTTTGGCAGACAGGTTCGGGTACGCAGTCTAACATGAACGTGAACGAAGTGGTGGCTAACCGCGCACACGTATTGCTGGGTGGCGACCTGATGGACGAGAAAAAGAAGATTCACCCGAACGACGACGTAAACAAGTCGCAGTCTTCTAACGATACCTTCCCGACAGCCATGCACATTGCCGCTTACAAGAAAGTGGTAGAGCACACGTTGCCATTGGTGCAGAAACTGCGCGACACGCTGAACAGCAAAGCAGAGCAGTTTATGGATGTGGTGAAGATCGGCCGTACGCACCTGATGGACGCTACACCGCTTACACTGGGCCAGGAGCTTTCCGGTTACGTAGCACAGCTGGACTATGGCATGAAGGCGCTTCGCAACACGCTGGAGCACCTGAGCACATTGGCGCTTGGTGGTTCTGCAGTAGGTACCGGTCTTAACACACCGGCTGGTTACGATGTGCTGGTTGCTGAGAAGATTTCTCAGTTTGCCGGCCATACGTTCATTACAGCTCCAAACAAATTCGAAGCACTTGCAGCACACGATGCTATCGTAGAAACTTCTGGTGCCCTGAAGCAACTGGCTGTATCGCTGATGAAGATCGCGAACGATATTCGTTTACTGGCTTCTGGCCCACGTTCCGGTATCGCTGAAATTCTGATCCCGGAGAACGAGCCGGGTTCTTCTATCATGCCAGGTAAAGTTAACCCAACACAGGCTGAGGCTATGACCATGGTTTGCGCGCAGGTAATCGGTAACGACGTGGCTATCTCGGTTGGTGGCATGAACGGCCATTTCGAGCTGAACGTGTTCAAGCCGGTGATGATCTACAACCTGCTGATGAGCGCCCAGCTGATCGGCGACGCCTGCGACTCGTTCGACAAACATTGCGCGGTAGGTATAGAGCCAAACACGGCCCGCATCAAAGAAAACCTGGAGAACTCGCTGATGCTGGTAACGGCGCTTAACCCGCACATCGGTTACGACAACGCAGCCAAGATCGCGAAGAAAGCGCACAAAGAAGGCACCACCCTTCGCCAGGCAGCTATTGCCCTTGGCCTGCTAACCAGCGAGCAGTACGATGAGTGGGTACGCCCAGAGGATATGATCGGCAGCTTGAAGAAGTAATAACATTATACTTTAACAGATACATTATACTTTAACAGATAAAGGAAAAGCAGCTCCGGAAGGGGCTGCTTTTTTGTTTATATACAAGTTCATGTAGCTTTTACTATATTTATACTTCAAATCGTAAAGCATGAACAGGCCGCAAACAATTCAGATTTTCTTACCAGATGGCTCACCTCGCAGCGTCAAAATTGCAGAAATCACAAATAGAGTTGTGAAGGCAGTTCTTGTTCCGAGAAATAAGTTAGAGTACATCGCTGGCAGAGATGAGCTAAAGAATGTCGGTGTCTATTTTCTGTTTGGTGAAAGTGCTGATAAAGCGAAGCCCATGGTATACATAGGCGAAGCCGAAGACTGCCTGGAGCGGATAAAGCAGCACAACAGATCAAAAGAGTTTTGGAACTATGCCGTTGTTATGGTTTCCAAGATCAATGCCTTTACTAAGTCTCATGCTAAATACTTGGAGCACATTGCAGTTGCTGAAGCCAAGGAAGCTAACAGGTTCGACACTGAAAACTCAGTTGTGCCGAATAAACCATTTGTAACTGAATCTATGGAGGCCGATTTACTGGATAGCTTTGATACTATCAAGATACTGCTCTCCACGTTAGGCTTTCCTGTCTTTGATAAGATCAGCAAAGAGTCCATCACTAAAAAAGAACTTCTAACGCTTAAAGGGGATAATCTTTATGCGGAAGGAGACTTGATCGACGATGGCTTCGTCGTTTTTAAAGGATCAGGACTAAAACTAAGTACTACTGCTTCTTGCCATGACTATTTAATAAACCTGAGAAAGAAGTTGATAGAAGAACAGATCGTGATGAATGTTGATGGCAATTATAAATTCATGGAAGATTATGTCTTCAATTCTCCAAGTACAGCAGGCGGTGTTGTATTAGGAAGAGCAACGAACGGCTGGACAAGCTGGAAGAACAAGAATGGAGTGACGCTTGATGAGTTAAAGAGAAAATAGCTCCCCGCTAGTGCGAGCTTGTAGCTCGTACTTTATTGTCACGATACAATATTACTATTTGCAAACTCGCGCCAGCACAGGGCGACTAAAAAGTGTCGTGTCCCGTTTATACAATTGTTAGCTGTAATTTAAGCTACCTTCGAAATTGCACATAAAAGAAGTGCTTAAATTCAGTAAGTATGATTGATTCAACCAATATTTGTTTGGCTTGTGGGTTGTGTTGCGATGGCACCTTGATTGGCTTTGTACAGCTTAGCCACGAAGAGTTGCCTGCAATAAGAGAATTAATGGATATTGAGGAGGCAAGTAGTGATGGGGTCTTTATTCAGCCCTGCAAAAAATATTGTGATGGCTGCTCTATCTACTTAGACAGACCAAAGCAATGTGCCAGCTATAATTGCGAACTTCTGGAATCTGTCCTACGAAAGGAACTGGATTTTACTTCGGCTATCGAAATAGTCGATGTGGCTAAACAGAGAAAGAGCGCTATTGAAGAAAAATTAGCGCTACTACCAATCAAGCTACAATCCCAATCATTCTACTTTAAAATGGCTGAGCTGAAAAAGCTGTATCAGAATAACCAGCATGAGTTAGCATCAACACAGGACTTCAAAGATCTTATAGCGGACATTAAGCAACTTGATGATCTGCTGTCAAAGGAATTTGGTGTCACAGTATTTTAAAGTAAAGATTATATCTTCATTAACAAGATCTTATACAATCACTTGTGTCCCACATTCCGAAAGTTTAGCAACAGTCCAACTTGTGGTTATACTTCTCAGCCATCTTTTAATTGGCTTTTTCAGCAACTGTAGTTCCACAGCCTAAAACCAGCCGCTGGTCTGGAACACCAACTATAAAACAACAAAAGCTACCGAAGTAGCTTTTGTAATCCTTTAGTAACTATAGCAAAAGTATAAACCTACCCAGCATTCGCAGTTCCTTTCAGCGCCTCTGCCACCGTCGCTTTCATGGGCGTAGTGGGGTGCCCGATGAGTTTGGAAAGTTGGCGGCTATCGTCGTACAAAGCGCCGTTTGATGCGGCTACATCCCAGCCGGCAATCGCTTGCGCCAAGCCTTCAGGCAAACCAAAACTGGTAAGGGCAGCAGCATAATCGGCTTTAGGCAGGTTTTTGTAAGGGATGTCTTTTCCTGATTGACGGGAGATTTCCGCAGCCAGGTCGCTGAGTGTAAAAGCTTCGTCTCCGGCCAGTTCATACACTTTACCTTTATGACCTTCTCCGGTTAAAACAGCAACTGCTGCCTCCGCATAGTCCGCACGGGCGGCTCCCGAGATCCTACCTTCGCCTGCACTGCCTATAAAAGCACCACCTGCAAGCGCACCCGGAATAGAGCCGGTATAGTTTTCGGTGTACCAGCCGTTTCGCAGGAGCGTGTACGGTATACCTGAGTTCTTCAAGTCTGCTTCCGTGGCACGGTGTTCTTCTGCAAGACTGATCGACGAGGTATCAGCGTGGAGTATGCTTGTATAAACGATCCATTTTACGCCGGCCTTCTTTGCAGCATCCGTTACGTTAAAATGCTGGGCAGCACGCCTTCCCACTTCACTTCCCGAGATCAGCAGTAACGTGTCTATGCCTTCCAATGCACGGTTTAGTGTTTCCGGCTTTTCGTAATCAGCTTCACGGGCTTCTATGCCCAGGTCAGAGGCTTTCTCTGTCGATCGCACCAGCGCTACCAGGCTGTCAGCAGGTACTTTGTCTTTCAGTTTGTTTACTACAAGGCGGCCCAGTTGCCCTGTGGCTCCAGTAATTCCTATTTTCATATGCTTGCTGCGTTTAGTTTCCGATCTATTCTGTACGAAAGTTAAAAGAACTAAGAGAAGCTACTATGGCTAAAGGTTAGCTCTTAAGCAATTGCGGAATATGTGGTTATACTTTACAGCTAGCTTTTAACAACTGTACTTATACTTGTGCAGGTTCATAACTTACTGCTATACTTTTCTACTGATCATGTACTCAAGCTGGATTAACTATAAACATTTTACTATATTAGTACTCCTATATACATCTGCTATGAAACAACTTTTACTCCTCCTGTCCATCGTCCTGAAATCGGCCCTACTACTTTCCTGCTCACAGGGGGAAGCAAAGCAAGAAGCCAAAGCTGCTGAACCTGAGGCAATCAGCCAAACAACCACGCCACCTGCAATCAAAGCGCACAGCGAACTAAACCGGGAAAAGCTTGTCAGTGAATGCGAGGCTTACTATGACGAGTGGGAAAGACTGAATGCAGGCAAAGTCGATCTCTTTGAGAAAAACATACTTGCCAAAGCCTTGGCTAACCCTGGGTTGCCGGAGCAAAACCGAAAGTTCCTGCTCGCCCTGAAGGAGTACCTGCGCCAACCGGTAACTGAGCAAGGCAAAACACTGGCGCCCCAGCAGCTTCTTTTTCCTGTTTTTAACCTGAACGAAGGCGAACTGGGCGTCATAAGTTTTCCGCAGTACGATACCAAAGACGAAACTTTCACCGACATATCAGTTGAGCGCACGATGCTGAACAGCCACCGCATTGCCACAACTACAGATCCGCATACTGAAACGAAACTGGTTTACCACAAGCAGGTAGCAGACTCTCTTTTCAAGCACCTAAACAAGACAGTATATACTTTCACAGACCAGAAACCAGTTAAAGCGGAGCTGCAGAACTTCGGATCATATACCGGCGAGTGCCTGGAATACTATAACTACCAGCTAAACCCCCAGCCCTACAGCCCCAGCGACAGAGTGATGATCGGGAGCAAGTATAACTTGGAGCTTACTTACAAAAACCAACCTGAAATTGACAAGCTGCATAAGGCACAATCTAAACCACAATGTTATGACTGCCCAACAAGTGAAGAGTTTACCAAGACCTTTGCTTCGCTTAAGGGAGTAGAGGGTTTATACTTTCCCGCTAAATAATGAATTAAAAACTCCCTCCAGAGGGCTGGTGATGAAAATGGGAGACAAAATCCTTTACCTGTGGTATGCAGAAGTAGACCTGGTAGGATGTCAGTGCATTTAGTTTAAGTATGGCCACCGAGCAACCACTCATCAACAAACCCTACCTGCTGGAGAAATTCCCCGGCAAAGGCGGCTGGACCTATGCGGCCATACCGGAGATAGCGCCGGATAAGCACGCGTATTTCGGTTGGGTTAGGGTGAAAGGAAGTATAGACGGCTACCAGCTAAAAGGCTACCACCTGATGCCGATGGGAAACGGTCAGCTTTTTCTGCCGGTAAAGGCGGAGATACGAAAGAAGATAAAGAAACAGGCAGGCGATTGGGTGCAGGTTATACTTTACGCCGACAGCACACCGCAGGAAGTGCCCGAAGAACTGCTGCTGTGCCTGAAAGACGAACCCGCCGCTTATGAGAAATTCCTAAACTGCACCGACAGCGAGCAGAAAGCCTTTGTAGACTGGATCTACTCTGCCAAAACCGACGAAACGAAAGTAGAGCGCATTGTTCAAACTATACACAAGCTGCTAAACCACCAAAAGCTGCACGACAGGTAATCGGAAGCGGTAAAAAGCTTTTAACCATACTTCTATAAAAGAAAAAGCAGCTAAGCTATAGGTTGGTGGATAACCAGAACTATGGCTTAGCTGTTTTTCAATCTAACGCAGGATAGGCTTTATACCTGCGGTATTAGTATTACTACATCAGATCAGTACAGTTCGTAAGCTGCAGCTTCCCAAATGGTATTTTCTGTTGCTTTTACCTGCATTGTTCCGTTCGAGGTCAGCGTCACATTTTTTAGTTTGTAGAAGCCGGCTTTTAAGTTTTTAGGGATGGTTAACCCTTCTACTTTTGCCTGTCCTGGTATGCTGCCTCCATCTCCGGTAGTAACCGTTTCAAGAACCTCAATCGACCTCATTGGGCAGAAGTACAGCACCATCTTATCACGGTTTTTCTCCAGACGCACAGGAGATAAGTTTGCAGTCACTGTTTCACCATGTGACAACTTTTCTTCCTGCATTCTCTTCTGCAACACCTCTGGCTGCGAAGAAGCTGTAATGATTACTTGCTTTGGTTCTCCGCCTCCTGAAGGTTGATCTTTTACACCAAACAAGTTTCTAAAGAAGGAAATCGGTTGAAAATTCATAGCACTTAGTTTTTGAGATGAAAAATAATTACATACAGGTTCTATTGACTTAGTCAATCATCAGGCTTATTTTGTACTTATCGGCTTAAGAATATGGCTTATTTGTTAGAGAACGGTGTTCCTCCCGCTCTTGTTCTTCCGAAGGGACTATAAGTGGCTTTGTATCAATTTTTTGATGTGAACGGAGCAAAAACAAGTGTGAAGCGCATCTTGTGTTATGAAAGAGAGCGGCAGCTTATGTTATACCCAAGAATAACTTTGCAGCGCTGGAAGTCTGGCGGCTCTCAGGCAAGCCTGCGGTGCAGGGCGACTTCTGTTAGCAAGCCTGCCACGGAAGAAGCTTAGACAATAGAAGAGCTAGATATGCCTGCCTGAAAAAAACATGCAACAGCTACAAGGAGGAAACCGGAAGGATGAAGGAATGTATGTGCCACTTCGTCACGTCAAATCTTTTTGGGCCTTTGTTTGTTCTGAGAAGTACACGTATAAAATCGCAATAACAGAAGTATAAACAAATGAAAATAGCAAAAGACCCATCAGAGTATAACAAGCTTACATCCGAGGAAGAGCGCATTATCGTGCACAAAGGCACCGAGTTTCCGGGCACGGGCAAGTACAATAACTTTAAAGGCGAAGGCGTATACCTTTGCAAGCGCTGCAATGCGCCCCTTTATACTTCCGAATACAAATTTGAGTCGCACTGCGGCTGGCCAAGCTTCGACGACGAAATAACCGGAGCCGTGAAGCGCATACCCGACCCGGATGGACGCCGTACCGAGATTGTTTGCGCCAACTGTGGCGCGCACCTGGGCCATGTGTTCGAAGGGGAGTACCTTACTCCTAAAAACATCCGCCACTGTGTAAACTCCCTGTCGATGACGTTTGTGCCGGTAGAAGATTTTGAGAAATAACGTATAGCAGCAGGGCATCTGCCTTCATGGCAACTATGTTCAGGCACAGAGGCAAGGTATCGGGTAACAAGCAGCAGGAGCGCGGCGTTTATACTTGCTCTGAGTGCGGCAACGTGTTGTTCGAAGCAGAAACAAAGTTTGATGTCGGCTCCGGCTTTCCCAGCTTCTGGTCTCAGGTAGGAGACAATGTAAAGCACAACCCGCTGAACACGTATGGCAGGCATCGCATACAGTTGCTGTGCAGCCAATGCGGGCAGCACCTGGGCCATTTGTTTGAGGATGCCAGAACACCAACCAACATGCGCTACTGCATCAATGCGGCAGCACTAAAACATACAGAAGTATAAAACAGGACATCCTGTTACTACAAATAAGATACAACCAATGGAAATAGCAACTTTCGGGAACGGATGCTTCTGGTGCACAGAAGCTGTTTTTCAACAACTAAAGGGTGTGGAAAAAGTAGAGTCGGGTTATGCAGGTGGCCATGTGGACAACCCCACCTACAAGCAGGTGTGCTCTGGCACTACGGGCCATGCCGAAGTACTGCAAATAACCTACAACCCTGATGTGATCAGCTACGAACAGCTGCTGCAGGTTTTCTGGGAAACACACGACCCAACAACCTTAAACCGGCAGGGCAACGACGTAGGCACGCAGTACCGCTCTGTTATTTTTTACCACAACGAGCAGCAGCGGCAGCTGGCCGAAAAGTATAAACAGGAACTGGATGCTTCCGGTGCTTTCGACGCCCCGATCGTAACCGCCATAGAGCCTTACAGCAATTATTACCCTGCCGAGAACTACCACCAGAACTACTTTATCAACAACGGCAGCCAGCCTTACTGTGCTTTCGTGGTGCGCCCTAAAGTAGACAAGTTCCGGAAAGTATTTAAAGACAAACTAAAGCCGGAGTACAGTTGATCGTGTTTCGTGTTTTGTGTTTCGTTCCTGATTTCCAACTTTCCACAACATTCGTAATTATTAATTCGTAATTGCTTGGACAGCTACTTCAAGAAACGCTACAACAGCTTCCGGTTCGCTTTTAAAGGCATCAATTCTGCTGTGCGGTCCGAGCCGCACATGAAGCTGCATGTGCTGTCGGCGCTGGGGGTAATCATAGCAGGCTTTGTGTTTGATGTAACAAAAACAGAGTGGTGCCTGCTGGCCGGAAGTATAGGCTTGGTGATTACAGCCGAGATATTTAACACTGCCATCGAAACGCTTACCAACCTGGTATCGCCCCAGCACAACCCCCTGGCTGGCAAAACCAAAGACCTGGCAGCAGGGGCCGTACTGGTGGCAGCTATCACAGCAGCTATAATTGGTCTGGTTATTTTCCTGCCTTACGTTATCGCTTATCTGCAGAGTTGATCTTTTCATCAAAGAATCTTAGCTATACGGTAACCCTGTACACTTCCTTTTCCTTCTCTCTAACTCATACTTTCAGGGCGATGATTCTTAACTGAATTATTATGTACCTTTGCGCCTTTAAAAACCGCCGCCACAACTATGAAAAAATTAACAGTTTGGGTAACGCTCCTGTTGCTGCTAAGTATGGCAGAAGCCTGCAAGCCTTTTCCATCGGCGCCTGCAGTACCTGCCAGCACCCCAGCTGATCAACAGCTAGCTCCGTGGCTTACTACCCTGATCCAGCAACTGCAGGAAGAAAAGCCAGCCAACCCACCGGCCAAGATCTACCGCTATACTTACAACAACCAGGAGGTATATTACCTCACGGGCCGCTGCTGCGATATCCCCAGCAAATTATTTAATGTAAAGGGAGATGTTCTATGCGAGCCTGATGGCGGCATTACGGGTAAAGGAGACGGTAAATGCCCGGATTTTTTTGAAAAACGTACAAATGAAACTCTAATTTGGGAAGATAAACGAGAAAGCTAAATAAAGATGACTGGAAACGACGTATTAAAAAACCTTTCGGAATATAACATCTGGGCAAACCAGACCATGTTAAATGTATTTGAAACCCTGCCGCATTTGCCAAATAATGCTGCGCGCTTACTAAGCCACGCACTCAATGCACAGGCTATCTGGATTGCCCGCATCACCGACACGCAAAGCCCGGTAAAAGTATGGCAGGAGCACAACCTGGAGCAGCTGAAGGAACTGCACAAAAATACTTCTTATAGGCTGGCCGAGATCGCTGCCAAGGCTGACGAAACAGAATTCAACCGCCTGATCGATTATACCAACAGCCAGGGCAACAAGTATAGCACCCGCGTGCTGGATATTCTGACGCATGCCTTTAACCATGCCACCTACCACCGCGCCCAGGTAGCTACCGACCTGCGCAAGAACGGCCACACACCTCCAAACACCGACTATGTAACCTATGTGCGCGAGCTGATGGGCCAGGTGTATTAAGACAAAAGCAGCAGACGCTATACTTTAGATTAACAAAAAGGAGCCTCTCGTAACGGGAGGCTCCTTTTTGTTTACACACTTACCTAAAAGTTGTGTATTGTATCTGCTTTCGCTCTTAGTGAGATAACTCAACAGTACCCAGGTCTTTGATCTGATCCTGTGATACGCTTACGTTCTCAACTGTCTTGTCGTGCTCGTTGTTCTCGGTATAGAACTTCACGGTGTAAGTACCTGCCGGTACACCTTTGATCAGGAAGTCGCCGCTTTCGTTGGCAAAGCCACCGATGGTGTCGTTCGCTGCAGAGATAACGTAGATGCCTGGCTTGTACTCGGCTGGCGTTACTTTGCCTTTTATACCTCCGGCAATAGCCTGTGTAATGGTACGCACTACCGGCTTCAGGTTATACTGTCCGTTGCCTCTTGCCACAACCGATTTGGCAGCATCAAAATCCAGCAGCACCATGTAGGTAACATCTTCTTCCAGCTCTGCATCTATAGTAAGCTTAACGCCTGAAGTCTGGCCACTTGGTGTCTTCAATGGCACTACAGTACCGTCTTTCAATTTTAGGGTATTATTATTGCCCAGCACCAGTCTGATCTGTGAGATAGTACCGGCAGGAAGGTTTGCGCTGGCCAGCAGGGTGTCGCGGCCATTGGCAAAATCCAGCAGGTTGTAAACACCCGGGTGTATCTGGTCTAGCGTCATCCAGTCAGATTCGCTATCCGCTTCTTCTACGCTGATCTGTACAGATTTAATATCAATATTCACCTCGTCGTAATCGCCGGGAGCGTCCGTCATGCGAACTTCCATTTTGGCTGTACCTGAGTTGTCTGAATCTGAGTCGCAGGAGCTGAACCATACCAGGCCACTCAACAGTAAAGGAATTACAAATCTTGCTTTCATAAGGTTTGATTGTTATAAGTTACATAGCAAATATCTGTACCGAACATGAAGACTACATGAAGATTCAGATTTTGCTATACTTTTTTTCAGGAGCTTTGATTTTTAGAGCACCCGTGACAGCAAAACGGCAAATAGAAATAGATTGTTATATAGCAAAACAAAAATAAAAGCCGGCAGATAGTATACCTGCCGGCTTTTATGCTGAAGATGTACGGTACACTAACCTTGTGGCCAGTATTGCCACAAGGTTAGTGTACTTTAGTTATTGCCTGTTGTTGCCGTATCTGGTTTGGCTACTGGTTTTGTTCTGGGCTTTAGCAGGTCATTGAGCCCTTTGGTAGCCTTTTGTTTCAGCTGCTGCTCGGCATCCAGGCGTTTCTTATCCAGTTCTGCTTTTGCCTTTTGCTCTGCTTCCAGGCGTTTTCGGTTCAGCTCGTTTTTCACACTGTCTTCCATCTGCTGCCTGCGTTGCTCCAGTTGTAGTTTGGCAGCATTCACTTTGTTATCGACTATACTTTTTGCCAGGTCCTTTACCTGCCCTTTGGCACTGCCGCCCGCCAATCCCACACGCGGGTCGGCCAGGGTACCGCCAATGTTCAGATTAAGCGTAACTCGCTCCGAGCCTTTCAGCTGCTCGTTACCGATCAGGCTGGCCAGGCGGCTGTTCAGTTCTTTTCCTACTTTGCCGGCCGGTACGTTCAAGGCCGTTACATAATCGATGTTGCCGTTGATGTTATTGGTTCCGCCCACGGTCATCTTGATATTTCCTACTTCCATATCGAATGGCTTTATTACGAGGCTGCCGTCAATGATCTGGGCATCAATGTAGCGGTTTTCTACTACCAGATGTTTCAGCTCGTCGAAGTGGGTCAACGCGCTTATTTTATCTATAATTTTTACGTCGCGCACCGCAGCCCGCAGTACCTGAATAATACCCGAACCATCCAGTGTTTTGAAGATCGGCACCATATCCTGGCCAAGCTCGCCATTGAAGTTAAACTTGGTAGAGAACGTACCGTCCAGCAAACCGGCTATCGGAGCAATTGCCTTGATCGTGTTGAACGCATTGAAAGCTTCTTTAAAGTTAAGGTTTTTTACATCCAGCTTCATGTCAAACAGCGGGTGCTGCAGGTTCTGGGTATTGTAGCTGCCGCTGGTGGCAAACGTTGCGCCCAAGGTGCTGAACGTGATGCCATCGAGCCGGGCCACTTTATCTTTCACCTTTACCTTTCCGTTCACATTGCTGAGTTTCAGGTTATCGTAGAGCACTTGCCTGGCGTTCACGTTCAAGGTAAGGTCCAGGTTAGCAGGCACTTCTACCACACCTTCTGCCTCTGCGGTAGCCGTTGTCGGCTTTCCGGTGTTTTCGTCCACCATCCACTCGTTCACATTAAAGTTATTAGAACTCAGGTTGAAAGTACCACGCAACGACTGGTTATCAGCCAAGGCATAGCCTAAGTAATTAGAGATGCTGCCATTGGCCTGCACATCGCTTTTGCCTAAATAACCACTCAGGCTTTTGATCTCGATGCGCTCGTTGTTGAACACCGCATCGGCTTTGTTTACTTTTATACCCTGTGGCATGTCGGTGCTCACAAAGTTCAGGTTGCTGATGGCCATCGTTCCGTTCGCCCTGATGTTGTTATACTTCTCGGCTTCCACATCGCTCATCTTTCCTTTGGCCGCCACGTTGGCATTTATTCTACCTGAAACGGTCATGCCCTCCTGCGGGAAGATCTTGGTTAGTTTGGTCAGGTCGAGTATGCCTTTGATATCGAAATCGAATGCGGGCTTGTCTATACCTGTTATCAGGGCTCTGCCTGAAAGCGGCTCGCCGTCCAGGGTCATATTAAAACGCTCCACGTTGATGCGGGTATCGTCGGTGTTGCCGGTCTTGTTGAGGACGTTGGCAACCATGTTCAGGTTCTGGATCGGGGCAGGGAAATCCTTCGACTTCACATACCCGTTGGTCAGGCGCAGGTCGGCATCTACTACAGGCATACTTGTTTTGCTGTAGGTACCTTTGGCGTCAGCGTCTACTTTCAGCAGGCCGCGCAGGGTCATGCCTTCCACAGGGAACACCTTGGTTATCTCATCCAGATCTAAATTAGCTTTCACGTTGCCGTCTACCTGCATAATCTCCAGGCCTTTTACCAGCACGCGGGCATCTACCGGGTTCTTGCCCAGGTCCAGGTGCAGCTTGCGCACATCTACTACCATACTTTCGTTGTTGCCGTCCTTGTTATCCAGGCGCATGTCCAGGTTGATGTTGCGGGCAGCCTGTGGCAGGTCCGGGTACTTGAACATTCCGTTGATCACCTTCAGCTCGGTGCCATAACCCGGCATGGAAGTATCATTAAACCGGCCTTTTACGTAGCCATCGAAGCTTAGCTTACCTTCTGTTTTGATGTCCTTGAACTTCTCGGTATACATGCCTGGCACCACCGACAGCACGTTGCGGAAATCTGTTTCGGTAGCCTTAAAGGTCAGGTCGAGGTCAATGTCCTCTTCCGGCATCAGGATGGAGCCAGCAAACTGGAACGGAAACTCATTGATGCGGATGTTGTTGTCTTTGAACGTATAAAGGTACTTTTCCAGGTCCATTGCCATCGTTACATCTGCATTGAGTTTGGCATTTTCGATGTAGTTCGCGCCGCCATAGGTCATGGTAAAGCGGTCGGCAGTTGTCTGGGAGGTCATGTCGAACACGCTTTTCTCGAAATCGCCGCTGCCGGTGTGGTTAACATTGTAGCCAGCCAGCCCAAAAGGAATGCTGAGGTCGTCGTAGAAGAGGGTACCGTTGTTCACGTCCCACTCCTTGATAGCCATTTTAAAATCGCTGGCAGCCGTGTCTGTTTCAGCCACAGTAGTATCCGGTATAAAGATGTCCCAGTTGGCTTTGCCGCTCTTCAGCACGATCAGGTGTATGACCGGTTTGTCCAGGGTTACACTGTTCACTTTCAGTTCATCGCCCCTGATAACGCTCATCAGGTCCAGGCCCATCTGGAAAGCCGGTATCCGGGCAAGGGTATCCGTGGCGAAAGAGTCTTTGCCGGCAATGGTGAGGTTAGCTACACTCAGCGACACGTTAGGGAAATCGCGGAATACGGAGAGGCTCACATCTTCCGTTTTATAGGTAACTTCTGCGTTTATATTCTTAGCAATCTGTTTGTCGAGGGCTTCTTTAATTTTATCTTTGAACAGGAAGGGCACCAACGCTGCTGCGGCAAAGAGTAGCGCCAGAAAAATGAAGAAGCCAATTACTACTTTTTTCATATGGGTTGGTTATTCGGTTCGGTAAAGCTAAACTATATATTTTATAGCGAAAACCATGCAGTTTCTGATAAAGCTGTGTTTTATTAAATTTAAGCGGTGCTTTTAAGTATAACTATGTCCGTAAAAAAAGCGTTTCTGTGCTTCCTATTCTTTTTAGGGACCGCTACGGCCATGGCCCAGGATGCTTTTTTCACCCAGCAATATGCCAACCGCCTGTACCTGAACCCTGCTTTTACCGGGCTTAACCACGAGTGGAGCGTGGCGGCTGCGCACCGCGGCCAGTGGCCTGCGCTTAATGGCTCCTTCATAACTAATCAGCTTACTGCAGACTACCGCTTTACGGGCAGCAAAAGTGCAGTTGGGTTGTTGCTGCAGCAGGATAGAGCAGGCATTGGCGGGCTTCAGAAACTACAAGCCGGCGCCCAGTATGCTTACCAGACCAGGCTCACCGATCAATGGGCTTTTTCTGCAGGCCTGCAGGGCTCAATAGCTTCTTTGCGGGTAAATTATGACAACCTCGTTTTTGGCGACCAACTCTCGGATAACGGTGTGGTGGCGGTAACCTCCGCCGAAGCCAATACCTTCGAGCCGACAAGTTACATCAGCTTCACGGCAGGGGGGCTGGTATACTCCGAACAGTTCTGGTTTGGGTTAACGGCAGCTCACCTGAACAGGCCATCTTACGGCTTTGCCCAAAAAACAGAACTCCCGCTCCGCTTCACGGCCAACGCAGGGTATAAACTTTATGCCCGTACGTCACAGTCGCAGGGGAAATTCTTTGAATTCAGTGTTACTCCGGCCATTACCTACACGCATCAAAAAAATTTAAGCAGAACAGACCTGGGTCTATACACTATCTATACTCCTGTTTCGTTAGGATTAATATATAAAGGAGTACCGGTTTCAGGTGGAACAGATCAGGACCAGGTACTTGCACTTTTGGCAGGCATACAGATCGAACAGCTAAAAATAGGCTTCAGCCACGATGTAGGGCTACAGGGAATCAGCAGGCAGGCGGGTGGTGCTAACGAAGTTTCGCTCGTGTTCGAACAAATAGACCTCAATCATTTGTTCGGAAACAGATTTAAAGATAAAATAATACAAAACATTGTTTGTCCGGCATTCTGATTTTAATTATAATTGCACGTTAAACTACATTACAAGAACCTTATCTAATTAGGTCTCATTTTTATGAATCTTTTCAAGTATTTATCTGCTGTGGTTGTAGGGGGCTTTCTCCTTGCATCATGCTCCAGGGACGCACGCCCTACCAGTACTGACCCTGGCGACTATAGCTCGGCCACAGGTATAGAGTACAACGAGGACGAAAAAGCATTTCAGGTAGAAGACTACGAGGATTTCCCTCAGGCTCCTGGTCTGGTGTTTATAGAAGGCGGTCGTACAACACTGGGTTCTATGGAAGAAGATGTTGCCATGACGCGCGACAACCTCGAGCGTACGGTAACAGTAGCTTCATTCTACATGGATGAGACCGAGGTGGCTAACATCCACTGGCTGGAGTACCTGCACTACCTGAAAGCTGACTCTTTACCGGAAGTATACCAGGCTGCTTTGCCTGATACTACTGTTTGGTCCCGTCAGCTATCTTTTAACGACCCTTATGTAACGTATTACCTGCGCTACCCTGGCTTCCGTTTCTTCCCGGTAGTAGGTGTTAGCTGGTTGCAGGCCAACGACTACTGTACCTGGCGTACAGCCAAGGTGAACGAAACCCTGGCGAAAGAAGCAACCGGTGGCAATAAAAAAAGAGGTGGCCTTTTTGGCAGAAAGAAAGATGCTGCTGAAGCAGCTCCAGCCGAAGGCACTGCATTATCTGTAGAATCTGGCTATGTATTGCCGAACTACCGTCTCCCAACAGAGGCTGAGTGGGAATATGCTGCCCAGGCTTTGATCGGTACGCAGTACTCCGAAGACGAAAACCAGAACAACAGAAGACTTTACCCTTGGGATGGTCACCAGGTGCGTAACCCGCACGGCAAGCAGATGGGTAAGTTCATGGCTAACTTCAAGCGTGGCCGCGGTGACTATGCCGGTATTGCCGGTGCCCTGAACGACGGTGCAATGATCACGGACTACATCTACAGCTACCCGCCAAACGACTTCGGTCTGTATAACATGGCTGGTAACGTGAACGAGTGGGTACAGGATATTTACCGTCCGCTTTCGTTCCAGGATGTAGAAGATCTGAACCCGTTCCGTAGAGATGGCTTCCTGGATGACTCTTCTAACTATGACTCCAGCGAAGGTTACCACTCTCTGATCAACGACGAAGTTCGTGTATACAAAGGTGGTTCTTGGAAAGACGTAGCTTACTGGTTATCCCCTGGTACCAGAAGGTACATGGCTCAGGATTCTGCCACAGCTACTATCGGCTTCCGTTGCGCGATGATTAACGCTGGTTCTAACCAGTAATCATAAGATTTTTTTTACCAGAAAAGCCCGGTGTTGAGCCGGGCTTTTCTGTTTTTACCTTATTTGCTAAGGTAAGAGGTGAGGCTATGCAACCGGAAACTAGTTGCAGGGACGGTCGCAACCTGTCCACCTGACGGCAGCCGCTATGAAACGTATACTTCAGTTGAAGCAGTAGCCGGAAAGCTTCCCTTCGAAGGGGGCAGGGGGATGTTTATACTCCAGCGATGAAACTTATACTTGTAAAGTACAGCCTCAGCCGGATTCACCGCCTTTAGCAAAGATGGGCAGGGGTGGCTGGAGCAGGTGTATCAGAGTATAAAAGCATGTCCTAAGTATAACCTACGCCGCGGCAATCGTTACCACGCTTACCTCTGAGCAGCCTTGTGCCAACAGCACTGTAGCACAAGCCTCCAAGGTTGCACCTGTTGTCAGCACGTCATCTACCAGCAAGATGCGCTTGCCTTTTACCCGCTCTGGAAATTTTACCTGAAAAACTTGTTCCACGTTTTGCCAGCGCGCCAGCCGGTTCTTACTAGTCTGTGAAGTAGTATCTACCAAACGTACCAACGTTTTGCTGCTCCATTCTAACTCCATCGCCTCCGCCAAACCTTTGGCAAAACTATCGGATTGGTTATAGCCCCGCCGGCGCAGCTTGTTTCGGTGGAGCGGCACCGGAAGTATAAGATCAAACTGTGAAGTATAGTGATGGTCGGAGAGGAGAGATCCGTAACGGAAGCCGAGGTGTTCGCCCAAATCCTGGGCACCTTTATACTTGAGCCGGTGCAACAGCCGCTGCACCCTGCCTTTAGACCGGAAATGCAGGTAAGAGAAAGCAAACCGCACCGGTACTTTACCCCAAAAACGGCGCTGCAGCGGGTTTAGCTCGGTTGCTCCATGCAGGTGGCAATCGGTGTATGGCAGTTTTATACTACAATCCGTACAAATAAACTTCTCGCCACGCGCCAAAGCTCCGTCGCAGGCATAGCAGGTTTCCGGAAAAAGCAGTGCAAGCAGGTCTTCAAACATAATCAGGCGAAGGAGTTAAGTATAATCTTTCGTAACTTCGTGTGCCTTAACAAGTAGGCATACATACTATTTTAATTAGCGACCATAACAATGAGTTTAGTAGAAGAATTCAACGATTACCGTGAGCGCATGAACGAGCGCATCATGTCATACGATAACAAAGTGATCAAGCGTTTCTTTAACCTCGACACTAACACCTATATGGAGGGTGCCCTGGATGTGAAGACAAAGGAAATGCTGGGCCTGGTAGCATCGATGGTGCTGCGCTGCGATGATTGCATTAAATACCATGTGGGCAAGTGCTACGAAGAGGGTTTAACCGATGAAGAAATATTTGAAGTATTTTCTATCGCCAATATCGTGGGCGGCTCCATCGTGATCCCACACTTCAGAAGAGCAGTAGAGTACTGGGAGGAACTTAAAGCCCAGCCGAGCGCTTCTTAAATCAAATTGCTGATTGCTGGTTGTTGATTGTTGTTTTTCTACAGGAATAAATGATCAATAGCCAGCAACCAACAATCAACAATAAAAATTATGATAGAACCATCCGAGAACCTTGAACACCGGTGGACACAGCTGCGGGCTTTCATGATGAAGCAGTTCGGAAAGAAGCCTGACCTGAATGCCATCCTTTTTCTGATCGGGATACAGGAGCTCGGCAAAGGCATCAGCAACTTCACCAAAGAAGAAAAACAGGACCTGATGCACATTGCTACCTGCAAGGTCTTCAGCCTATCGGGTTACTACGAACTTGAAAAGGTAGATGAAGACGGCTGGCCGCATTACCGCTCCGTGAAGGCACTTCCTTTCACAACCCTGAAAGATCAGGAGCAAATGCTCAAATGGCACATTCTGGAATACTTTGATCGTGCCGAGCAAGAATAGCTTTAATCCGGACTCAAGATTTTAGACACAAGACACATAAAGGAATATTATAAGAAAGTCTTTGATCTTGTGTCCTGTGTCTAATATCCCTTTTACAAATATGAAAATCATTACTTACAATGTTAACGGCATTCGTGCTGCGCTTTCCAAAGGCTTTCAGGACTGGCTGAGGGCGGCTAACCCCGACGTGCTGTGCCTGCAGGAGATCAAGGCCTGCGAAGAAAAATTTGACCGTGCCGTATTCGAAGATATGGGCTACAACGTATACCTGCACCCGGCCCTGAAAAAAGGCTACAGCGGGGTAGCCATACTTTCCAAATCAAAGCCGAACCATGTAGCGATTGGCTGTGGCATGGACTGCTACGACAACGAGGGGCGTGTGATCCGGGCTGATTACGATAATTTTTCAGTGATGAGCGTATACATGCCTTCCGGCTCGAGCGGGGAAGACCGCCAGAAATTCAAATTCCAGTGGATGGACGATTTTTACGGCTACCTCGGCGACCTGAAGCAGACATTGCCCGGGCTGGTTGTGAGCGGAGACTATAACATTTGCCACCAGGCCATTGATATTCATAACCCCAAGTCCAATGCAAAGAGCTCCGGCTTTTTGCCTGAGGAGCGAAGCTGGATGTGCAAGTTTATCGATTCCGGATTTATAGACTCGTTCAGGCACTTTAACACCGAGCCGCACAACTATACCTGGTGGAGTTACAGGGCCGGCGCACGCAACAAAAATCTTGGGTGGCGTATTGATTATAACATGGTAACCGAAAACCTGCGCGAGCGTCTGAACAGGGCTGCCATACTTACAGAGGCAAAACACTCAGATCATTGCCCGGTTCTGCTGGACCTAACACACTAAACTATAATGCTTTGTAGTTATTATACTACAGTTAGTAAAGTATAAACGCAGTAAGTTACCCACATCCTGACCAAGGTTGTTACAACGTATAAGCACCATGTAATATAAAGGAGTAAGCGCATGAAACAGTATGATGCACTGGACACCTTGCTGAAGCAGCTCCAGGATTATAAAAAGAAGTTCTACCTCAACCTGTTGTTGCGGGGTAGCATTTTTGCTGTTGGCCTGCTCCTTTCTACTTACATTGTTTACAGCTTGCTGGAGTACATGTTCTACTTCCCGCAATACGTGCGGGGCTTTTTGCTTTTCTCTTTTGTGGCGCTGGTGCTCTACGTATTTATACGCTGGATTGCGCTGCCCCTCTCTGCCCTGGCTAACCTGAAAAAACTGCTTTCAGACGAGCAGGCTGCTCTCCGTATTGGCGATTATTATCCGGAAATTCGGGATAAGCTGGTAAATGCCATCCAACTCCGAGATTTTGACCGGACAAACGAACTGATTGCGGCCAGTATTGAGCAGCGTTCCAGCCAACTGACTGCGTTTCGCTTTACAGAGGCTGTCAGGTATAAAGAGAACAAACCCTTACTGAAGTATATCGCGCTACCTGCCCTCATTGCGCTTCTTATTGCTATGGTGTATCCGGCCATTTTTGTACAGGGCACCGAGCGCATCATCAACTATAAAAAGTATTACGCCCCGGTTGCTCCCTTCCAGTTTATTGTGCTCAACGAGCCGCTGCAGACCTATCGGGGGGAAGACTTTGAGTTGAAAGTTGACATAGCAGGCAAAGCGGTACCGAGCGAAGTATACATTAACTACAGCGGTCGCAGGCAAAAGCTTACCAAAGATGCCAAAAACATATATACCTATACGTTCAGGCAACCGCAGAAATCGGTTACGTTTCAGCTGGAAGGCTCCGGGTTTTTGTCTGAAGACTATAACCTGAACCTGCTCTCGCGTCCTAATCTGAAGGATTTCCGGATGGAACTGGTGTATCCGGCTTACCTGAAGCGGAAGCCTGAAGTGGTGCAGAATACCGGCAATGCCACCGTTCCAGAGGGGAGCACCATCAAGTGGAGCTTTGCTGCTACCGAAACAGAAAGCATACAACTGGACTTTGAAGATCCGGTACAAACCATACATGCCAAAGCCGATAAGGGCACCTTCCGGGCCAGCAAGCAGTTTGGCCAGAGCCAGAATTATACGGTAAAGCTGCAAAATCAGCACAGCAGCAACAAAGAAAACATCGACTACCAGGTCACCACCATTCCAGACCGCCACCCGCAGATCAGCATCGAGCAGTTCCAGGACACTGCCCTTTATAGTTTTCTGGTGATAGGAGGGGACGTATCGGATGACTATGGTTTAACGCGACTCACGCTCAACTACCGCATCAGCAACGACATAAACCAGAAGCAGGCAAAGTATAAAAGCAAGCCGCTGCCCCTGAACCCACAGCAACTGAGCCAAACTTATTACTACCAGTGGAATACAGCAGCCCTAAACATGCAGCCCGGCGACCGGCTGGAGTACTTTGTTCAGGTATGGGATAACGACGGTCTGCACGGGCACAAGAGCGCCCGAACGCGCACGCTGGAACTTCGGGTACCTTCCAAAAGAGAAATGGAAAGCGAACTGGCCAACAACGCGCAGTCTGTAGAGAGCCAACTGAGCAAATCGCTGGAGCGCTCCATGAAACTGAAAGAGGAGTTAGAGAGGTCGGAAGAGAAGATGAAGACCAAGCGCAACCTCGACTGGCAGGACCGCAAGCAGCTCGAAGACCTGGTTGAAAAGAAAAAGCAACTGGAGCAGGATATTTCTGCCATGAAGGAGCTTTTCGATGAGCTGAACAAAAAGCAGAACATGCTCAGCGAGCAGGACAAGCAATTGGCCGAAAAAGCACAGGAATTGCAGAAGCTGATGAACAACCTGCTGGATGAAGAAACCAAAAAGCTGTACGAAGAGCTCGAAAAGCTGCTGCAGGAGCAACGGCCAAACGATCCGGAACTGCAGCAACTGCTCAGCAAGCTCGATAACCGCGAACGCAACCTGGAAAAAGAACTGGAGCGCGCTCTGGAGCTCTTTAAGCAACTGCAGTTCGAACAAAAGCTTGACAATGTTTCCGAAAAGCTGAAAGAAATGGCCCAGGAGCAGAAGGATCTCTCCGAGAAAACGGCCCAAAAACAGGAAGACAACAAGCAACTGCAGCAGGAGCAGCAAGAGATCAAACAGGAATTTGAGGATCTGAAAAAGCAGATGGAGGAACTCAAGGACCTCAACAACAAGCTCGAGAACCCAAACCAGATGAACGAGCAACAGCAGAACCAGGACCAGCAAGGTATAGAGCAGGACATGCAGAAGAGCCAGGAGCAGTTGCAGAAACAGCAGAACCAGAAAGCCAGCGAATCGCAGCAGAAGGCAGGGCAGAAGATGCAGCAAATGGCACAGAACATGGAGCAGATGAAGAGCAGCATGGGCATGGACGGCATGCAGCAGAACCTCGACAACCTCCGCGATATTCTCGAGAACCTGATTAAACTCTCTTTTGACCAGGAGTCGCTAATGAAATCGTTCCGGGGTGTTAACCAGAGCGACCCGCGTTTCATTACACTGTCGCAGCAGCAGCTCAACCTTCGCGACAATGCTAAGGTAATTGAAGACAGCCTGTTTGCATTGGCTAAGAAAGTATTCCAGATACAATCGTTTGTAACCCGAGAGGTGGCCCAGATGAACCAGAGTATGGACAACAGCATGCAGGAGCTCCGCGATCGCAACGTGCCCAAAGCAACCGGGCAACAGCAACTGGCCATGACAAGTATGAACAACCTGGCCCTGATGCTCAACGATGCGTTGAAGCAAATGCAGCAGGCCATGCAGCAGATGCAGGGAAGTATGGCCGGCAATCAGAAAGGGAGCAAGCCAAAGCCCGGAGATTTTGGAAAAATGCAGGATGCATTGAACAAAAAAATTGAAGAATTGAAAAAAGGAGGCAAGTCGGGTAAGGCACTCTCTGAAGAATTAGCTAAATTAGCTGCGGAGCAGGAAGCCTTGCGAAATGCCTTGAAAGAACTGGAAAAACAAGGCCAAAAACCCGGAGAGAACGGCAAAAACGGCAATCTGGGAAATATTAGCAAGATGATGGAACAAAGCGAGACTGATCTCGTTAATAAACGGTTAACTGAGCAAACCATCATGCGCCAGCGCGAAATACTGACGCGATTGCTCGAAGCAGAAAAATCAGCGAAGGAGCGGGAGTTGGATAATAAGCGTGAAGCAAAAAGCGCACAGGATATCGCTCGCAAACTTCCTAAATCATTTGAGAAGTATATAAAGGCAAAAGAAAAACAAACGGAACTACTTAAAACGGTACCACCGGCACTGTCACCATACTATAAACAGAAGGTAAACGAGTATTTCCAGAACATCAGCAATTAACAAGCACCTAATAGCAACCAACTAAGTAATATGAATCAAGTAAAAATTCAGATTCCTTCCTTAATTGAGAACATCAGAGTAATTGAGAGCTTTATCGATAATTCTAAGGAAGAATTCGAGTTTGAAGATGACATTTATGGCAACATCATGGTAGCCGTAACTGAGTCTGTAAATAACGCCATCCGTCACGGCAACAAATTCGACAAAGACAAAATTGTATACCTCACCCTGCAGGTAGAGCAAAACCAACTTAAGTTCGAAGTAGAAGACGAAGGTCCAGGTTTTGATTACGAGAGTCTTCCAGACCCTACTGCTCCTGAGAACCTGGAGAACCCTGGTGGCCGCGGTATCTTTTTAATGCGCAACCTGTGCGATGAAGTTAACTTCCTCGACAATGGCAAAAAGGTACAACTGATTTTCAACATTGTGACGGCAACAAATGGATCAACCAATTGAGTTTATTAGTGAGGATGTAGATTTCTCGCTGCCAAACCCAGATAAAGTTTCAGATTGGATCGCTTCAGTAATTGAGCAGCACGAGCAGGAGCTTATTGGCCTTACCTATGTTTTCTGCTCCGACGATTACCTGCATGCGATCAACGTAGAGTACCTCGATCACGATACGCTCACAGATATTATCACCTTCGATAATGCCGACGAAGAAGGCACGATTGAAGGTGATATTTTTATTAGCATAGATCGTGTCCGCGACAATGCCACTACCCACGGCACCTCATTTGAAGACGAAATGCACCGCGTGCTCATACACGGCGTGCTCCACCTGCTCGGCTACAAAGACAAATCCCCTGAAGAGGAGGTACAAATGCGTAAACAAGAAGATTCTTGTTTATCTTTGCGTAAATTTTAATCGCAAAAAGGAATTACCTACCTCAAGCAGATGTTTCACGTGAAACATCTCTAAAATCAGAATACATGTTTGCTGAATACGATATTATAGTTGTGGGAGCCGGGCATGCAGGCTGTGAAGCCGCCGCCGCCGCTGCCAAAATGGGTTCGAAAGTGTTGCTTGCCACCATGAACATGAACACCATTGCCCAAATGTCATGCAACCCGGCAATGGGTGGCGTGGCAAAAGGGCAGATTGTTCGGGAAGTGGACGCACTGGGAGGTATGAGCGGCATCATCACCGACGAGACCATGATCCAGTTCCGCATGCTGAACAAATCAAAAGGTCCGGCCATGTGGAGCCCGCGAGCACAGAGTGATCGCATGCGTTTTGCCGAAGCATGGCGCCTGAGCCTGGAGCAAACAGAGAATGTTGACTTCTGGCAGGAGATGGTCACCGGCATTTTGGTAGAGGGTGGAAGAGCCGTTGGCGTGCGCACCAGCCTGGGGATAAACATACGTGCCAAGGCCGTTGTATTAACGAATGGCACGTTTTTGAATGGTATTATCCACATCGGTGAGAAGCAACTAGGTGGGGGCAGAGCCGCTGAGAAATCAGCCAAGGGCATTACCGAACAACTCATTGAACTGGGCTTTGAAGCAGGCCGCATGAAGACCGGAACTCCTCCGCGTGTGGACGGACGTTCGCTTGACTACAGCCGCATGGAAGAGCAATTCGGTGACGAGAACCCATCGAAGTTTTCCTACACCGAAACCACTCCACTTCAGAACCAGCGCAGCTGCTACATCACCTACACCAATTCAGAAGTTCACGAGATCCTGAAAACCGGCTTCGAAAAGTCTCCGATGTTCCAGGGCCGTATTCAGGGTCTTGGCCCGCGTTACTGCCCAAGTATAGAAGACAAGATCAACCGCTTTGCCGACCGTGACCGTCACCAGATCTTCGTGGAACCGGAAGGATGGAACACCGTGGAAGTATACGTGAACGGCTTCTCCAGCTCACTGCCGGAAGACGTGCAGCTAAAAGCGCTTCGTAAGATCGTTGGATTTGAAAATGCCAAGATGTTCCGCCCGGGCTATGCCATCGAGTACGACTTCTTTCCACCAACGCAATTGAACCTAACACTGGAAACAAAGCTGGTGGAGAACTTATACTTTGCAGGCCAGATAAACGGAACCACCGGTTACGAGGAAGCAGCTTGCCAGGGCTTGATGGCCGGCATCAACGCACACAACAAGATAAACGACAAAGCTCCGTTTGTACTAAAGAGATCGGAAGCATACATAGGCGTGTTGATCGATGACTTGGTAAACAAAGGCACCGAAGAGCCATACCGTATGTTCACTTCACGTGCCGAGCACCGTATCCTACTGCGCCAGGATAATGCAGATATCCGCCTGACTAAGTTGGGATATGAGCTGGGGCTAGCAGATGAAAGCCGCATGAAGGCTGTGGATAAGAAGATAGAAGAGACAGCTGAAATCATTGCCTATTTAAATAACAAGCCGCTTGAGCCAGGAGATATCAACAGCATGCTAGAAAGTATGGGATCTGCTCCGATCGTAGAAAAGCAGCGTGCAGGCCAGTTGATCAAGCGACCAAACATCGAGATAAAGCATATTGCGGCAGCCGTACCAAGTATAGCCGAATACCTGAGCAAGTTCAAAGCCGACAGCGTAGAGCAGGCTGAGATTGCAGTGAAGTATGAAAGCTACATTGAAAAAGAATATGCAATGGCTTCGAAGATGAGCGAACTTGAGAACTACGTTATAAAAGAAAAGATCGACTACCGAAACATCCCGGCCTTGTCAGCAGAAGCAAAAGAAAAGCTACTGAAAGTTAATCCTGAAACAATAGGACAGGCTTCCCGCATCAGTGGCGTTTCGCCAGCTGATATATCTGTGTTGATGGTATACTTAGGAAAATAAATGAGCTACGAAAGACTGGAACACTGCCCGATCTGTGGCAAAGAAGATTTCAAAAACTTTTTAGTAGTAACAGATAATTCTGTATCAAAAGAGAGCTTCGTGATTGTGGAGTGCGAGAACTGTACGTTCAAGTTTACCAACCCAAGGCCTGATTCGGAAAGTATAGGAAGGTACTACGAATCCGAAGATTACATATCGCACAGCAACACAAAGACTGGCATTATCAACAGAGCGTACCATGTGGTGCGCTCTATTACTACCAAACAGAAAGTAGAGCTTATCAACAGGCACTCGCCAAACAAAGGCCGCATACTGGACTATGGTTGCGGAACAGGTGTTTTCCTGACCGCGTGTAAAAAAGACGGCTGGCAGATAAGCGGCGTTGAGCCTACAGCCAAAG
The DNA here is from genome assembly GCF_023630205.1 of Pontibacter ruber. Lineage (GTDB taxonomy): Bacteria > Bacteroidota > Bacteroidia > Cytophagales > Hymenobacteraceae > Pontibacter > Pontibacter ruber. The sequence goes on along the minus strand of NZ_JALPRR010000001.1, from coordinate 1,239,145 downwards.
CCAGGGAAATAGCAGCCTCACAGACCGGAGAAGCAATAGCCGCAACACTGGACCAGGTAAAAGACCATAAGTTTGATGTGATAACGTTGTGGCATGTACTGGAACATGTGCATACGCTAAACGAAACAATGGAACAGCTGATATCGCTGCTGCAGGAAGACGGGGTGCTGATCATAGCGGTTCCGAACGCTGACTCGCATGATGCCAAACAGTACCGCGAATTATGGGCAGCCTACGATGTACCGCGCCACTTGTACCACTTCACACAGAACAGCATGAAGCGTTTTCTGAAGAAGCACAAAATGAAACTGGACGAGGTACTGCCCATGAAATTTGATGCCTACTATGTGAGCCTGCTGAGCGAAAAACACAAAGAAGGTAAAACCAAAATGATCAGCAGTGTGCTGAATGGGTATAAGTCGAATAGCTATGCAGAGAAAAACGGCAACGATTATTCCAGCCTGATCTTTGTGGCAAAGCGGAAATAAGTGCAAAAACAATTGTGGACAAAACAGAACAAGGCAAGCGAAAGTTTGCCTGTTTTTCTTTTAAACGAACTATAGCATGAAGTTTTTCAACACATTTTTTGCTTCGGCTACCATCGCAGCAGTTACATCTTGTGCTTCTATCAGTACACCGGAAGGAGGGGAGAAAGACACAGCTTCTCCGACGCTAAAGAACAGCAACCCAAAGAACCAGGCACTCAACGTCAACACCCAAACCATCACACTTGAGTTTGATGAGGAAGTACAGCCGAACAATCTCCAGCGGGAACTGCTCATCACACCTTTTACCGAAAACAATTATAAGGTGCGAACCAATAGAGAGCGAATGGAGCTCACGTTCGATCAACCACTGGAACAGAATACAACTTATACCTTCAACTTCCGAAAAGGAGTACAGGATATAACAGAAAAGAACATAGCCGAAAATCTGCAGCTTACCTTTAGCACCGGAGCCTTCATAGACTCCAGCAGGGTGAGTGGCAAAGTAGTGGATCTGCTAACGCAGGCGCCGGAAAAGGAAGCTGTCGTTGCCCTGTATCCGGCAGGAGATACAACCGATATCCGCAAGAGCCGCCCGTATTATCAGACACAAACAAGCGCAGCAGGCGAGTTCAGCTTTGAAAATATTAAAGAAGGACCATACAGGATCTATGCGTTGATAGATAAGAACAACAACGCCATTTACGACAGCGAAAGTGAGAAAGTAGCCTACCTCACGCAAGCGGTAAACATCACCCCACAACCGCAGGAAGTAGCACTGCAAACAGTAAAACTGGACACGAAAAAGCCGATCCTGCAGCGTCGCGAAAACTTCACCGATCGCTTTGTAGCCAACTACAACGAAGGCATAAGTTCCTTTTCAGGAGCACCCGCACAGAGCCCGAAAGACTCGCTTATCTATAAAATAGGAACCGATGGGAAGGCAATCGATATTTTCGGCGGAAAAGTGTTTAGTGGAGGAGAGGTTGTACTTACTGCCTTGGACTCTGCAGGTAACAGAACCACAGATACCCTGAAAATTGCTTTCGAAGGGAAGCGGGCGCAGCGCATAAAAGGAGCTCAGCTGAAACAAACACAAGCAGCAACCGCAGGAAATTACAGGGTAGGCCAGGCAATTACAATAGAGCTGGAAACACCAGTACGCATTACATCAAAAGAGCCGGTAAGTATAATGGCAGATAGCCTTGTGCTTCGTAAGCTCAAGTACCCGGAGGAAGTAAGCCTGGATAGAACAGCTACGGAGATGACCTTCACCTTGCCGGCCGTGAACGGAAACAAAGGCCAGATAAGCCTTGCCCTAGACAGTCTGGGTATCGTGCCGGTTCAAGGAACAGGCCTGCGGTTTCCAAGGCTGCCCATCACCATTGCCGAAAACAGAGGAGCCGGAAGTGTAAAGGGCACAGTGACTACCAAAGAAACGTCTTACACCATTGAACTCCTGAACGACAAGTATAAACCCGTACAGCAGATAAGAAACAAGAGTACCTTTAACTTCCGGAACATAGAACCCGGTAACTATTACCTGCGGGTATTGGTGGATGAGAACAAAGATGGCAAATGGACCGCTGCAGATCCGGAATTGAAAAGGGCAGCAGAGAAAGTATACCTCTACCCAAAGCCATTAGACATACGGGCTAACTGGGAAATGGAAGGCGTAAAGCTCGAGTTTTAAACAGAGGAAAAATAAACAAAAAGAGGAGGCGGTACATCCGCCTCCTCTTTTTGTTTAAGCCCATAGCAACAGGATCTGTAGTGTGGACAAAACCATAATAAAGGCAATGAATGCAACTGCTAAGTAGAAAACCACAGAGAAATCAACAGCTGTGATTGCTACAGAAGTGTGTAATAGCCGATGAAAATGACAGGCCTCTGATAAAGATGATCAACTGAAGTAAGATGGAGAAACCGATAGATGAGATCAAATAATAATACATCAACTATAGTTGGAAGCTAACTGAGGTAGTTGCTTTAGAACAGCTACTCAATAGACAAAGAAAGCAAACGATATTTCTCCAACATCACGACACACACAAATATGGCTTCACACTTCCGAATAGATTCGTTCTGCTACAAGATAACATCAATCCATAAGGGGCGTCGTTCAGATCACATCTGAAGTCTTACATAAAATCGAAGACCTACCTGACAAAATTTAGTTTTCCTGAACCGTTTACTTTTCACTCGTGCTACCAAGCTGTTTGCTAAGGATAGTGTTTGCCCCACTTGATAGGGTACTGGCTTGCCGCAACAGCAATAATAATGCATACCTATCAAGGTCAGTAACCTTACTGAATTGCCTTTGATTAAGTATCAATCTGGTGCAGGTAGCATGGAGCTAACCGTTCCTGATCAGGCAGGTATGGCTTACCAGGCACAGCGTCGACCAACCTCACGACATTCCCTGATGTTTTCCTTGAAGCAGAGACCTCGGCGTTAGCAGAATCACTTTGCCCTTTCCAGAATCAGAGCACTCAACACATCCCTATAAGTTCGTGAAACAAAAGCATAACTAGAAACACACAGATGTGCGTAAGCAAAAGACTACAGAAACATGAAAATGGGAATAAAATGCCTCAAAATACCCATTGTGGAGTAATCAACAGAAAGGGTGGGTATAAGTGTGGATAAAAGTGGGTAAAATCTGATAACTCCAAAAGGCACCCGATCAACCAGGGTCAAAGCACCCCAGATAACCTTCAAAAAGTGGAAACAGGTGCACAAGTGAGGCCCGTAAAATCACTTTTCCACGCAAATGAGAAGTGTGAAAAAAGAAATACACAAAAACAGGTAAAAAGTGGAAAAGCTACTTAAAAAGCTGACACAGTATAGCTTGAAAGAAAAGGCAGTGTGGGAAGCTAAGTGAACAAGAATACACCTGTAAACAAGTTATGCGCAAATGAGTACTCAAGGAGAACTTATCAACTTATGAACAGCCTAAATAATGAAAGAAGAATTCTTTTAAAAACTTATCTAATTAAAATTGTTAAGGTTTGAAAAGTGTGGAAAGGCAGGGAAAAAGCCCGGAAATGATAAAGAATGGAGCAAAAAACCGACAAAAAGAAAATCTGTATCTTTAGGCTAGATAGCGCAAAAGCAAAACCCATAACGCATGAGATTATTATTAAAGCTCACACCACCATTCGAAGATCCTGTCTTAATCTTTACGCTGGTTCTTCTCATCATACTTATAGCACCGATCATCTTAAACAGGTTGCGCGTACCAGGCATCATTGGTATGATCATAGCAGGCGTATTGGTAGGGCCAAACGGATTCAATTTACTGCACCGGGACGCAAGTATGATCTTGTTTGGAACAGTGGGCATATTATACATCATGTTCCTGGCAGGGTTGGAAATGGACATGATCGGTTTCAAGAAAACAAAAGTAAGAAGCCTGGTGTACGGCGCCCTGACATTTCTGATACCCATTATTACAGGTACACTTGTGTTCTTCTATGGCTATGCCTATCCCATCAACTCAGCTGTATTGCTCTCCTGTATGTTTGCCTCACACACCTTGCTGGCTTACCCCATAGTAAGTAGAATGGGGCTCACAAAAAACGAAGCGATTACCGTGACCATAGGAGGGACGATCATAACCGATACAGCCGTTCTGTTGGTATTGGCAGTAGTGGCAGGTGTGGCACAAGGCAACATAGGAGTAGGTTATTGGATAAAGCTCGTGGTGTCGCTGGCCATATTTGTAGGCATCGTCTTATTCGTCTTTCCTATCATTGCCAGATGGTTTTTCAAGCAGATCGAGAGTGAAAAGGGAGCACAATTCATTTTTGTTCTGACACTCGTATTTGCAGCGGCATTTCTGGCGGAGCTGGCAGGGGTAGAGGCAATCCTGGGCGCTTTCCTGGCAGGTCTGGCACTTAACCAACTCATACCACATACTTCAGCCCTGATGAACAGGCTGGAGTTTGTAGGAAACAACATCTTCATTCCATTCTTCCTGATAAGTGTAGGTATGTTGGTTGATGTAAGCGTGCTGCTGGAAGGATGGGAAACACTCGTGATGGCCATTGTGATTGTGGTGCTTGCCCTGGCAACAAAATGGCTGCCTACCTACATCATGCAAAAGCTTTACGGCTATTCCGTTGTTCAGCGGAACCTGATGTTCGGACTAAGTACGGCAAGAGCGGCTGCAACACTGGCGGTGATCCTGGTAGGTTATGACCTGGGCATTATCGGAGAAACAGCGCTGAACCTGACCGTGGTGCTAATCCTGGCAACTTCCCTCAGCAGTTCGTTTATAACAGAAAAAGCAGCACGGGCACTGGCCATTTTCGAAAGCCGCAAAAAACCGGACCTCAGCGAAAAGCCGGACAGGATCATGGTGCCCATAGCCAACCCCTCTACCATAGAGAGCCTGGTGGACCTGGCCATCGTGTTAAAGAACCCGGATTACCACGAACCCATCTATCCGCTGGCTGTAGTAATCGATAACGAGCATGCCGAGGAAGAGATCTACAAGAAGAATAAAATGCTGCAGGAAGCCATTAAACATGCTGCAGCAAGCGACAGCGACGTGCAACTGGTATCAAAGATCGACATCAACGTGGCAAGCGGCATACTCCGGGCCATGAAGGAGTTGATGATAACAGAGGTGGTAATAGGTTGGAACGCCAAAATAACGACACGCGACAGGGTGTTTGGCACCGTGGTAGACAGCCTGCTGGAAAATACGGAGCAGATGATCCTGGTAAGTAAAATTGTGCAGCCACTGAATACGACCCGCCGCATCTTCGTGATCGTTCCGCTGAACGCTGACCTGGAAAGAGGCTATTTAAGGTGGCTCAGATCGCTTCGGCTGCTCTCAACACAGCTTGGGGCCAAACTGATCTTCAGAGGCAGGAGACGCACGCTAAACAAGATCAGAATGGCCCTGAAGGGAGCACGTCCGGCGGTAGAAGCAGAGTTTGTGCCCATGATGGCCGTTACCGAGATGGAAGAGATGCGGGCCCAACTGACAAAAGACGATATGCTGGTGGTTATATCCGCACGCAGGGGTACCGTTTCCTACAAAGGCGAGCTCGATTACATACCACGTGTGCTTTCCAGGAACTACAAAGAAAACAGCTTTATCATTATTTACCCGGAACAGCACCCGTCTCTCTACCAGGACAACCAGTTACAGAGCTCCTTCTACACAGAAGAAGAGATCAAGTACTAATTCCGGAGAGAGAAAAGACATACTACAAACCAGTGTAAGATAAACCGAGCTGCTGATATAGTATGAAACCAGACCAGGGAAAAGCGTTCAACTACGAGCTTGATTTCAGCAAGACTGATTTCAGGAAGCATCCGGAGCTTTACAGGGTAGGAAAAGGGGAGCAGGGGGTGTTGCTGGTAGAGCCATACAAATCCGAGATACTACCGCACTGGCGCTTTAAAACACCCGACATAGCCCGTGCATCTTCGGAAAAAATATACCAGCTGTTCCTCGACTACCTGGAGGCAGATGACTTTGTAGGCGCGGATATGGCCCGAAAATTTCTGCAGATGGGCTACACGCGCTCCAGGCGCTATGCCAACCACAAGACCGGCAAGAAGTATAACGGGCCCGTGCCCGACGATAAAAAAGGACAAAGCGGCGCACATGGCAGAGAGGAACTGCCACGCGAGCCGGATCCAGTTAAAGCAGAATCGGCTGCCATATTCAAAGCGAAATGGCAGGAGGCGAAGCAAAACAAGCAATATCAGCTGCTCAAAGAAAGTTTTACACACAAGTATGTACAGTAACAGATTTAGCTGTAACCTTGTACCTAAGAAACAGTATTTCACATATCTTTGTAAAACAAGATAACCAACACATTAACATGATCAACAAAGACATCAGGTTAGGCAAAGGGCTTGGTAAGATCAAGTTTGGCCTGACAATGGAAGAAGTAGAGGAGCTGCTGGGTGAGCCGGAAGAAATCGAAGAGTCTGACGAAGATGATGAGTTCGAACACCAGGCCTGGAATTATTGGGAAGAGGGTTACTCGCTGTACTTCGATAAAGAAGATGACTATAAACTTAGCTGCATCGAAACGGCCAACCGCGATGTGCAACTTTGGGGTGAGCGCATTTTTGAAATGAGCCAGGTACAGATCAAGCAACTTTTCAGCGATAACAACATTACCGATATAGAAGAAGAGGAAATGGAAACCGGCGAAACCCGTATTTCCTACGAGAAAGAAATGATCGACCTCTACTTCGACGAAGACCAACTGATCGCAGTAAACTTCGGGGTGTTTATCAACGACAACCTGGAAGTGGTTTGGCCTGAGAAATAGAACCAAGTATAAAGTATAAACAACGAGCCCCGGTTGCATCAAGTAACCGGGGCTTGTTGTTTTAAAGCAGCAGCAAGCAAAGTATAAAGATTTATACCTGGTGGAAAAGCTGCCCGTTTAAGGACAGGCCGTACTGTGGAAAGTATACCGGAAAATGCAGTCAGAGTAGCTGAAACGGGCGAAGTATAAATGCAAGGAAAGTATACTTATGCCAGTTTATACACAGCTGCAGTGGAAGTATAAAATGAAAAAGCCCGGTAATTACCGGGCTTTTTATGTTGATAGATCAAGAAGGTTATTTGAACAGGAAGTTCATAATCTCTTCCTGAATTACCGGGTTGATGGCCACAGCAAGTATGATAGAGATAATAAGACCAATCGTTACCGAAATGATGTCTTTGAAGATCAGGTTGAAAGTCTTGGCAAACTTCTCGGTGCTGTCGTGGGCACGCAGGCGCATACCTAACTCACGGCCGGCAAGCAAACCAACAAACACCCAGGTCGTACTCATCGGAATATTGTTTACTTCCTTGAAGTAGTAAAGTATAAGCGAGTACACCAGGTCAATGATAGTCGCGCTTCTAACATCACGTACTTCTGATTTCTCGTTGATCACATTCTGGATCTTATCGCCTTTCTTATAGAAAAGGAAGCCCAGACCAAGGAAAATAAAACCAGTAAAGGCAAGGAATTCATACACGTTCATCTGGCGTGGCAGGTAAACGGCAATATTGGCCAGATCCTGAGCCAGCCAGATATACCACAGGAAACCACTGATCACCCATTGCGCTACTGTCCAGAAAGCATGTGCTTCGCCTTTGATGAAGCGTTTGATAACTTTAGAAAGCAGCAGGTAAATAACAAGTGCTGAGATAAAGGCCGCAAAGTAGCCTAGCAAGCTTTTATTAACCATGCTGATGATAGTACCCGAAGTAGCCGTGAAAACACTCAGCAGCATAAACGTAGTAGATACCGGAATACGGAAGCGTGTTAAAAGCAGCAGGATAATAGGGGAAGCCAACTGCAGGTATACAAAGCTGGTTGGTGTCTGATCAAGACCCTTTGTTGCCAGTCGCTCGTAAGTAACGTCACCATTGAAGGTATACCAGCTATAGGATACAGTGGCAACGAAGATCAGGCCCATGAATAACCACTGCCAGTACCATTTCTTGTCTTCGTTAGAACCGATGAACGTACCGATGGTCTGGATACTATCGTTGGCAATGGCAGAGTAACCTGCAAAAGCAAAACCTACCCACATTGCTATAGATGGGTAAGGATAGACAGCTCCCGCAACTATAAGTGAAATAGCGATGAAGTATAAGAATTTCTTTTCCTTCTGAAGAACAACATCAACCAAACTATACCTTTTGGTAAATTTATGTGGCTGTGCCGGCACAACGTGCTTCGGATGTTTTTTAGTCTTAGGCATTAGTTAAGTATGAGTGAGATATAAAAAAACGGTGCAAAGTTACTCCAAACACAGCTAAGGTAAGTTTGCTCAATGTTAAGAAATTGTTAACACACACCAATTAAGGCTCCTTCACGTTGTTGTTCCTTAAAAAAGAAAGGTTTAGCGTAAAAAAAGGCAACAGGAGCGGCTAAAAAGTATAAAAGACGTATGGCATAATCAATGCGTATTAAGCTATCTTTGCACCTATGGCGACACAAGAGAAAACAACTGTAGAAAACGCACAATTAAAAGATATCATCTCGCACGCGAAGGAATACGGCTTTGTATTTCCATCCAGTGAGATCTACGATGGCCTGCAAGCCGTGTATGACTACGGGCAGATGGGTGTTGAATTGAAGAACAACATCAAGAACCTGTGGTGGAAATGCATGACCCAGCTCAACCAGAACGTAGTAGGTCTGGATGCGGCTATTTTCATGCACCCGCTTACCTGGAAAGCTTCCGGCCACATCGACAGCTTCAACGACCCGATGATCGATAACAAGGATTCGAAGAAGCGCTACCGTGCCGACGTGCTGATCGAAGAGAAAGCTGCTCAGCTGGAGAACGAAGGCAAAGTAGAAGAATCCGGTGCCCTGCTGGCTGAAATGGGCAGGCTGCTCGAAACAGAAAACCTAGAAGGTGTGCGCGAGCTCATCATCCGTGAAGAAATAAAATGCCCGATCTCTGGCACCAGCAACTGGACAGAGGTACGCCAGTTCAACCTGATGTTCTCTACCCAGGTAGGCTCCGTAGCCGAGGAATCGCAGACCATTTACCTGCGCCCGGAAACAGCCCAAGGTATCTTTGTGAACTTCCTGAACGTGCAGAAGACTGGCCGCATGAAAGTGCCTTTTGGTATTGCCCAGATCGGTAAAGCCTTCCGTAACGAGATCGTGGCGCGTCAGTTCATCTTCCGTATGCGCGAGTTTGAGCAGATGGAGATGCAGTTCTTTGTACGTCCTGGCACCGAGATGGAGTGGTACAACCAGTGGAAGGAAGCCCGTAAGAAGTGGCACGAGGCTATCGGTATTCCGGCCACGGACCTGCGCTACCACGACCACGAAAAGCTGGCGCACTACGCCAACGCCGCTGTGGATATCGAGTATAAATTCCCGTTCGGTTTCAAAGAAGTGGAAGGTATCCACTCCCGCACCGACTTCGACCTGACCCAGCACCAGGAGCTGAGCAAGAAGAAGATACAGTACTTCGACAATGACCTGAACGAGGAAGGCAAGCCGTACGGCAACTACATTCCTTACGTGATCGAAACCTCAGCCGGCGCCGACCGCCTGTTCCTGATGACGCTCTGCAATGCCTACCAGGAAGAAGAGATTACCGAAGGCGATGCTGTAAAAACACGTACATTCCTGAAGTTCCACCCTGCGCTGGCTCCTGTTAAAGCTGCTATCCTGCCGCTGGTGAAGAAAGGCGGCCTGCCAGAAAAAGCAACCGAGATCTTCGACTCGCTGAAGTATGATTTCAACCTGATCTACGAAGAGCGTGACACCATTGGCAAGCGTTACACCCGCCAGGATCTGATCGGTACGCCGTTCTGTATTGCCGTAGACTACGAGACGCTGGAGAACGACACCGTTACCGTACGCGACCGCGACAGCCGTGAGCAGGTGCGCATGCCAATCAGCGAGCTGAAGAGCTACATCGAGAGAGCCGTCAGCTTCAAGAGCATCTTTGAAAAGCTGGCTTAAGTATAAAGTATAACCAATTCAAAAAGCCGAAGGACCTGTGCCTTCGGCTTTTTTGTTTCTGCCTTCAACAACATATTTGATAAGTATGAAGCTTTGATAGGAGGGAATATCTATCATTTTTGCCTCTAAGTGCTTTTATTATGTTAATGTATAGAATCTGCTATACTTGCTTATCGTGCCATCACCGTGTGGAAAATTTTCCAGAAATCATTCGCTAAGCAACGCAAAAGCAATTTATACTTAAGTTTATAAACTGACTCCTTTGCTTTTCTGCTGCCATTAAGTTCTCCATCGTAGCTACAAATCACTCCGACACCTGAACCTTTTATTCCGGTGAAAGTTAGAAAGAGTGTTATTGATCTAATACTGTGCGGCTATGTATAAATGGTTCAAATTATACCTTCTCTTCAGCCTGGTACTGCAATCTGCCTGTAACGGAAACAACGCGAATGATCAGCCTGCCCCGCAACTTTCAGATGCAGAACTGGTGGATAAAGTGCTTGCAGAAGGCCTTAATTACCCGTGGGAGCTGGTTTTGGGACCAGATAATAACATCTGGATGACGGAGCGTGGCGGAAGAGTCAGCCGCATTGATCCTGAAACCGGAGCTGTAACAGAGGTCGCCACCATAAAGGAAGTAGAAGCAAGAGGAGAGGGGGGCTTGCTGGGAATGGCGCTTCACCCGAATTTCGATGCTAACCCGGAGGTATTCCTGGTGTACAACTACAACAGATCAGGCACCTACACAGAGAAAGTAGTAAAGTACAGGTATAACGGCACTTCGCTGGTGAATCCGGTGGTGTTGGTAGATAACATTGCAGCAGCAAATATCCACAACGGTAGCAGGCTTCTGATAACTCCCGATCTGAAGCTCTTCATTACCACAGGAGATGCGGCCAGTCCTGCTTCGGCGCAGAACACAGCCGCCCTGAATGGAAAGATCTTGCGTATCAACCTGGATGGTTCTATTCCAACTGATAATCCGATTAGTGGCAACCCGGTTTGGAGTTTTGGCCACCGTAATGCGCAGGGCCTGGTTCTGGTTGGCACTACGCTCTACAGCAGCGAGCACGGTCCAAGTCAGGACGATGAGATCAACCTGATACAGAAAGGGCGGAACCACGGCTGGCCCAATGTGAATGGCTTTTGCGATGCAGATGAACGGGCCTTTTGTGAAGAAAATAAAGTAGTGGAACCGCTCAAGAGTTATACGCCCACTATAGCTGTCAGCGGAATGGATTACTATAACCATGACCAGATTCCACAATGGAAGCATTCGCTGCTGGTAGCCACGCTCAAAGACAATACCCTTTACCAGTTCAAGCTAAGCGACGACGGCAACGAGATCACAGAGACAAATGAGTTTTACCGGAGCAAGTATGGCCGTTTGCGCGATGTGTTAGTTGCTCCGAATGGTAAGGTATATGTAGCGACCAGTAATGGCTCCAACGATAAAGTTATAGAGATAAGCCGGGGCAATTAGCTGTTGAAAAACTGCACAAGTTTGGCTCCAGCCTTATTATTTTGATGTTTTAGAGTGTACTTTTCAACTTTAGTATCTGGTTTGTTTTGCAGAGAATCTAAACACAACCGGTACAGATTGGTTGATCTGATAGAAAGCATATGCATACTACAACAATCAAACTATAAGGCTATGGCAAACACATCAAAATCAACTGGCAACAAATCATCCGATAAGGACCCGTGCTGGAAGGGCTACGAACAAGCAGGAATGAAAGACAAAAATGGCAAACAGGTACCCAACTGTATTCCCGAAAGCAAATCCAAGAGTCCATCCTCCAAAAAGAAAAGCTAATCCTGATCCATTTCAGACCACATAGCCCCGAAAATCGGGGCTTTTTCTGTTATAGCACTTAAAACTCTCCGGCAATGTTATGCTAAAGCGGTAAAGCTGTGCCATCTTGAGTTTATAAGAATGAGCAAAATTGCCTAACTTTACCGCTTGTAGTCCACTAAGGAAGTATAGCCTTTAAACCTGCCGGTTCTAGGTTACCCACCCTTACATGGCAAGAGTGAATTCGTGAGATTAAGATAAACCTGAAAACGGTGAAGTATAACGAGTATAAGAACCTGAACTACGCTCAACTGGGCGAGGACGTACTGGCTTTCTGGAAAGAGCACCGCATCTTCGAGAAGTCAGTCGCTACAAGAGAAGGAAACGATCCTTTCGTGTTTTTTGAAGGTCCGCCTTCTGCCAACGGTACGCCGGGCATTCACCACGTGATGGCCCGTGCTGTGAAAGATATTTTCTGCCGCTATAAAACTTTGAAAGGCTACCAGGTAAACCGCAAAGGTGGCTGGGATACGCACGGCCTTCCGGTAGAGCTGCAGGTAGAAAAGGAACTGGGCATTACAAAAGAAGATATCGGCAAGAAGATCACGGTAGAGGAGTATAACCAGCGTTGCCGCGAAACGGTAATGCGCTTCAAAAGCCAGTGGGACGACCTGACCGAGAAGATGGGCTACTGGGTAGACCTGAACAACCCGTACATCACTTTCGAGAACGAATACATCGAGTCGGTGTGGGCGCTGCTCAAAAAACTTTACGACAAAGACCTGTTGTACAAAGGCTATACCATCCAGCCATACTCGCCGGGTGCCGGTACCGGTCTGAGCTCGCACGAGCTGAACCAGCCAGGCTGCTACAAAATGGTAAAGGACACGACCATCGTGGCGCAGTTCGAGGTGAAGAAGATCACCCGCAACATGTTCCTGTTCGAATACGAGGAGGAGAAAGTATACTTCCTGGCCTGGACCACCACGCCTTGGACGCTACCTGCCAACACGGCCCTGGCTGTTGGTAAGGGTATCAAGTATGTAAAGGTTAAGACTTACAACCCGTACACCTACGAGCCGATCTCGGTTATACTTGCCAAAGACCTCGTGAGCCGCTTCTTCAACCCGAAAGCTGCTGACCTGGCCCTGACCGACTATAGCTCCGGCGATAAGCTGATCCCTTATAAAGTAGTTGAAGAATTTACGGGCGCTGACCTGGCCGGCGTGGAGTACCACCAGCTGATGCCATACGTGCAGCCGGACAAGCCTGCTTTCCGTGTGGTAGTAGGTGACTTCGTTACGACAGAAGACGGTACTGGTATCGTACACATCTCGCCAACCTTTGGTGCCGACGACTTCAGGGTAGCTGCCCAGAACGACATTCCGGCGCTGCTGGTACTGGACGAGAACGGCAAACCTTCGCCGCTCGTGGACAAGCAGGGCCGCTTTGTAAAAGAGGTGACTGACTTTGCCGGCATGTACGTGAAGAACTACACCGGCGAAGACGAGTCAGCGACTGATTACAAGCCGACGGATGTACTGATTGCCATCAAACTGAAAGAAGAAGGCAAGGCATTTAAGGTTGAGAAGTACGAGCACACCTATCCACACTGCTGGAGAACCGACAAGCCCGTGCTTTACTACCCACTGGACAGCTGGTTCATCAAGACCACAGCCGTGAAAGACCGCCTGATCGAACTGAACAAGACCATCAACTGGAAACCGGAATCTACCGGCACAGGCCGCTTTGGTAACTGGCTGGAGAACCTGGTGGACTGGAACCTGTCGCGCTCGCGCTACTGGGGTACGCCACTGCCGATCTGGAGAACAGAAGACGGGGAGGAAGAGATCTGCATCGGTTCTATTGCTGAGCTAAGCGAGGAGATCGACCGGGCCGTGGACAAAGGCTTTATGGAAGCCTCTGTAGAGATCAATGACCTGCACCGCCCGTATGTGGACAACATCGTGCTGGTGAGCGATTCTGGAAAGCCAATGTACAGAGAGACAGACCTTATCGACGTTTGGTTTGACTCGGGTGCCATGCCTTATGCACAATGGCACTACCCGATCGAGAACGAAGAAACGTTCCGTCAGAACTTCCCGGCTGATTTCATTGCCGAAGGTGTGGACCAGACGCGTGGTTGGTTCTTTACGCTGCATGCGCTGGGCGTGATGCTGGAAGATAGCGTGGCTTTCAAAAACGTAATCGCCAACGGCCTGGTGCTGGACAAGAACGGCAACAAGATGAGCAAGCGCCTCGGCAACGCCATCGATCCGTTTGATATGATCGGTACCTATGGCCCGGATGCCGTGCGCTGGTACATGATCGCCAATGCCCCGCCTTGGGATAACCTCAAGTTCAACCCGGAAGGCGTGGTAGAAACGCAGCGCCGTTTCTTCGGCACGCTGCAGAATACCTACTCGTTCTTTGCCCTGTACGCCAACCTCGACAACTTTACCTATGCCGAGCAGGATGTGCCGTTGGAGCGCAGAACCGAAAGCGACCGCTGGATCATCTCGAAGCTGAACACACTGGTAGCAGACGTAGACACATACTTCAACGACTACGATCCGACGCGTGCTGCCCGTGCCATCCAGGATTTTGTGGTAGACGACCTGAGCAACTGGTACGTGCGCCTGAACCGCAAGCGTTTCTGGAAAGGCGAGTACAACGAAGATAAGATCGCTGCTTACCAGACACTTTATACTTGCCTCGAAGTTATTGCCAAGCTTGCGTCGCCGATTGCTCCGTTCTATACCGAGCAACTGTACCGCGACCTGAACCACGTAAGCCGCAAGCACAGAGAAGAATCGGTGCACCTGGCCTACTACCCGGAGGTAGAGCACACCGCTATCGATAAGGACCTGGAAGAGCGCATGCAGCTGGCCCAGACCATTTCATCGCTGGTGCACTCGCTGCGTAAGAAGCACTTCATTAAAGTGCGTCAGCCGCTGCAACGTATCCTGATCCCGGTTCTGAATGAGCATACGCGTCAGCAGATACAGGCAGTAGAAGACCTGATCATGAGCGAAGTGAACATCAAGCACGTAGAGTACATCGACGATACGTCCGGTATCCTGGTGAAGAAGATCAAGCCGAACTTCAAGAAACTGGGGCAGGTGTTCGGCCCGAAAATGAAGCTGGTGGCCGCTGCCGTACAGCAGATGAACCAGGACGACATTGCGCACCTGGAGCGTGAAGGTGGTTTTGAGGTAAGACTGTCGGAAGATGAAACAGCAGTACTGACACCGGATGATGTGGAAATCTCTTCCGAAGATATCCCGGGTTGGCTGGTGGCCAGCGAAGGCAGACTGACGGTTGCGCTGGACGTGACCATCACCGAAGAGCTGAAGCAGGAAGGTATTGCCCGCGATATCGTGAACCGTATCCAGAACCTGCGCAAAGACAGCAACCTGGAGGTACAGGACAAGATCCATATCGCCCTGTTACCTACAAGCCCTGAAGTGGTAGCTGCTGTGGAAAATTACCGCGACTACATCGCCATTGAAACGCAGGCACTGAGCCTCGAGTTTGTAAACGAACTGCCCGATGCCACGCTGCTGGATATCGATGAGTACCAGGTATACATCCGCATCAGGACAGAAGCCCTGGCTTAGAATTTACTTAAAAGCACCGGTTAGGCCCTGCCTGATTGGTGCTTTTATACTTATTTAAAGTATACTTGCAGCTAAATACTACTGGCTGCTTAATAACAGAGCATGAAATATTGGAGATTCTACCTGCTTAGCCTTATTGTTATCCTGATCGACCAGGCAGTAAAGCTGATCGTGCATTACAACATGGAAATGGGTTTGCCAGGCGAGATCAAGCTGATCGATGATTGGCTGAAACTGCATTATACGCTGAACCCGGGCATGGCCTTTGGCGTGGAACTGGGCTCGGAGTACGGCAAGCTTATTCTTACCTTGTTCCGATTGGTGGCTATGTTTGGTATTGGCTATTACCTGTACTACCTGGCCAAGCACAAAGCTCCAAAAGGGTTGATCTGGTGCATTGCCCTTATTCTGGGCGGCGCCATCGGTAACTTGATCGACAGTACCTTTTATGGCGTATGGTTTGATAACGCGCTTTATGGCTCCTCTACGCCGTGGTTCCACGGGCAGGTGATCGATATGTTTTATGTGGATATCTGGGAAGGCATTGTACCGCACTGGGTGCCTATACTTGGTGGAAAACCCATGTCGCTGTGGCCTATCTTTAACGTTGCCGACTCAGCCATTTTTATTGGTGTGCTGCTGATCCTGTTTAATCAGAAACGCTTTTTTGCTCACCACGAGCCTGTTAAAGAAAGACCGGCTGAGCAACAACAAGGATTCTAATCAAAGTATAAAGTATAAGAAAAGCGGCTGTTCCATGTGGAGCAGCCGCTTTTTATTTGTTTATAGGTTAACTTCACTTACATGGGTTACGTCCAAAGGAGAAAGTAGCAAGACCTTATCAAAACAATGCTCAAATTGAGGTAGTGCGTTAAGCTGTTCCAAATCATGTGTTGATAGTCCATAGCTGATATAATCAACTAAAATGAGCCACCAAGAATCATATCTATTATGATGAGAGCGTACTTTATTTTGCTTTTCTTCAAGTACAATCTCTAGATTTCGATAGATGTTAGAAACAACTCCTCCTCCTGAATCACTATCAACGATAGCTCCTAAATGATAGGCGCTTCCAAGAGAAGTTGATGCTGGATGCAACTTTAATGTAAGATTCCCAAAATGTAATATCTTAGAAGTAGATAAACTTTTTAAATGTTCATCTAAAGCCTGCTTTAACTTTTTTATAAAGTTTTTATCAGCCTTGATTGGTCTTTTAAAGTTAATTGTCACGAAAGAAGACTTCTCAAATTGGCTATTATTATAGGATTTGAGGAGAGAGTCAATTTTAGGTATTAAGTTGTAATCTAACTGTTCCAAAGGCTCAATTTTAGACTCGGTAAAATGATGCTGATTTAGCCTTCGGACTTCTATACCAATATTGCCCTTAATTGAGAAATCAGGTGGAATGTTGCAGTTATTTCCTAGACAGTTCGGTTCATGTTGAACATCTTCATAATTTTTATCAAGAAGGAATTGATAAACTATTTCCTCTTCTCTATTCATGTTCGTCATATGCCTTAGCTACTATTAATGCCAGTAAATTAGACAGAATAGTTGGTTAAAAAGCACAAACTACCTCATCAATATGTCTGTAAGAATCGACATAAAACAACCAACAATTACCCGAAAACTCTTATTTTTACCAGAAGCATAAAATTCTAATACCCTTGGCTACACCTACTCCTATCCTTAAAGTAACCGACCTGGAAACCGTTTTCTCCACGCACCGCGGCATTACCAAAGCAGTGGATAAAGTATCGTTCGAGATATACCCGGGCGAGACAATGGCTATCGTAGGAGAGTCTGGATCGGGTAAGTCGGTAACATCGCTATCGGTGATGCGGCTGATCAACACCCCGCCGGGCCGGATAGCAGGAGGGAAGGCCATCTTCCAGTCGGAGAAGTTTGGTGAGGTAGACCTGTTCCAGTTGCCGGATAAGCAGATGCAGCAGATCCGAGGCAACGAGATAAGTATGATTTTCCAGGAGCCGATGTCGTCGCTGAACCCGGTGTATACTTGTGGAAAACAGGTGGCGGAGGTATTGCTGTTGCATACTAAACTTTCTGAGAAAGAGGCCAAAGAACGCACCATACAGCTTTTCGAGATGGCGAAGCTGCCTCGTCCGGAGAAAATTTACGACGCTTATCCACATGAGATTTCGGGTGGGCAGAAGCAGCGCGTAATGATTGCCATGGCCATGGCCTGCGAACCCAGTATACTTATTGCCGACGAGCCAACGACTGCCCTGGACGTAACGGTGCAGGCACGTATGCTGCAGCTGATCGATGAGCTGCGGGTAAAGGAAAACACCGCCGTACTCTTCATCACCCACGATTTGGGCGTAGTGGCCGAAATTGCCGACCGTATCCTGGTGATGTACAAAGGAAAGCTGGTGGAGCAGGGCAAGGTGCTGGATATCTTTACCAACCCGCAACATCCTTACACCAAAGGCCTGCTGGCTTGTCGCCCGAAACTGTCTGCAAAGCCCCAATCCATACTTCCTACCGTGTCAGATTTTATGGTGGAGGATGAGCAAGGCAACATCACAGAAAGGCAAAAGCAAGTATACGAGCCCTCGCTGGTGGATGTGGTCAATGGTTATGTAAATACGGTTACAGGCATAAAGCAAAAGCAGGAGAACAGCCAGAAGCCGCCGTTGCTGCAGGTGGAAAACCTGAAAGTATACTTCCCAATCAAGAAAGGCCTTTTTGCCCGCACCACAGACTACGTGAAGGCAGTAGACGGGGTCAGCTTCGAGGTGCAGCCCGGCGAAACCATCGGCCTGGTAGGCGAGTCGGGCTGTGGAAAAACAACCTTAGGGCGTACGCTGCTCCGGCTGATAGAGCCTACCGAAGGGCGCATTATTTTTGATGGCCGCGATATTGCCCAACTGAACTCCGAAGAGCTGCGCAAAAGCCGGCGCAACTTCCAGATGATCTTTCAGGATCCGTATGCTTCCCTAAACCCAATGCATACGGTTGGTGAAGCCATCATGGAGCCAATGCGCGTGCATAAGCTGTATGCCAGCGACAAAGAGCGTCGTGGAAAAGCAATGGAACTGCTTGAGAAGGTGGGACTTCTGCCGGAGCATTTCCAACGTTATCCACATGAATTTTCGGGTGGCCAGCGACAGCGCATCAGCATAGCCAGAGCCCTGGCATTGCAACCCAAGTGCATCATCTGCGATGAATCCGTATCAGCGCTGGACGTGTCGGTGCAGGCGCAGGTGCTAAACCTGCTCAACAAACTGAAGCAGGAGTTCCAGATGACCTACATCTTCATCACCCACGATTTGTCGGTAGCCAAGTACATGTCAGATCGGATCCTAGTGATGAGCAAAGGTCAGATCGTGGAGAGCGGTACCCCGGAGCAATTATACCGCAACCCGCAGCAGGAATACACCCGCACCCTCATCAGCGCCATCCCAAAAGGAGAGCCCGAAGATATCATTGCTGCCCAACAGAAACGTGACGCGATCAAGGCTGGAGCGATGAGTAGTTCTGAGTTTTGAGTCACGAGTTGTCTAAACACCCCTGCCACTCAGAGCTACGCTCGCTAGCATCGAACTCGCGTTCTCGCTAGTCTAAGGAGGGGAGTTCTGTTGTTGCTATAGCTGAAGCCATACTTTCATTGCTGCAGCTATAGCACGGACAGGTCGCGACCTGTCCCTACAAGCTGGTTCCAGTTGCATACTAGCTAACAAAGCAGTGTTGTTTCCAGTCCTTGGGTTGAGCGCCTTCTGAGTTTCCGGTGCCCGCCAGGGCATTGCGACCGAAGGGTAGCAAAGGAAAGCTAGACAGCGCGATACCCGAGGACGAGGCCCCGCGGCCGTGAGCGTTCCAAAGTATAAAATGAAAGTATAGGTTAGTAGGACTGAGGAAAACAAGTAGCTACGAAGCAAAGGCTTGCCTGCCACAAGTATAAACTTCAGCTATATCAGATTTCTCACAGCTACGCTGGCCACTTTCGACTCGCGTCTCAGGCGTGTTCGAAATGACAGGTGTTGCAAGATTCCTTTTAACCCCTCATCAAGCAAACATAGATTAACAAAACGATAATACCTTTATCCTCCTCCCATAGCCCATATATAGACTTTTCTATATAAATTCACCTGAAATTAGTTGCTGCTTTAGCCAAAGCGCCTTTGCTGGCGTATAGTATCAAAACTATTCAAGCTAAAGTTTGTATAAGCCGTAGCTGCCAACGAGGTGGCTACCCCAAGAGAATTACCCAACACATGAGAAGCAAAAAAGATAAAGGCGGCAGAGACAAAGATGGCCGCAGCGAAAAAGGAGGCTCCCGAAGAGGAGAATCTTCTTCTCGCAATAAAAGAGGATCATCAGAAAGAGGTTCTTCCGCAAGAGGCGATGCGTCCTCCAGACGTGACTCATCCTCCAGAAGAGAGGGATCCCGACGCGAAAGAGAGCGCAAGTCAGCCAAAACCATCGTACTGGAATCTTTCTCTGGCAGCCCGGATACTGTGTTCACACAACGACAGGTTCACCGCCGCCTGGGAGTCGTAGATAAAAAAGGCCGCGAGACAGTAGATGACATCCTGAAAACGCTGGTACGAGAAAATAAACTGCTGCTGATCGATGGCGATAAGTACCAACTCAACCTGCGCGTCAACATCATTACAGGACGTGTGGACCTGGCCAACAGCAAATATGCCTACATCGTGTCGGAAGAGACGGAGGAGGATGTGCGCGTTTACCGCGAGCACCTGAAGTATGCCATGGACGGCGACCGGGTGAAAGTAGAAGTACTTCCGACCTTTAGCGGCGGCCGTGCCGAAGGCATTGTCGTAGAAGTGCTGGAACGTTCGCGCGAGGAACTGGTGGGTATCATGCAGCTGTCGAAGAACTTCGGTTTTGTAGTGCCTGACTTCAAGAAACTATACTTTGATATCTTTGTAGGAGAGAACGGCCTGAACGGCGCACAAGCTGGCGACAAGGTGCTCGTGAAAATCGTAGAGTGGCCTGATAAACCGGATAAGAACCCGACAGGCGAAGTGATCCGGGTGTTTGGTCCGGCTGGCGAGCACGAGGCCGAGATTCACTCGATTATGGCTGAGTTTGGTTTGCCGTTCGAGTTCCCGCAAGCTGTAGAGGAGGAGGCAGATAGTATTTCTGAGAAAATTACGGCAGCGGAAATAGCCAAGCGCCGCGACTTCCGCGACGTGACCACCTTTACCATAGACCCGGCCGATGCCAAGGACTTTGACGATGCCCTGTCCATTAGAAAACTGGAGAACGGCAACTGGGAAATAGGTGTGCACATTGCCGACGTAACCCATTACGTGCATCCGCGCACGGTGCTGGAGAAGGAAGCTTTCCACAGAGCTACTTCGGTTTACCTTGTGGATAGAACAGTGCCGATGTTGCCGGAGCGCCTCTCAAATGGCCTTTGCTCGCTGCGCCCCCACGAAGAGAAGCTGACGTTTTCGGCCGTGTTTGAACTGGACGATAACGGCAAGCTATACGACCAGTGGTTTGGTCGCACCGTCATCTTCTCCGACCGTCGCTTTACCTATGAGGAAGCGCAGGAGCGTATTGAATCAGGCGAAGGCGACTTTGCAGAAGAGATCAACATCCTGAACCATATTGCCAAAAAGCTAAAAGATAAACGCTTTAAGAACGGCGCTATCAGCTTCGAGACCATCGAAGTAAAGTTCAAGCTCGACGAGAATGGAAAGCCGCTTTACATCTATGTGAAGGAGCGGAAAGATGCGCACAAACTGATCGAGGAGTTCATGCTGCTGGCCAACAAAAAAGTAGCCGAGTTTGTGTTTAACCTTGGCAAAGGCAAGCGCCGCCCAACCATGGTGTACCGTACGCACGGCCAGCCGGATCCGGACAGGCTAAGCACTTTCTCGCTGTTTGCCCGCAAGTTTGGCTACAAAGTAGACCCGGACGGAGACATCTCGGAAGAACTAAACAATCTGGCTGAAGAGACCGAAGGCAAGCCGGAGCAGAGCGTGTTGCAGAACCTGGCGATCCGGACTATGGCCAAAGCCAAGTATAGCACCGAGCCGGAAGGCCACTTTGGTCTGGCCTTCGACCACTACTCGCACTTTACGTCGCCTATTCGTCGCTACCCGGACATGATGGCCCACCGCCTTCTGCAGCATTACCTCGACGGCGGCCAGTCGGAAGACAAGGAAGCCTACGAAGAGCGTTGCCGCCACTCCTCCGAGATGGAGAAACGTGCTGCCGATGCCGAGCGTGCCTCTATCAAGTACAAGCAGGTAGAGTTTATGAAAGATACGATTGGCAACCAGTACAAAGGTATAGTGTCTGGTGTTACAGAATGGGGTATATTTGTGGAGATCGAAGAGAACAAGTGCGAAGGCATGGTGCGCCTCTCCAGCCTGAACGACGATTACTACGAGCTGGATTCTGACAATTACCGTGTGATCGGACGCCAGAGCAAGCGTATTATTTCGTTTGGCGACGAGGTGCTGGTAGAGGTAATGAGCGCCAACCTGGCCGACCGCACCATCGATCTGGAGCTAGTGAGAACCCTGAAACAACATTAAAATCCCTGTGGATATCAGCACCCTTTCAGAGAAGATAAACCATACCTTATCCACCCTTCGCTACGGCGAAAACCCTTCGGAACTATACGAACCGATTCGGTACATCATGGCCCTGGGTGGAAAACGCATACGGCCTTTGCTGGTGCTTCTGGCGGCAAAAATGTACAACGAGGATGTGGAAAAGACACTATTGCCCGCAGCGGGCTTAGAGGTTTTCCACAACTTTACGCTCATGCACGACGACATCATGGACAAGGCACCGCTGCGCCGCGGCAAGCAAACCGTGCATGAAAAATGGAACGCCAACACGGCCATACTTTCCGGCGACGTGATGCTGGTGCGTGCTTATCAGCTGATGATGCAGGTAGCGCCGGACAAGCTGCCGAAAGTGCTGGAACTGTTCAGCCAGACGGCTGCCGAAGTATGCGAAGGCCAGCAACTGGACATGAATTTTGAGCAGCGCGGTGAGGTAAGTATACAGGAGTACATCCAGATGATCACGCTGAAAACGGCTGTGCTGTTGGGCTTCAGCCTGGAGCTGGGTGCCATACTTCAGGGAGCGCCTGACTCCGATGCCGAGCACCTGAAAGCTTTTGGCGATAACGTAGGCATTGCCTTCCAGCTGCGCGACGACCTGCTGGATGTGTACGGCGACAAAGACAAGTTCGGCAAACAGGTAGGCGGCGATATACTCTCCGATAAAAAAACCTTCCTGATGCTGACGGCGCTGGAGCAAGCCAACGAAACGCAACTGCAAACCATACTTGGCTGGCGCGACAGAACCGGTGCCGAGACAGCCGAAGAAAAGGTAAAAGCCATCACGCAGGTATACGACGAGCTCCACATCCGCCAGCAAACCGAGCAGCAGATTGATCTGTACTTCCGAAGCGCCCTGCAGCACCTCGATGCCGTGCAGGTACCGGATGAACGTAAGGCAACGTTGCGCGGTCTGGCCCTGCAACTGATGGAGCGGGATTCATAACAGGTTTCACGTAAAACAAAGTATAAACGCCCCTCATAGTTTCTTGCTATGAGGGGCGTTTATACTTATACGTTCAGCTTTAACGGCTGCGCAGCACGTCAATGTCCTGCACGGTCAATTTGCTGAAATCATCTACCACCAGGTCAGCCAAAGACAGATCCTGGTTGCCGGAGTTGGCAGATTTATATCCGATGCATTTCATGCCGGCTTCCTTGGCACCTTTTACGCCATTGCTGCTGTCTTCCACCACAATAAATTCATGCGCCGGTACCTGGTAGCGCTGCGCTACTTCCAGAAAAATATCCGGTGCAGGTTTGCCTTCCTTCACGTCTTCGCTGCTCACTATAAAATCGAAGTACCCGGCAAAGCCCAGCTTTTCGAGCACCAAGTTAATAATGTTCTTAGGCGAAGAAGAAGCCACAGACAATTGGTAACCATGAGCTTTCAGGTTTGCCAGTAAGTCGTCGACAGCCGGTATGCATAGGATATCGCGGCGCTGCAGCTCGGTATACTTGGTTTCTTTTTCAATGGCGAACAGCTCTTCTATCGTGTGGGTCAGGTTATACTGCTCTATTAGTGTTGCCCATACTTTCTTGGGTGCCATGCCCACAAACGTATGGTGCAGCGAGGTCGGCACATCTATACTTAAGTTCTTAAAGAGGATCTTCTCCAACTCCATGTGGATGGGTTCGCTGTCTACCAGCACGCCGTCCATGTCGAATATCACGTATTTGCTCATCTTGTTCAGTTTGTTTAGAGTACGAGGAAAGGTCGCCAACTCAGCAACCGGTTTGCAAGAAACAGAACTTTCGTGTTACCTGACACTAGAAAGGACAGGAGTTATAGTTGTCTTACAGCTTTGTCTTTTATCTTTGTTCTGATTCAACATTCTCTACCTCATAAACCGCTTCAATGGATTTTAGTATCACCCTCATCCTGATCATACTTACAGTTGGTATCTCCTGGTACGCGTGGAAAAATGACGAGCTCATGCACCGCTGGATCTTTCAGCCCTACGCTGTACAGCGCGACAACTCCTGGCACCGCTTCCTGACCTCCGGCTTTCTACACGCCGACTTCTCGCACCTCTTCTTCAACATGTTCACGCTCTATTTTTTCGGGCGTTTGGTGGAGTATACTTTTATAGGAAATTTTGGCTTGGGTACCGGCATTCTGCTGTACCTGCTCATTTACATTGGCGGCATCATCATCTCAGACCTGCCTACCTATTTTAAGCACCGCAACGATCCGGGCTACCGTGCTTTAGGTGCGTCAGGCGGGGTTGCGGCGGTGGTATTCTCAAGCATACTTTTCTATCCAACGCAGGATATCTGCCTTTATGCTATCCTCTGTTTGCCAGGCTTTATACTTGGCATCATTTACCTGATCTATTCCTACTACTCCGGCAAGCGCATGGGCGATAACATCAACCACGATGCCCACTTTTACGGTGCCGTGTATGGCCTTCTGATCAGCCTGGTGCTGGTGCCGCAGGCGGGACCGCATTTTGTAGAGCAGATTGCCAACTGGCGCCTGTTCAGCTAAGTATAAGCAGGGTAATTCTTTTAGGCTGAGGCATAAAGAGCCTTGTGTTCGTAGTCTTAAAAATAGCTACATACGTATACTGTGTTGTAATTGAACACGTGCACGAATGGACAAGAGACACAAACACAACAGCCTATATCTAATAATTACTGCCCTTATGCTTTTTGCGAGTACGCACACCCAGGCACAGGGGCAGGCTACCCTGATGGAGCAGCTTATCAAAGACCGGCCTGTGCTGGTAGAACTGGTTACAGCTGCCGGCCTGGTGCCTGTTTTATCCGGCGATTCGCCCCACACGCTGCTGGCTCCGCCTGAAAGTGCGCTTACCGGCCTGAAAGGAGAATCCCCGGAAAAGCTTCGACGGATTCTGTCCGGCCACATCCTGAAAGGGAAGTATACCGAGAAAGACTTTAAGGATGGGGCACAGGTAAAAACCATCTCCGGCGAGAGCCTGCATATCTGCCGCAAGCAAGGCCATACTTTGATAAATGGTGTACGGATTGTGCAGGCTGATACGGAGCTAAGCAACGGGGTACTGCACAGCATGAGCGACGCACTTAAGATTTAAATTTATACTTGGTCAAAAGCCAGACAGCCACCTGTGATGTATTCACAGGTGGCTGTCTGGCTTTATAGCTGGCTTATACCCGCGCAGTAACATTCCGGATTGCGGATACGTTAGCCCAAAAATCTTTTCGATTACATTCCATTTTAGAGCTGCCACAGGTACAGCAAGTGCTTTATTATCTTATATTTAAGCTACAGTACCTGTAGCAGAGCGAATAAAGTTAAGTTACTGCCTGTTTTCTGCTGAAGGCAACACAGGGCAATAGGTATAGCAAGAGAACGCGTAGGCCACGGAGCTCAACTGCGCTAACAATCCATACTGTAAACATGCATGACTCCTGAGATCGGCATTGTACTGGCAATTATAGCAGCCGCCGTCGCACTGTTTATCAGTGAGCGGTTGTCGATCGATGTTGTGGCCATCCTGATCATGATCGCCTTTATGGTTACGGGCATCCTGACTCCTGCCGAAGGGTTATCAGGCTTCAGCAATTCGGCCACCATTACGGTGGCCACCATGTTCATCATCAGTTCGGCTATTTTCAAGTCAGGCGCTCTTAACAACGTAGGTGTCGTGCTCACGCGGATAGGCCGCAAAAATTACCTCCTCTGCCTGCTGGCTGTTATGGTCATTTCGGGTACCATCTCTGCTTTTATCAACGATACGGCCGTAGTAGCCCTGCTCATGCCAATCGTCATACAGGTTAGCCGCGACATTAAGATCAGCCCTGCCAAACTATTAATGCCTTTGTCTTTCGGTGCGCTGATGGGAGGTATCTGTACCCTGATCGGGACATCTACCAACATTCTGGTGAGCGGCATTGCCGAAGCGCATGGTTTAGCGCCTATCGGCATGTTTGAGATGACACCAGCCGGCGTACTGTTTCTGCTAACCGGGGTCGCTTATATATTTCTGGCGGGGCGCCACCTGTTGCCTAGCCGGGCTACGGCTCAGGACCTTACCGAGGAGTTTGGCATGGGTGATTACCTGACCGAGATCGTGCTGTTGCCCGGTTCCCCTTCGGTAGGCATGCCGCTCCGTAACTCAGGCCTGGTGCAGAACCTGGACATCGACGTGCTGCAGGTTACCCGCGACAAGCAGTATAAACTGAAAGCTACTCCTTATACCATACTGCGCGCCAACGATGTGCTGAAGGTGCGCTGCGATGTGCACAAGCTCAAGAAGATAAAAGACGAAAAAGGTATTGAGCTAAAGTCGGAGCGTAAGTTTAAGGAGCGGGACATGCGTGCCGGCAATACCAAGCTTTACGAGGCCATTGTACCACCCAGCTCCTACATGGTGGGCAAGTCGCTGAAGGAGCTGGACTTCAGGGCATACAACCATGGGGCAACGGTATTGGCCATCCGGCACCGCGATGAGATCCTGCACGAAAAACTGACCCACGTGAAACTCGCTTCCGGCGACGTGCTGCTGATAGCTGCCGACAAAGAACAGGCCCAGAAACTACGTTACAACGAAGACATCCTGATCATATCGGAAACGGAGCGCAGCCCTTACGATTACAGCAAGATTATACCCGTGTTGCTGATCAGTGCAGGCGTGGTGACGGCGGCGGCTACCGGCCAGGTGCCCATCGTGCTGAGCGCGTTGGTAGGCGTGGTGCTGCTGGTCGTTTTTAAGTGTGTGCGGGCAGAAGACCTTTACAAAACCATTGACTGGAAAGTGATCTTTATGCTGGCCGGCGTACTCTCGATGGGGGTGGCGCTGGAAAAAACCGGTGCTGCCAAGTTGCTGTCCGGCCTGCTGATAAACTCGGTGGGCGTTTATGGCCCGCATGTGCTGATGTCGGTGTTCTTTTTCATCACGTTCATGCTGACAAACTTTATGTCGAACAACGCAACAGCGGCGCTTCTGGCTCCCATTGCCATTGTGGCGGCAGAGCAGTTAGGCATCAGCGAGCGGCCCTTCCTGATGGCGGTTACCTTTGCCGCCTCTCTCAGCTTTATGACCCCAATGGGCTACCAGACCAACACCATGATCTACGGCCCCGGCAATTATCGCTTCTCCGATTACCTGAAAGTAGGCACCCCGCTCAACCTGCTGTTCTGGCTACTGGCCTCACTCATTATCCCATTCTTCTTTCCGTTCTGAGGACTGTTCCACGTGGAGAAGTATAATTCTGAATGAGTGATTGAGTGAATGAGCGAATTATGAACTAAAATGCTGAATGTGTGATTGTGCGAATGAGTGAATCACGAAGCATAGAAATTGTGAATGCAGTAAATTCCAAAGAGCAGTTTGTTGAGCAATTCCGACATCGAACAAAAAGGTTAGCTTTAGATACTATAAGTTTTAGCAAGAGCTTACCAAAAACAGAGGAGGCTGTCATCATGAAGCGGCAATTACTATGATCCATAACCTCTGTAGCGGCTAACTACAGAGCTGCCTGTAGAGCCAGATCCTCTGCAGAATTCCATTCGAAGATAAGTATAGTTATTGAGGAGGCAGATGAAAGTTTATTTTGGGTAGAGCTTTTGGAAGAATCAGGAACATCAACATCAGCCTCAGTGCTAAACCTCAAAAAAGAAGCTACAGAAATATTATCTGTACTCGCTAAAGCACGCAAAAACACTCCCAAATAATTCACTCATTCACTCAATCACTCATTCAGAATTACAAATACCCTCTTGCCTGCAGCGTGAACAGCTCGGCATACTTGCCATTTTGCGCCAGCAGTTCTTCGTGCGAGCCAAGTTCTTTCAACTGCCCCTGTTCCAGAAACAAGATTCTATCCGCCATACGCACCGTAGAGAAGCGGTGGGAAATAAGTACGGCTGTTTTGCCTTGTATCAGTTCTGAGAAGCGCAGGAATACTTCGTGTTCGGCTCGGGCATCGAGGGCGGAGGTAGGTTCATCGAGTATCAGCAGTTGTGCGTCGCGCATGTAGGCGCGGGCCAATGCTACCTTCTGCCACTCGCCACCCGACAGCTCCACGCCTTTGTTAAAGCGCTTGCCCAGTACCTGCTCATAGCCTTCCGGCAGGCGCTGTATCACCGGGTCAGCCAGGCTTTTCTGAGCGGATCCCTGGATGCGTTCGCGGTCGCTGATGTTGCTGATCTGGCCGATGGCGATGTTATCGGAGGCCGTCATCTGGAAGCGCACGTAATCCTGGAAGATGATGCCAACCTGATGGCGCAGGTCGTTGAGGTCATACTCGCGCAGGTCTACGCCGTCTAGCAATATCCGTCCTTCTGTTGGTTCGTACAGGCGTGCCAGCAGCTTTACCAGCGTGGTTTTGCCGGCTCCGTTTTCGCCCACCAAAGCCAGTTTTTCGCCCGCTCTCAAGTGAAACGATAGGTGGCGCACGGCCCACTTCTCGCTGTTAAGGTATTTAAACCCTACATTCTCAAACGTAAACCCATGCCGGATCGGTCTTGGCATAGGCAGCGGGTTTACAGGTGGTGTGATCTGTGGCCTGAGCTCCAGAAAATCGAAGAGGTCCTGCAAGTATAAAGCGCTTTCGGCAATCTGGGAAAAGCGCGTCATGATGCCCTGCAGCAGCCCCCGCATGTTGCTGAACGATCCGGCCAGAAAGGTAAGGCTACCCACCGTGATGGCGCCTACCACCGTCTGCGCAAGTATGAACACATAAGCGCCATAGTATGCCAGCGTGCCGATAGCCGAAAGTATACTTCCCCACACCGCGCGTTTCACGATCAGGCTTTTGTTCAGGTCATAGTAGCGGTCGGAGAGTTTTTTGAAGCGTTCTGCCAGGAAGCCGGAGAGGTTAAAGGTTTTGATCTCTTTGGCGGTTTCGTCGGAGGCCCCAATGTAGCGCAGGTAGTCGAGTTCGCGACGCTCGGGCGTCCAGGAGCGGGAGAGGGAGTAGGTGCGCTCGTTAAAGTACGTTTCGCCCAGGAAAGAAGGGATCACCGCGATCAGAAGTATAACGATCAGCCACGGGTTAAACGTGATCAGGCCTACAGCCAGGAAGCCGATGGTTACCATATCCTGCAACTGCGAGAGCACCTGCGACATCAGCACCACCCGCGTTACAGTTTGCCTTCGGGCCCGCTCCAGTTTGTCGTAGAACGTAGCGTCTTCGAACTGCGTCAGGTCCAGGGTGGCGGCATGCTCTATGAGGGTAACAGAGGTGCGGTTCGAAAACAGGTCTCCCAGCAAACTATCCAGCAGCGTAATGCCCCGGTTGATCAGGTCGGAGAGGAGCGCCAGTCCCAGTTCAGCAGCCACCAGCACCCACAGGTACGATAGTTCCCGCTCGCCCGTCACGTCTATCAGCCGGATCACTTCGTCGATAATCAGCTTGCCAACATACAGCATGGCCAGCGGCAGTGCAGCCTTTACCAGGCGCAGCAGCATGTTGCCGATGGTCATAGCAGGGCTGGTCTCCCAGATCAGGCGGAAGAACTTGGGCAGGTTCTTCAGGGCACCCACCTGGTCTTTAAAGCTTTTCTTATCGCTGGTTGCCTGTGTAGCGGCTCTTTCTCCTTTTCTGGGTGTATTCATACTTATACTATAACGCTGCTGCAGCAGCTTCGGCTATACCTATACCGGCAAGTATAGATTATGTTCAGGCTTGCTCATCAAGGTAAAAAATGGAAAATAGATATTAATGAATATTCAGTGCCCTTCTGTAACTTTAAGAGATGAAACACTATTATACTTATCTGCTTCTGGCTTGCATGCTCCTGGTAGAGCATATTGCCTCAGCTCAGACCGCAAGAATCAAATACTTCAGCAAAAGCGGAGTTAAGGAAGTTCCGGAAGCCCAGGCTTATTTTTACGAAGTAGAAGAAGAAAATGAAGCAGGCGGAGGCACCAGAACCCGCTTCCTGGCAGAAGACAGTACCAAAGTACATCAGTATACTTACAGCGACTTGGATGGAGGGAAGTATGGCCTTGGAACTGTGGATGGTCCCTTCTTTGAGTGGTACAAGAGCGGGAAGTTAAAACAACAGATGGATTATAAGGGTAACGACCTGCAGGAGTATAAGCACTGGTATGAGAACGGGCAGCTTCATTACAGAAGAAAGTATAACAGTGGTCTGACAAAAGATACCCTTACGGCTTATTATGAGTCCGGAAGAGTACGAAGACTGGAAGTTTATGAGAAGAATAAATTAATCTCTGGGAAACTGTTCGATGAAGCTGGCAAAGAATTAAAATTCTTTCCGATGGAGCAGATGCCGGAATTTCCTGGCGGCGAGAGCATAATGCTTAGGTGGCTTGCTATGAACATCAAATATCCTAAAGCTGTTCGAAAGGCTGAAGCACAAGGTTTGGTTGTTATATCATTTGTGGTAAGTAAGGATGGTAACGTAGAAGATGCAGAAGTGATAAAGGGGTTTCATCCTGATGCTGAAGCTGAAGGGCTACGGGTTGTGAATAAGATGCCGAAGTGGAAGCCTGGCTTGCAAGAAGGAGAGCCTGTTCCTGTACGCTATACTTTGCCTTTGAAATTTTCCTTCAAATAAATCAGCCTATAAAACCATGAAAAAACACCTGCTTACCTTGCTCTTTACCTGCGGCCTGATCTATACTTGTTTTGCTCAAACCACCGTCCCGCAACAGGATGTGGCCACCATAGAAGCCATCACGGCAGCCGGCCTGAAGATTATTTCCGGGCCGAAAGGGCAGAAGCGGGACATGGAACAGTTTAAAGCACTGTTCCTGCCGGACGCGCAGATGGGAGGCGTGTTCTACAAAGGTGACAGCAGCTTCGTACGGATCACGACTGTTGCCACTTTTGCCGAAAAAAACGGACCGTATTATGAGAAAAACGGCTTTTACGAAAAGCAACTGAGCCTGAAAGTAGAGCAGTTTGACAACCTTGCTACTGCCTTCCAGGTGTATGAAACCCGCTACACACCCACTGGGAAAGTAGAAGCCCGCGGCGTAAACACCTACCAACTGGTATTTGACAAAGGCCGCTGGTGGATCGCCAGCCTGCTCTTTACTCCCGAGACGCCGGAGCACCAGATCCCGAAAAAGAACCTGAAATAGGCAGTCGGAAGTATAGTACCCTATGACGCGTTACCTGCTCTTTTTCCTGACCGGCTTTGCCCATGTGCTTATCATCCTGCTCTACAAAGAAGTGTCAGGAGGGCCTGCTTCCTTTTACCCCATACTTGGTATGGCGGGCGCCGTACCGCTCTTTGCCTTCGCCTCCTGGCTAACACTGTTCAGCATGCGGTTGGGAGCCGTGGTAGCGCTGTTGAGCCTGTTGCTGCTCATACCGTGGTCTGTGGCAGCTGTTATGCAGGCCTTGCAGCAGGATACCGCCTTAGACCAGGTTATCATCGTTATCCATGCTATTCTGATCCTGTTTGCGCTGTCCGCCTTGATCACGAGTGCCCGTTATACTTTCCGGAGAAGCTTGCCGTGGGGACTTGGTACCCCCAAGCCCGGGAATGTGCTAAAAGTTATACTTGCCCTGATCCCGATCATGATGGTTGTAGCCCTGGCAGTAGGCATGCAATGGGTATAGGTATGCTCCTAAATGAGAAAAGCCCCGCCAAAATGGCTGGGGCCTTCTCTCACCTTAAAACAAACTAATCTAAACTTTAACTAACCTTATCTTTATCCGCATCAAAGCGGTGTTTTATTGTCTTATGCTAAGTTGTGGTAATACACAACAAATTATTTTTCAAAAAAGTGGAGAGATGGTTTGCGTTTATGAAATATTAATCTCATATTAGCTTTCCAATATTCCCTCTGCCTTAAATCGGGTGCAAAATTAGTGTTTTAGTTTTCTAAAAAAAAGAAAACACAAAAAAGATTATTACAATTTTTTCCATTTCTCTTCCGGCTCCCTTCTTTGTAAGTATAACACTTTGATCCTCAGTACACATATAGCTGTTCCTATACTTTGATGCGGCCAAAAAAATTTTCTGATAAGATCATAAATTATTAAATCTGCTGTGCATCCTGCCGGGGTTTTGAGGTGGAATGCTGTTTAAACGCTGGTAAAGTAGGGTGCTGACGTGTGGGACCAAACAAAACGTATGGTTTAAGCGGAAGAAAACATACCTTTGGTAAAGCGCCTGTGAGCGCCTTGCTTTACGGGAAGTATGACTTGGGTCTGTTGTTACCAGTGGTGCTACGCATGCCACGTATGCCACCTTCAGGCTGCTGACCGCTTACTTGAATATTGCTGTATGAGTCCTTACCAAGATGCTGCGGAAGCGAAAATAGTATGCCCTCACTGCAAAAATGAAGTGCCTCTGGCAAAGCAGTGCCCCGTGTGCGGGCAAATACTTCCGAAGCCGAAAAAAGAATGGAAGATGCCCAAGCTTACACCTGTGGAGATATTTCTGGCAGTATTGGGCAGCATTATGTTATTGGTAGCATTAATAGCGGTCTAAAACCGCAACTATAGCAGAATACGCTTATGGCTACGCTACGACATCCTGCCTTTATTCTTGCCGTTGCGCTTTTTTGTATAAACCAGGCCCTTGAGCTGGCAAACGTTTATATCAGGCCGTTGCACACCTACCTCGATGACTTGCTGTGTATGCCTGTTATACTTACGCTGGCACTGGCAGCAGAGCGCGCCTACTTCAGAAACAACCGGTTTGTATTCCCTTTCCATTACATAGCAGGCGCCGTATTGGGCTACAGTATTTGTTTTGAGCTGCTCCTGCCCCAGCTCTCGCCAAAGTATACCGCCGACCTCCTGGATGTAGTGGCATATACATTGGGTGCCGTTCTGTTCCGCTATACCATCAACAAGCCGTTAAAACAAGCCGGTTCAGCTCCAGTGTAGCGCGCTTGCTGTTCCACATGAAAATAGTTTCAGGCACATTCCTACGCTATACTTTAAGCACACGGTAAATTTTCTTCTAAAAACATACAGGGCAGAAGCAACCTTTGCAGCTGCACAGACATCTTTTATCCGGAAACTGCCTGAGCAGCCTCGTGCATCAGTTTCCTGAAGAAGAAACCAAACACTTAATAATCTATAAACTATGAAAATTGTAAAGTTCTACGCAACCACACTGGCTGTATTCGCACTGACACTGCTGTTAACAGACGTGCCTGCCCTGGCACAACAGCTAAGAGGAAATGGCAAAATCATCACCCAGGAGAGGCAGGTATCCGGTTTCACAGGCATAGAGATAGGCGGTGGTTTCCAGGTGGAAGTAAGTAAAGGAAGCAAAGAAGGTGTGAGGCTGGAAGTAGAAGAGAACCTGATGGACAGGGTAAAAACCGAAGTGAAGGACGGTGTGCTGCACATCTACAACGACGGCGGTATTACAACTTCAAAGGGCATGAAAGCCTACATTACGGTTAAGGATTTGAACAAAGTAGGTGTAAGCGGCGGAGTAAAACTGACAGGCAAGTCAACTTTTAAAGCCAACACGTTTGAGCTGGACCTGAGTGGAGGCTCTAAAATTGCGCTGGCCATCGACACCAAAAAGCTGAAAGCAGACATGAGCGGCGCCAGCAAAGTAGATCTGGCAGGCAAAGCCGACGAAGTAGAGATGGACATGTCCGGCGCTTCGAGTGTGGATGCGGAAGAGCTGGAGACAAAGCGGATGAAGATAGGAGCCAGTGGCGCCAGCAAAGTAAAAGTATATGCAAAAGAGTCGCTGGATATAAGTGCTTCCGGGGCTTCTTCCGTCCAGTATAAAGGCAGTCCTAACATCACCTCCGACGTGTCGGCGGCAGCGCGCATTTCAAAACTCTAAGAGAATACAGACTATATACTACCTGGTAAGAGCAACCCCACGGGGTTGCTCTTTTATTTTATCCTTTGGCTGTGGTGCGCGTATAGTTAAACCAAAATAAAGTGTAAGAGATACGTACTAAAACTATGAGCGAAGCTAAGAAAACAACAAACCGCAAAGAAATAGAAGAGTGGGCCAAAAAGCACGGAGGGGTTCCTTCGATCATTAAAGGCACTGAGAACGACGGCAAAGGAGAAGGTGTGCTGCGCATTCACTTTCCGAAGAAAAGTGACAGCAACGAAAGCTTTGAAGAGATTAGTTGGGATGAGTTTTTTAAGGAGTTTGAGCACAACAAACTAGCCTTGCTTCATGACCCGAATGGCAACTTCAACAAACTGGTAAACAGAGACTAGGTATAAAAGAGAAGGCCGGTGTGAGTATACACCGGCCTTCTCTTTTATTTACTGCTTTGCAATAATTCTATAGTATGGCTAAGCAGGGATTGGTCTCCCCAGGGGCCATGGCTAGGTACCACCATCTTTGCTTTGGGGTACCGGTGTTGCAGACGCACGATGGCCGTTGGCCAGTTCTTCAGGTCTGCATCCGCAACATTGCCCAGGTTTTTTGCCTGCCCATCTTTCACAAGGCAACCGCCAAAAAGGATGCGTTGTTTTGGTAGGTACACCACCACGTTATCGGCGGTATGGCCGCCGCCCGGATAATATACTTCCACCAGCTGCCTGCCTACACTAAAAGTAGTATCTGAAGCAAACGTAACATCTGGTGTGCCCTTCTTATTTTCGGCGGCAAGTAAAGCTGTGAGCTCCGAAGCCATCAAAGGAATACCCTTGGTTTGTAGCGCATCAATTCCTCCCATCTTATCTTCATGGAAGTGAGTTGCCACACATGCCTTTACCGGTTGTTTCAGGTTGGTTTTTATCCAGGCCAGCAGCTGTTCGGTTGGCTCGTTCCCCCAGCCGGTATCTACCAGTACAACACCATCTTTCGAGGAGATGATCATGCCATGCGATGGAAACAGTACGCCGTTATACCGGTTAAAGGTAGTATGGATGTACACATCCGAGGCTATTTTAGTAACCTGCAGTTGCGGCTCCTGTGTCTGTGCCCGCAAAGCAGTGGCAGGCCACAGGAGCAACAGGCAAAGGAGTACGTTAGATAGTCGCTTCATTAAAGTATGAATGCTTAGCGCACCGGCACCGGCAGCACCGGCAAGCTGGTATGGCCATCGGCGTCTACGGCCTGTACAGCAAAAAAGTAGTTGTCTTTAGAATAGCCAATGGTGGTTTTGGTATCCTTCACAAAAAACTTTTTCTCCCACACCGGGCTGTTGGTCTCGCGCATTAGCACATAATAACCGGCCGGCTTCTTGCCTTTGGTTGGAGCCTCCCACTGCAGATCTGTTTTATTGGTTAGGTCAGCGGTGAGCACCCCAACTTTTTCCGGAGCCATTGGTGCACGGCCCAGGTTCGCCATGGTAGCCAGGTTCACGGCCGTGTTCTTACGCAGGTAATCAAAGTCCATGTACTCAACTAAGTCGCCGTACTGCTTGCCGTTTTCTTTGCGGATGTCCTGGTGCTGGTGGTCAAAGTCTTCGTTCATCTCGCTCATGCGCACCGCAGCATAACCTTGCTGGTTGAATGGGGTGTGGTCGCCACCGCGCAGGAAGCGGTCCGGACGATAACCTAGTACTACCTCCAGCTGATCCACGTACTGCTCGCCGGTGGTTTTCATGTAGCGGGCCAGGTTGCGGCTAGGGCCGTCGTTCTCGGAGCCAAGGGTACGGCGCAGGCGGGCCTGCTCTTCTGTTTCGTTGGAAGGTGTAGCCTCGCTGAACACACGCACGCGGGTATTGTCGTGCAGGCCGGTTTCAGCCGAGTAAGAGTTGCCTACGATGTCGTTGTTCAGCACCGCCACCAGGTTCCAGTTTTCTTTCTTTACGCGCTCTGCCAGGTGACGGGAGCCATAAAGTCCTTGCTCTTCGCCCTGGAAGGCCACAAACACCAGTGTAGCCGGGAACTGGCGTGAAGCCATAATCCGGGCCATTTCCATGACAATAGCAACCCCAGAAGCGTCGTCGTTAGCGCCCGGAGCTTTGCTCTTCGCATCCATCACGTCGGTTACGCGCGAGTCCAAGTGGCCGCTTACAAGGATCACACGGTTGTCGGTTGGGTCAGTTCCTTTCAGGGTTGCCATTACGTTTGCCATTTCCACATCCTGCGGTATGCGACGGCCGTCAGCTTTTACGGTGTAGCGGTCCATCTCCACGGTCATGCGGCCACCGGAGGTTTTGGCATACTTCTCAAATTCTGATTTTACCCATTCGCGGGCGGCACCAATACCTGTTTTTTTGCTGGTAGTGGAACTCAGCGAGTGGCGTGTTTCAAAAGAAACCATCTTCTCCACGAGCGCCTTCAGGTTCGCTGCAGATACCTCCTGTACCATCTTCTGGATCTCCTCATCCTGAGAGGCGGGTGCCTGTGCAACAGCAGTTGTATTCGTTAAAAAGAAACCTGCCAGCAGGACAGGCGCCAGCAGCCGGGTGAGTTTTGTTTTAAAAGTCATTTGTACTTGGTGAGTTTGTATTAGAGTTGAAATATAAGGAGGAATTGGGAAGTATAAAAAAGAAGGCTGTTTTTGAATAGAATGCCTGTTGCTTCTAAAACCGGGAGAGGTATGCTTTTAGCTGAAATTTATACTTTCTTTTTCTGTCATTTCGAACGGTAGTGAGAAATTTTATACTTGTAGCTGAAGTTTATACTTTATAGCCAGCAAGCTTTAGCTTTGTAGCTGCGTCTGTTCCTCAGTCTTATAAGCTTCTCGTTCCATAGTTCATTTTGGCTCGCTCAGGGCCGCGGGGCCTCGCCTTTGCGCCTCGCGCTGTCTATTGAAGCTGCCATCGCTGCGCTGCAGGCTGCCCTTCGGGCACCGCAACAATAGAAGGCGCTCAACGCAAAGGCTGGAAAGGACACTGCTTCGTGAGCGGCTATGCAACTGGAACAGATAAGGAAACAAAATCAGGATTCCCTCCTTGAGGAGGGCAGGGAGGTGTTTTATACTTCTACCATTAATACTTATACTTCGAAGTATAGCTATAACAGAAATTCCCCTCTTGGGAGAGGGGCGAGTTTATACTTTAGCAATCAGGTAAACGAAAGCCTGCATCGCTCTCCTTCCAGAAGGTGTAGTTCCTGCTCTACAGCCAGCACGTTCTTGGCAGCAATAAATTCTGACTGATAGCGCTGCGAGAGCTCGCGCCGTTTAATGGCTTCTAGGAAGCGGCGGGCGTCTTCCTGGCTTTCCAGGGTCAGGCCCGGCACCTGAGTGGGTTTGTCGTCTTCGCCTTTAGCCACCATCGTGAAGTAGGAGGTGTTGGTGTGTTTAACTACACCCGTCTTCACGTTCTCCGCAATCACTTTAATGCCCACCATCAGCGAAGTATTGCCTACGTAGTTCACCGAGGCTAGCAGCGATACCAACTCGCCTACCTCTACCGGCTGCAGAAAATGCACACCATCTACTGTTACGGTTACGCAGTAGTTGCCGGCATGCTTGGCGGCACAGGCGTAGGCTACTTTGTCCATTAGGGAGAGCAAAATACCGCCATGAATTTTGCCACCGAAGTTGGCGTAGCTCGGGATCATGAGCTCTGTTAGCGTGGTGCGGGAGTACGAAACAGGGCGAAATGCAGGTGTGGTCATGGCTATTTTATACTTTGGGAAGTATACGATAGCTATACTTTCTTTGTCTGAATCAGGATTTGCAGAATTAAAGGATTGACAGGATTTTAAGACCTCGCAGCGTGTGCAGCTTCTGCGAGCGTCGTTGTTGACATTAAGATAATCATCGGACTATAGGACGCAGTGAAATTTGTGAGATAATCCGGTTCATCTTTTCACATCCTGCAAATCCTGATTCAGACTACAGAAACACTACGTCCTTCACCACTTCATCGCCAATAGCGCGGTTCAGCAGTTCCACTACCTTGCTCTTCGACATGTTGAGCTCGTGCTTGAGCGGGGCAGAAGTAAGGCGTACAAAAAGCTTGTTATCTTTAAAGTATAGCTCCTTGGTTTTAATGGCAATCGGCTTGCCCATGATCTCTTCCCAGCGCTGCACCAGGTTCACCTCGTTCAGTTTGCCTTGCAGACGGTAAGCCTTCATCAGCGCTTTTATACTTTCGCCAATGGGCTGCACATCGGCTTTGCGCCTGTCAATCTCCTCTTTCTTTTTATAGTAGCGCACGGGTGGGGAATTTTTGAATGAGTGGTTGAGTGAATGAGTGAATACAAAAATAAGCCCGAACTGCTAAATAAGTATGCTTGCCGTGATTATTTATAGGACATCGTCTGATTCAGAAACAAAAGACAGCTGGATTTCTCATCAAGCTATTTTAGCTCTGATTTTTAATAATATGTAGACAGGTATAGCCAACATCGCAGAAAAGATTAATCCAGTAAATACAGATAAATTCCTGCCTGTATCACTAACCAATTGCTGCATAGCCGTTTTCTGTGCTGCTGTTATTTCTTCTCCTCCAAAGAGTCCGTCACCATTCAAATCATACCTGTTCAGTTCTCTTTGATAGTATATATCCGAACATGCTGCATTGCCAACGGTCAGTGCATAAACAGCCAAGAACAAAATAGCTGAGATCCAGATATGCCTGGAGCTATGTGTTCTAAATAACTCCTTTCTTTTCCTCAGTATAAGTGTTATCAGGAGTATGCTAATTATAGAAGGTATGAAAAGATGGTAAGGTATAGTAACCTGGTTCATAAGTATTGCTCAAATTAACTACACCTACCCAATCAATCTTACCTCCCCCTCTTTCACCTCAAATCTACGGATACTTTCGGAGAGGCCTTCCAGAATTTTATCTGTCCTTTCTAAATGAGTATCAGTTAAAAAGATCTGCCCGAAAGTATGGGCGGCTACCATTTGCATAAGCTTGGTGATGCGCTTCTCGTCGAGGCGGTCGAAAATATCGTCGAGCAGGAGCAGGGGCTTGTGGTGCTGCCGTTCGGCCATCACCTCGAAGTGCGCCAGCTTCAGGGCTATCACATAGCTTTTCTGTTGCCCCTGCGAGCCAAAGTGCTTCACGGGGTTGCCATCCATCAGGAACACGAAGTCGTCTTTGTGCGGCCCTACCGTAGTGCGCTGCAGCGCCAGGTCCTTGCGCTCGGCCTGTAGCAGCAGTTGGGTAAAATCAGCCCCCGGCA
Source organism: Pontibacter ruber (assembly GCF_023630205.1). Lineage (GTDB taxonomy): Bacteria > Bacteroidota > Bacteroidia > Cytophagales > Hymenobacteraceae > Pontibacter > Pontibacter ruber. Next base: position 1,200,253 of record NZ_JALPRR010000001.1, on the reverse strand, counting down.
ACTGGCTTTTGTAGGTAAGCGTTACCTCTTCGTGGCTGTCGGAAATATGGCGGTAGTGCTTCTGAAAAACAGGCACAAACAGCTCCAGAAACTTCTCACGCTCCTGCGCCAGCTGAGCCCCCAGCGGCACCAGTTGCTCATTGAGAATGTGCAGGTAATCGCGGTCGAAGTAGTGGCGCTCGGCAAACTGTTTAAGCAGCGAGTTGCGCTGTTTCAGAATGTAGTTGTACTGGATAAGCTGCTCCAGGTACGTGTGGTCGAGTTGCGAGATGAGGCTGTCGAAATACTTGCGGCGCTCCTCGCTGCCTTCGCGGATCAAATCAGTATCGTAAGGCGAGATCAGCACCACCGGGAAACGGCCGATGTGGTCGCTCATTTTCTCATACACTACCTTGTTGTGCGTTACCGTCTTTTTCTGCCCGGCTTTCAGGCTGCAAATGACCGTGTGCTTTTCACCTTCAATGGTAAAGGTACCTCTCACCATAAAATAATCCTCGCCCTGCTTGATGTTCTGGGCGTCGGAGCTGTTAAAGGCGCTCCGGGTCATGGAGAGGTAATGGATGGCATCGAGCAGGTTAGTTTTGCCGCTGCCGTTGTCGCCGATAAAGCAATTGATGTGCGGAGAGAAACTAACGGCTGCTTCGTCGTAGTTCTTGAAAAAGAGCAGACTGAGATTTTCGAGTACCATTAGTTTCTTCTTTGATTTCTTTTTCCTTAATTTCGCAAGCTGAACCCGTAAGCGGCTGTTTTGCCGCCGTTTTTAGCTACTGATGTGGCTGAGAGCGCTTCACGGTTAATACAAACGAATTTACATTTACCATGGCTGATACGAAAGAAAAGGCAAAAGCGAAGCCGGCGAAGGCAAAGGTACAAGCTGAACCAAAGTTTTCAAAGGAGACTTACATGAGGTGGTTTGAGTCGATGAAGCTCATCCGCCGCTTTGAGGAGAAAACCGGTCAGTTGTATGGCCAGCAGAAGATCAAAGGTTTCTGCCACCTGTACATCGGTCAGGAGGCTTGCGTAGCTGGTGCTGTTAGTGCCCTTACAAAAGACGATAAATGGATTACCGCTTACCGTGATCACGCGCACCCGCTGGCGCTGGGCACCAGCCCGAACGCGATCATGGCTGAGATGTTTGCAAAAGTTACCGGTTGCTCTAAAGGCAAAGGCGGCTCTATGCACATGTTCGATAAAGAAGTTAACTTCATGGGTGGCCACGGTATCGTAGGTGGTCAGGTGCCACTTGGTGCAGGCGTTGCCTTTGCCGAGAAGTATAACAACACTGGCAACCTGTGCATCTGCTACATGGGCGATGGTGCCGTACGTCAGGGTGCTTTCCACGAGGCGCTGAACATGGCCATGACCTGGAAGCTGCCTGTGATCTTTGTGATCGAGAACAACGGTTATGCGATGGGTACTTCGGTAACGCGTACTTCCAACGTAACGGAGCTGTACAAGCTGGGCCTGTCTTACGACATGCCATCTGAGCCGGTAGAGGCCATGAGCGTAGAGAACGTGCACGAAGCCGTAGCAAGAGCTGCCGAGCGTGCCCGGGCCGGTGAAGGACCAACCCTGCTTGAGTTCAGAACTTACCGCTACAAAGGCCACTCCATGTCGGACCCTGCCAAGTACAGAACCAAAGAGGAGCTGGAAGACTACAAAGGCCGCGACACCATAGAGGCTGTAAAGGCAACCATACTTAAGAACGGCTGGGCAACAGAAGAAGAGCTGGACCAGATCGATGAGCAAGTGAAGCAGCAGGTAGCTGAGTCTGTGAAGTTTGCAGAAGAGTCTCCGTATCCGGATCCTTCTGAGCTGTACACCGACATCTACGTAGAGAAGGACTACCCATACATAATGGATTAATTATTATAAACTATTGACGAATAGGAATTAAAAATTATAAATTTGTTGTTCTGCACTTGGCTGTAGTAGCACAAATTGATTTTTAATTCCTATTTTTGAATTTATTATTCAACCAATCTAATGGCAAAAGAAACAGTAAAAAAGCACAGCGAGTTTGAGGAGATCGTAGAGAATCCGGATGTGCTGGCAGAGCGCCTGGCGCAGTCGGAGGATTTCGTTAAAAAGAACAAATCAAAGCTACTCGGTGTGTTTGCCGCGATTGCCGCTCTTATTGTAGGTGGTTTTCTGTATTACAATTACCGCACCACTCAGAACCAGGAGGCACAGGATGCTTTGTTCCAGGCTGTTTATTACTTTGAGGCCGACTCAATGAGCAAGGCCTTGAACGGTGACGGTCAGTACGACGGCCTGCTTAAAATTGCCGATGACTACAGCGGAACAGACGCCGGTAACCTGGCCAATTTCTATGCCGGTGTGGCGTTGCTGAAAGAAGGCAAATTTGCTGAAGCACAGGATCACCTGGAGGATTTTAAATCAGACGATTTCCTGATGCAGGCCCGCGCCTATAGTTTGGTTGGAGATGCGCTGCTGGAGCAGGGTAAAAACAAAGAAGCTGCCGATATGTACAAAAAAGCAGCGGATCATAATGCAAACCAGTACTTCTCACCACAATACCTGATGAAAGCAGGTATCGCTTACGAAGCTGGCAACGACTTTAAAGCTGCCGCAGAAGTATACGACAAAATCATAAAGGATTTCGTAGCTTCAGCTGAAGTAGCAGACGCTAAAAAGTATAAGGCTCGAGCCGAAATGCTGGCTGGTGGCAGCAACTAACATATAAAAAGGCGTATGCCTAACGTATAAAGTACTAAGCGCTTTTGTCACACCGGCAGGAGCGCTTTTTTATTGGTATTTTGCCAAACTTGTACAGTAAAGAGGCTTCGCTATCTATGCTATACGAAACATAAAAAACGATTATCGAATAACGACCTATGGCTACAGCATTAAAGAATCTGAACGAATACAGCAACGAGCGTTTTACAGATATCTCAGAAAAGAAATTCGGTATTGTAGTAGCCGAATGGCACACCGAGATAACCGATGCCCTCAGCAACGGCGCCATCGAAACACTGCTGAAGCACGGAGCGCAGAAAGAGAACATCTACCGCAATACCGTACCCGGCAGCTTTGAGCTGACGCTGGGCGCGCAGTTCCTGGCGCAGCAGGAAGAAATTGATGCCGTAATTTGCATCGGCGTAGTAATCAAAGGCGATACCAAGCACGATGATTACATCAACCATGCCGTTGCACAGGGCCTCACCACTGTATCGCTAAAGTATAACAAGCCTGTTTCCTTCGGCCTGGTGACCACCAACAACCTGGAGCAGGCGCTTGACAGGGCTGGTGGTAAACACGGCAATAAAGGTGTAGAGGCTGCTGCTGCAGTCATTCACATGCTCAGCTTCTAAAACAAAGTATAAAATACAGCAAACGATAAATAAAAAGAGGCGCCATACCTAGACGCCTCTTTTTATTTATCGTTTATACTTGTTAAATATAGCGAAACAGTTATATATTTCTAATGCATAGTATAACGGCTATACCGGACAAAGTAACTCCCAAAAGGGAGGTAATTTGATCAGAAACTGGTAAGTTACTTAAGATGATGTAATTATTAATTTTGCATCCGGCATAGCTTATTAAAATGATTAGTCTTATTTTTGCACGAAATTTAGCTAAAATGCTACTATATAGCACGATAGTTGCATTGGAGTAGCATAGTTGGCAGTAAATAAACTAAAGCGCGATTGTTGTTGTTATGGCGGCAAACGAACTGTGTAGAAGTGCAAAGGTTAGTTTATCTAAAGCTAAGATAAAACGGAAATATAGTTCTAAAACAATAGAATGAACACAAACGAAGAAAAACAGCGTTATTCCAGAGAGGAACTGGCAGAATTTGAGAATATCATCCTGGAAAAACTGACGAATGCCCGTAAGGAAGTAGCTTTTATCAAAGAAACCCTGAGCCGCAGAAACGATTCAGGAACTGATAACACAGCTTCTCCTACAAAAGTGTTGGAAGATGGTGCAGATACTGCTGAGAAAGAAAGCCTAAACCAGCTGGCCTCCCGCCAGATGAAGTTTATCCAGCAGCTTGAAAATGCCCTGATCCGTATTAAAAACGGCACTTACGGCGTTTGTATCGTAACAGGTAAGCTTATCCCTAAGGAAAGACTGCGTGCCGTGCCTCATACACAGCACACAATCGAAGCTAAACTTCAGCGCAACGACTAGTTCCCTTTTACACTTGAATATCCTGCAGAACCATATTCAGGCACTCGTATTCTGTGCCCAGTCGCCAATAAGCATCGAGGAGATACAGCGCTGCCTTACCGAGTCGCTCGGAATGGAAGTGCTGGTGAGCGACGTGCTGGAAAGCATTGAAGCAATAAACGAGCAACTGACAGAAACAGGCTTTGCCTTCCAGATCTATGCCATCGGGGGTGGGTACCAGTTCCTGACAAAGCCGGAGTACCAGGATACGGTAAGTGTATACCTGAAACATAAATCAAAGAAAAAGTTGTCAGCGTCTTCTCTGGAGACGCTGGCAATTATTGCCTACAAGCAGCCAATTACAAGGTCGGCAGTAGAGCAGATACGCGGTGTGGGTTGCGACTACGCCATCCATAAACTTTTAGAGAAAGAACTCATTGAAATAAAAGGGAAGGCCGAAACCATAGGAAGACCCGTACTGTACGGCACGTCGCAGAAGTTCATGGATTATTTCGGCATCAACCACATCAAAGACCTCCCACAGCTGAAAGACTTTGCATCTGAAGAGAATATGATCGGCGAAGTAGCTGATTAGTATTACAGACCAGTCTTTTATACTTATAGGTATACTGACATACCTCCAATTTTATTACTGCACACAAAGGTACAGTAGCGATACTGCACCGCAATTATTTATACAATGGCAAGAAATTACGAACGACCTGACCGCGACGATAGCGGCGAAGATAAAAGAGGCTCCGAAAGAAGAACTTTCGGACGGCCATCTGGTGACCGCGAAGAAAAGAAAATTTTCAACAGAAGAGATAAAGCAGACAGATCAGATAACCGCGAAGGCAGAGAAGGCCGCTCGTTTGGTGCTGACAGAAGAGAAGGCGGTGCCCGAAAAACGTTTGGCGACCGTCGTGAGGGAGGCGAACGACGCAGCTTTGGTGGCGACCGCCGCGAAGGTGGTGAAAAACGCAGCTTCGGCTCTGACAAACGCGAAGGCGGCCGCTACGGCTCAAACAACAGAAGAGAAGACAGCGGCGAACGCAGATCTTACGGTAATGACCGTAGAGAGGGCGGAGAAAGACGCTCTTTTAACGGTGATAGAAATGAAGGAGGCGAAAGACGCTCGTTCAATTCTGACAGAAGAGAAGGTGGCGAGCGGCGTTCTTTTAACTCCGACAGAAGAGAGGGAGGCGAAAGACGTTCCTTCAACTCAGACCGTCGTGAAGGCGGGGAAAGAAAATCTTTTGGAAGAGGCGAAAGAGAAGGCCGTTCGTTTGGCGGTAACCGCGAAGGCGGCGAAAGACGCTCTTACAACAGCGACCGTCCAAACCGTTACGAAGGCAACCGCGAAGGCGAAGGCCGCAAGTATGGCGCTGACCGCAGAGAGGGAGGCGAAAGAGGCGAGCGCCGCTCGTTCAACTCCGACTTCAAAAAAGATCGTAACGATAGAGGCGACAGACGCGATAACCGCGGCTTTAACCGTGAAGAACGCGAAGACAAGCCTTTTTCAGGAGAGAAACGTAGCTTCAACAGCGATAAGAAGCCATTTGAGCGTAACCCGCGCCTGGGCCGTAATGCAGCTGAACGCGGCAAGCGCTACAACAGCGACAGAGAGGATAAACCGGAAACGCCGGACTATAACCTGAGCCGTTACAAGGATAACCCACGCATCAAGAAAACCAACCGCAAAGAGGAGGAAGATGGAACGATCCGTCTGAACCGCTACATCGCCAATGCCGGTGTTTGTTCGCGCCGCGAAGCCGATACACTGATTGAGGCAGGCGAGATAAAAGTAAACGGCGAGGTGATCACAGAGATGGGGTATAAAGTACAGCCAGGCGATACGGTACAGTATGGCAAGCAGGTGCTGAGCCGCGAAAAGATGGTGTACGTGCTGCTGAACAAGCCAAAAGATTTTATCACCACTACAGAAGATCCGGAAGGCAGAAAAACGGTGATGGAGCTGGTAGATAAGGCATCTACGGAGCGCATTTTCCCTGTTGGCCGCCTGGATCGCAACACCACAGGTCTGCTGCTGTTCACAAACGATGGCGAGGTAGCGCATAAACTGACGCACCCTTCCAACAACATCCGCAAGATCTACCAGGTGGAGCTGGACAAGCCGATCACCAAAGAAGACTTCAGAAAGATTGTTGAAGGCCTGGAATTGGAAGATGGTAAAGCAGAGGTAGACGACTTGGCCATCATCGGGGACTCCAACCGGTTCCTGGGCATTGAGATCCATATTGGCCGTAACCGCATTGTGCGCCGTATTTTCGAACACCTGGGTTACGACGTGGTATCACTGGACCGAGTGCAGTATGCCGGCCTGACCAAAAAGGACCTGCCACGCGGCAACTGGCGCTATCTTTCTGAAAAAGAAGTGATCCGTCTGAAGTACTTCATGTAAGAGCACATGCAGAGCGTTGCCATCGACATAGGAAACACGGGCAGTAAGTATGGCATCTTTGAAAGAGGCATACTGGTAAAACAGGCTTACTTTGAAGATCGGGAGAAGCTGCCGCAAGCGCTGCTGAACCAGACCTTCGATCATGCCATAGTGTCCTCGGTGGCAGGAAATGCACATACCATAAAGGAAAGGCTGGCTGTGTCAGGGAACTTTATAAAGCTCTCGGCACAGACAGCCTTGCCGTTTACAAGCCTTTACAAAACGCCTGAAACACTGGGCGCCGACAGGAAAGCAGGTGTAGCAGGAGCGGCTTATTTTTTTGAAGGACGCAACTGCCTCGTAATAGACGCTGGCACCTGCATCACCTACGACTTCCTCGACAGCAGCGGTAGGTATCATGGGGGCGGCATTTCGCCGGGTCTGGACATGAAATTTAAAGCGCTCCATACTTTTACCGGGCGCCTGCCGTTAATTCAGCGGGTAAATAATGCCTTTCCGCTAACCGGGCAGTCCACACAGGAGTCCATTCAGAGTGGAGTACAGGCAGGCACCATCGCCGAAATAGAAGGAATTATTTCTGCTCATACTCAAAAAGCAGGCAATCTTGTGGTTATACTTTGCGGAGGCGACGCAGGATTTTTTGAAAGTAAGTTAAAACAACCCATCTTTGTAATTCCTGAACTGGTCTTGATTGGCCTTTATAGAATATTGACATATAATGTATAAAACGCTCCGTGTACTGATTTGTGCTGCCGTGCTATGCCTTTCGCAGGCTGTGCAGGCGCAAAATATAGGCAACACCCCTTATTCCCGCTACGGCCTGGGAGAACTCAATTATAATCTTGGCACCATCCGTAACCTTGGCATGGGAGGCATTGGTGTAAGTGCCGGCAACAGCCTGCAAGCCAATACGGCTAACCCTGCACTGCTTTTCTACAACAGCACCACCGTGTTCGACATGGGGGTTGCAGGGCAGTTTAAAAGCCTGAAGGACGGAGAGAAATCGCAGCTGGATGGTAATGCAAACCTAGCATACATCACATTGGGCTTGCCTGTTACCAAGCGCTGGAGCACTGCTGTCAGTCTGCGTCCTTACAGCTCAGTAGATTATCAGATTGTTGCCTCGGAGACGTTGGAGAGCAAGCCCGATGCAACCAGCAGAAGTTATTATGAAGGCGATGGAGGCCTTTCGGAAGTATACTTTGGCCATGGCGTTAAAATCGCGAAAGGCCTGACGCTGGGAGTAAGCGGTTCTTACATTTTCGGCACCATTACCAAAGAATCGTCTTCCATGATAGAGGATACAACACTGGTTGACCCGATTCAGGACCTGGTGATCCAGAGCGAGCGGATCCGCTACAACGACCTGCTGCTCAGAGCAGGGGCAAACTACAGACAAGAGCTGAATGAAAAGCTGTTCCTGAGCGCAGGAGCCGTGTATACTTTGCCGGTAGACCTTGGTGCTAAACGCGTTACCTCTTATGAGCGAAGAACCATATATGACGAGGTAAGAGAAGAAAACATAATGCCGGATACCCTGAGTAAGTATGTTACAGTGCCTTCCAGCCTGCGGGCAGGCCTCAGCCTCGACAATGGCTCTAATCTGACGGTAGGGGCAGAGTTTTATTCTCAGAAGTGGTCTGCATACAGAAATATAGATGGAGAGCAGGAGCTGGCAGATAGTTACAGAATAGGGCTTGGTGCAGAGTATACGCCTAACGCCAACGCCATCGACAGTTACTTCAAGCGAATTACGTACCGTGGCGGCCTTACGTATACCAACACACCTTACAAGGTAAACGGAGTACAGATCAAAGATAAAGCCGTGACAATGGGCTTCACGTTTCCAATGGGTCGCCAGTCTTTCTCCGATCTTTACCAGTTTAACACAGCATTTGCAGTGGGCCGCCGTGGCGAGACCGGCAATGGCCTGATAGCAGAGAACTACCTCCAGTTCAGTGCCGGCATTACAGTCAACAGCCGCTGGTTCATGAAACGCAGGATAGAATAAACCATTCTGGTTTAAAAAGCATTATCTGGGAAGAGGCCGTTTTTGTAGCGGCCTTTTTTATGTACCGGCCAGGCACCACAACAAGTGGGCTGAGGTGAAAAGGTGCACGGAACAGATATAATTATTAACTTCACCTATAAATCAACGACCGGAACCAATGCTTAAAGCATGGATGTGGGGTATAATGGTTGCTGTAGTCGTTTTAGGCACTGCCTGCAACGAAGACCTGAAAGACCCAGATAAAGACAAGAAGTATAGCGGGCCGCTGATCGAGAACAACAACGTGATCACACTCTTCAGCGACTCGGCCAAGCTAGTCATAAAACTACAGGCGCCGGTGCAGCAGGAGTTTGAAAACGGAGACGGCGTTTTTCCGAAAGGGCTCTTTGTGGAGTTCTATGAGAAGCCGGGCCCCGTTTCGTCTACTCTGAAAGCCAACTATGGCAAGCAGCAGCGCGACAAAGACCTGTACCTGGTACGAGGCAACGTAGTGGTGGAGAACCTGACGAAAAAAGAAAAGCTGGAGACCGAAGAGCTCTATTGGAATAAGAGAAAAGCGGAGATCTATACAGATAAATTTGTCAAGATCACCACGGCAGAAGAAGTGCTGATGGGCCAGGGTCTGCGGGCCAACCAGGATTTTTCGCAATACAGGATCCTGAAACCTACCGGCATCATTAACCTGAAAGAAGAATGAACCAAAACCTGATTAACACCATTTTACTTTCATTGGCGTTTGTGGTGATTGTAATTGGTATTCACAGAAGCATTGAGGAGGCCGATATTGCCGGTAATTACTGGATCTTTATGGTGTCTTTCGTGCTTTTTATTATTTACCGTCACCGGAAAAAGAAAAACAGCGCCTGATGTTTCTTTTGTAGCATTACATGATAGACCCCAGTCAGATTATTATACTTGTAGTTGCGCTGCTGTTCGCTGCCTTTTTTGCAGGCATCGAGATCGCTCTGATGGCAGCCAACAAGATCCAGATAGAGCTAAACGAGAAGAACGGCCAGTTATCTGACCGTATTCTGTGGCACCTGTTGCAGCGCCCGTCGCACCTGATGGGAACTGCCCTGATCGGCAACGTACTGGCGCTTGTGTTGTATGGCTTTGCAATAGCCGCTGTGCTCCACACCTTGCTGGAGCTATACTTACCTGCACCGTTGCAGCTCAGTCCGCTTATCCTTATACTTCAGATCATCATTGCCTCGGTAGTTGTGTTGCTCACGGCCGAGTTCCTGCCGCGCAGCCTGTTTGTGGTTAACCCAAACCGCATGCTGCAGGTGCTGGCCATCCCGATCATGTTGTTTCATTACCTGCTTTACCCGGTCGTGTTCCTGATCGTGGCGATGAGCAAATGGATGGCAGAACGTGTTTTTAACGTTGAGTTTTCAGAAGATAAGCCGGTATTTGGCCTCACGAACCTCAACGCCTACATCAAAAACAGGCTCTACCACCCGGTAGCGGAACAGGCACCGGAAGTAGATGAGCAGATCTTCCACAATGCCCTTGAGTTCCGGACAGTAAAAGTGCGGGAATGTATGGTGCCGCGTACCGAGATTGAGGCTGTGGAACTGGAAGACAGCATTGCCACTCTCCGGCAGGCATTTGTACAGACAGGACACTCCAAGATCCTGGTGTACAAAGGCACAATTGACAACATTGTCGGTTACTGCCACCAATTGGCCATGTTCAGGCAGCCTAAAAGCATTTCAGAAGCACTGTCGCCGGTAAGTATGGTGCCGGAAAGTATGCTGGCCAGTGAGCTCTTTGTACGCTTCGTGGCCGAGCACCGGTCGGTAGCTGTGGTGCTGGACGAATTCGGAGGTACGGCAGGCATTGTGACCGTGGAAGATGTAATCGAGGAGATTTTCGGGGAGATACAGGACGAGTATGACCACGACGCACTATTGGAGCAGGTGGCACCCGATAGGAGCATGTACCTGCTGAGTGCCCGCCACGAGATCGATTACCTGAACGAGAAGTATGAGCTTGATCTGCCGGAAGGCGATTACGAAACACTCGGCGGGTTCATCTTTTCGGTGCTGGGCGAAATCCCTTCCCCTGGTGAGGTGATTGAAGTGCCGCCTTTCAGGATCACAGTCCTGTCGATGGACGATAACCGGATCAATGCTGTGAAGCTTGTTAAAAACACAGATTCTCAAGAAGATACTGCTTTTTAAACAGAATTAGACAAAATTTTGAATATTAGCGCGATTAACCTTATTTTGCACATCCTTTTTAAGTTGTATAACAAATGGCATTAATTAACAAGATTAGAGAAAAGTCTGGATGGGCTGTTGGCCTTATCGCCGCAGGACTTGGTTTATTTATAGTTGGAGGCGACTTGGTTGGCGGTAACTCAAAATTATTTGGGAACGATGCCACCATAGTTGGCGAAATAGCCGGCGAGGAAGTGGATTACCAGGAATTTGATGCGATATTCCAGCAGGTAAAGGCCAATTACGAGGGCCAGATTGGCCGTGCAGCCAACGAAGGCGAGCTGGCGATGGTACGTGAGCAGGCCTGGAACCAACTGATCTTTAAGATTGCCTTACAAAAAGAATACGATCGCCTTGGGCTGGAGGTAACAGAGGAAGAACTGGCAGACATGGTACAGGGTAACAACATTCACCCTTCCGTAAAGCAGGCTTTCACCAACCCACAAACAGGTGAGTTTGACCGCAACCAGGTAGTGCAGTACCTGCAGAACCTGGACCAGATGGGCCCGGAGGCGCGCCCAATGTGGACAAACTTTGAGCAGAGCCTTTTTGCCGACAGATTACAGGCAAAATATGCTAACCTGCTTGCCAAGTCGGTGTACGTTACCAACGCAGAAGCAAAAGACTATTACAACGCCCAGAATGCGTCAGCAAACCTGAAGCTGTTGTACGTGCCTTACTTCAGCATAGCAGACTCTGCGGTTAAGGTAACCGACGACCAGCTAAAAGACTACTACAACCGCAACAAAGAACTTTATAAGGTAGAGGAAGGCCGTTCCATCGAGTATGTAACCATACCGGTAAGCGCTTCAACCGAAGACAAAACATACATTGAGCAGGAAGTAAAAACGCTGACGCAGCAGTTTGCCCAGGCTACCAACGACTCTGCCTTTGTTAACACAAACTCTGATGTACCTTTTAACGGTACATACCTGACAGCCGGAGAGTTGCCGGAGCAGCTGCGCAACAGCCTGCCGCTCGAGAAGGGCAAAGTATACGGACCGTTTACTCAGGGCCAGACTCTGTCAGTTTTTAAGGTAGTTGACGCGAAAGAAGGTGCTGCCAGCACAGTAAGAGCAAGCCACATCCTGATCAAGCCGGAAAACGATACACCGGAAGCAAAAGCTGCTGCACTGGCAAAAGCGAACGACGTACTGGCACAGATTAAAAAAGGTGCTGATTTCGCTCAGATGGCTGCCCAGTACGGTACCGATGGTACTGCCTCTGTAGGTGGTGACCTGGGATACTTCTCAGAGGGCAAAATGGTGCCTGCTTTCGAGAAAGCTGTATTCGGAGCATCTTCAGTAGGCCTGCTGCCTAACCCTGTAGAAACAGAGTATGGTTACCACATCATCAAGATCACAGCTCCTAAAACAAAGCAAACCTATAAGATTGCAGCCGTGCAGCGTAACATCGAAGCTAGCGAAACAACCCGCGATGCCGCTTATGCTGTTGCTGATGAGCTTTCTGGTACAAGCGGTAGCTTAGAAGAGTTCAGATCAAATGTTGCAAAGAACAAATCGCTGGCCAAAGAGGAAGCTGCCAACATCGGTAAAAACAACATCCTGGTAAACAACCTGAACAATGCACGCGAACTGGTGCGTTGGGCTTATTCTAAAGATACTGAAATAGGCGACGTATCCCCTGTATTCGAGATCGAAGATCAGTTTGTGGTGGCAACGCTTACCGGCAGCCGTGAAAAAGGCTATGCCAAAGTAGAAGACATCAAGGAAGAACTGACTGCCGCTGTTCGCAACGAAGTGAAAGCAAAGCAGATTATTGCCAAACTTGAGAACGCAAAAGGCTCGCTCGACGAGATCGCTGCCAAGTATGGCCCTGATGCGCTGATCAGAACTGCAGATAATACATCTTTCGGATCTGGTATCATAGCAGGCGTTGGCGTTGAGCCGGTAGCTGTTGGCAAAGCCTTTGGTCTGAAGCCAGGCGGCCGCACAGGCGCTTTCGAAGGCCAGGGCGGTGTAGTTATGCTTGAACTGGTACAACTGAACAAAGCCCCTGAAACAAAAGACCTGGCTGCAGTAAAACAACAGCTGAGCACTGCACGCACTACCCGTGCCCAGTCTAACGCTTTCGAAGCCATCAAAGAGAAAGCGAACATAACAGACAACCGCGTGAAGTTCTTCTAATCACGTAATGTATAAAGTATAAACGACAAGAGCCGCTCCGAGAGAAGCGGCTCTTGTCGTTTATGGCCACTTGCAAACATAAAAGGTTATATTTATACTTTGTAAATAAAACAAGTATCAACTTTCGCCAGTACTTCGTTCTATAGTTTACATATGCCGGCAAAACTCCTCTTCTCTTTTGTATTGACGCTGCTGCTTTTGGTAGCCGCTCCTGTGGCCATGGCGCAGAACCAGGAACTGGAGCTGGCGCGGGAGTACCTGATGAAAGGCGACTACCAGAAAGCAGAAGGCATTTACAGCAAGCTCATAGACGAGCCACGATTATTTGCTGTGGTATACCCCGATTACCTGAAGACGCTGCTGGCCCAGCGCAACTACAAAGAGGCTGAAAAGCTGGTAAAGAAAACCATCAAACGCAATCCGGACATTTCTAACTATGCCATTGATCTGGGTATAGTATATGATGCGGCAGGCGATAAGGCAGCTGCCGAAAAGCACTTCGACAAGATCATTTCGCAAATGACAGCCGACCAAACGGTGGCTGTCGCCAGTGCCTTTATTCAGAACGAGCTTTTCGATTACGCTGAAAAAACCTACCTGCGCGGACGTGCGCTGAGCAAAAATCCGTACGAGTTTAACCGCCCGCTCATTGCTCTTTATACTTACCGGCAGAAGAACGAGAGCCTGGTAGGAGAGGCCCTGAACCTGCTGCAGGAAAACGAGCAGGAACTCCCATACGTGCAGAACATGCTTCAGAACAGCCTTCGTGACGAGAAAGCCTTTGATGCGCTGGAGAAAGAGCTGATCGTGCGCGTGCAGCAGCAGCCGGACAACCTTTCTTTTAACGAGTTGCTGATCTGGCTATACATACAGCGGCGCGACTTTTACAGTGCTTTGATGCAGGCCCGCTCTGTAGACAAGCGGACGCGCAGCGGGGGCACCCGCGTCATGGAGCTAGGCGCCATCAGCGCTAAGAACAAAGACTACCAGGGCGCTATCGAAGCTTTCGAATACATGGTAAAAGAATACCCGGGAGGGCCTTACTACCTGCTGGCCCGCCAGCGGCTGATCAATGCCCGCGAGGAACAGGTAGAGAATACGTTTCCGGTGGACCTGGCAAAGATACGCGCGCTGATAGCTGACTACGATGCCCTGCTGAAAGAAGTAGGACGTACCCCGCAAACGGTAGAAGCACTGCAGCACATGGCGGATCTGTATGCCTTCCACCTGGATGAAAAAGATAAAGCTATTGCCCTGCTGCAGGAAGCTATCAACATGCCGCGGGCTAACCCGGATATGGTGGCGGAAAGCAAACTGACGCTCGGAGATATTTACCTGTTGAAAGGAGAGCCCTGGGAGTCGACGCTGCTGTACTCGCAGGTGGAGAAATCGCATAAAGAGACACCCATTGGGCATGAGGCCAAGCTGCGTAATGCACGGCTTAATTATTACAAAGGTGATTTTGAGCTGGCACAGGCGCACCTGGATATCCTGAAGCTGGCTACCAGTCGCGAGATCGCCAACGATGCCATGGACCTGAGTCTGCTGATCACCGATAACACCGGGCTGGATACCTCTACAACAGCTATGAAAGAGTATGCCGCCATCGACCTGCTGATCTTCCAGAACAAGCTAGAGGAGGCACAGAAGAAGCTGGATGGCATGCTGCAGAAATACCCGGGCCACAGCCTTACAGACGAGATATATTTCCAGAAAGCCAGCATTTACGAGCGCACCGGTGATTTTCAGCAAGCTGTAGCTAGCCTGGAGAAAATCGTAGGCAACCCGCAGGTAGACATCCTGAGCGACGATGCCCTGTACAAAATGGCCTTTATTTACGAGGAGAACCTGAAAGACACCCAGAAAGCCCAGCAACTATACAACGAGCTGCTGGTAAAGCATCAGGGCAGCATTTATGTAGCAGAGGCACGCAAACGCTTCCGGAAGCTGCGCGGCGATGTGGCTAATTAATTGGCGCTAGTCGCCAAAGAAGATGAAGAGAATGAGCAGGAACAAGATGAAGAAACCATACATCACCATGTCCAGCGAATAATCTTTCCATTTCTCATAAAACTCTCTGAATCGTTTCATGCTTATTCCTGTTATGCTGGTACAAAAGTATAAAATTTTAGAGGAACGTCTAAGGCTGGGTGTGTGGTCTGGGCAGAAGTCCTAGAGAATTTAGCTACCTTTGCAATCAGTTAACAGTACTTGTAGTAGCGCATATGGAGAAACGGTGGGTATACAATGAAGAGGCATCGCCGGAGGTGATCAATGGTTTAGCCGAAAGCCTTAAAATAAGCCCGACACTGGCCAGCATTTTGTGCCAGCGCTCCATTTGTACCTACGAGGAAGCCAAAGCATTCTTCCGTCCCTTGCTAAGCGCTTTGCACGATCCCTTCCTGATGAAGGACATGGACAGGGCAGTAGATCGGCTAAGCGAAGCACTGCACAAATCAGAAAAAATACTGGTATATGGCGATTATGACGTGGATGGTACCACTTCGGTAGCGCTCATGTATAGTTTCCTTCGCCAGTACACTCACCAGATTGAGTACTACATCCCCGACAGGTACAAGGAAGGCTACGGCGTTTCAACACAAGGTATAGACTATGCTGCCGAGCACGGGTTCAGCCTTATCATAAGCCTCGACTGTGGCATCAAATCAGCGGATAAGGTAGCCTATGCCTCCCGTTTAGGTATAGATTTTATCATCTGCGACCACCACCTTCCCGATGAAGATGTTCCTCAGGCGGTAGCAGTACTCGACCCGAAGCGTATAGATTGCCCTTATCCATACAAAGAGCTCTCCGGCTGCGGCGTCGGCTTTAAACTGATCCAGGCCTTTTGTATGCAGCAGGGAATCCCTCAGGAAGAAGCCTATAAGCTGCTCGACCTGCTGGTAATAAGTATAGCTTCCGATATTGTGCCTATCACAGGCGAGAACCGCATTCTGGCACACTATGGTTTGCTGCACCTGAACGGTCCGCAACCCATGCGCCCGGGCCTGGATGCCCTGAAAGAGCTTGCCGGCCTCAAAGGGGATATGGATATCACCAGCATCGTGTTTGGTTTTGCGCCACGCATCAATGCGGCCGGACGTATGGGAGATGCCAAGCGTTCTGTTCGGATGCTGCTTGCCCAGACAAAGGAAGAAGCCTTTCAGGTTGCCGACATCATCAACGAATCGAACAAGGAACGCCGCGACAAAGACAGCAACATTACCAAAGAGGCGTTGCAGATGATCGAAGAAGACGAATTCGTGCGTGGCGCTAACTCAACGGTACTTTATAAGGAAAGCTGGCATAAAGGGGTGATCGGTATTGTAGCATCCCGCTGCATCGAGAAATACTACCGGCCTACCATCATTCTGACACACTCCAATGGCAAAGCATCAGGCTCGGCACGCTCGGTACACGGCTTTAACGTGCACAGCGCCATCGAAAGCTGCTCCGACCTGCTCGATCAGTTTGGGGGCCATATGTATGCTGCCGGCCTTACGCTTCCCGTAGAAAACGTCCCTGCCTTCCGGGAGCGCTTTGAGCAGTTTGTTTCCAGCACCATCACCAACGAGCAGAAAGTACCGCAGATTGAAATTGACGGGAAAATAAACCTGAACCAGATTACGCGCAATTTCTATAACATTGTGCGGCAGATGGAGCCATTTGGCCCGGGTAATATGCGGCCCGTGTTTGTTTCAGAGTGCGTGTACGACACCGGTTCTGTGCGGGTGGTAGGAGATTCTCACCTGAAGCTTCGCCTTACGCAAGACGGTTACTATAGCATTGATGCGATCGGTTTTGGCCTGAGCGACTATTATAACACCATATCCAAAGGCATTCCGTTTGACGTGTGTTATACGATAGAAGAAAACGTATACCGGGGCGTGATCACACTGCAGTTGCGGATCAAAGACATCCGGATAAAATAAAGAAAGGCTCCTTTAACGGGAGCCTTTCTTGTTTATAAAGTATGTTTGGTTCTACTGCAACGGTGGCATTTGCTCCTGCCATGGCAGTGCTGTATCGTCAGAAGCGGTAATCTCTGGCAGGCAAAGCTCGTGCAGCGTATCCCAGTCGCCGGCAAAGAAGTTCATGTCTACAGCCGCTGTTATTCCCGGTATTTTGCCACGGTCAGAATACTGCCAGAAAAGCCATTTGTCTGTCTGGTGTATTTCAGGCTCCACGGTGTTGTAACGGGCAATCCAGAAATGATAATCCTGGAAGTGGCCCTGCAGCCAGCGGCGGTAATAGCCCTGGTTCGTATAGATGATGGGCTTTACGCCATAATGTTCTGTGATAGCCTCCAGCCAGATACGGATGTTGCGGCGCATCTCGTCAGCACTTACACCTTTGTTGATCACTTCTACATCCAGCACCGGAGGAAGGTCGCCGGGCTCCAGCCGTACATTACTTTTAAAGATATCGATCTGGCCTTGTATAGGGGCTGCAGGAATAAAAAAGTGATAGGCTCCGCGCTTGATACCTACACGCTTTGTTTCCTCCCAGTTCCGTGTAAAGTATGGGTCTAGTCTGTAGTCGTCCTGTGTTGCCTTTACAAAGGCAAAGGTTACATCGGCCTCTTTTACCAGTGGCCAGTCTACCTCTTTCTGCCACTTAGACACGTCAATGCCCTTTAAGCTGGAGGGGCTGAGCGTAGTTGCAGTGGCAGCAGCTGTTTTGTTTCCATTTTTGGTGTTCTCAGAAGAAGCTTCGGCAAACAAACCTGCTACTCCAACATAAAGTATCAGGCCACTATATGCCAGTTTATGAAAAGCAGAAACGAGTAAATTTACTACCATGTAAAGGGGGAATTGAATTGGTATTACAAACTATTAATTGAACGAGATAAAAACAAGTGGATGTTACAACTTTCCTAATAAATGTTTTTATAATTAAAATATGGCAAAGCTAATATTCAGAAGCAGTTACGTAATCTTGTAGCACATTAAAGGCAAGAAGGTACCAGATGGTTCCATACTTTGCAGGGCGCATCTATATTATGTAACTTTAACCCAATGAAACTTCGAGCAGAACATTTATTCAAGAAATATAAATCGCGCACCGTAGTGAATGACGTGAGCGTGGAAGTGAACCAGGGAGAAATTGTGGGGTTGCTGGGGCCGAATGGTGCGGGTAAAACTACTTCTTTCTACATGATTGTTGGGCTTGTAAAGCCCAACAGTGGCCATATCTACCTCGATTCGGAAGACATTACAGACCTGCCTATGTACCAGCGAGCCAAGCGGGGAGTGGGTTACCTGGCGCAGGAAGCTTCTGTGTTCCGCCAACTGACGGTGGAAGAAAACATTATGGCCGTGCTGGAAATGACGGATAAGACCAAGCAGGAACAGCACGACAAGGTGGAAGAGCTTCTGGAGGAGTTTTCATTAACGCACGTGCGCAAAAACAAAGGCATCGTACTTTCCGGTGGCGAGCGCCGGCGTACGGAAATTGCCCGCGCACTGGCTGTAGACCCTAAATTCGTTCTGCTGGATGAGCCTTTTGCCGGCGTAGACCCCATTGCGGTAGAGGAGATCCAAAGTATAGTTGCCAAGCTTAAAAATAAAAACATTGGCATCCTTATTACCGACCACAACGTAAACGAAACCCTTTCCATTACCGACCGCGCCTATCTGCTTTTCGAAGGCAAGATCCTGAAAGCTGGTACTGCCGAAGAACTGGCCGCCGACGAACAAGTACGCCGCGTATACCTGGGCAAGCACTTCGAGCTGAAGCGGAAAATCTGATCAGTTAGCATTTATCAGTAAACAGTAATCAATTGCACAACTTTATGCTGTCTGTTCCGATAGGTATAGCTTATCAAGATTTGGTATGGACAGCAACAATCTTTATAAAAAATGTTATGCTTTTGCTATTAGGATCGTAAAGGCACATCAGCATCTGAGTACAGGAAAAAGAGAATTTACACTATCGAAGCAACTTTTACGTAGTGGTACCTCTATTGGAGCTAATGTGGCAGAAGCAAATGGAGGAATCTCTGTTGCGGATTTCTCATCAAAAATTTCATTAGCCTATAAAGAGAGTTTGGAAACAAAATATTGGCTAAGTTTATTGAAAGATACTGGTTACCTGGAGGCACCTATTGCCGAAAGTATGTTAGTAGATGCCGATGAACTCAGTAAGATTTTATTTTCTATATTGAAGTCTACAAGGATCAGCTCTAAAAACGCCGGAAAGTAGGCAAAAAATCTGTTTACTGTTTATTGTTAACTGTTAACTGCAAGAGTGGAGATTATTAATTCAATCGTGACGTGGGTCATGAAGAAGCGGATCCATGATATTGATCTGTTTCGCAAGTACCCGCATGAGGTGCAGGCCGAGCTGTTTCAGAACCTGATCAGCACAGCTAAAAACACGGAGTGGGGCAGGAAGTATGGCTATGCCGATATCACCACCATGGCGCAGTTCCAGGAGCGGGTGCCTGTTTCCACATACGAAGGTTTGTACCCATACATCGAGCGGGTGATGAAAGGCGAGCAGAACCTGCTTTGGCCAAGTAAGATCGAGTGGTTCGCCAAATCGTCGGGTACAACCAATGCCCGCAGCAAGTATATTCCGGTAAGCCCTGAGGCACTGGAAGAATGCCATTACAAAGGGGGCAAAGACATGCTCTCCATCTACGTTAACCTCTACCCCGAAACCAAACTGTTTACAGGCAAAGGCTTGTCTATTGGCGGCAGTCATCGGCCTAATGAGTTTAACACCAAAACTTCCTGTGGAGACGTGTCTGCTGTGATCATGCAGAACCTGCCGATCTGGGCAGAAGCCATGCGTACACCACCCCTGAAGGTTGCCCTGATGGACAACTGGGAAGAGAAGATCGAAAAGATGGTAGAGCTGACGGTACAGGAGAACGTGACAAGTATGAGTGGCGTACCCACCTGGACCTATGTACTGCTGAAGCGCATTCTGGAAGTGACGGGCAAAAGCAACATTCTGGAAGTATGGCCAAATCTGGAGCTGTTCACGCACGGAGCCGTGGCTTTTGGTCCTTACCGCCAACTGTTCCGGGAGATCATCCCTTCCGATAAAATGAATTACCTGGAAGTATACAATGCTTCCGAAGGATTCTTTGGCATACAGGACCAGGCAGGCACCGAAGACGAGATGCTGCTGATGCTGGACTATGGGGTATACTACGAGTTTATACCGATGGATCAGTTTGAGGAAGAGAACCCGAAAACGCTGACTCTGGACCAGGTAGAGCTAGGCAAAAACTACGCACTGGTGATCTCGACAAATGCCGGTCTGTGGCGTTACAAGATTGGCGACACCGTGAAATTTACTTCCCTTGACCCCTACCGCATTAAAATATCCGGCCGCACAAAACACTTCATCAATGCTTTTGGCGAAGAAGTGATCGTTGAGAATGCAGAGGAAGCTATTACCAAAGCCTGCAATGCGACGGGCGCCATCATCACCAACTTCACGGCTGCTCCAGTGTACATGGAGAGCGGCAAGCGAGGCGGACACGAGTGGCTGATCGAGTTTGAGAAAGAGCCATCGAGCCTGCAGCGGTTCACGGAGGTGTTGGATACGACCCTGCGCGAGATCAACTCTGATTACGATGCCAAGCGCCAAAAAGACATTGCCCTACAGGAGCCGATTGTGCACGCCATGCCCCCGAACAGCTTCATGAACTGGCTGCGCCACAAAGGCAAGCTGGGTGGGCAAAACAAAGTGCCCCGCCTCTCCAACTCCCGCGAGTACCTGGAGGAGATCATGGAGGTGAATGGAGTTCGGGGGATCTGAGTCCCGAGTTCCGAAATAATAGAGAGCATAAACTAAAAACCCCGGCAAGTATAAATTGCCGGGGCTTTTAGTTTTTATTATAGTTATACTTTAGAAGTACAACCCATTCATAATTTTTAATTTCTAATTCATAATTGGAGCAAAGCGACCTCTATTCCAGGAAGCTGCTCATAAAGCCACCTTCTTTGTTGGCGTTTGCACCGGCAGGCATTAGGGCTTCGATAAGCTTCTTCACCGGCATCGACTGCAGCCATACACGGCCTGTGCCACGCAGGGTAGCCAGGAACAAGCCTTCCCCGCCGAAGATCATCGACTTCAACCCGCCGGCTCGCTGCACGCTGAAATCTATACCAGGCTCGAAGGCAACCACACAGCCGGTATCTACGCGGAGGGTTTCGTTGTTCAGCTGCTTCTCTATTACGGTGCCACCGGCATGTATAAAGGCCAACCCGTCGCCGGAGAGCTTCTGAAGTATAAATCCTTCTCCCCCGAAAAATCCGGCACCCAGTTTCTGGTTAAAATGCAGTGCTACTTTTGTGCCCAGTGCTGCCGCCAGGAAAGCATCTTTCTGCACGATCAGGCTGTTGCCGCGTGCTTCCCGAAGATCAACCGGCAGAATAGTGCCCGGGTAAGGGGCCGAGAAAGCTACACGGCTTTTGCCATGCCCGTGGTGGGTAAAGTGCGTCATAAACAGCGACTCGCCCGTTAGCAGGCGGCTGCCCACGGAAGCCAGCTTTCCTAAAAAGCCCTGGTTTGGGTTGGAGCCATCACCCATTTTGGTCTGAAAGTCGATGCCTTCTTCCATGTATACCATTGCGCCGGCTTCGGCGATAACGGTTTCGTTGGGGTCAAGCTCTATTTCTAGCATCTGGATGTCGTTGCCAACAATTCTGTAGTCGATCTCGTGGGAGTTTCTCATAGTTGTGCGATGTAAAAGATTGTTTATAGTAGCAATATATAAAGTTTGCTACTCCTCTTCCTCATCCTTGCTTCGCTTTTTGCGCGCCTTTGGCAAATCCTCCTCATTCTCTTCATCCGACACAGAACTGGTGTTGCGCACAAAGTCTTCTTCTGTTTCTTCTACCTCCTGGCTTTCCTCTATATGGTACTCTTCCTCTTCCTCCCGTTTGGCACGCTCTGCAGCATCGCGCTTCAGCAGTTTCTTGTCTTCCACGTTGCGGTTCAGGAACTCGTTGATCTGGTCGATGTTGTAATTGGAGGTAATTTCGCCCTGCGGGTTTACTTTGATCTCAAAACCTTCCAGGTCTTTGTGCACGCGGCTTTTCTTTTTGCCCTTGCTCTCTTTTTTATTTTTAGCCATAGTGATATCAGGTTAATACTTCTGATTTATAAGGCTAAAAGAGTAAATAGTTGCGATAGCCGCCGGATAGTTGCATACCTGGCTGTTTTGTCTGTGGCTTCTGCTGGCCTTTTAGCAAGTATGAAAAACTAAAAAGGCCAACCTGAACGGCTGGCCTTTTTTATACTTTGAAGCTATCCTTTATACTTAGGCAGCTGCGTACTGGCTAAGCTTTTCGATAGCAGTTTCGATGCGGGTGATGGTTTCTTCACGGCCAATCACCTCGATGATGTGCATCAGGTCCGGGCCGGCTTCTGCGCCAGTAACTGCCAGGCGAAGCGCCTGCAGCACCTGTCCGATCTTCATGCCGTGGCGCTCCAGAATGCTCATCAGCAGTTCTTTCACAGTATCTGCATTGAAGTTTTCCAGCGTCGGCAGCTCGTTCTTGAAGTCCTCGAACACGGCTACTGCCTGGCTGTTCCACTTCTTAGATGCTACTTTTTCGCTGTACTCGGTTGGTGCAACAAAGAAGTAGGCCGCCTCACGCCAGAAATCCTGCGGGAAGCTTACGCGCTCCTTCATCAAGCCAGCAATTTTCTCAGCTTTTTCCGGAGAGCAGGAAATGTTATGCTCTTCCAGCGCCTTCAGCAGGTAGCCTGCCAGTTCGTGGTCTGGTTTAGCGCGCAGGTACTGCTCGTTGAACCAGCGTGCCTTCTGAATATCGAAACGTGTGCCTGACTTACCGATACGCTCAACCGAGAATTCCTCTGCCAGTTCGTCCATCGAGAATATCTCCTGCTGCGTGCCCGGGTTCCAGCCCAGGAAGGCCAGGAAGTTAACAAAAGCCTCTGGCAGGTAGCCGCTCTCACGGTAGCCTGAAGATATTTCGCCGGTGAAAGGGTCCTGCCAGCGCAGCGGGAATACCGGGAAGCCCAGCTTATCGCCATCGCGCTTGCTCAGCTTGCCGTTTCCGTCCGGCTTCAGGAGCAGCGGCAGGTGCGCAAACTGTGGCATGGTATCTTCCCAGCCCAGGTAGCGGTACAACAGCACGTGCAACGGGGCAGATGGCAACCACTCCTCACCACGGATCACGTGGGTGATCTCCATCAGGTGGTCGTCTACGATGTTAGCCAGGTGGTAGGTTGGCATACCATCAGACTTCATCAGTACTTTATCGTCGATGGAAGAAGAATGTACCATTACCCAGCCACGGATCAGGTCTTTCAGGCGGATTTCCTCTTTGCGCGGTACTTTCAGGCGGATTACGTAAGGCTCACCGCTTTCCAGTTTCTGCTTCACTTCATCTTCCGGCAAAGTGAGGGAGTTCTTCATGGTCATGCGCGTGATGGCGTTGTACTGTGGTGTTGCCACCTTAGCAGCCTTCAGACGTTCACGCATTTCTTCCAGTTCCTCCGCTGTATCAAAAGCATAGTAGGCATGGCCGCTCTCGATCAGCTGCAGGGCATACTGCATGTACATTGGCTTGCGCTCCGACTGGTGGTAAGGCGCATACGGACCACCATCCCATGGGCTTTCGTCCAGCTTGATGCCGCACCACTCCAGCGACTGGCGGATGTAGTCTTCGGCACCCGGCACAAAGCGGTTCTGGTCGGTATCCTCAATGCGTAAGATCATTTTACCGCCGGTTTTCTTGGCCAGCAGGTAGTTGTAAAGGGCTGTGCGCACACCGCCGATATGGAGAGGCCCGGTCGGGCTTGGGGCAAAGCGTACTCTAACTTCTCTTTCCATGTATTGTTATCTATTCAATGCTTTCTGAAACTGGTGCAAAGGTACAAAATAAAGTGGCGTTTCGGTAACTGTAGTACAGCCGTGTTGCGCTTCCTATACTTTGTTGCCTGGAACTGAGTTTGGAAAGGCTAAAATAAACATAACCAGCAGGTTCCGTATTGGTAATGTATAGTTATACTTGCTAGCGATGGTGCGAAAGCGATTACATAATATCTGGTGCCTGCTCAAGGAGACTTCTCTTGAGTTTGTAGACAATAACTCTTTTCAGAAAGGAGCTGCACTGGCATATTACACTATTTTCGCGCTGCCCCCCATGCTGATCATCATCATCAGTGCGGCCGGCTATTTCTTTGGCGAACAGGCTGTCAGGGGTGAGATTTATGATCAGATAAAGGGTGTGGTTGGTTCTGCAGGAGCCTTGGAGGTGCAGCAGATGGTGGAGAACGTTAAACGCTTTCATGCGCTTAACTTTGCGGCTATCATCGGTGTGGTCACATTTTTTATAGCGGCCACGGGCGTTTTCGTTTCTTTGCAGGACTCGCTCAACGAAGTATGGCAGGTGCGGCCCAAGCCAAAGTATGGCTACTTAAAGCTGCTGCTGGACCGTGCCCTGTCATTTGGCATCATACTCTTTATTGCTGTTCTGCTGCTTGTTTCGCTGCTCGCCAATACTGTTTTAATCATGGTTGGTGATTTCCTGAAGGCGCATCTGGAGGGTTGGATCTTGTACGTGCTGCACCTGGCTGACTTTTTATCGTCGCTGGTGATCATCACGTTTATGTTTGCCTGCATCTATAAATTTTTGCCGGACGCCAAGATCATGTGGCGCGACGTGTCGGTAGGAGCACTGGTAACAGCACTGCTCTTTACGCTTACTAACAGGTTAATTGTCTTATACCTGGGTAGCAGCGACTTAGGGACAGTCTATGGTGCTGCAGGCTCGGTAGTGGTTATACTTTCCTGGGTGTTTTTCACCTCACAAATCGTTTTCTTTGGAGCTGTGTTCACGTTTGTGTACTCGCGCAAGTATGGCTTTAACATATATCCGGCAGAGTATGCGGTGCGGGTGATACGCGAAGAGGTGGAGGTTGGCGCATCTCCAGTTAATGCAGAGCCGGGCAAACATGCCAAGGAAGTTTATGGAGAAGAGGAAGTAAAGGCGCCAGTTCCGGAGGAAGACAAATCGGCCGGCGAGAATATTTGATAGAATTACGAATTATTGCCCCTAAGTATAATCAACGAAGATATAAGGAAGTATAAAGCCTGCTCTTATTGGGGAGCAGGCTTTATACTTTGTTTTTATTTAGCGGCGATGCAGGAGATCTCTACGTTCACGTCTTTTGGCAGGCGGCTCACTTCCACCGTTTCGCGTGCAGGCGGGTTGCTGGTAAAATAGCTGCCATAGGTTTCGTTGATGCGGCCAAAGTTATTCAGGTCTTTCACGAAGATGGTGCACTTGAGCACGTTGCTGAAATCCATGCCGGCTTCCTCAAGTATGGCCTGCAGGTTCTTCATCACCTGGTGTGTTTCATTTTCTATGCTGTCGTTGATCAGGTTGCCGCTTTGTGGGCCCAGCGCAATCTGGCCTGAAGCATACAAAATGCCGTTAGCCATTGTTGCCTGGCTGTAAGGCCCGATAGGGGCTGGAGCATTAGGAGAGTTGATAATGGTATGTGCCATAAACAGATTTGTTTAAATGTGTATCTTTACCACCAAAAGTACAGAAATATGCACATAGTTGTTTTATCCGGCCCCGAAATGGCGGCAGAGTTCCGGCTGAAGTTTCCGGAAGGACAAGGCGCAAACCGCTTCACGTTTCTGCATAGCCAAAGCCTGAGCGATTGCCAGCTGGAACCGACGGATGTGGTATTTGATTTCTTGCTGCATGAGCAGCCGGAGCGGATAAGTTATTATGCACCCGGGCAGATTGTTTTCTGTAATGCTGCTACAGTGCAGCTGGCAGCGCTTGCAAAGCAGGCCGAGTTGGAGCAGCTCTGTACCTTGATTGGCGTAAACGGATTACCGTCTTTGTTCAACCGCCCGATGCTTGAGGTAAGCCTGCTACAGCCCTCTGATGAAGGAAAGCTCCGCGAGGTATGTGAGCAATTAGGTACAGAGTATTTGATAGTAGCTGACCGGGTAGGGATGGTGACGCCGCGTATCCTGTGCATGATCATAAACGAGGCCTGTTATACGCTGCAGGAAAAAACTGCCGGTATCGCAGACATTGATCTTGGCATGAAGCTGGGTACCAACTATCCAAAAGGGCCTTTTGAGTGGGCAAACCAGATCGGTATCGTCAATGTATACCGGCTGCTCGAGGCGGTTTATGAAGATACGAAAGAAGAACGTTATAAGATCTGTCCGCTGCTGAAGACCAAGTACCTCCGCGGGGAGCAGTTCGAAGTATAAACGAATAATGCACTTTTGCTAAAGTATAAAAGGGCCGACTACACTTATGTAACCGGCCCTTTCTCTTTATAGCTTATCTGACTTTAAGTAGAATATGCTGCTAAAAACAGAAAAGGAAGCGTTAACGGCTTCCTTTTCTGTTGATTTATATTTTATACTTACTATTCCACGGTTACAGACTTAGCCAGGTTTCGTGGCTGATCTACGTTACAGCCGCGCATTACGGCGATGTGGTAAGAAAGTAACTGCAACGGAATTACAGAAAGCAACGGCGTCAGGTGCTCGCATGTTTCCGGGATCTCGATCACGTAATCTGCCATGGCCGGGATAGTTGTATCGCCTTCAGTAACGATCGCGATAACCTTGCCTTTGCGGGCACGCACCTCCTGCACATTCGATACGATCTTCTCATAAGAGCTGTCTTTTGTGGCAATTACCACAACCGGCATGTTCTCATCGATCAGCGCAATTGGTCCGTGCTTCATTTCTGCTGCCGGATAGCCTTCTGCGTGGATGTAAGAGATCTCTTTTAGCTTCAGAGCGCCTTCCAGAGCAACCGGGAAGTTATAACCACGGCCCAGGTATAGGAAGTTGGTCGCGTTTTTGAAGATGTCAGAGATGTTCTGTATCTGCTTGTCTAACTGGAGTGCCTGCTCCACTTTTGACGGAATGTTCTCCATTTCCACCATCAGCTGGCGCAACTTGGTTGTCTCCAGTGTTCCGCGCTTGCTACCCAAAATCATGGCAATAAGTGTAAGCACGGTTACCTGTGCGGTAAACGCTTTGGTGCTTGCTACCCCGATCTCAGGGCCGGCATGCGTATAGGCACCGGCGTCTGTTGCGCGCGCAATAGAAGAGCCCACCACGTTACAGATACCAAAAATAGTAGCACCTTTCGACTTGGCCAGCTCAATTGCCGCCAGTGTATCGGCTGTCTCTCCGGACTGGGAAATGGCAAGCACAATATCACGTTCGCTGATGATTGGGTTGCGGTAACGGAACTCTGAAGCATATTCTACTTCTACCGGTATGCGTGCCAGATCCTCGATCAGGTATTCTGCCACCAAGCCAGCGTGCCACGAGGTACCGCAGGCAACGATGATGATGCGTTCCGCATTCACGAACTTGTTCTCATACTCACGTAGGCCGCCCATCATCAGGTGACCGTTTTCTGCGATCAAGCGTCCACGCATGCTGTCTAAGATTGAGCGTGGCTGCTCGAATATTTCCTTCAGCATGAAGTGCTCGTAGCCGCCTTTCTCAATAGACTCGAGTGCCATTTCAAGACGCTGGATGTAAGGCGTCTGCTTAACGTCCTCTTTCGTACGGATCTCCATCTCGCCATCTTTGATCACCACGATTTCGTAGTCGTTCACATACACCACGTCGCTGGTATATTCAATGATAGGGGTAGCGTCTGAAGCCAGGAAGAACTCGCCTTCTCCAACACCAACTACCAAAGGGCTTCCTTTTCTGGCAGCTACCAGCTGATTCGGATCTTCTTTCGACAGAACAACAATAGCATAAGCGCCTACTACTTCATGCAGTGCCAAACGAACAGCTTCTGCCAATGAACAGTGGCTGTTTGTCCGGATGTCTTCGATCAGGTTAATGAAAACCTCAGAATCAGTTTCGCTTTGGAACGTATGTCCTTTGCTGATCAGGAGGGTTTTCAGGGCTGCGTAGTTCTCGATGATGCCGTTATGGATAATGGCGATGCTACCGGAGGTAGAGTAATGCGGGTGCGCGTTAACGTCGTTCGGCTCGCCGTGAGTGGCCCAACGGGTATGGCCCATACCAATATGGCCATGTACATCTTGATCTGCTATAAACGCCTCAAGCTCTGCTACTTTGCCCTTCTTCTTGTATACGTTGAGGCCACCGTTCATCAGCGCAATGCCGGCACTGTCATAACCTCTGTACTCCAGGCGCTTCAGGCCTTTCAACACAATTGGGCATGCGTCCCTATGCCCTACGTAAGCTACAATTCCACACATAGTTCGTTTTACTTTATAATGGTATTAAGGTATAAAAAGGTGTATCTTCTATAAAGTAGAATAGGTACCTTTAGGGGTACCTATTTTTGTATTAAGACGTTTTAACTTTTACTTTATTTTTGAATAATAAAGCAGAAGCTTCACACGGTTTGCGTCTGTATTGCTAAAGATAGCACGATAAGACCGTGGCTCCGTCTGTATCTGGCGGGTGCCGTTCTGGGCACTCGATACTACAGCAGGTGCTAGCAAGAGTCCGTCGTTTGGTTTCTTGTCCAGCAGCATGGCCTGTACATACGAGGTGATGTTAACGCTATAGTAATCCTTCTTCGCATCCTTCGTTACAACAACAGGAATTTGGGTGGTATTCATTGTGGAGGCTCCCTCTTGCTGAACAGACAACGGTACACCAGTGTTATTTTTCAGTATACGGTTCGAATTATTCGTCTGGTACAGCACCATTTGTGGTGGTGTAGGCAGGTTGTTGCTGGTAGAAGAGCCTTTTACCGGCAAGATTAACTCAGCGCGGTTCACGATAATGTTTGTACCGTTTTGCTCTTTTAGCTTGTTCAGGTACGGGAACGTAAGTTTGGTAAGCAGTTGCGTAGTAGCCTGTACATAGCTGTCGCCGCCTGTTTGGCTCGATGGTATATACATGCCTTTGGTAAGCTCTGCTACCGAAGTGCCGGTGCGGTCAGCTTTCACCAAGGTAGAGTTACGTACGTTGCTTCCGTCAAATGTAAACACATGCTTCTGTACCTTCTGCTCCGCTCCTGATCTGTAGGTCAACGTAATTTTGGTAGAGTCTGAAGCCAGGTTAAGGCCGATAAGACTACCCGTAGAACCTTCCGAGGCTACAATCGCCAGGCCATTCAGCAGGTTTATAAAGTTTTGCTGCGTCTTCAGCGGGTCTTTTCCGGACTGGGCAATCAGCTCATTGGCAAGCGCTTGCCCAAGGTTTATTTTAACCAGTCTGGTGCGCGTTACCGTTACGTCTTTGCCGTCCTTATCTTTCTCAACTACCTTTTCTCTGAGCGGGCGGAAAGTCTGAGTACCAAGGGGCGTGCTTTCGTAGGCAAGCTCGGTGTTGGTAAAGTATGATTTCTTGTCGTCATATTTTTCGGTAAGCCTGTGCGCACTTACCGTCATGTCCTGAAGCGTGTCGCCATACTTAAAGCCGTAGTCCAGGGTAAGCTCCAGCGATTGAGCAACCGGGTTTTCGCCGAAGTTAAGGTTAGACCCACCCAGACCTACTTCTGTGAACGTGGTAGCAGAAACAGTGCCTAATACCGGGTCTGCATACCTGCCTACCTCGGCCACCGACTGGTTGAACGACAGAATGGAGTCATTCAGCAGCACAGTGCCTGTATTTACAGTAAGTGTATCGGTATAATCAGTGCCTATCTGGTTTTTGTCCTGTAGTTCTAATCCTATGTCACTAGGGTCGTCGCAGGCTGTAAGGGCAGCAAATGAAAAGAAGAAAAGGAATAATCTTCTAGCGGCTAAGTTCATTATATAGATTGTAGTATGAATCTAAAAGGTTGTCGTCGGCGCTGATCGTGCTGATGCTCTTGGTCGGCATGAACTCGTTGAACAGGGCGCTGATGTTTTCACTGAAGTTCTCGTTCGTTTTGATTACAGAATCGGCATACTCCATACCTATTTTAATGAAGCTGTCGATGTCGGCAGACTCCAGATTGGTCAGCATGCTATCTTCTATATCCAACATTTTTACTTTTTCCATCAGGTCGCTGCCGAACTTATGCTTGTATTCGTGGTTATAAACCGTGAACATAGACTTGGCATCCTTGAAGATCGGGTCTTTCTTGTAAGTTGTCTTCAGGTACATCGGGATCAGGCCTGTCATCCAGTCGTTGCAATGTACAATATCTGGCTGCCAGCCAAGTTTCTTCACTGTCTCCAGCACGCCTTTGCAGAAGAAGATAGCCCGCTCGTCGTTGTCCTGGTGGAAATTGTTGTTTTTGTCAACGAAAACGGATTTTCTGTGGAAATAGTCTTCGTTATCAATAAAATATACTTGTAATTTGGCATTGGGAATAGAAGCCACCTTGATTACCAGGGGTTTCTCGTCGTCTCCAACGGCAATGTTGATGCCCGAAAGGCGAACCACCTCATGCAAACGGTTCTTACGCTCGTTGATAAGCCCGAATCTTGGAACGAAAATGCGGATTTCCATACCGCGCTCCTGCATCCCTTGCGGCAATGTATTAAGAAATTCTGCTACTTTCGTGGTTTGTAAGAAAGGAAGGATCTCGGTGGCGGCGTATAAGATTCGCAATTTAGACATGGTATGAAATTAAAAAATTAAAAGGCAACAGTATTGGGACGTGCAAAATTAGCAATTTTTATTCTAATTTTCAATTTTATCTTCTATAACTTACTTTTGCCGGCCTTTAACAAGAGTATCATACAACAACACACATGCAAGTTATAGAGCAGGCCAGCGTTATGCGGCAAACAGTGCAGGCGCTGCGTTGCGCCGGAAAACGAATCGGGTTTGTGCCTACCATGGGCGCCCTGCACGAGGGACACCTGCAATTGCTGCGCGCTTCTATAAAGGAGAACGATGTTACCATCTGCAGCATTTTCGTAAATCCGACACAATTCAACAATCCGGAAGATTTCAGGCTCTACCCCCGCACCTTACAAGACGATACAAAGCTGCTGCAGTCAGTCGGCTGCGACTACCTGTTTGCACCTGAAGTTTCGGAGATATACCCAAAACAGACGTTGCTGCGGTTTAGTTTCGGAGAGCTGGAAGAGGTAATGGAAGGCGCGCAGCGACCGGGGCACTTCAATGGCGTGGCAACCATCCTGAGCAAATTCTTTCACATGGTGCAGCCTCATAAGGCATATTTTGGGCAAAAGGACCTGCAGCAGGTAGCTGTAGTGCGGCAGTTGGTACGAGGCCTCAGCTTTGACCTGGAGCTGGTGTGCCATCCAACGGTTCGTGAGGAGAATGGGCTGGCCATGTCATCGCGGAACAGGCGCCTGACAGCCGAGCAGCGCCAGCTGGCAACCAGCTTGTACAAAGCCTTGCAATTAGCCGGTTCCCAACTTAAAAGCAAGCCGCTGGCAAGTATAAAAGAAGAGGTGGCAACCTACCTGCAAGGAGTAGAGCAGGTGCAGCTGGAGTACTTTGAAATAGCAGATCCGGAAACCCTGCAAACATTGCACGACCTGTCTCAGGTAGAGGAAGCGGCACTTTGCATTGCTGCCTTTGTAGGGGAGGTGCGCCTGATCGACAACATACTGGTGAATCTAAAGGAAGTATAAGTTGTTTGTTCTTTAGAAAGCAGGGGTAGGCGCTGCCAAGATGTTGATAGTTAATCTGCAGCTTATTGCCTAACTTTGCCGCGTTATTACAAAAACACATCATGCAGATTGAGGTTTTAAAATCAAAGATCCACCGTTGTAAGGTTACACAGGCAGAACTGCATTACGTAGGCAGTATCACCATTGATGAAGACCTGATGGATGCCGCCAACATCGTGGAGAATGAGAAAGTGACGATCGTAAACATCAACAACGGCGAACGCTTCGAGACTTATGTGATCAAGGGAGAGCGCGGTACCGGTACTGTTTGCCTGAATGGTCCTGCCGCCCGTAAGGTGCAGGTAGGTGATATTGTAATTGTTATTTCCTACTGCTCTATCCAATTCGAAGACGCCCGTAACCACAAGCCTACGCTCGTTTTCCCTGACCAGCACAACCGCCTGGTATAACGCACTGCATGAAAAAGCTGCTCTCTTTTCTAAGGTATGTATTGCTCTTCGGCGTATCCGCTTTCCTGATGTGGTATGCCCTGAAGGAGCTCGACTTTGAGAAGATGTGGGCAGAGCTGAAAAATGCCGATTATTTCTGGGTGTTCATTTCCCTGCTGATGGGTATGGCAGCATTCGGCAGCAGAGCCTACCGGTGGCAGATGCAGATTAAACCTACCGGCTACAGCCCTACACTTGCCAACACCTACCATGCTACCATGATAGGCTACCTGGCCAACCTGGTGCTGCCACGCATGGGAGAGGTGGTCCGATGCAGCGTGCTACGACGCACAGACGGCCTGCCGGTAAATACAGGTTTTGGTACCGTTATCGCAGAGCGCTTCATTGACATGATCATGCTGCTGCTGTTTATGGGACTCACGCTGCTGGTAGAGGTAAGCCGCATCAGTGATTTTTTTCTTGGGCTTCTTGCCGATAAGTACAATAACTTAGAACAAAACCTCGGCTCCCTGTACTGGGTGATCGTGCTGGGCTTAGCGGCTTTTGTTGCCACGCTTGTTTTAGGCGTGCTATACCTGAAGCGGTTGCGTAAGAATACATACTTCCAGCGTCTGGTTGCCTTTGTAAGAGGAATGCTGGAGGGAATATTCAGTATTGCACGGATTGAAAACCAGGCTACGTTCTGGATGCACACCCTGTTTGTCTGGGTCATGTATTACGGCATGAGCGTCGTGGTTTTCTATGCATTACCCGGCACATCGCACCTTTCCCTCTCCGCCGGCCTGGCCGTTTTTGTAATCGGAAGCCTGGGGATGGCAGCTCCTGTGCAAGGCGGAATAGGAGTATACCACCTGTTGGTGCAGACTGCTTTGCTGTTATATGGGGTGCCAAAAGAAGCAGGTATGGCCTATGCTCTGCTGGCGCATACTTCACAAACTCTTTTGGTTGTTTTACTGGGAGTGCTTAGTTTTATAGCAACCATGCTGCAGCGTACCAAAGCGCCTGCACCGGTTACGGATGCTTTAGCAACAACCCATGAATACGAGCGATAAGATCTATACTCTTCCGCAACTGCAAGCCAGGCTACAGGAATGGCGAAACCAGGGGCAAAAGGTTGTTTTTACCAACGGCTGCTTCGATCTGTTACACCTCGGTCACGTCGATTACCTCGAAAAAGCCAGACAAAATGGCGATAAACTGGTGGTCGGTCTCAACACAGACGCCTCCATCAGTCGTATAAAAGGCCCAAGCCGCCCGCTTCAGGACGAAATGTCACGTGCGCGTGTAATGGCATCCTTATTGTTTGTGGATGCAGTAGTGCTCTTCGACAGCGATACGCCGCTGCAGCTTATTGAGGCCCTACAGCCCGATGTGCTTGTAAAAGGAGACGATTATACGGTCGAGCAGATTGTAGGGCACGAAGTAGTGTTAGCCAGAGGAGGGCAAGTCAAAACAGTTCCGCTCGTAAAAGGTTACTCTACTAGTAATATCGTAAAGAAGATTGAGAATCAACTTAAAGAAGAATAAAGTATAGCTATGGCTGGTATTTATTTAATAGGTATAATTTTTATGCTGTTAAGCGTAGCGGTTAGCTGGCGCTTAAAAAGCAAGTTTCAAAAGTATTCACAGATTCCGTTGCAGTCCGGGCACACAGGCAAAGAGATAGCCGAGATGATGCTGGCAGACAATGGTATTTATGATGTGAAAGTGATTTCGGTAGCCGGTCGCCTGACCGACCACTACAACCCGGCTGATAAGACCGTTAACCTGAGCGAGTACGTGTACGAGGCAAGAAGCGCCGCCGCCGCTGCTGTTGCTGCTCACGAATGTGGCCACGCTGTGCAGCATGCCAAAGCATACAATTTCCTTAAGTTCCGTTCTGCCATGGTACCGGCCCTTAGCATTGCATCGCGCTACATGCAGTGGATCATCCTGATTGGTATCCTGATGCTACAGACAACACCAATTCCGTTAACGATCGGAGTTGCACTGTTTGCACTTACCACCATCTTCAGTTTTATAACACTGCCCGTAGAGTTTGACGCCAGCAAGCGCGCCCTGGCCTGGATCCAGAATAACAACATCGTAACACAGCAGGAATATGCCATGTCGAAAGATGCGCTGAAATGGGCTGCCCTTACTTACGTGGTGGCCGCACTGGGCTCTCTGGCAACGTTGCTTTACTACGTTTCGCTGTTAATGGGACGCCGTGAGTAGTACTAAGACAAACTTCTTATTCTGCCAATAGTTTGCGCCACCTGTTCTTCATGTGCAGGTGGCGCTTTTTATATGGCATAATCCTGATTTGTACTTTTATACTTTTTTGGTCAATCGCTATAATAGAATAGTATAATTATGGCAAAAGAGGTAACAATTATTACTATTACCAGTTGAATAAATAGTAGTGAATTTCATAGTTTTGTGCCCGAATAACCTTAATTAATTGCATCATATACTTACATAAGCATGAATTTTCAACTTACAGAAGAACATTTGGCAGTACAGGCTGCCGCGCGTGAATTTGCACAGGCCGAACTGTTGCCAGGCGTAATAGAGCGTGACGAGCATCAGAAGTTTCCGGCTGAGCAGATCAAGAAGATGGGTGAGCTCGGGTTTTTGGGTATGATGGTGGATCCGAAGTATGGCGGCGGCGGTATGGATACCATATCCTATGTGCTGGCCATGGAGGAGATCTCTAAAGTAGACGCCTCTGCTTCTGTTGTCATGTCGGTGAACAACTCGCTGGTGTGCTGGGGACTGGAGAAGTATGGAACAGAAGAGCAAAAGCAGAAATACCTGACACGTCTGGCAACAGGTGAGATCATCGGTGCTTTTTGCTTGTCGGAGCCGGAAGCGGGTTCAGACGCTACTTCGCAGCGTACTACTGCTGAAGACAAAGGCGATTACTACCTGCTGAACGGTACCAAGAACTGGATCACGAACGGTAGCACCGCATCGGTATACCTTGTTATTGCACAGACAGACGTAGCCAAAGGACACCGCGGCATCAACGCCCTGATTGTGGAGCGTGGCATGGAAGGTTTCGCGATAGGACCGAAAGAAAACAAACTGGGCATCCGTGGTTCTGATACGCACTCCCTGATGTTTACAGACGTGAAGGTACCAAAGGAAAACCGCATTGGCGAAGATGGTTTCGGCTTTAAGTTCGCCATGTCTACGCTGGCTGGTGGCCGTATCGGTATTGCCTCGCAGGCTTTGGGTATTGCGTCCGGTGCATACGAACTGGCAGTGAAATACTCTAAAGAGCGCAAGGCTTTTGGTGTGGAGATCGCGAAGCACCAGGCAATCCAGTTCAAACTGGCGGATATGGCGACTAACATTGAGGCTGCCCGCCTGCTCTGCCTGCAGGCAGCTTATGACAAAGACACGCACGCTGACTATGGTAAGTCTGGCGCAATGGCAAAACTTTTTGCATCAAAAGTGGCGATGGATACTACTATAGAAGCCGTACAGGTGCACGGTGGTTATGGTTTCGTGAAAGAATACCATGTGGAGCGTTTGATGCGCGATGCAAAAATCACACAAATTTACGAAGGTACCTCTGAGATACAGAAAATAGTAATTTCGAGAGAACTACTCAAGTAAATTAAACCTTAACTGCCTGTTCCTGTGTTGTTTAAGCCAAGAATAGTCTTTATTGAATTAAAATTTAATTTAAAAAATAATTTGAATTTTAATTAGATTAATCTTAGCTTTAGGCCATAAATAAAGGGTTTATAGTATAAAAGTTAGTTGGTAACACACATGGAAGATTACAATAAGATTATTGAGTCGCTTGGGGTGCGGTTCATTAAGGCTAAGAATCTGGTGTTGCAGCAGCCGTTTACGGTGCGCAACTACTACGATGTTGGCAACAATTTAATTCTGCTTCACAAGGGTAGTATTTTCTTTGGCGATGAAGAACAAATGGTAGAAGAGGGCGAACTGCTCTTTATACCGGGCGGACGCAGCACTAAAGTAACTTACGGCACCACCGAAGGCAGAACTATCTCTAACGATGATCTGATCACAAACAAGGAGAAGTTCTTCAAGAGCAACACAGATCTTGACCTGATCGGTGATGCTGAGGAGAGCCACAGCTTTGTGAGCTTCGAGGCTAAAGTTTTCGATTCAGTAAACTTCTTCGCCTCGCTTGACCTTCCGGCATTCCTGATCTCGGGCAACAACAAGTTGGCCAACCTGGTGATCAAAGTGGTGGAAGAGAGCTTGCAGGACTTGCCAGGTAAAGAGCGCCTGATCAACATCTACACCGAGAATATCGTGGTAGAGATCATCCGCCACATCCTGCGCAACCGTATGTTTGTAGAGCAGCTGGCAACAAACAGCACGTACTTTAAAGATCCGCGCCTGATCGATTTGTTCAACTACATCAAGGAGAACCTGGGTGGCGATCTTTCTAACAAAGTGCTTTCGAACGTAGCCAACGTGTCTGAAGATTATGTAGGGCAGTATTTCAAGATGCTGACTGGCATCAATCCTCAGGACTATATTGAATACCAGCGCATGGAGCGTGCCGTATTCCTGCTGCGTACTACCAAGAAGAGCATCCGTGAGATTGGTAAAGATGTGGGCTACAAAGACACAGCTTACTTCTGCCGTCGCTTCAAGATGATGTTCGGTATACCTGCCGGTAAAATGCGTCGCCGCGAATCAGCGATGAATATCTAAGGCAACGTTGTACGAAGCCACAAGAGTAGAAACCTCGGCCAAAAAGCCGGGGTTTTTTTCTATGTGGTTGCCTACCACAATTACATCGGCACCAGCCTCCAAAGCAGCCTGCGCTTTTTCTGCCGTGTTGATGCCTCCGCCAACTATAACCGGAACTTCCACTGCATTGCGCACGGCTGCGATCATCTCAGGGCTTATTGGCTTTAGAGCGCCGCTGCCGCCATCCATGTAAATGTAACGAAGCCCCAGTTGTTCGCCGGCCATGGCGGTGCAGGCAGCAATAGCAGGTTTGTCGTAAGGGATGGGGGTAGTGCCGCTCATGTAAGAGGCGGTGGTTTGGCGGCCGGTGTCTACCAGCATGTAGCCGGTTGGGTATACCTGCAGCTGGCTGGCTTTAAGTATAGGTGCCGATAGTACGTGCTGCCCGATCAGAAACTCCGGGTTGCGGCCTGAGATAAGCGAAAGCAGCAGAATGCCATCGGCTTGCTTGTCGATGTGCAGGCTGTTGCTCGGGAAAAGTATAACCGGGATGTTGCTGTTGGCTTTGATGAAACGGATGAGGTCGGCCTGATTGTCAGAGGTGATCAGGCTGCCGCCAACAAAAAAGAAATCTACATGGTTTGCTTCACTTAACGTGAGCAGGTGCAGGCAGGAGGCATCGTCTGTGTTGTCCGGATCGAGCAGTACAGCGAAATGCTTCCTGCCTGTTTTATGCTGCTTTTGCTTGTAAGGTTCGTTAAATGGCATCCTCTTCGGGAATAATATACTCAGTAGTTTGTACTTCCGTCACCTCTATTGGTCTTGCCGCAATATCGTGATTTTTAGACACACTACTTAAGTATTCTTCCACCTTTTTGGTAAGGTATACCATCAGGAGGGCTGCCAGCTGGTGCGTGATCATCTGTACCAGTTCGGAGCTCATGAAGGGCTTTGCAACGCCTGTATCGGGCTGCTGGTGGTGTGCGTGGTGCATGCGCTCCGAGGATAAGGTATATGCGTCTTCCTGCTCATGCACCATCGAGTCGTAGTCGTGCAGGGTGGCCGAGGCAGGAGGATACGTGGTATGGC
The DNA here is from genome assembly GCF_023630205.1 of Pontibacter ruber. Taxonomy (GTDB): domain Bacteria; phylum Bacteroidota; class Bacteroidia; order Cytophagales; family Hymenobacteraceae; genus Pontibacter; species Pontibacter ruber. Next base: position 1,162,574 of record NZ_JALPRR010000001.1, on the reverse strand, counting down.
TGATAAAAAGGTCTTTATCTTTCGCGCCTTTCTTTACCTTTTTTGTCTTTTTTTTTTCGCCGCCACTGAACATGCGGCGGATCAGGAAGCCTGCCAGCAAAACCCCTCCGGCAATAGCTACTTTTTTGCCGATCTCCTGGCTTTGCGACTTTATCTGTTCCACATCGCCCATCAGGGCATTTTTATACTCTTCTTTTTGTCTCTCCAGTAACTCCCGCTCGTTGTCAAACAGTGGGTTGCTTAGTTCGCTCATATAGTTTTTTCTCGTTTATCAGTCTTGTAGATTGTATTGTCAAAGGCTTTGTCGGCTACATTGTTGAATACCTTCTTGTCGAGCCCGATAACCAGGATGACCAGCACCGCTACATAGAAAAGTGCTATGATGCCAAAGCCCCAGAAAGAGCTGTCGAGAAGATGGTTTAGCAGCAGGCCCAGAAAAATGCTCACGAAAATAAAGCTCATAAATCCGAAGAAACCCAGCAGCACCGCATGTAGTAAACTTACAAACGATGTCTTGAGTTTTTCCTGAATTTCCAGCCGGATAATATCGATGCGGGTGTCGATATACCCCATCAGATTCTCAATGATATGTGTTTTTTCCCGTGTTCCGTTGTCCTGATTAGCCATAGTGCTAAGCTTTTTTTAGTGTTTTTTCTGTATACGCTTGAAAGTTCAAATATTTACGCAAACTGTCTTAAATTAAAAGTGTAGTACGGAATTTGGGGTATATTGTCGGTGTTAAAGTAAGTTAAGTAGTCATACTTTGTCATAAGCGCCTCTTTGGATCAGAACTTTTATACTATCCTGGGTATTAGTCCCACCGCATCCGCGCAGGAAGTGAAGCTGGCGTATAAGCGGCTCGCGCTCAAGTATCATCCGGACAAAAACCCGGGTAATGCACAAGCCGAAGAGCAGTTTAAGCTGGTGAATACGGCTTACCAGACACTTTCCAACCCGGGCAAAAGAGCTCGCTACGATCTGAAGCTGGAGTACCTGCGGGAGCGCCGCCGCGTAATGGAGCAGCAGCAACCCTACTATAACCCGCGTTATCGGCAAACTCGCGAGCCGGCCTCTGTATCCGAACGCTACTATTACAACATCCCTACCAGGCAGGAAAGGCGCTTTTCGCGCAAGGACCTATACATCACGCTGGGTTTTGTTGGCTTTCTTTTTCTGTTCAGCCTGCTGCTGAAAGTGGTGATGGACCATGTAACCGGCGAGGATAAGTATAAAACCGCTTTGACCTACATAGAAGGTGGCAAGTACAGCAGCGCTCATAGTTTGCTTACCGATGCGATTCATTTTATGCCGAAGCACACTGAAGCCTACCTGACAAGAGCCACCATTGAGATGAACGTGTATGAGAATTATGCGGCAGCCGTTAACGATCTGAATCAGGTGCTGGCCTTGCAGGAGCAACCTGTAGCTGAAACGTATTATATGCGCGGCAAATGCTACGTCAAGCTGTCTTACCACAAGCAGGCAGAAAACGATTTCAGCCGTGCCTTGCAGATAGACAGTACTTTGCACACAGCTCAACTGGAGCGAGGAGAAGTGCGCCTGTTTTACCTGAGAAAGTATGAGCAGGCCATCAACGATTTCAATGCTGTTCTAAAGCATAGCAAGCAGGGCGAAACCTGGGCAAAAGCGCTTACCTACCGTGGCTTTGGCTTCTATAAAATGGATAAGTATACGTTGTCGGAGGCTGACTACCGGCAGGTGCTGCAGTCCGATAAAAGCAACGGGCGTGTCTACTACTTGTTGGGTCGCACGGAGCTGTCTCAGCAACAGCAGGACTCTGCCTGTGCTCATTTCAACGATGCTTACCGCCTGGGGTATAGTGCAGCCTTGCTGGAGTTGCGGGCCAACTGTCAATAAACCTGTCATAGAAACATTCCTGTTTTCTGAGTCGATCTCCTTGTCAATTGCCGGGAGTATGTGCTAGATTATTTCCCTTCCGGTTTGTAAACTTAAATACCTGCTACAGGTTTTTACAGTGACAGGCCAATTTTTAGATAAGCAGGTATAAAGTCGGCCCTATGAACTAAACAATTACCTGGTGGGGAGCAGCCGTTTTAAACTTCCGCTAAAGTATAGCAGGCTTCGTTTTTGGACTAAAAAAGGTATAATACAAAAAACCCTTACCGGTTAGGGTAAGGGTTTAAGCTGGTGGTGATGATTGGAATCGAACCAACGACACAAGGATTTTCAGTCCTTTGCTCTACCAACTGAGCTACATCACCAGGGCACTTTTTAGCCTGTATCTACCACTGTGAGACAGCAGATGAGACAGTAACCTTTAAAGAACTGTCTTATGTTTACTGATCCACAAATTTACAATCCAGATCAATTATCCAAACGCAGCTTTATCAATTTTTACTTTGATGGCGAACGCTGTCGCTTCTATCATGGTAAGGCTATAGGTGTCTTTATATACCCTAATAAGGCTAAATCATTAACTGAGAGAACAAGACTACTAAGTCAGCTTAATAAGGCCTTTACAAGAGCTCTGTTGAAGGGTTGGAGTCCTAAGGAAGTACTTTACCAAACTAAGGAGAAAGTTCATCAAAAAGCCTTTAAAGATGTAGTGGAGCATATTGTTAGCGAAGTACAACGCAGTTCTTTCAGCAGCACTTATAAAAGAGATATTTCCAGTGTAGCTAATCAGCTTTTAAAGTGGTTACAGGAACAGGGAAGGGAGTATACTAATACAAATGAAATCACTGCTGTTGATATAGAGTGCTTCCTGCAGCAGTTTTCTTCTTCTGGTACCTACTATCAGAACAAGCGCAGAACGTTGGCTGGCGTGTTCTCTAAGCTTATGAAACAGGGTCATTGTAAAATTAATCCAGTGACAGCTACCTCTAAACGTAAAGTAAAGTCTGTGCTGCACCAAGCTTACACTCCAGAACAGTTGATGAATGTACTAACTTATCTTAAGGAGCACTTTCCTAACCTATTCCTTTGCGCTTTGCTCATGTATGGATTGCTCTTGCGACCACATAGGGAAATCAGGTTACTTAAGCGAAAACACTTCAATGAATCGATAACTCAGTTAACCCTAGGAGGTTATGAAAACAAAAGTGGTAGAATCAGAGCTATGCCAATACCTGAGTATGTTAGGATAGAGCTTCTAAGAAGGAAAGTAGATCAGCTCAATCCTGAACACTACATTGTTAGTGAATCTGCCATGTTCTATAATGAATCGTACTTCAATACTATATGGTCTAGAGCAAAGGGTAAAATGCTGCAGGAAGACATAATAGGTTCAAATCAAACACTTTATAGCTTTCGCCATGCTGCTGCTGTTAACGTTTTTAACAAGACACAGAATCTGAAATTGCTCCAACAACTATTAGGACACTCTAGCCTTAATACAAGTTTAATATATCTACGTAGTATTGGAGTTATTCAATTAGATTCGTCAATGATGCCAGAACTGGATAATAATGGAATTATCCTAGCTTGAAAACGTTCCTCAAGGCCAGGGCTTTACCTTAAGGACTAAACTAATTCTTCGCTAGGGCTTTGAAGAATTCATCATTAGGAATATAACCATACTTCTTGCCTTCGTTTCCAATTAAATTTATAGCATAGTGATTTAGTTTGTTATAGGTGTCTGATGCTTTAGTAAAAACTCTTAATTCATATTCATATTCACTTATCCTTGTTATAGCAGCTAAATCACCAGGTTTGGCTAATTTGGAGTATCTTAACTTGCCTGTACCCAATCTGAAGTCCAGGTTGTTGCCTGCCTCAAATGTTACTCTACATTTATTATCAATCACACCTAAATCAACATAGTTCATCCTTATTATAGTAGAATATGTTGGTTTAATCCCTCGCTTATTTTTAATTGTTAGAGCAGGGAAGAAGTCGAATGATTCTTTACTTACCCAAAAGTATTGTGATCCTCTACTCTCTTTGGTTTTACGATTTGCTTGAATTCGTGCAGTGTCAGAATGAACTAATGTCAGTAACATTGTTACTTCTTGCTCATTTTCAAAAGGAACTTTAAATCTACTTTCATCATATAATAGACTCCATGCTGGATCTAATCTCTTTGCTAAGGTTGGGGAATATATATCCCAACTTTGACTGAAAATGCTCTTTCTTAATTCTTCCCAAGAAAAGTTTAGTTCATCAACATGTTTGCCTCTCAATAAAAGAGAAGCTTCTATGTTTTGTGACATACCAGGACCAGTGAAATTTCCTGATGATATTACAACACCTTGATCAACATCTGATATAAAGCCATAACATTTGGCATGTAATAGCCTTTTCCTATTTATCAAATGGACTTCACATCCAATTTCTAACAATTGTTCAACGACTTGTATGCTGGAGAGCCTTTGTGATGTACTTCCTCCTAAGATTACTATGCATTTTCCTCCCTTGTCTATATGTTCTTTGAAGATCTCATAGAACCTAACTCCTCCATTGTAGTTCGAAAAGCCAGAAATTATGAAGTTGACTCCAACGCCAGCTTTTCTATCTTTAATCCAAACCTGTTCGAGCAAATCTAATAGGCCCTTTGAGCGAGGGTTTGTATTATAAACATTAGGATGAAAAGTGAATTGCATGTTATAGCTACTTTCTAAATACTATTAAAGATTCTCTTTCGACTGCATTAGAGGCATTCAATCCATAGCGCTGATAAGCTTCTAAGGGTGTAATTTCATGAATATGAAAACCAAGGCTTTGCCCAAGTATTCCTAAGAAATGAGGAGTATCTATATCTGTTCTTTTACCACCTATTTTGGTGTGATTATGTCCAACTATCAATGCAAAATGTCCTCCATCCCTTAGTAGGCTGTGTACAGAGGTAAAAGCTAAGGACATATCCTTAAAATATCTGTATAATAGAGAAGGCAATGCTTTCTTTCTGAAGCCATCATTAGGTGTTAGCATGGAATACAATCTGAAGCAGAAGTCATAGATTTCTTCAGGTAATTCTAATGAATTTGTAGCTAGGTTCTCAGCCCAAGCTTCCTGTTCAGCTTTCGCCCTAAATTCTCTACTCCCAATTAAGTCGCTTTCCAAGTTTTTGATCTCTCTAGCTGATATCATACCCAGCCATACTAAACTCAGTCTTTGAGTATCAATATAAGGTAAAGCTGTGGCATAGGGAGGGCTTGTGATAGCAAAATCAAACCCACTTCTTATGTTTTGATCTGGTATAGCATCTCGAATATCTAAATTTAGTGCATGGTTCTGAGTAGCTAAAGTACCAAATTGACTTTGAAAAAAAACAAGATTATTTAAGCTATTGTCTGCTGCAGCTATGAGAGCCTCTTTAAAAGGTGTTTCAGGAAGAGGGGTTCTTCTTCTTCTTATTCTTAAGTCGCTAGGTTCTTGCAGAGAGTAATCCCTTAGCAAGTTGCTCGCGATTACTAAAAATACATTGCGATGTATTTCTGGAAGGTTATTAGTCGCTAATCTAAAAGCTTCAATGTCTAAAAGAATATTTGCTGGGAACCAATCTATCAGGTATGCTAGCCTAATATCAGGCTCTGGTAGTTCAAAGTCCTCCCTAATTACAGAGAAATCTCTAAACAGCTGTTCTTTCGCCTCTCTCAGATCTGCTACACTGACCTGAAGACTTTCTATTTTAGTATTTGCAATAAATGCTGCTAGAGGATTGATATCTGTACCAATTGCCTGAATGTTATGGTGGGCAGCCTCAATTAGTGAAGTACCACTGCCACAGAAAGGATCGAGCACAAGGCTACCTTCCTGTACCCCAAAGATGTTATATAAAGACCTTACAACTTGAGGGTTGAACTTACCTTTATACTCATGCAGACCATGAGCAGAATACCTAGTATTCTGTTTCTTTAATCTAACGTTAGTTCTTGCTCCATTCTCAAACTTAAATTGGGTTGTTTCCACTAATGCTCCATTAGTCTGAGTATGGGAAAAATATACAAGCCTACTTAGGTTAACTTTATTTTGGGGTGCTAAAACTGTTACTTTATCTTTTGATTCATGTATCTCCTGAGGAGCAAGTAATGTTTCGATTTCCCTTATAGCTAATTTCTTCTCATAAGGGAAAAACTTGTACTTGTGCCAGAAGAGATTCACTGTATTATTCTCCATTGCTTCCACGCTTTTTAAGTACCACTATATATTCTTCTTTGATCCTAGCATGGGAGAGATTAAAGGATTTCCTACTAGCTTTGATTACTCTTGTAGTTGTTAAAACTTCATCGAAACCATTATTCTCCCCAGCTTCTTTAACTATTTTGTGGTTCTCAATTATTCTACCATGTATTTTTGAACGCCCAATTACAAATACAGCGTAGCCTCCTTCTATCATGTTTTCTTGAAGAGAGGCGAATAATTGATTCATCTGTCTAATGAAATCATGCTCTGTTTGATGGTTCTTCTTGAAATAATGTGCTCTTGCTCCAATTTCCTGCTCTTTTACATCTATTGGATCGTAGCCTAACCACCACATTCTGTACTTGTGATATAGCCAATATTCATAGGCGTTAGGATAAGGGGGGGATGTAATAACAAGTCCTACTTTCTTTCCAAAATCATTGGTGTTCAGGGTTAATGAGTTTTTGTTCAATACTGAAGACTTTGCTAGGGGATTAAGCCCTTTCTTAGCTTTTGCAAGCTTCTTTACAGCCTTATCAAAGAGATCAAAAACATCAGATTTTCCATAAGCTTTCTCTATTGCAGCGTATCTCGTATCACTTTCTTGATTAGATACTTTTACAATGATACTTGATAGACAGAACCTTAAAGCATCTTGAATATTCTGATTTTCAAGTCTGTCAATTTCTTTTATAATTATCGTTATAGCTTCCTGCACATCCCCTCTAAACCAATGGTTCAGGTTTGGAATCAAAGGAACTGCAACAACTCCTTCATGAGCAAGACATCGACTAATCACTTCTTTTGCTGATTGAAGGAATCCCTTATCTAATTTATTCACCTTAACCCTTGAAAGCAGACAAGCTATGGGGTTTAAGTCTACACCCACAGATTCAAAACCAGCTCTTTGTGCTTCAACTAAAGTGACGCCACTGCCACAAAAAGGATCTAAAACGATTGTATCCTTAGGAATAGGAAGTGTTTGTAAAACAGCTCTAGGAATATCAGAGATGAACTTAGCAGGATAAGGATGAATAGAGTGTATTTTGTCTGATACTGATTCTTGAAAGTTCCAATTAATATTTCTTAAGGCTTCATAGCCTTGTACTAAATCCTTAACTTCAGAAAATAAGTCCACCTTTAAAAAAAATAGTTATATAACAATATTCGACTAGAAAAAGAACCCAATTTAGTTAATAAAAGGGAATAAGAATGGGGTTGTATATTAAATGATTAAATACATACATTACTTTCTAGAGATCTTCTAAACATTAGCTATTGATTATACACAATTTGTATTTCCTCCAATTTTGTTGTGTAGCAGGGAGACTTATAGTCAGACTTCAGTAACCAGCTCTTGCTAAGCCCCTGCGCAGCTACCTGTACCTTGCTCTTCCCAAACCTGTCTGTCAGCCCATCCATCACTTTCATCAGGCTATTATGTTTCTGCCTGTCTACTGTATCGAGCAAGTCAAACTGAATTTGGTTTTCAGGGATGATCTCAGTTACGATTACGCCACTTTTCTTGTAGTAATAGTGTGGTTTAAAGATCGCTTTCAACGCCATTGTAGCATAATGGATCAACTCTATGTCTGAGTTGGTGGCTACAGGCATGCAGATGGTCTTGCTGCTGTAGTACTGTTTGTCGTGCTCTGAGAAAGGGTTCGTCTGAATAAAGACTGTGACCAGCCTGGCGCAGCTCTTCTGGCTTCTAAGCTTCTTAGCGCACTTAGCTGCATAGCTGGCTGTTGCTTCCTCTACATCCTTAAATGATGTAAGCTTGGAGCCAAAGCTTCTGGAAGTGCAGATACCCTTCTTAGCAGGAGTTACTTCTTCCAGTTCCAGACACGATTCACCCCTTAATTCCTTTAACAGCCTGACGCCTACCACAGTCATGTGCTTCTTGACCCAATTCTCTGAAGCGTTCGCAAAGTCGAGTGCAGTATGGATGTTATGCTTCTTCAGAAACTTAGCATACTGGCCTCCAATACCCCATACATCTTCCACCTTCGTTGCTTCAAGCGCTTTCTTAATGTGATAGGGTTCTGTTAAAACCAACACACCATTGGCTTTAGAGGACTTCTTGGCCAGCTTATTAGCGACCTTTGCCAGTGCTTTGGTGGGTGCGACTCCCAGACTGACAGGAATACCAGTCCATTGGGTTACTGTTCGCTTTATAGTCCATGCATAACTGAACAAATCAATGTCGTAGAAGTCACCAAGGTCCAGAAAGCATTCATCAATCGAGTAAACTTCTACATGAGGCGTGAACTGTGAGAGCGTCTGCATGACCCTGTCAGACATATCCCCATACAGCACGTAGTTGGAAGAAAAGGCGTGCACCTGTTTATGCTCTACCAGATTCCTGATCTGAAAGAAAGGATCTCCCATCTGAATGCCCAAGGCCTTCGCCTCGTTGCTTCTGGCGATCACGCACCCATCGTTGTTAGAGAGCACCACCACAGGCTTCCCATTCAGCGAGGGATCAAAAACACGTTCGCAGGAAGCATAAAAGTTGTTGCAGTCGCAGAGGGCATAGAGACTGGTCATCGCTTTACTGGTTTGTGCAGTATCCACACCACTACGCCCCACACACGCATATCCATTTCCTCTGTAATCTCTATGGGTTTATAAGCAGGGTTAGCAGGATAGAGGTAGGCTTTGTTGTTGATCTTGCGAAAGGTCTTCACTGTAAACTCCCCATCCAGAAAACAGACAACTGGTAGCCCATCAGCAGGTTTTAATGACTTATCGATTACCAGCACATCCCCATCATGGATGTTGGCGTCCTGCATGGAATTACCCCTTACCCTCATCATGTAAGTGGAAGTAGGGTTCTGTACAAGGTATTCCTGCAGGTTGATTCTATCTTCCAGGTAGTCATCAGCAGGGGAGGGAAAGCCTGCTGAAACGTAGGAGCCAAACAGAGGAAGCGTTATGCTATCTAAAACTTCAAAATCAAGTTGCTCTAGAACGTGGGTGTTGATAGGAATAACCTTTGCACTACACATAACAGTTATTGTTATATCGATTAACTAATATAGTTAGCAAATACGTATTAACTTATGATATATACTAAAAAAATTAGTTATATTTTTCCCCACAGTTATCTACATTTCTCAAAGTAATTGATTATCAATATTAGACTAACATAATACTTTGGTGATATTACTTATATTTAAATGCTACAATAATCACAGCAGATGACGCAAAGAAAAGATGTAGAGAGGTATAAGGTTCCTCAGGCTGAAGACAAAGATGTTTTATATGCAGCAGGTGAAGCATTAGCTAACATCCTGCCTATTGCAGGACCTGAGTTGTTCAGGCTTGTCTTTTCCTCACCCTTGGAAACCAGGAGAGACAAATGGATGGAGGAAGTAAGCAAAGGATTAACTGAGCTGCATAATAAGCGCTTCATCGATATCAATACATTAGCTCAGAATGAGGAATTTGTAACTCTTGCCACAGAGGCAACTAGAGTTGCTTTGGCTCAACACGAAGAAGAAAAGCTGCAATACCTGAAGAATGCTCTTCTGAACTCACTGTTACAGGATCTGAAGTTCGACATTAGATTTACGTTCTTAAAGGCTTTGGAGCAGCTTACACCAAGGCATGCTCAAGTGCTTAGATATGTAAAGACCAAGTTTCTTGAAAACCCATATCTCCTTCTGAACTATGAACAGATTGTAAAGGAAGTAGCTTCAGCTTATTTTGATGGCATTGAGGAAGTTGCTGGGGTATTCTTTGATGATCTGTGTAAACTCAAGTTTATAGAGAAGAAGGTTGTTAACCAAGGCGCTTTTAAAGCAAGGCCAGCTGTATATGACCATTATTCTTTTAGGAAGTAGGGAGACATGTTCCTAGGCTTCATAGAGCAGCCTGATCTCAAAGAGAGTTGATTATTTCTGGTATGTTATTCAAAGGTGAATTGACCAGAGGTGATACAGGATAGGCCTTCATGTCTTCTGCTTTAAAAGGTTTAAGAAGAGATAGCAGGTCCTCCTGTGCTTTATGCTCGTTCAGCCATAGCTCCTCTGCTTCTGGCGACAGAATCACAGGCATACGATCATGAATAGGCTTTACCAGGTCATTCGCCTCAGTCGTAATAATGGTATAAGTGTGCAGCACTTCCTCAGTATTCTTATCCAGCCACTCGTCCCATAGACCTGCAAAGGAAAATAGCGCTTCGTTCTTTAGCAGTATCCTGTAAGGCACCTTCCCCTGAGGCATAACCATCCACTCGTAAAACCCATCAGCAGGCACCAAACATCTCTTCGATTTGAGCAGGTTTCTAAAGGAGGGCTTCTCTGTTAAGGTCTCAGCCCTTGCATTGATAGAGCGTTTTATTGATTTCACATCCTTTGCCCAGAAGGGCTGCAGGCCCCAAGAGAAGAGCTGTATTTCGTCAGGCTGCTTGTTGGTAACAACAGGTAAAGTCTGGGAGGGTGCAGCGTTGTAATGCGCCTCCTGTAGGTGGTTTTCAAGGAGCCTGGAAACACGCGATCTACCCTTTGCTTTAGGGATGACTGAATATCTTCCACACATAAACTTTTAGTTAAGGTCTGGTGTTAGTGCGACTAAGATATACATATTCTTGTACTTATAAGAAGTTATAAGCCAGCAAAGCCAGATCCTGCATGAAGAACCTTTTACTCTCTATCGTTATTGCAATATGTAGTTATGAAGCATGTGCTCAGGCTTCTACAACAGCCCATCTAAAACCAACTACAAAGCCAACTGCTCAGTCTGCAAACAATGCTGATTCCAAAGTTTATATCTGTAAAGGAAGCTCAGCCTATGCCTATCACAAGAATAAAGCTTGTGAAGGGTTGACATATTGTACACGAACTATAGTATCAGTTACAATGAAGGAAGCAGAAGGAACTTATAAGAGGAAACCTTGTAAGGCGTGTTACTGATATGGGTTCAGCTTACATGTGATGTATTCATGTTAGGGACTTTAACTTTATCTCCTCAATCCATTCAGCTAATTCGTTAATGCCTCCTTTTTTTCTACAGTATCCACAGCCCCATGTATTTGATTCTGTAGAAATCGCTATCCAGTGGCCTCTTCTTGAAGGGCAGCTCGCCTGCCATGAGGTGCCAGTATCGTTGCAGGGTTCAGGATTTAGCTTGTACGTTTCGCATACTTGAGTCAGTTCACTGGTGTTAAGCCTTGCTTTTGCCTTTCGCTCTCTTATAAGTTTAATAGCAGCGTTCAGCATGTCATCGAATTCAACTTTAGTAAACATGTCACTTCTGACATACCAAGGGTGGCCATAGCCTAAGTCACTGAGGTGTTCAATAAGAAACGCTGTTAGTGCAGTGCGTACATCTGCAGGTTCTTGATGGAATACTTTATGGTGCACATTAATGGAATCCTTGAAGAAACTCATTTTCTTGTCAGCTTTAAATTCACTGATAACGTTGAGCTCGTTCTTAGATAAACTGTAAGAAAGGTTAGTCTCACCTAGTTCTATGTCCCACTCACCTGTCTGATCATAGGTTAAGAAATAAGTGTAATTATTTGATGTAATCATGAAGAGTGATATTATTAATAAACCTGCTTACCAAGAAATAGATGGCTCCAGTCTATTTAGTTGTAAAGCTATTACTACTTGTGTTCTGCACCACAACCAAAGCTTACTACTCTATTAAGAGTACCTAATTACAGGCTTATATCATAAGTAATTGATGAATTTCCTTCTGTTATAGTAACTCTACCAGTAGCACTGGTTATCTCGCCAGTAGTATAATCTGTTTGATAGTAAAGGGTGCCTCCTGTGTATAGATAGCCTGAATTATTGTAACCAGAATGAACACTGCCCCCATTGCCAAAGTCAATTGCTGTAACTCTGTCATACTCTACTTTAACACTCAAGGTGTAGGTACTTCTGGTGTAGGTGTTATAGTTATAATATTTTACTGTTGCCTTATACCAGCCATTTTCAATACCATAGTAGCAATTATTTTCAACTCTTCTAGGTTCTGGTTTAGCATAATTTTCTATTGTAATAAGTATTAATAAGCTTATTACTAGTAAGATTCTTTTCATTGTTAAATTACAGTTAGTTTTCGTGCAATTTACAATTTTCTTCCTATATTGCACTAGTTATATATTATTAACATTTAATATAAAGGAAAGAGGCTGAGATCCTTAACAACAAGTGGCGAATGCTGAAAAGCCTATAGAGTAAGCGCAACAGTAATCATTTATCAATTTGAAAAATCTATTACTTGCAGTTCTATTCCTGTTTTATTCGAGCCAATGTTTCTCTCAAGAAAAGAAACTTGATACTATCGTTAAGCTTAATGGAGAAACTTTAGTTGTTTCAGTTAGTGCTGTCAATGAGAAAGACATTGCATTTGTTTACCCAAATGAATCTGTAACAAATGTAATTAGCAAGAATCAAGTCAAGGAAGTACAGTTTGGAAGTGGCAGAATACAGAAGTTTTCAGAAAAGGTTATCGTAAAGAGTGAACTTGATTGGGAGAAAGTACAAATCACAACTTTGGAAAGCGATGTTGTAGGATTGGTAAGGAAAGGTGAAGTGAAAGCTAAAGCTGCAGGAGGATCAACGCTTTCAAACCAAAAGAATATTGATGAGAAGGCTACAATGAAACTTAAGAAAGAAGCTGCTGCATTAGGTGCTCATATCATCTTAATTCAATCTCAAAAGACAGAAACAGGAGGTTGGTCAGGTGCTGGAGGAATGGGAACAGTGCCTAAAAGCTTAAAGCAAGGAGTAGCATATGCATACGAATAACTAATTATAAAACAATTAGTAAGCACCATCTGACTTCCAGTTGGTGCTTTTTTATTATATTATATATTGTACTGATTGCTGCTAGAGGATAGTAAATATTTATAAGTACTTTCCTCCTCCCATTTTACTGCAGCTAATGGTGGTTGCTACGTTCTTTCAGTGGTTTTTTAACAAGGGAGAAACCATCTCACAGAACAATGCCTAAGAAATTCAGCATAACTCCCTTTATCTGATCTAGCTATCTAAGCTAGTAAGCACGAAATGAACAGGTGGATTATACCTGAAGAAGTGGTGTGGGTAGAGCTTCCCATTGATAAGGAATAAGATCAAACCAGACCCCCAACTCAGCACCCTGTCTACCTGTTTCTTTTCTCCTTTCCTGATCTTCCTGATAGCCTCGATACAAGTAACCTGAAAAGGGCAGAAGGCTCTCTGAAGCCTGTACTGCGAAAGAAACAAGCAGCTGTCATCGAACCTGCTGGGCTCTGGGCTGAGCAGTAGATTGGTTATCATGTTGTTTGTTGTTGTCTAGTCTAAAGATGAAAAAAGGGTAACACATAGTGTGCTACCCTGGTCGATTGGTTTAGGCTGCTCTCACCCCAAACACTGACTGTTCCATGGTTCTTGGAACAGGATCATAGTAGTAAGTATGAGAAAGGATGATCACCTCCCCACTATCAGGTATGGTGTACTCGTAAGGATCGCACTCCATCTTCTCGATCTGGCCAGGGAGTGTCTTCCCAATCAAAGTGGCGCATACCACATCATTAAAGGTACAGGAGATGGAAGCTTTCTTTGCAGTCGCATAGAACCTTCCTGTCTCTTTGGACTGAATCAGCTCCAGCTCTCCCTGCAGGATCAGTGCATTGAACTCTCTTCCATCTTCAGAGTTGCGTTTTTTCCAATCGACAATAGTTACCATTTGTAGTTAAGGATTTAAGGTTATACAAGCGAAAGGCACCCTGCCAGACGCAGGGATAGGGATGGGGGCAGACTCAGTATGTTATCTTGCGAAGGGAGTGGGGTAGATAAAAAATATAAAATATAAATATTTTATAGAGGCAATTATGGAGGTCTAAGTGATATTATAATGAATACATTCTTAATTTTATATATAGGTACTATATGTAGTATTGATTAATAAGTGTATATATTGAGAAAGTAAGGCAGGATCAGTGTGTTTATTATAAACAGGATAAATTAACAATGACAGAAAGTATTGTTACAAGAAGTGTGGCAATTGACACAAGTTATATTGAATCTCAGAATTTTTTGAAGGGAAAGGCGATAAATGAATTTGCTAGGTTATGTAAAGTAGATGTAATTCAAATCTATATAACTGATATTACTTATAATGAAGTACTAGCAAGGTTCAAAAAAAATTTGAATCCTCTTAAATCTTTTAAGTCTTTCAAGGATAGTATAAGAATTCTTAAGAATATAGATAGCTATGACGCTATATTCGATATGCCTGAGTTTGACAAAGAAGCCTTATCCAAAAGTTTTAAGGAGAGCTGGGATGATTGGTTAAAAGTAAATAAAATAGAAATTATTGAGACGACTAATATTCAGATTGGGAGTGTGTTTGCTGCTTACTTTGATAATACTCCCCCATTTAGGGATGGAATAAAAAAACATGAATTTCCAGATGCTTTTACTCTTAAAGGTCTTGAAGAACACTTCAATAAATTAGGCAGACAATGCTATATTGTATCTGGAGATAAGGATATTTTAGAGTACAGTAGTGATTTTTTGTTGCCCATCAAAGATGGTTCAGAGTTATTAGACTTAATCATACGTACTAGTGAAGAATATATAGAAAAGGAAAAGTACTTTGCAAAGATTCAAAACTTATTAACTAACAATAGAGAGAGATTAGAATTCGATTTACAGAAGGAAATACGTGATTATATTGAATACAATCTAAGACAAATAAATGCTAAAGGATTATATCTTTATATAAAACTTGAATCATTTAAACTTAAACATATTAACCTTGGACCTTACCTTATTACTCATCTTGATAATACACATGCTAGAATTGAATTTGAGGTCGAAATAGAATTTAGTGCTGTGCTTTGGTTATATAACCTCAAAGAAGCATATCATGATGTAGAAAACGATATATGGCACAATTATGATCAGGAGAAATATAATATCAAATATCACAATACTGTACCAGTAACCTTCAAAGTACATCACACTCCTACTGCAGGTGAAAGGTTTGCAAGTATCAATGTAGAATCTATTAATAATGGAGAATCATTAGAGATATATGAAATGAACAATTTCAAACTTTAGTTTAATTGTATGTAATACAAATATCCTTAATTATTTTACACTCTCTATTTTCAGTTAAAGCTATATTAATATAATGTCTGTGGTTTAACAGGAGCTTGAATCTGTTAATTTATTAGGCTGATCTACACTGTTGCAGTTTTTCAGGCACTTTTAAAACCACAACCCATAGTCCCTGCATAGCTTTAACAAGTTATTATAAAGCAACAAAGTGGTTGAAGCTTGCGCTCCAGCCACTTTGCATAGTTTGCATAGGTTGTATTATCTATCTTTTGACGTAGCTTCCATAGCTAGTATAATCTAGCTTTTTGGAATCCCTGAGCAATTGAAGGTACTTGTCTATTGTTCGCGTTCCCATGCCATTCGCAATGCCAATCTCTATTGCTTCCTTTCTCTTGAATGTTTTTGGAAGCTCATCATAAAACTGTCGAACCATTTTTTCATTGATACCTCCAGTTTGGGGCAAGCGATTGAACATCAGTAAAGCATGAGCCTTATATACCTCAACAAGCTTCATTGCAATTTTAAAGTCAATATCAGAACAGCTAATTTCGTAATCTTTAATCCTATTCTCATATTTCCTGAGGCAGGATAACACCATCGCGATTCGATAAAAAATTAGCCCTAAGCGTTTTATTGTGCTTAAAACGTCCCCTCCTATATTGTCCCTTACTTCATCGTGCCAGATTGCAAATTGCTTGTTAAGCTGGTCCCATTGGGATTTTGTAAGGTTAAATTTAGTTGGGTTGGCGCTTAAGTATTCTGCCATCTTTAGAACTTGTTCAGACTGGCTTTTAAAGTGCGTATCTAAGTTTGGCTTCCCTTCTTCTGGAGACACGCTCTGCCATTCAGACTTAGAGCTGAAGGTGTAGAATATAAACCTGCTGAACAACCCATCTTCTGCTGATGGAATCAATCCCTCCACCTGAGAAGGTGTTCCAGACATAGCAACAGTGAGCCTAGGTTTTTTAATCTCATAGTACTCGCTGTTAGTCTTTCTTGTGTAGCTGACAGGCTCATGATGAAAGCCTTTCCTTAGCAAGTCAGAGAAGTTTCCCCAATCTTGTTTCAGGCTATTTGCTAAAGTATCAGCTTCTGTTTCACAGAATATGCCCTTTCCTTCTCCCTCCATAAGGTGTTTGATGATTGCAGAGGCGCTTGCATTTCCTGGTATGAACAGTACCTGGAGCGCAGGCCTTGGAGGTAAGGAATCATCTGGTTCTTCACTATTCTCACTTTGCTTGCTCAGGGCCTCCTCGTACTGTTGCAGTGCTGCTTTACTTTCTTCTATAAGCTTTTCGTGATAGGCATCTCCAAGCATTTTGGCATAGATGAACACGCCCTTTCCACTTGCTGGGGGTGCTACTATGAAGCAGTACAGGTTTGCATAAACCTCTCTTTGCCCATATTCACCTTCAACATTATCCATACACCCACTAAGAATGGTCAATGCGCCAGTCAGAAAGACATCTCTCTCCCTGGAGTTGCTAAATACCTTGCTATTTTCCTTCAGAAGCTTAGGTAGTAAGTCATAAACCTTATCTAGTATGATGGGGGTGTCGAAAAGTTCGATTTCCTCCCCTTGTGAATTGTTTGCTTGATTATCTGGCTGTGCAAACTGTGCAGAGTTTGCAAACTTTTCGTTTTCAGCAGCCTCAGGTGATTCTGAGTCTATTGAAGTGAGGCCTTCTGCCTCAACAATGTCTATGTTGTTATTTTTCATTTTGTTTATGATTAAGCTGGCTTATCGCCAACATTGTAAAATAGAAACACTCATGTGAATGTCTCATTTAAGTAGCTTCTAGGTTTTGGGGCGAAGTAGCCTTCCTGCTCTACTACACTGGTAATGCACGATTTTGCAGGAAGCGCTATCTCTTTATGTTGGTTAAAATAGAGTTCAAGTTTGTTATGCTTGATCAATCCTTCTTGGAGAGAAAGGTTTGGACACTAATTCTGCATAGTAGATAAGGTTATTATCTATAAGAATTGAGAATATACTCTTCAGTGCAGCTGGAGACAAATAGGTGTCAGGTTTATTGACGTTTCCAGCATATGGTTCTAGACTATCATCTAAGAACCACCCTTTCTCTATGCTTTCTTGGTTCTGCTTAAAACCTACACTTATTATTCCAAGCCTCATTAGATAGTCAAAGAAGTCTTCCTCAGAGAGGTTAAATAGTGAGCCAGCATCTGATATCGAATAGATAAGGCTATGGCCTTCATTAAGATCACGTTGTCTTAGTTGTTGGTTTCTGACCAACTCATTTTTAGTAAGTATCATTATATTGTTTGAACTATATATTATGATTGCTTGCATGTACTTCATGCAGCAGGTTTACATGCAAGAATGTCGTAGCGCTAATTAACACTCCTTCTGTAGTTGCAAGCTCTGCAGATAGATAATCGATCTTAGGGTACCTAAACTATGTCTGCTTGTTGTATTGCTTTGCAAACATAGCAGGCGTGTAGGCTACTATTTCAAGCTGGAGGAAAAGGGGTAGAGGAAGGTGTAGAGGAATGCATAAAGCATTAGGCAAGCAAAACCTATCTGAAAGAACTTCTGAAGGGCATTTTGGAAATGGTTGTACTAGCGAAAAAGATGATAAAAAAATTTATCTTGTAGAGAAGGAGAGTTGCTGAATTATGTCGTTTAACTTCTTGGTTTCCATGGGGAGTTGGGCTTTGCTTATCTTGATTTCGCTAAATGCATTGCCATTCTCTCCCTTAAAACAAGATATAGCGACTTTCCAATGACCTACCCTTGGTTCAATTAGCCCTTGCTCACATAGCTGTCGAATAAGAAACCTAAGCTGTCCATCTTTGCCTGTCCAGATCACAGAGTGACTACTTTCGACACCTTTAAAAATATTCTTTAACTCACTAATCACTGAACGAGGACTTTCTTTCTTTAATTTAAGTGAGAAATTAGATACTAGCCCTGCATTTAGTAAGCCACGAACAAAGGAGTCTAACTTGTAATTAGCTGTATCCTTGTCTCCCTTGCTTTTAAAATACTTAATACCTGTATAAGTAAATGTTTGAGGCAGGAGGGGGGCTTTCCTTTTTAAGGTTGAAGTAATCTTTGGTTCTTGTATTGTGGTTTCAGAGGAGCTGCCTTCTAGAAGCCTACTGTATGATGTTCTAAGTTCTTGCTGTATAAAGTTTAATGATTCTATAATAGAAGGGTATGGGCTAAACTCTTTGCTTACTGCTGCACCTTGTTTCAGTTGATCGATTTGATGTAGAGCATCAAGAAGAAATTCTCTTCCCTCTATTCTTGAACTATTGTGAAGCTTCTGGTTAATAAGATGGAGGACTGTGATTTGCTCTTTGTCCACCATCTCTTTCATCTCCATTGCTAAATCAAATGAAATGGTTATAGGTTGGCTATTATGATTAAAGTGAGTATATGAAGCTCTTTTATCCTTAAAATTCACCTCATAGTCTACTAGCTTTGGATTTAGCTGAAGACGATCTTCTTCCCACCTTTGAAGCCTTCCTAGCCTTATCAAAGAAATATAAAAATCCAATGCTGACATAAATATGCAGTTATGCTATCGTTTTAGAATTTGAATACCAGCTTATGTATGATTTAGTTCAGTATTGCTAAAATGATTTGAAGTATCTGGATAGGGATTGGGGGCCAAATAGATCGATTGTCTAAATTATTTAATGTTCTTTTCCTTTGTCGATTTTATAAGGACATATTAAGATATCAGCTTTGTAAAGACAATTCATGTCTAATGACCTTTTGGACAATATGAAAGACTTCTTCCAGCTTGTCAACTATCTGGTCCTCGTCTGGATTTATTAGAACGTCAAAAGTAAGGAACGCTCTTCCATTACTAGTCTCATAAGCACAATTTGGTAGGAGAGATACCACCTTTTCCCTGAAGTAGTTCCAGTCTTTAATATTCCAGGTAGTAATCTGGATGATATACTTACCTATAGGGTTTCTTTTAGCCCTCTTAAAGTGAGTTTCAATACCTATCTTATGATTATTTATTGTGAAGCTGCAGCCTAGGTCGAAACCACCCCAGACCCACCACTTATGCCCTGTCCTGTCAGATATTGCCTCTTGCAATGAGCTGATGTGCTGGTTTTGTATTTGAACGATGCGATTATTGAACTCTTCATATAGGTGTACCAGCTCGTCTATCTTATCTGAATTATCAAAAAAGAAATCTGATAAAGGTTGGTTAAGGATGTTGCTTCCTTCCATGTTTTCCATTGTAGCCATGAAGTCTTTTAGGTAGATGAAGTATTTGTCGCTGCTCTGATTAAGATAAAACCCAATATTTTGTTTGACGCTGTTGAACAGGTCTGAGTAAGTGATATTGGTAAATCCATTTGCCTTCATCCAGTCTACCTCACTCTTTCTTTGAATCTTCCTTAAAGTAAGTACTACCCCAACAACTGATTCCTTCTTGTAAGACTCAAGCTTTTTGCGATATATGTCTAAAGGGTTGTAAAGGCTGGCGTCTATCTTGTTTTCAATGCCAATAACGAAGTTTTCACCAACTATGACGATGTCTATCCTTTTTCCATCAGCGTTGTCCTCGACTATGATCTGTAGTTGGTCTGATCTATACTGTAGACTTGAATATCCCTGAACCAGCTGAGTTAAACAGTTTATAAATAAATCATTTAATCCATGCTCATTTGTAGGTTGCAAATAGAAGCTTAACAGCTTGCTGCATATCTCTTCAAATCTTCTATAAGGATACTGACACAGTTCCAAGTAAGTAGGCTGCTGTACAAATTTAGGCAATGAGCTAAACTCATCTATCAATTGTTCGAGTTCTGCAGGTGTACTCATATAATAAATATTTGAATTATAAATATATAAAAAATAGCTTGTCGCGTTTATAAATAAATGACTATATATTTATGTATTCGTTATGAACAATCGATGAACCTTCTTCTAGACACCTTATTGGTAGCTCAGGATACTATAGCTGCAGCCAAGATCTTACCACATGATATTGTAGTTGTAGACAGCCTTGCACTTAGCAAGCAGACAATAAAAGACATTGCTGAAGCTACTAAAGATGAACCTTCATGGACAGATAAAGTGCAAGCATATTCTGCTCTAGCTGGAATTGTAGTAGGTGTTATTGCTGGTTTATTAGCTTGGTTATCCTACAGGAGTACAATTAGACAGCAACAAGATCAGATAAACGACCAGCAACAAGAAATTAATAGCTTGGCTGTTATTGCAGATAGGCTAGAAGCACAGGTTAATTTGGGCAAAGAGAAAAGGAGAAATGAAATTAAACCTTACTTAAGGCTTAAAGAAAGCTTTTCTCCATATACCATAGATAGCTCCAAGCTATCTCTTCTTAAAACTGTTAAAGATGTTGAAGTCGAATGTCAGCGCCTAAACTTCTTCTTAAATGTCGAAAAGAATCCTGCATTTAATGTTAGATTGGTTGACCCTATCAATCCTATAATTATCAAAGCTTTTGTAGACTTTCCTGAGAGTAAAGAGATTAGAGTTGGTTCATTCTTAGTAACATTATATATCAACAAAGATGTTGATCTTAGAACTGCAGATTACTCACTCTTATTTCAATATAAAGACATTGATGGAAATGAATACTTACAAGAAGCTTTTAGTAAACCACCAAGATCAAACCCTAGGGTGCAAGCATTTGAATTTGATAATCCTGTGCTATTAAAAGCTGTAACTGTTTCTGTCTGAAGGGGTGCTTTAATTATTTCTAATCTAACCATCATTATGCTTTTAGATTTACTATCATTTATTAATTATCTGATGTCACCTTCTATAACAGATTGGTTACAAGCTGTAGCTGCTATAGTTGGAGCTATTGGCGTTGTTTGGACTCTTATAGATTTGAAGAACAATAGTATAGATCAACAGAAAGAACTCAATACACTCGCTAAGATAGCTGATGGGTTAGCAAATCAAGTAAAAGTCGCCACAGAGAGAAGAAGGCTTGAGATAAGGCCAAACCTAATCTTGAACACTAAGAGCTATAATGGTACTTACTTTGGGATTACAGTAGAGAACACAGGTGGAACAGCAACTGATATAAGCTTATTTTCTCCTCCTGATCCTTATGATGGTTACTTAGAAGAGATAGATTTTTCTTTTAAGGATGGTAGTTCAGTCATATATCCTCAATCAAAACAAGTTATCCAAGTTAATGTAAGGGGTATAAGTTCAGTAGAGATTCTTGATCTTTTTAAGTTTAGTATATATTATACAGATCACGATGGGAACGAGTATGTACAGCAGGTTGTAGGCATGGGTGGTCAATTACATTATACTCTTCCTTCGTATCTGGGTCACATTTCTGAGTGGGGGGACTCACAATATGAGAGGTCTAATAAATATGAGAGGGTTTATTACCAGATATATGATATACCAAAGGCTTCTATGGTTTTCTAACTGCTTAATAAAAAGTGCGAGTGTGGTAAATGCATTACCAATTGTCTTTGATCGAACCTATGTCGAGCTGTTCTCAAATCAGTAACTGTTACCTCGATTATAAGCGAGACAGCAAATGAGACAGCAAGTGGGACAAAAATAGGTTAAAGGGCAGCTTCACGTAGTTTATCACGTACATTTAGTAAAGTCTCATCTGTTATAATCAGAGTAAGTTAAATGGCTCAGGAATGAGCATAGAGGCCATAAAAACAAAAAACCCTCACTACTTAAAGCGAGGGTTTCTGGTGGTGATGATTGGAATCGAACCAACGACACAAGGATTTTCAGTCCTTTGCTCTACCAACTGAGCTACATCACCAGCTCTTGTTGTGTCCCTGTCTTTCGTAAGGGTATGCAAAAGTAGTAACTAACTTTGAAGGTGCAAATATTCGGCTAGAAAAATTTTAAAAAAATATACCGCCTGCACGTTTATTCTTCGTATTCTGCTATCTTTAGGTACAAATTAGTATGTATAACGAATAATTTGCCAGAATAAAAGTGGACAACTTTGGAATAGAAAACATTATTTTCCTGATCGTGGCTGCCATAGGTATAGGCCTTTTTGTATGGCAAATCCGGAAGATTCGCAAAAATGTGCTGATAGGCCGCGATGTGGAACTTAGCGATAACTCATCCGAACGCTTAAACAAAATGTTGCTGGTTGCTTTCGGGCAGCAGAAGATGTTCAAGCGTATGCTGCCGGCCGTATTGCACCTTTTTGTATACATTGGCTTCCTGGTGATTAACATCGAGGTGCTGGAGATCCTGATCGACGGTATTTTCGGAACGCACCGCGTGCTGGGCTTTATGGGGCCGGTGTACAGTGCCCTGATGTTTGTGAACGAGATATTGGCTGCGCTGGTAATTGTGGCCTGCGCTATTTTCCTGTGGAGACGAAACGTGACCCAGGTACCTCGTTTGGCACGTGGCGTTGAAATGCGCGCCTGGCCAAAGCTGGACGCCAACGTGATCCTGATCACAGAGATCGTGCTGATGTTTGCGCTGTTCGCCTTCAACATCTCTGACCTGAAACTGGCTGAACTGAAAGGCCACGAACTGGCAGGCAGCTTCCCGGTAAGCCAGCTGTTTGTAAATGCATTTGGCTCTGATGCTGGCACGCTTGAAGCAATCGCTACGACAGGCTGGTGGATCCACATCCTGGGTATACTTGCTTTTATGAACTACCTGCCAAGTTCCAAGCACTTCCACATCATCATGGCCTTCCCGAACGTGTACTTCTCCAAGCTGTTGCCAAAGGGTAAGTTTGCCACTAACCCGGCGATTACGCACGAGATCAAAGCCATGCTGGACCCAAGCTACCAGCCGCCTGCTCCTGAAGTGGACGCCGAAGGTAACCCGGTGATGCAGCGTTTTGGTGCCAAAGACGTGGAAGACCTGAGCTGGAAGCAGCTAATGGATGCTTATACCTGTACCGAGTGCGGTCGCTGTACTTCTGTTTGCCCCGCTAACATTACCGGTAAACTGCTCTCGCCACGCAAGATCATCATGGACACCCGCGACCGTATGGAGGAGAAAGGTGAGCACCCGGCTATCTTCAGACCAAACCATTACAAGGAGTTGGGTGTGGAGCGTGTAGCCACTACAGATGAGAAAACCCTGCTTCGTGGCTATATAACGCCGGAAGAGCTGTGGGCCTGTACCTCGTGCAACGCCTGCGTAGAGTCCTGTCCGGTTAACATCGACCAGCTTTCCACCATCATGGACCTGCGCCGCTACCTGGTGCTGGAAGAGTCGGCGGCACCGGCATCGCTGAATGCTATGTTCACCAACATCGAGAACAACGGTGCACCCTGGGCTTTCCCGGCCTCCGACCGCTTTAACTGGGCCGAAGAACTGTATGTGCCTTCTAAAAACTAGACAAAAGAATTTTTAGACAAAGGATAAAAGACATCATTATACGGGAAATATAAATTTAAATCCTTTGTCTTTTGTCAAGTAGTCCTTTGTCGTTTGAATACAAGATAAGATGGAAAATAAAAGATTAGTAAAAGTGCCGACCATGGCAGAAATGGCTGCTAATGGCGAAGAGCCGGAAGTGCTGTTCTGGGTTGGTTGTGCGGGCTCTTTCGACGACCGTTATAAAAGAGTAACCCGCGCGTTTGTGCAGATACTGGAGCATGTAGGTATAAAGTATGCCGTTTTGGGCACAGAAGAAAGCTGCACCGGTGACCCGGCTAAGCGTGCCGGTAACGAGTTCCTGTTCCAGATGCAGGCCCTTACCAATATCGAAGTGCTGAATGCTTACAACATCAAGAAGATTGTAACCGCCTGCCCGCACTGCTTCAACACGATCAAAAATGAGTACCCGGACCTGGGCGGTAACTATGAGGTAATTCACCATTCTACGTTCCTGCAGCAGCTCATTAACGAAGGTAAGGTAAAAATGCAGGGAGGCGGCGAGTTCAAAGGCAAGCGCATTACCTATCATGATTCCTGCTACCTGGGCCGTGCCAACGATATTTACGAAGCACCGCGTGATGTATTGGCAGCATTAGATGCCGACCTTGTTGAAATGAAGCGTAGCCGCGCCAATGGTTTGTGCTGTGGTGCCGGTGGTGCGCAGATGTTTAAAGAGCCGGAACCAGGCAACAAAGACATCAACATCGAAAGAACAGAAGAAGCCTTGGCTACACTGGGCACAGGCAACGGCGTGATCGCAACAGCCTGTCCGTTCTGTATGGTGATGATGAACGATGGCGTGAAGAACAAGGAACAGGAAGAAAACGTAAAAGTTTTTGACATTGCCGAGCTGATCGCTCAAGCCGAAGGGCTTACAAAATAATACCTGATTGTTGATTGTTAATTGTTGATTGTTGTTTTACTCCCGGATTGATTTCGGCACTTCTGTTTTGGCTATATAAAGTGTGAGAACAGGTAAAGCGAGTATACAACATCAGCGAGTAACTCTTTAAGAACAATCAACAATTAACAATCAACAATTAAGAATATGTACATTCCGTTTGACCAACTGCCTCCGCAGTCAAGGCTTTGGATTTACCAGTCTAACAGACCGCTGACAGAGGCAGAAGTGGCAGAAATAAAACCATTGCTGGAGCGTTTTGCTACAGAGTGGAGCAGTCATGGCAAGGGCCTGCAGGCCTCAGCAGAGCTGCTGCACAACCAGTTTCTCGTGCTGGCTAATAACGAAAGCGCTACTTCCGCCAGCGGCTGCTCCATCGATGCATCCGTACGATTTGTGCGGGAGCTGGAGGAGCGTTTTAAGGTTTCTTTCTTCGACCGGACAAGGCTTGCTTTCCTGAAAGATGGGAAAGTACAAACAGTAGGGATGCAGGAGCTGAAACAAAAAGTTGCTGCCGGCGAGATAGATGAAAATACATTATACTTTGATACATTAGTAAATAATTATGGAGAGCTACAGGCGCGGTGGCCACGCCCTGCCCGCAACAGTTGGCTCTCCAGGTATTTTTAATCTGGCTACTAAACCTCATTCTGCTCATGCATCAGACGCAATTATTAAAGCCATTTACCTACCACATGAAGCTAACTGGTTTGCTTATGCTTCTTGTATTGCTGCTGGGAGCCGGCTGCGCAGGCAGCTACCTTAGCAAAGGCGATAAGCGTTTCGAGCAGGAGCAATACGAGCGGGCCATCGAGTTTTACAAGCAGGCGCTTGCCAAGACCAATAGCCCAGGTGAGGTAAACTATAAAATAGCAGAGGCTTACCGCCTGTCGAACAGGCTTGCGCAGGCCGAGCCTTTTTATAAAGCTGCGCTGGATAATAAGTATCGCAAAGATAATGTATACTTCTACTACGGTCTGGCACTGAAAGCTGCTGGCAATTACGAAGGTGCGCGCAACCAACTGCAGGATTATGTGAAGATTGGAGGTACACCGGCTCTGAAAGCTGCAGCGGCCCGCGAGGTAGAAAACCTGAGCAGGTTAAGCGAGATACAGCGCCAGAGCCAGGGGTATGAGATCAAGAACCTGGAAGCTCTCAACACCGAGGCTTCTGAATTTGGCCCGTATGTGCTGAACAATGAACTGGTCTTTTCTTCTACACGCGGCCCTGGCAAAGAGTACCTGGGCAATGGCGAAGGCTTTCTCAGCATTTATGCCTCCACGCTCAGCGACTCGGTTGCCACCATACGCCAGCTGAACGCCGTAAATGTAGAAGGCATACACAATGCATTGGCTACCTTCAAGAACGAGGGCCAGACCATAGTATTCGCCCGTGGTAACGAAGGCACCAAGAAGGGCCGCCAGAACGTAGACCTGTTCATTTCTTTCTTCCGCTCCAATGCCTGGACAGAGCCAAAGCTGTTAAGTATAAACGACCCTCGTGCATGGGATTCTTCACCGGCTTTCTCCCCTGATGGCAGAACCTTATACTTTACCTCCAACCGCAAAGGCGGCCTAGGCGGGCACGACGTGTACAAATCAACCATAGATGAAGACGGACGCTTCTCTGATCCTGAGAATCTTGGCCCTGAAATCAACACGCCCGGCAACGAGACCTTTGTTTCGGTAGGGGCAGACAGTACCTTATATATTGCGTCTGATGGCCTGCCTGGCTTTGGCGGCCTCGACCTGTTCCGCATAGAGAATGGCAAACCGGTGAACATGGGTATGCCTATCAACTCCAGCGGCGACGACTTCGGCATTTATATGCAGACCGGCACCAAAGGCTATTTTTCTTCTAACCGCCAGGGGGGTAAAGGCAGCGATGATATTTATGCACTTGCCAAATCAGGCCGCAAACGGGTTAACTTCTTTGTAGATGGCACGGTTTACCAGCGCCGCGAAGGAGCCAAGCAGCAGACAAGAGTAGCGAACATACCGGTAGTGCTGCAGGATGAAACAGGCAAAAAGCTGCGTGAGGTTAAAGCCGATGAGAGCGGCCAGTTCACTTTCAGCCTCGATACAGCCTCTACGTATTCCTTGGTTGCTGAAAAGCCCGGCTTCTTTACAGCCCGCCAGCGCATTACCACAGTAGGTAAAATGCCTCCACAGAGCGAATTGCCCGAAGAGGTAAATGATGTTCGCCTAACAGCTACACTCGTGCTGAGCGAGATCGTGAAAGAAAAGCCGATCGTGCTGGAGAACATCTTCTACGATTTCGACAAAGCTGACATTCGTCCGGACGCTGCCAAAGAACTCGACAAGCTGGTAGAGATCCTGAACGACAACCCAAAAATTTCCATCGAGCTTAGCTCACATACCGACTCGCGTGGTGTGGATGTATACAACCAGGACCTGTCGCAGCGCCGTGCGCAATCTGCAGTTAACTACATTATCTCGAAAGGGATAGATAAGAGCAGGATCACGGCCAAAGGCTATGGCGAGAGCCGACCTGTAGTGCGTAATGCCAAAACGGAAGAACAGCACCAGCGCAACCGCCGCACTGAGTTCAAAGTGGTGCGCGTGCAGGAATAAGCTTTTTAAAGTTACGAGTTACGGGTTCTGAGTCACGAGTTGGAACTAGAAGTATAAAAGGGAAGGCGGTAGATTTCTACCGCCTTCCCTTTTATACTTACTTATACTTTAGCCGAACCAGTTACGCATATGCTCAGCCTAACAGCACACAGCCCTCGCTCGCGTCCCGCGAGTGTGAGCCATCCCACGGCCTCCGGCCGCTTGCTTTGGTATAAAAGTTATTACTACAGCGCTTATACTTCTTGATTGGTTGTAGCAGAAATTCTCCTCTTGCAGACTAGCGAGAACGTGAGTTCGAAGCTAGCGAGCGTAGCTCTGAGGGGTGTGTTTATACTACTGCTATAGAACTCTCATACTTTCAAGTATGGCAGTAACTGAATACCCCTCCTGATTTAAGGAGAGGGTCGGGGTGAGGAAGATGTAAAACCAACTCAAGACTCAGATCTCTTATATTATCTGATCAAAAACTTAACTCCTAAGCCAATGTTACTGCTGTTTCTGAGGTCGAAGGTTGGCTGCGTGCTGGTGTTATCGAGGCGCAGGAAAGTAGAGCGGTAGTCGAGGGAAAGGGCAATGGGCGCCTTGGGGAAAGTATACTCAACACCAATAGTGGCAACACCTACCGGGTTAACTTTAATGTGTTCGCTTGTACTTCTGCCGTCATAGTAGTAGTTGCGGCTTCTTAACACGCCCACACCCAGCCCGGCATAAGGCCTGAAGCGCGAAGAGGTAAGCAGTTGCGGTTGCCAGATGTAGCTGAGCGAGGCCAGGAAATATCGGTTTTGCGGGTTAACCGTGGACTGGGCCTCCAAGGCAGATTGTTTCCCGATGAAGTACTTAGCTGTAATACTTAAGTCTGCACCTGTCGGACCTCCGGCAGAAAAACGTGCACCAACGGCCACTTTATAAGGAGCCGTAGCCTGAGGTTTAACACTGAGCGAATCCTGGGCCTGCAGCGTAGCAGGCAGGCTGAGGCCGCAGAGGCACAGCAGCAAAGGGAGGATAATCTTTTTCATAGTTTGTAAGGGGTTAGAAGGTATGATATATAGGTAGATGTTAGTTTTCAGGAAAGCGTTGCATGTTATCAAGAAAAAAGTCGGGAAACATTTGCGGCCGTTGCGTATAAAGCAATTCGCGGGGCGGATTTTATACTTTTGTCTGCCACTAATACCACAGCCTTTCTTAAATTTGTAAGGAAACCACCATCGTTATGGAAAACAGATACCTGCAACGTGGCGTCTCGGCCTCTAAAGAAGACGTGCACAATGCCATCAAGAACATCGACAAAGGTTTATTCCCGAAAGCATTCTGCAAGATCATCCCTGATATACTTACCGGCGACCCCGAGTACTGCGCGCTGATGCATGCCGACGGAGCCGGCACCAAGTCATCGCTGGCGTACATGTACTGGAAAGAGACCGGTGACCTGAGCGTATGGAAAGGCATTGCCCAGGATGCGGTGATCATGAACACCGACGACCTGCTGTGCGTGGGCGCTACCGACAACATCCTGCTTTCTTCCACCATCGGGCGTAACAAGAACCTGGTGCCCGGCGAGGTGATCGCAGCCATCATCAACGGCACTGAAGAAGTGCTGCAAATGCTGCGTGACAACGGCATCGGCATCTACAGCACCGGCGGCGAAACAGCCGACGTAGGCGACCTGGTACGCACCATTATTGTAGACAGCACCGTGACCGCCCGCATGCGCCGCGACGAGGTGATCTCGAACCACACCATACAGCCCGGTGACGTGATCGTGGGTTTTGCTTCGTATGGGCAGGCTACGTACGAAGATGAGTACAATGGTGGCATGGGTAGCAACGGCCTAACCTCGGCCCGCCACGATGTGTTCCATAAATACCTGTCGGCATCTTACCCGGAGAGTTTTGACCCGGAACTGCCAAAAGACCTGGTTTACTCCGGCAAGTATAAACTGACCGATGTGAACGAGGAAACCGGCCTGGAGATGGGCA
The DNA here is from genome assembly GCF_023630205.1 of Pontibacter ruber. Taxonomy (GTDB): domain Bacteria; phylum Bacteroidota; class Bacteroidia; order Cytophagales; family Hymenobacteraceae; genus Pontibacter; species Pontibacter ruber. The sequence goes on along the minus strand of NZ_JALPRR010000001.1, from coordinate 1,133,559 downwards.
AGCTGGTGCTGTCGCCAACGCGTACGTATGCACCAATTGTGAAGGAGATCCTGAAAGAGCACCGCCCGCACATCCACGGCATGGTGCACTGCAGCGGCGGCGCCCAGACCAAAGTGCTGCACTTTACCGATAAGGTACACATCATCAAAAACAACCTTTTCCCGACGCCTCCGCTGTTCCGCATCATTCAGGAAGAGAGCCATACCGACTGGAAAGAGATGTACAAGGTGTTTAACATGGGCCACCGCCTCGAGATTTACCTGCCGAAGGAGTACGCTCAGAACCTGATCGATATTTCGAAAGCGTTTGGGGTGGAGGCGCAGATCATTGGCCGCGTAGAAGCCAGCGACCGCAACGAGCTTACCATCAAGAGCAGCCACGGCAAGTTCTACTACGAAGGTTAACAGCAGTAGCTATACTTATACTTTACCAAAACCACAGGCCCCACGCCTGTGGTTTTTTTGTACCTGTTTGTTACAAACCGCTGCTCTTGTGCCTGCAGTTACGGGGTTAAATGGCTTCATACAGGCTCAATGCAGTTCGCAGAGAAGCTGGTAGAAGGTATAGCTTATGTTACAAAAAGTATAAATATTGCCTTTTGTATATAGAATATAACCTATACCGTGGGTGTGTCAATTTAACCTTCGAAAACAAACTACAAACTCATCACCATGGAGCAATGGAATCAGCTTACTAAAGCAATTCTCACATTCATTCTGCTGTTGCTTTCCTTTTTTGTACAGGCCCAGAAACATGCCACCCCGGATACAGCAAGTAAGAAGTTGTTTGTAGGAGTTATAGCCAGTACAGTGGGTTATAACTTGAAGTATGCTCATGAGCCTAAGGGCGGAGATCTTCGGCCTGCTGTTACGCCCTACCTGAAGTATAAATTTAGCAAGCGGCTTAGCGCGCAGGTGGGGGTATCTTATGACAGTTACAAATTTGATGTAGAGCAAATCTATGTGGAATCGCCTGAAAAGCTGATCTACCTGCGGGAGTATAACCATACCAGGGGAGTGGCCATGCCGGTAACCGTAAATTACACGCTTCTCTACCCGTTCAGGAAACTGGAGCTTTACGGTACGGCCATGGTTACGCCAATTTTCAGTACATCAAAATCCGAAAAGTCGGAGCGGACAGAGGAAGTCACCACAGTTACTTACAGCGCCAAAACTTCCGGCATCAATACCTTTCTTACCCTCGGTATAGGCTTGGCTTACCCCCTGAGTGATCGCTTTGACATGTATGGCAACTATTACCGGCTCAACCGGAATTTCAACAACAGGCTGAGACCAAAAGATGAATACCCTTATCCAGGCTCCTTAGCCATCGGTATCAACTATAAGCTATAGCTATCTTAGTTACAACCTCAGCTTCTAATCGCAACCACGCATGAAAACTCTTTTAACTGTATTGTTGTTTCTGGCAATGACTTTCTCAGCCATAGCGCAGCAGCCGGATTCAACTTACATCGAAAAAGGTAAGTTCACTGTAGGGCTTGATGTAAGTTTTATACCATTTCATATTTACTATAAAGAACCAAAAGGATCAGGTGCTATACGATCTGGTTATTTTGTGCCAATTTCCTTAACCGCAGGTTACCAGCTAAGCCGTCGGGCTAATGTGCGGGTGGGGCTGGGCTTCGGAGGAGACAAAGATGAAGGAGATTATACAGTGCAGGATGTTAAATACGAGGTGGCATCTAAAACCTTTGCCATTGCCGGTTCTGTATCCTTTTCGCACATCTTCTTTAACCTGTACAGGAAGTTTCCGATATATGGTACCCTTTCTGTTATACCTGCTTATGGCATCACTAAAGGGAAGATGGTAGCAACGAATGCGGAAGGCTCTAGTACCCTTACCACAAGAGACACCGGCATGGATGTTTTTGCTACAGCAGGAGTGGGGTTTAACTACAAGATCAGCAAGAGGTTCTACGGAGATGCCTCGTATTACTTCTATAAAAGAAACCTGACCGGGCGAAACTCTTTTGATCATGACTGGGAAAGTTACGCGCCATTGCCAAGAAGAATTTTCAAATCGCTGGAGTTTGGCGTGAACTATAAATTATAGTTGCCCTGGCTGAACCGTTTTTCAACTGCAAAAGTTAATGCTCAATCAACACCACAGGTACATTACCTGTGGTGTTTTTGCTACAGCTCATGTTACCCCGGCAGGGTAAAGGTTCCTGCTTTTTGCACTGAAATAAGGATTTAGCAAGTATAAAAGCTCAGTTCTGATATGTTTTTAACCTAATTTTCAATGTTACTTATTGCACTGAAATTTCTTTCTTTTAGTAAAGTATAAACGTCAACTTCACCAACAGATAGTTAAGCAAACACACTATGAAGCAGCTTTACGACTTCCTGTGCCGGCTCTCGGAAACACTGAAGGGCTGTAGGCTGCAACATAGTTTGCTGCTGTTCCTGCTTATGGCCACAACACCTGCCTGGGCTCAGGCGCAGCCAGATTCGCTCAGGGCCGAGGCATTGGCGCAAGTACGGGAAAAATCTTCTCCCTATAAAACTGCTTTCGGTTTCCGTTACGCTGTTAATGCCGGGCAGGAGAACACAGTATCGCTGAAACATTTTATTAAACGAAGCGCAGCACTTGAGGCGCAGGTTACGAGCCTCTACGAGAAGCATACTTACCAAGGCACATTGTGGTATGTGATGCAGCCGAACATACAGCAGTATGGCCCAGTAATGCCTTTCCTGGGCGTAGGAGCAGGCGCTATGCTGAAGCTGGGGGATGCGCGTAGCGAGACCTCTGACCTGGGGACAAGCTTTGCCGGGGTTGGGTCGGTGGGCGTTGAGTTTAAACCACGAAATATACCCATGAGCCTTGCTGTGGATTACAAGCGTACCTTAGTAGAGGAAGGCGATGCCTTTTTATACGATCGTGCAGAAAGAACGCACAACTACGGCGCTGTATTGCGCTTTATGTTGAGGTAAAAGATTAGGTTATAGATTAATTGAATTGTTTAGGTTAGATTTTTTTAGCAGGCCGGGTACATACCCGGCCTGTTATCTTTATAGGGATATAGTAACCTAAAGTATAAACTAAGATTTAAAAGCAGGAGAATCTGGCACAATAATTGGCTCCGCTCAAAGTATAGACTTTAACCTATACTTGCCATGAAAAGACTTCTACTTCCGCTCCTGCTTGTGCTGCTGGCTTTGCCGGCATGGGCACAAGGTTCTTTAACCTTCACCACCTACAAAGGCGAGCCCTTCCTGATGAAACTGAACGGCCGTACCGTAACCCGTGCTGCAACCAACTTTGTACGTATCGACAACCTGAGGCCCGGCAGGCACCTGGTGGAGGTGAAGATCATGGGTCGCTATGGAGTGTACAGTATGGGTACAAAAGTATATGTAAACAACGGATACGAGTCTAACTATGAGGTACTCACCAAGGGCAGAAGCGGCAAAGTATGGGTAAGGCTCGTAGACGAGGTGCCGTTGCCAAGGGTAGTAGTACCCTATCCAAGGCCACACTATCCAGACCACCACAACAACTACGACCGTCACGACAGGTATGATAATGACTGCCGCAACCTCATGGGCAAGTATGACCTGGACAGGCTGATAGAGTCTATGAGAAGCCGTGACTTTGAAAGCACCCGCCTCACAATTGCCCGTGAAGCTTTGCGCAACAACAGTATTTTGTCTGAGGACCTGCGCCGCCTGCTCGAGCAGTTTGACTATGAAAGCACCCGCGTTGAATTCGCCAAGTTCGCCTACGACTACGTCTGTGATAAAGAACGCTTCTACTACATCTACGACATCTTCAAGTTTGACAGCAGCGTGCGGGAACTGGAGGAGTACACCAGCAGGAGGAGACCGTATTAGTTCCGAGTCATGAGTGCTGAGTCTCGAGTTATATTTCACTCCAGCCCTCTAAGAACAGGAGGGGGAGCTCAGACCTCGCAGCGTGCGCAGCTCCTGCGAGGTCTTGGTGGCTGTAGGTTATTGCCTGAGCTAGAGTTTACACACCCCTACCCCTCTCAAGAGGGGAATTTCTGTCATAGGTATTTCTCAGGTTATACTTTCATCGTTTTCCAACCACCCTAACCCCTTCTTGTCTAAGGAGGGGAATTTTACTGCCTGTTGTTAATCTTCAAAGTATAAGTTTCATAGCTGTAGGTATAGCGCGGACAGGTCGCGACCTGTCCCTACACATGGTTCCAGTTGCATAGCCAGAAGCTAAGAAGTATCTGTTCCAGTCCTTGGGTTGAGCGCCTTCTGGGTTTCCGGTGCCCTCCAGGGCATTGCGACCGAAGGGTAGCAAAGGAAAGCTAGACAGCGCTCAACCCAAGGACGAGGCCCCGCGGCCGTGAGCGTTCCAAAGTATAAAATGAAAGTATAGGTTAGTAGGACTGAGGAAAACAAGTAGCTACGAAGCAAAGGCCAGCCTGCCACAAGTATAAACCTCGGCTATAGGTATAAGATTTCTCGCTCTGCTCGAAATGACAACATTAGAAATGGCCGTAAACAAGAAAGGCTTCTCCTGTGATAGAGAAGCCTTTCTTGTTATACTATCTAAAATCCTTATCTCAATCGATCCACTGACCTTACCAGGTTCTCATCTCGTCTGATGAAGCGGTTGGCTAAAGCGTTGAGCAACAGCGCAAGCACCGGCATGTAGAAACCGGCCTCAAAGCTACCTTCCTTTGCTTCTACCAGGGGACTGGCTACAAACTCTGCATAATAGTATGAAGTAATGAGCAGTGCTGCCAGAATCAACGTATTAAACAGGCCCAGTTTCATTTGGGTGAGGCGGTTCTTGAACTGGAAGATCTCGTACAGCGCAATCACGGCTGCAGCAATGGCCAGCATGCCAATGGCTATAGAGCTTTGAACAGGAGTACCCTCCGCAGCATCTGCAGGTGCATAAGAGTTGATGTTCCAGGCGGTGAGCACAACTTCTTCGCCTGTGGTAGCGTCGGCTTTAGACCATAGCGGCAGAAACAACATCGAAATTGCGGCTATAGCCAGCAGGAACAGAAATACGGTTTGAATTCTTTGTATCATGAAGTGGTTAATTTAAATTGCAAAGAGTTGCAAAATTAGACAAAGACCTGTAAATCCAAAAAGATGAATTCAGCTTACATTGTAGATATAGTTAGAACGCCTGTTGGAAAGTTTGGCGGCACGCTCAGCAGCGTAAGGCCCGACGATATGGCTGCCTTTGTACTGAAGGCCCTGCTGGCCCGTAACCCGCAGCTCGACCCCGCCCTGATAGAGGATGTGGTGCTGGGCGCTGCCAACCAGGCCGGCGAAGACAACCGCAACGTAGCGCGTATGGCTCTGCTGCTGGCTGGTCTTCCAGAGGAGATTGGCGGCGTAACGGTTAACAGGCTTTGCGCATCTGGCTTGCAGTCCATTATCGATGCCTCCCGTGCCATTGCCTGCGGTGACGGCGAAGTATACCTGGCAGGCGGCGTGGAAAGTATGACGCGTGCTCCTTTTGTAATGGCGAAAGCCGAAACTCCTTTTGCCCGCACTGCCGAAATTTACGACACCACCATTGGCTGGCGTTTCACTAATCCGGCCTTGTCGGCGCTGCACTACCCGTTTACGATGGGCGAAACAGCCGAGAACGTAGCGGAACGCGAAGGCATTTCACGTGAAACCCAGGACGAGTTAGCCCACAGCTCGCAGCTAAAGTATAAAGCAGCCGCAGAGGCCGGTAAGTTTAAAGACGAGATTGTGCCCGTAGAGATACCCCAGCGCAAAGGCGATCCTATCATTTTCGATACCGACGAGCATCCGCGCCTTTCTTCAGTAGAGAAACTGGGCACGCTGGCTCCGGCTTTCAAAAAAGGAGGTACGGTAACAGCCGGTAATGCCTCGGGTATCAACGATGGCGCAGCGGCTTCCATTATTGTAAGCGAAGAGGTGCTGAAACGCTATAACCTGAAGCCAATGGCCCGCATAGCAGGCGTAGGCGTAGCCGGTGTAGACCCGGCGCACATGGGCCTGGGCCCGATTCCAGCCACGCACAAAGCCTTGAAGCGAGCATGTATTAGTATAAACGACATCGGGCTGGCTGAAATAAACGAAGCTTTTGCAGCGCAGGCCGTACCTTGTATGCAACGACTCGAGATCAACCCGGCTATCGTGAACGTGAACGGCGGTTCCATTGCCATTGGTCACCCGCTTGGGGCAAGTGGTACGCGTATCTCAGCAACGCTGCTGCACGAGATGAAGCGCCGCGACAATGTTCGCTATGGCTTGGCTACCATGTGCGTGGGCGTGGGCCAGGGTGTTGCGATCATCTACGAGAAGATGTAAGTAAAATTCTATACTTATAGAAAAGCCCCTCTTGCTACAGCCGGAGGGGCTTTTGCTTTATTATATGAGCCTCTTATACCCATTGATGCAAAATTGGCACTGCCTTTGCTTATACTTCATCAAACCTAAAGCAAACGCTTATGAAAAAGTTGATAACCTTGTTATTGGTAGGTATAATGGCTTTTGGGGCTCAGGTAGCCACAGCAGATAGCCACGATGGTGATAAAGGCAAAGGAAAGAAGAAGGGTAGGCCTTCTTTTGTGGATGAAAAGCACCGGGCGCATGCCGAGTGGAAGCGGGAGAAGGAATACGAGAAAGCCCGCAAAAAGCAAAATAAAGACTACGACGATGATGATCGTTGGGAGGACAGAAGAAGAGATGACGATGATCGTTGGGAAGATAGCAGAAGAGAGGACGAGCGCAGAAGAGAAGATGAGACCAGAGAGCAACGCCGTGAGCGCGAACGCTGGGAGAGCCGCGAAGAGCAGCGCCGCCCTTCACGTAACCGCAGCCTAGGCGAGATTCTGCAGGAGGGAGTAAGAAACGGCGAGATAGGTAACCGTGCTCCTGAATCTTACCGCAAGAACTAGTGCTGGGAAAACATTTTGCTTAGAGAATACAGCCTAACCCTTTGCAGAGGGCGCCCCCGATAGGGGCGCCCTCTCTATTGTTATAGGAGTCAGGCAGTGGCCGTTGAAGTATAGTTATTAGTGAGAATACCAACAAAGGCCCTATAGGTTGCTGTGGATCAATCATTAATTTGCATATACCGCCAGTTTAAGCGCCGCGGTAACTGGTGGTTGAGTATAGCAGCCAGTTTGTAACTGGCGAAAGTATGATTGCAAGGTGCCAGTTACAAACTGGCCTCATGTGCAGCCACAAGTTGCGCTAACGCTAAACTTGCGGCATGGAGAGAACACCAGCAACGGCACCAAGCCATTCTTGCAGATTTTGTCGGAGGAAAAGCTTTTCCTGCTCACTATCATCAGGAAATCTTATATTTGCCCTATGCGGTATTTTCTGGAGATCGCCTACGACGGCACACTTTACCATGGCTGGCAGATACAGCCCAACGCGCGCGCTGTACAAGAGGTGCTCGACGATTGCCTGAGCAAAGTGCTGCGTCACCCGATCAGCTCGACTGGCAGTGGCCGTACCGATACCGGCGTGCATGCCAGCCAGCAGTTCGTGCATTTCGATGTACCTGAGGCTTTAGATCCTGCACAGATGGTGTACCGCTTCAACCGCCTGTTGCCCGACGATATCGTGGCAAAGAACTTATACCTGGTGCCGGACGAGGCACACGCCCGCTACGATGCCTTCGCGCGCACCTACCATTATCACATCACACTGGCTAAAGATCCTTTCAAGCGCTTCTACGCCACCTACCTGAACCGTCAGCCAGACGTTGAAAAGATGAACGAGGCGGCGGCCGTTCTGCTGAAGTACGAGGATTTTACTACCTTCAGCAAAGTGAAAGGCGATACCAAGCACTACAACTGCAACATCTACGAAGCTATGTGGCGGCAGGAGGGGGATGCACTGCAGTTTACCATCCGGGCCAACCGTTTCTTAAGGGGCATGGTGCGTTTGGTGGTAGGCACGCTGCTCGACGTAGGCCGTGGCAAACTGACGGTAGCACAGTTCGAACAGGTTATTGCCAGCCAGGACAGAAGCAAGGCAAGCGGCGCTGCTCCGGCAGAAGGTTTATACCTGGCCAGGGTTGAATACCCTGAGCATCTTTTTCAGACACACCTTAAATAACCAAATAAGCTTATGCAACTAGAAGAAGATCATCTGGGGCCACACCTGAACGGCAAACACCTGCGTCCGGAAAGCCTCATGATGAGTTACGGGTACAACCCGGAGTGGTCGGAAATGGCCGTTAAAGCCCCCATCTATCAAACATCTACCTTCGTTTTCAAAACTGCTGAAGAGGGCAAAGCCTTTTTCGAACTGGCGTATGGGCTGCGCGAGAAAGGAGCAGAGGAGCAACTTGGCCTGATCTACAGCCGCCTCAACAACCCTGACCTGGAGATACTGGAAAATCGACTGCGCTTCTGGGACGGTGCCGAAGACGCGGCTGTTTTTGCCAGTGGCATGGCGGCGATCAGCACCTCCTTGCTGGCGCTGCTCAAGCCCGGCGACGTGATCCTGCACAGCGAACCCATCTACGGCGGCTCCGATTATTACATCAAAAACATCCTTCCGAAATTCGGTATACAGAGCATTGGCTTCCAGGCGAGCGCTACCGCCGAAGAAGTGGAGCAACTGCTGGAAGAAACGGGTGTGGCGGATAAGCTGGCCATGATCTACGTAGAAACGCCAGCTAACCCGACAAACCACCTGGTTGACATCGAGGCCTGCGCGGCACTGGCTAAAAAACACTCTACTGCCGATAAGAAAGTGATCGTGGCGGTGGATAATACCTTCCTGGGGCCGGTTTTCTCGCACCCGCTAAAGCACGGTGCTGATCTTATACTTTACTCGGCAACCAAGTACATCGGAGGCCACTCCGATCTGATCGCGGGTGCCTGCCTGGGCTCTGCCCCGTTGATGAAACAGGTGAAAGCTATGCGTACGTTTATGGGCTCCATGGCAAGCCCGTGGACCGGCTGGATGCTGATGCGCTCGCTGGAAACCCTGAAAATACGCATGGAAGCGCAGGCAAAAGGTGCCGAAGTAGTTGCCGCTTACCTGAAGCAGCACCCGAAAGTGGAGAAGATCTACTACCTGGGTTACCTGCAGGACAACCCGCAGCAACAAGCCATTTTCGAGAAGCAGTGCACTTCAGCAGGCTCCATGATCGCGTTTGACCTGAAAGGCGGTGAAAAAGAAGCGTTCCTGTTCCTGAACAACCTCAAGCTCATAAAACTGGCCGTAAGCTTAGGCGGTACCGAGTCGCTTGCCGAGCACCCGGCCTCCATGACCCACTCCGACATTTGCCCTGCCGACCGAGCCGTGATGGGCATTGGCGAAAGTATGATCCGTATTTCGGTAGGCGTCGAGCATCCGGAAGATATCATCGCGGATATTGAACAGGCCTTAGCCAAAGTAGAAGAGTTGGTTGAGGAAGAAGTATAAATATATAAGTGGAAGTATAGTAGAAAGCCGGAGCAGTAGTAGCTCCGGCTTTTTTATTCCCTTCCTCTAAAAACAGGGGAGGATGCTGTTATCTCGACACTCTTGAGGCGAGAGCCGAAGAGAGCCAGCATAGCTGTGAGAGATCTGGTACGGGTAAAGTATAAACCCACCCCTGCACCCCTCCAAGGAGGGGAATTCTGCTAGTGTTATACTTCAAAGTATGGGTTACATAGATGCTGTTGTAACATCTCACCCTAGCCCTCTCCTCAAGGAGAGGGGACTGTATTCCAGTTGCATAGCCGCTACCGAAGCAGTATTGTTCCAGTCCTTGGGTTGAGCGCCTTCTATTGTTGCGGTGCTGAGCGTAGCGAAGCAGCCCGCAGCGGAGCGAGGAGCAGCTTCAATAGACAGCGCGATGCCCAAGGACGAGGCCCCGCGGCCCTGAGCGCACCAAAAGCAGCTATAGAACAAAAGGTGAGTAAGACTGGGGATGAGAAGAGGCTACGAAGCAAAGGCTAGCCAGCACAAAGTATAAACCTAAGCGCTAAGAAGAGATTTTATCTGTCTCAAATGACAGATACTACAGCAATCTCCCTTCAACCAATAACTCCCTTAGAAACATTACTATCCCCGCTAAAACCATTAACTTTACAGCTGGTTACAAGTAGAAGCACGTAACAGAAAAGGCTGCTCCGGCAGTAAGCTTATACTTCAACCTCAAGACCTGACCTGTAACAAACTTGGAAAATACGCCTAAAACAACTGGTAAAGTCTTCGACTCCGATGTGCTCAAACGGCTTTTCACGTTCGTGAAGCCCTACGTCAGGATCTTTTACTTTATCGTATTCCTTACTTTTGCCTCGGCTATACTTGCCGCCGTGCGCCCTTTCCTGATCCAGTATACTGTGGATAACGAGATCCTGCAGAACGACTGGGAAGGCCTGAACAAGATGTTCGTGCTACTGGGGGTGCTGCTGGTGGTGCATGCCATTGTGCAGTACCTGCATACTTATTTCGCGGGTTGGCTGGGGCAGTACGTGGTGCGCGACATCAGGGTAAAGCTTTATCGCCACATCCTTGACCTGCGTCTCAAGTTCTTCGACCGCACGCCCATCGGCACGCTTGTTACCCGCAACGTGTCGGATGTGGAGACGCTTTCGGATGTATTCAGCGAGGGCCTGGCCGCCATGATCGGTGATATCCTGCAGCTGGTATTCATCCTGGGCTTTATGTTCTACATCGACTGGGAGCTGACGCTGGTGAGCCTTTCCACGCTGCCGATCATGCTCTTCAGTACCTACGTGTTCAAAGAAAAGATAAAAGACACCTTCCAGGAGGTGCGCACGGCCGTGGCCAGGCTCAACTCGTTTGTGCAGGAGCACATCACGGGCATGAGCATCGTGCAGATTTTCAACAACGAGAAGCGCGAGATGGACAAGTTCCGGGAGATCAACAAGGAGCATACCCGCGCCAACATTCGCTCGGTGCTCTACTACTCGGTATACTTCCCGGTAGCCGAAATCATTGGTGCAGCCGGCTTGGGTCTGCTGGTATGGTACGGTGCCCACGGCGTGATCGATGATGATATCTCGCTGGGTACGCTGATGGCATTTATCCTTTACATCCAGATGTTCTTCCGCCCGATCCGCATGATCGCTGACCGGTTCAATACGCTGCAGTTGGGGGTGGTAAGTACCGAGCGCCTCATGCGCCTGCTCGACAGCAAAGAAATGATCGCCGACAACGGCACCTTTGCTCCCGAAACCATTCGCGGCGATGTGGCTTTCCGCAATGTGTGGTTTGCCTACAACGAAGAGGAGTGGGTGCTGCGCAACATTTCGTTTGATGTGAAAGCCGGCGAAACTGTCGCTTTTGTGGGAGCAACAGGTGCCGGTAAAACATCCGTGATCAACCTGCTGACGCGCTTTTACGAGATCAACGGCGGCAATATTTACGTGGATGGGCACGATTTGAAAGAGTTTGATCTAAGTGTGCTTCGCCACCGCATTGGCGTGGTGCTGCAGGATGTATTCCTCTTCTCCGGTACCATTGCCGATAACATCAGTTTAGGCAACAAAAGTATAACCGAAGAGCAGATGTGGCATGCCGCCGACCTGGTAGGCGCCCGCAAGTTCATCGAACGGTTACCGGGAGGACTGCACTACAAAGTAATGGAGCGCGGTGCCACGCTTTCAGTGGGGCAGCGGCAGCTGATCTCGTTTGTGCGCGCCATGGTCTATAACCCGCGCATCATCATCCTGGACGAGGCCACCTCCAGCGTAGATTCCGAAACTGAAGAGCTGATCCAGTATGCTATTGATCAGCTAATGCGTGGCCGTACGTCCATCGTTATCGCCCACCGCCTCAGCACCATCCAGAAGGCGGACAAAATCATTGTGATGGAGCGGGGCGAAATAATGGAAACCGGTAACCACGAAGAACTGCTGCGGCACAACGGTTACTACGCCCAGCTGTACCAGATGCAGTACAAGAACATGATCGATCTATGAACAAAAAAGCCTTATTAGTACTGGTTGTGCTTACCATCATCGGTATAACTTTTTATACGTACCTCGGAGGATTCACCAAACCAACAGTAACGATTGCCACCTCAAAAACCATGTATGTGGCGGGTGTGCCATTCGAAGGCTCCATGAAAGATGAGAAGCTGCAGAATGCCTTTAAAATGTCGGCTGATGTATTGCAGAAGGGCAGCTTAAAGGGCACATTGGGTAACATCTACTACAACGATCCGGAAAAAAGCGGCGATAGCCTTCGTGCCTTTATTGGCATCATCATCCCTGACTCTACAGCTAAGCTGCCAAATGGTTATACGTTGCGCACGGTGCCCGGCGGGCGCAAGGTGATCCATGCCGAAGCAAATGCCAACTTAGCGCTGTTGCCCCGCAAGCTGTACACCGCCGCTTTTGATTACGCCAAGGAAGAGAAGCTGAAGATGGAAGAATTTTACGTAGAGTGGTTCCCGGAAGAGGACCAGGGGGTGCTGGAGGTTTTGGTAAAGCAATAACGCCGGCTTGTAAGTATAGATTTATACTTTATATTTGAGTAAAGCGGAAGAGGCGTAAGCAATACATCCACACGTGAAACCGGGGCAAGCGTAAAGTGAGCAAAAAGGCAGAGGTAAAAAAGGAGCTGATACTGGCAGCAGCCAAATCGGTTTTTGGGAAGCTGGGCTACAGCAAAGCCACGCTGGACGATATTGCGCACGCCATTGGTCTCAAAAAGCCCACACTATACTACTACTATAAAAGCAAGGAGGTCCTGTTTATCGAGGCTTTCTCGCAGGAGTGGAAAGACAGCCTTTACCGCATCAAGAAAATTGCCGAGCAGGAGCAGGACCCCCACAAACGCCTGCTGCTGTACATACGCTCTTCGCTACGCTACTACCAGGAGATCGTAACGCAGCACACCATCTCTATTAAGGTGCTGATTGAGACACGCAGCCTCTTTCAGGAGCTCTTCAAAGAGTCCCGGGCAAAGGAGGCCAATTTTTATACCAGCGTGATAAAAGAGGGTATCAGCCGCGGAGATTTTATCCCTTGCGAGGCCGAACGGGTAGGCTATTCCATCATGGTGATCAAAGACCTGATCCAGTTCGAGGAGTTCCAGCGGGTATACTACCACCACCTTCCTACCATTGATTTTCAGAAGATAGAGGAAGATGTGCTCTTTACAGTAAATCTGATTATTACCGGCATCCGGAAGTGTGAAGTATAAAGTACAAAAGCCGGGCTGCCGAAGAAGGTTTTATTCGGATGCCTTCAGCTGGTCCAGCTTTGCTTTCAGCGCTTCCACGTCTGCGTGATGGCCTTTGGCAACTTCTGCTGCGTCCAGCTCAAGAAGCATATCTTTCATCTGTTTGAGGTAAGCGGCTTTGTCTTTTTTCAGGCAGCCTTTGTGATGATCGTGGCAGGTGCCGTCTTCATCCATCGGCTTAAACATGCTGCCTTCGCCGTAAATGAGCCACTGCGGGTTCAAGTCCTGAAAATTTTTAAGTATGGCTACCAGCTCATCCAGGAGGTAATTCTGCCCGGAAATGATGTTGGAGAGGGTTTCACGTGAGGAGCCCGTCATTTTTTCCAGGTCATCCAGCTCCAGCTCTTTCAGGTGCGTATAAAATCTGAATCTTTTGCCGATTTGTTGCAAGTCAACAGCCATACCGAATAGAATTTAGTTGTTAGAAGTAGCTATACGTTAATTTTCGAATAACTATACGTACCTATAACATAATCTATCTCAAAAAATTCCTGCAAAGTCCTTAATGTGTGCCAAAGCCTGCCTTTCAGGCATTAACAATGAGGCAGAAAAGGCAAGCTATTCCATGTCTTCGGTTTGTAACTGGCGCTCATACAGCACTTTGTACAGGCCGGCCTGGGCAATCAGCTCATCGTGGGTGCCGTGCTGCACAATCTCCCCGTCATCCAGTACCAGTATGCGGTCGGCCAGCTTTACCGACGACACTCGGTGCGAGATAATGATGGACGTGCGGTTGACCATGATGCGGCGCAGGCTGTTAAGGATGGCGTCTTCTGTTCTAGTGTCTACCGCCGAGAGCGAGTCGTCAAGGATAAGTATACTTGGTTCGCGCACCAGCGCCCTGGCTATGGATACGCGCTGCTTCTGTCCGCCAGACAGTGTAATACCGCGTTCGCCCAGTTTGGTCTCGAACTGCTCCGGGAAGCGCATGATGTTCTCATACACGTCGGCATCTTTAGCGGCCTGCACCATCTGCTCTTCGGTTATACTTGGCAGGCCAAAACCAATGTTGTTTCGGATAGAGTCAGAGAACAGGAACACATCCTGCGGCACATACCCGATCTGGCTGCGCAGGCTCTCCAGGTTGTAGTCGCGCACGTCAATGCCGTCGATCAGAATGCGGCCCCGGGTGGCGTCGTACATACGCGGTAACAGGTTGGCAATCGTGCTCTTCCCGGAACCTGTGTTACCGATAATGGCCAGCGTCTCGCCGTGGCGGATGCGGAACGATACATCCTTCAGTGCATGGATGTTGGTGTCCGGATAAACAAAATCAACATGCTCGAATACGATATCGCCTTCGATCGGCTTAATGATGTTTTCACGGGAAACAATGTCGGTTTTGGTATGCAGAAACTCGTTGATACGCGCCTGCGATGCCGCTGCCCGCTGCACAAGGCTGGCCGTCCAACCAAGCGAGGTTACCGGCCAGGTCAGCATGTTCACGTAGATGATGAACTCGGCAATGTTACCGGTGGTAATGGTGCCGTTGATCACTTCCTGCCCGCCAATGTATACTGTTATAATAGTGCTCAGGCCCACCAGGAACAAAACCAGCGGGAAGAACAGCGAGTTAACAAAGTTCAGCTCCAGTGATTTGTCTTTATAGGTGTTGCTGGCCGTAGTAAAGTTGGCGTGCGAGTCATCTTCGCGCACAAACGACTTGAGCACCCGGATGCCTGAAAAAGCTTCCTGCACAAATGTAGTGATACCCGACAGGCTCTTCTGGATATCGTCGGATTTGCGCTCGATGATGTTGTTTACATAGTAAATGCTGATGGCAAGTATCGGCAGCGGGATCAACGTATACATGGTCAGCTTCACGTTAACCGACAGCATGTACGGAATCACCATGATGAAAAGTATGACCAGGTTGATGCCATACATAATGGCCGGTCCCAGGTACATGCGCACCCGGCTTACATCTTCCGAAATGCGCGACATCAGGTCGCCGGTGTTGTTTTTGCGGTAAAAGCTCAGCGGCAGGCTCTGGTAGTGCTCGTAAATTTCGTTCTTTAGATCGTTCTCGATCAGGCGGCTCATCACGATAATGGTCTGGCGCACAAAGAACAGGAACACGCCCCGCAGCAGCGCCATCACTAGGATCACCACCCCATACACCAGGATACTCTTCGCGAAAATATCATAAACCGTCTCCTGCTGGCTTGTTCCTTCGTAGAGGCTGTGGAGGTTGATGCCTTCCCGGATCAGGTTAAAGGAATGACGCACCACCTGGGCCGGCAGTATCTGGAAAAAGTTGGAAATGATAGTAAACACAAGGCCCCAGAAGAGCCTGTATTTATACTTGAGGAGGTACTTATTTAAATAGCGTAATGATTTCACAGCAATAGGTTAAAGCCTTAGGCTTTTACGTGGAGTTACAAAGTACAAATTGAATTAATCAAAAAAAGAATTAATTTTGCGGTGCGAAAGGGTTAGTGTTTACTAGCCTCATGCACACAAAGATAGAATAACCCTTAATCAAATTCATAAATGGTCGAAATTAAAGAAGTAGAACTGAAGAAAGACAACTCGATCTTCGGTCAGATATCAGAATACAACCATGAGAAAGTGGTTTTCTGCCATGACCACGACACAGGCCTGAAAGCCATCATCGGCATCCACAACACAGTACTTGGTCCTGCTTTGGGTGGTACGCGTATGTGGTCTTATGCTTCTGATGCAGAGGCACTGGAGGATGTGTTGCGTCTTTCAAGAGGTATGACCTATAAAGCCGCTATCTCCGGCCTGAACCTGGGCGGTGGTAAGGCTGTGATCATCGGTGATTCTAAAAAAGATAAATCTGAGGCTTTGATGCGCCGTTACGGTCGTTTCGTGAAGAACCTGAACGGTGCTTACATCACTGCCGAAGACGTAGGAACCACTACAAAAGATATGGAGTACATCAAGATGGAAACAGATCACGTAGCGGGTTTGCCTGAAGCTATGGGCGGTAGCGGTGACCCTTCGCCGGTAACAGCTTACGGTACGTACATGGGCATGAAAGCGGCTGCTAAAAAAGCATACGGCTCTGATTCCCTTTCCGGCAAGAAGATCTCTGTACAGGGTGTGGGCCACGTTGGTGGTTACCTGGTAGAGCTGCTGGCAAAAGAAAATGCAGAAATTTTCATCACAGATATCTACGAAGACCGTCTGCGTGAGATTTCAACCAAGTATGGCGCTAAAGTAGTTGGCATGGACGAGATCTATGACCTGGATGTAGATATTTATGCACCATGCGCCCTGGGCGGTACAGTAAACGATAACACCCTAAGCCGTCTGAAGTGCCAGATCATTGCAGGTTCAGCTAACAACCAGCTGCGCGACGAGAAAATACAAGGCCCTGCTCTGGCAGAGCGTGGCATTCTGTATGCGCCTGACTTCCTGATCAACGCAGGTGGTCTGATCAACGTGTACTCTGAGCTGATCGGTTACAACCGCGAGAGCGCGTATGCCCAGACAGAGCGTATCTACGGCTATACCCTGGATATTTTCGAGCTTGCCGAGAAAGAGGGCATCCATACGCAGTTAGCTGCTACAAAAATAGCTGAGAAGCGTATTCAGAGCATTGGCAAGGTACACTCTACCTACTAAGAAGCAACAGTAGTTACTATAACTATAAAGTCAAAAGTGCTGCATAACCTGTGGCACTTTTGCTTTAAACAAAGCGCTTTGCCTGCAGGCCTGTGAACTAACTTACCAAAGTATAGTTTATAGTTTCAGTATCAAGAAAAGTGCCGTATGGCAACTTTCCTTATCAGTACCGGTGTAGCAACAAGCGCCGGATTTGTTTTTATACTTACAACACAATACGCTCTTAAATATAATTATGCTCAACCGCAGAACACTACGAATCAAAGCCATGCAGGCGATTTATGCATACATGCAGGCCGAAGGTTCCGATTATCTGCTGGCGCTTGACCAGATAGCAGACGACTTTGCTCCCGACCTGAACTCGATGGAGGTGCAGGACCGAAAGCTGCTCGAAGGGAAAAAGCAGATCGCCCAGCTGCTCTTCAAAGAGTGGTTTGACACGCGCCAGTTCGAGACCGAGGAAACAGACAAAGAGATAATCGATGCGGTAAACAGAGCCATCGTTTATTATCAGAACCTGGTCAAGAAGGATTACAAGCACTACGGCAACCAGATGCTGAACGCCGTAGAGCGCATCTACGACCATTACCTGGCCACACTCCAGATACTGGAGGTGATCGTAAACCTGATCGAGGAGGAAGAAGAGAAAAAAGAAAAACGTTTTACCGCAGCCAAAGGCCCGGATGTAAAACGTTTCCTGGAAAACCGCGTGGTGCAGCGCCTGCTCAGCAACAAATCCTATCAGCAGCACATCATCCGCCGCAGCATCAGCTGGGGCTCCGATATCAGCGAGATCAGGCTGGTTTACAAAAACATCCTGAAAGAGGATGAGGCCTTTTTAACCTACCTGTCACTGCCTCAGCCAACGGCTGAAGACGACTTCGAGATCGTCAAACATATTTTCAAAAACATTATTTTTAAAGAAAAAAACTTACAATCTTTGTTTGAAGAGCAGGATCTGAACTGGGTCGAGAACAAAGCCATTGTAAAGAGCCTGGTCAACAAAACGATCAAGATCTTTAGCGAAGAGTCTGAGGAAGAGCCTGTTCTGCTGGATCTGTCTGCCAACTGGGAAGACGATAAAGCCTTTTTCGAGGAGCTTTACCACCAGACCATCCAGGATGATGAGAAGTATGAGGCGCTAATAGCCGCCAGCGTGAAGAACTGGGATGTGGAGCGTGTGGCCCTGCTCGATAAGATCATACTTAAGATGGCACTGTGCGAAATGCACATCTTCAGAAGCATACCTGTAAAAGTTACCATCAACGAGTATATCGAGATTTCCAAGCTGTACAGCACGCCAAAAAGCAAGCAGTTCGTGAACGGGGTGCTTGACAAGATGGCCCAGGAGCTTACGACAAAAGGTGATATACGCAAGTCCGGACGCGGCCTGATCGACAACAAATAGGCTTAATTATTGCAACTAGCCGTGGTATCGAAAACTCCGTAAAAGGAGGAAAATGAACACGACATATTTGAATATAGAGAACTATGAGTAAGAAGACAAACAACTTACTGGCCTTTATGTCAGGCGCTGCCACAGGTGCTGCCGTTGGTGCTGCTGTGGGTATTTTATTTGCCCCTGAAAAAGGCCGGGAAACACGTGACCGGCTTAGCTACCGCCTTGAGAAATACCGCGACAACCTGTCTGATCTGTTAGAGCAGCTGATGGCAAGCCGTGATATGGTGCCGTCAAGCACAGCTAAATCAGAAGGACAGCGGGTGATACAGGACGCCAAGGACAAAGCAGAAAAGCTGCTCGGCGACGTGGATTCCCTTATTAATGAGATCAATAGCAGGAAAGAACTATAAAACATGAGACATATTACACTTATTCCTGGCGACGGGATAGGTCCTGAAATAACGGAAGCTGTAAAAGCAATTTTTAGTGCGGCCAATGTGCCTGTAACCTGGGAAGAGGAAAACGCTGGCCAAACTACTTTTGATGCAATCGGAGAGTTGATCCCTTCCACACTGATTGCTTCTTTAAAGGAAAACAGAGTGGCTCTGAAGGGCCCTATCACGACACCGGTTGGCAAAGGCTTCAAAAGCATCAACGTGCAGCTGCGCCAGATGTTTGACCTGTACTCAAACGTAAGACCAGCTAAAACGACGCCCGGTATCGATACAAAATTCAGCAACGTGAACCTGGTGCTGTTCCGCGAGAACACCGAAGGTGCATACTCTGGCCTGGAAATTTTTGACGAGCGCCTGCAGATCTCTGATTCTATTGCCCGCATCACGCGCACCGGCTGTGAGAAAATTATTCGTGCGGCCTTTGAGTACGCTAACAAGCACAACTGCAAAAAGGTAACTGCCGTGCACAAGGCAAACATCCTGAAAAGCGCAGGCGCCTTGTTCCTGAGCATCTTCAGCCAGATTGCCAAAGAGTATCCGCACATCCAGGCGGATGACAAGATCATCGACAACATGTGCATGCAGCTGGTTGTAAAACCAGAGCAGTTCGACGTAGTGGTGACAACTAACCTGTTTGGCGATATCCTCTCTGACCTTTGCGCAGGTCTGGTAGGCGGCCTGGGTGTTGTATCCGGTGCCAACATCGGCAGCGACATGGCCATTTTTGAGGCTGTACACGGCTCTGCTCCTGATATTGCAGGCAAAGGACTGGCTAACCCGACAGCCTTGCTTCGCTCTGCGATCATGATGCTGCACCACATCGACCTGAAAGAAGAAGCCGGCCGCATAGAGGCAGCGCTCGACGCAACTTTAGCAAACAAAGAAGAGTGCACCGGCGACCTGGGTGGCCGTGCCGGCACTATGGAGTTCGCTAACAACATCATTGCAAAATTATAGAACCGAATAAAATTGTTCTTATCATGAAAAAGAACCTGTTTTTCCCTTTTGTATTAGCCGCAGGCCTGTTAGCTACCAGCTGTGACCAGGCAGCAACTACTACTGATAATGCTGCAGCCGGCGAAGCTACAGCTACAACGCCTGCCGAGCAGCCACAGCAAGTAGCCAATCCTAACGTGGCAGTTGCTGAGGAAGTAACACCATCTGCTGATGCGCCGGTAATGTCGTTCAAAGAAACAGAATACGACTTCGGTACAATCAAGCAGGGCGAGAAGGTTAACCATACTTTCCAGTTCACCAACACTGGTAAAACACCTCTTATCATTGAGAGCGCTTCTGCATCGTGCGGCTGTACAGCTCCGGACTGGACCAAAACACCGGTAGCACCAGGCCAGACAGGCGAGGTGAAAGTGGAGTTCAACAGTGCTGGCAAATTCGGACAGCAGTCTCCAACCGTAACCATCAGAGCCAACACAGAACCTAACATTGTTAGAATCTCTATGAAAGGCAATGTAGAGGGCAGCAGCGTGCCTACTGCCGGCGCAGAGGGACCTGTAAAAATCAACTAAGCTTGCCTGTAGAGGTAAGTACAATTAAATCGTTTTATGCAAACTATATTCTTACAGGCCGCACCAGACGGAGGCATGCTTCCGCAACTGCTCATGTTTGGTGCCATTATCTTGGTTTTCTATTTCTTCATGATCAGGCCGCAGCAGAAGAAGGCCAGCGACCAGAAGAAGTTTCGTGAAGAGTTGACCAAAGGCATGCGCGTGGTAACCATTGGTGGCCTGCACGGCACATTGGTTGGAATAGAAGCCGACACCGTTGTGATCGAAGTGGACAAAGGCCTGCGCCTGACGTTCGATAAGTCTGCAATCTCTATGGAAGCCACCGCTAAGGTGAAGTAAAAACAAGTAACATTGCCTTTTGAGAAAGCCCGAAATATCATTTTATGGTTTGTAAGGCCATTCAGACCACAAACAAAGCAATACTGGCGCGTAGTATTGCTTTGTTTTGTGGCGGCCTCTACATTCTGGCTGCTCAATGCCCTCAATAAAAGCTACTCCACACAAACTACCTACCCGGTCAAGTTTGTATACAACGATAAGCGGCTGGTGCCCGTTAAGCCGCTGCCTGAAGAAGTAGCCATCAACGTAACCGGCAAAGGATGGAAGCTGCTGCGCAAAGCCCTGCGGCTGGAAGTGCAGCCTGCCGAGATCTACATCCGTAATCTTCCCCGCAATAATTATCTGCTTGGCTCTGCCCTTCGGCCCGCTCTGGTCAATGCCATGGATGGATTGCAGCTCAACTTCGTAGTGACAGATACCCTATACTTTGATTTTGACAGCAAGGTAAAGCGCCGCGTCGCTTTAAAACTGGATCCAAGGCAAGCCATCGCTGCAGACCGCTATGCTGTAGTCGGGCCAATCAGAATTGCGCCGGACTCCATAACATTTACCGGTCCCTCTTCTATGGTAGACAGCATTCCCGATCCGTTTGTGCTGCGGCTGCCGGAACAAAAGCTGACAGCTCCTGCTGAGATAGAAACCCCTATTATCTACGACTATCAGGCACTGGTGAAATCCGACATAGCGGAGGCGGTTGTAAAGGTAAATGTAAAAGCGCTGGTGCAGGAAGAGCGCCAGGTAGAGCCTGAACTGGTGAACGTGCCCGAAGGTGAGAGCGTGACCATGCTACCTGGTGCCGTGCTGGTGCGCTATCAGTTGCTTGCCGACTCGGTGCCGCTCATGAACCGGGACTCCTTTAAAGCTGTACTTGATTACGCCAAGCGTAACCAACGAGACTCCACGCTGGTGCCGGAACTGGTACAAAAGCCTGCAGGAGCCCGTAACATAACATTATGGCCGGATCGGGTAAAAGTCATACTTAGGTAAGCAGATGTTGAAAATAGGTATAACCGGAGGCATAGGCGTTGGCAAAACAGTGGTTTGCCGCCTGTTCCAGCTGCTGGGTATACCTGTGTACGATGCCGATACCCGTGCCAAGTGGGTCATGCACCACAACCAGATCCTGAAAAAAGAATTAACGGAAGCCTTCGGCGCAGATGCTTATAACAAAGCCGGCGAGCTGAACCGCACCTACCTGGCAGGGGTGGTCTTTAACAATCCCGAACGCCTGGCACAGCTCAATGGTCTTGTGCATCCGCGTGTGGGCGAAGATTTCACCGACTGGCTAAAAGCACACGCAGGGGCTCCTTACATCATCAAAGAAGCAGCATTAATGTATGAGTCGGAGTCGTGGCGGCAGATGGATCAGATCATCACCGTATACGCTCCAATGGACGTTCGCATCAAACGCCTGCTGCAGCGCGACCCACACCGCACAGAAGCTGACATCCGGGCCATTATAGGGAAGCAACTGAAAGAGGAAGAGAAAA
Organism: Pontibacter ruber; assembly: GCF_023630205.1. Taxonomy (GTDB): domain Bacteria; phylum Bacteroidota; class Bacteroidia; order Cytophagales; family Hymenobacteraceae; genus Pontibacter; species Pontibacter ruber. The sequence goes on along the minus strand of NZ_JALPRR010000001.1, from coordinate 1,111,593 downwards.
TGAAGCGTGCCGATTACGTTATTTACAACGACGATAAGCAACTGCTCATCCCTCAGGTACTCACGCTACACGAGAAATTCCTGGCCCAAAGCAGCGCTGCCACTGCAGGCGCCTAAATCCCATACTTTATACTTGCTCTACCTGAATGTTACCGCTGGCTATACCAACAGCGGGAGGCACGTCGTTGACTAAAGTACAAGCTTTAGTGCAAGAAAATGCAGGGGCAAAAGGAGAAAGGGTTATACTTAGATAAAGTATGGACATAAAAAAAGGACAACTTTGCAGTTGTCCTTTTGTGGGGCGTACTGGATTCGAACCAGTGACCCCCTGCTTGTAAGGCAGGTGCTCTGAACCAGCTGAGCTAACACCCCGTTTTTTCGTTTCGTTGACCTGTTGTCCCCGTTTGATGATGCAAATATGGGGTGTTTTTCTGAATCTGCAAAACGTTTGCGAAAAAAAACTTAAATTTTTTTTCAACCGCAGCCATCTATTGTACGCCTGTATTTCTGGCTGTACCTTTAGGTTTCGTAAGGTGCTTAAAATCTGTTATTTCCCTTGAGGCAAAAAAGGCTTGTTAAAAAAGTGCTATTTTATTCTGCTGCTATTTTTTTTGCGGCAGTGGGCGTAGCATTGGCAGTAGTGTTCGCTTATCAGGATAAAATAATCAATCTTTTTGTGGCCGAGGCTAACAAGCACATCAAAACCAAGGTAGAGGTAGAGAAAATATCGCTCTCACTCTGGGACAAATTTCCGCAGGTAGCTGTAGCCCTCGATAAAGTTAACGTAATCGAGAGCGTGCCTGAAAGCACCAAGTCGCTGGCCCGGGCCCAAAAACTATACTTTACTTTCAGCCTGTGGGACATCGTGCGCGGCAAGTATAACGTGAAGCAACTGTTCATGGAGAACGGCGAAGTGCACGTGCGGGTATTGCCAACAGGTAAAGTGAACTATGACGTGCTGGTGACGGATACAACGGCTGCCAGCGAGGACTTTGCCTTCAACCTGGAAAAGATCAGCCTGAATGAAGTAGAGGTGCGTTACACCGATGAGATTCTGAAACAAAGCCATCAGGTAAAAGCCCACCAGATGGCAGCTGCGTTAGCCATACAGAACGAAACCATTGCCATAGAGGCGGAAGGCAAGGCAACGGTTAACACGATCAGAATAAGTTCAGGAGAGTACTTCAAAGGCAAAGCTGTAGATGTGCAGACTGCTCTTACAGTGAACCGGCAGAGCAAAACCATACTACTGCAGCCATCGGTTATAAAAGTTGAAGGCGCGGCTTACGAACTCGGCGGCTCGATTGGCTACGCAGGCCCCACAACGCTTGACCTGAAGCTGAACGGTAAAAATACAAGTATACAATCGATGCTGTCGTTGTTGCCGCAAAGTATAAGCAAAGAGTTCAGCCAGTACCGCAGCGACGGAGACATTTATTTTAACGGAGCCGTGAAAGGAAAAGTAACTGCCCGGGACAATCCTGAGATAACCGTTAATTTCGGCTGCCGCAATGCCTCGTTCTACCATCCGGACGTGAAGCAGCGCGTCGAGAAGTTAAATTTTGCCGGCAGCTTTACAAACGGCAAACAGCACAATGCGGCCACCTCCAGACTGGAACTTAAGAACATTACAGGTGTGCTCAGCGGGCACCCGTTCTCCGGAAATCTCACCTACAGCAATTTCGAAAATCCCACCATTGCTTTTGACGCCAAGGGCAAACTGGATGTTGGCTATGTACTGGGTCTGGCAAAGCTCGAAGAAGTACGCAGCGGCAGCGGCATAGCAGATGTGCGGATCGCGTTCTCGGGTAACTTCAACGAGTTTAAAGCACGACCCGGCAACAGCACCGTGCATACTTCCGGCGATGTCACGCTGCACAATGTATCGCTGGCGCTGCAGGACCTGCCGCTGCCACTCACCAACCTCAACGGCAACTTTATGTTCAAGAAGAACGATGTGGCCGTTTCGGATTTCAGTGGCAAGCTGGGTGAGTCGGACTTTGTGCTGAACGGTATGTTCCGCAACGTGATGGCCTGGTTGCTGCTGAACAAGCAACGGCTGCTGGTGGAGGCAGACTTCCGGAGCAATTACATGAACTTTGATCAGTTGTTGAGCCAGGAACAGAATACGGCTGCCAGCGCCCGAAAAGAAGTCAGCACCTCCGGTTATAAGTTTGTTATCTCGCCGGCCATTGCCTTTGATCTTACGGCCTCCATCGGGAAAATGAAGTTCAGGCGGTTTCAGGGCGAGCAGGTAAAAGGGGAAGTGACGCTGCGAAACCAGGTAGTGTCTTCGCCTAATATTTCTTTCAATACCATTGGCGGCAGCTTTGCCGTGCGTGGCACGCTTGATGCCCGTTCCCGTGAGCACATCAAGGTCAGCACTGCCTCGCGGCTCGACAACATGAATGTGGAAAGCCTGTTTTATGTATTCGAGAACTTTGGACAGGATTTTATAGTTGACCGGAACCTGCGCGGCAACCTTACCGCAGACATTGTATCGGAAGTGTACTTTGACAGCGGCCTGAACCCTAAGACCGACCTGCTGCAGGCCGAAATAGCCGCTACCGTACGCAACGGTCAGCTAATCAATTTTGCACCCATGCAAAAGATGTCAGCTTTCGTAAAGCGTTCCGAGTTGGCCAACATGCATTTTGCCGAACTGCATAATAATTTCTGGATACAGCAGCGCACCATTTATATTCCTGAAATGGATATCCGCTCGAATTTATCGGCTATGCCGGTTGTCTCAGTCTCTGGCATGCATACGTTCGATCAGGACATGGACTACAAGATCAAGCTGCCGTTGCTAAAGAGCCGCAGGCCCGATAAGGACTCCGTGTACGGTGTGGTGGCAGATGATACAGATGCCGGCAACAGCATGCTCTATCTCACCCTGAAAGGCAAGGAAAACAACTTTAAGGTAGCCTATGACAATGAGCGGGTGCGTGAAAAAATACGCGATGATCTGAAGCAGGAGAAACAGGAACTCCGAGACCTGTTGCGGGGCAAAAAACCACAGAAAAAAGAGAAGAAGGTAGAACTGCAGGAAGATGAGTATTTTGATTTTGACAACTAAAGCTCTGCAAGAGAATAACAGGTGGTGACTGTCAGTAGTTTATACTTCCCATACAAAGAAATAACACGCCAAGTTAATTTATATAGATTAAGTTATATTTAACCTATACTCTGTGTTATGATAAGTTTACTCTTAAATAAGAGAGGAATATTAAAAAAATTATGTTTCAGGTATAACTATAACCTATAAGGCACGTTAAAGAAAGCAAAACTACAAAAAACAACAAGAGGTTGAGAGTAGTATAATGGTTTTAGGTTTAATCGGATACTTGATTAGGTTATATTGTTTAGAAGGGTTTTGAATATAATGCTACCGAGGTATCCTCGATGAGAGATTAAAAATATAAGGGTGAAAAAAAAGCCGGAGTTTCTCCGGCTTTTTTGTTTTCGATCACTCCATATCTGAAGCAGGCATAACCTGAAGGCGCTGACTGGCAGGCTGCTTTTCCTGCGGGCGCTCTATGTACAGCGTCTGAGACGGGAAAGCGAATTCGGCACCGTTCCTTTCTACGATCTCCACAATCTTGTACGTGATCTCCTGCTTGATGTCGATATACTCGTTCCAATCAATTGTATTGATAAAGTAGAGCACCATTACGTCTTTTGAGTGAGGGCCCAGTTTCAGGAACCGGGTGCGTCCGTCCTGGTTCGTCATCGGGTGGTTGTCAATGTACTCCTGGATCTCCGTAACGATTGTTCTGATCTGTTCTGAAGTGGTGTTATAGGTCAGGTTGATATCAAAGTTAACCCGGCGGAAGGTGCGCAGCGTCAGGTTGTTGAGCGGCTTATCGATCATACTTTTGTTTGGCACCGTTACAAAGGTTTTTTCCAGCGTTCGGATGCGCGTACTTCTAAAGCCGATCTTTTCAATCACGCCTGTTATACCACCCACTTCCACAAGGTCGCCTACCACAAACGGTTGGTCCAGGAAAATGGTGAAGGAAGCCAGCAGGTTCTCTAAGCTTTCTTTGGCTGCAAACGCAATGGCTAAACCACCCACTCCCAGACCTGCTACCAGGCCTGCTACGTTCACGCCAAACACCGAGCCCAGCATTACCAGGAACGCAAAGATCCAAATCATGACCTTCGAGAAGTCCTTAAAGAAAGGCACCAGCTGGTCGTCGAGCTTAGAGGCTGTTTTTGCGCTCCGGTGGCTAAAGATCAGCCCGACAAAGTCGGCAAAGCGGGTGATGACCCACGTAACGGCCACGATCACAAAGATCTGGTAAGTACGGAAAGCAAACCGTTTGATGAACGGTTCATTCTTGTTGCCGGCTTCTGTCGGATCCAGTGGAAAATCCAGCATTTGGACGGCAAAGTAGAGGAAGACAAGGAAAAGAAGCACCTCCAGCGGCTGTATCAGCAGGCGCCGGAAAGAGGTCTGGCTTTCTTCATCATCCGAGAACCGCTTTACCAGCTTAAACATGATGCCCGTAACTAACCGGGACAACAGTGTTTTGAAGATAAAGCCAAACAGCAGGATGCCGGCAAACCACAGGTAATTGGCAATGGTGTTGCCTAAAAACTCATACTTTAACAAATCACTCCAAAGCATAGGCAAATAATATTACAGGAGCTCACTGAGCGCAATCTCAAAGCTGGTTTTGGCAATTTCTGTTCTCTGGGTGTTCTTCTGGTAGGTTCTCTCCAGCGCTCTTCTGATAGTGTTGGAGATGTCGGTGAAAATGGCTTCATCTGTGATTTCAACATCACTTTCCATCAGGTAGGCAAACACACGGGCCATACCGCAGTTGGCAATAAAGTCCGGTATAACCGAAACATTCTGGTCGGCAAACTCGCCGGTTGGGCCGAAGAAGATCTCCGGATCTTGGAACGGCACGTTGGCTCCGGAGGAGATAACCTCCAGTCCGCTGCCGATCATCTGCTCTAGTTGCGGACGTGTTACCAGCCTGGAAGCCGCTGCAGGTATAAATATCTCTGCTCCCATAGACCAGATGCGATTATTTACTTCTTCAAAAGATAACAGGCCCTGCGGGTTCAAGGCATTGCCTTGGCGGTTCAGGAACAGTTCTGTGATCTCCTCGAAAGTATAACCCTCCGGGTTCAGCAGGCCACCGGCCCTGTCGATGATACCCACAATTCTGGCGCCTTTGGCTGCCAGGTAGTAGGCTGCCGCAGCACCCACGTTGCCCCAGCCCTGGATAATGGCACGCTTTCCTTCAAACTGCCCGCCCCAGATATCATAATAATGACGCACCGCCTCGGCAACGCCAAAGCCAGTGATCATGTCGGCTACCGTATACTTGCGTGCCGTGGATGGCGTATAGTGGGCGTCTTCAATCACTTTCACGACTCCCTGGCGCAACTGCCCGATCTTGTTGATCTTTTGTGGTTCGGTGGCATTAAAATGTCCGTTCACAACGCCTTCCTGCGGATGCCACAAGCCATAATCTTCCGTGATCGGAATTACCTCATGTATCTCGTCCACGTTCAGGTCGCCGCCGGTGCCGTAGTAGTTTTTCAGTAAGGGGAATACGGCTTTGTACCAGCGCTCCAGCACGCCACGCTTGCGCGGGTCGGCAGGGTCAAAGTTGATGCCGGATTTAGCACCGCCAATGGCAGGGCCCGAAACGGTAAATTTCACTTCCATGGTCTTCGCCAGAGATTCCACCTCGCGCTTGTCCAGGCCTTTGCGCATGCGGGTGCCACCACCTGCCGCTCCGCCACGCAGCGAGTTGATCACCACCCAGCCTTCGGCTTCTGTTTCAGGGTCTTTCCACTCAAATACTATTTCAGGTCTTTTGTTCTCGAATTTCTCAAGTAAGTCTTTCATTTTAAAAGGCTTGGTTATTAAGGTTTGGCAAAGGTACAAAATTTGGCGGGAGCATACTTCCGCAGGCAAGCTAGCCCAGGTAAATAGCGCCTCCTATGTTGTTTTTAGCGGCTCCTGTAACGCTACGAAGGCAATTGTGCTCTCCGCGCCAGCGCAATACCCCCAGAAAGGCAAAGATCAAGGCTTCTTTAAAAGAAACCACCTCGGGAGCCGGAATCTCTACCCGGTACTGTGGCCCCAGGTACTGCTGAAATAGCTCTACCAGAAAGGTATTAAATGCACCACCGCCAGTTAACAGCACCCGGTGCTGCCCCTCGTGCAATGGTTCCAGGGCCTGTTGCAGTTGCATGGCAACGTGGTGGCAGGTCGTGTGCAGTTTGTCCTCCAACGAATAAGAAGAGGTAGCTAGTGTATGCAGGCTGTTTTCTAGGATCCACTCTTTGCCTAGCGACTTGGGGTAAGGATCGGAGAAATATGCAGGGGCGTTCAGTTGCAGCAGCAGGTCATGGCGTAAGGTGCCTTGTCGGGCCATTTGGCCACCCGCGTCGTAGGCCATGCCTGCGCTGTTGGCAAGCGTGTTGAGTAACATATTACAGGCACTTATATCAAAAGCCAGTCGTTTGCCGTTCTTGGAAAACGACACATTGGAAATGCCCCCTAGGTTCACACAAAAGTCATAGTCTTTGAAAAGCAGCTCATCGCCTATAGGTACAAGCGGAGCGCCCTGGCCACCCAAGGCAATGTCGAGGGTGCGGAAGTCGCAGACAACGGGAAGTTGGGCATGAGCTGCCAGGTAGGCGCCGTTGCCGAGCTGCAGGGAGATGTGCTGGTCGGGTTGGTGGAAGATGGTATGCCCGTGCGAGGCAACGAAATCAAGCTGCAGGTTGTGCTCCTCTACAAAGGTGCGGACCTGCTGTCCCAAATATTTTCCATAGGCATGATCGAGGGCAATTAGCTCGCGTCCGGTAGCTGTTTCGGCACCCCGGAGGGAGTCAATCCAACAATCAGCATATACCAATGTATTAGCATTAAGTATATTATATATCCAATTATGCTCTTTATACGTAAATCTACAATAAGCTATGTCTAGCCCGTCTAACGAGGTGCCAGACATAAGTCCGAGTACATGAAAAGTGTCCATGGGACGAAGTTAAGCAAATGATTCAATGGCAGGTTAGTTAATCGAGCCTGGTGTCGTATAATTCTTAATTGTGAATAGGAGTGTTAAATGTATGTAGAAACTGTAAGGTAGAATTTTAAATTATGAAAAGTTTGTTGTCTAGAATTGAGTCAAAAAAAATAGATAAGGCGGCTGCCATGCTGAAAGTGCTGGCTCACCCAAAACGGCTGGCTATTGTGGATCTGCTTGGTAAGGAGGAGAAAATGACCGTTACTGAGATTTATAAGTACCTGGATCTGCCTCAGGCTATTGCATCACAACACCTCATTACCCTTAAAGACAAGGGCGTGCTTTCTTCTTTTAAAGTAGGCACCAAAATCTATTATTCACTCTCTATTCCGAAGTTGATTGATGTGATAGATTGCCTGGAAGAATGCTGCATCGATATTTAAGGGTAGCTTGGTACGGAGCAACTGCTCCGGCGAGTTGCTATACTTTAAAAGCCTAAGGTCTCTGTCACCTTCTGTAAAAAGAAGCTCACAGAGACCTTAGGCTTTTAAATTTTACTAAAAAAATATAGCTGTTTACTTATTTTCGGAGCCGGCCTCTGCTGACTGCTTTTCCAGGTCAAAAAGGTCGTTCAGCACGTCCATCAGCGTCTCTGCCTCACCCCGCTTACAGGCTGCTTTGAGCTGCAGTACCGGCAGTTTGATGATCTTCTGCATCATGGATTTGGTTACGCTATCCAGGCGTTTGGCTTCTTCCGGACCGAGCTTTTTCATGTAGCGTGCCATCTCTTCCTGACGGATCGCTTCCAGCGCATTCTTCAGCTTGTTGATCGTTGGCGACACCATCATCTCTTTGGTCCAGTCCTGAAAGGCGTCTATACTTTCAGCGATGATCGCCTTAACCTTAGGAATGGAAGCGATACGCTGCTGCAGTGCCTCTGAGGCTTTGTTCTGAATTGTGTCGATGTTGTAAAGCAGCACACCCGGTATACTTTCCACCTCCGGCTCCACGCTGCGGGGTACCGACAGGTCGATGAAGAACTTGTAGGAAAGTACGTTCAGGCGCGCAATCATCTCTTTGGTAAAGAAAGGCGTTTCGCGGGCTACCGAAGAAATCACAACATCCGCCTCTTTCAGCCCTTGTACGATCTGCTCAAAAGGGAGCACTTCCATGCCGCATTCGTCAGCCAGAAGCTGTGCCTTGGCCAAGGTGCGGTTGGTGATCTTTACGTTCTTGAAGCTGGTGTTGTCTTTCAGGTTACGGCATACATCGGCACCTATCTCACCCAAACCCACCACCAGGATCTTAGGATCCGCGATGTCGGCGGTAAGCTCTTCTATCAGTTCGATAGCGGCATAGGACGTAGAGGCAGCTCCGTCACGGAAGGCTGTCTCCTGTACCACGCGTTTGTTGGTGAAGAAGATAGAGTGCATCAGGCGGTGCAGGAACGGACCAGCCGTCTCGTTGTCGGCTGCCCACTGGTAGGCCTGTTTCACCTGGTTGGATATCTGCATATCGCCCACCACCTGCGATTCAAGCCCCATCGACACCTCATAAAGGTGCTGTACGGCATCGGAGTGCTCGTTCAGGATGGTGAAATAGTCGAGGTATTGGCTGATGTTAGAAATGCCTTTGGTGATGCCGAGCAGCTTTACGATTTCGGTGCTGTAGTCGGTATCGGCATTATAGTATACTTCGGTGCGGTTGCAGGTAGAGAGCACCAATATATCAGAGGCCTGTATAAAGTCCTTGAGTGTCTGAAGAAATTGCCTGCACGAGATCTCATCTAAGGCAATCAGTTCCCTGATATCCAGCGGCGCTTTCTTGTAAGACAGGCTGATTGCTTTGAAATTCTGAAGCATGATAACGTCTGAAATTCTAAAGTGCAAAATTAACTCCTGAATTATTAAAATAAAAGTTACTTGCCCTTAATAACTAATTTATACTAATTTCAAATAAATTACGTGTTGTCTGCATGATACCCATCTACTCCCAAAAGAACAGGATCAAACTTATTGTTGTTATCATCGCACTGATCATTGGGGCTGCTACCATCACATATACGAATGTTCTTGTAAGCAAACTATCGGAGCGGGAACAAGAGCTGGTGCAATTGTACGCCAAAGGGCTCCGCTACATGATCAATGCGCCAAGCGACGATAACATTGTGTTTATCGAAGAAGAGATCCTGTCTTCCAACCATACGGTTCCGGTTATACTTACGGATGAAAGTGAGAACATTCTTGACTATAAGAACATCGATTTGCCTGAAGGAATTTCAGAAAAGCGAAAAAATGAGCTGCTGCAACGCGAAATAAACAAGATGAAGGCGCAGCATGCGCCTATTGTGGTGCCGTGGGCCGAGGGCTCGGAAAACTATGTGTTCTATAAAGATTCCGCTTTGCTGTCGCAGCTGCGCTACTACCCGTATGTGCAGCTGATGGTTATTGCCTGCTTCGCCCTGATGGCGTACTTTGCTTTTAGCTACTCGCGCAAGGCCGAGCAGAACCGGGTGTGGGTAGGTCTGGCAAAAGAAACCGCGCACCAACTGGGCACGCCGCTCTCCTCGCTGATGGCCTGGTATGAGTACATGAAGTCGAGCCCGAAATTTGAGAACGAGCCGATCACGGCGGAGCTCTGGAAAGATATCCGGCGCCTGGAAATCATTACGGAACGCTTCTCCAACATCGGCTCCGTGCCGCTGCTACGCGACGAAAACATCCTGCAGGTTACTCAAAATGCGATCAATTACCTGCAGAACCGCATTTCCAGCAAGGTAGCGTTCAGCGTGCAATCAGCTTTTTCCCCGGACATCACAGCCAAAGTAAACGTGCCGCTTTTTGATTGGGTGATCGAGAACATCTGCAAAAATGCAGTGGATGCCATGGAAGGTAAAGGAAGTATAACCCTGAATCTGGTACTGCTGGGTAAAAGTAATATTGCCCTCGATATTACCGATACCGGCAAAGGCATCCCGAAAAGCAAGATCGATTCGGTTTTTCTGCCGGGCTATACGACCAAAAAGCGTGGCTGGGGTCTTGGCTTAGCCTTGGCTAAGCGCATCATCGACAACTATCACCAGGGCAAGCTGTTCGTGAAAGCATCAGAAGTGGGCAAAGGCACTACCTTCCGGATCGTGCTGAACAGATAGGTAGGAGTTAGAAAGGTAGAGAGTTAGAAAGTTAAAAAGGTGTAAAAGTATAGAAGTTGAAGTCTTTTGTCCTTTGTCAAATGGTCCATTGTCAGGAAGTAAATGGTTGAGGTAGTAAAGTACAGCGCAGAGTATAAACAGGAGTGGGATGGTTTTGTGGCCGGGTCTAAGAACGGCACTTTCCTGTTGCTGCGCGACTACATGGAGTACCATGCCGACAGGTTTCAGGACCACTCGCTGTTGTTTTACCGCAAAGGAAAGCTGGTAGCGGTGTTGCCGGCTAATGTAGCAGGGGAGGAGATTTACTCGCATGCGGGTCTCACGTATGGCGGCATCATCAGCAACCAGAAAATGAAGGTACCGGTAATGCTGCAAGTGTTTGAGTCTATGCGAGCCTATTGCCATACGCTTGGCTTTAGCAGCTTATACTATAAAACCATTCCGCACATCTTTCATCGCACGCCCGCTGAGGAAGACCTGTATGCGCTGTTCAGAAACCAGGCACAACTTTACCGGCGCGATGTGGGGTCGGCTATAGCCCTGGAACAAAGTATAAAGTATAGCAAAAAGAGACGCTGGCAGGTTAGCAAAGCGCAGAAGTATGGAATGGAGCTTGGCAGGTCCGAGGATTTTGCCCGGTTCATGCAGATAGAGCAGGAACTATTGCAGGAGCGGTACAACAAACAGCCGGTGCATACGGCAGCCGAAATGCAGCGCCTTGCTTCACTTTTCCCGGACAACATCAAACTTTACACGGCAAGTATAGAAGGAGAGATATTGGCCGGCATAATTGTTTACGAAACAGACACCGTGGCGCATTGCCAGTACATTGCCAGCACTGCCCGTGGCCGCAGCCTGTTTGCGCCGGATGCCTTGATCGATCACCTGCTGACTAAAGTATATCCGCACAAAAAGTACTTCAACTTGGGCATTTCCACCGAGCAGCAGGGGCAGTTTCTAAACGAGGGGTTGAACGATAACAAGGAAAGCTACGGAGCCCGTGCCATCGTGCACGATTTCTATAAGCTGCCGCTATAAAGTAAAAACGCTGCCTTTTCTGGGCAGCGTTTTTACTTTATAGGTAAGAAGCGATCACCTCCCCGGCTTTATCTGACAAAGCAGTTAAACCGGTTCCGTTACTTGGCCCTGTTCACGATGAACACGCCCGCCAGGATAATGAGCATGCCTACATAATGCCACAGATGTATCGTTTCGCCGTCCAGCACGCCCCACATCAGCGCTACGATCGGGATAAGGTAGGTGGTGGAACTGGCAAACAGGGTAGTGGTAATATGGATGAGCTTGTTGAAAAGCACCAGCGCAATGGCCGTGCTGAACACGGCAAGTATGGCAATGTACATCAGCGCCTCCCAGGCCCCCGGCACATGCTGCAGCTTATAAAAGAAGTCAGTGGTAAACAGGTATACCAGTGCAACAGGCCCTACTGTAAGCAGTGCCAGGCTGGAAACGGCAATGGCTTTCATGCCCTGCAGGCGGTGCTTGATGATGTTGGCGCTGGCGCCGTAGAAAATAGTTGCCAGTACAATATACAGGCCATAGTACATGTTGCCGAGGCCTGCGTTGTCGTTGCCCGTGAAAATTAGGACTACGGTTCCCAAAATGCCAATGATGATGCCGACCATGCGCATCCAAGTAATGGACTGGCTGAAGAAAACGGCTCCTACCAACAGCGTGAACAGCGCTGTGAGCGAGTTAAGTACGCCGGCCAGTCCACTGGCAAGGCGAGTTTCGGCAATAGCAAACAGGAAAGCGGGAAAGAAATTGCCCAGAAGGCCGCTGCCCAGCAAAAACTTCCAGCGGCCTGGCTCCACCTTGCGCAGGTTTTTAATAGCGAAAGGCAGCAAGGCCGCACAGGCGATCACCATACGCAGGGCGCCCAGCTCATCCGAAGAGTAAACGACCAGCCCTTTTTTGATAAGTATAAACGAGGTACCCCAGATCAGGGCAAGTATGATCACCAGCAGCCAGGCAATTGCCGGCGTGCCCGTTGTTTGCTGTGCAGGAGTAGTAGCGGTTTTGATAGTTAGAAAGTTAGAAGGTTAAAAAGTGAGAAAGTATCTGCAAAAATAAAGAGTTGGAACATCAGATTTGTTTATTCGATGCCCCAACTCCTGAAATTATTATTTATAGATGGAAGATCACGCTAGCATGATCGCAAAAGCTCAACTTTCTAACCCTCTAACTTTTTAACTTTCTAACTCTCAAGCGTAGCTCATGGTTTGCGCGATCTCGTCCAGCGTGTCGTAGATCTCGTTGATGTCTTCGGACTGCACCAGTTTCATGCGCAAGGGCTTGAAGTGCGACAGGCCGCGGAAATAGTTGGTGTAATGGCGGCGCATTTCGAAAATGCCCAGTTTTTCGCCTTTCCACTCCAGCGAATGCGTAAAGTGCTGGCGGCATACTTCCACGCGCTCTTCCAGGGTTGGCGGAGCCAGTACTTCACCGGTTTTCATGTAGTGCTTGATCTCGTTGAAGATCCACGGATGGCCAATGCTGGCGCGACCGATCATGATACCATCCACGCCATACTTGTTCTTATACTCCAGTGCCTTCTCCGGCGAGTCGATGTCGCCGTTGCCAAAGATCGGGATCTTCATGCGCGGGTTGTTTTTTACATCTGCAATCAGTGTCCAGTCGGCTTCGCCTTTGTACATCTGCACGCGCGTGCGGCCGTGTATACTTAAGGCTTGTATGCCGATATCCTGCAGGCGCTCGGCCGTTTCCACAATATTTTTGGTGTTATCATCCCAGCCCAGGCGGGTTTTTACGGTTACAGGCAGGTTGGTCGCTTTCACGATCTCCTCGGTCATTTTCACCATTTTAGGGATGTCGCGCAACAGGGCTGCTCCGGCTCCTTTGCAGGCTACGTTCTTTACCGGGCAACCGTAGTTGATGTCGATCAGGTCAGGGCCTGCCTGCGATGATACGATGGCTGCCTCCCGCATCGATTCAATTTCAGAGCCGAATATCTGTATACCGATCGGGCGCTCGTAGTCAAAAATGTCCAGTTTTTGCACACTTTTCGCTGCGTCGCGTATTAATCCCTCGGAGGATATAAACTCTGTGTACATCAGGTCTGCGCCATTGGCTTTGCACACTTTTCGGAACGGCGGGTCGCTTACGTCCTCCATCGGTGCCAGCAAAAGCGGAAACTCGCCCAGTTCTATGTTCGCTATCTTTACCAAAGCAAAATCTAATTTTTCGCGTAAATTTACGTCAATAAAACCTAATCTGCTCTATGAATGGTTTCATCTCCAAAGGCCGGCACCCATTTTTTATACTGCTGCTGCTGCTAGCGTTTATGCTGGGCGGGTATTTTATCGCCAGTTTTATTTACCTGCTGCTGGTAAACCTGCTCTTTGGGATCGGCGTTGCCGAATTGACTACAATTCTCTCAAATCCTGTTGATCATCCGGAAGGAGCCGATGTGATGTTGCTGTTCCAGGGCCTGGTGCAGTTTTGCTCTTTTGTATTGGCACCGTTGCTGATGCTCCGCATCTTGAACTATAACATCGATCAGTACCTGAACTGGAAAGAGCGCCCCTGGCTGGGGCTTGTGCTGCTGGCTGGTCTGATTGTGGTTTTGATCATGCCCTTCAATTCCCTGATCATCAACTGGAACGCCAAACTGGACCTGCCCGGGTTTATGGATGGATTTGAGCAATGGGCACGCGCCAAAGAAGATGAACTGGCCGAGCTGACCAAGCTGATCGCCAACTTTGCAACAGTACCGCGCCTGCTGGTGGGCCTGCTTACCATTGCCGTTATACCTGCCATTGGCGAAGAGCTGGTGTTCCGGGGCATTGTGCAGCGCCAGGTACACCGCTGGTCGGGTAACGCGCACGTAGCTGTGTGGGTGGCTGCTCTGATCTTTGCCGCCATACACGTGCAGTTTTTTGGCTTTGTGCCGCGCGCCTTGCTGGGGGCCCTGTTTGGCTATTTATACTTATGGTCGGGCAATCTGATCGTGCCGATTGTAGCGCACTTTGTAAACAACGGCTTTACGGTATTTCTGCTGTACCTGCAACAGACCAAATCCATTGAGTATGATGTAGAGTCGACAGAGCCGATGCCAATATATACTATTATTATGTCGCTGGTGCTGAGCATCGCCGTGTTGTACTACCTGTATCAGCGGTTCCGGCAGGTGCCGGCCCGCACCGAGGTAATTGCCGGGGCTGTAGAAGAATAGCTTTTGCGTTTTTGTTTTTAAAAGCTACTTTTACGGCTGTCGCACTTCCGACCCAAGCATTACATGAGTAAAACGATTTCCTCTCTTAGCAATCTGCAGCAGCGTCTTATCGTCGGAGTGTTAGGGGCTGCCCTGTTTGTCGGTAGCATCCTGTTCAGCGAATGGACTTACTTTTTACTCTTTCTCGGGCTGGCATTACTGGGCGTGCTGGAGTTTTACCGATTGTTGAAGCCGCTGGGTATAAAGCCGAATCAGACGATCGGTATCATTTCCGGCGGATTCTTTTATGTCTCCATATTTCTGATCGAGAAGGAGATCATGCCGGCTGATCTGTTGTATCTTTTCCCGCCAATCGTGTTTCTTGCCTTTGTGCTGGAGCTCTACCGCAAACAGGAACAACCGTTTACCAACATTGCTTTCACGCTGCTGGGGGTGCTGTATGTGGCCGTGCCTTTTGGCTTGCTGCACAAGCTGGGTTACCTGCAGGGCGAGTACAGCTGGCAGCCTATACTTGGCTTGCTGCTGCTGATCTGGGCATCGGACACGGGCGCCTATATTGCAGGCAAAACTTTCGGGAAGCATAAACTTTTTCCGCGCATCTCGCCAGGCAAAACCTGGGAAGGCTGGGTAGGAGGCACCATGCTTTCGTTGGTAGTGGCCTGGGCCATCTCTATCCCTTTCAACGACCTGGAGCTTTACCAGTGGTTGGGTGTAGCTGTTATTACCGCTGTTTTCGGGGTGCTCGGCGATCTGGTAGAGTCGCTTTTGAAGCGTAGCCTGAGTGTAAAAGATTCGGGAACCTTGCTGCCCGGGCATGGCGGCATCCTCGACCGCTTCGATAGCCTGCTGCTGGTGATCCCTTTTATTGTAGCCTTTCTTAAGATTTTCTAATTTTTGTTCTTTGCTTTTTAGGAGCTTGTAAGTATAAATTACATAACTTTACTGCCCTAAATTCTTAATCACTGAGTTAAATCAATAAGGATTAAAATCATGTTATACAAAGAGCCTGCGCCGATCAAGGATAGGGAAAACCCGTTTGAATCCATGATGTCGCGCTTCAATATCGCAGCAGAAGTGCTCGGGTTGGACGAAGAAACGTACAACGTTCTTAAATCTCCTACCCGCCAGGTTATCGTTAACGTTCCTGTTACGATGGACGATGGCAAGGTACGCGTGTTTGAAGGTTACCGTGTAGTGCACTCAACTATCCTTGGCCCGTCAAAAGGCGGTATCCGTTATGCACCGGATGTGTTTCTGGATGAAGTGAAGGCGCTGGCAGCCTGGATGACCTGGAAATGTGCTGTAGTTGATATTCCTTACGGTGGTGCCAAAGGTGGTATCATCTGCGATCCATACTCTATGTCTGCCGGCGAGATCGAGCGTCTGACAAGAGCTTATACCCAATCCCTGATCGACATCTTTGGTCCTGACCAGGACATACCTGCGCCAGACATGGGCACGGGCCCACGCGAGATGGCCTGGCTGATGGACGAATATTCCAAAACAAAAGGCTCTACAGTACACGCTGTGGTAACAGGCAAGCCGCTTGTACTGGGCGGTTCATTGGGCCGTGTAGAAGCTACCGGTCGTGGTGTAATGGTGTCGGCCATGGCTGCGATGGATAAACTGGGCATGGACCCGACTAAATCTACAGCTGCTATACAAGGTTTTGGCAACGTTGGCTCATGGGCTGCAAAACTAATGGCCGAGCGCGGTGTTAAGATATTGGGTATCAGTGATGTGAGCGGTGCTTACTGGAACGATAAGGGTATCGATATCGAAGAAGCCATTGCGTATAAGAACGCACATAACGGTCGTCTGGAAGGCTACAAAGGAGCTGAGATGATGGATCCGGATGAACTGCTTACTTCTAAAGTGGACGTAATCATACCGGCTGCTGTAGAAGACGTGATCACGATCAAGAACGTGGATAAGATCCAGGCGAGACTGATTGTGGAAGGCGCCAACGGCCCTACGTCTTACAAAGCAGATAACATCATCAACGAGAAGGGCATCATGGTAGTGCCGGATATCCTGGCGAACTCAGGTGGTGTAACAGTATCATACTTTGAGTGGGTGCAAAACCGCATGGGCTTCAAATGGACACTGGACCGCGTAAACGAGCGTGCCGAGCGTATCATGAACGAGTCGTTTGAGCGTGTGTATGCTGCTTCGCAGAAGTATAACGTGCCAATGCGTATTGCTGCCTATATCGTTGCCATCGACAAAGTGGCCATGACATACAAGTACCGCGGAGGTTTCTAAGATTAATATTTAGATTTTAAATTTATATTGTTTAATGCAGGTAATAGCTCATCCTTTTTGCAGGATGGGCTATTATGACTTATAAAAAGAGCCTGCGGCAAATTCATTACACGGATGAAAATTCACAAAGAAGGAAGAAGAATTTTATTTTTTACTTTGCTCATTTTGCTGGTGTTAAACCTGTTGTTGTACAACTTCAACGCCGACAACAATACGTTTAACCGAATTTTCTCTGGTGTATCCGCCGTGCTCTTTCTGCTGATCCTGCAGTTTTTCCGCAGCCCGTACCGCAACCTGCTGCTGCACGAAGACCTGATCGTGGCCCCTGCCGATGGTAAGGTAGTAGTGATCGAGGAGATCGAGGAGACAGAATACTTCAAAGACAAGCGCAAGCAGATCTCCATCTTCATGTCGCCTATCAACGTGCACGTGACACGCAACCCGGTATCAGGCATTGTGAAGTATTTCAAGTACCATCCGGGCAATTACTTTGTGGCCTGGCACCCGAAATCGAGCACGCAGAACGAGCGTACCACGGTGGTGGTGGAATCTACCGCAGGGCCCGAAGTGTTGTTCCGCCAGATAGCCGGAGCCATGGCGCGCCGTATTGTTTGGTATGTGAGCGAAGGCGATGAAGTAAGCCAGGGCGAAGAGTTCGGATTCATCAAGTTCGGCTCCCGTGTGGACGTGTTCCTGCCATTGGATGCTGAAGTGAAAGTACAGCTCGGGCAGAAAACAAAAGGCGGCGAAACAGTAATTGCCCAGTTGAAGACAGCACCTCCGACCTTGTTCGGGTAAGCTTTTGAAGACGTTAGATATTAGACTGTAAAAACACAAAAGCCGCTGCAAGTATAACCTGCAGCGGCTTTTTGTTTGTCTGAATCAGGATTTTCAGGATTAAATAAGGATGGACAGGATTCAGGACTACTAATTAATTCTGTCCTGCCGCAAGCTATATCATGCCATGTAGGCTGTATAGTATAGCTTTCCGAAAAATGAGCAACGAAATTAATACCAGCTCTCGACCAGCTTCATCAACTGCTCCAGGTATTTCTGGTCCACTTCGTCAAAATCGTTGAGCTTGTCGCTGTCTACGTCCAGCACCAGCTTTACTTCGCCGTCTTTTATTACCGGCACAACGATCTCTGACTTAGAATCGCTGCTGCAGGCAATATGGCCAGGGAACGCTTCTACGTCGGGTACCAGGATGGTTTCCTGGCGGGTATAACAGGCGCCGCATACACCTTTGTGATAAGGGATGCGTGTGCAGGCTACCGGCCCTTGGAAAGGTCCCAGCACCAGCTGCCCCTCTTTGTTGAAGTATACGCCTACCCAGAAAAAGCCCATGCCCTGACGCAAAGCGGCTACCAGGTTGGATATGTTGGCGATAAGGTCTGTTTCGCCTGTAGTTAACGCCTCGATCTGTGGCAGCAGGCTCTTATATTTTTCCTCTTTGCTGAGGCTCTGGTCTACTAAAAGTGATTCGGCCATGGAATTAATTTTGAATGATTGAATTTTGAATGAGTGATTGAGCGAATGCCTGAATAACTTGGCTACGGACATTCACCTGTTAACTGCTTACTGTTAACTGCCTCCTGTTTTTGTAGTGGAACAACTGGTCGGAGCCTATACTTTGGACCTCCTGAAGCTGCCCGTTCAGCATGGCAGGTGCTTTGATGCCTTCGCCTATACGTTGGCTCATGCTTCTAAATACCATGGCTTCGTCCCATAAACCTTCTTGCAAGAGGCTGTCCAGTAAATAAGTGCCACCCTCTACCATCACCGACAGCACCTTGCGTTGATACAGGTCCTGCATGATCTGAGATAGCAGCGGCTCCTCTTCCTGTAGCTGTACAAAGTATAAGTTCTCGTGCTCCTCCTGCTTTTTATAGTTGTACACCACCGTCGGATGGCTTTTGTCAAACAAATGCAGGTGCCCGGGCAGCTGTAATTGCCTGTCAATAACCAATCGTAGCGGGCTTTTACCGCTCCAGTGGCGCGTGTTCAGGCGGGGGTTATCATGCAGTGCCGTTCGGGTTCCGACAAGTATGGCCTGCTCTTCAGCGCGCCACTTGTGCACCAGCCGCTGCGAAAGTTTGCCGCTGATCTGTACTTGTGCACAGTTCGGTCCTGCTACAAAGCCATCAGCAGTTTCAGCCCATTTCAAAAGTATAAACGGGCGCTTTGTAGTATGAAAAGTAAAAAATCGCTTGTTCAGATCGAGGCCCTCTTCCTCCAGCACACCTACTTCTACCTGTGCTCCAACTTCAAGCAATTTCTTTATACCTCGGCCAGCTACCAGCGGGTTTGGGTCGGTGTTGCAGATCACGACATCGCGTACGCCGCTGCTGATGAGCAGGTCTGCGCAGGGAGGGGTTTTGCCAAAATGCGAACACGGCTCCAGCGTGACGTACACCCGGCTACGAGGCAGCAGGCTTTTGTCTGCTACAGCCGCAATGGCATTTACTTCGGCGTGTGGTCCGCCGTAAGCTTTGTGCCAGCCTTCCCCGATGATCCGGCCCTCATGCACCACCACACAGCCTACCATCGGGTTGGGGGAAGTATAGCCGCTGCCGAGCTTTGCCAGCTCCAGCGCGCGTTGCATGTATAGTTTGTCGGCAGGTGTCATGGTTTCTTTATACTTTTGCAAAGGTACCCAATTTTACTATAACCAAAGCAAACGCCTGTGGCCACCGTTCAGCAAACTTTAAACGACCTGCGCAAAGCGCTCTCAGCCATTTACCCAGAGCCGGAAGCCGATGCCATGGCCCGGCAGGTAGTGGAGCATGTGCTGCAGAAATCGAGAGTGGCGCTAAGCCTGGAGCGGGAAGCCGAGGTAAACGAAGCCAAGCGTGAAGTAATGGCGCGCTTGCTGCAAAGGCTGCTGCAACACGAGCCACTGCAGTATGTACTGGGTGTAGCGCACTTTTATGGCTTAGAACTGCAGGTAGACGAGCGGGTGCTGATACCAAGACCGGAAACCGAAGAACTGGTAGACCTGGTGGTAAAAGATCACCGGGTCCAGCAGCACCTGCATGTGTTGGACATTTGTGCCGGCAGCGGCTGCATACCGCTGGCCTTGGCAGCTAACCTAAACACGAGCAAAGTATACGGGCTGGAATTGTCAGAGGGAGCGTTGGAGGTAGCCCGTGCCAATGCCGCTAAGTATAACCTGCCTGTGGAGTGGCTGCACCAGGATGTTTTCGAGGATATACCAGGTATAGCCCCGCATTCGTTAGATATCATCACGAGCAATCCGCCTTATGTGCTGGAGCAGGAAAAAGAGCAGATGCGTGCCAACGTGCTGCAATACGAGCCGCACCTGGCCCTTTTTGTGCCAGACGAAGATGCTTTGAAGTATTACAAGCGCATTACAGACGTTGCCGCAATACTGCTGAAGAGAGGTGGTAAGTTATACTTTGAGATAAACGAGCAGTATGGCGGCGGCGTAAAAGAGCTTTTACAAAAGGCGGGTTTCTCAAACATTAAAGTAGTGCAGGATTTATTTGGTAAAGACAGGATAGTGCGGGCGCTCTTGTAGAATTATACTTTTCCTGTTTAGGCTATAATCTTGTAACTTTGTGTAGCTAAGCTAATTGGAGCTGTGGGCAGATCAGTGATAAAATGCGTCTGAACAAGCGTGTAATCAGGGTTCAGTCCTGAGCACATCTAAATTGCTTGCCATCTGCGGAGTATGTATTAACCAAAAGGTTTGTCTGCAAGTGCAACGCTATAGAAGAAAACAAATGAAAAAAATTTTAGTGACAGGCGGTGCCGGATACATTGGCTCCCACACCGTAGTAGAACTGGTTGAGGCTGGCTACGAGCCGATTATATTGGATAACTTCTCTAACTCGCAGGAAAGTGCGTTGGAGGGTGTGAAAGCTATACTGGGCAGAGACATTACCTGCTACCGCACCGACTGTACGGATGCAGCAGCCCTGCGAGAGGTTTTTGAGAAAGAAGCAGGTATAGCAGGCGTTATTCATTTTGCGGCCTACAAAGCGGTGGGCGAATCAGTAGCTGAGCCGCTGAAATACTATCATAACAACGTCGGCTCTTTGGTGACCCTGCTGCAGGTAATGGAGGAGTTTCAGGTAGATAAGCTCGTTTTCTCCTCTTCCTGCACCGTGTATGGCATACCGGATCAACTGCCGGTAACAGAACAAACGCCGGTACAAAAAGCCAACTCTCCTTATGGCAACACCAAAAAGATGTGCGAGGAGATTCTGACGGATCTGGCAGACAGCGGCAGCAACATGCACTCCATTGCCCTTCGTTATTTCAACCCGATAGGGGCTCATCCTTCTGCTAAAATAGGCGAGCTTCCACTTGGCGTTCCAAACAACCTGGTGCCTTTCATTACGCAGACAGCCGCCGGTATCCGGGAGCAGCTTACTATTTTCGGCAGCGACTACGATACGCCGGACGGTACTTGTATCCGTGACTATGTGCACGTAGTGGACCTGGCAAAGGCGCACGTGGCGGCCATCAATAGGCTGTTATCCGGCAAGGCAGAGAACATCGAATTCTTTAACGTAGGTACCGGCACGGGCAATACTGTGCTGGAGGCAGTGCAGGCATTTGAGCGTGTAACAGGTGTAAAACTCAACTATAAAATTGGTCCGCGCCGACCCGGCGACGTGCCTAAAATATATGCCGATGTAACCAAGGCAACCGAAGTTCTGGGCTTCAGAACCACCAGCACCCTGGAAGAAGCCATGCAGAGCGCCTGGGACTGGCAATTACATTTACAGGAATCAACTACGAAAGCATAAATGAAAATACTGATTACGGGCGGAGCCGGCTTCATTGGCTCGCATGTGGTAAGGCTGTTTGTTAACAAGTATCCGAACTACCAGATCTATAACCTTGACAAACTGACCTATGCCGGTAACCTGGCGAACCTGACAGATATTAAAGACAAGGAAAACTATACATTCCTTAAAGGCGACATCGTAGACGCCGCTTACCTGGAAGGTATTTTTGCAGAGTACCAGTTTGATGCAGTGATTCACCTGGCTGCCGAGTCGCACGTGGACCGCTCTATTACAGACCCGCTGGCATTTGTGCATACCAACGTCATTGGCACAGTAAACCTGCTGAATGTAGCGCGCCAGCACTGGAAGGAGAACATGGACAAGCACCTGTTCTACCACATTTCTACCGACGAAGTATATGGATCGCTGGGTGAAGACGGATTGTTCACAGAAGAGACGGCTTATGACCCGCGCTCGCCATACTCGGCCTCTAAAGCCAGTTCCGATCACTTTGTGCGCGCCTACTACCATACGTACAGTTTGCCGATCAAGCTTTCCAACTGCTCGAACAACTACGGACCTAACCATTTCCCGGAGAAGCTGATTCCGCTGGCCATCAACAACATCAAGAACGAGCGCCCGGTGCCGGTATATGGCAAAGGCGAAAACGTGCGGGACTGGCTGTATGTGCTGGATCATGCCCGTGCTATTGATGACATCTTCCACAGAGGCAAAGTAGGCGATACCTACAACATTGGCGGCGTGAACGAGTGGCGCAATATCGACCTGATTGAGCTGCTTTGCGATCTGATGGATGAGAAACTGGGACGACCACAGGGGCACTCACGCAAGCTGATCACGTTCGTAAAAGACCGTGCCGGACACGACCTGCGCTACGCGATCGACTCGTCTAAGCTGATGAACGAACTTGGCTGGGAGCCATCCGTAACGTTTGAGGAAGGCCTGAGCAAAACCGTAGACTGGTACCTGGAAAATACAGAGTGGCTGGAGAACGTAACCTCCGGCAACTATACTTCCTACTACGAGCAGCAGTACACAGACCGGTAGGTAATTACGAATTAATAATTACAAATTGTAGGGTTCGATTTTCAGCTCCACGCTCTAAAGGAGAAGCGAAAAACGAATAACGATAAACGAAGAACGAGCTTAATGAAAGGAATCATACTTGCCGGAGGTTCTGGCACCAGACTTCACCCGCTTACGCTGGCTGTTAGCAAACAGCTCATGCCGGTGTACGACAAGCCCATGATCTACTACCCGCTGTCTACGCTCATGCTGGCCGGCATCCGCGACATCCTCATCATCTCCACGCCGCACGACCTGCCGATGTTCGAGCGGTTGCTGGGCGATGGCAGCCAGATTGGTTGTAACTTCAGCTATGCCGTGCAGGAAGTGCCTAACGGCCTTGCTCAGGCATTCGTGATCGGGGAGGAGTTTATTGGCCGCGATAAAGCAGCGCTTATACTTGGTGATAACATTTTCTATGGATCAGGGATGAGCAAATTGCTGCAGGCCAACAATGATCCGGAAGGGGGTGTGGTATATGCGTACCACGTGCAGGATCCGGAGCGCTACGGTGTGGTAGAATTCGATGAGCACAACAACGCTATTTCGATAGAAGAGAAGCCGCAGCAGCCGAAATCGCATTACGCAGTGCCGGGTTTATACTTCTACGATAACGATGTAGTAGACATAGCCAAGAACCTGGAGCCAAGCCCGCGCGGCGAGTATGAGATCACCGACGTGAACAGAGAATACCTGCGCCGGGGCAAGCTAAAAGTAGGTATCCTGAACCGTGGTACAGCCTGGCTGGACACCGGAACCATCCAGTCGCTGATGCAGGCCGCTACTTTTGTGCAGGTGATTGAGGAGCGCCAGGGACTGAAGATCGGAGCCATTGAAGAGGTGGCCTACCGCATGGGCTTTATTAATGCCGAACAGCTGCAGCGTGTGGCAGAACCACTGCGCAAGAGCGGCTACGGCGATTACCTATTAAGGATAATGAAAGAGAATTTCTAGCAAAAAGGCCACCGATCAGGTGGCTTTTTTTATGCTTAGCGGTTTGTAAAGTTTTTAGTATAGCGCTAAGGCTATACTTTAAAAATCTGCTATCTTGTAGTGAGAAAACAGTACTACTGGAAGTATAATACCAAGCCACATCCGCCAAGCATGAAAGAAAGAGCAGTACATACTTTGCTGACCTATAGCATTGCTGCTGTCTGGTTGATAAACGGGCTGCTGTGCAAGGTGCTGAACCTGGTGGAGCGGCATGAGCTTATTGTTGCTAAGGTTATGGGGGACGAATTCTCCAGGCCACTCACATTGCTTATCGGTTTAGCTGAGATAGGCATGGCCTTGTGGGTACTGACAGGTATAAAATCGCGGCTCAACGCTGTAATTCAGATCACGGTAGTGGCAGCTATGAACATCCTCGAATTTGTACTGGCGCCTGACCTGCTGCTTTGGGGGCAGCTAAATGCAGGCTTTGCTTTTGTGTTTATACTTATTGTATACTACAACGAGTTCCACCTGAACAAAGCACTAGCCCAGCAATCGTAGCATGTTATCACTCCTGAAGAACCACCCCTTTGCTGTGGAGGCTTTCTTTGAACAGTCGCTGGTTCTGACTTTTGCGGTGCCTAAGGAGCAACTGCAGAGGCTTATTCCGGAGTGCTTGCAGTTAGATACTTTCGATAGCAAATGGGCCTTTCTGGCAGTTGCAATGGTGCAGACAAAAGGGCTTCGTCCAAAGGGGCTGCCATCGTTTCTCGGCAATAATTTTTTCCTGATAGGCTACCGGGTATTTGTCAGGTACACCAACAATGCAGGTAAAAGGCTGCGTGGGCTATATATCCTGAAATCAGAAACAGACAAAAAGAAGATGGAACTCTTGGGTAACATCTTCACCCATTACAATTACACGACAACAGACATCACACAGTCAGGAGAAAGTATAAAGCTGGTAAAGTCGCTGAAGTCTGGTTTTACTGTAGCGTATGATGACGCAGCTACAGAAGTCTTGTTGCCTGCATCTTCGCCGTTCGCAGACTGGAAAGAAGCCCGGCGCTTTGCCGGTCCTCTGCCTTTCACGTTTACTTACAACGCTACTACAAAAGAAGTATTGATCATAGAAGGCGTAAGGCAAAACTGGGTACCTGCGCCAGTCAACGTGATTGATTACAACTCTTCTTTTCTGAATAAGCTCAACGTGGCACATGCTGCCTTGGCGAGTGCTTTTATCATCAGGAATGTGCCATACTACTGGAAGAAAGGCCGGATTGAGAAATGGGAGCAGTAAGAAAGCCACTCCAGGGAGTAGCCAACATTGTTCGCTTTAACTGGCATTTCTATGTTATTGCCTTTGCCGTTATACTACTTTTAGGTTTTTTTGGCAGCCTGGTTAGCAAGTCTCTACAGCCAATTGTGTACCTGCCTTTGACCCTGGTTTCAGGCTCGATTATCATCTCTCTGCTGGTGTCGCTCTACATCTATGATTTATCCGGATTCTACAATTTAGATTGGGTAGAACAACGGCATACAGATAGGCTGCTCGTAAATATCAATGCCGGTTTTGATGAGACAAGCGCATTGCTAAAGGCTAAATTCAGGAATTCAGAGCTGATTGTTCTGGATTTCTATGATCCTGAGGTGCATACCGAAGTATCCATCAAAAGGGCAAGGAAATCGTATCCTCCCTTCCTCAATACTAAACAGGTAAAAGGAAATGAGCTTCCCTTACCATCAAATTCAGCTGATAAAATTCTAGTGATTTTGTCGGCACACGAGATAAGAGACGACGCAGAGCGAATAAGCTTCTTTAAAGAGCTGGCCAGGGTGCTAAAGCCTGCAGGGCAGGTTTATGTAACAGAGCATCTGCGCGATATACCTAACTTCCTGGCGTACAACATCGGCTTTCTGCATTTCTATTCAAGAAGCACTTGGCTAAATACATTCAGAGCATCAGGGCTGCAGGTTAGTAAAGAAACAAAGTTAACGCCTTTTATATCCACATTTATACTTGATAAGCATGGAAGTGCATCTTAAAATAATCGGGGCTTTGTTGGTTGCACTTGCGCTGGTTCATGTCATCTTCCCAAGGTATTTTAATTGGGCTGAAGAATTAAAGCCTTTGAGCTTAGTTAACCGACAGATGATGACGGTGCACACTTTCTTTATTGCCTTAACTGTGTTCCTGATGGGTATACTTTGCCTGACTTCTTCAGGTGAGCTCATCTACACGGAGCTTGGGAAAAAGGTATCACTGGGCTTGGGCTTGTTCTGGGCAGTAAGGTTATACTTCCAGTTCTTTGGCTATTCAGGAGAACTCTGGAAGGGGAAGCGGTTTGAAACAACAGTGCATGTCTTGTTTTCTTTCCTTTGGTTGTATGTAAGCGCTTCCTTTTTGCTGGTATACCTTGGCTGAGAAAAGAGCTTAGAAACACCTACAACACAAACCCCAGCAGCAGACCGGTAAGTACAAGTATGGGAGGCGGAATACGGGTAAAGAGCAACAGGCAGAACGTTGCCGCGACAATACCAAAGTTCAGCGGGGTGTTTTCGATCGGGTGGTAGAGCAGGATGGCTGCGGCTACTACCATGCCGGAACTTACAGCGCTAATGCCTTCCAGCGAGGCGCGCACCACTCTATACTTTTTCAGCTCATCCCAAAACCGGATCACAAAGAAGATCAGGAAGGTACCGGGCAGGAAAATACCTACCGTAGCTACAAAAGAACCCAGGAACTGACCTCCTATACCATACTCGCGCATGGCCAGGTTACCTACGAAAGAGGCAAACGAAAAAGTTGGTCCTGGCAGTGCCTGTGCAATGGCGTACCCGGAGAGGAATTCCTCACCGGTGAGGTATCCTTTAAAATCGACAAATTCGGTGTAGAGCAGCGGCGTGAGCACTTGCCCACCCCCAAAAACAAGGCTGCCGTTACGGTAAAAGTTCTCAAACAACCTGACCGGGAGCGAGGAGGTGGTGGCGCCAATAACGGCAGCAGCGACCAGCACAGCTACGTAAAGTATAAAATTGGCCCACTGGATTTGAAGTTTCTTGTCCTTTTCCTGCGGGTGCTGCCGGAAACGCAACGCTGTTGTGGCTCCTCCTGCGATCAGCAGCAACGGGTATACCCACGGAGAGTGGAAAAAGTAAGCCAGTATACCTGATATCACCATCAGTATCACAGCCGTTTTTGTATTCACTACCTTCGAACTGATGGCATAAGCTGCATAGGCCACAAAGCCAACCGCCATCGGTTGGATAAAGCGCAGAAACTTAAGCGAAATATTATGCTCCTGCAGGTAAGAAATGGTCAGGGCGGCCAGTGCCATGATGGTAGAGGCGGGTAAGAGCCACACCAGCAGCGTGAGGTAAGCCAAGTTCGGGCCGCCAATGCGGAAGCCGATGGCCGTGATGGTTTGGGTGGACGTAGGGCCAGGCAAGATCTGGCAAAGGGCATTCAGTTCGATCAGCTCCTGCTCGGTAAGGTATTTGCGTTTGTCTACCAGCAGTTTAAACATCAGGGCAATATGTGCCTGCGGCCCCCCAAATGCGGTAAGGGCAAGTACCAGAACGTCTTTCAGGAAGATGTAATAGCGCAGACTCATGCCATGGGTCAAAAAAAGAGAGATAACAAATGCTGTTATCTCTCTTCATTAAGATCAAAGGTATTATGCTTTCTTCAGGCCTAGTTCAACCAGGCGCTCGTTCAGGTACTCGCCTGCAGTTGCATCCGGATAAGCTTTCGGGTTTTGCTCATCAATGCAGCTCTCGAGGCAGGTCAGGTCCATTTCAGAACGTGGGTGCATAAAGAACGGGATAGAGTAGCGGGAAGTGTGCATCAGCTCGCGCGGCGGGTTTACCACTCGGTGGATGGTAGACTTCAGCTTGTTGTTTGTCAGGCGGGCCAGCATATCGCCTACGTTCACTACCACCTGCTCTGGCAACGCAGTGATCGGGATCCATTTGCCATCGCGGCGAAGCACCTGTAGGCCATCGGCGCTGGCACCCATCAGCAGCGTGATCAGGTTGATGTCGCCATGCTCTGCGGCACGAACGGCATCGGCTGGTACGCTATCCGGATCTTCGATAGGGAAGTAGTGGATCGGGCGCAGAATGCTGTTGCCATACTTCACTTTCTCGTCGAAGTAGGTTTCTTCCAAGCCCAGGTGCAATGCAATGGCACGCAGTACCTGCTTGCCGGCAGCTTCCAGCTTACGGTAAGCTTCCAGTGTTACCTGCTCAAGCTCCGGCACCTCTGCAGGCCAGATGTTAGCTGGGTACTCTGCTTTAATCGGGTCGTTGTCCGGGATATCGCCGAGCTCCTGGCCAACGTGGTAGAACTCTTTCAGGTCGCCGGTATTGAAGCCCTTTGCTTTTTCTTTTCCCTTGCCTACGTAACCACGCTGTCCGGCAAGTTCCGGGTTTTCATACTTCTGCTTTACCTCGTCTGGCAAGGCAAAGAATTTTTTAACAGCAGCATACAGTCTTTCCGTCAGCTCATCGCTCAGGCCATGGTTTCGAAGGGCAATAAACCCTATGTTTTGGTATGCCTGGCCCAGTTGCCCCACAAAGCGCGCTCTGCGTGCCTCATCTCCCGATGTAAAATCGGCTAAGTCCAATGAAGGCACTTCATCAAACAAAATTTCACTCATATAGTCTTTTCTGTATACTTTTTTGTGTATATCACGTAGTTCGCAATATACAAAGAAATATTTCTATCTTAGGCAGATTGCTTAACCAAACACCAAATACATGAAAAAAACATACGTCCTTCTGGCAGCGGCTTCGCTGCTGGCCTTTTCTTCCTGCGACACCACCCGCCAAACACAGGAAGCTGACACGCAAGTACCCGCTCAAACAACCAGAAGCACCGGAGGCCCGACTCCAAGTGGCGCTATTATGACCCAAGGTGGTCTCCGCGTATTTGCCTTTGATGACTCTCAGAAGTACCCTGAGTCGCAGCTGCGCCTGACCGTGCCGCCAGCTGGTGGTGTAGTGCAACCAGGTCCTGTGGAGTTCGTGTATGAAGTTTCGAACTTCCAGCTTACACGTATGACGCCGCACTCCAACGCCGAGCACCTGGCAAACTCACAGCAGGGGCAGCATATCCATAACATCGTGGATAACGAGCCTTACACAGCACACTACGAAACCACGTTCACGAAAGACCTGCCTGAAGGCGACCACGTGATCTTATCGTTCTTGTCAAGATCATACCACGAGAGCCTGAAACACAAAGGAGCTTATGACCTGCGCATGGTAACAGCCGGCAAACCGGCAGAGCGTATGCAGTTCGATCTGAAGGCGCCACATATGTTCTACAGCCGCCCTAAAGGAGAGTATGTAGGTAAAGACACCAAGCAGGTAATGCTGGACTTTTACCTGGTAAATACCACGCTTTCACCTTCCGGTAACAGAGTGCGTGCTACCATCAACGGCAACGAGTTTATGCTCGACCGCTGGATGCCATACATCATCGAAGGCTTGCCTATGGGTGAAACAACTATAAAGCTGGAACTGATAGACGGTGCCGGCGACGTAGTGCCTGGCCCCTATAACAGCGTAACCCGCACCATTACCTTGAAAGAAGCTTAATCTGATAAAGTATAAAGTTTAAACAGCCCGCTTCTATCATAAAGGAGCGGGCTGTTTTTTTGATATGTAAAAAGTCCCGACAGGATTATATGTTTAATTAGGTTTTCTATATATTTATTTAAATACTTGTGGCACAAAAGTATAGTACACACCTTCTTACCAATGATAGCTTGATAGGTATACTATACAAAACCATAGCCTGTAAAAATGAGAAAGCACCTCCTCTATGTTGTTTTGGCTTTGTTCTTCTTCTCTTGTGAGAAGGAAGAACAGGTGATAGTACCTGTTCCTGAGTTCACTATTCCGGATGAATTCTATACTACAGAGGAGTATGTTACCATCAAGGAAGTAAGCGAAGCGGATAGGTATCACTGGGATTTCGGCAATGGCACAACCTCTACACAGCGGGAGCCTGATTCGTTTATGTATGCTGAGCCAGGTACTTATACTGTTAAGCTAACAACTTATACAGCAGGCATTGCAAAAACAGTTGAGAAGGAAGTGAAAGTGGCACGGTTGTACGCCTACGAAGTACAGTTGCTGAGCTATATCGAAAACTACGCTTTAGAGGGCGGTGATGTCGCTGCTCCTTCAGAAGGTAATCCGGATGTATACTTACAGGTTTCTACCTATGAAAATAACGAAGAAAAGGTGCTATATAAAAGGGAAGTACAAGCCGCGGTTACAAGACAAGATCTACCTTTAACTTTTGCTGTGGATCGGATTGCGCTTGGTGGTAAAGATTTTGCGCAACATACACCTTTCTTTAAGTTTTTTGATCATAACCAGGACGCAGCGGATAGGCTAATTGCGCATAATTTAGTAGCAGGAGGTAGCAGCCGTTTATACCTGGACAAAGCTAAGAAAGAAGGATACTACTCACAGCAGCGTGGTAATACTGACTGGGGTTCTCATGTTGTTGTAAAGTTCAGAGTGGAGCTTCCATGATTTACTGGAGGTAATATAGTTTCTGTCGAAAAACAAAACGGCCACTTCAAAGTATGAAGTGGCCGTTTTGTATCTGGTTATACTTTAACTGTGAGCTGTTACGCTTTTGGAGTGCTTCCGCTCGACTGCCCTGGAGAGGCGATGGAGTTGCGCATATCCGTATCGGACTGGATGTTCTGCATTTTGTAGTAGTCCATAATGCCCAGGTTGCCACTGCGGAAAGCTGCCGAAATGGCCTGCGGAATCTCAACTTCTGCTGCGATAACGGAGGCACGTGCCTCCTGAGCTTTGGCCTTCATTTCCTGTTCTACGGCCACGGCCATGGCGCGGCGCTCTTCGGCTTTGGCTTCGGCAACTTTCAGGTCGGCATTGGCCTGGTCTATCTGCAGCTTGGCACCGATGTTTTCGCCTACGTCCACGTCCGCAATATCAATTGATAAAATCTCGTAGGCAGTACCCGCATCCAGACCCTTCTGCAGCACAAGTTTGGAGATAATATCAGGGTTCTCCAGCACCACTTTATGAGAAGCAGACGATCCGATGGAAGTAACGATACCTTCGCCGACACGGGCAAGTATGGTTTCCTCGCCGGCACCCCCTACCAGCTGCATGATGTTGGCCCGAACCGTAACACGGGCTTTTGCAATCAGCTGGATGCCATCTTGGGCGACAGCGGCCACATTTGGGGTGTTGATCACCTTTGGGTTAACCGAGGTAGTTACGGCCTCAAACACGTTACGGCCTGCCAGGTCGATGGCGGTTGCCTGCTTAAACGAGAGCGGGATGTTGGCTTTATCTGCCGAGATAAGTGCTTTGATCACATTGGGTACGTTGCCACCTGCCAGGTAGTGTGTTTCCAGGTCGTTGGTGGTAACGTCGATGCCGGCTTTGGTGGCGTTGATCATGGAGTTCACAATAAGGCTCGGCGGCACTTTGCGGATGCGCATAAATACCAGCTCCAGCAGGCCTACCCGTACTCCTGAAAACAAGGCCGTAATCCAGAGGCTGATCGGTACGAAGTATAAAAAGATAAGCAGCAGGATGATGCCGCCCGCAATCAAAAAAAGAACTGAGAGATTTTCCATCTGTAGGGTTTAACTTATTGCTTCTACTATAACTTTGTTAGGGGTGATGCTGATGATGCGCACCGGGG
This sequence comes from Pontibacter ruber, assembly GCF_023630205.1. Lineage (GTDB taxonomy): Bacteria > Bacteroidota > Bacteroidia > Cytophagales > Hymenobacteraceae > Pontibacter > Pontibacter ruber. Next base: position 1,080,480 of record NZ_JALPRR010000001.1, on the reverse strand, counting down.
TATTGGCATCCACAAATTCTCCTTTTGTCTGTACTTCGTGGTGTTTCTCCCTGAACATGGCCGTACCCTGCGGACGCAGGGCAGATAGTGTAACACCCATTTCGCCGACCTCCAGGTTCTGCTGGTTTTCCTCGTTCATCCGGCTCTCAATGCGTCCTTTTAGGGCAAAACGAGTCCATACATCGGAACGGAAACTGAGAAAAAATGCGACGAACCCGATCAGCACGGAGGCGGCAAGTATCACATGCCCGGTGTTAGTGCCCAGGGCAGCATAGCCAATCCATACGCCAACGGCTACCAGCACAAAACCAAGTATGCCAATAACAGTGGTGCCCGGCACAAAGATCAGCTCCACAATGATGAGGACCAGACCAATGCCGATCAGCAGAATAACCGTTAACCAATCTAATAGCATATGCGTGCGCTGGTGCTTGTCTAGGTAAATATAGCAATTATGAATTATGAATTATGAATTATGAATTATGAATTATGAATTATGAATTATGAATTATGAATTCCATTTCTTTAAACGATAAAATCAGGAGCAGCGTCCTGCGTCTGAAATCCGGGAGCTAACATCTGGCTGAAACAAAAGCGCCTCCACCGAAACCGGCAGAGGCGCTTGAGGTAATTATGTTACAGTATACTTTCGAAAAACGGATAACGAAAAGCGAAAAATGAACTTAATAAGCCTTCGCAAAGTATACGCGCTGCTTCGATGGTTTTCCGGTCAGCATGTCCACACCTTCTTCTTCCGGGGTGTTAAGGGCGATGCAACGGATCGTAGCTTTGGTCTCTTCCTTGATGCGCTCTTCTGTTTCTGAAGTGCCGTCCCAGTGGGCCAGTACAAAGCCGCCTTTCGTTTCGAGCACCTGCTTGAACTCTTCGTAAGTATCCACTTTGGTGGTGTTCTCTTCCCGGAAGTTCAGGGCCTTGCTGTAGATGTTCTCCTGGATCTCGTCGAGCAGGGCAGGGATGTACGTCGCCAGGCTGTCGAATTGCTGCGAGCCTTTCTCTTTGGTGTCGCGACGGGCTACTTCGGCAGTGCCGTTCTCCAGGTCGCGGGCACCGATGGCAATGCGTACCGGCACACCTTTCAGCTCCCACTCGGCAAACTTAAAGCCAGGGCGCTCGGTATCACGGTCGTCATACTTCACGCTGATACCTTTTGCTTCCAGCTCCTTCTTCAGTTGCAGCACTTTCTCGCTGATCTGCGCCAGTTGCTCGTCGCCTTTGTAGATTGGCACGATCACTACCTGGATAGGCGCCAGTTTTGGAGGAAGTACAAGCCCTTCGTCATCAGAATGCGCCATGATCAGGGCACCCATCAAGCGGGTACTCACACCCCAGGAAGTTCCCCATACATACTCCAGGCCACCTTCTTTTGAGGCAAATTTCACATCAAATGCCTTGGCAAAGTTCTGGCCCAGGAAGTGCGATGTACCTGCCTGCAATGCCTTGCCATCCTGCATCAGTCCTTCGATACAATACGTATCCAGAGCGCCGGCAAAACGCTCGTTTGGCGTTTTTACCCCACGCACTACCGGCAGGGCAATGTACTGCTCGGCAAAGGTGGCGTATACTTCCAGCATTTGTTTTGTTTCGGCGATAGCCTCCTCAGCGGTAGCGTGTGCTGTATGGCCTTCCTGCCACAGGAACTCTGCTGTACGCAGGAACAGGCGCGTACGCATTTCCCAGCGCACTACGTTTGCCCACTGGTTTACAAGTATAGGCAGGTCGCGGTAGCTCTGGATCCAGTTTTTGTAGGTGTTCCAGATCACAGCCTCGGAAGTAGGACGCACGATGAGCTCCTCTTCCAGCTTGGCATTTGGGTCCACGCGCAGCTTGCCGGGCTTGTCCGGGTCTGTCTGTAAGCGGTAGTGGGTTACCACAGCACACTCCTTCGCAAAACCTTCGGCATTCTGCTCTTCGGCTTCGAACAGGCTCTTGGGGATGAACAGAGGGAAATAGGCGTTGGAGTGGCCTGTTGCTTTAAACATATCGTCCAGCACGCGCTGCATCTTCTCCCAGATGGCGTAACCATATGGCTTGATCACCATACAACCACGCACCGCTGAGTTTTCCGCCAAGCCTGCCTTCTTTACCAGCTCGTTGTACCACAAGGAGTAGTCTTCGCTTCTTTTAGGTAGCCCTTTGCTCATCTTTTTCTAAAATCTTTTAATTATATCGTCTTTTGTTAATCTTTTTGGAATAGATTTTGCTTTAGCAATAAAGTATGGAAATCATTCCGGCTCAAAATTACGTTAATAAATTATACTATTGACATGCTTTTGTGCGAATGTGCTTATCTTTGATATAGAAGAAGTTTTACCTTCAGGAGGCCATGAAAAAATTATCTATCTTAACTATAGCCCCGGTGCTCGCTTTGATCGGAGTGAGTTGCAGCGGCCCAACGGCCATGCAGGCTACCGAGTACGACGATTTGTACTACAGCTCCGCAGACAGAGCCAGAGATGCTCAGCAGCAGGAGGCACTGGCCTCGACCCGCTCCTACGAAGTGGCGGCCCCTGCCCGATCTAACGAAACCGCACCACCTGCCCGCGAAGAACAGGTGCTGTCAGAGGGCGAGGTGCTGAACCCGGAATACTCGTCTGAGAGTGCGGTATCGACAGAAAATTACGAAGGAGACGAATATTACGACGGCCGCAGGTATAACCCACGCGATAACTGGTACAGGCCAAACTATTCTTACATTGATCCTGCATGGGCCAATGCGGTGTACGATCCATGGTATCCGGGCTATAGCCGCTATGGTGGCTACGGCCGATATTATGATCCGTTCTATGATCCATTCATGTACGATTCTTATTACAGACCTTACCGCCCTTACTACGGCAGTGCGTTCACCATCAGCATAGGGCTTTCTTATGGCTGGGGTAACTGGTATCCGTACAGACCATATGGCTATGGCTGCTGGAGCTGCCATCCATATTATGGCTATGGTTATGGTTATGGCGGTTATGGTGGCTATTACGGCCACAACTACTGGTACGATCGCCCGGTGGTACATTCAAGAAAAGTGCAGTATGGCCCGCGTGAAGACAGAGCCACAGTGCCGACAACCGGTGTAGTTGGCAGACCGAACCGCAGACAGGACCAGTCGGTGCAGCAACAGCAAGATGCTGTTAATCCGGCAAATACAACAAACAGACCTGCACGCCCTGCCCGTGGCAACACCAGAACCGATATAGTGCCTGGCACCAATACCAGAGAGGCATTGCCTGCAACACCTAACCCGACAGGAAGTCCGAATTACCGCCGCAGCGAGCGAAATATTAACAGGCAACGGGTAAATGAGCAACCTGCTATACAGCAGCAGCAGCAGCCAGTACAGCGCCGTGAGGTGAGGCCGGCACAGCCGCAGGAAAGAGCCCCACGCAGAATGCGTGAAAGTGTGCCTAGTCGCGAGAGCAGCCAGCCAATTCGCCAGCAGCGTAACATTGAGAGCCGCCCAAGCTATGAGCAGCCACGCCGTGAGAGCAGCTCACCAAGCTACGAGCCACGCCGCGAAAGCAGCTCACCGGCTCCAAGCAACAACAGTGGCGGTGGTGGTCGCCCACGAAGAGGACAATAACCTACAAACTCAGCTACAGTAAATGAAGAAATATATCATGTTTTCGGCCAGCTTAGCACTTCTGCTAAGCTGGAGCGGAACCGCTTTTGCCCAAAATGAAACGGATGCTTTGCGCTACAGCCGTTTAGGTGTTTCCGGATCTGCACGTATTCAAGGTATAGGCGGGGCTCAGACGGCTTTAGGTGCCGATATCTCCACTATGATCAGTAACCCGGCCGGCTTAGGCCTGTTCCGCAGATCGGAGGTAAGTTTAAGCCCAGGGTTGCAATTACGATCTACAGATGCTAACACAAACGGTTTCTCCTCGTCAGAAGACCATAATGTTTTTACCATACCCAGTGCAGGCGTTGTGATCAGCAACAGTGGCGACAACGAAGACAAAGACTGGAAAGGCATAAACTTTGGCATCAGCTTAAACAGAATCAACAACTTTAACCAGCAGTTTTCTTACAGCAATACCATTCAGCCGCCCAACACCATTGTCGATTACTTTGCCGTACAGGCTACCGGCCGCACCGAGGCCGATCTGGATGCAGAGTATGGCAATTATACCACACTGGCAGGTTTGGCTTACGGCAACTATCTTATCAACTTCTTCGATGAATACGGGCAGGCAACTTCCTATGCAAACCCTCTTTATAGTGTGGGCGACATAAGCCAGCAGGAAGAGGTACAGCGCAGAGGTTCTCAGAACCAGATAGACATTGGCATTGGTACAAACTATAAAGACAAAGTATACCTGGGTGCCTCTGTTGGCATCATAACCACTGATTTTACGCAGGAGAGTATCTTCCGTGAATCAGGGCACTACATTGATCAGTTCGATGAAAATAACGAGCCTATCCTGGAAGGTGACTATAGCCTGGAACTACGCGATGAGTTTACAACAAGGGGCAATGGTATAAACCTGCGGGTTGGTGTTATTGCACGGCCATCTGATGCTGTAAGGATTGGTGCCAGCATCCAAACCCCTACTGCCTATACCCTGACTGACCAGTACCAGCGCACGCTTTACGCTACCACACTGAACCCGGAGACAGAACAGCCGGAAAACACCAGTGCGTCGGAAATACCAGGAGAGTTTAGCTATAACCTGACTACTCCTTTCAGAGCGAACGGCGGTGTTGCGGTATTTATCGGCAAGTATGGGTTTGTAACAGCGGACATAGAGTACGTGGATTACAGCGACAACAAGTTCAGGGAAGATGATGAGTTTGGCTCTACGAACAGCAGCTACTTTACAACTGTTAACAACAATATCTCCAGTCTGTATAAGTCTGCGGTGAACTATAAAATTGGTGCCGAAGGGCGCTACGAGGTATTCAGGTTCCGGGCCGGCTATGCCATTAACTCCAATCCGTACAAGAACAGCAGCTTCGACGGCAAAGTAAACAGCTTTACCCTCGGTGCCGGCTTCAGGCTGCAGAACTTTTACCTGGACGGAGCCTATGTGCACTCTACAGGCGAAAGCCTGTACTCACCCTATACTTTCTCGGATGGTGGGGAGCCCGTAGTAGGTATAAAAGATAAGCAAAGTACAGTGATGTTTACACTAGGCTATAACTTCTAAAGACCTGAAACATTCCTGTTTTCAGTGCAGCGGCGGCTCCGAAAGGGGCTGCCGCTTATTTTTTTAAATGCTATACTATACATTGTGCAACTGCCCAAGTATGGTTTTAGCTACAAACTATGGCAAAACCACATTATTCTGATAAATTAGCATGCTAAACTATAACAACCATTCTACACATGCATATCAACCTTAAAACAAACCTTTTGGCTGCCTTGCTCCTGTGTTTTGCCTTTGTGGCGCAGGCGCAACAGAAAAAGGAGGTCACCCTGGAGGATATCTACCGCAAGGGCACCTTCGCGGCTAAGTCGGTTTACGGCGTAAACTGGATGAACGACGGCCGCTACTACAGCTCCGAAGTAGCCGACGAGAAAAACGGTGTTACCGATATTGTAAAGTATGATGTTACCACAGGCCAGCCTGTTAACACCATCATCGAAGGCGAAGACCTGAAGCCGGAAGGCAGCACAGCTCCAATAAAGTTTGATGATTATACTTTCAGCTCAGACGAGAAGAAAGTACTTTTTGCTACTGACCGGGAGCAGATCTACCGCCGCTCTTCCAAGGCAGAGTTTTATGTGTATGACATTGCTTCTAAAAAGCTGACCAAACTGAGCAGCGGCGGCAAGCAGATGTACGCTACCTTCTCGCCGGATGCCAAGCGCGTGGCGTTTGCCCGCGAAGGCAACATGTTCTTCACAGACCTGAGCAACATGAAGGAAACGCAGATCACCAACACCGGCAAGTTCAACTCCATCATCAACGGTTATGCCGATTGGGTATATGAGGAGGAGTTCAGCTTTGCACAGGGCTTCCACTGGTCACCGGACGGCTCCAAGATTGCTTTTTATACGTTTGACGAGACAAAGGTACCCGAGTATAACATGCAGATGTGGGGAGAGCTGTATCCGAAGGACTACAAGTTCAAGTACCCGAAACCAGGCGAAGCCAACTCTGTTGTGACCGTATCGGTGTACAACGTGGGCAATGGCCAGACCGTAAAGATGGACACCGGCAACGAAACCGACATCTACATTCCGCGCATCAAATGGACAAGCGACGCAAACCTGCTGTCAATCCAGAAAATGAACCGCCTGCAGAATACCCTTGAGATCCTGCACGCCAACGCTACTACCGGCAAAGCCAACGTGGTGCTGAAAGAAACAGACAAAGCTTACATCGATATTACTGATGACCTGACTTACCTGAAAAATGGCAAGCACTTCATCCATTCTTCTGAAAAAGACGGATACAACCACCTGTACCTGTACAAGATGAATGGCAAACTAGAGCGCCAGATCACCAAAGGCAAGTGGGAGGTGAGCAGCTTTGTAGGCTTTGATGAGAAGAACGACGTGCTCTACTACATGTCAACGGAAGTATCGCCGCTGGACCGCCACCTGTACAGCATCAGCAGCAAAGGCAAAAACAAGAAGCGCCTTACTACAGAAGCCGGTACGCACAACATCAACATGAGCAACGACTTCAAGTACTACCTGGATTATGCTTCTGCAGCCAACACACCTACTACGGTTAGCCTGCACACCGCCAAAGATGGTAAGCTGATCAAGGTGCTGGAAGATAACAAAGCGCTTCGCGACCGACTGGCCCAGTACAATATCGCCAAGCAGGAGTTCTTTACCATGAAAACGTCAGACGGCACGCAGCTGAACGGCTGGATGATCAAGCCAACTGATTTTGACCCGAACAAGAAATACCCGGTGCTGATGTTTGTGTACGGCGGCCCGGGCTCGCAGACTGTTACCAATAGCTGGGGCGGCAGCAACTACCTGTGGTACCAGGTGCTGGCCGACAAAGGCGCCATCGTGGTAAGCGTGGATAACCGTGGTACCGGTGCCCGCGGCGCCGAGTTCAAGAAAGTGACTTACGCAAACCTGGGCAAGTATGAGATTGAAGATCAGATCGAAGCAGCCAAGTGGCTGGGCAACCAAGCATACGTGGACAAGAACCGCATCGGTATCTGGGGCCACAGCTTTGGCGGTTACATGACGCTGCTGGGCCTGACCAAAGGCAACGGTGTGTTCCGTGCCGGTGTGTCGGTAGCGCCTGTTACCAACTGGAGATTCTACGACAGCATCTATACCGAGCGCTACCTGAAAACACCACAGGAGAACGCAACCGGCTACGACGACAACTCTCCGCTGTTCTTTGCCGACAAACTGCAGGGCGAGCTGTTGCTCATCCATGGTACCGGCGACGATAACGTACACTTCCAGAACGCGGTGGAAATGCAGGACGCCCTGATCAGCGCCAACAAGCAGTTCGAAAGCTTCTATTACCCGAACCGTAACCACGGCGTGGGTGGCGGCATTACCAGCCTGCACCGCTTCACGATGATGACCGACTTCCTGGAGCGCAACCTGATCAACCCGGCTACAGAGAAGAACAACCAGTAAGTATAAATTCAATGAAAGTATAAAAGCCCGCCTGCACAAGGCGGGCCTTTTATGTTTGCGGGTTTTATGAAACTATACTTTAAGAAGTATAAAAAGAGGCAGAAAGATAAAACTGTATACAACGTATAAGTATACATTTATACTTGCCTTAAATTATTAACTCATAATGGTTTAACGCAAGTATAACCTGTTTGCAACCCATGCTCTAAAACTATGATAAAGCCATTTCTACTTTTTCTGCTGCTCCTGTTCGGGGGCTTTCAAACCAACAATGCTGCCCGCGATAAGGCTCTTGAAAGTATGGCCAACGCCGAGCGCGCTTTCTCCGCTGCTTCTGTTAAAAATGGAATAAAGGCCGCTTTCCTGGAGAACCTGGCAGATGACGCCATCGTGTTTTTGCCCGGGCCAGTGAACGGGAAAGAAGGGTATGGCAAGCAGCCCGAATCTCCTGCGAAACTGAGTTGGTATCCTGCTTACGCCGATATTTCTGCCTCCCCCGACTGGGGCTATACCACCGGGCCCTACGAGCTCCGACCCAAGCCCGAAGACGAGAAACCAACAGGGGCAGGGTTCTATTTATCGGTGTGGAAAAAGCAGGCAGATGGAAAGTGGAAGGTCGCCGTTGATATGGGAAATTCGTTCTCTCCGGACCTGATAAAAAAAGTAGTATACCAGCCAACCCCACCGGCAAAAGGGAAAGCAGCCAAAGGCACCGAAGCGCAGCTTCTGCAGCAGGATACGGCCACCACGCAGGCCTATCATCCTGAAACCATCGTGTACAGGGCTGGCGTTTACCCGTATCACTTCAAAGAAAAAACCACCAAATCGGAAACCGATGTAACCTATACCACCCTCGGCCACGACATTTCGCCGGCAGCCGACATGGCTTTTACTTATGGCAGCTATACCCGTGGCTCAGGCGAGCAGGCAGAAAGCGGTTACTACCTGAAAGTATGGAAAGTGCTTGAGGGGAAGTGGCAGTTGGCAGCGCACAACCTGGTGCCGGGTAAGAAATAGCACAATCATCTGCCTGTCAGCCTGGCCAGGCAGGCGTACAGGTATTGCTTTTCCTGTTCCTCAACGGGCAGCCTGTCTATGTGGCCGTGGAGCTGAGCTACTGTTACTTCCGGCTTTGATTTTGGGCTAAGTTTATACTTTTGCAGTTCTTCTGCGAGCGCCTGTATCTGTATCGCTATCTCATCGGCCCTGGAGGTAAACTGGTTCAGCAGCCAGAGCAGCCTGTTCAACAGTTCATTCGGATTGTGGTCGGGATAGCGGATGCAGTGGTCTATTTCGCTCCAGCCTTCTTCAAAAAGGGTTTTTACCTGCACCTCAACAAAGTATAAGCGCCGGTTCGGGCTTACTTTTATAATGTAGTGCTGGGCCTGGTAACCCCGCTCATTCACAAAGATCCTGTACTTATCGGAGGCGAACTGTTGAGCATAGGATGTCATTTGGCTCTTGACATAGGCATAAGGCTCCCGTTTCAGTTCCCAGACCTGCTGTATGTACTTCCCGATATCGTGGCAGGCTTGTTTGTAGAGGTGCAGGATGCGCACGCCCACCAGGTCGTTTATAAACTCCAGGTAGTTGCCGGTGGTTACGTGTCGGTTCGGGTACTCTTGCTTCTTCCGGATGATCTTTTTAAGCAGGTGCAGCGGTTCTTTTACCCGGTAGCGCACGGCGTGCACATCTTTTTGCCGCTTCAGAGCGTTGGCTACGAGCAAAGCCACGTCCTCGAGTTCATCGAGCCGGGAAGTATAATCGTTGTAGATTGCTACCAGTTCCTGTGCCTCAATGCCCTGCGCATGCAGGTTCTCCTCGCTTTCCTCAAGTATGGAAAGTATAAAACGTAAGCTGGCTTTATCGGTAAAACTGCTTTTGCTCATTGCGTGAGGGCATTACCAAAGCCCTCCTGACAAAGTATATCCGATTTAACGCGAAATGTTACAGACCATCAATGTATTAAGGCTGCCTTTTACTCCTCTACACCCAACTGTGCATTTATAAGCGGTGTTTTTGGTGCCAGGAAAAAGCCTGTAAGGCTGGCAAACATGATTGGTATAAAATGATGAAAGCCGGTTAAGGTTGACAGAAGTATAATCGTGCTGATCGGAGTGCGCGTAACGCAGGCGTTGATGGCAGCCATACAGCTTACCATGATCAGCGGCAGGTTCTGACCCGGAAACAGGTTGTTTACGATCATACCTACGGTAGCACCCACAAAGAACAGCGGAATGATAAAACCACCTCGCCAGCCTGAGGTAACGGTGAGCGCAATGGCGAAGATTTTGGCTATTAAAAGTATAATCAAAAACTCTACAGTAAAGCTCTCTTCCAGCAGTACATTCAATTGGTCGTGGCTGAAGTAGCGGGAGAGGGGCACAAAGTATGCAATGGTACCGATCAGCAGCCCACCCGCCATCATTTTTACATAGATCGGCACTCCAAACTTCTTGAACACACTACGGCACTGTCGTACCACAAAAATGAACAGCCAGCCTGCTGCCGTACCTGCCAGCGCATACAGCATGGCATAGAAAAAGTCGTTGAGCTCGGGCGTGGAATACACCGGGAAATTCCAGGTTGGGCCGATACCGATGTGCGTGATAAGTATAAAGATAACGTAGCTGGAGCAGCTGGCTACAAAGGCAGGTATAAGCGCCTGGTAATACTCCACTACGTGCTTGTGGTGCAGAATTTCGAGAGCAAACAAGGTGCCGCCCAGCGGTGCCCCAAACAAGGCGGTAAAGGCAGCAGCCATACCGGCTATGGTTAATGAGCGCAGGTCCTCGCCGCGAATCTTTAGCTTCTTGGCGATCCAGGTGCCGGTAGAGCCCACCACCTGCACCAGCGGCGCTTCCGGTCCGGCACTGCCGCCACTGGCAATACACAACCACGACGACAGGATCATGGAGGGGTTGTTCTTCGGCTCCAGGTGCCCGCCCTTAAAGCGGATGTTGTTTACGATCAGATCCATCTCGCCGGGGTCGCCAAGTTTATGGATGATGATACCTGCCAGCAAGCCAGCCGCAGCCATCAAAGGTATAACCCACAGTCCCTGAATAGGTGCCAGGAAATGAAGAAAACCTTCGAGCACCGTCCAGTACAACCCTGCAATAACGCCGCCCACTATGCCAATGGCAACCCACAGCAAAAAGATCTTGCTGAACACAAAGGGGTTAAACTGCAAAGGATAATTTATCTGGTTACGGAGCGTAACAGCCAGTCGTCGTCTCTTAAAGTCCATCGAGCAAAGGTACGGATAAATTGGGGAGGGGGTAAGAGGCTGTGGGAGATTAAGGCGGAAGTACAGGTATGGGAAAAAAGGATCAGGTAAGGAAATATAAAGTATAGTTCCCCTGTCAATCTGGAAGAATCTTGGTGGAGGAGAGGTTAGGCTTTTATGGTTCTCTTATGCAAGTTCGCGACAGCAGGAGCCTTTCATTTTGAAGACCGAGTTATAATTATTTACGAAGGAGAACACATGGGCTTATTTCCAATAATAGATTACAACTCTAGAAATGGTGCCGTTTGTTTTAAAGTTATAGGTGCTTTCTTCGCTATCAGAAGAGCTATAATCTCCTAGAAGTTCATCTTCGTCTGAACTCACATAAAAAAGACAAAGTGATTCATAAAAGTATTCATCTGGAACCTGAAATTCATCTGGCACTAAATATTCCTCATCACTAGGTCCATCATAGCCCATTTGAATATTCTTTCCCTTTATTGCTTCTGCTATTGGAATACCTACTCCCAAACCATCCTTTGTCTTAAACTTAGGAGAGTAAATTTCTATATAGCCAGTAATGTCTTCTTGGGTTTTCCGGCCAAAGTAAAACAGCTTCTCATCCTTTAAAGAAACCAGGAAACCGTTTTCAACTTCTTCAACTTTATACTTTCGCTTAGCCAGTTTCAGAGCATCCTTGATTGGCATTCCTAGTGAGATTTCTCCCGCAGATGTGGCTGTGATTAAATCATCATTTCCTGCTTGTGCTATCGATTGAAGGGAGCACAAGAGAAGTATAATGATGGTTGAAAATAAAGTTTTCACGCGCCTCATACCTACAACTTCACACAAACATTCTGCGGCTCGGTAAAGAAGCGTAGTGCTTCAAAGCCGCCTTCTCGGCCAACGCCGGAGTTTTTCATGCCGCCGAAAGGCGTTCTTAAATCCCGCAGGAGCCAGGTGTTTATCCAAATGATGCCGGAGTGTACCTGGTGCGCCACGCGGTGTGCCCGCTGCAGGTTGTTTGTCCAGATGGTGGCGGAGAGGCCGTAGTCGGTGCAGTTGGCGTATTGGATTACTTCTTCTTCGGTGTCGAAAGGGGTGAGCGTTACTACCGGGCCGAAGATCTCTTCGGTGTTGGTGCGGCAGTTGTAAGGGAGTCCTTCGATGATGGTAGGGGCGATGAACCAACCGTTCTGGCACCGTCCTTCTACCTGCACCTGGTGTCCGCCGGTAAGTATAGTTCCGCCTTCCTGTTTAGCCAGCTCGATGTAAGATAACACTTTTTGCATGTGCTGCTCTGATACCACGGCACCTAGTTTGGTACCTTCCTCCATCGGATCACCTACTGTCATGGCCTGTACCTTCTCTACAAAGGCATTCCGAAATTGCTCGTACAGCGGCCGCTCAATGAAAATGCGGGAGCCGCAAAGGCAGATCTGACCCTGGTTGGCAAAAGAGGAGTGGATGGAAGTATGCAGCGCGTTGTTGAAATCGCAATCGGCGAAGATGATGTTCGGGTTCTTGCCTCCCAATTCCAGCGACAGCTTCTTGAACATAGGTGCTGCCGTGGCCGCAATGGTACGGCCGGTAGTGGTGCCGCCTGTAAAGGAGATAACCGGAACCTTCGGGTGCGCCGTAATAGCCGCACCAACCTTATGCCCGTAACCATGCACGATGTTCAGCACGCCTGCCGGCAATCCGGCCTCTATGCATATCTCCGAAAGCAAGTAAGCTGTCATCGGCGTTACTTCAGACGGTTTGGCTACCACGCAATTGCCGGCGGCAAGGGCAGGAGCGATCTTCCAGGTAAACAGGTATAAAGGCAGGTTCCAGGGCGAGATACAGCCGGCTACGCCATGCGGATGGCGCACAGTATAGTTAATGGCTTCGGTGCCCTCCATGTAATGCGCCTCCGAAGCGAAATGCTGAATAGCTGTGCCATAAAAGCGCATGTTGCTGCTGGCTCTAGGTATATCCACCGACTTCGCCAGTTTCAGCGGCTTGCCGTTGTCTACAGACTCAGCCTCGGCCAAACGGTCCAGGTTCTGGTCGATCAGGTCGGCGATCTTCATCAGGATCTGTCCACGTTTCTCGGCAGGCGTGTTAGACCATGCCGGAAAAGCTTTCAGCGCAGCCTGCACTGCCTGCTCCACATCCTGCTCGTCTGAATTGGGAATCAAAGAGTATACTTCGCCGGTAGCCGGGTTATAGTTGTCGATATACTTTCCTGCTACCGGTGCTGCCAATTGGCCGTTTATGTAGTTCTGAAGCTTCACTGCGTTCGCAATTATGAATTACAAATTAGGAATGGGCGATCAATTATCAATCAACAATCACCAATTAACAATCAACAACTCTACAAACACCCCGTCCTGCCACCATCAACCGGCACGTTGATGCCGTTGATGTATGCTGCGGCTGGTGTAGCTAGAAATGCAGCAGCGGCTGCTACTTCTTCCGGCTCAGCAAAGCGGCGGGCTGGTATTTCGGCCATCATTTCTTCTTCTACTTGGTCTATATTGCTGGCAGTTTTGTTGGCCTTGTTTTCGATGATAGACTCCAGGCGGCCGGTACGGGTAGCGCCGGGCAGCACATTGTTCACAGTTATACCAAACTGTCCCAGCTCATTTGCCATCGTTTTAGCCCAGCTCGCCACCGCGCCACGTATGGTGTTGGATACACCTAACCCGTGCAACGGCTGTTTTACCGAGGTGCTGATGATGTTGATGATGCGGCCATACCCTGCTTCTTTCATGCCCGGTATCACAGCTTTCGCCAGCAAGTGGTTCGCGATCAGGTGCTGGTTAAAGGCATTCTGAAATTCATCAGAAATAGCTTCTGTAATCGATCCGCCGGCCGGGCCACCGGTGTTGTTCACCAGTATGTGTATGGTTGCAGCCTGCTGCACATACGCCTGTATGGTCAGGTTCAGTCCGTACGGGTCTGTGAAGTCTGCAACCACGAAATCATGTTGCTGTTCTTTGCTGCTGTCCAGCTGTTTAAGTACATCCTGTAGTTTAGCTTCGTTTCGGGCTACTAAGGTAACATTAGCCCCAAGTTGTGCCAGCTCCACGGCTATTGCTTTACCAATGCCCTGTGTGCTGCCGCAAACGATGGCGCGTTTATTTGTCAGGTCTAAATTCATAAGATAAATGTACGGAAAAGGCTTTAAACTTGTGCAGAAGTACGAAAGCCAGCCAAACAATAGCTACCAATTTCAGTTGGTTTTGCGTACCTTCAACATATCAACCTAATGCTACAAAACTATGGCCATACAACGACCTTTCAACTTTAAGCAGTGGATAGACGAACACCGCCACCTGCTTAAGCCGCCTGTAGGCAACCAGCAGGTATACAAAGGCAACGACGACTTTATTGTGATGGTGGTGGGCGGCCCCAATGCCCGCAAAGATTACCATTACGACGAGAGCGAGGAGTTCTTCTACCAGGTGGAAGGCGACATTGTGCTGAAGATCATAGAAGATGGCAAACCGGTGGATATTCCGATCCGGGAAGGGGAGATATTCCTGCTGCCTCCACGCGTGCCGCACTCGCCGCAACGCCCTGCCAATACCGTAGGCCTTGTGATAGAACGCTACCGACGTGAAGGAGAGAAGGACGGATTTATGTGGTTCTGCGAGAACTGTGGCAACAAACTGCACGAAGACTATACCGAAGTAACCGACATCGTGAAGCAGCTGCCGGTAATCATGGGCAACTTCTGGGACAACGAAGACCTGCGCACCTGCAAGAAGTGTGGGGAAGTGCTGCAACCTCCGGTAAAGCCTGCCGAAGCAGTTAAATAATCTATGTATCCAGATCTTGTTACCGAGCGGCTTATACTATGCCTGATCAAACCTTCCGATGCAGAATTTATACTTCAGGGATTATCAGATAAGCGGGTAACCGAGTATTATGCCGTACATTTTGATACGCTGGAGGCAGTGCAGGAGCAGATGCAGTTTTACGACAGCCTTATACAAAACAATACAGGCGCCTGGTGGGCATTCTCGTTGAAAGGAAGCAATCAGTTGATCGGGGCCTGTGGCCTGAGCAGCCTGGAGGCAGAACACCAAAAGGCCGAGATCGGCTTCTGGCTGCTGCCTGACTACTGGGGAAAAGGCTATGTTCCGGAAGCTGCAAGGGCTGTTCTGAAGTATAGCTTTGAGCAGCTGGCCCTCAACCGCATCGAAGCCATTGTAGAAGGCGGCAACGATCAATCTGAAAAAGTACTGCAAAAGCTTGGCTTTATTAGGGAGGGCAGGCTGCGCGAACGCGAGATCAAGCATGGCCGGTTTATCGACCTGATCTACTACAGCCTTTTAAAAACAGAGTGGCAAGGGCAAGTATAAGCTTTTGCCAGAAACGTGCGTACAAAGTATAAAATGCTTATATTGTTGGATTGCCTGGTTCTGCCGGGCTTCGTATAGCAGCATTTCCGTCCGTTTAGCAGCATGCAAGAGAATACGTCTACTTCACCTATACTTTCCGATCATGATCTGTTAAAGATCGATATCCACACGCATATATTGCCGGCTACCTGGCCTAATTTGCGTGAGCGCTACGGCTATGGAGGCTTTATCCGGCTGGAGCACCACAAGCCCTGCTGCGCCCGTATGATGATGGACGATAAGTTCTTTCGCGAGATTCAGGACAACTGCTGGGACCCAAAGGTGCGCATGCACGAGTGCAGCCAGCACAAAGTAGGCGTACAGGTGCTGAGCACAGTGCCGGTTATGTTCAATTACTGGGCCAAGCCGCAGGATACCCACGACCTCTCCCGTATGCTGAACAACCACATCGCCAGCGTGGTAGCCGATTACCCGGACCGCTTCATTGGCCTTGGCACCATCCCGATGCAGGATACCGATTTGGCCATAAAAGAGCTGGAACGATGCGTTAAGGAACTGGGCATGCCGGGCGTACAGATCGGCTCGAATGTGAATGACTGTAACCTGGATGAACCAAAGCTTTTCCCGATTTTTGAAGCGGCGCAGGACCTGGGAGCAGCCATCTTTGTGCACCCCTGGGATATGCTGGGTAAGGACCGCATGGGCAAATTCTGGATGCCCTGGCTGGTGGGCATGCCCGCCGAAACAACTGTGGCGATCTGTTCCATGATCTTCGGAGGCGTACTGGAGCGACTGCCGAAACTACGGGTTGCTTTTGCTCACGGTGGCGGTTCATTCCCGGCCACGATCGGGCGTATTGCCCACGGCTTTGAAGTACGGCCTGACCTCTGTGCTATTGATAACAACGTAAACCCACGCGAGTACCTGGGCAAGTTCTACTTCGATTCGCTGGTGCACGACCCGATGGCCCTGGACTACCTGGTGAACCTGGTCGGAGCTAACTGCATTGCCCTCGGCACCGACTATCCTTTCCCACTTGGCGAACTCGAGCCCGGCAAACTTATCGAATCCATGCCTTATGATCTGGCTACCAAAGAACGCATGCTCAGTGGTACTGCCCTGGAATGGCTGAACCTGAAAAAGGAGCAATTTGTGAAAGGGGTTGCGCCTATCAGGGATCAGAAAGCGGGAGTAGCGAAGATAATTACTCACTCTTAATTACGAATGGTAGGAGAGGCGAGGGGCTCTGCTGTTCCTCCTCATGCCGCAAGCTTAGCGCCAGCACAACTAGTGGCTTACATTAAGGCCAGTTTGTAACTGGCGGAATAAGTTGCATTCTCATTCTGGCTCATAAATTATTCCCGCGCCTTAGAATAATATCGAGTCTACAATTCGATCGGGTCGAAAGGCCAGGCTATAGTTCGCGTTATGACAGGCAAACCACCCTTGGCTATGGCTATACTTTGAGGTATAACTTTCATAGAAGAAGTATAAACACACCCCTGCACCCCTCTCGAGAGGGGAACTTCTGCCACTGCTATACTTCAGGTATAAGTTTCTTAGCTGCTGCAGGTATAGCACGGCCAGGTCGCGACCTGGCCCTACAAGGGGTTCCAGTTACATAGCCTCCTACTATCGAATTTGTTCCCAGTCCTTGGGTTGAGCGCCTTTGATTTGTTGCGGTGCTCAGCTTGCTGAGCAGCCCGTAGCGGAGCGAGGAGCAGCTTCAAATCAACAGCGCGATGCCCGAGGACGAGGCCCCGCGGCCCTGAGCGCACCAAAAGTAGCTATAAAAGTATAGGCTTATAAAACTAAGGAATAGAAGTAGCTACGAAGTAAGGGCTTGTTGGCGCAAAGTATAAACCTTAACAATAAGTACAGATAGCTCGCTCTTCTCAAAATTTCACAAGACGCAAGTACTCTTAACCTTCTTAACTCCTTCAGGTAATCCGAAATAACAGCGGAAAGAATTCAATTCCTTATCTTAGCAGGATAAAGAACTTACGCTGTAACAACAGCAACAACCATATTACCCGCACCAAAAATGAACTACCAGAATACCCTTGCCTTTGCGCAGGAACAAGACCAGAATGATCCGCTTAAACATTTTAAAGCCCGCTTTTATGCCCCGCAGGTAAACAAGCGCGACGCTATTTACTTCTGTGGCAACTCGTTGGGGCTGCAGCCAAAGTCAGCACAAGCTTACCTCGACCACGAAATGCAGAACTGGGCCGACCTGGCCGTAGAAGGACATTTTAAAGGCGATACCCCTTGGTTTAACTATCATCGATTATTAACTGCCAGCTCGGCACGTGTAGTGGGCGCTCTGGAAAGCGAAGTAGTAGTGATGAACCAGCTCACTGTGAACCTGCACCTCATGCTCGTTTCTTTTTACAGGCCGGAAGGCAAACGCATCAAAGTGATCATGGAAGGCGGCGCTTTTCCATCTGATCAGTACGCGCTGGAAACACAGGTGAAATTCCATGGCTTTGCCCCAGAAGAAGCTATTGTTGAACTGTTCCCGAGAGAAGGCGAGCACACGCTGCGCACTGAAGACATCCTGCAAAGTATAAAAGACTGCGGCGAAGAGCTGGCGCTGGTACTGATGGGCGGCATCAACTACTATACCGGCCAGGTATACGACATGGAAGCCATCACCAAAGCAGGCCATGAGGCAGGCGCTGTCGTAGGCTTCGACCTGGCGCATGCTGCTGGCAACGTGCCGCTGAAGCTGCACGACTGGAATGTAGACTTTGCCGTTTGGTGTACCTACAAGTACCTGAACTCAGGCCCGGGTGGCACATCGGGTGTGTTTGTGCACGAGCGCCACGCCAACAACCCGGACCTGCCGCGCTTTGCCGGCTGGTGGGGGCACGATGCGGGTGTGCGTTTCCAGATGAAGAAAGGTTTTATACCGATGCCGGGTGCCGAAGGCTGGCAGGTAAGCAATGCCCAGATCCTGCCGATGGCCGTCCACCGCGCTTCGCTGGAGCTGTTTGACGAAGCCGGTATGGACAACCTGCGGGCAAAAAGCGAGAAGCTGACAGGCTACCTGGAGTACCTCATTGACGATGTGCATGTGGGCAAAGACGTGCTGGAGGTGATCACGCCGCGCGATCCGAAAGCCCGTGGCTGCCAGATCTCCATGCTGGTGAAGCAAAATGCACGGGAGTTGTTTAACAAGCTGATGGAAGCCGGCATTATCGTCGACTTCCGGGAGCCGAGCGTCATCCGGGTGGCACCTACGCCGCTCTACAACAGCTTTGAGGAAGTATACCGGTTTTCAGAGATCCTCCACGAGTGCCTGGAGGCAGTGAAAAACTAAAGCAGGAAATGCAGGCGTACTAACCTACGCCTGCATTTTTTACTTACAGGCTAACCGATCAGATGTTTTTAAAGTATGCAAGCGTAAACCCGGAGTTATGGCGTTTACCATCGAGGACATATTGCTTGGTATCTCTATCCTGCTGTTTCTGAGTATTCTTATAAGCAAGAGCTTAGGCCGCTTTGGTATACCTGCGCTGATACTGTTCCTGGGGGTGGGAATGCTGGCTGGCTCAGAGGGGGTAGGAGGCATACACTTTGACGATGCCCGCTCTGCTCAGTCGCTGGGAACTGTGGCGCTTACGATCATCCTGTTCTCCGGTGGCCTGGATACGCGCTGGGAAAGTACAAAGCCCATCCTTTGGCGGGGTGTTGTGCTTGCCACTGCAGGGGTTTTTATTACAGCCATACTGCTGGGGCTTTTTGTTTACTGGGTTACCGATTTCACGATCCTGGAAAGCCTGCTGCTGGGCTCTATTGTGTCGTCTACCGATGCAGCAGCGGTGTTCTCCATACTTCGGTACAAGAACATCGGCCTGAAACACAACCTGCGCCCTACGCTGGAGCTGGAATCCGGCAGTAACGACCCGATGGCGTATTTCCTGACCGTCAGCTTTACTTTCCTGATCACGAATGAAGATGCCTCCATCTGGCAGCTGATCCCGATGTTTTTCATGCAGATGAGCCTTGGTGCTGTAATGGGGATCGCAATGGGGCACCTTATGGCTTGGGTCATCAACAAGATCAAACTGGAGCAGGAAGGCTTGTACCCGGCCCTGACCCTGGCGATGGTCGTGTTCACATACGCCTTTACCAGCGAGATCAATGGCAACGGGTTTCTGGCCGTGTACATTTCTGCTGTGATCCTGGGCAACCGTAACTTTATTCATAAGCGCAGCCTTACCCGGTTTTACGATGGCGTGGCCTGGCTCATGCAGATCCTGATGTTCCTTACGCTGGGCCTGCTGGTGTTCCCGTCGCACATGATACCTGTTATTGGGATAGGCCTGCTTATTTCGTTGTTCCTGATTTTTGTGGCCCGCCCGATCAGTGTTTTCCTGAGCATGGCCTTTTTCAGATCAACCCTGGCAGATAAGCTGTACGTGTCGTGGGTGGGGTTGCGGGGAGCTGTGCCTATTGTTTTTGCTACGTACCCGCTGCTGGCCGGAGTACAAAAGTCAGATATGATCTTCAACATCGTGTTCTTTATCGTGCTCACTTCCGTGATGCTGCAGGGCACTACCCTGGCTCCTGTAGCCAAGTGGTTAAAGCTCAACCAAAGGGAAAGGAGGCTTAAAAAGCATCAGTTCGATCTTGAAATGGAGTACGACCTCAAAAATGAGCTGACCGAGATCATGGTGCCTGAGGGCAGCCCGGCAATAGGTAAATCTCTGGTAGAGCTGCACTTCCCGAAAGGCTCTCTGATCGTGCTCATCAACAGAAAAGGCAAATTCCTGACACCAAACGGGGCAACCGTTCTGGAGCCCCTGGATATACTGTACGTGATGACGGATAACGACCAGGAACTGGCAAAAGTAAACGAGATGCTCGGGTACGAGGTGGCTTGAGGCCTTACGCCGGTTTGCTCCTTCGCACACATTTATGCTAATAGGAAGGCTGCAGTTCGTGCGAAAGTATACTTTTACAGCTCCTGAGTTGCCTGAAACCTATTCCTAATCTCTTTTGCGGCTATTTTTTAAAAGCGTTATTTTTGTTTGTTGAAAAACCTGGGAGACATAAAACTTTACCTCAAATACCCGCTGATGTGGGTTATGCTGCTTTGGGCGCTCACGTTGCCCGGGCACGAGGTAGCAGTTTATAGTTTCATCATGAAAGGCACGGTAGCTAAGGCTGCGTCTGTGCTGAAAAAGGTTAAATACCACACTGCACCGGATGCAGTAGAGCAACAGGCGTTGCAGGTCTTTTTAGATGCCCGGGCAGCGCCCCCCGTAGTGCTTACCCCACAGCATGCCGACAGGTATGTGCTGCCATCATTCCTTTTCAACCCGCCTGCTAACGAAGAGCTGCCCGCCTGTGCTGATAACCCGGCAGGTACCAGGCTTCTGGCGCATACCACTCCGGTTGCTGTACTTCCCAACGCCCCGTAGCGCTGCTTTTACCGGGCAATTGCAGGCTGGCTGAGTTGGCTAAGAGCCGAATTCTGCAGAAGCCTTTGCTGCCCGCCGTTTACACTGATTTTCTTATTTTTTTCGTTGTTGCGCGTAATTGCAGCACAGTATAAACAGCTTGCTCGTTAACACAGGTAGCTTGATTCCTGGCTGGTTAATGAAGTAAATTATACTTGGTGGCTGGGTTATAACGCAACGCAGCCAGATTTATACTTTAATTTCCTGAATAGATATATATGACGCACTTACCGCATTTGGTAATGGACCTCGGGCTCATACTTGGAGCAGCGGGCATTGTTACTCTGATCTTTAAAAAGCTTAAGCAGCCGCTTGTGCTGGGCTACATCATTGCCGGCCTGCTGGTCGGGCCCAACATTTCGCTTTTTCCATCCATTGCAGAAACAGAAAACATCCAGATCTGGGCAGAGATCGGCGTGATTTTCCTGTTGTTCAGCCTGGGCCTGGAGTTCAGTTTCAAGAAACTTGTAAAAGTAGGCGGGCCATCCTCCATCATGGCACTGGTGGAGGTCGTCGTAATGCTGCTGCTTGGCTACCTGGCGGGTAAGCTGCTCGGTTGGTCTACCATGGATAGTATCTTCCTGGGAGGTATACTTTCCATTTCTTCTACCACCATCATCATCCGGGCTTTTGATGAGCTGGGCGTAAAGTCGCAGCGCTTTGCCGGGTTGGTGTTCGGGGTGCTGATCGTGGAAGACCTGGTGGCGATTTTGCTGCTGGTGTTGCTCTCGACACTGGCCGTAAGCCAGCAGTTCGCCGGAGCCGAAATGCTGACGGCTGTACTGAAGCTGGCGTTCTTCCTCGTAGTATGGTTTCTGGCAGGCATATTCCTCATCCCAACGTTCCTGCGCAGGGCCAGCAAACTCATGAACGACGAAACCTTGCTGATCGTGTCCATCGCGCTTTGTTTCCTGATGGTAATTCTGGCGGCACAGGTTGGTTTTTCGCCGGCACTGGGCGCGTTCATCATGGGGTCTATACTTGCTGAAACCACCAAAGCCGAGAAGATCGAGCACCTGGTAGCCTCGGTAAAAGACCTTTTCGGCGCCATCTTCTTTGTATCGGTAGGTATACTGATCGACCCGGAAATGATCGTCAATTATGCCGGACCTATTGCTGTGATAACGCTTGTAACGCTGCTGGGCAAAGCGATAAGTATAACAAGCGGCGGACTTGTTGCAGGGCAGGGGCTGAAGACATCCATACAATCAGGTATGAGCGTTTCCCAGATCGGGGAGTTCTCGTTTATCATTGCCACTCTGGGCGTAACCCTGAACGTGACCAGCGACTTCCTGTATCCGGTGGCCGTGGCGGTATCGGCAATTACAACCTTTACCACACCTTACATGATCCGCCTGGCAGAGCCGCTCCACCGGGTAGTTGAATCCGTGCTGCCAGCCAAATGGAAAGCCTCCCTGAACGAGTACAGCTCAGGGGCCCAGACCATCGGTGCAGCCAGCGACTGGAAGATCCTGCTTCGCTCGTATGCCATCAACCTGGTGGTCTACTCGGTCATTATGATCGCACTTGTGCTGCTGTCGGCCCGTTACCTGCGGCCACTTATTACAGAGCACCTGATCGACGGGGGGATGGGGGATCTCATTACGACAGCTATCACGCTGGTGGCGATGGCGCCTTTCCTGTGGGCCATGGCAGTGTACCACCCCCAGAAAGAGGCACAGGGCCGCATTTGGGCAAACAAAAACTACCGCAGCCTGATTATTGTGATGGAGTTTGCACGTATGGGCATTGCTATACTTTTCGTCGGCTTCCTGCTGCATCAGTTCTTCTCGGTGGTGGTGTCTATTGTGGTTGGCCTGGTTATCCTGGTGCTGCTGGCGATCTTCTCCCATCGCATTCAGAACTTCTACATCCGCATCGAGAACCGGTTTATGGCTAACCTGAATGCACGTGAGATAAGTGCTGCCCAGAAGGCGCATCATACCCTGGCTCCCTGGGATGCCCACCTGACCAGCTTCGAAGTGCCGCCGGCATCTGTAGTGGTGGGGAAGAGTTTGTTTGAGCTGCAGACAAGGGAAAAGTTTGGTATAAACGTGGCCGTGATAGAGCGCGGCGACCGTACCATTATGGCCCCAACCCGAAACGAGAAGATTTATCCGGGCGATAAGATCTACGTTTTTGCTACAGATGAGCAGACAGAAGCCTTCAGGCAGTTTGTGGAATCTGAGATAGCGCCTGCCGCAAATGGAGGGTCCGAAAAAGAAGAAATAAGGCTGCAGCAGCTTGTGGTATCCGCCGACTCGATGCTGCTGCATAAAACCATACGCGAATCCGGTATCCGGGAGAAAACAAAGGGCTTGATCGTAGGCATCGAGAAAAACGAAGAACGAATTCTTAACCCGGATTCTGAGCTGATGTTCGAAGAAGGAGACATCCTCTGGATCGTGGGCAGCCCGTGGCGCATCAAACAGCTGGAAGCAGCCCGGCAGCCTGCGCGCGGATAGAAAGAGCAACTAATAAAGCAACTGAAACAGAAAGGCAGCAGTTGGACCACCGTTCGGCTGCTGCCTTTCTTACTCTATACTTAGTAGAAGTATAAATTAAGATGCCCTGTTTTCAGCCGAACGAACAAGTAATGGCGTAACAAACTTTCTGATGCTCGCAATAGTACTACAAATTAGTGCTACACAACTGTTAAGAAAACAAAGGAGAAGCAGGTAGTACAAACTTTTCTTATATCCACCTGTTGCAGCAGGATAAAACAGCGTCTGCTGCTTAAATTATTGCCCCCTGTATGGATAGTTATGTCATAGTGATTACGCTGATCGGGTTGGCGGCGCTGGCCATGGCCTGGATACCACGCCTGTTGGAAGGCAGCTTTCTGTCTTACCCGATCCTGTTTCTGCTGCTGGGCATGGTACTCTATTCCCTGCCTCTCAACCTGCCCATGCCCGACCCCATGTGGCAGGAAGAGTACGTTGTGCACCTGACAGAGCTTAGCGTGATCATATCGCTAATGGGTACCGGGCTTAAGCTGCGGCGCCCCTTTGGCTGGAAGAACTGGCAGATTCCTTTTCGCCTGGTAAGTATAACCATGTTGCTGTGCATTGGGGCACTGGCTTTTTTAGGCTGGTGGGTACTGGGCCTGGCACCGGCAGCAGCCATTCTGCTAGGGGCAGTGCTGGCGCCTACCGACCCAGTGCTGGCAGAGCAAGTGCAGGTGGGGCCCCCGAACGATAAGGAAGAGGACGATGTACGTTTCTCACTCACAGCAGAGGCAGGATTGAACGATGGCATGGCTTTCCCTTTTACCTGGCTGGCGGTAGTTGTAGCCGTGGCGGCTGGTACCGCAGAACCCTGGTTTGGAGAGTGGCTATACCGCGATCTGCTCTACCGGATAGTGGCAGGTGTTGCAATCGGGTATGTGGTGGGCCGGGGTTTGGCTTACCTGATCTTTGAGCTGCCCGATAAAACAAAGTTTCCCAGAACCCGCGATGGTTTTGTGGCACTCTCGGCTACGCTGGTGTCGTACGGATTGACGGAAATGGCCCATGGCTATGGATTTATAGCGGTGTTTATTACAGCTATTACCATGAGTAGTTATGAGGTGGAAGATGAGTACCACACTGAAATGCACGATTTTGTAAACCAGGTGGAGCGTATTCTGATGGTAACGCTCTTGCTGTTGCTGGGCGGAAGTATAGCCCGCGGGTTGCTGGAGCACCTGACATGGCAGGGAGCATTGGTCGGGCTGGGGTTTCTGTTCATCATCAGGCCGCTGTCTGCGCTCGTAGGAATGATCGGCGTGAAAGTGCCTGCAAGGGAAAAACTGGCAATCAGCTTTTTTGGCATACGGGGCATCGGATCCTTCTTTTACCTTTCCTTTGCGCTGGAGAAAATTGCCTTTGCCGATGCCGACCAGTTATGGGCAATAACAGGCTTTATTGTGATGGTCTCCATCATCCTGCACGGTATTACGGCAGCCCGCATCATGGACCACTTAGACACCTGGAGAAAACGTAAAAGGAAGTCGGCAAAGCACGAGGCTACTCCTGATAAAGTTTGAGATGAACAGAAGTTTGATGCAAAACAAAGGCTTGTCACAGGCATTTGTGCAACTGGATATGCCCGATGCCGAAGTATACTATGCACCTGTGTTTTTTACGAAGCAGGAAAGTGATGTATACTTCGAGCAGCTGCAGCAAAGTATAAACTGGCAGCAGGAAGAGATCCGGATGTTTGGCAAGCAACTGCCCCTGCCGCGCTTAACAGCCTGGTACGGCGACAAAGGGTATACTTACTCTGGTTTGTACAACGCTCCTCAACCTTGGCTGCCCGTTTTGCTGCAGCTGAAAGAGCGGGTAGAGCAGGCATCGGGCCACACCTACAACAGTGTGCTCCTGAACTATTACCGCAGCGGACAGGACAGTATGGGTTGGCACTCCGACGATGAAAAGGAACTGGGCCGTAAGCCAGGTATCGCTTCCCTGAGTTTTGGCGGCGAGCGTACGTTCGCTTTCCGGCACCGCTTCCGGAAGGAGATAAAAGCAGTAAAAATAACACTGCAGCACGGTAGCCTGCTGCTGATGCAGGGGCCTACGCAGCACTTCTGGCAGCATCAGATCCCTAAAACCAGCCGAACTACAGAACCACGCATCAACCTCACGTTCCGGAACGTAGTAGCATAGTGTCTGCAGCCTTCTGTTAGGGGTTGCCATTCCCAATCGTAACACGTTACTTTACGGTAGCTTGAAGCTCTGCCCTGATAAACTATGACCGAGAAAAAGAACATCGCCATAATGGGAGCCGGCCTGGTCGGTTCGTTACTGTCTTTGTACCTGGCCAAGCGCGGCCACAAAGTTGATCTGTACGAACGTCGCCCCGACCTCCGCAAATTAGGTGCTTTTGGTGGCCGCTCTATCAATCTGGCCCTCAGCGACCGGGGCTGGCGTGCGTTGCGCGGCATCGGCATAGAAGAGCAGGTGCGCAAAGTGGCAATCCCGATGTATGGCCGCATGATGCACGATGAGCAGGGCAACCTTACCTACCAGCCCTATGGCAAAGAGGGGCAGGCAATTTATTCGGTATCCAGGGCCGGGCTGAATGTAGCCCTGATGGACATTTCGGAGCCGGACCCCAACATTACCTACCACTTCAACCGCCAGCTGCTGAACCTGGACCTGCACACCAACGAGGCAGAAATGCGCAACACCGAAACAGGCGAGGTAGAAAAGTTGCAGAGCCAGCTGCTGTTTGGGGCAGACGGGGCTTTCTCGATGGTGCGCAACGCCATGCAGAAAACCGACCGCTACAACTACTCGCAGTCTTACCTGGAGTATGGCTATAAAGAGCTGACCATTCCGGCGGCTGAAGGAGGTGGCTGGCTGCTGGAAAAGCATGCGTTGCACATCTGGCCTCGCGGCAACTACATGATGATCGCGCTGCCGAACATCGACGGCAGTTTTACCTGCACACTTTTCTTCCCTTACGAGGGAGCCCTTTCTTTCGAATCGATCAAGACAGATACCGAGCTTCTTAACTTCTTCCTGGAGGCTTTCCCGGATGCAGTGCCGCTCATGCCGGATCTGGCAGAAGATTACTTCTCTAACCCGATCGGCTCGCTGGTAACCGTTAAATGCTTTCCGTGGTCGTACCAGGACAAAGCCTTGCTTATTGGGGATGCCTGCCACGCGGTGGTGCCTTTTTACGGGCAGGGTATGAACGCCGGCTTCGAGGACATTACCGTGCTGGACCAGATGCTGGAGAACTTCGACGGCGACTGGGAGAAATTATTCAAGGCATTTGAGCGTAAACGCAAGCCCGACGCCGACGCCATTGCCGACCTGGCCGTGATGAACTTTATCGAGATGCGCGACAAGGTAGCGGACCCGCGCTTCCTGCTGCGCAAAAAGATCGAAGCCAGGATCAACCAGCAGTACCCCGATAAGTGGATCCCGCTCTACACCATGGTTACCTTCACGGACCTGCCGTATTCCTATGCATTGGAAACAGGCCGGCTGCAGGACGAGATCATGAAGAAGGTGATGAAGCACATCCAGACGGTAGAAGACTTCGATAAGCCGGAAGTACAGCAGCTGTTAGAAGAGCAGATCATCTACAAGGAGAAGCTGAAAAAGCATACGGAAGCGCAGGGACGGGGATAAACAAGTAAAGTTTGTTTCTGCGTCAGGAATCCAGAAATTAAGATCGTACCGATTTCTTGTACCTTTAAATGTGGCATTTCGCTACTGCAATTCCTGTTCGTCTTGCTGGCAGCCCTTTATACTAAACTTTGCTTTTTACAAAGGCAAAAAAGCTTTCAAACGATCAACCGGGTTGGAACAATGAAGTATAGCGGCAGGGTTGTTCGGTTATCCGGGTATACTACAAGCCCTCTAGCTGTAGCCCTGTTTCCGAACAAATCCGCTCAAAAGGAAGTATAGTTAAGTTGGCAGCCCTGCACAACTGCCTGTTTCAATCTATCATTTTCACTTCTAAACGCTAATCCGGAATTTTATGAGCTTCAACTATAAAAAAGTAAAAGGAATAATTGTGCCTGCTCTTATACTGGGGCTGGTAAGCTTTGCCGATACCGCCCTGGCGCAGACAAAGACTCCACAAACGCAGCCACCACAGCAGCAACAGCAGGCTACCACCGACATTTCGGATGCCGATATCAAGCAGTTTGTAGATGCCAGCACGCGCTTGCTTGCCGTGCAGAAGGAAGGCGAGAAAGTGATGCTTACGATCCTGCAGGAGGAAAAACTGGAGGTTGAGAAATTTAACCAGCTGGCGCAGGCGCACCAGCAGCAAAAGCTGAACGAGGCCGGTGCAACACCGGAAGAACTTGCGGCCTTTAACAAAGCGGCCGAACGCATCATAGCCCTGCAGCCGGAAATGGAAAAGAACATGGAGCAGGCGATCCAAAAAGACGGCATGACGGTGGATAAGTATGAGCAGATCATGCTTGCTTACCAGCAAAACCCAACCCTGCAGGCCCGCGTGAAGAAAATGATGGGACAACAGTAACCACAAAGTATAAAAAAGAAGCCCTGCCGGAATTTCCGGCAGGGCTTCTTTTTTATGGTACGGTCAGGAAATTACTGCTGCTGTGGCTGTTCCTGTCTGGGTTGATCCTGCGAGAACTCCACAATACGGAACGACCTGGTCTTGCGGTCCAGATAGCCGTAGTGCAGCTTGTCGCCGTAGCGGTAAACAGTCTTGAACTCCGGCTCCGGCTTTAGTTCTGTCTCGTATTCTTCTATCTTGTCCTGCAGCACTACAACCTCATCAGATTTTACTTTCTCCAGGTTCTCGTTATCCAGCACTGCCCTGAAGTAGGTACTGATGCCAGGCCCTGAAGGCAGGTTGTTTCTTCCCTGCCCGTACGGGTCGTAGAAGTAACGGCTGTAGTACGGCGAGTCGAGGTAGTAGCTCGGGATGTTATAGGCCGGTGTCCAGCGGCCGGGTATCATCATCAAACCACGTGAAGTATAGACATAACGGTCCGGGGTGCGCACCAGACGGCTATAGTCGTTACCGCGATCGTTTACTTTTGGCGGTTGGTAAGAGCCGATTGTCAGTTGCAGCGTGCTGTCGCCAAACGAATCGACGGTGATGGCCGGAATACCGTTTGCCAGGTTCTTCATTACCTTCGAGGTCTTCTCGATGGTGGTGTTATCCGGAGAGAACAACGCTTTGATGCCGCGCTGGTGTACCGGCGTCGACTTGATTGCGATCTCCTGGTCGCCTTTGTAGCTATAGTCCTTGATCGGCTTGAGCGTAGCAAAGTCGTAAGCTACCAGGTTCATCTCATCTTTTGCTAACTGCACCCTAAACAGCATGTTGTTGTGCAGGAATGAGTTGAAATTCGGGTCCTTCTCATTCTCAAAAGCTGGCAGCGTGCGGTACTCGGTCTGGCCGCTGTTCCAGTCCAGCGTCAGGATCTCGGTAGTCGTTTTGTTGCCATTGCCTTTGGTATAGAAATCGTCGAAGATCATGTGTACCTTGTCGCCTCGGGTATAGATCTTGCTGCGGTGATGACCTGCAAACACGGTACGCTCCAGGTCCGGATGCACAAAGATGAGCTCCGCCTCACGGTCGTAGCGGCCACGGGTGCGGGGCATCTTATCTGTGGCAAATGTCTTTTTCTCCATCTGCGCATCGCCCGCGTCGCGGTACAAGTGTATGTTCTGCTTCTTATCTGTGTAGAGCATGTATGCGTGGTCTGCATCAACAAAACCACCGATAAACTGCTCGCCTCTTTCTTTCTTCAGGAGCACGTCCTGCAGGCTTCGGAAAGCACCGGTTCTGCGGTTAATGGCAAATGGGCGCACATAATCGCGGCGGCCGTTTGCGTAGCGGCTGTAAAACATAAACTCGTCATCGGTCACACGGGTACCCAGAATCTGGGGCTGCTCGTTCCAGCGCCACGGAATCTCCTGTGAAGAAACCACCTGGCCGGAAGGAGAGAGAAGGTTAAAGTACAATTTGCCGCTTTGGTAAAAATACACGCAGACATTACCTTCGCCATCGGCCACTGTTACCAGATCTTCGGCTCGGCGCATGGGCAACTCCACGTTGGCAAACTCCTGCTGGGCGCTGGCCACAGTGGCAAACAAGCCCAGAAAGAGAACGGTGAAGAGTATCTTTCGCATGGTATAATTTAGTTAAAATAGTCTAAGCTTTAACTGCAAATTTCCAGCCAAAGTATAAATTGTTGTGGTCAAATAACCGAATTTATAAGTAAAAGTTTTTGAGCCGTTTACATTAGCAGTTTTGCTTTACAGCTTCTCTTTAAGAAAGGAGGCTATCTGTATGGTATTGGTGTTTCGGTTAAGAATAACCATAGTGCATTTGCCCCTTGTAAGTATAGGCAAGCAAGACTACAGCCAGAATGATTTCATCACTGTTTGCTGCTCACGCAGTAGGCCAAAGACAATTGAACTACCTGGTTTTTGGCTCCGATAATGTCTGCAAGACCTACCTGGTGGCGAAGGCTTACCGTCAGCTTGCTTTCATTTCCGTAAGAAAGGCCATACACCAGGCCATAGTCTGCCCCTTCCATGTTAGGGCGGCTGTTGTAGGCTTCGTACTCATACCGCTCTTCCAATAGCAGTCCTGCATAACCACCGCCTTGCAGGCTTACTTCAGGCGCTACAAAGAATTTAGCAGTAATGGGAATGTTAAGGTAGTGCAGCAGCAGGTGGCCACGATCGAGCTCTGCCCCCTGGAACGAATACTGCGCTTCTGCCTGTATACCAAGCCTGTCGCTCTCCATTGTTAAATAGTATAGGCCGGCGTGGGCTCCAAACTGCGGGCATAGCCATGGCTCGCCTTTCGGAGATAACGTCGCGAAGCTAGGGCCAACTTTAATACTGGTGTACTTCTTTTTCGCAGCAAGGGGAGTGTTGATTTGCTCTTGTGCTGTGGCGTAGAGCGTGCAAAGCAGGAGTAATCCTGCTAAGAGCGGGTAAAACTTGTTCATAGTAAAGTATAAAGCAATTGGTGCCTTAAAGATAGGATAACCGGAATATATAATGTTAAAGATCAATAAAAAAGCCCGACCAAAGTATAGCCGGGCTTCTGAAGTATAAAGTATAGCCTTTGTTAAAACTCCGCGTTTTGTGGCGTTCTCGGGAAAGGAATCACGTCGCGGATGTTGCCCATGCCGGTTACGAACTGCACCAGGCGCTCAAAGCCCAGGCCAAAACCAGCATGCGGACAGCCACCGAAACGGCGGGTATCCAGGTACCACCACAGGGCCTCCTCCTCAATGCCTACGCCCTTCATGCGCTCTACCAAAAGGTCAAGGCGCTCTTCACGCTGCGAGCCACCCACGATCTCGCCAATGCCCGGTGCCAGGATGTCCATGGCGGCTACGGTTTTGCCGTCGTCGTTGAGGCGCATGTAAAACGCTTTGATATCCTTCGGGTAATCTGTTACAATCACCGGCTTCTTGAAGTGCTTTTCTACCAGGTAGCGCTCGTGCTCGCTCTGCAGGTCAACGCCCCAGCTAACCTCGTACTGGAATTTTTTCTTCTTGTAAGCCGGTGAGTTCACCAGGATGTCGATGGCCTCGGTATAGGTTACGCGCTCGAAGTCGTTGTTGACTACAAACTCCAGCTTTTCCATCAAAGTCATTTCCTGGCGCTCGTTCTGCGGCCTGGTTTTGTCTTCCTCCACCAGGCGCTGTCCCAGGAACTCGATGTCGTCGCGGTTCTTCTCGATCGCTTCGCGGATGATGTACTTGATGAAATCTTCGGCCAGGTCGGCGTTCATTTTCAGGTCATAGAACGCCATCTCCGGCTCGATCATCCAGAACTCGGCCAGGTGGCGCGTGGTATTGGAGTTCTCGGCACGGAACGTAGGTCCGAAAGTATAAATGTCGCTGAAAGCCATGGCCGCCAGCTCGCCCTCCAGCTGTCCCGATACCGTCAGGTTGGTAGCACGACCGAAGAAGTCCTCCTCATAGTTTACCTGCCCGTCTTCGGTGAGTGGCGGGTTGATCGGGTCCAGCGTGGTTACGCGGAACATCTCGCCGGCGCCTTCTGCGTCCGAAGCGGTGATGATCGGCGTGTGCATGTAGACAAAGCCTTTCTCGTTGAAAAACTTGTGCACGGCAAAAGCCAGCGTGTTACGTACCCTGAAAACAGCTCCGAAGGTGT
The DNA here is from genome assembly GCF_023630205.1 of Pontibacter ruber. Classification (GTDB taxonomy): domain Bacteria; phylum Bacteroidota; class Bacteroidia; order Cytophagales; family Hymenobacteraceae; genus Pontibacter; species Pontibacter ruber. The sequence goes on along the minus strand of NZ_JALPRR010000001.1, from coordinate 1,049,215 downwards.
TGGTGCGGAAGCGCAGGTGGGCGATCTCACGCAGGAACTCCAGCGAGTGTGCCTTCTTCTGCAGCGGGTAAGCTTCCGGGTCGGCTTTGCCGATCACCTCGATGGTATTAGCCACCACTTCGTAGGCCTGGCCTTTGCCCTGGGAGGCAACCAGTTCGCCGGTTACGGCCACGCTTGCGCCGGTGGTGATGTCTTTCAGCGTCTCTTCCGGAAACTTCTCGGCATCGGCTACTACCTGCAGGTTATGGATGGTGGAGCCGTCGTTTACGGCGATAAAATTCACAAACTTGTTACCGCGCTTGGTGCGCACCCAACCCTTCAGCAATACTTCCTTGCCTACTTCGGCGCCTGTCAGCAGTTCTTTTACTTTCGTGCGTTGCATATGTATAACTTGTAGCATACAGGGTCAGAAAACCCGTACAGCTAAATTAAAGATTAAAATTGAAAGGTAGCGTAGCTACTCAAAGTAAACGGAAAACGGAAGGTACCATCGAAGCGTCAAAATGCAGTGATACCCAGACGGGTAACGAGAGCATATGCCATACTTCCGGAGTTTTGCAGCGCCCGTTTCCAGCTTTCCCCAAAAATCCCTCAAAGTAACGATAATTTAACCTTTTTTGTAAATGCTAGTAAAATTATCCTAAATTTGGAGGTGCACTTTTTTGCGCAAAAAACCGTTTTTCCACTATGCAGCGACTCGATTTAAGACAACTTTTATCCCAGAAGCTATCGCCGCAGCAGATACAATTTATCAAGCTGCTGCAGATACCTACTGCCGAGTTGGAGATGCGCATCAAAGAAGAACTGGAAGTAAACCCTGCTCTGGAGGAAGGCCGCGAAGATGCTGATGCCGACCAGTACAGCGACTCGGACGGAGAGGAGTATGATGGCGAGGAGGATTACAGCAAAGACGAGATCAACCTCGACGATTACCTGAACGATGACGAGATCAGCGGCTACAAAATGCAGGGCGACCGCGGCGGCGATGACGACGAAGATCGTGAAATGCCGATAGCTGTTACCTCCACCCTTACCGATTCGCTACTCGACCAGCTCGGTTTCCTGGACCTTGACGACAAACAGTATACCATTGGCATGCAGCTGATCGGCAGCATCGACAGCGATGGCTACATCCGTCGGGAGCTAAGCTCCATTGTTAACGACCTGGCTTTTTCGCAGAACATCGAGACCTCGGAAGAGGAGATTGAGCAGGTGCTGCACATGATCCAGACCTTTGACCCGGCCGGTATTGCAGCCCGCGACCTGCCAGAGTGTTTGCTGCTGCAGCTGCACCGTCGCGAGCAGGATGCTACAACAGTGCTGGCGGAACGTATCATTTCCGAAAGCTTCGACGAGTTTACCAAAAAGCATTACCAGAAGATACAGGCCAAATTCGGAGTTAGCGAAGAGGACCTGAAAAAGGCCGTTGACCTGATCATCAAACTGAACCCGAAACCGGGCGGGGCAGGGGCTGGCATGACACGGGTACAGTACATCATACCGGATTTTATACTTACCAACGAGAATGGTCAGTTGCAGCTGTCCCTCAACTCGCGCAATGCCCCGGACCTGCGCATCAGCCGCTCCTACGCCGACATGTTCGATGCCTACGACAAGTCGGATAAGAAGGACAAGAAGCTGAAGGAGACGGTAACGTTTGTGAAGCAGAAGCTCGACGCGGCCAAGTGGTTTATCGATGCCATACGCCAGCGCCAGAACACGCTGCTGCGCACCATGGAAGCCATAATCAAGTACCAGCACGAGTTCTTCCTGGAAGGTGACGAGAGTAAGCTGCGCCCGATGATCCTGAAGGATATTGCCGAAGAGATCGGCATGGACATCTCAACAGTAAGCCGCGTGGCCAACAGCAAAGCCGTGCAGACCGAGTTTGGTATTTACCCGCTCAAGTACTTTTTCTCGGAAGGTATAGCCACCGACTCCGGCGAAGATGCCAGCAGCCGTGAGGTGAAGCACATTCTCAAAGAGATCATCGACAAGGAGAACAAGCGCAAGCCGCTTTCCGACGAGAAGATAGAGCAGATCCTGAACGAGAAAGGCTATAACATTGCCCGCCGTACGGTTGCCAAGTACCGCGAGCAACTTAACATACCGGTAGCCCGCCTCCGCAAAGAGCTTTAACACTAATTATGAATGCTGAATTACAAATTATGAATTTCAGCAAATAATAGTTTTGTAAAAGTATAGCTGACGTATAAATCCAGAACCCAATTCATCATTCTTAATTCGTAATTCATTAATTATAAAAAGTGAACCGCACGCTTGCCAGGTTGCTTTCGGTCGTATTTCACCCACTGCTTGTACCTACTTACCTTTTTGCTTTTATCTTATATTACCTGCCGGTGCCGGTGCTCACGCTCCCTTTGAGCAGCCGCTGGATGGTGCTGGCCATGATCTTTTTCACCACGGTCATCATTCCGGGTTTGGGAGCTTATGCCCTGGTGCGCACCGGCCACATCGACTCCATGGAGATGGACCGGCGGGAGCAACGCCGCCTGCCTTTGCTTTTTACAGGGCTTTGCTATGGCGTTACCTCTTACCTGTTCTACCGCGAGCCTGTTTTTGATCAGCTCTTTTACGTAGTGATGGGCATTATTGCAACCTCCGTTTTCCTGACATGGGTCATATCGCTGTTCTGGAAAGTGAGTGCACATAGTATGGCCATGGGGGGTAGCCTGGGCCTGCTGCTGTTTCTGAACCGGCTGGTACCGGAGGCAGAGTTGCTATCCCCGATCATTTTTGACGTGCTGATAGCAGGCGCTGTGCTGTCAGCAAGGCTGTCGCTGGACGCGCATACGCCAGCGCAGGTATACACCGGGTTTGGCAGTGGATTTCTGCTTGCTTTTACGGCAGCCCTGTTCCTGTAAGCCGTAAAGGGAGTGCATATCCGTTGCACTTGCAGCCTATAATCTATACCTTTGGTTGCCTTACTAACTAAAACAAACGATGACCTACGAGTGCCTTCTATACCAGGTGCAGGATGGTGTTGCCACCATTACCCTGAACAGACCCGACGTATTTAACGCCTTTAACGACCAGCAGAGCTACGACCTGCAGGATGCCCTGAAGCAGGTTACCCGCGACGACAATGTGCGCGTGGTGGTGCTGACAGGTGCCGGCAAAGCTTTCTGCTCCGGCCAGGATCTGAAAGCGATTGCCAACGCCGACAAGCGCGACCTGTCGGAATCGCTGGAGAAACGCTATAACCCGATTATCCGGGCCATACGCAACCTGCCAAAGCCGATCATCTGCAAACTGAACGGGGTGGCTGCCGGAGCCGGCTGCTCACTGGCTCTTGCCTGTGATCTGGTGGTGGCTTCTACGGCAGCAAGTATGATCGAAGTATTCGTGAACGTAGGGCTGGTGCTCGATTCGGGTTCTTCTTTCTTCCTGCCGCGCGTGGTAGGTTCGCTGAAGGCTTTCGAGTTAAGCACGCTGGGCTCTAAAGTATCAGCCGAGGAGGCCTTGCAATTAGGCATGGTAAACCGCGTGGTGGCACCGGAAGAACTGGACGCAGCCGTAGCCGAACTGGCCGCCCGTTATGCCGCAGCGCCAACCAAAGCCATCGGCCTGATGAAGAAAATGCTGAACAAATCCTTCAGCTCTACCCTGGACGAAATGCTGGACTACGAGGCGTACTGCCAGAAAATAGCCGGGAATTCTGAGGATTACAAGGAGGGTGTTAGCGCCTTCAACGAGAAGCGCAAGCCGCAGTTTAAAGGAGCCTAAGCTTTATATTTAACACATAAAAGTAAAAGCCGGAGCTAAAGTATAGCTCCGGCTTTTACTTTTATACTTGGTTGTATCTAGAAAGCGTAGCCCAGGCTTAGCTTTAGCTGTGGCAGAGGCACTATCGCTGCAGCAGTGTTTTCATCGGAGTGCACAATACGGCCAATTATCTTATCTTCCAGCATATCTCCGGCACCGTCTGCTTTTGCCACTTTGGCACGCACCCCTAAGGATGCCGCCACCTCAAAAGTAAATTGTTTGCCCAGCGGAAACTGTCCTCCTGCCTGGTAGCTCAGGTCCAGGGCGTTTACGTACAGCCGGCCCACATACTTGTAGTTAGGGTCGTTAGGAGGTAGTTCCTCCAGGCCAAATACATTCTTCTCGAATGCCAGGAACCTGTAGCCGAGCATCGGCCCATGGAAAAAGCCAAAAGGTGCGTTTTTCTTTTTGGAAGTATAATGGCGCTGGCTCATGCGCACGCCAATACCTATGGTGCTTTTGTCTTCCGGAAACCAGTCGGAGCTCTTCAGGTAGCTGGTATACACGTAGCTGATCCCGAACTCGTTGCTGATGCGGGGGGTACGCAGTTTCTCGTAAGATAAATAGATTTCACCGATCTGCAGGGGGTGCAGCTTCAGGATCTTGTCGTGCTCGGTGTCTATGTTGTGCATCTCTTTTTCCTCTTCGCGCTCTTCCTGCTGGTCTTGTGCCTGTGCAAAGCTGAGCGGCAGTAGCAGGAGTAACAGGCACAGGCCTTTTGTCCAGTTACCTCTTTTTGTTTTTTTCATAGGGGCTGAGCGTGAATGGTGTTTTAACATTTTTCAGAAGTTTGTTTTGTGTATTCCGGGTGATGTGTAATAAGGAAGTAATGTATAAAAAATACCTTTTATCTGCTTTATAAATCATCAAAAAAAGCAGTATAAATCATGGAAGTGCAACAAACAGAACTCCTTAGCGCCAAGGGCGTATAGAATTGTATATTTACTATTCTTTAAAAAATTAAACAACTATAGAACTATGAAAAGAATTGGATTAACAGGTTTAGTAGCGGGTTGCCTTTTGTTTGGCACGATCGCTTGCGAACAGAAAAAGGAGCCCGTAGAAGAGGCCCAGGAAACTAACGAGGAGATGGCTGAAGGCACAGCCATGGAAGACCAGAAGCAAAACTTATCTGACTTTATGACCAAGGCAGCCAGCGGCGGCATGATGGAAGTAGAGCTTGGTAAAATAGCCCAGAAACAAGGCCAGAGCAAGCAGGTGAAAGACTTTGGAGCCATGATGGTGAAGGACCATACCAAAGCCAACGACGAGCTGAAGGCACTTGCTTCTAAAAAGAACATCATGTTGCCAGACAGTATGGGCCAGGACCACATGGATAAGATGAAAGATGTAAGAGATAAAAAAGGAGCGGAGTTTGACGAGGCTTACATGGACCTGATGGTGAGTGACCACGAAGAAGATGTAAACATGTTTGAGGACGCCTCTAATAACCTGGAGGATGCAGAAGCCAAAGCCTTTGCCTCTAAAACGCTGACTACGTTGCGCATGCACCTGAAGCAAGCCCAGCAGATCGACAGCACCATGCAGAAAAAGCAATAAGTATAGCCTTTGTGCTGCCAATTTAAGTATAAAGCATCTGTGAGTTTATCTTACAGATGCTTTATATCTACAACCATACTACAAACTATGACAAGAACTATACTTTCCGGCATGCTGATGGCGGCTCTTTTCCTGAGCACCGGGTGCACCCCTGATGACAGCGTACACCAGGCAATAGAGCAGAGCAAGGCGCAGTTGCAGGAAACAGGAATGCAGAATGCCGGCGTGCAGAGCATGGAAAATGATATCCGGTTTGCCGCTGAGGCTGCCTCTGCCAGCTTGCTACAGGTGCAGTTAGGGGAGATGGCACTGGAGCGGGCCGTTAGCCCAGAAGTGAAAGCACTGGCACAACGCATCGTTTCGGACCACAAGCGGATTGCAGAAGACCTGAAACAAGTGGCCGACCAACGGAGGATCGTGCTGCCCACCGAGCCCGGACAGGATCATAAGGAGATCATCGACCTGGTTAACTCGCAATCCGGCATCGCGTTTGACCTGGCCTACATGAACCAGATGGTAGACCTGCATAAAGATCTGGTAAAACAGTATGAAAATGCTGCGGAAGAGGGGGCCGATATCAACATCAGGACCTTTGCCTCCAAACAATTGCCGTTGCTGCGACAACACCGGCAAATGGCTGAGAGCATGGAAGAAAAAATCAACAACGTGAGATAGCAAAGTATAAAAAAGCCGCTGCTAAACTATAGCAGCGGCTTTTTTATACTTTGGCTTTTTATTTTCAGACCTCGTTGCTCTCCCGGTAATGGCTGGTTCTTAGCTCCTCTTTCAGGAAGCGGGAAGTATAGCCGATACTTGATACAGCAACTTCTTCCGGCGTACCGGCGGCCACAATCGTACCACCGGCTTCGCCACCTTCCGGACCAATATCAATGATATGATCGGCAATTTTGACCAGGTCGAGGTTGTGCTCGATGATGAGTACCGTGTTGCCTTTGTCGGTAAGCTTATGCAGCACTTCTGAAAGGTGCTCAATATCCTGAAAGTGCAGGCCAGTGGTGGGCTCATCCAGAATGTACAACGTCTGGCCGGTATCTTTCTTCGAAAGCTCGGTTGCGAGTTTCACGCGTTGCGCCTCACCACCCGATAAGGTCGTAGCCTGCTGCCCTAGCGTGATGTAACCCAATCCTACCTCGTTCAGCGTCTGTATTTTGCGCAGGATGCGCGGTTGGCTGTCGAAAAACTCAACGGCCTGCTCCACGGTCATGTCCAGCACATCGGTTATACTTTTGCCTTTGAAGCGTACTTCCAGGGTTTCGCGGTTGTAGCGCTTGCCTTTGCAGACTTCACAGGGCACGTACACATCCGGCAGGAAGTTCATCTCGATGGTTCGCATACCGGCTCCCTCACAAGCCTCACAGCGGCCACCCTTCACGTTAAACGAGAAGCGACCCGGCGTATAGCCTCGTATCTTGGCCTCCGGCAATTGCGCAAACAAACTGCGGATATCGGTAAACACACCAGTATAGGTAGCCGGATTAGAGCGTGGCGTGCGGCCAATCGGCGACTGGTCCACCTCAATTACCTTGTCGATCTTATCCAGTCCTTCAATCGCTTTATAAGGCAGCGGTTCGCGCTTGGCCCGGAAGAAGTGCGTGTTCAAAATCGGGTACAGCGTGTCGTGGATCAGCGAGGACTTGCCGCTACCCGACACACCCGTTACACAGATCATCTTGCCCAGCGGCAGCTCCAGCGTTACGTTCTTCAGGTTATTGCCGGTAGCCCCGATCAGGCGCAGCACTTCGCCATTGCCCGGGCGTTTTACGCGCGGCACTTCAATGCCGCGGCGGTTGCTCAGGAAGTCGGCGGTGGTGGTGCCGGCGTTCATCATCTCTTCCGGGGTGCCGGCCGTTACTACCTGCCCACCGTGTATACCTGCGCCAGGGCCAATGTCCACCACGTAATCCGACTGCAGGATCATATCCTTGTCGTGCTCTACTACAATGATGGAGTTACCCAGGTCGCGGAGGTCCTGCAGGGCTTTGATCAGGCGCTCATTGTCGCGCTGATGCAGGCCGATGCTTGGCTCGTCCATGATGTATAAAACACCTACCAGCTGTGTACCGATCTGCGTAGCCAGGCGTATACGCTGACTCTCGCCACCCGAAAGCGTTTTTACCGGGCGGTGCAGGCTCAGGTAATCCAAGCCTACGTCCAGCAAAAAGCCAATGCGCTTGCGAATCTCTTTCAAGAGTTCTTTGGCGATCACGTTCTGGCGCTCGCTCAGGCGGTTTTCCAATCCATCGAACCAAGCCGCCAGTCGGTTAATATCCAGCACCGAAAGCTCGCCTATATTTTTGTTGTCGATTTTAAAGTGCAGCGACTCCTTCTTTAACCTATAGCCGTTACATTCCGGGCAGGTGGTGGTCTGCGTAAAATCCTCTACCCAGGTGCGGATGTTGTCCGAATCAGATTCCATCTGGTTTTTGAGGAAGTTGATGATGCCCTCGAACTCAACAATAAAGTCGCCCTTTTTGGTGGTTACCTCCAGGTCCTCGTCCATACCATAGAGCAGCACCTTCACCACATCGGCCGGCAGGTCTTTGATAGGGGTGGAAACAGACACCTTGAACTGCTTGAACAGCGCTTCGATCTGCTTGAAGATCCAGATGTCGCGGTACTCACCTAGTGGCGCTATACCTCCGCGGCGTATACTCAGGTCCTTATCCGGTATAACCGATTCTTCTGTGATCTCCTGTATCTCACCCAAGCCATTACACACCGGGCAGGCGCCGTAAGGCGAGTTGAAGGAGAAGGAATTCGGAGCCGGATCGTCGTAGGCAATGCCGGTGGCCGGGTCCATGAGGTGGCGCGAGAAGAAGTGTGTCTTGTCAGCGTCAACGTCAAGTATAAGTACCGTGCCTTTGCCGTGTGTCAATGCGTTCTGAATAGAACCGGACAAACGGAAACGGTCTTCTTCCTTCACCACGATCTTGTCGATCACGATCTCGATGTCGTGGATCTTGTAGCGGTCCACCTGCATTTTTGGTGCGATCTCCACCAGTTCGCCATCCACGCGGGCACGGATGAAGCCCATCTTGCGGATCTGCTGAAAGAGCTCACGGTAATGGCCCTTACGGCCTTTTACCACCGGGGCCAGCACCACAATACGCTTGCCGTCGAAGTGCTCCAGGATGTGGTTTACGATCTGCTCATCGCTCTGGCGCACCATCTTTTCGCCGGTCACGTAGCTGAACGCCTCGGACGTACGCGCCCACAGCAGACGCATAAAGTCGTAGATCTCGGTGATGGTACCTACCGTAGAGCGCGGGTTGCGGCTCGTGGTTTTCTGCTCAATCGAGATCACCGGCGACAGGCCTTCGATCTTGTCTACATCCGGTCGTTCAAGGCCGCCCATAAACGAGCGTGCGTAGGCCGAGAAGGTTTCCATGTAGCGGCGCTGCCCTTCAGCGTAAATAGTATCGAACGCCAGCGACGACTTGCCCGAGCCACTGATGCCGGTAAATACGACCAGTTTGTAGCGTGGCAGCTTGATGGAAATGTTCTTGAGGTTATGTTCGCGGGCACCGTATACTTCGATCTGCTGTGCTTCCCCGTTCTGAGAGAAGGCAGTGTCGGTGCCGGTAGTAGTTTCTTGCGCTTGGTTAAAAGCCATTCAGGAATGCTTTATTTTAAATAGCAAAGGTACAAAATTATCAGTGCTTTGCAGTCGCAGCGCACCAACCCTTCTTAACAGAAAAAGAGGGGAATTGGTTTACCCTAAACAACTTTGTTTAGGGTTGTCAACTGCCATCGGGAAACAGGAAAGCTATGAAACCCATAAATCCAGTAATTTTGTACATGCGATCTCTGGAAATACATCAACGCCCTGTTTTTACCTATCTGCTGTACGGAGGGCTGGCCGTGCTCTGGCTCCTCATGCAGTGCGTGCTTTGGTCTATACACGGTGTAACGGTAGCATTTGACAGCCTTCGTTACATAAAACAGGCTAATCTGCTGGCGGCAGGTGACTTTGCTTCTCTCAAGATCAGCTACATCGTGTATACCGGCCTGCTTTCACTCTCTATCTGGCTGGGCTCGCTGAAGTGGATTGTCCTGTTGCAGATAGCAGTATCGGGGTTAGCTGCGATCGCTATGTGTAAAGCGGCTTACCATCTGTCGCATAGCAGGTTGGTAGCTGCGCTCACTACTTTTATGCTGGTTGCCTGGCCCGATTTTCAGTTCTGGAATCTTTATATCCATACCGAGTCGCTCTTTGTAAGTGTTACCATAATAGTTTTCTGGAGAGTAATATCTGCATCGAAGCAGAAACACTACCTGCAGTTACTGCCACTTTTGCTGGTAGTGCTGTTGCTGAGGCCCAACGGCTTTATGGTTGTTCTGGCTATGTTGGTGTATTTCGGGATTGCCTGGTGCAGAAAGCGACAGTATAGTTTATGGAAAGCCACAACCCTGGTGTTTGTACTGGCTGTTGGAGCAATGGTGTTGGTGTCGCAGCTTTTTTTAAAAGATATTTCCAGTGATTTCGCTTTCACCAATTACCTGATGTCAGGCGGTATCATACAGGGGTATGGGCCTTTGTGGGTAGACAACGAAAGCACCATCCAGTTAAAAGGTTCGCCCCTGGAGCAGGCTGTTGATTTTGTGTTGCAGGAGCCGGGGTATTTTCTGAAGAAGTCCTCCTTAAGGTTGCTTTATTATTGGGCGCAGCTACGGCCTTACTATTCTTTGAAACATAACCTGGCCGTTGCCTTTCTGATGTATCCGGTTTATTTCTTGGGCCTTGTAGCCATAGTGCAGAAGAGGGTACCGGTACCTGTGTTAGGGTTTATACTGGCTTTGGCCTTGCAGTTGTCTGCTATGGTAGTAGTAAGCGCAGTAGATTGGGATAATCGTTTCATTTTGCCTCTGCTACCTTTTCTGTTCTTGTTGGGAGCAACAGGCTTTCATGCCGTGTTGGAAAAATTACTGCCCCGTTCTGAAAGTAAAAAATATTAGTCGATGTTGTCGTAACCAGAGGCCTGCTTTTCGTGCAGTTCAGCGTGTTTGTGGCTGGTATTGGTATATTTCTCCCGTTGTTCTTTAATAAGCTTTTGCTTTAGCAGGTATCTGTAGAAGCTGTAAATAGCAAGAAGAACGCCTGCCGGCATAAGTATAAGCCCGATCATCTCCATGTATATATGCTGGGAAAGCTTAATGGCGGCAAAGCCACCTCCTATAATGGCGATTGCTGTGCGCAGGTAAGCCATCAGGGTGCGCTCGTTGGCGAAGATCGTGCGCTGCATGGCCATCAGATCACGAATCTCTGTGTTCTTTTTTTCCTGCTGCTTCAGTTTCTTCTTGAGTTTTTTTATCTCTTCCTGCTCGGGGTCCAGCATAGTTCTGTTTTTGCTAAAATATACGAACAGGTAAGTGAATAGTAAAGGCAAAGGTCAACTTGCCGGAACAGTGTCAGGTACAGGGGAGTGAGGTAAAAGATTTATTTCCTATTCAGGAGGCCAGACCATCGCTTTTGTGCCCTTCTTCTTTGGCATGAGCGCGTTCGTGTTCGTGGCTGGTGGGGCAGTATTCCTGATGATGGCCTTCGATGAGTTTCTGCTTTTGCCTGTACCTGACAAAGCTGTAGATTACCAATATCACCCCAATAGGTATCAGCGTGATTCCGATAATTTTAAGATACATATCGTTTGAGAATTTAAGCGCGGCAAAGCCTCCGATAGCAATAGTCATGGCTGTGCGCAGGTAGGCCATCAGGGTACGCTCATTGGCAAAAATAGTGCGCTGTGCGGCAAGCTGGTCCCGTACTTCCGCATTCTTTTTCTCCTGTATTTTAAGCTTTTTTTTAAGCTTCTTTATCTTTTCTTTGTCCGGATTGAGCATAAGGCCTCCCTCTACAAAGCTATACGTCCGCCAGGAGTAAGGGTGCAGGTATACGTTGCTTTAAGAACATACTTTCAGCTTGCTGTTAACACAAGATTTGTTGCAACCGGCCGACTACAGGCAAACAGAAATCATGGGTTGGCGGTAGGGTCCTTCTTTTCCTGGGCAGCAATTTCAGCGTGTGCCGTGCTGGTAGGGGTATAAGCACTGGTATGGCTTTCGATCTTCTCTCCCTTTTTGGTATACTTGCGGTAGCCGATAAAACCAACTACCAGGCCAATGGGTATAAACATCGCACCTAATCCCTGATAGAACACATCTTCAAAAAATTTGATAAAAGATAGGCCGGCAAGCACAAGCGCCATGGCGGTGCGGCTGTAGGCCAGGAAGGTGCGCTCGTTAGCAAGTTTGGTGCGTTCCATGGCCAGGCTATCCCGTATCTCTACGTTCTGCTTTTCCTGTACCTTCAGCTCTTTTTTGATCTCTTTTTTTGCTTTCCTGTGCAGTATACCCCGTAAGTTCATACCTGATTATACGTATGGAACCACGAAGGGGATAGCAGTTACTGCACCACCTCCAGCCAGCCTTTGTAGGAGCGGCCTGTTCTGCTATGGTGCAGCCTATAATAGTACATGGTGGCAGCGTGGTCTTTAGGTGCCCAATCGTTTTTATAGTTGGCGGTACGGTACACTTGCTTGCCCCACCGGTCGAAAAGGCTCAGTTCCCAGTCGTCTTCTACCAGGCCATGTATAAAGAACACGTCGTTTTTGCCGTCGCCATTGGGGGTAATGATGTTGGGTATATACAGGCCGCCAATGCAGTCTCTGAACCGGATTCGGATCTCGTCGGTGGCCTCACAATGCTGATTGAAGGCCCGCAGCTTATAGATGCCGGGCTTTGTAACAGCATAGGTGGCGCTGGTGCTGCCGTCCTGCCACTCGTAGCGGATGCCACCGGGCAGTTCCTTTCCGATCACCAAGGTATCGCCATAGCAAAGGAGGGTATCATTACCCAACTCAATAGTTGGCCTGGTAAGGTAAGGCACCCAGATCTCGTCGCGCACGGTGCAGCCCAGCTCATTGGTAACTTCTACCCAATACTTACCGGCCTCTTTTACCAGGAAAGTTGGCGATGTAGAGCCGTCCTGCCAGCGGTACGTAGCGTTCGGGAAAGCGGCATTCAGGGATAGTTCCTGGCCGGTGCAAAGGGTAGTATCGCGGCCCAGGTTAACCACAGGTATAGGCAGGTGATGTATACGGATGGTATCGGTGGCGCTGCAGCCTTTATTGTTGGTAAGGGTTACCCAATACTTGCCGGCGGCAGTTACGGTAAATGTAGGGGCTGTGGAGCCGTTTTGCCATTTGTAGGTTACGCCGGGTTGGGTGGCATTAAGGGTAGTGGTAGTGTTGGCGCATATACTTTGGTCCGGCCCCAGGTTAATGGTAGGCAACGGGTTATACCTGATGTTGATCTCATCGGAAACGGTGCAGCCATCTTTGCTCGTCACCTCCACACGATATGTGTCGGGGCCGCTAACGGTAAAGGTAGGGGAGGTGGAGCCATCCTGCCAACGGTAAGTCGCTCCCTGGTTAAAGGCATTCAATACCAGTTTTTCCCCTTCGCAGAGTTCCCGGTCCGCGCCCAGGTTAACGACAGGCAATGGCAGGTGCGTTACTTTAACTTCGTCGCGGGTGGTGCAGGGGCCCAGGGTAACCTCTACCCAATAAGTGCCGGGTGTGGTGGTAGTTATACTTGCCGAAGTGCTGCCGTTGCTCCAGCGGTATGTGGCACCTTGCAGGGTGGCATCCAGGGTAACCGGCGTTCCCGGGCATACTTTACGTTCCGGCCCTAGTTCGACTACAGGAGGTGCCGTGATAACGATGGTAATGCTATAAGTTTCCTGCTTGTTGTTGATGTGGCGGGTAAAGGTAACGGTATACTCGCCGGGAGCGCTGAAGCTATGTTTAGCGCTTAAGGTGTTGGCCGTATTAGCCGCTCCGGAGGCCGGGTCGCCGAAGTCCCATTGCATCAAAGTGGGTTGCTCGGTAGGAGGAGCGTCAAAGGAAAAGAGACTTTCCGAGCCAAAGCAGTTGATGGTATACTTTACGTTGTAGGAGTAGTTGAAAAAGCTTTGAATAAAGCTGGGCAAGCCCACCTGGCTGGTCCTGCCGCCCAGGTAAACAGCATCATCTACCAACTTGCAGGCGATCCCTTTCTCGTTAGGAGCCTCTACCACGGCCAGGTACCGGCTATCAGGTTTGGCTATGTATAGTTTTCCATCAGGGCCTAGCTGCAGGGTGCTTCCTACATAGCGCGTAGAACCTGTCGGCTTAATGGCGCCTATGGTGGTGCGGGTGTTTTGCATGGCAGCAGCACCGGCTGTCACATCAAACTGCACCAGTTGCCTGCCTGCATCTATCGATACATAAAGTTTGGAATTGTCAGGAGAGAACTCGATGCCATAAGGACTGGGGCCGGTGTTAAGTATAAGCGGATTGCTTACCACACCTGTCGTGCTGTTAAAGTCGAACAGCTCGATTTTATCAGAGTTCCAGCCGCTGATGCCAAGTGATATCGCTAATTTTTTACCGTCCGGAGAGACTTTCATGCACCCGATGGCATTTATACCATTTGGCTCTTTGGCGTGTACGGAGCCAACCTTGCTAATAATAGGAGTTGCATTTACGCCAGTAGAAGTGACCAGATGGGCCATAAAGGCATTGGTGCCATACTCATGTGTCAGCACCCAAATGTCCTTTCCGTTGGCATGGCGCACGGCGGTCAGTTTCTCAGAGGTAGGAGTATAAAGTGCTTTGTTCTTTTCGGTTACCTCGCCTAAGCCGCCTTGTTTTGTAAGATCTATAGTGCTGTAGCGCAACCCGTTCGGACGGCCGTTGCTGTCGGTGGTGAAAATGTAGTAGAGGTGTTTTGTTCCGGGGTGAGGCACAATAATGCAGGCCTGAGAAGAGCTGGGGTGGCCCATCAGCTCTGTTCCGTTGGCCATCAGCTGATGTTTTTTGTTCCAGATGGAGGCGCCGTCTGAGTAAAAGAGCAGCTCTCCGTTTTCGTCAGACATGGTGGCGGTGCCTTCAAAAGCATCCATGGCACTGTTGGTAAGGGCCACCAGCGGAGTGCCGTGGTTAAAATCTAGGCCGGCATTCCCGAAGTACCAGGTATTAGCGTGCTTCTGCGCCAGCAACTGCAACGGCAAGCTGCTGAAAAGCAAAGTATAAAGTATAAAAGCTGCTGCTTTGCAGAGCGTGGCAAACGTGCCCCTGTTGGCCATATTATTTTAAAAGCTACAGTTGTCCAAACTGCTGTAAATATAGCTTTTATAGGATGTTACAAGTATAGTTATGCTTAAATATTTAGTAAGAGGAATATACTGTCGGTCGTTAGGGAGAGGAGCATCAGACTTAAAGTATAGCCACAAAAAGGTTCTGTAAGGGGCCGCTTTGCAAAGTATATTACCTGTAAGTACAAGAAGACAGTCTTTTCAAACCACCTGGTAATTCGACATTAATCAATACATTTTCTTTTATTCAGATATAGGCAGCTAAGCTCAAAAGCTCTATTGCGCGTCTATGAAGGTGTTCATGAACCTGACGTTATAGACCGTATACTTTCCCTTTGCTTTCTGACAGGGCTCTACAAGGTAGAGGTTGTATAGGTCGTTGAACTCCAAATCATACTTCTTCAATAGTTTGACCAGATCCTCAAAGCTGATAAATTCTAGCGTTTTGTAAGCAGCGTCTGAAATAACTTTAGCCGGTTCAGATGTGTTTCCTACATCTACATTCGTGTGCCCTGATAAAGAAAGATAGCCAGCAATATGGCAGTTGCATTTTACTGTAATGGTGTTGAGAGTAAATTTATTTTTAGAGTAAGGAGATGTATGGGTAGCAACAGACTTGCTATAGCGAACAGCAGCACTGTCTAATCGAAAATAAATGTTTTGCCTGGCTTCTTCTTGGGCATTGGCAGTCAATCCAAGAAAAAGCAGGAAGGATAGAAGTATAAGTTTTGTAGCTTTCATGTTTTAGTCACTAAAGAAGTAACATAAAATCAGAACCGAAGAGGGTTCTTTAAGATCAATATCAATAAAAAACCGCCCGGGCCAGAGCCACGGGCGGTTGTGTAAAACGAAGCTTTCTTCGGTTAAAAGTTTGGAGAAAGCAGGTATTTGCTGTAGAAGTCGTCGATGATCTTTACGGCTTCGGTGGCATCGTCTACGATGTGTACCAGGTTCAGGTCTTCCGGGCTGATGTTGTTTTCTTCGTTCAGCATCACGTCTTCCACCCACCTAAACAGGCCTTCCCAATACGAACGGCCTACCAGCACGATAGGGAACGCACCGATCTTTTTCGTCTGGATCAGCGTGATCGCTTCAAACAGTTCGTCCAGCGTACCAAAGCCGCCCGGCAACACCACAAAACCCTGTGCATACTTCACGAACATCACTTTGCGCACAAAGAAATAGTCGAAGTTGATGAGCTTGTCCGAGTCGATGTAAATGTTGTTGAATTGTTCGAACGGCAGCTGGATGTTCAGACCTACGGACTTGCCTCCTTCTGAATGCGCGCCTTTGTTACCGGCCTCCATAATGCCGGGGCCGCCGCCCGTAATCACACCATAGCCATGGCGCACGAGCTTGGCAGAAATTTCTTCGGCCATCAGGTAGTACTTGTGGGTTGGCTTGGTACGGGCAGAGCCGAATACGGATACGCATGGCCCAATCTTGGCCAGTTTCTCAAAACCATCCACAAACTCCGCCATCACTTTGAAAATCTGCCAAGAGTCGGCTATCTTGATCTCGTTCCAGTCTTTGTCTACAAAGGCCTGACGAATGCGAATATCTTCTTCGGAGGCAGGCGGTGCCATCACTTCGCCTGCTTCGCGCAGGTCGGTAATGGATTTAGCCTTGTTATCGTTTACATCAGGCTGCAGAATGGTTTGTCCGCTGCCAGTGTTCAGTGCCTCGTCGTGCAGCTTTGTTTTGCTTGTTTTTCTAAGCTTTGTCATAATCTTTTCTTCATCTTCTTCAGGAGCGTACTCCTGTTGCGCCTTTTTTCCTACAGGCGCACGTCATCACATAAATTTAAATTTCTGCCCAGGATTGGGAGCCGGGCAGGGGAGTATCAAGTATATTTTATTTTTATTTGGAGCGGATAGCAACCACAGGGTCTAAGTTGGAGGCCAGTACGGCCGGGATAATACCGGAGAGCATTCCTATCACGGCGGATACGCCAAGCCCTAAAATTATGTTGCCTACCGACAGTGAAATCTTCATCATCTCCTGCGGAATGAGCGTGAGCAGAAACACCAAGAGTATGCCAATGCCGCCCCCAATTATACTTAAAAACACAGATTCAAACAGAAACTGGAACAGGATAAAATAGTTTTTAGCCCCCAGCGATTTCTGTATGCCGATGATGTTGGTGCGCTCTTTTACCGATACAAACATGATGTTGGCAATGCCGAAGCCACCTACTAATATGGCAAAGCCACCAATTACCCAGCCCGCCAGGCCTACCACCTGGAAAAAGCCTGTCACTGCCTGCGTAGCCATTTCGGGACGGTTGATTGCAAAACTGTCTTCGTCGCGGGGGCGCAGACCACGTATGTTGCGCATCATACCCCGCGTTTCATATTCCAGCTCCTGCAAGCCCGGGTCATCGTCGCGCCCCTTTACGGCAAGCGTAGAGCCAATCCCGTTGGGGCCAGTATCGTACATCTTGCTGAAGGAGCCGTACGGTATGACTCCCATCTGGTCGAAGTTAGGCATGCCAAACATGTTCTCCCCCTGCCGCTCGATCACACCAATGATCTTAAACCGCTGTCCTGCCACTTTCAGCTCCTGCCCCACAGCACCACTAAAAGGAAACAGCGTTTCTGCAATTTCTTTGCCGACCACCATTACGTTGCGGGCTGCTTCTACTTCCTGCGGCACAAAGTAACGGCCATCCTCGATCGGAATCTCGCTAACCTTGTTATACTCGTAGCTCACGCCCATCAGGTTGCCGTTCGAGAAGCTGTTGTTCCGGAACTTATAGGTAACGTTGCCTTTGCTCGCGAAAATAGCCACGCCGGCATCGTTGTTCAGGTTACGGTCCAGCAGCCTGAACTCCCGTACGGTAGGCTCCGGGCGCTGAAAATACTTCCACCACGGGTAGCTGCCACCAAAGCTCCAGGGCCATTTCTGTACGTATAGTACTTTGTCGCCGATGAAGCTCATGCTTTCGCGTACGTTACGCTCGAGCGAGTCTACAAGCGTAAATACCGAAATGATAGCAAAAATGCCGATGGTAACGCCCAGCAACGAAAGGATCGTGCGCAGCAGGTTGGCCCGAAGGGCCTGCCATGCAAATCGAAAGCTTTCGGCTATCAGGCGTATATAAATCATAGTTTAGGGCAGGTGCGAAGTAATTTTCTTAAAAGTAAACATATTTCGGGCAAAACTAAGTAAATTTGCAGCTTGATTTTTTGGAATTTAGTAGACCTCTGCAGGGTATTCTTCTCAGGCACTATTTAATACCGTAATATTAGAAAGTATGAAACTATCAGAGTTTAGATTTGAACTTCCACCAGAATTACTGGCAACTCACCCCGCTGAAAACCGCGACGAAGCACGCATGATGGTGCTCCACCGCAGCACCGGTAAGATCGAGCACCGCATCTTCAAAGACATCCTGGAGTATTTTGATGACGGCGATGTGATGGTAGTGAACGACACCAAGGTGTTCCCGGCCCGCCTGTATGGCAACAAGGAAAAAACCGGCGCCAAGATCGAGGTTTTCCTGCTGCGCGAGCTTAACAAAGACATTCACCTGTGGGATGTGCTGGTAGACCCTGCCCGTAAGATCCGTGTGGGTAACAAGCTATACTTTGGCGAAAGTGACTTGGTAGCAGAAGTTATCGATAACACAACTTCCCGTGGCCGTACCATCAAGTTCCTGTTCGATGGGCCGGACGAGGAGTTCTATAAAACAATCAATGACCTGGGCGAAACGCCGCTTCCGAAGTACATCAAGCGCGAAGCTGAGCCGGAAGACCGTGAGCGTTATCAGACGGTGTATGCCAAGAATATTGGAGCCGTTGCTGCGCCAACAGCCGGCCTGCACTTTACCAAAGAGGTGCTCAAGCGCCTGGAGATCAAAGGAGTAGACGTGGCGCCGATCACGCTGCACGTAGGTTTGGGTACTTTCCGCCCTGTGGATGTGGAAGACCTGACCAAGCACAAGATGGACTCTGAGAACTTTATGGTACCGGTTGATACAACAGAGCTGGTTAACAAGGCCCTGGACAACAAGAAGCGTGTGTGTGCGGTAGGTACCACTACCATGCGTGCGCTGGAGTCGTCGGTGTCGGCTAACAACCGCCTGAAGCCAAACGAAGGCTGGACAGACCGTTTCATCTTCCCTCCGTATGATTTTAAAATTGCCAACAGCCTGATCACCAACTTCCACATGCCGGAATCTACGCTGCTGATGATGACGGCCGCCTTTGGTGGTTATGAACTGGTAATGAAAGCGTACGAGGAAGCTGTGAAAGAAAAATACCGTTTCTTCAGCTACGGCGACGTAATGCTGATTCTGTAAGTATACATCATTGAAAGTATAAAGCCCCGGCACCTTAGCCGGGGCTTTTCTTTTTATATTGTTTTCCCGTTTCCATTGTAATTCCTCAAAACTATGACCGGACCAGATCCTAGCACCGTTTTCCCGCTGCCGCACCACCGGAAGCTGGTGTTCCTGAAGAACATTATCCGGAATCCTAATATCATCGTGGGAGATTATACTTACTACGACGATCTGGAGGACCCTTACAACTTCGAAAAGAATGTACTCTACCACTTCGATTTTATAGGCGACAAGCTGCTGATCGGGAAGTTTTGTGCCATTGCCTCAGGCGTGAAGTTCATCATGAACGGGGGCAATCATGAAACAAAGCCAGTTTCAGGTTATCCGTTTCAGATATTCGGGCATGGCTGGGAGCGTATTGCTGAAACGGTTGCTTACCCGATGAAAGGCGACACCGTGGTAGAAAATGATGTATGGATCGGCACAGAAGCGGTGATCATTCCCGGCGTGCGAATAGGCAACGGAGCCATAGTAGCTACAAAAGCTGTTGTGACCAAAGATGTGCCGGACTATGCTGTTGTAGCGGGCAACCCGGCTACGGTGGTAAAAATGCGCTTCCCGGAAGCCGAAATTCAGCAGCTGCTAAGTATAGCCTGGTGGAACTGGGAGGTGGATAAAATCACCCGCAACCTGCACCTGATCCATTCCACCGATGTAGAAGCCTTGGGGAACTGTAAGTGATCTTGTCACTTTCTAACTTTCTAACTTTTTAACTTTCTACCTTTGCCCCATGGCACAACTCCCGGAATATGCAATTATAGTAGCTGGCGGCTCGGGCAGCCGTATGCAGCGCGACATCCCGAAGCAGTTTATCGAAGTGGCAGGCAAACCCGTGCTGATGCACACCATCGAGCGGTTCTACAAGTATAACCCGGAGATTAGATTGATCGTTGTGCTGCCGAAGGAGCAGCTGGATGTATGGCGGGAGCTGTGCCAGAAGTATAAATTCAGCATTTTCCACATGACGGTGCCGGGAGGTGCTACCCGCTTTGGCTCTGTTAAGAACGGTCTTGACGCGGTGACAGGCGATGGACTGGTTGCCGTACACGACGGCGTGCGCCCGTTTGTGGATTTAACAACTATAAAAGCTGCCTTCGAGGCCGCGGCTACGTATGGCAGCGCTGTGGTAGCCGTGTCGCCGAAAGACTCTATCCGGGAGCTTACCGCAGAGGGAAGCCGGGCAGTGCCACGCACAAAGTATAAACTGGTGCAAACGCCACAGGTGTTTCAGGCAGGTATACTTCGCAAAGCATACGAGCAGCCGGAGCAGGAGCATTTTACCGACGATGCCTCGGTCGTGGAAAGTATAGGGGAGACCATCATGCTGGTAGAAGGCAGTTATCGTAACATCAAAATCACCACGCCCGAAGACCTTATACTTGCCGAAGCTTTTGCTAGAGAAGAACTATAAACGTGGTCGGCCGGCTTCCAGAAAGTCCTGGTTCTGCTGTACTGTTTCCGGTGTGATGCGCTCTAGCACCGGGCTTGGTTTAGAAAGGTTAAGGATGTAGCCTTGCATTGGCAGCAGGTTATGGAGGTCGTGTGTTATGCAGAGCACTGTTTTGCCTTGCTGCAGCACCCAGTCCTGCAACAAGCTAAATACCTGCTTTTTGTAGTATACATCCAGTTGCTGGGTAGGCTCGTCGAGTAAGCAGATACCTGCGTCCTGCAGCATGAGCTGCGCCAGCCATACCATCTGCTGCTCACCCCCCGATAGCGTTGTAAAATCCTGGTCAAGCAGGTGAGCGAGGTGAAGCTGCTTCATGATGGTGGCGGCCTGTTCGTAGTCCTGCGCCCCGTAATTTTCGAAGAAGCGTTTTTTGCGGAACAGCCCCATTACCACCAGGTCGTGTACTTTAATGGGGAAAGAAACAATGTTCTTTTGCGGGAGGTAAGAAAGTATGCCCTGTGCGGCCGGGTTGGGGATGGAGTGAAGGTCCTGCTGTAACACCCGTATAGCGCCCTGGTAGGGCACCTGCTGTTGAAAAGCTTTGAAAAGGGTGGTTTTGCCGGCACCGTTATGCCCGATAATGGCTATAAAACCGGGGGCTGGTATACAAAAAGAAAGGTTGCGAATCAGAACACGCTGTTCATAACCCGCAACCAGTTTATCTACTTCAACGATCAAGCTTTGCTTAATTATGAATTATAAATTATGAGTTATGAATTAAGAACGCCTTTTCAGGCCATTCATAATTCATAATTCTAAATTCATAATTGATATTAGTACTCGTCTTCGTTGAACATGAAGTCTTCTTTCGTAGGATAATCCGGCCAGATCTCTTCGATGTTTTCGTAAGGCTGTCCGTCATCCTCCAGTGCCTGCAGGTTTTCTACTACCTCCATAGGTGCTCCTGAACGGATAGAGTAATCAATCAGCTCGTCTTTTGTAGCTGGCCAGGGTGCGTCTTCCAGATATGAGGCTAATTCGAGTGTCCAATACATAGTATGTTTCTCCTTAACTTATTGGCTTAAAAAAAATAGTTTGCAAAAGTATGAATAAAAAAACGAACAAAAATTTTTTGGAATAATAAATTGCTTTTTTGTCTGTTTTTAACAACACAACGCAAATAATCAACAAATGTTCACCAAGTTGCCAATTATTTTAGCGGGGTTGTAACCTGCCATAACAAAGGCTGCAGGTGGTTCGGGTAAATATAAAACGCGCCCGCTGCATAAGCAACAGGCGCGTCTCATATTTATATATTATTTTCTAAATATTTTTATTTACTAATTGTAGTAAGCTGTTCTTTAAAGATCTCAATCAGCTCCTGTTTGGTATTGATCTTTCTGTTAAAGTTGCGGATCTTACCCTGCAGCATGCTACGGAACGTTTCATTGCCAGGCGCATCGCTCAGCTTGCCCAGGTTAGATTCCAGTACTTCCAACTCCTGCTTATCAGACTTGATAAATTCCTTTAGGGCATTGATACGGGCATGTATGCCGTCGGTGTCGCTTGGCTTGTCTGTGCTGGCCTGCTGGCGCTTACGGATGTAATGCTCCAAGCTGCTCATTTCAAACACTTTATCGCAGGCTTTAATAAAGCGCTCCCACACAGCGTCCGAAACATCCGGGCGCACCGGGCCTACTTTCTTCCACTCAGCCTGTAATTCCTTGGCGCGTTTTACCGCATCGCCCAGATTGTGGCGGTCCAGTAGCTGCGAGGCTTCGTCTACCAGTTCCTGCTTCTTGGCCAGGTTTACTTCGTAGTACTTTTCCTTCGATTCTGTTTTCTCGTTGGTGATCTTCACCTTCAGTCGGTCGAAGAAGTGGTTGTGGGCCTTGCGGAAATCGGTCCAGAGCTGGTTGGTAACCTTGCGTGGCAGGTTGCCGCCTACTTCTTTCCACTGGTTCTGCAGCTGTTTTAGTTTGGCGGTGGTGCCTTCCCAGTCTTCAGAGTTCTGCAGTGCTACCGACTGTGCGATCAGGTCTTTATACTTGTCGTAGAAGCGGTTTGTCATTTGCTTCTTATCGGCGAAGAAGGCTTTCTTACGTTCGAAGAATCTTTCAAGGGCTGCTTTAAAGCGCTCTTCGATCTCCTCTGTCAGTTCCTTTTCAACCGGGCCTGTCTTGATCCAGGTGGCGCGCAGCTCTTTCATCTTGTCAGAAGTTTCCTTCCACTCGATGCTTTCCTCCAGCGTCTCCGCCTCCTGTATCAGGCCTATTTTGATCGAGAGGTTCTTCTCCCGGTTCTGCTTTATGGTTTCGTTGATGTTTTCTTCAGCCGTGCTCAGCGTATAGAAGATTTCTTCAAAGTTGCCGAGGGCATCGTAGTTGCCTACCTGCTCTTTCATGTGGAGCACCTTCATCAGAAAGGAGCCTTTGTTTTCTGAGGTTGCGATACGCTCCAGGAGGTTGTTTACCTTCTCGCGGAACATTTCGAAACGCTTGGCAAAGTATAGCAGCGAGTCATCTTCAGATTCTTTCACCTCTCCTACCTGCCGTGCCGGGTAGGTCATAAACTCTTTCAGCCACACCTGCTGGTCCTGAATAAAGCCATATTTCTTGGCTTCTTCCAATAGATTGTTGTTTTCCATTTAAGGGTCGGGTTTTACTTCGGAACAAAGGAAAAAAGGCGCCAAACATTCAGACTAACCATAGCATACGCAAGATAATCAGCTGCGTTTGCCAACTCTCACATCTGAACCTGTAATTGGCGCAGGTAGTAGGTAGTGGCATTCACATCAGCATACAAGGTGCTCAGGCAAGTCAGGACATACTTCTCCCATACTGTTTTTTTACAAGTTTAATGATTCCAATCAATTTTGAGAAGCGTAAATGCATGAATTTTTGCGATATTTGTAATTGTGAGCCAGATAAAAGGGCTAAAATGTAAACGCGACCGCAGGCAGCAGGCCTGTTTAGGCAACCTTACTCAGGGAAGTGCAAGCGAATAACTGATTAATATACTATGAGCAACGAAACCATTATTTTTTCAATGGCCGGGGTAAGCAAGATTTACCCGCCTCAGAAACAAGTGCTTAAAAATATTTACCTGTCGTTTTTCTACGGCGCGAAAATTGGCGTGCTTGGCCTTAACGGTTCCGGTAAGTCTAGCTTGCTGAAGATCATTGCAGGCGTTGACAAGCAGATCCAGGGCGAAGTAGTTTGGTCGCCGGGATACTCTGTGGGATACCTGGAGCAGGAGCCGCAGCTGGACCCAACCAAAACGGTGCGTGAGGTGGTGGAAGAAGGCGTGGCTGAAGTGGTGGCCCTGTTAAAAGAGTTTGACGAGATCAACATGAAGTTCGGCGAGGAAATGACGGACGATGAGATGAACAAGCTTATCGAGCGCCAGGGTACCGTGCAGGAAAAACTGGATCACCATAATGCCTGGGAGCTGGACAACCGCCTGGAGCGCGCCATGGATGCGCTGCGCACACCGCCGGAAGATGCCCTTATCGGAAACCTATCGGGTGGAGAGAAGCGCCGCGTGGCCCTTTGCCGTCTTTTGCTTCAGGAGCCGGATGTGCTCTTGCTGGACGAGCCTACCAACCACCTGGATGCTGAGTCGGTGGATTGGCTGGAACAGCACCTGCAACAGTATAAAGGTACCGTTATTGCCGTTACCCACGACCGTTACTTCCTCGACAACGTGGCAGGCTGGATTCTGGAGCTGGACCGCGGCGAAGGTATTCCGTGGAAAGGAAACTACAGCAGCTGGCTGGAGCAGAAAGCCAATCGCCTGGCTAAAGAAGAGAAAACCGAGAGCAAGCGCCAGAAAACGCTGCAGCGTGAGTTGGAGTGGGTACGAATGGCTCCTAAAGCTCGCCATGCCAAATCCAAGGCGCGTATCAGCCAGTATGATAAACTTGCCGGCGAAGATGCGAAGCAGAAAGAAGAAAAACTGGAGCTTTTCATTCCGGATGGTCCGCGCCTAGGTGCTCAGGTAGTGGAGGCGCACCATGTAAGCAAAGCCTTTGGCGACAAGCTGCTGTTCGAAGACCTGAACTTTGCATTGCCGCAGGGTGGCATTGTGGGTATCATCGGTCCGAACGGTGCCGGTAAAACGACCTTGTTCAAGCTCATCACAGGCCAGGAGAAGCCCGATGCCGGTGATTTCACGGTTGGTTCTACAGTACAGATCTCGTATGTAGACCAGGAGCACGCAAACCTGGACCCGAACAAGTCGGTTTTTGAAGTGATCTCCGGTGGTACCGAGCACATGATGATGGCCGGCCGCCAGGTTAACTCCCGTGCTTATGTAAGCAAGTTCAACTTCTCGGGTGGTGACCAGGAGAAGAAAGTAGACAAGCTGTCGGGTGGTGAGCGCAACCGCGTGCACCTGGCCATGACACTGAAAGAAGGCGGTAACCTGCTTTTACTCGATGAGCCTACTAACGACCTGGACGTGAACGCGATCCGGGCGCTGGAAGATGCGCTGGAGAACTTTGCCGGTTGTGCCGTGATCATTTCGCACGACCGTTGGTTCCTGGACCGTATCTGTACGCACATCCTGGCTTTTGAAGGCGACTCGCAGGTATACTGGTTCGAGGGTAACTACACCGATTACGAAGAGAACAAAAAGAAGCGCATGGGCGACATAGAGCCGAAGCGTATCCGTTACAAGAAGCTGGTTTAGTATAAAAGATGCGTCAGAAATGATGTATTGATTTCTGGCTCTGAAGTATAGCAAAGGCCGCTGCAGTTACTGCAGCGGCCTTTTTGTTACTGTTTGATTCTGCTGATGTTAGCTTTCTTTTTGTGCGAGAGAATAAACCATATGGAAATGTATGATGACCTCATCCTCTACTGCCATCCTGAAGATAGAAGGCCGCTTTACTTTGTATGCTTCCAAACTGATTGGGAAGGAGCCCTCTACGATCATGTTATTGTTTTTGGACTGTTGCGTCGCCCTAAAGGTAACCTCCTGCACAACACCGTGAAAGCTTAATTGCCCGGAAACAGTAATATGCGCGCTATTGCCTGTTATCCTGGCACTGGTAAATTTCACTTCAGGGTATGTGGCGGCTTCTGTTACCTTCAGCATATCCTTGTCTCGTGTTTTATTACCGCTGTCGAAGGATTTAACAGGAGCGGTAACCTGTACAGAAGTGATGACTCTTCGGTCATTGTCGAAGTTGACCTCACTTGTTATTTGCCGGCTTACTCCTCTTACGGTGTGGAAAGGATGCTTTAGAACATAGGTAATGGTACTCTGCGCCTGATTGCTGCTCAAAACGGCCTGATGCTGTGCTCCAGCCAGCGTTGGAACAAACAGTAAAGAGCTGATGGTCCAAAGAACAGTCCAGATAAGTTGCGGCCTCATACTACTGTATACTCCACATAGCTGAGGTCGTTCTTCTGAAGCTATAAAAAGTATGATTTGCTGTTTTTTTCCTGCTAAGCGCTGATGACTATGTATTTGCGTAAGATTTTATAAAAAATTTTTTCAATCGTAAGAATTTGCACTCTTTTTATTAATAATAGTCAAAGTAAGTTGCTGGGTGATAAACGGTTGTATTTTTTCTTTTAACGCCAACAGGTTAAAGTTATAACTTTTATATATTTTATTAAATATGTATATAAATACTTGTATATCAAGTATAACTAATATTTATTTGTCGCGTATTAGCTAATACTAAAGTATAATTCACCTGTTATACTAGTGCAAATTAAACCTAAACTATTGTTCAACCTAAAAACCCTAAAGCCAAAAAAAATCATGAAAAATTTTACTCTAAATGACAAATTTGCTTACGTAGTTGTTGTAGCCTATTTCGTAACTGGAAGTGTGATCAGCAGTTTCCTCGTATAGCACTTCGTCATTTATATAAAGGGCTGTCTCCGGGAGGGGAGCAGCCCTTTTTTTATGTGTAATTTTTTCATGCCTGCCTGTAAATGACCTGCCTTATGTGATTGTAAAAGCTGTTACAGGCAGGCGCTTTATACTTTAAAAAGAAAGCAGTCGGCAGAACAAGTCGCAGGGGCTTGTAAATTGTACTATTTAGTTTGCTATCAACCTATTATTGTGGTGTTCGTAAATTCTAACATCAAGACAGCCAGAGGGTTAAAGTAGTTGTTTTACGTTAAAGGTTGTTAGTTATGAAAAAACTTTACCACAATGATGAGGTTATTGCTTATTGGCTCATCGCCGGTTATTTTGCGATCGCAGTTACCGTAGCCGCAATAGTTTCTTAAACTAAACTCTACCCGCGCTAAAGGCAAAAAAGCCCGCTGTTGTTCAACAGCGGGCTTTTTTATAAAGTATAGCTGGCATGCTCCTAGAGCGACGCGGTAGTTGTGTTTACTTTACTGAATTCCAGTTCATCGAAGTGGAAGTCCGGGTTGTTGGCATCAAGGCGCATCTCTGCAATTTTACCGTCTTCGCCTACGAGGAAGCGTACTTTGGTTGGTGTGAGCAAAGCATACTTATTCTTCCACTCCAGATCGAAAATGTCGTGCTGCCAGTGCTTGAGCGTGCCGCCCAGCAGCGGCGCAGGACCCATTTGTAACACCAGTTTTCCGTCTTTTACCGTAATGGTGGCTTCGCCGTAAAGCGGGCTGTTGTAGGTGCCGGCATAGGCCTGCAGGTCCATGGTTGGCTTGGTTTTGCGTACTTTCTCTTTCGGGGCTTTGGCCTGTGCTTCTTCTTTTGCTTTTTTGGCCTTGGCCATGTTGTCGAGGTAGAACTGGCTCCAGTCGCGGCCTTGCTGCACCTGCATGAACTGGTCTAGGGTATAATTAGCCAGCGGCGTCATGATGCTGCTCATGCTGTTGGTCAGTATCACCACGCCCAGTTTTTCTTCCGGCACCAGCACGGTGCGGCTGTTCATGCCTTCGTGGCCACCGCCATGCGATACTACCTTGCGGCCTTCATAATCGTTCAACATCCAGCCTAAGCCTGCCGCAGAGAAGTGTGTAGAGGGTATGTTTGTCTCGGCCTGCTTTGACACGGGCAGCGCGTTGTGGGCGGTCCACATCTGGCGGCTGGCATCCTCGCTGAAAAGGCGCTTGCCTTTATAGCTACCGCGGTTCAGTTGCAGGCGCATCCATTGAGCATGCTGGTTTACACTGGTAAAAATACCGGCAGCCGGGTTCCAGTTATCCCAGGGGTTAAGAGCAGTAGCGTAAGGTTTGCCGTTCTCATCGTTGCCGTGCGGCGACGCAATGTTGCTCTGGCCGGCCAGCTCGTTTACAGAAGTATAAGAGCGCGACATGCCCAGCGGCGTAAAGAACCGCTCTTTGATAAAGGCTTCCCAGGTTTTGCCGGATACGGCTTCTACCACCTCGCCGGCAGCAATAAACATCAGGTTCGAGTAGCCGTATCCATCTCGGAAGCCATATTCCGGTTTCAGGTGGCGTGCCCGCTCCAGCACTTCGCGGCGGCTGTACCTGGTGTTGTACCAGAGCAGGTCGCCGCTGTAGGTTTTGAACCCAACTCTGTGGCAGAGCAGGTCTTCGATGGTCAGGTTTTCGGTAACGTAGGGGTTGTAAAGCTGCAGGTAAGGCAGGTATTTCTTTACCGGGTCGCTCCACTTGATCTTGCCCTCGTCTACCAGTATGCCCAGGGCGGCGGCAGTATAGGCTTTTGTGTTAGAGGCAATACCAAAAACGGTGTTGGCGTCTACCTTTCCTCCGGTTTTGTTGTTGAGCACGCCGTAGCCTTTTGCAAAGATCACGGAATCGTTTTTTACAATGGCAATGGCCATACCGGGTACATCCCAGGCTTTTAGTGCCTTTTCGTAGTAGGCGTCGAGGCGGGCTAAGTCAACGTTGGTTTTAGCTTGCTGCGCCCAGGCCTGCTGCTGCACCAGAACGGCAAGCACCAGCAAAGCCAACGCACGAAACGAGCGAAGGATATGAGAATGCATCATGAAGTTTAGTGTTTTGTAGAGCAGCAATATAGATATTTTTATGATGAGAGGGAATAACTCCAATGCCTATTTACTGGAGCGGGGCAAACAGCACCGTAAAAGTATAGCAGAGTTTTGTACCTTGCTTTACCTATAACCACACCGCTTATGCGAGAGCAAACAGTAGATCCGGGATTAGGAGAAAAATATACTGGCAGAACCAAAAGGCTGATAAACAAAGACGGTACGTTTAACATCACCAAACGTGGCGGGCACTTCAGCATACACGACACTTTCCAGTTTCTGGCCGGCATGAAAACCTGGAAGCTGATGCTCACGCTTATCGTGCTTTACCTCCTCCTGAACGTAGTGTTTGCCTTGCTATACCTGTGGAGCGGCATCGAGAACCTGCACCGCACTGATCCGGAGTTGTCGCCTTTTCTGAATGCTTTTTTCTTTAGTGTGCAGACGTTTACAACGGTAGGTTATGGAGTACTGGCCCCGCAGGGGCATGTTACAAACCTGCTCGCAACACTGGAGTCGATGCTGGGCTGGATCGGATTTGCCATCATGACGGGATTGATCTACAGGCGTTTTTCGCAGCCGAGAGCCCGCATCCTGTACAGCAATACCGCAATCATTACGCCCTACGGCGAGGGCATGAGCCTGCAGTTCCGGGTTGCCAACATGCGCAGCAATGTGCTGATGGAAATGAAGGCAAAGGTACTGTTGATGCTGCATGAGCCTGAGACGTTTAATCGCCGGTACTTTGAGCTGAAGCTGGAGCGCTCTTCGGTTCAGTTTTTTCCGCTGAACTGGACCATCGTGCACCCCATAGAAGAGAGCAGCCCGCTGCACCAGGTTACGCAGGAAGAATTTGTGCAAAAAGAAGGGGAGATCCTGATCCTGATCAGCGGGTACGACGATACCTTCGGACAACAGATCCACTCCCGGTTTTCCTACCGCTTTCATGAGATCGAATGGGGTGTGCGCTTCCAGATGGCATACGAGGTAAACGAACAGGGTGAAACCATCCTGAACCTGCATCGCCTGCACAGCACCGAGCCTGTTATACCTGCTACCTGATACTGTTTATACGTTGATAAAATACCTGCAACATCCGGAGCTTGACAAGACACAGTGGGACCAGCTGATAGAGCAGTCGCCGCAACGGCAGGTATATGCCCTGTCGTGGTACCTGGATGTGGTGTCGCCGGGTTGGGAGGCTGTGGTGGAACTGGACGCACAGGGCAGGTATAAAACCGTATTGCCCGTGCCGTGTCGCAGCCGCTACGGCATCCGGTTTGTGCAACAGCCGCTCTATTGCCAGCAACTCGGTGTTTATGCTTTAAAAGCAAGTATAGACGATAACGTTTACCAGCAAATGCTGCGCGAAGTATACCATCGTTTCCGGTACGTTATCTCGATGCAGTTCAATACCGCCAATATACTTCCTGAAAGTATGGCACTGCCCGGGGTAGGGGTAAGCCAATCGCAAACCTTATACCTGAACCTTGCCACAGGCTACGAGACCCTTTACCAGCGCTACACCCGCGACCGCAAAATGAACCTGAAGCGCGCGCAACGGGCACAGCTAACAATTGCAGAGAGTGAGGATATCGAGCCATTAATTTCTTTTTTTAAAGCGGAAACGCAGGAGCGGATCTATGGCGGAGTAGATGAATCGGCATACGAGCTGCTGCGGCAACTCTACCAGGCGCTGCGCCAGCGGGGAGTGGCCAGGCTGCTCTATACAGAAGACGAAAGTGGGCGAAAGAATGCCGGCTGCTTGTTTATACTTTGGGGAGGCCGTATCGTGTACATCTTCAATGCCTCGGCAAAGTATGGCCGCAAGCTCAACGGCCGCACGCTGATCCTGGACCATATCATCCGGGAGTATGCCGGGCAAGCGTATGTGCTGGATTTCGAGAGCCCCGACACCGACGAGCCGGATATCTTCCATTTTTACCAAAGCTTTGGCTCCGTGCCGGCACCTATTCCGGTAGTAAAGTATAACAGGTTGCCAAAGGCAGTGAAGTTGTTTAAAAATGCACGCATGCGGTTGATCCGGAGACTCAGAGGTCTGCCAGAGTAGCAAGTATACTTTCGTAATTGCCGGACATAAGTAACTCCAGTACTTATCTTCCTGCAGGCGATCTGCTTTCCCCCTCTTCTCGCAGCGGGTGGGCACCTTTCTCATACTCTTTCTCTTCCATCTTCAGGCGCTCCTGCTCTTCTTTGGATATCTCCCTGGCCAGTGCTTGCAGGTCAGGTTGCCCGGCATCTACCCAGGCCGTGTACCAGTAGCCTGCTACGGTCTGTACTGCCAGGCGCATTTGCCGCTCCACCTGCCCGTTAAGCCGGTCGTGGTACGCCTCTGAAAACTCCCTGGAGTATACTTTGGTGGTCAGGTTGTTGCGCACCTCAAAGCCATACTTCTTTTCTTCGGCATAGGCTTGTGTCAGTTCCCGCTCAAAACGCAGCACCGAGTCCAGGGCCAGGTGTGCGCTTGCTACCAGGTCCCAGGCCTTTAGCTGTGGCTGCTCGATGTAGGCTGCCTGACCCACAAAAAAGTCGTAATTGTCGGAGAGCAGCTCCGGTAGCCGCGACTCCCAGAAACCGTGAATGCCATGCTGCCCTGTTAACTGGCCGTTGTAGTTATGCGTGGTATGCAGCGGCACGCAGGCATCGGCTACATAATGTCCCATGTCGGCAGAGAGGCGCAGGATGCGGTCCAAGTTGCGCTCCTTAAAAGCCTGCGTGAGCTGGTACTTCATCAGGTTGATGTGCCAAGGTACAATGCCATAGGCCATCAGGGTATCTTCGGTATACTTTTCGACGGCCTGCTGCCAGAAGCGGGGCAGCTTGTGCAGAGCACTGTCGCCGTACATGTCGAGGTCGATGTAATGGCGGGGAGCTTCGCCTTTTACAGCATAGCGGCGCTTGTCGGGGTTCACGGCATTTTCGGTGATGTAGCGGATGTGCTTTTTGTAGAAGCCCACCATCTCGGGAGGCAGCGAGAATACGGCTAGCCGGTTGATGCGCTGGTGCGCAAAAAAGCCCCAGCTATAGCCTTGCAGAGGCAGCAGGAGTGTGAGCAGCAGAAGTATAGCTTTCAGTTTTGTAGCCATAATGCCTCATACGAAGACAGCCTGTTTTGGTAAAGCCCTGACAGCTGTCAGGCGGCAGGAAGTATAAGTGGGTTTAGCTGGATTTGTAGCGATCTTCCGGTTTCACCGTAGGAATAAAAGAAACCAGCTATACTTGATGAAAGCCAGATTACTAAAGCGAGTTCGACAGGTATACTCTGACGTGATAAACAGCATTGCTTTTTATCCGGCCATCATCGCCCTCTGCTTTCTGGTGCTGTCTTACGTCTTGCTTTACATCGATTTTTCGCCGCTGGGTAAGGCTATCAAAAGCCGCCTGGACTTTATCAGCCTGCGGGATGCCAGTACGGCCCGTACCATTGCTGCTACCATCGCGGCCGGTATTCTGTCACTTACCGTTTTCAGTTTTTCGATGGTGATGATCCTGCTGAACCAGGCGGCTTCCAACATGAGCAACCGCGTGCTCGACAGCATGATCGGGAATCGTTTCCAGCAGTGGGTGCTGGGTTTTTATATCGGTACTATTGTGTACGCGCTGTTCCTCCTCAGCACCATCCGCGACATTGATACAGGTATAATGGTGCCGGCGCTCAGCGTATACCTGCTCATTCTGCTTACCATCCTGGATATTTTTCTGTTTATCTATTTCCTGCATTATGTCACGCAGTCGGTAAAGTATGAGACCATCATCAGGCGCATTTACCAGAAAACAAAGTATGAGCTCGGGCGGCAGTGTCAGGAGAAGGGAAGTGTGTTGGTGGCGCCCGGTCCATCGGGTAAGGTTTATACTGTAAAAGCAACTGAATCTGGTTATTTTCAGGGGTTCAGTAAGCAGGGGGTGGTACAGTTGTGCAAAGACCGGAACTGGTTATTGCGCTTTAGCCACGCTACGGGCACTTTTGTGCTGCAAGGGACTTCTGTGGCAGAAATAGAGACATTAAAAGGCCTGACCGACGAGCAGCAGGAGCAACTGCATGCGCTGATCGATTTCCATGATGGTGAGCCGATCGAGAAGAGTTCTTTTTATGGTTTTAAGCAGCTGACAGAGGTGGCGCTAAAGGCGCTGAGCCCTGGTATAAACGATCCGGGTACAGCGGTGCTTAGCCTGCATGCCTTAGCCGAGTTGCTGTCGTATCGGCTCAGCCATTTTCCTGTAGTTTCGTTTCAAGACAGCGAAGGTGTAGTGCGGGTGATCACACGCGAGCATTCATTCCAGGATATTTTTGAACAGACAATGTTGCCCATCTGGGACTATGGCCACGACGACCGTACATTAAGGGTGGCACTGCAGCAGGTATTGCAACAGTTGCAGCGCCAGAGCATCTCTCCAAAAGACACAGCCACTATCCGGCAGATGCTGCAGAAAGTAGATACAGCCATTGCTGATAATGTACCCTAAGCGGCTTTAGGTGTAGCCTATACTTGTGCTGCAGCCGCCCCTGAATTTACTACCTATGGACAAACTATTCTTTGACAGTTGGGAAAGTATTCTCCGGACGCTCATTATAGGCGTACTGGCTTACCTGGTGCTCGTGATCCAGTTACGGGTTTCAGGCAAGAGAACACTTTCCAAAATGAACTCCTTTGACTTTATCATCACGGTAGCCTTTGGCTCCACGCTGGCAACTATTCTGCTGAACAAAGATGTCGCACTCCTGGATGGGATAGTGGCCTTTGGTCTGCTGATCTTACTGCAGTTTGTGATCACCTGGGGCTCTGTGCGGTCTAAAAAGCTAAACCGCATGGTAAAAGCTACGCCTGTGCTGCTTTTCTACCAGGGCACTTTTTTGTGGGAGACTATGAAAGCCGAGCGCATAACAAAAGAGCCGAGCGCATAACAAAAGAAGAGATACTGGCCGCTATGCGCAACCAAGGCATAAGCTCGGTAGAAGATGTAGGTGCCGTTATCCTGGAGACCGAAGGCAGCATCAGCGTAATCCGTGACCTGCAAAGCAAAGAAAGCTCGGTGCTGCAAAATGTGGATAAGCCGGAGAGGTGAAGCAGATAAAGGGGATGGATCTTTGCAGGAGCCCTGTTTCCAGCAGAAGTATGGTCCTTGATTTTGTAGCCATACTTGCCGTGTACGAAGAATAGGAAATATTGTATATTAGGACGTAGTTATTTGGCTTATCTGTCGTTTTTGACAGATAAGCCAAATAGACTTCCGTTTAGCAACTAGTTGTGGTAAATAAAAGTTATGATGAGAAGTTTTTATTTCCTATGCTTTATCTGGGTTTTCCTTGGCTGCAACTCAGTAGGAGAAGAAACGCCTGATGAAGAGTGGGAGGAGAAAACTGAGCTGTACAGGCGGCACACTGCAAATGAGGAATATAATAAAGCACTGCCCATTGCAATAGAGCTGGTTCAGATTGCAGAGAAAAAATTTCCTCAAAGCTTTAGTCTTGCTGACGCTTATAATAGGCTTGGGCTTGTCTATTTAAACACAAAGCAATACAGAGAGGCAGAGAGTTACCTAAAGAAGTCATTAGCTTTAGCTAAAAAGCTAAATTCACCAAGTGCCGCCATTCATCAGAACCTTGCTCTTGTCTATCAGGAAACAAACAGGGAAAGTTTAGCCCTCGATTCCATAAAAGAGGCTCTAAGGAGCTATACAGCAGAACCAGAAGTAGACAGTAGTTCTATGTATCAGGCAAAAGTAATCCTTGTAGAACTGCTAACCACGCAGCAAGATTACGAGCAGGCAACAGAGCAGTTAAAAGAGATTGCGGAGTATGGCTTATCCTCTGGCGATTCTTCCTTAATCATGACAGCAACATCTGCCTATGTGTGGCTAAACCTACACCTCGGTCAGTATGAAACAGCTATTCAGGGTGCAGAAAAGCTGTTAAGCTATTATAAGCGAAACAATGACAAGCAAAGGTATACAAACGCTCTTAGTTCTATAGGAGGGGCTTACTTTGGAAAGCAAGATTATGAAAAGGCAATAGAATATTTCAAGAAGTCCGCAGAGTATAAGCTGACCTACTTCAATGATTCTGCATACATAGCAGTACAACTTAAAAATATAGCATTGGCGCATGAAAAGAATAACGATTCAACAACTGCTCAATACTACTATAAACTGTACAACAGATTGAGAAGATAACTTACCACAACCACACCTTTACCGTAGCTACGCCACGGCAAAGCCAAATACGTTGGACAAAATATATAATATGAAATCTCTCTTACTGTTCTTGTCAGTAACTTTACTTTTCCAAGGCTTTAGCACTCAAAAGCTGGAGTCATCATTCAACAGCCTAAAAAGTGCTGATACTAAAGAAAACCAGGTTCTTTACTTCAACCTATTTCCAAGCGACTTTGGGACGTTCAAAAGGACATTTGATTATGTAGGTGATAAACCAGGGCCGCTGTATGAAAAATCGCCTGACTATATTTCTAGATTTTACGCACTTGACAAAATATCAAAGAAAGAGATACTCAAGAAGGCAATAAACATAGGCATAAACGGAGAATGGGAAGCCGACGCAGTTAGTCAACTTCAGCACAACTTGGAGCCTCTTGTTTTGGAGAACGTGGACTTGACTTACCAAATTTTAAAGGTAAGGCAACCAAAGGAGATAGAATCATTTTTCTATTTCCTATTCAGCGGGCCACATCCACAACATTCTATTCCGACTCAGCTGCATAAGTTAAAAGGACTAGACAAGAGCTTTTACAACCATATTTTAAGTGGCCATGAAAAAGCATTGAAGGATAGTGAACATTAAAAATGCTTTGCCGAACATTTTATAAACATCATGCTACGGCCAACGGCCTTGCACGCTGTTAATACGGGTCCGTTATACCTACAACCAACACCTATGTGGCACATCACCAAAATCGCTCTCCTCCTATGCCTGTTATCATGCAAGGCATATGCACAGCAGCGTTGCGATATAAGGAACCTGGCCTTTGAAGGTGCCGGAATTCGGGGGATTGCCTATGCTGGTGTTCTGGATGAGCTAGAGAAACACAAGGTACTAGCGAACATACAAAAGGTAGGGGGTACCTCTGCCGGGGCAATCACGGCCATGATGGTGTCGCTGGGGTATACTTCCGAAGAGATAGGCAATCTGATCTCCTCCACACAGTTCAGGAAGTTTAACGACGGCCGCTTTATGTTTGTGGGTGGCTTTGCGCGGATGAACAAGTACTTCGGCTGGTACCGCGGAGACCGGTTCACGGACTGGACAGCCAAGATCATTGCAGAGAAAACAGGCAACCCCGACATCACCTTTCAGGAGCTCAGCGCCAGCGGGTACAAAGACCTGTACATTACGGCGACATCTTTAAATCAACAGAAGCTGGTAGTCTTCTCAAAAGAGACGTACCCACACATGAAAGTAAAGGATGCTGTCAGGGCTTCCATCTCCATCCCTTTATACTTCAGGGCTGTGCTGATAGACAGTGCCGGTACGGTTTACAAAAAGCCGGACAAAAGCAAAAACCTCGATGTAGTAGTGGATGGAGGTATCATCGGAAACTTCCCGATCATGATGTTTGATAGCATTGCAATAGATGCAGCTAACAAGACGCACAGGGTGCCGAATCCCCAGACCATAGGCGTGAGAATAGATTCGGATCTGCAGATCCGGAACGATGCCTCTTCCAGAGAGTTGGTGCCGCTGGAGATACATAATTTTCGTGATTACATGTCGGCACTATACGTGATTGTAATCGAAAACCTGAACCGCAATGAACTGACCGATGCAGATTGGGCAAGAACGATCTCTGTTTCTTCGGTAGGAATCACTCCCAGGGTACGGAAGATGTCGAAGGAGGAAAAGGAGAACTTAATGCAGAGCGGCAGGGAATACACGGCAAAGTTCCTCTCTGCAAGCTGTAGTGAGCCTGGCTTCAACAAATAACGCAAGCTCTCTTTTAGCCCTCTTATCCCGCAAGGTATAATAGAGGGATATTTCCAGTTTCTCAGTAGCCTGTCTCAAAGTTGCTCCATACTTTACTTCAACTTCCTTACTGTGCGAGAGCTGCATTACATTTCGCGTATGATTTTCAGTAACAGCGTATTAAAATGAACCAAATCAACTTGTATTGTCGTAACTTATTCTAAGTTAGATGCAATTATTTGTTACTTAACCAAAGTATGAAACGCATTCTATCTAGAACCGAAAAGCAAAGAAAATATGAGAAAGCTTCTACTTCCTATCATTGCAATGATGTTTCTGCTGGCTTGCAATAGTCCCGAAAAAACATCAGATCAAACTTCAACAGGTAATCAGGCGCCTGACACCCAGGCGGCAGTGGACACGGCAAAGGCCAGGCAGGATCTGAACGCATTGGCTGACGAACTGCATAGCTTATTCAAGAAGAAGGACATTGCCTTTGTCGACAAGCATATGGCTAAGGATGGCATTTACCTGGGTACTGACCCGAATGAAATATTAACGTTTGACGAGTTAAGAGATTACGAGCAAAAGCTGTTCAACGATTCTGCTACAACTATTCCGGATTATAAAATTTCAAAACGGGAGATAATGATCAACGGACCATCCGCCATAATTATTGATCAATACCTTTTCCCTGATCTTAGCGAGAAGATGATGCTCCGGAACATCAGCCACGCACGGCATGAGAACGGCAAGTGGGTGATCGACATGTTCTCCTGGAATTTCATTCCAAAAAACGATGACATCGAGAAAATAAACAAGGCACTGTAGCTATACATTTGGTAAAACTGCCGCTCTTATTTTGTCGCAAATGCCCCCAAGGTTGTCGCCTTCTACACCCCCTAAATTCATGGGTATCTGGTAATTTGCAGTAACCAAATAACCATACACGCATGAAAGCAAAACAAAAGATCACAACAAACCTCTGGTTTAACAGGCAAGCCGAGGAAGCGGTAGCATTTTATACTTCCATCTTCAAAGATTCGGAAGTTTTACGCAGGACCCGCTATACCAAAGAAGGACAGGAGTTCCATAAGATGCCGGAAGGCGCCGTCATGACCATCGAATTCCGGATAGAAGGGCAGAAGTTCGTGGCGCTGAATGGAGGGCCGGAGTTCAGGTTTACAGAGGCGGTTTCGTTTATTATCGATTGCGACAGCCAGGAAGAAATAGATTACTACTGGGAAAAGCTTTCGGCCGGCGGCGATGAAGAAGCGCAGCAGTGCGGTTGGCTGAAGGACAGGTTCGGCGTATCGTGGCAGGTGGTTCCTTCGGCCCTGACCGATATGCTACAGAGCGATGATACAGCAAAGGCGCAGCGGGTGCTTAAAGCACTGTTTCAGATGAAAAAGATCGATATCAAAACCCTGCAGCAGGCATACGAAGGAGTTGCGCTGCATCAGGTATAAATTGACCAATCACTTTTGAAAGGGCTCCAAAGAAAAAGCCGCCTGCTATACGTACAGCAGGCGGCTTTTATACTTTAGGAGGCGATACTTAGCGTTTCTTGGCCAGTAACGGGAAGCGCATTTTATAGTCTGCGTCTACCTCGCCTTTCGAGATCTTGGTAAGCTTGTTCTTGATCAGGCGCTTTTTCAGTCCGGACAGGTGGTCGGTGAACAGGATGCCTTCAATGTGGTCGTACTCGTGCTGGATCACACGGGCCGTCATGCCGTCGTAGGTATCAGTGTGCTCGTTCCAGTCTTCGTCGAAGTAGCGGATCACGATGCGCTCCGGGCGGTATACTACTTCGCGCACGCCCGGTATGCTCAGGCAGCCTTCTTCAAAGCCCCACTCATCGCCGTCTTCTTCGATTATCTCCGGGTTAATGAAGGCTTTCTTCACGCCTTTGCCCTCGTCCTCGTCGTCCATCATCGGCTCTGAATCGATCACGAACAGGCGGATGCTCTTGCTGATCTGCGGAGCGGCCAGCCCTACGCCGTGCGCGTGGTACATGGTCGTGAACATGTCTTCAATAAGCTCTTTCAGCTCCGGAAAATCCTTCGGGATATCCTGTGCCGGCTCCTTCAGAACCGGATCTCCGTAGGCAGTAATTGGATAAATCATATGCTTCTGCTTTCTAAATACGATTGTAAAATAATGGCCGCACTTACGCGGTCTACGGTGCCTTTGTCCTGGCGGTCTTTCTTTTTAAGTCCGCCGGCCAGCATGGCCTGTTGCGCCATTTTGGAGGTAAAGCGCTCGTCTACGGTGTGCACCGGCATATCCGGAAATTCCTTTTGCAGCTTACGCACAAACCCGATTACGTGTGGCGTGGCGTCGGATGCCTCCCCTGAAAGCCTGCGTGGCATGCCCACTACAAAAGCGTCTACCGGCTCGCGCTGCACATAACTTTTCAGGAAAGACAACACATCTTTGGCATGAACGGTTTCCAGCGGATTGGCAATCATCTGCAGCGTATCCGTTGCGGCAATACCTACCCGTTTGTTCCCGTAATCGATTGCAATAATTCTTCCCATTGGCCTGATGCTTGCCTGTGTTCCCTGTAAAAGAAACAGGCATTTAATACTACTGCAAAGGTAGCGGATTTATTTAAATTAAGCTGACTGCAACAGAGCCTGCTGAGGGTGTATAGCATTTAATTTAGATTATACTTGGCAATAGAACGAATAGAGCCTGCCTGCCTGTTTAGTAAGTGAGTATGGAGCCCCGCAGAAAGCCTCTCACAGGTGCAGGCAACGTATAAAAAGTATAAATTTTTGAGAAGAGGTTATACGAAACAAGCCACTTCCCTTTATCTTTAACCGTATTTATAAAGTGATGAGCGAAGAAGTAAACCACACACCACAAGGGGAAGAGAATAAGCCCCAGGACCAGAAACAGGGAAATTCGCTGTTTCAGGTAAGGCTGCCGCTGTTTATTGCCATGGCACTGACCGTAGGCGTACTGATCGGGGCCAATACATTTTCGCCATCCACCACCAACCCGCAAAGCACCGCCAAAGGTTATCTTAAGTTCCGCGACATCCTCAGCTACATCGACCGCGACTACGTGGATACAGTTAACATAGAAGAGCTATCGGACTACGCCATCACCAAAATGCTCGAGAAGCTGGACCCGCATACTTCTTACATTCCGGCCGATGAACTGGCCATGGCCCGCTCGTACCTCGAAGGCGATTTTGAAGGCATTGGGGTGGAGTTCAATATTTTTAACGATACGATCTATGTGATCACGCCGCTGAGCGGAGGTCCTTCGGAGGCAGCAGGCATACAGGCAGGCGATAAAATACTGAAGGTAGACGGCGAAAATGTTGCCGGTATCAAGATCACGAACGAAGGCGTGTTCAAGCGCCTTCGTGGCCCCAAAGGCACCAAAGTTAACCTGACCATTCAGCGCACAGGCACTAAAAAGCCGCTCAACTTTGCCATTCAGCGCAGCAAGATCCCAACTGTGTCCGTGGATGTGCATTACATGGTCAACCACAACACCGGTTACATCAAAGTGAGCCGTTTTGCGGCCGATACCTTCGAAGAGTTTCACCAGGCGCTGATGGACCTGAAGAAGAAAGGCATGCACCAGCTGATACTGGATCTGCGCGGCAACCCCGGCGGTTACATGGACCACGCCACCCGCATGGCCGATGAATTTATAGCCGGCGATAAGCTTATTGTGTACACCGACGGCAAAGGCAACAAGTATGATTCCAAAACATTTGCCCGCACCCGTGGCGAGTTCGAGAATGGATCGGTGATCGTGCTGGTGGACGAGGGCAGTGCGTCAGCCTCCGAGATTGTGGCAGGCGCCCTGCAGGACAACGACCGTGCCCTGATCGTGGGCCGCCGCTCTTTTGGAAAAGGGCTGGTGCAAATGCCTATTCCGCTGAACGATGGCTCTGAGCTGCGTCTTACCATCTCCCGCTACTATACCCCAAGCGGCCGCTCCATCCAGAAGCCCTACGTAGCCGGTACCGAAGAATACCAGCAGGACATGCTCAAACGGCTCGAGCGGGGCGAGTACTTCCACCCGGACAGCAGCTTGTTTGTAGACTCGCTGAAGTATAAAACCAGCCGTGGCCGCATCGTATATGGCGGTGGCGGCATCATGCCCGATGTGTTCGTAGCCCGCGATACCACTGAGCTTTCCGAATACCTGAGCCAGCTCTACAGCAAGAACGTAATCCGGGAGTACGCCCTGAACTACTACCGCGACCACCGCAAGGAACTGGAAAAAATGTCGTTTGAGCGCTACAACAAGTCTTTCGACGTGACAGACAAGATGCTGAAAGACGTGGTGAAGCTGGCAACAGCAGCAGGCGTAACGCACAACGAAGAGCAGTTCCAGCGTTCCCGCAATCTGCTTCGCAATAACCTGAAAGCCTTTATCGCCCGCAGTGCGTACGGCAACAATGGTTTCTTCCCGGTGCTGCACGAGTCAGACGAGGAGTTCCAGGCAGCCCTGAAGCAGTTTAACAAAGCGCAGAAGCTGGCAAAAGGCGGGGTGTAAGCAAGTATCTTATTTTCTTGTAACTTTATACTGCTCTGTTCGGGGCAGTATCTAACATAAGTATAAGTATAAACTTCAGGAAATGGCATATTACCATAGATTAGGCAATATCCCCCAGAAAAGGCACACGCAGTACAGGCAACCGGACGGCAGCCTGTATGCAGAGCAGCTGGTTGGTACCCTTGGTTTTAGCGGCGTATCGTCGTTGCTGTATCACATCAATCCGCCAACGCGCATCAGCCGCATCGGGGAGCCTGTGCCCTATGCACCCAAAATTGCAGAAGGCGTAAAGCTGGCACCGCACCACCTGCGCACGCTGGATGTGAAAACTTCCGGTACCGATTACCTGAACGCCCGCAAAACGATGATGCTCAACAGCGATGTGACCATCAGCATCTGCAACCCATCTGAGCACCAGATGAATTACTACTACAAAAATGCGCAGGCAGATGAGGTGGTGTTTGTGCACGAAGGCAGCGGGGTGCTGCTGTCGCAGATGGGCCGCCTGGAGTTCCGCGAAGGCGATTACATCGTGATTCCGCGCACCATCATCCACCAGTTTAAATTTAACGACGGCCCGGTCCGTTTGCTGATCACCGAATCGTTCAGCCCGATCGAGACGCCGCGCCGCTACCGCAACCACTTCGGCCAGCTGCTGGAGCATGCGCCGTTCTGCGAGCGCGACATCCGTGCGCCACACGAGCTGATTGAGTACCAGGAAGGCGGCGAGCACCTGGTGCAGATCAAAAAAGACGGCATGCTGCACCAGTATTATTACCAGTTCAGCCCGTTTGATGTGGTAGGCTGGGATGGCTACTTTTATCCGTACGCCTTTTCTATCTATGATTTTGAGCCGATAACAGGCCGCATCCACCAGCCACCTCCGGTGCACCAGACCTTCGAAGGGCATAACTTCGTGATCTGCTCGTTTGTGCCGCGCCTGTTCGATTACCACCCGCTGGCTATTCCGGCACCGTACAACCACTCCAACGTAGATTCGGATGAGGTGCTCTACTATGTAGCCGGTGATTTTATGTCGCGCAAAGGCGTGGACCGCGCTTCCTTTACCGTTCACCCGGGCGGCATTCCGCACGGGCCGCACCCGGGTACCGTGGAGGCAAGTATAGGCAAGGCCGAAACGCACGAGTATGCCGTGATGATCGACACCTTTAAGCCGCTGTACCTGACAGAAGACGCGCTGGGGTATATGGACAAGAATTACCCGATGAGCTGGAACGAGAACAAGCCGGACACCCCGCGCTCGGCAGATATGTTTGATTAAGCAGCCTTATTATCATACCTTTGCAGCTCAAAATGCTGACTGGCAAGGAGGGACCCACAGGTTTCCCTCCTTGTTTAGTTTTAAGAACATCCTTTATACTATACCCTTATTTATGAAAAGTATACTTTTTTCATTGCTGGCCCTGGTGGCTTTCGTTAGCATCTCCTGCGAAAAGATCGACGACCTGCTCACGTTCTACATCGACGAGGAGGAAATGATCAAGATAGATTCTGCCTTTCCGGTAGGTATGTTAGTTCCCCTGACACCGGTAAATGTCACGACCAATTCGGAGGAGACGTTCAAAAACAACAAGACCCGTGCGGAACTGGTAAAAGATGTCAGCCTCAACAAGCTCACGCTCACCATCACCGACCCTGCCGGCGAGAACTTTAATTTTCTGCGTAAGGTCGAGATCTACCTGAGCAACGATAAAGGCGAGGAAACCAGAATCGCGTACCTCGACGAAATACCACAGAACGTGAACACCATCACCCTCAAGTCAACAAACGCAAAGCTGGACAACTACATCAAAGGCGAGAGCTACTCAGTCAGAACAAAAGCCACCATTGGCAAACCGCTTTCCAACGATATATCAATTAAGGCGGCCATGCGTTTTAAAGTAACAGCGGACCCTATTTAATATATGGATACTTTACCGATGAGAGTTTCAGACAAGAACAAGCTGGAGAAGATCATTATAGTTGGTGACCGCGTGCTGATCAAGCCTAAATCATCGCGGGAGCAGACCAAGAGCGGCCTTTACCTGCCACCGGGCGTGCAGGAAAAAGAAAAAGTACAGGAAGGCTACATTATGAAAGTGGGCCCCGGTTACCCGATTCCTGCCGACTATGGCTTTGACGAAGAGCCGTGGGAGCAGGGCGAGGAAGAGGCCGTGCGCTACATTCCGCTTCAGGCAAAAGAAGGCGACCTGGCCATTTACCTGCAGCGCGACGCCATCGAGATCAATTACCTTGGCGAAAAATACTTCATTGTGCCGCAATCGGCAGTGCTGATGCTGGTGCGAGAGGAAGACCTTTAAAATTTATCTGATTTCGAGTTAAACTTGTGTTAAAAAGCCTCCTGCCATAGTTTATGCGGGAGGCTTTTTCTATTTTTGCAGCTGGTAAGGTTGCGATTTTTAAAGCTTCCGGGAAGTGTCTGTCACCTGCTGAAAATTTTTTGTTATACCCAAGCAACCATACTATTGCCTTCACCATCTTTCAACTACAAGCTGCAGCTGCTACTATTCCCATTACCGCTACCAAACTATGAAGAAATCATTACTTACCTCCGTTTACATGTTTTTGTGCCTGCTGTGTTGTTGCTCTTTTGTCAGCAGCAGCGTTCGTGCACAGTCGCAGCCACAACAAAAAGCGCCGGCTGCCCCAAAGCAGTTGGAAGCGCTGCGCATTACTGAACCGCCTAAAGTAGATGGTGTACTGGATGAGGCGATCTGGCAACAGGCGCAGGTGGCTACCAACTTCATTCAGAACAGGCCCAATCCGGGCCCCCCCGAAGTGCACCCAACAGAGGTTCGCATCCTATACGATGATGAAGCCATTTATGTAGGCGCCGTGATGCACGATGTGTCGCAGGATAGTATTTTCAGGCAGTTAGGGCAGCGCGACGATTTAGGTAATACCGATTTCTTCGGTGTTTTCCTGGATACCTACAACGACCAGCTGAATGGTTTCGGTTTTTTTACGACGCCTGCGGGTGTGCAGCTCGATGCGCGTTATTCATCTAACGGAGAAGACTGGAGCTGGAATGCCGTCTGGGAAAGCAACGCCACTATCCAGGGCACCAACTGGGTCGCCGAGTTCAGGATACCGTATTCAGCCATCCGCTTCAGCAGCAAGCCGGAGCAGTTGTGGGGCCTTAACTTTATGCGCAACCGCCAGTCTACCAAGCAAGGCTATTTCTGGAACCACGTTGATCCGGCCAAAGACGGTTTCGCCAACCAGTGGGGCAAGCTCAAAGGACTGAAGAACATAGAAGCTCCTTTGCGTTTGTCTTTCACGCCGTACATCTCGGCCTATGCTGAAAGTATACCCCAGATAAGCGAGAGCAGTGATAATGTTAACTACAGAAGCGACTACAACTTTGGTGGCGGCATGGATGTGAAGTATGGCATTAACGACGCCTTTACGCTGGACATGACGCTGATCCCGGACTTCAGCCAGGTGCAGTCTGATAACCAGGTGCTTAATTTGTCGCCGTTTGAAGTGCAGTACAACGAGAACCGGCCATTTTTTATGGAAGGTACCGAGCTGTTTAACAAAGGAGATTTCTTATACTCCCGCCGGATAGGAGGCCGGCCTGTAAACAT
This sequence comes from Pontibacter ruber, assembly GCF_023630205.1. Classification (GTDB taxonomy): domain Bacteria; phylum Bacteroidota; class Bacteroidia; order Cytophagales; family Hymenobacteraceae; genus Pontibacter; species Pontibacter ruber. The sequence goes on along the minus strand of NZ_JALPRR010000001.1, from coordinate 1,004,976 downwards.
GCTCACCGGCGATGACGAAGAGAAGCTTGGCATCAGGATCATCGATAACCCCATAGAAACCAAAATGCTGAACGGTACCAAAGTATCGGGGCGTACTGACTCAGGTCTGGGTGTTGGTGTGTTCAATGCGGTAGTGGGCCGCCAGTATGCAACCGTGGAAGACACTTTGGGCAACAGGTTCAAAATGCAGACGCAGCCACTCACCAACTATAACATCACCGTCTTTGATCAGTCGCTGAAGAACAACTCGTACATTACCTTGCTAAACAACAACGTAATGCGGCAGGGAAGCACCTACGATGCAAACCTCACAGCCATGTTGTTCAGGTTGGTAGATAAAACAAATACCTACGCCATAGAGGGCAAGGCAGCTTTAAGCCAGAAGTACGTAGCCGACAGCGCAGACCTTGGCCATACTTACCGTATCGGCCTTAGCAAAATGAGCGGGAACTTCCAGGTTTATGCTTCGCACACGCTTATCTCCGACACGTATGATCCGAACGACCTGGGCATTAACTTCGTTGATAACTCCATGGAGGAGAACCTGCAGTTCAACTACAACTTCTACCAGCCTTTCTGGAAGTTCCTGAACATGTATACCAGCCTGGGAGCTGTTTATGCCCGCCGTTATAAGCCTGATACCTTTCAGAACTTTGTGGTTTATGGACAGGTGAACGCTACAACCAAGAATTTCCTGAGCTTAGGGCTGAACTTCAATCTGGAGCCGGTTACAACGTATGATTTTTTTGAACCCCGCGTAGATGGATGGTACTATACTTTCCCGACGAACTATAGCGCCGGCGGCTATATCTCCTCTGATTACCGAAAAAAGTTTGCTCTTGACCTGAGAGGCAGTTACCGCTGGTTTGATGAGAACAGCCGTTCTAACTACAGTTATACTATTGCTCCGCGTTATCGGGTAAACGACAAGCTCATGTTTGTCTATAACTTTACCCGCGACCTGCGCCTGGATGATATGGGCTTTGCCAACCAGTTTAAGTTTGACGAGAATGGAGACAAAAAGGAGGAGCAGCTGGTTATATTTGGCCTGCGCGATGTAAACGCAACCTCTAGTTCGCTTACGTCAAGCTATAGTTTTAACAACCGGATGAGCTTGTCGCTGCGCGCGCGTCACTACTGGTCTAAGGCAGAGTATAACCAGTACTACCGCCTGGCTACCGATGGCCACCTGAGCCCGGATTCTTACCCGAACGGCTACAATGGAAAGTATAAAGACAAAAACCACAACATCAACTTCAATGTCTTTAACATTGATATGGTGTACTCGTGGTGGTTTGCGCCGGGCAGCGAGATCAGCATTGTCTGGAAGAACGCCATTCATGAAAGCAAAGATGTCGTGGTGCCGCGTTATCTGGATAACTTCTCCAACACCATTTCTTCGCCACAGAACAACAGCATTTCGGTAAAGCTGCTTTACTATATTGATTACCTGACGCTGAAGAAGCGATTTACAAAAGCTTAACTGACAAATCATTCAACCAAAAAGCCGGAGCAAGTATAGCTCCGGCTTTTGTGTTTATACTTGCCAAGTATAAGCTACAGCGGCTGCGTCAGGTCGAAGTCTGCCCGGAAACGGAGCTGGTTGTCGCGCTTAAGTATATAGCTGAAGGTTTTGCCATCGGGGCTGAAGGCGAGCGTCCACTCGTTGGTGGCAGCCATGGCAATGAGGGCGGCTGTTTCTGCATCTGCCGGAAAGCGCTGCTCCAGCTTATTGTCGGTTGCCAGTGCGGTGCCGCCATAGTTGGTTATTTTATCGGGGGTGCCGTCTTCATGCCGGTGGTCGTGTTTGAGCTGCAGGCCATCCTTTGTCTTCCGGATAACCCAGGTGCGGGATTTATCTTCTCCCACTGCAAACGGTATGCGGATGGTAGAGTCGGAGCAGGCCTGCACATGCATAACAAGCATTTTGCCGGCAAAGGGATTGGTGTCGTCGGTTGGGTAAACGGCTTTGCCGCTGAAGCTTTTGCCGCACAAGGCGTTCAGACTTAGGTAAAACGATTGCTGAGGCTTGCTGAGCGTATATTGCTGCTGGCTTGCCTGTGGCGTTCTGCTGCAGGAGGCAAGGCAGTATAACAGCCCGAATAATAACAGGAAGTTTCTCATGGAGTAAGTTATACTGCTGAAGATAGGCAGCTCAACCTGGATAAACAAAACAGGCCAGTCGGCGCTAAACTCTACCCGCAAAGCAAAGGCAACTGGAGCATGTTCTTATACCACTCTACAGTTACAGGAGTAGCCCTGTTTAAAGCTACCCAAGTAATTGTGTGTCTTTGCTATAATCAAGTATGGATGATCAGTCAGTTAACAGGAACTTGTGTTTTTTAAACCGGCTCTTGCCAGACAAGCTGATAAAGTAGATGCCCTTCGGTAAGTTCATGGTCTGTATAGACGTGGAGCCGGTAAATTTCGAAGTATAAAGTACGTTGCCCATGATGTCTGAAACAAAGATTTCGATTATACCCGGGGTGTTGGTACTGACGGTGATAGCCGCTCCTTTTTTCACCAGCGTAGGGTATACTTTAAGCAAGCCGGTTAGACTATCTTCTCCACCGGAAGTGGCTAGTGTTGTATTTACATTGAACACATCTGTCAGGCAACCGGCATCATCTGTTACCTGATATACAGTTGTACTGGACGGGCTTACGGTAATGCTGCGCGTCGTTTCACCGGTCGACCACCTGTAGGTACCTACCCAGGAGGCCGTAAGCTCTACGGTACCACCAGGTGCAGTTGTCAGATTGGTCGTGCGGTTTACATCCTGCATAATGGTAAACCTGTCGAACACGGTGCCATTCTGACGAATCATTTTGCCATCCAGCCGGTTGTCTTCCACCTCTAAGTATAGCATGCCTCCATCATTTACCGCAAAAGGCAAGGCATTGTGCGGATACCCTGACTGTACGGTGCCAATCGCGCCGGATGATCCTGCTACCACATACACGGTTCCGTGGTTCTTTGCTCCGGATGTAGTTACGTATGGGCAGGAGTTTGCACTGCCGTCATATTTGGCGCTGGAATTGCTTTTGGTGTGGGTCGCAATATTGAAAGAGGCTTCGTTGCCATAGTAGCCGTTTAACAGGTAGGAACGTTCATAGTTGTGGCTGTGGCCGGATACCACCAGATCCACTCCGTACCGATCCAGAATAGGAGCGAGGTTCTGTCGGATTTTTACCAACTCGCTTTCTGTATCTGAATTATGGGTACCCATGGTGTAAGGCGGACGATGAAAGTATGCAATTACCCATTTCTTGTTAGTTGCCTCTAAATCTTGCTTTAGCCATTTTGCCTGCACGCCCGTGGTATCATAAAGCCTGGTATTATCCGATAGCGCTACACCATAAGCGTCCAGGCTTATAAAGTGGATGTTCCCCCAATCAAAGGAATAATATGCTTCCGTACCGGAGGCGACGCCTCCGGATTCGCCTGCAGTAGGCATTGTAAAGATACCGAAATAGGGTGCCGTCGTACCTGATGATGGACTCCCCTGGTACTCGTGATTGCCTGGTGCAGGAAATGCGATGTGATTTTTTAAAAGGCTCTGGCCATAAAAATTGAAGTACTTTTTCTGATAATCATCATCCGTACCATTGGGTTCGGCTAAATCACCGGTTAAGAGTAGAAGTTCTGCTGGGTTACTTCCGGTATAATTCAGGTAAGCATTCAGTGTATTCGTTTGGATCGCAATGTCCTCCGGGTCAGTTCCGGTATCTCCAAAGAAAGCGACTTTAACCTTGGAGGTAGAGTTACCGGCAGGGGCTGTTTTAAAATAATTACTGCTGCCACTTTGTAACACCTGGGAGGAACTGCCAAACTGGTAATAGTATTTTGTGTTCGCTGCTAAGCCTGTAATTCTCACTTCATGCTCGGTCGTAACCGCTGGATTTGTAGCCGATAAAGTATAAGTACCTAAGGTAGTTCCTGCTTCTATTTTCGAATCAGTGGGTATATCGGTTCTCCAGCGCAGCGTTACTGCAGACTGGCTTCCCATCTGTAAATAAGGGCCACGTGTCAGCAGGGCTGCACTGGAACCGGTTTTACCCACCAATTCCAAGTCAAAAGCTATGTCGGAACTGGAAACGCTATACTGGTGAATCTCTACAGCCACTACGTTTGTGCCGCTGGTAAATGCAGTGACAGGTATAGTAAACGGAATAGGAGTCGCTCCGTCATCACCGCCGGAAGAGCCCGAAGCTAAGGTTCTGTAAGTGATGGTGCCGGTAGGCATATTGTTGCGGTATACTTCTGTGCCGTTTACATATACCACCACCCCATCATCTCGCTTTACGTTACCGGCATAAGAAGTAAAGATTGAAGCGTCAGCTATCGTGATGGCTTTTCTGAAGTAGGTGGTGATGTATTTATTGCTGGCATTTGGGCCATAGCTTACAACAGTTGTAGCATCCGGTATGCCATAACCAAGCTTTCCGTTGCCAGTTTTCCAGCCCGCATCATCAAAAGTAGTGGAACGCCAAGCTGTGCCCTGGTCGGTACCATTGTCCAAGTATTTCCAGGAGGACTGGTATGGGATTACGGTAACGGTAGAAGGAGTTCCCTGCTGTATAGTATAGCTCTGTCCACTGGTGTATCCTGTCTGTATGGCGTTACCTACCACATCGGCAATGCCGGTGCCGCTGCTCTTCAGGTCAAGGCGCAGGGTGCCGGTGCCTGTGATGGAGCCAACGGTTATATCGTACGACGTGCCGGTGGTACCTACAGCTGTTGCGCCAGTCACGGTTCCCTTCACGGTGCCTGAGATGGTAGTAGCCGTAAAGTCTGCCGCATCCACGCCTGTTACCTTTTCTGAGAAGGTAGCCCTGTAGATCACGGTGGTGGCCGTTGTGATTTCAGTTGTAGGGCTCTGCCGGTTGATGCTGCTAACGGTCGGAGGGGTTTGATCCAGCTGTGTGAAAGTGGCAGTGATGCTCTTGTTGCTGGTCATGGTCACAGACAGCGGGTTCGTGTTACCCGATGCATCTCCACTCCAACTAGAAAAGGTGTAGCCGGAAGCTGGCGTTGCTGTCAGTGTGACGGTGCTGCCGGATAGATACGTACTCTGATCAGGGCTCTTTGTAACCGTGCCGCTACCTGCTGTGTATATCTGAAGACTGTAGTTCACTGGCGCCGCGGTAATAGTCACATTTATAGCTGAAGATGTAGTTGCAGCTCCTGCTGCGTCTGTTGCTTTGGCGGTAAGGCTATAGGAGCCAGTACTTGTCGGAGCCCAGGAAACACTGTAAAGACTGGTGTTATCTTTGCCCAGGCTAACGCTATTGGCAAAGAACTCCACCTCTGTTAAAGCACCCTCAGGATCACTGGCCGTAGCTGTGATGTTGATGGTTTGGCTCAGAGTAAAGCTGGATCCGTTAGATGGGCTGCTTATACTTACAACTGGCGGTTTGTTGACTGGCGCAGTATTACCCACCAGTTCCAGATCAAAAGCTATATCGGAGCTGGAAACGTTATACTGGTGAATCTCTACAGCCACTACGTTTGTGCCGCTGGTAAATGCAGTGGCAGGAATGGTAAACGGGATAGGAGTTGCGCCGTCGTCACCGCCGGAAGAGCCCGAGGCTAAAGTTCTGTAAGTGATGGTGCCGGTAGGCATGTTGTTGCGGTATACTTCCGTGCCATTAACGTACACCACCACCCCGTCGTCTCTCTTCACACCAGCGGTAAAAGAAGAATAAGCCGATACGTCAGCAATTGTTATACTTTTCCTGAAGTAGGTGGTAATGTATTTCTTCTTAGCATTAGGTCCATAACTGACGATGGTGTTTACCCCACTCAGGCCGTAGCCGAAAAGTCCGTTGCCTGTCTTCCAGCTCGCATCATTAAACGTAGTGGCTCGCCAGGCCGTCCCCTGGTTGGAGCCGTTATCAAGGTATTTCCAGCTCGAGCCAAAAGGTACAAGCGTGGTTTGGGCACTGACCTGCCAGGCCAACAGCAATAAAAAAGGAAAAAGGAAAGTAGTTTTCGGCAAATTGAGGAAGCGTAAATTGCTCATTGTTGCAAAAAGGAATAGAGCACGGGCTAAAGAAAAGCAAAAGGCAGCAACGGGATCGCTGGAACGCGAACTTCTCACGCTAGAACGCTGATCTTATAGATGAGCAGTTACAGGTGAGCGACCAGAACATACTTTTTTTACGGCTGGGTTTATACCTACGTATTAAATTTTTGTACTGTATTGAGTGGTTTTTTGGTAGCTAAAGGATTTGTTTGTGTGAAGATATTGTGGTTGCTAGTCAATACTTCAGAAGGTGGGCGTTCGGGGAAGGGAAGAAGTTGCTGTTTAATGGTTTTGCAACTGCTTTAAGCTTGCGAAATAAAACCTTGTATTCTCGGAAAAAGGGACTAAAAATAGTTTTTTTGGAAAAATAGTATCAGAAATCTGAAGCCAAGTTTTCCTTATTGTACCACTTAGGGTAACTCTGAAAGTTGTATAATCAAAGAGCCCCGGTTGTTGCCGGGGCTCTTTAGGTTAGGTCTTAGTGTTGAAGTACCAGTTTTCGGGTGTGCAGCTCATCGCCGTGCCACAGCCGCAGGATGTATACGCCGGAAGCGTAAGAGGACAAGTCAATTTCCCCATCAAAGTTGCCGTTGTACTGCTCTATTTCATCTTTCAGGATCAGGTTGCCCAGCATATCAGTTACTTCAAAACTGAGTTTTTCCTGCCTGCTCGCTTCCAGCCTTACCCGGAACAAGCCACCACTTGGGTTTGGCGATACCAACTCCCCGTCGTAAGCAGGGTAGAAGAAGTTATACGTGTTCGACATGTCAGAAATACAGCCGTCTTTCAGTACCAACACGCTGTAGTTGCCCGCTTCGGCAGGGGTAAAGGTTTTACCGGTGGCGCCGTTAATCGGTCTGCCATTCAGGTACCACTGATTACCATCCGCTGCCGAAGAAACCAGGTCTTTGCCTACGCGCGATACAGCGGGCGTAGCGATTGGCGTGCCGCTTTGCACCTGCACGGCCACACGCTCGCTCTTGCAACCTAGGGCGCGCAGCTTCATGTCGTAGAAGTAATAGTAGTAGTCTTCAGGACCTACGCCGTTTGATGCGGTGGCAGTGTTGCCGGTAATGGCAAATACATTCGGTATCTCAAAAGGGTATCCTTTCACTCCTTCGTTGTTCCGGAAGATGGTGGCGCTGTCAGCATAGGAGATGGCAATGTTATAGTCGCCTGCCTCCGGAAGCTCCAGCCCCAGGTAGTATACCTGGCCCTGATCGTTCGGGTCGTTTGGCTGCACGCCCGGTGCAGGAGTTGTACGGGTAGCCGTTACGTTCAGTGTTCTGGAAGAAACAGGTGCGCCCTCCGAACTATAAACCGTGAACGTGATCTTGCCTTTGTGGCCAATGTACAGGCGGGCACTCTCGATCAGCATAGGTGCTTTGGCGGTAACAGTTACATCCGGTGTAAACTGGTTGTAGCCACCACCGCTTGCAAACGACTTGCTGCTCGGGCCGACGGTGCCTGTAAAGTCGTTGAGGCCAGCGTAGAGTGTTGTGCCCGCATTTTTGATCGGGGCTACGGTCTGGTTGCCGGCAGCCACCGGTGTCGAGGCGTCAGCAGAGGTATACCAGAAAATGCTGCCTTCGCCGCTGCCCGTCAGGGTATAGTTAGAGCCGGTGCCGCAGCGGAACGCAGCAGCCTGTGGTGCGGCTACGTTGCCGCTGATGGTAAGCGTACGGCTTACACGGTTGTTGCTCTCCACGGCATCATTTTGTAACCCTGATATGGCAATTACTTCGTAAATGGCGCCAGCTTCTGTGGCAAAGCTACCATCCAGCAGCAGGTCGCCTTCAGTAAACGGAGCGAGTTTGCCGGTATACGTACCGCTTAGCTGGGCTATTTCTGTACCGTTTCGGCGCACGCTGATGGTAACAGGGAACAGTGTCTGTGTAGATGAGCCATAGTTGCGGAGTCTTACCATTAAGCTTTGAGCCGGTGTAGCGCAAAGCGAGCCACCTAGTGGCGTTACACTGATAATACCAACATCTTTCTGTGGCTTGTTGATCTGGATCAGGTGCTCCTGCGTTTCGCCTCGGGTATAAGTACCGCAGGCGCTGATGTTGGTAGCACTGCTGGTTTCCTGCAGCACAATACGCAGGCGCACTTTTGTGCCAACCGCCAGAGAGGCTGGGGCAGTAATGGTACCGGTAAAAGTACCCGTGCCGTTCAGGGTTATACTTTCTCCAGCATCGGCAAAATCGCCGTCGCGGTTCCAATCGGCAAATGCTTTGGCTGCTTTGACAGAATTAGCGCCGCACGTGCCTGTCTCCAGCGTAAGGGTTTGCGATTGACCTGGCTCAAAGATGACCGGGGTGCCGGTTAGGTCGCGCAGGGTGGTGCAATCTTCTGCCTGAAGCGCTGGCGCATAGGAGCCTAATGTTATACTTGTAATGCGGGCACCTTCGTCGGAAGTGGCGGAGCTGGTGCAGTAAGCTTTCCCGCCCGCTCCGCTTACCAGCAGTGAGTAAGCCTGCGGACCTTTGCTAAGCGTACCCTTGTGGCCAACCGTGATCCGGTAGGTTTCGCCGGGTACCGCATTGGGTATGGTGATCTGTTCTACGTTGTCCAGGCGGTTATCGCCCCGGGTGGCAGCAGCGTTCGGGCTTGCCGGGTTAAGAACCCAGGGCATGTGCGTGGCAAAGCGGTTTGTAATGCGCAGGTCCAGGTCATTTACCAGGCGCGGGGTACGGTTGTTAAGGGCGTCTTTGTCTAAAGGCAAAGCCGCAGCCTCCGGATCAGTCCAGGAGATGGTAACTACCAGCGGGCCTGCTCCTGAAGCAACTACATCCAGCGTATAATTCTGCCCCTGTGCCAGTGCATTCTCCTGCATCAGGTGCGTTTTATCAGTATTGGAGATCACCCGTGCAGCTTTCTCGGCATTCAGCAGACCCCAGCCATAGATGTAGTCAGGGCCGGGAGCTGTGCCGGCCTCGTCGGCGGTATGGATGGCGAGCCCTTTAAGCGTTGCAGCGCGCATCAGGTTTCCGTTGTTCAGGTTGGCATAGTGCTCCTGCAGCAAAAGCAGTGTGCCGGAAACGTTTGGTGCAGCCATGGAGGTGCCGTTCAGCGTCTTGTAGGCGCGGTCGCTGTCGCTTGTGGAGGAGAGCACCGATACGCCATTACCCACTACGTCCGGCTTGATACGGCCATCATCAGTTGGCCCAAAGCTGCTGAAGATGGAAATAGCCACATCAGACGGTTGGTTGTAACCTCCCTCGATGGGCATCACACCGCCTACCGTCAAAATATTCTTGGCCGTGCCGTAGGTAGAGATCACATCGTACGCTTCGTTGCTGCTGATTTTGGATGGGCGGGCGTTTACCAGCTCAAAGCTGCCGTTCTTGTTACGTTTGTAGTATGGCTCGCCTACCTTCGGACCGGTCTCCGCGCGGTTGTTGCCCGCCGATTTCACGATCAGGTAGTAAGGCGCGTTATAAGCGATCTTGTCCCAGGTAGAGGCGGTGCCGTCATAATAGCCAAACTTGTAGTCTTCTGAGTCGCTGATCTCGCTATCACCCCACCACTCCCAGTACGGGTCTTCCTTGGTGCCTTTGCGGTCGGAGTTGTAGCGCCACCCGGCAATAGAACCATACGAGTGGTTGGATATGATCAGGTTCTGAGCAGCGGCAGCCATTTCGGAGCCATCGTTGTTGAAGTCGTAGGCCATCAGCTTTTTGGTGCCGAAGGCCATGCCTTTTGCGAGGGCATTTACGCCGCTGGCTATCATGGTGCCGGCTACGTGGGTGGCATGCTCGTTCACTTTAGAGGCATTGTCTTTCAGCTCCACGCGGCCCCTAAGCTCCTGGTGCGTTTCCCGGATGCGCCCGCCGTCCCAGATACCCATCTTCTCGGCAACTGAACTGCCGGAGCCACTCAGGTTCAGGCCCAGCGAGCCCCCCGCCCAGAGCTGGTCGGTTTTGGTGGTTGCAGCCGCGCGTGTGTTGTTATAGGTAATGTAGTAGATCGGTAAGCCTTTGGCGTCGAGTCCCTGCAGCGAGATGTGTGTGCCATCCTTGTAAGTTTTCTCTACAACCCAGTTATACTTTTTCGCTAAAGCAAGCGCCTGTGCCCGGTTGGCCTTATAGTCTTTCTCTGCTGCTGCGGAAATGCGCTCCAGCGCCACTGTATTGGTACGGATAGGGGTAGTGCCGCGCTGCGCGTAGCCCGTTGTAGTCGCTGCCATCGCAAAAGCAGCCAACCAAAGGCTTAATCCTCTCATAATATTTGCAAAAGGGTAGATGTATACTTAATAAAGTTAACTAAAAGTGTACTAATGGCAAAGTGGTTTCTGCTGACCTGCGGTAATTAAAAGTTTGAGCTCTTATTCAAGAGGATGACTTATGTTGCCGTTAAGCAGGGCAAGAGAAACGAAAACAAAAAAGCGCATCAGTTCGTGCTGATGCGCTTTCGAAATTTAACAATTGGTTTTGCTATTTCCTTAGGTACTGGGCAAATTCTTTAGCGAAGTAGGAAAGGATGATGTCGGCACCGGCACGTTTTATACTTGTCAGTGTTTCTAGCATGATTTTCTCACCGTCTATCCAGCCTTTTTGAGCAGCGGCTTTCACCATGGCGTACTCTCCGCTTACGTTATAGGCTGCAATTGGCAGGTGCGAGTTCTCGCGCAGTAGTTTGATCACGTCCAGGTACGATAGGGCAGGTTTCACCATCAGGTAATCGGCGCCTTCCAAGGTGTCCAGTTCGGCCTCAATCAAAGCTTCGCGGCTGTTGGCATAGTTCATCTGGTAGGTCTTTTTGTCACCGGCTTTCGGAGCAGAATCCAATGCGTCGCGGAACGGGCCGTAGAACGCGCTGGCATACTTGGCCGTGTACGACATGATGGCCACCTTATGGAAGCCGTTCTCATCCAATACCTTGCGAATATGGCCCACACGGCCGTCCATCATATCAGACGGAGCAACAATGTCAGCTCCGGCTTGTGCCTGCGTCAGGGCCATTTTGCCTAATACCTCCAAGGTCTCATCGTTGATGATCTCACCGTTGATCACAATACCATCGTGGCCATCGGAGCTGTACGGGTCCATGGCTACATCGGTAACCAGGGCTACATCCGGGAAGTTGCGCTTGATCTCGCGGATAAGCGTTGGGAACAGGCCTTCCGGGTTGTGGCTCTCGGTGGCATACTTGTCTTTCAGGCGCTCATTTATACTTGGGAAAGGAGCAAAGGCTTTCACGCCCGACTCCACGCAGGCTGCTACTTCTTCTAGAGCAGTATCGATGGAAAAACGGTTGATGCCCGGCATAGAGCTTACCTCTACACGTTGGTTCTGACCTTCAATAATGAAAAGCGGGTAAATAAAATCGTGGGTGCTCAGGCTTGTTTCCTGCACCATATTTCGGATCGCCTCAGTCTGGCGATTGCGTCTTGGTCTTCTGATCATAAGTATAAATCTTGTTACAGAAATTGTTCAAAATCAAGTTGCTGCAAAGGTACGGTGAAAGGGTGGGAAATAGGAATTAGTTTTAGGTTTTATTCTTCGATAAGCATTGGTTTGATTGATGTTTGCCATTGCTGGAGTTTATACTTGTGGCTGGCAAGCCTTTGCTTCGTAGCTTCTTGTTTTCCTCAGTCTTACTTGCCTATAGTTTCATAGCTACTTTTGGTGCGCTCACGGCCGCGGGGCCTCGTCCTCGGGTTAAGCGCTGGGAGCTTTTCCTTTGCTCCTGCGTCGCAATGCCTTGCAGGCACCGGAAAAACTCGCATAGGCGCCCAACACAAGGACTGGAAACGACACTGCTTAGCTTCTGGCTATGCAACTGGCACCAGTGTAGGGACAGGTCGCGACTTGTCCGCGCTTTACCAGCAGCTATGAAACTTATACTTGACGTATCTCAGTGGCAGAGATTCCCCTCTTGAGAGAGGCAGGGGTGTGTTTATTCTTCTGCCATGAAGCTTATACTTCGAAGTATAGCAAAAGCAAGTTGTTGGTGAGAACACACAATAGCGGCAAACGGGAACGCTTAAACTGACAGCATTGGGGCAGGGGGAAAGCTAACTCACTATCTAAAGTATAAAGTATAGCTTTTCCAATTACAGCATCCAGGTTATAAAACAAAAAAGGGTGAAGCTACTGCCTCACCCTTTTCCTGAAGTATAGCTTATACTTTCTTAAAAGTTCAGAATCACGTTTTCGATAATATCGCAGCACTCGTGCAGCTGTTCTTCGGTGATAACCAACGGCGGAGCGAAGCGGATAATGTCGCCGTGGGTTGGCTTGGCCAGCAGACCGGTTTCCATGAGCCTCACGCACACGTCCCAGGCAGTACGTCCGTCCGGGGTCGGGTTGATGACAATGGCATTCAGCAAGCCTCTGCCCCGAACCAGCGTTACCAGTTCCGGACGCTTGGCCTTCAGGCGCTCCATGCGCTCCCGGAAAACCTCGCCCAGCACGCGGGCGTTCTCCGTCAGGTTCTCTTCCCGGATCACCTCCAGGGCTGCAATGGCTACAGCGGCTGCCATCGGGTTGCCGCCAAACGTAGAGCCGTGCTCACCGGGCTTTATGCACAGCATGATGTCGTCGTTGGCCAGCACACAGGAAACCGGCAGTACACCGCCCGAAAGTGCCTTGCCAAGTATAAGGATGTCGGCTTTTACATCATCATAATACGAAGCCAGCAGCTTGCCGGTACGACCAATACCCGTCTGGATCTCATCGGCCATCAGCAGCACATTGTACTCTTTGCAAAGCGCGTGTGCCCTGGACAGGTATCCCTGGTCTGGGACCATTACGCCCGCCTCGCCCTGAATTGGCTCTACCAGGAAACCGCATACGTTCGGGTTCTCCTTCAGGGCCTGCTCCAGCGCGTTTATATCATTATAAGGAATGACCTTGTAGCCCGGCATGTAAGGGCCAAAGCCTTTGGTAGAATCCGGGTCGGTGGAGAAGGAGATGATGCCGGTGGTGCGGCCATGGAAGTTGTGCTCCACTACTATGATCTCAGCATTATGTGGCGCGATGCCTTTCTTTGTGTAGCCCCACTTGCGCGCCAGTTTGATCGCTGTTTCTACGGCCTCAGCGCCGGAGTTCATGAACAGAGACTTATCGTAGCCGAAGAGCTCGCAAATATACTTCTCTGCAATGCCCAGTTTGTCGTTGTAAAAAGCGCGGGAGGTAAGGGTCAGTTGCTGTGCCTGCTCTATCAGTGCTTCAATAATGCGCGGGTGGCAATGGCCCTGGTTCACGGCGCTGTAAGCCGACAGGAAATCGAAATAATGTTTGCCTTCTACATCCCACAGGTGCACGCCCTCGCCGCGGGTAAGCACTACCGGTAGCGGATGATAGTTGTGGGCGCCATACTGATGCTCGGTGTCGATTGCCTGCTGGCTGGAGGTAATGGATAGCATGCTCATAGTTTTATACGTTAAGCTGTTTCTGATTTAAGGCGAGAGCAGGACAGAAGTGGCCCGTGGCTCTGGCTATATTTTTACAGGAAAAACGGTTTATTGTTGTAAAAATAACGAAATCAGCCTGACTTAAAAATCTGCCGCTTGTTTAAGGGTTGCCTGCTCGTGCTTACGCCCGTCCGGCTCCTGCCTGGTGGCACCGAGCTATAATGGCTGTAAACCCCTGCGGGTCATATGTGGCATACGTGTCGGTCATGATGCCTAGCTCATTGTTTGCTGTGCGGAAACCGTATACTTCCCGCTGCCCTTCCAGTGTGGGTGCCTGCACGGTGTGTTGCTCCAGCAGCGTGAGCTGACCGGGAGAGATGGTTGTATCGAGCTCAGGGCAAAAAATGCGCTGGTGCTGGATCGTAAACGTGTTGACAAAGCCACGGTAGCGCATGGAGCTGATGGCTTCTCTGAAGGTTTGATAGACGGGCATAGGCGCTTCTTGTTTTAGGTGACAGAAATGGGTACAACCTGCCAGAAGTACACAGGGAATTAAATAAAATAATAACGAGGCAGGCGAAAGGTACAGAGCAAGGAGGCGTTCGATTTTTGGTAGAAGGCACTTATTTTCCGTTATTTGTACTTTAAAACATAGTATACGCATTGAGCCGACAGATAAAAGAAGGCGAAGATTATTACCTGAACGAGCAGGGGCTGATGGTTTTTACGGCAAAGTACCACCTGAAAAGGGGCTACTGCTGCCAGAACGGTTGCCGCCATTGCCCTTACGGCTTCAGGAAAAAGCAAAAGGAATATCAGGGCGGGGAAGAGCGCAACCAGTAGTTTAAAACAGCCTGCAGCGGCTATGCAGCGCGTTTTTCTAAAAATATTCTCTATAACTTTGACTTTCTGTATCTTTTTGCAGAGATTTGCACCCCATTGAAATAATTTAGAAGAAAATACAAGATGGCACGAGTTTGCGATTTAACAGGAAAAAGACCACGCGTAGGTAACAACGTATCTCACGCTAACAATAAGACGAAGCGTAAGTTCTATCCAAACCTTCAGAAGAAGCGTTTTTACATCCCGGAGGAAGATGCTTGGGTAACACTTAAAGTTTCTACTTCAGCTATCAGAACTATCAGCAAGAACGGTATTTCTGCAGTGTTGAAGAAAGCAGTAGAGCAAGGCTACATCCTGTACTAATGGCCGCCTTCCGGCTGTGCGTACTGCTGGTATGGGCCACGCTTGTGATAGCCCCTGCCCAGGCTCGCACCAACCCGGACAAGCCATCTGATACTTTAGATAAAAAATTTCATCAGCAACGGAGAGAGCAGCTGCGCAAGCAGTTACCGCCTCGCTCCGTTGCTGCTTTTTTTGCTAACCCTGTACGGAACCGGGCCAATGATGTGGATTATTATTTCCACCAGGACCCGAACTTCTACTATCTGACCGGCTACAAAGAGCCGAACGCCGTGCTGCTGCTCTTTTCAGAACCGCAGCAAATTGGCGGCAAGCAAACCAGCGAGGTGTTGTTCGTTCAGCCGAACGATCCGAAACACGAGCTCTGGAACGGCAAACGCCTCGGAGTAGAAGGCGCCGCCAAAGCGCTGGATATAGTTACACTGCCCAACACTGGTTTTGCCTCTTTCCCGATCGATACGGCCAAGCTACAGTTTATCTTCATAAACGAGCTTCCGCACGATGTGCGTGACGACGCCTCTGACCAGGCGGACCTGTACAGTTTGCTGCAGCAGTTTAAGACCAAAGTCGGATTGGCTGATTCGTTCAATGCTACGCGCGGTATGCTGCATGCGGTAACCCGGGCACAGGGCATGGCGCAGCCTAAAGAAGTAAAGGCCTACCTGCAGGATGCACTGCAGCAGGAGCCTGCGTTGCGCAACGACAAGTATTTAAAAGCATACCTGGAGGCGACAGACGCACGTTCCCGAACCAAAGCCGTGGCTGCCATTCCGCTTCCTAAAATAGATACCTACTCGCTGGGAACGCTGCTGGGCGAAATGCGGGAAGAGAAAACAGAAGAAGAACTGGCGCTGCTGCGAAAGGCTGTAACGATATCTGCGCAAGGGCAGATCGAAGTGATGAAAGTCATGCATCCGGGCATGTCCGAGATGGAAGTGCAGGGTGTGCATGAGTTTGTGCACAAGAAGTATGGCGCGCAGCATGTCGGGTATCCATCTATAGTTGGGGCCGGTAACAACGGTTGTGTGCTGCATTACATCGACAGTTCTAAACCTAAGCTCGGAAATGAGCTGGTGCTGATGGATGTAGGGGCTGAGTACGGAGGCTATACGGCAGACGTAACACGCACCATACCGGCCAACGGAAAATTCACCCCGGAGCAGAAAGCTATTTACGAGCTTGTACTAAAGGCCCAGGAAGCAGGCTTTAAGCAGTGCAGGGTGGGTAATTCTTTCCAGGCGCCCGGCAAAGCGGCACAGGAGGTAATAGCAGAAGGCTTGCAAAAGCTTGGGATCATTAAAGACAAAGCATCAGTGCGCCAATACTTTCCGCACGGTACGTCGCACTACCTCGGGTTGGATGTGCACGATGCAGGAACCTACGGCGCTTTCCGGCCTAATACGGTGATAACCGTGGAGCCGGGGATTTACATACCGGAGGGCAGCCCTTGTGATAAGAAATGGTGGGGTATAGGCGTTCGTATCGAGGATGATATCCTGATCACGGAGAAGGGTTGGGAAAACCTATCGAATCTGGCACCACGCACGGTTACCGAAATTGAGAAGGTAATGGCACAGCCAAGCGCACTGGAAGATTTCACGCTGCCGAAACTGGATTAAGCATTTTGCTGTTCAGTAAAAAACGCTCTCACGGGCCTGAAAAAGTACTTCGCAAGAAAATTTATACTTTGTTTGTAATTAGAGATTTAAGCAATTATATTTGCAGTCCTAAATAAAAAATTACTGTTGAGATGGCTAAAAAAGCAAAAGGTAATAGAATCCAGGTAATTATGGAGTGCACAGAGCATAAGAACTCTGGCATGCCTGGTACTTCAAGGTACATCACTACCAAAAACAGAAAGAACACTCCTGAGCGTATCGAGCTTAAGAAGTATAACCCTGTGTTGAAAAAAGTTACTGTACATAAAGAAATTAAATAACCATGGCTAAGAAGGTAGTTGCGACCCTTAAGACCTCTACAGGTAAAGATTGGGCAAAAGTGATCAAAGCCGTTAAGTCTCCAAAAACTGGTGCTTACAGCTTTAAAGAAGAAATGGTGCCTGTTGACAAAGTACAGGAAGTACTTGCTAGAAAATAATACAGCCTACTCTACTTTTTATAGATAGATTACACGAAGAAGTCCCATTTGCTGGGACTTTTTTAGTATATTACCGTATCACCGCCATAGCTTTCACCCTACATAATTCTTGCAATGGGCATTTTTGACTTTTTCAGTAAAGAAAAGAAACAGGAATCGCTGGATAAGGGGCTGGAGAAAACAAAAACCAGCTTTTTTGGCCAGCTGAACAAGGCCGTTATGGGTAAATCCACGGTAGATGTGGAGGTGCTCGACGAACTGGAAGAAATCCTGGTGCATGCAGATGTGGGGGTGGAAACAACCGTAAAGATCATCGACCGCATCGAAAAGCGTGTGGCCCGCGACAAGTATGTGAATACGTCGGAGCTGGACCGCATTCTGCGTGAGGAAATTGCGGCTTTGCTGGAAGAGAACCGTGCCGGAGACGGCGCCAACTTCGACCTGCCGGCCAATACAAAGCCTTACGTGATCATGGTGGTTGGTGTGAACGGCGTTGGCAAAACCACTACCATTGGTAAACTGGCTGCTCAGTTCCACAAGGCCGGAAAGAAAGTAGTACTGGGTGCTGCCGATACCTTCCGTGCGGCTGCTGTGGATCAGCTCATCATCTGGGGCGACCGCGTAGGCGTGCCGGTGATCTCGCATGGCATGAACACGGACCCTGCCTCGGTAGCGTATGACGCTGTGAAGAAAGGTGTAGAGATGGACGCCGATGTGGTGATTATTGATACTGCCGGCCGACTGCATAACAAGGTGGGTCTGATGAACGAGCTGGCTAAGATTAAACGTGTGATGGAGAAAGTGATTCCGGTTGCTCCGCATGAGGTACTGCTGGTACTGGACGGTAGCACCGGACAGAATGCTCTTATCCAGGCACGTGAGTTTACCAAGGCTACCGATGTTACGGCGCTTGCTATTACCAAATTGGACGGCACGGCCAAAGGTGGTGTGGTGATCGGTATTTCTGACGAATTCAAAATTCCGGTGAAGTATATCGGCGTAGGCGAGAAAATTGAAGACCTGCAGCTGTTCGATAAGCAGCAGTTTGTAGAGTCGTTCTTCTCGCGTAAATAAGTTCTTTTACCCTGCTTTTATGGAAAAGCTGCTGTTCATTAGCCTGTCGCTGCTTCTGACGTTTTGCAACGGTACAAGTAAGTCGCCGCAGCAAAGTATGGAGTCGCCACAGGAGCAGGACCTGAAGGCGCAAGGCACTCAGCAAATGAAAGTAAAGCAGGGAATACAGGGGCGTGTACTATGGGAGTCCGGCAACCGGATGCCCTCGCCAGATGCGCCACAAACCAGTGGAAAACGTGGTGTAGCGCGCACCCTCTACATCTACGAACTAACCAACGGCACACAAGCCACTACACAAGAAGGTGTTTTTCACACCAACATTCAAACTAAATTAGTCACTCAGGTTGTTACAGATGCTAACGGTAACTTTGCAGTTAGCCTGAAGCCCGGCAAGTATAGCCTTTTCACGAAAGAAGAGAAGGGGCTGTATGCGAACCTCTTCGACGGAGAAAACAACGTTTTTCCGGTGGAGGTGAAGGAAGGGCAGGTGACAACGGTGGAGTTTCTGATCAACTACAACGCAAGTTATTAATACGTGAAGGTAAGAACATTAAAGAAGGACAAGGTAAACGTAATCACGCTGGGCTGCTCTAAAAACCTGGTGGATTCCGAAGTGCTGATGGGCCAATTGCGTGCCAACGAATTTGATGTGGCACACGAGTCTGATAAAGACGATTCCAACATCATCATCATTAATACCTGCGGCTTTATCGACAATGCCAAGCAGGAGTCGATTGATACCATACTTCGCTATGCCGAAGCAAAAGAGGCCGGCAGCATCGATAAATTATATGTGACAGGTTGCCTTTCGCAGCGCTACAAAGATTCACTGGAGGTAGAGATACCGCAAGTAGACGCTTACTTTGGTACACTGGAAATGCCGCAGCTCCTCAAAAAGCTGGAAGCGGATTACAAGCACGAGCTGATCGGCGAGCGCCTGATCACGACGCCTTCGCATTTTGCCTACTTTAAAATTGCAGAAGGCTGTAACCGCCCTTGCTCTTTCTGTGCTATTCCACTCATGCGCGGCAAGCACGTGGATCGTCCAATCGAGGACCTGGTGAAGGAAGCAAAGCGCCTGGCAAGTATGGGTACAAAAGAGCTTATCCTTATTGCACAGGATCTTACTTATTATGGCTTGCAGCACTACGGCGAGCGTAAGCTGGCTGATCTTTTAAGAAACCTTTCGGATGTAAATGGCATCGAATGGATTCGCATGCAGTATGCGTACCCGTCGCAGTTCCCGATGGAGGTGTTTGACGTGATGAATGAGCGCGAGAACATCTGCAAGTACCTGGACATGCCGTTGCAGCACGTTTCCGATAACATGCTCAAGACCATGCGCCGCGGCATCAGCAAGCGCCGTACCATTGAACTGGTAGATCAGATCCGTCAGCGCGTGCCGGACATAGCTTTGCGTACTACGCTGATTGCCGGTCACCCGGGCGAAACAGATCAGGATTTCCAGGAGCTGTACGATTGGGTAGAAGAGACCCGCTTCGACCGCTTGGGTATCTTCACCTACTCGCACGAAGAAAATACGCACGCCTTCACTCTGGAGGATAACGTGCCGGATGAAGTGAAGCAGGAGCGTGCTGATGCTATCATGGAGCTTCAGCAGGGTATCTCAGTGGAGCTGAACGAGGAGAAAGTTGGCAAGACGTATAAAGTGCTTTTTGATCGCAAAGAAAGCGGCTACTTTGTGGGCCGTACCCAGTACGACTCACCGGAGGTAGACAACGAAGTGCTAGTGTCAGCCGACAACCAGTACGTACGTCTCGGTGATTTTGCTAATGTAAAGATCACAGACTCGTCTGACTTCGACCTGTATGGGGAAGTGGTTGTTTAAGACATTAGATTATACAGATAAGCCCTGCAAGTATAACTTGCAGGGCTTTTGTTTTACCTCCCCCTAGCCCCCTCCTAAAAACAGGAGGGGGTATTTTTGTGTGTTTGGAACAGGTTGATAGCGGAGTAATGTTAGCCGGCAAAGTATAAATGCATGAGGAGAGATCAGCTACACAGTCTACCAGCTTTGAGGCAGGAACGCTCAATTTTGAGAAAGAACATGACTCCTGCTGAGGAAGAGTTATGGAGATTGCTGCGCAAGCACAAGCTAGGAGGTCGTAAATTCAGGAGGCAGCACAGTATTGGCAACTATATTGTTGACTTCTATTGCGCCTCTGAAAAGCTCGTGTTGGAGGTAGATGGCTCAGTGCATGATACTGCAGAAGCCATAGCAAATGATGAAGTGCGCGACGAAACGCTGGAGCACATGGGCTACAAAGTTCTCCGTGTCAGAAACAGCGAGGTTTTTGAACAACCGGAACTGGTGCTACTAAGTATAGCAGCCTTATTCAATAATAGCTGAATAACCTCCTCCTGTTTTTAGGAGGGGGTTAGGAGGAGGTCATTTCAGCACATATTTGCTCAGCACCAGGTAGGCATCGTTGATGTTGTTGCCTCTCCCGAAATGCTGTTTTATCGTTGGCTCAGACTCGCCGGTCAGCCATATCTTGAGCTCGGCGTCCAGGTCCAGCATGCCGGCGCTTTCTTTGGAAAACATTTTGATGCTGGAGTATGGAATGCTCTGGTAATCGGTTTTAGAGCCGGTAATGCCCTGCTTGTTTACAAGTATGAGCCGCTTGTTCGTGAACACGAGCATATCGCGTATCAGTCGGAAGGCTTTTTCCAGCCGCTCGTCTCCGAGCAGGATCGGTTGAAATTCGCTTGCAATTTTTTCCAGGGACACCTCCGAAGCGTGCCCCATAATGCCATTTAGTATTCCCATAGTTTTCTGTTAGTTCAAGAGTTTGCCGGTACGAGCATAAACGTAAGAAACAGATAGAAGTAACTTAAGTATAAACATATTCGGCAGCTTTAACACTCACCTCAGGTAAACTTACCAGCCGCTGTGAGCGTGGCCTAGCTTGCTGCTTATCCTTTGTCTGCTGCTTTCTATCGGATCATCTGCAAATCAAAAAATAAAACCCGTACTTTGTGGCGTGGCCGGCAAAGTATAAGGCGGCTGCAACTCAAATCACGAAAAGCTGTTTAAAAGGCTAACGTACATCTTCAAACGCACTGCAGATGGAAGTAACAACCATGAAGATCACCAAGATGGATTACGCCGCCACCGGCGCCTTCTCCCAGACTATAACCGACTACCTTTGTTGCAGCGAAAAGCTTCGACCGTTCTATAACCACTTCCCGACTGTAGAGGCGTTCGAGGCCCAGCTGAAAGAGAAAAGCTTCAGCCAGGAACAACGCCAGACACTGCACAAAGCACTACAGGAGCAATATACTTCTCTGACCGGCATTAACCCGAAAGTGCAGCACAACCTGGACCTGCTGCTACAGCCAAATACCTATACTATCACGACTGGCCACCAGCTTAACATCTTCACCGGCCCGCTATACTTTGTGTATAAGATCATCACCGCTATCAACACCTGCAAGCAACTGCAGGAGCGATACCCGAATTACAATTTTGTGCCGGTATACTGGATGGCAACCGAAGACCACGATTTTGCCGAGATCAACCACTTCAACCTGTTCGGGAAAAAGTATACCTGGGAGACAAAGCAAACCGGTGCCGTAGGCCGCTTTTCTACAACTGGCCTGGAGCGTGTTTTGGAGGAGATGCCCGAGCAATACCCGGTTTTTGCAGAAGCCTACCGCAACAGCAAAACCTTAGCCGATGCCACCCACGCCATTACGCACGCACTGTTTGGCGAGTTTGGTCTGGTAAGTATAGACGGCGACCACGAGGAACTGAAAAAGGCGCTGACACCTGTTGTACAAAAAGAGCTGACCGAGCACCTGTCGCACAAGCTGGTATCGGAGACAAGTGCGCAGCTGGAGGAACTGGGTTATAAGCCGCAGGTATATTCGCGCGAGATAAACCTGTTTTACCTGAACGATGGCGTGCGCGAGCGCATTGTAGAGGAAGACGACAGGTTTAAAGTGCTGAATACAGACATCAGCTTTAGCAAAGAAGAAGTGCTGCAACTGGCTAAGGAGCATCCGGAGCAATTTAGCCCGAATGTTATACTTCGCCCGCTGTACGAAGAGCTTATACTTCCGAACCTGGCTTACATTGGCGGCGGGGCAGAAGTTGTGTACTGGTTCCAGCTAAAGGAATTGTTTGAAGCATATCAGGTGGCGTTTCCGGTGCTGATGCTGCGCAACTCGGCGCTGTACATTACCCGTGGCAACGCCAGCCGCATGCACAAACTGGGCCTAAAGCCGGAAGAGCTGTTCCAGCCTTACCTTGACCTGAAAAAGTACCTCTCTGGCCAACTACATGAAGAAGAAATAAGCCTGGAGGCTCAGCGTCAGAGTATAGCCGCTGCTTTTGCTGAGGTTGAAAAGCTGGCTGAAAGTATAGATCCGACACTGGTAAAAGCCGTAGGTGCCGAGTCGCAGAAGGCGGTAAATGCCCTGCAGATGCTGGAGAAAAAAATATCCAAAGCACGCGACAACAAGCACGAGCAAACGTTTAAACAACTGGAAAACCTGAAGGAAAAGCTGTTCCCGGGAAGCAGCCTGCAGGAGCGGCAGGACAACCTGCTTACCTATAAGTCCAACAACCCAGATTTTATACCTGCGCTGGTTGAGGCCTTTGATCCGTTTGACCTGAAATTTACCATACTGGAAGAAGAATAATGCGAAAGGCGGAACTACGGAAAACGATGCTGCAGCGGCGGCGGGCGCTGTCTCCTGAAGAAGTGCAGCAGCGAAGCGAGCACATTGCAGAACTGTTTTTCGACTATTTTCCGCTTAAGCCTGGGCAGACGGTGCATGTGTTCCTGCCCATTGTAAAGAACAACGAGGTAAACACCTGGCCCATTATCGAGCGGATCCGGCTGGAGCACCCCGAAGTACGAGTGGCAGTGCCTGTAACAGATGCAGCGCAGAACGTGCTCACGCACCACCACCTGACCGACGAGGCCGTACTGATTGAAAACCCCTGGGGAATACCGGAACCGCAGGACGCCCATGTTATACTTGCTCCGGAGGTAGATATTGTACTGATTCCGTTGCTTGCTTTCGATAAGAGCGGTCACCGTGTCGGCTATGGCAAAGGCTTCTACGACCGCTTCCTTGCAGACTGCCGCCCGGATGTGCTGAAGATCGGTTTATCGCTGGAGCCACCCGTGGAAAGTATAGCCGATCCCAATCCGTTTGATGTGCCGCTGGATGCCGTGGTAATGCCAGAAGAAGTGTGGCGAAGAAATGACAACGTATAGGTAGAGCTAATCCTTCTTCCTGTCGTCCTTGTTCTTTTTATCCTGCTTATCTTTTTTGTCCTCTTCCTTTTCCTTTTCCTTATTGCCACCGCCTGCTTCATTCTCTATCCCTTTGTTAAAGGCCTTGATAAATGCATGGCGTAGTATGTGCAGGAACGTTTTCCAGGAGTTTGTTTTGGGATCGTTTATACTTCCGGTTATAGGTACCTGGGTCGCAATTTGGTCTCTTTTTTGGTTTTCTGCTGCCTCTGCAACCAAGCCAATTACTGCTTCTTTTGCGGCATGCAGGATGCCGTCTTCTTTCTTATCCTTTTCCCAGTCAAGAATCTTTAGTTCTTCAAAGAATGGTTTCATGTAGCCGTCCAGTTGGCCATCCGTTACTTTAACTTCGCTGTACATGTCCAGGCGGCCTCTTTCCACGTCAAACTTGCCATAGGCTTTGATAATATCATTCAGGCTCGTCAGGTTTACCTGTGTCAGCTGCATTTTTATGTCCATGTCGGGGATCTTCTTCAGAAAGTTGCCTTTCATATCTGCCTTTAACTTTCCGCCACCTACCGATCTGCCTGTAATTGTTACAGGGGAAGGGAGCGCCTGCCTCTCATTCTCAACATTAGCAAGGTTCAGGGCTAACAGATGCATGTCTTCTATATGCAGGTTAACATCCGGTTTGGCGCCGAAGTCGAGGTAGGCCAGGTAGCCATTGTTTACCACAAAACGGTTGATGGTGATGGGCATCAGGTCCTTTAGTACTCTGGTCCAGTCTTCCTGGGAAGTTTGTTGGATGGCCTCTTTTGTAGCAGGGGCTGCCACAATATTCATTCGCGGAGCTTCCATTTCTACTTCCCCTACCAGTTTGCCTTTGAAAAGCGATTTCCATTCAACAGAAAGGTCGGTGCGGGGAATCTTCAGGAAAGGATAGGTAGGGTTTCCTTTTTCTTCTATCAGCACCAACCCTTTGATGGTATAAGCTCCCCTGTAAAGGTGAATGTCTATATCATCTACGTGGCCATTGTAGCCTGGCAGCTCGTTCAGCGTCTTGTTAACGTAGCGCTTCACAATATACGGTAGTGCTATCCTGAACCCTATGAGCAGGATAACAAGAACCGCTGCTATGATATAAGCTTTTCTGCGAAACATAGACCGCTGAGCGAGGTAAGTTCAGGAAAGTATGACCCAAGTCTGTTTTTCGATATCTAATAGAAACCTGAGCATTGCTGCTATTACTAATAAAACGAAGCCACAGGGCATGAAGTTAGCGGCTTGGCTGAGGAGCTTATACCTGCGTACAGGCACAAAAAAATAGCCCCTCCGGCACAGGCTGGAGGGGCTATTTTTATACTTTTAGTAAAAGTTTATTTCTTTTTCTTACCTGCGTTCAGGCTTTTCAGATGTTGTACCGGACCGAACTCGGCCTGCTCTACGGTTTTGTTCAGCACGTAAATCCTTCTCAGCTGCACTTCTACAGGGGCCATAGTTTTAGTGAAATCAGAAGAGATCACCTTGGTGTAGAATTCTCTTGCTGCGGCGGCAGCGCCCTTGTCAAACTTGTGTCTTGAAAGGTTTTTGTTTACCGGCATTCCCGGGATGATCTGGTAATTGGTGCAAACCACTTCGTACGATGGCAGGAAGGGTGTGATAACTTTTTTAAGTATGCGTTTCATTTATCTAGTAATTGTATCCAGTATTCAGTGCAAACTCAAAATAGCTACTTTATACTATATATAGCAAATCCTATTTATAAAATTTTTAAGTGTGAGGCATGAGCTTGCTGCTTCGGAGTTGGCCTTAATACACGGTAACAGGCATTGGTCCAGCAGCCGGCAGGCTGTGTAGCAAAATCAGGAAAGAATACTGAAGTATAAAAGTATAGAAGAGCTAAAAGAAGCTATACCACAGGTTTTACCCCTCTGGTCATTTCGCGCTTGCCCGGAGGGCCTGGCAGCGCTTCCACTTCGAAACCGGCAGCTTTGAGGCTGCGCTTGAAGCTGCCTTTGGCGCAGTACGTCACCAGCACACCACCCGGGCGCACTGCCTTGTACAGCTTGGCAAACACTTCATCGGCCCATAGTTCGGGCTGCTTTTCCGGAGCAAAAGCATCAAAGTATACAATGTCGTAGTAGGAGTGCGGCGGCACGAATTCCTCCAGCGTTTCATGTATTTTCTGCAGCGTAAAGTATGGAATGATGTTAACCGGTTCGTTCCAGGGTGCTTTGTGCAGCTGGTGGAAGTAATCCAACAGTTCAGGGTTAAGGATGAATTTTTCGAAATGCAGCTGCTCCACCACGTCCTGCGTCAGCGGGTATTTCTCCAGCGAGTCGTATTGTATGAAGGCTTTCTGGGCCAGGGCGAACGGAAAAGTAAGTATGGCATTAAGGCCGGTGCCGAAACCAACTTCCAGTATCTTGATGTCCTTTTTTGAGCTCAGCACATGTTCCAGCCCGTGTTTTACGAACACATGCTGCGACTCCTGCAGAGCCCCATGCACCGAGTGGTAGTGCTCGTTCAGTTCGGGCACATACAAGGTGTTGGAACCGTCTTTCGTTTGCCTGATTTCGAGATGCATCTTTTTTACTGTTACTTTACAAATGTACGCATAGCAAACGGCTGCCTGCAATACAAATCCTTCAGATTTTAGAATAATAAGGCAATTTAAGCCGAAAATCGACGCAACAGGAGCCTCATAGTAGCAATTGAGAGAACTAAGTCAGAGAAGATGGCAAGAATAAAAGTAGAGATACCCACGCACACAGTTTTTGAAGCACGCATTCCGGTACGCATCACCGACCTGAACTATGGCAACCACCTGGGCAACGATGCGTTGCTCTCCATCCTGCACGAAGCACGCATGCAGTTGCTGGGCCACTTTGGCTGGAGCGAGTTAAGTATAGGTGGCGCAGGTATGATCATGGCCGATGTGGCAATCGAATACAAAGGCGAAGGCTTTTACGGCGATACCTTAAGTATAAAACTGGCTTTTAACGATATCAGCAAGTATGGCTTCGATATTACGTACCACGTGCTCAACCAGCA
The DNA here is from genome assembly GCF_023630205.1 of Pontibacter ruber. Classification (GTDB taxonomy): domain Bacteria; phylum Bacteroidota; class Bacteroidia; order Cytophagales; family Hymenobacteraceae; genus Pontibacter; species Pontibacter ruber. The sequence goes on along the minus strand of NZ_JALPRR010000001.1, from coordinate 978,929 downwards.
TGGCAAAGAAGTTGCCCGTGCAAAGACCGGGATGCTGTGCTTCAACTACCAGGAGCGAAAACTAATGGCGCTTCCCAACGAAGTAAAGGCTAAAATTGAAACTAAAGCCTGAGTATTTTTGTAATTTTGCAGTATGACTTTGATTGCAGATATACCTATACTTAATAAGAAAGACATCCGTAAGCTGACGCTGGACGATCTGAAAGCCTGGCTGGTGGAGCAGGGTGAGAAGCCTTTCCGTGCCAAGCAAATCTACGAGTGGCTCTGGAAGCACTCTATCCAGTCGTTTGCGGAGATGAACAACGTGAGCCTTGCCTTGCGCGAGAAGCTGGAACAGCACTTCGCTATCAATGCGGTGCAGGTGGCTACAGAGCAGCTGAGCAAGGATGGCACCATCAAGTCTGCTTTCAGGCTCTTTGACAGCAACATTGTAGAAGGTGTGCTGATACCGCATGACGAGCGCAAAACGGCCTGCGTGAGCAGCCAGGTGGGTTGCTCGCTTACCTGTAAGTTCTGCGCGACCGGCTACATGGACCGCGTGCGCAATCTCGATGCCGCCGAGATCTACGACCAGGTGGTGCGCATTAACGAGCAAAGCATGAAACAGTACGGTGAGCCGCTTACCAACATTGTGTACATGGGCATGGGCGAGCCGATGCTCAACTATGCCAACGTGATGAAGAGCATTGAGCGCATCACCGCGCACGATGGCCTTGGTATGGCTGCCCGCCGCATTACGGTGAGTACAGCCGGCATTGCCAAAATGATCAAGAAGATGGCCGATGACGGCGTGAAAGCGAACCTGGCCTTGTCGCTGCATGCGGCAAACGACGAGAAGCGCAACCAGATCATGCCCATCAATGAGACCAACTCGCTGGAGGCCCTGAAGGATGCCCTGAAACACTACCACCAGGTAACAGGCCGCAAGGTAACCTACGAGTACATCGTGTTCCAGAACTTCAACGATACGCTGCAGGATGCCGAAGAGCTGCTACAGTTCTCAAAGATCATCCCTTGCAAGATCAACCTGATCGAGTATAACCCGATTGCAGACGCCGATTTCGTGAACACCAACGAAGAGCGCTGGCAGGATTTTATCTACTACCTGGCCGATCGTGGGGTGCAGGTAAACGTGCGCCGCAGCCGTGGCAAAGACATTGACGCCGCCTGCGGGCAGCTGGCCGTAAAAGAGAAGCAGGCTGTTTAGTTTTTGGCGTTTTGTTTCTCATGTTTCGAATTGCACGATCTAAAAGTATAAACCCCGGGTGACAGAACATCCGGGGTTCTTTTTTATAGCTGCCTTTGAGAAGCGAATTATAAATCCATAGTTAAGGTACCCTCAGGTTACAGATGCGAAGGAGCAAAGACGTGCTGATTATCGTTAACCAGCTACGGTTTTCGATTATTTCGAAACACTAAACACGAAGAACAAAACACGGTTTACGGATTCTTGTTGAAGCGGCCTTCAGACGGTGGTCTTCCGCTGGATTTATCCACCGGGTCGCTGGTTATTTCCTGCTCCCGCACAAACACGGCATGCTCTTTAGGCCGGATGCGCTGCCCTATTTTAGACGCATACTGTTGTGTAAACTCGGCTCCGTAAAACACGATAAGGGAAGAATAGTAGATCCAGACAAGTATAACAATGATAGAGCCGGCCGCGCCGTAAGCAGAACCTGGGTCGCTGGTGCCAATGTACCAGCTTATCAGGAATTTGCCGATGGTAAAAAGCATGGCTGTCACAAAAGCGCCTACCCAGGTGTCTTTCCAGCGGATGGTAGCATCGGGCAGGTACTTGTATATGAGTGCGAACAGGGCGGTGATAATGCCAACCGATATCACAAAGTCCATCAGCTTGATGAAGAAGACCCCAATGCCAGGTATGAGCTGAGACAGGAAATCACTGAGGATTGAAATAATAGCACTGATCAGCAGCGATACCAGCATCAGCAATGCAATACTCAGCACAATACCGAAAGAGAACACCCGTACTTTCAGCATCTGCATGATGCCGCTGGTTGGCTTTACTTTCAGGTTCCAGACCGTATTAAGCGACTCCTGCAGCGTGGCAAAGAACGTTGTGGCGGCAAAAAGCAAGGTGCCGATACCTATCCAGAGCGCAACGCCACCCGATCCGCTTACCTGTGCATTTTTCAAAACATCCTCGATGCCTTGCGCTGCGCCGGGGCCAATCGCTTTCGATATCTGATTCGATAACTCTCCGGACACAGCTTTCTCTCCGAAGAAAGCTCCGGCTACCTGGATTATGATGATCAGGAGGGGAGGTATGGAAAAGATAGCGTTAAACGCAAGCGCACCTGCCAAGCGGAAGGAGTTGTTGTCCATAAACTCTGATACAGTAGTTTTGAACAATGGAAGAACGTTCTTTACAGTTAAATCAGCCATAGGCAATTTTACTTGTTATGTTTCGTTACCGGGTGTAACACTGATACGGCAGCAGGTAAGTTAGGTTGATTTTGTACTTAAGACAGAAGTAGCAGCAGCAGTATGTGCCGGAATTGCGTATATTTATACCTCTCTGAAAAACAAGAACCTATGCACCTGAAAAGACTTTTGCAGCCACTCGGTTGGCTTTGCCTGTTGCCGCTACTCTTTAACATTCTTGCCTCGGAACCAGCCCATGCGCAGGCAGCTACTACAGATGCCAAAGCCAAAGCCATTGCCCAGAAAGTGCTCCGCAACATGGGCGGGCAGAAAGGCTGGGACAACACCCGTTTCCTGGCCTGGACTTTCAACGGGCAGTACCAGGTATGGGACAAGCATCAGAATAAATTTCGTTGGGAGAAAGACAGCCTGGTAGCCATCATCGATACGCAGACCAAAGAAGGGAAAGTATACGCCGATGGAAAAGAGCTTACAGGCCAGGAGGAAGTTCAAAAGTTAAAAGAGCGGGCATACGCCCTCTGGATCAACAACTCGTACTGGCTTGTGATGCCTTTTAAACTGCAGGACCCGGGCGTGCAACTGAAGTATGTAGGAGAAGAAAAAACAATGGATGGTGCCGTGGCTGACGTGCTGCAAATGACCTTCGAGAACGTAGGCCTGACGCCGCAGAACAAGTACAAACTATGGGTGGATAAAAAGCAGGGGCTGATAACGCAATGGGCTTTTTACCGCAACTTCAACGACGCCGAGCCTTCCTTTACCCGCCGATGGACCGACTATAAAACCTATGGAAGTATAAAGCTGGCTGGCAACCGCAGCAACGACAAAGGCGAGTTTCTCATCACCGATATCGCAGCCCCCGCGCAGGTGCCTGCTGCTGTGTTCAACAGCCCAAAGCCGATTCAGAAGCTTTGATTTGGGACACAGGACATAAGACTTTCTTCATTGTACCTCAAAACGTAATGAACGTGTGATAAAAAAGGGGCTGCTATACTTTAGCAGCCCCTTTTTTATCTTTTGTCCCTAATTATGTCTCATCTCAGAACTTGTCTATAGTTGCCGTCAGGTTGCCGGTGGCATTTACTACCGCCTTTATGCCGCCGGTTGTCAGGTAGATATTTTCTGGGAGAATCTCTTTGATTGTGCCACGCAGCAGTACGGATTCGTGCATGCGGTCCGGCTGGTTGAGTGTGCTTTGCAGCATTTTCCGGGCGTCTGATAGTTGTGCCTCTACCGGTATGCTCACCTGCTTCTGGATCATCTCCTTGAACTTGTCTTTGGCAAGCCAGCTGGCTGTGGTCAGCAACTTGTCTTTTGTATCCAGGTCGTAGTCTACGTTGCGCAGCTTGATGGAAGTGGTCTGGGCATCGTAGTATGGGGTTCCCCTCAGGTATACTTTGCCTACCAGCTTCTTGGTAAACAATCCGGCCTTGGTTTTTCCGTCTACGTCCAGCATGAGCACCAGTTGCTCGCCGCTTGGCGATATCGCTGCGTCTTTAACATTCAGCTGGCTTTTGCCATTGTCGAAGGTATACGTTTGGTTCGCTACCTGCGCTTTCATCAACTGGCTGGCGTGCTCGTAAGGAACATTTGCAGTCAGACCGATCTGGAAGTTGTCGGAAAGGCGGCTGTCCAGCACCAGCTTGGGCAGGTTGCGAAGCGGCTGTGGCTGTGGTTTGCCGTTCGTGCTGACGCTGATGTAAGAGGTAATGCCGATGCGGGTGCTCAGGTTTCCATTTTGTGCATAGATCGGGGCAATACGTACCTCCTGCGGCACAATGCTGAGCCAGGCATTCAGCCCATCATCGACTTTTATCGGTTCCTGTACCAGTTTCCAGGCATCGGCCACGTACTTGCGCATGTCCAGGCGGCTCTGCAGCTCCTTGTCCAACTGCCTGGCCAGGGTGCTCATCTGCTGCCGCATGGCAGGCTCCACAAAACGCGCTAGTCCGATCTTCAGCGGGCCAAGCTCTATGACAGGTTTGGTGTTGCCCCACTCAAAGTCGCCGCTCGTAATGGTGTTGATCTTGTAATCTTCCGACAGGCCAAAGCGGCTCTCGGTCTTCAGCACCATATCAAAGTTGGTATCTTCGGTTTTGTCGATGGCCGGGCAGAGCTTGCACGGGTCCCACTTCCAGCGGCCTTTGGCATACACCTGCAGTGGTATGCTGAAGTATATTTTATCCCGTTCCGCTCGTATGCTCAGGCGCCCTTTCTTGGACACGGTTACGGCCACGTTATCGCCTTCCAGATTATCGTCTTTGTACAGGATACCGTTTACCTCCTGGTTCAGCTTTTCTTCAAGGACAGCAATGGGGATAGAAACCGGGATGGAAACAGAAGAAAGCTTCGGTTGATAAGCAGGCAGCGCAGCGGCTGTGGTAGCCGGTGCCGTAGCATTCAGTTTGGCAGTGCTGGAGCAGCCCTGCCAGGTACAGGCACCAAGCAGGAAGGCAATGTAAACAATAGCAGATATGGTTTTTCTGGTCACGTTTCGGGCAGTTGATAAAAGCGGCACAAGTTACGGCTTTTCAACATCAGCTGCTGCAGAAGCGTTCTGTTTAAGTATAAACTATACCCGAAATAATTAAAGGAGCTTGTTTAACATGCTGCGAAGTGCCTCTTCGGTAGAGATGATGCCGCAATCAAGCAGGGTACTGTCTTTGTAGATGGCAAAAAAAGGAGTGCCCGTCATTTTCACTTCTTTCTGCGAAACGGGGTTTTCTTTGGCGTTCATCCGGACAAAGGTAATATCCCTGTAAGCGGGTTCTGTGGCTATCTGGGTGAATTTCGGGGATAAGGCTTTGCAGACAGGGCAAGCCTCGTCGGTAAATTTTACAATTACCCTGTGCCTTTCAAAGATAAGCTGTCTTAGGTGGTGATCGTTGGATTCAAGTATGGTCATTGGTTTCTATCAAATATAATTGCAGGTGCTGGTTAAAGTATAAAGAGTGCCTGCCTGCTGCATTGTAGACGTAGAATCCGGAATATAGGTTAATACACACGCGCTAATAAATGGGCGCTAAGAGCAAAGTATAATGCATTATAGAGAAGTCACTTTCGGAGTAACCAGGTTTTACATTTTACTTTGGTCTGGTAAAGCGCTTGGGCCAGCTCATCATCGTTCTTAAAGTATAGCTGCTGCAGCGTTCTGTATTCTACCTGTACTTCCAGTTTGTCCGGGGTAAAAGGCCAGGGTAGGATTTGCAGTGTCTCATCTGCCAACTTTTTTATAAAGTATACTTCACCGTCAGGGCCGGCCGTAATCTCCAGCGCTCGTTCATCGGCGGGTAATTCGTTTTTGCAAAGTATAAGCGAGAGGCGGTCGCACCACTGCAGCACTGCGTATGCTTTTTCTGCTTCCTCCTTTTTGATTTTCAGCTCCCGGCGGTAGTTCTTTTGCAGTTCCTGTTGTTCATCCAGAAAGAGGTCCTTGTCTTTGCTATTGCCGCGCTCGCTCTCGTAGAGGTAACTCATGTGCATGGAAGTAAGCAGCGCTGCCCATCGGCTCTGGAAACGAACTGCGCGCATTAAATCTTTTGCCTGATCTATGGTAACGGGCAGCAGCGTGAAGTCGGCAGGCGCACCCGCCTTGGTTAGTCCGTCCTTTCCCTGCCACTGTTTTTGGCGGTCGTCGTGGTTGGCAATGGCAATGATGGTTTCGACCCAGTAGCGGGATTGCAGCTCCGGTTTGAGGTGGTAAGCCAGTTGAGCCGCCAGCACCCCATGCGCCTGCTGGTATATTACTTCCCAACCTTCAGGTATAGCATTAACGATCATGATGTTTGAGTTATACTTTGCTCCAGTATAAACTGCTTTTGCAGGGCAAGGGTTAGAAACAAAAAAAGCTCCGTGCTAATGTTTAGCAACGGAGCCGTTAGAAGTTGTTGTTGCGCTGTTAGAAAACGAAGCCTAAGCGAAGACCACCATTGGTAAATGTATTAAAGTTTATGCTGTTTCTTCCTTCAATGGTACGATCTTCCAAAAAGTCTTCCTTAAAATCTACTTTTACATCCTGGTAGTTTCTATAAGAAATACCTGCACCAAACTCAAAACCTACATAAAAGTTCTTCAGAAGATAAAGGTCTATCCCCGCAATTGCATTCAGACCAACACCAACGTTAGCTCTATTCGACCCTCCTTCGCCAAATGCTCCCTTTATAGATTTAGTCTCATCCTCGTATTTACTGTAAGTATAAGATAAGGGAAGTTCTGCGCCCATATAAGGAGACAAGCGCTTGGTGCCAGCAAAATGACGCTCAATACCTGGAGTAACTCCTATGGTACCATAAACAGCAGTTACTTTATCAGCGGGATGATCATTGTTAAAATTAGCACTTAAACCTAACCGTACTGCTTTAGTATCAGTTGTAAACTTACGAAAGGCCAGTTGGCCACCTTTTAGAAAAGTGCCATAAGAAAAGTTAAAACCTACCTCGGCTGTTCTATCACCTGCAACAGGTTTCAAACTAACTGTGGAGGTGGAGAGGGTATCTTGCGCCTGAGCTGAGAAGGTGGCTATGAAGGCAAGTGCTACTGTGAGTAGTGTGTTTTTCATACAAATTTGTTTAAGGTTGGATAAAATGAATGATGATCACACTAGAGCAATAATTATTCCAAATATAGTATTAAGTTAATATTTTTTTGTTTAGGTGAATTAAAAGGTTGGTAAAATAAAAAAGGGTGAGGCCACTGGCCTCACCCTTCCATACTTATACTTTATACTTACTGCCTACGCCAGCGTCTGCTCTTCCTTCATTTTCTTCAGGTTCAGGAGCATGTCCTCAGTCATGGCATCCAGGTTGTAAGCTGGTTTCCAGCCCCAGTCCAGCTGGGCAGCGCTGTCGTCTATGCTTTGCGGCCAGGAGTCAGCGATCTGCTGGCGTGAGTCCGGCTTGTAGGTGATCTCAAAATCAGGGATGTGTTTCCGGATGGAGGCGGCGATCTCTTTTGGCGAGAAGCTCATGGCGCTCAGGTTGTACGAGCTACGTACTTTTACCTGCTCTGCCGGCGCATGCATCAGGTCCAGGGTAGCTTTTAGGGCATCCGGCATGTACATCATCGGCAGGTAGGTGTCCTCGCTCAGGAAGCATTCGAACTTCTCGCTCTCCAAGGCTTTGTGGTAGATATCTACAGCATAATCAGTAGTGCCGCCGCCAGGCAAAGCTTTGTAGCCGATCAGGCCAGGGTAACGGAGGCTGCGCACATCCAGGCCATACTTCTCGAAGTAGTACTCGCACCAGCGTTCACCAGCCTGCTTGCTGATGCCGTACACCGTGTTCGGGTCCATGATGGTGTGCTGCGGCGTGTTCTGGCGTGGCGTGTTCGGGCCGAAAACGGCAATAGAGCTTGGCCAGTATACTTTCTCTACTTTCTGCTCCAGGGCCAGGTCCAGCACGTTAAACAGGCCGTCCATGTTCAGGCGCCAGGCAAACTTCGGGTTCTTCTCACCAGTGGCCGACAACACGGCAGCCAGGTGGTATATCTGCTTAAATTTATACTTAGAAGCTAATTCTGCCAGTACCTTCGTATCCAGCACATCCACTTTCTCAAAAGGGCCTGAATCGCGCAGATCTGCCTGCTTAGGGGCCGAGATATCGGCGGCTACTACATTCGATCCGCCATACATGTTGCGAAGCTCAAGGGTGAGTTCTGAGCCAAGCTGTCCGCAGGCACCAATTACCAATACCGTGTCACTTGTGTTTGCCATAGTTAAAGAAATCTAATCCTCACAAAGTAACCGATTTCAGTGCAATAGTGAAAGTATAATTGAGAAGAAACATGATGGGAGCAGAAACAGGTTGGAAAGGTGCAAAAGAGAAAACGCCTGCCACACAGCAAGCGTCCTCATCCACTAATCTAATCTAACCTTTATCACCTTGCGTGCAAAGGTAGGGCAGCAGTTTGGGCCGGAGAAGAGGCAAAAGCAGATTTAACCATTTGATAATGCAGGCAGGAGCAGACAGAAAGCAGACCACACGCTGTTTCAGGCGCCCGAATTTTCTATCTTTGTAAAGTATAGCGTTTGTATCTGGCTTAGCGATGGCCTGAAATAGGCGCCAGGCCCGTACATTTGCGAAGAAAAAGAAAGCAGGCACAGCGCAACTGAAGCATGACGTTTGAAGAGTACCTGGTAAAGAAACGGATAAGCAAGGCTGCTTTTAAGGCAGAAGACCCGGCTCGCTACAAAGCCTGGGAGCAGATGTATGCGCAGATGCACCCCAACAGCTTTTATATGGCCGTGAAGATGCTCATCAACGATGTGCGGATCCGCTACCACCTGCGCGAAGAAGACGTGCCGAAGCTGGTAACCACAGCCGCTCCACGACCAGCCGTAGCCAGACGTGCCGCGCCGCCTGCGGCCCCTCCTGCAGAAGCGGGCTCTGCTGCAGTGCCTGCACCCGGTGTTCCACAGGAAACATCTGAGCAAAAGCCAGTTGTGCCTGCCGCAGCACCAAAGCCAAGACCAGTGATTGCACGCCCCGCTGCCCTGCAAAAACCAACAGCGGAAGGCGAAGCACCTGCCGGCGAAAAACCAGCAGAAGAGGCTGTTGCTCGTCCGCGTCCGGTTATCAAACGACCTGTTATACCCAAGCCTGCCGCTGCGCCATCAGCTGATACGGCTGCGCCAGCGCCGCAGGAGCCTGCTGCAGAAGCAGGAGCAGAGGCAGCTAAACCTGCTGCCCGCCCGAGGCCGGTAATTAAACGCCCGGCTGCACTGCAAAAACCAGCAGGAGAGGACGCAGCGGAAAAAACGGAAACACCCGCAGCCGCAGAAACACCTGAGGTACCGAAGGCACCGCGACCTAGACCAGTGATCAAGCGCCCAACAGCCTTGCAGAAACCGCCACAGGAGCCGGAGCCTGCTGCCCCTGCAGCACCGTCAGAAGAAACAGTGCCAACACCGGCTGCTGAAGAGGCGCCTAAACCACCACGTCCGCGTCCGGTTATCAAGCGACCAACTGCGCTTACCAATCCGGCAGAGCAGGAGGAGGTAAAGCTAGCAGAGGAAGTGCCGCCGCAATCGGCACCGGAAGCAACTGCCGCGCAGGAAGAAAAGCCGAAGCCGCCAAGGCCTCGGCCTGTTATCAAACGTCCTGCACCACCTGCTGCAGCACAAACACCGGTACCGGAAGTAGAACCGGAAACAGAGAAGCCACTGCAAACAGAAGCACCAGCACCGGAAGAACAGCCAAAGCCGCCGCGTCCGCGCCCGATCATGCGCCGACCGACCAAACCGGATGAAACAGGCGACGCAACCGGCGTTTAAGTATAAATTTATACTTTAGAGAACCGAAAACGAGTAACGAATAACGATAGACGAAATAACTCATGTACGAAACCTTAAAACCTGATTTAGAAAAACAGCTTGCTGAGATACAGGAAGCTGGCTTGTATAAAAAAGAGCGTATCATCACCACGCCGCAGGGTGCCGACATTGATACCACACAGCAGGCACACGTGCTTAACTTCTGCGCCAACAACTACCTGGGCCTTTCTTCGCACCCGAAGGTGATCGAGGCAGCCAAGCATGCTATTGACACGCACGGCTACGGCATGAGCTCCGTACGCTTTATCTGTGGTACACAGGACATCCACAAAGAACTGGAACGTAAGCTGTCGGAGTTCTTAGGAACAGAAGATACTATACTTTACGCTGCTGCTTTCGACGCCAACGGTGGTGTATTCGAGCCTTTGTTCGATGCCGATTCAGCGATCATCTCCGATGCCCTGAACCATGCTTCCATCATTGACGGTATCCGCCTGTGCAAAGCGCAGCGTTTCCGTTACGAGCATAACAACATGGCAGACCTGGAGGCAAAGCTACAGGAGGCGGTAAACGCCAACACCAAGCACCGCATCATTGTAACAGACGGCGCTTTCTCGATGGACGGCACCGTGGCGCAGCTGGATAAGATCGTGGAGCTGGCTGACAAATACAGAGCACTGATTTTAGTGGATGATTCGCACTCAACCGGCTTTATGGGCAAGACAGGTCGCGGCACGCACGAATACCACAACGTGATGGATAAAATAGACATCATTACCGGTACGCTGGGCAAAGCCCTGGGCGGTGCCATGGGTGGTTTCACGTCAGGCAAGAAAGAGATCATCGACATGCTGCGCCAGCGCTCGCGTCCGTACCTGTTCTCTAACTCGCTGGCGCCATCTATTGTAGGTGCTTCTATTGCCGTGCTTGATATGCTGCGCTCCACCACCGAGCTGCGCGACAAGTTGGAGTGGAACACCAAGTACTTCCGTGAGCAGATCACTGCAGCTGGTTTCGACATCAAGCCAGGCGACCACCCGATTGTGCCGGTAATGCTGTACGATGCGCCGCTGGCGCAGGAGTTTGCTGCCCGCATGCTGGACAGAGGCATCTACGTGATCGGTTTCTACTACCCGGTAGTGCCTAAAGGTCAGGCGCGTATCCGTGTGCAGTTGTCTGCCGTGCACGACAGGGTGCATATCGACAAGTGTATTGCTGCTTTTACCGAAGTAGGCAAAGAGCTGGGTGTAATTCAGTAAGGTTATACTTTGCAACGTATAGAAAAGCCACTCCCGGTTGGGGGTGGCTTTATTTTTATGTACCTTAGTATAACAAAAACGAGCAGAAGTATGAACAACATAAAGATAAAGCCGGGGCAGGTGTTGCTGGGTACGGTGCTGTCCTGGTTCGTGATATCGTTTCTGGCGTACACTACTGCTGATATGCGGGGCGAGGCTAACATCATTTATACTTTGATGCAGATCGCGTTTTACTTCTCGTTGCTGTTGTCGGTAGAAGCGTACCTGAGCATGCTGCTGAGTTGGGAGTGGTTCCGGTTTAATATCGGCACCATTCTGTTGCTCTGTGCGCCCGCCTTGCTGTACCTTGCCTGGTTCCTGAGCAACGTGCTGTTCGGATAAACTATTCGCTTATTTCATACATAGCCTGCTGCATCCATGGATTATCCTGTCTCCTTCAACTTTATTTTTATACTTGTTGCCGTCTACTATACTGGCGTTATCCTGACCATTGCCCATCTTATTTTTAAAACAGATTATGTGCTTACCGAGCGGCTGTTGTGGATGGTGGTGCTGTGGGTTGTACCTGTGGTGGGGCTTTTGGCTTACTGGGTATACTGGAACAGAAGGAAGAAAGTATAAAGTATAGCTGCAGTATTGAACAATGTTCGGATTACTGCAATAAAAAAAGCCTCCGCTTGTGCGAAGGCTCTTTTTGCCCCTTTATGTATAAGTTGATGGTTTACTTGCCGGCTGAGGCATCCTTGCCAGCCTCGTCCAAAAGAAGCGTGCCGCTCTGGCCGGCTGCATTCGTCAGGCTGATCTCGTATAGAGCCTTCGCTTTTGCTCCCTTCTCCGGCTTCACTTTATAGATATCACCTACAGTCCAGTCTTTATATGTTTCGTGCGACAGCACGGCTTTTACCGGCTCCGGAAGCTGCTCCTGCGTTACTTTCTCTTTGTTGGTGTCCTGCTGCGTTTGCTCGGTTGCCTGTGTTGCTGTCTGAGCATTGGCGTTGATGGACGTTACCCCTAGTAATGCGATAGCTGCCGCTATAAATGTTGCCTTTTTCATGGTTGTGGTTTTTGTGATTGAGAATGTTTACAGCTAACCATTAAAGCAGAACCATGCCAGAAAGCAGTTTAAAGTGTAAGTTCCTTATAGGCAAGCGTTTAAGTAAACAGGAGGGATTTGAGAAAGTGGGGAATAAGTGTGGGAAGTGTAGCCTGTATTCTACACATTGTAGTATAATCTCCCGGAAGCATTGTAGCTATAGTTCTACCGTGACCGGCAAGTATAAAAGACTGCTAAAACGAAAGTGCTGCAACGGAAATGATTTTCTGCTACAGCACCCAGGTGATATTATTTTCAGGTGGTATAAACCTTACGCCGCGGTCACCGATTTTTCGGCAGGTGCAGCTGTGGCCTTCTGGTCGGTATCGAACAGGAATTGGTTTAGCTTAACGCGCAGGTCGGCAGAGGAGAGGTTGCGGAATACTTCGCCGTTGCGTACCAGGGCAATCTGGCCGGTCTCTTCCGACACGACCAGCACCACGCTGTCTGTTACTTCAGACAAGCCAATAGCAGCACGGTGGCGCAGACCCATAGAGGCAGGTATGTCGGTGTTCTCGGTAACCGGCAAAATACAGCGGGCTGCCTTGATACGGTTACCCGAAATGATCACGGCACCATCGTGCAGCGGGCTGGTCTTGTTGAAGATCGACATGAGCAATCGCTTTGAGATCACCGCGTCGATCAAATCGCCCGACTCGGCATAATACTTCAGTTCGGAACTTTTAGCAAATACAATAAGAGCCCCGGTGTTCTTGCCGGCCAACGATTTGGCAGCTTCAATAAAAGGGGTGAGGCTGAGTTTTTCGGTTTGTTCACGGCGCCACGGAAAGCCCCAGAACCGGTCGTGGTTGAGGGCCGTGGTTTTACCAATGAGCAGCAGGAAACGCCGGATCTCGGGCTGAAACACAATGATAGCTGCCAAAACACCCACACCCATGAACTGGCCAAGTATGATGCTGAGCAGTTCCATGCCCGCCGCCCTTACCACCAGGTATAAAAGATAAATTGAGAGCAGACCCAGGAAGATCTTCAGCGCCACGCTACCAGTAAGCAGCTTGTACAGTTGGTACAGCAGCACAGTAACGAGCAGAATATCGATAATGTCGAGCAGCTCAATCTCCAGAAAACCCAGTGTAAATAAAAGAGTCAAAGCGTTGTTTTCGTGTATAGTTGTACGGTCTGTTTAGTTTCTTTTACGTCGTGCACCCGCAAAATGGCGGCACCCTTCATCAAGGCAATAGTATTAAGCGCAATGGTGCCGGCCAATGCTTCCGACTGGTTAATGCCCAGGTACTTATAAGTCATGGATTTGCGCGAAACTCCTACTAGTAAAGGCAATTCAAGTATACGAAGTTCCTCCAGCCGGTTCAGTAACTGAAAGTTCTGGTCAATTGTCTTGGCAAATCCAAAGCCGGGATCGAGGATAATATCCTTCACGCCGAGCTGTGTAAGTATGGCTACCTGCTTCTGCAGTTCGTCGAGCACATCCAGCACCACATCCTCGTAATCAGTCAGGGTGTTCATGGTTTGCGGCGTGCCGCGCATGTGCATCAGGATGTAAGGCACCTGCAAGCGGGCTACCATTTCATACATGGCCTCGTCGAGGTTGCCTGCCGAAATATCGTTGATGATGGAAGCGCCAGCGTTAATAGCTGCCTCTGCTACCTTTGCCCGGAACGTATCGACTGAAAGTATTGCCTCCGGAAAAGCCTGCATGATGGCCTCTACAGCCGGCACTACGCGGTCCAGTTCTTCCTGCTCCGATACCTCCGCTGCGCCCGGACGGGTAGAGTAACCGCCGATGTCCAGGATGTCGGCGCCTTCGGCCAGCATGGCTTCGGCTTTTTGCACGGCTTCGCTCACAGAGCTCAGGCGGCTGCCTGCATAAAAAGAATCGGGGGTAACATTGAGGATGCCCATCACCTGCGGCGTGTCGAGCTGCAGGATTTTTCCGCGGCAGTTAAGTGTGCTTTTTTTTCGAAAAAGCTTATCTTTCGATTCCAATGTTGGCATTTCCGTCAATTGATTCTAAAATTAAAGTTAAAAAGTTGATTAGTCAAACACTCCAGGAATATAATCAGGTAGTAACGCGCTGCAAAGATACCTTCGTCAAAAAAACCATCGACTACGGCACCGCCTGGCGTGTGCTGCGGCTGCCTTCCATTACTGATCAGATCTTTATCAAGGCCCAGCGCATCCGTTCCATACAGGAGAAGGGCGTGCAGTTGGTGGAAGATGATATCCGCGACGAGTTTGTAGGCATTATCAACTACTGCGTGATCGCGCTGATGCAGATGAACCTGCAGGACAACCAGGAACTGACGCTGTCGGCAGAAGAGGTGGAGCGCATGTACAGCGAGCAAATCGAGGAGAATATTAAACTGCTGAACGCCAAAAACCACGACTACGGCGAGGCCTGGCGCGACATGCGCGTGAGCTCCATCACTGACATTATCCTGATGAAGCTCTACCGCACCAAGCAGATCGAAGACAACCAGGGCCAGACGCTGATCTCGGAAGGCGTAGAAGCCAACTACCGCGACATGATCAACTACGCCGTGTTCGCGCTGATCAAACTGGGCTTTGCGGGATAACCTTCCCCTGACCCCTCCTAAAAACAGGAGGGGAGAAAATCCCCTCTTGAGAGGGGTAGGGGTGTGTTGGATGCACAACTATAAACTTTCTAAATCTTTAACTCTCTAACTTTCTAACTCAGAAGGTATGAAATACATAAGTAAGTTTTTCTGGCTCTTTGTAGGGGTGCTCTTCATCTTCTCGGGCCTGATCAAGATCAACGACCCGGTAGGCACGGCCATCAAACTGGAAGAATACTTCGAGGTATTTTCGGAAGACATTTCGCCGCTGTTTTTGTCGCTGAAACCGGCGGCGCTGTTCCTGTCCGTTTTCCTGAGCGCGGCCGAAATCGTGCTGGGTGTGGCGCTGCTGATCCGTTGGAAACTAAAAGAAGTGCTGTGGTTGCTATTGGCCATGATCGTCTTCTTCACCTTCCTGACGTTCTACTCAGCCTACTTCAACAAGGTAACCGACTGCGGCTGCTTCGGCGATGCCATTAAGCTGACGCCTTGGGAGTCGTTCACGAAAGACGTGGTGCTGCTGGTGATGATCGTGGTGCTGCTGTTCACGCGCCGCTACCTGCAGCCGCTGACCAGTGCCACCGTGGGGGCTACTGTAACAGCACTCGTAGCTATACTTTCGGTGGGCATTGGCTGGTACGCCTACGAGCACCTGCCCTACATCGACTTCCGCGCTTACAAGATTGGCAACAACATCCCGACGCTGATGAAGCCATCGGCCCCACTGAAGTATAAATACATCATGGTGAAGAACGGCGAAGAGCAGGAGTTTGAAGAATATCCAACGGACCAGAGCTATACTTTCAAGGAGATGGTAGCGATCAATCCAGAAGATGGCCCGAAGATCACGGACTTTAATGTATGGAACGACCAGGGTGACTTTACACAGGAGGTGCTGTCAGGCAACAAGCTGATCATTGTGGTACACAATACCACCAAAGCTAACCGCGATAATTTTGACAAGATCAACCAACTAGTGAAAGCTGCAGGGCAGCAGGGCATAGCACCTGTAGTTTTGACTTCAGCCAGCAGCCAGGAGTTCGAGGAATTTCGTCATGAGGTAAACCTGGCAGCCCCATACTTCTTCGGCGACGGCACGGTACTTAAAACCATGATCCGATCCAACCCGGGCCTCATGCTGCTGCAAAACGGCACCGTGAAAGGCATGTGGCACCACAACGATACGCCGGGGATGGAAGAGGTGAAGGGGTTGCTGTAACACTAATCCTAGCGATATAATCATGCAATCAATTCAGCCAGGAGATATAATTTCTTACAATGAGATGTGCCTTTCAGAGGGCTATTCTCTGCAGCGCGGAATGAACTTCCAAGTAAACGGTAAGACAAGTGTTATATTGATGTCTTTGCGTAAAGGAGCACCTTATGCTGATAGATTGGAAGATGATGGTCAAGTACTAATTTACGAGGGGCATGACGTTCCGAGAAATGAAGCGGCTTACCCTAAGTTGGTCGACCAGTTGATGATTACTCCTAAAGGTGCTTTAACTCAAAATGGGAAATTCTTTCAGGCTGCCCATAATTTTAAAAATAGTGATTCAGAACCTGAACTAATAAAGGTGTATGAAAAGATTAAAGATGGAATTTGGGTGTACAATGGTGTTTTTGAACTCATTGATGCTTGGCAAGAAGAGTCAGAGAATAGAAGCGTTTTCAAATTTAAGTTAAGAATATCAGATAAAACCATCTCGGAGAAAGCTGAGAGAGCAGATGAGCTTAAAGATCTAAATCATAATAGAATGATACCTACTTCTGTTAAATTGGAAGTATGGAAACGTGATAAAGGTAAGTGTGTTGAGTGCGGGAGCAGTGACAATCTTCATTTTGATCATATTTTACCATTCTCAAAGGGTGGCACATCCCTTAAAATAGATAATATCCAGCTGCTCTGTGCTAGGCACAATCTGCAGAAAAGCGACAAAATAGTTTAACACAACAAATGAAATTCCTTGGATTTATACTTAGCCGGCTCGGGCATGGATTGCTGATATTGATGGGAGTGCTGGTGGCAGTGTTTTTCCTGTTCAACGTGCTGCCCGGCGATCCGGTGGCGTTGCTGGCGGGCCAGCGCTCGGACCTGAGCACCCGCGAAGCCATTACGAAAGACCTGGGCCTGGACAAGCCGTTACCAACACAGCTGCTTTACTACATGAACGATGTATCGCCGCTGTCGGTGCACGAGGATACGGAAGCTAACCAGCAGAAGTATGAGTACAGCAAACTTGTTGACTTAGGGGAGGATGCCTTGGTGTGGAAGACGCCCTACCTGCGCCGCTCGTTCCAGACCAATAAAAATGTAACCGACATCCTGCTCGACCACTTTCCGGGTACGCTTTGGCTGGCCTTGGCTGCTATGCTCATTGCTACTGTGTTCGGCATACTATTCGGAGTACTGGCATCGCTGCGCCCGCATAGCACCTTAGATCATACATTGGTTACTTCATCGGTGCTTGGCATTTCGGTGCCCTCGTTTGTGGCGGCCATACTTATAGCCATCACCTTTGGCTTTTACTGGAGCAGCTGGACCGGCCTCAGCCTGACAGGGCAGCTCTACGAGATCGATCCGTTTGAAGGTAAAAAGCTTATGCTGCGCAACCTGCTGTTGCCTGCTATTGCGCTGGGTATCCGTCCGCTGGCCGTGATCGTGCAGCTTACCCGCAGTTCCATGCTCGATGTGATGTCGCAGGACTACATTCGCACTGCCCGCGCCAAAGGCCTGGACCGTTACCATGTGATTGTGGGACATGCCCTGAAAAATGCGCTTAACCCAGTGGTTACGGCAGCCTCGGGCTGGATGGCTTCGCTTATGGCGGGTGCCTTTTTCATCGAGTATATCTTCAATTGGAAAGGGCTGGGAGCAGTTACCATTCAGGCAGTGCAAAACCTTGACTTCCCGCTGGTAATGGGAGCCACCCTGTTTGTTGCATTCCTGTTCGTACTTATCAACATCTTTGTAGACCTGCTCTACGCCGCCCTTGACCCACGCGTAAAAGTGGAATAAGCCTTGAAGTAATTATGAATGATGAATGCTGAATTATGAATGAGGTTTATAGTTCAGCATTCATCGTTTTAAAGGCATCTCTTAATACCTTTGCCCTTGTTAGTGTCCTCTAAGTGTTCGTCGCGATTTGGCCCTTGTTGGTGTCTTCACCAACAAGTTATACTTCACCGGCCGTCGTGCTTGCTGGTGAAAACACGCAGCGATCGCTTCTGTAGTCATTCATAATTCATAATTTCTAATTCATAATTCCACAAGCTATGCGCATTTTCCTGGTTGGCATGATGGGCTCCGGTAAAACCACTTTAGGGCGGCAACTGGCAACTCAGTTAGGTTATACTTTCGTGGATCTGGACGAGTACATCGAGCGGCGGGAAGGCAAAAGTATAGCGCAGCTGTTTGAGCAGGAAGGGCAGGAGCAATTCCGGTTAAAAGAACGACAGGCACTGGAGGCGGTGGTGCAGGAATACGACCAGGCAGTGATCGCTACGGGTGGAGGGGCGCCTTGCTTCCTCGATAACATGCAGTTTATTAACCGGAGCGGGAAAAGTTTTTTCCTGGATGTGCCCGTTGAGGAGCTTGTAAATCGGCTTTTAAACTCTGATTTGTCGGTGCGTCCGCTGCTTGCCGGTAAGTCTACAGAAGAGCTTAACCACTTCATGACCAAAACATTGAGTGAACGACTATGGTTTTATAGGCAGGCGCATTATACTTTATCGGGAAATATTCAGACCTCAGAGGCTTTATTGACGTTAATAAACTATATATAGTCTATCCCGTTTATGCCCTAGCAAAGCAGATACTCCGTGCTTTATTTTTTAAGTAATATTGCAGCCGAATACATATAGCATAAATAAGATATGAAACCGAACCACAAAGGACGCGCACAGATATTCCGGAATCCGGTTCTGGAAAGACTGACAAGAACGCACATTGCCCTTCCTATTTCTATTTTCATCGTTATCGCTATCGGGCTAATTTATTACGGCATCACGCACAGCTTTATCAACGTGCTGGAGGCCATTGGCTTCTTTCTGCTGGGCTGGCTGATCTTCTCGCTGATCGAGTACCTGGCACACCGCTTCGTGTTCCACATGGATACCGATACGCCTGCCAAGGCTAAAATACAGTACACGTTCCATGGCAACCACCACGAGTACCCGAAAGACAAAGAGCGACTTGCCATGCCGCCTATCGTGAGCTTACTGATTGCTTCGTTCTTTTTCTTTGTATTCAAGCTGATCTTTGGGCAGTTTGTATTTGGTGTTGTTGCAGGCTTGCTGTTTGGCTACGCCATGTACCTGTTTGTGCACTACGCCGTGCATGCGTATGCGCCACCTAAAAACTTTTTGAAAGAGCTTTGGATTCACCACAGTATCCACCATTACAAAGACCCCAATGTGGCTTATGGCGTGTCGTCGCCGCTGTGGGATTATATCCTGGGTACCATGCCGAAGCGAAACAAATAGTTGTAGAAATATAAAAGGGAGCTATCAGGCTCCCTTTCTTTTTGCTGTCTGCATAAACTAAAAAGGAGCCTGTTTGGGCTCCTTTTTAGTTTATCTTCTGAGTTTGCGGAAAAGCCAACCCACCAGCAGTACTATGAGCACGATTATGATAAGCGCCGTCCACATGCCGGCTTCGAAGATGTCGCCTATAAATTCGCAACTGCTAAGCGTCACGGCCAGCAGCACAAATAATATGGAGAAGTATGTTCTGATATTTTTCATAGTTGTAAGGTTATCGGTTCAAGCATCAGATCGGGTAGCTTAAGTATAAAGTTGTTACAATCATCCGCTTATATGGCAATATTACCATGTATAAGAAGATACTGCATTTAGAATGAAAAGGTTAAGAAGGAGGCATGAGAGGAAGTATAGCTCTAGTTGGTTCTGCCTGACTGCAGCACCTCCAGATCAGGAGGAACGTTGGGCCGATTGCTGTCTCTTGCTTTACCCCGTTAAACGAGTAGCAGCAGAAGCTTGCTTTAAGTATAACCAGTAAATGACTGCAGCATTGCATAGTATTTCCTACCTTTAGTGCATATACTTTTTTAGTGCATAAATGGAAATTGTTGTTCTGTTTCTCTTAACCATGCTGAATGGCTTTTTTGCCCTCTCGGAGCTGTCTATTATTTCTGTTAACAAGAACAGGATGGCGCAGAGAGCCAAGCAGGGAAACAAAAGAGCACAAACGGTACAGGGGCTGCTCGAAGAGCCGGAGGACTTTCTTTCTGCCATACAGGTGGGCATCACCCTGATCGGGATCATATCAGGCGCTTATGGTGGGGCTGCACTTTCCGATGACTTCAACGTATGGCTTTCAGGGATAAATTTTCTGGCGCCTTACGCTAATACACTCTCCATCATCATTGTAATCGGCCTGATCACCTACTTTTCCATAGTGATAGGGGAGCTTATACCCAAAACAATTGCCCTTGGTAATGCCGATGCCATTGCCCTGGCCGTAGCCCCTGTCATTAAGGTATTTACCACGCTTACCATGCCTTTGGTGAAGTTGCTTTCCGGTTCTACCAACTTTGTGATCAAGGTAGTAGGTATAAAGGAGCCAACGGAGGAGAAGATGTCGGAGGAAGAGCTGCGCCAGATCATTAAAACAGCCGGCAAGCAGGGCATACTGGCAAAGGAAGAGATACAGTTGCACCAGAATATTTTTACTTACTCCGAGCAACGGGCCAAAAATCTGCGCACGCACCGCAAAGAGGTAGAGTTCATCGACATCAACCAGCCTTTGGAAACGATAAAAGAAATCGTTCATAACAGTGCCCACTCCAAGTTTCCTGTTGCAGATGGCAATTTCGACAACATCATCGGCATCCTGACTGCCAAGAATTTTTATGAGAACCTGCCCTTTAGCGATCCTGAGCAGCTTCGGGCCATACTTTATCAACCGATCTATATTCCGGAAGCCATGCCGGCCAGTGCGGTACTTAATGTATTCAAAAAACAAAAGCATTATCTCGGTATTGTGATCGATGAATATGGCACCATCGAAGGCATCATTACGCTGCACGACATTCTGGAGGCCATTGTAGGCGACCTGCCTGACCTGGACGAGACAGACGAACCTGAAATAGTAAGAAGGGATGATGGCTCTTACCTGATCAGCGGCTCTATCGAGGTGCGTGACTTAAACCGGGAATTGCGGCAGGATTTTATCCGCCGGGACCCCGACAATTACGCCACCCTGTCAGGCTTTATTACTTATACTTTGGGCAGATTCCCGACCACAGGCGAGAAATTTCAGTACCACGGATTTGAAGTAGAGGTAGTCGACATGGACGGGGGGCGCATAGACAAGGTGCTGCTGACGCAAATAGAAACCCCGACTGAGTAAGCCCGAAACTGTAGCGTAAGTTAAACTGATATGTTCTGATCCTTCAGGAGCCTCTGAAAAGAGTTTCTGGAGGATTTTTTTATAATGTCTAACGAATGAGGGATAAATTGTTAGCTAACGGAATAGGGCAAAAACAAAAAAGCCACTCATTTCTGAGTGGCTTTTGCTCTCCCTCCTGGGCTCGAACCAGGGACCCTCTGATTAACAGTCAGATGCTCTAACCGACTGAGCTAAGGAAGAGTGTTTTGGTTATTCGCTGGCAGTGCGCCGTTGAATTATGATGCAATATTACAGCAGCTTTCGGGATTATGCAAGTGTAGGCTCAAAAAAATCTTTAGAAATAATTTAAGTTTCTGTAAATCAATCTGAAAAAATTAATTGGTGATATACAGTATAGAGCCGTCCAGCGAGGTTCGGTATTGTTTTAATCCATAAACTGCCGGTCCGCTCATCACGCCACCCTGAAAATTGAACTGCGAGCCGCAGCATTTGTCAACGATAAACAGGTTAGACTGGTCAACTTCAACCGCGCAATCGGGGTTGTAGGGGCAGGCCCGCTCAAAAGCTAAGTATAAATTGGCATGCTGGCGTACCACAATGATGCCTTTGTAGCCCTGCGTTAAGTATGCGTAGCCGCCGTCCTGGCGCAGCTTCGGGTACTGCAGGCTGGTAACGTTGATCTGTTCGCTTACCGGCACATTGGGTATGCCCGGGCCTTCATCGCTGTCGCTGCAGGCAACAGCAAAGACGAGCAGCAACAGGAGCGGCAGCAGCCTACTCATAAGTATAAAAGCCTTTGCCGGACTTGCGCCCGTGGTGGCCGGCGTCCACTTTCTGCTGTTGTATGCGGCTTGGTCTGAATTTCGGATCATAATGGAAAGCCTCGAACATAGAGCTGGTTACCGAGTAATTTGTATCAACACCGATCAGGTCCATCAGCTCGAAAGGGCCCATCTTAAAACCGCTGGCCTGCATGAGCTTGTCTATGGTCTGCACATCGGCAACACCTTCCTCAAGCAGCTTAAGCCCTTCCACGTAAAAGTGGCGTGCTACCCGGTTAACGATGAAGCCTGGAGAATCTTGCGCCATCACCGGCTTTTTGTCCAGCTTCAGGGCCAGCTGGCGGATGGTTTCAGCTACTTCCGGCGATGTAGCGGCACCGGAAATCACTTCTACCAGCTTCATGATGTGAGCCGGATTGAAAAAGTGCATGCCCACCACACGCTCCGGGTTCGGAATACCGGCTGCTATGCGCGTAATCGGAATGGAGGAGGTGTTGGAAGCAAAGATCGTGTCGGGTGAGTTTACCGCATCCAGATCCTTGAAAATGCTCTGTTTTACCTCCAGGCGCTCTACCACCGCCTCGATGATCACATCGCAGCTGAGGGTAAGGGTATCACCCGTGAAGGAGAGGTTAGCAAGCGTCGCCTGTTTATCAGCATCGGTCAGTTTGCCGCGCTCCACACCTTTGCTCAGGTTGCTGGCGGTAGTAGCCTCGGCTTTTTGCAGTATCTGTGCATTAATATCGAACAGGATCGTTTTATAACCCGCCTGTGCACAGATCTGCGCAATGCCCTGCCCCATGGTGCCGGCACCTACTATCCCTATCGTCTTGATATCCTCGAACCTCATAGTTTTAATGTTGCTTCTAAAAAGAAGAGTGAATGTTTTGCTATACTTGTACGGCTAAACATTCACTCATTCAATTATTCAGTCATTCAAAATTTCTAAATAACTCCTTTAAACTGTCGCAGGAAGCGCACGTCGTTCTCGGTGAACAGGCGCAGGTCCCGGATCTGGTATTTTAGCATCGTGATGCGCTCTATACCCATGCCGAAAGCAAAGCCGGAGTATACTTCCGGATCGATGCCGCAGTTGCTGAGCACGTTCGGGTCTACCATGCCGGCACCGCCGATTTCTACCCAACCCGACTGCTTACAAATGTTACAGCCTTCGCCTTTGCAGATAAAGCAGGAGATATCGATCTCGGCGCTTGGCTCTGTGAACGGGAAGAATGACGGACGGAAACGGATACGTGTATCCTGCCCGAACATTTCCTTAGCAAAGTAATAGAGCGTTTCCTTCAGGTCTTTGAAGCTGACGCCTTTGTTTACGTACAGGCCTTCTACCTGGTGGAACATCATGTGCGCACGGGCAGAAATGGCCTCGTTGCGGTACACGCGGCCCGGCATGATGCTGCGCAGCGGCGGCTTCTGGTTTTCCATCAGGCGCACCTGCACGTTGGAAGTATGGGTACGCAGCAACTTATCGCGGTCTTCGCTCAGGAAGAACGTGTCCTGCATTTCGCGGGCAGGGTGGTTCTCCGGGAAGTTTAGGGCAGTGAAGTTGTGCCAGTCGTCTTCAATTTCCGGGCCATCGGCCACGTTAAACCCGATTCGCTCGAAAATGCGCACGATCTCGCTGCGCACCAGCGACAGCGGGTGACGCGTACCCAGCGTATTCGGTACCGGAGGCAAGGTAAAATCAAAGGCAGCTTCTGTAGCAGTACCTGCAGTGGTGCTGGACAGTTGTTCCTGGGCCTGGTCAAAGCGGGCCTGCGCCAGGTTCTTGAGTTGGTTCAGCTCCTGGCCTACCTGGCGGCGCTGCTCCGGTGCAACCTGCTTTAAATCATCAAAAAGCGAAGCAATTGCCCCTTTACGGCCAATGTAGGCAATACGGAACTGCTCCAACTCGGCAGCGTTTCCGATCTGCGCTGCCTCTATCTCTTGTGCTACTCTTTGTATTTTCTCAACCATAGTATGCAAAGATAATAATTTGCGAAATCTTAGCGGTTGTTTTGATTTCATTAATCAGGCATGCTGAGTATCAGGAGACATTCAATACAGTAGTAGCTTAAACAGAAAATGGTAGCGTGTGAGGTGCGTTTATAACTGCTTGTTCTAACTTATAGGATGTGTTTCGCTGTTTACAGTATGCTTACCTGAAACAAATGAAATTTCCACGGCCCAAGATCTACATATAGTCCTGTATCGCGCATTTCGCTTCCGCTTCGGTCGTAGGATTCACCTGAGAGCGCATCCTTGAGACGCCACTGCTGATCTCTCAGCTCATCCCACGGCACATGAACCAGTGCCTGGGCGGCGTCCTGCCCGAAATTGATAATGATGAGATAGCGCTCGTCACCTTTGACCCAGCACCAGGCCAGCACATGGAGGTAGCTCTGGTTATCGGGCCAGCCGCTCCGCTCACAAAGCCGCCATTCCCCATTTCGGAACACGTCATGGTTCACTCCCTGGAGCAGGTGCTCGTAGAAAGCAACCAGTTCCTGGTCTACAGGTTCTTGCGGGCGGCGGGAGAGAAATACTGGCAATCTTATCTTCCGGCCTTCAAATTGCCCTTCGTGGATCAGTTTCGCGCCAGGCAGGGTTAGAATTACGGCAGCTGCAGCGCGCCCTTTTCCATTCTCAAAGGTTTTGGCAGCCCTTGGCTCGTCATGGTTCTCTATAAAACGCACACTTTTCTCCTGGTAAGTATAGTCAGCCAGCAGGTGTTGGCGTACACTTTCGGCATCCTGGTGCTCCATCCTGTCATAGAGTTTCTTGTCGTAGCAGAAATCAAAGCCCAGTTGTTGCAGTTGCCACTCCAGGTCCCAGTAAGCTTCGGCTATAAATTTGAATTCAGGCCATGTAGCTTTAATGGCATGTATGATCGTTGCCCAGTACTCATCCGCGGGCTTTTCGCCTGCCCGACTTCCCCAGGTACGCTCAAAAATGTGGTTGAGCATGAGCATCGACATGTCGCAGCGGATACCGTCACATTGTTCGGCAACCTCCAGCAGCGTGTTTATCACAGCTTGCCGGAGCCCTTGGTTAAACGCGTTGAGCTGAATTACATCAGGCCAAGCCGGGAAGAAAGGATCGCGGCCGCAGGCGAATACAATGCCAGCCTTCTCCATGAAGGAGGCCGGGTCTTTTTCCATATCGTCTGCGTTGCCCTGCACGAAGTATTCGGGGTGCTCGGTAACCCAGGGATGGTCCGGCGCCACATGGTTGGGGACAAAGTCAAGTATAAGCCGCAACCCGCGGGAGCGTAGCATTTCACGCGCGGCTGAGAGCCCTTGCGGGCCGCCAAGGTTTTCGGCAACTACGTACCGACGCACGCAGTAAGGGGAGCCAACATTGTCTTCTGCAGTAAAGTCTGGCAACGCTCGTTTGAAATCTTCGAGCAGTCCCTTGTTCTGCATAGAAATCTCAATTCCTGCCGGGCTACGTTCCCACACGCCCATTAGCCATACAGCGTCAAAACCCAGGGACGCTATCTTGTCCCATTCCTCCTCAGGTACTGTGGCCAGGTCGATGCTCTGGCCGTACTTCAGGCTCAGCTCTCTTAGCCACACCCACGTGTTGATTTCGTATATGACCGGATGTTTGGGCCAGCGCTTTACTGCTTCTGTTTTACCTTGCATCGTCTCACTGGCAGGGCCGCCCTGTCCGGGTTCGATGTCAATGCTATTGTATGATTCCTTTAGTGCCATGAGGTTATGTGTTTTGATTGATGATTTTGATTTTCAGGTATAGTTCAGGTATTGGGATGGGTAAGGGGCGGCGATGGCTTTTGATGTGCAAGCCATTTCAGGTAAAGGATCGTGGTCAGGATGCTGAGTAATAAGTATAAAACGACGGCAGCAGGTACCATATCGTGTACCTGAAGGTTGGCGCTGGCAATGGCAATGGCAATCCCTGGGTGGCGGGAGGAGGTGGCGACAGCAAGTATACCCCGATCTTGTTCGGCAGGTCCCCCCAGTAAGTGCCCCACTATGCTGCCAACCACGATAAATGCGAGAAAGGCCAGTGCGGTGCCGTTGCCAATCAGTTGCCATATGGATGGAAACATTACCACGACTAAAGGCAAAAGTGCCAGTAAAAGCAGCACCATCCCTGTTTTTTTAACAGGTTCTGCTATTCTACCTGCAAAGGAAGGAGCAAAGTGCCTGATGCTTATGCCAATAAACATGGGGAAGACCACGGTAATAAGTATGGAAATAATGATGCTCCGCAGCGAGGTATGAAGGGGCCTGTTTACCACAGCTTCTAACAAGGCCAGTGAGAAGGGAATCAGCAGAAATGAAAACAAGGAAGCCGCAACCAGCAACCCTATGATGTACTCCTCGTGTTCACTGGCCTTGGAAATAGTACCAGGGAAAAGCGGCGGCACCGGAGAAATGGCCAGGGCAAAGAGCGTAACTCTTATCAGGGGCTCAAAATGAAACAATGACACAAGCATGATCACGAACAGCGGCATGAGCACGTTCATGGCCAGCAGCGTACGGAAAAGCTTTCGGGGGTGACGGAACAGGTAGAAGGCTTCCGCAACAGTAGCTTTCAAGCCATAGCCCAGCACCAAAAGCAATACACTTACCACCAGCACCAGTATGATAATTTCTTTGATAGTCATGTGAGGAAGTCAGAATATAAAGTTTAAAGCAGTACGCTACATCATGTGTTTCACCGGCTCAGGTGGAGGCGTTATACTTAGTTTTCAGGGTATATCTTCCTGCATCATTTCATACAGATTTTCTAACGGTAACTGACTCACCCGGAAGAGACTATAACCGGTAGTGTCCATATTGGCGATCATCACGATTACCATAGCAAAAGCAGCAGCCAGTAATGGTATATCAAAAGATCCACGGATTTTAGTCGTTCCAGCCTGGTACCCTATAGCGAACATACTTAATGTAAAAAGCAAATAGAGCGAAGCCCACAGAACTCCCGGAATTTGGAAAACAAGCGCAACCGTTTCTCTTTCACCGGAAACATCGATCACATCGTTCACGGAGCTAATAACTAATGCCCTGATTTGGGGGTCTATCTGTACCTGGGCCAGCGACGTTACCTGGTTCCAGAGCAAGAGGTGTATGGTTCCTAACCTGTGCAGTACTTTGTCAGCGTCGGATGGCTTTGTTAATTGCAGCAGCAGGCTTACGTATTCCCGGTAGAGTTTGCGGACCTCCTGCTTCTGAGGCTCGGGTATAAAACTGGTGCGGAGGTAACTGGTTCCGATGGCATTTGCCTGCCGTATGACCAGTTCTTTCCGGTCTGCAAATCTTGATGAGGTAATGGAGAAGGTAAAACCCAGTATAAAAGCCAAAAGTGCCAGCATGGCACCTACTTCAGTGCTGATAACACTATCCGGCGTTTCTGAACCCTTTTTCTTTTTTAACCGTGCAAGCCAGGAACCTACCTCGGCAGCTAATACCCCAAGTATAACAGTCAGGCTGAACAGGGCCCACCCTGGAATAGAAGTAACTAGTGAAGCTATGTCCATCTTGCCTGATGAATTAAGAAGATCTTACCAGCTAAGGGTACACTTTATAGTTTTACCGGCATTTATTTATCCTGAACTGCTATACTACATTGGTCTATAGCTGGTACATTAGAAGTTATCTCACTCTTTATACGGTTTATTTTATATCTTTATTGGGTAAAGTATAAATCTTATCTTGTTGATTTACAATTGTTTTAACCAAGTAGAATAAGCAGCAGAACGCTTGTAGAAATTGGCGAATTTATACTTTGTAAGAGGAGGAGCGAGGGGCAATCGTCTGTGCTATCTGTAGCGGCAGAGTTGATCCTGATCTAGGGTATATCCTTTTCCATCATTTCCTTAATGCTCAGGAGAGGTTCGTAGCTGATCTGGAAGCTTTGCCATCCAATGGAATCCATAGCGGCAATAAGGGTAACAACCATGCTAAAAGAAACGGCCAGCAAAGGCATCTGTATAATATGGCTCATGCCTGTTATTCCGTTCTGATAACCATAGGAAAACATGGCCGTTGCGGTAAGCAGCAGGAGTGCAACCCAGATGGCATCCGGGATTCGGAAGGTCAGGCCAACTGTCTTTTTTGAACTATAAGTATTTAAAAGGTCATTGACGGAAGTGGTAAAAATTGACCTCATCTCGGAGTCCATTTCTTCCTTTATTAACGAAGCAGTTTGCTGCCATATCAGTAAGTTGATCTCTTCAATTTTGGCTAATGTCTTCTCTAAATCAGCTACCGACTGAGTTACCAGCAGAACATTGATATACTCACGGCAATAACTCCGGATTTCAAGCTTCTGTTTTTCCGGAATCAGACTGGTGCGCAGGTAGCAGGTACCGATGGCGTTGACATGAGCCAGCACCAGCGTCTTTCGTTCAGAATAGCGCTCTGCTGTCAGGGAGAAAGTAAAGCCCAGCATAAAAGCCAGCAAGCCAAGCGTAGCAGCTACAGCGGTACTTATAGGTGCTTCATTTTCTACGATGCCACTTTTAAGTCTGTATTGCGCAATAAGAGAACCGGCTTCGGCAGTCACTATACAAAGTACCATTATAAGCAAGAACAAAGCCCAGGAGGGTATGGAGCTAAAAAATTGCCCTATTCTGTTTTCTCCTTTTTTAGAGCTGCGGAAAAGGTTCTTTGTTCTGCCTGGGTTCATGTTCAGGGACTGTTAAAAACAAGTATAAAGTCAGCTAACAAAGCAGGACGTAACTTTCTAAGACCGATAGTTATACTTTAGATGCATATCGTTTTGCCTCGCTTGATCCTTTATATTCCCTTTACGTTTTTGCTTACTTATTAAGTAAAGTTTAACCAGATTGCAGCCTGTTTCTGACACCTCCCGCTATACTTATACTATTAGTATTTTTAATGTGCAAGCGGATTTTCCTCTCCGGAGCAGGGTCGTTAAGCTTACCTGGAAACCTGCTCCTTTGAGGGGCTATGAGTGTGTTCAGGCTGCAGGTAAAGTGTGATATAGATCCATGTGTATCAGTCATATCATGACTTAATAAAGGTCTTTATCCATCAGCTTCTTTACCTCAAGCAGTGGCAACTGCGTTACTTTAAAGCGACGTTGCACCCCGGATGAGTTAAGGTCTGCTATAAGTACGATAACCAAACTAAATGCAATGGGGAGTAAAGGTAATTCAAATATTTTGCGGTAATCTGTGATACCGGTCTGGTAACCGAAAGCAAACATACCCAGGGCTGAAAGAAGTAAGAGTGAACTCCAGATTGGATCCGGTATTCGAAACCTCAGCGCTATTATTTCTCTTTCCAGGGAAATGTTTATTATCTCTACCACAGAACCAACAAACAGCGATCGGAGCTCCGAATCCAGATTTTCCGCTGCCAGCGTTGTTGTTTGCCGCCAGATAGAAGCGTGTAACTCCTCTAATTTCTCCAACAGCGGTTCCAGTTCTGTTGAAGATGGGATAATCAGTAGTGTATCTATATACTCCTTTAAAACTCTTTTGGTCTCTGACTTTTGCTTTTCAGGAAGCATATCGGTATACAGATAGCAGGTTTTAATAGCTTTTGCCTGCTGTATGACCAGTGTAGTTCTGCTTGAGAAGCGGGTCCATGTCAGGGAGAAAGTAAAGCCCAGCATAAATGCCAGCAGCCCAAGAATAGATCCAACAGCAGTATTCAGGTACTGTTCCGGTTCCCCTCTCCCGGACAAATACCTTAAATGCCCGATCCAGGCTCCAAGGTTGTCAATAACTACACAAGCCAACACAATAATCAAAAACAAAGCCCATGCTGGTATAGAACCAAAGAATTTTCCGATTCCCTGTCCTTCATTTTCCGGCTTAGGGTTGTTATCGGTTCTTGAGCTTATACTAGCCATTTTAGCGTTATCGAGAGGTATGGGCTATTTTTTAGATCCGGTACTTGCATGCATTTTTTCCCAGTTTCTTACTTTTTGCCGGGCTTCGTTAAATATCCTTTCATAGTTTCCTTTACGCAGCTTCTGGCTCACTTCCGGACTCAGGTTTTTCCAAAGTGCATCGTACTTAGCATACACGGCATAATACATTTCCGGACTCGTAGGTGCTACCACGTCGGTGCCGAACAGGAAGCGGTCAGGATAGCGGCTTATAATGGTTACTGTATTAGTTAATGACTGCGGCGTGTATGACAGGTACTTGGCCACTTCGTCCCAGGAAATATCAAAATGCACATGCCTGAGGCCCGAGTCTTTCAATATGCCTTCCACGATCTGCAGGTAACTCTGGTTGCGCTCACCGATCGGCTCCGAAGCAGAGGGCTGTACCGGGTGCACTACCCTGCCTAAGCCTATATGTGCCCAGATAATGGTCGTTTTCGGGTGCCGTTTAAACAGCTCTTTGATCTGATCAAGGTATACTGGTTCCGTGCCTGCTTTGGCAAAGGGCATATCCATGTCATTATGGATGAGCACCACCAAACCTACTTCTCCTGCAAACTGCAGCAGGCTATCAAGCGCCGGGTTGGCAAGACTGGCTGCCTCGCCGGCAACTTTTGCCGACACAAACTCTTTGTGTATGCTGAATTCTCCAATGCCGGAAAACACACCGGGGAAGGTTTGCAGGACTCTTTTTACATGCTCCTTTGCATACATATCAGCAGGGTTAAACCCTGTAATCATGGGGTCGAACCGTTGCTTTTCTGTTTCGGAAAGCGAATTATACGCTGAGGCTATATAGGCATCGGTAAAGGAGTAATAGTATAGCGGAGCATCACTCTGCAAATAATAAGTGGGGGCAAAACTTCCCGAGTTATGGTAAGCCCACATTTGCTGCAAGGGTATGCCAAACAGCGTAGACCTACCAACCCGGTTGCCCATTATTTCTAAATACTTGTGAATATCTGTGCCTTCCTGAATGTAGTTGGTCAGATGAAAATGAGAATCATAAAAGCTATCGTCAGGTGGCTGGGTTTGTTTGTTTTTCTTCTGGGCTTCAGCAGTGCTGGCAATGAAAGCAATTAACCCTAGTATAAGTATAACTGCCTTTACGCTGATGTTAATGCGAGTACCAGGGAGAAGGTGTATCATAAGTAGCTATGCCATTTTAGAGTAATGTTTCCCTCATACTTCAAAGTAAAATATCTGTGCCTAGTGCTAATGTGAAGCCAGTCTGTCCGGGAACGTAATAACCGAACTGTGATCCGGCAGGCGATTTCTCAACCCGTAGTGCGTGCAGGTTTACGCGCCAGTATCGGGTACCTGAAGGATAGTAGTTCAACCCGCCCACAACTTCCCACGGGTCTCTATCAAATTCATCAATCACCATGGAGTACGCACCATACATGTGCAGTTTCTTTTTTAAGATGGGGTAAGAAGCCTGCACATAAAATCCGTTATCCCTGATATTGCTGATAGGCAACGGACCATTAGAATTGAAATCCCAGAGCTTTCGGAAAAAGAATTCGGTCTGCAGATGAAGGCCTTTATACTTCCAGCCGGCATCAACAGAAAAAATTTCATAGTTTGCCCGTTGCACCGTGACGCCGTCAGCTAAAGCCCCGGTTTCAAATAAATAAGATCCATCGGAAATGCGGATCTGGGTACTTGCAGGCGATGGATTTGAGATATCGTTTGACCGGTCTTCGCGGGCATGCACGAATGAGGCTCCTATGCGGGTAGCGCCTTTCTCGTGCTGTTCAAAATCGCCGAAGCCACCCCTGGGGCCAAACTCCCCGGTAGTAGGCATCCACCAGACGCTGGCACTTTTAGTAAGATGCCGGGTAAGCTGGTTGGCGGTTATACCTAGTTGGCTCATGTTATTACCCATAAAAAGCCAGTAGTGTAACCGGGGCAGTACTTCGCCATTCAACCAGATACCCGATGTGAAGCCAGGCCGCAAGGCTTCTTCGGCCATGATCCTGTCAGATGACATAAAGAATGGCCACGGCCCCTGCATGGATCGCACACCGAGGTTGGGGCCGATACCCGCGCCTAATGTAGCTGCCCGGTGAAAGCGGTACTGAAAGTTACCAAATAAGAGCGTTTGGTCTGTTGTAGGCAAGGACCACAGACTGATGACATACCTGAATTTGGGAGTATAAAAGAAGCCGGATGCCCATACAAACGTACGATGCCATTGGAAATCCTGACGGGTATCCACCGGCTTTACTCTGCCCAGGTGGTCCACATACTTTCTGTCCGAATCCTGCTGGTTTACATAACGGAACAGACCATAAATGCTCAGGTTCAGACTTCCCCATTTACTTTTGTAAATATCGAATCCCCGGCCCGGCGTAAATTCCCCGGCAGTTGTATTAGGGTATCTTTCCAACTCCAGTTTCAGTGTATCATAGGCATCCACCTTTATATCATCCTGTGCCTGGAGTTGGGTGGACGAAAAAAGTGCCAGTACGATCAGCAGTAGGACCGCACCGGCCTTCTTCAACCAACCATGAGGTGTAACTTTTTCTATTCTAAAGTTTCCCCACACCTTAGCCTGTAGCAAGGAGCTTTCATTTAGAACTGTTTTCATACATTCATCTTTTAGCTGCACCAGCAGTGTTAGGCTGTATGAGGTATGGGTTCAGGTTAAGCTTACTTACTATGTCAGCTATTGCACGCTGGGCACGGATGCTGTTTCCGGCTTCATCCAGCCTTGGCGAAAATGCAGCAATACCATACTGACCGGGTACAATGGCCATTATGCCGCCACCAACACCACTCTTAGCTGGCAAACCCACGTTATAGAACCAGATGCCGGAGTCGTCGTAAAGGCCGCAGGTGGCCATAACCGGCAGCACATGTGCCACTGTTTGAGGCGAAACCACTTTTTTCTTGGTAACCGGGTTGGTGCCGCCGTTGGCTAAGGTAGCCGCAATCATGGCCAGGTCTTTGGTATTTATGTTAATGGCACATTGCTTTGTATACAGGTCCACGGATTTTTGCGGATCAAAATACATGCGCTCAAAAGAGTTCATAAGCGAGGCCAGCGCCTGGTTGTGTTGGTTTGTGGCGGCCTCACTTTTATAAACAGGCTCGTTTACTTCCAGTTGTCGGCCGGCAAAGTCGTTGTGTGTCTGGATAATGTTCTTCCATTTTTCTTCGTACGTATTGCCCTTCAGCATACTTGTTGTTGCAATGGCTCCGGCATTTACGAGCGGGTTAAGCTCTTTGCCTTTGTTCTGCTCTACAGCCAAGGCCGAATTAAATCGCTGGCCTGTTGGGTCCACCCCGATTTTATCCTGAACTGCCTGGGCTCCTGATTCTTCGATGGCGCGCGCAAGTGTGAGTACTTTGGATATGGATTGAATGGAATAAAGCGCATCCACATCGCCCTGGCTGTACACCTGTCCGTCAGGACCAATGATTACGATTGCAAACTGATCGGATGGTACTTTGGCCAGTTCCGGGATATAATCGGCATTTTTTCCTTCTTTAAGATCTTTATACTTGTTATAAGTTTCTTTCAGTACGGACTCAATTTGCCCTTTTTGCGGGGTAGTAGTTGCTGCTCTTTTCTTTACTGTCTGTGCAAACGTACTAGTATTGGTAGAGAAGAGAAATGCAGCAGAAACAAGGAGAGTGATAATTTTTTTATTTAAAACTTGATTTTTCATGGCTTGATTATTAGAAGGTGAATTCTGAATTTACTTACCAAGTTGCTTTGTACACTTTAGTACTTTCTGACTTTGCACTTTTACTGGCCCTCGTCTGTAGCTTCACGGTAAAACTTCTGATTAAAGTTATACTTGAAGGAAAACTGTAGCCTGTAATCCGATACACTCCAGCCGTCACTGAAATTCTCACGATCTCCCCACTGGAATTCGACGCCCATCATGGCATTGGTAGTTGGATAATAAAGGAGGTTGGTTAGTGCATACTGGCCTTTTTTAAAATCTTCAGGGTTCTGGGCATCAGAGTTGTCAATGTCTACCAATGAATAGCCGATGGTACTGCTGAATTTGTCGCTCCAGTAATGGTCGTAAAAAGCGACGATACCTAATATAGGGAGTGCGACTCCTTCTATCGGTTTAACCGGATCTCCAGGACGGTTTTGAACGCCTACATCCACAGGGGCGTCGTTCATATAGTTCTGGATGCCTTCGCCGTACACCACCTGCAGTTTAAGCATGTTTTTTTCTGCGAATTTGATACCGGAACTCAGGTTTAAGCCCCATCCAATGTCGTCGCCGGTTAGGTCAAACTGCGTGTTGCCGACATCTTTCCAGGCCAGGCGTTTTATTATACCTGCCAGTTCTACATAACCCCATGATTGTCCGTACCTGTACTCAGCTGTGAAGTCCGGTAAAGTAAACTGCGGTTTTACGCCCTCCAGCTCAATCCTGTCTTCGTATACACCCTGATCGGCGCTGGCACCAGGGCGCTCCAACGCAAAAGTCAGGCGGGTGTCGCCCTGTATAGGCATGTACCGTATCTGCACATTTCTGAAAAAGACCATCCCGTTAGGCCCCCAGTATTCCACTGAGTTCGGAAAAACGTCGATGTCCATAAAAGGGCTCCAGTATTGGCCGACACCAAATTTACCTAACTCTCCATAGGCATGGCGCAGGCGTAACGTGGTTTGCCCGGCATCTACACCGGTTCCGAAAAGTTCAAACTCAAATATGGTTTTAAGCTCTCCGAGGCTAGTAGGCAGATAGCCTTTTACGCCAAAACGGGTCTGCCTGACACTGAAGTAGGTTTCGCCATCGCCACCAAACTGGTTCTTGAAGGCGGGTAATTTTGTAGGCCGCAACACGTCGAACCAATTAGGATCTACCTGTTTAAAATCGTAGCCGGCATCGGTCATTACAAAGCCATAAATTTCCAGGCTAACCGGCCTTTCTTCCATTTGTGGTTCGGCTTGCTGAGCTATGGCTACTGAAGCAAATAAATATGGTATAACAAAAGCCAGGGTAATTAATTTTTTCATAGCTAATAGGGGTTGGTTCAATCTAATCTGAAGATCTGAGGAGGACAGCTGTCACTATTCAGCTGGTTATAACACTGTTCGGAGTCGTTGGGAACAGACGTTTTAAAAGGCGATCGTTACCGCACCTGAGGCACGTGGGTTTATTGAAAACCCAGTGTTAGTGGTAGTATAAATTTATGCTTAGAGTGATTAGGGTAGAGTGTAAGGTGTTGTTTGTGAATGTGTTGCAAAATAAACTACTATTTATACGTGCATCTGCAATTAAAATACTTCAGTTAAATAAAGTATAAATTACATTCGCTTCCGTAAAAATGCCATTCACCCAATAAGACAATTGCCATAACAACTTTACATTAAAAAAGAACCCTGTTGTTATTGGTTTAATCGTAAATACTCTTGATTCCACCTATAGTGGCAAATGCAGCGATAGGTAAAGATGCTCTAGCGCTTACTTAAGTTAATACAGAGTGTATTAAGTATGGATTGCGGGTGGCACATAGAAGTATAGTTTACAGATGTGCTTGATATGTATTGTAGTTAGAAGAAAGCCTTTCAGGCTAATGTACTCAACCCATAGAAAACAGAGCCAACCAAACCAGTCTTAACCAAACCTAATCTCAGGCATTTAGCTAAGAGTTTACTACTAAAAAGGCCATTGACCTGGGCCGGTCTCCGGATAAAATCTGCAGCAAATGCTGGCTCTTTTTCAACAAATCCTTTTCGTGATGGCATACAAAATTCCAGTACTCATACTAACTGTTCTCATCAGTACTTTCTCCTGGGCAGAAACTACGTGGCCTAAAGAAATTGCCCTTAGCTCGGGTGGCAAAGTAGTTATTTACCAACCGCAACCAGACGATCTTACCGGAAATAAGATAACAGGGAGAGCTGC
The DNA here is from genome assembly GCF_023630205.1 of Pontibacter ruber. GTDB lineage: Bacteria > Bacteroidota > Bacteroidia > Cytophagales > Hymenobacteraceae > Pontibacter > Pontibacter ruber. Next base: position 943,416 of record NZ_JALPRR010000001.1, on the reverse strand, counting down.
CGTATCCGTTAGCCCAACGGCAAAAGAAGAGCCCATCTTCGGGGCCATTTTTTATGAAGCAACCATCAGTACGGATAAAGATACCCGCATGGCAACCCTGGAAGCTTTGAAGATAACTCAGGCTAAATTTCCGGGTGTTGAAGACCAGGCAAAGATTGATAAACTCTCTAAACTGATCGAAACCGAGGCAATGAAGTGGAAACTGGAAACCACGCTGGATGAACTGGTCGCCACCATAAAAAAAGTAAATATCGCCTCGGGTACAGATTTCAATAACAAGCCACCTAAAATACTGTACCGTGATAAGCCCAGTACCCTGGTGATACTGGACGGGGAACCAATAATCCAGAAAGATAAAGAACTGGATGCCGACCGGGTTGTAAATTCCCCTTTTTTAATATTTAAGGAAGGCAATCAGTGGAATTTGTATGTAGGTGGTTTCTGGTATAAATCAGCTTCTGTAAAAAGTGGCTGGAAACAGAATACAAAGCTATCGGACAAAGTAAAATCCATAGATGCGCAGATCAAAAAGCAGGAGCAGGAGGAATTCCAGGGCAGTGAACCAGTCAAGCCGGAGGTAACTGAAATTATTGTCAGCACGGAACCGGCCGAGCTGCTGCAAACCACGGGAGAGCCGGTATATAAAAATGTTATGGGAACCAACCTCCTGTACTTAGATAATACACCCAACCTGGTTTTTAAGGCTATAGATAACCAGAAAACATATGTATTACTCGCTGGCAGGTGGTATGCATCGTCCTCTTTAAAAGGGCCATGGGAATATGTACCTTCTGATAAACTACCCCCGGACTTTGCAAAAATACCGGAAGGATCTGACAGAGATCAGGTACTGGCAAGTGTAGCAGGCACCGAGGCTGCAGAAGAAGCCAAAATAGATGCCGTTATTCCGCAAACGGCTAAGGTAGACCGCAAAACAGCCACCACCAAGGTGGAGTATGATGGTTCTCCTAAGTTCAAAAAAATTGAAGGCACCTCGTTGAAACTGGCCGAGAACTCCAGTATTACCGTGATGCAAGATGCTTCCGGGAAGTATTTCGCGGTAGATGAAGGTGTGTGGTTTACAGCGGCTAGTCCGAACGGACCATGGGCTGTTGCTACCGAACGGCCAAAAGATGTGGACAATATTCCGGCCAGCAGCGAAGCTTACAACACCAAGTATGTATACATCTATGAGACCACACCTGAATATGTAGTTGTAGGGTATACGCCGGGCTATGTGGGCAGTTATGTATATGGCCCCACCGTGGTTTATGGAACAGGGTATAATTATGCGCCCTGGTATGGTAGTGTATACTATCCGGCGCCTGTTACCTGGGGCATGGGGTACGCCTATAATCCCTACAGTGGCTGGTATGTGGGTTCAGCCTTGCTAGGCGTGGGTGTAGGTCTTGCTATTGGCGCAGCATATCATGGTTGGTTTTGTGGCGGAAGTTATCCCGGATATGGTTGGGGCCATGTTTCACATTATGGTGACGTTGATATAGATATTAACAGAGGGGACAGAACTGTAAACCGGGGGGATCGGAACGTGAATAGGGGCGACAGAACCCAAATTAATGGTGGCCGCAATAATGTTTATAAAGACAGACCGGGAGTTGCTACCAGAGAAGATGTCAGAGGTGGAGACAGGGCAAGTAACAGACCTTCTGCTGCTGACAGAGGGGCAGTAACTGATAGAAGAGCTGGTGCCGACAGACCTACTACAACTGACAGAAGAGCTGGGGCCGACAGGGGTGTAGCAGCCGACAGGGGAGGGCTCGACAGCAGGCCAGCTACAAGACCTGCTAATGCAGGTAATAACGTGTATGCCGACAGAAGCGGTAATGTACTTCAGAGAGATAACCAGGGCAACTGGAACCAGCGGAATAACAGCAGCAGAAGCTGGCAATCTGCTTCTAATTTCGATAGAGGAAGTATGAACCGCGAAAGCCAAATGCGTGACAGGAGCTCTAGCCGTAACTATAATGCCTCAAGGTCGATGGGCAGCAGAGGGTCTATGCCACGGGGAGGCGGTGGTAGAAGAAGATGATGACCGCCCAAAGGTAAACAGACTGTTGTTTTTAGAGGTCATTTTATTTTCCGCTTGCTATCGTGGAACGAATTTAGAAGCCGTTATAACAGAAATCTGCTACAACGGCTTCCTATTCATTATTGCCTTGCCATTACAACCCGCAGTTCAGCTTCTTTGTCTTCAATCAGATCACCGGAAACATCTATCGTAACGGTTAGGATTTTGCCTGTAAACCCGAAAGGCGGCTGGTAACGCTCCGTAACAGGGGACCCAGGGTCACGGCCTACAGTTAAGCCTTCTCCCATAGCAATGTTTAGGGGTAAAGTTGCCGGGTATTCAGTATCACCCACTAATTTGTCATTAATGTAAAGTTGTGCTTTGCCTGGAGCGCCTTTGCCATTCTTTACATCAGGTTTTCCAGTATTTTCAAACTCAAAGCGTAATTCACACTGTCCTTCAGGCACCTCCTCTGTAGACTCCACGAAGTATTCGGCGGCACGGGCGTAATTATGGACGTGGCATAGTTTTTTGTTTTTAATGAAAAGTGAATAACCGCCCGTGTTGCCGCCATGGCTCAATAGCACACCTTCGGCACCACCCTCCGGAATCTCTACTTTTGCGGTAATACTGTGTGGTCGGTTAAGCACATTAACAGCTACGTTAGGCGGAATCACTTGCGTATCCGGGTAATACACGTATGTTTCCCGGTTCTCGGTCAGTTGTGGGCGTTCTTCGGCAAAGCGCAATGTGCCCCGGCTGTCTATCGGCAACACGTTATACTTCCCTGCTTCGGCATACCATAAGGCGATCATTTCAATCAGTTTGCCCCGGTTGCTTTCGGCTATGTTATTCGTTTCGGTGGGGTCGTCGGCCAGGTTGTAGAGTTCCCAGTGTTTGGCATCCAATTCCCGCAGTTTTTCTTCAGTGAGGTCCAGCATGCCGAAAAATGCGCCTGCTTCCGTAAACGATGGGCCTGGGAAAGGGCAAACGGCACGCCAGCCATCGTGGTAAATGGATCTATGAGCAAACATCTCGAAGTATTGCGTCTTGTGCAGGTTTTCGGCGTCGCTATCGTCAAAACTGCTGGCTAAGCTTATACCTTCTATCGGTGATTGCGTTAAGCCGCGAACGGAATCCGGAGACGTTATACCAAGCACGTCAAGCACTGTGGGTACCATGTCGATGGCGTGGGCATATTGTGTCCTTATCTCGCCTTTTGCTTTTATACCCTTCGGATAATGGACAACAAAGGCATCAGAAACGCCCCCGCGGTAGGTTTCGCGTTTCCAGCGCCGGAAGGGTGTGTTGCCGGCAAAGGTCCATCCCCAAGGGTAGTGGTTAAAGTATTTCGGACTTCCAATTTCGTCTATTGCGGCCAGGTTCTGCTGCAGGTCATCAGGCATATTATTGAAGAATTTGTTCTCGTTAACAGAGCCGGTTGGCCCGCCTTCAGAGCTGGCGCCATTGTCGGAAATGAGCATAATCAGCGTATTGTCCAGTTCGCCTATCTGCTCCAGGAAATTGATCAGACGGCCAATGTGGTGGTCGGTATGCTCCAGGAAGCCGGCGAATACCTCCATCATGCGGGCATAGAGTTTCCGCTCATCTTCTCCAAGTGAATCCCATGCCTGCACGTCAGGGTCGCGTGGCGAAAGCACCGCATTTTCAGGAACGACGCCCAGCTCCTTTTGCCTGGCAAAAACCTTTTCCCGGTAAGCGTCCCAACCATCGTCGAACTGACCTTTGTACTTATCAGCCCACTCTTTAGGCACATGGTGCGGCGCATGCATAGCCCCAGTACAGAAATAAGTGAAAAACGGCTTCTCTGGCGCGAGTTGCTTGGAGTCGGCAATAAAGGCAATGGTTTTGTCTACCAGGTCTTCGGTTAAATGATACCCTTCCTCAGGGGTTTTAGGAGGCTCCACCTGGTGATTGTCATAAACAAGATCCGGGTAATACTGATGGGTATCTCCGCCCAGAAAGCCGTAGTAACGCTCGAACCCCCTGCCCAGCGGCCACCTCTCGTAGGGGCCGGCTGCACTGATCTGCTCTGTAGGTGTTAAGTGCCATTTACCTACGGCATAGGTATTATACCCGTGCTGCAACAGGATCTCAGACAAAAAACCGTTTTGAAAGGGTATGTTCCCATTATACCCGGGAAAGCCGGTAGAACCCTCGGTAATGCAGGCCATGGCATTGGAATGATGGTTTCTACCTGTCAAAATGCAGGAACGGGTTGGTGAGCAGAGCGCCGTGGTGTGCATGTTGGTATAGAGCAAGCCATTCTGCGCCAGGCGGTCTATATTCGGGGTATTAATGGGGGAACCGTAGCAACCCAACTGGCCGTAGCCGGTGTCGTCGAGCACAATGAACAACACATTGGGTGTTCCTTTTCTGGCCCGTAATGGCGACGGCCATGCCTGTGAAGATTCCTGTATGGTCCGGGCCATGACACCTGGAAATGTAGTGCCGGGTTTATACTCTTTTAAAGCCATAGTTTTAGAAATTTTAAGTGTATCAATAAATAAGGATTCTTATAGGGAGGGCTTGGCCAGTCTGGGGCAGGCTTTTCACATCTGAACCATAACAGGTATGGGATCGTGATCAGGGCGGCGATCAATAGGTATAGAATGACTGCTGCAGGCACCAGGTCGTGCTGCGGCAGGTTGGCGCTGGCAAGTGTCATGACTATACCCGGGTGGCGGGTAGGGTAACTTTCAGGCCATACGCCAGCACTGAGAGTTGCACACTCAAGATATAGACCAGTAGGATGATTTCTTGTGCGGCTATACTAAAGCGTTAAAAATTAAATCCGAGGCGGATAACCGGGCCGGTGGTATTTACATCATAAAGAAACCGGTCCTCACCGCTACCTTTTTCATAATCTATACTAATGATACGGTACCCAAGCGACATATGGAACAGCTCTGAAAACCTGTATCCGGCGTAAGCCTGTGCCTGCCATGCTAGGTCTGCTCCTACGCCAAAGCCTCCTATATCGGCCCGCAGCTGAAGCAGCAGATTGTCTGTAGGAGATGCGCTAAAGCGAGAAATAAGAATAGGGTCTATCCAGCCCTCTGCCCGTTCTTTGCTTCGTTCTTCAGGGCCATCTCTGGTGTTTAAGGTTAGGTCAACCCAAGCTTTTATATTGTTGTAGCGGCCACCTATACCTATATCCATGAAGGGGAGAATTCTTCTGAGTGCACTGACTTCCCAGCCAAATTGTTTTGCCGACAGCTCGCCCCTTTCTATTAAAGCACCTGTCCTGGTGTCTTTTTCCAGGTTCATGTAGAGGATATCGGAGGAGAGCGTCCAGCCATATCTGGTGGCCTCAGCGTACAGCATAGCGCCAATTTTCAGGTTACTGAAAATATCCTTCGCAGAGGCATCCACCTCCACATCCGGAAGATTGCTTATGCCTGTGGTTCCATTCATAGACGGGAACATGAGGTAAGGCTCCACCAAAAAGCTCCAGGATTTTTCAGTGCCTCCCGTCTGTTGAGACTTTGCATAAAATGGTGTACAAACCAGCATAAAGCCGACACAGTATTTGAGCCATATTTTGGTAGATTTCATCGCTTTTAAAGTAGAAGTTTAGGGGGCAGGGTATATTATTTGCAGAAATCGAACACATATTCTTGACTTTTTAGAATCGGAAGAAAGGTTTTCTGAAAGTAGAATGGGGCAGGGATTGCAGGCCAAATCGAACAGTCATAACCTTGGAGGGTAGCTTATCCAGTTAGTTGCTTTAGCCTGTTAATTGACTAATCATTGTAATTATTACTATAACACCTAACAGCAATAACAAGAGGGCTACAATTAGAGTCATGGAAAAAGGAAATTTATCGTGCTCGATAATTAAACCCATCTCGTCGAGACGTTGCCGTTCTCTCCGGACCTGCAGCATGAAAAACGAATGGTAAATTATACCTAACAACAACATGAAAATACCCAAACCTACCATTGCTAAGCCTACTTTCCTGGCTCCCATGGTAGGGTCTATCTTTATCCCTTCTATCTCTCTTAGTGAGCGAAAAAATTGGAAAATGGTGAACCCAAAACCAATCAGCGATAAGGCGGTGCGGATAACACTCATCAGCGTACGGTCAGCAGAGAGGCGTGTGCGCTGAAAGGACAGTGAGGTATTGTGTTTGGAAAGTAGCAATGAAATATCTTTAGCATTTTTGCTGTTTTCAGTGCTTTCCTTCATTTTTTGTTCTTCACTCATAAAGTCAGTCATTTTGCTAAGAACATTTAAACCAATCATATTGGAGAAGTTTGTTTTAGCTCTGCTTCACAGTCATCTTCTTATCGCCCTCTCTGAAGTAATCTGCTCTTCATTAGAATTTAAAAGCTGTTTCCGGCCTGTTGTCTAATTCCATATTGGTTATCAGCATAACAGTAGATGTTTCCATTTTTTCAGAAACGTTGGTGTCTAAGCTAATAATTAAGTATTATAAGATATGTATATAAGTAATTGACAGCCAGTATTATGTATGATCTATTTTAGTAGTATACGTATACATCTTTATAAATAATACAATTAAAAAACTGGAAATTTAAATATGGCGAAGTTGTTCTCTCCTCCGCCAGATAGATTAGGTGTTATACTTATTTAAGATATAATGTTAATTGTAGTGATATGATTAATCTTGCCTGATATGATGAAAACACCGGTAACCAGTTCTGTATTAAGAGACAGTGAAAAAGAGACCCAAAGCATTTCTGCAACGGATCCGGTGGGTATGATCTGGATTCCGGGTGGTACCTTCAGGATGGGTTCTGAGAAACATTATCCTGCAGAAGCGCCGGTTCATACTGTTAAAGTGGATGGTTTTTGGATGGATTGCAACCCGGTTACCAATTCTGAATTCCAGCGATTTGTGAATGAAACCGATTACGTTACCTATGCTGAGCGCCCGCTGAATCCGGAAAACTATCCGGGTGCGCTGCCGGAGATGTTGGTGCCAGGTTCGTTGGTTTTTCAGAAGGCCAAACAGCGCGTCGATTTAAGGAATATCGCGAACTGGTGGAATTATGTTCCCTATGCCAACTGGAGGCAGCCGCACGGCCCGGGGAGCAGTATAGCAGGAAAAGAGAATTACCCGGTGACGCAGGTAGCCTGGGAAGACGTGGAAGCCTATGCTAAATGGGCAGGAAAAGAGATCCCGACGGAAGCGGAATGGGAATTTGCTGCACGTGGTGGATTGGAAGAAAAGGAATTTGCCTGGGGTGATGAAGAAATGCCTGAAGGAAAGCTGATGGCAAATTACTGGCAAGGAGAATTTCCGTGGCAAAACTTACTGCAGGACGGTTACGAAGGTCTTTCACCTGTTGGGGCATTCCAGGCCAATGGCTGTGGCCTTTTTGATATGACTGGTAATGTTTGGGAATGGACGGCTGACTGGTATTACGACAGGCACCCTGAGGATGCTAAAAAAGCTTGCTGTATACCACAAAATCCAAGGGGTGGCTTCAAAGAAGCTAGTTATGACCACCGTCAGCCAACTATCAGAATACCGCGGAAGGTTTTGAAAGGCGGCTCATACCTGTGCGCCATTAACTACTGTTACCGCTACAGGCCGGCAGCCCGGATTCCGCAGATGATAGATACATCTTCCTGCCATCTGGGTTTTCGTTGTATCAAACGCAATCGGAATCAAGCTGTGTGAAGTGTTGAAAGTAGATTATTTCGAGAGGTTTATGATTCTCCGCCCATTTTATATAGTCAACATTATTCAGAAGAAAAGGATTGATCCGAACAGATGGTAACTGCCCTGGATTACCAATAAGAAAGAGTGAAAAGTTTAAATAAGCACTATGAATTCTGTACTAACCATCGAACAAAGCCGCCTTGAGGAAGAACGCACTGGAAAGAAAGCGTGGAAAAAGTGGGGACCATACCTTACAGAGAGGCAATGGGGAACTGTGCGCGAAGATTACAGTACCGGAGGTGATGCCTGGAATTACTTTACCCACGACCAGGCCCGCTCACGCACTTACCGTTGGGGCGAAGAAGGTTTGGGCGGAATTTCAGACGATAGGCAGCACCTATGTTTTGCCCTGGCACTCTGGAACGGGAAAGATCCCATACTAAAGGAACGACTCTTTGGCTTAACCAACAGCGAGGGCAACCACGGGGAAGATGTGAAGGAATATTATTTCTACCTCGACTCTACGCCTACCCATTCTTACATGAAATATCTCTACAAGTATCCACAAGCGGCTTTTCCCTATGCCGATCTGGTAGATACAAACCGGCGCCGCTCACGCAATGAATATGAGTATGAGCTGCTCGACACGGGTGTATTCAATGACAACCGGTATTTCGATGTATTTGTAGAGTATGCAAAGGGTGGTCCGGAAGACATACTGGTGCGCATAACGGCAGAAAACAGAGGACCGGATGAGGCTGAACTACACCTGCTCCCAACCCTGTGGTTCCGCAACGACTGGGCATCCTGGATCGTGATTCCTTCTTCCAAACCAAACCTAAGGCAGGTAGAGGGCCAGGAAGGAATCGCTACGGTTTCAGCAACTCAAGAGCGTATCGGCGACTATACTTTTGCCTGTGAAGGTAATGTATCACTGCTCTTTACCGACAACGAAACCAACCGGCAGAAACTGGGGCTGGAAGGGGAAAACGAAAGCCGTTACCTCAAAGATGGCATCAATGATTATGTAGTAAACGGGCAACAGGATGCGGTAAACCCTGAAATGAACGGCACCAAGATGGCAGCCCATTATCATCAAAAGATTGGGCCGGGCCAGGCTGCTACCATTAGGCTGCGCCTGAGTGCACAGCCTGCAGCCAATGAAAACGGGAAAGCAACCCATGCAGTTTTCGGTGAAGAGTTTGACAGAATCTTTTCGGAACGATTACAGGAAGCCGACGAATTTTACCGATCCGTAACACCTCCTTCCGTTTCTGAGGATACAGCAGCCGTGATGCGGCAGGCGTTGGCGGGCATGCTATGGAGCAAGCAATACTATTACTTTGACGGCCAGCAGTGGCTCAAAGAACACAAGGCACATCCGCTATACTTCGGTAGCCGGCCATTCCGCAACTCGGAGTGGTTTCATATGCTGAACGAGGATATCATCTCCATGCCGGATAAATGGGAGTATCCCTGGTATGCTGCCTGGGACCTGGCCTTCCATACGCTTCCGCTCTCCATTGTGGATCCGGATTTTGCCAAGCAGCAGATGAAGCTGATGCTTCGGGGTGTTTACCTGCACCCCAGCGGCCAGTTACCGGCCTATGAGTGGAACTTCAGCGATGTGAACCCGCCGGTGCATGCCTGGGCAACCTTATTCCTGCACCGCACCGAGCAGGCAATGTGCGGTGAAGTGGATATGGAGTTCCTGAAACTGGCCTTCAACAAACTGGTGCTGAATTTTACCTGGTGGGTAAACCGAAAAGATCGTTTCGGGAAGAACGTGTTTGAAGGTGGCTTCCTGGGGCTGGATAACATTGGTGTTTTTGACCGCAGTGCGCCGCTTCCTACCGGTGGCTACCTGGAGCAGGCAGACGGGACAGCCTGGATGGCCCTCTTTACCCAAAACATGGCTGAGCTTGCCGTGGAGCTGGCTGCAGAGGATATTATTTATGAAGACATGGTGCTGAAGTTTGTAGAGCACTTTTACTTTATTGCAGCAGCTATGAATCGTCCAAGTCAGGACAGCATGTGGGATGAAGAAGACGGTTTTTATTACGACCTGTTACGATTACCTGACGGCAGTGCCCAAAGGCTCAAGGTGCGCTCCATAGTAGGGCTCCTGCCACTTTGTGCCACAACCCTTACAGAGCAGTGGCAGCGTGATCGCATACCCCGGGTAATGGCGCATCTGGAGGAGCGTCTTATTCATATGCCGGAACTACTGGAGGGTATACATCCTATAGGGCCAGGTCATTATGGCGTGGATGGTCGTGGTATCATGGCCTTGGTAAACCCTGATAGGCTTCGCAGGATCCTATCAAAAATGCTGGACGAAAACGAGTTCCTGAGCCCGTACGGTATCCGCTCCCTTTCCAAGTATCACCAGGAGCACCCGTTCATCTTTAATGTGGAGGGGCAGGAGTTCAGGGTTGATTACCTGCCGGCAGAATCTAACACAGGTATGTTCGGCGGCAACTCCAACTGGCGTGGCCCGGTTTGGATGCCGGTAAACGCGCTCATCATCCGTGCACTTCTGCAGTTTTACCTCTACTACGGCGACAACTTCAAAATTGAGTGCCCTACCGGTTCCGGCAACCTGATGAATTTGTTCGAGGTGAGTAAGGAGATCGGTAACAGGCTCACCCGTATTTTTACCCGTGATAAAAATGGCCAGCGGCCGGTATATGGCGGCACAGATAAATTTCAGAACGACCCGTACTGGCGCGAATATATTCTCTTTTATGAGTACTTCCATGGCGATAACGGGGCCGGACTGGGAGCCAGCCACCAGACCGGCTGGACAGGGCTCGTGGCTAAAATCATACAACTGTTTGGCTCCATGGATGAAAAGCAGATACTGGAGGCGGGAAAGCGTGGCGCTTTCATTCATCGGGAGGAAAAAGCCAGCGAGGTAACCGGTTAAGTAAACGATCAATGGAAAATTACACTGACCATGCTGTACTTCGGTTTAGCTTTATAAGGCTACCGCCAGAAGTATGCTCAATATCATTCATGGGCCGGTTTCATGTATACTTTGCAAGTCAGAGGGGCTAAAATGAAAATCCTATTGTTGCTGATGCCATGCTGTTTTTTATATGTAAATGCCTATTGCCAGGAACTGGAAGCCAGATCATATGCCAATTTGCCTAAAAACATGAATGCAGTAGCTGTAGGTTATGCAATATCAACAGGCAGTGTTGTAGTTGATGCCGCGCTGCCTGTTGAAGACATAGAAGTAACGGCACACAGTATCGCGGCTCGGTATGTCCGTACATTTGGAGTGGCCCAAAAACTGGCACGTATAAATGTGGTAGTACCTTATGTAACTATGGAAGGGCAGGCAAAAGTTATAGGTCAGGATACCAGTACTACACGCACCGGTTTTGGGGATGCACGTGTACAGGTCGGAATAAACCTGATTGGCTCACCGGCTTTAGATAGAAAAGAATTCAATAAATACAGCCAGAAAACAATTGTCGGCATCAGCCTGATCACTTCCATGCCAACGGGGCTTTATTATAAAGATAAAAGAGTAAACCTTGGTAACAACAGGTGGGGGTTTAAGCCTGAAATTGGTGCTTCTAAAAAGTTTAAACGCATTTATGCCGACGGGTATGTTGGCATGTGGTTTTATGCAAAAAACAAAGACTACCTGGTAAGCAAAGTGAAAAAGCAGGAACCACTTTTAAGTACGCAGCTGCACCTCAGTTACTATTTCAAAAACCAGATGATGGTAGGGCTTAACGGCAACTGGTTCAGCGGCGGGAAAACATTTATCAATGATGTGGCACTTATTGGTCCGTTCGAACACATGAGAGCCGGTGCTACCTGGGCAGTGCCATTATCCGGGAAGCATTTGTTTAAACTCCAGTTTCATACCAGCGTTTACACTAATACCGGGTTGAATTTTGATAGCCTCGCTTTTGGTTATCAGTATGTTTTCTTCTGATCTGCTCTCCTTCAACTTGATGCGCCAGGCACCCTTCTCTTTCCAGTGACTTTGTTTTAATGCTAATAACAATATTATCCATTTAAACTGTACAGCTATGAGAAGTATTTACATAACAATTTTCACAATTGTATTTATGGTGGCCTGTGGACCTTCCACCCAGATAGTTAAGTCCTGGAAAGATCCTGGGGCAAGCTTTACGCAGGGGCCACAGAATAAGACCTTGGTGATTGCCATGGTGAAAGATGAAACATCGCGACGTGTGGTGGAAGACCAGATTATCAAGCGGATGGCTGGTCAGGCAGTAGCTTCTTACACGCTTCTTACCCCGGAACTTATGAAGGGAGCTGAGGAATCAACATTGCATGATATATTGACACAAGGGCAGTTTACGCACGTGTTGATGACCCGGTTAGTGGATGTGGATGAAGAAACACATTATGTACCAGGTACTACTACCGGCTATTATGGTGGCTGGGGCAGGTATTATGGTTATGGGGCAGGATTTTATACTTCGCCAGGCTACTACGAAACAGATAAAAATTACATGGTAGAAACTACCGTGTACACGGTAAACCCGGATAAGCTGGTCTGGGCAGGCACTACCAAGTCGGTTAATCCTACAAAGTTAGAAGATACCATAAACGAAATTGCGGATGCTGTTACTACCAAAATGAGAGAAGATGGCTTTATAACCGGTACTGCTCAACAGTAATTTACAAGGTTTATACTTTATAGTCTAATTAGATTATACATCACAAATTTGCCGGATCAGCTGTTTTCCGGCTTCTACTTCCTGGCAGTGGCAGGCGTTATGTACGTTTATCCAAGGCAGTATGGTCTTTTCAGATCATCGTTCTATGTGTAGTTATTGCTCGTTTTAATTTATAGGAAATGAAGACACATAATTTCATCAGTAAATGCTCTTTCTTGATCCTTCCGGTTTTCTTCCTGGCGGTTTTTGCAAGCCAATTAGCAGCGCAAAGTATATCGAGAAGCATGAATTTGTATGTATACCCGGCAAAGGGGCAAAGTAGCGACCAGCAACAGAAAGATGAAGCAGCGTGCTATGAGTGGGCAAAACAACAAACAGGCCTCGACCCGGCCAACATGCCCAAAGTACAGGGGCCTGCACCTACAGAGACAAGCTCAACCGGTGAGGCGTTAAAAGGCGGAGCTGCTGGTGCAGCGGCAGGAGCAGCCATTGGAGCAATTGTAGGTGGCGGTGCTGGTGAGGGTGCACTAATTGGTGGACTTACAGGAGTTGTAGCAGGCAGGCGTAAAGGTAAAAAGCAAGAGAAGGCAGAGCAAGAGCAGATACAGGCAGGTGTTAGTGCCCAGGAGCAGGAAAACTGGAGCCGCTATATCAGAGCCTTCTCCGGATGTATAGAAGGAAAAGGATACACCATTAAATAAAGTTGTACTGTTGGGTATATCCGGACAAGTAAACCAGGCAGTTTAATGTATACCACACCTACCTGCTCTCAGACTAACGGCGGGACAAGTATAGCCGGCAATGCCTGCACTGCGCCGAATACATTATGTAGGAGTATGGCAGCTATCCCAAATGACTTTAACTTTCAAACTAAACATCAAAGTATAGAAATCATGAAACGTCTGATCCTTTTGTTGGTAGTAAGTACAAGCTTGTTTGCCTGTACATCATCCACTGACAATGATAAAAGTGAGAATATAGAATTAGTAAAAAATTATATTAAATCTGTGGAGAACCTGGATTATGAAGCCATGAGCAACTATCTGGGGGATAATTACATCGGCATGGGACCATCTTACGGAGACTCGATCAGAAAAGAACAGGCGGTTCAGAACTGGAAAGCCAACGCCACAAATCTATATGAGAAAATCCAATATAACCGGTCCAGATTTGCAAGTGTAACGATTCCGGAAGGAGACAACAAAGGGAATTGGGTAGCCAACTGGGCAGAACTGGAAATCAGATTCAAAGACGGCAAAGGCCCTGTAACAATTTGGGCAAACACGAATTACCAGGTAGAGAATGGCAAAATTGTAAAGAGCATTACTTTTTATAATGAAGCGGATGCGCTCCGGCAGTTAGGCTACACGTTTACGCCTCCTGCAGGAGCTCAATCCGGAGCTCAATAGTATGCTGTGAAATTCGCACTGATTCAGGTATACTTCGCTTACAGCGTATACTGTTATTAGGCATCCTAGTGTTCGCCTGATAATTACATTAATAGTGGACTCTTATAGATGGCCTGAAGTATACTCATGAGCATAGATACCATTATAGCTTAACGCCGAGGACTGCCCCTATCCAGGGTTCGTTCTGGTAAAGCCATTGCTTTGCGTACTTATCCGTGAGCAGGTCGAAGCCCAACGCTATACCTGTATTGAACCTCCCCAAACCTAAAACCAAAGATCCTCCATAGTACACAACAAGGCCGTCGTAGTCGTGTGGCAGCGCGTTCTGAATAAAGGCATTCCGGACCAAAACGGTACCGGCTCCTAAAAACAGGCTTCCCCCGTAACCACTGTGGAACCGGTCGCGCTTTTGCACCCCTGGAGCCAAAGTCACTTTTTTATAGGTATACCGGTCGCTCCGAAAACCTGCGGCAAGCGCTGCATTGAAGGTAGTGTTGAGTTGATGCGGTTCATCCCCCTTCGCCGGTCGAAATTTAAAGGGCACTGTGATCACGTTCAACCCGAAGGCCTTGTTTACAAAAGCACTTTTAATGTTGGCGTCTAAATACTTAGCGGCTGGAATAAGTGTGCGCCCGTTATCCAGGAGTAGGAAAGCAGTATCGTTATAGTTGAAAACAGTTGCTTCTCTTACTTTTCCTCCTTCCTTGATTTTATACTTTCCATCCGGCAGGTAACGGGGAGATGTGGTAGCTAACGGGGGACGGCAGGAAGCCAGCGATAGCAGGATACTTATAATTACCGGTAGCCATTTTAATCCAGTCCTCGGGTACGCTATCCGGAAAGCAGTTGTTCCACTGGTGGGCTGTTGGCGCATTTTCTCTATTGATTACGTAAATCTTTTCACCTGTTTGTCGCTTTGGGCGGTCACTCTAAGGGCTGGCTTTTAAGCTATAGGATATTCAATACAACAAATGCAGCGTTTATACTTACACTATTTCGCGCTTAAAACAGCTGTAGTCTGCTTCTATTGACAGGAATAAATAGTTTGTGTGCATGATTTTCATATTTAAGTTACTTTAATGTTCTATGGCGAGATTTATCGCCATAGAACAAATTTTAAACTTGAATTGAGTGTCCAGGGTGGGAGACGGAAGAGCGTCTTGGTAAGAAGCGTATTATAACCAAAATAGGGGGCAGCGTTAATGCTGAAGTTGTGGCTCGGCCTTAACAGGCATTTTAATAGTTTCTTCCGCTTGTTCAGCCGGACAGATGTAGTTGTAGACTATGCCGGCAAGAACTGCTCCCACAATGGGGGCTACCCAAAATAGCCACAACTGTTCGATGGCCCAACCACCGGCAAAAATAGCCTGGCTGGTGCTTCGGGCGGGATTCACAGATGTATTGGTAACCGGAATGCTGACCAAATGCACCAGTGTTAAACCAAGGCCAACAGCAATACCGGCCAGCCCGGCGGGCGCTTTAGGGTAGGTAGACCCCAGGATAATAAATAAAAACATGAAAGTCAGGACCACCTCCGTTACCAGGGCCGCTACTAAGCTGTAGCCGCCGGGAGAGTGTTCTCCGTAGCCGTTTGCCGCAAAGCCACCTGTTTCAAATTCAGGCTTCCCGGTAGCGATCAGGTAGAGGATGCCGGCACCGACAATGGCACCTGTTACCTGGGCGATGATGTAGGGCAGAAGCTCTTTTTTATCGAAGCGCCCGCCAACCCACAGCCCAATCGAAACGGCCGGGTTCAGGTGGCAGCCGGAGATGTGGCCTATTGCGTAAGCCATGGTGAGCACCGATAAGCCAAAAGCCAGCGATACGCCTACAAAACCGATTCCTAATTCGGGATAGGCAGCTGCCAGCACCGCACTTCCACAACCTCCCAATACCAGCCAGGAGGTTCCAAAAAATTCTGCTATCAGCTTTTTCATAATTTTTATAAGTTAAACTTGTTCTAGAATGAGTAAGAATAGAATGAGTACGAACAGTGATTGAGGAGGAGGTTTAGAAGTTACGCTGTTTTAATAGCCTTTCTCAGATTTGCTTTCCGCCAGGTTTATACCTGCTAATTGTGTGATGGCAGCATGGACCAATAACAGAAGCCACTACCATGCATTCTTATCAGGAGCAGCAATGCTGGCACTTACCCGGTAATTTTTAACAATAGCACTGCAATTATTCCGGGTACTTTGAGGGACCTTATTTGTATAATGTTTACAAATTCATTTAAAAGTCGCCAGGGTAAAGACTAGTGTCAGCTACTTAAATGAACCTGATCAGCTGGAAATTTTGATTGCTGTAGATAGACAAAGGGTGAAGGATGCTGATCAGCATAAATAGTTGGGTCGTAGTATACTATGCAAATGTGCCAATGAAACAACCGTTAAGCCAAAAGCTAACGATTCCCTTAATGTGTAATCCCAGAAACAAAATAGACAACTTTAAAGCAACATACTTATCCTAAGTATCTGTCTATAGAATACTTAATAGTTATTAACTATCTCTGTAATAACTATGACACAATAGATGAACAAGTCTATAGATAAATAGAATTAATTCATGTATCTATAATCTTAAACGAGTATTTGCTGATTGATATAGTGAATTTTTAACCTTTTTTATTTATATGCCTTTATCTTTCAAGTAGTTAAAGTCTTATTGTGCAGTATATATAATAGAAAATAATGCTGTAATAGTAGCTATCATTGTGAGCTATATCCTTATAGGAGGAAAAACAACTTAGTACTTAGGAATCATCTTAGCCGTTACTTCTGCCACCAAACTTTTGCAGGTATGTAGTGGTGCAGTATTACTGACTCTCCTATTCTTGGTGTGGTAATGGGCACCTTTAAACGATCAGCTTCTTTGGTTGCCCGTTCTATAGGGTCAGTCCAGGCATACGTGGTTAGGTCGAAGGCGCCCCAGTGGATGGGCATGAGCAGCTTGCCCTTCAGGTCGAGGTGGGCCTGCACGGTTTGCTCAGGCATCATGTGGATGTCGGGCCAAAGCTCGTTGTACTGGCCGCACTCCATCAGGGTAATAGCAAAGGGGCCATACTTGTTGCCAATCTCTTTAAAGCCGGAGAAGTACCCCGAGTCGCCGCTGAAAAAGATCCTGTCTTTGCGGCCCATAATCACCCAGGAGCTCCAGAGGGTTTGCATACTGATGCCAACGCCGCGGCCGGAGAAATGCCGCGATGGCGTGGCAGCAAATGTTAATCCTTTAAAAGAAGCTTCCTGCCACCAGTCCAGTTCAGTTATCTTTTCGGCCGGCACGCCCCAACGCTCCAGGTGAGCTCCAACCCCGAGGGGTACAAAAAAGTGCCTGGTCTTCTCATTCAGTTTCTTGATGGAGCCATAGTCGAGATGGTCATAATGGTCGTGGGATATCAGAATGGCATCAATCGGGGGCAATTCTTCTGCCGTAATGGCCAATGCGGAGAAACGCTTGGGACCAACAAAGCTGACAGGGGAGGCAAAGCCGTTCAGCATGGGGTCCAGTAGCAGGCGCTTGCCATCTATCTGAACCAGTAACGCGGAGTGCCCGAGCCAGGAAATAACAGTAGCCGTATCCTGGTCTGCGTCATACTGCCGGAGGTCAAGTTTCAGCACCGGAATTTCCCAGTTGGGCTCCTGGTTGTCGTTGTCACCGAAAAACTTACCGGCAAGCTTAACCGAAATTACCTTAGCATAGCCTAAAAAGTCGAGGCCTGTTTTGGTTGGCACCAGGTTCCGGAACTGACCATACTGGTAGTTGGGGGAGTTCTGTATGGCCTTTAGTCGAGCCCCCTTCGGTTCGGCACCTACCTGGGGAGCAAGGTTCAGCAGGGAACACCCTGCCAGCGTAACCTGAAGTATTAGTAAGCCAAGTACATGCAGGCAGATGCCGGTCCTTCTCTTCATCAGGTATAAAAGTATACTTCGTAATTACGCCAGAAAAGAGGCAGCGTTCTGAACCTGTGCTGTGACCTCATTTGGCTTATCCTGAAAAAGTTGTGTAAACTAAATGCATGGGCAAGTCTGTATTTTATGCTTTTTACTGCAGCCGGCTATAGTAGATGCTTCGCCTTTTGGTCCTGCTACCAGCGGCTATATATACTGACATTTATATATGAAGACCAAGACCCCATTCAATGACGTGAGCAGTACGGGTATGTGCCAGAAGCGTGACGCCTGCAGAAGCGTTCTGGCAAAGCTTGTACTGAAAGCCATAGCGCTGGTAATAGTCGGGATACAGATCATAGGGCTGATAGATGTAACGGCCTAACTGAAAAACAAACGAGAGCCTGTCCAGGTGAAGCTCGTGCCCAACAGTTACGCCTGCCAACCGCTGATCCGACAATTCAGAAGGCACAGGTAGCCCCCGATTTATATACTCTTCTGGAAGTGCCGAGTCACGAAAACCATCCGCACCGACTAATAATGTATTCGTTTGCGTCAGCCTTTTGCTGGCATATACCGAAAGCGTATACATCGGGTGTTTCTCATCAATCCGAAGTACTTCCTTCACGCCGGCAGCCAATCTCAGGTTAAAATGAAGACGCTTGTCTATAGAAGAGGCCAGGGTATCCTGAACATCCAGCAACCTGACCTCTCCTGGCTGGTACCGCACCCCCACCCCTACCAAAGGGAAGTTCATTCCGTTGTTCGGCTTGTTTAAGGCTCCGTTGGAAAAATGCCGGAAAGCCAGGTTCAGGTTCATATATACATGTTCCTTCACCGGGAACTCATAGCGTACAGTCCCAAGAAGCACAAAGGCGAATTTACTTCCGATTGCATAGTTTTGTTCGTTGCTGCCGGGGGTATAATGGCGGGTAGAGTATACCAGGCCGGTTCCGAGGTTAAAGCGCAGGCTACTTTTTCTGAACTGCCAAAGCGAGTTATCCAGGTAAGTTGTCAGCGAAACTGCCTCGCCCAGTTCGTCCGGAACACCGTAGTTATAATAGGATAAGGCAAAGCCTACATGGGGATAATTATAGAGCCGCTCCCACGTATGCTTCCCGATGGTGTGTTTGTTGGCATACACTTCAAACCCATAGGGATGCGTAAAGTTAAGCGCTGACATCCCGGTTTTGTAACGAAACAAAGCCCCATAGTATGCATTGGTCCCAACTGACCAAGGTGCTTTGGTGGTGGCAAGTGGTTCAGAGGGCTGGGCCAGTATAGCAGAGCAGCAGCAAAGGGTAAATAACAGGCAAATTGCCAAAAGTTGTAAAGGTCGCGTCATTGGCAAGAAAATTAATTATTAAAAATGATAATACACCGCTGCCCACTGGCGTGCGGCTTTAAATTAGCTGTTATTTTAATTTTGTCCTCCTCAAATCAATGTACGGCTTTGCATTATCCGGGCTGCCAGCATGCTGCTTTGTTACACATACCTAAACACCTTCTGTAATAGCTGAACTAACCGCTTTTTATAGTATGTATTAAAATTTTATACGAGCCGGGTTTTTGTAAAAAGGGTGAAGGAGAAGAACTACTGGCAGGCGAAGGATGAGAGAAAACACTGATGACTATTTTCATCCATACTTATCCAAACAGCTCATGCCTTTCCTGTCGTCCGTACTTGGACAGCGGCAAATAAAAGGTAAGTTTGCTTTACCGACACCAACCCGTCGTTTACCGACTTCTTGCCCAAGTCAGCCTAATAGCCGTTGTGAGGGCTGCCTGGTTATTATACTTTTGGTGCAGACAATAACTCTAAACCGAATAAAACATGAAAAATAGAGACTTTAACTCATCCGGCAGGCAGTCAGGCAAAGTAGCCGGAGGCCTGGTGCTGGTGGTGATCGGCGTATTGCTGCTGGCCGCTAAAATGAATGCATTCTTTTTACCTTCCTGGGTGTTTACCTGGCAGATGTTTTTGATCGTGCTGGGTCTGTTCCTGGGCTTTCGTCATTCGTTCCAGAAGCCGGGCTGGCTGGTGCTGGTAGTCATAGGCAGCGTTTTTCTGCTGGACGAATACTTCTTCTTCGACTTCAGCCTGAGACGCTTTTTCTGGCCTATTCTCATTATCGGTCTTGGTCTGTGGCTGATGCTGCGCCCTAAAAGACGCCATCCCTGGGAAAACCAGGTGGGAGCAGGGCCTGCACCAACACAAACAGCAAACGAGGCAACAGGATATTACACGGACCCCGCTACAGGTGCTTACCCCGGCCAAACTGACTATACGAACTATACCGGCGCTTATACTTCAGATGCTTATGCCGGTGCTCCGGAGCAGGCTGCTTCCGTGGAAGATTACGTGGACAGCACCGCTATTTTTGGAGGCGTTAAGAAAAACATCATCACTAAAAACTTCAAAGGCGGCGATGTGGTGAGCGTGTTTGGCGGCACAGAGCTGAACCTGATGCAGGCCGATATGCAACATCCTGTTGTGCTGGAGTCAACGCAGATATTCGGGGGCACTACCCTGATCGTGCCGCCGCACTGGCAGATAAAGTCGGAGATGGTAGCTATTCTGGGAGGTATAGACGATAAGCGCCCAGCCTTGCCACATGGCTACGACCCGAACAAAGTACTGATCCTGAAAGGTACGACGCTGTTTGGTGGCCTGAACATCAAGAGCTATTAAAGTAAGGCCACTCGTTGTTCGATACCTGATTCCCTAGCGGTAGAGACGCAACGTATTGCGTCTCTGCTTTCTAACTCTCTAACTCCTAAACTTTCTAACTTCCAGCCATGTCTCCTCACCGTCTGATCCTGATCTACCTGGGCTGGGCACTGCTGTGGGCGGTGGTGCAAGCACTTGTACTGTGGCCTGTTGGCTTCGGATCAACTATAACCATAACAGATGCGTTGCTCACCAATCTGCTGCTGGCTATGGGGGGCTATGCCATGGGCACAGGCTTGCGCTTTTACCAGCCAAGTATAAGGCAAGGTACTTTCCTGCTGGGATGGAGCCTGGGGATGGCTGGTATAAGTATAGCGCTCTTTTACTGGGGCATTGGAAAAGTGTTCAGAGGAGAGACCAGTTACCTGGCTTTTGTAGATCATACGTTGGCTGTGCGCATGGCGTTTGCCTGGCTGATGATCCTGCTGATGCTGCTGCTGACCTGGCTGTGGTTTTATACCCGTGAGTTGCAGGAAGCCGAGGACCGGAAGGCTGCTACCGAGAAGATAGCCCGGGAGGCCGAGCTCTTTAACCTGCGCCAGCAACTGCAGCCGCATTTTCTCTTCAACAGCCTCAACTCCATTAGTGCGCTGGTGGTAGCCAGGCCGGAGCAGGCCCGCAGCATGGTGCAGCAGCTTTCCGATTTCCTGCGCGGAACCCTGCGGCAGGACAACCAGCAACAGGTGCCGCTGGCCGATGAACTGAAGCAACTGCAGCTATACCTGGATATTGAGAAAGTGCGTTTCGGGCACCGCCTGAGCGTAAAAATAGATGCACGGGAAGAAAGCCTGCCGATGCACCTGCCCGCCCTGCTGCTGCAACCGGTCGTGGAAAATGCCATCAAATTCGGGCTGTATGATACAGTAGGCGAAACAGAAATAAGTATAAAAGCAGCTGCCGAAGGTCAGAACCTGGTTATCACCACGCAAAACCCTTACGACCCGGCCACACAGCAGCCTCGCAAAGGCACCGGCTTCGGCCTGGACTCGGTGCGCCGCCGGCTATACTTGCTTTATGCCCGCCAGGACCTGCTTAGCACCAGCCAGCAGGACAGTACCTTTACCACTACCATCAAAATACCGCAACAACTATAACTATGAGAAAATGTCTGATTATAGATGATGAGCCATTGGCGCGAAGTATAGTAGCCGAGTACCTGCACAACTACCCGGAGCTGGAGGTCGTGCAGGAGTGCGGCGACGGCTTTGAAGGGGTAAAAGCCATCATGCAGCACCAGCCCGACCTTATTTTCCTGGACATCCAGATGCCTAAGATCAACGGTTTTGAGATGCTGGAGCTCGTAGAACAGCCCCCGAGCGTCATTTTTACGACAGCCTACGACGAGTACGCCATCAAAGCCTTTGAAGCCAATGCCGTAGATTACCTGCTCAAGCCCTTCAGCAAAGAGCGGTTCGATGCAGCTCTGAAAAAGTGGCTCCACAATCAGGCCATACTTCCGGCAAGTCCTGCCGCGCCGCCGCTAACCGAAATAGCAGGCAAACACCCCGAAGAGCGCCACCGCATCGTGGTAAAAGCGGGCAATAACATCCGCATCATTCCGGTAAGTGAGGTGCTGTACCTGGAAGCCTACGATGATTATGTGAAGATCCATACCAAAGACGGCGTCTTCCTGAAAAAGAAAACCATGAGCTACTACGAAAAGGCATTGGCTCCGGAGCAGTTCGTTCGGGTGCATCGTTCCTTTATACTTTCCCTGCCGCAGCTCACCCGCATAGAACCCTTCGATAAAGACAGCCATGTGGCCCTGCTCCGAAGCGGCGAGCGCATTCCCCTCAGCAAGGGTGGCTACACCAAATTACGCGCCGTGCTGGGAATATAGGTCCTGTGCTATAGTGCTATGCTTAGGCTTGATTTCTGGTTGAGCGTCAAAATCTTAGGTTCTGGAGCAGAAAATCCCCTGTTCGTCAAAATGTGCTTTATTGGTTAAAGAATAGTACAGACCTTTGCCTGGTAGACATGTTATTTAACCTGAATTAATACATAAACTTTCTATGTAGAAGGAGGTTATTTAGCAGTATGGAAACTTTGGTTATTAAAAACGTTTCCATAGTTTTGAGGCGGAATGAGAGCAATGGAAACAAAAGAAAACTTAGATATCAAAGACAGGATTTCGGAGACGGCCTTCGGCCTCTTCTGCCTGAAAGGGGTAAAGAGCATCTCGATGGACGATATCGCGCAGCATTTGTCCATGTCGAAGAAAACCATCTACAAATGGTACAGCAACAAAGATGAGATCATTTATGCCTCTACAAAAAACTACCTGCACGTGGTGGAGCGCGAGAGCGAATGTTTTGCCGGGGATGCTAAAAATGCGGTGGAGGAGCTTTTCAGTATCATGGGCATGACCCGCAAGATTATGAGCAGCATTCACCCGGCTGTTTTCCACGACCTGCAGAAATACCATGCCAGCAGCTGGAAATTATGGCAGGACCACAAGAACAAGTTCATGCTAGGTAAGATAAAGCAGAACCTGCTCCGCGGTATAGAAGAAGGCCTCTTCCGGAAAGATCTTGATGTGGAGGTGATTTCCAAACTTCGTCTGGCTCAGATAGAGATCATCTTTGACAACCGCATCTTTCCGCCGCATGAGTTTAATCTGGAACAGGTACAACTGGCTGCCTTGGAGCACTTCATGTTGGGTATCGCCACGCTCAAGGGCCACAAGCTGATCAACGAGTACAAGCACATAACCGAAGAAGAATAGAACCACCACCTACTACCAAACTAAAATTATGAAAAAGAAAATCAGCCTTATCATTGCCTTTACTGCTCTGCTGGGCACGCTTGGGGTGAGGGCGCAGGATGCGCAGTCCTTTAGCCTTCAGCAAAGTATAGACTATGCCCTGCAAAACCGTGTAAACTTAAAAGCGGCCCGCAACCAGCAGGAAATTGATAAGGCAAAAGTAGGCGAGATACGTGCTATGGGCCTGCCCCAGATAGATGTCTCAGCCGAGGTAGGCAATAACTTTATCCGGCAGAAAACACTTTTTGACCCCAATACATTTGGAGGAGCGCCTGCACTGGAACCCTTTGTTATTACGCCGGAGCAGATAAAATCCGGGGAGCCGATCACATTAACGCCTGTTTATTCACAACCCGGGCCCCGCACCGAAGGCTTGATAGCCGTTTCTTTTGTACAGCCTTATGCCGGTGGTCTTACCCTGTCAGGTAGCCAACTCTTATTCGACGGCTCTTACCTGATCGGGTTAAAGGCAGCCAAAACATACACAGAGCTCTCCAGAAAAAGCACCACGCAGAGCGAAATTGAAGTGGCAGAGCTGGTAAGCAAAGCCTACTACAGTGTACTGGTAAGCCGCGAGCGCATTGAACTGCTCAACCAGAATCTTGCCCGCCTGGACACGCTGCTGAAACAAACGCAGGTGATGTTTGAGAACGGTGTGGCCGAAAAGCTGGACGTCGATCGCCTGCGTGTATCGATGAATAACCTGGCAGTGCAGAAGCAACGAACCGAACGCCTCTTGGAGCTAAGTATAAATCAGCTCAAGTTCCAGATGGGCATGGACCACAAAGAACAACTGGTGCTTACAGATAAGCTCAGCGAGGTAGAGGTAGACCTGAGCAAAGTCAGCACCGACAGTTTTAATTACAAAAGCCGCATCGAATATTCTATTCTGGAAACGCAGCGTGACTTGGCTATGCTGAACTTGCGCAACGTACGCTCCGGTTACCTGCCAAAACTATACCTGAACGCCCGCTATGGCTACAACGGTGTAGGCTCCAGCTTATCGGATGTGCTGAGCGTGCGGGCCGGGTACGACAACGTTGTCGACAGAAACTACTTCGACTATGGCTATGTGGGCGTGCAGCTGCAGGTGCCGGTTTTTGACGGCCTGCGCAAGCATTATCAGATACAGCAATCCAAACTTACCCTCGAAAACACCCGGCTGGGCTTTCAGCAACTGGAGCAAAGTATAGACCTGCAACTTGACCAGGCCTCTGCGGAGCTGAACAATTCGCTGGCGGTGCTGAAGTCGGAGCGCGAGAACATGGAGCTGGCAGAGGAGATTGCGCGTGTAGCCAAAATCAAATTTCAGGAGGGGGTAGGCTCTAACCTGGAAGTGGTGAACGCAGAAACAGACCTGCGCGAGGCGCAGACCAACTACTACGCCGCCATGTATGACGCCCTCATCTCCAAAGTAAACCTTGACAAAGCCACCGGCACCCTGTTAACAAAATAAAACGACCGAAAAAGAATGCTTAATCGACCAACAACTATGAGAAGATTACTCGGAATTACATCTTTTGCTCTGCTAGTAGGCCTGGCAGCATGCGGCCCCAACAACGACAAAGAGGCGCAGCTGGCAGACCTTAAAAAGCAGCAGCAGGAGATTCAGGATAAAATTACAGCACTGGAGCAGGAGCTGAAAGCCGAGGGCAAAGGGGCAGCCCCGGAGAAAAAGACAGTGCCTGTATCGGTTGCTACCGTGCAGCAGGATACGTTCCGGCATTACTTGGAGGTGCAGGGCAAGGTAGATTTTGACCAGAACGTGCTGGTAAGTGCCAAAGTACCGGGTGTGCTGACAAGCATGCGCGTACAGCCCGGCGACCGGGTGGCAAAAGGCCAGACCATGGCAACGATCGACGCGCAGGTGCTGGGTCAGAACATTGCAGAAGTAAAAACCCGCCTGGACCTGGCCCGCATTGCTTTCGAAAAACAGAAGAACCTCTGGGACCAGAAGATCGGCACGGAAATGCAGTACCTGACGGCCAAAAACAACAAGGAGGCCCTGGAGCGCAGCCTGGCCACTATGCAGCAGCAGCGCGACCAGTACAACATCAAAGCGCCGGTAAGCGGGGTAGTGGATGAAGTGATCCCGAATGCAGGAGAGGCCGTGGCTCCGGGTATCGGCATTATCCGGGTGGTAAACACGACGGGCGGTAAAATTGTGGCTGAGGTTTCAGAGGCATACCTGGCCAAGATCAACAAAGGAGACCAGGCGCTGGTGCGCTTCCCGGACCTGAACAAGGAAATAACTGCTACCGTGGATGTGGTAAGCCAGCACATCGACCCGACCAACCGCACTTTTACCATCGAGTTACGCCCTAAAAGTATAAACAAAGACCTTACGCTCCGCCCTAACTTGGTTGCTGTGGTGCGCATCCAGGACTACAAAAACGAAGGCTCCATTGTGGTACCGGTAAACCTGGTGCAGAAAGATGAGAAATCGCAGTACGTGTACGTGGCCCAGAAGAAAGGTGAGCGGTACGTGGCCACCCGGAAAGAAGTGACCACAGGTATGGCTTACCAGGGAGAAGTGGAAGTGCTGAAGGGGCTCTCTGCCAACGACCAGGTCATTACGGTAGGCTACCAGAGCTTAAACGAAGGTCAGCCAGTTGTCTTTAACCAGGTAAGCGGCCTTCAGGAGTAACACTTAAAGTATAAAACTATGAGAGACTTCAAGCCAACCAGTTGGTCCATCGATAATAGAACCAGTATCTATATCGTGACCATCATTATTACGCTGGCAGGTATATTTTCATACTTCAATCTGCAGAAAGAAAACTTTCCTGACATTGTCATACCCACGGTGTTTGTGAGCACCATTTACCCGGGCACTTCTCCCTCTGATATGGAGAACCTCGTTACGCGCCCGATCGAAAAGCAGCTGAAAGCCATCTCCGGGGTGAAAGAGATCTCCTCTAATTCCATCCAGGACTTCTCGATGATTGTAGTGGAGTTCAACACGGATGTGGATGTAACAGCGGCCAAACAACTGGTGAAAGACGGTGTGGACAAAGCCCGCACGGACCTGCCCACCGACCTGGACCGCGACCCGGATGTGCAGGAAGTTAACTTCTCGGAGTTCCCGATCATGTATGTGCACGTATCGGGTAATTACAGCCTGGACCGCCTGAAGAAGTATGCCGAAGACATACAGGACCGCATAGAAGCGCAGCCGGAAATTACCCGTGTGGATATGGTAGGTGCCCTGGACAAAGAAGTGCAGGTAAACGTGGACATGTACAAGATGCAGGCAGCCCAGGTTACTTTCAGCGATCTGGAGCGTGCCATCGCAACAGAAAACCTGACCATTTCGGGCGGCAACGTGACAGTGGGCGAGATGAAGCGCTCCGTACGCGTGGTGGGCCAGTATGTTGATCCGGAAAAGATCGGAGACATCGTGGTTAAATCGCTGCCGGGCGCTAATATCCAGCTGAAGGAGATCGCCGAAGTAAAAGAAGGCTTTGAGGAGCAGGAGAGTTACGCCCGCCTCGACAACGCACCGGTAATTTCCCTGAACGTGATCAAGCGCAGTGGCGAAAACCTGATCGAGGCTTCGGATAAGATACATGAAGCGCTGGAGGATATGCAGGGCGCTGTGTTGCCCGATGACCTGAAGATTACCGTAACCGGTGACCAGTCTGTGCAGACGCGCCATACGCTCAACGACCTGATCAACACCATCATTATCGGTTTTGTGCTGGTTACCCTGGTGCTGATGTTCTTTATGGGGGCTACCAATGCGGCCTTTGTTGGGTTGTCAGTGCCTATCTCCATGTTTGTGGCCTTTATCCTGTTCCAGATGACGGGCTACTCCCTGAACATGATCGTGCTCTTTGCCTTTCTGCTGGCCCTGGGTATTGTGGTGGACGATGCCATTGTGGTGATCGAGAACACCCACCGTATTTTCCACCAGTCTAACCTGGGCATCGTAAAGTCTGCCAAAGCTGCGGCAGGCGAGGTGTTTGTGCCAGTGCTGGCAGGTACGCTTACGACCATAGCCCCCTTCTTTCCTTTGCTTTTCTGGCCGGGTATAGTAGGTGAGTTTATGTTCTTCCTGCCCATTACGCTCATTGTAACACTCTTGTCCTCGTTGATGGTGGCCTTTATCATCAACCCGGTGTTTGCCGTGTCCTTTATGAAGAAGGGGCATACAAGAAATATATCGCCGAAGGCACGCAGAACTTTCTGGCTGCTGACCGGAGCAGGCTTTGCAGTGACTGTGGTAGCGTACCTGGCAGGTTGGAATGGTACGGCTAATCTGATCATGCTGGTACTGATACTGGTGCTGCTGAACAAGTATGTGTTTACGAACATCATTGATAAGTTCCAGAACAAAACGCTGCCACGCTTCATGGGATGGTATGAGCGGCTGCTGCGCTGGATGCTGGTAGGTAAACGCCCGGTGCTGGTATTTGCAAGTGTGTTCGGGCTCCTGATTTTTTCAATTTTTTTAACCGTCCTTCGCTCTCCTAAAGTTGTGTTCTTCCCGGAGTCTGATCCCAACTTCATTTATACTTACATCAACATGCCCATCGGTGCGGATCAGGCTGTAACTGACTCGGTTACAAAGGTGGTGGAGAAGCGCATCTACAAGGTGATCGGGGAGAAAAACCCGGACATAGAGTCGGTGATTTCGAACGTAGCCATCGGTGCCGGAGACGAAAACGACCGGAGCGCCACCGCACAATCTCATAAAGGGAAGGTTACCGTTGCCTTTGTTGAGTATCAATACAGAATTGGCGAAAAAACAAGCCGCGAGTACCTGAACGAAATACGGGAGGCGGTGAAGGGTATACCCGGTGTGGACATCACCGTGGACCAGGAGCAGAACGGCCCGCCGGTAGGCAAGCCGATCAGCATCGAGATAGCCGGGGAGGATTTTGAAGGCCTGATTGCCCTGTCGAAACAGGTGGAGCAGTACCTGGACCAGCAGCAGATCGGCGGTATCGAAGAACTCCGATCTGACTTGGAAGACAGCAAGCCGGAAATCCTCATCAACATCGACCGGGAGCGGGCAAACCGCGAGGGCATCAGCACCGGTCAGATCGGATCCGAGATCCGTACGGCCATCTTCGGGAAAGAGGCATCGAAGTTTAAGCTGGATGAGGAAGAGTATCCGATCCAGGTGCGCTATGCCGAGCCATACCGCGACAACATTGATGCCTTACTGGGCATGCGCATCACGTACCGCGATATGAACTCAGGGCAGGTGCGGCAGATCCCATTATCGTCGGTGGCAACGATAGAGTACGGCACCAGCTACGGCGGCGTGAAGCGCAAGGACCTGAAGCGCATGGTAACGTTGGAGTCGAACGTGCTGGGGGGCTATAATGCCAACGAGGTAGTGCAGAACATTGAGCAGGCAATGAAGAACTTTGAAACACCGGAAGGCTACGAAGTGAAAATGGGTGGTCAGCAGGAAGAGCAGCAGGAAACATCCGAATTCTTGATGATCGCGCTGGTGGCGGCCTTCTTTATCATCTTCCTGATCCTGGTAACACAGTTTAACTCGGTATCCAAACCGTTTATCATTCTCTCGGAGGTGCTCTTCAGCATCATCGGGGTGTTGCTGGGCTTTTCCATCTTTGGCATGGATGTTTCTATTGTGATGACAGGCGTGGGCATTGTAGCGCTGGCCGGTATCGTGGTGAAGAATGGCATTCTAATTGTGGAGTTCACGGACCTGCTGCTGGCAGAAGGAAAAGAGCTGAAAGAGGCGATCGTGGAGGCCGGCAAAACGCGCCTGAACCCGGTGCTGCTGACGGCGGCATCTACCATACTAGGTTTGATCCCATTAGCGTTAGGTATAAACCTTAACTTCTATACTTTGTTTACGGAGTTTAAGCCTAACTTTTTCATGGGAGGCAACAGTGCAGCCTTTTGGGGCCCGCTGGCCTGGACGATTATTTTCGGCCTGGGTTTTGCTACCGTTGTTACGCTGCTGATCGTGCCGGTAATGTACCTGCTGAACGAAAGGCTGCGCTACAAACTGCTGGGCAGCAGAAAACCAGCCGGTGCTGCGAAAGTCATAGAGCAGCACGAGCTTGAAGTAAATGAAAGAATCAGAGAATACACTTTATAAATATGCTTACAACTGACAAAGCTATTGAGCGCGAGGTTATCCGTATCATTAGCAAAACCAAGGAGATAAGACCTGCACGCCTGCAACCTACTGCACGCCTGTCACAGGATTTTGGCTTCGATACAGTAGATGTGGTGGACATCATCCTGGAGCTGGAGAAGAACTTTCAGATCACCATTCCGGATGAAGTGCCGATCAATACGGTAGGCGACTTTGTAGATTATGTATCATCGCATGCACTACGGGAGGCCAGCTAAGTTTTGAAGCTGAAAGTATAAAACAGAAAAGGCGGAGACTCATCTCCGCCTTTTCTGTTTTCGGCGCGGGGCGATAGCTGATGGGATCAGTTGGCCTCCGCCACAAAGTATAATTTTAGTAGTAGTGTTTCGATAGCAAAACAGGTTAATAGATGGAAATACGATAAGCTTTTAGTTTCTTGTCCAGTGTTCTGGAGTTGCCGCAAACTTTATCGAGCAGTGCCCAGAAACCCGGACCGTGGTTCTTCTCAACCGTATGGGCCAGCTCATGCAGGATCACGTAGTCGCAGAGAGCCTCCGGCAGGCGCATCAGGTGCAGGTTAAGGTTGATGTTGTTGGTGTGCGAACAGCTGCCCCACCGCGATTTGGCATTTTTGATGAATACATTCTGAAAATCAAAGCCAAATTTGTCGGCAAAGTACGCCACACGCTTCGGCAGGTACTCTTTCGCCTCTTTGCGGTACGCCTCCTCAATGGATTTGCGGATGAACTTCTGCACATCATTGTCCTTTGCATCCTTAAAGGCCGGGTAAAACACGTTGATGTAGCCGTCTTCTATCACGCAGCGCATGGTATACTGGGCGTGTGTCAGCAAGCGCAATGCATGCGAACGCGTCCGGAAGTCGGTATCGTGGTCATACACGGTTACCTTTTCCTCGTGCTGCTTCATGCGCGCCTGGTTCTCCTTTATCCAGTCGGCTTTTGTGTAGATCAGCTGCTCAGCTTTCTCAAAGCTGATACTGGGAGGCACAGCTACCCGAACGCCCTTCAGCGGTCTTACACTGATGGTAACGCGCTTGGCTTTCTCGCTCCGTTCGATCAAAACCTTTCCGATTCCGTCGATGTGGAGATTAACGGATGTTAGTCGTAGAAATGATGAATACACTTTGGCTAGAAGTTAAAAATACAAAATCATCGAGCCAAATATAGAGAATATTTTTCGTACAAAACTACTGTTGCTAAAGGTTTTATCATGAATTATTTAAATTTATGTATTTAAATTGTTCTATATTTCAGGCCTGAGAAGGGTAAATTTGAGCTTTAGAAGCTGGAAGAAGGCCGGCTGATGTTCTGTAAAAAGTGAAATAGTTGAAAGCAAAACAGGCTGCCACGGGCAGCCTGTTTCTAAAGTATAAAGTACGTTAACCTAGCGGATGTTACCGCCCGTTGGCATGTCGTCGTGCGGGTTTTTATGCACCCGGCTGCTGTCGGTGGTAGAGCCGCGCAAGGTTGGTTCCTTGCTGCTGGTGGCAGAGCCTTCGCCTTCTGTGGTATGCCCCTGCGATGTATGCCCATGTGGCTTGTGGCCTTCCGGGGTTTCGTTCTGCATGGTGTCCCCTTTTTTGCCTTTGGTAGTATCAGGCTTTTTCGGATCTTTTTCTTCTGCTTTCATACGTGCTCCTGCGTTTAGTTAAATGTTCTCACCCTGGCCCAGGTGCACCGAGCCTTCCGGCTGGTTGCTATACTTGGGCGTTCCAAAGGAGCTATCAGCATGATGAAGCGGATCTACGTGCGGGGTTGCCCGCTCCTGCGCCATTTTAGTTTGTTCCCACTCTTTGAACCTGTCCAGCTCCGACTTGATGCTGGTCATAAACCAGGCCAGCAGGCTGGCGTCGTCCAGCAGACCTATTACCGGAATAATATCCGGAATCAGGTCGATGGGAGTAAGGAAGTAAATGATAACGGCAATGCCTCCTACTATCGTTGTGTTGGGTATGCCTTTATACTCTCCTGACATTGCCGCCTTGATCATGCGCGACAGCAGTTGCAGGTTTTCCCATGCCTCGCCGGCCAGTGTGCCCAGGTTCTTTTTGGCAGTGGCTTTTTTGAAGGCGTCGTTCAGAAGCACAGTTACCTGCTTTGGGTGTTTCAGGTACTTCTCCGCTTTTTCAAGTATCTTCTTAAACAGCGGGCTCTGTGCTACATTTTTCCCTTCAGGTTGCTGATTCTCCATAATAGTGTACGTGCTTGTGCTTGTTCTGTTTGTAGGTTGTATAGCCGGATAAGGGGTTCAGGCATCCCTTTACGCAGCGAAATCGGGTGCAAGTTGGTTAACTCACAGCAACCTTCCTATACTTTGCAGGAG
Source organism: Pontibacter ruber (assembly GCF_023630205.1). Lineage (GTDB taxonomy): Bacteria > Bacteroidota > Bacteroidia > Cytophagales > Hymenobacteraceae > Pontibacter > Pontibacter ruber. Next base: position 911,841 of record NZ_JALPRR010000001.1, on the reverse strand, counting down.
TAAAATTGTTGTACCCGGCAGCAAATAAAAAGGCCCTGCCACCATGGTGCAAGGCCTTCTTGTAAAGTATGAATTTTGTTCCGGAGTATACTTAGTCGATACGGCCGGCGGCGTAGTAGTAATTGCGGTAGTAGGGTTCTTTCAGGGAGCTGACCATTACACCGCCATTGGTGGCCGAGTGCACAAATTTATTGTCTTTCAGGTAGATGCCTACGTGGAAGATAGGTTGCTTGGGACTGCGGCGGAAGAACACCAGGTCACCGGTCTGAATGCTGTCTTTTTTGATGCGCTTCACGTCGCCGAACATGGAGCGGGAACTGCGGCTCAGGTCGATGCCGTATACTTCGCGGAAAACGCTGGTAACAAAGCCGGAGCAATCGGTGCCTCTTTTAGAGCTGCTGCCGTAGCGGTAAGGAGTGCCAATCCAGTCGGTTACCGTTTCGATAAGTTCTTTGTCTTCGTTGTAGTCGAAGCGCAGGCCAAGCGTCTGGGAGTAGTATTCGTAAAAGAGGGTGTCTTTGTAGGTTGCGGGTGCTTTCAGCTTCATGGCTTTGGCCATGTCTTCGCCGGAGTTGATGGCGTAAGGGCTGATGGCTGTTGTAGTTGCCGGCTCAGCATCTGCCGGGGTTACTTCGTAGAAGTAGGAGAGAAGGAGCGACGAGACGGCAAGTACGCTCAGTATTATTGCTTTTATCATAGGGTTTAGCTTGTTACAGTCCCGGCACAGCGGGAAAACAGTTTCACCTTTTTGCTGGCCAACAGGAGCTCAGATTTGTACTAAATAAGCCTGTTTGCACCGTGTTTTAATGTTGCCGAACAGCAACAGGGGGTAAAAATAAGTACAAATATTTAATGTGCAAATTTTTAGCTGCTCTCTCTTGGCACACAATCCGAACGCTTCTGCCCTTAATTTAGTATGGTTGGGCATGCATTGTGCTGGTAAGCGGAGGATATAAATTAGTAAGAGTCCAATTACAGAAGTATAAAAAGATGGATTTTAAAATTGTAGAGCGTTCTTTTTTTGCCCGTATTGCCCGCATGGTACTGAAGAGTGGCAACGTGGCCATGGTGCTTGGAAAGCAGATCCATTTAAGTGGTGTGGACCGGGAAACATTTCTGCGGGACGAAGGCTGGGTAGCGCATGAGCTGTGCCACATCAGGCAATTTCAGGAGCATGGCTATGTACGCTTTTTATGGCTATACCTGCGGGAGTCGATGCGTGTGGGATACTACAACAACAAGTATGAAGTGGAGGCACGCGAGGCAGGAAAGAAGCATGTGCGGCACCTGGCGGAGGCAAAAAAAGCAGCCGGCAGTGTAAACCCCTCAGGTTTGCCACTGCCGGCCGATTCTAAGAAGAAAGTATAAGTATAATCTGTTCGCTAGTGTGCCTAACTACTGTGGACATTAAGCTTCTTTCCATTTGATGGTACAGCCAATGGCCTTGGTGTTGGGCTGCTTTACCTGATCACCGGCGATCATATCGTTTAACGCGGCCTCTGCATAGCGTTTCTGCACCTGCTTCGGATCGCGGGAGTTGTCGTCGATGGTGCCGATGTAGGCAACTTTGTACATGCCGTTCTCACCCTTCTTCAAAATATACAGATGCGGGGTGCGTGTGGCGCCGTAAGCTTTTGTTATTTCCTGTGTTTCGTCGTGCAGGTACGGGAACGGAAAGCCTTTTTCTTTTGCCCGCTGCTGCATGTTTGCATACGAATCTTCCGGAGAGACAGCGGCATCGTTCGGGTTGATGGCAATGACCGGGTAGCCTTTTGGCGCATACTTGTTGTGCAGCGCAATGAGGCGGTCTTCGTACGCTACAGAGTATGGGCAGGAGTTGCAGGTAAAGGTAACGATAAAGCCCTGGGCGTTTTCATAATCGCTCAGCGATACCATCTTGCCATCTACGTTCTTCAACTCAAAATCGCGGGCCGTGTCGCCTACCTGGTAGCCGGTGTTTCCGGCAGGTGTGGCTGCCATCAGGAAGCCTGCCAGCAGCAGGCAAACCATGTAGATCAGAGGTAATTTAATCTTTTTCATAGTACAAGGTTATGGTTTATACTTTACAATCAGTTTCTGCAGTTCTTCCTCCGAGAGCTCACGCTCTACAAACTCATACTGTTTGCGCTTGTTGTTGAAAAGCATGGTAGCCGGTATTGCCCCCGACCATTTCGGCTCCAGCCGGTCTATCCAGCTGTTGGGGTCCGTTTCGTCGAGCAGCAGCAACCGCGACTGCAGCGCCCGCTTCTGCACAAACGGGTGCACGCGCTTTTCCAGGTCCTGCGGGGCATCCATACTTACCAGCACCACCTGCACCGGCTGGCCCTGGTACTGCTTGTTTACCGCCTCAAAGTAGGGCAGCTCCTTGATACAGGGCTTGCACCAGGTCGCCCAGAAATTGACTACATACAGCGTATCGTGCGGCTGCTGTCGCAGTTTCTCCAGTTCTGCGAATTTCACCACTTTCACTTCCTGTGCGGATGCTGTAGAAAAGGCAGCTATTACAAGTGCAAGTATAGCAAACAGTAAAGTAAGGCGTTGAGTCATAATAAGGTAACGGATTGTGGTGGTGTGGTATTGTGAGTAGGTAAAGATAGGAATTTGCCGAGAATCTGCCCAGCTGCTGACTCATGCATTTGGTGCATCAGCTAAGAGGTAAGTACCGCTAACCATTCTCCCCGCTGCGCGTTAGTTTAAGGCAACCGTATGTAGAACTCAAAACAAATAAACTATGGCTGACAAACTGCAAGGAAAGAAGATCGCGATACTAGTAGAAGAAGGATTTGAGCAGGTAGAACTGACTGATCCGAGAAAGGCGCTGGAAGAGCAGGGAGCCGAAACGCACCTTATCTCGCCAAACAAGAAGAACGAGATCAAAGGCTGGAACCATACCGAGTGGGGCGAGACCTTTAAAGTAGACAAGCACCTGGCCGACGTGAATGCCGATAACTACGACGGGCTTTTGTTGCCGGGTGGCGTAATGAACCCCGATAACCTGCGCGCCAACAAAGATGCCGTGGCCTTTGTAAACAAGTTCCTGGAAGCAGGCAAGCCGGTCGCTTCCATCTGCCACGGCCCCTGGACGCTGATAGAGACCGGTAAAGTGAAAGGCCGCCGAATGACCAGCTACCACACGCTGAAAACAGACCTGAAAAATGCTGGCGCCGACTGGGTAGACGAAGAAGTAGTAGTAGACAACGGGCTGGTAACAAGCCGGAACCCAGGCGATCTGCCTGCTTTCAATCGTAAAATGATTGAGGAATTTGCCGAAGGCCGTCACGACCGCTAAGCAACCCAGGCATAAAAACAGCCGCCTCAACTGTAAAAGCTGGGGCGGCTGTTTTCTTTTATCAGCGGATCAGTTGGAAGAGTTGTTCGGATGGCAGCTCCAGCAGCGTAGCAAGCGTCACGTCCAGTATCAGCAGAAACACGCCCTGCATTACAATGGATCGGCCCCAACCCTGGAGCTGCTCAATTTTAGGTGAGTTACGGGAGCGCTCCACCAGGTAGGAACCCAACATAATGAAGGCAGCATCAAGACCGATGGCCAGGTAGAGTATCTTTTTATAAGAAGCATGCATGCGTACGCTCTCCGCCAATGTTCGTATCGTTACATCCTCCGACATCAGAAAGTACAGCGAAGCACCCGCAATGCACAGGTTCACGATGTTCCAGTAAATGTTCATCTGGTGAAAGAAGCGCTTGCTACGAGAGGTCTTGGTTAGCTTAAAGCTGCCTACTACAATGTTAAGAATAGCCCATAAGCCCAGCACCAGCATGCCTATTCGAAGCGTCTCTGCCTGCCGCAGGTTAAAAGTCAGAAGGGCATTACCCTGTGCGCTGGCGGCAAAGCCGGAAAGCAGCAAGGGTAGCAGGCAAAGGTATTTTCTCATGATTTTGTACTTAAATGGTTTGTGTAGGAACGTACAGCGGGTGAGTTTAGCATAAAACTGTACTAATTTGTTACCACGGGTGAGGAGGTATGGCAGCTGGTTTTGAAGTATGTGTCTGTAGTTTAGAGCGTTGCGGTTTAATGGTCATCCCTAAACCTATGTTTACAATTGGATGAATTATTTTGTTGCCCCGTCATGTGTCAGAGCCTTAGGTGAGATCCCTTTTGTACGCCTATTAAAGATGATCTTTACGATTAGCCCATAGTCTGTTCTGATCACACAGGCCGGAAAGGGAAGGTTTCGGACTTTTATCAGCAGCTCAACCTACAAAGCGGCACTGCTTTCCAGGTACAATGCTTCGGTTTTGTACGATTATCCTTCTTTATAAAAGCGCTGCAAAGTATAAACTGGAGCTTTAGACTTTGTACCAATGCAAAAGGAGCCTCATGGGCTCCTTTTGCATTGGTGGTGGAAGTTGGTTTAGAAGCCGACGCTCAGGTATACCTGGAACACGCCGTGCTTGATGTCCTGGTTTATTTTCTGCTCCAGTGTATCTTGGTTCCGCAGGTCGGCAAGGCCCAGGTTGTAGCGTGCACCCAGCCGGAAACGGCTGATTCGCGCCTCTCCGCCGGCTGCTATCCCGTAGTCAAATGTATTGAATGGCTCCAGGTCAATCTCCTTGTCTTCTTCTTTTGCTGATATCATTACACTTGCCTGCGGCCCGAAGTGCACGCTTACGTTTTGCGTGATGTTGAAGACAGCTAAAAGCGGCACCTCCAGGTAGTCGAAGCGGAAAGTGGAGTCGCTGCGCTCGTAACCTTTGCGTGAATACAGTACCTCCGGCTGTAGCGAGAAAAAGTTGTTAAAGGCGAATTGTGCGAAGGCACCGGCATGGAAGCTCGTAATGCCGCTGATGCTGCCCAGCAAGTTTTTATCGCTGCCGGACATGCTGGCGAAGTTTGCTCCACCTTTAAAGCCAAAACCATCGTTGGTGGCGTCGCTTCCGTTTAGAAGGTTATGGTTTACCGGCTGGGCATTGGGCCCCTCAAGTTGTGCAAAGCTCGCAGTGGATACTGCCAGCAGGAATACAAGTATAAATAATCTTTTCATGATGGTTTAGTTGGTTGGTCAGGGTATGATGCTCCCTGTTCAGGATCTGAATTATTGTATTGTAGTAAATATGAGAGTGTATAGCGGATTCTATATAGGAAGGTTACAATGTTCCGGCAGCAATTGTGCCTTATCCGAAAGAAATGCCTGGCAGAAAGGAGTTGAGTCTCCCAAATTGCTTAAAACTGGTGTAAAAACGGCTATATTACTGTATTTATACTTTATTAATCTGTTATAGGATAATGACAGGTGAATTAGACACTATTAACAGCAAATTCACAAGCGGACGTGGATAAACTGTCGTAATCAACAAAGTTATCCACAGTTTTCCACAAGTATAACCATCAAAACGGATCGATTTAAGGGCTTGGTCCTGTATTTATTCACTTTTGTGAATATTTCAATTAGCCTTTTGTGTCTTTCCTGAATTGCACTCTTTTAGTTGTGCTTTGGTGTACGTGTTTGCTGCGGCAGAAAAGCATAAACTATGGCGGCCGTTTAATTGTTAGCTTTGTGCTATGTTGAAAATTGCCTGGACCGAAGTTTTCGCCCACTCCCTGCCCGAAGGTCACCGCTTCCCGATGGCCAAGTATGACCTGTTGCCCGAACAACTGCTTTACGAAGGCACCATCACCACAGATAACCTGTTTGCGCCGGAGCCGCTCTCCGAGCAATTCATACTTGATACCCACGACGCCACCTACTGGAAACGGCTGAGCAACCTGCAGCTCACGTCCTCCGAGATCAGGAAAACCGGTTTCCCACATTCCGAGCAGCTCATCAACCGCGAGGTCGTGATCATGAACGGCACCTTGCAGGCCTCGTTGTTTGCGCTGGAGTATGGCATCGGGATGAACATTGCCGGAGGCACCCACCACGCCTTTACCGACAGGGGCGAGGGCTTTTGCCTGCTCAACGACATTGCCATTGCCGCCAATTTCCTGCTCAAGTATAAAGATGTAAAAAAGATACTGGTCGTAGACCTGGATGTGCACCAGGGAAACGGCACGGCGCAGATATTTCAGGAAGAGCCGCGGGTGTTTACCTTCAGTATGCACTGCGGGCACAACTATCCGTTCCATAAAGAGAAATCAGACTTAGACATACCGCTGGCCGAAGGCACCGACGACAAAACTTACCTGAAACTGCTATCTGATACCTTGCCGCGCCTGCTTCAGGAGCAAGAGCCGGAGTTCGTGTTTTTTCAGTCGGGGGTGGATGTGCTGGCTACCGACAAGCTCGGGAAACTGGGCATGAGCATTGAAGGCTGCAAGGAGCGCGACCGGCTTGTGCTGGAGCTGTGCTCCCGGAATAACCTGCCGGTTACGGTAAGTATGGGCGGCGGCTATTCCCAGCAGATCGCGCACATCGTAGAGGCGCACGCCAACACCTTCCGCCTGGCGCAGCACATCTTCTTTTAACGCATAAACCTAGTGCCGCATCTTCAGCTTGTCGCCCCGATCTCCCGGCTTTCTGCCCGGAAACACCAACTTGAGCAGGATGTAGATGACCGGCGCAAGGGCCAGCATCAGGATCAGGAAAATAACCACCTTGACCACTTTGAAAAAGACGGCAATGGCGACGGCAGAAAGTATAAGCGAGATGACGAAAAAGATCCAGAAATTAAGCGTGCTTTTACTCATGAGGTAAGGGGTTCTGGTAAGTATAATTTATACCCTTCCTAAGGTATAAATGTTCGGAAACAGAGCTATACTTTGCTTAGCAGCAATTGCCACCGGAAGGCCCACATCCACCGCAGTTTATACCTACTGATCTGCGCCTGATTTACCAGCTTTTGTAATTCATGACGTTTAAACGCACGCCATACCGACAGCGGCGCATCATTCCTGACCAGGCTTGATCCGGAGAAAAGGGCGGTGATGTACTTGATGGAATAGTAGGCAAACCAATGCCGGTGCAAATCATTTACGATTACCGCAAGGTTGGCTTGCGCGTAAAGCTGGCGGAACATTTGCACCAGTTGTGCATCCGTGAAATGATGGCAGAAAAGACTGCAGACCACGACATCATACTGCTCCTGCCGGAACTCCTCTGAAAAAACATCGTGCTGCTCTATAGCAATCTCAGGAAAAGCGTGGCAGCGCTGACGCGCATACTGCACCATAAAATCGTTGGCGTCGATGCCTGTCAGGGATAAAGGTACTCCTTTGCGGGTTGCCCATTGCGCAATCTTCCGCAGCATGTCGCCGCCGCCGCAGCCGATGTCGGCAATGCGCAACGGCTGGGAGAAAGTATGACCTGAAGTGGTAAGCTGGTCCAACGCATCGAGCACCACGTTGTGCCCGCCCAGCCAATGGTTGATTACTTCCAGCTCTTCCAGGTTTTTGCGCAGCTCCTCGCCCGACAAGGAGAGGTCGTCCATCAACTCAGGTTCGTTAGACCGCTGCTTCAGCATAGTGTACTTTCAGTAACATGGATTCGAGGGTAAGGCCGGGACCAAAGGCAAAGCTCAGCACCGGTTCGTTCTGCTCGGCTCTCGTCAGCGATTCCATCAGGGCTTTCAGCACAAACAGCACCGTAGCCGACGACATGTTGCCAAACTCCTGCAGCACCTGGTAGGCAAAACGGTTATCGTTGCGTGTCATGCCCAGTTCCTGCTCGATCACTTCCAGGATGCGGCGCCCTCCCGGGTGTATGGCGTACAGCTTTATTTCCGAAATGGTGGTTTTGAGCCCCTGCAGCAGCCGGTCGGTTAGTTGCCGGATACCCGATTTGATCAGGTCCGGTACGTAGGAAGACAGCGTCATTTCGAAGCCGGTGTCGCCGATGTGCCAGGCCATTTCGCGCTTGCCGGCCGGTGCCAAATCGCAGTGAAACGATTGCAGCTCCAGGCTCACTTCCTGGCAGGGCTGCCCCTGCATGAGTACGGCTGCTGCGCCATCCCCAAACAGTGCGTTTGACACCAGGTGGTCCGGCTCGGCATGCTTCTGAAAATGAATGGTGCAGATCTCAGTGCACACTAGCATTACCTTCGCCTTAGTATCTGCCTTGCAGATGGCATCGGCTAGTTTGATGGCATTGAAGGCAGCGTAGCAGCCCATAAAGTTTACAGCGGTGCGCTGCACATTCGACGCCAGGCCCAGGCGTTCCACCAGCTCAATGTCCAGACCGGGGGCATACATGCCGGTGCAGCTTACTGTTATCAGGTGGGTCAGATCCTGCAGGGCTACGCCGGAAGTATGGCTCAGGCAGTTGCGTACCGCATTTTCCGACAGCTCTACTGCGTGTTGTTTGTACAGCTCCATGCGCTGCTGCACGGTAGGGAAAGGCTCCAGGTCGGGGGTGTTGGGGTAAAAAGTGAAGGCACCGTTCGGGCGGGTGTAATCTTCCAGCACACTGTAGCGCTGCCCGATGCCCGACACGCGGTAAAGCGCTTTCAGCTTACGTGCCTGCTGCTCATCGAACTGCAAAGCTGCTGCCATAAAATCGGCCACCTGCATTTGTGGTATCTTGTGTGGCGGGTTGGCAGTGCCGATGGCGCATATGTAGCTCTTCATGTTCTTTTCTCGTTGGCGTGTTTCAGGGAAAGCGGAAAACCAGCTTGCCAGTAGCTTAGGCCAGGGCAGTAGCAGTGGGTGAAGTGCGCGAAACGTATAGCGGCATGTTGGTAAGCCAAAACACGAAACACGACAAATGAAACACGCCCTTAACTACGCAGGCAGCAGCAGATAAGATATAAACCACGCTATACTAAAAAGGTTGCCCGTGTGTCTGGCGCATGAGCAGTTGCACAGCAGCCGGAACGTGCCTGAGCACCCCAACTGCCATTTCGGAAAGCACAGGGCTGCCAAAAAGATGCTGCACCGTGCGGCCTAGCGTCAGCCGTTGCTCAAACTGCTTTTTCCAGGCATGGGTATAGTTTTGCTCCAGCAGCTGGCGGTTACGCCCGTTTTCAAAGTAATGCAGCACGTGCTCTGTTGCAATTTTACCGGCGTGTATGGCCATTGCCATGCCGTTGCCGCAGAGGGGCGTGATCATGCCGGCCGCATCGCCGCACATGAGCATATGGTTCTCCACGCAGTTTTTGGTAGCAAAGGAAATTTCATTGATCACCTCCGGTTGCTCATACAGAAACTCGGCTTCTTCAAAGATTTGCCTTAGAAATGGATTTTGATAAAGTATGGCCCGCTCCATAGCCGGGATAGAAGTATGCTGGCGAAGGTTCTGGCGGGTGGTGAGATAACAAAAACAATAGCGGTCGTTTTCCACGGCTGATATGCCGGCGTACCCATCCCGGAAATTGTGCAGGGCAATGGTATCTTTCCGGAAATCATACTTCAGGTGATACTTCACACCCAGGTAAGGGGAGCGGGACGTGAAGAAGGGGCGTTGTAACTGGCGGTCGAGGTTGGAGCGCTTGCCATAGGCGCCCAGTACTACAGCGGCCCTTATGTCGCTGCCATCAGACAAGGTGACAGTAAAAAGATCATCCTCAAAAGAAATTTTTTGCACCGCTGTGTTTAGCTTGAACGTAGTACCGCGTGCCTGGGCAAGCTGGAAAAGAAAGTGATCCAGCGTATAGCGGCTGATGCCAAAACCGCCTAAATCCAATTTGGCCTCCAGCGTTGCGCCTTTGGGGGATGAAAGCATAAAGCGATTGATGCGGGCCGGTTGGAGCACCGATACATCCGCACCCAGACCCTGAAGAAAGGGCAGCACCTCATTGGAAACATACTCTCCGCACACCCTGTGTAAGGGGTACGACTTTTTCTCGACCACCACTACCGACAGGCCCTTATTTGCCAGGCCAATCGCGCTGACCAGGCCGGCCAGTCCTCCTCCGATTATTACTACATCCTGCAACTTTGTATTTAAATTATATTTATTGGTATAGTGCAAGTCCCGGTTTAGAAATATTTTGTGAATATCACTGATTTATACTGTATAATGCTTGAACAAATTTAAGTGCTAGCCGTTCTACTAATGGAACGACTTTTGTAAGATAAAGTGTAAGCGTAACTAACTGCATATGAAGCAATTTATACTTTCTTTGATTACCTGTTTGTCAGTGCTCGTGGTGCAGGCACAGGCCCGGGGGCCTGTTGTTGGCCAGGTGGAACAAGCCGAAAAGGCAAAGCCCCAGACCGAAGGACAGGATGATCAGGAAATTTCTATTTACCCAAACCCCAGCAACGGGGTCTTTACCATATCACTTTCTAAGCTCGAGGCAAAAACCGCAGACCTGCGCATCCTGAACGTAATTGGTAACGAGATATACCACGAAACGTTAACCAATACAGATGCCCATTTCTCTACAACCGTAGATCTGAACAAGCTTGCGGTGGCCAAAGGCCTGTACTATGTGAAGCTGGAAACAGATAACTTTAGTGCTGTGAAGCGTGTTGTTATAAAATAAAAATCAGGCTTAAGTAAGCAAATGCGGCAGTTCCTTTCGGGGCTGCCGCATTTGCTGTTTAAACATGGCTGCGTGTCGTGCAACACAAGTTTATGCATATCTTTGCCGCAGAAACAAACCACGTTTATCAAGTATGATCACCCTCCGGCCACTTCGCCTCTTGCTTGGGCTAATGCTGCTACTCAGTGCCTGCCACAAGCCTGCAGCTACCTCCGAAACTGAGTCTCCGCTTACCACCATCGCCTTTGGCTCCTGCAACCGTCAGGATCTGCCGCAGCCGCTGTGGGACGACATCCTCAACAACAAACCGCAGCTGTGGGTGTGGCTGGGCGATAATATCTATGGCGACTCTGATGACATGAACGTGCTGCAGAAGAAGTATGCTGTGGTGCAGCAGCAGCCGGAATACCAGAAACTAGTGGCTACAGCCAAAGTAGTAGGCACCTGGGATGACCATGATTATGGCAGGAACGATGCCGGCAAAGAGTACAGAATGAAGCAGAAGAGTGCCGATCTGTTCTGGAATTTTGTAGGCGAACCGGCAAACAGTCCCCGCCGTAAGCAGCAAGGCGTTTACAGCGCCCATACCTACGGGCCGAAAGACAGGCAGGTAAAAGTGATCATGCTCGACAGCCGGTTTAACCGTGACTCGCTGCTGCGCATTAATAAAATATACCAGGTAAACCAGACAGGCGATGTGCTGGGCGAGGAGCAGTGGAAATGGCTGGAAAACGAACTGCGCAACAGCACGGCAAAAGTGCACATCATCGGCAACGGCATACAGGTGCTGCCCGAAGAACATGCTTTTGAGAAATGGGCCAACTTCCCGGCTGCCCGCAAGCGCCTGCTCAACCTGATCGCCTCTACCAAAGCACAGGGCGTTATCCTGCTCAGCGGCGACCGCCACATTGCCGAGATATCTAGAACAAACTACCCCGGCATCAGCTATCCGTTATACGAGGTTACCAGCAGCGGCCTTACCCATACCTGGACCGGAACCTTTGTGGAGGAGCCAAACCGCTACCGTGTTGGCCCTATGATAGCTAAATTAAATTTTGGTGTGCTGCACTTCGACTGGAGCGGGCCACAGGTAAAAGTGGATATGCAGGTGAAGGGCGATGGCAACGAAACGTACCTGCGCGAGCAAATTCAGTTTTAATCATACCTATTTATACCTAAAAAGACGGCTCAGACGGGCCGTCTTTTTATTTTAATATTTATGAATGATGGCTTAAACCTTAGGCAGTGGTGGAAGTCAAACAGGTAGAATATGCAGCAACAGCTTGCCGGAAACTGCTACAGGCAAAACTTCTGGCAAGTAAAGTTTAAGGTGTGTTTTCATAGTTTGTGATTTGAGAAGCCCGCGGCCCTTGTGTTGGTGGGCTTTTCTGTTTACAGCACCCGTGCAGAAAGTATAGCAGGCTGGCCGGAACGGCAGCTCTGAAAAAGATAGAGTAAGAGTAGATGCTGGTTGGTGGAAGCCGGGAGTTTATTCCGGAAGTATGGCTTTTGAAACAAAGCCGGTAACGGAAGCAGAATCTTTCTGCATTCTTGCCTTTATAAACAGGGCGTTCGTTGTATCGAGTACGTGGATAAGCTGCGAGGTGTCGAAGCTGGCTATTTTTTGAGATTTAAAATCAGGGCTTCTGTAAAAATCGCCGCTCACCAATGATTTTGTAGTGGAGAGAACATCCGAAGGAAGCGGAGCTGCTATACCTGTTTCGCTGGCGACAGTAGCTTCAGACATATCGCTTTCAATGATGCGTTTGTCTTTCTGGCATCCTGTAACGGAGACAAGTATAAGAAGAAGAAATAGAGTTCGCTTCATAAATAAAATTCCCACCCGCAGCTCAAAGGCTGGTACAAGTTAAGCAAAGGTATCCAATTTTATTCAGAATTCGGGTACGATATTCTGCGTTAACAATAAAATAAACCAATATTTGGCTCCGGTACGCACTTTGTTATGTATCGGGCTTTGTAGAGCTAAAAAATAAAATCCCGCTCCTGAGGCAGAGAGCGGGATTTTTATACTTGTGGCCTCGCCCAGAATCGAACTGGGATCAAAAGTTTAGGAAACTCCTATTCTATCCATTGAACTACGAGGCCGGATACTTGCCTGAAATCAGGGCGAATTTAAAGTAAATCCGGCCGTTATACAAGCAATCTGTCAGAATACCGCTGTCTATGCCGGGTACAGCAGCGCTTACATTTTCTTAGTAAGAAACCGTGGCAATCACGAATGCGATTACGGTAAGTACCAGCCCCACCATAAAGATCGAGTAAGAAACACGCAGCAGCTTATACTTGCGGTCCAGCACCTCACCCAGGTAATAAATGTCTGTGATCATGTTGTTGTAAAGCGATTTCTTGTCGCGCATGATCTCGGTCATGCCCCGCTGGAAATCATCAAGCGGTATGCGGGTAAAGTTACCGAAGAAAAGCAGGTTCAGTTTACGGTCTACGAGCTGGTTCTTCTTCTTTTTGGGCGACAGGCTGGTAACTTCCGGCTGCGCCGATATAATGGCAAAAATAACCGACCCCAGCGTGGTAAGCAGCAAAGTGCCGATCGGGATAATGAGCGTACGATGCTGAGCAAACTCAGTACCGATTACAGAAGATTTGGCGCTGAGATACGTGATGATGACCGACATAATGATGGCGTTGAGGCTGATCATCATGTTGGCTTTGTTGTCTGCGATCGCGCTTAGGTTCAGGTGCGTGCGGTAGGTATTGCGGAACATTGTTTCGATACCGCGTTTGGGCTGAGCGAGTGTTTCGCGCTGCTCCTTGCCTTTTTTCTTTTGCTTCTTTTTCTCCTTGCTCAGGCGGTTGTGCTGTTCCTGTATGTTTAGGCCAAGCTGCTCGGCATACTTGTGTTGTGCCTGGCTGGTATAAAAGGAGGTCGAAAGTAAGAAGTCGAGCTGAAACTGCGCCCATTCATGGTCGGTAAAGAACCTGTCCTGGAAGATCTCCCATTCCACGCGCAGCAGCTCGGCGGTCGAAAAGAAAGTAGGCTTGCCGATGTTTGACATGTCAGCATCTACCAGTATTTCCTGCAGCAGGGTTTCTGGCTGGGTGTTATGTTTGGTGGCCCTGATGCAATCGTTGACAAGCCGGATGCGCTCCTCCGGGTAGTTGTGTGCTGCCAGCCATTCGGTTGCGATCAGTACGCTTTCCTCTTCGTGGCCGTCGTAGGTGTTGGTATACCCTGTATCATGAAACCAGGCTGCCAGCGCCAGGTCCTGCAGTTCGGCTTCTTTTAACCGGTGCATCCGGCCCAGTTCCTGTGCCTCGCTGGCCGTCTCGAAAGTATGTTTGTAGTTATGGTAAACCAGTTTCTTGGAAAGCTTTTCTTTGAAAAGCTTGAATACATATTCACTGGCTTGCCGGATGATGTCTTGATCTTCCATGTTAGTTTAGCTTCTGCTCCCGGTTTTGTTGAAGAAACGCTGCACTTGTTTAAGCACCGGCAGCAGGTATAAAGGTATGCTTGAAGTATACAGTCACTTGCGGTTACGGCAAAACGGTTTTTTTGTTAATAAGGCTGTTTTCAGGCCGTCTTTCTCACCTTTTGCCAACCTTGCCCGGGCGCGCCTTTACAGAACAACTAAAAATTGTTTCTTCTCGTTTAGAAACCCAATCCTGCCGCCCTGCGGCGCATCTTTAGTTATATAAGATGAGACCGTGGATAAACACCTACAACGCTCTTTATGCAATACACGGGCGCATTGCTTTTGCGCAACAACATCACATCCTATTCTACAACTGCCATACTTATGCGGCCCTGCCCGCCTGAGGTGGCAGAGCGTCTTACTTTATTACCCTTATGAGAAAAACCTACAATAAGAAGCACTTTTTCCTGAGCCCCTTATTGCTGGCGCTTTGTGGCCTGCTGCTGCATGCCTGTACTGCCGGCAAACCCTACTATGGCAGTCAATCCCTGGATTGGGAGCAGCAAACCCCGAACCCCAATAACAAGCTGCTGTATACTGTATTCCTGATCGGGGACGTAGGGGCACCCGACCTGAAGCAGCAGGAGCCCTCGCTAAAACTGATGCGCTCGCACATGATGGAAGCCGGCGAAAGCAGTGCTACTGTTTTCCTGGGCGACAACGTGTATTACAACGGCCTGCCAGAACCCGACAAGTATGACCGCGACGTTTCGGAAAAGCGCCTGAATGAACAGCTCGACATCATGAAAGGATACCCCGGAGAGAAGTATATGATACCGGGTAACCACGACTGGAACCACAGCGGCCGCGGTGGTCTGCAGGCAGTGATGCGGGAACAGAATTACGTGAACGAGTACCTGACCGAAGAAGGCATTGTGACCGGTGGCGATTTTTACGTGCCCGGCAACGGCTGCCCTGGTCCGTACGAAGTCATGATCAGTGACGACCTGGTGCTGATTGCCATCGACTCGGAGTGGTGGCTGCACCCTTGGGACCGCCCTTACGGAAACAACAGCGCCTGTGGAGCCGCCGACGAAGCCGACTTCCTGATACAGCTCGAAGACCTGGTTGAAAAGCACAGCGGCAGGGACATCCTCATGGTGGCCCACCACCCGCTTAAAAGCCGGGGCGTACACGGTGGCTTTTTCACACTCAAAGACCACATCTTCCCGATGACCCTGCTCCGCGAATGGATCTATCTGCCACTCCCTATTATCGGGTCTATTTACCCTTTTGCCAGGAAGTATGGCGGCATTTTGCAGGATATTCCGCACCCGCGCTACCAGGCCTACATCCAGGGGCTGTACAACATCTTCGAAAAGTATGACAACATTA
This sequence comes from Pontibacter ruber, assembly GCF_023630205.1. Lineage (GTDB taxonomy): Bacteria > Bacteroidota > Bacteroidia > Cytophagales > Hymenobacteraceae > Pontibacter > Pontibacter ruber. Next base: position 896,674 of record NZ_JALPRR010000001.1, on the reverse strand, counting down.
TCTATGCTGCCGGCCACGAGCACGCGCTGGAGTACTTTAAGTATAAAAATGCAGGCCTGATCGTAAGCGGTTCCGGATGCAAAATACAGGACATCAGAGGTGGCGGCGATGCCCATTATGCCCATATGATAAAAGGGTTCTCCAAGGTGTTATACTATGAGAATGGCGAAGTATGGACTGAGTTCTGGGTGCCGGAAGGAGATGGCTCAACGGGTAAAATGACGTTCCGGACGCCGGTATATGCTAAAAAACCGCGCAAGGACCGGCCGCTGGCACAAGACAAAACCAATTATGCCGACAGCACCATCACGCTGGCCGCCAATACCGATTACCTGAGCGGCAGCTTCCGGCGCAAGCTTTTAGGCGACCATTACCGCAAAGAGTGGGCAACCCCGGTAAATGTGCCCGTACTCGACATGAAAAACGAACTGGGTGGGTTAACGCCTTACCAGAAAGGAGGTGGCAAACAGACCGCCTCGCTGAAGGTCCGTACCCCGGAAGCGCGCGAGTATACCCTTCGCAGCGTAAACAAAGACCCGACACTGGCACTGCCCCGATACTTACGCGAAACAGCGGCCCGTGCGTTGCTGCAGGACCAGATCTCGGCGCAGCACCCGTACGCAGCCCTGGCAGTGCCAAAGCTGGCCGATGCCGCCAAAGTATTTCATACCAACCCGCAATTGGTTTACATCCCCAATACGCCATACCTGCGCCAGTACATCGATGAGTTTGGCAACCGGCTGGCTTTTCTGGAAGAGGACCCCGACGAGAACCACGAAGACGTAGCGAGCCTGGGCTTTGCTGAAAACCTTGTTGGTACCGATAAGGTGCTGCGTGAGCTGGAGGAAGACAACGATACCCGTGTAAACGAGCAAGCCTATGCCCGCGCCCGCCTGTTTGATATGCTGATCGGCGACTGGGACCGACACGAGGGGCAGTGGCGCTGGAAAGAAGACAAGGGCGAGAAAAATAAGCTGTATACACCGGTTCCGGAAGACCGTGACATGGCCTTCTTTAAAGCGGATGGTATACTTCCCTGGCTGGCTACCCGCAAGTGGGGGGTGCGCAACATCCAGAACTTCGGTTACGACTACGACGATATTGTAGGCCTTAACCTGAGTGCTCTGAGTGCCGACCGTACCTTTACTTCAAGCGTCACCCGCCAGGACTGGATCCGGATAGCCGAAGACATCAAGGCCAACATGAGTGATGCCATCATCGAAGAGGCAGTGCAGCAGTGGCCGGAAGATATCCGTGCCCTCTCCGGGCCTGAGATCGTAGCCAAGCTTAAATCACGACGCGATAAGCTGCCGCAAGCCGCCGAGCAGTTCTATGAGCATATCTCGAAAATGGTAGATGTGGCAGGCAGTGACAAGTACGAGCGCTTTGTGGTAGAGCGCCTGAACGATGACCAGACAAGGTTAACGGTTTACAAGACTAAAAAAGAAGGCGATATACGCGACACCCTTTACCAGCGTACCTTCTTTACCGTCGAAACCAAAGAACTGCGCCTCTATGGGCTGGGTGGCCAGGATGCCTTTGAAGTAACCGGCGATGTGGACAAAGGCATACTGGTACGCATCATAGGGGGCAACAACGATGACCGCATCACAGATAACTCAAGTGTGTCGGGCCTGAAGCGGCATACCATTGTGTATGATACCAAAGAGGGCAACACCTTTACATTCGGTGGCGAAACCAAAGTAAAGACATCTGACCATCCGGACATAAACTTTTACGACCGTAACAACTACAAGCTGCCGTATGTGGGGCCCCGCCTATCAGCAGAGTATAACGTGGACGACGGTTTGTTCCTGGGTACCGGTGTGCTCCTGCGTACGCAGAAGTTCCGGAAAACACCTTATGCCTCGGAGCATTTGCTGGAAGCAAACTATGCTTTTCTTACCAACTCGTTCAACGTAAACTATACCGGTGATGTGAAGCAGGTAATTAGGGGCTGGAGCCTGGGGCTGAATGCCTTGGTGCAGGGGCCAAAGTATCAGCGCAACTACTATGGCCTGGGCAACAATACGACCCAGTCGCCGGATACCGATGATAGCTTCTACCGGGTACGCTACGAGCGTGTTGGTGCCAGTACCACGCTCAACAACGATATCTCAAGCTTCTTGACTATCGGTATTGGGCCTACTTACGACCGCTTTAATGTTACAAATTCGGGCAAGGAAACCTTCCTGCTGAGCGAAGCACGGGCTGGACGGCTGGAGCCGGGTACGTATGACCTGGAAGAAGATGAGTTTACAACCCAGCACTATGCCGGTATCACGGCCTTTACCACCATGGATGTGATCGGGGGAACCAACGACGTAAACCCGTACATCGGCATGCGCTGGTACAACCGTGTCAGCTTTAACCGCCAGCTGAATGCCGAGAAACTGCGCTACACCAACATAAGCTCAGAGTTCCGGTTCTACCTGACGCCAAACTTCCCGTTCCAGCTTACGTGGGCAGGTCGTTTGGGGGCTTCACACAACTGGGGCGACTTCCGTTTTTACCAGGCCAATACCCTGGGAGGCATGGACAACCTGCGCGGGTACCGAAGAACCCGTTTTGCTGGCCGTAGCGCGTTGTATGGCAATGCCGAGGCACGCCTCCAGCTCTTCGACTTTAACCTGTACCTGACACCGGGCAAGCTGGGCGTGCTGGGGCTAATTGACGCAGGCCGTGTGTACCAGGAAGGTGACGGAAAACAGGCCTTTTTCAGAAGCCTGCACACCGGCATTGGCGGTGGCCTGTGGGCAGACATCATGCAGAAAAATGTGATCTCGGTTACCTATGCCATAGGCGAGGACGAAGAACTGGTGACACTGGATTTTGGCTTCTTTTTTTAAAAACCGTATAACTATACTAAGTGCAGGAGCAGAAAAAACAAGCTCCTGCACTTAACTTTTTCTGATACTATTTACTCCATAAACTATGAAAAAACTATTTACCAGTACATTACTGATTTCTTTGCTGTTGATTGCCTGGCAGGCCACTGCCCAAATGACGGAGTCCGGGCAGGAAGATACCGTTACATATGCCGGCCCGGGCGTAGAGGGGCAACCAAGGCCCCGTGGAATAGTTCTGAAGTATGAGCGCCTCCCCGGCTTCGATATAGATTCCGAGTCTGATGACCCAAGATTAGGAAATGGGGAAGGACGTATCAGGCGCCACAACAAGTTCTCTGTTTCAGCAGGAGCCCCGCTGATAAACAGGCCGCAGACAAAGCTAATCATCGGTTTCAACTACGAATTGGAGGAGTTTAACTTCGAGAATCTCAGCGAAAACTCCTATAGTCTGTACCAATACTTAGAGGACAAGAACCTGAAAAGTATAGGCCTGCAGCTGGCGTACCAGCACTCTATAGACAGTCGCAAATTTTATTTGATACGGGCAAAAGGCGAGCTCAACGGAGATTATACCCGCGACAACATCAATATCTCAGATTACTTTAAAGGAACGGTAGACCTGGCATATGGCTGGTCTTTATCTCCTTATTATTCTATTGGCGTGGGCGTAGAGTACGGTTGGATTTTTGGCAGGCAGCGTATTTACCCTGGTATACTCTACAACCGCACCTTTAACGAGAGGTGGGGAGTAGAAGCTATTTTCCCCGCTGCTGTCAGGGTACGCCGTAATGTTGACGAGAAAACCTATTTGTATGCCGGATACCGCTTAGAAGGGGCTAGCTACGATATTTTTGCAGACAAAACAGAATTGCAGCAGTTCGGAGAGATTGAGCTGCGGCGAACAGATATAAAGGCGCTGCTGCGCATGGAGCGCGAAATCTATGACTTTGTTTGGTTTGCCGTGGAGGGTGGTTTCCGGCAGTACTACCGGAACCGCGTTTTTGAAGATCCAGGCGATAAAGATGAACTGATAGACAATGATCTTGCCGGCGCGGGCTACATTGGTGTAGAGTTATACCTGGTGGCACCACGCAAATGGATGGAAAAAGGCCAGGTCAGAAAGAGACCTTTTTAGTAAACAGCAGCGCAGGATACTGTTTTATTTAGCCGGAAAGTATAAATCAACCAAAGTATAAAGGCCAGCTCTTGTAGCTGGCCTTTATACTTTAATCGCGCTCCGGTTTCATGCCTTTGGGCACCAGGCTGCGGAGATACTCGTAGGTGTCGTACTGCGCGCGCACATGCGGTTGCGACGAAGGCTTGTAGTAACTGTTGTCGATGTTACGGGCCTTAGTATCGTCGGCCAACTGTATGTCGATGATCTTGCGGATCTGCTCCACCAGGTCTAGCTGCAACAGCGGAAAGGCTACTTCCACCCGGCGGTTCAGGTTGCGCGTCATCCAGTCGGCAGAGGCCACGTAATACTTCTCCTCGCCGTTGTTGTGGAAGATGTATACCCGGGCATGCTCCAGGTAGCGGTCCACGATGCTGCGCACGGTAATGTTCTCGCTCAGGCCTTCCACACCAGGTATGAGGCAGCAAATACCCCGTACCAGCAATTGTATCTTCACGCCTGCCTGGCTGGCGTCGTACAGTTTCTTGATCATACGCTCGTCCTGCAGCGCATTCAGCTTCAGGATCATGGACGCAGGAAGTCCTTTTTTCGCGTTCTTGATCTCCCGGTTTACCAGCTCCATGAAACGCTCCCGCATAGAGATCGGGGCTACCAGCAAGTGCTTGAATTTTTTATCCGGATGCTGATCGATGAAGAAGTTGAACACCTGCTCCACATCTTTGGTCAGGCGCGGATCGGCAGTGAACAGGGCATGGTCGCAGTAAATCTTCGACGTATCCTCGTTGTAGTTGCCTGTGCTCAGGTAAGCATAGTTAACCAGTTTGCCTCCTTCGTTGCGCGTGATCAGCCCCAATTTTGAGTGTACTTTCAGATCCGGTACACCGAAGATCACGTTGGCGCCTGCCTTTTGCAGCTTGCCGGCCCAGAAGATGTTCGACTCCTCGTCGAAACGGGCTTTCAGTTCTACCACCACGGTTACCAGCTTTCCGTTCTTGGCCGCCTTTGCCAGCGCTTTGGCAATTTCCGAATCTTCTGCCACACGGTACAGGGTGGCGCTCATGGCCGTAACCGCAGGGTCTTTGGCTGCCTCGTTAAACAGCTTTATCACATAATCAAACGACTGGTACGGGTAGTGCACCAGGTAATCCTGCTTCTGCATGGCTTTGATTATACTTCGTTCCCGCTCCAGTAGCGGGTGCACCAGCGTGGGCTGCGGCGTATACTTCAGGTCGGGCAGGTTAAAATCCGGGAACTGGAAAAAATCACGGAAGTTATGGTACTTGCTGCCCTCCACCAGTTCCTCTTCTGTTATACCGGTGTGCATCATCATCGCATCCAGTAAAGATTGTGGCGCTTCGGGGTCGTAGAGCAGGCGCGCCGGGTAGCCGGTTTCGCGCTTTTTCAGACTCTTCTTGATCTTGGCCATCAGGTTGCCCGATACTTCTTCCTCTATGTCCAGCTCCGCATCCCGCGATACTTTCACGGCGTGCGCCTCGTAGTGGCTATACTTTGGAAACAGCTCCGGCAAACAGAAGCGGATGATGTCGTCTATAAACATCACGTACCGCTGCCCGTCTACGGTGGGCAATTTCACAAAACGGCTGCCGTGCTTCTTCGTGGGGATCTCTATCATCGAGAATTGCTCATCCCTGGCCTCCGCTTCTTTCGGTTCGGACAGGCGCACGCCCAGGTACACGGTCTGGTCTTTCAGGAAGAGGTGCGTTTCGGTATCGTCAAGTATAATAGGCAGCAGCAGCGGCTGTAGTTTCTCCTGGAAGTAGTCCCGCACGAATGTTTCCTGCTCCGGGTTCAGGTCATGCTCGGTAAGCAGGTGGATGTTCTCTTTGCGCAGGTCTTTCAGAATGCCCTCCCGGAACACTTCGCCGAATTCCTGCTGTTGCCGCCTTACTTCCTGAATAACCTGTTCAAAGGTGTCCGATGGATCTTCGGCCAGTTTCTGGCGGGTCTTTTTCTTGAGCTTGATCAGGCGCTTGAGGGTGGCCACGCGCACCTTGAAATATTCGTCGAGGTTGGAAGAGAAAATGGCCAGGAATTTTATCCGCTCGAGCAGGGGCACGCTCTCGTCTTTGGCTTCCTGCAATACCCGGTAGTTGAAGGCAAGCCAGCTCAGCTCCCGGTCTATAAGAGGAGGATTCTTTTTGTGTTTGGTTTCTGATACTTTATCTGATGCCATGGTATACAAGGGTGCCTGCTATGGGGCTTTGGGGGTAAGACTTAATGATGCTTTTGCTCAGGATCGTGCGGTAGCCGGGAAGTATAAATGCCTGGGGGTACAAGCGGGCAATGCCCTTAAGCATAGTTTCCCGGGAAATCAAAAAATAAAAACTCTGCATTGTCGCGGCTGATCTTAGGCCAGCTGTCGCAATCGAAGCGGAGCCCTACCACGCCGGCAGTAGGTATACTGGAGATCGTCTGGGGCGAGAGCATGTTGGCAAACTCGGTAATGGCTTCGTTATGGCCGATGATTATCAGCTCATCAACTTCATCAGGAGCCTCCTGTACGATCTCCATAAGCTCCTGCTTATCGGCACCGTACACACGGTCGTCTACCACGATTTCGTCTGGCTCGTAGCCGATCTCTTTTCCTATAAGCGTTGCTGTGGTAATCGCCCTTACCGCTGGGCTGGATATAATTAGGCCGGGCTTAATTTCGCGGGAGGCCAGTTCCTGCCCGATCAAGGGCGCATCGGCACGGCCGCGTTTGTTCAGAGGGCGGTCATGGTCGCTGAGCTCCTCAAATTTCCAGCTGGATTTGGCATGTCTCAGGATGTATAGTGTCTTCATACGGGTTAGCATCACAACCACTTAAACCGTAACCGGTCGTGTATCGTGGTTTTGTGTCTTTACTGAAAGCACTATAAAATGGTTGTGTCAGAGCCCTGGGGCAACGGGTAATATATTGCCGGAAAGTATGGTATGGCTGATTCGGCGCTGGAGAAGGGCTCTGGTGAAGTATAAAACACAGCTGCATGCGGTTAATTTATACTTGCTGTTACGAACGGGGCAAATAAAAAAGGGAGCTACGTATAGCAGTAGCTCCCTTTTTTATACAGTAGTTATACGTTAAATATTGTTCGGATAGCGCTCGTAATGGATTTCCGCAACCCGTCGCTGCAGCTCCTCGCGTAGTTCCTCGATGTTGAGCTTGTCCTTGGCCGAGATGAACAGGGCAGGGGCGTGCTCTTTGGCCATGTACGTTTCCTTCAGGTCGTCGAGCGACGGGCGCACGTCGGCTCCCTCGTGCTGCAACTCCAGTTCGCGCTGTGCCAGGTACTGGTCTATTTTGTTAAATACCAGCAGCACCGGTTTTTCGGCAGCATTGATATCGATCAGGGTATTGTTCACTACGTCGATGTGCTCTTCGAAAGAGGGATGGGAGATATCTACCACATGCACCAGCAGGTCGGCTTCACGTATCTCGTCCAGCGTGGACTTGAACGACTCGATCAGCTTGGTAGGCAGCTTACGGATAAACCCTACCGTATCGGATAGCAGGAACGGAATGTTGTTGAGCACCACTTTACGTACAGTAGCGTCTACGGTGGCAAACAGCTTGTTTTCGGCAAACACATCCGATTTGGAGAGCAGGTTCATGAGCGTGGATTTGCCCACGTTGGTATACCCAACCAGCGCCACGCGCACAATGCCCGCCCTGGATTTGCGTTGCTCAAAATTCTGCTTCTCAAATTTCTCCAGGCGGTCCCGCAGCAGCGATATCTTGTCGCGCACAATACGGCGGTCCGTCTCGATTTCCGTTTCACCGGGACCTTTCATGCCGATACCACCTTTCTGCTTGGATAAGTGGGTCCAGAGGTTGGTAAGGCGCGGCAGTAAGTACTGGTACTGGGCCATCTCGACCTGTGCGTGCGCCTGTGCTGTTTTGGCGCGTAGGGCGAAGATGTCAAGTATAAGCAAGCTGCGGTCTACGATCTTTACCTGCAGCTCGCGTTCGATGTTGCGCACCTGCGAAGGGCTCAGGTCATCGTCAAAGATCACCATGTCCACATTATGCTCCAGCACAAAAGCTTTGATCTCGTCCAGTTTGCCGCTGCCTACATAAGTACGGGAGTCTGGTTTGTCGAGCTTCTGAACAAAGCGGTTTATGGATTTGGCTCCGGCGGTTTCTGTTAAAAAAGCAAGCTCGTCGAGGTACTCGGCGGTTTGCTCATCTGACTGCCTGTAGCCAGGTACCGCAACCAATACGGCGGTTTCCTGTGGTTTGGCAGTTTCGTAAAATTGCTTTTTACCCATTTATTATTTTTTAAGCGTCATGGTATAGGCTGCGACCTGTTCTATTTCCTGCTCGCTGAGTTGCTGGCCAAAACCCGGCATCATGCCGCGGCCTTTATGGATTACGTCTTTGCGCTGGTTCAGGCTTAGCGTACTTGCTGCCAGGTTTGCGGCGCCACCGAGGCCTTTTTCCCCGTTTGCGCCATGGCAGGTAGCGCATACTTGTACGTAGATCGACTTGCCGTTGGTTAAACTACTTTCGTTTAGCGAAGAGAGGATTTCTCCTTTTGCCTCCTCGGGTTTAGGTTGAGCCGGGCTCGTGGCGTCAGAGCTGATGGCAGCTGGTGCGTCGGCTTTCTGCATGGTCAGGCTGTTGGTTTCGGCCACCCCGTAAACATACAGGAATAGGAAGAGGGCCAGTACTGCCAATGGCTTGTTTTCGCGTTTTAAGCCAATAATGCCCAGCGGAATAGCAGCCAGCACCAGTACAATTTTCACGATCAGCCAGGAGGGCAGGCCACCGGTATAGTTCAGCACCAGCCAGCCGCCTGTTATCAGGATCAGGACACCAAGGATAACGTCAGCCACTTTGGTCTTGGTTCTGACCTTTGCCAGGGCATCGCGCTTGTTCAGGAGCAGCAACACTACTTTAACGGTAAACAGCAGCAGGAAAAGAACAAGAACCAGTACGTGTGCGTGCAGCAATGCTGTAATCGGCATGTAGTTTAGGTATTTGTAAATGATCTGCAGGATACAGGAACAGGCGCAATTTAGCTTAAATTTTGAGATAGCAGCACGAAAATGGCTAACTTACGTGTTTTTACAACCAGAAGCACTGTATCTTTGTCGCCCGGTCAGGGCTTCCCAGCTTATATGCGTATTGCCATCGTAATCAACACTTCCTGGAATATCTACAACTTCCGCATGAGCCTGCTGCAGGCTTTGCTGGCAGAGGGGCATGAGGTAGTGGCAATTGCACCTGAGGACTCTTACTCCCATAAGCTGGTAGAAGCCGGGTGCCGCTTTGTACCGGTGCGGATGGCAAAAGGCACCAACCCGTTTGAAGATGCGCTTCTGACCTGGCGGCTGTTTTATACTTACCGGCAGGTAAGGCCGGATGTGGTGTTGCATTATACCATAAAGCCAAACATTTACGGCTCTCTGGCAGCACACCTGGCGGGCATTCCTTCCATTAACAATGTGTCGGGTCTGGGTACGGTCTTCATTACCAAGGACTATATCTCCAACATTGCCCTGAAACTTTACCGGGCTGCTTTCCGGTATCCGGCTAAGGTATTTTTCCAGAACCAGGATGACCGGAAGCTCTTTTTAAAGCACGGGCTGGTGAAGGCGGCAATCACGGAAGTGCTGCCGGGCTCAGGTATAGATGTGCAGAAGTTTGTGCCTAATGCCACGTTTCAGCGGCACCAGCCTTTCACATTCCTGATGATCGCGCGGGTGCTGTATGACAAGGGCGTAAAAGAATACGTAGAGGCCAGCTGGATGGTAAAGGCCCGTTTTCCGGAAGTACGATGTCAGTTGCTGGGGCGTGTAGACGAGCGCAGCCGGTCTGGCATAAAGCAGCAGCAACTGGAAGAATGGATCGCCACGGGCGCCATCGAGTACCTGGGCAAGACAGACGATGTTACAACCGTTATAGTGCAGGCAGACTGTGTGGTGCTGCCCTCGTACCGCGAAGGAACGCCGCGCACCTTGCTGGAGGCAGCCGCTATGGGCAAACCGCTGATCGCTTCCAACGTGCCGGGTTGCCGGGAGGTAGTTGAGCAAGGCGTTAATGGTTACCTTTGCCGCGTGCGCCACGCCGCCGACCTGGCTGATAAAATGATGCAGCTCCTGCAATTGGAGGATGGGCAGCTGCAGCAGATGGGCCAGGCCAGCCGCAGGATAGCAGAAGAAAAGTTCGACGACCGGTTGGTGATCGCGCGCTACCTGCAGGCAATTAAAGAAGTTACAAAAGACAAAGGATAAGATATAAATGGAGTACAAGACCTACCACATCGAAGGCCTGATAGAATTTTTCCCGCGCGTGTTCCAAGACGACCGGGGCTTTTTCCTGGAAACGTACAGCGAGAAATGGTTTGAGCCCTTTGGCATACATCCTACTTTTGTGCAGGATAACCAGTCGGTATCAAAAAAGGGCGTATTGCGCGGGCTGCATTTCCAAAAGCCGCCGTATGCGCAAGGCAAGCTGGTGCGGGTTACAAAAGGCAGAGCCTTGGATGTGGCTGTAGATTTAAGAGCTGGTTCTCCTACCTACGGACAGCACGTTGCCTGTATGCTGGACGCTGACCAACAGAACATCTTTTACATACCGGAAGGCTTTGCGCATGGCTTTGTAGCGCTGGAAGAAGACACTACCTTCCTTTACAAGTGCACCAACTTCTATCATCAGCCATCGGAAGGCGGCATACTATGGAACGACCCGGCTCTAGGTATAGATTGGGGCGTTACAGACCCGCTGGTATCGCCGAAAGATGAGGTGCTGCCGCTGCTAAAGAATTTTGTTTCGCCGTTTTAATAAAGACGAAGTATTTCAGACACAAGACGCAAGACTTTTAAAGTATAGCTATCAAACACAGAGGCCGGAGAAGATATCTTTTCCGGCCTCTGTGTTTTTTATTAAAAAAGGCAAAAATGCTTTTACTACACTAGCCCCGGAGACAATCCCCTCATCTCCAAATTTTCAAAACTCCAAATTTACAACACCTCTACCAACGTTTCCAGGCCCATGCCGCGGGAGCCTTTTACCAGCACATAGCTTTCCGATACCGGGTGCTCCTGCAGCCACTGCGTCAGCTCAGGTTTGGTTTCAAAGTATAAAAAATTGGAATTCACTTCAGCGGCATATTGCATGTCTTTGCCGCAGAGCAATACCGTATCGAAGGGTTGTGTGGCAACGGTCTCGCCCAGCAGTTTATGTTCAGCCGCACTCTCGCTGCCCATCTCAAACATATCGCCAAGTATAACCACTTTACGTGGTGCTTTCATGCTGCCGAAGTTGCGCACGGCTGCCGCCATGGAGGTCGGGTTGGCATTGTAGGCATCCAGGATGATGGTGTTGCTGTCTTTCTGCAGTACCTGCGAGCGGTTGTTCACCGGGCTGTAGTTGGCGATGGCTTGGTTGGCTTTTTCCAAAGGCACCCCAAAGAACTTGCCGATGCAGGCAGCAGCAGCCATGTTCTCGTAGTTGTAGCTGCCCATCAGTTGCGTGTGCACCAAGTTGCCTTCTTCGTCACGGTACACTACGTAGGGCGAGGCTTCCAGCAGCTCGCTGTGGTAGTAATCGCCGGGGGCAGGGTAGGTTACTTTGTTTTCGATGCGGCGGCTCATGCGCATGAGGTGGTCGTTGCCGGTGTTCACAAACACGGTGCCGCCGTGCTCCAGCAGGTGCACATACAATTCGCTTTTGCCACGGGCCACACCCTCCAGGCTGCCAAAGCCTTCCAGGTGCGCTTTGCCAATGTTGGTGATCATGCCGTGCGTGGGCATGGCAATACTTGAAAGCAGTTCGATCTCCCCGATGTGGTTGGCGCCCATCTCGATAATGGCCATTTCGTGCTCCGGCTTGATGCGCAGCAAGGTAAGCGGCACCCCGATGTGGTTGTTCAGGTTGCCTTGGGTATACAGCGTGTTGAATTTCTGGCTCAGCACCGCATAGATCAGCTCTTTGGTGGTAGTTTTGCCGTTGCTGCCCGTAATGCCGATCACGGGTATGCTGAGCTGGCGACGGTGATGGCGGGCCAGGTCTTGCAGCGCCTGCAGCGTGTCTTCCACCACAAAGCAGTTGTCAGAGGCCATACTTGGGTCATCTACCACGGCATACTTAGCGCCCTGCGCCAGGGCCTGCTGGGCAAATTTGGCTCCCTTAAAATTCGGGCCGTTCAGCGCAAAGAACAGGCTTTGGTCCTGCGAGGCGCGCGAGTCGGTGCTGACGTGGCGGCACTCCTGGTATTTTTGGTATAGAAACTCAATGCTATTCTGCATAGAATGCTTAAATTTATCTGGTTGTAAAAGTATGGCGGGCATCAAGTATAGCGCCTGCCACGACTGGCAATATACACCCAAAACGGCAAAAGCGATAGCCCAAAGCAAGCTCAACCGGAATTTATAGTTCACTCTGATCAGGATCATATAACGCACTTCTACCGCCAGCCTCTATGAAAACGCTCCTTACCCTGTTGCTTCTCCTTGGCACTGCCTGTGTCAGCCTGGCGCAAAACCCGCTGCAGTATCGCCTGCGCCCCGATGTGCCGGTGAGCCAGAACGGCAGGGAATTGCCTGCCCCCTGGAATGGCGGCCTTAATACTCCCCAGTTTTCTACCATTGACCTGAACAAGGATGGCAGGGAAGACCTGTTCATTTTCGACCGTATGCTACGTAAGGTGTTCACCTACCTGGCGGTGCAGGAGCAGGGCAACTGGCGTTACAAGTATAGCCCGGAGTACGAGGTGCTTTTCCCGGAAGAGCTGGAGCACTGGGTGCTGCTGCGCGACTACAACTGCGATGGTCTGAAAGACATCTTTACCAGTACCTCGCTGGGCATACGGGTGTACCGGCAGGAAGCGACAACCGGAGCCCCGACCTTTGTGCTGGCTGAAGATTACCTGAAGTATAACAGCAAGAGCAACTCGGGCATCAACATGCAGATGAACACCGCCGACATGCCCGCAATTGTGGATATGGACGGCGACGGCGACCTGGACATCCTGCTGACAGAATTTTCGGCGGGGCAGACGCTGGAGTATTTCAAAAATATGCAGGTAGAGCAGGGGCAGGCCTGTGGCACGTTGCAGTTTACGATAGAGACCAACTGGTGGGGGCAAATTACCGAATGCCACGGCTGCAACAACTTCGGTTTTGGCGTGCAGTGCCGGGTGGCCGCTCCCCTGCACTCCGGCCACGATGGCTCGGCGCTGCTGGCCCTGGACCTCGATGCCGATGGCGACCGCGACCTGCTGATGGGCAACGTAGCCTGCGATAACCTCATCAAGATGGAAAATGTGGGCACGTCAACTACGGCACTGATGCAGGGGATGGATACTGCTTATCCGGCAAACACGCAGGCTGCAAAGTTTAACCTGTTCCCGGCTGCTTTCTACGAAGACGTCACTTTTGATGGCATACCCGACCTGCTGGTAGCGCCGGGCAGCAACGAAAACGAAGGGAACCTGGAAGTGCAACGCTCGGTGTGGCTCTATCGCAACAAAGGCCAGCACAACCAACCCGATTTTGAGTTTGTGCAGGATAACTTTCTGCAGGAGCAGATGATCGACCTGGGAGAGGGTGCTTACCCGGCCTTTGCCGATGTAGACGGCGACGGAAAGCAGGACATGCTGGTGGGTAACAACGCTTCCCTGCGCAATGGCAAGTATGTTTCCTCGCTGAGCTTCTACAAGAATACTGGCACTACTGCGACCCCTGCCTATACGCTGGTAACAGACGATTACCTGGAACTGGCAGCGCAGGAACTGTGGGGCATCAAACCTGCCTTTGCCGATCTGAATGGGGATAAAGTTCCGGACCTGGTGCTTACCTACAGGCACCAGGAGCGCAACACCACCCGCGTAGCCTACATTCCTAATACCGCCTCAGCCGGACAGACCTACCAGTTCAGTGCCGCCAGCCTTGCCACCATCCAAACCCTTATCGATGGCGACTCCCCGACTTTTTATGACATTAATGGTGATGGGAAACCAGACATGCTGATAGGTAAAGCTAACGGAGGACTGGACTACTACCGCAACACGGGTACGGCCACGCTATCCGCCTTTACGTTGGAAAAGGAAAGTTTAGGCGGTATTGGCTTCAACGTGCAGCGCCGAAACCTTTCCGTAGCCATAGCAGATGTAAATGCGGATCAGAAACCAGACCTGCTCACTGTAGACGACAGCGGCGCCCTGCGTCTGTACCTGGATTTTCTGCCCAACCTGAACGGCACCTTAACAGGGCAGTCGGAACTGCTGCAAAATACGCTGACGAATAAAAAACACACAACGCGCCTGGGCAAAAACCTGAGTATAGCCGTGGCTGGTAACGGCATGCTGGCTGTTGGTAGTTTGGGCGGCGGCTTATACTTGCTGGAACAAGCCAGTGGTCCTGCCGCCAGCCCGGAGAATCAGAAAGTAAATCTGGCGCTGAAAGTGTATCCAAACCCGCTGGCGCGCGGCGAAAAGGCGATACTGCAAGTAGAGGCTGCCGAGGCGGTAGCGGTAGAACTACATGATATGATCGGGCGCAAAGTATACGCTGCGGGTGCAAAGTATAACCAATTCCATACGCTGAGTTTGCCGGAGTTGAAAGCAGGCATTTACATGCTGCGCGCTACCCGCCGAGACGGTGGTTACCAGGTGAAACGGGTGGTGATCCAGTAATGAAATCGTTCCTGCTGATCAATCTTGCTGCCGAACCGGCTTACGAGCAGCCGTTGCTCAGGTGGGTGCGGCAGAGCTTTCCGGAGGTGGCCACTTTCGATGTGGATGTACACTCCTCGGAAGAGTTGCAGCACTATGCGGTTCGCTTTCTGCGCGAAGCTTCGGAGGTAGTTATCTGCATAAAAGCAGGAGAGGGGCCGTTGCTCCAGCTTATGCCGCTGTTAGAAGAACTGCTGCAGGGTGGTGCTGATAAGTCCATACTTTTGTTAGGGCAACACTCCCGCCTTGAACGTATGTTGGCAGCAAGACCAGCTGTGAAGTATAAAGTGGTGAAGGGTGAGCAGGGGTTTAAGGAAGAAGTACGTCTTTTCTTTGCCAGATAGACTTCAATTTGTCATTTCGAGTGCACCGAGAAATCTTATACCTATAGCTGAGGTTAATACTTTGTGCCAGCAAGCCTTTGCTTCGTAGCTACTACTCTTCCTCAGTTTTACTTACTTATAGCTTCATAGTTGGTTTTGGTACGCTCCAGGCCGCGAAGCCTCGTCCTCGGGCATCGCGCTGATGATTTGAAGCTGCCATCGCTGCGCTGCAGGCTGCCCTTGCGGGCACCGCAACAAATCAAAGGCGCTCAACCCAAGGACTGGAAACGATACTGCTTCGTAAGCGGCTAAGCAAGTGGCTACATTGTAGGGACAGGTCGCGACCTGTCCGCGCTATACTTGCAGCTATGCAACTTATACTTCAACTATAGCGACTACTGATTCCCCGCCTTAGAGAAGGAGGGGTTAGGGGTGGTTGGACAACAGCACCTATGAAAGTATAATCTCAAGTATAGCTACAACAGAAGTTCCCCTCTTGAGAGGGGTAAGGGGTGTGTTTACAGTTTGCTTGTACCAGATCTCTCCCGCTGGTCGAGATGACAGCAAGAGGTGTTAAGCTTTTTCCTGTCCCTGCCGGGCCAGTTGAGTCAGAGACTCTGGCACCACTGGTTAGTCACGAACCTGGAGATTCACGCCAGAATGTTTGGAATGAAGGGACAAGTAAAATCCTGTTCATCCTACCACATCCTGAAAATCCTGATTCAGACAAGCTTCACCCCAGCCTAAATTCATCCGCATCCAAATGCGCCGGAAAAATCTCGCGGAAGTCAATTAACTCCTGCTTGCTGAGCGTTAAAGTATGAATACCTTCGGCCTCAGTGGTCTCTAATAATTTATGGCCTTTGGGGTGGATGATGGCAGAATCGCCGGAGTAGGGATGATTGTTGCCGTCGGTGCCGATACGGTTCACGCCTGCCACATAAGCAATATTCTCGATGGCACGGGCTTGCAGCAAGGTGCTCCACGCAAGGCTGCGTACTTTCGGCCAGTTAGCCACATACAACAGCAGGTCATACCTGTTGCCCGTATTGCGGCTCCACACCGGGAATCGCAGGTCGTAGCACACCAGCGGGCGAATGCGCCAGCCTTTCAGTTCTACGACCAACTGGTCTGTCCCTGAAGTATAGGTTTCATGCTCCCTAGCCATCCGGAACAGGTGGCGCTTGTCATACTTTTCATAAGAGCCATCTGGACGCACCCAGAACAGGCGGTTGTAGTACTTGCCGTTTTCCTGCACCATCACACTGCCCGTAACAACCGCATGGTGCCGCGCGGCTTCCTGTTGCATCCAGGCAAGCGACGGTCCCCCTGCTTCCTCGGCCAGTTCCGGCGCATTCATGCTGAAGCCGGTGGTAAACATCTCTGGCAGCACGATCAGGTCCGTCTTAGGAGCGGCATTGGCCAGCTTCTCCGAAAACATCTTTCGGTTAGCCTCGGCATCCTGCCAGTGCAGGGCCGTTTGAACAATGGTTACGCGCAGGTCCATACTTTCTAATAATTATGAATTACGAATTATGAATTATAAATGAGCTAGGGGCGAAGCCAACAATTATACAATGTAGCAATTTAACCTTCCAGCTATTCAGCAATCAACAATTTACAATTTCACCAACCGCTCGGCTGCTTTTTGCAGCGTTTCATCGCCTTTCGCGAAGCAGAAGCGCAGGTACTTGTGGTCGGTTTTGTCGTGGTAGAAAGCCGATACCGGGATGGCGGCTACGCCAATTTCTTTGGTCAGGCGCTTAGCAAAATCCAGGTCATGCTCATCTGAAATGGCGTCATACTTCAGCAACTGGAAGTATGTGCCCGCTGAAGGAATGATCTCGAATCGGGACGACTGCAGCAGCTCGCAGAAGGTGTCGCGCTTGGCCTGGTAAAACGCCGGCAGCGAGCGGTAGTGTGCCTCGTTCTCAATAAAATCAGCAATGGCCAGCTGCAACGGCGTAACCGAACAGAAAGTGATGAACTGGTGCATCTTGCGCAACTCAACAGTAAGTACCGGCGGAGCCACCACATAACCGATCTTCCAGCCGGTGGTGTGGTAGGTTTTGCCGAAGGAGGAAATCACAAAGCTGCGCTCCCGCAGCGAAGGCAGCTGCAGTGCGCTTACGTGCTCCTGCCCGTCAAACACCATGTGCTCGTATACTTCGTCGCTGATCACCAGGATGTCGGTGCCATCGGTCAGATTGGCCAGCGTTTCCATGTCCTGGCGCGACATCACGGCACCCGTTGGGTTGTGTGGCGTGTTGATGATGATCAGTTTGGTGCGGGAAGATATGCGCCTTTTTACCAGCTCCCAATCCACATGAAAGCCCGGAACCGCCAGCGGCACATACACCGGCACGCCGCCGCTCAGCCGGATGGCCGGCGCATAGCTGTCGTAGCAAGGCTCCAGGATCACTACTTCGTCGCCGGGCTTTACCACCGCTGTAATGGCTGCAAACAAGGCTTCCGTAGCGCCCGATGTTACCGTTATCTCTGTTTCCGGATTAGGCAGGTAACCGTACATTTTCTCTGTTTTCTCGCTGATGCGCTGGCGCAGTTTGGGCACGCCAGGCATAGGGGCATACTGATTAAAGCCTTCGTGCATATACCTGGTTACAAGCTGCATGAGCGGCTCCGGGCAGTTAAAGTCCGGGAAGCCCTGCGAGAGGTTAATGGCCTGCTGCTCGTTGGCCAAAGCCGACATCACCGAGAAAATGCTGGTGCCTACGTCCGGTAGTTTGCTGGTTGGGAAGTTGATCATCGGGGTGGATTGCTTAGAAGTATGGTAAATCGCAAACGCGTAATTTATACGTTAGGTTGATGAAAGAGTGTGCTGACGAGTTGCTGCAAAGCCGGCACGGCATCGGCCTCGAACCACGGGTTGCGCCGCAGCCAGAACTGGTTGCGCGGTGAAGGGTGCGGCAGGGGCATGTAGCGCGGCAGGTAGTCCGGCCAGGCGGCTACGGTCTCGGTTAGCGTGCCTTTGGCAGCGCTTCCCAAAAAATGATCCTGCGCATACTTACCTACCAGCAGCGTGAGCTCGATGTTGGGCAGCAACGCCAGCAGTTGCTGGTGCCAGTGCTGCGCGCATTCGGGCCGTGGTGGCAGGTCGCCGCTTTTGCCTTTGCCCGGGTAGCAAAATCCCATTGGGATAATGGCCACCTGGGTCTCGTCATAAAACAGCTCCTCGCTCATGTTCAGCCACTGGCGCAGGCGTTTGCCGCTCTGGTCGTCCCAGGGTTTGCCGCTGGCATGCACTTTGGTGCCCGGCGCCTGGCCCACGATCAGCAGCCTGGCAGAGGTGGCTGCACGCAAAACAGGCCTGGGGCCGAGCGGCAGATGCTCCTCGCACAAGCGGCAGGCGCGAACCTGTTGCAGCAAACTTTCCAGTGGCTCCATAGTTAGAAATGATGTCAGGCAAAGGTACAAAGTATAAACCAAGTATAAAGAGCTGCGGAAGGCACATTCGTCTTGCCCGGTTTTAACTTCCTGCTCGGGTTGTAGTATAAACCAGGAACACGAGTACTTCATGAAACAACTTATACTTCTTTTTATACTTTCAGGCTGGTTGCTGCCGTGGTCCATACAGGCGCAGGAGCAGGAACCTGTTTATCAAAATACGTTTACGGCTAAGTTCTTCGGGCTGTCGGTGCACCTGAAAGAGAGTCCTTACCCCGAGATCTTCCCGAACCGGCTGGACGATAAAGGCATACTGGCTTTTAATTATGGGGCTATCGTTGGCTACGATCGTTTTTTTAAACGCGATGTGATGAGCATCCGGGTAGAGCAGGGGCTGTATGCCGATTGTTCTGCTTCGCTGGCAGGCTTCACACACCTGGGCTGGCGCGGACTTATTCTCCGCAGGAACAGGCATTCCCTGAACGGGGGCATTGGCCCTACCTTGGTGTACCGCCGCGACTGGAACCGGTTGGAGGGCTACGAAGATGACGGCTACTTTAACCAGAGCGGCAAGTGGCAGTATAAATTCTATTGGTACGCCGGCGAGCTGGAGTATAATTACCAGCTATCAGGGCAGAATGACCTCTCGGTTAACCTGATACCAGGCATACCGGAACTGGTGTCGTTTGGCGTGGGCTGGCGACGGCGCTTTTGAAGTATATCAAGTATAAAGGCCGGTAGTTATTGCCGGCCTTTATACTTGATGGCTATACGTTAGCCTCTGAATCTCTCCCGATCTTCTTCATAATAGTCGTCGTGCTGGTGTTGCTGCCCCTGGCTATAAGGCCTGTAGTAGGGTTGGCTCCACCGGTCTGCGGCCTGCTGGTTCTGCGGTCCATAATCCTGGTGGTGCCAGTACGGGTTTTCCAGTCGCCTGTCCTGCTGGTGCTCTCTTCTGTCCTGGAACAGGCGGTGCCTTTGTTGCTCAGACGAATGCCATGCCTGCTGTTGCTCCGGGCCGTAGTTATAGTGTTGGTTGCGTTCGTAGTAGCCACGGTTATGCTCCCGGGGCTGCTCAAAAAACGGTCGTGGTTCCTGCCAGCGCTCACTGAAATCCCTGTATCCTTCCTGCTCTCCCTGGCTAGGTTGCCAGCCTCTGTGCTGCTCACGGTCACGGTGGTGCTGGCGCTGTTCCGGGTTATACTCTCTATCTCTATGATACATAAGCTTGTTTTTTATAGTGGAGGAATAAGAACGTGCCCTGCTTGGAGGGTATTTGGGTTTACGGGCTGGTATGCAGGAGGTTGGTCTTTCGGGGAGGTGGCGGGTATAAAGAAACAAGGCCAGCTTTGGGGCCGGCCTTGTTGTTAACTAAAACTAATCTACTACCAAATCTACCTAATCTGTAGTTTATACGGCCTTGCCTGCTGTTGCGTTAGCCGCGATGGGTTAAATATTGGAATTTATTTTTTGCCGGAGTCTGTTTCATCCGCCCAGCGCGGGCCACCTTCGTAACCGCTGTTGAAATTACGGTCGCGGTATGGCTCGGATCCGTAGCGCTGGCGGTCGCTCATGGGGTGTTGCTGGATGTACTGGTCACGGTTTCGTCTGTCTCTTTCCTGCCATTCCGGATCATCGGAGTGCATGATGTCGTCCCAGGTATGACGGAGGCGCTGGAAAAAGGTGCGGTCGCTGGTTGGCTGCGTGTGGCGTGGCTCATCCGGAGAGTAGCGGCCTTCGCGGTACCAGTTATGCGAGCCGCTGCCATAACGATAGTCGGTTTCTTTGTAGCGGCTGCGGGTATCAGGGCCTTCGCGCCACAGGCTGTCCTGCGAGGTTGGCGGCTCGTTGTAGTTGCCGGGCTGCTGGCCGCTGGCTATGCTGCCCTGCCCCTGGTACCCTTGAGGGCCATACGGACGGTTGCCGTGGTTCAGGTATTCGTACTCGTTGCGGTAAGGGCTGTCGGAGCGGCTGCCGTAGTGACTGCCCGGATGAGTACCTTCGCCTACGCGGTAAGTGGAGTGGCTGCTGCCGCCACGATGGTGTTCCGGCTGGTGAACTGGCCGGTCCTGTGCGCCGCGCGGGCTGGGGCCGGTATGGAAGTAGTTGCCCTCATCCCACTTACGCTGCTCTTCGCCTCTGCGGGCATAACGCTCCTGGTGATGTGGCTGTTGCTGCTTGTCGCGCTCGTATAACTCACGTCCTGTCTGCTGGTTCATTTTACCCAAGTCTGTAGCACTTGTATCTCGGTTATTGCGGTTATCTCGGTCTGTCATGTTGTTATACTTTTTAGTTGTAAACTTAAAATCCTGTGTCATACACCAATGGCTGTAATTTCTACGCTATTCCGATGGCTATAGTTGGTTGCAGTGCTACAGTAATGACAGCTATAAACTACAGAAGGCACCCTCTTGAGGGTGCCTTCTGCCTTTGATCGTATCTGTTTATACGTTAAAAGTAC
This sequence comes from Pontibacter ruber, assembly GCF_023630205.1. GTDB lineage: Bacteria > Bacteroidota > Bacteroidia > Cytophagales > Hymenobacteraceae > Pontibacter > Pontibacter ruber. Next base: position 875,819 of record NZ_JALPRR010000001.1, on the reverse strand, counting down.
TCCTGCAAAATCTCGCGTACGTCGGCTTCTGCCAGGGGCTTGGAGTAATGCCTGCGCACATCCGGAAACTGCTTTAGTTTTTCCAGGTCATAGAAGCTGGCCGACGAGGTAAGCATCAGCATAACGATCCTGTCTTTCTGAGCTCCCTCCAGTTTTTCGTATTCTTCCAGGAACTCAAATCCGTCCATCACCGACATTTTGATATCTACAAAAATAAGGTCAGGTGTTGGGTAGCCTTCCTGGCCCTGGAACGACTTTGTCAGATAATCCAGGGCTTCTTCTCCGTTGGTTACTACCCGGATATCGTCGGCAATTTCCATGCGGGTCAGCAGCCGGTGGTTCAGGTAATTGGTGGTCTCGTCGTCGTCGATTAGTAGTATGGTCTTTAACGGCTTCATAGTTTTTGCGAGTGTATCGGCTACGCTTTCTTTTGTTTAAAGTATAGGTAAAACGTGGTTCCTTCGTTTAACGTGCTCTCGATGTTAATATATCCTCCGTTGTTGGTCAGAAGACGGTTTACAATGTACAGGCCCAACCCAGAACCATGAACATGATTATGGAAACGTTTAAACATCTGGAACAGTTTGCTTTGATGTTTGTTCATGTCGATTCCCATGCCATTGTCCTGCACTTTCAGTTCGATGTAATCGCCTTTGTGCCTGGTGCTTAAGTGTACCATGGGTTGCCTGTCGTGTGCACGGTATTTGATGGCATTAGTAATAAGGTTGTAAAATATACTCTTCAGGTTTGCCTTGATAAAAGCTATACCTGGTGCAGCACTGAAGTCGGTAATGATGGTGGCTCTCGTGTCTCTCAGCAGGTCCTGTATACTTACCTGCACGTCTTCCACCAACTGTTCAAGTTGTACCTGCTCCCGTTCCCGCTCGTCGATACGCTGTACTTTTACCACCTCTGCCAGGTCGTGTATGGTGCTGTGGATCTGTTGCAGCGATTTGTTGAACATGTCGATCATGCGGGGTGCATCGGGGTCATTGAAAGATGCATTTTGTGTCAGCTCCTCAAAGATGCCTGCCATGTTGATGATCGGTAGCTTCAGGTCGTGCGATGCAGTATATACAAAGCTGTCCAGGTCCTGGTTGATGCGCTCCAGTTCCAGGTTTTTTTCGAGCAGCTCCTCTTCGGCTCTTTTGTGGTCTTCTATGTCGGTGCAGGTGCCAAACCACTTCAGGATGTTGCCATCGTTGTCGCGCATGGGCATGGCCTGGCCTAAGAACCAGCGGTAGGTGCCGTCGCGCCCGTTCCGGAAACGGTATTCGATCTCGTAAAACTCCCCGGTGCGGAGCGAGTGCTGCCATCTGTCCCAGGCCCGTTGCTGATCCTCGGGGTGCAGCACGTCGTTCCAGATAAAGCCCATACTCTCTTCCAGCGTTAGTCCGGTATAGTCTCTCCAGCGCTGGTTAAAGTATTCGTGGTAGCCGCTGGCATCGGTGATCCACACCAGCTGTACGATGGAGTCTCCCAGGAAGCGGAAGCGTCTGGTGGTTTCTTCCAGCTGCTGCATCAGTTGTTTCTGATCGTGGATGTCGGTGGCCGTGCCAAACCATTTCACGATCTCCTTACCCTCATTGCGCATGGGCAGTGCCCGAAGCAGGAACCAGCGGTAGGTCTTGGCCTCCATATCCTGAAAGCGAACCTCAAACTCGAGCGGATCGCCTGTCGCTACACAATGCATCCAGGTGCCCATCAGGTTTTGCAGCTCGTCAGGGTGTATGGCGGGCGCCCAGCCAAAGCCAAGCGATTCTTCCGACATTTTGGTATACTCGTACCATCGGTGGTTGGTGTAGTCGATGTGCCCGTCCGGGTTAGCACTCCATACCATCTGCGGGATAGATTCGGAAAGAAACAGGAACTTTCTGGAGCTCTCTTCCAACTGTTGCTGCAACGTTTTCTGATCGTGTATGTCGGTGTGGGAGCCTGCCCACATCGTAATATTGCCTTCCTCATCACGGATAGGTACGGCACGGGCCAGGAACCAGCGGTAGGTGCCGGTCTTGGCAGATTTCCAGCGGTTCTCGCCTGCATAAGGCTCTCCGTTCAGCAGGGCCTCTTTCCACAGCCGTAAGGTCTCGTCTGCGTCATCCGGGTGAATGATGTTAGACCAGCCCCACGCTTTTAGTTCATCAAAGTTTGCGCCGGTGTAATCAAACCAGCTTTGGCTGTAGTAATCTACGGCACCGTTAGGGGTAGCGGTCCAGGCCATCAGCGGGAGCGACTCCAGTATGCGACGGGCAAAGGCAGTGCTTTCCTGTTGCTGCTGTTCCAGTCGTTTTGCCTCTGTTATGTCTAACATAGCCCCGATCATGCGTACGGGTGCTCCTTCGGGGTTATGTATAACATACCCTCTGTCGAGGATGATCTTGTAAGAGCCGTTGGCACAGCGAAAGCGGTATTCCGATTCCCAGTTGGTTTCCCCGCTGTCGATCACGTGGTGAATAGATTCCTTTACCCGCAACAAATCGTCCGGGTGGATGTAGTTGGTCCAGGAAACGATGGTAGGTTCTATTGCCTCGGCCTTGTAGCCATAAAGTGTCTGCATGCCTTCGTTCCACCACAACGAGTCGTCGAGCAGGTTCCAGTCCCAGATCACATCATTGGTAGCTTTGGCTATCAACTCGAAGCGGGAGTTGCTTTCCTTTAGTTTACGTTCCTGTTCCAGCTGCTTGCTCAGGTCTACCATGGTGCCCAGCATGTGCACCGGCCTGCCTTCCAGATCGTACAGGATATAGCCATGGTCAAGCACGGTGGTATAACTGTTGTCGGCTTTGCGGTAGCGGTATTGGCCGGTCCAGGTTTTGCCTTTGGCTGCAACTACACGATCTATACTTTTGCGTGCCTGCTGCAGGTCATCGGGGTGCACCAACTCTGACCATCTTCCCGGCACTGTTTCCAGTGCGTCATCATCATAACCGAAAATGTCTTTGTAGGAGGCGCTCCAGGTCATTTTGTTGTTCGGGATATCGCACTCCCACACAGCACCTCCGGCGGCCTCGGCCATCAGCAGCAGGTTGTGTTGCCTGGAGGCGATCTCTTTCTCAACCTGAACCTGCTCGGTTACATTCCGGACCTCGTGTATGATATAGGCCACAGTGCCGTCTTCGGCAAGTACGGGCGTGTTGCACGGCGCCCAATACCGCCTTTCGAAGGTATGACCGGAGCTTCCCGGCGAAGGAACATCGTAACGCGTGGTGGGCATAAAGTGTGACTGCCGGTGCTCGAGTACGTAGTTCAGGGAGCTCTTCAGGCTTGCCACCGATTTACTCTCCGCATCATGCGGGTTGTCAGGAAATACATCGAACACATACTTCCCCAGGATCTCTTCCCGGGCGGTAAGCGTGGCTGCCAGGTAGCTGTCGCTGACGGCGATGATGGTAAGCTCAGGTGATAAGATCAGGTAAAGGCCGGGTAGGGCCTGAAATATATTCTTGAAATCAAGTATAGTTTGTGATGCAGATAAGTTCATCCTTGGCTAAAGTAAGCTACAGGCTATGTTAGTCTCCTTTCAGGAGTAAGATAGTACGTAAGTTCTGAAAAAAAGCAGGCTTCCGGTGCAGCAATTATAGGTTATCTTTGTCTTACACCAAATCTTTTTCCATAAGTGCCTGAACCAGTGACTCTGCCTCCCGTTTTGCCTGCACCAGTTCAGTCACTTCGATGGCAGAAATCAGCACGCCTTCGGTATTTCCGTTGTTATCCAGCAAAGGCTGGCACTTGAAATGAAAGTATGCCTCCTGGCTCAGGCCACTCTGGTTACGGTCAATCAGGGCTTTAAGGCCATTGATCCGCACTACGTTGCCTTGTTGGTATACCTGGTCAAGTAACTCCCGGAGGCCCTGCTCCTGGAGTTCGGGCCATACTTCCAGTGCGGACTTGCCCAGGTACTGGCGGCTGCCGAACAACTGGTAAATGCCCGGGGTTACATACTTGCAGATGTGGTCAGGACCCTGCAGGAGGCAGATATGGGCAGGAGAGTGGTGCAGGATGTTTTCCAGGTGCTGGTCTTTCATTCTCAGTTTCTCCAAAGACTGTCGCTGGTCCTCCACATCGGTAAACGTGCCGATCCATAACTTCACGTTGCCCTGCTCGTCATACATCGGTACGCCCCGTTCCATAAACAGCCGGTAAGTGCCGTCGTAGTGGTTGCGGATGCGGTATTCTGTTTCAAAAGGCGTTTTGGAGGCGACGGCGTTGTTCCAGGCAGTCAGGACGTAAATGGCGTCTTCGGGGTGCAGGTAGTTTGCCCAGCCTTCGGTCTGATCTTCGGGCATGCCGGTATAGCTGTGCCAATGGTTGTTGAAGAACAGTACTTTGCCGTTCGGCTCTGCTGCCCAGGCCATGTGAGGCAGTGTTTCGAGTAAGTGCCGGAAACGGTTCTGGTTTTCTTTCAGGTCGTCTTCCGGTTGCTTGCTTTTGCTCATGTCGATGATTGAGCCTGTTGTGCGTATGGGGTTGCCATCGCTGCCGTAAACCGTGTAGCCCTGGTCCAGCACGTAAGCATAAGTGCCATCGGCCCGCATGAAGCGGTACTCGCCTGTCCAGATCTTGCAGCCGGCATCATTTGCCTGTTTTATACTTTCCTGCACTTTAAGAAAATCATCGGGGTGTACACGGGAGTCCCAGGACTCTCCTCCCGGGCCCATCTCTTCCGGCTCGTACCCGAATACTTCCTGCAGGCTGTTGCCCCAGTACATCCGGTTGTTGAGGATATCATACTCCCAGGATACAGCCTTTACCGCGCTGTTTAACATAGAAAGGCGCTCCTGCCGCCGATGGTCTTCCTGGTTTGCGATTACGTTCTGTGTTATATCGCGTGCCTCGTGCAGGATGTAGAGGAGCTTGCCTGCTTCATCCATCACCGGCGTGTTGGACGGTTGCCAGTAACGCTCTTCAAAGCCGCCGCCAAGGCTGGCCGGGCGGGGCAGGTCGTAGCGCAACACAGGCATGTGATGGGGCTGCAGGTGCTCCACCGCATACTCCAGCGAGAGTTTAAAATTCTGCGCCGAATCCAGGTCGGGAGTAGACGGATTGTTTGGGAACACTTCGAAAAAATACTTCCCTACGATGCTGTCGCGCCTGGCAAAGGTGGTGCGCAGGTAAGCGTCCGTCGCATCAACAATGATCAGATCAGGCGTCATGACCAGGTAAAGTCCTGGCAGGGCATGAAATAAAGGGCCTAAAAGTTGGGTATGAGTACTATTTTCAGGTTGCACGAAGTATTCTGTATCAGGTGTTGCTCCATCAGTGGAAGAGGCTAAATATAGGGGATTGCCCGCTAGCAAGCAAAATAATCTCCTGATGTTACAATTATTGCAGCTGCTTATTCTTACAAGTATAACTGCTCCCTGGGCCCCCTTATCGGCAGGGTGCTCTCAGGCGCGTATGAGGTGTAAGGATAGAAGCCAAATGTGCTACAGACAGTAAACTACAGCAGCGGAGGAGAGGGCTGGTTTATACTTAGAATTCTCTTGCTACTAAATGCTCCAGGGCTTGCATCTGTTCGTTGATGTCGATCGTGGTGCCTACCCAGAATTGTATCTTGCCGTTTTCATCACGAATAGACACTGCCTGCCCCAGAAACCATCTGTAAGAGTTATCCGATTGCCGCCTGATACGGCACTCTACCTGGTAGTACCCGCTTTGCAGTGCCGCAGACCAGGTGGTGATAACATGGGCAGAATCTTCGGGGTGCACATAGTTTAGCCAGCCTTCCGTCTGCCCTTCGGGCATGCCGGTATACTTGTACCAGATCTTGTTGTAGAACAACACTTTGCCGTTGGCGTCTGCCGTCCAGGCCATGTATGGCAGTGCCTCGATGAGGTGCTGAAAACGGGCGTTGCTCTCTTTTAGCGCCAGTTCTGCCTGCTTGCTGGCCGACAGGTCTATCAGCGAGCCTTTGATGCAGAAAGGCCGGTTCTGCTCGTCGTACAGGATGTAGCCTGTGTCCAGGAAATAGGCGTAGTCCCCGGAAGCTTTCCGGAACCGGTATTCGGCTGACCAGTTCCGAAGCCCTTTTGTTCGTGCCTGTTCCAGGCTATCCAGAACAGCCCGCAAGTCGTCGGGGTGTATGCGTAGTGTCCAGCCTTCTATACCGTTGCCCATCTCTTCCGGCGTATACCCAAGTACCTGTGCTAAACCATACCCCCAGTGTATCGAATCTGTTAGCAAATCATATTCCCAGTTTACGGCGTGAACAGCGTTGGCCAGAATGGAGAGGTGCTCATGGTTGCCAAGCTTCTCCTTTTTCAGTGCCTCTTGTTCTGTTACGTCGCATATTTCATGCAAAATATAACTTACGTTGTTGTCTGCATCCAGTATAGGAGAGTTGCAGGCGGTCCAGTAGCGTTTCACGAATGTTGCATCGGTATCTGTATGGTCTCTTATGTCATAGCGCAGAACAGGTATGGTGTGTGGGGCCTTGTGCTCCAGCACATATTGCAACGACTGCTTTAGCTCCTCTGCCGGCTTAAAATCCGGAAGGTCCGGGTTGTTGGGGAAAACAGTAAAAAAATACTGGCCCACTATATTTTCGCGGGGCGTTAATGCAGCCTGGGCGTAGTCGTTTGTAACATCCACGATCAGAAACTCCGGGGTCATGAGCAAGTACAACCCCGGCAGTGCGTGGAAAAACTGATCAAAACTTGGGGGCGGTATGAGTTGCTTATTCGGCATACATGATTGGAATAAAACCATATGTAATTAAACGAAAATAACAGGGGCAGCAGGTGCAGCAGGAGCCGCCTATTTTCCAAGAATTTTTACAGACTGCCATAAAAAGAAACACAGGATACAAAAATGATTGTATCCTGTGCTCAAGGTATAAAATAGTATGCTCTGCTAACAGTCCGAACCTGCTGCTTCAGCTCAGGCAGATGTAACCTCGGCTACGCCAAATCCTTCAAACACTTCGCGGGCATCAGCTATACTCTGGATGTCCTCCACGATCACGATGAGCTTGTCTTTGGCTTCTTTCAGGCGTGAACGGCGTGAATGCTGTTGCACATACTTTAATATATGGCCAAAAGTATCTGACTGGAAATACTTGTCGTTGTTCTCGCTTGGCAGGTAACCTTTCATTACTTCTTTCTTGATCGTCAGTTTTTCGAAGCCAAGCTGCTGTGCCTGCCATCTTAGCTTCACGATCTCGATCAGTTTCTGCACCTCTTCCGGAAGCGGACCAAAGCGGTCGATTATACTTGCACGAAGTTTCTCCAGCTCCTCCAGATCTTTGGTGCTGTCGAGCTTGCTGTAGAGGTTGAGTCGCTCTGAAATGTTGCCGACATAGGTATCCGGTATGAGCACCTCCATGTCAGTCTCGATATTACAGTCGCGCACCGGTTCCACAAACTCGGCCAGGTTATCTTTCAGGAACAGGTCACGGAACTCGGTTTCCTTCAGCTCCTTGATAGCATCGTCGAGTACCTGGTGGTACATCTCAAAACCAAGGTCGTTGATAAAGCCGCTTTGCTCGCCGCCCAGCAGGTTACCGGCACCCCGTATGTCCAGGTCGCGCATGGCAATTTTAAAGCCTTCGCCCAGGTCGGAGAACTCTTCGAGCACGCTCAGGCGCTTGCGGGCATCGGTTGGCAGACCGGCTACCGGTGGGGTGAGCAGGTAACAGAAAGCCTTCTTGTTGGAGCGGCCCACGCGGCCCCGCATCTGGTGCAGGTCCGACAGACCGAACATATGTGCCCGGTTAATGATGATGGTGTTGGCATTCGGGATGTCCAGGCCCGACTCGATGATGTTGGTTGACACGAGCACGTCGTACTCGCCTTCCACAAATTTCATCATGCGCTTTTCCAACTGCTCGCCGTCCATCTGACCGTGGGCGTAAGTTACCCGTGCGTCTGGTACGAGTCGCAGGATCATATCGGCCATCTCTTCGATATCCTTGATGCGGTTGTGCACGAAGAATACCTGCCCGCCGCGCTTCAGCTCGTACATCACCGCGTCTCGAATGAGCAGCTCGTCGTACACGTGCAGCTCGGTTTTTACCGGCTGGCGGTTTGGTGGCGGCGTAGCGATTACACTCAGGTCGCGGGCACCCATCAGCGAAAAGTGCAGCGTACGCGGAATAGGTGTGGCGGTCAGTGTCAGGGTATCCACGTTCACGCGCATTTCCTTCAGCTTTTCCTTCGTCTTCACGCCGAACTTCTGCTCCTCGTCCACAATCATCAGGCCCAGGTCCTTAAACTGCACGTCCTTGCTTACAATGCGGTGTGTGCCGATGAGAATGTCCACTTTGCCTTCGGCTACACGCTTAAGCGTATTCTTGATATCCTTGGCCGTCTTAAAGCGGTTGATGTAATCCACTGTTACCGGGAACTGCTCCAGTCGGTCGCGGAAGGTTTTGAAGTGCTGCATGGCCAATACTGTGGTTGGCACCAGCACCGCCACCTGCTTGCCGTCGCAGGCCGCTTTGAAAGCGGCACGTATGGCTACTTCGGTCTTACCAAAGCCCACGTCGCCGCACACGAGGCGGTCCATCGGGTGCGGCTGCTCCATGTCGGCCTTCACGTCTTCGGTAGACTTTGCCTGGTCCGGTGTGTCTTCGTAAATGAACGACGATTCCAACTCGGCCTGCAGGAAGCCGTCTTTGCTGTAGGCATAGCCCGGCGCAGCCTTTCGCTTGGCGTATAGTTGGATGAGCTCGGCAGCGATATCCTTTACCTTGCTCTTTACTTTCTTTTTCTTGTTCTCCCACTCCGGCGAACCCAGCTTGCTCATGGTCGGCGGTCCGCCTTCCTTGCCGCTATACTTCGAGATCTTATGCAGCGAGTGGATAGAGACATACAGCAGATCGTCGTCGCGGTATACCAGCCGGATGGCTTCCTGCAGGCGTCCACCCACTTCTACTTTCTCCAATCCGGCAAAGCGGCCAACGCCATAGTCCATGTGGGTGATGTAGTCGCCGGGCTGCAGCGTGCGCAGCTCCTTCAGCGTCATGGCCTTGTTCTTGGAGCGGCCTTCTTTGGCTTTGTGCTGGTAGAAACGGTCGAAGAGCTGGTGATCGGTATAACAGGTGATTTTAAGCTGATCATCTATAAAACCTTCGCGCAGCGACACCGGCAGGTGCTGGAAACGCACGTCATGGTCCAGCTCGTCGAAGATGGTGGTCAGGCGGCTGATCTGGCGCGGCGATTCGGTAGCAATGATGTTGACAAAACCTTTGCCCTGTTGTTCGTGCAGGTCTTTTACCAGCCGGTTAAAATCTTTGTTAAACGACGGCTGCGGTTTGGATTGCAGTTGCAGTACTTCGGCCTCTTTGTAATTAAAGCGTTTGCCAAATTCTACAATACTGAACTTCTCGAGCAGCTTCTTGAACTGCTTCGGCGTCTGGAACAGTTGCTCCGGATCGGACACGATCTGGGTGCCGCCGCTACCCGCCATCAGCTTCTCAAAAGCATGCGAAGCCTTGTCGAAATATTCATCGATCACATCCACCGTCTGGCGCACATCCTTGAACCAGATGGTCGTGTTCTTCGGCAGAAAGTCAAGGAATGCCTCGCGTTTTTCCTGCAGCAGTTTGGTCTGCACGTTGGGTATGATCGAGATCGCCTTCTTCGTCTCCACCGACAGCTGCGTGTCGGGGTCGAAGGTTCTTATACTTTCTATTTCATCTCCGAAAAGCTCGATGCGGTAAGGCAGGTCGTTAGCGTACGAGAACACGTCGACAATGCCGCCACGCACGGCATATTGGCCCGCTTCGTACACAAACTCCGTCCGCTCAAAGCCATACTCGGTCAGCATTTCGCTCAGGAAATTGGTGTCGAGTTTTTCGCCTACCTTGGCACCCAGCGTGTTTTCCACCAGCGACTTTTTGTTGATCACCTTCTCGGTCAGCGCCTCGGGGTAGGTCACGATCAGCTCACCTTTGTCGGATTTGCTGTTGAGGCGGTTGAGCACCTCGGCCCGCATAAGAATGTTGGCGTTTTCGGTATCGTCGAAACTATAAGGACGCTTGTAGGAAGTCGGGAAAAGCATGACTTCCTTCTCCTCGCCCAGCAGGTTTTTAAGATCGGTATAAAAATAAGCCGCCTCCTCTTTGTCGTGCAAAACGAAGAGTTGGTGCTGCGGATTCAAGGTATAAACTGCCGAGGCCAGCACGGCGTCTAAACTGCCTGTCATGCCTTTTAGCTGTAGGCGGTAGGGCGTATCTGCTTTAAGCCGTTCGGCGATGGTTTGCACCATGCCGTCGAGGCGGTACAGTTCTAAAAAATCAGTTACTTTCATTCAGGTATATCACGAAACAACAAAGGCAGAACACAGGACTTTTGTCAAGTCGCGTTCTGCTGTTTTCTTCTTTACAAAGATACTACAAGTTAATGTTTTATCAGAACTGTGTGGGAGGAGAGAAGGTTGCGGTCGTGAATAGAATATGTTGAATAAGGTAAGCTTGTAGGGAAGAGAGTTTAGTGTCGGCGCAATTTCAGTATACTTTGTAAGTAGATTAACCCAATACTTCCTGTAGGGACAGGTCATAACCTGTTCGAATCGTGCACAGGCAATCGTTCCCGAAAAATTTATCTGAACTAGGGTATGCAGGATTATTAGATTGACAGGATTTGATATTGGCGCTCTATCCATTGTTGTTTCATCGTTCAGCCTATCGCGCGGACAGGTCGCGACCTGTCCCTACAGGGTGATTTTGTATCTAATACAAATATATTCTGGTGCCGTATACTTCTCTCATGAAATGGCCGGATCGGAAGCTGAACAGGTTAAATGGCTTTGACTACAGCCGGGATGCGTTATACTTTGTGACATCCTGTGTGCAGGATAAAGCCTGTGTTTTTGGGGAAGTGGTGAACGAAGAAATACAGTTGAATAAGTATGGCTGCATTGCAGAGCAGCAATGGAACTGGCTTGAAAAGCAATATCCCTATGTGGTGCTTCATGCTTTTGTGGTAATGCCGAACCACGTGCATGGCATTATCGAAATTGTCCGCGAACTTGTAGGGACAGGTCGCGACCTGTCCGCGCGACGGCCGGATGATGAAACGAATACTGCTGCGTTCACCATTCAAAAAATTAAATCGCTGTCCGAATTAATAGGCGTTTATAAGACTACTACTTCTAAGCTTATTCGCGCCGCAGGACTTACAGACTTCGCTTGGCAGCGCTCTTTCCACGATCATATCATCCGAAGCGATAAAGCTTATTTTAGGATCAAAGATTACATTTTGAGCAATCCTGAAAAGTGGCCGGAAGATGTGTTTTACCAGCAAGTATAAATCAGATCAATTTATACTTCTCCTCTCATTTATATTAAGAAATCTGCATATTTGCTGCACATAATCAATACTTCTACATCTACCACTACACAAAATGAAACTATCCCTTGCTATCAATTGCTGTGCTATACTTGCAGCAGCGCTATTAGTTACTGGCTGCAATACAGCTGAAACTGCTGTAAAAGAAGAAGCTAAAGCAGATTTTACACAGGTGCTTCCGACGCTTAAAGCCATTACTGCTGACTGGAACAAAGGCGACCTGGACAATTTTATTACTGTTTATGACAGCACAGCTACTTTCATGCTACCGAAAGGTCCGGTAGGGGTGAACGAAATGAAAGGCTACTATCAGGAAGCATTTACAGAAACCGGGACGCCTAGTTCAACTTTAAGCTTCGATAGCCTGGAGATGAAGCCGCTGGGCAACAGCCATGCTTTGGTAACAGGTCGTTATACTTTAACAGCTCAGGATTCCTCAAAGCAAAGCGGCCGCTATACCTTGGTATTTGAGCACTCTGATAAGGGCTGGAAAATACTTCACGATCATTCTAACTAAATGTATAAACCTGCACCCTTTCCTGTTAAAAGACAAAGGGTGCAGGTTGTTTATACTTCCTATGCCGCAAGTTTAGCTTTAGCGCAACTTGTGGCTTTTCATTGAGCCAGTTTGTAACTGGCGATATACTCATTTTATACTTTCGCCAGTTATAAACTGGCTGCCATGCTATACCACCAGTTACCGCTGCGCTCAAACTGGCGGTAGACTTAACTTTACCTACTTCAAAATCACCTTTATCATTTGCGGATCATCCTGCAGGGTGCGGACATTTTGCTTTAGCTGCTCCAACTCACGGTTCAGGTCTTCTTTGGCTGATTTAAATTTCTGGTCCATTTGCTTGGGTGAGCCGCAGAAGCGGGTGTAAAAGCCGGCATCGGGACCAGTAGCCAAATTATGAAACTCTGCCTTTAGCTCATCCAACTGGTCGGTCAAGATCTTAACATAGTATTGCAGTTGCTCGTCGGGGAGTGTGTCCAGTGCCTGGCCTTGTTCCTGCATGAACTCCATTTGCAGGCGCAGCAGCTCGAAGAAATCGTCGTGGTGGTAGGCCTGGGTAATGCGTTTCATGGCTTCTTCTTTCCAGGCGCGTTTGGTTGGGTCCTGCTCTTTGTCGGGGTGTAGCTGCTTGGCGAGGTCGGTGTAAACACGGCGGCTGGCCTTGCTGATGTTGCTGAGTTCGGCTTTTGCCCTGGCTTCTTTCTCTCTTTGCGCTTTGGTTTTGCGACTTTTCTGACGATTTTGCTTTTCCTGTTCGCGCTGCTCCTGTTCCCGGTCCAGCTTTGCCTGTATGCGCTCAAGATCGTCCAGGTCTTCTAAGTCGTTATCTATAGTTGGCTCGTCATCAAGTATAGCCTCATCAAAATCCTCTGCGGCAAAGGAGGTACGTTCTGCATAGGTAAACTCAGCGTACTTGTCGTGCAGCTCGATCATATCTTGGCGCTCATAGTTGGAGATCAGGTCGAAGGTGATGTTCTCGATAAGCGCGGCCAGTTTTTCTTTTTCGCGGAAGCTGAAGACAGGAAGCGGGTAAGCCTGGTCCAACAGGTGCACTAACTCCACACGTTTCTCCAGTTGCTGCATGATGATAGGGCGCAACTCCTTTTCTATCCGCTTCTGGGCCAGGTTTATACTTTCTCGCCTTTTGGCTATTTCATGTTTAAGCTGCTCGATCTGCTCTGTTTTCTGGTTGAACTCCTGCTGTAGCTTGCTCAGCTTTCGCTCGTCTGAAGCAGCGATCTGTGGGGTAAGATTAGGAGCAGGTTTGTTGGATTCGGGCATGGGGAAAATGTGAATAGTATAAAGTATAGGTTATATGAGCAGTAAAAGATACGAAAGTATACTTTTTGAACGTGCGGAGAAGGTATGCAGGTAGTAAAAGCTGTAAGTATTATACCTGCTCTACATGCCGGGGCAAATCCTCTAACCGAAACCGCTGCAGAAAGCTTTGCGCATCGGTTATGCCTTCTGCTTTCCAGCCCAACGTATCCGCTATTTTTTTCCAGAGCCCTTTGGAAGTAAGCCCTGCCTTTCGCATTTCAGTAACCGAAAGGGCATCATCCGACTTCGATAGTTTGTTGCCTTCGCTGGTGCGTATAATGGGGTGGTGCACAAACTGCGCTTTTGTAAAAGCTGTTGCCCCAATCTGCTGCGCCAGGAACAGCTGCGCGGCTGTGGAGATCATCAGGTCCTCGCCACGTACGACCAGGTTGATGCCCATCTGCAGGTCGTCGCAGATCGAAGCGATCTGGTAAGCCGGAATGCCATCTTTGCGGCGCACCACAAAATCGGGCATTTCCAGCGCCAAGGGCACGGTGCAGTTGCCAAGAAGCACATCCTGAAAGGTAATGACCGTATCTTCCGGAATGCGGATGCGCCAGGCCGCATTGGGCGTGTCTAAAGGGAGTTGCTCGTTGCGGCAGGTAAGCGGATAAATGCCCTGAGGTGAAAGTGCCGCGATCTGGCTACGGGAACAGGGGCAGGCGTAGATCATACCTTGCCGCACCAGTTCATCCAGCAACTCATTATAGGCAGGCAGGCGCAGGTGTTGTGAGTAATGCTGCTGAAAATCTGTGGGGCTGCGGGGACCCTCGTCGTAGTCGATGCCCATGAAATCCAAGGTGTCGAAAATATCCTGCAGGTATTCGGGGCGGGAGCGGGTGTTGTCCAGGTCGTCGATGCGCAGGGCTACGGTACCGCCTTGTTTGCAGGCCAGGGCCCAGGTGATGGCAAACGACAGCACGTTGCCCAGGTGCAGGTAACCGCTCGGGGTAGGCGCTATTCGGGTTCTGACCGTAGGTTTGTTTTCAGGCAGCACGTTCACGTCTCTTCTGCTTACCGGTTAAAGCTTTGCTGTATTATAATGTGTAAGGCAAGTTACTAATTTCATCATGTTTAATAAACGGGTTAGCTACAGGATCTGCAGGGTTAAGGGTACTTTGTAGTAATTTGTATGATCCAAAGATAACTCTGCAGCCAGGCAAGAACGTATAAAGCAACCTGAAAGAAGCACAAGTCCCGTAAGAGCGTGTAATAAGTTGATTTATACTTCGTTTGTTAATACGAATCCCTTTCTTCTGCCAAATCTTAAATCAAAATAAATTTACTATGAAGAACACTCGTTTGCTTACTTCGTTTGTCATGCTGTTTATCTGCATGCTGGTAACTACAACGGCCTGGGCACAGGGGCAAAAACAAAAGGCCAGCCCTGCTGATTCTACCTCCGGTAAAATAGGCACCGCTACCATCACCATCAATTACAGCAGCCCGTCAGTGAAAGGCCGTACCATTTGGGGAGAGCTGGTGCCTTACGGAAAAGTATGGCGTGCCGGTGCCAACGAGGCTACCCGCTTCACCACAGACCAGGACATCATGGTAGCGGGCAAGCTGCTGCCGGCAGGTACCTACAGTTTCTACACCATTCCGAACAAAGACCAGTGGACCATTATCTTTAACAAGACCGCCAGGCAGTGGGGCACGGAGTATGACCAGAAGCAGGATGCCTTGCGCGTAACGGCTAAACCCCGCACAGGTGCCCCTATGAGTGAGCGACTGACCTATGCGATTACTAAAGATGGCATGGTGTTGCGCTGGGAGACTCTGGAAGTACCTGTTCCGATAAAGCCTGCCAAGAAGTAAGGCATACTTTATACTTTTAAGCCCCTGCTCCGGGTGGTTACAGCAACCACAGGGGCAGGGGCTTTTGTTTATCTTTTTATTTCCCTCGCCAGAGGCAAGCAAGGGCATTTTATAGTATAAATTTACCAGAATGAAACGCCTCTGTCTACCCCAGAGGTTAAGCTTTCGGTACAGGCACACAAGATCCTTTCAGGATGACAGGAAAGGAAGTAGCGCCTTTATCTACGGTCAGGTTCTTTTGTTTAAGAGCAGAAAAAGCAGGCATTTCAAACTTATCTGGTAGGGCTATTTGTTTCGGAAGTAGCTGCTTTTTTATACTTTGGCAGCAGATTCCTTAAGTATAGCAAGCTCATGAAAAGCGATTTATACTGGTACTTTTATGCGCTCCTGGCGGTCCGTTACTTGGTGATAGCAGGCGTGGCTTTTCTGCTGTTTTATGTGCTTTACAAGTCGAAATTTTCCAGGCGCAAGATCCAGCGGCTCTTCCCGAGGCAGAAAGATTACGTGCGCGAGATTGGCTACTCGTTCCTCACCTTTTTCATTTTTGCGGCGGTAGGCATTGTACTGGGTTTGCCTGCCATTAAGCCTTATACCCAACTCTACAGCAACGTCTCAGAATATGGCTGGGGCTACTTTGCGCTGAGCGTGTTGCTGACACTCATCATCCACGACACGTACTTTTACTGGACGCACCGCCTCATGCACCACCCGCGATTATTCAAGTTGTTCCACCTCACGCACCATCGTTCTGTAAACCCCTCGCCGTGGGCGGCTTTTTCTTTCAACCCGCTGGAGGCCGTAGTAGAAGCTGGTATTATTATCTTAGTGGTGTTCCTGATCCCGATCCATGAATACGCTATTCTGGTGTTTTTGCTGCTGATGACCATCTACAACGTGTATGGGCACCTGGGCTATGAAATTTACCCGCAGTGGGTGGTAAACAGTCGTCTGGGCCGGTGGCTCAATACTTCTACCAACCATAACATGCACCACAAGTACTTCAGGGGCAACTATGGCTTGTACTTCCGGTTTTGGGACGAGCTGATGCACACCACACACCCGCACTACGACAAGACCCTTGCCAGCCTGGTAAGCCCGGAGCAGCGGCAAGCATAAATATAGGTTTTTCTGTATTTATTCCTGGATTTTGCTATGTTTGTTATGGCACAAAAGGCTTTGCTACAATTACATAGTCAACAGTAACCAGCGAAGATTGGTATATGAGGGAAAATCTCACCCGGGAATTAATCTACAGTATAGCCAGGCACAGCAACTGGCGTGCGACAGGTATAGGAGCCTGGCTTCGCAGGGAACAGGTATATGCCACTCCCCATGACTGGATAAAATTTCTCCGGCTTTTCCTGCTGGGGCTGGGCGGGAGCTTTCTGATTGCCGGCATCATCTTCTTTTTTGCCTACAACTGGGCCGACATGCACAAGTTCGTGAAGCTTGGCTTGCTGGAATTGCTGGTGATCGGCGTGACCCTGGCGGCTGTGTTTACGAAGCTGAGCAGTACTGTGAAGAACGTGCTGCTCACGGGCAGCACCATGCTGGTGGGGGTGCTGTTTGCCGTGTTCGGGCAGATCTACCAGACCGGTGCCAATGCGTATGATTTCTTTTTGGGCTGGACGATGTGCGTGGTGCTCTGGGTAGTAATCGCCCGCTTTCAGCCGCTCTGGCTCATTTTCCTGGCGCTGCTTAACACCACGTTTATACTTTACACGCAGCAGGTAGCCACGCACTGGAGCTTTGCCGTGGTGCTGGACTTGCTCTTTATACTTAATGCGGCCGCGGTGGTTATCTGGGAAATGCTGGCTGCCAGAGGGCGTATCAACGTGCAGCACCGCTGGTTCCCGCGGATAGTTGGGCTCGCCGCTATTACAGCCATCACGGTAAGTATGATCTCGATCTTGTTTGCTAGTATTCGGGAGGATTACGGGCTGGCCTATCTGCTTGGTGCGGCCATGTATGGCAGCGGGCTGTGGTATGGTCTTAGAGTTCGGGAGCTGTTCTATTTAACGGCCATTCCGTTCAGTGGCATTGCTTTCTTTACGGCGCTTCTGCTTAGGATCGGGGAGCAAGTTCCTGAGTTTATGTTCCTGCTGGCTACCTTGTTTGTAATAGGCAGCATTACCTTGTTGATACAGTACCTGGCAAAACTAAACAGGCAGTGGAATGGCTAACATCGAAGCACAAGAATTAAGAGAACTGCTGCAGGAAATTGCGCAGGAACAACCCGGCTTTACGTATGATGAAGCTGCCATTGCAGCCGATGTGGCGCAGTCAACTTCCCTGCTGAAGCGGCTGCCTGTTAAGGTGCTCACCATGCTGGGTGGCCTGCTGGCGATGTCTACGTTGCTGGGTTTTCTGTTTGCCGCAGGGCTGTATAATTCGTCTATTGGCCTGTTGATCTTTGGGCTGGGCTTCCTGGTAGGGGCGGAGGTACTGGTCCGCGTCGAGAAAACGTTCACGGCAGACGCCATCAGCGTGTCGATGAACATTGCAGGCTACGTGCTGCTTGCCATCGGAACGGGGCAAGTTACAAACAACAGCACAACGATAGCTCTGGTGCTGGCTCTTGCGGCAGTACTGGTGCTGCTGTTTACAGAGAATGCCATCTGTGTGTTTATCGCGGTGCTGGTACTCAACGGAAGTTTGCTGAGCCTGATTGTTATACACAAAGCCTACAACCTGTCGCATGCCCTGATTGCGCTGCAGGCGGCCGCACTTACGTACATGAGCCTGCAGGAACCAAAACTGCTGGCTACCTCGCCCAGAGTTGCGCTGCTGTTCGGCCCGGTCCGGATGGGGCTGGTGTTCTCGCTGGTCATCCTGCTGGGGCTGCTCGTGCACCAGAAGTTTCTCTCCACTTCCATTTCGCATTTCTGGATCTCTAGTATTATCCTGATAGGCTGTTTGCTGGTGCTGGTATATCATGTTCTGAAAGACAGCGCCATCACTGATAAAAGGACGCAGGCAGTTATTTATACTTGCTGCTGTTTGCTTTTGCTGCCAACCATCCAGACTCCTTCTGTGCCGGGCGCCCTGCTCGTGCTGCTATCCAGTTTTTACATCGGCCACAAGCCGGGCTTCTGGGTAGGGCTGTTGGCGCTGGCTTATTTCATCGTGCTTTACTATTATGACCTGAACATGACGCTCCTGGCTAAGTCGGGTGTACTTGTGTTGACAGGCGGCCTGTTTTTAGGTGGCTTGTATTTGCTGAACCGTTACCTGAGGAGCCATGCGGAATAACATCAAAAGTATAGTAGTGCTGGTAAACCTGGCTGTGGTGCTGGTATTTTTTAACTGGTCAGTTGTGGAGAAGGAGGTTATTTTGAAAGACGGGCAGCTGGTGCTACTGCAACTAGCCCCGGTAGACCCTCGCTCGCTTATGCAGGGCGACTTCATGCGTCTGAGTTACGCCATCAGCCAGACACAGGACATGGACAGCCTCAAAAGCCGTGGCTACGTGGTGGTGCGGCTGGATTCGCAGCAGGTGGCGCAGCTGGTTCGGTACCAGCCGCAAAAGGAACCGCTACAGGCCGGCGAACTGCTGATCAGGTACAGCAAAGGGGACTGGAGCCTGAACCTGGGTGCAGAGTCTTACTTTTTTGAAGAAGGGCAGGCTAAACAGTTTGAGCAAGCTGCCTACGGCGGACTTAAGGTAGACAATGACGGAAACAGCATACTGGTTGGTTTGTATGATAAGCACAGAAAGCTGATAGTGCCTGCAAGAGATAAGGAAGCTAAACAATAACAGATATAGCTAAAGAGATTACGAACAATGAAAGCTACTTTACACAGTTACAACACAGGACCTTACTTTGGAACAGCGGCCAGAGTATTCTGCTGGATTCTTACAGTTTGGGCCTTGTTCTCCGTTCTGGATGGCTCCCTGTTTGCCTTTCTGTTATTTCCTGCGGGCTTTATTACCCAATTTACGCATTATCGGGTAACATTTGATTTAGACCACATGACCTACAGGGAAGGTGTTAGTTTAGCAAGTATAACTTTCGGTAAAAAGCTGCCATTGCCCGGGATCGATTTTCTTTTTCTGAAAAAGAACAGGTATAGCCAGACGATAGAGTCCAGAGCATCCATGGCTACCTTTAAACGGGAAAAATTCGACGGATACATAAAGCTGTCTAACAACATAAAACTGCACCTGCTGCAGAAAGACAATAAAGAGAAAGCCCTTAAGGAACTGGAACAGATCGCCCAGGATTTACACGCAGAACTTCGTGACCTGACAGAGATGAAGTATTATTAACAGTTTCCTTATTGCTCCTGCCAGGTATAACTACAGGCACCTGCTCTTTATCGAATTTCTAAAGCGATGTAGCACGAAGAAAACTTTCGTTTCAGAAAGATAGCATTGCTCATAAATGCAGTGTGCTGCAAGTATGATTGTGAACACAACAGGCAGTGCTCAATCCAAACTTTACCAGCCTCTTCGCTTTTTGAGTTCCGTGATGTGTGCCAGGTGGTGCTCGCCGTGCCAGGCATAAAGCCCGATGTGCTGCCGTATGGTTTGTTCCCCATTCACCGGGTGTATGAATGTACGGTCCAGTTGCTCCGGCGTGAGGCTTAACATCAGCAGCACCCAGCGCTGGTGCAGCGCCTCCAGTAAATCCAACGATACTTCCGGAGCACTGAACTTGGCGTCGTGCAGCTCGGCCCAAGCCTCCTCGTCATAAGGTTTGATGGTGGGGCGGTCTTCGGTCAAGGCAAATTTCTGGCGAAGGTAGCCGTTCATGTGGCTGTCAGGCAGGTGGTGGATAACCTGCCGCACGGTCCAGCCGCCGAGGCGGTAGGGGGTGTCCAGCTGGTCCTTGGTCATGTCTTTCACGGCTGCCCGCACGCGGGAGGGCAGGTTGGCGATAGAAAGTATAAACTGGCCCAGCTTATCGGCGTCTATTGCCTGGGTAACGTCGTAATGGCCGATGGGGTATTTGTATGGGTCTGATTGCTCTTCCATAGGTATGTATCGTTTTTTAGTGCGTTTTGTAAAGGTAAAAAAAGGGCAGGTGCCGGTAAGCGTTCTGCCCTTTTTATTCTTGGTATAGTATACGTGATACTTAAAACTCTATTCTGTAATTAAGCATAGGTACAAGCCCCATTTGCCGGATAGTTTCTACATCGCCTTTTACCCGGTCATAGTATATGCCATACACATTCAGCCTGCCCGTCAGGTTTTGCAAGTCGAGCGAGAGGATGTAAGACGCTTTTGGTTTGTTTTTGCGATAGCTTACCCGCACATCCGTACGGAAATAGTCGGATGCCTGCAGGCTATAACGCTGGTCTTCCACCAGTACTTCCCGTACAGCTTCCCTTGATTTTTTCACATCTATCGGGGTATAGCGGTTGCCTCCGGCCCACATTACTTTCAGATTGGTGCCGATCAGGTTCTGCTTGCTGCTGCCAACCTTAAACTCCTTGCCGGCCAGGAAATTAACAATATGATTTCCGTTGAAGCGG
The DNA here is from genome assembly GCF_023630205.1 of Pontibacter ruber. GTDB lineage: Bacteria > Bacteroidota > Bacteroidia > Cytophagales > Hymenobacteraceae > Pontibacter > Pontibacter ruber. The sequence continues at coordinate 855,395 of NZ_JALPRR010000001.1, read as the reverse complement.
GTGTCGCGCTCCACGCCGTCGGTGGCCGTATACTTCGATTCGTAAAGCGACGTAGTCAGCAGGAAGTAGTAGTTGTTGGTGAAGAATTTTTCCAGCGTCAGTTCCAGTCCGTAGTTTCGGCCGGTGCCTTGGTTCACCAGGCTGTCTGTAGTAAAGCCACGCTCGTGGTTTATGGCTGAGAAAGAACTGTTAGCTTCGGCTCCTACAGGTACGTTGTAGAGGTGCTGGTAATAGACTTCCGCTTTCAGGCGCAGGTCCTCGCGCAGCATTTGATCATAGCCCAGTACATAATGTGCGGCACGGGTAAGGTCCAGCTCTTTGTTTGGCTGCGTATAGGTATCGCGCTGCAAGCGCTGCTGTGCAAAATAGGTGGTCATGGCCTCGTGGCGGCTGTGCATGCCAAAGCCGGCACTAATTGAGCGTGCAGCATTTACCTGCCACTTCAGGCCCACGCGTGGTTCCAGGCTTGCGCTGCCGTTCAGGCCAAAGTACATGCTGTGCAGGCCCGTGTTCAGGGTGAGCTGCTCCGTGAGGCGGTACTTCCATTGGGCGTAACCCTGTGCCAGGTAGGTGTCACCGTTCTGGTCCACAAACCGGCCCTGCTGCCGGTCAGCATTCTGCCCCTCAGCAAACGCATCGTAGCCAAGCCGGCTAAGTATAACTCCTGTTCTGAACGTATGATGATTGCTGAGCTTGCGGTTGTACAAGGAGGAAAAGCGCACCGAAGTATAGGCAGCACGCTGGTTGTAGTAAGGAACAACGTCGAACTCGGTGGTGAGCGAATCAAACTGTATGCTGTTGCTGTTGGCAGATAGTACCAGCGATGACTCCACGTAATCGTCCTTGCCCAGGAAATACATGTGGGTGATGCCGGCTGCTCCCATGCTGGCTTTAAAACGATCATCAAAGCCATCCCAATTGCTTTCCCACTTCGTTACGTCCCTTTCTGCAAGGGAGGCCTGCTCGCTTAAACCCCCTAATCCCCAGAAAGAGAAAACGCCGGCTTTACGGGTGGGCAGGTATACTTTGTAGGAGAAGTCCTGGAACACAGGAGTGGCATCGCCTGTGATTTTAACACCCATTTTGTTGAGCATGGCAAGTGTGGAGTAGCGGTAGTTGGCCAGGTACGAAGCCTTGGAACCTGCCTTAAAAGGACCTTCGGCGGCAAAATCCACGCCCAGCACGCCAGCCTGCAGCGCATACTCGCGTTTTTCGTTGTTGCCGTTGCGCAGCCTGATGTCGAAGATGCCGGAAAGCGCATTGCCATACTCTGCCGGAAATGCTCCTGTGCTGAAGTCCGAATTGTCGAGCATGTTTACGCTCAGGATACTCACGGCCCCGCCTGCAGCGCCTTCTTCTGCAAAATGGCTTGGGTTGGGTACTTCGATGCCCTCTACGCGCCACAGCACGCCACGGGGCGAGTTGCCGCGCACCACAATCTCGTTGCTCATGTCCTGGCTGATGCCTACACCGGCATAGTTCTGGGCAGCGCGGGCAGGATCGTTTATGCTGGCGGCGTAGCGCTTGGTTTCTTCCACCGAAATAGAGCGCGTGCTGATCATGGCCATTTCGTTCAGCGGGTTGCCTTTTGCCTGTTCTTCGGCACTGATCACCACTTCCTGCAGCTTTTTAAACGACTCGCTCAGCCCGATCTGAAGTATAAGTTCCTTGCCCGAACCGACCAGCAGCTCCGGGATAACCTGCTCCTCGTAGCCCATGTAGCTGATGCGGAGTGTATGGCGGCCCAACGGAATTTTGTCGAGGCGGAAGGAGCCCTCAAGATCGGTGGTGGTACCGATGGCAGGATCAGTGGTAAGGATAGCAACGGTGGCGCCGATCAGCGGCTCCTGCGATTCCTTGTCGGTTATTTTGCCGCGGATGGTTTGGGAGAGTTGCTGCCCTGCTGACAGGTAGGGTAGACAACATAGCAATAGCAGCCACAGCACGCCTGTGGTGTTGCGTAAATAATTGGTACTCATAGTTTTATTTTTTTTGGTAGGATTGGTGGCGTTGTAAACAGGGCGCAAAGGTAAGAAATTCTGTAGTATTTATTCAAGAAGAACTATATATACAGGCAGAATGTATAGACGAGAAGGGCAAAGACTGATACCAACTGTGTATTTTTTATCCACGCCAGGCAGCCACTGCGTATGGAAGAACATACCACGCCACCGCACTGCATGGCCGGTTTTACCTAAATGAAAACAAGTATAACATGACTCAATTAACCCCAACCTATACAGCCCTGATCACGGGTGCCTCCGGCGGCATTGGTCTGGCGCTGGCCGAACTGTTTGCGCAGCACGGGCACAACCTAGTGCTGGTGGCCCGCTCCGAAGCCAAGCTCAACAGCCTGGCCATGCGCTTTGCCGTGCAGTACAAAGTATACACCAAAGTAATTGCCCAGGATCTGGCATTGGCGGATGCACCCCAGCGTATTTTTGATGAGCTGCGGCAGTCGGGTGTGGTGGTGGATGTGCTGGTAAACAATGCCGGCTTTGGCAACTATGGCTACTTCAAGGAAACCGACCTGCAGAAAGAACTGGACATGATCCAGGTAAACATCACAGCCCTGACGCACCTGTGCAAACTCTTTCTGCAGCAGTTGCCGCTGGGCAGGCACGGCAAAATTCTGAATGTCGCCTCCACGGCCGCTTTTCCGCCCGGGCCGCTGATGGCCGTATACTATGCCAGCAAAGCCTATGTGCTGTCGTTCTCGGAGGCGCTCGCCACCGAGCAGGAAGAGGATAATGTGACCGTAACAGTGCTTTGCCCGGGGCCAACGGAAACGGACTTTCAGGAAAATGCAAACCTGCACGGCTCGGGGCTGTTCTCAAAGCAGATGGTAGCCGATGCCCGGAGTGTAGCCAAAGCAGGCTACGAAGCCATGATGGCAGGCGAGGTGGTGGTGATTCCGGGTATTCAGAACAAGCTGACGGCTTTCTCGACGCGCCTGGTGCCGCGTAGTTTCCTGCGTAAAATGGTGAAGCGCATCCAGGAAAAACGGCAATGACCGCTAACCTGAACCGGGTTAGCCCTGACGGTGACAGGCGCTCGCTGGGCGAAAGCGTCAGCCACCAGCTGATCTCCTTTGTCAGGTCTTTTACAACGGTGTTGTACGTCGTGATGGGCATGGCATTGCTGGGGCTTGTCCTTAAGTTCGCTGCTGTTACCGGTGGCAGTTTCCTGTTTGTGTTCTCGATGGCGATGCTGATGCTGCTGTTTCTGGTGCAGGTAGGGCTGTCGTTCTTTTTCGTGATCGCTAATGTGCGGTTGGCGCTGTTGGGAGCGTTTTGCAGCCTGGCGCTGGTGTCAGGCTTTCTGGCGCTCATCTTCCGCTACCAGGACTGGTTTGGCTGGCAGATGCTGTTCTTTGTAGCACTGCCTTTATACTTGCTGGCGGCTGTGTTTCTGGTTTTATACTTCAGGCGCTACCGCCGGCTGCACGAACCCTTGCGCAATTTTTTCTACCGCAACCTGCTTATTCCGCTTGCGCTGCTACTGGCGCTGGCCATCATATCGCTGCTGGTCAATGCAGACGTTTTTAACCGTAGCAATGAAGAGTGGCTGGAGGAATCTCCTTTGGAAACAGAAGCCGGAACGGACACAACAGGAATGTGGCGGGGGTATTGAAGAATCCTGGTTTATACTTTCGCTTATGCTGAGCCATTCCGCTTGTGCTGCAGAAGCCAGTCGTAAATAGCGGGGTTGTTGTAGGTTACCGTCCAGGAATCGTGGAAAAGGTCCGGGTAGATCGTCAGCTTTACATTGCCACCCAGTGCCTCCACAGCTATTACCATTTCCGTTGTTTCGTCTAGAGGCACAATGTTGTCCCGCTTCCCATGAAACGCCCAAATAGGGGTATGTACAAGGTTATGCGCTTTGTTCACGTCGCCGCCTCCGCAGATCGGAAGTATAGCTGCAAACTTTTCGGGGTTATCCGATGCCCAGCGCCAGGTGCCGTAACCGCCCATGCTGTAACCGGTCAGGTAGATCCTGCTTTCATCGGCATTCACTTCTGCCAATACCTGCTCAAGCCAGTTGTTGAGCAGCGGAACGAGCCAGTAAGTGCCTTTTGGGCACTGCGGGTAGGCGACTACAAACGGAAAATCCGGCTTATCCTCCAGGTACCTGGGCAGCCCTTGTTTAGCTACCAGCTCCATGTTCTCGCCCCGCTCCCCAGCCCCGTGCAGGGAAAGGATCAGCGGCCATTTTTTAGCCGGATCAGAAGTATAGGAAGCCGGGTAGTAAATGTGGTATGGATAGCTGTTCATTGGCATTGGGTAAGGAAAGTACAGAGGCTAAAGAGCTACAGGTTTATACTTCAAGCAGCAGCACTTACCTTTCGTTACAGCTCTGATCCATCAGCTCCAGTTGCTCCACGGGAAAACCCTTGCTGCGAGCCTGCTGCACAAGCAGGTCATAAATAGCTTTCTCTATTCTTGGGGTGCGGGAAAGAAACCAGAGGCTTTCGCGGTCTGGGGAGCCTACCATCACGTAGCGGTATTCCGGGTCGAGCTCCAGTATCCAGTAATCACCCCGGAAGGGCCAGAAAAACTGTACTTTCAGCTTGCTGTTGTTGCTGCCTTCCACCGGAAAGGCCTTTCCTTTTACAGCGCTCAGTTTACCATTCGGTCCTCCTTTGTAGCACGCGTTGTATACTTCCACATAGCCTTCGGTAGCATTCAGGGTATACTCAGTGGAGGTGCAGTGGCAGCCTTTGGAGAAGCGCTGCGGCAGCGAAGCGATCTCATACCACTTGCCCTGGTAGCGCTTCAGGTCTACCTCCGGCACCGTTTCCAGTGGGGCATAGCTGCGGCTGCAACTGCTGACCAGGAGCGTGCCCAACAGCAGCGAGCCGGCAGTAAGTATAAGTTTGGTGCGTTGGCGCATAAGCTTGTTCAAAGCTGCCTGGCCATCTTGTAATGTTGGATGCTGCCAAACAGCAGGTGTGTTTTTTCTACTACTTCATACCCGTTGCGGCGGTAAAAGTTTACGGCATTTTCGCGGGCCTGCAGTGTCATGTGGGTGGCGCCCATGGCTCTGGCTTTTTCTTCGAGGTAGTGCAGCAGCTGGTCGCCGAGGCGCTGGCCCTGCCGGTCTTCCCGTATGCCCATAAACCGGATCTGTCCTTCCTGCGGGGTGGCCAGGTGCAGGCGGCAAATCCCGATGGCTTCGCCGGTATCCTCTACCAGCATGGCATGTATGGCAGTGGCATCGTCTTCGGCGCGTTCGCTGCCTTCGGGCTGGCTCCAGGGGCGGCGCAGCGTCTCGTAGCGCAGTTTGTAATATTGCGCAAACTCTTCCGGGGTATGGGGCTCGATGATTTTCATTCTGATTTTCGATAATTGATTGTTGTTTAAACAGGCATTGGGCAAGTGACACAGCAGCATGTGGTTGCCTGAATCTTTCCTCAGGATACATTCGCTTCCTGCGCCCATGCCAACTTATAGGCTGGCAAAATAGCAATCAACAATCAGCAATTAACAATTTAACAATTCAGCCATTTAAATAACTTTGTTGGCGCAACTCATGTAAATCTAATTTCTGACAATAAAACGATAACTAAGCATTATGGCATCTTTTGATATTGTGAGCAAAGTTGATCCGCAAACCATGGACAACGCCGTTAATACTGCCCGTAAAGAGATCATGAACCGCTACGACTTCCGTGACACCAAAGGCTCGCTGGAATATGATAAAAAGGCAAGCGAAGTAAAGATCGTGATGGAAAACGACATGCGCGTGCAACACACCGAAGACGTGCTGATGAGCAAAATGGTAAAGCAGGGGCTGGATGCCACAGCACTCGATTTCTCGAAGGAAGCGTACCAGTCCGGAGCCATGGTGAAAAAGGATATCAAAGTAAAAGCCGGCATCGACAAGGAGACTTCCAAAAAGATTATGAAGCTCATCAAAGACAGCAAACTAAAAGTATCTGCTGCCATCATGGACGAGACGATCCGGGTGACTGGCAAAAAAATAGACGACCTGCAGGATGTGATCGCCTTGATGCGCAGCAACAGCGAAGAGATCGGCATGCCGCTGCAGTTCGTGAACATGAAGAGCTAAGTATAAATCGCTAATTGCTGGTTGTTGATTGTTTGTTGTACAAGACGCCACAACTTTTCGCAGCAGGACATACTGCTTCCTGAAAAACAATCGGCAATCAACAATTAACAACAATAAAACTAAACTATGGAAATTTTCGCGAACCCGGATACTTGGATAAGTCTGCTAACGCTGACATTTATGGAGGTAGTGCTGGGTATAGATAACATTGTATTCATCTCGATTATTGTAAGCAGGTTGCCGAAAGAGCAACAGGCAAGAGGCCGCAACATAGGCCTTATGCTGGCGCTCGTTTTCCGGGTTATCCTGCTGATGTTCATCTCCTGGATTGTGAGCGCCTCCGACCCGATCTTCTCGATCAACCTGCCGTTCACGCCGGAGGACTTTGCCGTGTCGTGGCGCGATATCATACTTTTTGCCGGTGGTTTGTTTCTGCTGGCTAAGTCTGTTACCGAGATTCACAACAAACTGGAAGGCGAAGAGGAAGAAGCCCACGGAACAGCCAAAGTACATGCTACTTTAAGCAAGGTGCTGATACAGATCATCCTGATCGATATTGTATTCTCCTTCGACTCTATCCTTACAGCCGTTGGCCTGGCGCAGGAGATCATCATTATGATCATTGCCGTTATTCTGGCGATGGGTATCATGCTGATCTTCGCCAAATATGTAAGCGACTTTGTGAACAAGCACCCGACCGTAAAAATGCTGGCACTGGCTTTCCTTATCCTGATTGGCTTTATGCTGGTGGTAGAGGCGCTGCACCAGCACATACCAAAAGGGTACATTTACTTTGCGATGTTCTTCTCGCTACTTGTAGAAATGCTGAACATGCGGCTTCGCAAGAAAACCACACCGGTGCACCTGCGCCAGAACGAGATTATAGAAGAAGAGGAAGCAACGCCTGTCAGATAACAGCACAAGTATAAACTGAACAAAAGCGGCCCTGCCAGAACTGGTGGGGCCGCTTTTATTTTGGTGCCGTTAATGAACTGAAGGCTACATGCAAAGTATACCTATTTAATTCATATATTGTGTAGGCCCTATATACTTCCTCCTGCTATGCAATACCGCAACCAAGCTCTTGCGCTGTTTCTCCTGTTCTCGCTGACAGGCCTTGCTATACTTAGCCTTTACCTGGTGCGGGCACCCGAGGCCTTGCCTGCCAGTGCATCGGCCAAGGAGTTTTCGGCGGGCAGAGCCATGGTGCATGTGCAGCAGATAGCACGCGAGCCGCATGCCATGGGTACAGCAGCCCATGCCAAGGTGCGCAACTACCTGGTAAGCCAGATGCGGCAGCTGGGCCTGCAGCCGGAAGTACAGGAAGCTACCGTGGTAAACCAGGCTGGTGATGTGGTGCAGGTCGGCTATACTTATAATGTAGTAGGACGCTTGGAGGGGCGCGGCAACGGGAAAGCCGTGTTGCTGATGGCGCACTACGACTCGCAACCCAACACACCGGGAGCAGGCGATGACGGCGCCGGCGTTGCCGCGATGCTGGAAACAGCAAGAGCATTACAGCAAGGCGAGCCCCTGCAGAACGATGTGATTTTCCTGATGACGGATGGGGAGGAGTACGGCCTTTACGGCGCAAAAGCTTTTCTGCGGCACCCGTGGGCAAAAGAGGTGGGAATGATCGTGAACGTAGAGGCCCGTGGCAACAGCGGCCCCAGCATGACCTTCGAGATAAGTCCGGAAAACGGCTGGGTAATAGAGCAGTTTGCAAAGGCTGCACCATACCCGATAGCCAATTCGCTGGCTTACGAAGTATACCGCCACCTGCCTAACGATACCGATTTTACTGTGTTCCGGAAGGAAGGTTATACGGGCGTCAACTCAGCTTTTATAGACGGGTTTGTGCACTACCACAAGCTAACCGACTCCCCCGAAAACCTGGACCCGAACAGCCTGCAGCACCACGGGAGCAACATGCTGGCGCTGGCGCGCCATTTTGCAAGCATCTCGTTAGAGAACTCAAAAGCACGCGACAGGGCATTCTTTAACCCTGCCGGTACCTGGCTGGTGCATTACGCTTCCTCGCTCAACATCATCTGGGTAGCGCTTACTACGCTGCTGCTGGTGGTTATTTTTAATGTCGGGTTGAAGAAAAAGGCCTTTACGATACCGCAGGTGGTGGGCGGTTTCTTTCTATACCTGCTGATGGTAGTTGTGGTAGCAGGTTTGTTTTTCCCGCTCAATTCTTTTGTTACGAGCCTTATGCCATACTTTCACAAGCACAACGGCGTGTATGGCAGCGATAGTTTTTTCATGGCGTACCTGCTGTTGGCGCTGGGGCTCTTTATGCTGCTCTGCTGGCTGGCATTGCGCTGGCTGCGGTTGTTTTCGCTGGTAATGAGCATTTTCCTGGTGTGGTTCGTGCTGTTGGTGGCTGTTCTGTTTTTGGTGCCTTCTGCTTCGTACCTGTTCCTCTTCCCACTGCTGTTTTGCCTGGGTGGCACGCTGGTGGTGCTGTTGCGGGGCTTGCACCAGCAAGAGCATGTTACCCCTCCTTATGTGCTGATCATGTTGCTGGCGCTGCTGCCGGCCATCTTCATCGTGATGCCGGTTGTAAGGCTGCTGTTTGTGGTATTTGCCCTGCAGATGCCGGTGGCAATGGTAGTGGTGCTGTTGCTGCTGCTAGGGCTGGCATTGCCGCTGCTGGTGGTGCTGGAGCGCAGTTATAGCTGGCGTGTGCTGCCGTTACTGCCGTTTCTGTTCATTGTGGTTGGTGGCATCCAGGTTGTCCGCTCCATAGCCGGCGAACAGCCTTCAGCCGAGCGCCCGCTGCACAGCCACGTAAGCTACTACCTCAATGCCGACACGAAAAAAGCCTTCTGGGCTTCAGCCTTCCGGAAAACCGACGACTGGAACCAGCAGTTCTTCCCCAAGCCTACGGTAGCGCCTTTAACAGAAATATACCCCATGGCATCGTGGGACTTCCTTAAAAACGAAGCGGATACCCTTGCACTGCAGGCCCCTGTGGCAGAACTGGTGGAAGAGGCAATTGCCGGAGGAGAACGGGTGCTGAAGCTGCGCCTGCGCTCGCCAAGGGGAGCGGCGCATATGGAGGTGATCCTGCAGCCACAAAACCAGGGCGATAGTTTAACAGCCAGCCTGAACGGAGAATCGTTGCCGTTGCAGCCCATCAACACCGTGGAGTGTGCCGCCTACCACCTGCGGGTGCATGGCCTGCCTGCATCGAAAGAAGTGCTGCTGGACGTGCGGCTAGGCCAGGGCGATAACCTGCGCCTCGTGCTCATCGATCAAAGTATCGGTTTGCCGCAGCAGCTTGTGCGTATTCCACGGCCTGCACACGTTGTGCCGGAGCAAGGCCGCGACAGCAATCTGACCTTTGTCAAAAAGAGTTATAGTTTCTGAGAGAAGTATAAGGTATAAAGTAGCGGAAGCTTTTTACTTCCAGAGCTCCGCTGCCTTGTTGGCCATACGGAAGAACAGTTCCCGCTCCAGGCCTGCCACCTGGCGGGCCTCGCATTCGGTGTAGCCATTCTCCACGGCGTTCAGGTAATCGTAGTAGAGCTGTGCCAGCTCCAGTGAGTCGTCCTCGAAGCACTCACCAATGGCTTCGCCGGCTTTTTTCTCCGGCTCAAAGATCTTAGAAGGGTACAGCTTGTCGAGCTGGTAGATGAGGTACTTCTTTGACGTCTGGTCGCGGTTGCCTCCTAGCAGTTGCTCCAATGGAAGGTCATCGTCATCTTCATACTCTTCCTCGAAATCATCCTCCACCGAAAGGGGCTCATACACGACGATGTCAAAGCCGGTCAGCTCCAGGTAATCTTCGAACTGCTCCTTTATAGGTATAAGCGTAGGTACGTCGTAGGGATGGTTGAGCACGTTGGCGATGTGCAGGGCAATCTCCTTGCCTTTGTCGCCGGCTCCTATGAGGATCTGATTAAACTGCGTAAAGTCGCAGCCGAGGTAGATGAATTTATACTCATCATCAATCACGGTAAAGCACCAGAGGGTGATAAATTCAGTATCGTCTATAACAACGGTGTCGATGTATAGCTCGTTTATCTGTCTGTAGAGTGGTGCATATTCCGGATTATCCATGGCTAAAGTAGCTTAAGGTTGTCGGGTGTAAGCAGTGGCCAGGTGTTTACCGGACAGGTGCTATCCTTGCATATACGCAGTTCAGGCTCACATGGCAAACTTTCTATATAGAAAGTTACGTCAGGATTTAGTCATCGTTCCGGTGGATGAAGTAAATGATACCTCCCAGAATGGTAACAGCTATCCGGATGGCCCAGCTCAGGTTGGTGCCCCACTGGTTTAACCAATTAAGAACAAGAAGGTTAGCGCCCGTGAACTCGAGGGTGAGCGATACGATACCAGCAAGCAAAAGCAATAAGCCCAGAAATTTCATATTTCAGATTTAGAGTGTGAGTACGCTGCAAAAACATGCCGTTTAGCTCTAACGACGTGCTACGGCGGCCGGTATACACATAGGCCACTTTAAATATAGAAATATTTATTTAAGAAACAAGCTTGCCGGGGCTCAGCGCCAGGTTATAGTTGTTCCGGTGCCCAGAGCCGCTCGATAAACCGCTGTGCGTTGCGGAAGGCAAGCTTCTCGAGCTGCTCCTGTGAGAGCATACCTTGAAGACGATTCAGCAGGTAGGCATAACTGTTGCCGGCATGCTCGTGCTCTTTGTAGTAGAAAGGATAGCGCTCCGGGTCCGGATGGTCGGCAAAGTAAAAGTAGTCGGCACCGAAGCAGATGGCATCTTCAGCCCCTTTTTCAAAGCCATACATGATGTGGTGTAACAGTGCCTCCGGGTCGCCGGTGTTGAGGAAAGCGCGCAGAAAGTTCATGCCGATCAGCCCGCCGCGCCGGATGATTTCCTGCGCCAGTTCGTCGGGCAGGTTGCGGTTGTGGTGCCACACCGGTCGGAAATTGGAGTGGCTCGCTATAACAGGAATGTCCAGCTTTTCGGTATCGATGTGGTTGAGGATGTCGAAAGCCAAGGCATCGCTGGTATGGGAAAGGTCCACGGCAATGCGGCGGCCGTGCAGGTAATCGAGCAGCATTTTGCCGTCGGTAGTAATGCCCAGGTCTGACATGTTGCCGCCGCCAAAGCGGTTAGGCATGTGATGGGTAAAGCTGATGTAGAGGATACGCTCGGTGTTGGTGATAAGCTTTTCCAGTTTTTTGAACCCGTCCTCCAGGGTGTCGTTCTCCTCGCAGAAGCCCGATGCGTTTTCGATGGCTGCTACCATGCCCACGTTCTCCTTTGTAAATGCTTCGTGTAAAGCCGGTATGCTGGTAACAGGATCGAGGCAGTCTTTGGTGCTTTTAGCCAGTTCCTGAAAAACCTGGCTTTGCAGCAGGGCATAGTTGGTGCTGCCCGGCTCGGTGGCCGAGTAAATGGCCATGGTCTGCAGTTTCACGTTGCCTTGGGTAAGGGCTGGCAGTGCGCAGCCAATTTCTTCTACGTTATCAATTGCAGCGCCGGGTACATCCGACAGGTATACCAGCAGGTCGCAGTGCATGTCGATGATAGGAAGTGAAGCAGGAGCGGGTGTGTTCATCATACTTGTTGTTTTGCCTAAAATACGGAGAAGTAACGATGGAAGCTATAGTATAAAGTATACTTCGTTTTACCAGCCAGCTTTGTCATTTCGAGTGCAACGAGAAATCTTATACTTATAGCTGAGGTTTATACTTGTAGCTGGCTAGCCAATTGCTATCGTAGCTCCTTGTATTCCTCAGTCTTACAAACTGCTCCTTTCATCTCTGGCTTTGGTGCGCTCCAGGCCGCGTGGCCTCGTCCTCGGGCATCGCGCTGTCTAGCTTTCCTTTGCTACCCTTCGGTCGCAATGCCCTGGCGGGCACCGGAAACCCAGAAGGCGCTCAACCCAAGGACTGGAAATGACACGGCTTCGTAAGCGGCTATGTAACTAGAACCATTGTAGGGACAGGTCGTGACCTGTCCGCACTATACCTGCAGCAATGAAACTCATACTTACAGCATAAGTAAGATCAGACTCCCCGCTTTAGACAAGGAGGGGCAGGGGTGGTTGGATTCTTTGTAAAACAAAAGCCGGAGGATATTTCCTCCGGCTTTCCTGTTCAACTGTAAAGACTAAAATCCTTCTTCCTCCATGCCACCATCCTCTTCATTCTGGCGGCGGCGCTCGCGGTTGCGGCTGCTGTCTTCGCTGTTGAGGCGGTAAGTAAAGCCAATGTAAAATATGCGCGACTGCCGCTTGTTGTTGCTCACTGTTCTGAAATCATCGTCGTAGCTCAGGAAATTAAACTCGCGGGTGTTGAAGATGTCTGACACCCGAAACAGCACGGTCCCTTTTTTCTTCAGCACATCTTTCTTAATACCCAGGTCCGCGCTGTACATTTCCTCCATCCGGCCCTGGATCGACGCCATCGGTGCACGGTAATTACCCGAGAGCTGGATGTCCATGTTCTTCCAGACAGTCATGGTGGAGTTTAACTTGGCGTTCCAGCTGAGTTGGGAATTACTCAGTTCAGTATCGCCCTGCGTATCGCTGAGTTCCGTGCGGAAGCCGGATACACCCCCGTTCAGGCGCCACCACTTGGTCGGCTCATGCGTGGCGGCCAGCTCTACGCCATAAGAGGTGCCATCCGAGAGGTTGATGAACGTAGTCTCGGTGCGGATAAAGTTTTCCCCATTCTCGTCGGTTACATCGGCAGTTGTTCTGAGCCTTTGGATTTGATCCATCGTATGGCGGTAAAAGGTGCTGACGTTCAGGGAAGAGCTGCCCCAGTACCTCAGGTAGCCCAACTCCAGCGAATTGATGAACTCCGGCATAAGTTCCGGGTTACCGTAATCGACGTTATACTTGTCGCTCAGGTCTACGAAAGGGTTCAGGAAGCGGCTGCGCGGCCTGTTGATGCGACGGCTGTAGCTGAACTGTACTTTGTTGTCCTTGTTGATTTCCTGGGTCACAAACAGGCTCGGGAACAGGCTGAAGTAATCATTCCTGAATACCTGGTTGCTGGTGCGCTGGTCGGATGTGGTAAAGGTCTGTTCCGCTCTTAAACCCAGCTGGTAGCTTATACTTTTAAACTTGTTGCTGTAGTTGGCATATGCGGCATGCACCTGCTCATCATACACAAAATGGTTGCTGATGATGTCGTTGTACACAAACTCGCCTGTGCTGTTACGCAGGTCAAAGAACCGGGCGTCTTCGTCGAGGCGCTGCAACGAGCTGCGGAAGCCAGTTTCGAAACTGCTGCTCTCTGAGATTGGCCGGACAAAATCTGCCTGGGCTACCAGGCGTCTGTTCTTGTCGTCGGTAATTGAGTTTTGTACTTGTGCAGGCGCAGCGCCTATCATTTCATACTCCGTAAACAGGCTTTCCTCATCGTCTACATTGTCTGTGAAAATAAGATCAGCTGTCAGTTCCTGTCCTTTGCGCTCAAAGGTCTGGCGATAGCCCAGCGTCAGGTCCACGTTGTAGCCATCTTCGGAGTCTTCGGTCAGGCGGTTACTCGAACGGGTAAGCTGGCGGTTCTCATCCAGGAAGCGGTAAAAAATGCTGTTGTTGCCCTTTTCGTTGTCGGTGCGGTACAAGGCTGAAGCCGATAATGTATGTTTAGGTGTAAGAAAGTAATCTGCCCCTAAACGGAAGTTGTGCGAAATGTCCTTGTTGTCGCGTTCCCCGTTCTGTTCCAGGTAACTCAGCGTGTCGCCAAAGTAGGTGGTGGAGCTGGAGTTCCAGCCCGGGCGGGTGCTGTGCCGGAAATCGTAGCCACCGTTAACAGACCACTTGAAGTAGCGATAGTTAAGGTTGAGCGAGGTATTGTAGTTGTCATAAGTACCGGCGTTTACCGTTGCAGAGCCGTTAAAGCCCGGCTTTTTGTCTTTCTTCAGGATCAGGTTGATCACGCCCGAGGTACCCTCCGGGTCATACTTGGACGAAGGGTTGGTGATGATCTCGATATTCTCGATGAGATTGGCCGGAATCTGGTCAAGGCTCAGGTTAGCCAGGGAGGAGCGTTTTCCATCTACCAGTATGGTAACATTAGAACTCCCGCGCAGGCTCACATTGCCATCCACATCCACCGTTACCGATGGCACATTCTGCATCACTTCGGCCACGGTTCCGCTCTGGGCATTAACGTCTCTGGCTACATTCACCACCCGCTTATCCAGCTCATATTCCACTACCGGCCGCTCAGCGGTTACTTGCACCTCGCCAAGGCGTGTAGAGGCTGCTTTTAAAGATATAATACCTAAGCGAGCTTCCGGGGCAGTAGGGGTAATGCTGATGTTGGGCACAAAGCGGGTAGGATAGCCCACCATGGAAATACGAAGTATAAACTGACCTGCCGGAACGCGCTCCAGTATAAATTTGCCTTCAATGTCTGAAGTGGCGCCGGTAACCAGGCTGGAGTCGCGTGCAGAAAGCAGCACCACGTTGGCAAATCCTACGGGTTTCTTGGATTCTGCCTCCTGCAGGGTACCGGTTATTTTACCAGACGAGGTTGCGCCTTGCTGTGCCTGTGCCTGTAGCAGAGAAGTGGAGGTAAGGAAAAGCAATAGAAGCGTATAAATACGACAATAGTAAGCGATCATAGTTATAATAGTACGAGCGGTAAAACGATAGTCTACAGGAGACCAAGGGTGAGGTTGTGTGAACGACGGAGCGTGGTGCAGGGTCGGAGAGTATATTGCCGGGGCTTGCGATCAAAACAAGATGAACGTTTTAATGCAGGGTGCCCCGGCTCAACTTTTAGCCGCTAATTAGACAGGCAGTCAGGGGAAAAGTTTAACCCCTTCTGAAGCTTTTTTGAAATAAATTGTAACGGATTGTAAATCAGGTATAAATTTTTGTTCAGGAGATGGTTTTGCTTAAAAAATCCCATACTACCACACCGGTAGCCACCGAAATATTAAGCGAATGCTTGGTGCCAAATTGCGGAATTTCCAGTACAAAATCTGAGTGGTTGATCACCTCCTGCTCCACGCCGAATACCTCGTTGCCCAGCACTAGCGCATACTGCTGCCCCGGCTGCGGCCTGAACTCGTTCAGTTTTATACTTTGTTCGGCCTGTTCCACCGATCCGATCCGGTAGCCTTGTGCTTTCAGCTGCTTTACCAGCTCCAACGTATCCGGCACGTGCTCCCATTCCACCGATTCTGTTGCCCCCAGGGCCGTTTTTTCGATGTCGCGGTGCGGAGGGGTTCCAGTAATGCCGCACAAGTATACTTTCTCTACCATAAAGGCATCGGCGGTGCGGAACACAGAGCCCACATTATTCAGGCTGCGCACGTTGTCGAGCACCAAGACTAACGGTATTTTTTTCTTATTTTTGAATTCTTCAACCGACTCGCGGTTGAGATCGTCCATCGAAAGTTTTCGCATTTTTATTGACAAAGGACTGTTTAACAAAAGACAAAGGACTGCCAGTGCTCTGCCGCTGCAAAGGTCAGGCGTAGCTGGCAGAAATCAAACCACGGCTAACTTGTTAAATGGTTGTGTGGTTAAATTGTTGAGGACGGAGAGCAAAGTATGGCTGGAGCGGATGTCCTAATCCGTGTTAGTAAATCGGGGTTAGGAATTCCCCGGCAGCAAGCTTTCGGACAAGGATGTCCAAAAGAGCAATAAGTATATAATCCCCTCCTGGGAGGGGTAGGAGTGGGTAAAACCATTTCTAATTCATAATTCGGAATTCATAATTACAATATCAGGTATGAAAGGAGGAGATAAAGACTCGGTAACGCCGCTGATGAAGCAGTACAATGCCATTAAGGCAAAGCACCCGGGGGCGTTGCTGTTGTTCAGGGTAGGGGATTTTTACGAGACCTTTGGCGAAGACGCCATCAAGGCTAGTAAGATACTCGACATCGTGCTCACAAAGCGCGGGGCAGGATCTCCCTCCGAAACGGCCTTGGCAGGTTTCCCGCACCATTCACTCGATACGTACCTGCCTAAACTGGTACGGGCCGGCGAGCGTGTGGCCATCTGCGACCAGCTCGAAGATCCGAAATCGGTTAAAGGCATTGTGAAACGCGGTGTTACCGAGCTGGTAACACCGGGTGTGTCCTTCAACGACCAGGTGCTGGAGCGCCGCAGCAACAACTACCTGGCGGCCGTGCATTTTGGCAAGCAGGAGGCAGGCGCTTCTTTCCTGGATGTATCTACCGGCGAGTTCATCACGGCACAAGGCGACAAGAGCTACATCGGTAAACTGCTGCAAAGCCTGGCGCCGGCGGAGGTACTTTTCTGTAAGCGGGAGAAAGAAACCTTTATCGAAAACTACGGCCCCGACTTCCGCTACTTTGCGCTGGAAGAGTGGGTGTTCAGCCATGATTTTGCCTACGAACTGCTGACGCGCCACTTCGGTACCACTACCCTGAAAGGCTTTGGCATCGAAGGCATGGCCGAGTCTATCATTTCGGCAGGCGCTATACTTCATTACCTGGCCGAAACGCAGCATAACGAGATCAGCCACATTGCCACCATCTCCCGACTGGAGGAAGATAAGTATGTATGGCTCGACCGCTTTACCGTGCGCAACCTGGAGCTGCTCTTCCCGCAACATCAGGAGGGCGTGCCGCTGATACAGGTGCTGGACCATACGGTAACGCCAATGGGTGCCCGCCTGCTCAAAAAATGGGTAGTGCTGCCGCTGAAAGATGTAGCCCAGATCCGCCGTCGCCTTGATACGGTAGACGCGCTCACGCAACACCGGGAGCTGCTAGCGGAGCTAAACCAGCACCTGAAGCATATCAACGACCTGGAGCGCCTGATCTCTAAGGTGGCCGTGCGCCGTGTGAATCCGCGTGAACTGATGCAGCTGGCCAAGGCGCTGGATGCTATACTTCCTATCCAGCAGTTGCTGGCGCTAAGTGATATACCGGCCCTGCAGAAGCTGGCTGCCCAGCTGGCGCCCTGCGATGGCCTTCGCGAAGAGATAAAAAACGTGCTACGCCCGGACGCGCCCATGCTCACCAACCAGGGCAACATGATCAACGAAGGGGTGCACGAAGAGCTTGATGAACTGCGCAAGATCGCCTTTTCGGGCAAAGATTACCTGGCGCAGTTGCAGCAGCGCGAGATCAAGAACACCGGCATCAGCTCGCTTAAGATCGCCTACAACAAGGTGTTTGGCTATTACCTGGAGGTAACGCATGCGCACAAAGACAAAGTGCCGGCCTCCTGGATCCGTAAGCAGACGCTGGTAAATGCCGAGCGCTACATTACCGAAGAGCTCAAGACCTACGAAGAAAAAATACTGAATGCCGAAGAGCGCATTTATAGTATAGAATTCAGCCTGTTTAACGAACTGGTGCTGTATGCGCTGGATTTTGTGGCGCAGGTGCAGCAAAATGCCAAGGTCATCGGCGTGATCGACTGCCTGAGCTCCTTTGCCAACATCGCTTTGGCCAATAACTACGTGAAGCCGGAGGTGAATGACTCGTTTGTGCTGGACATCCGCCAGGGCCGTCACCCGGTTATTGAAAAGCAGCTGCCGCTCGGCGAAAGCTACGTGCCGAATGATATCTTCCTCGACAACGAAGAGCAGCAGATCATCATCATTACGGGGCCGAACATGGCAGGTAAAAGTGCCTTGCTGCGCCAAACAGCCCTGATCGTGCTGATGGCGCAGATTGGCTGCTTTGTACCGGCCAGCGCGGCTAGTATCGGCATCATCGATAAGATATTTACCCGTGTGGGAGCCTCGGATAACTTGTCTAAGGGCGAGTCGACTTTTATGGTAGAGATGACCGAAACGGCAAGTATTCTCAACAACCTTTCGGACCGCAGCCTGGTACTGATGGACGAGATTGGCCGCGGTACAAGCACCTACGATGGTATTTCCATTGCCTGGGCTATTGTAGAGCATTTGCACAACCATCCCAAGTATAAAGGTAAAACCCTTTTCGCTACGCACTACCACGAGTTGAACCAGTTGGCTGAAGACCTGCCGCGGGTGAAGAATTACAACGTATCAGTAAAAGAAGCGGGAGGGAAGATCCTGTTCATGCGCCGTTTGGTGGAAGGCGGCAGCGAGCACAGCTTTGGTATCCATGTGGCGCAGATGGCCGGTATGCCGAACAGTGTGGTGCTGCGGGCCAACGAGATCATGCACCACCTGGAGCAGGAGAAAGTATCGGAACAGGCCCCGCAACAGAAAATGAAGTCTGCGCCGAAGAACAACTACCAGCTCAGCATGTTCGAGCTGCACGACCCGCAGCTGCAGCGTGTAAAAGAAGTTTTCGAGAAGCTGGATATCAATACCATTACCCCGGTAGAGGCTTTGCTGAAGCTGAACGAGCTGAAAATACTGCTGGAAGACAAGAAAAAGGCGGCTTTGAGGTAATTCTTCGCCTTACTATGGCTGTCTGCGTCTCTTAAGGTAAAGGAAGATGAAAAAACTTTTAAAATTTTCCGCCTGAAAATCAGCTAAAAACGACAAATGAGAAGATTTTTTTAGCACAGGCTATTGACAAGTAGATTTTTGTCTATATCTTTGTATCACTAAATCGCTGGGACGGAAACGAAAAGCGAAATAGTAAAGACTAAAAGCGGGAGTAGCTCAGTTGGTAGAGCGCGACCTTGCCAAGGTCGAGGTCGCGAGTTCGAACCTCGTCTCCCGCTCAAAAAAGAAGATAAAGACGTTGTGCTAAGCAACGTCTTTGTTTTTTAAAGTCACCCCTCCGGAAGTCGATCCGGACGGAAGCCGGGATGGTGGAATTGGTAGACACGCAAGACTTAAAATCTTGTGGCCGCAAGGCCGTGCGGGTTCGATTCCCGCTCCTGGTACATATCTCCCTATATAGGGAAAACGAATTAGATGGAAAAACCCGCTTAGAACGCTTCTGAGTGGGTTTTTGCTTTTATAGCCTTTCCTTAATATACCGCTTATTTTCCCTTGTTTTGCTGACTTTTGTTACCAGTTTGTTACTCGTTTGTTACTCCCTGTAATTTCTTTTTGTTATATTGTATAGCAATAGAATACAACAGCTAAACAAGTGAAAAAGAAAGCCCCTAAAGAACCTGTCAGGCTCAGGGAGAAGAAACTGAGCAACGGGAACCTGAGCCTGTACCTGGATTATTATAGTGCAGGGGAAAGGCAATATGAGTTCCTGAAGATATACCTGACAGACAAACCTAAGACCACCTTAGAAAAGCAATCTAATCAGGCGGCCCTGGAGCTTGCCCTCAGGATCAAGGCCAAGCGCACTGAGGAGGTGCTGACAGGGGCTTTTAACCTGCAATCCAAACATCAGGGCTCTACTGATTTCATTAAGTTCTATGAGGCCTATATCAAAGCCTACACAAAGGCAGATCACAGGGTGTTGTCTGCCTGCCTGACAAAGTTCAAGGACTTTCTTAAAGAAGCACACAACAGAGACCGGTTGCCGTGTAAAGAACTAACGCCAAACCTTGTACTTGCCTTTAAGAACTACCTGGAGACAAAGCAGACAGGAGAGGGGCCACAAACCTACTTCAGGCGCTTTAAGAAAGTGGTAAAGTATGGCATGAAGGAAAACCTGTTTCCTCAGTACCCGCTGCCTGAGAATGTCAAATTCAAGGGCGGTGGCATTAACAAAGGTATCTTGAGCCTGGATGAGGTGAGCAAGCTGGCAGGTACTCCCTGTGGCAGCGAGGTCGTAAAGCGGGCCTTTCTGTTCGCCTGCAACACGGGCCTGAGGTTTGGAGATATCAAAGCCCTGAAATGGCAGGATATCAGCAATGCTGAGCTGGTGGTGAAGCAGGCCAAGACAAAGGAGGTAAACCGCCTCAGGCTAAATGCCAATGCCTTAAAGCTGATCGGGGAAAGAGGGCCTGCTGACAGCCTGGTGTTCCCGCTGCCTACCTTTAACGGCTCAGCCAAAACAATAAAGAACTGGGTAGCCAGGGCAGGTATAGAAAAGCGCATCACCTGGCATAGTGCCCGCCATTCCTTTGCTACTAACATCCTGTTGTTGGGCTATGACATTAAAACCCTTTCACAGCTTTTGGGGCATACTTCCATACAGCATACACAAAAGTACTTGAGCATTGCAGATGAGCGCAAAGCACAGGCTGTAAATGCCTTACCAGATCTTAACTTTTAGATAGCATGGCAAACAAATACACTTATCAGGATTGGGTAAATAGCACAATAACAACGGAGGAAGCATATCAATACTTTGAAAAAGGCTTAATAATAGATTCTGACATGCTGTTGATAAGCAAGGATCAGGAAAGTGCATATCTAAGAAAAATAAAAGGCACATTGAATTTTCTTAAAAAAGGGCACTTGACTGTATGTAAAAGTAGCTTTGTACAAGAAGATGCTTTTAACAATTACATATATGAGATACAGGAAGAATTAGACCTGATAAATGAAGAAAATGATGAGATAGCATTTGAAACTCTTAACTCACCTGAATTTGGCAAACTATCAAGAGACGAGGTAGAAAAATATCTTTACACAGATTGGGAAACTATACCGGGGGCAGCAAAAGGAATTTTAGAAAGTTATAATAAGGCTGAGGGCTTCACCCAGTTTGACTACATCATTAGAGCTAATTTACTACTATGGTTGAAATGGCAACTAAAACAGCTAATTGATCCCAATAACGAGCCAAGCCTAGATTATGTGAGCAGGTTTAATAATATAGGTGACAATAAACCGCTAGGTGTAGAATTCCTAAACATGGACAAACAGGTTAGCTACAAATGGCAGAATAAGCCCAAAACTGAATTACCAGAACTTTATCAATTACTATTAGCCAACAAGTTAATACATGCTGATTCCACACTAGAACAGTTCATCTCTATTTTTTCTGCAAAGCCATTAAAAAGCATTAATCCTGTTAGGTGGCATGACGATAACGCAAGTGAGCTGTTATACTTTATCCAACAATTAGAGGGCTCAGATGGCTCGCTTATTGAAAAGGGAGAGCGGGCAAATTATCAAAGGCTTAAAAAATGTTTTGTTAAACCTGATGGTGAGGATTTTACTGAGAACTTCAGACAAGCTAAGCAGAATCTTAAAAGTTATGGTTTAGCCCCAGCAAAACAGCAAATTATAGATAACATTATAAAACAATTTTATTAGCCTTTACATCTTTACCTTTACCATTACTTGAGCATAATGTAAATACTTTCCCTTTCCTTGCTTGCCTATGTTTGTAGTGTCAAGACAAACATAGGATTAGCGCTAATCCATTTCTACAACTTCAAAAAGAATAGAAATGGAATTTCAACAACTAGAGCAAAGGCTAAGGAATATAGAAACCCTGCTCCTGAGCCAAAAGACAGTATTAAACTTTGATGAGGCGGCAAGCTATACAGGCTTATCCAAGAGCTACCTGTATAAGCTAACCTCAGCGGCTCAGATACCGCATTTCAAGCCCCAAGGCAAGCACATTTACTTCAGTAAGGCAGAAGTAGACCAGTGGCTGCAACGCAACCCTACACGGCCTGTAAACGAGGCAGAGATAGAGGAGCAGGCGGCAACCTACATCACCCTTAAAAGGATGGGAGGTGCATTATGCTAGCGGCTTACTACAGGTTTGAGGTACTGCCAGAGGCAGTAAAGGCGCAGCACAAGATCAGGAGCAAAGCCAGGTTAGACTGCACTGCTTATACTAACTCCACAGGCTACACCGGCCTGACAGATTTTGTCAATGCCAAAGGGCAGATGTACCTGTTCAGGATACCTGCCAGGGAGTTTGTAAAGGCAAACAGAAAACGGCTGGCAGAATGGGCTTTGTCTAATGGTAGTCTTAACCTCTCCAGTATCTATTTTGAGGATACAGACTTTCCTCAGTTTGGCTATGGCTACCCCAATGCCAACAGGCTCTTAGGTAACGGCACAGCAAACCCGCTGTTCCCCTATAGGAACGACAGCTACCTGTTCATCACCAATGCAGACCTGACACAGGTAGAGGTACTGGTTGTGCTCAACAGCAGGAACCTTGTTTCAGCCTACTACCAACGCCTGATTGATGGGGATCTGGACAGGCAATTGCAACAGCTCAGGGAACAGGCTCAGCCTTTCTTTGACTATGGAAGTGCTATATAGTAAGTGGTATTTCAAGACAGTTTTTGTCAAAGCAATGCTGGATACTACAAAGCTATTCCTAAGCCAGGTGCAGGCAGGTTTCAGTATAGAGGCCTGCCTGCAAAACCTCACCAACGTTTCAGAGAACTACAGGCGGACCACAGAAGAAGTCTACATTACAGGCTATGCAGGCAATTTAAGAGTAGGTGTTTCAGAGCATGGAGTAACCATTACAGGCAGTCTGCCAAAGTTCTACACAGGCACCAACATACACACCCTGAACCGGTCCGATTGCAGGCGGGCCTTTGAGATGATGGCAGACACCCTGCACCTGCCAATACAGCGGGCAAAAGTAAAAAGAGTAGATGTAGGGCTTAACCTGCTGACAGATCACAAGCCAGAGCTGTATTACCCTTACTTAGGGGAAAGTCGCTATTACAAGCGCCTGACGCAACCTACAGCAGTTAACTACCAGAATAAGCTCAGGACCAAGAAAGCCTATGATAAGATAGCTGAAAGCAAGAGTAAGGGCGTGGCCATACCTGAGGTATATGCAGGAAAGAACCTGTTGAGGTTTGAAGTGTGCTACATGCAGCGGCTCCAAAAGGAGTTTAATCAAGCTTTCATAACACCAGATGTATTAACAAAAGAGAGCTTCTATATGGGGCTTATTGACCGTTGGCACAAGGAGTATGAATCGATTAAAAAGACAGGTTTACCAAAGATGGATAAAAGTAAAATGAGAACAGCAAAAGGATTCTGGAGTCAAATCGATTCTGTGGCTGTAAAACTGTTAGGGCAAGAGCTTTTACTGAACCTGACAGAGGAAATGAAGGAAGGTGAAGGGTTTACTACTAGTAGGGAATACTACAGGATCAGGGAGCAAATTATAGATTATGCCTCTGGTAAATCAGATGAAGAGCCTGAACTGATACAAGAACTGAACAAGAAAGTAGCCAGGGCAAAGCAACATTACAGGTAGGGTGATGGTAAATTGTTCTACAGGTTGGGTCTGCTAAACCTGTTTAAGCATTGCATTCTCGTTTACCTAGAAAGAAGAGCAAAAGCAAACTATGAAAGAAGCAGTATCTAAAGGATCCAGCCTGGTACAGATAGTTATTTGCTTTAGTCTTTATTAACCCAGCTTGAGGGAATCAAGCTTTTTGATATATGTGTCAAATATCTACCTTTGGAAAGTGAAAAATTGAACTGGTTTAGCACACGACATAACATGCTGAAAGAAGTTAGAAATGCCTTTGGAAGGATCTTTTACAGGATAGAATATAAAAGTGACCTGAATATTGTCGAAGCCATTTGGGAGGGCACTGCTACAAAGAATGATTTAAAGCATGCAGTAGTTGCAGGTCTGCAGTTGCATGAAGATACTCATTGCCCCTACAGATTGAATGACAACACTAACTTTTTTGGCCATTGGGCAGAAGCTGTAGCTTGGCTTGAGGAAGAGTGGCTGCCACGAGCTCATAAATCTGGTATAAGGTATCTGGCGCATGTAGCGCATCCTCGATCTTTTGGTGAATTAGCAGGAGAAGAGATGCTGAAAGGAAAGATTGGTGCCAATATACAAGTGTGTCTTTTCACAGATAGGGAGCAAGCCTTGAGCTGGCTCAAAGCAAAGCAAGAACTGTATACTTCTAAATAACCTGCCCTTGTTGAACCCCTTGAGGTTCAGATAAGCCTCCTTCCTCGCCTATAAAGTAAAGGTAGGGGCTGCCAAAAGTTAAAAAGCGACCCGCCTCCCGACCGCAAGACAGGCAGCTATACCCGCGTGCAACTGAGAAAGGAAAAGTAGATCTAAAGCAGTTTCTGATCTACAGCCAGTTCATAGCCTAAGTACAGCACTGAACCTACCACCATAAGTGTGAGCATGATACCTGGTGTCATAAACTAAACAGGTTTAAGGTAAATAGAATAATTGTGTAGAAAGCAGCCTGATGGCTTCTGTTTTAAAACATGGTTTTATATAGCCTGTTTGGTGTGAGGTCTGAAAAGAAGTAAAAGAAGCATAACACTATGTGTAGAGGTAGGGAGGGGGATGTAAATCTTCAGGCCCTTATCTATATCCCGACCGCTTGCTAAGAAGATAGACACACTGCCAACTTAAAGGTAAAGGGGGGAGGGCCTGGTAAATCCTTACAAGTATTAGCTTACCCCCCGACCGTTAGCTCCTGAAAAAATATCGCTGCCAAATTAGAGGGAAAGGGGGGTATAGATGTGCTCTAGCTGTCTTAAAAGGCACTATTTACTTTGCAATCCTTAATGATTTAGGTTTAAAAAGCAGCCAAAACCTCACTAAAACGCCTCTAAATCGCTCATTTTATGGCAAAAACACCAACATTTCCGACCTTATTTGATGATGTTTTGCAGTTTTCAGTCACTGATCTGAAGAAATGGAGCTACCTGAAGTCCAACCAGTACAAAAGCGGTGTCATCACCTGGAGCAGGAACAGCCAAAAGACAGGCAGTATCAGCATAGCTGTCAACAGCCGCGCTGATAGCCCTTACCTGGAACTGGATTACACCCACAACGGCCAACCAATCAATTATAGGGTACAGCTCGTTACTGTGCCTTCTAACATTGGTAAAGGGTGGATATGGTACTTCCTGTGCCCGCACACGGGAAAGCGGTGCAGAAAGCTTTATTCAGTAGGTGCAAAGTTCCTGCACCGTGAAGCCTTTACTGGCTGTATGTATGAAAGCCAAACTTACAGCCAAAAGAACAGGGTGTTGTTCAGGATGTATGAGAAAGCCTTTGGCTCAGATGGATTGTATGAGCAGCTAAGTAGGAAGCATTTCAGAAGAACCTATGCAGGCAAGCCTACTAAACGGTTTGTAAAACTAATACAGCAGATCAGGGAGAGTAAGAGTATGATTTAAGGATGAAGAGCTCTCGTTGTGGCTTGCTGGCTTAATAAATTTAGTAAGTGGGAATAGGACTACCTTCAGGCTTACCTTATATGCTTTCTTCTACCATAGCTCCATAAAGCTTTGCTGTTATTTCCTAGGAAGAGCATATTAGTAAGCTCATATTTTTTAAAAAGTAGAGCCAGCAATAATGGTACAGCTAAGCCTATTAGAAGGAAAAGATAAAGGTTTGTGGCTTCTTCAGTGGTTTTGCGAAATATAAAATTAGCTACAATATGAAGGTACATAATGGGGAGGGTGTTTTGCCCTATATGAGTTAATAGCCTTTTAACTGTACCATTCTTAACGTAAGCAGAAAGCATCAAAATAAAGAGCGTAAACAATATGGGAACTACTATGCCAAGCAGCAAGTTAGATACAACCCCATATTTAAGATCCACTTCAAAGTAAAAGCTGGTAAATATTCCCAGGTAAATGAGCACAGCACAAATTACAGCTAAAAGTACAGTTGAAAGAATCCTCTTTCGCTCAAATTTATAAAGGACACCTTTACTATAATAGCCTATGGCAAAATAACCAAATGTATAAGGTACCACGTTGATATTCCAAGGTAAAGGCCGTTCTAAGTAAAGATTTAGCGCGTAACCAAAGATGATTCCAACCGCAGCTAAGGTTTTTATTAAAATGTCATTCTTTAACCCTTGCTTTATCAAAGTGAAGCATAGAATTGTTAGAAGAAAGCAGTTAATAAACCAAAAAACAGCAAAGTTTCCTTTAAGCATTTCTCCACCCCATACGAGTAGTATGTAAGAAAAAGAAATGAGTGTGCGAGTTGTATCGTACTACTCCCATTTATCAGCATAAAAAGCTTGTACAATAAACCAAATCAAAATACCATAAGCAATATATGGTATGATAAGGTTAAAGAATCTTTTGCTGAGAAATTCCACAGTTCCTTTTGGTTGCTTATGCAGCATACCACTAATAATGAAAAAAGCAGGCATATGAAACCAATACAGGTACCTACTATACTGGAATGGAGAATGACCCAGAATCACTAATAAGATTAGAAGCCCACGAGCTACATCTATATGATCTATTCTGTTTCTAGTATATGGGATAATAATTGTGGCGCTGGTGTTATTATCTTCAATAGTTGTTTTCACTGATAGTATTCTAAAGGTTACGTAAGCAATAATGGCAATTCTAGGAAGAATACATTCTTTCCTAATATGAAGATTTACAAGCATGCCTTATCTTCTGCCTTTTTAAATTTTTTACTCAGGAGAGAATTAGTACAGTTTTCCCTCCATACTGAAGAGTTAAGAATTTTAAATTGGAGTAATAGCCATGCATTATAGGTAATCAACAATCAAAGGATATTCATTGAAAACCATACTGCCTCACTTTATGAGAAACAGAAGTAGGGAGGCTGAAGAGTTGCATGACAGGCACTTTAAGAGAACCTATGCATACAAGCTTGCTAAAAGTTTTTCAGGTTAATGCAGAATTAAATGTCTACCACTAGAGCTTTACAAAATGGCAAAAAGTTTCAGGAAAACAAAGGAGTAATTATCGTCTAATCAAGAATAAACTAAGTCTATAATATTATTTTACTCTTATTAATTTTTGATATGATATATTTCATAATTTATTTATATATTTCAATTATGGCTGATTAGTCTTCATGTAAGATGGTTTACTTTATCTCTTACATAGAACAAATAGTGTGAGCTGGTTATAATACTTTTTTATATCCCTTTATATTAATCATATACCAGAGAAGAATGAATTATTAAAAGTTTTAAAACTATCTTAAGTTACACTTCAAATGTATGAAAGCTATTAAAACTGTTATCAAAGGAATCCCAGTCTTTAAGAAATTGGCAAATAAATTAGCTACTGTGCTTCATTTTCAAAGGGGAACGTGGTCAAAGAATTATTGGGAAATGCGTTATGCGAGGGGTGGAAATTCGGGGAGTGGGTCCTATAACAGGCTTGCAACATTCAAAGCAGAAGTGCTTAATTTATTCGTTGAAAAGCATAACATTCATTCTGTCATCGAATTTGGCTGTGGAGACGGAAACCAGCTGTCATTAGCCAACTACAGGAAATATATAGGAATCGATGTATCTCCAACTATAATCGAGAAGTGTAAAAGAAAATTTGCTTCAGATGACACCAAAGAATTTTTTGTTTATCATCCTGATATGTTGAAAGGGAACGCAAGCAGGTTCCAAAGTGAGCTATCGCTTTCAATAGATGTGATCTTTCATGTAGTAGAAGATCGTATGTTTGAGATCTATATGAGTGACCTCTTTAAGTATGCCAGTAAATATGTGATTGTATATTCCAGTAACCATGATTCAAATCATACCATACATGTAAAGCACAGAAAGTTTTCAGCTTGGGTCGAGCGCAATAAACCGAACTGGGAACTGGTTCAGAAGATTGAAAATAAATATAAGTTTGATCCAGAAGATCCCGATAATACCTCTTTTTGTGATTTCTATATTTTTCAGAAATTGGCTTAAGCAGGAGAAGTCAGTGTGAATAGATACTGAGGCGCTGCTTCTCCTCTTGTTACTGTTTATTTTGTTACTAGTTTGTTACTTGGTGCTTTTTATTGTGGTTCAAATGCCTGATAATCACCAATATATAGCAATGGTGAAATTCCCGCTCCTGGTACTTTAAAAGCCGCTTATACTTTCCAAAAGTATAAGCGGCTTTTTTGTTTTTATGCCAAACTCCGGGCAGTCCTCTTATACTTCATCCGGAGCTGATTTTATCTTGTCTGCACACTGGCGGATCATTTTGCTTGTTCTGCAGATGATTCATAGATCAAATAAAACAGCGAGCCGATCAACATAAGTGAAAGCATCATCTTTGGTGACATAGGCGCAATGAGTTTTAAATTAATGTATAACAACATATACGTTGTTATGCGGACTGTACCTTTTACTTTGAGCATATCTTGGTAAACGGCAGTGCAACAGGGGTGCAACACTCCGCACCAGAGGTAGCTGAACCAGAAATGAGGAAAAACTGAAAATCGGATAAGTATCTACAAGGTACGGGGACAGCCTGTACTTGCAAACAATTTTCAATGCAGTACTATTTACTTAACAGCCAATCGACAGCAACGGCTCTACTGCTAAAGTTCTGAATGGTGTAAGGCAGCGGCAATTGGACTTTCGTATCCAGCAGAAAGCGCTCAATCCTG
The DNA here is from genome assembly GCF_023630205.1 of Pontibacter ruber. Lineage (GTDB taxonomy): Bacteria > Bacteroidota > Bacteroidia > Cytophagales > Hymenobacteraceae > Pontibacter > Pontibacter ruber. Next base: position 827,211 of record NZ_JALPRR010000001.1, on the reverse strand, counting down.
TTTTCCCGCATAGCATCTGCGGAAACCAGGCGCGCCAGCTTCTGCAGGCGGCTGTTGGTTAAGCCGAGTGCCAGTTGGCCCAGTATTTTAAGGTAATCTTCGGCGCTCACATCAACCAGGCTCTTGCTTGAGTCAAACAGGAATTTTTTGATGTCATAGCTCACCATAACCTCTACAACAATAGAAAGGGCTTTATGAACAAGGAGCAAATCATGTTCCTGAATATTCGGGCACGGCACATAGAGTATATCCGTGGTCGCATCGTAGTCCAGTTTAAGGAACCCATCTTCGTATAGTATCATCTTGCAGGCAGATTACATGTAGGAAGATAGGGATTTTACTATTTCGATGTACTACCTGCGTCTACTTTTTATAACGCCTACAGCCTATAAGCACTGGATTTCTTTCTAATGGTTATCCATTAAACCAGTCCATAGCCAAACGTCCTTTTATACTTTCAGTGCAGCAGGTGCAGGACTGTTGTCTTACCTCGACAAGTCCTGGCTGCGGTTGGCGTCGATGGCTAGCAAAATGAAAAGCAGGATGGTAAACGACCAGAGCGAAGAACCTCCGTAGCTGAAGAATGGCAGCGGGATACCTACTACCGGTGCCAGGCCAATGGTCATGCCCACGTTTACCAGGAAGTGGAAGAAGATGATGGAAGCGACGCAATAGCCATACGTGCGCCCAAACACAGATTTCTGCCGCTCAGCCACGGCAATAATACGGATAAGCAACAGCATGAACAAGGCAATCAAAATAGAGCTTCCTACCCAGCCGTGTTCTTCGCCAATGGTACAGAAGATGAAATCGGTGCTTTGCTCGGGCACAAAGTCGAACTTGGTTTGCGTGCCTTCCAGAAAGCCTTTGCCCCAGAAGCCGCCTGAGCCGATCGCAATCTTAGACTGGGTTACGTTCCAGCCGAAGCCAAGCGGGTCAGCTTCCGGGTTGATAAGTGCCTTGATACGATTTTGCTGGTGAGGCTGCAGTATGTTGTTTACAAAGTAATCGACACTGAAGATCATGCCCACAACAAGCAGAAACAGCGCAATCATGGTCTTGAACCGGCGCATGAGGCGGTAGTCGAGCCAGGTTGCCAAACCCATAAGTATAAAAATGCCGATGATCAGGTACAGCTTCGGCACCAGCAGCGTCATGATAAAGATGAAAGCCGCCGCACCGCCTACTATAAGTATAAACGGCGACATGCCTTCGCGGAAGAAAGCAAGTATAAAAGCACCGAAAACCAGCGCAGAGCCTGTTTCGTTCTGCAGAACAATGATGGCAGGCGGCAGGAACGTAATGGCAGCCAGGATCATCTGGTCCTTCATGTTCTGCTGGCGCAGGTTTACACTGCTCAGGAATTTAGACACGGCCAGGGCAGTAGCAAATTTTGCCAGCTCGGCAGGCTGCAGGCGCACGCCACCGCCCAGGTCTAACCACGACCTGGAACCAGCAATAGGCGTAGCCACGGCCAGCGTGAAGAGCAAGAGCAGGATCACTGCCCCATAAATAGGGTAGGCCAAGTGTTCGTATACTTTATAATCGACTACCATCAGCACGAGAATAAGGATCACGGAGGTGCCAATCCATACCAGCTGCTTACCGGAGTTGATGTCGAAACTGAAGATGTTGACAACGTTATCAGGACTGTAAACCGCAGCGTAAATGTTCATCCAGCCCAACGCCACCAGCAGGAAGTAAAGCAGGATGGTCAACCAGTCGATATGCTGGCTGATTCTGCGCGAATTTCTTCTGCTGCTCGGCTTTACTATTTTGCCTCCAAGTACTTTCTGCTCAACCGCCATCAGCTTAATTCGATTTAATATTCAAGTATTCACGGCTCAACACCCACTTCTCCTGCTCCTTGATCGTGACGGTATCTGTCAGGTACTTCTCGATCATCAGACCAGCAATAGGTGCTGCCGACTGTCCGCCCCATTTACCATGCTCCACATACACAGCAATGGCAATTTTGGGGTTCTCTTTTGGGGCGAAGGCCACAAACACGGCATGGTCGGGGCCCTGCGGGTTCTGGGCCGTACCCGTTTTGCCGCATACGGTTATACCTACCTTGGCAAGGTTAGCGCGGCGGGCTGTACCGGCACGCACTACTTCGGCCATACCTTCAATAATCGGCTCAAAATGCTGCGGTTTAACAGAAGTATAGTGGCGCTCCTGGTTCTCTCGCAGGGGCTTGCCGTTTTCGCCTATCGACCGGATGATGTGCGGGGTCACATAATAGCCCTTGTTAGCAATGATCGCCATAAAGTTCGCCATCTGCAGCGGCGTTACTCCCAACTCACCCTGCCCGATACTAAGCGAGTAAATGGTAGAGTACTTCCAGCGGTTCTGGCCATATACTTTGTCATACAGAGCCGGGCTGGCTATGATGCCCGTCTTTTCGCCAGGTATGTCGATGCCCAGCTTCTGCCCGAAACCAAACGTAAGCACCTGCTCCCGCCAGTCTTTTAGTCCGATAGAAGTATCTGTAAATGTATTTTTAGACTTGCCCTGGTTGATCAGGGCTTTGTAAGCCTGGAAGAACCAGGGGTTACAGGAGTGCTGTACCGCTCCATACAAATCCAGCGGGGAAGGGTGCTGATGACAGTTTACCAGCGATTTGTTGCAGGCAAACGTCGTGTTAGGTGTAATAACGCCATCCTCCAGCGCGATCAGTGCCTGCACCAGTTTAAAGATAGAGCCTGGCGGGTTACGGTCGGCCATGATCGGGCGGTTGAACATGGTTTTGTCCGGATCCTGCAGCAAAGCCATGTAGTTCTTGCCGTAATCTTTGCCGGTAAACAGGTTCGGGTCGTAAAAAGGCGCAGAGATGTAAGCCAGTATCTCGCCGGTAGCTGGCTCAATGGCAACTATACTTCCCTTGGCGCCATTCATCAGGTGCTCGCCATAAGCCTGCAGGTCCAGGTCGATGGTGCTGACCATGTTTTCGCCGGCAATAGAGAGGGTATCGTAAGCACCATCTTTAAAAGATCCTTTGTCTACACCGCGCACGTTCACCATTTTATACTTGACGCCGCGCTTGCCCATCAGGTACTTTTCATACTCCTGCTCAATGCCGCTCTTGCCAATGTAGTCGCCGGGGCGGTAGCCTTTAAAGGTAGTATCTTCCAGCTGTTTAGGGCTGATTTCGGCAATATAACCCAAGGCATGGCTCAGGCTCTGGTGCGGATAACCACGTGCCGTACGGGCGTTGATGTAAAAGCCGGGGAAATCGATCAGGTTGTCCTGCACATGGGCCAGCTCCTGGTTGCTCAGCTTCTGGTAAAAGATGGAAGGCTGTACGTACGAGAAAGCTTTTGCCTTCTTGATCTGCTCTCGGGCCTGCTCTATAGGAATATTCAGCAGCTCGCAAAGACGGAGCGTATCAATCTGCTTGGCTTCCTTTGGGATGATCATCAGGTCGTATACCGGCGTGTTCTGCACCAGCAGCTGCCCGTCCCGGTCGTAGATGAGCCCGCGGAAGGGGTACTGGATAACCGGCTTGATGGCGTTGGTTTCCGCAGCCTGCTTGTAGCTGCTGTCCAGCACCTGGATGTAGAACAACCTGACAATAAACACGATGCCTACTATCAGGAAGATGACCTGGATAATGTACTTTCTGTTTTCTAGATAATTCATCTATTCGCTCTCTTAACGGAGAAGAACAGTAATTGAAGGATAATCATTACCACACCTGTAAAGAAGGCGCTGAACAATGTTTTGATTCCGGTATACCACGCCTCCTGAAGGCTTATTGTTTCCAGGAAGAACACGGCTGCATGATGCGTCAGGATAAGTATAAGGGCATAAGCCAGAAACCAGCGCCAACCCATTACGTGCAGGTTAACCGAATCATTGGTATCGTAACCATCACGGGGTGTGAGAAGGTTCAAAACCAAAGGCCTTAAATATGCCAGCAATACAGTGGCAGCCGCATGTATGCCCATGGTGTCGTAGAACACATCCACGGCAAACCCGGCTGTAAAACCCAGAAAGAGAAGCAGTATGCGGTTCATCTCGATGGGCAGGAACAGCAGAAACGCAATGTAGACAAAGCAGAAGCCTGTGCTGAAAAGCACCAGGTTATCCATCAGCAAGATCTGAAGGGCTACAAAGATGATCAGCTGGGCGATATGTTTTATTCCGAACCTATTCATCTGTCTGGATTCCTGCGTTTAGTTCTAATGTATCCCGCTCTGCTTTGCGCGTGTTCTCGACCACGTATACATAAGAAAGCTGTGCAAAATCTACGGCCAGCTTCACTTTTATAGTATAAAAACTCTTGTCCTGCTCTTTGGCTACCCCGCTGATCGTGCCGATCATGATACCTTCCGGAAACACCGTATTAAAACCGCTGGTAACGATCGTGTCGCCTTTAACCGGCTTTATGTGCAGCGGCACGTAATCAAGCAGAGCCGTGCGGTAGTCGCCGCCCTGCCACTTGATGGTACCAAATGTGTTGTCTTTTTTGATTTTGGCCGACATCAGCATCTGAGAATGCAGCAGCGATGTTACCGTTGCATAGTGCTCTGATACCGTTTTAACACGCCCGACTGCCCCGTTGGAGGCTATCACACCCATGCCCGGCTGCACCCCGTCAGCGCTCCCGATGGAGAGCGTCATGTAGTTGTTGGTGCGCCGCACGGAGTTGTGGATCACACGACCGGCGTGCAGCAGGTAGGGCGCTACCCTGGCAGTGTCGGAAGGTGCATAGATCGCTGTGTCGAGCCTGGAGGCACTGTCGGCCTGTGCAGCCAGTTTGAACTGCAGCAACTCCTTACGGAGCTCGGCGTTCTCGCTGGCCAGGGTGCTGTTTACAGACGTGAGCCTGAAATAGTCGGTGATGTCGCTTTTGAACTCCAGCACCTGGCCAATGTAGCGGCTGGCCGAGTTAAAGAAGGCAGCACCCTGATACGTGTTGTAACGCACGATCAGGTACACGCACAGCGACTCCAGCAAAACGAACACAAGGAACGCACGGAACCGGTAAATAAATGCAAAAAGATTCCGCATGTAGGCCTGTTACGTCAGCAGCACGTTTTTAAAGCTGTCGATGTTTTTGATGGCTGCACCTGTGCCACGTACCACAGCTCTAAGCGGGTCTTCGGCAATGTGGATAGGCAGTTTGGTTTTGGCTGCCAGACGCTTGTCAAAGCCTCTGAGCAAGGCACCACCGCCTGTCAGGTGAATACCGTTGTCGTAGATGTCGGCAGACAGTTCCGGCGGCGCAATTTCCAGCGCTTTCAGCACGGCCTCTTCGATCTTCGAAACCGATTTATCCAGGGCAATCGCGATCTCCTGGTAAGTCACCTTGATCACTTTTGGGATACCCGTCATCAGGTCACGGCCACGGATGTCGAGGTCGGCTGGTGGGTTTTCGATGTCGGTAAGGGCAGCGCCCACTTCTATTTTGATCTTCTCTGCAGAGCGTTCCCCGATCAGCAGGTTGTGCTGGCGGCGCATGTAATCCAGGATGTCTTTGGTGAACACGTCGCCGGCCACGCGGATAGATTGGTCGCACACGATACCCGAAAGTGCTACTACGGCAATCTCGGTAGTACCACCCCCGATATCCACGATCATGGAACCAATCGGTTGCTCTACGTCGATACCGATACCGATAGCAGCGGCCATTGGCTCCTGGATCATCCATACTTCCTTGGCGCCTGCGTGCTGGGCAGAGTCACGAACAGCACGTTTCTCCACCTCCGTAATACCCGATGGGATACAGATCACCATGCGGTGCGATGGCTGGAACAGGCGGCGGCCTGTGTCGATCATCTTGATCATGCCCCGGATCATCTCCTCAGCCGCGTGGAAATCGGCGATTACGCCGTCTTTTAGCGGGCGGATGGTGCGGATGTTTTCGTGCGTTTTTTCATGCATCTGCATCGCATTACGACCGATAGCAAGCACTTTTCCCGTAGTGCGATCCACTGCAATAATGGAGGGCTCGTCAACTACGATTTTATCGTTGTGGATGATAAGGGTATTGGCTGTACCCAAATCAATGGCTATATCACTTGTAAGAAAATTAAATAGTCCCATTGTATCGTCGTGCAGGCGCAGAAAGGCCTTGGTTATATATCAGTTATACTATTCTCCTGTAAAGAAACTTGCCGCAAAATTAGTGAAATTCAGCAGAATTAATAATGTATAGCAGCAAGAGCTTTTTTGTTTTTACAGATAAAGTATAAAAATTGATTCTGTACAGAATTGCACTGCCTGATATAACGGAAGAAGCTCCTGAAAATTGAATTATAGAAATATTTTTCCGGGAGCCCCAAATAATACTTGCCGGAGAAGTATAAAATGGGACAACGTTGCGAAGCTGCTCATTCAAACCAAAGTTGCTCATTCGGACTTACTTGGCCGGAAGAGCGTTCTTTTGTAAAACAAAAAGCCCTGCTACGGGGGTAGCAGGGCTTTTATACTTTATGAAATAACTAGGCTTAGTGCTTGAAGTGGCGTACGCCGGTCATCACCATGGCCATGTTGTGGGCATCGCAGTAATCGATGGAATCCTGATCTTTGATAGAACCACCTGGCTGTACCACTGCCTTGATACCTACCTTATCAGCGATCTCTACACAATCCGGGAACGGGAAGAACGCATCGGACGCCATAACAGCCGTGCTCACGTCGAAGCCGAAGCTTTTAGCTTTCTCGATAGCCTGGCGCAGGGCATCCACACGCGAAGTCTGGCCCACGCCGCTGGAGATCATCATTTTATCCGTAGCCAGCACAATGGTGTTCGACTTGGTGTGCTTGCACACTTTAGCAGCAAATACCAGTGCTTTTTTCTCTTCTGCAGATGGCTCGCGCTTCGTAGCTGTTTTAAAATCGGCCTCTGTTTCGGTTTTCAGGTCTTTGTCCTGCTCGATCACGCCGTTCAGCAAGGTCTTGAACTGTTTGGCTGGCAACTCTACCGGCTTTTGCTTCAGCAGAATGCGGTTTTTCTTGGAACGTAGCAGTTCCAGTGCATCAGCATCATACTCAGGCGCAATCAGTACTTCAAAGAACAGCTTGTTCAGCTCTTCCGCTGTGTCCATGTCGATCGTTCTGTTGGCGATGATCACCCCACCGAAGGCAGATACCGGATCCGAAGAAAGGGCAGCCAGGTATGCTTCTTTTATACTTTGGCCGGTAGCGCAGCCGCAGGCGTTGGTGTGTTTAAGGATAGCCACAGCCGGCTCTTCGAACTCAGCGCCCAAGGCAACAGCGGCATCCACATCCACCAGATTGTTGTAAGAAAGCTGTTTGCCGTTCAGTTGCTCGAACAGGTCTTCCAGCTTTCCATAGAAAGTGCCCTGCTGGTGCGGGTTCTCGCCGTAGCGCAGTGGCGTGGCCTCGCGCACACTTTGCTTGAACACCTGGATGTTCTGGCCTTGGTTCAGGTAGTTGAAAATGTGCGTGTCGTAGTGCGACGACATATCAAAAGCCTTGGCAGCAAAACGCTTGCGGTCTTCCAGTTCGGTAGCACCGTCTTTTGCTCTTAGCAGTTCCACCACTTCGTCATACTGCTCGCGCGACGACACGATCAGCACATCCTTAAAGTTTTTAGCAGCCGCACGGATCAGGGAAATACCCCCGATGTCAATCTTCTCGATCACATCTGCTTCAGAAGCACCGGAAGCCACAGTTTCTTCAAACGGGTACAGGTCCACCACTACCAGGTCGATAGGAGGGATCTCAAATTTTTCACGCTCGGCCAAATCGCTGTCGTTGTCGCGGCGGTGCAGGATGCCGCCGAACACTTTCGGGTGCAGCGTTTTCACACGGCCACCGAAAATAGACGGGTAAGCAGTCAGGTCTTCTACGGCCACTACGTCGGCGCCCTGCTCTTCCAGGAAAGCCTGTGTGCCACCTGTAGAGTAAATGGTTACGCCGTTGGCTTTCAGGAGCTCCACGAGCGGCTCCAGGCGGTCTTTGTAGTAAACCGAGATAAGCGCGGATTTAATTTTTATAGCTTGCATGGGGTACGGGTATTGGGTTGAGGATTGATTTCTATAGTTCGTCTTTCTCCAGCAGCAGTTGTTCCACTACCTCCGGCAGGTGCTTGTGCTCGAGTTGCAGTACGCGGGCAGCCAGTTCTTCGGGCGTATCGCCGGGCAGCACCTGACAATATTCCTGAAGTATAAATTCGCCTTTGTCGTACTCTTCGTTTACGCGGTGTATGGTAATGCCCGACTGCGCATCGCCGGCCTGCACCACAGCTGAGTGCACATTCAGGCCGTGCATGCCTTTGCCGCCATACCTGGGCAGCAGGGCAGGGTGTATGTTGATGATCTTGTTCGGGTAGGCCTGCAGGATGTTCTGAGGCACCAGCCACAGGAAGCCGGCCAGCACGATCAGGTCCGGCTCGAAAGACTTCAGTTGCTGCAGTATCTTGTCGGAGTGGTAAAAGTCTTCGCGGTTAAACAAAAGAGCCGGGACGTGGAAGGTCTCGGCTCTTTTTAGGGCATACGCTTTCGGGTTGTTGGCGAACAGGGCGGCCACACGAATCTGCGGGTGGTGCTCGAAGTACTCCATCAGGCGCTGTGCGTTACTGCCTGAGCCCGAGGCGAAAATGACTATATTCTTTTTATCAGGTCGTTTCAAAAGTATAAGCTCGCTATGAAGCCGCAAATATAGCAGGTTTGGCTGTAGAAGCCAGCGCAGAAAGTATAAAAGGTTTAGTCGTTGCTACAGGAACATGCCGCCCGATGCTTCAATTCGTTGCGCATTTATCCAGCGGGCATCTTCAGAGCACAGGAAGGCGATGATGCCACCGATATCTTCTGCTTCGCCCACTCTGCCCAAAGCCGTTTGCGACGCTAGGAAACCCTTCACCTGCGGGTTGTTGCGGATAGCGGCGTTGTTAAAGTCGGTTTCAATAGCGCCCGGTGCCAGAACATTTGCTGTAATTCCTCTTGAGCCCAGTTCTTTTGCCAGGTATTTGGTAAAGGTCTCGATGGCACCTTTCATAGACGCATACATGGAGTAGCCGGGCACGCAGAACCTGGTAGTGCCTGTAGACAGGTTGATGATACGGCCACCATCGTTCAGCAGCGGCAAGGCTTTTTGTGTAAGAAAGTATACACCCTTAAAATGTACGTCCATCAGGTTGTCAAAAGCCTCTTCGGTAGCATCTGCAATCGGGATAGTAGCACCAATACCTGCATTGTTTACCAGGAAATCAAACTTATCTGTTCCCCAGTTATCCTGGAGTACCTGCAAAACCTGTTCTGTAAAGCTGTCGAAAGATTTAACATCAGCCACATCCAGTTGCAGTGCAACTGCCTTTTGCCCCAACGCTTCAATTTCAGCTACTACTTTGTTTGCTTCGTCCTGCTGGGTAAGGTAGGTAAGTATAATATTGGTGCCTTTTTGTGCCAGCCTTAACGCTGCATTTTTTCCTAATCCGCGGCTGCCGCCTGTTATCAGCGCTATTTTCTGAGTTTGTCCCATTTCTGATTTCTTAAAAGTTTACGGTACAAATTTCGGTGGCTTTTGCTCGGGGATTATGGTGAGAACTTCAGTTTTTCTTTAAATCTGTTTTTATACTTTCCGCTAAATAAGCGTCACGGAATTGTTTGGGTGTCTGCCCCTGGAAGTGTTTGAAAAACTTTGAGAAATTAGAAGGGTCGTAGGTAAGCTGGCGTGCAATTTCTGCTACCGGTTTGGTGGTTTCGGTGAGCAGTTTGCGGGCAATATCCATCAACTTGTTTTCGTAAATATCACAGGGCGAAAGTCCGGTTACCGTTTTCAGGGTGTTGCTCAAGTGGGTTGGATGCACGTGTAGCAGTTCGGCCAGGTCGTTTATTTTAAAAGTATGCTCGGCTTTTCCGGCTTCTAATTCGGTAAGGTGCTTTTCCAACTCAGCATAAAATGCGGCGGTAATTTCTTCGGGCCGGGTTTCCGTTTTTTTATCGGGGTCTTTCATTTTCAGGTTAGCGTTTGGTTGCTGATTTATACTTGCCGTAGCGATAAACTATAATTTCCTTTTAAACGCCAAAACCTGCGAAAAGTAATTTCCGCAGGTTTTACAGGGTTTTCTGGTAAGAACTAGCGCACGATTTTGAAAGCGAAATATCCGTTTCCGGTTGCCATCCAGGTTCTTAGCCAGATCGGCAGCAGCATTTCTGTTCCGCGTGCTGTGGTTATGTCGCCGAGGTCAATTATGTCCGTCCAGTTAAATTGCTGTAGAATTGCCTTCACTTCTTCTTTAGCCTCGGCGCTGTTGCCACTCACAAACATGGTTGGGTCTCCGCCGCTTTTCTTCGCATCCACCATCACTTCGCAGTTTACAATGTTAAGCGTCTTTACCACATTGGCTTCAGGCAGCAATTTTTGAATTTCCTCACCCAGCGAGTTGGTGTTCGAGTATTCCGGGATAAGAGATGGCGGCATTCCTTTCGAGAAATCCAGCGGGTTGCTGATGTCAATGATGGTTTTGCCTTTGAAGTTTTCCAGGCCAGCCATTTTAAACACGTCCAATGCAACTTCTCCTTTCGTACAGTTAAAGATGATCTCACCGAACTTAGCTGCATCCTCGAAAGTGCCTGTCGATGCGTTTGCGCCATTGGCTTCCACCCAGGCCAGCGCTTTTTCATTGTTGGCGCTTCTGCTGCCCATCATTACTTTATACCCTAATTGTATGAGTTTGGTGCCGATAGTGTTGCCTACCATACCAGTTCCAAGTACTGCTATATTCTTCATAAGTATTTGTTTTATAGTTGCTATATAAATTACAGTAGCAAAAGTAAGTATAGTATGGTATCTTTGCAATAACTGTCAAACCTGACAGTATGAACTTTATTTTCAGTTTATTAAAATGATCATACAGGACAAAGAGTATATTTTCGAAATAGGCGAAAAATCTTACCATTGCGCCATGGATGTAACCATGGATTACATTGGCGGCAAATGGAAGACAGTGGTATTGTGGTATCTTAAAAACAAGACTCTACGGTTTGGTGAGCTTAAGAAACAGATACCAGATATTACAGAGAAAATGCTCAGCCTGCAGCTAAAAGCTCTGGAAGAAGATGGCCTGGTAAAAAGGGAAGTATACCCGGAAGTACCGCTGCGTGTAGAGTATTCGTTGACAGAATTTGGCGAGTCTCTGGTGCCGGTACTGGATGCTATCGCCAAGTGGGGGAGAAATCTGGGCGAAACGCAAGGTAAGCTGAAGGAGGTTTAGAAGCGATCGCGCTTCCGAGTTATTCAAACTATAAAATATCCAGCACCACATCGCCCTCTACCGGGTAACCCACGCAGGTAAGCACCAGCCCCTGGTTGGTTTCACGATCGGAAAGCACTTCGTTGTACGACATCCATACCTTGCCGCTTACAACGCGGGCTACGCAGTTGCCGCAGCGGCCAGTTTCGCAGCTGTAGGGCAAGGTGACGCCCACTTTCCGGGCTGCTTTAAGTATAGTGTCCGGGTACTGGCAAGCCAGGCTAAAGGATTTGTTCCTGAACCGGAGCTCCACGTGGTGGTGCTCCAGGTCGGGAGGCAGCACTTTGGGTGGCGCTGTTTTGATGGCGTTGAAGGTTTCTTTTCGGATATTCTCTTCGGGCACGTCTTCCTGGCGCAGCACATAAAAAGCCATACGCATGTAGTTGAGCGGCCCGCAGAGGTAGAACAGCACCTGATCGTAAGGTGCAATGGCCAGCTCGTCCATGTAGGTGCGAAGCAGGTCTTTGTGCAGGCGGGCCCGTAGCAGGTTAGGTGAGTTGCTGTTGATAAACTCGATGTGCAACCGGTTGGAGAAATCAGTGGCCAGTTGCTCCAGTTCTTCCAGGAACATGGTAGTCTCGCGCGAGCTGTTGCTGTAAAGCAGCACGACTGCTAAATGCGGGTGCGCGTACAGCACTGTTTTGAGTAATGAGAAGATAGGGGTGATGCCACTGCCTGCCGCCAGGAAGAAGACCTGCTTATAGGGCGTTGTATCTTCGGGCAAGGTGAAGAAGCCAGCTGCCCCGGTAGTTAGTATTTTGTTGCCGACCTTGGCGTGGTCCACGAGTTGGCGCGAGAAGAAGCCGTTCTCGATGCGTTTAACGCCAATGGTCAAAGGTTCCTGCAAAGCGGGAGAGGAGGTGATGGAGTAGGACCTGCGTACTTCCTCGAAAGGCGCTTTGTGCACCAGCGTCAGGTACTGCCCGGAAGTATACATGACGGGCGCACTGTCGGTTGCTTCCAGCGTGAACAGCTTGACATCTTCCGCCTCTTCTGTGATGTGGGTAATGGTAAGGATTTGGTAAAGGGAGGTGTCTTCTTCCGGAGTGTTGGCCATACTTCGTTTTCTGTGCTTTTACGCAGCTTATACTTTGTTTGCTGCGCTTGCGGGTATAACACAAGTATAAGCAGCAGCTATGACAAAAGGCTATTGAAATTCTGGGCGGGATGAGGATCTCCCCCTGCAGAGTGCTTCGGGATTGAGAAATGCGAAAGAGCAGCCTGGTTTATACTTTGTAATACGGCTGGAGTCCGCTGGATAGCTCACACTCTCCGGAGGTAGCGAGGGCATTTAAAGGATGAATTTGCCAAATAAAATGCTCTTGCTTACCACGGCAGGTCGTTTCATTCCAGTAAAACCGGGTGTCATGGCACGAGCGTCCTCGCTCGTTACCTGCTATAGTTGGGCCTCTGGCTCAGTCGGATTGCAAATCAGACATTATACTAAAACACGGGTTGCAAACCCGCGCCAGCAAATGGAGGAGGAAACAGCCCTGACTAACCCCTAAGATTCAGCTTTCGATACAGGCCCACAAGATTCTTCTAGGATGGCAAAAAGGAGAGACTTTAGCGGTCCTCATAATATTAACCGGCTGCACAAGTATAAAGTATAAGCTACTCCGGCAAGTATAGTTTCATGGTTCCCGGCGTAAACGTTACCTCGTCCAGGTGGCCCATCCGATTTTTGTCGGCAGTGAGCAGGTGCATGTGCAGGTAGGTGTCGTGGTGCGTGAAAATGGCTTTGTGTGCCGTTGAGAAGAAGCCCACGATCTCAGCTGTCTGGTTGGTGAGCCGGTAATTCTGCTGTCCCTGGTGCGCGTCGGCCGGCGAGCTGACTTTAGTACCCTTCGGCAGGTTCACGATATGGATGGTGGCAGAACCGACGGTGCCGGTGAGCCGGAAGGCAAAGGGGCGGGGAGCGGTTTGGGTTGCCTGATCTAAGTATGCTTCCAGTTGTTTTATACTTTGGATGCTATCGGGCAGAGAGCTCTCTTTCCAGTTAGCCACGTTGGCGTACACAAAGAAAGGCGCTTTGGCATCAAAGGTTTCTTCTATCCGCATGTTAGAGTCAGTCAGTACGGTAGATTTGTAGGATTTGCCGTCCACGATCATCAGCTCGCCCGCCAGGTACTCCACCGGCCCAAGTCCGAACAAATGCGCTTTTGTTGCGATTGTGTCCAGGCTGATCGTACCGGCCAGTTGACCGTTCCACATCACGTTTTTCATGGCGCCGACTACCTGAACGCTTTGATCGATTGTTGTTTTATCTTCTTTGGCTGCGGGAGAGCAATAAGTAAAGGCGAAAGCGGCAAATGCCAGCAGCGACAGTGTTATCGTTTTATGTAGCATGAAAGTATGGGAACAGGTACAAGCACACTTCTGTACCTGTATGCAATGTTTAAAATTAACTGAAATCCTGCAGGCGGATGATCTTGCCGTCCTTAAACGTGAAAACGGACTTTCCCTGCAGCTCCAGCTTATCGCCTGCCTTTAAGCCATTCGGAAGGTCAATGGCAAGTACAGCTGCGTAATCAACCTCTACTACTGCCTTGTCACCTTGAACTTCCAGGTTAGTTATGCGTTGCTGTCTTTCTGAAAAATAGCCTGCCGCCTCCTGAGCCTGTGCTCTGAAGCTGTCGGTTCCGTTCAGTGTGAGCGTAGCCTCGCCATCTGAGATATTTTCAAATACGATCTCCGGGTGCATGTACTCCATCATGCCTTCTACATCAAAGCTGTTGTAGGCTTCAGTGTACCTTTCAATAATTGTCCGGATTTCAGAGTTTTCCATAATTAGTTGTCCATGCGTGTAAATAGCAGTGACTGGTAAGGCAAGTATAAATCACAGCCGCTTAGCTTCCTGTCGCAATCGTGCGCCCGCTTCTCGACCATTCGCTCCAGGAGCCTACATAAAGCTTGGGTATACCCAGGCCGGCATAGTCCATGGCCAGCAAGGTATGGCAGGCTGTAACGCCGGAGCCGCAATGCACGATCACCTGCTCCGGGCCTCGGTTACCAACAGCATTTTTATACTTAGCTTTCAGCTCTTCGGCAGGCAGGTATGATCCGCTGCTGTTCAGGTTCGACATAAAAGGAATGTTAACTGCGCCAGGTATGTGGCCGGCAACGAGGTCAATGGGTTCTTTCTCGCCCCGGAAGCGTACGGCCTCCCGGACATCCACCACCAGATAAGCAGGGTCCTGTGCGGCTTTTTCTACTTCCTCAATTGTAGCTATAGGTAGCTGCCAGCCGTTTTGCGGGTAAGATGGCTGCGGCGTTGGGATTTCCGTTGCTGCGCTCACAGGCTCGCCGGCAGCAACGGCGGCATCATAGCCACCATCCAGCACCTGCACTTTGGTGTGGCCAATGGCGCGCAGCATCCACCAGAAGCGGGCGGCAGCATTGGCGCCATACTTGTCATCGTACACCACCACATGGCTATCGGGTTGTATGCCCAGCCTGCCCAGCAGCTCAGCGAACCGGGCTGCGTCGGGCAAGGGGTGGCGGCCACCTTCAGCGGCGTCGGCTGCTTTCTGAGCCAAGTCGGTTTCCAGGTCAACGAAAAGGGCGCCTTTCAGGTGCTCTGCTGCATACTTATCTCTGGCATCCGGCCCGGTGCGCGCGTCTATCAGCACCAGGTTTTCTTTCTGTGCCAGTGTAACCAGTTCCTGCGGTTTTATGATGGGAAGCATAGGCTGATATAGTTTAGCTTAGATGTACGCCAGATAACGAGTAAGTATATAAGCGGATTAGAAGCGCTTAGCTGTCCAGCTTTCTTTCTATTTACTGCTTCGCCGCTAGTGCCACATACACGCTGCGATGTTGATTACGCCTTTTTTACAAACTCTGATTTAAGTGCCATGGAGCCAAAGCCATCAATTTTGCAGCTGATGTTGTGGTCTCCGTCTGTCAGGCGTATGTTTTTCACTTTAGTGCCGGCCTTTAGCGGTTTTGGAGCACCTTTTACAGGTAAATCTTTGATCACTACAACAGAGTCTCCATCCGCAAGCAGGTTTCCGTTCGCGTCTGTTACTTTTAATCCTGTATCTTCTTGTATTTCATTCGGGTTCCACTCGTTTCCACACTCCGGGCACGCGTACATATCATCGCCCATTGCGTAACCATAAGGTGAGTTACATGCAGGGCAAGGTTTCATTTCTTCTGACATAATGCTGTTCTAATTTATTGTATTTGTTTTGTTTACAGTTCCGGCTATAAGGTGTCTTAGCTAAAGTATAGGTGGGGCTAGCAGCTGTTGTTCTTATTTTTCTACTTATTTTCTATTCGCAATCTGTATTCACCTGTCTCAAGGTACTGCTTCCATAACTTCATATTAGAGAGCGTAAGAGGAAAGTTTATCTCTGGGCTATCCCAATCGTAAATTACGGTTTCTATCATTTGACCTTCTTCTGTTTTAGTATCCCAGACGAAGTATTCAGAAAAGACCAAGGCAAGGGCAATCGAATTGATGTCTTCAAATGTTAAGTTTCCATTCAAGCCTTCATTGCACAAACTTAGTAGATGTTCCTTTCGAACTTGGTATGTTGAGCCATCCTTGATCTGCTCTACATGCACCGATGTAGTGTCGGAAGTTGCCCTTCTTTGAGTGTGCTTAACATTCTCAGCTAAGGATTTTACTAAAATCCTGTTTTCGAAGAAGTCTCTTAAGACTGATTCTTTCATACTTTAAAACTACTGCTAACGGGCTTGGCCATAAGGCGGCGTAGCTGGCTTATGGGTATGGTTAGCGTTTGTATTTCTTTGTTATTCTTTCTTCTTCTGATTCAGTCTTCAAGATGATTTCTTTTGAAGTCACAGAATCTATTACTACACAATTCCTTAATCCGCCGATTTGCTCCTTTACACATTTGGAATCCGAGAAATCCTTAACTACTATTTCCTTCTTATTCTTTAGGTCAAGGAGTTTTAGCTCTTCGTTTTCTTCATATATGTTTGTGATGTAAAGAATTACCTTTTCTGATTGGTTCACATCTACCCAAACCCCATTCATCAATTCCTTGCCTGTCTTCTTGTCAATCAGCTGTATCTCGTGAGGATTCCCTGAACCGAATGACTGCACAAAAAGGAAAGTATCGCCAAAGTCTGCCCCGATGTAACCAAGGTTCTTATGAAGCATTGGATAGCTTGTCTCGCTCAACTGCTTAATATCCCTTTTCCCTTTTACAAGTGTAAGGCTTTGTAGTCCTTCTTCTATTGTTGTGTCAAGATAGACTCTGTAAGAAAGGTGGTAGCCTTGACTTAGAAGCGTGTCGTAACTATACTGCTCAATTTCTTTTTTATTCAATTCTATTCCTTTACTCTTTTTGTCCTGTGCATTGGTAGCACAAGCAAAGAGTAGGATTAGCAATATGATATGTAGAGCTTTTATCATTACTTATACACGCTAACGGCTAGTATAAAAAACGTGCTCGGCCATCGGCCGAAGCTTGATGTTTATACAGTGTTAGCATTTGTTATTCTATTTTATGCTTCAATGAATTCAGTAATCTTACTTCAAAGTCTTTTATTATTGTCTTTGCCCAAAAGTTAGCATACCCATTCATTTTTGAGTTCAGTGAATACTCACAAGTTAGAGTAAGTTCTGTTTCATTGCTGTTTATCTTGTTAAGTCGATAATATATTCTGTCAAAGTAAAAATTACCACTTTGCAGTAGATGTTTGTCTGTCGGCAAATCTCTTAACTTGGATTTATCGAGAAGGATTTCGAACTCTACGTAATGCAGAGTGTCAATCTGGGAAATACGTTCATGTAATCTAAGACCGTCTGAAAAATACCCTATTCTTAGTTTCTGACCGTCTGTAGTGTACACTTTTGATTTAATTGGCCTTGGAACGCCAATCCAGTTTAATAATCCATAGTTGTATTCTGCGTCTTTGATTTCTGGCACTTCTAAAATGTTTTCCCAAACAGCTTCTTGGCTTGTATTGATGACAATTTGAGTTTTTACACTAAATTTCTCTGACTTACTTGGTAAAAGTGACTCAACAGGATTAAGAATAAATGGCAGAAGAACAATTGAGTAAAGCTTCTTAGAGCTTCTGTTCTTGATTAGAGGTGCCACGACTAAGCCAACTATTCCCGCTGTTATTAAGAATGGGAATGAAATTA
The DNA here is from genome assembly GCF_023630205.1 of Pontibacter ruber. Lineage (GTDB taxonomy): Bacteria > Bacteroidota > Bacteroidia > Cytophagales > Hymenobacteraceae > Pontibacter > Pontibacter ruber. The sequence goes on along the minus strand of NZ_JALPRR010000001.1, from coordinate 809,857 downwards.
TTAAAATGCAAAGCCAATCTTCAATCCCGCTTGACAACGTAAGGATAAAAAATAGCAGAACACTTAAGAAGGGGAATCCAAACTGTTTCCATCTTGAATTCAATATTTATTCTCTAGCAAAAACTATTGGAATAATTGCGATGACAACTGGCAAAACCCATACAAAGGAAACAGTATATATGTTATATACATTATAGATACCATCAACTACTTCTCTTTCGCAAATCAGTCTGTAGATAAATCCATAAACAGCGCCAAGTAAAATTCCAATGTATTGTATATATTTCATTCTTCTAATTAATGCTAACTACCCGCTAAACAAAACTCTATTCCTGCTATCCTCTCATACCCGGCGGCTAAACGGAATAAGTCACAAATTTATACTTCTAAGTATAGCATTTATACTATAGAGCCAAGTATAAAATTCAACGCTATACTTGCTTTTTGCTCTTTGCCTTAAAAGACCATGTAAACCGGAAAGAGGCTACCTGCGCGCCTGTCTCATCTGTGCCGGTGCTGGTAACAGTTACGGTCTGCCCTTCGCCGGTAGCTTTTGCTTTGTCAACGGCTTCCTGTATGCGGCGGCCGTCTTCGCAGCTGAACCGGATCACGCCCACTGCTTTTCGGGTAAAATCAGCATCCATGCCCACCACCAGCATCGAAACCGGCGGCTCCGACTTATACACATGCATCATGCACAACACCCCCGTCGACAGCTCTGCGGCCATACTCAGGCAGGCAAAGTATATGGAACCAAAGGGGTTTTTGGTGAGGTACTTATAAGGTATGGTAACCGTAGCGCGCTCGTCGGTAAGGGAGCTGATGCGCAGGCCGGCCAGGTACGCCATCGGCAGCTTCGACAGCAGAAACAGCCGGAACTTGGCTGGGGAGGTAACCATGTTGCGAAACGCTTCGGCGGGAGCTTGTTGTGTTGCCATTATACTTGGTTTATACGTGCTATGATCGGTCATTTCCGGGCGGCACAGGCACATACGGGCAGCTTGCCACCTCTCCCGGAAACCTATTAAAGATAATCAAGTATCTGCTAAAGTAAACGATCAATCTTCTTTGTTTCAGTGGTGTAAGGTATGCCTGCCCGGAAAGGGTTGAAAGGTATACTTAAACACAAAAGCCACGTAGTAGTGCTATATAGTAGAATGCTATTATCAGATCCTGACCAGAATTTTATTACTGCTTTTTTACTTACTAAAACCAAATCTTAGATGAAAACACCTGTACGCATGTTATTTGCGGTATTAGTGGCCCTCTTTTTCTGTGGCGCTGCTGCTGCCCAAAGTCCTGCCATTTCCAGCACGTTGAAAGACGCTCAGAACGTAAAGGCAAAAGAAACCCTTGTAAACTTTACAGTAACCACCACACAGGGCAATGCGCCGGCAGGCACCATGGTAAAAGGGCGTTTCGAGTTTACGAACGCAAACATTGCCTACAAAGCCCCTCTCATAGACCTGGAGTACGAGGAAACAGCCAATAACTGGAAGAAGCTGCCGGTAAGTACAGCCGGTGCGGCGGAGTTTGGCCCTGCAACCGGGTTTGCACTTGGCAATACCAGCTTTAAATTCAGGGTAAGGTTTAATGCAGCTGATGTGTATAACTATAACCTGAAGCTGGTGCCTGCCTCCGGTACCGGAGATCCGGTTGCTGTTGCCAGTGAAAGCGTTACGGTAGATGCCGTAGAGGAAGCCATCATAAACAGTACGCTTGATGTGATCGAGGGCATCACGATCAACAAAGAGGTGGAGTTTCAGGCAATTGTAAACGCGCAGGACAGGCAAGGCGACCTGGTGAACGTCGTGATGAAGCTGAAGAACCCGGCACAAGCCGGCAAGATCACGCTGAAGTTCTCTCAGGATACAGAAAACCCGGTTTACAGTCCTCTTACATTCAATGACCAGGGCGAAGCGAAGGCAGGTCCGGAAGGTGGTTTCCCGTTAGAGGGAGAGGCGTTGCGTTTTGCTGTTACGTTCACGGAGGCGGGTATCTACGACTATACTTTCCTGTTGCTGCGCGAGGACGGTACCCTGCTGGCTTCCGTAGATGAAAAGGCTGCCGTTGCTGAATTTGAAGGCACTGCTATCTCAAGTACCCTCAACAACAAGGCAGATGTAAAAACCAACACTGCCACAGACTTTGCCGTGACCACAGCCCGTGGCGCTGTAGAGGCCAACACACCGGTGCGCATCAAGTTCACCTTCGACCAGGCAGCAGTTGGCAAAGTTACGATGCAGGCGCAGGCAGCCGGCGGAACCACTTTTGAGCCAATGACAATCAGCAACGAGGGCGTAGCCTTCTACGGTCCGGAAGCCGGTTTCACGTTTGCAGATGCTACTACCAACTTCAAGATCACGTTTGCAGAGGCAAATACCTACCGCTATGCCATGCAGGTAATTAGAGTGAGCGATAACAAAGTGCTGGCAGCTGCTTCTGAGGCCGTGAACGTAACCGGGGTTACAGCCGTGAAAGATGAGATCGAGAACACGCGCATCAGAGTATACCCTACCCTAGCTAACGGTGCAGTAACCGTAGACCTGGGCACGGTGCGCAACGCGCAGGTAACGGTGGTAGATGCCTTAGGCAGAACAATGGTAGCGCTTGATAAAGTAGATGAGAAGGCTGAGATCAACACGACTGCCTTTGCGAAAGGCTTATACTTTGTCAGAATAGTAAAAGGAGGCGAAGTGGCCATCAGCAGATTTATCGTCAGGTAACAAGTATACTTTTATACCTTTTGGAAGAGGCCTGGGCAAATGCAGTTCAGGCCTCTTTCTTTTTATACTTACCCGATCAGCAGCATCGAAAGTATACCAAACAGCATGATGACCTTGCACACGTTGCTCAGGTACGTAAAGTCGCGTTTACGGTCGGCACGTACCAGTTTAACGACAAGGTATATACTGGGCAGCAGCACCAGCAGCAGCATGTATACATCGAACAGGAGGGAGGTACGCGGATGCGCCACCACTACCAGCAGAAATGCCTGAAAAGCAGCAATGATCGGGTAGAGTACGTACTTGGTGCGACGCAGTCCGGCCACGATCGGCAGCGTGCGGCAGTCAAAAGACTCATCGCCTTTTACATCTTCTATGTCCTTGATGATCTCCCGGATCAGTGAAATGAGGAAGGCAAAAACAGCATACCCCAGCGTAATGTTGTTCAGCACATCGGCGTAAACCGCTACCACTAGCAACATGGAGGCAGAAAGTAGTGCGATGGTTACGTTGCCCACCAGCAGCATCTTTTTAAACCGTGCCGAGTAGCCCCACAGCAACAATACAGCCCCTAAATTGATCAGCCCTACCGGTATCGAAAGCAGCAAGCCTATGGCCACACCCAGAAAGGAGAGCAGCAGATGCGACACCATGGCCGGGCGGCGGCGTATGGCTTTGCCCACCACCACGCGGTGCGGCTTGTTGATGGCGTCGATCTTGATATCGTAGTAGTCGTTGATGATGTAGCCTGCGGCGGCCACGCAAACCGTAGAGAAAGTTAGCGCCAGAAAGCGCGGCTCCAGCACACTGCTCCAGTCGATGCCTGCAGCCAACAGGCATGCCTGCACCAGCGCCTGACAAACAACGATCAGGAGCAGGTTAGGAAAGCGTATGAGGTTTAAAAAGTCTTTCACAGTGAGAACGGATTGGTGTATACCCTGTGCGAGGCGTAGCCGAAGCATAAGGTATAATCTGTATTGAGTATAGTTGTTTTTATTTCAGTCTATACTTCTTTGACCACTCTTCCACGCTTAGCGGCTTTGACTCGTTATTCGGGAAAGTGAGTTTTATATACTGGTACTGTTCCTGCGTTAGGAAAACCGCTTCTCCTTCATTACCGCCTGACATGAGGTAGAGCCGTTCTGGTGATTTACTTCTTTTCAATATGTCATTCACCATTTCAGCGTACCGTTTTGCTGCCACGCCCCAAGAGTTAGCACTTCCTTGGTCATTTCTGAAGATGACATACTCTTTGCCGTTCACCCAAATGATGTGGTTTAATCCCCCGTTCTGAGTGTATTCTTCTATTTCATTCTCTATCTTCAGATTTACATTTAGCTTTTTAAAGGTCCTGTCCATATCAGACAGGTAACTTCTAAAACCACCTTCTTCATACAAGGTCTCTCCGTCAAGCCCATACAGCCTATAATCGGATGATTCAAACCTAGGCATTTCATAAGAGGTCACAAGTGCGCCATGTGTGGCGTAGCCTTCGGCAAGTGCTTTTTTTAGTTCAGCTATTTTGCTTGAATGGGCATACTTGAAATAACCAAGCGTCTCAAGTTTTTGAACAACTTCTTTGCCTGAAGGCTTTTTCTGGAAAATGTTCTTGAAACTAAACAGCATAACTATCGAAGAAAGGCATAGGGTGAAAAGTAGGACCTTTTTCATTGATTACAATTTTACTCAACAGCTGGCTAACGCAAAGTTACGGAGGGCAGGTATGAGGCGCAATGTAAATAGCAGGCATAAAAAAGCCCCTGCAGGGAGGGGCTTTTTTATGTAACGGTAAAGTATAACTTAGATTCTTTGCACGTTAACAGCGTTGATTCCTTTTTTACCTTCTTGTGTGTCGAAAGCTACACGATCGTTCTGCTGGATCTGCAGTCCGTTCAGGCCGGTTACGTGTACAAAGAAATCTTCATTTGTCTCGTCTTCAGTGATAAAGCCGAAACCTTTAGACTCGATAAAGAACTTTACTTTTCCTGTTTTCATAAATTATGAATAATTAATAATAATAAATTTGATTGAAATGTAATAACTAATTTATATATATGCAAGAATTATTTAAGAGAAATTTACTATTTGATTGAAGAAAAATATAATAAGATTACCAGGTATCCTGGGCCTTCATAATTTTCTCAATCAGCTCACGCACAGCACCCCTGCCCCCATCTTTGGTAGAAACAAACGTGCAGATCTCCTTTACATCATCGGCAGCGTCGGCAGGGCAGGCGCGCAGGCCGCAACGCTGCATCACTTCCAGGTCGGGCATGTCGTCGCCCATGTAGGCCACGGTAGCCGGGTGTACTCCCTGCATGTAAATGTAGTCCTCAAAAACATCCACCTTGTCGTCGGCTCCCAGGAAAATGTCTTCTATATCGAGCTGCTCCAGGCGCAGGCGCACGCCCGGTTCGTTTTTGCCTGAAATGATTGCAACGCGGTAGCCCTGCCGGATGGCATGTTTGATAGCGAAACCATCCTTTATGTTGAAGGCGCGTACCTGCTCGCCGTCTGCAAAACAATAAAGCAGGCCGTCGGTAAGTACACCGTCCACGTCGAATACAAACGTGTTGATGCGGGTAAGATCTGGTTGAGTAATTGACATGCTGTAAAAAAGAAAAAGGTTCTTTACGAGAAAGAACCTTTAAAAGTATATAATATCTTTAATATTTAAAGCAACAAAGGCAGGAAAATACGTTAGTCCTGGTTGTCGCGCCACTCGTACACCCAGGCAGCCTGTATCTGCTCCAGGTGGCCCTCGTTGGCCTGTTCGCGGGTGCCTTCAAAGTTCGGAAGAGAGAGTACCCACTCCAGCAGGTCCGTGAAACGGATGCGGTATATCTTTGATTCGGAGAAATCGTCGCCAAACTTCTCGTAAAGCGCCATTGCTATATCTTCGTAATCGCCCCAGTGTATCGGCGGCTCATAGTTATTGCTCATATCTCATACAGTTAACAGTAATCAGTAAACAGTTTTATCAGTAAACAATGATCAGTTAACAGTAAGCATTTATACTTGTATCAGAAAACTGATTACTGTTTACTGGCAACTGATCACTGAAAATTAGTGGCCCAGGAAGTCCTGTTCCGGAATTGTTACAACGATGTCTTCGTTGCCCTGCACCACGCACTGGCAGCCCAGTCTGGAGTTGATGCGCGGATCTACAGCACGGTCGATGTAATCTTCTTCTTTATCAGAGATCTCCGGCAGGTCGTCCATGCCGGCCTCGATGTATACGTGGCACGTGCTGCAGCCGCATACGCCACCGCAGTTGTGCTGTAACTTTATATCGTTGTTGAGCGCCACATCCAGTACAGATTCTCCTTCTACAGCGGGGAGTACCTGATCAGGCGAGCCGTCAGCAAACTTAAAGGTTATATTTACAACTTTCATAAGTCAAATAGTATTTTGGGTGCAAAGTTATGAAACCAGCGACCCGATTCCAACCTGCTGGCCGTTTTGCACCTGCTAATCATAACAACACTCACCCTGCGTTGTTTTCTTCAGCTTTTTTGTGCGGACCAGAGGCAGCCTGTATGCTTCGTGTCAGTTTCAGGTATAGCTCCTGGTAAAGCGGCTCTGGCTGCAGCATGCGCAGGTGTTCCTGCACCACATTTTCGTCGTGGCGGATAGCCGGGCCTGTTTGCACGTTAAACGGATGTTGTTGCAAGGCCTTGGCAATGGTTTCCTGGATAAGCGGCTGTAGCAGATCGGCGGGTAGCTTTGCCTGTTGCAGCAACTCCTGGGTAATGCCGAGCAGATGATTAGTAAAATTGCAGGCAAAAACGGCAGCCAGGTGCAGCTGCTTGCGGCTGCCGGAGGTAACGTGGTGTACCTGTTGGCTGATGCTGTTGGCTACAAGTTCCAGTTCGGCAACTGTCTGTTCGTCCTGCGCCTCCACCAGTATGGGTATGGTTTTAAAATCAACAGGCTTGGTTTTGGAGAAGGTCTGGAGCGGGTAGAAAACACCTGCCCGAGCGCCTTTAACAGTGCCTAATAAAGAAAGCGGCTGAGACCCGGAAGTATGGGCAACCAGGGTTCCTTCGTTTACCTGCAGCTGCGTTGCCACGGCCTCCAGTGCGGCATCCGGTACAGCGATCAGCACCAGGTCTGCATCCAGTGATCTGAAGTCGGGAGTGGCAAGCGGGGTAGCGTGGGGTAAGCGGCTGGCCAGTGCTTCCCGCTGCTCAGGGGTGCGGCTGTAAATGGCTACCACCTGGTGTTCAGCTGCTGTCAGGGCAGGGGCAAGATGCCAGGCAACGTTTCCGGCACCCACAAGTATCACACGCTTCGACCTGTTCTCCTGCATGGTTTTCTGTTTTAGGTTGTGCTACTGCAAGTATAGCAGTTTTATACCTGATATAAAGCAAAAGCCCCTGCCGTTTGGCAAGGGCTTTTGTAAGTGGTTTTATACGTTAGGCAACCTGTGCCTTTGTTGCTTTTTTAGCTGGTTTTGCGTCTGGAGTACCACCTTCTTTGTTGCGGCGCACAATGGCCATCACAAAGCCAACAGACATGATGATGGTACCGATCCAGAGTATATTCACAAACGGTTTTTCCATCGCCTTCAGGATCACATAGTCCTTCTGTGTTACGTTCACACCGATTTTGAACTTGTTGTTCTGCGTGTCGATGTTCATGAAGGTGAGTCGGATGCCTAGGTCTTCGATCACTTCCGGAACACGTCCCATCATCTGGTCTTTGATCATGAGCACCGGGTGGGCATGGTAGTTTTTGCGCTCACCCATGATCTTCATGTCTGCCTGCACGGCCACGTCACCGTTTTTCATGGAAACGCCTGGTACGTTGTTGATGCGCTCAATGCCGTTGAATACTGCTACATAATCGTTCAGGATGATGGTGTCGCCGGCAGAAAGCTCATACTCCTTCAGTTCGCCCCAGTCTTTCTCCTCGTTCGGATCCGGAACCGTAGAAACGTGCGTGTACAGGTCTTTGTTAACGAAGTGCTTGATGTCCGGAGAAGCCAGCAGGCCCATGTTCGGGTTTACCTGAGCACGCGGATACAGTACAAACTGCTCTTCGTCGCTCTTATACTCCACCTCGTAGTAGGTGTTCTCCGGAGAAACAATCTCCAGCGTATCGCCGGTTTTGTAGTATACTTTATCTTTTACCTTGATGTCGCCGCGGGCAATAGCCGTGTATTCATCCGCCGTTTGGAACAGGAGTTCTTTGCTCACATACTCCGGCACGTCTTTCACTTCCAGGAACTGGCCCCGGTAGCTTACTTTATACTTGTCCATCTGCACCGGAGTGTTGCGCCACAGCAGCACGTTGTCGCGGTTTATCTCATCCGGAAACTCACGAGAGTAAAGCATACCCGAATTGTTTACCGAGATGATGTTGGAGTAGCCCGAAGAGAACAGGATACCGATCAGCATCAGGGCAATACCGATGTGTGCTACTGCGCCACCTGACAGCGATACCTTTTTCTGCAGCAGGCCAAGTATGATGCTGAAGTTGGCAAATACGGCAAACAGCGAGGTAACAAACAAGGTAATGTAAACCGGGTTATCCAGCTTAAATGGCAGGAAGTCGAACTTGTTCGAAAGTATGATCACTAAGCTGGCAAACAGCAGCGTAAGCATGAGCGGCATTGTGATGGCATCTTTGAAGCTGTTTTTGTTCGCTTTTTTCCACCACAGCAGCTGTCCGATACCGGTAAGGATGGCTACGCCTACACCTGCCCACAGCTGGAACTTGGTATAGTGGGCGATCTGGTCGGCAGGTAGCGCCGCGTTAGACTCAATTCCGATAAAGCCCAGGAAAGAGTTGTAAACCGGGATAGAGGTGGTTACCAGTACCTGGAAACCTGCCAGGCATAGTACAGCCGATCCTACAAACACCCAGAATTCAGCGCTGTAAGTAGACAGTTCTTTCTCCGTGGATGGAATCTGCTTCCAGCGGTACACCAGCAGTGCAACCGACAGCACCATAAAGGCTGCCATGTAGGTAAACAGCTGACCGGACAAACCTAAGTCGGTGAAGGAGTGTACGGACGCATTGCCCAGAATACCACTACGGGTAAGGAAGGTAGCGTATAGAATCAGCAGGAAAGACGTGATAACAAGTATAAACGAGGCAGCCAGGCCCTGCTTGCTGCGGCGGTAGGCCAGCATGGTATGGATAGCGCCAACCAGCACCAGCCACGGAATGTAAACGGCGTTTTCCACCGGGTCCCAGTTCCAGTAGCCACCGAAGTTCAAGGTTTCGTAAGCCCAGTAAGCACCCATCATGATGCCAATACCCAGCGTAACGGCTGCAAAGTGCGACCATGGCAGCGCAGGTTTAACCCACTCAGTGAATTTTTCTTTCCAGAGGCCGGCAATGGCAAAGGCAAACGGAACAAGCGTAGCAGCAAAACCCAGGAACAGGGTAGGAGGGTGAATCACCATCCAGTAGTTCTGCAACAGCGGGTTCAGGCCGGTACCATCCTGCGGCACAAAGTTGGGGTCCATCTTGAACACAGGGGCATCCGCCATGAAGTCACGCATGAGGATGAATGGAGAGGAGCCCAGCTTGAAGTTGCCGATCACCACACCCAGAATCATGGAGGTAAGGAAAAGCTGCACAAACGAGAAGGTCGCCATCACAGGCGCTTCCCAGGTCTTGTTCTTCTTACCAAAGTTGATCAGGGCTATTCCCAGCAGCACGTGCCAGAAGATCCACAGCAGGAAAGAGCCTTCCTGGCCTTCCCAGAAGCAGGAGATCATGTAATGCACGGCCAGGTGATTGGAAGAGTGGCTCCAGGCGTAATAATACTCGTAGCGGTGCTCGTAAATAATATTGAAAAGAGCAAAGATTACGACCATAACAGCCAGGCCGTGCACATAAAAAGCACCACGGGCAAAGTTGCGCCAGCTGGTATCACCACTGGCTTCGGTCTTCTGACGCGCCGCCATGAAATAGGCATAGGAGGCTACAATGGCCGCAACAAAAGCCACAATCACACTTGCATGGCCAACGTCCCCGATCAGCGTATTTATCATTTTGTTAAATTAGAAAGTTAAAAAGTTGGAGAGTTTGAGAGTTGAGCAATCGTCCCGACTCTAAACTGTAATTAAAGCTTTGCAGCTGTTCCGGGTGTATTAGCAGACACCTCTTTTTCTGTATACTTGGATGGGCACTTGAGAAGGATCTTGTCAGCCACGAACACATCCTGCTGCATGTTGCCTGTGATCACTACCTGCTCCGAGCGCTCAAAGTCCTGTGGTTTCGGGTTGTAGTATACCACACGCTGCTCCATACGGTTTGTATCTACCAGCGTAAAGGCAAAGTAGTTCGGGTCGATCGTCGGGTCGTATTGCATGCCCACGATATGTCCTTTGTCATCTTTTTTCAGGCGGCCTACTACGTGTACCTTGGTTGTGCTACCATCTGCTGCCAGTTCTTTAGCCTCTCCAAAGGAAACGTAAGTGCTGGCGTCGCCGGCAGTAGACATGATGATGCCAATAGCCAGGGCGATCACGATAATCCCGATGATGTGTGACTTTTTCATCTTTTATGAAAGTATATGTGCTCTTTTTCTGTTAGCCTAACACGCTTCGGATCGTTTTAAATCCATTGCGGGAGGCTATTTTTATACTTGGGCAAAAGGGGCAAAAAACTGTTGTTTTGATGATGCTCCTGTTCCCTGTTGCGTCTTTACCTGAGGAACCGACCCTGCTTGTTACCGGTTCACAAAGTCGTCTTTCAGCTGCTTTTCCAGTCGGCTTACCTTGCGGTCCACGGACACGAGGTAGATGATCAGGCCCACCAGTATGGTAAGCAGCACCGCTACCACCACGTAAATTTTGCCATCCTGGCGCAGGGTATCAGCCATTTCAATCTCGGGCTGTGGCGCCGACGAAAATTCTACCTCCGTTGTTTGGGCAGGCTGTGCCTGTACCGGCTGCAGACCTAGTGCAGCACCCAGCATAAAGCACCACATGGCCAGTATTCTAAACATTTTCATATATGCGTTGTCTCAGTAATTCTAATCTTGATTTCACGTTCACGATCCAGATGCCCAGCAGCGTCCAGCCCAGTACGGCAGGGTAAAACACCATGCGCAGGCGGTTGTCCAGGTCGTAGGCGTTAAAGCCGGGGTTGCCACCGTTGCCCGGGTGCAGCGAATCGGTCAGGCGCGGAAGTATGAACAGCAGCGGGATAAGGGCGGCAAAGGCGAAGATGTTGTACACGGCACTGATGCGGGCGCGCTGCTGCTGCTCGGCAAAAGAGCTGCGCAGTACCAGGTAAGCGAAATAGATCAGCAGGCCAATGGCGGCGCCGTTCTGTTTCGGGTCGTTGCTCCAGTACTCGCCCCAGGTAAAGCGGGCCCATTCCATGCCGGTAACAATACCCAGTACCCCAAACAGGATGCCAACCTTTGCCGCCTCATGAGCAACAATGTCGTTCTTAACTGTTGGGTTCTTGAGGTATTTGATCGAGTAAACCACCGATACCAGCAGGATCAGGATCATGCCAAACCACATCGGCACGTGGAAGTACAGGTTGCGGATCGTTTCGTTGAGGATAGCCAGCCGGGGAACCTCCGTCAGCATGCCGGCTACTACCGTAAACACCAGCAGCAGCACAGTTAGTATTTTCCACCAGTTCTTCTTCATGTTCCTTTTTAATCTTATACTTGAGGTGCAGGTTATTTAAGCTAATCCCGCACCAGTCACTTTATACTTTATCTAACAGTTCTTGAGGTGCAATTGTCACCAAACCAGCTGCTTATATTGCAATTTCTTCCCAAATCCTTTCCTTCTGCACGTTGTTTTTGCTGGTAATTACAGGCTTGTTTTCGCGCCACAAGCTTACGAACGCCAAAGGTACGGGAACAAAATATAAGAAACAGTGATAACGATCATGTTTATGGCAAGCAAAGTAAGCAGTTCGTCGAGGCTGGCGCTACGATCCAGACCATCCAGGGCGTTTTTCGACATCTTGATGAGCATGAGCAGCATGGGCACAATTACCGGGAAGCTGAGCACCGCCATCAGGGTGCTGCTGTTGGCTGCTTTGGAAGCAATGCCTGAGATCATGGTAAGGGACGTGGCAAAGCCTATGGCGCCCAGCAGGATAGAGAGCAGGAACATCGGCACGTCCTGCACAGGGTTGCCCAGCACAAAGGCATAGAACACAAAGCAGATCAGTGCCAGCACCAGCATCAGGCAGGCGTTGTAAAGGATCTTGGAAAGTATAACCCCCTGCGGACTGACGATGGAATAGAAGTAGAGCAGCCGCCCACGGTTTTCCTGCATAAAGCTTTTGGCAATGGCATTAACCGACGTGAACAGCAGAATGATCCAGAGGACGGCGTTCCAGACCGGTACTGTAAGCACATTGGATCGCAGCCCGAAACTGAGGTAGCACACAAACACCGTGCTGCTGACGTAGAGCAACATGCCATTGAAGGCATACTTCTGCCGCCATTCCAGCACGAAGTCCTTCTGCATCAGGTATAAAACTTCTTTTAACAGCACCTTTTCAAATTTGCTGCAAAGTTACGACACAAAAGATTGGAAAAGTAGTGTTTATGTTAAATGATGACCAGGATCAGTTTAACGCCGGATGCAGAACGCTGATTTATACTTTATACTTTATTCAGGCAAGCCTCTGCTTCGTAGCAGCTTTTCTTCCCCAGTCCTACTTGCCCATACTTTCATTTCTAGCTTTGGTGCGCTCAGGGCCGCGGGGCCTCGTCCTCGGGCATCGCGCTGGGAGCTTTTCCTTTGCTCCTGCGTCGCAATGTTGCTCACGCAACACCGGAAAAACTCGCATAGGCGCTCAACCCAAGGACTGGAAATGACACTGCTTCGTGAGCGGCTATGCAACTTCAACCATGTCCCCCTTTGAAGGGGGTAGGGGGATGACCTGCAGCAGCTATGAAACTTATACTTTGCACATAGCAGTAGCGGAGATTCCCCCTCTTGAGGGGGCAGGGGGGACCAGTAAACCTCTATCATAGCGTGAGCGTCTTCGCGCTTGACCTGCTAACGTGTGGGCCTCCGGCCCAGTCGAGTCACAGACTCGACATTATACTATGACACGGGTTGCAAACCCGCGCCGTCAATAGGAGAGTGAAGTGGCCATACCTGCTATCCAGCTAGTTAACCAATAAAAAAAGCACGAACCTTAGCCCGTGCTCTTGTTATACTTTGCTGCAGTTAATCTATCAGCAATCAGCTTATAGCATTACCGTTATTGTTGCCATTACCATTACCATTACCATTTTCTTTGCCGTTCTCTTTATCCTTCTTCTTCGACTTGTGCTTCACTACTTTGGCATCCTGGTAGAAGATGATCTCCTCGGCAATGTTGGTTACCTGATCGCCTACTCGTTCCAGCTTTTTGATGATAGAGAGCAGGATCAGTCCTTCTTCAATGCTGTCCGGGTTTGCACGCAGGTACTGGGCAATGATACGGTCGGATTTACGGTAGATCTTGTTGAGCATTTTGTCGCGGCGGAGCAGCGCGCGTGCCTGGTCGGTGTTGTTTGCTTTGTAGGCAATGCGGCAATCATGAAACATTGCCAGAGCTTCGTCGAACATGGCCACTGCTCTGGTTATTTCAAGCATCTCAGGGTTGAAGGGAACCTCCCGTTTCTGGACGAACATCGAAATGCCTTCCGCTGTATCGCCGATACGTTCCAGGTTTGCGTTGATCTTGAGCGTAGCAAGTACCAGGCGCAGGTCTACGGCAACGGGCGTGTACAGGGCCAGCAGGTTTTCGCACATGCGGTCTATTTTCACGTCGAAGTTGTTTACCTTCTTGCCGAGCTTCACCACTTTACGGGCAAGTTCCTGGTCAGCGTTCAGCATCGCATCGCGGCCGCTTTGCAACTGATACTCTACCAGATCCCACATTTCCATTAGTTTAACCTTGAGGTTACTCAGTTCTACATCTATATGGTTCATTCGTTGATCTCTCTGTTTTTAAATGAAAACTAATTTTATACTTTGAGGCAAAGTATAAAACTTACCCGAAACGGCCCGTAATATAGTTCTGCGTACGCTCGTGTTTCGGGCTTGTGAACATGGTTCTGGTTTTGGCAAATTCCACCAGTTCGCCCATGTAGAAGAACGCCGTATAGTCGCTCACCCGGCCGGCCTGCTGCATGTTGTGCGTCACGATCACGATGGTGTAATCGTTCTTCAGTTTAAAGATCAGCTCCTCAATCTTGGCAGTCGAGATCGGGTCCAGGGCCGATGTAGGTTCGTCCATCAGGATAACCGAAGGCGAAATGGCAAGCGCGCGTGCAATGCAAAGGCGTTGCTGCTGCCCACCGGATAAGGCCAGGGCCGATTTGTCTAGCTTGTCTTTTACCTCATCCCAAAGCGCAGTCTGGCGCAGCGATTTTTCAGCAGTTTCTGCCAGTACCCGTTTGTCTTTGAGGCCCTGTATTTTCAGGCCATACACCACATTCTCAAAGATGGTTTTCGGGAACGGGTTAGGCTTCTGGAACACCATGCCCACTTCCTTGCGAAGTTCATCTACACGAACGTCTTTCGCGTAAATGTCGCGGCCGTCCAGCAGGATGTCGCCTTCCACCCGGAAGCCCTCGATGTAGTCGTTCATGCGGTTAAGGGTACGCAGGAACGTAGACTTGCCGCAGCCCGAAGGCCCGATAAAGGCTGTAACAGCCTTTTCTTCCATGGCAATGTTGATGTTTTTGAGCGCATGAAAGCTGCCGTAATAGGCATTCAGATCCTTCGCCTCTAATTTATAGTTCTTCTTACTCATAAGTTCTTACCACTTAACACGCTTCTGCCACTTGTTTCGCAAGTATACAGCGATACCGTTAAGTATAAATGTAATTAAAAGTAGTATAATAATTGCAGCGGCAGCATTTACTAAAAAGTCTGCCTGTGGTCTGGACGTCCAGTTAAAGATCTGGATAGGCAATACGGTAAACTCATCTGTAGGGGAGGTTGGTACAAAAGGAACGTACGCCAGCGCACCAATTACGATCAGCGGAGCTGCTTCGCCTACTGCCCTGGAGAGCGCAAGTATAACGCCTGTTAATATACCCCCGAACGAAGCAGGCAGTACCTGGTTCCAGGTGGTTTGCCACTTAGATGCACCCAAGGCATAAGAGGCGTCTCGGATGCTGCGCGGCACTGCTTTGATCGCCTCACGGGTAGTTACGATAATGATCGGAAGTACAAGCAACGATAACGTTAGCGCACCTGCCAGAATGCTGCCTCCTAAACCCATTACGCGCCCGAACATTTCCATGCCCAGCAAACCATAGATGATGGAAGGCACACCGGCAAGATTCGCAATATTAACTTCGAGGAAATTAGCCAGCCTGGTTTTTTTGCTATACTCTTCTAAGTATACGCCTGCTGCAATGCCCAGCGGGAAAGCAATTACGGAGGTCAGTACCAGAATCCAGAGCGTGCCTGCCCAGGCAGTAAGTATACCTGCACGGCTTGCTCTTCTGGATGGTAAGCTTGTTATAAAATCCCAGTCAATGCGTGCTAAGCCTTCTATCAGGATGTCGATGAGGAATATGGCAAGTATAACCAGACCAATAAAGGTGCAGAACACCCCAAATACCTGGAAAGCCTTATCTTTCAGTCTGTTCTTTTCTGCGTTAGTCATATTTTTCCTGGTATTTCTTTTTGATCCAGAAGCTGAGGTTGTTCAGCGCGAACGTGAAAACAAACAACGTGATACCTGCAGCAAAAATGGTACGATATTCCAGTGAGCCGTGCGGCACGTCGCCAAGGCTTACCTGTACAATGTAAGTGGTTATCGTTTCTATAGGTACTGTTGGGTCCAGTGTAAGGCGCGGCTGCTGACCGGCGGCAATGGCCACGATCATGGTTTCGCCTACTGCCCTGGAAATGGCAAGTATAACCGACACTACAATGCCTGAAGAAGCGGCTGGTACCATTACTCCGAAAGCTGTTTGCAAACGTGTAGATCCCATGCCATAAGCAGCCTCGCGCAAAGAACGTGGCACGGCACTGATGGCATCCTCGCTCAGCGACGAGATCATCGGGATGATCATGATCCCCATTACAATACCCGCTGAAAGTGCATTGAAACCTGCCAGTGACGGGATCAGTTTCTGCAGGAACGGAGTAACGACGGTAAGTGCAAAGAAACCATAGACAACAGTCGGGATACTGGCTAAGATCTCGAGCAGCGGCTTAATTGTTTGTCTGAATCGTCCGGGTGAGTATTCGTTCAGATACACGGCAATGGTCAGGCCAATTGGTAGTGCTACCGCAATGGCAACAGCTGTAGTTAGCAGGGTGCCGGCTACCAACGGGAGTATACCAAAGTGTTTTTCAGCAAATAATGGTGTCCATTGTTTATCTGTCAGGAAATCAATAATGGATACTTCGCTGAAAAAGCGTACCGATTCTGACAGCAATACCCAAACAATGGCTGCTGTGATGAGGATGGTTATAACAGCGGATAACCATAGTAACCCTTCTATAATTCGCTCTTGTACTCTCAAAGTGTGAACTTATTTACACACCAAATGCGGTACCTGCCGGAACCGCATTTGGTGTTGTTTTATACCTTTGAATCCAATTATTTTTTTGCACTACCAGATGCAAACTGCTGGAATTTTGCTTTCTGTTCTTTGTACTGTTCTTCCGGCATTGGAATGTAACCAACTTCTTGACTCAGTGTAGCAGCATTATCCAGGTAAAAGTTAACAAACTCTACTACTTCGGGGCGAGCTGTTGCCTTTGAGTTTACATAGATGAACAGAGGACGGGAAAGCGGCGCATAGGAACCATCTTTTACTGTCTCCATGCTTGGCAGGATTGCACCCTTACCGTTTGCATCGTTTTGATCGTCTACCGGTACTGCTTTTAATTTGCTTTGGTTTTCTTCGTAGTAAGCATAGCCAAAGAAACCAAGGGCAAGCGGGTCTGTCGATACGCCCTGTACCAGCACGTTATCATCCTCGCTGGCAGTATAGTCACCGCGGCTAGAATGGCTTTTGCCAACTATAGCTTCAGTAAAGTAATCGTAGGTCCCAGACTCAACACCGGCTCCATACAAGTGAATTTCCTTGTCAGGCCATTCCGGACGTATCTGGTTCCACTTTTTGATTTTGCCTTGTGCAGCAGGCTCCCAGATCTTCTTCAGTTCTGCTACCGTAATTTCTTTTACCCAATTGTTTTCCGGGTGCACCACAACGGTCAGGCCATCAAAAGCTACCGATAGCTCTACGAAACTAATGTTGTTCTCTTTAGCCGCATCAGCTTCTTCAGGCTTAATGGAACGGGAGGCATTAGCCAAATCAATTTCTCCACGTGAGAATTTCTTGAATCCGCCGCCGCTACCCGATACACCTACGGTAACTTTCACATCCGGAGCCTCAGCACGAAACTCTTCAGCTACAGCCTCTGTGATCGGATATACTGTAGAAGAACCATCTATCTGTATACTTCCGGTAAGGTTTTCAGAAACTGTACCATTGGTACCTTCTTCGGTTTTGTTATTTCCACCGCAAGCACCTAAAAGTAAGCTTCCACCTAAAAGAATTGCAAAATTCAGTTTTGTGTAAGTAAGCCTAACGTTTGACATAAGCTTTGATTTTTGAATTGGTTTATATGTTTTCTTGGAATAAACTTCGAATAACTGCCTGAGGTTACTTTAAAATAAAGATATATAAATCAGGAGGTTGTGTTTGCTGCTTTAACCTTGTTTATATTCAGATTATCCAGTTCTATTTGGACTGCAAATAGATGGACTAAATACCGGATTAGGAACAGCACAATGTTAAGTAATTGTTAAGAATTGATTAGAAGGCCAGCTCCATTTGCAGCCTGAACTGGTAGCGGTCGTCGCGGTTTTGCTCCTGCTGCAGCGTAAAGTCGCTTTGCACTTTCAGGGAGTGCCCCACAAGGTATTTGGAAAGGCCAAGGGTGTACTGTTGCTGCTCGCGCTGACCGATGCCGGCTGTCGGTTCATAGTTGGTATAGCGGCCTGCAATTTCCCAGTTTGCCGGGAACAGGTAGCCTGCCTGTATGTTGAAAGCATTACCGGTCGTAAAAGCTTCCTCCACGTTGCCAAGCGAATCCAGGGCAACTACGGCTCCGTCCGGCGCCTTGCGGTTGGCGTACTCCGCCATACTTGAGAAGCCTCTGTACTTGAACATGGCATCCACAAACACGGTGCGCAGGTCGCGTTGTGCGCTCAGAAAGTCGCCCAGCTGGCCCTGCTCTCTGGCAGCATTGTCGTTGTAATCGTACGTAGCTGCGATGGCCAGTTTGGGTGTTTGCTCTCTTTCCAGGTCGCCGCCTACGTAGTCGCCATCCCCTTTAAAAGCACCCAAAGGCAGAATTTCGAAACGGGCAGTATAATCATACCCGCCGGAATTGTTAACCGTGATATCGCGGCCTTCCCCCATGGATATAGAGCCAATCTCACGAAGTATAACAGTGCCTACCTGGTGCTCGTTGTGTAGCTGCAGGCCGGCATCGCGGTCCAGGTTAAAGCGGGAGTTGAGCAGGCTTCGGTCTACAAACTGCATTTTCTGTGACGAAACCACACGCTCGCGGTTACCAGGCAGTTTTGTCTGGCCTGCCCAGAGCGATAAGGTTGGGGTCATCTGCCATCTTGCAACGGCATCCAGGATGATATTATCTGCGTTGTTGGTCTGCTCCGGCGTGTCGTTGCCAATGTCGCTGTTGCTCAGGCCAAGCTCTATTTTATACTCCAGCTTGGGCGAGTAGGCAAAGCCATCGAACTTAAGGCGTGCTCTGCGGATCAGGAAACGGTCGTCCCACTCTTTGGTAGCCGGGTTACTGCTGCCCTGGTATAGTGTCTGGAAACGTGCGCCTATTTTAACGCTGAAAGAGGAATCTGCTGCAACGAATTGGATGCCTTTCCCGAATTTTGTCTTGTTTTCTGATTGGGCCTGCACGTTGCCAAGTGCAGCGGTAGCGAAGAGTGCAATTAGTACTCCTTTTACTTTGTTACGCACGATACTTTATACTTTTAGGTGAGAGATACTTATAAAGTTGTGCCACTATACGTATTCCAGTCAGAAATTATACATCTGCAGTAGCCTAAGCTGTAGCTGTATGACTGGAGTTTCAGGGCACTTCACCAGGCTGCTAGTCAGGCTGCTTAATGAATTCTTTATTCTACGCTGCAAAATAACCGCTCTAGTATTACCCCTCCGTTATGCCAATGTTACCTTAATGTTAAGGTTTGCAGGTATACGTAACAGAAGGCCGTTCTTTTTGTACTATGGTAAGCTGCGTTTAAGAGCACTAAAAAAGAAACGTCTGCAGGGTACGGGGCTGCAGACGTTTCAGGGAAGTATGGGAGTGCTGCTAGAAGTTGAACTGCGCCTGTAATCTTAAGCGGCTGCCGTGTTGCCTGTTGTCGGGATTTGCAGCATTCCGGGTTGTTCTGTCGCCAATGCTGTAGTCGGCAGTCAGCTCCAGGTTCTTGAAGGCCAGCCACTCCAAGCCAATTTCTGTTTCGTACACGGTGTGGCTGGTCGCGTCGCGCTCATGCTTTTTGCCGCCATCGTAGTGCTGTACTTTCACGAAGGGGATCAGTACCTGCTCATTCAACTTCATGCGATACATCGCCTGAGCATAGCCGCCGTGCAGCCGTTTTACTTTGATAGACGACGTTGCCGGGTCAAACTCCGGTCCGCGTCCCAGGTTATACTCTGTCTGGAAACCAAACGGCTGAGGGTATACTACCAGCGAGGCAGCAATGCGCTGATCGGTGAAGCCTTTTTTGAGCAAATCTTCTGAAGCCACCGTTACACCCGAAGAAATCTGATCGGCAGTGATCACATACTTGCCGGTATAGGCCTGCAGTCCTGGTTCTATTATCTGCTTGCTGCCCACCTGCAGCGGGTAAGAAACGCGGGCTACCACGTGCTGTGTATTATTGGCTTCCGGCTTGTTGGCAGTCTGCCCGTTAAAAATGCCTATGCCAACTACGCCATAGTCGCCGGAGCCTTTCAGGCCTTCGTCTGTCAGCATCGAAAAGCGTTCTCTTATTTTTTCCGGAGCCCAGTAAAACATCACACCCAGGTCGCGCTCATTGGCAATGGCGCTGTTCAGCGCGTCAGCTCGGTCCAGCGTCAGGCGGTTGCTGCTTGATTGCAGGTTCTCAAAGCCGTACGGTATCTTGCTCTGCCCTATCCGGAAGCGGAATTCCTTCTGCTTGTCCAGCGCTACATCAAAATAAGCGTCGCGCAGCTGAAAGAAGTTAAGGGCCGACGAAGAGGCAGAAGAAGCAAAGTCTGGCTGGATGTAGAAGTATAAACGGTCGCTTACGTTGCCGCTAAAGATCAGGCGCCCGCGCCTGATAAAAAGGCCGCCGTTCTCACCCAGCGATCGGTCGCACTGCTCGCACTTGAGTTGGTCGTTTGTTTCGAGCAGGCGGTTGTATCTGACCTGCGCATAACCACGGATCGAGATGAGCTCGTACCAGGATTTTTTCTTTGGCTTTTCGGCTACGGATGCCTGCTGCACAACAGGCTGGGCAGCAGGGGCTACCTCTGTGGTGTCTGTGGTCTGTGCCTGGGCTGTTGTTGCAAAGCCAAAGCACAAAGCTGTTCCTAATGCCAGGGCAGCGTTGATGATCTTCTTCAACATTGTTTTGGGTGAGATAAGGTAAACTAACTGCTGTTTCCTGTGGCGGGGTCCGGCCGCAGCAGGAAGGCAACCACCGGAGAGCCTGAGTGCAAAAGTATAAATTAGTTACAAGTGCACCCTGGCCTCCGGCAATACAAAGTTCGCCTGCGCATGTTACCTCTAAATTATGCCAGTATTAAGTTAATGTTAACAAAAAAGATGGAAGTACAGCCTGGAAATGCCGATAGTATACGTGCCCCTATATAACCAAGGTGTGGCTGAAAGCACATTTAACCGAGAGGTAATATTGGCCCTTGATCTTTAACAAACTCATAACCGTGCGGTGATTTTAAGGTAAAACGCCCGATCTACTTTTGCAGCGAGACTAAACAACAGTAGATCAATGAAAGCATTATTTACCATTCTCACCATGCTAGCCACCACTGTTTATGGGTTTGCTCAACAGGGCACACTCGCCGGCAAGGTAACTGACAAAACCACAGGAGAAGCCATCATCGGGGCCGTTGTTTTTATCAAAGGAACATCCAGGGGAATAACCACCGATCACGAAGGGAACTATACCTTGCCGCTGGATGCGGGCACGCACAATGTATCGGTTACCTTTTTGTCTTATAAGCCTTTTGAGAAAACAGGGGTAACGGTAAATGCAGGGCAATCTGCCATACTTAACATTCAGCTTGAGGAAAATACGACGCAGATCCAGATGGTAGAGATTGTCGGAACCCGCCAGACCAACACAGAGACGGCGGTGCTGGCAACCATGCGCCAAAGCGAAGTAGTGGTGAGTGGTATGGGAGGTGAGCAAATTGCCAAGTCGATGGACCGCGACGCTGCCGAAACGGTAAAGCGCATACCCGGCGTGACCATCCTGAATGACCGCTATGTAGTGATCAGGGGGATGAACCAGCGCTACAATACCGTAACCCTGAATGATGCGCTGACGCCAAGCACCGAGCCGGATCAGAAAGCCTTTTCATTCGATATCCTGCCAACCAGCGTTATTGACCGCATCATGATCTATAAGAACGGTTCGCCGGAGCTACCTGGCGAATTTGGGGGCGGGGTGATCAAGATCTATACGAAAAACGCCAGCGAGCACCTTACCACGCTTGGCGTATCAGGCTCATACCGTGCCGGCACTACTTTTAATAACTTCCTGACAGATCACAAAAGCAGCACCGATTTCTTGGGGTTTGATGATGGCAAACGCGCCATACCTGCCGGCGTGCCTGCTAACCTGAGCGATGTAAGAGGGCAGGAGCAGTACGCTAATCTGGGCCGCGTATTTCCGAATGCATGGGCTCCAAGGTCTGTGACAGCGCTCCCTGACCTTAGGATGTCATTAGGACTCAACCGCCTCTTTGACCTGGGAGATATGCGGGTGAGTACCGTTTCAGCTATCTCTTACAGCAACACGCAAACTACTACGGAAGGCACCCGAAACTCCTACGGGGCGTTTGACGCGGTTGCCGGTGCCAGCACACCTTACCTCAGCTTTAAGGATGATGTGTACACCAACAACGTGCGGGTTGGTGTTGTGAGCAACTGGTCGGCCCGCCTTAACAACAATAACAAGATCGAATTCCGCAACCTGTTCAACCAGCTGGGCAGCAACGAAGTACTGGAGCGCGAAGGTACAGACTTTACAAACGGCGAGCAGCAGCAAAAGAACTACTCGCTGCGTTACGAGAGCCGCACCATTTACTCAGGCCAGCTGCAAGGCACACACGATTTCCACGATAACAGATCGACTGTAACCTGGACAGGCGGGTACAACTACACGAACAGGAACGAACCAGACTACCGTAGATTAAGAACTGTTTATGATGGCGAAAAGCAAGCCTATAAAGTGCAGTTTCAGCCGGAGTCAAACCCAAGTCTTCAGGATGCGGGTCGCTTCTACTCCGACCTGAACGAGCATGCGCTGATGGCCAGTGGCCAGTACGAGTATCGCTTTAACCCTGCCGATTCCACGTCGGAGAACGCTCCAAAGATCAGAACCGGTTTTTATGTGGAGCGCAAAAAAAGAGATTATACTTCCCGTTACTTCTCGTTCGGTTATACCCAGAGCGGTATTTTTAATGACGCTATTGCTTACCAGCCGCTTGATCAGGTGTTCAGACCGGAAAATATCAGCAAAGACAGCGGTCTGGTGCTGGTGGAAGATGCTAACCCACAGAACAACTACGAAGCCTCAAACACAAACGTAGCCGGATATATAAGCAGCTCTGCACCGCTATCTGAAAAGCTATCAGCCTCGGGTGGCCTGCGTGTAGAGTATAACAATCAGGCGCTTTCCTCAAAAGGCTTTGACGGCAGCACGATCAACAAAGACAACCCGGTGCTCAGCCTGCTGCCCTCAGCAAACTTCACGTATGCCCTTACCCCGCGTGCCATGCTGCGTGCCGGTGGCAGCATCAGCGTAAACCGACCGGAGTTCCGTGAAATTGCGCCGGCGCCATACTTTGATTTTGTGAACCTGCTGGAAGTAATCGGCAACCCTGACCTGGACATTGCTACCATCTACAACGGCGATGTGCGCTACGAATTCTACCCGAATTCATCCGAAGTCCTGTCTTTCGGAGCGTTCTACAAATACTTCAACAAGCCCATAGAGTCTGTGTTTGAAAACACGCCGGGGGGCAACACCATCACCTTCGAAAACGCCAAGAACGCTTACAGC
Organism: Pontibacter ruber; assembly: GCF_023630205.1. Classification (GTDB taxonomy): domain Bacteria; phylum Bacteroidota; class Bacteroidia; order Cytophagales; family Hymenobacteraceae; genus Pontibacter; species Pontibacter ruber. The sequence goes on along the minus strand of NZ_JALPRR010000001.1, from coordinate 786,836 downwards.
TATGGCGTGGAGGCCGAGGTAAGAAAGTCGCTGCTGGACCTGTCGGCGTCACGTTTTGTGCAAAATCTTACTCTGGTACTGAACGCCGCGCTGGTACAAAGCCAGGTAGAGCTTCAGGCTAAAAGAGCAGCGTTTCAGCCAGGCAAGCGAGCCATGGTAGGGCAGTCTCCTTATGTGGTAAACACAGGTGTTTATTACCAGGATGATGACCGCAAGCTACAGGTTAACCTGCTCTACAACGTGATTGGCAAGCGCATTTTCGCGGCGGGCAGCAACCAGCGCCAGGCGGTTTATGAAATGCCGCGCCACCAGCTGGACCTTTCCATAACAAAGGGTATAGGCGAGCATTTTGAGATCAAGGCTGGCGTACAAGACCTGCTAAACCAGAAGACCCGCCTGATCCAGGATTCTAACGAAGATCAGAAAATCACCGGCGTAGACGAGTCTTTCAGAGAGTTCCGCAAGGGCCAATACTCCACGCTGGGCATCACTTACAAGTTCTAAAATATCAACTTCTAAACCTTTTAAAATTTGACAATAATTATGAAAAAGCTATTTAATCTGGTATTGGTAGCATTGTTCTCGGTAGCAGTGTTTGCCTGCGACGATAACGAAGAAACAACAACACCAACACCAACCGGCGAACAGTTTGCTATTGCTCAGGAAAGTGGCATGATGGCTGTATCAGGCTCAACAGAAGAGAATTATACTTTCAAGGCTGATACCAAGTATTTACTGAAGGGCTTTGTTTATGTAAAAGAGGGTGCTACGCTCACCATAGAGCCGGGTACCATCATCAAAGGCGATAAAGCAACAAAAGGAACGTTGATCATAGAGCGTGGCGCGAAGATCATGGCAAATGGTACAGCTGCCAAGCCAATCGTGTTCACCTCGGCACAACCTGCCGGCTCACGTGCTGCCGGCGATTGGGGTGGTCTGATTATCCTAGGGAAAGCTCCGGTTAACTTAGGTACCGCAGCCAAAATTGAAGGTGGCGTAGACAGAGAGTTTGGTGGCACTGACGCGGCTGACAACTCAGGTGTGCTGAAGTATGTGCGCATCGAGTTTCCTGGTATTGCGTTCCAGCCGGATAATGAGATCAACGGTCTTACAATGGGTGGCGTTGGTTCAGGTACTACACTAGACTACATCCAGGTATCTTATTGCGGCGACGACTCTTATGAGTGGTTTGGCGGTACGGTTAATGCAAAGCACCTGATCGCTTATAAAACTGTGGATGATATGTTCGATACAGACAACGGCTATTCTGGCAAGCTTCAGTACCTGGTTGGTATTTCTGACCCGAACGTGGCGGATGCCTCCGGCTCAAACGGCTTTGAGTCTGACAACGATGCGCAGGGTTCTGCTGCTACACCGGTTATTGCGCCAACCTATTCTAATGTGACGCTGTTTGGCCCGCTGGGAGCGTCGGCTACCATCAACTCTAACTTTAAGCGTGGCCTGCACCTGCGCCGCAACAATCAAACTAAACTGCACAACTCTATCGTAACGGGCTGGCCTGTAGGTTTACTGCTGGATGGTAGCGCAACTGAGACAAATGCTACAAACAATGCCTTTAAGATTCAGAACACAATCATTGCGGGTGCTCCTTCTGGTAAAGCGCTTACCCTGGCATCTGGCAGCACCTTCGATATTGCTGGCTGGTTTAACGCCTCAGGCAAGGGTAATGCTGTAGTAGACGATGCTGCTACGCTGGGCATTAATGGTGCCTATAATGCGACGCCAAACTTTGTAAAGGCTACCACCACAGTAGCTCCAAGCTTCTCCGGCCTCGACAGCTTCTTTGAGCAGACTGATTATATAGGTGCATTTGGTGCAACAGACTGGACGGCAGGCTGGGCTAACTTCAATCCTCAGAACACTGCCTACTAAGGAAGTTTAAAATACGGGTTGCAAATGTATGGGTGAGAGCATAAGTTGCAGCCTGAGCAAAGCGGCTTAGTCTCCCGGTTTGCGCAGAACCCGCCAGGTATGGCGGGTTCTTTTTTATTGAGCCAAAGTTATACCTTCAGAGACTTTAACTGCCTGCAAACCCGCTGAGCAGGAAGACCAGCAGCAGTATAACAAGTATAACTGCCAGGCAGCCGGCACCAAGGCCGCAGCCGCCACGTCTTCTTCTTCGGGAGCCACCATCGTTGCCCCCAAACAATCTGCGCAGCAACCAGAACCTGAACAAGCCTCTCAGCATACAACCCAAAAGTTAAAAGATCGAACAAAACGCCTGCTGATGCTGCAGGAGCGTTCAGCGGAAACAATACTCAACCTTACGGCGCTGCTGAAAAGGATGTTTTTAGGGAAAGTGGCGGATGTAAGTACAGGTTATACTTTATACTTAGCTGATCGGCACCTTGCGAAGTATGGCTTCGATAAAATCTTTTGTACGAATGCCGTCGGCCTCAGCTTCGTAATTGAGGATGATGCGGTGATTCATCACATCGTGCGCTACCTCCTTTATGTCTTCCGGCAGCACGTAGTCGCGCTCGTCGAAGTAGGCTACGGCTTTGGCGGCACGGTTCAGGGCTATACTTGCTCTGGGCGATACCCCAAACTGGATGTAGTTGGCATACTCGTTCAGGTCGTATTCGGCTGGGCGGCGCGAGGCAAATACCAGTTCGATGATGTACTTCTCCAGCGTTTCAGATATCTGCACCTGGTTGATCTCGTTGCGGATGGCAAAAATATCTTCCTTGGACAGCACTTTGGCTACCGTATCGTTAAACGACATGTTGGCCATGCGGCGCATGATCTCCAGCTCGTCTGACTTCTTGGGATAGTCGATGTATACTTTCATCATAAAGCGGTCTACCTGTGCTTCGGGCAGCGGATAGGTACCTTCGTGCTCCACAGGGTTTTGGGTAGCCAGCACCAGGAAGGGGAGGTCGAGGTTGTAGGTGGTCTCGCCAATGGTCACCTGCTTTTCCTGCATGGCCTCCAGCAGCGCCGACTGTACTTTGGCCGGAGATCGGTTTACCTCATCGGCAAGTATAAGGTTGGCAAAGATCGGCCCCTTCTTCACCTCAAAAATGGAAGCATTCTGGTTGTAGATCATCGTTCCGATCAGGTCGGAGGGGAGCAGGTCGGGTGTGAACTGGATGCGCTGAAAATCGAGGCGCAAGGCTTTGGAAAGCGTGTTGATGGTAAGGGTTTTTGCAAGGCCCGGTACGCCCTCCAGCAGAATGTGGCCGCCTGTAAACAAACCGATCAGCAACCGGTTTACCATGTAGGTCTGGCCGACTACTACTTTGCCAACTTCTTTTAAAACCTGCTTTATTTTTTGTTGATTGGTTTTCACCCGATCCTGGTATATCAGTTCATCTGCTGCCATGCTGGTAATAAGGCTTTGTAAAACCGCTAAATATAGTCATAATAGGGCATTACTGCTAATTAAAAGCATTGGCAGCGGGTTTATACCTGAGTGGGCGCCACTTGCCGGAAATAAAAAAAGCGCCGAAAGGGCGCTTGGTATGCAAAGCAAAGCCTGCTGTCAGGCAGCTACTTTTTCCGGGAGCTGTTGCTCGAGTCGTTCCATCCGCACTTTTATGGCCTGCCTGAAAATTTCCACGAGGCTGTTCAGGCCGGTTTCATCCACCTCAAGCGGCAGCACGATCACTGCGTTCTGAGAAATGATGTGGATGCGGTTCTGGCGTGTCATCAAAAACAGCAGCAGAAAAAAAGCTCCCAGAAAAGCCCAGGAGTCGTTGAGGTAAATGAAAGGAAGCGAGGCAACGCTCAAGCCCATATACCACATATTTCCGGTTGCCTTTATTTGCCAGGATTCGATGTCCTCCAGCATGATGGAGGTACAACCACGTAAGTGTCGTAATCGCTTTCTTTGAATAACACGGTGTGTAGTGAGCGCCAGCTTCTTATCAACAGTCTGTATAAGGTACTGCTCCTCATTCAATAGCCTCATCGTAGCCATAAAAAATGAAGTATTAAGTTTGTTAGATTTTGGGTCGAACTATTGCCACCAGGGCAACGCCTTTCCATCCTTTTACTTTAAGATTCCCAAAGGCGCCAAATGGTTGCATGCAAAGTTTGTAAAAATTAACGGAATAAATGTGAACAGGAATATAAATGGTGTAAAATACTCTAAATAGTTTTCCACAATCTGCCATAAAAGCGGTATAAGGCACCTTTTGGTGGTTACTCAGCAAGCCAGGGCAAAGGCTAACAAAAGGGGTGCCAAATAAAAAAACCACCCTTTTTCGGAGGGTGGTCTTAGGTGTTGCTGCCCGGGTTAATGTTCAGAAATTATTCTGACAGGTAATACTCGCCTTCGAAACCGTGTGCACGCTGGTTCTTGAAGCGGGCAATGTCTGTCTGCATGTTTTCGTAGATCTCCAGTACCTCTTCTGACTCTTCTGTCAAAGGCTTGATGTGCTCGCTCAGCAGTTTTGCTGCCAGCGGGTAAAACTTGGAGTCGTCTGTGTTTTTAGCGTTGATTTTAAAAGAGCTGACAGCGCTTTCCAATTTTCTTATAGCAGGATACTGCGCCTTATACTCCTGAATGGTATCGCGAAGCTTTTCCCGTATCATCAGGTACAAGTCCTCCTCAAACGTCATCCCGAAGTCGTCATCCTCTTCTTCGTCATCGAAACTATAATCTAAATCATCTTCGTAGTCGAAATCGTCTCTCATGGCTGATAATAAGGTTATTTAAAGTTGATAGTACGCGCTTATATTTTCTTTGTGTCGGTTGAGTCCTGTTTTTTTAGGCAAAACCAGAATGCTTCAAAATCGGTTCCGGATAGCCCGACAGCATAAAAGTAAATGCATAATTAGTACTTCATTCAAAGATTTGCAAAACCTTTACCCGCTCTTTTTAACTATTTTTGTACCCGTACAGCTGTTTCAGGCAAACTTTTTATACTCTGTCCTGGGCCTCAGGTACACACAGGGGTCCTAAAAAACAAAAGGCGCCTCTTCCTGCAGAGGAGCCTTTTGTGCTACGCAAAAGCGGGCTTATGCAAACTTGCGCTCAATGAGCTTGAGTAATTTGCTTACATGCTCCTGCTTTTTGCTCCAGTCAAACCTGCCGGCGATCTCATGCGTTACGTATCGCTTTGCTTCTTCCGGATCGTTGTATTCGTCCAGAGTCTTGATGGTTTGGTAATACGCCAGGTTGTCGCCTTCGAACAGCTCGTTGATGAAGCTGAAACGCTGGTTGATGGAGATCGAATTTTTAAGCGACTCGATCCTGCGGTTGCTGTGGGCATCAGCAAGCGAAGAGGAAGACTCCCGGAACCGTTCGTTCAGGGTAGGGCGCTCTGCCGTGCGGAAGCGCTCGTTCAGGTTGTGCTGCTCTGCAACTGGTGCCGGACGCGGTGCAGCCGGTACGGCATACTCGCGCTGTGCCGTATGGATGGGTGCTACAATGTCTTTTTCCACAATTGGCGCTACCAGTGCCGGCTTGGCTACCACAGGAGCTACAGGGGCCTGCTGCAACAACTCCTGCTCGCTGATCGGCAGCAGGCTATTAAAGCGGGCAATCACATCCTGCAGGGGCGTTCTGCTGGCCTGGTTTGCATTCACGTACAGCCCGAAACGGCTCAGGATGTACTCGCGGTCGCGGCTGGATGGTGAAAGCGTCTCCACAAAGCCGGCAAAGAGCGGCTTGTCCAGGTCAATGTACTTCAGGTTTTCCTGCAGTTTCGGGAGCGTGATCTCTTCCTGTATGCGCAGAAACTTCTCTTCGAAAGTAGCTACCGGGTTCAGAGCCACCAGGAAGGTGTCGTAGATGGCTTTCTCCAGCAGGGGTTCGAAGGCATTGCGTTTCATGAGGATCTTGCGAGAAAGCACGTTCATAAAGTTGAGCAATGCTTCTTTCACATCTTCGTGCTCATAATCGAAGTAGGGGCTGCGCAGGTTGGCCATTTCGTGGTGCCACTTCAGCAGGAGCTCCTTTATGGCAAAAAGATTAACCTGCTTTATCGGCGTAAAACCAATAAGCTGAGGCCCGTTGATGGTATCGTGGGTGGCAAAGTGGCGGTCGCAGAGGAGATTTGCCAGCGCTTTGCTGTAACGTTCCAGGTGTAATTGATTATATTTGTCTTCCATTGAGAGATACTTTCTTCTGTAAAGTTAAAGATAATATGCCAAAGTTAGTTGTGCAAAACCTTGCCGGCCGCCAGGTGGCAGTTGTGCAGGGACAAACGCTGCTGAAGGCGCTGCAGGCAGAAGGTATCGACTGGATGCACGCCTGCGGAGGCAAAGGACGCTGCACCACCTGCCGCATTATAGTACAACAGGGGCTGGAGCATTTCAGCCCGCTTACAGCCGCCGAGCTACGCTACCGCGAGAAAGGTCGCCTGAAGGGTAACGAACGATTGACGTGCCAGTGTACATTGGAAAGCGGGGATGCCACAGGCAGGGTACCAAAGCAAACGCAATTACCGCATATGCAGTATTCGGAGTTGGAAAGTTAAAAAGTTAGAGGGTTGGAGAGTTTGGGAGGTAGAAAGGTAAAGAAGTATAAAAGTATAAATTGAATAGCCCGTAATCCTGAGTATCCTTAAATTCTGGAAATCCTGATTCTGACAATTTAACAACCAACAATTCAACCATTAAGCCAATTATCAATTAGTTATAATTAAATGTTTATAGAGCCACGCGTAGGCAGCGAAAGCCACGCACACAGGAGAGGATGGATAGAAGTGATCTGCGGATCGATGTTTTCAGGAAAGACAGAAGAGCTGATCCGGAGGCTGAACCGTGCCAAGATTGCCAAACAAAAGGTAGAAATTTTCAAGCCTACCGTGGACAAACGGTACCACGAAGAAGATGTGGTATCGCATAATGCCAATGCCATTCGCTCTACGCCCATAGACTTTGCCCAGGATATGTTGCTGCTGGGCGGCAGCTGCGACGTGGTTGGCATCGACGAGGCGCAGTTTTTTGACGAAGGCCTGGCAGAGGTTTGCGTAAAGCTGGCCAATAGCGGCGTGCGTGTAATTGCTGCCGGACTGGACATGGATTACCTGGGAAATCCGTTCGGGCCAATGCCTGCCCTGATGGCCGTTGCCGAGTACGTAACAAAAGTGCATGCCATCTGTGTGCAGTGCGGCGATATTGCAACGTACTCTTTCCGGAGCGCTGCTTCTGAACAGCAGGTGCTGCTCGGTGAAACCGATTCGTATGAAGCCCGCTGCCGCCACTGCTTTCTGGAAGGTATGAAAGAGAAAAAATAGAAAGTATAACCACCAGCCTATGTGCCACCCGAACAAGCGGCAGCAATCCATACCTTCCCTGCTTCGCTGGCTGGTAGGGTGCTGCTGCCTGTTGATCACACTACCGGGTATGGCACAGAGCAAAGTAGGCATTGGCGGCTGGCAACTGCACATCCCTTACACGCAGGGCAAATCCGTGGCAGAGGCCGGCGATAGGGTATACGCTGCCGCAGAACAGGGGCTTTTCTACTACGACAAGGAATTCAACAACACCCAGGCCATCACCAAAGTAGATGGGCTGAGCGAGCAGCGTATCAGCACCATCCGCTACGAGGAAGCCTCCGGCACGCTGGTAATTGCCTATGCCAACTCCAACATCGACCTGCTGCAAGGCGATAAGATTACCAACATCAGCGATATTCTCCGAAGGCAGCTGACAGGCGATAAACGTATACACCACATCCTGACCCGGAACAAAATAGCTTACCTGGCTACTGGCTTTGGCGTGGTGGTGCTGGACCTGGCAAAGCAGGAGATAAAAGATACGTATACCAACCTGGGGCCCAACGGGGCAGCTGTGCAGGTGCGTAGCACCGCCATACTTGGCGACAGCATGTACCTGGCAACCAACATCGGCATACTTGCAGCACACCGCATCAGCAGCAACTTGAAGGATTTCCGGAGCTGGCACCAGCGCAATGCAGGTTTTCCTGAAAGCGCAACCCTTACTTCTCTTGCCGATTTTAACGGGCAGCTTTATGCCGGCACAACAGAACACGGCCTGTTTATACTTGGCAACGGCACCTGGCAATCTTCCCTTATACCTGCCGGCACAGCGGTTAGTAGTCTTACCCCATCTGCTGATTTTCTAAGTATAACCACACCGGCTGCTGTTATCCTAATCAACAAACAGGGGCAGGCCACAACCATAACAAACAACCTGCTGAAACAACCCCGCGAAGCAACAGTAGGAGCAGGTAACATACTTTGGGTGGCCGACGCGCAACGCGGACTGGTACGGATCAATCTGAACAACAACGAAACTGCTGCCTTTGCTCCGGAAGGTCCTGCCTCCAGCAACAGCTTCCGGGTGTATGCAGCCAACGGCATGGTGTATGTGCTGAGCGGCGGCTACAACGAGAACTACGAACCCCTGAACAGGACCGACGGTTACTCTACTTTCCAGAACGGCGATTGGACAAGCAACAACGGCTTTCAGGTGCAGGGCGGCACAGTGCCTGTGGTGCTAAAAGATATGACCGATGCCGTGTATAACCCATTGACAGGACACGTGTACATGGCCAGCTACGGCAACGGTGTGCTGGCTTGGCTGGGGCAGGAGCAACCTATACTTTATAACTCCACCAACAGCACGCTCGTTAGCAGCCAACCTGCTACTGATAAGACCGAGCAGGTGCGCGTGACAGATTTGGCCGTGGATAGCAAAGGCAATGTATGGGCGGTAAACCGAAGCCAGATCCACAATGCGCCGGGCCTGCATGTGCTGCAGCCGGACGGGCAATGGCAGGGATTTATACTTCCGGGCGTAGCTGACAACAGCAACCTCGACCGACTGGTGATCGATGAAAACGATTATAAGTGGCTAAGTATAAGCTGGAACGGCAACGTGCGCAATGGCCTGGTGGTGTTAAACGAAGAAAAGCAGGAGGTGCGGCAGCTCTCTTCAGAAGCCGGCAACGGTGGCTTGCCCAGCGGCACCGTGTATAGTATGGCCAAAGACCTGAACGGCGACATCTGGGTAGGAACGGCTGCCGGGGTGGCGGTATACTATAACACAGCTGCCGTGTTCACTTCGCAGCAATACGACGCCCGCCTTCCTATCATTGATAAAAGACCCTTGCTGGACGGGCAGGTGGTGCGCGACATTGCCGTAGACGGTGCCAACCGCAAATGGATGGCTACTGACAACGGCCTCTGGTTGTTTGGCCCGGACGGCGACGAATTGATTCACCATTTTACGACACAAAACAGCCCGCTTCCTTCAGATAAAGTGCTCTCAGTAACCGTGGAGCACCAGACAGGGGAGGTGTTTGTAGCGACCGAAGCCGGCCTGGCTTCGTACCGTGCCGGGGCGACCATCACCGAGGGCAAACCCGACTGCGCGACGGTGTTTCCGAATCCGGTGCGCCCCAGCTATACCGGCCTGATCGGTGTTTCCGGCTTGCCCAACAACGCGCAGGTGCGCATCACCGACATCAGCGGCACCCTGGTGTACAAGACCATAGCCGCCGGCGGCACCGTTACCTGGGATGCCCGGGGCTACAACGGCAAGCGCGTGAAAGGCGGCGTATACTTAGTAATGGCCTCCGACGACGAGGGCAAGCAAACCTGCATCAGTAAAATAGCCGTATTGGAGTAAATGCTAGTTAAAACAAGAGGCATCGTGCTGAACTACATGAAGTTCCGCGAAACGTCCATCATCACCAAGATCTATACCGAGCAACTCGGCCTGCAGTCGTACATCGTAAACAGTGTGCGTAAGAAGGGCCCTGGCTCGCGCATGGCGCTGTTCCAGCCCTTCACCTTGCTCGATATGGTGGTGTATACTTCGCACAGAGGCGGGCTCACGCGCATGTCGGAGTATAAAATTGCCTATCCTTTTGCTACCATACCGTTCGATATCCGGAAGAGCAGCATGCTGTTGTTTTTGTCGGAGATAGTAGCCCGCACGGTAAAGGAAGAGGAGGAGAACCCGGCGCTGTTCCACTTTCTGTACAACGCCATGATTGAGTTTGATGAGCAGGAGGAACATTTTGAGAACTTCCATTTGATGTTTCTGCTACACCTGAGTCACCACCTGGGCTTTGGGCCAAGCTCCGGAACCGAGATCGTGGAACAAGTGGCCTTCTCGCCGAATGCACAGGCGCTGACCTCTGCGCCGCCGGTGCTCACGCTGCAGGCCTACGAAGTATACTTTGATCAGCTGCTGCGCACGCCGGAGCAGGCCAACATCCCGAACGGGAAGATACGCCGCGAGCTGCTGGGCATCCTCATCCGCTACTACCAGCTGCACGTAGACCACCTGGGCGAGATAAAGTCGCTGGCTATACTTTCGGAAGTGCTGTCTTAAAGTATAAAAAGAAAAGGGGGCGTTGCTAACAGCAACGCCCCCTTTTGTATCAGGTCGTTTATAGTTCGTTCCTAACGGACTTTTACCAACTCAATTTCAAAGACCAATACTGCACTTGGTGGTATTGTCGGGTAAGATCCCTGAGGTCCATAACCCAGGTGGGAAGGTATGAATAATGTTGCTTCTTCCCCTTCTTTCATTAATTGCAGACCTTCGTCCCAACCTTTAATTACCCTTCCGGCACCCACCTGAAAAGAAAATACATCACCTCTATCATAGGAAGAATCAAACTTCTGACCATTAGTAAGTCTGCCAATATACTTCACATCAACAAACTTACCCATTTCTGCCTGGGGGCCGGTACCTTCTTTTGTTTTGAGATAGTATAACCCGGTAGCAGTTCTGACTACCTGCGTCGTGTCGACGTTGTTGGTGCGGAAATACTTCCGGATCACTTCCTCGTCTATCTTTTTCTGTCCTTCGTAGTCGAAGTAATAATCATCCAGACTTTTGTCGTCGCAGGCAGAAAAAGTAGCAAGCGTTAGCAGGAAGAGCGCCACCTTCAGCAGGGTGCTTCCTTTTGCCAGTTGGTTTTTAAAGGTATGTAAGCTCATGGGTAAAGGGAATTAGGTGCTGTTGCTTTTATTATTTGATGTCTACCAGCTCCACATCGAAGCGCAGGATAGAGTTGGCCGGCATCTGCTCGCCGCGTGCCTGCTCGCCATAAGCCAACGGAGACGGGATCAGCAATATTGCTTTGCTGCCTTCTTTCAGTTGGGCAATGCCTTCATCCCAGCCACGGATCACCTGGCCCTGGCCCAGCGGGAACTGGAACGGCTGACCACCAGACATTGGGTTGTTGTAAGAAGAGTCAAATTCTTTGCCATCCAGGAAGGTGCCTTTGTAGTGCACCGATACCATGTCGCCGGCTTTGGCTTGTGCGCCTTTGCCTTGCTGCGTTACTACATAGTATACGCCAGACTCGGTCTTCTGTACGTTCTGCAGGTTGTTGGCCTTGATGTACTCCTGAATTTTAGCGTCGTCTACTTTAATCTGCTTTTCAGCACGCTCCTGAGCGCCTTTCATCTGCTCTTCCATCATTTTCTGCTGGTCGGCAATGGCAGCCTCTTTCGATTGTACTTTCTCAGCTTTGATAAAGAACGTCAGGTCAGTACCGGATTTGATGAACGGAGGAAGCGGCTGGCCAAATGTTTTGGTGAACAGGGAGTCGGCGTTGATCTTGAAGATACCGCTGTCGCCAGGTGCCATCATAGTAAGGGCTTCTTCCAGGCTGCCTTTGAATGTTGGCTCCATCACCGGGATCATGATCGGTTGCTTCTGGTCGCGTGAGTTGAACAGCACAGAGTCGTTGGCATTGCGGTAAGACATGTGCATGGTTACTACCTGGCCAATACGGGCACCGGTTGTATCGTTGGCAGCTACTTCGCCTTTTGGCTCATACTTGCCATCTTCGTTCTGCTTATAAATTTTATAAGTCAGGCCATTAGCCGTCGTATGGAATTCGTCTTTTTTGCCGCAAGACTGCAGCAACAGTGCACCGGCCAGTACCGGCAACAAAAACTTAGTTGTTTTAGAGAACATGGATTATAGATTGGTGTTATTTATTACTTATTAACAGAATTGGCCAGCTGCTCTTTGTACTGCGGCAACAGGCTTTCGAATTTGGCTACAACGGCATCCAGCGGCTCCAGCGACATGCCGCCGGCTGCATTGCGGTGTCCGCCGCCGTTGAAGTGCTGGCGGGCAAACTCATTTACCGAGAAGTCGCCTACCGAGCGGAACGACATCTTCACGGCCTGTGTGCGATCGATGATCACGGCTGCAAAAACAATGCCTTCAATCGATAGGGCAAAGTTAACCAGGCCTTCGGTATCGCCTGTTTTCGAATCGTAGGCCTTCAGCTCATCTGCCGTGATGGCAATATAAGCCGTATGATACTCCGGCAGCACCACCAGTTTATCTTTCAGTGCATACCCCAGGAAGCGCAGGCGCAGTTCTGAAGAGCTGTCGTAGATCAGGCGGTGAATGTTGGAAGTGTTCACCCCGATGTGCAGCAGGTCTGCAATGATCAGGTGCACGTTCTTCGAAGTACTCGGATGGCGGAAAGAACCGGTATCGGTCATAATGCCGGCATACAGGCACTCCCCGATGTTTGTATCGATCAGGTCGCCGTCGCCCATCGCTTTGATCAGGTCATACACCAGCTCGGCGGTAGCGGCAGCATTGGTGTTGGAGTAGTTCAGGTCAGCAAAGCTTTCCGGCTGCAGGTGGTGGTCAACAAGTACCTTGGTGCCTTTGGCCTGGCGGATGTACTCGCCCATCTCGTTGATGCGGGAGAGGTTGTTGAAGTCGAGGCAAAAGATCACCTGCGATTCGTTGATGATCCGTTGTACCAGCGCGTCGTTGTTATCCGAGTACACGATCACATCCTCGTTGCCCGGCATCCACGCCAGGAAGTTCGGATAGTCGGACGGCGTGATCACGGTTACACGGTGGCCTTTCTTTTTAAGGTAGCCTGCCAAACCCAGAGAAGAACCCAGCGCATCGGCGTCCGGCTTGTGGTGTGTGGTGATCATCACCTCTTTAGGTTCCTGCAGAAGCTCTTTCAGAGCGTTGATATCGTGCATACTAAGTATAAATCCTCTGATTAATAAGGATATAAGGCGCGAATTTCTGAAGAAATAACTTCTAAAGCAATAAAATACAGTTTTAGACGCTTTCAGAAGCTGTGTTAGCAGCACACAGATAGGCTTTATTTAAGCCGCAAGAGCCAGCGCAGACCAGGAGCCGATGAGAAAGTATAAACAAAAAATGTAAGATTTAACCTAAATGCGCTACTTTTGCAGCTTCTAAAGGAAGAACTATAAACAAATAAATAAAACAGACATGGCTGGAAACATCACATTCACTATGATTAAGCCGGATGCAGTGGCTGAAAACCACATTGGCGGCATTACTAAGATGATCGAAGAGGGCGGCTTCCGCATTGTGGCGATGAAGAAAACTAGACTGACTGAGGAGCGTGCCGGTAAGTTCTACGAAGTACACAAGGAGCGTCCTTTTTACGGAGACCTGGTAAAATATATGTCATCCGGCCCGATCGTGGCGATGATCCTGGAGAAAAACAACGCTGTTGAAGATTTCCGTAAGCTGATCGGTGCTACCAACCCTGCTCAGGCAGAAGAAGGCACTATCCGTAAAGTATACGCCAAGTCTATCGAGGCAAACGCGGTACACGGTTCTGACTCTGACGAGAACGCGCAGATCGAAGGCGATTTCTTCTTCTCTGCTGACGAGCGTTTCTAAGCCGTAGCAAAGTATACTTATTGATTAAAAGCCCGCCGGACTTTTGTAGTCCGGCGGGCTTTTTTGTTTATTTTTGGTGCTTTGATTTCAATTGCATTTATGAAACACTTTTTACTCTTTCTTTTCTTCATTTCACAGTCCTCTTTTGCGCAGCTAAATGGGTATGAGTCTTATAAACCTGTGTTGATAACTTATAATGCAAAATGGGAGATAACTAAACCAGAGGCTGCGGTTTACAAACGGGTAGCTTACTTCCCTGATTCCTTAAGGAGTATTGAAAATCTGAGCAGGCCGCTTTTTAACGGTAAAGTAAAAGATTACTATGCCAACAATGTGGTGCTTGCGGAGGGAGCTTACGCCCAGGGCAAAAAGTGGGGAACCTGGAGCTTCTATTATCCAAACGGGCAATTGGACTGCCGAGGAAGATTTGATGGCAGGAATCACGTTGAGCAATGGGAGTTTTGGTGGCCTGATGGCAAACCGCTTATGGTGGTTGATTTTGAAGAAAAAAATAACCGGCTACTAAGCTTCTGGAACGAAAAAGGCGAGCAGACCATAAAAGACGGGAACGGTATCTATACAGCTGTAACTCTTGGTGAGAAAGGGCAGAAAATGATCATGCAGGGCCTTTATAAAGACGGACTCCAGGCAGGAGAGTGGACGTATGGGCCCGTTGGTGGTGAAGTGCAGGCGCGTCAGACGTTTAACGAAGCAGGTATAATGGTGGAGGGAACAATTTATGAACAAGGTAAGAAGAAAGAGCGGTATACGTTTGGGAATAGATTTGTTGTCGAGCCGGAACCCAAGCATTTGACAAATATGGAAGCCTGGCATCCGGACCGGGCTTATTATCAACAGGGATATCCTGTTATTGCTGACATCATCAAAAGTGAAGTGCAAAAAGTGGAAGTAGATAAGAAGCTGAAGACTACCACAAAACATTACTATAAAATCGTGCAGAAATTTGAAGCCGGCGCAGATACATTAGAGTATGGTTTGCCCACGATACAACCTGTTTTCAAGCGAAACATGGAGAGCTATATACAGGCAAATCTGAAGTTCCCCGAACGACTCGGTAACCAGAAGTTAGAAGGTACGGTTGTGGTATCCTTTACCGTAGATGCGCATGGGAAAGCCGTAAAACCCTCTATCATGAAAGGCCTGGATCCTATACTGGATGAAAACGTTTTGAAAATGATCCACAAGATGCCTGCTTGGGATCCTGCAACTTATAAGGGGAAACCTGTTGAGGCAAGGGTGGTGATACCAATACGAGTTAAGAACCACTACTTTATGCCTGAACAAGAGGATGAGTTCAATGCGCAGCGTTATCAGTACAGGCCTCAGTTACCAACCCATTAACAGATAAAAGCTAATACAAAAACAGCCGGCCTCAACGCAGAAGCCGGCTGTTTTCTTTTCTTTTTATACTTACCTATCTCGGAATCACCAGGCGCTGTCCAGGGCGGATCAGGTCCGGGTTGTCGCCGATGGTTTGCTTGTTAGCGTCATAAATTCTTCTCCAGGAGTTCCTGTCGCCATAGTGCTTCTTAGCAATTTTGGACAGCGAATCGCCGCTTTGTACGGTGTACACATCCTGGTGTACGTTAGGGTCTGTAACCTGCTGCTCGTCCTTCTTTGTAAAAAAAGAATGGTCGGCAGACTGTCCGGCTGTGGTCTTAACCTGGTCGGTGCCTTTTACTGGCTCCTCTTTGCCTTTTTTAAAGAAATCGCGCAATCCCATATCAGTATCTTTTTAAGTCAAACTTCGTGTAAAACAGCAGCCAAAGTAAGGGCTTGCTGCATAAGATAATACGCCGCATAGTGCAGTTAGTTGTGCCCGTGATGAAGGGGGCTAAGCCGAACTGCAGGAACCAACTCTTAAGAAGTTTTTGCCGTAATCACTCAAACTCGGCGCAGTAACAAGCGCTATGAAAATGCGATGTACAACTTAAAACTATGATGAATATGAACCTGAATCTAAAGAGGCAATTGGCTTCGTGGCAGGCCGTGATGGCGCTGTTGCTGGTGTTTGTGATGGCAAGCTGTGGCGGGAAAGATAAAGTAGGCACCGAGAACATGATCTCCGGCTCCAGCAGCAAGACCTGGGTGGCTAAGAAAGAGCTAACGGCAAGCGGCGAAAAAGACAAGCTGACAGAGCAGGAGAAAGAAGAGACCATGCAGTTTTACTCGGATGGCCGTTTTGCCATGGGCGGTGGCGGCTCCCTGGAGACGGGTACCTGGTCTTTCGATCAGGCAGCGAAAAAGCTGACATTGCGCTTTGAAGGTCAGGACGTAACCGAAAACTTCGATGTGGTGCAGTTGACAGATAAAGAAATGCGCCTGAAAGATGCAACCGGAGGCGAAATGCAGCTGAAAGCTCAATAGAAAAACAAGCTTTGAACAGGAAGGGCGGCCCGTAAAGAGCCGCCCTTCCTGTTTATACTTAGTTACCAAGTATAAATCATTTACCGAGCAGGCGCCGCAATGAAAGCAGGCCCAGTACAGGGCCCGGCGTGAGCAGCACAAATACATAAGGAGCAGGCAGCACCTGTAGCAAATAGGAAGTCAGCTGTATGCTTACCACCGTAATGGCAAAGCCAATGGAAGTAACAACGGTAAGCGCGGTGCCTACTAATTGCGGAGGTGCGGTTTTAGCAGTAAGCGTAGAAAGCTGCGGCGAATCGCCGGCCACCACCACACCCCAGAACAGCAGGAATGGCAGCAATAAAAGAGGTTCCCGCACCTGTAGCACCACCACTGAGAGCAGGCAGCACACACCCGAGCACAGCAACTGCCAGAATGCTACTTTGCCACTGCCATACTTTTGCGAGAGATAACCTCCGCCAATACAGCCCACGGCACCGGCCGCTATCACCCAAAATGCCCACACCGATACCTGCTTGCTTTGCAGCTGTGGAGCAGCCAGGGCAAGTATAAAAGGTACAAAGGCCCAAAACGTATAGAGCTCCCACATGTGGCCAAAGTACCCGAACGTCGCTGATCTGAACTCTTTTGCACGGAACACCTGCAGCATGTTGCTGAAATGGAATTTTGCACCCTTGCTTAAGTATGGCCCATCAGGCACGAGCAGGTAAAGGAGAACGCCACCAGTGGCGGCAAGCACACTAACAGCCAGCAGGATCTGTTGCCAGGGCAGCGAAGCCTCCAGCCCGCGGAGCAAGTGTGGGAAAGCTGTGCCCAATACCAGTGCCCCTACCAGGTAGCCAATGGCCTTGCCCAGTCCGCTGCTGTACCAACTGGCCGCTATTTTCATGCCTACCGGGTAAATGCCTGCCAATAAAAAGCCCGTAAGGCCACGCAGCAACAGTACGCTTGTGAGGCTATGGGGTACAAATGCCACCAATGCATTTGTGCCTGCACCGAGCAATGCGCACAGCAGAAAAAGCAGTCGCGGCGATACACGGTCGGCAAGGGAGAGGAAGGCAAATACCAGCGTGCCGGAGATAAAACCCAACTGCACAGCCGAAGTAAGTAAGCCAAGTGCTCCGCTTTGTAAGTGCAATGCCTGTTGCAGCTCAGGCAGCACCGCGTTGCCGGCAAACCACAGCGAGGTACCTGCAAACTGTGCAAACACAATAGTAGGAAGTATGCGGGCAGGAGGCATGGGGGAGTTAGAGAGTTTATGGAGTTAGAAGGTTAGAGAGTTGGGGAGGTAGAAAGGTAGAGAAGTAAAAAAGTAGAAAATACGTGTTTCGCCATACTGCAGCTGTGGCAGGGAGTAGCTGTACTTATTCCCTTTTCTACCTTTCTACTTCTTTACTTTTATACTTATCCAAAGATCGTTTCGGCGAATTTTTCCAGGGCTTTGCGGGTCTCATAGGCGCGCTCGAACATGGCCATGTGTCCTGTCTCGGCAAGGAAGTAGGCCATGCTGTTGCCTGGCAAATGGCATTGCTGCAGGGCAGCTTCGAGCGGCACTGCCGGGTCATCTTTGCCGAAGATAAAAAGCAGCGGGAAGTTTGCGTCTTTTAATATGTGGGTGCGGTCGGGCCTGTCACGCATGGCGGCCAGCCCTCCGCTAACGCTTTGCTGCGGAGTGGCTTTCCCAAGCTGCTTCATCATTTCGATTTCCTGCTGCAGGCGCTCCCTGTTGCCGCTGTAGAAGAGCGGTTCCACAAACGACTGTATGAATTTCTCCACACCGTTGCGCTCCACAAAGTCGATGGTCTTTTCGCGGTTCTCTTTTTTTTCCTGCGAATCGGGCAGGGCAGAGGACTGGAACAGGCAAAGGCCCCGCAGCAGGTTACCATACTTTTCGGCAAAGGCCATACTCACGTATCCACCCATGGAATGGCCCACCAATATGCATTTCCGCACATCAAGCTCTTCCAGTGCGTCCTTCACGTAGTCGGCCATACTTTCCATACTATAGTCGCTTCTTTCGGCGGTGTTGTTGCCGAAGCCAGGCAGGTCTAAGGTGATGGTGTTAAACTTCTGTTGCAGCGGCCTTACAAAGTTAGTCCACACCTCTTTGCTCTCGCAGAAGCCGTGCAGGAAAACCAATGTATCGCCGGAGCCTTGTGTTTCTATAGAAAGATGATGTGCTTTTGCCATAGCTGTTAAATGTAGCGAAGTATAAAGATAAGAAAATGTCAGGAACAGTGGCTAACCTGCAAACCAGGACTGAATTACCTTTGCTCCTCCTTGTCTTTTAAAGAGGGCACCTACCCCCAGGAGGGGAGCTTTTCTTGTCACCTCGCTTGCTGTTCCGGATTTCCTTATCTAGAACTTTCACTGCTGCGGATTTCCTGATCCGCGTGTGACCTCCCCATGCCGCAAGTTTAGCGCCAGCGCAACTTGTGGCTCACCTTGAGGCCAGTTTGTAACTGGCAGTATGAGTGGTATTCTATTTTCTGGCGCGGGAATCATTCCCGTGTCATAGTATAATGTCGAGTCTGTGACTCGACTGGGCCAGAGGCCCACACGATAGCAGGTCACGAGCGAGGACGCTCGCGCCATGGAACGGCGGGAGCCAAGAAGAAATACCACAGTTGAGAGAGAGCTGGTTCGATCAAAGTATAAACCCACCCCTGCACCCCTCCCGAGAGGTGAATTCCGCTTTTCTATAATTCAGCTTATACTTTCATAGTTTCTGTATCAGGGTTTTCATGGCCTTATAGAGTCAACCTGAAAGTGCTGATCCCGACAAAGAAAAAGCCCCTACAACTTAAAGCTGTAGGGGCTATGTTATTTATCTGAAGGTCTTTTGTACTCTGTTAGATAAACCTTTATCCATTAATTATACTTTCACAGGCACACCGATCATTTCGCGTACGGTGCGCTCGATGTCTTCCGGGGCGAAGCCTGCCTCGCGGTGCAGTTCCAGCTGAGAACCGTGCTCGTAGATCTTGTCAGCCATGCCCAGGCGTTTTACCTGCGAAGTATAGCCATTGTCTACCATAAACTCGAGCACTGCGCTACCGAAACCACCCTGCAGACAGCCGTCTTCTACGGTAATCACTTTGTCATACTTGCTGAAGATGTGGTGCAGCAGCTCTTCGTCGAGTGGCTTGGCATAGCGCATGTCGTAGTGGCCCGGCATAATGCCATCGTAAGCAATTTTCTTGCATACATCCACTGCATAATTACCGATGTGACCAAACGTAAGTATCGCTACCTCTTCGCCTTCCTGAATGGTGCGGCCTTTGCCCACTTGCTGCAGCTCCAGCGGCGTACGCCAGTTCGGCATAACACCTTCGCCACGTGGGTAACGGATCGTGAACGGGCCCATGTCATCCTGCGAAGCAGTATACATCATGTTGCGCAACTCCTGCTCGTTCATCGGGGCAGCTACCACCATGTTCGGGATGCAGCGCATGTAGGCAATGTCGTAAGCACCGTGGTGTGTCGGGCCATCGGCTCCGGCAAAACCGGCTCTGTCGAGGCAGAAGACCACGTTCAGGTTCTGCAAACACACATCGTGCACCACCTGGTCGTAGCCGCGCTGCATAAACGTACTGTAGATGTTACAGAACGGGATCATGCCCTGCGTAGCCAAACCTGCCGAGAACGTAACAGCATGCTGTTCGGCAATGCCCACGTCAAAAGCACGCTCCGGCATGGCAGCCATCATAATATTAAGCGAGCAGCCCGAAGGCATGGCCGGCGTCACACCCATGATCTTTGGGTTCTTTTCAGCCAGTTCTACCATGGTATGGCCGAACACATCCTGGTACTTAGGCGGCTGCGGCTTCTCGTGGTGTGTTTTATAAATTTCGCCTGTAATCTTGTCGAACAGGCCAGGGGCGTGCCATTTGGTTTGGTCTTTTTCCGCCAGGGCAAAACCTTTGCCTTTGGTCGTAACGCAGTGCAGGATCTTCGGGCCCGGAATGCGCTTCAGGTCTTTCATCACCGACACCAGATGATTGATGTCGTGGCCGTCGATAGGGCCAAAGTAGCGGAAATTTAGGCTTTCAAACAGGTTGCTCTGCTTCAGCAGGGTAGCCTTGATGCCACTCTCGATCTTAGAGGCAATGAGCTGTGCATTCGGGCCAAACTTGCTGATCTTGCCCAAGATGTTCCAGATCTCGTCGCGCACCTTGTTATAGGTGCGGGAAGTTGTGATATCGGTCAGGTATTCTTTCAGCGCGCCTACATTCGGGTCGATGCTCATGCAGTTGTCGTTGAGCACCACCAGCAGGTTGGCATTGGTAGCACCACCGTGGTTCAGCGCCTCGAAAGCCATACCACCGGTCATGGCCCCATCACCAATCACGGCAATGTGCTGGCGATCTTCTTCATGCTTGTACTGCGAGGCTACCGCCATACCCAACGCCGCCGAAATAGACGTGCTGGAGTGGCCTACGCCAAACGTATCGTATTCGCTTTCTTTTCTTTTAGGGAAACCCGAAATGCCGCCATACTTGCGGTTGGTATGGAATATGTCGCGGCGGCCGGTTAGTATCTTATGCCCGTAAGCCTGGTGCCCTACGTCCCACACCAACTGGTCGTACGGTGTGTTGAACACGTAGTGCAGCGCCGTCGTGAGCTCCACCACCCCTAAACTGGCACCAAAATGCCCGCCATGGATCGAGACCACATCAATGATATATTGCCTCAGCTCCTGGCAAACCTGCAGTAATTGCTCTTCCTTCAGGTTCCGAAGGTCAGCAGGTGTGTCGATGGAGGCGAGCAGCTCTCCGGGTTTAATGATCATATACTTGTCTTTATAGACCCTTAACAAAATATTCCGGCAAAAGTTTGCAATGGTAAAAATGCATTTTGGCGGACAAAACGTAAAGTTAATAAATTTAAAAACACCTACAGCCCCATCATCTTTCGCGTGGGCCTTAAGAATGGCTAAATCAGGTATTTACATTCACTAAAAAACTTAATTGCTGCCGGAAAGCTGCCGGGCAGGCACAAAACAGGGTGGTATTTTGTTCCCTCTCAGGCAAAGGATTTCGTGTTATACCATATTATGCGCTAAGTTGTTCAGCTACAAAGCAAAAGTGCAATCCTGTTTAGGTGTTTATGGTGCTTCCAATCTGCTGAAAATAATTACTTTTGTGCTACAAATAGCGCCTTTGCGCTTTAAACCAGAGATAAAAGGTGAGTTTCGAAATTAAGTTACCGTTGTTCGAGGGGCCGTTCGATTTGTTGCTCTTTTTTATTGAGCGCGACGAGCTGGACATTCATGACATTCCGATCTTCCAGATCACAAATGAATTTATGGGGTACCTGCAGGAGCTGGAGCAACTCAACATAGAAGTGGCCAGCGATTTTATACTTACGGCGGCTACCCTGATGCGCATAAAAGCTAAAATGCTGCTGCCCCGTGTAGAGAAAGACGAAGAAGGTAACGAAATTGATCCGCGCCAGGAACTGGTGCAGCACCTGCTGGAATACAAAAAATACAAGAGCGTGGTGGGCGATCTTGCCGTAATGGAGGAGACGCGCCTGGCACAGGAGAACCGGGGCAACATCAACGAGGAACTGCAGCAGATCGCCAATGCCAATCATTTTGAGTACGAGCTGCAGGATTTGAGCCTTTACAAGCTCATGCGCGTCTTTGATAAGGTAATGAACCGCTACGAAGAGGAGCAGAACCGCCCGAAGCATACCGTACTTACCTATCCTTATACCATTGAAGAGCAGAAAGATTATATTCTGCGTGTCGTAACGCAACGCAGAAGTATGGCTTTTTCAGAAGTGATAGCCGAGTTTCCGGATAAGATAGGTATGATCTTTAACTTCCTGGCCATTCTGGACATGCTGCAGCTCAACCTTATCGGCGTAGAAGTAGGTGAAGGCTTCAACGATTTTACCATTACGGTTGCAGAAGGACAGGCAACGCAGGTTACACAACTGCTCGTACAATAAGTTCGCTTTAACTTGCTGCAGCATGTAGAGCTTTGTCATTTTTAAATAGTTACAGGCTGTATTGTGGCGGAGAGCATACGCAAAGCGGGGCAGGTAGCCATAAATTACCTACATGGATCAGAACAAACAAACCATACTTAAGAGCTTTAGCCCGGTAAAAGTCCTGATTCCGGTACTGCTGGGATTAGCGGCAACGGCGTGGCTTTTTATCAAGGACGACAAACTGGGCGACCTGAAAGGAATTGCCGAGGCCAACATGTGGTGGTTGCTGGCATCTGTGGCGGTGCTCTTAATCCGGGATTTTGGCTACATCTACCGTATCCGGGCGCTTACCGATAAATTCCTGACCTGGCGCAACAGCCTGGATGTGATCATGCTCTGGGAGTTTGCTTCTGCCGTTACGCCTTCGGTTGTGGGGGGCACCACGGTAGCAACCATCATCCTGAACAAAGAAGGTATACCGCTGGGCAAGTCGCTGGCGTATGTTATGCTGACGGCTGTGCTGGATAACATGTTTTTTATACTTGCTGCCCCTGTTGCCCTGCTAGCCACGCAAGGCGAGGTGTTCCCTACCTTTGGGCTGGAGGCAGCAGATGTAATGAAGCTAAAGACTGCCTTTTACATCAGCTACGGCCTGATCGCGGTTTATACTTTACTGATGATCTATGCCTTGTTCGTGAACCCACGGGCCTTCAAATGGCTGCTGCTGAAGATCACTTCGATTGCTTTTATGCGCAAATGGCGGGTTAATGCCTTCCAGCATGGCAATGAAATTGTGTGGGCATCGCAGCAACTTAAAGGCAAGGAAGCTGCTTACTGGATAAAGGCCATTCTCTCGACAGTGTTTGTGTGGAGTGCCCGTTATTTCCTGCTCAACTGCCTGATCGCAGCCTTTACCGATGTTACACTAGGCGAGCACCTGCTCATTATTTCCCGTAACCTGATTTTCTGGATCGTAATGCTGATCGCTATCACGCCAGGTGGCGCAGGCATCGTGGAAATGGCTTTCCCGAGCTTCTTTGGCCTGTTTCTGGGCAACTTCAGCAACATCGTGGTGGTGTTATATCGCCTAATCACCTACTATCCGTACCTGATACTTGGCTCGATCTTCCTGCCAAAATGGATCGCCAAGGTGTTTGGCCGGCAAGCGGTGGAGGATGAAGTTACTGTGCAGGGGAGATAACTTCTTTTTTATCTATACTGTATCTATACTGTCATTTCGAGCAGAGCGAGAAATCTTATACTAGTTTTAGCTGAAGTTTATACTTGTAGCTGGCAAGCCTATTGCTATCGTAGTTACTTCTGTTCCTCAGTTTTATTCATTTATACTTTCATCGTTAGCTTTGGTGCGCTCACGGCCGCGGGGCCTCGTCCTCGGGTATCGCGCTGTCTAGCTTTCCTGCCTAACGGCTGCCACTCGCGTGGCACCGGAAACCCAGAAGGCGCTCAACCCAAGGACTGGAAACGACACTGCTTCGTTAGCCACTATGCAACAGGAGCCTTGTGTAGGGACAGGTCGCGACCTGTCCGCGCTTTACCAGCAGCTATAGAAATCATAATTAAATCATTGCAAAAGCAGCGATTCCCCTCTTGAGAGGGGCAGGGGTGTGTTTATACTTGTGCGATGAAACTTATACTTCCAAGTATAGCAAGAACAGAGCTCCCCTCCTTAGACTACCGAGAACGCGAGTTCGAAGGTAGCGAGCGCAGCTCTGAGGGCAGGGGTGGTTGGGTAACAGAAAAGGTATAACTCTACCCATTCCAACGGCAGGGCGCAGGAGCAGTTTAAACCTTACCGATTTACAAACCCGACCCACAACCACATCAGCCTGTTTGTGAGGAAAAGCAGAAAGGCGTATCTTCCGCGAAGAATAAATGAAGCAGACATCTACAGGTTAATGAAGAACTTTATACTTTTTGCTGTGCTACTGATACTGGCAAGTTGCTCAGGCGGTAACAGGCAGTTACGCGAGAAAATAATGGATGCTGTCACTTCTGAGAAAGCCACGGCAGCAGGCTATCAGGTAATTCCGCTCGCAACCATGACAGATTTTGAATGGGAAAAGCTCTATTTTTTCGATGAGGGAACAGACAACGACTTTATCAACAATGAAATAGGTTTTAAGTGGGACGGGTCAACAGTGCCTGGTCAGCATAGGAGGCTGCTTTTTGTAAATAAGGGGCAGGTAGCATCTTACCTTGACTATGACTACACAGAGTTTCCTTTAACAGTCTATGGCTGCGAACAGGACCGCTGGGTATACCCGCGAAACCGGGCTCAGTTTGCCAGCTTTAAGTACTGCCAGGACGATAAGGAAATCTATACTTTTATACCCGTGCAGTGCATCGATAACCTGCGCGATTTAATGCAGCTGAAATGCCCTGAAAATCCAGAAACAAAATAAAAGCAGAGCCGGCTAATTACCGGCTCTGCTTTTTACATATTTATTACTGTCGCCAAAAGCCATAGAAAATAAGTACGAACCTGCTTAGGTGCTTTACACCTGCTGAATAGGTGTTTTGGGAGGTTTTATACTTTGGTTGAAGTCCGGCAGGTAAACTAGTTATGCAATACTTTTGTCTTTTTAAAAAGTGAAGCCATGAAAGCCATCGTGATAGGGGGCGGTATCGGGGGCTTGTGTGCAGCCCTGGCCCTTCAGAAAATAGGTGTAACAACAACTGTGTACGAGGCAGCACCCAAAATAAAAGGACTCGGTGCCGGAGTAGCCCTGGCTGCCAATGCCATACAGGGGCTTGCACGGTTGGGTGTGGCCGATGAGGTAATAGCCCGGGGAAAGCAGCTGGAAGCACTTGTTATATTTGATGAGAACGGAAAGGTGATCAGCAACATGGACACGCGCCCGCTAAGCAACAAGTATGGCATCAACAACTTTGTCATCCATCGGGCTGATCTACACGAGGTGCTCTGCAAACACCTGCAGGCTGATTCCCTGGTGTTAGGTAAACGCTGCGAAGAAGTAACGCAGACGGGAGAGCAGGTACGGGTCATGTTTACAGATGGCAGCATTGAAACTGCTGATCTGCTCATCGCCGCAGATGGCATCAGTTCGGTGGTGCGGCAGCAACTGGTACCGCAAAGCGTACCGCGTTATGCCGGCTATACTTGCTGGCGCGCCGTGATCGATAATCCCGGAGTTGAGATCAACAACATGATATCGGCAGAAACCTGGGCACCCGAGGGGCGTGTAGGAATTGCGCCGCTCCAGGGAGATAAGATCTACTGGTACGCCTGCATCAATGCGCCCCAGCGCGACGAGAAAATGCGCCGCATGACACCTGAAAAACTTGCCCGCCATTTCGAGAAAGTGCATTCGCCTGTAGAAGCTGTACTTGCCTCTACTGCGCCGGAACAGCTGATCTGGAACGATATTGCCGACCTGAAGCCGCTGAAGCACTTTGTGTATGGCCGAGTTGTGCTGCTGGGCGATGCGGCACACGCCACCACACCTAACATGGGCCAGGGAGCTTGCCAGGCCATTGAGGATGCCGTAGTGCTGGCACAATGCCTGCAGCAGGAACCTGTACTTGCCGCGGCATTAAGCAAGTATGAAAAGCGGAGAATGCCGCGAACAGCCAAGGTAATTCAGATGTCGCGGTTGATGGGGCGGGTAGCGCACTGGCGCCATCCACTGCTGGGCCGTTTACGCAACACAATCTTCCGCACCATACCTCGGTTTATTACCGAGCGCCAGATGGAAGACCTCTACCGGGT
Source organism: Pontibacter ruber (assembly GCF_023630205.1). Taxonomy (GTDB): domain Bacteria; phylum Bacteroidota; class Bacteroidia; order Cytophagales; family Hymenobacteraceae; genus Pontibacter; species Pontibacter ruber. The sequence continues at coordinate 761,149 of NZ_JALPRR010000001.1, read as the reverse complement.
TGATTTCTGAAGTCTAAAGCAGGCAGCTGAAGTATAAACAAACTGTACTTATGACACGCAGGTAAAGTACACATGTTTATACTTTATCTTTCCAATTCGATATTAGCTAAACACTTTTACTATACTATGCAATCCGATCCAGGTGCTACTTCTGCCACGGCCATTCAAAAGCCCAGTTTTAAAGAAGCTTTCCTCTTCTGGCTGAAGCTAGGCTTTATAAGTTTTGGTGGGCCTGCCGGACAGATCGGTATCATGCATGAGTTTATAGTGGAGCAGAAAAAATGGGTTTCAGATTCCCGGTTTCTGCATGCGCTCAACTACTGTATGCTTTTGCCAGGGCCGGAAGCACAGCAGCTGGCAACCTATATTGGCTGGCTGCTGCATGGCGTAAGGGGAGGCCTGGTGGCCGGCATTTTGTTTGTGCTGCCTTCCGTGTTCATCCTGCTGGGGCTGAGTATGGTGTACGTCACGTATGGCACCATACCCTGGGTAGCAGCCTTGTTTTATGGTTTAAAGCCTGCCGTAGTGGCTATTGTTGCCTTGGCATTGATCAAGATAGGAAAAAAAGCACTGGTAAACTGGCTGCACTATGTGCTGGCCCTGTTAAGCTTTATTTTAATCTACTTTCTGGATGTGCCGTTCCCGCTCATTATACTGGGTGCTATGGTAGTGGCTGTAGTTATGCTAAAGTTTTCTCCCGGTTCCTTGCAGCATCGCAACGCTGAAGAAAAAGAGGCATCCGATGAGTCAGGTTATTATATAAATGCTGCCACCGTAGCGCCCGAAACAGGGTTCAGCTGGAAAAGAATAGCGACACAGATAGCAGCAGCGCTTTTGCTTTGGGCGCTGCCCTTCCTCTTGTTTTATACTTTGCTGCAGGATTTCAGCTTCTGGAATAAGTTAACGATGTTCTTCACGAAGGCCGCTTTGGTTACGTTTGGTGGCGCCTATGCCGTTCTGCCCTATGTGGCCCAGGTAACCGTAGAGAAGTTTAACTGGCTCAGCAACTACCAGATGATCGATGGCCTGGCACTGGGCGAAACCACTCCCGGCCCGCTGATCATGGTGCTGGCTTTTGTTGGCTTTATGGCAGGCTACAACCATTTCGCCGGATCACTGCTGATGGGTACGGTGGGGCTGCTAACCACTACTTACTATACTTTCCTGCCTTGTTTCCTGTTTATACTTGCAGGGGCTCCCATCATAGAAAGAACGCACAGCAACGCCAGCATAAAGGCAGTGCTAAGTATCGTTACCGCGGCTGTAGTTGGCGTGATCCTGAACCTGACGGTATACTTCGGGCAGGCTGTGGTACTGGGAAAAGCAGGAGGAATGTTGTCCGTAGACTACTTCAGTCTTGCCTGGATCATCGTGTCTATCTTTGCTATGTATCGTTTTAAAGTAGGTATGATTCCGTGGATAGGCGTAAGTGCGCTGGCCGGTTTGGTGATGTACTTGTTTGGGTATTACCAGCCTTAGGGCAAATTATAAGTTGGGTAGGAAAGCTATGATATCAGCTAACGCGAGCTAATGGAGCATGAACTGGGTGCTTGGAGATAGATAAGTGCTCCTCGCTACGTAGAGCTATAAAAGGTGAGTACCGTCTCTGTACCCTTTTTTGAGATTTTAACATCCTGTACAGCATCGGCACCAACCATCATCCGGTTTATAAGCCAGTAAGCTTCGTTGAAGGAGAACTTAAAAGTATAGGTCAGGTCGGGGCAGTCGTCAAAGACTGTAAGTTCCTCTACTAATCCTTTGGGATAAGTGTTGATGACGGTTTCATACTTTACAGTATGGCCCTGCACAACCTCGCTTCTAGGAATGCTCTTCGTGGCAGGTTTGCCAAATGTAGCAGCATAATAAGCGTCTTCCTGGTGGTTACCCAACTCAAGCCCTTTATACTTAGACAGCATCCCATCAAATACATAGCCTGTTGTAGTACCTGTTTTCACTTTTACCCAATGCCCCTGCATGTTCAAGAAGCCATTGTTAAAATCAGGTACAGTTATTTGCAGGGGCTGGGCCGGAAGCGTGTCAGCCGCAACAGTTACAACATTGTTATACTTTAGCTTAGTCACCACAGAGGCTTGCAGGGATGGTGCGGTTCTGATATTAGCCCCTGTAGTTGGTGCTACATAAAGCTTGTCGCCAGCCTGGTAGTTCTCGGCTGCAAAAGTGGACAGCGGCAGGAGGCTGATAAAAAGGAGAAGAAGAGCAGCAAACAGTTTGGGTACTGCTGTTAAATAGAACTTAAAGGGCTTCATGGAGGTGAAAAGATTAAAGGTGTCTTTTAGGTGTATTGTTTCGGCCTAAACAGTTGGTACAATCTCAAAGCCCGCTTTGGCAAGTTTATTTAAATACGCCGCTAAATTTTCCGTTTTTAATTTTGTAAACTTCCCAGTATTCTCCTGTCGGATCGTACCAGCCGTAGGCTGTACCGGCAAAATTGATTGTGACAACATTTTGCTCTCTATTGTTGATCACAGCTTTATCTACCTTGATTCTGAAGTTATCATTGATGGCATCATTAAAAATAACGTTCGAGTTGTTAACCAAAACCCTAGCCCCATCAAAATCACGATAAAAGTTGTCCGCCTCAAGCTTTGCCGAAGTATACTGCCATCTTCTGTTCCAGTGAAGCGAATCCTGATCCTGTAATATCAGTAATCCGGGATTTGTCTCATTTTTATAAAAATGCAACCCTAATTGAAGGGTATCCCCATTTTCCAGTTTCACATCAAAGGTAATTCCGCGCGACAACTGTATTTCCCCATTCCCCATTAGTTGCCACCCAGACTCTGCATGTGAAATGGTAGCCTGCTTTGTAGAAGTGGAGTAGTTCTTAGTTGAATTTGTACGTTCTATTTCAAACGAAATATCACCATTGTCTTCTAAAGTAGGGCTTACTTCGTTTTCATTGCACCCGGATAGCCCAATGATGGTCAATAAGATTACGAGTAGTCTGTGTGGGGTTCTCATGTAAAAGGCTTTATCTTATGTATACTTGAACATTCTACTTGCTATGACCCATAATATGCCTCTGTAGTTGCATGCTTACTTTTAACAGTAGCTAACAAATACTGTCAGGTGGAATCAAAAGCCTTACAAGAATTATTTTAAACTTTTTTGTGATTAAATATCAGGGTAATTTTTATATAATATACTCTATATAAAAAAATTATCCCGAAACAAAAGAGCTGCCCTGTTCTCCAGGTCAGCTCATTACTTATTCATTTTAACAACATGCTACAGATTTCCTAATCCGCCTACACCATCGCTAAATATAAAACGGGGACTAAGAAGTCCCCGTCAGATAGCTTCCGGACTGGGAAGTCCGGAAGAGCAAATTTTACTATTTATCAGTCTTTTGTCCTTTGTCTAAAAATCTTTTGTCAAAGAAACCTACACCAGCGCGTGCTTCACCAGGTACTCGGCAATCTGCACGGCATTGGTAGCAGCACCTTTGCGGAGGTTATCCGCTACAATCCACATGTTCAGGGTGCGTGGCTGGGTCTCGTCTAAACGTACGCGTCCTACGAGTACTTCGTCTTTGCCGTGGGCGTCCTTCGGCATCGGGTACTGCAGGTTTTTTACGTCGTCTACCACTTTCACGCCTTCCGTCTCGCCAAGTATGCGGTATACTTCTTCCAGCGTAAAGTCCTTCTCAAACTCCACGTTCACCGACTCCGAGTGGCCACCCATCACAGGTATGCGCACCGCTGTGGCTGTAACCCGGATAGAGTCGTCGCCCATGATCTTCTTGGTTTCGAGGATCATCTTCATCTCCTCTTTGGTATAGCCGTTGTCCTGAAACACGTCGATGTGTGGCAGCACGTTCAGGTCGATAGTATAAGGGTACGCTTTCTCGCCCTCTTTGCCGGCACGCTCGTTCATCAGTTGCTCTACAGCCTTCACCCCTGTACCCGTTACCGACTGGTAGGTACTAACTACAATGCGCTTGGCCTTTAGCTCTTCGTGCAGCTTGTTCAGGGCCACCACCATCTGGATGGTAGAGCAGTTCGGGTTGGCAATGATCTTATCTTCTTTCGTCAGTTCTTTGGCATTGATCTCCGGTACTACCAGCTTTTTGGTAGGGTCCATACGCCAGGCTGATGAGTTATCAACTACCACCGTGCCTACTTCGGCAAACTTCGGAGCCCACTCTGTAGAGGTGCTGCCGCCGGCAGAGAAAATGGCAATTTGCGGGGCAGCCGCGATCGCGTCCTGCATCCCGATAACCTTTATCTGTTTACCCTTAAACTCCATCTGTTTACCAACAGACTTCTCAGAAGCAACCAACAATAACTCCGTTACCGGGAAGTCGCGCTCCGCCAGTACTTTCAAAATTTCGCCGCCTACCAAACCGGTAGCGCCTACTACTGCTACTTTCATTTAAGGTATATATTTAATTGTTTAATGGCTGATTGTTAAATTGTTGAACTGGACTTAGTAAGAAGCAAGGATTAACAAGCTTTCTTTTCCATTCACTCAATCAGTTATTCAGTTATTCAAAATTAGCTCCCCTAACTAACGCCACCGCCTCCCGTAATAGTTCTAAAATTTACAAAAGCGGCTGCGTTTGTTCCAGACCTCACAGCGTCTTTAAGACCTGTGAGTGTCTTATACTTTGGGCGTGCCGGCAAGCCGTCGGGCTTTCGCCTGTACTCCTCGCTGCGCTTCGGGGTGCCGGCTCTATCCCTCACGCGGCCGCGAAGTTCGTAAGTTTTCAGCACAATTTCAGCCTATGAAACAAACTTTACCAGAAGGACTTATCTATAAAGTAAAAGCTATACTTTCTAGCATTGAATGGTTTGCCAGCAGGTTAGTTCCCACTCCTGTTATTAGGAGGGGGTTAGGGGGAGGTCTTATACTTCTGCTACTTCCGCTGCTGTCGCTTGGCCAACTTAACGAAAGTTTCTCCGACGGCGACTTCACCCAAAGCCCCACATGGTCAGGCGACGCAAACAGTTTTATGGTAAATGCCATAGGGCAACTGCAAAGCAATGGGCCTGCTGTTACGGGTGCCACGATACAACTCGCCACACCTTCGCAGGCGGCAGTTGGGGTAGTATGGGAGTTCTGGGCAAATTTGCGGCTGGCAACCTCTTCCGGCAACTACACCGATGTATGGCTCATCGCCAACTCCGAAGATCTGAAGAACAGCAGCACCAGCGGCTATTTTGTGCGCATTGGCGGCACCGCTGACGAAGTAAGCCTTTTCCGGAAAGACGCCGGCAAGGGTCCTGTGTATGTTATCAACGGGCAGGACAAGACCATCGCCAGCAGCAACAATAACCTGGTGCGGGTGCGCGTAACCCGAAGTATAAACCACGAGTGGGAACTAAGTATAGACCTATCCGGCACAGGTGATAACTTCGTGAGCCAGGGTACCGCCACCGACGCTAACTATAAAACCTCCGCATACGTTGGCGTACTGCTGCGCTATACTTCGGCCAACAGTAAGAACTTCTATTTCGATGATTTCCTGATCACCGATACCCAGCCGCTGGTGCTGCAGGATGCACAACCCTTGAATGCACAGGAACTGGAGCTTCGGTTTAGCAAGCCACTGCTGCAAACGGAGGCTGAACGCGAAGAAAACTATACCCTGAATGGAAGTATAAAACCCATAGCTGCCGAGCTGACGGCACCCGGTACCGTTCAGCTTCGGTTTACACAAAACTTTAAAACAGGAGCCAACACCATAGCTGTTGCCAACCTGGTGGATGTATATGAGAACGCCCTGGCTGAACCTAAGGAGCTAACTTTTACTTACACGCCGCCTGCCGTGCTCCCCAACTACAACGAGTTGCTGATTTCCGAGATTATGGCCGATGAAGCGCCAGCGGTTGGTTTGCCGGCGCAGGAGTATATCGAGCTTTACAACCGAACAGAAAAGGTGCTCACTTTAAAAGGAATCCGCTACTCCGACGCTACCTCTACTACCACGCTGCCCGATGTGCAGCTGCTACCGAAAGAGTATGCCGTAGTGGTACCAAACACGCAGGTGCAGAACTTTACAAAGTATGGCAAAGTGATCGGGATCAGTAACTTTCCGAGCCTGAACAACAGCGGCGAACTGCTGCAACTGCGCCAGCCAAATGGCAAACTGATCTATGCGGTTAACTATGCCGATACCTGGTACAAAGATAACAGCAAACGCGAAGGTGGCTGGAGCCTGGAGATGATCGACATAAACAATGCTTGCGGCGGAATAGAAAACTGGACAGCCTCTGTGAATCCGCAAGGTGGTACGCCGGCACAAGCTAATTCTGTTTCAGCAGCCAACCCGGATAATACACCAGTCATACTTGTAGATATTACTGCTATTGCTCCGGATAAAGTGCTGCTCCGCTTCAACGAGCGGCTCGATAGTGTGCAGGCAGCTAATATTTCCAAGTATACTATTAGTGGAAGTATAGCAGTAACTAATGCGCAGGTGCAGGGGCCTCTGTTCACAGAAGTTATACTTACACTTGCCACTCCGCTGCAGGAGCGCCAGCTTTATACATTAACAGCTCAAAGTATAGCAGATTGCGCAGGCAACCTGAGCAGCCAGCCTCTAACCGCTACGTTTGCCCTACCATCCGTACCTGAGCCCGGCGATGTAGTTATCAACGAGATTCTCTTCAATCCACGCCCAAACGGGGTGGATTTTGTAGAACTGGTAAACCGCAGCGACAAGTATATCAATCTGCAAAACTGGCAACTGGCCAACACCAGCGGCGACACCATTAGCAATAGCAGAAGTATAACTGTTATTAACTATGTACTTGCGCCGGGGCAATACGTGGTGCTTACCTCCAACCCCGAAAACATCAAAACCAACTACCCGGCGGCGAAGCAGGAAACCTTTCTGCGCATGAGCTCCCTGCCCTCGTACTCCGATGACGCAGGCACAGTAGTAGTGCTGCAGCCAGACAAGCGCATTGCTGACCGGTTCAGTTATACTTCTGACATGCACTTTGAGCTGCTGGATGATGTGAACGGCGTGTCACTGGAGCGGATTCGGCTGGAGGGGCCAAGTATAGCCAACAACTTTCATTCGGCGGCCAGCGCCGTGCTGGCTACTCCGGGCTACCGAAATTCACAATTGCAGGAGGGGGTAATGGCGCAGCGCATGTTCCAGGTAAGTCCGCAGGTTTTCTCTCCTGATGGCGACGGTACCGACGATTTCACCACCATCAACTACAGCACTGATAAATCAGGATTTGTGGCTAACATCACGATTTTTGACACGCAGGGGCGGGAGGTGCGCAAGCTGGCGCGAAACGAACTGCTGGCAAGTAATGGCTTCTTTCAGTGGGATGGCCTGCGGCAGGATGGTACCAAGGCTGCTATAGGTTACTACCTGCTCTACATTGAGCTGTTTGGCTTAAATGGCGAGAAAAGTGTGCACAAAGAGAAGGTGGTAGTGGGAGGAAAGCTATGATTGCTGTCTATTACAGGAGGTGCTAAATAATTTAGAGGATCAGCTAAAAATGTTAGTAACTTAGGTTTTCCACAATAGTTATCCACATAATGGGTGTGTAATGTGCATAAAGAAGGCTGCCCCTGTAGGAGAGCAGCCTTTTTATAGCAAGTGATTTTAACCTTAAAATGATTTCATCCACGGAATAAGCGACTGCAGCATGGGCGTAATGGTAGAGCCGTGCGTGCCGCCATTTATCGCAATAAATTCCGTCTGGGGCGCTCCCTGCGCTTTGAATTTGTCATATGTCAGCTTCGAGTTTTCGAAAGGCACGATCGTATCGGAAGTGCCGTGGTAAAGGCGTGTCGGGCTCTTGGGTGCCCAGTCTGTCAGACTGTTTTTCTGCAGTGTTTGCTTCAGAACGGTTTCTTTTCCATTCGTTAACCCTTCGTAAAAGGAAGCCGCGAAAAGCTTCTTAGGGTCTGTCGTGAGTTGCCGGTTAATGGTGCCGCCACTGTGGGTGCCATCAAAAAGCGCTGGCAATTGCGAAGCATATGGCTCCTGAAACAACTCCGTGAGCGGACGGTTCCAGCTGTTGGTCTGATTGTAAGATTGCAGCACGTAGGCCAGGTACGCTGGGTAGGGGTACGGCTTGCCAGAGGTCACGTCACCCAGCATGGAGGTCAGGTCATACCCGCCAGCTCCAGCAGCCGAAGCTGTGATCTTCAACCCATGCGACGGATCTGTTTCGATCTCTTTCTGTGCAGCTAGTGTCACGTAGCCTCCTTCCGAGTAGCCCACCAGGAAAAGCTGGTCGTTTACCTCGATGTTATGCTTCTTGTAAAAACCTTTGCCTGCCTTGATCATATCCACCACCGCCAGTGCCGAATGTTCCTGGTCGTAGTAAGGATGAAAGATGTCTTTGGAAGCACCGAAGCCAACGTAATCAGGCAGGAGCGTTACGTAACCGCCTGCCGCAAACAGCTCCAGCCCGGAGAGACCTTTGAAGTTGGAAGGAGCCTCATCGTCTGTAAAGATAGTGCCGTGCTGGGCGCTGAGCACAGGTGCCGGTGTGGTCATGTTCTGGGGCACGCATACCAGCCCGGAGGCTTTGATCTCTTTGCCCTGGTAGGTGGTAACATACGTCATCCGGTACACCGACACGCCATACTTGATCTCGTTGCGGTACGTCTCAAAACCGTTCGACGCCACCATGGTCTGCAGCAGGTTCAGCGGCACCGAAGCCAGCAGCTCCGAAGACACATAATACTCTTTCTCCTTTTCAACTTCGGTTGCGGGTGCCGGGTCGGCGCTGCTTTTCTGGCAGCCGGAGTAGATCAGGGTATTGCTTAAAAGTAAGCTATAGATAAGAAGTTTTTTTAGCACGGTAAAGTGGTTTATAGATTGCCCTAAGGCAACATCAATTTCCTGCTCAGAGTGCCTTTTCTTATAAAATTATTGAGGATTCCCTGTTATAGACGCGGTAAAAAAGGCAAAGGAGAGAAGAGTCAACACTGCAAGTTGTCTCCTGTTATACTTTCTTGGATAAGGTATAAGTATGGGTAGGGCAGCTAAGTTTTAGACATTGAGAAGAGGGGTAAAACTTAGCTGATGTGCAAACGCCGGTAATTTGTAAAATCTACGCTGGCAGGCGCTACAACTTGTGTTGCAAACACTTAACTTGCGCAGCTTTTTCCGGTAGTGAAGGAGCCAGACGTGTTTTAAGCTTATACTTTAGTGGAAATAGTTTACCTGTGCCTGTTCGCTTTTCTGGCAGGCTTTATCGATTCGGTTGTAGGAGGGGGAGGATTGATACAACTGCCTGCCTTGCTGGTTTTTTTGCCGGGCGTACCGCTGCCCACCGCCTTTGGTACAGGTAAGTTTGCCGGCATAGCAGGCACTACCGCCGCTATGGTGAAGTATGTGCGCAGCGTCAAGATCAACTACCTGGCTATACTTCCGGCAGCAGCGGCGGCTTTTGTTTTCTCGTTTCTGGGTGCCCGTGCCCTGAGCCACATCGACGCCAGCCTGCTGAAGCCGCTCATCCTGGTGCTGCTGATTCTGGTGGCCATTTATACTTTCATCCGAAAAGACTTCGGCTCGCTGCACGCACCCAGGCTTACCGAGAACAAGGAAAGAATGTACGGCCTGCTGGTAGGTACGGCCATCGGTTTCTACGACGGCTTTTTCGGGCCCGGTACCGGCAGCTTCCTGATCTTTATTTTTATCGGTGTTTTCGGCTTCAACTTCCTGGCTGCCTCTGCAGCGGCTAAGGTGGTGAATGTGGCGACGAACCTTTCGGCGCTGCTATACTTTATCTGGAAAGGCCATGTAATCTACGAGGTTGCTATCCCCATGGCAATCTGCAGCATCATCGGCTCGCAGCTTGGCACCCGCACCGCCCTGAAACGCGGCACCGGCTTTGTACGCGTCCTTTTCCTGGTCGTCGTGACTGGCATCATCATCAAGTTTGCCTATGATACCTATGGCAACGGCGGCGGTGATTTCGTGAAACTGAGTTCTGCTGTGTTGGATTGGGTTGGTAAGAGAGGGTAAGGTGTCATTTCGAGTGGTAGTGAGAAATCTTATACTTAAAACTGAAATTTATACTTGTCCCTGGTAAGCCTTTGCTTCGTAGTTGCCTGTTTTTCCTCAGTCTTACTAGCTACTCGTTTTATCTATGGCTTTGGTGCGCTCAAGGCCGCGGGGCCTCGTCCTTGGTTTGAGCGCTGTCTATTGAAGCTGCCATCGGCTGCGCCTGTAGGCTGCCCTACGGGCACCGCAACAATAGAAGGCGCTCAACCCAAGGACTGGAAACAACACTGCTTCGTAAGCTGCTATAGAACAGGAAACCACTTGTAGGGACAGGTCGAGACCTGCCCGCGCTATACCTGTAGCAATGAAACTTATACTTTGAAAGTATAGCAACAGCCAAGTCCCCTCTCCTGTTTTTAGGAGAGGGCAGGGGGATGATTAACAGCAGCTATAGAACTTATACTTGATGTATAGCAAAACCAGAAATTCCCCTCTTGAGAGGGGTAGGGGTGTGTTCATACTTTCCCGAACCTAAATCCCATGGCGCGAGCGTCCTCGCCCGTGACCGGCTATCGTTGGGCCTCCGGCCTAGTCAAGTCAGAGATTCAATAGCATGGTTGAACACCGGAATAATTACTGCGCCAGAAAAGCGGTTAAAGCCAGTTACAAACTGGCACCAAAATAAGCCACAAGTTGCGCTGACGCTAAACTTGCGGCATGGGCGAAATGATCAGAAGAGTGGCAAAGATCCCTCCCCCTGTTCTTAGGGGATGGGTGAGTGAGGTTAATCTCCTGCTCCCATTCATAATTCATAATTTCTAATTCATAATTGTCAAACCCTCACCCCTCTACCGCTCCTGCATATTCCCTGCCGACCAGTAAAGCAGGGCTTTGGTTTTAGCATACTTGGTGCGGAGGTTAAAGAGCTTGAGCTCGGACTCCAGCAGCTTTTGCTCACGGGAGTTGATCAGGAATAAAGAGCTTTCGCCGCTTTGGAATTTGATCTGCTCCCCCTGCTGCAACGTGCGGGCATTGGCTACCATCTGTTCCTGCATGGCAATCTGTTCTTCCAGCGCTACCCATTCGTTGAAGGCGGTCTGCAGGGCGTTTTCTATTTCACGGGTTGTCTGTGTTACCTGCAGGCTGTTCTCCTGTTGCTTCAGCTTGGTGAGCTGCAGCTTGCCGCGTTCCTGGCGCAGGAAAATCGGCTGACTAAAACTCACCCCAAGCTTGTAGTTCTCGCGCATGTAAGGCGTTTGCAGCGCTTCCCGGTTCAGGTAAAAATCCTCCTGCAGCAGGTTGTACTCCAGGTTGAGCTTGGGCTTCAGCTTATCGGCAGCAAAGCGTCGTTCTACTTCCAGCTGTTGCCCTTTCAGGTCCAGTTTGATCAGCTCGGGGTGGTTGAGCTTGGCTTGCGCCAGCAGTTCCTGCAGTTGCTCCTGCGAAAGCGGGGCTATTTCAGTGCCGTTGGTTGAGGGTGCAGCTGTGGTAGGCAGCATGAGCGGCTGGTTGTCTTCTCCCCACAGGTGCCGCTCTACACGCAGTTTGCTGTTGTTATACTCCTGCAGGGCCTGGCTCAGCAACACCTGCCGGTTAAGCGCTTCGGTGCGAGCCTCCACGGTATCGATGGCTGCCAGATCTCCCTGACGCGCACGCTCGTTCACAGCTTTTGCCCGTATGTTTGCCAGCTCCAGCGCCTCCCGGTATAGTTGTACCTCGTTGTAGTAGTACAGCCAGTCCCAGTAATCTTTGGCCACCTCCAGCAGCAGCTTGTTTACCAGTTTTAGTCTGTCGGCCTCTGCCATGCGGGGCAGCAGCTGTGCCTGCCGGATGGTGGCGCGGCGCTCGTCGGTGAGCAGGCCCTGCCCAAGCGGAATGCTGATGCCGGCATAGCTCAGGCCATCAGCCGGAGTGGTATATTCCGGGTTGATGTATTGGCCCTGGTTGCGCTCATAACCCAGTTTCAGCTCCGGCCCAAACCATAACGGCAGGCGCAAACTATTGTCCCAGTAGCTGTAGTACTCTTTGCCACCATACTCCTTTTCGCTGTACTTGGTACTCAGTACCGGGTCCAGGCGGCCCCGTGCCATCCGCAGTTCCTGGTCGGCCTGCTCCGAGAACAAAGCCGCCTGTGCTGTAACGGGGTGGTTTGCCAGCACCCTGCGGTACAATTCGTGCATGGTCAGCACCTGTAGGGTATCGCTCTGCCGGGCGTAGGCAGTTGTTGCCATACCTGCAGCAGAAAACAGCCAGACCAGTAGCACTATCATGTGTTTATACTTCCGGATCATGCGCTTATTTCTCTTCCTTGGCTGGTTTTGCGTCTGTTGTTGAAGTGCTGCCTGTATAATCAGGCGGGAAGCCGTTGAGCTGGCGCCATAGTTCGTACCAGATTGGCACGGTGTTGAGCATGGCCCAACCGTTGGCGCCGGTGCCTATGCGGAGCGCCTCGGGCCACGGCCCCTGCTCCGGATCGGGCACTACCAGCATGCGGTACTGGCCGTTGGTGGCTGTATTGTCGATTACGGCTACTTTGCCGCCAAACGTACCGAAGCCCACATTAGGCCACCCCGAAAACACCAATGCAGGCCAGCCGTCGAACTGAAGACGCACAGGTGCCCCCCGGTAGAGCAGCGGCAAATCCATTGGTTGCACGAACAGCTCTACCGCCATCTTCGGATTTTCAGGCATGATGGTGGCGACAGCCTCCCCTTCCTTGATATTCTCTCCTATACCGGCTTTTAGCGTGCGTACCAGGTAACCTGTTTGCGGCGCTACCACCTGGTAAAACTTGCTTCGCTCGAGGGTGCTGCTGTACTCGCTGCGCAACTTGGAGGTTTCGCCTGCAGTGCTGTAGAGGTAAGCGCGGGTGGCACTCAGCTCGGATTCGGCTTTGGCAATCTTGTCACCGTACTCGGCCCGTAAAGAGTTTAGCTCGGTGTAGGCGTTCTGTAGTTCGGCGCGGGAGCTGCCCAGCTTGTTTTGTTGCGCAACCAGCTTTGCCTGGGCTTCCTGTAGTTTCAATCGACGTGCCTCCAGCTCTGTAAGGGACTTTAGCCCTTGTTTGTACAAGGCCTCCTGGCGCTCGAACTGGTTCCGGGCAATATCCATTTCTACGCGTTGGGCCACCAGATCCATGCTGTCGCTCTGTGCTTTCAGGCGCGATTGTTCTACCTTATTCTTTCCTTTGGCAAGGCTGAACTGTAGTCCCTGGCGCAGGGCCTGCAGCTGCTTTTCCAGCGCGTCGGCCTTGGCGGCGGTAGCTTCCTGGGCGCCTTCTTTGGCCTGCACCTGCTCGTCTAGGCGCGTGAGCAGCTCCGGGTCAAAGTACTTTTCCTTCACCTCCGACAGGCTTACAATGGTGTCGCCTTTCTGCACCAGTTGGCCTTCCTGCACATGCCAGCGCTCGATGCGGCCAGCAATGGTAGTCTGCACCGTTTGTGGGCGGTCCTGTGGGTTAAGGGCTGTCATAGTGCCTCTGGAGCTGATGTTCTGCGTCCAGGGCAGGAAGAGGCAAAGTATGAGCAGCAGCACGATGCCGATGAGCCAGTAAGCCAGCGTACGCCCCAATTGCGGGGTACGTACCATGTCCATGGCCTTGTATGGAATTGGCTCCAAAGGTGCTTCCTTAAGTTCTTTCTGCTTCATCTTCTATGCGGTTAAATAAGCCAGTTGCTGATATTGCCTGCTGGTGCGTACTTCCTCGTAGGTGCCGCTTGCTACCAGTTCGCCATCGGCCAGTACCAGGGTGCGGTCGCAGCTCCTCATCACATCCGGGTCGTTGGAGATGATAAGGAGAGTCCATCCAAACTCTGGCGACGACAGCATCTGGATCAGACGCATTTTCTCGTGCTTCTCCATGCCGCCCCAGAAGTCGTCGAGGAGAAGCATTTTAGGGCGGTGTACCAGGCAGCGTGCCATAATGATCTTACGCGCTACACTGGCTGACAGGCGCATGCTGCCACCGGTCAGGTGTGTTTGCAACCCCTCCGGCAGGGCATGTATAAACTGCGTCAGGCCGACACTCTCTGTTGCCCACACCACATCCTCAATGGGCACGGTTGGTGTGCCAAGGGTGATGTTCTCCAGGATGGTGCCGTCAAAAACCTGTTCTTTGGAAGTGTTATCGCCGATCAAGCGGCGCAGGCTGCTCTTTTCCAGGTCACGCAGCGAAAGGCCGTTGTAGGCAATGCTGCCCTCATAAGAATCATAAAGGCCCAGGAGCAGGTTGCTCAGGGTAGACTTGCCCGAACGGTTAAAGCCGGCAATACACACCCGCTCCGAAGGCCTCACATCAAATGAAATTCCTTTGATGGCATACTCTTCGGCTTTAGGGTAACGGAAGCGTAGGTTGCGCACCTGCACACTCAAGCCTTCAATGTTGCCGCTGATCGGGATGCCTCCTTCTTCCTCTAACGGCAGGTCGGTTACCTGCCCCAGTTTGTCCAGGCTTGTCAGCAGGTCGTATACCGTATCCAGTTTTATGATGATCTTTTCTACCGCCGTCATAATAAGGATGATGATGATCTCGGACGCCACAAACTGGCCAATATTGATCTCCCGCTGAATTACCAGCACACAACCCAATACCAGCAGGCCACCTGTGATAAGCGTTTTAAACCCGACAAAGCTCAGGTACTGCGTCATCAGGATGCCAAAGTGCTGCTTTCGGGCTTTGATGTACTTGGTCACGTACCCATCGGTCTTTTGCATGGGCAGGTCCGACTGGCCCACCAGCTTAAAGGTGTTCATGGCGCGCGCCATCTCCTGCAGCCAGGCGACCAGTTTATATTTATACTTCGATTCTGTGATACTAGAATCAATGCCCCTGGGGCCGGAAAAGTAGAAAATAGCGATCAGCACTACTACCAGAAACAAGCTGAACACAATAAAGTACGGGTGGTAGAACGACAGCAGGATCAGGCCAAACACAATCTGGATAGCTGCTGTGGAAAAATCCGTCAGAATTTTGGCCATGGATTTCTGCAGCGACACCGTGTCGAAAAAGCGGTTCATAAGTTCGGGCGGGTAATGCTTGTGCAAAGCCTCTGTCTGCAGCCGCGGTACCCGGAAAGCAAAGTCGAAAGCGGTTCTGGTAAAAATGCGCTGCTGGATGTACTCTACGAGCCAGAGTTGCATGACCTGCATGCCACCCACAATCAGCAGGCCCACCACAATGAGCGTGATCAGCACAATAACCGATGCCGTGATCTGTCCGCTTGACACAAAGGCAATGATGCTTTGTATGCCCAGTGGCAGCGAAAGACTGATGAGGCCGGCTACCACGGCATAAATGTACAGGTACATTATCTCGCGTTTTTCGGTGGCCAGTAGCTGCCAGAAGCGCTGCATGGGCGTGTAGAGTGGCTTTTGTTTTGTATTTGCCATAATGTCTTTTCTGGTTGTGATGGTTAAGCCTGCACTTTGTTATCGATAGCGGCAAAGATGAGGTGGCGCAGAAAGCGGGTGGTATCGGCGTTTGTCTGCTGGGCGCCCTGCACCTCGGTAAGCGAAGGCAGGTGCTGCGCAAAAAACTGCTGCTGGTGCGCGGCCTCTACCATCGTGCTGCTAAGCGAGTGTGGGTAAGGGTAATTGGGGTTTATTTCCAGTATAATCTGCCCGATATGGCGGCACAGGCGTTTGTACTCCAGAAAGTAGCCCTCTTTGTTGTCCAGGTCCACTTCTTTGGTCAGGTATACTTTAGACGACTCTGCAATTACGATGCGGTGCAGGGTGCTTTCGCTGACGTGCAGCGTGGTAGGGTCGTCAGCATTTGCGCTCGTGATTACATCGATTACATGGTTAAGCCGCTCTCTTGGGTCGGGCAGGTTGTTGGTTCTGAAGGTAACAGCATAGTATAGCCATGCCCAGTACCACGACACCAGGTATACCAGCAGCTTGTGCTTGTTCTCGAAATAGCGGTAAACAGAAGCCTCCGTCGAGCCGATCACGCCTGCCAGCTTTTTGAAGGTGAACTGCTCAAAGCCCAGCTCATCTATGAGTATGATGCTCTCCTTGATAATCTTGCGCCCCAACTCGGTTTGTTCCGGATCGCGGAGGTAAGATTTGTGGTTCAGGTTGATTTTTATACTGGAGCCTGCTGTGGTATAGTTCATGACTTTAGGTGTCGTTTGTTCTGCTGATGTTTTATGACAAAGTTATACATGCTTTTGTTTATAATAGCATTACTATTAAAAAAGTTTGCTTTACTCTCTTTTTTTCGCCGAAGTGCAGCTATAGGTAGCCAGCGTACGCTACAGGTCCGCAAAATCCTTTCAGGAGGATTAGTAGGAGAGACGGAAACCACCCTAATGGAGGGAGAAGTAAAGTATAAATCTTGCCAGGCCTTCTATAAGCACGGGCAGGCGGTGAGGGTTATGTGGCTACTGACAAACAGCCTGTATTAATTATCCTGCAGCAATTAAACAATTCACGCTACCTTTGCATTTCGTGCCTGCACTACGTACAGTAAAGGCAGTAGGCAAGTATAACCGCATTACCATGAAATTCGCAGATTACCGCATATCCGACGAGATCAAGAAAAGCCTGGACAAACTGGGTTTCAAAAAACCTACCGATATCCAGTTCAAAGCCATTCCGCCGATCATGAAGGGAGAAGATGTGCTGGCCATTGCCCAGACAGGTACCGGCAAAACAGCAGCCTTTGCCATTCCGGTGCTCGACAGGTTACAGTTCAGCAAAAACAGGAAACGGGAGGATGGCATCAAATGCGTAGTAATGGTGCCAACGCGTGAGCTGGCACTGCAGATAACAGAAGTATTCAACGAGATTGGCCGCGGCACCCGCGTGAAAACCTTTTGTGTATTTGGTGGTGTGGAGCAGGGCCCGCAGATCGCCAAACTGGAAGATGGCATCGATGTGCTGGTAGCCACCCCGGGCCGGCTGTTTGACCTGGTAAGCCAGGGCTACATCAAACTGCACCGCGTAGAAGTGCTGGTGCTGGACGAGGCCGACCACATGCTGGACCTGGGCTTTATCCACGACATCCGCCAACTGATCACCAAACTGCCCCGCCAGCGCCAGACGCTGTTCTTCTCGGCAACCATAGACGAAAAGATCAAGGATCTGGCGTACTCGCTGGTGAACAAACCGGTGCGCATCCAGATCTCGCCAAAAGACCCTGTATCTAAGAACGTAGACCACTCGGTGATGTACGTGGACATGGACGATAAGCGCTTTTTCCTGGAGCGCGTGGTGAAGGAGAACCCGGAGAAGAAGATACTGGCCTTTGTGCGTACGCAGGTGCGTGCCGAGCGTGTGGTAAAAGCTATGGAGCGTGTCGGCATTCAGGCGATGGCCATACACGGGGGCAAAGAGCAGAAAGACCGCCTGGACGCGATGAAGCAGTTCAAGAAAGGCGATGTGAAACTGCTGATCGCAACCGATGTGAGTGCCCGTGGCATCGACATCCCGAACGTGGATTATGTAGTGAATTACGACCTGCCGGAGCAGCCGGAAAATTATGTGCACCGCGTAGGCCGTACGGGCCGTGGCACAGCAAAAGGTATAGCCGTGTCGTTTTGTGCGCCGGAAGAAAAACCGATACTCGACGAAATACAGACCTACCTGACCAAAGACATTAAGGTGCTGGAGGTGGATAAAGAGGACTACGAAGCTACCATCGACTTCAGCGCCGACGCCAAGTATGACTGGAAAGCATTGATGAAAGAAGCCGAGGAGGCGGAGTCAAAAGCCAAGGCAGCCAAGAGCAAAAAGGCCAGCTCCAAAGCCAAGAAAAAGAAGTAACAGGATTTATAATTGTAAAACACCAGGGCCGGCACAGATTTACCTCTGTGCCGGCCCTGGTGTTTTACAATTATTGCCGGAAGTATGCTGACGTTTATGCCTGGCAATATTGCCCGGTCCTTCGGCGTCCTCCGACGCTGTACTCTCCTTCTTTAGGATGTTGATTATCAGGCAAAATATGTGCAATGCTTCTTCACTAAATAGCTGGGCTGTTAAGGCACATTTGTATGCTATTTGCGTATACTAAATTGTAGATATACTTTAAATTTTTAACTTATTTAAAGAGTATCGATTGGTTTAGTATCAATTTATTTAAGAAAGGAGCGTGTGAAATGAGACGACACAGGAGACCTTCAACAGGTGCAATTTCTGATACCTGGAACTATAGCCAGCGATCAGCGGACGAAAGCCTGGAGTTTACCCACCAGTTTACAGACACAGTGAACGAGCCCCTGATGGAGGAGGACAGAATAGAGCACGAGAAACAGCTGCATCATCCGGTTGAGCCCACCAATGAGCCTGCTGAAAGAACCGACATGGTACCACCAGAAGAAGGAAACACAGAAGTATAACTCAGATCCTTTTCAGAACACCAAGCCCACGTTATTGTACCTGATCCCGGATAACCAGAATATCCACCTCGCGCCTGGCAGGCGTTAGCTTCAGACCATACTTTGCCAGCTCCTTGTGGATGTTCTCCGGGTTCTCATTTACCCACGTAAGCTGCAGGTCATACTTTTGTGTTAATCCGGTTTCGTCTACCACTACAGCCTGAAGCTGCTCTTCCAGGAAAATTCTTACCTCCTCTATCCTGTTATTTACCATTGTTAGTCCTCTGCCTCCATAGGTAAAATCACTTTCTGCAGTTAAAATGCTTGGCTTTAATTTAGATTTCTTGCTCTGCGTAAGCAACAGCACATCGGTAGTTCTTTTTTCTACATTGGCTGTGAGACCAAAATACCGGGAAAGATCCTGCTGCATGATCTTATACTTCCGGCCAGCCGCTTCTGCCGGCACGATCAGTTCGTACGTATAGCGGTTACTTTCATTATCGATATCATACTTGTCTTCCTTCTGCACCTGCACATCTATTCTAATAGGGCTCCACTGATACGCTGTTTGCAGCATGGTTATAGGATCAAGGTTAGATAACATGATTCTGCGGTTTGCAAAGGGGCCAGATGTAGGGGTTCTTCCCCCTGAAGGGGCACCTTGCTGGTACGGCAACAGTATAGATTGGAACAGAGACTGATCAGCCATTGCCGCAAGAGGCTTTGACGCATCAAACTCCATCATGTCCTTTTTCACCGGCAGGTTTGCGGGCTCCCCGGCCAGCATTTTTTCTATATTGGCTTTCGTGATGTACTTTTCTTCCGTGATCGCCAGCACCACACCATTGCCATCCAGCACGGCATAATGTGGTTTGCTGCGGTGTTTAAAGAAGTTGTTGATCACTCTTTCCTCATCCAGCACAACAGGGATGTTGACCGGGCGCTTCTCCAGGAACTTGTCGATGCGTTTTGCCGGCTCATCGGTAATGGCTAAGAACTGAATCTTGTTGCCGAAGTGCTGCTGCAGTTCTGCGTTTTTGGGAAAACTTTCGATGCAGGGCGCGCACCAGGTAGCCCAGAAATCAAGTATAACCAGCTTGTCGCGGAAATCTTTCAGCGTAGCTGTTTTCTGCGTATGGTTGTAGATCTTCTGCAGCTTAAAATCCGGGGTGGCTTGACCAACGGTTGCTTCTGCCGGCAGCTGCTGGGCTTTCAGGGTAAAGGCGGTGCTCAGCGCAAGTATAGCGGAAAGAAGGAAGGTTTTCATAGCAATAAGGAATGTTAGTTCTGTATTATCCTGTTAATATATAGATAAAAACTAATATCCTGTAGCTATACTTCAAAAATTCTCACTGCATACTGCTGCTTCCTGCTAACAACTATACTTCAGCTGCACAAAGCCATTCCGGTACTGGTTTCCTTCGGTAGGTTTTAGCTTTAGTTTATGCTCGTTGGCGTCTTCTGAGAAAAGCTTGATGCCCTTGCCCAGTATAATCGGGATGTAAGTCAGGATGATCTCGTCGAGGAGGCCGGCGTTCAGCACCAGCGAGTTGAGTTGCCCGCCGCCAATCAGCCAGATATCCTTCCCGTCCTGCTCTTTCAGCTTTTCGATAAACTCCACCGGGTTATCCTTCACAAACGATACATATTCCGTGTCCTCATGCGCTGAGCGGCTGAAAACATAGTTCTTCAAATCAGGGTAGGGGAAAGGCATATCGAAGCCCATCACTTCTTTGTAGGTGCTGTGGCCCATCAGCGTGGTGTCGATGGTTTGCAGGAAGGCGGAGTAGCCGAAGTCTTCGTCAGGGATGGTATACTTTTTATCGGTGAGCCAGTCGATGTTGCCATCGGGGCGGGCAATGTAGCCGTCGAGGCTGGCGGCAATGTAGAGTACGATCTTGCGCATAGCTTGGTGTTTGGGCTGTTAGTGTATGGTAAATTTTATAGGTACATAATGCCTGCTCTTAACGGGCTTGCCATCGATCATGGCAGGCACCCACTCGTTTGGCAACAGACTTATGGCACGTAATGCCTCCTCATCAATTCCATAACCTACTTTTTTTACCACCTCATGGTTGCTGGCTTTTCCATCTTCGTCTATGTCTAAACTAATGACGGCAACACCTTCTACCCGGGCACGTTGGGCTGCAATCGGATATCGAATATTTTTACCCAGGAAAAAGAACATACGGCTATCACCGCCAAAGTAGAAGGGCCGGTTTCCTACCTTTGTCTTTACCAGTTCACCATGCTGGTAAACCTTCACTTCGTTCCGGATCGTGTCACTTTTCCTGTCTGCAAAAACCTCTTGATTGGTGGTGAAATCAAACTTGTATTCAAGCTTATCTCTCCAGCCGTAGAACGACCAGAGGCCGCTTCTTTTCCCCATTTCATACTGGCCTTCGCTTCTCCAGCCAGCGGCGCCCATTGTAAACGGACCATGTTTTAGTTTTGGATTATCCTGCAGTACGTGATAGCGCTGGTTGTAATGCTTGAGTGTCTCTGTAACTTCTTTGGTCTTAGGCTCCGTTTGATTGTTGCCCTGAGCTGCAGCGCCATAACAGGTGATCAGTAAAAGCAGGAGTGTGTAGATGATCCGCATGTAAATCAGTTGTTTGTTTTTTAAGGTGAAGATACAGACCTGCAGGTGAATAGTAAAATAAAATATACTTTATTTACTATATTATGTTCTCCATCAGGCTTCCTATTTGGGCTCCTGCAAACTTACCGGCTCTACCTCCTTCAGCAGCACCTTGTCTATACGGCTGCCGTCCATGTCGAGCACTTCCAGCTGGTAATTCTGAATGCGGATCTTGTCGCCGATTCCGGGTATGCGGGCAAGGGTGTAAAGTATAAAACCGCCTAAAGTGGAGTAGCGCTCGGGCAGGTCGGGTATCAGCTCATTGCCTACCGCCTGGTTCAGGAAGCGGATAAGGATGGAGCCGCTGACGAGGTAAGAGCCATCGTCCCGCCTGAAAATTTCAGGCTCGCTTACTTCGCCTACATCCGGCAGTTCACCTACAATGGCCTCCATGATGTCGTGCAGGGTGATGATGCCTTCCACGTCTCCAAACTCATTCACCACAATACCCATGTACTGTTTCTTTTTCCGGAACATCTTCAGGGTGTTCATGGCGATCATCAGTTCCGACACAAACAAGGGTGGCTTTATGATTCGGGTAAGAGGTTCGTCTGGCCTGTTCAGGTGCTCCAGGTAATCTTTTACAGCCAGTATGCCGATCACGTTATCCATATTTCCCTGACAGACCGGGAATTTGGAATGCGAGCTTTTTACAATCAGCTGGTGGATGGTTTCAGGGGAACAGTTGAGGTCTATCCATTCTACTTCTGTGCGGTAGGTCATCAGGCTGCGGTTGCGCTGCTCGTACAGGTAAAAGATGTTGTCGTGGATCTGCTGCTCCTCTTTCTCCAGCACGCCTTCCTTGCCGGCCACTTTTATCAGGTAACGCAGTTCTTCTTCGGTAAGGGAGGCCGTATCCCTTTTCTGTGGTATATGCAGCAGGTGCAGGATCAGGTTGGTGGAGCCGGATAGTAGTTTAACGAGCGGGTAGGCAGCCTTGGTAAAAAAGTGCACAACAGGGGCTACCAGCAAAACGATGCGCTCTGCATTATGCAGGGCGATGGTTTTAGGTATAAGCTCACCCACCACAATGGTGAAATAGGTGATCAGGAATACGATCAGGGCAAAGGATATTTGTGGGGCGTAAGGGGTCAGCGCACCGACAGAGGCAACAAGTGGCGTAAGGCTGCCTGCGAGGGTGGTGCCGCCGTAAGCACCGGCAATGATGCCGATCAGCGTGATACCCACCTGCACTGCAGACAGAAATTTTGCCGGGTTCCGCAGGAGCTGCAACACAACTTTGGCATTCCGGCTTCCTTTGTGTGCCTTCTGCTCTATGTGCGTCCGCTTCACAGATACCAACGCGATCTCCGACAACGCAAAAAAGCCATTGATCAGGGCCAGTATAAGTATGACAAGAAATTCCATACTTGTATTTACGGTGCTGCAAAAGCTACCGCCTTACTTGTTGGCTTAGGGTCTGGGGCTTTTCAGGTCGGTGCAGCCGTTGTAGCCGATGGCTTGGTTTAGCGGGCAGTAACGCAGCATGCCGGTTACGATCGGGATGATGCCCAAGGCAGCCAGCGGCTTTATATTATAGTATGCACCAATACCGATCAGGGCGAGGCCGCCGAGTACGCGTGCTTTCTGTTCTACTAATCCAACATTGCATTCCATAGTTTCAGGCTTTTATAGTTCTATACCTAAGTATACGGCAGCCAGCAGAGTCGTTGCCTGCTTAGGGTGCCGTCTCGGGTTTGTCTTTGCGCTGCTGTTTGATGTAGGCCATCAGGTCGTCGAGCTTGTCATCCGGGATGGTTTCTTCTTTGAATGCCGGCATGGCACCGAGCTCGTTCCTGACCTGAAAACGGATAACAAAATCCGGCACCAGCTTGTCGTTTATAGCAGGAGCCAGGCCTTGATTCGCCGCCGGCCTCTACGCGTAGCAGCCTTGGCTCCAGGAACTCTTCGCCATACGAATAGCCGACCTCAATTACGTGCAGGTGTCTCTGGGCGTCAAATGCCACATCGGTAAGGTAAGTTAACCCGGTTGCCACAGGTTCCAGGGTATAGCCCGGAGGCAGTGTCACATCCGCAGGGTTCACGGGCAAATTGTCTTTCCGCACATAGCCCTGTCCGCCTCCCTCAGACGAGAGGGTACGGTAACAGCTACTAAGCAGGAGCAAGCCAGAAAGTATAAAAGGGTATAGTTGTTTCATATATTTATTTTTGTCATATTTATAGTATAAATTATACCTTGCTAATAGGTGCGACGCCTGTTCTGATAAGTTAGATAATGCCTTATACAAATACCTGTGCTACAAAAGTTGCATATAGCCCTGAAGGTCAACCTGTTAGAGGCTGTTTGCTGGATAGCGGGAGTAGGTTTGCTGGCGCTGTTAGAGCCTGCAGACGGGCACCTGTTTAGCCTGTGTGCTTTTAGCTGGGTGCTTGAAGGAGGGTGCCCGGGGTGCGGCCTGGGGCACAGCATTGCTTATTTGTTCAGAGGAGAATGGCAGGCCTCCTGGGAAGCGCATCCGCTGGGGCTGCCTGCTCTGTTTATACTTGCTTACAGGGTGTTCGCGCTGGTGCGACACTATTTGCTTTTGAAAAAATTTCATCTAACCCATACTTACCATGGCTAATATTTTACACCATATGCCGGAGCTCGATCCCGAAGAGATGGCCTTTGTGCAGGGCATTGTCAACCACATGTCTGACAACCAGGCACAGCAGTTCGTATCAATTTACCGTTCCCGTCGTCGCGAGCCGCTGCTGGTCCTGATCACCGCCGTTGTCGGCTTCTTCGGAGTAGCAGGCATTCACCGGTTTATCTTGGGTCATATCGGAATGGGTATACTGTACTTCTTCACCGGAGGCCTCTGCCTGGTAGGTACGATCGTAGACCTGATCAACTACAAGCGCCTGGCTTTTGAGTATAATATTAAGGAGGCGCAGAAAGTGCAGGCCATGATGAGTTCGCAGTATGGTGGTGCGAATGGATATTATTAAGGCAGACGACTTTGGATTGTCATTTCGAGCAGAGCGAGAAATCTTATAACTATAGCTCTGGTTTATACTTGCTTGCAGGCTAGCCTTTGCTCCGTAGCAGTCTTAGATCCTCAGTCTTACTCACCCATAGTTTCATTTTTACATTGGTGCGCTCACGGCCGCGGGGCCTCGTCCTCGGGCATCGCGCTGTCTAGCTTTCCTTTGCTACCCTTCGGTCGCAATGCCCTTGCGGGCACCGGAAACCCAGAAGGCGCTCAACCCAAGGACTGGAAACAATACTGCTTCGTGAGCCACTATGCAACTGGAACCGAATTGTAGAGACAGGTCGCGACCTGTCCGTGCCATACCTGCAGCTATAAAACTTCTACTTTGCACATAGCAGTAGCAGAGATTCCCCTCTTGAGAGGGGTAGGGGTGTGTTTATACTTCAGCTATGAAACTGAAACCTAAAATATAGCAAAGGCTTAAGCTCCCCTCCTTAGACAATGGGCTAGGGATGGTTGGACCACAGCAACGATGAAAGTATAACTCCAACTATAGCTAACGCTACTTAACTCAGCACTCGCTACGGTAGCTTGATAAAAGAAGAGCGGAAGATCTCAGAGTCATTGGTAACCCGGAGGATATAGAGCCCTGCCGGTAGGTCGGCTATGTTCATAGATACTTCTGTCTGCAGAGATAGTTGTTGTTTGCTTACCAGCCGCCCGGTACGGTCGAAGATCTCGGCTATAGTTGGATTGAACGTCAGGTTTACCAGCTTCAGGTAAGCAGAAGCGGGGTTAGGGTATACCATGGTATTTAGCTGAAACTCCGCAGGTATTTTCAGGTTTGTGTTCTTCACCACCTGTAAGGTAGTATTCAGGATCTGTTGGTTTGGGTCTATCTCAATACTTATAATCTCCTCATCCCTGACCTTCAGCAGGTATTGTTCTTCTGGATCGTCCTGCGTTACCCGAAAAGTGGTAACACCGGAAGCAGTCCTGACAAGGTAATCCACGTCCGTCTTAAAAAAGGGTGTGCTGCCGGTGCTGGTTTGTGTTGTTTGAAGGAGGAGCTTATCACCCTCCTGGTTCCACTCCACAGCAAACACGGGAGCGCCTTCGCCCTTGTACCACTGCTCAAAAAAGTAATCCAGGTTCTGTCCCGTTACCTGCTCAAACACCTGCTGCAGATCGGCGGTAGTGGCGGTTCCTCCACCAAACTGCTGTTGATATCGGCGCAATGCTTCGAAGAAAAGTGCATCGTTGTTGATGGTGTAGCGGAGCATGTGCACCACGGTTGCCCCTTTCTTATAGGTTAGCCTGCCGCTGAAAATGCGACTCACATTGCTGGTGTCAGGTACAAGTACGCTGCCACCCGGCTGCTGCAATACGGAAGCATGCGCGTTATCCATCCAGCTACTGGCGCTTCCCGGTTGGCCAAATCGCTCCAGCGCAAGAAACTCTGCATAAGACGCAAAGCCTTCATTCAACCAGATATCCTGCCAGCTGGCGCAGGTAACGTTATCGCCAAACCACTGGTGCGCCAGCTCGTGTGCTGTCAGGGTAAAAAAGAAGGTGCTTTGCGTGGTCATGGTCTGGTGTTCCATGCCGCCATTCATGGGTGCCATGCTGTGGCCGTACTTTTCGGCAGCAAAGGGGTAGAGGGTGAACAGGTCGGAGAAATGCTCGATAAGAGGTGCAGTAAGATCAATCTCGCTTTTGAACTTGTTCAGGGCCCCGCCGCGGTATACATAATTAAGTATAGGGATAGGTTTTGGCGCACCCTTGGTGTTGGTATAGATCAGGTATTCCTCGTAATCGGACATTGCTACCGATATCAGGTAATAGGCGATCGGGTACCGGGTTTTCCACTCATACCGTACCTTATTTCCGGGCAAGGGTACCGTGTTTGTCAGCAGACCGTTGGAGCCAACTTTGTTTTCAGTGCTGGTAGTCACGAATACATATGCCGAATCAGCTTTATCTGTGAGCACCTGTTTGGTAGGCCACCACTCGTAGGCGGCATAAGGTTCGCTCAGGCTCCAGGTTACCTGGTTGCCCCACGTGTTTTCAGTGGCGGTGTTAAAGCCGTTGCCAATGGCAGCATTGTTGCTCCGCGGAGCAGTTCCTTTATAGTATACAGTAGCCGTGAGCTTAGAGGTAGGAGCAACAGGCGTGATGAGAGCTACGGAAACATTGCTGCTGTTACGGTTTATACTTTGTTGCCTGCTCCCGTTCACGATAACCGAGTCTATCTGGAAATTAGGGTGCAGCTCAAAGGCAAAAGTCTCCAGAGTTGGGGCCTTTATACTTGCGACGATAGTTACATGGCCTGCGATAAAGGTTGTATTCCGCTCAAGCTGCAGGTTTAATTCATAAAAGCTGACATCATACTGATTCATGAGCCTCACATGCTCCGGAGTAGCAATGGCTTGCCGTTTTACAGAGCTCTGCCGGGTGGCAGAGCAGCTTTGTACGTCCTGTGCTTGTATCAAAAAGGTATGCAGCAGCCCGAAGAGCAAAGAAAGTATAATCGTAATGCTCTTTCCTTTCATTTGGTTAGCAGATAGTGGCGGTAATTTCAGGCAAGTATAGGAACAGGTGGGTATACGAAACAAAGCGGTTAAGTGGTGCCGCTATACTTTAAGTATAAAGGTATAAAAGCACTGTTGCGGTAAAGGGAGTTTAGGTTTAGAACTTCCTCCTGGTGGTAACTTGATAGTTTATACTTTGGGAATACTGGCCTTATAGCAAAAGGTGTATCGATGTCTGTTTATATGATAACATAAGATAGATGATCCTGCATGAAGCGTCTGCTGCCTTTACTTACACCCCTCGCTTGCCTACACCTAAGGCAGGAAAAACTAAAGCAGTTATGAGTATACAGTACTACATTGCGCTGCAGGAGCGAAAAAATTATTCAGTTCTATCTATGTTGCCGATACACAGGCATAGACCTAACCATCTGATTTTCTTTGTTTCTTCACTGCTCCACATCTGTTCTATGTGACAGCCAAACTCCTTAGAGGAGTAGCTCGAATTACGTTTTCTTGCTATTGTAACATGAAGTACATTTTAGAAGCTGTTTTTCTGTTGTTTGTCTTGTAAAAGTTATATTATGCAAGATTGTGCTTTTTTGATTTTATTGATGGATAATCTAAAGTATGTTTAAACATGGTTTCCTGTTGATGGTGATTTGGTAGAAATAAACTGCTGTTTCACGGATGATTATATGCTGTTTGTCAAAAATAAAAACAGATATGTAACCTTCGGTTTTGCATTATTTAAGTAGGTATGGTGATGGTGAAAAAAATATTTTTTAGTCAGCGCGTTTGTTTTGTAACATTTAGTCGATATTTTGGAGGACCAAATTAACCTAACCTAATAAACAGTTAACTAATCAAAACAAAAATGTAGTATGAAAAAGAGTTTACTACTCAGTTTTGTGTTTATGCTTGCGCTAGTAGTACAGGCATGGGCGCAGCAGGGGCGGGCCATCACTGGCCGCGTGACCTCTGCTTCGGGAGGAGGGGCGCTGCCCGGCGTAAGTGTTATCGTAAAAGGCACCACAGTTGGTGTTAGTACGGATGTGGACGGTAACTATTCACTCAATGTGCCGGCCAACGCCACCACACTTTTATTCCGTTATCTGGGCTTTGCTGATAAAGAAGTAGCTATCGGCAACAATTCCCAGATCAATGTTTCGATGGAGCAGGCTACAAGAACTATCGATGAGGTAGTTGTTGTGGGTTACGGTACACAGAAACGTGAAGAGCTGACAGGTTCTATTACTTCCGTTAGTGCGGAAGCGTTGAAAAACGTTCCTGTAGTATCCGTTGATCAGGCCCTGCAAGGTCGTGCTGCCGGTGTTCAGGTAACGCAAAACTCTGGTACTCCAGGTTCAGGTATTGCGGTGCGTGTTCGTGGTGCCGCTTCTATCGGTGCCAGCAACGAGCCACTTTATGTAGTAGATGGTGTGCCTATCAACACTGGTAGCTACACAAGCATCGGTACAGGTGGCCAGCAGACGAACGCTCTTTCTGATCTTAACCCGAACGACATCTTGTCAATGGAGATCCTGAAAGATGCAGCTTCTGCTGCTATCTATGGTTCAAGAGCATCGAATGGTGTGGTATTAATCACCACAAAACGTGGTAAAGCCGGTAGAACCAACGTGAACTTTGGCTACTATACTGGTACGCAGCAAGCCTGGAACAAACTGGATCTGCTTACTGGCCCACAGACAATAGAGCTTTTCAACGAGCAGTTAAGAAACAGATACCCTGTTAATGCTGCTGGTAATATCAGTGCTTTTGGTGTTAACTGGAATTCTTATGCTGATCTTGCAGCCTATGTGTTTGGTGGATCTAAACTTGGCCAGGGAGCAGATGGTAAGTATGTGTCAATGGATAATGGTGATGGTATTCGTGACGTATCAACATTTAACGATCCATCTTCTGCCGTTACTACTAACTGGATGGATGAGATCTTTAGATCAGCGCCTATCTCCAACTATGACCTTTCTGTATCGGGTGGTAACGACAAAACCAAGTTCCACCTATCAGGTACTTACTTTGATCAGGAAGGTATCGTGCTGGGCTCTGGTTTTGAGCGTATGAACGGTAGATTAAACCTGGACCACAGCCTGACTGATAAATTCAGAATTGGTGCAAGTGTTGGTTTGAGCCGTTCTAATGCCAGCCGTATCCAGAACGACAACAACATCAACGGTGTAGTTAGTACAGCAGTACTGGTAGCTACTGATATTCCGGTATACAAAGCAGACGGTACTTATGCAAAAGACCCGGGTGCTTCTACTGAAAACCCGGTTGCTGCAGCGTTAGAGCCTACACTTTCTGCAATTAGTGCACGTGTAATTGGTAACACGTTTGCTGAATACGACATTCTTCCTTCTCTGAAGTGGAAGTCTACTTTCGGTATAGATTACCTTACTTTCCGCGACGAGGACTTCAGGCCAACTACTACCAACACTGGTGCCGGTTCTAAAGGCTTAGGTCAGCAATCTTATTTGCAGGATGTGTCTTGGTTAACAGAGCATACCCTTAATTTTAACAAAACTTTTAGCGACATTCATAACTTCTCTGCTCTGTTAGGTATTGCTTACCAGCAATCTACACAGAACTCCATCTTTGCCGGAGCTACAGGCTTCCCTGGTAACGATATCAAGCAGTTGTCAGCAGGTTCAGTAAAAACATCTGCTTCTTCAAATGAGACAGCATGGGGTTTAGCGTCTTACTTTTCAAGATTTAACTACGCGCTTAAGAACAGGTATTTGCTTTCTGCTAGTGTAAGAACAGACGGATCTTCTAGATTTGGTGAAAACTATCGTTATGGTATATTCCCAGCAGGTTCAATTGGCTGGAGAATTTCTGAAGAATCTTTCTTACAGGATGTAGAATTTATCAGCGAGTTAAAACTTAGAGCAAGCTGGGGTGTAACCGGTAACTCTGAAATCTCAAACTTCGGATCGCTGGCCCTTATTTCTCCGGGTGCAAACTACATCCAGAATGCTGGTCTGAGACCATCTCAGTTAGGCAACCCAGACTTAACTTGGGAAGAAACAACGCAGTCAAACGTAGGTTTGGACTTCTCTGTTCTTAATAACAGAATCGTGTTCAACGCAGATGCTTACCTGAAAAAAACAGACGACCTGCTATTAGCAAGATCTCTGGTTGGTAGCTCAGGTTTTACTAGCATTACTGAGAACATCGGTTCTGTTGAGAACAAAGGTTTGGAATTTGCTTTAACTTCTTACAACGTAGATTCTAATACACCTGGTGGCTTTACCTGGAATACGAACTTCAACATTGCCATCAACAGAAACAAAGTAACCAAGCTGAATGATGGTACTCCATATGCACAAGGATTTGCAAGCTGGGTAGAAGAAGGTCAGCCGCTAGGCGCTTTCAGAGGCTACAGAGTAGAGCGTATTTTCCAGACACAGGCAGAGATTGATGCCCTGGATGCTGCTGCAAGACAAGCTACTGGCAATGCTGGTGCTCGTTACCAGTCTTCAGCAACCCGCCCTGGTGACATCATGTTCAAAGACCTGAACAGCGATGGTATAATTAACAGCGAGGACCAGGAAATACTTGGCAGCGCTCAGCCTGACTTTACAGGTGGTATCACCAACAACCTTGCTTTCAAAGGCTTTGATTTGTCTTTCTTCTTCCAGTTTGTACAGGGTAACGAAGTATGGAACCATACCAGAGCGTTTGCTGAAGGTATGAACGGTGTGTTTGGCCAGACATCTGCTGTGTTGAACAGATGGACTCCTGAAAACACAAGCACTGATATGCCAAGAGCGGTATACGGTGACCCTAACAACAACAGAAGAAACTCAGACAGATGGATCGAAGACGGTTCTTACACAAGGCTTAAGAACATCCAGTTAGGCTATAACCTGCCAACCAGCCTGGTAGAGCGCGCGAAATTAAGATCTGCACGTGTATTCGTACAGGGCCAGAACCTGCTGACTTTCACAGATTACTCAGGTATGGATCCGGAAGTGAACACGTTCAGCGGCAGCAATACATCACTTGGAACTGACTTCCTGGTGTATCCGCAAGCCAAAACATTAACCTTTGGTGTAAACATTGGTCTGTAATTATTATAAGTTGATTAAAATGATAAATAGAAGATATTTCAAAGTTTTAGCCTTGGGTCTGCTTCTCTCTACATCGGCATGCGAAGTGCTTGATGTTGAGCCTCAGGCTTCCCTACCGGCTGACTCTGCATACAATACACGAACTGGTGTTGAAGCAGGTTTAATTGGTGCCTACAGCGCACTACAGAGTGCTAACTATATGGGTTTGCGTTACTTCGTTTTCGCTGATCTTGCAACGGCTAACGTGGCGCACACAGGTACTTTCCCTTCATTTGCACAGATCGAGCAGAATAGCATTCTGGCAGATAACGTGGAAATCAGCAACATGTGGAATGCCATTTACGATGGTGTTAACAGGGTAAACACGCTGATATCTGTTATTCCTAACATCAGCGATCCTGCTTTCAATAACAATGCAGCTTTAGGAGAAGCCAGATTCCTGCGTGCTTACCATTACTTTAACCTGATCAATTATTTTGGCGGCTCTGGCACAGGTTATGGCGAAAACGGAGTTGGTGTGCCGTTGAAACTAACGCCAACACTTACTGCAGCAGATGCAGAACCGCTTGCAAGAGCGTCTGAAGCCGAAGTTATTGCACAAGTATACCAAGACCTTGACTTTGCAATTGAGAACCTGAATGGTGGTAACAAAGGCAGAGCTTCAAAAGCTGCTGCGCTAGCGCTTAAATCAAGAGTGGCTTTGTATCAGAAAGATTACCAGTTAGCAGCAGACCTTGCAAAGCAGGTAATAGAGCTGGGTAAATATAGCTTAGCTGCTAACTATGGTGATATTTATGCGCTGAAGAATACATCAGAAGCAATCTGGGAACTACAGTTCGATCCGGTAAACTCAAACTCTATTGCCTTCTTCTGGTTCCCGACCAGTCTTGGTGGTAGAAATGAGGTTTCTCCGGATGCAAGCTTAGCTGGTGCACATGAGGCAACTGATAAACGTCTCCCTGTAAACGTGAACGGGAGCTATACGCAAAAGTATACTAAGATTGCAGGTGGCGATGATAACGTGCTTCTGATCAGATATGCGGAAGTACTTTTGAACAGAGCCGAAGCATTAGCCAGGCTTGGGGGTGCTGCAAATGAGTTAGAAGCCTTAGATTTAGTGAACAGAGTTAGAGCTAGAGCTGGTTTGACACCTTTAGTAGCTACTGGTCAGGATCTGATTAACGCTATTCTGAAAGAAAGACGAATAGAGTTAGCTCACGAAGGTCACTACTGGTTCGACCTGAGAAGAACAAACACTACAGGTCTGGCAGATGCTAACAAGAACCTGTGGCCAATTCCGCAGAGAGAAGTGCTTACTTCTGGCGGTGTGATAACTCAGAACACAGGTTATTAATAGCTTGAGCACAGAAATGAAAAGGCAGGAAGTTTTTCCTGCCTTTTTTTATTTGCAAACAGCATTGGAATTGGTTTGTAGTGGGGTAGAAAAGTAAACTGTTGAAAAATTCTATACTATTATAAGCTAATAATTAAATTGTGGGAAAATAGAATAAAACAGAAAGCAATATGAAAAGAGAATACAAAGCTGCATTACTTGGAGTGGCATGCTTTGCCTCCGGAGCCTTCGTTACCAAAGTAGCAGATGAAACTAAGATAACGGTAGCGATGCTGCAGGGTGCACAGCAGCTGATGGGGTTGAATTTCACCAATGCGCAGCTCGACTCTGCTGTAAGCGAGGTGCAGGATTTTAGGGCAGGTTATGCCAATGTAAGAAAGCAGCCGTTAGGGAATGAGGTAGCACCGGCGATCATGTTCAACCCGATTCCGGTAGGTTATACTTTTGAGCAGAAGCGGGAAAAGTTTGAAGTAGAACGGGCGAAGAAAACAAAGCTTCCCGCCAACAAAGAAGATCTGGCTTTTTATACCGTGCCGCAATTGGCCGAGCTGATCCGTACCAAGCAAATTTCCTCCGTAGAGCTTACGACGTTTTTCCTGAACCGCCTGAAGCAATATGGTCCCACGCTGGAATGTGTGACTACGCTTACAGAAGAGCGGGCTATGCAGCAGGCCCGCAAAGCAGACCAGGAGATAAAGTCCGGCAAGTATAAAGGCATGCTGCACGGGATACCGTTTGGTGTAAAAGACCTGCTGGCTACAAAAGGCTACAAAACAACATGGGGTTCTGTGCCTTACAAAGATCAGCAGATTGACATGGATGCCACGGTAGTGCAGCGTCTGGAAGAGGCAGGTGGTGTGATGGTAGCAAAACTGACTTTAGGAGAACTTGCCATGGGCGATGTATGGTATGGAGGCAAAACCCGTTCGCCATGGGATATCTCCAAAGGCTCAAGCGGTTCATCGGCTGGCTCTGCTTCGGCGGTAGCAGCAGGCTTGCTCCCTTTTGCAATCGGCACCGAAACACTTGGCTCTATTGTCTCCCCATCCACTGCCTGCGGTACAACTGGCTTGCGTCCTACTTACGGCCGGGTGAGCCGGCACGGAGCAATGGCCCTGAGCTGGTCGATGGATAAAATTGGCCCGATAGCGCGTACGGCAGAAGATTGTGCCATTGTGTTCAATGCGATCTACGGGCCGGATGGTCAGGACTTATCGGTTTACGATGCGCCCTTCAACTACAACGACAAGATAGATGTGAAGAAGCTGCGGGTAGGCTACCTGAAGAAGGATTTCGAGCGGGAGTATGGCTTTAAGCAGAACGACCAGGCAACCCTGGAGGCACTTCGGAAGGCTGGTATCGAGCTGGTACCTATGGAGCTGCCTGACTTTCCGGTGCGCGACCTGACACTAACCATCTCTGTTGAGGGTGCTGCTGCCTTTGATGAACTGACCCGAAGCGGGCGCGACAGCCTGATGGTGCAGCAACATAAAAATGCATGGCCCAACAGTTTTAGATCGGCTCGCTTTGTGCCGGCTGTGGAGTACCTGCAGGCACAGCGTGTCCGTACGCTCATGATCCAGGAGATGCAGAAGAAGATGAAAGACATTGATGTATACATCAGCCCATCTTTTGCAAGCAACAACCTTGTGTTTACGAACCTGACAGGCCACCCATGTGTGGTGTTGCCGAACGGCTTCCAAAAAAACGGCATGCCGACAACCATTACCTTTATGGGTAAACTGTTCGGGGAGGCACAAGTACTGGCACTCGCCAAATTTTATCAGGGACTCTCAGACTTTGAGGAGAAGCACCCAACCCTTGCTTTAAAGGCAGAAAAGCAATAGAGATTTGAAAGTATAACAGCTGATTAAGTATGGCTGAATTTGGCGTGTCATACTTAATCAGCTAATTTGTAACGTCTAAATACTAACACCCTTCAATAAACAAGCTAACATGTTATTTAAAAGAAAGGCACTTGCGCTTGCTGCCTGGCTCGTACTCTGTGGTGGTGCGCTGCAGGCACAGGATGGCAAAATGGAGTTGAGTGTAGAGAAAATAATGCGCGATCCGAAATGGATCGGGATCTCTCCAAGCAACATCTTCTGGTCAGAAGACGGCAAAAAGATCTACTTCAACTGGAACCCTGAAGGCAATCGCAAAGATTCGCTCTACAGCGTGTCGGCAGATGGCAAGAACATCCGCAAAGTAAGTGCACAGGAACGCCGAAGCCTGCCAAGCCCGTTTGGTCGTTACAACAGAGCTGAAAACAAGAAAGTATATGAAAAGAGTGGAGATATCTTCCTGCTGGATATCAAGAGCGGAAAGGCACAGCAGGTTACCAACACCTCTGAACGTGAAAGCAGCCCTTCTTTCAGCCACGACGAAAAAAAGATAGCTTACCTGAAAGACAGCAACCTGTATACCTGGAATATTGCCAACGGACAGGTGGCGCAACTTACAGACTTCAAAAAAGGAGTAAAGCCTGCTGAAGGTGAACCCAAAGACCCGCAACGTGTGTGGTTGCGGGAGCAGCAAAAGGAGCTTTTGCAAATAGTACGCGAACGCGAAGCTGATAAAGAAGCAGCCAAAAAGCAGCAGAAAGCAGATACGCCAAAGCGCCCGAAAGAGATCTACACCAGCAATAAGTCTGTAGATAATATCGTGCTTAGCCCGGACGAACAGTTTATTACCTATCGTCTTGTTAACAGGCCTAAAAACGCAAGAATAGCTATTGTTCCAGATTTTGTTACCTCCTCAGGGTACACGGAGGACATTAACACCCGAACCAAGGTGGGGGATGCGCAGGCAACGTACGAGTTCTTTGTGTACGACACCCGCCGCGATACAACCTTTGCTGTAACCATGAAGGATATAGCAGGTATTTACGAACAACCTGCTTACCTGCAGACCCAAGCTGCCAAAGACGGATCTGATAAGGCTGGAGCAGAGAAAGCAGCCAAGCAGGAAATGCGCTCCACCACTATCTTCGGCCCTTTCTGGTCAGATAACGGCAAGAACGCTGTGGTAGTGGCTCGCTCCAACGACAACAAAGATCGCTGGATTCTGAAACTGAACCCGGCCACGGGAGCCTTGACATTGCTGGACCGGCAGCGGGATGAAGCCTGGATCAACGGACCTGGAATTAGCTACGGCGCTGGTGATATTGGCTGGATGCCGGATAACGAAAACGTGTGGTTCCACTCGGAAGAAAGCGGCTATTCGCACCTGTATACCGTTAATGTGAACAGCGGCAAGAAAAAAGCGCTGACCAGCGGTAAGTTTGAGGTATCGAACGTGCGCATGTCTGATGATAAAAAGCACTGGTACTTCATTGCCAATAAGGTACATCCGGGAGAGCAGCATTTTTACCGCATGCCGCTTCAGGGTGGCGAGATGGTGCAGCTAACTACCATGACAGGTGCACATGAAGTGGAGTTGTCGCCGGATGAAAAGAAGCTGGCCGTACGCTACTCCTATAGCAACAAGCCATGGGAGCTGTTTGTGATGGATAACAAAAAAGGTGCGAAGCCCCGCCAGGTTACCGAGTCTCTTACAAAGGAGTTTAAATCTTACAACTGGCGCGAGCCGGAAGTGATCAGCTTTAAAGCAAGCGACGGCGTTGATGTATACGCCCGTCTATACAAACCAAAGAATGCAGTAGCCAACGGCCCGGCTGTAATTTTTGTACACGGGGCTGGTTACCTGCAGAATGCGCACAAGTGGTGGAGCAATTACTTCCGGGAGTATATGTTCCATAATTTCCTGGCCGATAACGGCTATACCGTACTGGACATTGACTACAGGGGGAGTGCCGGTTATGGGCGTGACGTACGCACGGGTATCTACCAGTTTATGGGTGGCAAAGACCTGAGCGACCATGTGGATGGTGCCAAGCTGCTCGTCGACAAGTATAACGTTGATCCGAAACGCATCGGTATTTACGGTGGTTCTTATGGTGGCTTTATTACGCTGATGGCCATGTTCACGCAGCCTGATGTGTTTGCTGCCGGAGCCGCGCTGCGTTCTGTAACAGACTGGGCACACTATAACCACGGCTATACTTCCAACATCCTGAACACACCGTACACCGATAGTCTGGCCTATGCAAAGAGCTCCCCAATTTACTATGCGGAAGGTCTGAAAGGAGCCTTGCTTATGTGCCATGGTATGGTAGACACAAACGTACACTTCCAGGATATCGTGCGCCTGTCGCAGCGCCTGATCGAGCTGGGCAAAGATAACTGGGAACTGGCTGTTTACCCGGTAGAGGACCATGGTTTTGTAGAGCCTGCCAGCTGGACAGACGAGTATAAGCGTATCTACAAACTCTTTGAGCAGAACCTGAAAAAGTAAAAGCTTAACACAGGGTATTCTAAGGGCGTGAGGTGTAACAACATCTCACGCCTTTGTTTTTAATGGAGTATAAGTAGCTAGAAGATCGGAGAGGTAAATGTTAGAGTCGAGAGGCTTGTTTACACTAACAGGACGCTGAAACGTGTGGTGGAGATGTAAGTTGCTGACTTGCAATTTCTTATTTGAGCGCATTAAAAAAACGCGCAAATGGCTGCTCAGGAGCAGGTATTTGATAGTTTATTATCCGGCAAAAAGAAAATATACAATTCAGTGTTAGGCGGCAGAAGCTTTGTTTCTGTCGCCTTTCTTTTTTCTCCTGAGATGTATTTTGTAATTGTGGAAATATAGTACTATACTATATATTATGTTGGAACATCAAATTGAAATTTTATAATCTACATAACAAGAGATGTAAATGCTTATATATGAACAAGATAAATGCACTGGGAACATGGTGGATTTGTGAAAAATAGCTTTAAAACGTTCAAAGCGTATTTTTTTTCAGGTATAGTGTAGTTATAACCAATTAGGTAGTAACTTTGACTGCTTAATCTAATACCAAACAACCAATTATTCTAATTTTAATTTATGAGAAAAGTTCTATTTTTGAGCTTGGTTGTGCTCCTAACGCTTGTTAGCCAGGCGTGGGCGCAAAATCAGGCCGTCTCAGGGAAGGTAACCGACGCTGGGACAGGACAACCATTGCCTGGGGTGTCTGTCGTTGTAAAGGGTACAACTGCAGGTGCTTCTACAAGCGTTGATGGTACTTATACAGTAAACGTGCCTGCAGGGTCTACCACACTGGTATTCCGCTACATTGGCTATGCTACTGTTGAGCGTGCCATTAATGGTTCAGTTATTGATGTTGCTTTAGGAGTTGACAACAAACAGCTTTCTGAAGTTGTTATCACCGGTTACGGCACAACAGTTAAAAGTGAAGTAACAGGTTCTGTAACTACAGTTAGCGCTTCGAAACTGGAAGACAAGCCAATGCCTTCAGTTGATCAGTTGCTGCAGGGACAGGTTGCAGGTTTGCAATCAGTAGGTAGCTCAGGCCAGCCAGGTGCTAGCCAGCAGATCCGTATCAGAGGTGTAGGCTCAATCAACGCTGGTTCTAACCCGCTATACGTTGTGGATGGTGTGATCATCAACTCTGGTGACCTTTCCAGAAACACAACTTCTGCTAACCAGTTAGCAGGCCTGAACCCGAACGACATCGAGAGTGTAACAGTTCTTAAGGATGCGGCTTCTACGTCTATCTATGGTTCCAGAGGTGCAAACGGTGTAATCGTAATCACAACCAAGTCTGGTAAATCAGGAAAAACAAAGTTCAACTTCACAACAGAGCAGGGCTATACTGACGTTGCTACAGTTCCTGAAGCTGGTGAATACTTAAATGCAGCACAGTATTTAGAGTTAACCCGTGAAGGTCTTGTAAATGCAGGTTATTCAGCGGATGTAGTTAACGAGACAATGCTTGCATTTGGCGAAGGCTCCGGAGTAGACACCGATTGGAGAGACCTTATTACAAGAAGAGGAAACCAGCAGACATACAACCTGTCAGCTTCTGGTGGAAATGAGAAAACTCAGTTCTATGTTTCAGGTGGCT
Organism: Pontibacter ruber; assembly: GCF_023630205.1. GTDB lineage: Bacteria > Bacteroidota > Bacteroidia > Cytophagales > Hymenobacteraceae > Pontibacter > Pontibacter ruber. The sequence goes on along the minus strand of NZ_JALPRR010000001.1, from coordinate 723,361 downwards.
ACTTTGATCAGGAAGCTCCGGTTATTGGCTCTGACTTCAGAAGAATTTCAGGTGCTTTGAACCTGAACCACAAGATCAACGACAAGATCTCTTTCTTCAACAAGCTTAATATTTCTAATATTAACCAAACTACGCCTTCTAACGGTGGTGCTTTCTCTAACCCTGTAGGGGCTATGGGCTTCTTGCTTCCAGTACAGAACCCTTACAACCCAGACGGTTCACTGAACATTTCTCGTACAGGTATCACAAATTTCAACTCACAGTTTAACCCACTGTACCTGGTTGAAAACGATATCAGAGATATGCGCAACACCAAGGTTTTAGGATCTATCGGTGCAGAGTATAACATCATCAAAAACCTGAAATTCACTTCTAAAGTTGGTGTTGACTACATCACTATTGAAGAAGAAATGTTCTGGAACCCATTCCATGGTGATGGTAGAACAGTATCTGGTCGTGGTTACAACTACTACACTCGTTTGTTCAACTGGATTACTACTAACCAGTTAAATTACCGTTTCACTGTACCAGGTGTAGAAAAGTTAACTGCTGATGCGACGCTTGGCTATGAAGCACAGAAGTCTCGCCAGTATAACATTACTACGAACTCTACTACTTATCCTAAAACAACGGCACTGCCTTCTTCATCAGTAGCTTCAGTTCCGATTGTAGGTAACGCTTCTGGTTCAGATTATACTTTCTCATCTATCATCTCTGCATTAAACCTGAACTATGATGAGAAATATGTACTGACTGGTACTTTCCGTCGTGACGGTTCTTCAAGATTCGGTTCAGAAAACAGATATGGTAATTTCTGGTCTATCGGTGCAACCTGGAACGCTCATGAAGAAGACTTCATCAAGGATCTTGACTTCGTGTCAACTGCTAAGCTGAGATCTTCTTATGGTGTAAACGGTAACGGTGATATCGGTAACTATACTTGGCGTCCGCTGTTTGGCTACGGCTTTAACTATAACCAGCAGCCAGGTGGAGCTTTCAACAACTTAGGTAACACTGACCTGACCTGGGAGCTTAACAAGCCATTCAACGTAGGTGTGGACCTGGGCTTCTTTGGTGAGCGCCTGACATTTACTGCTGATTACTATGAGCGCGTTACAAGCGACATGCTTCTGTACCGTGAGATCTCCAGAACAAATGGCTTCGGATCTTCTGTTCTGCAGAACATTGGCGAAATGAAGAACAGCGGTTTTGAATTAACGATCGGTGGTTCTCCAATCGATGGTGAGTTCAAGTGGACTTCTAACTTCAACATTGCCTTCAACAAAAACAGAATCACGAAACTGGTAGGCGGAAGAGACATCATTGATGGTGCTTACATCCTGAGAGAAGGCGAAGATTACAGAACTTTCTATGTACGCCAGTGGGCGGGTGTAGACCCTGCTACAGGTGACCCAATGTGGTGGAAAGATGCTGAAAAGACTGAGACAACAAAATCTTACAGCCAGGCAGCAAGAGTACTTTACAAGAGCGGTACTCCTAAGTTCTTCGGGGGCTTTAACAACACATTCAACTACAAAGGCTTTACTTTAGATGCGTTGGTTGTTTTCAACTATGGCAACTATGTAAGAGATGGTTGGGAGTATTACCTGATGGACGGTTCTTATCCTTTGGCTAACAAATATGCTAAGAACCTGAACAGATGGCAGAAAGAAGGAGACATCACAGATGTTCCTAAGTATGTTTACAACCAGCCAAACAACTCCAGCTCTTTGTCTACAAGATTCTTGTACAAAGGTGACTTCATGCGTTTGAGAAACTTAAGCCTGGGTTACGATCTGAAGTCTCAGTGGGTTGAGAAAGTAGGTCTGTCAAGAGCTAACGTTTACGTGCGTGGAACAAACCTTCTGACCAAGACTTATGATGATAATCTGACAGTAGATCCGGAAGCAGGCGTTAACAGCAGCGCGAACGCAGACATTCCAGCTTCTAAGTCTGTAACTGTAGGTCTTAATGTTAATTTTTAATTTTAGTAACTAATGAATAAGAGATTTATATATATGTCTTTACTCTCGGCAACATTGCTGCTGGGGTCTTGTAAAGATGAGTTCCTGGATCAGGAGCCGTATTCTTCCCTGCCGATTGGCAGTGCTATTCTTACTGCAGATGATATGCAGTCTGCAGCCAATGGTATGTACCAGTCGCTTCGCTCAACGGACACTTTCGGACGTAACATTCCGCTGATGGGCGATCTGATGGCTGACAACGTGTATATTGCTCCTGCGAACTCAGGTCGTTATATCGCACAAAACGCTTACACTACAACGGTTGCAACTGCAGAGCCAGCAAACATGTGGAGCGCGCTCTATACTACTATTCTTAGAGCAAACACCATCATCAATGCTACTGTACCTGCAAGCCCTACTGTTGATCAGTTAAAAGGTGAAGCTTATGCAGTAAGAGCTTTGTGTTATTTCGAACTAACAAAGTTCTTCGCAACCCCTTATACAGTAAACCCTAATGCACTTGGTGTACCTTTGGTTACAACATTTGATCCAAAGAACCCAACAAGCTACTATACAGGATCAAATCCGAAGAGAAATACTGTAGCTGAAGTGTATGCACAAATCAATGCTGACTTAGATCAGGCATATAGCCTGATCACAGCCACTAAGAACTCTTCTTATATAAACAAGTATGGCGCAAGAGCCCTGCAGGCAAGAGCATATTTGTATATGGGAGATTATCAGAAGGCTAAGGAAGCAGCACTGGATGTAGTTACCAACGGAGGCTACACGCTTGTTTCTGCTGCTAACTATGCTTCTTACTGGAAAAATGCAGCACCTGTAACCAACAAGGTTGAAACTATCTTTGAAATTTCGCTGGATGGTGTAAACAACAACGGTACAAATGCCCTGGCTTACATCTATGACCAGAACGGTTATGGTGACATGCTTGCTACAACAGACCTGTATAACACTTATGCAGAAGGTGATGTGCGCAAAAGCGTTATAACTGCAGGTAAGAAAGGTACAGTAAACCCAGCTTACATTGTTGCGAAGTATCCGAATACGCTGAACGCATCTGATAAAGATGATATCAAGGTAATTCGTTATGCAGAAGTATTGCTGACCCTTGCTGAAGCGGAAGCCAGAACTGGTAACCCGATTGAAGCTCTAAGAAGACTGAATGAAGTAGCAACAGCACGTGGTGCGGCTCCTTATGTTTCAGTTGGTGATCAGCTGATCCAGGATATCCTGACCGAGAGACGTAAAGAGCTTGCTTTCGAAGGCCATCGTTACTGGGACTTTATGCGCCTGAACTTGCCTATTATCCGTACTGCTCAGCATCCAAGTGCTGCAAGAGAGATTGCGGTTGACAACTTCCGACGTATTCAGCCAATACCACAAGGTGAGCTTGATGCTAACCCTAATATTGAGCCTAACCCAGGATACTAATCTTAAAGTTAGTACCTCTAAAAAGAAACAGCCGGCGCTATTATTTAGCGCCGGCTGTTTCTTTTTAGAGGTTATCAAGTCAAAGTGAGTTGTTTTTTATTAAGCTATATTTTAAAAAGTATAAGCAAACGATGCTCCTTGAAAAGCAGATCCTTCTAAAGTAGGAATCACGGTAGGAGCAATGGATATACCTGTGTTGTTTGTTTTCTTATGCAGTTGCGGCACCAGGATTCCGGCAGCGGCTCCTAATCCGTAGCCAAGCAAGTTATCGCTCAAAAAGTGCTTGCCAGCTTTCAGGCGCAAATAACCGACCGAGGCCGGGATGGCCGCTGCAGCAGCCCAAACGTAAGGCCGAGCAGGGGAGTCAGGGTTGAAATCGTGGAAAACCTTAGCTGCAAAGAATGTAGCGCTGGCAGTAGCAGCCGTATGGCCGGCGTAAAAAGAGTTCCGGGCGTTTGAGTTGGTCCGGTCCGACATCTCCACATCGTTACTGTAAACCATCGGTCTGGTGCGCGGTACAAGGCCGTTGGTAATAGTGAACAACGTACCGGTCACAGCCATCGTCTGAACATACAATACCGCTACCTGCCCGAACTTACTGCGTACATTGTCATTCAGGAGCATAACGGCTAGCGGCATGGCAAAGGAGCCGTAAAAAGGGTAATCACTCGCTTTTTTGGCTGCATCCGAATGGTACCCGGCAGAGAAACGGTCAAAGCCGTTTACATCACTTTTTCTGAGATTGGCAACCTCCTCTTCCGTTAAGCCTTCTTTGTCCTGCATCAGGGTAAGACCGTAGTAGCTTAGACCCATGCCCGCAATTGTTACAGGGGCGTCAACGGCAAATCTTGTTCTGTAAGGGGAGTCATCCTGAGCACGCGCCGTGCTGGTAAGGAGAGAAAGTATAAATACGATAACTATAGATGGTTTCATATGATCTTTTTGAAATAGAAAAATTCAATGCTCTTGAAACGCGACTATATATAAAAGGTTTAGTAGCTGCGGCAGGCTTTTCACCTCAGATTTTAAGTTAAACCTATACCTACGGTTACCCGTTTTGATACTACTTTGTAAATGTTTAACAACAAAAATGATAGCTTGTTTGTACTTTCATAATAAACTAACGTAAGGTGCTTTAATATTCCCCTTCATTTACATCATGTTTTTTAAGTGTGCCGTATTTCCCTTAGCTTTGTATCTGCTGTGTTAGAGCAGCCGGTTTATACTTTGTACCTAAACCCATTTGCAAAATGCCATACTTATTCACTTCTGAGTCTGTGTCAGAAGGACACCCTGATAAAGTAGCTGACCAGATATCGGACGCGCTACTTGATGAATTCCTAAAGCAGGACCCGCAGTCTAAAGTGGCCTGCGAAACACTGGTTACTACCGGTCTGGTGGTGCTGAGCGGCGAGGTTAAATCAGAAGCCTACGTTGATGTACAGAAAGTGGCCCGCGACGTGATCAAGCGTATTGGCTATACTAAATCTGAATACATGTTCGATGCCGATGCCTGCGGCGTTATCTCTGCCATACACGAGCAGTCGAGCGACATTAACCAGGGCGTAGAGCGTGCTAACCCGGAAGATCAGGGAGCCGGTGACCAGGGGATGATGTTTGGTTACGCTACCAACGAAACCGACAACTACATGCCGCTGGCATTAAGCATTTCGCACCTGCTGCTGGAGGAACTTGCTGCCATCCGCAAGGAAGGCAAAGAAATGACATACCTTCGCCCGGATGCAAAATCGCAGGTAACGATCCGCTACAGCGACAACCACGTGCCGGAGAAGATCGATACGATTGTTATCTCGACACAGCACGATGAGTTTGTGCTGCCGGAAAGCAATACTTCAGAAGCGAAGGATGCAGCAGAGAAGCAAATGGTGGCAAAGATCAAAGCCGATGTGGACAGCATCCTGATCCCACGCGTGCTGAAGCAGTTGCCGGAGCGTATCCAGAAGCTGTTTAACAGCGACATCGTTTACCACATCAACCCGACTGGTAAATTCGTGATCGGTGGACCACACGGCGACACGGGCCTGACTGGCCGTAAGATCATTGTAGATACCTACGGTGGTAAAGGTGCGCACGGTGGTGGTGCTTTCTCCGGAAAAGACTCTTCTAAAGTAGACCGTTCGGCAGCTTACGCTGCACGCCATATTGCCAAGAACCTGGTAGCAGCTGGTGTAGCAGATCAGGCATTGGTGCAGGTAGCTTATGCGATTGGCGTTGCCAAGCCGGTTGGTTTGTACGTGACAACGTATGGCTCTACCAAAGTGAAGGATGCGAGCGGCAGCGTGATGAGCGACGGCGAAATTGCAGAGAGAGTAGACAAAATTTTCGACATGCGTCCGTATGCCATCGTACAGCGTTACGGCCTGCAGAACCCTATCTTCTCTGAAACGGCTGCTTATGGCCACATGGGCAGAACGCCGGGTATTAAGCGTGTAGAATACTCCAGAAATGGCAACACAGAGGTGAAGGAGTACGAAACCTTTACCTGGGAGAAACTGGATTATGTAGATAAGATCAAAGAAGCTTTTGGTTTATAACCGAAGCAGAACTATAAAAAGAAAGGTCCGCTAGAGTTAGCGGACCTTTCTTTTTAAATCAGGTTGATATAATTAAGTATGGCTTAAAAGGCTGCCTGCTTGTCTTTGAACTTCTTAAGCTGGCGGCGCATGGCTTCCACGGCGGCATCGGCGGCGGCTTCAAAAGAAGGAGCGTCTTCTTCTGAGAAAAGGGTACTGCCCGGTACGTACAGTTTTATCTCTACGGTCTTTGTGTTTGTGCCGTCGCTGTTGTTATGTTTAAGAAACACTTCACCATCCACAACACGGTCGTAGAATGTTTCCAGTTTATCTACTCGTTGTTGAATGAAATCGGTCAGCTGCTTGTCAGCCTCGAAGTGGATAGAATGAATCTGTAACTTCATAGTCGTACATATTAAAGGTTTAACTTATGCTTTGGGATGCGCTTTCTCGAAGATCGATTTAAGCTTCTCGATAGAGTTATGGGTATATACCTGTGTTGCTGCCAGGCTGGCATGCCCCAGCAAGTCCTTTATGGCATTAAGATCGGCTCCATTGTTCAGCAGGTGTGTAGCAAAAGAATGACGCAGTACGTGCGGGCTGTTATGTTCTGAGGTTGTAACCAAGCTGATGTACTTTTTAACTACACGGTAAACAAATTTTGGATAAAGGGGGCGTGCTTTTGTTGTAACGAGCAGCTTTTCTGAATTGTTATCGCTAACTGCGGCTTTCTTGTAGGCCAGGTAGTCTTCCAGGCAGGTATAAAGCGAGTCGTTGATCGGTACGATGCGCTCTTTGTTTCCTTTGCCCAATACACGTACTGTTTTTGCGTGCAGGTCTATGTTGGCATGTTCGATGTTGATGAGTTCGGCAAGGCGCATGCCGGTGCCGTACAGGAACTCAAGTATAAGCCTGTCGCGCTGCCCTTCAAAAGTATCTTCGAAAGTAAAGCTGTCCAGAAAGTTGTTGAAAGGCTCCTCGGGTACAAAGCCTGGTAGCTTTTTAGATGCCTTGGGTGCCTTGATGCGCAGCATTGGGTTGGCCTTTATCCGCTGCTGACCTAATAAGAATCGATAGTATGTGCGCAGGCAGGCAATCTTACGGTTGATGGAGCGTGGCTCCAGGTTACGCTGCACCAGCGATAGTATCCAGGAGCGGATAATGGCATGGTCGGCTTCGGCCGCATCGGTGATCTCGTATACCTTTTGTAGGTACTGGGCAAATTGCCCGAGATCGGTGTGGTAGGAGGTAAGCGTATGCGGGCTGTACCGTTTTTCGTACTGGAGGTACTTAAAAAATAAATCCATAAACTAGTATACCTGATGGGTGAATCAGATATACTAATTTATGGAAAAATAAGATATCTTGGTCGAAAGACTAGTAGTTTTGCTGAGCGAAAAGCGACTGAATGTATTTCGCTTTCTCCTTCTGCTTTCTCTTTGTTACAGATGGCTTCTGGAAGAACGTTCTGGATCTCAGTTCTTTAAGAACACCAGTTCTTTCGAATTTCTTCTTAAATCTTTTTAACGCGCGGTCTACTGACTCGTTATCTTTTACGTTTACAATAATCATGTTTTCTCTCGCTTCTACTGATATTTAGGGTTGCAAATTTACAAAAGCTTTTGTCTATAAATCAATAGATTGAGAAAATATTTATCTCAATCTATACAAAAGTGTCGCCAGTGGAGCTGTAAAACCACACTGGAGGGAATATTTAACGTGTTTTTATACGTATCTGTTACTTCAGGATAGCCCTGGAAATTACCAGTTTCTGAATTTCGCTGGTGCCTTCGCCGATGGTGCAAAGCTTGGCGTCGCGGTAATATTTCTCTGCCGGGTAATCTTTGGTAAAGCCGTAACCACCGAAGATCTGCACCGCCTCGTTAGCCACTCTTACCGATACTTCCGAAGCATACAGCTTGGCCATAGCCGATTCTTTGTTCACGTTCAGGCCGCGGTTCTTCATGTCGGCTGCCTGGTAGGTAAGCAGCGATGCCGCTTCGATCTCCGTGGCCATATCAGCCAGTTTGAAGGCAATGCCCTGGAAGCTTGATATCGGTTTGTTGAACTGCGAGCGCTCCTGTGAGTAAGCAAGGGCTGCTTCAAAAGCGCCTTGTGCGATGCCTAAAGAAAGGGCAGCAATCGAGATGCGTCCGCCGTCCAGCACTTTCATGGCCTGGATAAAGCCTTCGCCTACATTGCCCAAAATCTGGCTCTGGTGTACGCGGCAATCCTGGAAGATAAGCTCTGTTGTTTCAGAGGCACGCATGCCCAGTTTGTCTTCTTTGCGGCCGGCACTGAAGCCAGGGGTGCCTTTCTCAATAACAAAAGCAGTCATGCCATGGGAATCGCCAACCTCGCCCGTACGCACGATCACCACTGCTACATTGCCTGTTTTGCCATGCGTAATAAAGTTCTTGGCACCATTGATCACCCAGTACTCGCCGTCCTGTACTGCTACGGTGCGCATGTTGCCTGCGTCAGAACCGGTATTTGGCTCTGTAAGACCCCAGGCTCCGATCCATTCTGCAGTAGCCAGCTTCGGCAGGTATTTCTGCTTCTGCTCTTCGTTGCCAAACTGCAGGATGTGGCCTGTGCAAAGGGAGTTGTGCGCTGCCATCGAAAGGCCGATAGAACCATCGATCTTGGAAAGCTCGGCAATGGCAGTTACGTACTCCAGGTAACCGAAGCCGGAGCCGCCATACTCGGTTGGTACCAGCACGCCCATCAGGCCCAGCTCGCCTAATTGCTTGAACACTTCCACCGGGAACTCCTGGCTTTCGTCCCACTCGCGCATTTTAGGTTTAATGTGCTTTGCCCCGAAATCCCGGACCATGTCCGCAATCATGCGCTGGTTTTCTGTAGCTTTTAATTCCATTAGTTAAGTTAAAGAAAGTTATAGTTATTAAGGGTGTATGTCGCGTATATAACGAGTCTGTTGTATCGTTGTTTACAAAGCTATATAATTACGTGCAATTGCCCAATGCTATGATACAAATTACCCTTTGATAAAGGCAGTTAAGAGCTGCGCCTGCTCATGCGAACATATTTTGATTGCGCATGATAATTGCTTTATTTTGAACTTGCTTTGTGTTCTTGTAAAAGCAGGGTGGCCGGTTGGCTGCCATAATGCTGTTGGTGTAGGTAAATGATAAAGTTTATTCAGAATCTGTTTGGTAGTAGCACTGCGCCAGAGGCCTCTCTGAGCGTGTTGGGCGTGGATATGCATTCGCATATTCTGCCGGGCCTCGACGACGGAGCAGATACACTGGAGCGCTCGCTGGAGCTGGTGCAGGTTATGCAGGAGCTGGGCTACCGCAAACTGATCATGACGCCTCACATCATGAGCGATTTTTACAGGAACACGCCAGAAGGTATACGGGAACGCCTGGAGGTGCTGAAGATAGCTGTAAAAGACGCCGGCATACAGATGGAGCTGGATTGTGCCGCTGAACATTACCTGGATGAAGGCTTCCTGGACAAGCTGGAGAACGGCGAAGAGCTGCTGACGTTTGGCGACAAGTATCTGCTGTTCGAAACGTCTTTTCTTAACGAGCCCCTGAACCTGCGGGAGGCTATCTTTAAAATGCGTACCTTTGGGTATAAACCGGTACTCGCCCACCCGGAACGTTATACTTATTTTTATGGAAAGTTTGACGAACTGGTGGCGTTACGGGATTACGGTGTGCTGTTTCAGCCAAATCTTAACTCCCTAACGGGTTACTATTCGCCGGCAGCCAGGCAAGTGGCCGAGAAACTGATTGATGCCGGTATGGTGGATTTCCTGGGGTCGGATGCACACAGCCTGAAGCATACAAACTCCTTGCAAAAGGTGCTTGGCTGCAAATACCTTCAAAAGGCACTGGAGCTACCTTTGCTCAACAATCAACTCTAATTAACTATTTCCGCAGCAATGATATTTGTAACAGGCGGCAGTGGCCTGATCGGTAGCTTTCTTATAGAGGCGCTTCTGGAACTGGGGCACCCGGTAAGGGCTTTGTACAGGGGGCAGAAACCGGCTGTGCGGGGTGCCGATAAAGTGCAGTGGGTGGAAGGCGATATCCTGGACCCGGTTCTGCTGCGGGAAGCCCTGGACGGGGTGCGGTATGTATTCCATTGCGCAGGGCTTGTTTCGTATGCCCCGCAGGATGAGGAACTGCTCAAAAAGGTGAACGTGGAGGGTACCGCCAACATCGTGGATGCCTGCCTGGAAGCCGGAAGTATAAAACTTTGCCACGTAAGCTCCATAGCAGCGATTGGCAGGCCCAAAGGGGCTACCGTGCTGAGCGAGCGCAACAAATGGGACCAGGCAGAAGAGCATTCTGCTTACGCCAGTTCCAAGTATTTCGGAGAGCTGGAAGTATGGCGCGGCGTATCCGAAGGGCTGGATACCGTGATCGTAAATCCATCGGTGGTGCTCGGGCCTGCGGACTGGAACCGCAGCAGTACCCGGCTGTTTAAGTATGTGTTTGATGAGCGTCGTTTTTATACTATAGGCAGCGCCAACTTTGTGGATGTGCGCGATGTGGTAGAGGCGATGATACGACTTACTTTCTCGGATATTTCCGGAGAAAGATTTATATTGAATGCAGGGCAGCTTACCTACAAGGACTTCTTTACACAAGCTGCCAGGTGCCTGGGCAAAAAAGCGCCCGGTACAAAGGTGCCTCCGGCGCTTGCCGAAGTAGTATGGCGCCTGGAGCACGTACGGTCCTGGCTTACCGGAAAAAGGCCGCTGATCACGAAAGACACAGCCCGTGTTTCCGCGAAAAGCCACCTGTTCAGCAATGAGAAAATAAAGCAGGCAGTAGCAATGGATTTCCGTCCGCTGGAGGAGACCATTGCCTGGAGCTGCAGCCAGTTGCTTGCCTCTGCACCTGCTCAAAATGGCTTTAAACCAAGCCAGGTAATCTAAACTATTTGCAGCATTAAAATGTAATAGGACAAAGGCTGTTTTGGTGCAGCCTGTTGGATTTTTGGAGATGAAAGATAACTTTGACGAGAACAGCGAAGACCTTGAACTGATACAGCGGTTCGAGCAAATGCTGGGGAGTAATGAGACTGTATTTTTTGACCTTACTGACTTTGAATATATTATAGACCATTATACTGCTAACTTCGATTACAAGAAGGCGATAATGGCCTGCGATTCTGCTATTGCCCAATATCCTTTCTCTTCTGAACTGCTGATCGATAAAGCACAGTTGCTGGCGATGTCCGGCAAATTTGACGAGGCATTGGTCCTGATCAACCAGGTAGGGGAGGTAGAGCCGGATAACCCGGATGTGCTGCTGACGCGTGGCATTATTTTTACACAGCGTGGCGAGTACCGCGATGCCATTGACCACTTCAAAAAGGCAGTGGCGTATGCAGAAGACCGAGACGATATTTACTTTAACATCGGACTTGCCTACCAGAGCTGGGGCAAGTTCAGCAACGCCATCAAGTACTACAAAAAGTGTATTGCCCTGAACATCGAGAACGAAGCGGCAATGCAGGAGGTGGTGTACTGCATGGAGATAACAGGTACCATGCGCGAGCACCTTCCTTTTTTCCAGGAGTTCGTCGACAAGGACCCGTATTCTTATGTGGCCTGGTTTAACCTGGGCAACGTGTACAACAAGCTGGGCATGTACGACAAGGCCATTGCATCTTACGATTACGCCACCATCATCAAGCCTGATTTTATCACCGCCTACAACAACATGGCCAATGCCTATGTGTTTTTAGGAGAGTACAGCAAGGCGATAGAGGCATTCAATGCGATGCTGGAGCACGGCTCGCCGTCGGCGGAAGTATACTGCAACATCGGGGAGTGCTACGAAAAGCTGCGCCAGTGGGATCTGTCCAGAAGGTACTATCAGAAGTCCATCGACCTTGACCCGGAAATGGACGAGGCCTGGTTTGGCATCGGGGTTATACTGGATGCACAGGGTAAATGGTACGAGGCAGTGCACTTCTTCAAAAAGGCTGTTGACTTATACTCCGACAGTGCCGATTACTGGGTTGCGCTGGCGGCTGCAGAATATCATGTGGGGCATGTGGTATCGGCGCTGGAGAGCTATGCACGGGCCGCTGAAGTGCAGCCGGGCGATAAAGATATCTACCTGAACTGGTCGATTATCCTGTACGAGCAGGGCAATTTCGACGAGGCAACCGATATCATTCTGAACGCAATCGAGATTCAGCCGGACGAGGCGGAATTGTACTATCGGGCGTGTGCGTACCTGCTTTCGGCAGGAAAATATCGCGAAGCTTACAATTATCTGGAAAATGCTTTAATTTTGGACTTCGAAAAGCATAAGCTTCTCTTCGAGTTCTTTCCTGAACTGGAGTCGCAGCGTGCATTGTCCCGATTAATTGACCAGTACCGCAAATAAAACTACATGAATTATACGCTGAATAACTTACCGGAGCGCGAGTCCAAGCCCCGTGAAAGAGGTTTTACCATGGCCATGGATAAGGGCCTTAGTATCCGGGAAGTTGAAGACTTTTTGGAAGTAGCGGGTGATTATGTAGACATCGTTAAGCTTGGCTGGGCTACCTCGTATGTGGTGCCTAATCTGCAGAAAAAGCTGGATGTTTACAGAGCCGCAGGTATACCCACCTACTTTGGAGGCACGCTGTTCGAGGCCTTTGTTGTCAGAAACCAGTTCGACGATTACCGCCGCATCCTGGACAAGTATAACATGACCTTTGCCGAAGTATCGGACGGATCGCTGGAAATGGACCACGGCCAGAAATGCGAGTATATCCAGACGCTTGCAGAACAGGTAACCGTTTTGTCAGAAGTAGGTTCCAAAGACGCAGAGAAGATCATTCCGCCGTACATGTGGATCAGGCTGATGCAGGCAGAGCTTGATGCCGGTGCCTGGAAGGTGATCGGGGAAGCACGTGAAGGCGGTAACGTAGGTTTGTTCCGTTCTACCGGCGAGGTACGCAGCGGCCTTGTAGAAGAGATCCTGACCAAGATCCCGTTCGAAAAGATACTCTGGGAAGCTCCGCAGAAAGCACAGCAGGTATGGTTTATCAAGCTGCTGGGCGCTAACGTAAACCTGGGCAACATTGCTCCAAGCGAGATCATTCCGCTGGAAACAATACGCCTTGGCCTGCGTGGCGACACCTTCTCTCATTTCCTGGAAATGGATAACAATCCTCGCAGAGGGTAGTATATACATCAATTACAAGGTTGCCCACCGGTTATCCCGGATGGGCAATTTTTTTGTCAGCTAGTACAGCGTACCGGTTAAGAGAAAAAAACAAGTATGGAAAGAAGAAACCTAAAACAGTATTTGCTGCTGTTCTCGAAAGGGGTGAGCATGGGCGCAGCCGATGTAGTGCCGGGTGTATCAGGAGGTACAATTGCCTTTATTACGGGCATATATGAAGAACTGCTTGATTCTATCCGCTCTGTAAACGGTGAAGCGGTAAAGCTGTTGCTCCGTCTGAACTTTGCGGGTTTTTGGAAGCACATCAACGGCAATTTCCTGGTGGTGCTGCTGGCTGGTATCGGGTTCTCTATCCTAATGCTCTCGCGGCTGGTTTTATACTTGCTGGAGTACCATCCGGAATTGCTCTGGTCTTTCTTTTTCGGGCTGATCGTTGCCTCGGCGGTGGTTGTCGGTAAAAAAATTACCCGCTGGACACCGATGGTGGTGCTGGCGTTTATACTTGGTGCCGCTATCGCTTACTGGATAACCGTGGCCACCCCTACGCAAACCCCGGAAGCTTACTGGTTTATTTTCATATCGGGTGCTATCGCGATCTGTGCCATGATCTTGCCGGGCATTTCCGGGAGCTTTATTCTGGTGTTGATGGCCAAGTATGAATTTATACTTAATGCGGTGAAAGACCTGAAACTGGCCATTATACTTACGTTCGGCCTGGGTTGCGTTACCGGCATCCTGTCGTTTTCGCATGTACTGAACTGGATGCTCAAGCATTACCACAACATCACCGTATCGCTTCTGACAGGCTTTATGGTGGGCTCTCTGAACAAAGTATGGCCCTGGAAAAATACCCTTGAAACCTACATCGACCGCCACGGCGAAGTGAAGCCACTGGTGCAGGCCAACGTGCTGCCGACCGACTACCTGCAGCTAACCGGCGAAGAACCTTACCTGCTGTACGGCATCCTGCTGGCGATCTTCGGGTTCCTGTTGGTATACTTTATCGATCGGGTAACCGACGATCATTCGACTGAAGTATAGGTACTTAAACTTTGTGAGAAGCTACGGACACAAATCCTGATAAACGAATAACGAAACACGAACAACGGAAATGCGCAAATTTGGTCTGATCGGCAGAAAGCTGGGGCACTCTTTTTCGAAGCGTTACTTCACCGAAAAGTTCGCTCGGGAGGGCATTACCGATGCAGCATACGAGCTGTACGAACTGGAGCAGATCGCCCAATTGCCTGCACTGCTAGCTAAGGAACCAGCTCTGGTAGGCCTGAATGTTACGGTGCCTTACAAAGAGGAAGTCATCCCATTGCTGGACGAGCTGGACGAAGCAGCTGCCCGGATCGGGGCGGTGAATACGATCAGGATTACCAATGGCAGAACGGTAGGCTACAACACAGATTATGTAGGGTTTAAAAACTCACTTGAAAAATTTTACCCGCTAAAGCATAAGGCCCTGGTGCTGGGAACCGGCGGAGCAGCCAAAGCCGTTACGGCAGCACTCGATGCGCTGGGTATAAGTTATACGCTGGTATCCAGGACAGAAGGTGTAAACACGTTGAGCTACAGGGATATAACACCTGATGTGCTGCGTCATCACCATTTGATCATCAACACCACCCCGCTAGGTATGTACCCGGAAGCGGACACTTGTCCGCCGCTGCTATACGAGCATCTGACGCCTGAACATTTTCTCTACGACCTGGTGTACAACCCGGAACAGACGCTGTTTCTGCAGCATGGAAAAGCAGCCGGAGCCGCTACCCTGAATGGTTTAGAAATGTTGTACGGACAGGCAGAAGCCGCATGGTCCATTTGGAACGCATAAAACGTTAAGAATCAATCTGTATTGCAAACAACCTGTGTTATGTTGTAACATTCTGCTGCTGTCGCCCCGTAAAAGGCTGAGATAGACAAGCAGCCTATGACACAGCTAACCACCCTTCGCCACAAGACACAGGAAATCAACACAGAGATTTACGCGCTATACCTCGCCACCCGCGACAGCCGGGTGAAGTGGTACGTGGGCTTGTTGCTTGCGTTTGTGCTTGGCTATGCCATCAGCCCCATCGACCTGATACCCGACCTGAAAGCCGTGTTCGGTTTTATAGATGACGTGGTAGTGGTGGCGCTGGGTGTGCACCTGGCATACCAGCTGGTATCTAAAAACGTGCTGGGTCAGGCGCGCCTGCAGGCTTATCAGGAGCTGTGCAGCCATTGCGAAGCTACGGCAGCGGCTTACCGGATAGTTGGCTACGTTTGGGTACTGGCAGCTACGTTTGTAGCGGTGTTCCTCTACAAGCTGCTTTACATGAGCATGCTCTAAAGTATAAACAACTATATAAGTATAAAACAGAAAGCCTCCTGCCCAGGGAGGCTTTCTGTTTTTAAAAGAACCGCTGGCTTTCCTGCACAGGCATTCTGCTGTCTTTCAATCAGGCTTCACCAGAATTATGTATCTCCCGAAAACGGAATAAAGTAATACAATAACAGTATTTAACTATATTTATACTTTATTTCTTTATAGCGTGTCGTTTGAGCCGGAAGGTGAGATAAAATATTCCAAAATATTTCTCTGCCCTTGCAACCATCAGGCGGCAACAGGAATCATAGGGGTACGAAGCTTAACGGAAGCAGCATTTGAAGCTTTTTACAAAGTCAAAAACAGAAGAGGAAAAACTCATAGAAGGATGCATTGCCGGGAAGCGGGAAATGCAGCGCCTCCTCTATGACCTCTATGCTAAAAAGATGATGATGGTGTGCCTGCGTTATGCGCCAACCAGCTTTGAGGCAGAAGACATGATGCAGGATGGTTTTGTGAAGGTGTTTGCAAACATTCAGAATTTTAAAAAAGACTGCCCGCTGGAGTTCTGGATCAGACGGATCATGATCAATACAGCGCTGAAACAGCTTCGTCAGAAGTCGCTGCTGACCGTTTCACATGAAACCGAAGAGGCTGCCAGTATCTCTTCAGACGATTTCAGCCTGACGGGCTACAGCCTCGACGAGCTGCTGGGTATGATCCAGAGCCTTGCCCCACGTTACCGGATGGTGTTTAACCTGTACGCCATCGAAGGATATAATCACAAAGAAATTGGCGAAATGTTAGGTATCTCTGAGGGTACCTCTAAATCTCAATATTCCCGTGCCCGGGCCATACTGCAAGGTATGCTCGAGCGTCAGGAAAAAACCTATAAAGAGCATGTCATCAGCAAATAACCATAAGCGCGATAAGATGGAAGAAGAGTTCTTCCTCCGCATGCACGATGCTGAGGCTTCCCCTGCTCCGGACCTCTGGGCCCGCATCGACCACGACCTGACGGTGCAGGAGAATAAACAGTATAAAAAACGAGCGTTGTTTTACCGCCAGTTGGCTGCAGCCTGCTTTGCGCTGTTTATGCTGGCGGGCTCGCTGCTGCTATACAACTACAACAGGGGCACACAACAGCCTGGCAACATTGCTGGCGGACAGCCGGGTTTAGCCGGTGCCAAGTATGAACGTAAGGCCCAGGGGCAAGGAACACCGCAGGTAAATGAAGCCCCTGTAGCGGGAATAGAAATACCATCTGAAAGTATAGCCAATGCAGAAGAAGCGGCTGTGGATTTGCCTGCGTTGGCTTACCAGCCTGAACAGGCAGAAACAGTAGCAGCGTACGGAGCAACCCGCGCAGCTAAGCATGAACTTGCCTATAACCCAACAAAGTATACTTCCGGAAGAGACGGCATAACTGCAGCGCCGGCAGCAACCAAGCCTGAGGAAATAAATTTTATACCTGAGACCACTGTGCTGGCAACTGCGCCGGCGCAATCAGAAAAGCCGGTGAGTGAAGTGGTGCGCGCAGCAATGCAACAGCGCGAAAGAAATAATACAAACTTGCCAAAAACGATCACCGAGTTCAACAAGCAGTTCAGTTTTGCGTCTTCAGCCTTGGAGAATCTAAGACAGCAGAAACAGACAGAGGCCCTGCAAACCTCCCTGAACAGCAGCAACGGCAAAAAGCAACAGGAAAACGAGCAGACCCGCGACAACCGCTGGAGCATGAGCATGGCCTACACGCCCTCTTACTTCGATCAAAACATTGGCATTCCGGATCAGATGATGAGTGCCGTGAGCAGATCCAGCTTTACTGCCGATGGCCCTACCGTTTCTACGCAAACAACACAGAATATGGAGGCCGCCCGCGACGAGTACGAGAATAATACCGACCCGGCTTTCTCTTATACCATGGAGGTGAAGGCTGGTTTTAAACTGGGTAAGAAACTTAAGCTGCTTACCGGTCTCGGATATAGCCAGAATGCAGCGCGTACCAAAACCAGTTACATCGTACGGCAGTTCTGGTTTAAGCCACGCACCAACGAGCGTTACGAGCTTAATCCGTCTACCATCTTTCTGCCATCGCTCAACAACAGCTTCACTACCGATTCTATTAGTGTGGCCCAGACGGATGCCTTTAATGTAAACTACAAGTACCGCCATGTGTCGGTGCCGGTAGCCCTGCAGTACGAAGGCAACATTGCCAAAAATTGGTACTGGTATGCAGCAGGCGGTATGGCTGCCAACTTTCTGGTAGAAAGCAGGGTAGAGGCCACCGATGATCAGGTGCAGACCGTGAACTATGACCCGGGAGACGATTCTCCTTTCCGTAAGGTACAGCTGTCTGGTAACGTGGCAATGGGCTTGGGCAAACGCCTGTCGGAAACGGTAACTGTTGCCCTGGGACCGGAGGTGCGCAGCTACCTGAGTACCCTGCTGGCCGATCCGGATAAAGCCATGGCTCCGCAGGGCAAACCGTACAACATCGGCCTGAGCATGGGGGTAAACTACAACCTGGGCGGCGCTAAAAAATAATTCCTTTTTTCAGATCACGCATGCAACCATCCGGGCCATACCGGAATCATGAGTATGTAAATGGAGCCAACTGTTTTGCCCTGAACTACACTTATGAAACCCGCATACAATTCTCTGATCGCCCTTGTTATTTTTTTACGGGCTAATCTTTCCGGATGGTATGTATTACTGGCTTTACTCTTTCTGTCGGTGTTGCTCTCCGGATGCGCAAAA
Organism: Pontibacter ruber; assembly: GCF_023630205.1. GTDB lineage: Bacteria > Bacteroidota > Bacteroidia > Cytophagales > Hymenobacteraceae > Pontibacter > Pontibacter ruber. The sequence goes on along the minus strand of NZ_JALPRR010000001.1, from coordinate 705,168 downwards.
GAAGAAGATGTAAGCCCGGAGCTCAAGCTGGAGGATACTCGTGGGGTCGTACTGGGCAAGTGGTCGATCAGCAAAATAGAGTACCAGCTTTGCCGGAGCAATAACTGCAACGCCAGCAACTATACCGGCACTGCACAGGATTACTTTGAATTCAGGGCCGACAGCGCTTTTCTGGTGCGCACCGATACGCAGAACAAACTTTGCAAAGACGCCTTCAGAATAGATTATACCCTGGCAGGCGGCTTTGTGCTGAGCAACAGCGAGTGGTCGGGCAGATTTATGATAAAAGAGCTGGATGGTAAAAAGCTGGTGCTGGAAAATGCCTTTACCGGCACCGATCCATACGCAGTGTTTAAGGATACTTACCATTTATACAGATAAAAGACTGACATAGGGCCGGTGCAGCCATCTTACTGCACTACTACCTATTCCTTAAGAACCCGGCAGTACTCCGGGTAGTTTGCACCGGTCCTTGTTAGTCGACACGCGCCACTAGTACAAAATAAAACCATGAAGAATACCTTTTGCATTGCGTTGCTTTACCTCTGTCTGTCGCTGCTGATCGCGAGCTGCTGCAGGGACAACGATCCGGAGCCCGCTTGTGTGCAGGCAGAGGTAGTGGGTCCTGATTGTGGCGGTAGCTGGTACCTGCTAAGCATTCCCAATACGGAGGAGATCAGAGCCGGTATTTTGCCCGGTGGTTGCTATGCCACGGATACCTACGTTACGGTCAACAACCTGCCTGAGGCTTACCGCAAGCCGGGTCTAAAGATAAACGTGGCGCTGGAGGAGAACAATGGGCAAGGCCCTGTCTGCACAGCTGTTTACATGATGTACCCAGCGGCAAGTATAAAACGCATCTGCAGCAGCGGCGACCGGTAAGTATAGTTTAAAGTATGATTAGGTGATTGATTAATAGATTAGTTAATGTTGTTTTTAAATTAGGAAAGTGATTAATTGCTAAAAGCCTGCTGTTCTTCGGCAGGCTTTTTCCTTTTCTGGCTGTTTGCCCTGTCGCTGCTTTAAATCTGCAAAAGCTAAACTTACGGCTGCTTTTCGGTGTTATAGTATATCTTTACTTCTCGTAAAATCAACGAATGGATTTTCAGCTAACTTCAGAATTTCAACCAACCGGCGATCAGCCGAAAGCGATAGCACAGCTCACCGATGGCATTACGCGGGGCGAGCATGCGCAGGTGCTTTTAGGAGCCACAGGTACAGGTAAGACCTTTACTATGGCCAACGTGATCAAAAATGTGGGCAAACCTACCCTGGTGCTGTGCCATAACAAAACGCTGGCAGCCCAGCTGTACGGCGAGTTCAAGCAGTTCTTCCCGAACAACGCGGTAGAATACTTCATTTCCTACTACGACTACTATCAGCCGGAGGCATACATTGCTTCTTCGGATGTGTTCATTGAAAAAGACCTGCAAATCAACGAAGAGATTGAGAAACTGCGTCTGCACACGACATCGGCACTTTTGTCGGGCCGCCGCGATGTGATCGTGGTGGCATCGGTGTCGTGTATCTATGGTATTGGTAACCCCGAGGAGTTTGGTAAGAACGTACTGCACCTGGCACCGGGCCAGCGCTACAGCCGCAACAACCTGCTCTATACCTTTGTGCAGATCCTGTATAGTCGCACCGAAGCCGAGTTCACACGTGGAACGTTTCGCGTGAAAGGCGATACGGTGGATATTTTCCCGGCTTATGCCGACTTTGCCTACCGCTTATACTTCTTCGGCGATGAACTGGAGCAGATACACCGTATCGATCCGCAATCAGGTAAAAAACTGTCGGACGAAACAGCTGTTACGCTGTATCCGGCCAACCTCTTCGTTACCGGCAAAGACACGCTGAACCAGGCCATACATGAGATCCAGTATGACATGGTAGCGCAGCACGAGTATTTCCTGAAAGAGGACAGGCCCGTGGAGGCAAAACGTATAAAAGAGCGTACTGAGTTCGACCTGGAGATGATCCGTGAACTGGGCTACTGCTCCGGTATCGAGAACTACTCCCGTTACTTCGACCGCCGTGCCCCGGGTGCCCGTCCGTTCTGTTTGCTTGACTATTTCCCGGATGATTTCCTGATGGTGATCGACGAGAGCCACGTAACCATGCCGCAGGTACGCGCCATGTGGGGAGGCGACCGCTCCCGTAAGGTAGCGCTTGTAGAGTACGGTTTCCGTTTGCCGGCTGCCATGGACAACCGCCCGCTTACGTTTAATGAATTCGAGAGCCTGATGCACCAGGTTGTGTTTGTCAGCGCTACACCCGGCGATTACGAGATGCAGAAGTCCGAAGGGGTTGTAGTAGAACAGATCATTCGTCCGACCGGCTTGCTTGATCCGGAGATCGAAGTACGCCCAAGTGCCAACCAGGTAGACGACTTGCTGGATGAGGTGGATGAGCGCATCAAACGGGGCGAGCGGGTGCTGGTAACAACGCTTACCAAACGCATGTCCGAAGAACTTACCAAGTATATGGACCGGCTCAACATCAAGGTGAAGTACCTGCACTCCGAGGTAAAGACCCTGGATAGGGTAGAGATCCTGCGGGAGCTGCGTTTAGGTGAGATCGATGTGCTGGTAGGTGTAAACCTGCTGCGCGAAGGACTTGACCTGCCGGAGGTAAGTTTGGTTGCCATATTGGATGCCGATAAAGAAGGTTTTCTGCGCGACCAGCGTTCCCTGATACAGACAATGGGACGTGCCGCCCGTAACGAGCGTGGAAGAGTAATCATGTACGCCGACCGCATGACGGGGTCCATGCAACGCGCCATTGACGAGACGAACCGCCGACGTGCTACGCAGATGGCTTACAACGAGGAGCATGGCATTACCCCACGTACGGTTCTCAAATCGAAGGACGAGATCTTTGAGCAGACATCTGTAGCCGACGTGAAGAAGCGTGAAGTGAAGATGTATGCCGGTCCGGAGGAAGTTTCGATTGCCGCCGAGCCTATCATCCAGACGATGAAGAAAGACGAACTGGAGAAGCTCATCAAGAAAACCGAAAAGCAAATGGAGGCCGCTGCCAAAGACCTCGACTTCCTGCAGGCTGCCAAGTACCGGGATGAACTGGCTGAACTACGCCAGTTGCTCAAATCGAAACGAGACTAGGAAGTTAGAGAGTTAACTAAGAAGTATAAAAACAAAAGGCACCTGCGGCTTGGGCTGTAGGTGCCTTTTGTTTTTATCGGCTATACTTACGCTGCTTTATACTTTCAATCCTGACAACAAAAGCGGTTGATTCGTGTGTCAGATAATAAGCTTCTATAGGCCAATTCCCCTCCTTGGAGGGGTAGGGGTGGGTTCAGGCTGCCATGGTAACTATAGAATAGCTTCATGCGCACCATTCAGTTGATAACGGTATGCATCCTGGTGCTGGCTGAAAGCTCCTTCTCCTGTTTATACTTTACTGCGGCAGCAGTACCTGGTCGATCACGTGTATCACGCCGTTGGACGTTGGGATAGAGGCCACAATGTTGGCGCCGTTTACCGTCACCTTGCCATCTTTTACGCCCATCGTTACACGACCGCCGTTTACCTGACCCAGGCTTTGGCCGTCTTCAATGTTATCTGTGTTCAGCACACCCACATACACATGGTACTGCAGTATGCTTCTGAAGTCGCTTCTTTTTTCCGGTGCCAGCAAGTCTTCTACGGTACCGGCAGGTAGTTTTTCAAAAGCAGCATTGGTTGGTGCAAACACGGTAAAGGGGCCCGCATTCGTGAGCACATCTACCAGGCCAGCCGCTTTCACTGCCGTTACCAATGTAGTGTGATCGGGCGAGGAGGCTGCCACCTGTACCACGTTCTTCTGCGATTCATCGTCCTGTACGGCAGACTGTCCGGCGGAGGCTTGCTCCTCGGAGGCTGTGCTTGTTTCCTGATTAGCAGAGGCTGTTGTCTGCGGATCAGATGAGTTGCAGGCCACCAGCATAGCTCCGGCTGCAACGGCTAGTAATATCTTTTTCATAATGCTGTGTGTTAGGTTTAAGAACATCACAATATTATGCAGATTTATACTTGAAAAGTATGACTTTGCTTACCTTAGAAAATGACTTGTGTTAGGTTTTTAGAGGTTGTGCAAGATGATGTTGTAACACAGTATCAGGAGGTTATCTATGCGTTTGGCGTATACGTGTTGTGGGAAGTAATGTGGTGGCGGATTATACTTTGCAGTTTGTCTCTGGCAAATGCCTTTGTTTCCCAGAAGCTCGTAGTAGTTGTGTTAGCATTGCTACTTTGTTTCGGATGCTTGGCTCTGTACTTTACTATACCCGTAGCGGCTTTTGATGCTGCATTTTCAACTATAATCTATACTTAATATGATTAAGAGAATTAAATCTTTGCTGCCCGCCGTGCTTCTGGCTGGTTTGTTTTCAGCGTGTCAGTCTTCCGGCGGCAGTACACAGGCTCCGGAAACGACTGCGGAAACGGTAGCTGCTCCTACATCGCCGGCTACTCCTCCTGCAACGCTTACCACCGAAAGCTTTGGCAAGTACCTGAGAGAAGTTTCTGCTGATGAGTTGGAAGGCCGTAAGCCTTTTACCAGTGGCGAGAAGAAAACCCTGGCCTACCTAGAGCGGGAGTTCAAGGCACTGGGGCTTGAGCCTGGTAACGGCAACAGCTTTCTGCAGGAAGTACCTATGGTAGATGTTAAAACTACTGCCAGCCCAACCATGACCATCAAAGGCAAGCAGACCTTCAAACTGGAAGGGCGCAAAGACTACGTGATCTGGACCCGGCGCACTGACCCAACGGTGAAGCTGGAGCCCAGCGAACTGGTATTTGCCGGCTTTGGCATTGTGGCGCCGGAGTATAACTGGAATGACTATGCCGGGTTAAATGTAAAAGATAAAGTAGTGGTGGTGTTGGTAAACGATCCTGGCTTTTATGCGCCGGAGGGTACAGGCTTCAAAGGCAAGACGATGACCTACTACGGCCGCTGGACTTATAAATTTGAAGAGGCTGCCCGGCAGGGAGCAAGAGGCTGTCTCATCATCCACAGCACCGAGCCGGCCGGGTATGGTTTTGAGGTTGTGCAGAACAACTGGAACACTTCCAAGCTTTACCTAGACTCAAGAGGAAAAGAAACCTATAAGTGCGCCATGGAAGGCTGGCTGTCGAACGAGGTTGGGCAGAAGTTGTTAGCCGCTGCAGGCAAGGATTATGCGACGCTGGTTGCCAGTGCGGCAAAGCCCGGATCCAAGCCGGTGCCGCTCAACATGAAGGTCAGCACCTCCATGACGGTGAAAACGAAGTATGACAAGTCGCATAACTTCATAGCAAAGATCACCGGCTTCAAGGCCCCTGATGAAAGCATCATCTACACCGCCCACTGGGACCACCTCGGCTATGGCAAGGCCGATGCCACAGGAGACAGCATTTACAACGGCGCCGTGGATGACGCCAGTGGTGTTGCCGGCTTGCTGGAGATAGCAAAAGCCTTCAAAAACCAACCAACACCACCGGAGCGAAGCATTGTGTTTCTGGCTGTAACGGCAGAAGAGCAGGGGCTTTGGGGCTCTGCTTATTATGCCGAGAACCCGGTCTTCCCGAAAGAGAAAACAGTAGCCAACATCAACATGGACATGCTCAACTCCTATGGCAGAACCAAAGACATTGTGCTTTTTGGTATGGGGCAGTCGGAACTGGAAGATTACATGGCGGAAGAAGCCCGCAAAGTGGGCCGCTACGTAGCACCGGAGCCGAACCCGGAAGCAGGTTTATACTATCGTTCCGACCACTTCAACTTTGCCAAAATTGGTATACCTGCTTTGTTCATAGGGCCGGGCATTGATGATGTGGAAAAAGGAAAGGAGTATGGCAAGCAGCAGCTGGATGCCTTTTACGCCAACTACTACCACAAACCCTCCGACGAGGTGCATGAAGGGTATGTGATGGAAGGGGCTGTGGAAGATCTGACCCTGCTTTTTCAGGTGGGCAAACGACTGTCTGCAACAGGCGCGTGGCCTAAGTGGAAAGCAGGCTCTGAGTTTAAGGCCGTAAGAGAAGCTTATCTGAAATAATTGGCTTATAAGTGTAAGTATAAATAACTTTGCTGGCGCCCCTGTACTAATGTATAGGGGCGTTATTTTTAAGTATAAACTTTTACTTACGCCATGCCTGCCGCAGATAATTATACCTTTCACTTCAGAACCGGCACCCCGGCCGATGCCGAACTACTGGCCGAGCTGGGCTGGCGTACTTTCGACCAGACCTTTGCTGCCTACAACAAACCGGAAGACATGACAGCATTTCGCACCACCATGTATACGCCGGAGCTGCAGGCCAAAGAACTGGCAGATCCCTATACAGAATTCATTATCGTGGAAGCAGAAGGAGAGGCCGTGGCGTACCTGAAGCTGAATACCGGAGCCGCACCGGAAGCAATTCAGGCAAAGAATCCGCTGCAGATAAACCGGCTCTATATCTTGCAGGAATGGACAGGCAAGGGCTTAGGCGACCGACTCATGCAACTGAGCCTTGACAAGGCCAGGCAGAAGGGGCATGATGTGGTGTGGCTCACCGTATGGGAGCACAACGAGCGGGCCATGCGCTTTTACCACAAGTATGGCTTCCGGGAAGTAGGCGAACTGGAGTTTATACTTGGCGAGGATGTGCAGCGCGACCTGTACATGCAGCGGGAAGTATAAAAGCTGCCTTACTGGCGGAGCTTATTCAGCTCGGCCAAACCATTTTCTTCAAATACCCAATCTAGAATAGCTGTAAGGATATCCACATTCCAGGTGTCTAAGAAGTAGAGATTGGTCCATACCTGGTGATCGCTTTTGCTGCTGATCACCAGCCGGTCATGCTTCATGTCGTAGTCCAGGTCAGACCAGGGGATGAGGTCGAACTTTTTTGACAGCGCAGCATCTGTAATAACAGCTACACCTTCCCGGTCAACCCGGCAGTTGCCGACTACCACCACGCCACCATCTGTAATAAGTTTTATACTTTCTTCCAGTAGCCGGTCCGTTATAGGGTCCCAGATCTCGTCCAGGATCTCGTCGAACAAACCGTCAAAGTAGTCGTTGTCAATCCGGAAGTAGCTTCTGAAAACGATGTCCAGCTGATCTGTCGGAGTTTTTAGTGCAATGAGGTATTTCCTGCCGATGGGGAAGATGTACAGCTGTATCAGCTGCAGGCCTGTTTTTATACCTGTTACCTCCTCCAGCCGGATTTCTTTTCCATTGAAGACAATCGTGCCCTTACCGATCCTGATCGGTACATGCTCATCTCCAAAAGAATTTGTTCTGATTACCTCATCCACCTTATGACAGATCTTGTTGACCCACACCAGATTACTGGAGCTACGCACAACTTGTTCTAAAGCAGTAAGTTTTATAGCAGCAGAAGCCCTTTTTCTCGCAGCTCAAACCAGGTAGGCGAGGCCAGAAACTCCTGGAAACTCAGATGCGCGTCCTGCGGGTAACTCTCTTCCAGATCTTTCAGCGTTACGGTAGCAGCGTCCTCAGCGGCAAGTAAGGTAATCTGCTCGAACAGCCATTGCCCGATGGTAGCCGTGGTTTTCACCTGAAAGTCTTCTGCCTTCTCGTAAAAGGTAAGCTCGCAACGCTCAATGGTCTGTCCTTTCTTGGCGTACATGGTAAACTCGATTTCCGGAACGTGGCCCAGCCAGAGCACGCGCATGTTGCGGCGCTCACTGCCTGCTTTCTGCGGCTCCTCAATGGCCCGGGCGATCAGGTCGCGTGCTACCGTGGTGCGGGGCACTTTAAAATCGAACCAGAACGAGAGCGGCTCCTCCAGCCCTACGCCGTGCATAAAGTTGTAGATCGACTTGGCCAGCCCTTCGCCAAACACTTCATGGTCGGTGCCCTGCGGATCTTCGTGCCAAAGGTCGTTGTAAGCAAAACCGCCTTCTTCCGGACCCACTTTCACTACGCCATACTTCTCCGGGTTTTTGCCAACCGGGCTGTGGGCCGTCATACTGAAGCGGTGCCAGTAACCCGATTGGATCACACCGGTCAGGAACAGCTGGCGCACGACTTCCAGCGAGTCGATGGTTTCCTGGGCTGTTTGGGTCGGAAAACCATACATAAGGTACGCGTGCACCATGATGCCGGCTTCCGTGAACCCGTGCGTTACGCGGGCGACCTGGGCTATACTTACGCCTTTTTGCATCAGGTCGAGCAGGCGGTCGGAGGCTACCTCCAAGCCACCTGAAACCGCTATACAGCCCGAAGCAGCTAGCAGGCGGCACAGGTCAGGAGTAAAAGTTTTTTCGAAACGGATGTTGCCCCACCAGGTGATCTTCACGCCACGGCGGATGAGCTCGATGGCCAGATCGCGCAGGGCGGCGGGTGGTGCCGCCTCATCTACAAAGTGAAAGCCAGTCTGCCCGGTCTGGGCGATGATCTGCTCAATGCGGTCAACCAGCAAAGTGGCTGGCGCCGTCTCGTAGCGGGAGATATAGTCTAAAGTGATGTCGCAGAAGGAGCAGCGCTTCCAATAGCAGCCGTGCGCTACGGTTAACTTATTCCAGCGGCCGTCGCTCCAGAGGCGGTGCATCGGGTTGATCACGTCGATCACCGACAGGTACTCCTGCAGCTTTAGGTCGCTGTAATCCGGGGTGCCTACTTCAGTGTGCGGAATATCTTTATCCAGGCAGCCGTTGATGTACTCTACCTTGCCATCCAGAAGCATAAAGGTGCGCTGCAGCAAATCTATCTGGCGCTGCCCCTGCAGGTACTCCAGTATTTTCAGCCACGGGCCTTCGCCATCGTCCAACGTTACAAAGTCGATGTACTTGAACAGGCGTGGCTCGCGGAGGCTGCGCAGCTCAGTGTTCGGGTAACCGCCGCCCATCATGGTATGGATGTGCGGATACTTTTGTTTGATGTACTGGGCCAGGCGCAGGCCACCGTACAGGTTGCCCGGGAAAGGAATTGAGAAGCCCACAATAGCAGGCTGTACTTCCTGCAGGCGTTCTTCCAGCAGTTCCAGCAGCATTTGGTCTACCAGGTTGGGCTCTTCCTGCAGCGCCTCCTCCAGCGAATCGAACGAAGTGGCCGACATAGCCAGTTTATCGGCGTAGCGGCTGAAGGCAAAATATGGGCAGATGGTTTCCTTGATCAGGTCGCCCAGGTCTTCTAAATATAGCGTGGCCAGGTGGCGGGCCCGGTCGGTGATGCCCATGCTGCCAAAAGCCCAGTCGATGTCGTCTACCTGGTCGAAGCGCGAAGCCTCGGGCAAAAAGCGGCTGTAGGAGATCTGCTGGGCCAGCGTCATGTCTTTGTTTTGGAGAAAACGGATCACCGGCTCGATCGTCTGCACGTACTCCCGCTTAAGGCGCAGGATACGGCGGCTGTTGTCCGATAGCTCGTAATCGCCGGCTTCTACGGCTTCAAAAATGCGTTGCAGACCTGCTTTGGTGAACATACGCAGCACCAGCTCAATGCCGAAATCAGCCTGGGTAACGGTATACCCTTGCCCTTGCAGGAAACCTTTGATGTAAGCAGTGGCAGGGTAGGGGGTATTGAGCTGCGTGAGCGGCGGCGTGATAAGCAGTATGGTTGGCTTCTCCAAAGTATAAACGTAGTAACGGTTCAGGTGCAGCAAAGCGTGCAAAAGGCAAAATTAACTATTCTGCCACGCTTTCTAAATAAATGCTGACTTCTGAACAGGCTGCCCGCCAGACAGGTTCAATAAGTTTACTTGGGAAAGTTTACTTGGGAGAAACGTAGGCTACTTACCGGCGGCTTTATCCACGGCATAATTAATGGCAGGGACAATGGCCAGAACCGTTGTGGATATCAGTACCAGGATCACGAAAAAGGAGCGAATCCAGCGGATAAAAAAGTCGGAGGCAATGCCAAAAGTATAAAGCTCCAGAGCCGAGGCCAGCAACAGGCTGATGATCGCAAGGATGATCAGTTTGCGCTTGGTTTGTGGTTGCAGGAAAGGCTTCTTCGAAGGCTTTTTCATACGGGCTGGTGTTTATACTTCTGCAAAAGTATAAACACCAGCCCGGAAAAGCATCAGGAATGTCCTTTTTCTGCTTCCTCTTCTTCCCGGGTCTGGCTGCTGCGGTTATCGCGCTGCGTATTGGTCGTTTGCTTTGGCGCTGCCGGTTGCTGCTGACCTTTCATTTTATCTGCATCCGAAGACATCGTTTTCGAAGTGTCTGTAGTTGGTGTTTTCTTATTTTCCTTCATGGTTGTTTCGCGTTAAATTCTGTAACGGGTTTACGCAGAAAGCTGGGAGAGGTGCTATTCTTTAACTATAAAGCGAAGCTGGTCGTACATTAGGGCAGGCTAATGCGCCTTTAATCAGATGTTTTAGAAAAGGAAATAAGGAATGAATTCGAAAAAGATAAATGCAACGCTACTGGCCGTACTGCTAAGTGCCGGTATCGGCTTAACAGCCTGCAACACAGGTACAGAGCCCGGTGAAACAAACGTAGAACGGGGCGGTGTGAAGGATGTAGAGGAAAAGCAGATACAGAGCAGAACCGATACTTCGGAAGAAAGTATGGAGAAGCATTATGAACATGCCGACCACGAGAATCACGACAATAACAAGCCCGGCAGCGCCGTAGGCGATGGCGCCTACAACCAGGACAATGCAAGGCAGAAGCGGGGAGAAGTACAGACCGAGAAAAAAGACCAGTAGTATAAGAGAGAAGGCAGATATAAGACCTGCCTTCTCTGTTTAAGAATTCCTTTTACTTCTCATGGCGCGAGCGTCCTCGCTCGTGTCTGTTATTGTTGGGCCTCTGGCCATTTTGCCGCTGTTGGTGTTCTCACCAACATACTGACATCAGCTGCCACGCAACTAACATGGTTCCTTAAAATAAAGTATAGCAAAGCTTACCGGAACACAAAGCCGTTTGGCGCAATGCCCACTCTGAAAGAATCCACAGCAGCACCGGAAGGGTTGAAGCGGATAACCCAGCCATCAGAAGTATAACCTGTAGAGCGGGCAGCATACAGGTAATTGGTTGCCGGATCAACGCCCAGGGCATTAAAGCTGCGGCCAATAAATGGCGTTCGGCTGAGTTGCCTAACCTGCGGGTCCTGCTGGTATGTCTTGCCGTTATAAGTAAAGTATAGCCTGGTCTTGTCTTTGCTGGTGGTCAGGTTGCCTGGGGAGGCAGACCGGCTGCTGAAGTTAGCTGTATCCACCACCGTATTGCTGCTGGTATTGATTTTAGACAGCGTGCCGGGTGCACTCGTTTCTGTACTGATCTCCCAGGTAACAGGGTCGTATACTTTCAGGCCGGAGGAAGTTACCCACAGGTTGTTGTTGTTATCTAGTGCCAGACCATTCGGACCATGTGTTACCGGAATCGTTGTCTCAAGGACATCGGTAGCCGTGTTGATCACAGAAAGTTTGTTGTCCTCGCGGTTGGCAACGTACAGCTTGCCACCAGCCAGCAGCAGACGCTCCGGGTTGATGCCTACTTCTATTATTTTGGTAACTGTCAATGTTTTCAGGTCGACTACGGCCACACGTCCGTTTCCGCTGAAAGTTACCCACTCCGTCACGTAGCCTTTGCTGTCGTTAAGCGCTACAAAATATCGGGGCATTTCCAGCCCGCTTATCTCGCCTTCGGCCTTAAAAGTATTGGCGTTTGCCACCACTACTTTCCGGCTGTTGTTCATTACCATAAAGGCGCGATCGCCGTGTACAGCCATACTTTGCAGCACATCGCCCAGCACCATTTCCGGGTTTGCCTTTTTGAAAATTTCATTTGTTACACTGCCGTTGCTGCGGTTCAGGTAGCTGACAGAAGCATTGGAGCTGTTAAAGTTTCCTTCGTTGGAGACAAGTACCGCGTCCTGCGCATATTCACCCGAAGGGCCTTCGTTGTCGTTTTCACAGCTGCTGAAAGAGAGGGAGCCGGTTAAAAGCGCTGCTGCTACAAAGAAGCGGCGCACGGTAATATACTTTTTCATGTTTTGAGTTATAGTTGATTATGGAATGATAAAGCGTAAGCTAAGGGCATACTGCCGGCCCGGCATGGGCAGGTTCTGCATGGTTTTGTAGTCGGTGTTGGTGGCGTTATCTACCCGCGCTGAGGCGATAAGCTTCTGCTGACCAAGTAGAAACTGCTTGTTTAGCGCGAAGCCTACTAAGGTAAAGCTTGGTAGAAAATTGGTGTTATTGCCGTTGGTATAGCGGAGGCCGTTATAGCTCAGGTTGCCGGAAAGAGACCAGGTACGGAAAGCGGCGTCGGTAAAGAAGGTAGCCTTGTGCAGCGGCACATAGGCCAGTTGCCTGTCCAGCTCCTCCGTTCCTTCATAAGCTTTCACCTGCTCCGTGGAAGTATAAGTATAGCCTGCCGTTGCCGTCAGCTTCAGATCTCCGAGCTGCCTGCTGGCCTGGCTGCTCAGCTCCAGCCCCTGCGACCGTACTTTCTGCAGGTTATGCGGCGTCCAAAAACCTTCGGGTGTAGGCACCCATTGCACCCAGTTATCCACCAGCATGTAGTAGGCCGTTGCTTCTGACTCTACAAGCAGACTGCCTAAAGTATAGACATGTCGCAGACCGCTCTCGTAGTTCCAGCCTTGCTCCGGCTTCAGGTTGGAGTTACCGCCCGGTTGCCAGAATCGCTCGTTCAGTGTCGGCACCCGGTAGCTGCCCGAAACATTGCCTTTCAGGTAGAGGTGGTGGTTTTGCCCTGAAGCTAGTTTCCAGTTGGCACCCACGGTGGGAGTAGGAGCGGGGTTGTAGTTCTTGATAAAAGCCTGGCGCATGTTCAGGCTCAGCTCCAGTGCTTCTGTCGGGTCGAAGCGGAAAAGGGCAAAGGCGGCGGCACGGTCTTCGGTCACTCCTCCGCCATAACCTTCTACATCACCTGTGAAGTGCTGCAGGTTTACGCCGCCGCGCAGGCTCCAGCGCTTGCCATAGGTATAGGTTTGCTCGGCCTGCACCTGGTAGGTCTGGATGTCAGTTACAGAATAGTTATTGTCGTCGGTATACTTAAGGTAGTCTGAGAACCAGGCTGTTTTTATACTTGTCTGGCCCCAGCGGCTGCTGTAGTCGTAGCCGGCCATCAGGCGCAGGTTCTTGTCGAGCTGCTGTGCGTTGGTGTAGGCCGCGCCCAGTGCGGGTTGTACTTCGCGGTCGGTGGACGTGTACCAGCTGTGCAGGGAGAGCTTACTTTTAGGCGAGAGATGCCACACCAGGTCCTGCGCAAAGCCATGCTGCTGTACCTCGGCGTGTTCCTGCTTTCGTTCGGGTGCTCCGAAGGTTGCATAATCCCTATAAGGGAACCTGTTCGGGGCAAGTTGCCAGTTGCCGCTTATACCTACAGCTAGTTTCTCGTTGCTATAGCTGGCCGCAGCGTTGCTGAAGTACCTGCCAAAGCTGCCGACTTCCTGCTGTAGATCGCCTCGGAAGCCTTGCCTGCCATAAGTGGGAGAGTTTAAAAGTATGGCGCCACCAATGGCGCCGCTGCCATACGTGGCGCCCGCCGCTCCGTGCTGCATGGCTACTTCGCCTACACTACTTAAGGGCAGGGTAGCAAAATCACTTTGGCCCAGCGAAGGAAGCGTAATGTTCAGGCCGTTCCAGAGCACGGCGGTATGGCCGGCACTGGTACCCCGGAAGGAGGCGCTCGAAATACCGCTGGCACCGTAGGTTTTGAAGTAGATGGGCGTGCGCGCCTGCAGCGCTTCTGCCAGCGAGCGCGACGTATACGTTTGCAGGTAGCTGCTGTCGAGGGTGCTCACGCGGCTGCCGGCAGCAAACACCTCGGCCGGTTTACCAAAGATCTCTACGCCCTGCAGATGATACAGTGCTGTGTCCTGCTGCGCCAGGGCAGCCGGTGCCATACCCAGCGAGGCAGCCAGAAAAAGTAAAATGCGTTTTGAAAACTTTGCCACGTATACGCTTGCTTTAATCCCGAAGCATGCAGGCAGGTATAGGGCAGGAACAGCGATCGCAGCAATAGCGGTGGCCGTGCAGCTTTTTACCCGAAAGCATACGACTATGTTTGTCGGACTGGCAGGTCTCCTGGCTCTCTTCAGTCAGCCGGCCTTCCCATGCAGCGGTTGCGGCACAGTGGCATTGGTGTTGGCTAACCCTCTGTTGAAGATTACAGTTGCGGGAACAGCACAGGTATCACACCTGTTTCCCTTTTAAGGCTTTTACTACGGGAGTAGCAAAGGCCACCAATCTGGAAGCAAAGCTAAGGTATTAATTACGAATTACGAATTAATAATTACGAATTATGCTTTGGGCGGAGCTGTATACTCCGGTGCGGGGCAGTGTTGTTGCATTCTGAAATAACTGCGCTATTTATACTCTCGCTCGCCTCTGGTGAGTGTGCGTCATTCGGTGGCGTCCCGCCGCAAAAAGAGCAGCCAGAGTCTGCAGGATAGCTCACAGGCAGTGTCGTTTCATTCTACTGTTTGCTGGCGCGGATCTGTGAACCGTGACTTTTTAGCATGTCGGATTTGCAATCCGACTGGGCCAGAGGCCCACCCTATACCAAGCCACGAGCGAGGACGCTCGCGCCATTAATGCTGATTTATTAGAATGAAAGGCCCTGTCTGTCCCCTGAGGTTAAGCCTATACTACCAGCTTCCAAGTTCCCCCGAATCAAGTTCGGGATTTTCAACTTTCAGGATGACAAAAACAAAGAATCAATCGACCTGCGTTGCGGGAGCCTCGTACCATACTTCCACACCCGATACACGAAACACAATAAACGAAAAACGATCTTGAAACTGCCCCAATCTTTTTACACCCGCCCCAATGTGGTGCAGATCGCGCAGGAACTGCTCGGCAAGTACCTCTATACGAATCACGACGGTATACTTACCGGGGGCATGATCGTGGAAACGGAAGCGTATTCTGGGGTGAACGACAAAGCCTGCCACGCGCACATGAACCGCCGCACACAGCGCACCGAGATCATGTACCACGAAGGCGGCGTGGCATATGTGTACCTGGTGTACGGCATTTATAACCTGTTTAACATCATCACGAATGTGGAGGGGCAGGCCGACGCGGTGCTGGTGCGGGCCATAGAGCCGGAAGTAGGAGTAGAGGAAATGCTGCTGCGCCGCAACATGGCAAGTATAAAACCCAACCTGACGGCCGGACCCGGTGTGTTAAGTATAGCTTTGGGTATCAACCGCAAACATTATGGCACGCCGCTTACCGGGGAAACCATCTGGATAGAAGACAAAGGCGTGGAAGTGCCTGCGGAAAGTATAGCCGTAGGCCCCAGAATAGGTGTAGACTATGCCGGCGACGACGCCTTGCTGCCTTGGCGCTTCTGGCTGAAAGGAAATAAGTGGGTGAGCAGGAAGGGGTAATTTATACTTTTCAGGTTGTTTATCTGAACAAGAAATTCAGCAACTTGGTCCTCAACTCACCTGAGGCCAAGATTGTGTTACCAGCCGTTTTGTTTGTCAGATTAACCTGCTTAAACCCATCATATATCCTAAATGCAGGCCTTCGTGGTAGTTGTTAAACTCAAAAGCGTCGCTTAGCGAAGCCAGATGAAACCCTGTTGCAGTTGTCCGTTCCGTATAGGTGTTGAATATGCCTTTTTGAAAATCGGATTTGGTTGTTGCGATAAGAGAAATCAAAAGTTCTTTCAGCTCATTTACTTGGGTTTGCGAAGTTGGACCCGTCGGCTTAGTCCCGGGTTGGTATAGATTTACTAAGTTGTCCGAAATATACATTGGTAAGTTTGAGCCTTTGTAAATTAGTGCTTGTTGTGCAACAATGATATGCCCAATATTCCAAATCAGGTTGTTATTAAAGCCGTCGGGGATTTTGTTTAGTTGTTCTAATGAGTAGTTATCAAAAAAATTTAAGTAGAGTTTCCTACTTGTTGCCCACGCTTTAAATACAGTTTCCATTTTGTAGTATCAATGTTATATCGTTTACGTTTGGTCTGATGTTAAATTAGCTCTCTGCTTATATTGTCTTAAAATTGGATTGTAACGGTACTCGTGTAAGCGGTGGCAGAGACCGTCGGCCGAAGGCTGCCCTTTACACTTTGTTAGCTCCAGATGTTTTTATTGACTTTGATTTTCCCACTACTATTAAAATTAGTGAAAGTGAAATCCTTTCCAGTATGAATGTCCATGGAGGTTTCCCCATCCAATATGTTTGTCGTAGAAAGGCAACTCAAACAGAATCAACAGCAAAAAGTATATTCCATACAAGAAGAGTGTTTTTCTTCTTACTATTTTTCTTTTAAGTAAGTCCCGTAATACAAAGAAACTTAATCCTAAACCTATCAAGTAGAACAAGCATTGAACGAGATATTTATTGATACCTAGGTATTCCTTTTTTCTGTATTCCGAATATTTCAAGATTATGTCGGGAAATTCTTTTAATTCGCTCCACTGAATTATAATTACTATGATGAAAGTCAGATTCGCTAAAACATAAAGTGCAATTAGTAATCTATTATTCATTCTTTATAATATTTACAATTGGAGCTAACTACCCGATAGCAGGAGTACCTACTCATACTATCTGCACTATATGTGGTGGACAAATACATACTTTGACCTAAACCTAATATAGCGCTACACTAATATAAGAATACCTTTCCATAATTCAACATAAACCACAAAGGCCATAGTCGTTAGACTATAGCCTTTGTGGTTTATAGAGTATACGTTAGAGCTTACTGCTTCTCGGTACCCTGCTCGTTGTCGGTTCGGTTTTGTGGCGTATAGTTGTTTGCGCCTTTGTCTCCTACTGCGTCACGGTCCAGGCTGTTGCTGGTATCTGACTTACTGCCTTTGTTCGGCTTGTCTAGCTGTGAGTCCTTCTGGTTTTTGGCCAGGTCTTTATTATCCTTCTCGTTTTTCATGCGTTCATTGTTTAAGTTTTAGAATCCTGATCAGTCAGGTAGCTTTGCATCCCATCTTGGTGCAAGGGCATTTCCATTAGCGGCCTTCATTCTGCTTGCCACCACCGGAGCGGTTCTCTCCCGATGCGCCTACGTTGCCAGTTATTTTAGAGGCTTTTAATACGTTTGAGGCTTGGCCAGTAGTTTCGGTAGAAGCCTTACCACCCTTTTTGCCTGCGTCAAATGACTTCTCCGGGTTGCTCTCCGATTTATGATGTTTATCACGTTTATCTTGCTCCTTCATGATCCTCTTTTGTTAAGTTAATAATAAATGCTTTTAGCCTTTGCTCATAGAGTTTACGGCTGCCTTTACAGCATGTTCGGGTTATCATAGTTACCAAAAAGCCCATAGCAGAGGCTACGGGCTTTTCAGCAAGTCTAGAATTAGTAAGTTAAGGCAGACTACGAGTTGCTTCGCCCGCTGTCAGATGATCCCTGGTTTCCGGAGCTTCTATTGCTCGAAGAAGAGTTGTCGTTTTTGTGGCTCTGGCTGCCGGCCTTTGCATGTCCCTGCGGGTCACCATGCCAGCCACGGCCCTCGCCCTGGCTGCTGCGGCCCTGCGACTGCGAGCTGCCCTGAGAAGAACTCCTGTTGCTGGTAGAAGAAGAAGAGCCGGAATTCTTGTGGCTCTGGCTTCCTGCTTCGGCGTGACCCTGTGGATCGCCGTGCCAGCCACGTCCTTCGCCTTCATTTCTGGCGTTCGATTTATTCTGATTAGATGAAGAACCTTGGTTCTGGTTTGACGGGTTCATGTTATTTCTTTTGTTCTGATCTTCATTATTACGTTTCATAGCTTTCATTATTTAAATGGAACATTTTTGCCTGCCCTTTAGGCCGGCTCTGCTCAGTTTTACGAGCTAAATGGCACCTGGTTAGCAAATTAGGGATTGCTTGAGCAAGGGGTGAATTGGATAATTGCTGTATAGATTGTTTTATGCTTATATACTTTCATTTAAGTATAACAGCGGACGTATGTGTCTTGTTTATAATGTGTTATCTGCAATAACAGCGAAGCCCATTCACAAAAAACGGTTGGATTTACAGCAGAGAAACTGAAAGAGGGGAACAGTGAAAAAAAATGAAAAATCAGGCCGTTGCTTTGCGGCAAACGAGCACCACCGGCTTCTGGTGCATGTCGGTGGTAAAGAACAGGTATACCTCGCCGCCTTCTTTGATGCCCGTCTTTTTGCGGATCTCGGCTACCGATTCGGGGAAGTTGCGGACGGTGATGTTGGCTTTTTTTTGCGGCAACAGGGGCAGAAGCTCCTTTTTATTGTAGCGACTGGTGCCGGAGCAGCGAAAAGCTCTGCCGGGGAAGTCGGCTACATAGGTGCTGGAAGTATAAAGATGGCTGTTGGGGTGCAGCTTGTGCAGGTTATACTTGGCGGCGATGCTTCGGTAGCCGCCAGCCTTAAGTATAGCTGTGTTGGGCTCATAAACGAAAGCCTCCGGATCAGCAAAGGTTACTTTTGCCTGGTCTTCCTGGCTTTTG
Organism: Pontibacter ruber; assembly: GCF_023630205.1. GTDB lineage: Bacteria > Bacteroidota > Bacteroidia > Cytophagales > Hymenobacteraceae > Pontibacter > Pontibacter ruber. The sequence continues at coordinate 686,809 of NZ_JALPRR010000001.1, read as the reverse complement.
GTGAAAGTGAGCTGCTGCATACCGCCGCTGGCAAGCAAGTTTACCGCATGCCGCTCCGCTTCACCTGTGGCCGCTCTACTGATAAAGTATAGCACCTCTTTGCACTCGTTCTGGAGCGCTACTACCCATACCTGTGCTACAGTTCCCAACTGCTCCACAGCCAGGTCAATGTCCAGCATGGGAGATGTTTTAAGTATAACAGTGTGGGCTTTGCGGAGGAGTTGTGGCAACAGGCGCAGGATGTCGGGCTCGCAGTCTTCCAGCAGGTGCACCTTTTCATCACGACCTCCGCGGCGTGCCGGATCCAGGTAAATCACGTCGGCTATACTTTCAAAGCTTTCCAGAAACTGCTGCGCTGTGGTATTTATACTATGCACATTATCTGCACCCAGCAATCCGAAGTTATACTTTGCTATCTCCTGCAGCTCCTGGTTCTGCTCTACGTGCACCACCTGCTCAAAACGTTTGGCAAAGTATAAACTGTCCACTCCAAAGCCACCGGTCAGGTCCACGAGCAGCTTTCCTGATACCAGGGAGGCCTTAAACGCCGCCGTAGCCTCTGAAGAGCTCTGCTCCACCGACAGCGTCACAGGGAACACCACATCCGGGTTTGCGACCCAGCTAGGAAGCTTGCCTGCTGCTTTCTGCCGTGCCTGTATCTGTTGCACCAACTCCAGCATGGGCAGGTCAGGGTAGCGCTTCGCCTGAAGCATCAGCTCGGAAGGGTGTTGGTGCAGGTGTTCGGCTATAAACTCTTTCTCTGTCTCGCTGAAGGTGCGCATGCTGCTATACATTGGCTGACGGGTAAATTGCTTTACCGGCAGGGTGTAAAGATAGTTGTTTTTCAGGAGTAGGGGTAAGTTGGTCTCGGATAAGAAAATTTTGTTTAATATTTTTTTAAAAATATTAAACAAAGCCTCAGGCGTCGGGTTGTATTGATGATAAACTTAATAACTAACTTTTAAAATTTTTCTACTATGAAGAAATGGATGAAACTTCTGCTACTTGCTGTACTGCCTGCACTGGCTTTTACCAGCTGCGATGACGACGACGATGATGACGACAGCCTGATGAACAACGCAATGGTGATGGTCGTGCACGCCTCGCCTGATGCGCCCGGCGTAGACTTGCTTATAGATGATGCCAAAGTGAATTCAGCTGCACTTACTTTCCCGAACAACACGGGTTACCTGCCTGTGCGCGCTGGTAACCGTAACATCAAAGTCAATGCTGCCGGTACTTCTACTACGGTTATAAACGCTGATGCAAACCTGGCTGCTAACCAGAGTTATACTATTTTTGCTGCCAATACCTTAACCAATATCGAGCCGGTGGTGTTAATGGATAACCTAGCTTCCCCAGCCTCGGGTAAGGCACATGTTCGTTTTGTGCATTTGTCGCCTGATGCCCCAGCTGTAGACATCGCCGTTGTGGGTGGCCCGGTGATCTTCAGCAACCAGAGTTTTAAATCTGCCACAGCATTTACGCCGGTAGATGCCGCCACCTATGACCTGGAAGTACGCCTGGCCGGCACAGAGACAGTAGTACTTACCGTACCGGATGTGCAACTGGCAAACGGAAAGATCTATACTGTATTTGCGCGTGGTTTTGTAAGTCCGCCTGCAGGTAACAATAACTCACTGGGTGCCCAGATTATCGTGAATAAATAAAGCTGTTTAAGTATAAAGTGGCGCCTGGTACTGCATCAGGCGCCACTTTGCTTTTAGCGAAAGCTATACAGTAACAAGGCAATTGCAGAATTTTGGTTGTGATATGCGCAACAAATTGTGTAATTTTGTGTTTAGAACAGTAAAAAATAGTAAGATGATCGATACGCAGCTTAAATACAAAGTAAAAGATATTTCGCTGGCCGAGTGGGGCCGTAAAGAAATCAAACTGGCTGAAGCCGAAATGCCAGGCCTGATGGCTATCCGTGAGGAGTATGGCCCGAGCAAGCCGTTGGCAGGTGCCCGCATCGCCGGCTGTCTGCACATGACCATTCAAACGGCTGTGCTTATCGAAACGCTGGTAGAGCTGGGTGCTGAAGTTACCTGGTCTTCCTGCAACATCTTCTCTACACAGGACCACGCTGCTGCTGCCATTGCCGCTGCCGGTATTTCTGTATATGCCTGGAAAGGTATGAACGCGGAAGAGTTTGACTGGTGCATCGAGCAGACCCTGTTCTTCGGTGAAGACCGTCAGCCATTGAACATGATCCTGGATGACGGTGGTGACCTGACCAACATGGTACTGGACAAGTATCCGGAGCTGGCCCCTGGCATCAAAGGCCTTTCTGAAGAGACAACTACCGGTGTGCACCGTCTGTACGAGCGCATGAAGAACGGTACGCTTCCAATGCCTGCCATCAACGTGAACGACTCGGTTACCAAGTCTAAGTTCGATAACAAGTATGGCTGTAAAGAATCTTTGGTAGATTCTATCCGCCGTGCTACAGACGTAATGATGGCTGGTAAAGTAGCGGTTGTAGCTGGTTACGGCGACGTAGGCAAAGGTTCTGCTGCCTCTTTGCGTGGTGCAGGTGCCCGCGTGATCGTTACGGAGATCGACCCGATCTGTGCGCTGCAGGCTGCCATGGACGGCTTTGCTGTGAAGCGTATGGCTGACGCAGTAAAAGATGCTGACATTGTAGTAACAGCTACAGGTAATAAGAACATCATCACAGAGCAGCACTTCCGCTCTATGAAGGATAAGGCTATCGTTTGTAATATCGGCCACTTCGACAACGAGATCGATATGGCCTGGCTGAACGACAACTATGGCCACACCAAAGATACCATTAAGCCACAGGTAGACCTGTATAACATCGAAGGCAAAGACATCATCGTGCTGGCTGAAGGCCGCCTGGTAAACCTGGGTTGCGCTACCGGTCACCCATCGTTCGTTATGTCTAACTCGTTCTCTAACCAGACGCTGGCACAGATCGAGCTGTGGACGAATGCTGAGGCTTACGAGAACAAAGTTTATACTTTGCCAAAGCAGTTGGATGAGAAAGTGGCCCGCCTGCACCTGGGTAAGATCGGTGTAGAGCTGGATGAGCTTACTCCTGACCAGGCTGCTTACATTGGCGTGGAAGTGGAAGGTCCGTTTAAGCCGGAGTACTATAGATACTAAGCAAAACTTACGTATAAAGGGAAAGCCGATGCACTGCATCGGCTTTTTTATTTACATGTGACGAGGTATTCCCTGTTCAGATGATGTTAAAACGAGACATCAGTGTTCTTTTATAAGACTTCCCGATCGGGATATCGCCCTTGGAGAACACGACCGAATTTTCTTCCAGAGCCTCGATCTTGTCGAGGTTTGCAATGTAGGAGCGGTGCACGCGTACAAAGTTCTGGGGAGGCAGCTTGCTTTCCATGTCCTTAAGCGTTGAACTTACCAGGTACTTCTGGTCTGCCGTTACTATAAAAGAATAGTTGTCGTAGGCCTCCACCCAAAGGATGTCTTTGTAGTGCACCTTAATGATGCGGTGCTTTACTTTTACGAAAATATAATCAGCAGCAATTTCTGGCTCATGGTTGTGATTCAGAGGCTGTGAAGCAGGCTCTTCTTCTTTAGCCTCAGGCTTTGCACTGGTGTCGTGCTTGTAAAGTGCTATTTCAATGGCGGACCGCAGGTTCTTTTCATCAAAAGGTTTTACCAGAAAACCGTCCGGTTCCGTTTTTTTTGCTCTGTCTATAGTAGCTTTATCTGCATAGGCTGTAAGATAGATAAAAGGTATGCCAAATTCTTTTTTTATGCGTGCGCCTAGCTCTACTCCGTCAATGTCGCCGCGCAGGTTTATATCAAGCAATACCAGGTCCGGGTGCGTTTCCCGGATCATATCGATTGTAGCCTCGCCGTTATCAATTGCACACGTTTCATAACCCAGCTCTTGCAAGCTCGCAGCAATGTCTTCTGCGATGATAACCTCATCTTCTGATATTAATATTTTAGGTTTCGTCATAGCATTAGGTTCTTACGTGAATTTACGAATTATGATGGTAAAACAAAAAATAATGTTGATTTTGTGCCATTATTATTATTGTAATAAATATTGCCGCTCAATTTTTTGCTCAGTGTTGTAACAAGCTTTAAGCCAAAGGATTGGTTCTTACGCTGTTCGATATCTGCAGGCATGCCCGGGCCATTGTCGCTTATGGTAAGCACATAGCTCCTGTCGTTTTGCTTTACTAACTCCAGGTGTAATACTCCTTTCCCTTTATCAGAAAAAGCATATTTAAAAGAGTTGGATATCAGTTCGTTTACAATAAGGCCTAAGGTGATGGCCGTGTCAATGTCTACCTTAACCGGGGGCACCAGGAATTCCAGTTTTACATCCGCCTGCGTAAGGCCATAAGAGGCATACAAACTCTCGCATATGCCCATGAAGTAATCATCGAGGTCGATGTGTGCCAGGTCGTGCTGGTGGTAAAGCTGCTCGTGCAGGATGGCCATGGAGCGGACCCTGCTCCGGATGGCCTGCATTACATCCAGTTCTACAGGATCCTGCAGGTGACGGGCCTGCAGGTTAAGCAAACTGATCACGATCTGCAGGTTGTTTTTTACCCGGTGGTGTATCTCTTTCAGCAGGATCTCTTTTTCTCTGTTCTTTTCCTCCAGCAGGCGGGTGCGGTGGTGTACCTTACGCTCCAGCAGCGTATTCAATTTTACTAGGTTACGCTCCCGCAGGCGCACCACCCCGATAAAAGAGCCGGCTATCACCAGCATCATGAGTGTAACAAACCACTCGTTCCGCCAGATAGGAGGGGCAATGGCAAAGGAATAGGTAAGCGGTTTGGGCATCCAGAGCCCATCGTTGTTGCAGGCCAGTAGCTGGAACTCGTAATCGCCGGGCTCCAGGCTGGAGAAGCTGGCAAAAGACTGCTCCGTTACAGGCGACCACTCTTCATCCAGACCCAGAAGCCGGTACTTGTAACGTACCTGCTCCGGTCCTGTCAGACAGATGCCTTGGTAATCTATGGTAATGTGGTTTTGCTTGTGAGGCAGCTGTGGTTTAACAGGAAGGCCGGTAGTACTATCCGTTTTATAGCCCAGTTTCTCCCAATTGGTGTGCTTCATAAACAGCAGCACATCGGTAAGTATGATTTTTGGGTAAACCTGGTTCTGTTGGTCCAGAGAAGGTATATAGTTTGTTGCACCTTTGGCTGTGCCAAACCACATGGTGCCATCCGCAGCTTCGGCAATGGCGTTCGGGCTCACCTCTATTCCTCTGAAGCCGCTCTTGGCGTTATAGGTTCTGAAAGCTGGTTTCTCTTGCTTGTAAAAAGAGCTGAGCGGCATTTTCAGTACATTCCGGCTGGTGCCTATCCACAGGTGCTGATGCTTGTCTACATACAAACCCGTGATGCCTTGGTTCGGCAGCCCGCTGTTGCTATCGAGCAGCTTCGGCTCTTTCCAGGAACTGTTCCAGATCAGCACGCCTTTATTGAAGCCCCCAAAGTATAAAGTACCTTTATTGTCTTCGGCAATGGTGGTTACCTGTGTGAAGGGCGTGCGGCTAAGAACCGGATGTTGCCCAAGTTTTCCGGCGCTTAAAGTATAAATTCCCTTATCGGTACCGACCCACATAACGCCCTTGCGATCGCGGTGCAGAAATAAAGCTTTCAGGGTTGTATTTGTAGATGCCAGAGGAATAGTGGAGAATCTCCCGCCTGCAAATCTTACCAGGCCGCGTGCGGTAGCAAACCAGGCACTGCCACCTGAGTCCACCAGGCAGTGGTATACTTCGTCTGCCGGCAGGCCATCTTTGCGGCCATAGTGCCTTTGCCTGTTGTTTTGTATGTTCCACACCCCGCTACTTGTGCAAAGCCATACATTATTATCCTGCCAGGTATAAATATTGTTAATAGTAGTGCCTTCAGGCCAATTCTGAGTTGGCAGCCATACCGGTTCCCCGTTTTTCAAATACCCTGCCTGGCTATCATCGGTACCAAACCAGATGTATCCCCTGTTATCCGAAGTAAGTGCTGTTATTTTGGGTTCTTCAAGCTTGCCTAATTCAAAGTAGTGCACGAACCAGGGGTTACGGTGCTGCTGTACGCCATGACCATTCGTTCCGATCCATAACGTGCCTTCGCTATCGGCAGCCAGTGATGCAATGCTGTTTGTACGGAGGCCGTTTTGCTTGGTAAGGTGTACAAAGCGCTCTCCGTCATACTTCAGTAAGCCACCTTTGCGCAATCCTATCCAGATGTTTTTATACTTGTCCTGCACGATGTCCGCTACATGGGCTTCCGTAACGGAGGCAGGAAGCTGTACCGGGTAAAACACCCCCTGATCATACCTTGCCAGCCCGTTGGCCGTGCCGATCCAGAGAGTACCTGCTTTGTCCTGGAACAGTGTGGTGATGGTGTTATGCGGGAGCTCGCTGTTTTGTGTCGTATAGTTTATACTTCCACTGCGATCGGTTTTGTATAATCCCATGCGCTTGCTGCCACTCCAGACGGTGCCTGCAGAAGTACAAAGAATGCTGTTGTATGCCTGCGCCGGCAATTGGCTTGATTTTTTGAAAAGGTCTTGCTGCTGGTAGTATACACCGCTGTCGGTAGCTACCCACAGACGTCCCTTGTTATCTTCCGAAATACAAGTGATGTTTTTGTCGGTGAGGCCCTGCTTATCAGCGTATACTTCAGTGGTATGGCCGTTGTAGCGGGTAAGGCCTGCGTCTGAGGTACCTATCCAGATGTATTGCTTGCTATCCTGAAACAGGTAGCTTGTGTTATTGCTGCCCAGGCCCTGTCGGTCGGTGTAATTGTGAAATGTATTGCCATCGAAGCGGCTTGCGCCCCCAAGTGTGGCAAGCCAGAGCTGCCCGTTGTGGTCCAGTAGCAGACTGTTTACCTGCGACTGCGGGAGGCCGTGTTCCAGCGTCCAGCTCCGGAAATTGTATTGCTGCGAGTACGATAAAGTCCCCTCAAACAGAAGAAAAAGAAGCAGAACTACTCGCATGTGCTATATTATAAGTTACGGGTACTGCTCCACAGGATTCCTAAACAAAAAGGATGGGGCAGTGACTAGATAACGCGTTATAATGATAGTACGGCTTACTTATAAATAGGATATTATAAATTAGATAAGTGCAAGTATAGTTGGTGCTTTTACCTGCCGTTTGTTACTTCCTGGTATACCTGCAGCGTGTGCAAAGCGGTGTTCTCTTTTGAGAATTGTTGGGCCAGGTTTGCTGCTTTTTTTACCAGGCGCTCGCGCAAAGGAGCATCTCTGAGTATTTGGATTACTTTCTGGGCCAACAGGTCCGGGCGTTTTACGGGAGCCAGCAGTCCGGTGTGGCCATCCTTTACAATTTCGGGTATGCCGCCCGCCTGCGTTGCTACCACAGGCACCTGGCAGGCAAATGCATCCAGAATGGTGGTGCCCAGGCCTTCGGTTTCAGAAGTGATCAGCATCACATCCAGTTCGGGCAATATTTCAGGTATGTCGTTTCTGAAGCCTGTAAAGGTAATGTGGTTCTGCAGCTGTTTCTGCTGTACATAAGCCTGTACCTGTTCCCGCTCTGGCCCATCCCCGATGATAAAGAACTGCGCCTGCAGGTGTTGCTGCACCAGGAGTTCTACGGTATCTACAAAAGTAAAGTAGTCTTTATGCGGGGCAATTGCGGATACATTGCCTATGATGGGCAGGTGCAGCGGAAGGGTGAACTCACGGTGCAGTTTACCGGTGTTGCGGCTGTGCGCGAAGCGGCTCATGTCCACACCGCTGTACACAGTTACGCACTTCTCCGGCTGCTTCAGGCTCTGCGAAACCACCTCTTTTATCTTATCCGAAACGCAGACCACCCGCGCTATACCAGGATGGTTATACTTGAACTGCGAGAGGAAATTCTGTTTAACCGGGAAATCAACGCGGCGGCTAAGTATGATCGGGCGGTGGTTGCCCAGTATGTAAGCCCAGATACTGATGGCATGGGCATGCGCGCTGTGTACGTGCACTACATCTACCTGCTGTTGCTCTGCGTACTTTTTTACCTGCCAGGCCGTGCCAAAATCAAACTCGTTGGCAAAGGCAAGTGCAACATGCGGTATGTTCTGCCGGAGGCAGTAATCGTGGAAAGGCGTACGACGGCGGCAGGCTACAAAACACTGCACGCCCTGCTTCAGAAGCTCTTCTATCAGGTAAGCTACCTGCTGTTCGCCTCCGCGCCAGGTTTTCTCCGATACCAAATGCAGTACCCGCATGGCCTAATCCAGTTTATAGTTTTCTTCCTGCAGGCGCCAGATCTTCAGGTAGCGCATAAAAACGCTGCTGGCCGCCAGGTACGCGATCACAAACCCTACACGCCCGTCCAGTATGCCCAGTTTCAGAAAGTACTGCCGCATGAAGCGCGCCCACGGTTTTACCGCCAAATGGAAGAGGGTTACCTGCTTTGTTTTCTTCGCCTTATCCTGTGCCGAAAGCCAGCTATACTTGTTCCACTTGTCAAGGTAGTGCGGCAGGTTTTTGTAAGTATAGTGCAGGATCTTATGCTGTAGAGTACCGGTTGCGCCGGTTACCACCAGTTCTTCGTGCACGTTTTTGTCAGAGTAGCGGCAGTGTGTCCGGTCAAAGAGCCTTACGACGCCGTCGTTCTGCCAGCCGCTGAAGCGCACCTGCTGCCCCATAAAGTAATTCCGGCGAAATATTTTGTATGCCTGGTGGGCAGGTGTTGCCTGCAGCAACTTCCGGATTTCATGTGCGAGCTCTTCTGTAACGCGTTCGTCGGCATCCAGCATCAGCACCCAATTGTTGGCAGCCTGCTCGGTAGCCCAGTTCCGCTGGCGGGAGTAGTTGTCAAAAACGCGCTGTAGAATTTTAATCGGGTATCTGGCGGCAATATCCAGCGTATCATCTGTGCTGTAGGAGTCTACAACAAGCACCTCGTCAGCCCACAGCACCGTTTCCAGCGCCGCTGCTATGTTCTCCGATTCGTTTTTACAGATGATGATGGCTGTTATTCCGTGCATAAGTATAGGCAGAAATCTGTGCCAAAAGTACAACATTCCTGGCTATACTACCGCAACCTTGTAAAACTTTGAAAATGTGCTTGGGAGAGCTAAGTATAGCAAAAGAGGGGGAGGGCGCAGGAACAGCCTGTGAAATAAATTGGAGGGTGATGAGCGACTAGAAAAGGTCTTAAAAACAGGGACAATCAAAAAGAAGCAGAGAACCACAACAAAGCGGTAAGCACCACAGTACTACCAAAATGCGTGAAATATTTTCTAATCCCAGATTAGTATGCGGTCGCAACGTATAAGGAGTTGGTTTGTATAGGCGCTGACATATCCGCTAACCCAAATCTGCCGCAGCATGGCCATTTGCAGGCACATAGCGGTGTGGTGTTGCAACCCAAATGAGGCAAGATAGGTATGTAAGTAAAATTTCTATATTTGCGTATTATACGCGGTTAACTGACTTTATAAAAGTACAAAATCAAGTCAAATGAGCGAGCAAACAGGTAAACAAATGAGTAAGGAGGAAAAAGACGCCCGGTTCGAAGCCGAGTTGCTGCCTGTGTTGGACCCTCTGTACAACTTTGCCTACAGGCTCACTCTGGACGAAGACGACGCGAATGACCTTGTACAGGAAACATATCTTAAGGCTTACCGCTTTTTTGATTATTTTGAACAAGGAACTAATGCAAAAGCATGGCTGTTCCGAATCCTGAAGAACTCCTTCATCAACGAATTCCGGAAAAAGAGCAAGCAGCCCGCCAAGGTGGACTACAGCGAAGTGGAAGGGTACTACAATTCGGATGATGTGGAGGGCGAGGGTGGCGTGGCTACCACAACCGATCTTCGCACCGAGAGTGTGCAGGACCTGATAGGAGATGAAGTGGCGAGTGCACTCAATGCGCTGCCGGTCGATTTCAGAACCGTCATTATCCTTTGCGACCTGGAAGGGTTCACGTACGAGGAGATGGCTAAGATTCTGGATATCCCGATCGGCACAGTACGATCCAGATTGCACCGTGCCCGAAATTCCTTGAAAGAGAAGTTGGAGAACTATGCCAAAAGCATGGGCTATAATAACAGTTAGAAAATATATAGAGTTTGAGCTAAGATGGAATCGAAATTTACAGAAGCGTATCAAAAAACGTCGGAGGAGGGTCACGAATCAGATTGTGACAAGACTGCCCATTTACTGGATCTGATTATTGATGGAGAGGCCTCTGCTGAGGAACAATCCTTTTTTACCACCCATATCGAAGATTGCGCTCCCTGTTTTGAGAGCCATCAAAAGCAAAAACTCCTTAAAAATCTTGTAAGCGGCCATTTAAAGCGCGTTATTGTGCCCGAAAGTCTGGCGTTGTCCATTAAAGCCCGGATTCAAGAAACAGCGTAACCCCTGATGCAAGGTAAAATCATCATATTCTCGGCTCCATCCGGAGCCGGTAAAACTACTATTGTTAAACACCTGTTACAGGTAAATCCTAATCTTGCGTTCTCTATTTCGGCTTGTACCCGCGACAAACGCGGACGCACCGAAGAAAACGGCAAAGATTACTACTTCATCACCCCGGAAGATTTCAAGCAGAAGATCGAGAACGACGAGTTCGTGGAGTGGGAAGAAGTATACGAAGGCGCCTTTTACGGCACTTTAAAGTCAGAGATCGAGCGCATCTGGGAAAGTGGTAAGCATGCCATCCTGGATGTAGACGTTAAAGGGGGATTAAGTATAAAGCATTTTTACAAAGAAAGAGCACTTGCCATTTTCGTTAAGCCGCCTTCCGTAGAGGAGCTGGCCAAGCGCCTTACGGCCCGCGCTACCGATTCTGCTTCCAGCATATCCAGCCGCGTGTTTAAGGCGGAATTCGAGATGAAGTTTGAAGATCAGTTTGACGAAGTGATCGTGAACGACAACCTGCAGGAGGCTTGCAGCAAAGCGGAAAAGCTGGTTGAAGAGTTCCTGAATGCTGAACCTGCTATTGTATGAAGGTAGGGCTGCTGTTTGGCTCCTTTAACCCCATCCACATCGGGCACCTGATCCTGGCAAACTTCATGGCCACCAACACCGACCTGGATGCGGTGTGGCTGGTTGTGTCGCCGCAGAACCCGTTTAAACCCAGCAACACGCTCCTGCACGAGTTCGACAGGCTGCACATGGTGTCGCTGGCGATAGCAGATAACCCGAACCTAGGTGTGTCGAACATCGAGTTTAACATGCCCAAACCAAGCTACACGATTGACACGCTGACATACCTGCAGGAGAAATACCCGAGTTATGAATTTGTGCTGATCATGGGAGAGGATAACCTGGCAGGCTTTCCAAAGTGGAAAAACTACGAAAGCATTCTGGAGTACCACAAAGTATACGTATACCCCCGCTCCGGCTCCCTAACAACCGAGCTTATCGGTATGCCCAACGTGTCGTTTGTTAAAGCGCCCATACTTGATATCTCGGCTACTTTTATCCGTGATTGCTTACGGCAGGAGAAAAGTATAAAGTACCTGGTACCCGATGAGGTGGCCGATTATATCCGGGTGCACAAACTGTACCAGTAGGTTTTTTGTATTATGTAGCACGATATTCGTATCATGACCAGGTAAATGACCTGAATGTATAACAGAAAAGCCCTTCGATCTTGATCGAAGGGCTTTTCTGTTATCGTGTATCTTGATACGTGCTTCGAGATACGAACTTAGATCGTCATGATCTCAGCCTCTTTCTTCGTCAGCAGCTCATCGATCTTTACGATGTGGGCATCGGTCAGCTTCTGTACTTTGGCTTCTGCATCGCGTACGGCATCTTCGGAAGTACCTTCTTTCTGCAGCTTTCTCAGGGAGTCGTTTACATCTTTACGGATGTTACGGATGGCCACTTTGCCGGCTTCCGTTTCATGCTTCACCTGCTTTACCAGGTCGCGGCGGCGCTCTTCTGTCAATGGCGGAATGTTCAGGCGAATGGAATCAGCTTCCTGCAGCGGGTTCAGGTTCAGATCGCTGTTCTTGATTGCTTTATTGATTTCGCCCAGCATGTTTTTTTCCCATGGCTTGATCAGCAGGGTGCGTGCGTCCGGCACAGCGATGTTGGCTACCTGCGAGATAGGAGTAGGGGATCCGTAATAATCTACACGAAGGTCCTCAACCATAGCAGGAGAAGCTTTGCCAGCTCTGATCTTTGTTAGCTCTGAATTGGTGTGCTGCACCGCTTTTTGCATAGACTCCTCTGCTTCGCTGAGGTAAAACTGAATTTCTTCCGTCATATCACTTTTAGCTTAATAAGGTTCTGCTTGAACTTTACTCTTTATACTATAATCTTGGTTACTATTTATTGATGTTCTTTTGCCTTTCTGCTGCCTCAAGGCTGTCAACAGTTTCTTTCAGGGGCTCAGCAATATCTTCCATACTTACCAGTGTACCTATTCTTTCTCCCTGCACCAGGCGCTTCAGGTTACCGGATGTGTTCATGTCGAATACAATGATCGGCAGGCCGTTTTCCTTGCAAAGGGTAAAAGCCGTCATATCCATCACGTTCAGGCCTTTTTCAAACACATCTTTAAAGGAAATGTTGGAATAGAAAACAGCATTCGGGTCCTTCTCCGGGTCAGCAGAGTAAATGCCATCCACGCGGGTACCCTTCAGCACCACATCGGCCTCTATCTCGATAGCACGTAAGCTGGCTGCCGAATCAGTAGTAAAATATGGATTACCGGTACCGGCACCGAAAATTACCACACGGCCTTTCTCCAGGTGACGTACAGCACGGCGGCGGATGTAAGGCTCGCACACCTGCTGAATGTTGATACCGGAAAGCAGTCGCGTATACACACCCAATTTCTCGAGTGCACTCTGCAGGGCCATGCTGTTGATAACCGTAGCCAGCATACCCATATAATCCCCCTGCACTCGATCCAGACCAACTTTTTCTGCCTGCACCCCTCTGAATATGTTACCGCCTCCGATCACAACTGCAACCTCTACTCCAAGTTGAGACACTTCCTTGATCTCCTGCGCGTACTGCATCAGTCTGTTCGAGTCGATGCCGTACTGCTGATCTCCCATCAGCGCCTCTCCGCTAAGCTTCAGCAATATTCTTTTATACTTCACGCGATTTAGTTTGTATAGTTTATGGATACCAGTGTTTCAGACGGGCAGTTGGTGCTGCCCATTCGGCAACACAAAAAATCTAAAATAGGATCAAAACCTGGTTCTTTTCTACGTTCTGCTTTACGGCCACCTTTATTTCCTTCACCACGCCATCGCCCGGCGCTTTGAGGATGTTTTCCATTTTCATGGCTTCCAGGATCATGATCGGGTCGCCCTTTTTCACCTCCTGTCCTGGTTGCACCTTTATCTCAAGTATAAGCCCAGGCATGGGAGCCTTTACGTCGTTCACCTTCTGGGCGTTGGCATTGCTCATGCCGAGTTTGTCGAGCAGCAGGTCAAAGCGGTCTTTCACGCTAACCGTTTGCTTTACGCCATTAATTTTGAAAGTGAAAGTTTTATCCTGGTAGTTGGCTTCCACCAGTTCTGCCGTATACGACTTGCTGTCTTTGATAATGTGGTAGGTGTTGGGGCCTATCGGGGCGATGTCCCAGTTGAAAGGTGTTCCGTTTAAAAGTATAGCATCTTTCTGTATGTCAACCTGCCATGTTTTGTCGTCAGCGGTTTTTACCTGGAGCATCTTCGTAAATCTGGTTTTGAAGCTTAAAGATAATTGATTTATCAGAGTATTTTTAGAAATTACCCTCAAAATTAAAACATTCCATCATGAATCATAGGTTTTTGAGTGTTGTAGGCCTGGCGGCCGCAATGGCCTTTACAGGCGGTTGTAGTGCAAACAAGGGTGCTGTTGGTACAAAAGAGCAACCCGTGGGCGAGGCCAAAACCACACCTGAAGCCAAACAGGTGCCGGAGTGGGCGCCTAAGAAACATGCGTTCAATCCCTCCCGAACCAGGGAGCATGATTTGTTGCATACAAAACTGCGCGTAAGCTTTGACTGGGAAAAACAGCAGCTTAAAGGCCTGGCCGAGCTCACGCTTAAACCATATTTCTACCCGCAGAACAAGCTGGTACTGGATGCGAAAGGCTTCGACATTCACGGGATACACCTCATGAAAGGCAATGATGGAACGCCGCTCAAGTACACTTATGACAGCCTCAAACTGACCATCGACCTGGGCAAGTCTTATACCCGCAACGACAAGTATACGATCGAGATCGACTATACTGCCAAGCCGAACGAACTGCCGTCCGGCGGGAGCGAAGCCATCACCCAAGACAAAGGCTTATACTTTATCAATCCGCTCGGCACCGACAAAGACAAACCACGCCAGATCTGGACACAAGGCGAGACAGAGGCAAACTCTGCCTGGTTCCCGACGATCGATGCGCCAAACGAGCGCATGACGCAGGAAATCTACATCACGGTAGATAAGAAGTATACCACACTTTCGAATGGTACTTTTGTTTATTCCCGCCAGAACGCCGATGGTACCAAGACCGACTACTGGAAGATGGAAGTGCCGCACGCACCCTACTTGGCTATGATGGCCATAGGCGAATTTGCAGTAGTGAAAGACAAGTGGCGGGACTTGGAAGTAAGCTACTATGTGGAGCCGGCTTATAAAAACACGGCAAAAGACATCTTCGGTCATACGCCGGACATGATGGAGTTCTTCTCTAAAAAGCTGGGAGTAGATTACCCGTGGCCTTCTAAATACTCACAGGTTGTAGTCCGAGATTTCGTGTCGGGTGCCATGGAAAATACCACGGCCTCTACCTTCATGGAAGACCTGCAGCTGAACAAGCGCGAACTGCTGGATAAAAACTGGGACAACATCATTGCCCACGAGCTGTTCCACCACTGGTTCGGCGATTACGTGACCACTGAATCGTGGGCTAACCTGCCGCTGAACGAAGCCTTTGCCAACTACTCGGAATACCTGTGGGCAGAGCACAAGTATGGCGCTGACGAAGCCGCTTATCTGCAGATGGACGAGCTAAGCCAATACCTGGATGAAGCAGAGACAAAGCGCGAGCCGCTGATCCGCTATCACTATGGTGACAGGGAAGATATGTTCGACAGCCATTCGTATGCAAAAGGCGGCCGCGTGCTGCACATGCTGCGTAAGCTCGTAGGCGATGACGCTTTTTATACTTCCCTTAACCGTTACCTGACCCGCAATAAGCTGTCGGATGTGGAAGTAGCAGAGCTGCGCATGGCCTTTGAGGATGTGACAGGGCAGGACCTGATGTGGTTTTTTGACCAATGGTTCATGAAGGCCGGCCACCCCGAGCTGAAAGTAGCCCATACTTACCAGAATGGCCAACTGAGCCTGCAGGTAAGCCAAGTGCAGGACACCGCCTATGCGCCTGTCTATCGCCTGCCGCTGAAGGTGGCAGTGTGGGCAAACGGAAAGCGCAGCGAATTCCCGATAGAGGTTACAAAAGCAGAGCAGACGTTCACCTTCCCGGTAACTTCGCAGCCGCAGGCCGTGCTTTTCGACGCAGAGCAGCAGTTGCTTGGTACAGTAGAGCACACAAAAGCCGATGCGGAGCTGGTTTATCAATACTATAATGCAAAAAGCTTCGGGGCAAAGTATGAGGCCGTTGCCAAGCTCACCGAGAAGGTGCAGGATCCGGAAGTACTGAAACTGATGCAGGCAGCCATGAAAGAAGAGTTCTGGGCATTGCGCAGTGCAGCATTGGGTGCTGTAGGAAAGCTAAAGCAATATGAAGCAGCTGGTGTGCAGGAGCAGGTAGCACGCATGGCCCGGCAGGATAAAAAAGGTTCGGTACGGGCAGAAGCGATCATGACGCTTGCCAGCTGGGGAGGGGAGAAGTATAAGCCGCTGTTTGAGCAGGCTATGCAGGATAGTTCCTACAAAGCAGCGGCAGCTGGTATCATGGCCTATGCCGGTACGGGTGCGCCTGATGTAAAAGAGCGGCTGCAGAAATTTGAGAATGAGAACAACGAAGAGATCGTACTCGCGCTGGCAACTTTCTATGCGGTGCAAAGCGGGCAGGAGAAATACGACTGGTTCATGCAAAAAGTAAAACAAAGTAAAGGAGGTGCGTTGTACTACCTGCTGCAGAGCTATGCAGCCTACCTGGCGGGTAACAGCAACACCAATACATCAGAGGTTATAGCACTACTATCGGACATAGCTCAGAATCATAACTTGTACTATGTCAGGCTTTCAGCATACCAGGCACTGATGGTAATGTCGGAGCGCCCGGAGGTAAAAGAACTACTGAGTGAGATCAAACGGAACGAGAAAGACAAGCGTTTGCTGGAGCTCTATAACCAGCTGCCATAAGGGCAAACGAAAAAAAAGAAGATTTTTTTTCCGGAATATTTGACTCTAATAAAAAAGCGCTTAATTTTGCATCTCCTTAGAACGAACAGGGGCTGAGAAGTTCAAAAATTAAGTGCTAAGGCTGTTAAAGTAGTTAACAGAAATAAGAGTTTGGGGAGATTCCAGAGCGGCCAAATGGGACGGACTGTAACTCCGTTGTTGTAATGACTTCGCAGGTTCGAATCCTGCTCTCCCCACTTTTTAAACCATTATGGTTTAGTAATACTATTTGAAGCGGGAGTAGCTCAGTTGGTAGAGCGATAGCCTTCCAAGCTATAGGCCGCGAGTTCGAATCTCGTCTCCCGCTCAATTGCAAAATGTACAGTAGGACTTACGGGTTTTAATCTAAAGGAATTTCATGCAGATGGATTTCCTTTTTAGTATAAACTCAATTCTGTATTGTTCTGAAGGAATAAGCCGACGTAGCTCAGGGGTAGAGTACTTCCTTGGTAAGGAAGGGGTCGTGGGTTCAATTCCCATCGTTGGCTCAAAGTCCGTTACGTGTAAGAAAACGCAACAAGAATTAAACGTTTTAACCTTAATTTAATATCATACAATGGCTAAAGAAACATTTGACCGTTCCAAACCGCACGTAAACATCGGTACTATCGGTCACGTTGACCACGGCAAAACAACCCTGACTGCTGCCATTACTACAGTATTGGCTAAAAAAGGTCTGGCTGCACTACGCGACTTCTCTTCAATCGATAACGCTCCTGAAGAAAAAGAAAGAGGTATTACTATCAATACTTCACACGTAGAATATGCAACTGAAAACCGTCACTATGCACACGTTGACTGCCCAGGTCACGCTGACTACGTGAAGAACATGGTTACAGGTGCTGCTCAGATGGACGGTGCTATCCTTGTGGTGGCTGCTACTGACGGTCCAATGCCACAAACTCGTGAGCACATCCTTCTTGCCCGTCAGGTAGGTGTTCCTCAGCTAGTTGTGTTCATGAACAAAGTGGACATGGTGGATGACCCAGAGCTTCTTGAGCTTGTTGAAATGGAAATCCGTGAACTGCTTTCTTTCTACGAATTCGATGGCGATAACATTCCAGTAATCCAGGGTTCAGCTCTTGGTGGTCTGAATGGCGACGAGAAGTGGGTGAAGACAATCGAGGAGCTGATGGATGCAGTTGATAGCTGGATTCCAATCCCTGCTCGTCTGGTTGACCTTCCATTCCTGATGCCAGTTGAAGACGTGTTCTCTATTACTGGTCGTGGTACAGTTGCTACTGGCCGTATCGAGCGTGGTGTAATCAACTCTGGAGAGCAGGTTGAAATCCTTGGTATGGGTGCTGAGAACCTTAAGTCAGTAGTTACTGGTGTTGAGATGTTCCGTAAAATCCTTGACAGAGGTGAAGCCGGTGACAACGTAGGTCTACTTCTTCGTGGTATTGAGAAAACTGATATCCGTCGTGGTATGGTTATCTGTAAGCCAGGTTCTGTTAAGCCTCACACTGAGTTCAAAGCAGAGGTTTACGTTCTTTCTAAAGAAGAAGGTGGTCGTCACACTCCATTCTTTAACAAATACCGTCCACAGTTCTACTTCAGAACTACAGACGTTACAGGTGAGATCGTACTTCCAGAAGGTGTAGAAATGGTTATGCCAGGTGATAACATCACAATCACTGTGAAGCTGATCAACAAAGTAGCAATGGAGAAAGGTCTACGTTTCGCTATCCGTGAGGGTGGTAGAACAGTAGGTGCTGGTCAGGTAACTGAAATCATAGACTAATTATACTACAAACCCGTTTCTAAGAAGTTTTTTAGAGACGGGTTTGTTTTTAAAAAAGAAATAAATAAATTTGCACTCCATTTCATAAATGAAGTGCATTTTTTTACGGGTGTAGCTCAATTGGTAGAGTAGTGGTCTCCAAAACCATTGGCTGGGAGTTCGAGTCTCTCCACCCGTGCAAGTAAAACAATCAGATAAGTGAAGCAATGAGCAAGGTTAAAGGCTATATAGACGAGACAGTAGAGGAAATGAGGAATAAAGTCTCATGGCCAAGTTATTCTGAATTGCAGAATAGTTCTGTGTTGGTACTAATTGGCTCTTTGATTTTTGCACTGGTAGTAGGAGCAATGGATTTTGCATTTGACTCTACTTTGTCTTGGTTCTACAACCAATTTTAAATAAGAAGCAATGGCTGATTTAAAGTGGTATGTAGTTCGCGCTGTTAGCGGCCAGGAGAAGAAAGCTAAGTCTTATCTGGAGAATGAAATAGTAAGACAACACCTGGAAGAATATATTCCTCAGGTTCTTATACCAGCAGAAAAGGTATACGAAATGAGAGGAGGTAAGAAGAAGATCCGCGAAAGAAACTTTTTTCCAGGGTATGTATTGGTTCATGCTGATCTTTCTCACGGAGAAGCAGAGCACGTGATCATCAGTACGCCAGGTGTAATTGGCTTCCTTGGTTCTAACGAGGGTGGGATAAACAAGAAGCCTGTGCCTCTGCGCCAGTCTGAAGTAAACAGGATACTGGGTACTGTAGACGAAGCAGAAGAGCAGGCAGAAGTTTTGGAAACACCATTCCTGGTTGGAGAAACAGTAAAAGTAATGGATGGTCCGTTCAGTGGGTTCTCCGGCACTGTTGAGGAGGTGTTTGAAGAGCGTAAGAAGCTTAACGTTATGGTGAAGATATTCGGAAGAAATACACCGGTTGAGCTGAATTACATGCAAGTAGAAAAAGAATCGTAGTAAATAAATAATGGCAAAAGAAATAAAAGGTTACCTGAAACTTCAGGTAAAGGGAGGTGCTGCGAATCCGTCGCCACCGATTGGACCTGCACTTGGTTCTAAAGGTCTTAACATTATGGAGTTCTGTAAGCAGTTTAACGCTAGAACCCAGGATAAGCCAGGACAAGTGTTACCAGTATTGATTACAATCTATGCAGACAAGTCTTTTGACTTTGTAATTAAAACTCCTCCTGCTCCGGTATTGTTAATGGATGCTGCTAAAATCAAGGGCGGTTCAAAAGAGCCAAACCGTAACAAAGTCGGTTCGGTAACATGGGATCAGGTAAGAGCAATTGCCGAAACAAAGATGCCAGACCTTAATGCGTTTAAACTGGAGTCAGCTATGAGAATGGTTGCCGGAACTGCAAGAAGTATGGGTATCACTGTGACAGGTAACGCTCCGTGGAACGAATAATTAGAGTTAAAGGATAATGGCGAAGATTTCAAAAAATAGGAAAGCGGCTTTAGCCAAAGCCGACCTGACAAAAGAATATTCTTTAACAGATGCGGCATCTGTAGTAAAAGACATCACTTTTACAAAATTTGATGCCTCTGTTGATATTGACGTACGTTTAGGCGTTGACCCTCGCAAAGCAGACCAGATGGTACGCGGTATTGTTACCCTGCCACACGGTACAGGTAAAGAAATCAAGGTGCTTGCACTTGTTACTCCAGATAAAGAGCAGGAAGCTAAAGACGCTGGTGCAGACTATGTAGGTCTTGATGACTATATCCAGAAAATTGAAAAAGGCTGGACAGACGTAGATGTGATCATTACTATGCCTGCAGTTATGGCAAAAGTAGGTCGTCTGGGTAGAATCTTAGGTCCTCGTAACCTGATGCCAAACCCTAAGTCTGGTACAGTTACACAGGACGTAGCAAAAGCTGTTAAGGAAGTTAAAGCTGGTAAGATCGACTTTAAAGTTGACAAAACCGGTATCATCCACACAAGCGTAGGTAAAGTTTCTTTCTCAGCTGAGCAGCTTGCTGCTAACGCTGCAGAAGTAATTGCTACACTAAACCGTCTGAAGCCATCTTCAGCTAAGGGTACTTACATTAAAAGTATAACATTGTCTAGCACAATGAGCCCGGCCGTAATCGTTGACAAGAACGCAACTATCTAAGAAAATGACCAGGGAAGAAAAAGAGATAATTGTAAAAGACCTGAGCGAGAAGTTAGCAACTACAAACTACTTCTATATCACAGATGCTTCTACTATGTCAGTAGCCAGCATCAACCAGTTCAGGAGATTAGCTTTCGAAAGAGGTCTTGAGTATAAAGTATACAAAAACTCTTTGATCAAGAAAGCATTAGATACTTTAGAAGCTGATACAACAGCTTTGGAAGGTATACTGAAAGGTTCTTCTGGTATCGTGTTCTCTGCAGAAGCAGGTAACGCACCAGCCAAACTGTTGAAAGATTTTAGAAAGAAAGGCAACACGCTTCCACTTTTAAAGGGTGCCTACATTGATGCAGGTATTTATGTTGGTGATGACCAACTGGATACGCTGACAAACATCAAGTCTAAATTTGAACTCATTGGCGATATCATTGGTTTACTTCAGTCTCCTGCGAAGAATGTTGTTTCTGCGCTTCAGAGCAGTGGAGGCAAGCTGGCAGGTATCCTGAAAACTTTGTCTGAAAAAGAATAATTTAAAAAACGTAATCAATAAGTAACTTTTAATTTCAATAAAAATGGCAGATTTAAAAGCATTCGCTGAGCAGTTAGTAAACTTAACTGTGAAAGAAGTTAACGAACTAGCTACAATCCTTAAGGACGAGTACGGTATCGAGCCAGCTGCTGCTGCTCCAGTAATGGTTGCTGGTGGTGGTGCTGCTGAAGGAGGCGCTGCAGTAGAAGAAAAAACTTCGTTTGACGTAATCCTTAAGTCAGCAGGTGCATCTAAACTAGCAGTTGTGAAACTAGTTAAAGAACTTACTGGTCTAGGCCTGAAAGAAGCTAAAGAACTAGTTGACGGCGCTCCTAAGCCTTTGAAAGAAGGTGTAGCTAAGGACGAAGCCGATTCACTGAAGAAATCTTTGGAAGAAGCTGGTGCTGAAGTGGAGGTTAAATAATCTCACTTTATCAACATACTGAGAACAGGTAGACCTGGCGAATAAGTCAGGTCTTTTCCTGTTTGTACACGGATTCAAAGTTTGGATCCTTTTTTTGCCTGTAGCTGTTTTGTTGCTACATGCTTGAATCATTTTGTAAACGTTAAAATTCCAAGGCTTTGGCTAAGAATAAAACGACAGAGCGAATCAATTTTGCCTCTATAAACCCGGTAATCGACTATCCTGACTTCCTGGATGTTCAGCTTCAGTCGTTCCAGGATTTCTTCCAGTTGGAAACTCCGGCTGAGAATAGAGCTCAGGAAGGTTTGTTCAAGGTGTTTGCCGAGAACTTCCCGATCTCAGATTCAAGGGAGAACTTCGTGCTCGAGTTCATCGACTATCATATAGACCCACCTAAATATTCTGTAGACGAATGTATAGATAGAGGTCTGACCTATTCTGTTCCGCTTAAAGCCAAGTTACGACTCATCTGTAATGATGAAGATAACGAAGACTTTGAAACGATTGAGCAAGAGGTTTTCCTGGGTAATATTCCATACATGACTGAAAAAGGCTCCTTTGTTATCAATGGGGCTGAACGTGTTATTGTATCTCAATTACATAGATCACCAGGTGTGTTCTTTGCACAAAGCAAGCATACCAACGGTACTAAACTATATTCTGCCAGAATTATTCCTTTCAAGGGATCGTGGGTTGAGTTTGCAACAGACGTAAACAATGTGATGTATGCATACATCGACCGTAAGAAAAAGTTTCCGGTAACTACGTTGTTGCGTGCAATTGGATATGGTTCTGATAAGGATATCCTTGACCTGTTTGGCTTATCTGAAGAGATTCCTGCAACAAAGGCAAATCTTAAGAATACGGTAGGCAGAAGACTGGCTGCACGTGTTTTAAGAACCTGGACAGAAGATTTTGTTGATGAAGATACTGGTGAAGTAGTTTCGATCGACAGAAACGAAGTTCTTTTAGAGCGTGATTCTGAAATTACAGCGGAAGATATTGACTTGATCCTGGATTCAGGTGTGAAGTCAGTTATCATGCACCGCGAAAATGTAAACATTGCTGATTACGCAATCATATATAATACACTTCAGAAGGATAACTCTAACTCTGAGCAGGAAGCGGTAGAACAGATCTATCGTCAACTGCGCAACACAGAGGCACCAGACGTTGAAACAGCCCGCGATATCATTCAGAAGCTGTTCTTCTCTGACAAGCGTTATGACCTGGGTGAAGTAGGGCGTTACAGAATCAACAAGAAGCTGGGGCTTGATACAAACTGGGATGCGAAAGTATTGACCAATGAGGACATTGTTCTGATTGTGAAGTACCTGATCGGTTTGATCAACTCTAAGGCTGTTGTGGATGATATTGACCACTTGAGCAACCGCCGTGTAAGAACGGTTGGTGAGCAGCTTTACGCTCAGTTTGGTGTTGGTCTGGCACGTATGGCCCGTACTATTAAGGAACGCATGAACGTGCGTGATAACGAAGACTTCAAGCCGGTTGACCTGATCAACGCGCGTACATTGTCTTCTGTGATCAACTCGTTCTTCGGTACCAACCAGCTTTCTCAGTTCATGGACCAGACGAACCCGCTGGCAGAAGTGACGCACAAGCGTCGTGTTTCTGCACTGGGACCAGGTGGTCTGTCAAGAGAGCGTGCAGGTTTCGAAGTACGTGACGTTCACTATACACATTACGGCCGTCTGTGTACTATTGAAACACCAGAAGGTCCGAACATCGGTCTGATCTCTTCTCTTTGCGTGCATGCTCGTGTAAACCACATGGGCTTCATCGAAACTCCTTATAGAAAGGTGAATGAAGGGAAAGTAGATACCGACGGAAGTGTAGTATACCTGACAGCTGAAGAAGAAGATACCCACCACATTGCACAGGCTAACGCCGTGATCGATGAGAACGGTAACTTCATTAACGATAGAGTAAAAGGACGATTTGAGGGTGACTTCCCAGTAGAAGAGCCATCAACTTATTCTTACATGGATGTGGCGCCGAACCAGATCGTATCGGTTGCAGCTTCGCTGATTCCATTCCTGGAGCATGACGATGCTAACCGTGCCCTGATGGGTTCAAACATGCAGCGCCAGGCGGTTCCTCTGTTAAAGCCTGAAGCACCTATTGTAGGTACAGGTCTGGAAAGAAGAGCTGCGATCGACTCCCGTGCATTGGTTGTAGCCGAAGGCGATGGTGAGATCGATTTTGTAGACGCTAAGAAGATCATCGTAAAGTATGATCTGACTGAAGAAGAAAAGCTGGTTTCTTTCGATGCTGAGTATGTAACCTATAACATGGTGAAATTCAGAAGAACCAACCAGGATACCTGCATTAACCTGACGCCAATCGTTAAGAAAGGACAGCGTGTAACCAAAGGGGAACCACTGTGCGAAGGTTATGCAACGAACAATGGTGAACTGGCGATCGGAAGAAACATGCAGGTGGCTTTCATGCCATGGCAAGGGTATAACTTCGAGGACGCGATTGTAATTTCTGAGCGAGTAGTACGCGATGACGTGTTTACCTCAATTCACATCGAGGAATTTGAGCTGGAAGTTCGTGAAACGAAGCGTGGTGAAGAAGAACTTACTTCTGAAATCCCGAACGTAAGCGAAGAGGCGGTGAAGAACCTGGATGAGAACGGTATCATCCGAATCGGTGCTGAAGTGAAGGAAGGCGATATTCTGATTGGTAAGATCACGCCGAAAGGTGAGACCGATCCAACACCGGAGGAGAAGCTGCTTCGTGCCATCTTCGGTGATAAAGCCGGTGATGTGAAGGATGCTTCGCTTAAGGCGCCGCCATCACTCAACGGTGTGGTAATCGAGACTAAGCTGTTTTCTCGTCCTAAGAAAGACAAGAACCTTCGTGCTAAATCTAAGAAAGAGGTTGAAGAACTGAAGGTGAAATACTCGAAGGATCTGAACGTGATCAAAAACATAATGGTTGATAAACTGGTTGCTTTGCTGGATGGCAAGACTACACAGGGTGTCAAGCATAAGTTTGGTGACGAGATCCTGACGAAAGGCTCTAAATTCAGCAGAAAGAACATCATTGAAGCACTTTTCCCAGAAAAGAACCCATACAAGGACGAAAGTAACTATGCGGTTCCGGAAGAAGTGAACATGTTCAAAGATCTGATTCTGGAAAACTGGACGAGCGACGAGAGAACCAACAGCATGCTGGTAGAGCTTGTGAAGAACTATAACAAGCGTCGTAATATCGTTTCAGCACACTTCAAGCGTGAGCGTTTCACATTAGAAGTAGGAGACGAGTTGCCAGCAGGTATTGTGCAGCTTGCCAAAGTATACATCGCCAAGAAGCGCAAGCTGAAAGTGGGTGATAAGATGGCAGGTCGTCACGGTAACAAAGGTGTGGTAGCACGTATCGTGCGCGAGGAAGATATGCCATTCCTGGAGACAGGTGAACCAATGGATATCGTTCTGAACCCACTGGGTGTACCTTCAAGGATGAACATCGGTCAGATCTACGAGACTGTACTTGGATGGGCTGGTAAGAAGTTGGGTAGAACCTATGCTACTCCAATTTTCGACGGTGCTACCGAGGATCAGGTTTCTGCTGAGCTGACTGAAGCGGGTCTTCCAAGATTCGGACGTTCGTACCTGTACGATGGTCTTTCAGGCGAGCGCTTCGACCAACCGGTAACAGTAGGTGTTATCTACATGCTGAAACTGGGTCACTTGGTTGACGATAAGATGCACGCCCGTTCAATTGGACCATACTCTCTGATAACACAGCAGCCGCTTGGTGGTAAAGCACAATTCGGTGGTCAGCGTTTCGGTGAAATGGAGGTTTGGGCGCTTGAAGCCTTCGGTGCTTCGAACGTACTGCAGGAAATACTTACAGTTAAATCAGATGACGTGATCGGCCGTGCGAAAGCTTATGAAGCGATCGTGAAAGGCGACGTGTTGCCGAAGCCAAATATCCCGGAATCATTCAACGTATTGATTCACGAGTTAAGAGGCCTGGCTCTGGAGATCACATTAGAATAGTAAAGTATAAGCTAAGCGCTGCGGAAATATCCGAAGCGCTTAGCGCACTTTATAGAGAGTGGCTGTAAGGCATATTCATTGTATCGACATTATTATAATAATATGGCATTTGCAAAAAACAAAAAGCTAACTCAGGACTTCTCCAAAGTAACGATAAGCTTGGCTTCTCCAGAGTCGATTCTGGAGCGTTCCAACGGGGAGGTGACAAAGCCTGAGACAATCAACTATAGAACCTATAAGCCTGAAATGGGAGGTTTATTCTGCGAAAGAATATTCGGACCAGTGAAGGACTGGGAATGCCACTGCGGAAAGTATAAAAGAATCAGATACAAAGGTATCATCTGCGACCGTTGCGGTGTAGAGGTTACTGAGAAGAAAGTGCGTCGCGAGCGCATGGGCCACATCGAACTGGTAGTTCCTGTAGCACATATCTGGTACTTCAAGTCTCTTCCGAATAAAATAGGATATCTGTTAGGCTTGCCCACAAAGAAGCTTGACCAGATCATCTACTACGAAAGATATGTAGTTATTCAGCCAGGCATCTTGGCAGAAGACGGTGTAAACACACTGGACTTCCTGACAGAAGATGAGTACCTGGATATGATTGACAAGCTCCCTCGTGAGAACCAGATGTTGGATAATAACGATCCAAACAAGTTCATCGCGAAAATGGGTGCTGAAGCATTGCAAATGCTGCTGGAGCGTACGAACCTGGATGACCTGTCATACGAGCTTCGTCATGCTGCCGCTCACGAGACTTCGCAGCAGCGTAAAGCTGAGGCGTTAAAGCGTCTTCGTGTAGTAGAAGCATTCCGTGATGCTGCAACAAGAATTGAGAACAGACCAGAGTGGATGATCATCCGCATGGTGCCTGTTATTCCGCCAGAGCTTCGTCCGCTTGTTCCGTTGGATGGTGGACGTTTCGCCACTTCTGACTTGAACGACCTGTACAGACGTGTTATTATCCGTAACAACCGTCTGAAGCGTCTGATCGAGATCAAAGCGCCTGAAGTAATCCTTCGTAACGAGAAGCGTATGCTACAGGAAGCGGTAGACTCTCTGTTCGACAACTCACGTAAAGTGAACGCTGTTCGTGCAGAAGGTAACCGTGCGCTGAAGTCACTTTCTGACATGCTGAAAGGTAAGCAGGGCCGTTTCCGTCAGAACTTACTTGGTAAGCGTGTTGACTACTCTGGCCGTTCGGTAATTGTGGTTGGCCCTGAACTGAAGCTGCACGAGTGCGGTTTGCCTAAGAACATGGCAGCTGAGCTCTTCAAGCCGTTCATCATCCGCAAGCTGATCGAAAGAGGTATCGTTAAGACTGTTAAGTCTGCTAAGAAAATAGTAGATCGTAAGGACCCTGTAGTTTGGGATATCCTGGAGAATGTGCTGAAAGGCCACCCGGTACTCCTTAACCGTGCCCCTACGCTCCACAGATTAGGTATTCAGGCATTCCAGCCAAAACTAATCGAAGGTAAGGCAATCCAGTTACACCCACTGGTGTGTACTGCGTTCAACGCCGACTTTGACGGTGACCAGATGGCGGTGCACGTTCCACTAGGACCTGCTGCTGTACTGGAAGCCTCTATGCTGATGCTTGCTTCGCACAACATCCTGAACCCAGCAAACGGTGCGCCTATTGCGGTACCTTCTCAGGACATGGTGCTAGGTTTATACTATGTATCTAAAGGAAAGCGTAGTACAGAAACTGAAAAGATCGCCGGTGAAGGCATGAGCTTCTACTCTGCGGAGGAAGTGATCATTGCCATCAACGAGGGCCGTCTTTCTAAGCAAGCTTACATCAAGGTAAGAACCAAGGTGAAGAACGAGAAAGGTGAACTGGAGCTGAAACTCATCGAAACAGTTGCCGGTCGTGTTCTCTTCAACCAGTTCGTACCGGAAGAAGTAGGCTTTGTTGACGAACTGTTAACGAAGAAGAAGCTGCAGCAGATCATCTCCAGAGTGTTCAAAGAGACAGGTATGGCTCGCACAGCACACTTCCTGGATGATATCAAAACACTAGGATTCCAGTCAGCCTACAAGGGTGGTCTGTCAATGGGTCTTGGTGATATTCAGATTCCGAAAGAAAAAGATATACTTGTTGAGCAGGCCAAGAAAGATGTAGATGCTGTATGGCAAAACTACTCAATGGGTCTGATCACAGATAACGAGCGTTACAACCAGGTAATCGATATCTGGACTCGTATCAACAACCAGATCACTGAAACGTTGATGCGCCGTCTGGAGAATGACGACCAAGGCTTCAACTCGATCTTCATGATGATGCACTCCGGTGCCCGTGGTTCGAGAGAGCAGATCCGTCAGTTGGGTGGTATGCGAGGTCTGATGGCTAAGCCTCAGAAATCATTGCAAGGCTCCGTAGGTGAAATTATCGAGAACCCGATCCTTTCTAACTTTAAGGAGGGTCTGGATGTAATCGAGTACTTCATCTCTACACACGGTGCTCGTAAAGGTCTTGCCGATACGGCCCTTAAAACTGCCGATGCGGGTTACCTGACTCGTCGTCTGGTAGACGTGTCTCAGGACGTGATCGTGAACGAAGAAGACTGCGGTACACTACGAGGTCTGGAAGTAAGTGCACTGAAAGACAACGAAGATATTGTAGAGTCTCTGTCAGAGCGTATCCTGGGCCGTGTAACAGTACACGATGTGTATGATCCGATTACAAACGACCTAATCGTAGAGTCTGGTTCTGAAGTAACGGAAGAAGTTGCTCGTGCTATCGAGAACACTGCGATCGAGACAGTAGAGATCCGTTCAGTACTTACCTGTGAGTCGAAGCGTGGTATTTGCGCTAAGTGCTACGGCCGTAACCTGGCAACAGGCTTTATGGTGCAGAAAGGTGAGGCTGTTGGTGTAATCGCTGCACAGTCAATCGGTGAGCCTGGTACACAGCTGACACTTCGTACTTTCCACGTAGGTGGTACTGCTTCCAACATTGCAGTAGAAGCTACAATTAAGGCGAAGTTCGGAGGTAGAATCGAGTTCGAAGATGTTCGTACCATCGATACAATCAATAACGAAGGAGAGCCTGTTAAAGTAGTAATGGGACGTTCAGGTGAGGTGAAAGTAGTAGATGCCGAATCTGGCAAGCTGCTTATCAGCAACCACGTACCTTACGGTTCATTCATCACCGTGAATGAAGGACAACTAGTAGAGAAAGGTGACCAGCTATGTAACTGGGATCCATACAACGCTGTTATTCTTTCCGAGTTTGATGGTGAGATCAGCTACGAATCTATCATCGAAGGTATCACATACCGCGAAGAGTCGGATGAGCAGACTGGTTACCGTGAAAAAGTAATTATCGATACAAAAGATAAGACGCAGAACCCTGCTATTGTGGTGAACCCAAGAAATGGTGAGCCGAAAGGTTATAACATTCCAGTGGGTGCGCACTTAACGGTTGAGAACGGAGAGAAGATCAAAGCAGGACAGATCCTTGCTAAGATTCCACGCGCGATCGGTAAGACACGCGACATTACAGGTGGTCTGCCACGAGTTACTGAGTTGTTCGAGGCGCGTAACCCGTCTAACCCGGCCGTAGTGTCTGAGATCGATGGTGTAGTAACCTATGGTAGCGTGAAGCGTGGTAACCGTGAGATCTTCATCGAGTCGAAAGATGGTGTGAAGAAGAAATACATGGTGCCGCTTTCCAAGCACATCCTGGTACAGGACAATGACTTTATCCGTGCAGGTATGCCGTTATCGGATGGTGCCATCACACCGACAGATATCCTGAATATTCAAGGCCCTGGTGCAGTACAAGAGTACCTGGTAAACGAGATACAGGAAGTATACCGTCTGCAGGGTGTGAAGATCAACGACAAGCACATTGAGGTTGTTGTTCGCCAGATGATGCAGAAAGTAGTAGTGATTGAAGCAGGTGATACAAGCTTCCTGGAGCACCAGGTAGTAGATAAGATAACCTTCATGGAAGAGAACGACAGAATCATCGACATGAAAGTTGTTGAGGATGCAGGAGACTCTGTGAATGTGAAGCCAGGTCAGATCATTACTGCCAGAAGATTGCGTGATGAGAATTCAAGCCTGAAGCGTCGTGACTTGAAACTGGTGACTGTGCGCGATGCATCACCAGCAGTATCTCGTCCGACATTGCAAGGTATCACTCAGGCATCACTGGGTACACAAAGCTTTATCTCTGCCGCTTCATTCCAGGAAACTACAAAAGTACTGAGCGAAGCAGCAATCAAAGGTAAAGCCGATGAGTTACTGGGCTTGAAAGAGAACGTGATCGTAGGTCACCTGATTCCGGCGGGTACAGGTCTGAGAGAATATCAGAAACTGATCGTTGGTAGCCAGGAAGAGTATGATACACTGGTAGAGTCTAAAAAGACAACTACCCGTTCGAAACAGCAAGAGTATCAGGATAAATAAATAGAAGATGGCCGAGGATCTGCAAAATCAGAATCAGATTAACATAGAGCTAACTGAAGAGATAGCGGAAGGGGAGTACGCCAATCTGGCAATGATTGCCCATTCGAGCAGTGAGTTCGTAATCGATTTTATACGATTGATGCCAGGTCTGCCAAAAGCTAAAGTAAAATCAAGAGTAGTTATCACGCCAGAGCATGCCAAACGATTGTTGGCTGCTCTGGCAGATAACATTCAGAAATTTGAAGAAAGTTTTGGCCAGATAAAGCAATCAAAAGATGCTCCATCCTTCCCCATGAATTTTGGTGGAACGGTTGGCGAAGCATAAGGTGCTAATAATTAGTGAATTAAAATTTTGAAT
Source organism: Pontibacter ruber (assembly GCF_023630205.1). GTDB lineage: Bacteria > Bacteroidota > Bacteroidia > Cytophagales > Hymenobacteraceae > Pontibacter > Pontibacter ruber. The sequence goes on along the minus strand of NZ_JALPRR010000001.1, from coordinate 656,856 downwards.
TTGCAAAGCGTTTTTTATACCTTTGCAGACCAAAATTTAGAATGGAAAAATCTATAATTAACAGATTGTAAATGCCTACTATACAGCAATTAGTAAGAAAAGGAAGAGAGAAGTTAACGTACAATTCAAAATCTCCTGCCTTAGATTCATGCCCACAGCGCCGTGGAGTATGTACAAGAGTATATACTACTACGCCAAAGAAGCCAAACTCTGCTATGCGTAAAGTTGCAAGGGTGAGGTTAACAAATGGTAAAGAAGTTAACGCCTACATCCCAGGTGAAGGCCACAACCTTCAGGAGCACTCGATTGTGCTTATCAGAGGTGGTAGAGTAAAAGACCTTCCAGGTGTACGTTACCACATCGTACGTGGCGCTTTGGATACTGCCGGTGTAAGTGGTAGACTACAAAGCCGTTCTAAGTACGGTGCAAAGAGACCAAAGCCAGGTCAACCAGCAGCAGCTGCAGGTAAAGGTGGTAAGAAAAAGTAATTCATAGAGTAATAATACAATGAGAAAAGCAAAGCCGAAGAGTAGAATTCTCCTTCCTGATCCTAAATACAAAGAGACATTAGTAACACGTTTCGTGAACTACCTGATGGTAGACGGAAAGAAAAGTGTTGCTTATGGTATCTTCTACGATGCTGTAGAATTAGTAGAGCAAAGAACAAAAGAAAACGGTCTTGAAACTTGGAAGAAGGCATTGAACAACATCATGCCTAGCGTAGAAGTTAAAAGCCGCAGGGTAGGGGGTGCTACGTTCCAAGTGCCGACTGAGGTTCGTCCGGACCGCAGAGTATCTCTAGGAATCAAATGGATGATTTCCTACTCGCGCAAGAGAGGCGAGAAAACAATGAAAGATAAGTTAGCAGGTGAAATAATTGCAGCTGCTAAAGGTGAAGGTGCTGCCGTGAAGAAGAAAGACGATACGCACAGAATGGCAGAGGCAAACAAAGCATTCTCACACTTTAGATTCTAATATGGCACGCGATTTAAAATACACCAGAAACATCGGTATTGCCGCTCACATCGATGCTGGTAAAACAACAACAACAGAGCGAATTCTATACTATACAGGTAAATCTCACAAGTTAGGTGAAGTACACGAAGGTGCTGCAACAACTGACTGGATGGAGCAGGAGCAGGAGCGTGGTATCACCATTACTTCAGCTGCTGTAACAGTAGACTGGAAGTATAGAAACCAGAACTACCATATCAACATCATCGATACACCAGGTCACGTTGACTTTACAGTAGAAGTAAACCGTTCACTGCGTGTACTGGATGGATTAGTATTCTTGTTCAGTGCAGTAGATGGTGTAGAGCCACAGTCAGAAACAAACTGGCGTTTGGCTGATAACTACAAAGTTGCACGTATCGGTTTCGTAAACAAAATGGACCGTTCAGGCGCAGACTTCCTTGCTGTTTGCAAGCAGGTGAAGGAAATGCTGGGTAGCAACGCGGTAGCACTTCAGTTACCAATCGGTGCTGAAGATAACTTCAAAGGTGTAGTTGACCTTGTAAACTTCCGTGGCATTGAGTGGAACGAGCACGATAAAGGTATGACCTTTACCGAAGTGCCAATTCCGGATGATATGCTGGAAGAAGCAGAAGAGTACAGAGAGAAACTTCTTGAAGCTGTTGCAGAGTATGACGAGTCGTTGATGGAGAAATACTTCGATGATCCGAACTCTATTACAGAAGATGAGATTCTGGCTGCGCTGCGTGCTGCAACTATTGACATGGCAATCGTACCAATGCTTTGCGGTTCTTCTTTCAAGAATAAGGGTGTACAAACAATGCTGGACTATGTGATGGCCTTGATCCCTTCTCCAGTAGATAAAGAAAGCATCAAAGGTACAGATCCGGATACAGGTAATGAGATTGCCCGTAAGCCAAGCGTCGAGGAGCCATTCGCAGGATTGGCCTTCAAAATTGCAACTGACCCTTATGTAGGTCGTCTGTGCTTTGTACGCGCATACTCAGGTGTGCTTGAATCAGGCTCTTATGTATTCAACACCCGTTCGAATAACAAGGAGCGTATCTCCCGTATTTTCCAGATGCACGCTAACAAGCAAAACCAGATCGAAAGACTGGAGGCTGGTGACATCGGAGCGGTAGTAGGTTTCAAAGACATCAAGACTGGTGATACGCTGTGCGATCAGAGTGCCAAGATTGTACTTGAGTCAATGGAGTTCCCAGAGCCGGTAATTGGTTATGCAATTGAGCCTAAAACACAGGCTGACTCTGATAAAATGGGTATGGCAATTGCTAAACTTATTGAGGAGGATCCAACGCTTCAGGTAAACACTGACGAAGAAACTGGTCAGACGATCTTGAGAGGTATGGGTGAGCTTCACCTGGAGATCATCATCGATCGTATGAAGCGTGAGTTCAAAGTTGAGCTGAACCAAGGTGCTCCACAGGTTGCTTACAAAGAAACAATTACGAAATCTGTTGAACACAGAGAAGTATTCAAGAAGCAGTCTGGTGGTCGTGGTAAATTTGCGGATATCGTATTCGAAATGGGACCACGTGAAGATGGCAAACCAGGTCTGGAGTTTGTAAATGCAATCGTTGGTGGTGTGATTCCAAAAGAATTCATCCCTGCCGTTCAGAAAGGTTTCGAAGAAGCAATGAAGAACGGTATCCTTGCAGGCTTCCCAGTAGATTCAATGAAAGTACGTCTGTTCCACGGTTCTTACCATGATGTAGACTCTGACTCATTGTCTTTTGAATTAGCTGCCCGTCAAGGTTTCAAAGAAGCAGGTAAGCAATGTGGTCCGAAACTTCTTGAGCCAATCATGGCTGTAGATGTTGTTACGCCGGATGAATACACTGGTCCTGTAACAGGTGACTTGAACAGAAGAAGAGGTATCATGAAAGGTATGGATACGAAAGGTACATCAACAGTTGTTAAAGCAGATGTTCCGCTTTCAGAACTATTTGGTTATGTAACCGATCTTCGTACGATCACCTCTGGTAGAGCTACTGCCTCCCTGACTTTCTCGCACTACGAGCAAGTACCACAGAACATGGCAGATGGCATTATTGCAAAATTGAAAGGAACTGCAGCTAAATAGTAGTAATAATAATGAATCAGAAAATAAGAATTAAGCTTAAGTCTTACGACCACAACCTGGTAGACAAGTCTTCTGAGAAGATCGTAAAAGCTGTAAAAGCTACAGGTGCAATCGTAAGCGGACCAATTCCACTTCCAACAGAGAAGGATAAATTCACAGTACTACGTTCACCACACGTGAACAAGAAATCTCGTGAGCAGTTCCAACTTTGCACTTACAAGCGCCTGGTAGATATCTATTCTACAAGCTCTAAAACAGTAGATGCACTTATGAAGCTGGAGTTGCCAAGTGGTGTAGATGTAGAAATCAAAGTTTGATAAACTACAAGAATGATAGAAAAGAGAACCCTCGGGTTCTCTTTTTTTTTAGGTGCTGATTAATAATATTTTAGAGTAAGTTTGTTAAACAAAAATAAAATTCATTAACTTTGCACTCCCTTAGCCAGAACTGAGGGGTTAAATCATTATATCCATCTTTAAAAACAAGTTGAATGCCTGGAATTATCGGTAAAAAAATCGGAATGACAAGCCTCTTCACAGCAGATGGTAAATACACACCAGTAACCGTTATTCAGGCGGGCCCATGTGTAGTTACTCAGGTGAAGACAGTAGAGACTGACGGCTATGCAGCTGTACAGCTTGGCTATGGCGACAAGAAGCTTAAAAGAGTAACAAAAGCAGAAGCCGGTCATTACAAGAAAGCAAACACTGCTCCAAAGAAAAAAGTAGCTGAGTTTGATGTAGAAGGTGTTTCTCTGAACTTAGGTGATCTGGTAGATGTGAACCTGTTCGAGGAAGGCGAATTCATTGATGTAGTTGGTACATCAAAAGGTAAAGGTTTTCAGGGCGTTGTGAAACGTCACAATTTTGCCGGTGTAGGTGGTCAGACGCACGGCCAGCACAACAGAGCAAGACACCCTGGTTCTATCGGTGCATGCTCATGGCCATCAAGAGTATTCAAAGGAATGCGCATGGCCGGAAGAATGGGCGGTAACAGAGTTAAGATCCAAAACTTGACTGTGGTACGCGTTATCGCAGATAGAAATCTGTTAGTGGTTAGTGGCTCTGTTCCAGGTGCCAAAAATTCTTACGTGTTAATTGAGAAATAAAATGGAGCTTTCTGTATTGAATATCAAAGGTGAGGATACAGGTAGAAAGGTGACCCTTTCGGATGCTGTATTTGGACTAGAGCCAAATGCGCATGCCATGTATCTTGACGTGAAGCAGTACCTTGCAAATCAAAGACAGGGTACACACAAATCAAAAGAGAGAAACGAAGTAGCAGGATCTACAAAAAAGATCAAAAAGCAAAAAGGTACTGGTGGTGCAAGAGCAGGTAGCTTAAAGTCTCCTGTATTTGTTGGCGGTGGTAGAGTATTTGGTCCAAAACCAAGAAACTACAGCTTTAAGCTAAACAAGAAACTGAAATCAGTTGCTCGTCTTTCTGCTCTTTCTTTATTAGCACGTGATAATAAGGTGGCTTTGGTTGAATCATTCACATTAGATGCACCAAAGACGAAGGAGTTTAAGAATATCCTGACTAACCTTCAGGCAAATGGTAAAACTCTAATGGTTCTTCCAGAAGGTAATTCAAACATCGTTCTGTCAGGCAGAAACCTTCCTAAAGTAAAGGTTGCTACTGTTAACGATTTGAATACTTATGATCTGCTGAACACTGATAAACTGGTGCTGGTAGAAGAATCACTGAATGTATTTGAAAACCTCTTAAGCGCAAAATAATGAACGTTCTTAAAAGACCGCTTGTGACGGAGAAATTCACTGCCATGAACGAAGTTGGAAAGTATGCTTTCGAGGTGAATACAAAAGCCAACAAAGTAGAAATCAAGAAGGCAGTTGAAAAGCTTTACGGAGTAACTGTAGAGAAGGTAGCTACCATGAAGACGCAAGGTAAACTAAAGACAAAGTATACAAAATCTGGTACAGTGTCTGGCCGTGCGGCTACAATCAAGAAAGCAATCGTAACCTTGAAAGAGGGCGAAGTAATAGACTTTTACAGCGGCATTTAATATAAATTAAGCAAATGGCTTTAAAAAAGTTAAGACCAATAACACCAGGTCAAAGATTTAGAGTAGCTCCTGCTTTTGATGAAGTAACGACTTCTACTCCAGAAAAATCTTTGTTGGCACCTCTTAAAAAATCTGGTGGACGCAACAATTCAGGTAAAATGACTATGCGCTATATCGGCGGTGGTCATAAGCAGAAGTACAGATTAGTAGATTTCAAGCGCACCAAGCATGGTGTTCCTGCAACTGTAAAATCTATTGAGTACGATCCGAACAGAACAGCGCGTATTGCATTGGTATACTATGCAGACGGTGAGAAGAGCTACATCATTGCTCCAGCTGGACTTCAGGTTGGCACAGTAGTTACATCAGGCCCAGGTATCGCGCCGGAAGTAGGCAACTGCCTTCCATTATCAGAAATTCCTCTAGGTACTATTATTCACAACATTGAGCTTCAGCCAGGCAACGGTGCTACATTAGCAAGAAGCGCCGGCTCATATGCTCAGCTGGTAGCAAGAGAAGGCCGCTATGCAACAATCAAACTCCCTTCTGGTGAGTTGCGCATGGTACTGGTTAACTGCTATGCTACAGTAGGTACAGTTTCTAACTCTGACCACATGAACGTTAAGATCGGTAAAGCTGGTCGTAACAGATGGTTAGGTAAGCGTCCAAGAGTACGTGGTGTTGCGATGAACCCAGTAGATCACCCTATGGGTGGTGGTGAAGGTAAATCTTCAGGTGGTCACCCACGCTCACGTAAAGGCCTATATGCAAAAGGTCTGAAGACAAGAAACAAGAATAAGTATTCTGAGAAGCTCATAGTTAATAGAGGAAAGAAATAATCAATGGCTAGATCATTAAAAAAAGGGCCTTATATTGACTACAGGCTCGAGAAGAAAGTGAATGTAATGAACGAGGCAGGCAAGAAAACGGTTATTAAGACCTGGTCTCGCAGATCAATGATTTCACCTGATTTCGTTGGACATACATTCGCAGTGCATAACGGAAATAAATTCATTCCGGTGTATGTAACTGAAAACATGGTAGGACATAAGCTTGGTGAATTCGCCCCTACCAGAAACTTTAGAGGTCATATTGCTAAAAAAGATAAAGGCAAGCGTTAAGATGGAAGCAGTAGCAAGATTAAATAATGTGCCTACTTCTCCTCGCAAAATGCGATTGGTAGCAGGACTGGTACGTGGTAAGAGCGTATCGAAGGCTTTGGGTTTACTTAAGTTTGAAGCAAACTCAGGTGCTGCAAGAATTGAAAAGCTTCTTTTATCAGCATTAGCAAACTGGCAGCAAAAGAACGAGGATGCAAGAATCGAAGATGCAAACCTTTATATCAAAGAGATCTTTGTAAACGAAGGTAAAATGCTGAAGCGTCTTCGTCCGGCTCCACAAGGCCGTGGCTATCGCATCAGAAAAAGATCGAATCATGTCACTGTTGTAATTGACAGCCTGACTGAGGAGCAACTAGAGCAGCAAACAAAGAAATCTAAAAAAGCCAACAAGTAAGAAAATGGGACAGAAAGTAAATCCAATCGGTTTTCGACTAGGAGTTATCAAAGGCTGGGATTCTAACTGGTATGGCGGTAAAGATTTCGCTGATAAACTAGTTGAAGACGAAAAAATCAGAAAGTATATTTTAGCGCGTATCCCTAAAGGCGGTATCTCTAAAATCATTATTGAAAGAACGCTTAAGCGTATTACCATCACCATCAACACTGCAAGACCAGGTGTTGTAATCGGTAAAGGCGGACAGGAAGTAGATAAAATCAAAGAAGAGCTTAAGAAGCTTACTAACAAAGATGTGCAGATCAACATCTTTGAAATTAAGCGACCTGAGCTGGATGCTAAGCTGGTAGGTGAGTCTATTGCCCAGCAGCTGCAAGCTCGTATCTCTTTCCGTCGTGCTATGAAGCAGGCTATTGCTTCTGCTTTACGTGTAGGTGCTGAAGGTATCAAGGTTCAGGTTTCAGGCCGTTTAGGTGGTGCTGAAATGGCAAGAACGGAGCACTATAAAGAAGGAAGAACTCCTCTGCATACGCTTCGTGCTGATATTGACTACGCACTTTCTGAGGCGCAGACAGTATACGGTAAGCTTGGTATCAAAGTATGGATCTTCAAAGGCGAAGTATACGGCAAGAAAGATCTTACTCCTAACGCTGGCTTAGAAAGCAAAGGTGGACCAAGTACACAAGGTGGTGGTGGCGAAAGAAGAGGCCGTGGTGACCGTGACCGTAAGAAAACGGACGGTGCTCCTAAGCGTAACAAGCGTCGTCAATAATTGATTGTTAACATTATTAAGTTTTAGAAAATGTTACAGCCTAAAAGGACTAAATATAGAAAAATGCAAAAAGGCCGCGTGAAAGGTCTGGCTCATAGAGGCAGTACTATTTCATTTGGTTCTTTCGCAATAAAATCTCTGGAAGCTTCTTGGATAACAAGCCGCCAAATAGAGGCAGCTCGTATCGCGATGACAAGAGCAATGAAACGTGAAGGACAGGTATGGATCCGTATCTTCCCTGACAAGCCTATTACAAAAAAGCCTGCAGAGGTTCGTATGGGTAAGGGTAAAGGATCTCCTGAGTACTGGGTAGCCGTTGTTAAACCTGGTACTATCATGTTCGAATCTGACGGTGTGACTTTAGAAGTAGCAAAAGAGTCGTTAAGACTGGCTGCACAAAAGCTCCCTGTAAAAACAAAGTTTGTAGTACGTAGAGATTACGTTGAGAAATAGTAATATGAAAAATTCAGAGATTAAAGCTTTGTCTTTAGAAGAATTGAAAGAGAGGCTTAACACGGAGCAAACGAACATGCAGAACATGCGTTTTGCACATGCTATCTCTCCGTTGGAAAATCCGATGAAAATACGTGAGACGAAAAAGGCTATTGCCCGTCTTAATACCGAAGTTCGTCGTCGTGAAATTGAAGCTAACTCTTAATACACAATAAGCATCATGGAAGAGAGAAATCTTAGAAAAGAAAGAAGTGGTAAGGTTGTTAGCAACAAGATGGACAAATCTATCACGGTATTAGTGGAAAGCAGAATGAAACACCCAATGTATGGTAAGTTCGTTAGCAAGTCCACTAAGTTCATGGCACACGACGAGAATAACGAATGCAACATTGGCGACACTGTACGCATTCAGGAGACACGTCCTCTTAGCAAGAGCAAAAACTGGCGTTTAGTAGAAATTATAGAAAGGGCTAAGTAAGATGATACAACAGGAATCAAGATTAACTGTAGCTGACAACAGCGGAGCAAAAGAAGTTCTTTGCATCCGTGTACTTGGCGGCACTGGTAAGAAGTACGCTTCTATCGGCGATAGAATCGTTGTAACAGTAAAATCTGCCCTTTCTTCTGGAAACGTTAAAAAAGGAACTGTTTCCAAGGCAGTAATTGTAAGAACAAAGAAGGAAATCAGAAGAAAAGACGGCTCATACATTCGCTTCGACGACAATGCAGCTGTGTTATTAAACGCAAACAACGAACCACGTGGTACCCGTATCTTCGGACCAGTGGCGCGTGAACTTCGTGAAAAGCAATTCATGAAAATTGTTTCATTAGCACCTGAAGTTCTTTAATCCCTAATTCAGACATCAAGATGAATAAGAAAAAACTTCATGTAAAGACTGGCGATACAGTTAAAGTAATTGCCGGTGACGAGCGCGGTAAGACAGGCCGCATCACTGCTGTTCAGGTAGATAAACAAAAAGTTATCATAGAAGGCTTAAACCTGGTTACAAAGCACTCTAAACCTAGTGCGAAAAACCCACAGGGTGGCATTTCTAAAGTAGAAGCTCCTATTCATGCAAGCAACGTTGCGTTAGTTGATCCTAAAACAGGAGAAACAACAAAGGCTGCAAGAAGAAAGAACAGCGAAGGTAAATCAGAGCGTTATTCTAAAAAAACAGGAGAAGTAATCTAAAATGGCTACTGCAAGATTAAAAGAAAAATATCAGAAGGAGGTTGTACCTGCCCTGAAAGAGAAGTTCCAGTATAAGAACATCATGCAGGTGCCTAAGATCACTAAGATCTCCATCAACAAAGGTATTGGTGCAGCTGTAGCTGACAAGAAGCTTGTTGATATCGGTGTAGAAGAATTAACTACAATCAGCGGCCAAAAGGCTGTTGCTACAATCGCTAAGAAGTCAGTATCAAACTTCAAACTGCGTGAGGGCATGCCGATCGGTGCACGTGTTACACTGCGTGGCGAAAGAATGTATGAATTCCTAGACCGTCTTCTTACCATTGCTCTTCCACGTGTTCGTGACTTCAGAGGTGTAAATGACAAAGGCTTTGATGGAAGAGGTAATTATACTATGGGCATCAAGGAGCAAATCATCTTCCCTGAGATCAGCATTGATAAAATCAAAGCTATATCTGGTATGGATATAACTTTTGTTACCACTGCTCAGACTGATGAAGAAAGCTACGAGCTATTGAAAGCTTTCGGTATGCCTTTCACTAATATTAAGAAATAAAAATAATGGCGAAAGAATCAGTAAAAGCTAGAGAGCTTAAGAGACAGAAGATGGTAGCTAAATATGCTGCCAAAAGAGCTGAATTGAAAGCAAAAGGAGATTACGAAGCTTTAGATAAACTTCCTAAAAATGCATCTCCTATTAGGTTACATAACCGTTGCAAATTGTCTGGCAGACCAAGAGGTTATATGAGAAAGTTCGGTATTTCTCGTGTGGTTTTCAGAGAATTAGCTGTTATGGGTAAAATTCCTGGTGTAACAAAGTCAAGCTGGTAATTTTTTCTTAAGTAATTAAGAAAGAAGAAAAGATATTCGTATCTTTGCCGCTCGCTTAGAAAAAGCAAGTCATTATTTAAGTGATTCATAATGAACTCAGATCCAATAGCAGATTATTTAACTAGAGTGCGTAACGCCATCAAAGCGAACCACAGAATAGTTGAAATACCATCTAGCAATATCAAAAAAGAGATTACAAAAGTATTGTACGAGAAAGGGTACATCCAGAGTTATAAATTCGATGACTCTTCTGTACAAGGTACAATCAAAATAGCTCTGAAGTATAACCCAAGCACTAAGCAATCTGCTATTGTGAAACTTGAGAGGGTTAGTAAACCAGGGCTTCGTAAATACGCTGGCCAAGACAATCTTCCTCGTGTTCTGAACGGACTCGGAGTAGCTATATTGTCTACTTCAAAAGGCGTAATGACAGAGAAAGAAGCTAAGTCACTGAACGTAGGTGGCGAAGTATTGTGTTATGTTTACTAATTAAGGAGGATAGACAATGTCACGAATAGGAAAATTGCCAATCTCTCTGCCAAATGATATCCAAGTAACAATCAGTGATGATAACACTGTTACGGTAAAAGGACCAAAAGGTACTTTAAGCACACCGATCGACAGAGATATCATTGTGAAGCAAGAAGATAATCAGATAGTTGTAGAGCGTCCTACTGAGCAGAAGCGTCATAAAGCGATGCACGGTCTGTACAGATCTCTTATCAACAATATGGTTGTTGGAGTTACACAAGGTTATAAGGAGCAGCTTGAACTGGTTGGTGTAGGTTACAAAGCAACAGTACAAGGTAAAGTTTTAGAACTAGCTCTTGGTTACTCTCACAATATTTTCTTGACTTTACCAGAAGAAGTTTTAGCTTCAGCAGTTACTGAAAAAGGCAAGGCACCAGTTATCACTCTTGAGAGCAATGATAAGCAGTTGATCGGTCAGGTTGCTGCTAAAATCAGATCGCTCCGCAAAGTAGAGCCATACAAAGGTAAGGGTATACGTTTTGTGGGTGAAGTTGTAAGAAGAAAAGCTGGTAAGACAGCATCTAAATAATTATCATCATGTCTGCTAATAAAGTAACAAGAAGACTTAGAATCAAAAGAAGTATCAGAAACAAGATTTCTGGTACAGCTGAAAGACCAAGATTGGCTGTGTTTAGAAGCAACCGTGCTATCTACGCTCAAATCATTGATGATACTACTGGTAAAACTTTAGTTGCTGCTTCTTCAGCGAAAATGGATGGTGTTAACAATGCTAACGTTGAAGTTTCAAACCAGGTTGGTAAAGAAATCGGAGCAAAAGCTATTGAAAAAGGAATTTCTCAAGTAGTTTTCGATCGTTCTGGTTACCTTTACCACGGCAGAGTTAAATCATTGGCAGAAGGCGCTCGTGAAGCTGGCCTTAAATTCTAATAGTTATGTTGAAGAATAATATACGTAGTGTAAAGGCTAGCGAAATCGAGTTAAAAGAGAGAGTAGTAGCTATCAATCGCGTTGCCAAAGTAGTTAAAGGCGGTAGAAGATTCAGCTTTGCTGCTATCGTAGTTGTTGGAGATGGTAACGGTGTTGTAGGTTACGGTCTTGGTAAAGCAAACGAAGTAACTGACGCTATTGCTAAAGGCATTGATGATGCAAAGAAGAACCTGGTAAAGGTGCCTCTGTATCATCATACTGTACCTCACGCAATGGAAGGTAAGTTCTCCGGCGGATTCGTTCTGGTAAAGCCAGCTGCGGCAGGTACTGGTGTAATTGCCGGTGGTGCAATGCGTGCTGTACTGGAGAGTGCTGGTATAAAGGACGTACTTTGCAAGTCAAAAGGTTCTTCTAACCCTCACAACGTGGTTAAAGCAACTTTCGACGCTCTGTCTAAAATGCGCGATCCATTGACTGTTGCACAGCAGCGTGGTGTTAATCTTAACAAAGTTTTTAACGGTTAATTGACATGGCTCAGATTACAATAAAACAAATCAAAAGCATTATTGATAAACCGAAATCTCAGAAGCTTACAATCAAAGCTCTAGGACTTGGCAAGATCAATAAATCAGTAACTGTTGAAAATACTCCGCAGATTGCTGGCATGGTAAAGAAAGTTCAACACCTTATAGAAGTAAATAATATCTAACATGTATCTAAACTCATTACAACCAGCTGAGGGTTCTGTAAAGAACAGAAAGAGAATTGGTAGAGGTACTGGTTCAGGTAGAGGTGGTACTTCTACTAGAGGTCATAAAGGTGCCAAGTCACGTTCTGGATATTCACAGAAGTCTGGTTTCGAAGGTGGTCAGATGCCACTTCAGAGACGTGTACCAAAGTTTGGATTTAAAAACATCAACAGAGTTGAGTACAAAGCAATCAACCTGGATGTTATTGAATCTTTAGCAGCGGCTACTAATGAAACAGTGCTTAACTTTGATTTCTTCAAGGCACATGGCCTGGTTTCTAAGAACGATAAAGTTAAAGTGTTAGGTAGAGGAGAGATCTCTAAAGCTGTAGAAGTACATGCTCATGCTTTTTCTCAAACTGCCACTACATCTATTGAAAAAGCAGGCGGTAAAACAGTAGCTCTCTAATTTTTATGAAGAAGTTTATAACAACTTTAAAGAACATATTTGCTATAGATGACCTAAGGGTAAGAATATTGAATACCTTGGGTTTTATAGCCATATTCAGATTAGGTTCTTATGTTGTTCTTCCTGGTGTAGATCCTAACCAATTAAAAGCTAATACAGCGGGTATATTCGGCTTATTAGATACTTTCTTAGGTGGAGCATTTAGCAATGCTTCCATCTTTGCGTTAGGTATTATGCCATACATTTCAGCTTCTATCGTATTACAGCTACTTACTATTGCCGTCCCTTATTTCCAGAAAATGCAGAAGGAGGGTGAGTCTGGTCGAAAGAAAATCAACCAAATCACCCGAGTTCTTACAATTATCATTACCCTAGCACAATCTGTCGGATTCGTTGCTACTATTAACAGTGAAGCCATTGCAATAAATACCACTCTCTTCACGATTACTTCCATGATCGTGCTTACATCCGGCACCATCTTCTGTATGTGGCTTGGTGAGAAGATCACGGATAAGGGAATTGGTAACGGTATCTCCATGCTTATCATGATTGGTATCGTTTCGCGCTTCCCTGGGGCTATCGTAGCTGAGTTCTTATCGAAGCAGTTAGGTGGCGCACTTGTATTCCTGTTTGAGTTAGTGGTTCTTTTCTTCGTAGTAATGTCAGTTGTAATGTTGACCCAAGCGATAAGAAGAATTCCAGTTCAATATGCGAAGCAGGTAGGTGGTAGCTCTCTGTACAGCGGTCAACGACAGTTCATTCCTTTGAAAGTGAATGCTGCAGGTGTAATGCCAATCATTTTTGCTCAATCTCTGATGTTCCTGCCTTCCATGATTGCTTCGATCTGGGCGGAAAGCAGCGAAACTGCAAGCTATATTGGCGCTACGTTCTCTGACTTTACCTCTTGGCAGTATAACCTGGTGTTTGGATTGATGATCTTGATCTTCACCTACTTTTATACTGCTATCAGTGTAAATCCAAATCAGATTGCTGATGATCTTAAAAGAAGTGGCGGATTCGTGCCTGGTGTGAAGCCTGGCAGAGCTACCTCTGAATACATTGATAACATTCTGACAAGAATTACGCTACCTGGTGCAATTTATCTCGCACTGGTTGCAATCTTCCCATCACTGGCAATGTTGCTAGGTGTTACAAGAGAGTTCTCCCAGTTCTTTGGAGGTACTTCTCTGATCATCATGGTGGGTGTTGTATTGGATACATTACAACAAATTGAAAGTTATCTACTAATGCGACACTACGATGGTATGATGAAAACGGGTAAGCTAAGAGGCAGAACCGAAAACATCGCCATGGTTTCTTAAGAATGGTATTTTACAAGACTGAAGAAGAAATAGAGCTAATTCGCCAAAGTGCTTTGATCTTAAGCAAAGCACATGGCGAAATAGCTCTTCTTATAAAAGAAGGTACCTCAACTGCAGCTTTAGATAAAAGAGCAGAAGAGTTTATCAGAGACAACGGTGCTCAACCTTCTTTTAAGAATTACAATGGCTTTCCTTATAGTTTATGTATTTCGGTAAATTCAACTGTTGTACATGGGATGCCAAGCAATTATGAATTGAACGATGGAGACATCATTTCTGTTGATTGTGGTGTCTTTTATAAAGGTTTTCATAGCGACAGTGCCTATACCCATCCGGTAGGCAATGTAACTGAAGAAGTTTCCAACTTACTTTCTGTAACTAAAGAATCTCTTTACTTGGGAATAGAAAAGGCAGTGGTTGGACAACGGCTTGGTGATATCAGCCACTCCATTCAGGAACATGCCGAGAAGCAAGGGTATGGAGTTGTGCGTGAACTAGTTGGTCATGGTATTGGCAGAAGCCTTCATGAATCGCCTGAAGTACCGAATTATGGTAAAAGAGGCCAGGGAATGAAGCTTCAAAATGGACTTGTTTTAGCTATCGAACCAATGATCAATTTAGGAACACGCTATATTGTTCAAGAGGATGATGGATGGACGATAAGAACCAGAGATAAAAAACCATCAGCTCATTTTGAACATACAGTAGTGGTTCGTAAAGATAAAGCTGAAATATTAACAACTTTCGATTACATAGAACAAGTTAAAAAACAATAAATGGCGAAGCAGTCCTCTATCGAACAAGACGGTACAATCATAGAAGCATTATCAAATGCGATGTTCCGGGTAGAGTTAGAAAATGGTCATCAGGTTATCGCACACATTTCTGGCAAGATGAGAATGAATTACATCAAAATTCTTCCAGGCGATAGAGTAAAGTTGGAGATGTCTCCTTATGACCTAACCAAAGGCAGAATTGTTTATCGATATAAATAGATCCAATGAAAGTTAAAGCATCAGTAAAAAAGAGAAGTGCTGAATGTAAAGTGATCCGCCGTAAGGGGAAGCTTTATGTTATCAACAAGAAAAATCCAAGATATAAACAAAGACAAGGATAATTTAAATTAAGTATGGCTAGAATAGCAGGAGTAGATATTCCGGATAACAAAAGAGGAGAGATTTCTTTGACTTATATCTTCGGGATAGGTCGTAATCTTTCTAAATCAATCTTAACCAAAGCCGGGGTGGATCTTGACAAAAAGGTGAAAGACTGGACCGAAGATGAGGCTAATGAAATTAGAAATATCATTGCAGCAGAACACAAAACAGAAGGTGTTTTAAGATCTGAAGTGCAATTGCATATTAAGCGTCTTCTTGACATTGGTTGCTACCGTGGTTTAAGACACCGTAAAGGTCTGCCTGTACGTGGACAGCGCACGAAGAACAACTCGCGCACTAGAAAAGGTAAGCGTAAGACAGTTGCAAACAAGAAGAAGGCTTCTAAATAATAGTTAATCATGGCTCAGAAAAGAAAAGATAAAGCTAAAAAGCGTGTCGTAGTTGTTGAACCAACTGGCCAAGTACACATCAAAGCTTCTTTCAATAACATCATTATCTCAGTAACCAATAACGCAGGACAAGTTATCTCTTGGGCTTCTGCTGGTAAAATGGGTTTTAAAGGTTCTAAAAAGAACACTCCTTACGCTGCACAAATGGCAGCTTCAGATTGCGCTAAGGTTGCTTATGACCTGGGTATGCGTAAAGCTGAAGTTTTTGTTAAAGGTCCTGGTGCAGGTAGAGAGTCCGCCATCCGTACTGTACAGAATGCTGGCATCGAAGTAACAACTATCAAAGACGTTACGCCACTTCCTCACAACGGATGTCGTCCTCCTAAACGCAGAAGAGTTTAATTCGCTAAATTAGATTTAATAAAATGGCAAGATATACTGGTCCTAAAAGTAAGATCTCAAGAAAATTCAACGAAGAGATTTTCGGTCCAAGCAAAGCACTAAAGAAGAAAAGCTATCCTCCGGGGATGCACGGCCGTGGCCGTCGTAAGAAGCAGTCTGAATACGCTGTTCAGCTTGCTGAGAAGCAGAAAGCCAAGTACATTTATGGCATGCTTGAGAAGCAATTTGCTAACCTGTTCGATAAAGCCCACAGAAAAGGTGGTATCACAGGTGAGAACTTGCTGATCTTACTGGAATCAAGATTAGATAACACTGTTTACAGACTAGGTATTGCTCCTACAAGAAGAGCTGCCCGTCAGTTGGTGCTTCACAAGCACATTACTGTAAACGGTGAATTAGTAAATATACCTTCTTATAGCTTAAAAGTTGGAGATGTAGTAGCTGTTAGAGAGAAATCAAAGTCTCTGGAAGCTATTACTACTAGCCTTTCTGTGCGTAACGCAAGAGCATTTAGCTGGTTGGAGTGGGATGGAAGCGCAATGGCTGGTAAATTTATCTCTGCCCCTCAGCGTGATCAGATCCCGGAGAAGATCCAGGAGCAGCTAATTGTCGAGCTTTACTCTAAGTAAGCCTAATCAATTTTTAACCTTTAACACTGCAAGTATGTCAATATTAGCATTTCAAATGCCAGAGAAAGTTGTAATGGAAAAAGCCGACGACTTTCATGGGTTATTTGAATTCAAGCCGCTTGAAAAAGGTTACGGTGTAACCATCGGTAATGCTCTGCGAAGAATATTGCTTTCCTCCCTTGAAGGATATGCGATTACAAGCGTTCGCATACCTGGTGTACTGCATGAGTTTTCGTCTGTTGAAGGCGTGGTAGAGGATATATCTGATATTATCCTTAACCTGAAGATGGTTCGCTTAAAGAAAGTAAGCGAAGTGATTGATGATAAAATCACAGTTACTATCAGTGGTAGAGATACTTTCACTGCTGGCGATATAAACAATTTTACTTCCAGCTTCGAGGTGCTTAACCCGGAGCTGGTAATCTGCAACCTCGACAAGGGTATTTCTCTTGAGGTAGAGCTTACTGTTCAGAAAGGCCGTGGTTATGTGCCTGCTGAAGAGAACAAGCCTGCAGACCAAGTGTTTGGCCTTATCGCTATCGACGCGATCTTCACACCTATTAAAAATGTGAAGTTCAGTGTAGAGAACACTCGTGTGGAGCAGAAAACTGACTATGAAAAGCTGGTGCTTGACATACAGACAGATGGTTCTATCCACCCGGAAGATGCCTTGAAAGGTGCTGCCAATATCCTGATCCAGCACTTCATGCTTTTCTCTGATAACACCATGACCTTTGAGACAGCCAAGCCTGAAGAAGAGGAGGCTGTAGATGAAGAACTGCTGCACATGCGCAAAGTTTTGAAGACTCCATTACAGGATATGGACCTTTCAGTTAGAGCGTACAACTGCCTTAAGGCTGCGGACATCAAAACACTCGGTGACCTCGTGCAGCTTGATATTTCTGACATGATGAAGTTCAGAAACTTTGGTAAGAAGTCATTGACTGAGCTGGAAAACCTGGTTCAGGAGAAAGGTTTGACTTTTGGCATGGACCTTTCTAAGTATAAATTAGAAGAAGATTAATAATCCTACGGCATAATTCCCGATCCCATATAGGTTGATCGACGGTATGCACGTGCACAAATTACAATAATGAGACACGGTAAAAAAGTAAATCACTTAGGAAGAACCGCAGCGCATCGTAAGGCGATGTTGTCAAACCTGGCATCATCTCTTATCCTTCACAAGCGCGTTTCTACTACAGTAGCAAAAGCAAAAGCTCTTCGCAAGTATGTTGAGCCACTGTTGACAAAATCAAAGAACGATACTACTCACTCCAGAAGAACAGTATTTGCTTATCTTCAGAACAAGGAGTCGGTTCAGGCGCTTTTTGATGAAGTAGCAGCTAAAATCGCTAACAGACCGGGTGGCTACACTCGTATCCTGAAGACTGGTTATAGACTTGGTGACAACGCAGAAATGTGTGTGATCGAGCTGGTAGACTTCAACGAGGATATGGTATCTACAACTGGTGCTGCAGCCGCAGGTGCTAAGAAAACTCGTCGTCGCGCTGGTGGCGCCAAGAAGAAAGGCGCTGAGTCTGCTGAAGGCAACACTGCTGAATCTTCAACTACAACAGAAGAGACAAAAGATGCTGAATAAGCGTTGCTTGTTAAATATTTCAAAGGGGCACGGCGTAAGTCGTGTCCCTTTTTTATTTTTGCGTAAATCATAATCATGAAAAAACATACATCTTCAGAGGCTATACTTTTATTAGAAGACGGTACCATCTTCACTGGTAAAAGCCTGGGTCGTATCGGTACATCTTCCGGTGAGCTATGTTTCAATACTGGCATGACCGGTTACCAGGAAATTTTTACAGACCCATCTTATTACGGGCAGGTAGTAGTTAATACTGTTTCGCATGTTGGTAACTATGGTGTGATACCTGAAGAGGTAGAATCTAACAGAGTGCAGATAAGCGCCCTCGTATGTAAAGAGTTTTCCCACCATTTTTCCAGATTAACTGCTACCGGATCGCTGCAGGATTATTTCGAAAAGGCAGGTGTGGTAGGTATCTGCGAGATCGATACCAGAGCGCTGGTACGCCATATCCGTGACAAAGGCGCCATGAATGCTATCGTGTCTTCAGAAATAACAGATATAGAGCAACTGCGTAGAATGCTGGCAGAAGTACCGTCTATGGGGGGACTTGAACTGGCATCGCATGTAAGCACAGCAGTAACGTATGAAATGAAGCCGGAAGAAACAAAGTATAGAGTTGCTGTACTTGACCTTGGTGTTAAGCGTAACAGTTTGAATAACCTGGTAGCAAGAGGTTGCGAAGTGAAGGTGTTCCCGTATAACACTCCTTTTGAAGAGATGGAACAGTGGAACCCGGATGGCTACTTTATCTCGAATGGGCCTGGTGACCCGGCAGCCACCACTGTGGCTATTAACAGCGTTAAGCAAATACTGTCTAAAAACAGACCGATGTTCGGCATTTGTATGGGGCATCAGATGCTGGCGCAGGCGAATGGTATTGCTACGTACAAAATGCACAACGGCCACAGAGGCTTGAACCACCCGGTAAAGAACCTGATCACAGGTCGTAGCGAAATTACCTCACAGAACCATGGCTTCGTGGTAGACGCCGAGCAGGTAAGGAACCACCCGGAAATAGAAGTGACGCACATTAACCTGAATGATAATACCATTGAAGGCATACGCATGAAGACCAAACCTGCGTTCTCTGTACAGTACCACCCGGAGTCTTCTCCTGGCCCACACGATTCAGAATACTTATTCGACGACTTCGTCGCTTTACTAGAGCAAAACAAGTAAAACTATAAAAATAAATCGATGAGCTTAATCACAGATATCAAGGCAAGACAGATCTTTGATTCGAGAGGTAATCCTACTGTAGAGGTAGATGTTGTTACTGAAAATGGTATAATTGGTCGTGCTGCTGTTCCATCCGGAGCATCTACCGGCGTGCATGAGGCGGTTGAACTCCGTGACGGAGACAAAAGCCGTTTCATGGGCAAAGGGGTTATGCAGGCGGTACAAAATGTAAACGATAAGATTGCAGAAGAACTCATCGGTTTTCCGGTGTTCGAGCAGAACCTGCTTGATAAGATCATGATCGAACTGGATGGCACCAGCAACAAAGGCAACCTGGGTGCCAATGCCATACTTGGTGTATCACTGGCTACGGCACGCGCTGCTGCTCACGAGCTGAATATGCCGCTTTACCGTTACGTGGGTGGCGTAAACGCTAATACGCTGCCAGTGCCGATGATGAACATCCTGAACGGTGGCAGCCATGCCGATAACGCGATCGACTTCCAGGAGTTTATGATCATGCCGGTTGGTGCTCCTTCTTTCTCTGAAGCGCTGCGAATGGGTTCGGAAGTGTTCCACCACCTGAAGAATGTACTGAAGAGCAAAGGCCTTTCTACAAACGTAGGCGATGAAGGCGGCTTTGCTCCGAACATTGCTTCGAACGAAGAGGCGATCCAGGTAGTGCTGCAGGCTATTGAGGCGGCTGGTTACAAGCCAGGCGACGACATGATGATTGCCATGGATGCAGCCAGCTCTGAGTTCTACGATGCCTCCTCCGGTATGTACCACTTCAAGAAGTCGACAGGCGATAAGCTTACTTCTTCAGAGATGGCTAGTTTCTGGAAAGACTGGACGAACAAATACCCGATCATCTCTATTGAAGACGGTATGGCAGAAGACGATTGGAGCGGCTGGAAAGAACTGACTAATGCTATCGGCAACAAAGTACAGCTGGTAGGCGACGACCTGTTCGTAACCAACGTAGAGCGTCTGCAGCAAGGTATAGACCAGGGTGTGGCTAACTCCATCCTGATCAAAGTGAACCAGATCGGTACGCTTACTGAAACCATTAACGCCATCAACCTTGGTCTGCGCCACGGCTACAAGAGTGTGATGAGCCACCGTTCCGGCGAGACAGAAGACAATACCATCGCTGACCTGGCAGTAGCGCTGAACACAGGCCAGATCAAGACTGGTTCTGCTTCCCGTTCAGATCGTATGGCCAAGTATAACCAGCTGCTTCGTATTGAAGAAGAATTAGGAGAGGTAGCTTACTACCCTGGTAAGAAGTTCTAAAATCAGGACAAAAATATTTATGGCTAAGGCTGTGGGTCGTATGGCTCACAGCCTTATTTTTGTATTATATCTTTAGTGCCTGTACTTATGCTGAAGCGCATTCCGAAATTTTTCCGAAGCTTTTACTTTATCACCACATTACTTTTTGTGGCCTGGATGCTCTTTTTTGATTCCAATGACTTTGTGACGCAGTACCAGATGAGCAAAAAGCTGGACGACCTGGAAGAAGAAAAGGAGTACTACCTGGAAAAAATAGCGGAAGTGCAGAAAGACCGGAAAGAGTTGATGAGCAACACGGAATTACTGGAGAAGTTTGCCCGCGAAAAATACCTGATGAAGCGCCCGAACGAAGAGGTGTTCATCATTGTGCCCAAAGAGGAAGAATAGACTGAAGTGCTGAGTCTCGGGTTCTGAGTCATGAGTTATATTTTGTATAGCGTGCAGTAAAGCGAGCCTCCTTTAGTTTATACTTGATAATTACATCACATTGTATTGCAAGAGCATTCTTTAGTTTAATACTGGCAGTAAAACCACGCATTCTTAAACCCTCCCCAAATAATTTGTAACTTTGTGCTATAGCGCTGCTGCGTTTTTGCGGCGGCCTCACGTAAGTACAGATACTATGGCAAAAGTTGCAATAAACCTTTCTACAGGTGCCCTTCAGCAGGAAGAGGTAATTGTAGGTATAGATCTCGGGACTACCAACAGCCTGGTAGCCTACATCCATCCGGAAGAAAAAAGACCCATTGCGATAAACGACCAGGACCGTGGTACCATTGTGCCGTCGGTGGTACACTTCTCTAAAACAGGGGAAGTACTTGTCGGTAACGAAGCAAAGGAGTACCTGATCACAGATCCGGCCAACACCATTTACTCGGTAAAGCGCCTGCTGGGCAAGTCTTACAAAGACCTGGGCGAGCACAAAGATTACTTCGGTTATAAGATCATCGACGACGATACAGAAGGACTTGTAAAGATCCGGGTAGGGGATCGTTTCTTTTCTCCGATCGAGCTTTCGGCGGAGATACTGAAAGAGCTGCGTGCCCGTGCCGAACATGCCCTGAAAACGCCGGTTAACAGAGCCGTTATTACAGTGCCGGCTTACTTCAACGATTCGCAGCGTCAGGCTACCCGCGATGCTGGTAAGCTGGCCGGGCTGGAAGTGTTGCGTATCATCAACGAGCCAACAGCGGCATCCCTGGCATACGGCATTGGTATAGATCCGGCGGAAGAGAAAACGATTGCAGTTTACGACCTGGGCGGCGGTACTTTTGATATTTCCATCCTGAGCATACACCAGGGCATTTTTGAAGTGTTGGCTACCAACGGCGATACTTTCCTGGGCGGCGACGATATGGATCGTGCCATCATCAACTATTGGATTCAGGAAAACCAGCTGATTGCCGACACCGTGAACCAGGACAAGAACCTGTCGCAGGAGCTGCGCCTGAAAGCGGAAGAGGCAAAGAAGGCCTTAACGAACTCAGAAGCTTTCGCTGGCAATATTGGCGGAATAATCGAGTGCCACATCTCGCGCCATACCTTCGAAGAGCTGATCGCACCTATAGTAGCCCGTACCATTGAAAGCTGCCGCCAGGCCATGAGCGATGCCAAACTCTCAACAGAGCAGATCGCTGCCGTGATCATGGTGGGAGGTTCTACACGTGTGCCGCTGGTATACGAAGCCGTATCTGAGTTCTTCGGTAAGCCAGCCAACAACACGCTTAACCCGGATGAAGTGGTAGCTTTGGGTGCTGCGATTCAGGCCGACATCCTGGCTGGTAACCGAAAAGACATCCTGCTGCTCGATGTAACACCCCTGACGCTGGGCATCGAAACGATGGGCGGTTTGATGGACCCGATCATCCCGCGCAACTCCAAGATACCAACCAAAGCAGGCCGGCAGTATACCACCTCGGTAGACGGGCAGGTGAACATGAAGATCTCGGTGTATCAGGGCGAGCGCGACCTAGTGAAAGAGAACCGTAAACTGGCGGAGTTCGACCTGAAAGGTATACCGGCTATGCCGGCAGGCTTCCCGAAAGTGGATGTTAACTTTTTGCTGAACGCAGATGGTATCCTGAAAGTGGAAGCTATTGAATTGCGCTCCGGCGTGCGGCAGGAGGTGGAAGTGAAACCACAGTATGGCCTGACAGACGCGCAGGTAGAGCAGATGCTGATGGACTCTATCACACATGCCAAAGAGGACGTGTCGGCGCGTATGGTGATTGAAGCACGCACCACAGCCGAGCAGATGCTGTACCAGGTAGAGCGCTTCCTGGAGAAGAACGGGCAGCACCTGACGGAAGAGGAGATTAACCTGACAAGAGAAAACCTGCAGCGCCTGCGGGAAGCTTTGTCAACAAACGACAAAGACACCATACTTAGGGCAGTAGATGTGCTGGAAGAGCAGACGAGCCCCTTTGCTGAACGCGTAATGCAGATCTCGATCAAGCAGGCAATGGCTGGAAAGAAGATCGAGTAGAGAATTTATACTTTATACTTAATGGCAAAGGCCGGCGAACAACTGATGTTCGCCGGCCTTTTCTGTTTACTAAAACTTACACAGTGATATCTACCACTGTGTATGGCTCATAGTTTCACGCCGAATTTTTTGGAAAGTTCCTCCAGGTCTTTTTCAACAGGTGACAGTAACGGAATACCTTTCTTCAGCCTTTCTTCTGTCATCTCACGCTCCGGATCACCCGGTATCAGTACGGCTTTTTCGCCTTTCTTCACCTTTGCCTTCCGGAACCTTTCGATCCAGTTGTCCATGTGCGTTTTAAACTCATCAGCAGGACGGAACGCGTCAATGCGCATGGCTCCCAGGAAATGGCCGATCCCTTCGCCCGGCAGGTTATCTGCAACAGGCAAAAAGCTTACAAAAGGAGGCACCCAAGGGCCATAGTTAGCACCCGACAGCACCGCTGAGAAAATATCGACGATAGAAGCCAGCGCATATCCTTTGTGGCTGCCGTGTGTCAGGTCGCTGCCGAGTGGCAGCAGCGCGCCGCCGTCTTTGAGTTCATTGGCATTGTCTGTATCTTCTCCCTCAGCTGTTTGAATCCAGCCGATAGGTGCCTTTTTTTCTTTGCGCTGCAGTATCTCCAGTTTGCCGTTGGCTGCAGAAGCAGTGGCAAAGTCGGCAACAAAGGGTGGCTGATTTTGGGTAGGTATAGCCACCGCAATCGGGTTTGTGCCCAACATTCGCTCTGTAGAGTGAGTAGGTGCTACCAGGGGGCTGGCATTGGTCATGGCAATGCCGATCATGTCAGAAGACAGCGCTTCCATGGCGTGGTAGCCGGCAATGCCAAAGTGGTTCGAGTTTTTTACCGATACCCAGCCGGTACCTACTTTTTCTGCCTTTGCTATCGCGATGTCCATGGCAAGGGGGGCTACTACCAGGCCCAGACCGCCGTCTCCATCTACAGTTGCGGTGCTGGGGGTTTCGTGCACAATGCGCAGTTTAGGCGTTACGTTTATGCGGCCAGCTTCCCACAGGCGCACATACCCGCTCAGGCGGGCCACCCCATGCGAATCTACGCCGCGCAGATCGGCTTCCAGTAAAACTTCAGCGGCTAACTTGGCATCTTTGGGCGGGCAACCCATCTGCAGGAAAATCTCCCGGGTAAAATCAAAAAGCTGACGGTATGGATACATAAGTATATTCTGGTTAATGCGGCAAATTAATAAAATCTCTTACCAAACCCGCAGCGAGCTATACTTTCGATAGCAGGAGGTATCTGTAAAAAAGATATATAGTTTTTTCTATGCTTTATACTTTGCCTATGTTTGTGGAACAGAATTTGTCTTAAGAATTTTTAGACAAAAGCCCCGCCTATATGAAAAGAGCTCTACTACTTACCTATCTGCTGATTGCTTTTTTAGGAGCACAGGCACAAACCAAGCTGGTGTTTGAGGAGACTACTCCGGAAGCTTACCTGATAAAGTATAACCCAACCGGCAACTCCAGCCAGCAAAGTATAAACAACATCCTTAACCTGCTAAGCGATGGGAACACCGCCTCGCCAAGAGGGGGCAGACCCAACCGGAAGCCGGAGTATGTCGTGCGTTTTGAGCAGCACGCCCGTATTGCCGATGCCGGCGATGTACTTCAACTGAAGGTGCAACTGCAGAAAGCGCAGGTGTCGGGAGATGTGATCTACAGAGGTTTTGATATGGGTGAGGTACTGCTGCCGGAAAAAGTGAGCGCAAAAGTAAAACTGCTGAATGCCCAGAACAAAGAGGTGCAGGTTTATACTTTACCCGGTGTTGCATTGGATAAGGCAGGAACCGTTCTGCATGAGGTAACCATGCCCGACACAGCTGCCAGCCAGAGCTACAAACTGCAGGTAGTGGAGAAAGAGCTGATCTATACTGCAGAAAATGTTAAACGTGTACAGGAACGACAGGAGCTGATACGTGCCTACTATGCCGCCGAAACAAAAATAAATGGCGCACTGCAGGATGTAATGCGCGTGCAACCCGACGACATCGACCGCCTGACTTTCCACGACCGTAACCTGCGCCTGCTGGAGGATCTGCACGGACAAATAAAGGATGCCCCGTTCCGCGAGAAACTTAACCTGAAGCAGCATGATCCACAGGGGCTGAATGCAAAGCTTAGCAACCTGTATCGGTTAATGGAAGATCGGCGGCGGGCTATTACCCATGCCTTTGCTACCCTGGATGAACAGTTTTACAACCGCGGCATAAGCCTGCTGACAAGAGGCAATGCAAAGGGAGCGCAGGAATATTTTATCCGTTCGGTGGAGGTAAACCCGCGCTTTGCGCCATCGCTCCTGCAACTTGCCCGCCTCGATTTTACCCATGGCTACCTCAAAGAGGCAGAGGGCCGCACACGCGAAATCCTGACTCAAATGCGTGTAGACCCGCAAACAGAACAACTGGCCCTGGCTTTAGCACATGATATCTATGGTGTGTACATCAACGATGGCAACAACCTGACAAGCAGAGGAGAGTATGGCAATGCTCTGGCAGCTTACGCCAATGCACGCAACCTTTGCAGCACCATTGGAGGCATGCATTGTAACTTGCCTGCGCTACGCGATGGAGAAGCCCGCGCTGCTTACGGCGAGTACAGAAGTATAACTGCGGAAGGAAAGCGCTTGCTTGCACAAAACGATCTGAAGAAGGCTGAGCAACTGGCTGAAGAGGCACTGCAATTTCAGCGGGAGTATCAGGATGTGCTGCGTGGCGCAACCGATGCCCAGGAACTGCACAGCCAGGTGAAATTTCAGTTTTATGTGCAGTTCATCGACAGTGGCAAACGCTACCTCAGCGAGAAAAATTACAGCACAGCCCTAAGCCAGTTCGAAGCCGCCCTGGATATGGAAGGTAAGTATGGCTTTCAGCCGGTGCGGGAGCTGGGAGCGTTGGCACAGAAAGCAGCCAAACCGGTGTTGCTGGCACAGCTAACCGATGGCTACCAACAGGCAATGAACAACCGGCTGACAGACGCAAGGGCAACTGCTTCTTCGGCCACTGCCTTGCGGAGCCGTTATGCGCTGGAGCAGGATAAGGAAGTACAGACAAAGTATGATTTGCTACGCGAACGGATTTTTACCCAGGAATGCCGCAACCAGCAGGCCGAGTACAACAGGCATTTACAGAATGCAAAGAGCCTGGTGCGCGAGGAAAAATACTTGGCAGCAGACCAGGCTTTTTTGGCAGCCATAAAAGCAGCAAACGACAAAACCGCCTGTGGTATTGCGGCTTTTACTGCCATAGATGGCCGTGAGGTTATTGCAATGGCAGTTACGTACCTGCGTATGCTCGAAGATGCGGATCGTTTTGTTGCCGGCAGCCGTTACGAGGAGGCCATTCAGAAGTATAACGAGGCGGAAAGCTTTTACCTGCAACAGGAGGTGAACAAGTTTGGACTGGATCATATCTCCCTCTTCAATTATGCAAAGGATAACCAGAAGAAGCCTTTTACTGCAGCTGTAGTTAACCATTTTGCAAGTATAGAACAGGAGGAGGTAGCTATACTGCTGCTGACAGCCTTACTGGAGCAGGACTATCCGAAGCGCAAAACCAAGAAAGTACAGCAGCAGATTGGCCTGCAATTAGCCGCCAGAGACATGCGAGGCGGACAGCTGGAAAATGCAGAACTGCAGGCTGCAAAGTATACCAAAGGCAACCGCAACCTGAAGCACCTTGGCAAAGCCTATGAAAAGGAGTGGAAGAGGCTGAAGAAGAATTAAGAGTTAAGAGTTCCGAATTCCGGGTTAGGAGTGCAGAAAAAGTAACGAAGTCCCCTCTCCTGACAGGAGAGGGCTAGGGTGAGGTGAGTTTGCTGCTGCTATAAAACTTATACTTTGAAAGTATAGCAGTAACCAAAAATTTCACTCTTGGGAGGGACTAAAATGGGCTCATACTTTTGCTGATTCAAATTTCTGGTGGTTGGATAACTACAAGCCTTATTCCTACAGCATCTGATACAGCACGCCTTCCTTCAGGGCGTAAGAAGAAACACGTATTTCCTGCAGGTTGTATTGCTGCAGCACAAAGTCCACGGCTATACTTGCCAGCACGATCATATCCACGCGCATTTCCAGCATGCCCGGAATGGCCAAACGTTCTTCGTGGTTCTTGCGCAGCAGGTCCTGGTAAATCTTGTAGAAATCCTCTATCGGTAGCACAGAAGCCGGTGGTATACTTTGCTGACGGGAGGTATCGCCTTTGCTCAGCGCGTCGATGTCGCAGAGGGTGTCGAAGGTGCCGGAGGAGCCTACGAGTACAGTTGGTTTATACCTGGCTACTGCTTCTGTTAAAGGCTGCAGTTTCTGCTGCAGGTATAATTTCTCGGCTTCTATACTTTCAGGAGCGATCGGGTCCTGCTTGAAGAACTGGTCCATCAGGCGCTGAGCTCCGATCTCAAAGCTGCGTTTCCAGAAGATCTCCTGCTTGTTGCAAAGTATAAATTCCACGCTGCCGCCGCCGATGTCCATGATCATGGCTGTTTTTTCGTCCAGCACTCCGGCCGCGCGAACACCATAGTAGATCAGCTCCGCCTCGCGCTCGCCTCCGATTACCTCTACCTGTATGTCCGTTTCCTTGAAAACGTCCTTCACAAAATCCTCGCCGTTGCTGGCGTTGCGCACCATGCTGGTGGCCATGGCCCTTACGGTCTCCACGCCATACTCATCGATCTGCCTGCGGAAATCCTTCAGCGTTTTCAGGGCACGCTCATAAGCCTCCGGCGCAATGGCTCCGTTGCTAATGCCACCTTGGCCCAACCGTACCGGCAGCTTTGTCTTTACCAGGTCGCGAAGCTGTCCCTTTTCATCCAACTCTGTTATCAGCAGGTGAAAGGTATTGGTGCCCATATCGATGAATGCGAAGCGTTTGGTCATGAGATAAATTGTTGATTGTTATTTGCTGATTGTTGGAAAGGCTAGTTTATTAGCTACTCTATCTTGAGTAGCTATTCTTAAAGTCTAAAGATAGATCTATATTACATTAGCTTCTGAGAGTCAGGATAAAAGTAAAAGTTTTTGTCTATTTGCTTCTGATACTTCTCCAAATATGTAGCAGTAATAAAATTGTACTTGATAGCTCTTAAGGGAACAACATATAATTGCTCAGGATTGGAGGCACTTCCTCCAACACCTAAAGCAATGAAAACTGGAATTTTACGATCCTCCTCAAACTCCTTGTATCTTTCAAGCTGTTCAGAGCTTGCAATGACTATTCCTTCATTATAAAAATCTCTCCTCCATTTACATTCAACAGCAAGTTCTGAGGTTTCAGTTTTGTAGGAATGCTCTAACAGTAAATCTGGATGCTGGGTTGTTTCGGCATACCTCCCATTAACATACTTATCGCCCGCCCACTCTTTTATCTTAAAGTATTTCTTATCGAACTTCTGCACAACAAATTTCTCAAAGTCATCTCCGTTCTTCTTGTTGACATCAATCATTTAGGTTTCTGCTACACCAGCTGATGTAATTCTATTCTCGACATCTCTGATAATGACATTATAGTTGAGTCCCTTTGTGTCGGCTAACTCTTTGATTAGATTACGTTCATTGGGAGTTAAAACACCATCGGCAATTGCCATACTAATTATCCTTTCCAGCTCATTGCTGGCTTCAGAAGGTCGTCTAACTGAGGGGCTTTCTATTGGTGTAGCTGGAGTTTTTGGAGCTCGTTCAACAGAGTTGTTTTGCTTCACTGTATCGGAAGGAGCGTTCTCAGCTAATTTGCCTTTTTCTGTTGGCTTACCAGAAGAAGTATAAAAAACTAAGCCAACTATAAAACAAATAACTCCTACGATCATCAAAGTCATGCCTGCCATCTTGTTCATCCTTTATGCCTGTATTACTAAACGCGTGAAAATTACATAGCAAAAAATACTCTTTCAGTGCAATTTCTGTTGCATTATTATAATACCTGGCTAGATGCACCCTACATATGCTGTAATCCCAAAGTGACAAGAAGCGCACCTATCAAAATCATTAAAAGATAGAAGGCCACCAGAGAGGTGAAGGCTGCAGCAAATAGGAAAAAAGTATAAACAAGTGCTTTCTGTGCTATCGGAGACGTTGAAAATCCTTCTCTATAGTATAGAGTCTTAGCAGCGCGGATATGTAGCCAGATGAATATACCTGCGGAGCCTGTTAAGGCTCCCAGTATAGTAATGATCATGCCGTAGGAAGGTCCTCCGCTGAGTAGGATCATGGTTAGCGGATGGCTAAAAGGTAAGTTATATTCCTGATACAGCCTTAGAATGCTGTCTGGCATTGTATTTATGGATAACTCCTTCCAGATCTATTTTTAACAGGGGAGTCTCCTGAATATATTTCACTGTCTCAGGGTCATCCTCAAAATATTTACTCATTCTCTTTTTTAGACCAAAACCATTATAACTCGTTGCCTTTTCTTCACTTGCCCTTTTTACATACAAGGTTATTACCCCATACATCGTGCCTAAATGACCATAACCGTACAGACTTACTTTTCCTTCAATAAATTTAGACATTAGCAGCCTGTATCTCGCACCCTCAATAGCCAGGTTTTCAATTCGCATTACGGAGCTATCACTTTTAAGTGTGATAGCACTGACCTCTTCCGCTTCTATCTTGATTTGTTTATCATCTGGAGTTGCCTGATATTTAATTTTTTTTGTGTCTGGAGCAGGCAGTTCAATCAAGCCTTTTTTGACATCCCCATTAAAGAATTCAAGTATGGCAGGGTATGTTTTTTGAGCATTGGCATTTACTGAAATCAATAGAAATGCCCCAATTAAAAAAGAGTAAAATTTGATCATAAAGTTGATGGTTAAGTTGTTGTCAAGTTTCACAGAAAATACAGGTGAGAAGTATAGGTATAATATTTCACAACTACTATATATAGAGCCGTAAATCCTACGCTATGATTTTAAGTGCTAGTTCAAAGTATGAATTTCTACCTCCCCACCGAAGTAAACCTGAAAAACGTACCCAGCGGCAGTTTGCGCTCGCCGCGGTCGTGCAGGTAAATTTCACCCAGCTCTTCGTTTTTGATCTGCTCTCCAAATGTCAGGCGCATGAGGTTGTCCAGGATCAGGGCGGAGAAGCCGAGTGAGTAGAGGTTGATCACCAGGAAATAGTCGGTTTTGTCGAGCATCTGGTGGCAGAGCTTGATGAGCTCGTTCAGCTCTTCTTCCAGTTGCCACTTCTCGCCGTTCGGGCCACGGCCATAGGCAGGAGGGTCCAGGATGATGCCGTTGTAGGTATTGCCACGTTTTACTTCGCGGCGGGCATATTTCATGGCGTCTTCCACGATCCAGCGCACGTTGTCGAGGCCGCTGGCTTCCATGTTGTCGCGGGCCCAGAAGTTAACCTGCTTCACCGAGTCGAGGTGTGTTACGTCGGCACCGGCAGCTTTGGCAGCCAGGGTGGCAGCACCGGTGTAGGCAAACATGTTCAGCACCTTCGGAGGCTTGGCCTTTAGCTTGCGGGTGTTGTCGTAAATAAACTTCCAGTTGCTGTCCTGCTCCGGAAATAAACCCACGTGCTTGAACGAAGACAGGCCCAGGCGGAAACGCAGCTTCAGGTCGTTATACTTATAGTTGATGTACCACTGCTCGGGCATTCCTTTCTTCAGTTTCCACTGGCCTTTTTCCTGGCTGCCTTTGTCGCGGGTAAACACGGCATTGGCCAGGCGCTGCCACTCCTGCTCGGACAGGTGCTTGTCCCAGATGGCCTGCGGCTCCGGGCGCGCCACGTAATACTCCCCGAATCGCTCCAGTTTCTCGAAATTTCCGGAATCTACCAGCTCGTAATCAGCCCAGTTTTCTGTTGTAAGAAAGGAATACATATCTTTGTCGTTTATTTCTGGCTGTGTGCCATCTGGCGGCAAAAGTACTACTAATCTGCCGAACCTAAAAAGTGCACGCATCAGCGGTTTTATTTGTTACACAAGCATGGCACTTAGCTTTTATAAATACCAGGGCACGGGCAACGACTTCGTGATGGTAGACAACCGTAAACTCACTTTCCCGGCCGATGACGAGCAACTGGTGAAACACCTTTGCGACCGTCATGTGGGCATCGGAGCCGACGGACTGATCCTGCTGCAGGACCACCCAGATTATGACTTCGAGATGGTATACTTTAATGCCGATGGCCGCCTGGGCTCCATGTGCGGTAACGGCGCACGCTGCACCGTACGCTTTGCTCGCCAACTAGGCGTAATCGAGGATGTGGCCTGCTTTTTGGCTGCCGATGGCGAGCACCAGGCCAGCGTAGAGCGCGACCTCATCCAACTTAAAATGAACGATGTGAAGGGCGTGGAGCGCATCGGTGAAGATTATTACCTGAACACCGGCTCGCCGCACTATGTGCGTTTTGTAGACAATGTACGGGACCTGGATGTGTACGAAGAAGGACGAGCCATTCGCTACAATGACCGCTTCAGCGCTGTGGGCACCAACGTAAACTTTGTACAGCGCCTGTCTGAGAACGAAATTTATGTGCGCACCTATGAGCGTGGCGTGGAAGACGAAACCCTATCCTGCGGTACAGGCGTAACAGCCGCTGCACTGGTGACAAGTATGGAAGGCGCTCAGAGTCCGGTAGCGGTTAAAACACCGGGCGGCGACCTGAAGGTGCTTTTCGAGCGAAGCGGTGATGTGTTCAAGTATATCTACCTGGTAGGCCCGGCCAAACTGGTGTTTACAGGATCTGTTACGATTTAACCAAGTATAAACCATGGCGCGAGTTGCAAACTCACGCCAGCAAACTATAAAAAGACTTCCAGCAAGTATAAATTGCTGGAAGTCTTTTCTTTTTGTAGATTGATTCAAGTATAAAAGTATAAACTACGTGTTCCTACGCTCCGACCATACCTACCTCCGCGCTTTAGAACCTACTGACCTGGAGTTTCTGTACTCGCTTGAGAACGACATTTCCGTTTGGCAGGTGGGCAACACGCTTATGCCTTACTCCAAATTTGTGCTGGAGCAGTACCTGGAGAATGCCACGCAGGATATTTATACCATCAAGCAGTTGCGCCTGGTTATCTGCAACCATACGCATACCGCCGTTGGTGCCATCGACCTCTTCGATTTTGATCCCTTGCACCGCCGTGCAGGCATTGGCATTGTGGTGGCAGCTGACCACCGGGGCAACGGCCATGCTGCGGAGGCGCTGCAGCTATTGCTTGGCTACTGCAAAAGCACTTTGCAACTGCATCAAGTCTACTGCTCGGTCACTGCTACCAATATGGCAAGTATAAACCTGTTCAAAAAAGCTGGTTTTCAGGAGGTAGGCGTACGGCAACAGTGGCTGCGCACCTCCGAAGGCTGGGACGATGTGATCGAATACCAGCTGCTCTTCTAGTAGCTGTACACTCTGAACTTCTAACCTCTCTCTGTAGTTTTAAATTATTGGGCATCTGCCACAATGCCACAGCTTACCTATTATGGCATAGCTTTTTAAACTCCGGGATAAAGTATAGCTGAAGCGCTATGCTTGTCCGGTAAATATGGCAGATAACCTATGCGGCTGTTAATCTGGTATTGTTTTAGTACAGAACGTTAGAAATATCAGAAAAACAGCTTATTTTTGACGATATTGCAAACGCAGGATTTCATTTAAGAACAACAATACAGATGTTTGATTTTTTCGGTAAAACCGTTGCGAAATTATTCGGAACCAAGTCCGACAGAGATATTAAAGAGGTTGTACCTTACGTATCCCGAATAAACGAAGAGTTTGCCAGGCTAGCCAGCTTAACAGATGACCAGCTTCGCCAGAAAACAGAAGAGGTAAAGCGCACGATTGATGAGCGGCTAAAGCCAATAGACGATAAGATTGCTGCTCTGCACCAGCGCATTGCCAATGAGCCGGAGCTGAACATCGTGCAGAAAGAAAATCTCTTCGCAGAGATTGATGAGCTGGAAAAGCAGCGCAACAAAGACCTGGAAGTAGTGCTGCTGGAAGTGCTGCCTGTAGGTTTTGCGATTGTGAAAGAAACTGCCCGCCGCTGGAAAGAGAACGGCCAGATGGTGGTTACTGCCACTGACCTTGACAAAAAACTGGCTTCCTACAAATCCAACGTAGTTATAGAAGGCGACAAAGCCACCTGGGCGAACAAATGGATCGCTGCCGGTAACGAGATCACCTGGGACATGATGCACTACGATGTGCAGCTGATCGGTGGTATCGTACTGCACATGGGTAAAATTTCCGAAATGGCGACCGGTGAGGGTAAGACCCTGGTAGCAACCCTGCCTGCCTTCCTCAACGCACTGGCCCGCCGCGGGGTGCACGTAGTAACCGTAAACGACTACCTGGCCAAGCGTGACTCTGAGTGGATGGCGCCTTTGTTCGAGTTCCACGGCCTGACCATCGACTGCATCGACAAGCACCAGCCGAACTCGGAAGCCCGCCGCAACGCTTACAGAGCCGATATCACCTACGGTACCAACAACGAATTTGGCTTCGATTACCTGCGCGACAACATGGCCCGCGAACCGCAGGACCTGGTACAGCGCAAGCATCACTATGCAATGGTCGATGAGGTTGACTCTGTGTTGATCGACGATGCCCGTACACCGCTGATCATTTCCGGTCCGGTGCCACGTGGCGATGAGCACGAATTCTACCAGCTGAAGCCACGCATTGCCATGCTGGTAGAGGCGCAGCGTAAAATCGTAAACGGCTTCCTGACAGAGGCCAAGCGTTTGATCAAGGAAGGAAACGAGAAAGAAGGTGCACTGGCCTTGTTCCGTGCTTACCGTGGTTTGCCTAAGAGCAAGCCGCTGATCAAATTCCTGAGCGAGACGGGTAACCGTGCCATCATGCAGAAGGTGGAAAACTATTACCTGCAGGATAACTCCCGCATGATGCCGGAGGCCGATGAGCCGCTGTACTTTACCATCGACGAGAAGCACAACCAGATCGAACTGACCGAGAAAGGCATCGACCTGATCACAGGCCAGGGCGAAGATCCGAACCTGTTCATCCTGCCAGATATCGGAACCGAGATCGCCAACATCGAACATAACAAGTCGCTTTCCAACGAAGAGCAGCTACATGCAAAAGAGCACCTGATCGCGGACTTCCAGGAGAAGTCGAAGCGTGTGCACACGATCAACCAGCTGCTTAAAGCTTATACTTTGTTTGAGAAGGACACCGAATACATCGTTACGCCGGATCATAAAGTGAAGATCGTGGACGAGCAGACCGGCCGTGTAATGGAAGGTCGTCGTTATTCAGACGGTTTGCACCAGGCAATTGAAGCGAAAGAGAACGTGAAGGTAGAGGATGCTACGCAGACCTACGCCACCATCACGCTGCAGAACTACTTCCGTATGTACCACAAACTGGCTGGTATGACGGGTACTGCCGAAACAGAAGCAGGCGAGTTCTGGGACATCTACAAACTGGACGTGGTAGTAATTCCTACCAACCGTCCGATCCAGCGAAAAGACGAGCACGACAAAGTATACAAGACTGTTCGCGAGAAGTATAACGCCGTAGTAGACGAGATTGTGGAGTTGACCGAAAAAGGTCGCCCGGTGCTGGTTGGTACTACTTCGGTAGAAATTTCCGAGCTCCTGAGCCGCATGCTGAAGCTGCGTAACATCCGCCACCAAGTACTGAACGCGAAACTGCACCAGAAAGAGGCTGAGATCGTAGCCGAAGCCGGTAAGCCAGGCACGGTAACCATCGCTACCAACATGGCTGGTCGTGGTACCGACATCAAGCTGACGCCGGAGTCGAAAGCTGCGGGTGGTCTGGCCATTATCGGTACAGAGCGCCACGAATCCCGTCGCGTTGACCGCCAGCTGCGTGGTCGTGCTGGTCGCCAGGGTGACCCGGGTTCTTCGCAGTTCTTCGTGTCGCTGGAAGACAACCTGATGCGTCTGTTCGGATCTGACAGAATTGCCCGCCTGATGGACCGTATGGGTCTGGAAGAAGGCGAAGTGATTCAGCACTCCATGATCACCAGCTCTATCGAGCGTGCACAGAAGAAAGTAGAAGAAAACAACTTTGGTCAGCGTAAGCGCCTGCTGGAGTACGACGACGTGATGAACGCACAGCGCGAAGTAGTATACACGCGTCGCAGAAATGCTCTGTACGGCGAGCGTCTGGAGCTGGATATCTGGAATATGATCTACGATATCAGCGAAGACCTGGTGCTGAACTATAAGAACGTAAACGACTACGAAAACTTCACGCTGAACATCATCCGCATTTTCGGTTTCAACACTGCAATTACGGAGGATGAGTTCAGATCAACCAACGCGAATGCACTGGCCGAACGCCTGTACAACGAAGCGCTCGGTTACTTCCTGAACAAGAACAAGCAGATCGCTGATCAGGCCTTCCCAATCATCGCCGACATCCACCAGAACCGTGGACCGATGATTGAGAACGTAGCCGTGCCGTTTACCGATGGCAAGCGCCAGATGGCTGTAGTGGCCAACCTGACCAAGACCTACGAAACGCATGGCATGGAACTGATCCGCTCCATGGAGAAGATCATCACGCTGGGCACCATCGACCAGGCCTGGACAGACCACCTGCGCCAGATGGACGACCTGAAGCAAAGCGTGCAGAACGCGGTGTACGAGCAGAAAGACCCGCTGTTGATCTACAAGTTCGAATCGTTTGAGCTGTTTAAGCGTATGATCGGTAAAGTGAACGAGGAAACCATCAACTTCCTGTTCCATGCCTTTATCCCGGTACAGGCACCAGAGCAGGTACAGGAGCCGCGTCCGCAGCCAAGACCAAAAGCACCGGTGTTGCACGAGCAGAAAGCCGAAGTACACTCTTCGCTGGAAGATGAGCAGGGCCATACTTCTATTCCTGCACCGGAAGCGCCAAAGTTGGTGCCCGCTCATTCGCAGAAAGTAGCCGGCCGTAACGAGCGCGTAAGCGTGCAGTACAACGATGGCCGTGTGCTGAAGGATGTGAAGTTCAAGAGCGTGGAAGACGACCTGCTCCACAACCGTTGCGTAATCATTGAAGAATAAAAAAACAGCCGCCTCATTAAACCTGAGGCGGCTTTATACTTATTTGTTGAAACAATTTCCGGAGGTGTTAGGTGTAAGAAAGTCATTTGTCTTATGTCTAACATCTTTTGTCTAAAAACATGTCAGGACAAGAAGTAGCTTCTTATATAGACCATACCCAACTGCGCCCGGAAGCAACTGCCGCCTTGGTGGAGCAGCTGTGCGACGAAGCCCGTAACTACGGCTTTGCGGCTGTTTGTGTGGCCCCATGTTACGTGCAACTGGCCAAAGAACGACTGGGGCCTGGTGCCCTCGTGAAAGTGGCAACCGTAGTAGGCTTCCCGCTGGGGTACCAGCATCCGAAGGTGAAGTTCCTGGAAACCCACCAGGCCATTGCCGACGGAGCCAGCGAAATAGACGTTGTGATGAACATCTCGGCATTTAAATCCGGCAGGTATGAGGAGGTGGAAAACGAGCTGAGCGATCTGGCCAAGTTCTGCCACCTGAAGGAGGCGGAGCTGAAAGTGATCATCGAAACGGCGCTGCTGTCGGAGGAGGAGATCGTGAAGGCCTGTGAATTGTGTGCAGCAGCCGGTGTTGATTATGTAAAAACCTCTACCGGTTTCTCCAGCAGAGGTGCGTCTGTAGAAGATGTGCTGCTGATGCGCCGTACCTTACCCGGCCATATCAAAATAAAAGCCGCAGGCGGCATAAAAACATTTGCCGATGCACAGGCATTAATCCAGGCGGGCGCCGACAGGTTAGGCTGTTCGGCCAGCATTCAAATCGTAAAGCATGAACAGAGCGTTTAGTATACTTTTCTCCCTTGTATTTTTATTTATCACGGCCTGTGCCTCTTCTACAGGAGCGGGTAAAGATAGTGGCAGGGCAGGTGGCAAAACCAAAGCCGTTGAAGACCTGAGCGATTACCGTCCGAAGTACCCGACCGAAGATACCGAAGCACCGGTTGCCCGTCTAGAGCCAACCAATCATGTAAATGATAAAGTGGAAGTGCTGCTGGACACCGTAGCAAGCGTAAATAAAAGTATAAAGTATGCGCGAGGCTACCGTATTCTGGCGTATAACGGCTCGGAGAGGCAAACTGTCATGAATCTGCGCAAATCCATACTCAGGCGCGTGCCCGAAGAAAAAGACTACCTGACGTACAAGCAGCCAAATTTCAGGCTTATGATCGGGGATTATTTTACACGCATGGAAGCACAGCAGGTACTCAACCAACTTCGCGACATCATCCCGAATGCCCTGATTGTAAGTGACCAGATCAACATCAACAAGAACGTACGATAAGACCTGGTTCTAAAGTATAGCGAAGCGTTGTGGCCCGAACCGGTCGCAACGCTTTTTATTTAAAAGCCGGTTGTGTAGCTTTAAACATTGTGTGCGGGATCGCTTTATGTAAGGTCTGATACCATTAAATAAACGATCACCGCACAACCAATAACGAAGAATAAAATGCTATTATCTGATAAAATAAAAGCCTTAGCGCACACCTATGCCCCCGATACGGTACAGGTCCGCCGCCATATACACGCTAACCCCGAGTTGTCTTTTGAAGAGCACAACACCGCCGCTTACGTGGAGGAAGTGCTCAAAAGCTACGGCCTGCAGCCCCAACGTATGGCCAATACGGGTATCGTAGCCATTATTGAAGGTCGTAACCCGGACAAGAAAACGATTGCCCTGCGTGCAGACCTGGATGCTTTACCGATCCTAGAAGCTAATGCCGTAGACTACAAATCAAAAAACGAAGGGGTGATGCATGCCTGCGGGCATGATGTGCATACCGCTTCGCTGCTGGGTGTTGCCCGTATCCTGCAGGAGTTGCGCAACGAGTTTGAAGGAAGTATAAAACTGGTGTTTCAGCCGGGCGAGGAGAAATTTCCGGGTGGCGCCTCCATCATGATCAAAGAAGGAGTGCTGACCAATCCGGTACCGGAGAGCATTATCGCGCAGCACGTATTCCCGCTGTTGCCTGCCGGCAAAGTAGGCTTCAAATCAGGCATGTACATGGCGAGCGCCGACGAGATCTACATTACCGTAAAGGGCAAAGGCGGCCACGCGGCTATCCCGGAAATGAACGTGGACCCGGTGCTGATTTCTGCCCATCTTATTGTTGCCTTGCAGCAGGTAGTGAGCCGTATGGCCAGCCCCAAAGTGCCGACGGTACTGTCGTTTGGCAAAGTAGAGGCCAAGGGTGCTACCAACGTGATCCCCAACGAGGTGAAGATAGAAGGCACCTTCCGGACCATGAACGAGGTATGGCGACGCGGGGCGCATCAGAAAATAAAGAAGCTGGCCGAAAACCTCTGCGAAAGTATGGGCGGCAGCTGCGACATCGACATCAAAAACGGCTATCCTTTCCTGCAGAACGAACCGGAGCTTACGGCCCGTGCCCGCGCTGCTGCCCAGCAGTACCTGGGGGAAGAGAACGTAGTAGACCTGGACCTTTGGATGGGCGCCGAAGACTTTGCGTACTATTCGCAGGAGGTAAATGCCTGCTTCTACCGCCTGGGCACGCGCAACGAAGCCCGCGGTATCACCTCGTCGGTACA
Organism: Pontibacter ruber; assembly: GCF_023630205.1. GTDB lineage: Bacteria > Bacteroidota > Bacteroidia > Cytophagales > Hymenobacteraceae > Pontibacter > Pontibacter ruber. The sequence goes on along the minus strand of NZ_JALPRR010000001.1, from coordinate 618,426 downwards.
CACACCTACCTTTGATATCGAGGAAGCTGCACTGGAAACCGGTATCGGGTTGATGGCCTGGATTGCGGTGCAGGAACTGCAAAGCCAGGGAAACAACTAAGTATAAAGTATAACCACATGTACAAGAAACTATACTTACTGCTGCTTTCCCTTATGGCCTTCAGCGCCTGCGACAGCGCTAAGCAGGAGGCGGCAAAAGAGCAGCAGGCAGGAGCAACACAAACACAGCAGGAAGTACAACCGGCTAAACCGGCTGTGCTGCATGCCAACACCCAAACCCGCATCTTCTCCAATCCCGAAAAACAGGATACCTTTAAAGTATACCTGACAGGCGAATCCATCCTGAAAGCGCAGGTTACGCTTGAGATCATCAGTGCTGAAGGCAAGCAGCTGTTCCAGGACACTTTCCCGGCAACCGACCTGATCGGCTTTGCTACCGATTATAACAAAACACCGCAGCTGCAGGAAGAGTATATCCGCAAGCGCGTGGACGAGTTTTTCCAGAACGAGAACTTTGACCAGCCCGCCATTGCCGCTGACGATGAGTTTGAAGAAGGTTATGCTACCCGGGAAGTATGGGAAAGTATAAAGTCAGATAAAAAGGCGGTTGGTTTTTCGTACCTGGTGGGGGAAGAAGACATTCGCTTTATCGCTTACGCCAGGGCTGCAGATAAAGTAGTGCAGTACTACGGCTGTTGTTAATCTTAAATCAAGTATAGAATTTAATTACACGATATGCGTTCACGATTACTCCTGTTGATGTTTGTGGCAATGTTGCCTTTGCTGGCACAGGCGCAAAGCAAAGTAACGGCTTCAACCTCTATCTGGCCGGAGCTGCAATTTAGCTACGGTGTGGGGGAGAGCGGCATTCTGTTCCTGCAGAGCCAGTACCGCATCAACACCGACGGTCGCTACAACGATCTGTCGGAAAGCGGGTTGCTGAGCGGACTCGAGCGCATCGAGCTGGTGGCAGGTTACGAACATACTTTAACCGAGCACTGGCGCCTGGGAGCGATGTATCGTTATGCCATCGAAGACTACCCGAAAACCTCTTTTATCGGAGCTTTCCTGCGCCACAACGGCAATATCAAGAGCTTATACTTCAACAAGCAGGTGCAATACGACCATGTGCTGCAGGAGGACCAGGACGCGAAAGGCAACTTCCGGGCAATGGCAGAATTGGGCAAACGCCTCCCGCTCAAGGACAAGTACATTACGCCTGCCATCAGTTACGAGCTGATGTTGCTATCGGATTACAAGAAGGACGAAAACACCTCGGCGGACGAGCGCACCGTAGACCGCACCCGCCTGCGCCTGGGCCTTACCTATGAGCTTACAGAGCAACTGCGCATCACGCCATACTTTATGCGTCAGACAGATTACTACTACGTGCAGGCCCGCTTCGACGAAGACATGCAGGTGATCGAAGAGGCATCGAAACGCAACCGCATCGTGCCAATAATAGGCCTGGAAATAAAGTATAGCCTGAATACCACTCCCAATACAGCAAGTTATACTTACTGATCCGGACTTCTAAAGCTGAAAAAAAGACAGTATAAGTTTGAAAATACTGACTATCAAAATGACATTATTTCAGGATTTATTAAGATGATCAAGTTGGTATAGTTTTTACTATCAGATAGTTGTACATCATGTATAACTAAATTAAGGAGGTAAAACTATGACACTAACAAGATTTAACGGCATGCAGGAAAACATGCCTCAAAACTTTAGTTCTATGTTGGACAGGTTCTTCAACGAATCTGTAAACACCAGAGGCATGGCTGGTTTTACACCAAGTGTAGATGCCAGCGAAACCGAAAGAGGCTTTGAAATAGAAGTGGCCCTGCCAGGCGTTAAGCGCGAAGATATATCCATCGATTTCCAGGAAGGCCGATTGACTATTTCAGGCGAGCGTAGGTTCGAGAAAAGAGAAGAGGGCAGACGTTACCAGATGATGGAAACGCAGTATGGTTCCTTCACCAGAAGCTTCTACCTGCCAGATAACGTGAACCCGGACCAGATCCAGGCGAAATTCTCAGATGGAGTGTTGTCGGTTATGGTTCCGAAAGACGAGAAGAAAACCATGAAGCGTCAGATACGGATCGAGGCTGGAGAAGAAAGAGAGGCAGCTCCAAAGCAAAAGAAAACTGCAACAGCATCTGAAAACGGCAAGACAGCAAAATCTTAAAAAAATCTATAAGAAAAGAGGCCAACGATTTTGGCCTCTTTTTTGTTAAATATATGTTAAATGCTTCGAATGGCTAGGTATCTACCGTAATTAATTATTATTATCGTATACACTATTACCGTAAGTCATTTACAGGATAGGCAATTCTTAATTTACATAAGTATAACAGAATCAGATTAATTCATGAACACAAAACAGTTTATTGTTGGCTTAACACTTTCTGCCATGCTTGGTGGCGGTGTGGCTGTTGGTAGCTATAAGCTGCTGGAAGATGATACAGAGCAGTACACCCAAACGCAGGAGCAACCTGCTACCGTCCGCTATACCAGCGACATGCGTAGCAGCAACGTAATCGTTCCGGAAGGGCTTAACTTTATCAAAGCAGCGCAGGTGTCTACACCGGCTGTGGTGCACGTAATGACGGAGTACAGCGCGCGTGCTACCGAGGGGTACGGCAGCCCGATGGACCCGTTTCTGCGTGAGTTTTTCGGCGATGGTTTTGGCGAACGCGCCCCCCGCGGTCCGCAGATGGGATCCGGCTCGGGTGTGATCATTGCCTCTAACGGGTACATCGTTACCAACAATCACGTGATCGACAAGGCCGATAAAATAGAGGTAGTACTAGACGACAAACGTAAATTTGAGGCCACCCTTGTAGGTACAGACCCTACCACTGACCTCGCCCTACTCAAAATAACTGCGGATAAGCTTCCGGTAGTGCGATACGGCAACTCCGACGAACTGCAGGTAGGCGAGTGGGTGCTGGCCGTAGGTAACCCGATGAACCTGACTTCAACCGTAACAGCCGGTATCGTAAGCGCCAAAGGCCGCAGCATCAACATCCTGCGTACCAACGCCACCAAAGACCTTAGCATCGAATCGTTCATCCAGACGGATGCTGCCGTAAACCCGGGTAACTCGGGAGGCGCTTTGGTTAACCTGAACGGTGACCTGGTAGGTATCAACACGGCCATTGCTTCGCAGACAGGTTCTTTCTCCGGTTATTCTTTTGCGGTGCCATCTTCTATTGTTAGCAAAGTGGTAGACGACCTGCTGAAGTATGGCGAAGTGCAGCGTGCATTGCTGGGTGCATCGATCCAGGAGATCGACGCGACGTTGGCGAAAGAAAAAGACCTGAAAACACTGAGCGGCGTGTATATCGCAGGTGTTGAAGAGAAGAGTGGCGCCAAAGAGGCTGGCCTGCAGGCTGGTGACGTGATCACGGCCATTAACGGTGTTGGTGTAAGCAAGAGCGCGCAGTTGCTGGAGCAGGTAGCCCGTTACCGCCCTGGCGATAAGGTAAAAGTAACCTACATGCGCGATGGCAAAGAGAAAACAGCCAATGTAACGCTGAAGAACCTGCAGTACAGCACCGAGATTTCGAAGCGCAGTGTCGCAAAAGCCGTGACCTTTGATGGTGCTACATTCGAGCCTGTTTCCAAGCAGGAAATGAACAAGCTGGGTATAGATGGCGGCGCCAAGATCACGGGTGTAGCAAAGAGCAAGTTCCGTGAAACCGGTATGAAGGATGGCTTCATCATCACAAAGATCGACAAGTACTCCGTGAACGTGCCGGGCGATGTGGAGAAGCACCTGAAGAACTTTGACAACGGTGTAGTGTACATTGAAGGCGTTTATCCGGATGGCCTGAAGGCATACTATCCTATCGGCAAGAGATAAAGATTTCTTAGCTCAAACATATCAGAAAGCTTCCGTAAGATTGCGGAAGCTTTTTTGTTTTTATAGATTTGTAGATACCCTCACTTAAAACAGATAACCATGAAACAAACGATAGATGAGCTTCCGCTAACGAAAGCAGTAACCGATGTGCTGCATCAGCTTGGCGTGAAAGACATAAACCCTGCGTACAGCACCGGTCTTGCATGGGGTGGCCAGGAAGGTTGTACAACCAAAGAAATTTACTCGCCTGCCGATGGCAACCTGATTGCCTCCGTTAACATGGCCACTGCCGAAGATTACGAGCAGGTGGTAAAGCAGGCGGAAGAGGCTTTTAAAGTATGGCGCAAAATGCCTGCTCCAAAGCGCGGCGAGATTGTGCGCCAGATCGGAAACAAGCTGCGCGAGCACAAAGAGGCGCTGGGTAAGCTGGTAAGCTACGAGATGGGTAAAATTCTGCAGGAAGGCTTGGGCGAAGTACAGGAGATGATCGACATCTGCGACTTTGCTGTTGGTTTGTCGCGCCAGTTGCACGGTTATACCATGCACTCGGAGCGTCCGCAGCACCGCATGTACGAGCAATACCACCCGCTGGGCATCGTAGGCGTAATCTCTGCCTTTAACTTCCCGGTAGCTGTCTGGAGCTGGAATGCCATGCTGGCTGCCGTTTGCGGCGACGTGGTTATCTGGAAACCATCTGAGAAAACGCCGCTTACAGCGGTTGCCTGCCAACATATCCTCCGCGAAGTACTGACGGAGAATGAACTGCCGGAAGGTATCTTCAACCTGGTGATCGGCGATGCCGAGATCGGTAGCCTGATGGCCAACGACACCCGTATTCCGCTGGTATCGGCAACAGGCTCTACGCGCATGGGCAAGAAAGTAGGCGAAGCGGTTGGTGCCCGTTTGGGTAAGTCGCTGCTGGAGCTGGGTGGTAACAACGCCATCATCATCACCGAGCATGCTGACCTGGAGATGGCGCTTCGTGCGGTGGTATTTGGTGCTGTGGGTACCTGTGGCCAGCGCTGCACGTCTACCCGCCGCCTGATCATCCACGAGAATGTATACGAACAGGTAAAAGAGCGCCTGCTGAAAATTTACCCAAGCCTGCCGATCGGTCACCCGCTGAGCAACACCACGCTGGTAGGCCCGCTGATCGACAAAGATGCTGTTAAAGCATTCCAAAATGCGCTGGAGGCGGTGCAGCAGGAGGGTGGTAACTTACTGATTGGTGGCGAAGTGCTGGAAGGCGAGCAGTATGCTATCGGCACGTACGTGACGCCTGCCATTGTAGAGGCCGAAAACCACTACCACATGGTGCAGGAAGAGACCTTTGCTCCGATCCTGTACCTGATAAAATATAGCGGTGATGTGGAGAATGCCATCGAGTTGCAGAACGGCGTGAAGCAGGGCTTGTCTTCTTCGATCTTCTCTACCAACCTGCTGGAGACCGAAGCCTTCCTGAGCCACTGGGGTTCTGACTGCGGCATTGCCAACGTTAACATCGGTACGTCCGGTGCCGAAATCGGCGGGGCTTTCGGTGGTGAGAAAGACACAGGAGGCGGTCGCGAATCCGGTTCTGATGCTTGGAGAGTATACATGCGCCGCCAGACCAACACCATCAACTATGGCCGCGAGCTGCCGCTGGCACAAGGCATCAAGTTCGATATCATGGATTAATTGTCTGCATCAGGATTTCCAGGATATAGAAGGATAAACAGGATTCAAAATACAGCAGAAATGATACAAGCATCTTCCATAAGTATAGAAGATATCCTGTAAATCACAGTTGATCCTGGAAATCCAGATTCAGACAAAAAGCCGGCCTTGCAATAAGGCCGGCTTTTTTGTGTCTGCAGTTATAGCACACCGCATGTTTATACTTCGTTTAAGCAAGTGTAACCCGCTGGCAACGAGCCTGTAAAGTATAAATTATAGCGAAGCGCAAAATATTTTAGAAAATTTTGCAGCTTCGTGCAACCTCACCTCTTTGGTTTTGTCTTTAGTGTAAATTGAATAAAAGGAGACAAAAGACCTGAAAGCTTAGACGAAACCCTATAATTGATCGCTGAACCTGTAAGTGCCATAAATAAGACCAGAACTTTGGAAACACTGAGCTATCAAGATGTAAACAGGCATGTGATTGACCGCTGCAGGGAAGGCGACAACCGGGCGCAGTACGAGCTGTACAAACTTTACTCCAAGGCTATGTTCAACGTGAGCATGCGCATCACCAACGACTACGCCGAGGCCGAAGATGTACTGCAGGAAGCTTTCATCAGTGCTTTTAAGAATCTCCATAGTTATAAAGCAGAAGCTTCTTTCGGCAGCTGGCTGAAAAAAATCGTGGTGAATGCCGCCATCAACGCCGTCCGGAAACGGAAATCGGAACTGGTGCCGCTGGAGGAACGCACGGTGGGCGATGTGCCCGACGAAGTATACGAAGACGAAACCGAGTGGCAGGTAGAAAAAGTCCGGCGGGCCATACAAAAACTCCCGGACGGGTACCGGGTGGTGCTGAGTTTATACTTGCTGGAGGGCTACGACCATGCCGAGATTGGCGAGATCATGGGAATAACAGAATCAACCTCGAAATCGCAGTACAGCAGGGCCAAAAAGAAGCTATTGGAAATAATGCGGGAGCCGCAGTTTGCGGCTTAGCAACAGGATAGAATAAACAGGGACTTTAGATATGAAGGAAGGTTTAGAAAAGTTTGTGAGCGAGCACCGGGATGAATTCGATGTATTCGAGCCCCGGCCTGAGCTATGGCAGAAGATCTGCCCACACGTACCGCCAATTGAGCAGGTAAAAGATAAAAAAGAGGCGAAGGTAATCAGCTTCAGCTTTGGCGAGCGCGCCAGCTTCAGTGCAGATATGTTCTTCATGCGTGTGGCGGCTGCCATCATCCTGTTGCTGGGCTGCGGCCTTACGCTGTTCCTGATGAAGCAGAATACTCCGGAGGCAGCCTATACCATCGCAGCCACTACGGAGCAGGCAAAGCTCCGCAAGATTGCGCCTGAGCTGGTAGAGGTAGAAGCCTACTACACCAGCCAGATAGAAGAAAAGAAGAGCCAGCTGACAGAGTATGATCTGAAAGTGCTGGGGCTGGATGAGCAGCAGGACATTGACCGCGAACTTGCCCGCCTCGACAGCAGCTATACGCAACTGAAAAAGCAACTATACACAACACCAAATACCGATAAAGTAATGGGTGCCATGATCCAGAACCTGCAGATACGGATCGAGGTGCTTAACCGCCAGCTGGAAGTACTCCAGCGCATCGAAAAGTTGCAAAAACAACGAACCACACAACCTCAGAAAGATGAAACCTCTAATGTTTAACTCTATACGCCACCTGGCCTTGCTTCTTGCCTTGATGCCAGCACTGGCTTTTGCCCAGCAGCCTGCAGCACCGTCAACGCCTGCAGCCCCGGAAGCGCCATGCCCATCGGCTAACGTAAAAGCCCTTGAGGCGCACCGCGCAGTAGCTCCGGCTAACCCATACCTGCTGTCGCTGGCAAGCGCCAGAAGCCTCGCTTCCCTGTCACAGACCGGTGCCGAAAATCAGCAGCCTAATGTTGAGATGGCTTTTGATGCAGAGAAGCGCAAAACTATCAACAAGGCTTACAAAGTGAGCAGCTCCGATATGCTGAACATCGAAAACAAGTTTGGCAGGGTACACGTGAACACTTGGAACAAGAACGAGATACAGGTAAAAGTGGAGATCATTGCGCGTGCCGGTACCGACCAACGTGCGCAGGACATACTGGATAACATCCGGGTGGTAGATGCCCGCGAAGGCCAGACGATATCGCTCCGTACCCAACTGGAACCCATGAAGATCTCAGGCAACAACCAGAAGAGTTTCGAGATCAACTATACGGTGTCCATGCCCGACAATAACCCGCTGACGATCAAAAACAGCTTCGGCGATGTATACCTGCCGGCTTTCAAAGGCAAAACCAACATCAGCGTGAAGTATGGTACGCTGAAAACCGACCGCCTCAGCAACAGCGCCAATACCGTAAAACTGGCCTATAGCACCGGTAACTGCGGTTACATCAACGGCGGTAATGTAGAGGTTGCTTATTCTAACCTGAACCTGGGCGGAACCAACGGCATCCAGGGCTTTTCCAAGTACAGCGATTTTAAGATTGGCAGCCTGAACGACGCCCTGGACTTTGATGTGAAGTATGGCTCGTTCCGGGTAGACAACGTGAGCAAGAACATCCGGCGCATCAATCTGGATAGCGGCTTCAGCCCAATCTCCCTCAATTTCGAAGACGATTCCGCCTTCAGTTTTGATGTAAATGTGCAGTTCGGAGATTTTAACGTGGATAAGAACCTCGTCAACATAACCTCTTTGGAGAAAGATTATACTTCAGCAGAGTATAAAGGAAAGTTCGGAGGTGCCTCGCCCAAGGGGGTAATAAGTATAAACTCGAAGTATGGCGATGTTAAATTCACCCGGTAATCTTTCCGCGGTAAGCATACAATAACTTTGTGATCATTGTGTTTGTTAAGGTGAAAGAGCCGGCGGTAAGCCGGTTCTTTTGCTTTAACAGGCGTCTGACTCGTAGAAGAGGATAGGGAGTGTGCTGCTATCTTAATAGACCTATAAATTTTTATATATTTGGGTATGGCAAACGAAAAAGACATTCTTAATTCATCGAAAGCACCGGAACCGGTGGGGGCGTACCCACATGCACGGCGTGTAGGAAACCTGTTGTTCTTATCTGGTGTTGGCCCACGGGAACGAGGAACTAAGAAAATACCCGGTGTGGAACTGGATGAGAAAGGCAACATCGTCTCCTACGACATAGAGGCCCAGTGCCGCTCGGTGTTTCAGAACGTGCGCAATATTTTAGAAGATGCTGGCTCTAACTGGGATAACCTGGTGGATGTAACGGTGTTCCTGACCAACATGAAAGATGATTTTGCCACGTACAACCGCCTTTATGCAGAGTATTTCAAGTATAACCAGCCTTGCCGCACCACAGTAGAGGTAAACAAACTGCCGACACCTATTGCCATTGAGCTGAAATGCATTGCCACCATTGATTAGGCAGGTAGAGCAGCTTTACTAAATCTTACAATCCGAGTGAATAATAACAGAGAAGAGGAGTTCAGACAACGCGCAGTAGCCTTTCAGGAAGAAGAAAAACGAGCCGCATCCAGCTCACGGACAGTTTCGTGGTTGCGGGTGCTGGTATTTATACTTGGTGCTGCCGTAGCTTATTATTTTTTTAAAACCGGCCATACGACCGAAGGCATCGCGAGCATCGTGGTGTTTTATCTATTGTTTATACTTGTAATGCGCTGGCACAGCCGCCTCGACTACAAGTATAAACAGCTGCAATTGCTGGGACAGTTAAACCTGCACGAGATCGAGCGGCTGCAGGGGCGGCTTCAGCAGTTCGACGGGGGAGATGCGTTTATCGACGATCACCACCCGTATACATCCGACCTGGACATCTTTGGCAGAAGTTCGCTGTTTCAGCTGGTGAACCGCTCGGTAACCAATGTCGGCAAGTATAAACTGGCGCAGTGGCTGCAAAAAGGGGCACCTGTGTCGGAGATACTGCGCAGGCAGGAGGCCGCAGCTGCCCTTGCCAATACTTCTGAACTGGAGTGGCTGCAAGGGTTTCTTGCAATGCCCATGCACTACAAGCACGCTGATAGCAATGCCCCGGCATTTTTCGATTGGCTGCGGCAGCGCAGCTTTTACGGACAGTACCCGTTTATGAAAGTGCTGCTGTTTGTGCTGCCTGTACTTACGCTGGCTTCTATTGCAGCCTGGCTGTATGGTTACTCCGGTTATATTGCTGTTGGTTTCCTAGTAGTGCAATATCTGGTGGGGCTGCGCTTTCAGAAAGTACGGGACGATTACTATGATAACAGCATGGGCATGTATGAGTCCATGCGCAGCTACACCGATCAGTTGCAGCACATCGAACAACATACCTTCAAAGCACCTTTGCTGGAAGAGTTGAAAGCAAAACTGCATCGGGAGCATATTCCAGCCTCCAAAGCAATTGGTAAAGTAGCCACCATCATCGACTATTTCTCCTGGCGCCTGAGCACGCTGATGAGCTTTTTCCTTAACACCATCCTGATGTGGGATTTTGTGTGGATCTACCGCCTGGAGAACTGGAAAGAGCAGCACCTGGACCAGGTAGAGGAGGCGTTGGATGTGCTTGCTCATTTTGAAGCCATCGCCAGTATTGCCGCGTTTCAGTATGCACACCCGCACTTTGCGGTACCGGAGCTCAGCCAGCAGCCATTCGAGTTCGATGCGGTTCAGTTAGCCCATCCACTTATCTTCTCCAGTAACCGTGTCGCCAACGATTTTACCATGCAGGGAGCCGGTAAAACCATTGTAGTAACGGGTTCTAACATGTCGGGTAAAACTACCTTCCTGCGCACAGTAGGCATTAACATGGTACTGGCCTTTATAGGAGCGCCTGTGTGTGCTGATAAACTGAAAGTGGCACCGGTGCAGGTATACACGGCCATGCGCACGGCAGATAACCTGGCCGAAAGTACCTCGTCTTTTTATGCAGAGCTCAAGCGCCTGCGCATCCTCCTGAACCTGACAGAAGACGGCCAGCAACCTGTTTTCTATCTGCTGGACGAGATCCTGAAAGGTACCAACTCCCGCGACCGGCATTTAGGCGCTATGTCGCTGATCAGGCAGCTGCACCAGCGCAACACGTCGGGCCTTATCTCTACTCACGACCTTGAACTGGGCGCCATGGAGCAGGAACTGCAGGGAAGCGTGGAAAACTATAGCTTCAACAGCGACATCATTGGCGACGAGATCAACTTTGATTACAAGCTTACACGGGGCATTTGCCGCAGTTTTAATGCAAGCAAGCTCATGCAGCTCATGGGCATCGCTATAGAAGACGAAGTATAAATATGAACTGTAAGCCTGCAGTCAAAGTATAAATCCGTATTCAAATCCAGAAATTTAAGATACACCAACATGAGAATAGTAGCCGATATACCGCACCCACAGGTCAAGATCACGTTGATGTCGTGGAACGGAAAGTTTTTGCTCAAGTTTGAGAAAGGCGATTTTGAGCAAACCTATAAAATAAGTGAGATGGATGTGTTGGGAGACGCGGGTGCAAAAGAGCTGATAGATGACGAGTTTATCGAAGCAGTGCTGAACCGCTTCACCGACATGCGCGATGCGTTTGTAAGTACTGTCAGAAGAAACGGTTGAGATTGCTCTGATAATGTAGTATTCCAATTATAGAAGGCAATGAAAGCAGCCTATCTTTTTCTCATTGCTATCGCTCTTTGTGGCTGCAAAACGGCAGAAAGAGGTGTAGTAGTTGATGAGAAAAGAACTTATGCTAATCAAGGCGAATACGCGAATCGCTTAGCTGAACAATATTTCAGTCAGGACCTCGAGACTAAAAAGTACCAGAAATTCAATGGAAGCATTCTCAAAGACTCTCTTAGTGAGTACAAAGTAGTTTACTTTGATAGCTTAAGAATAATTTTAGACATTGAAGATGAAGTATACCAAAGGGTATTTACAGAGGGGATTATTAACCCAAAGCATCTTTACCACAGTCAGTCAATGCAGATATGTTGCTTTGAAGAACTAATTCATCTAAATAAAAATGGTAACCATAGACGGTTTAGGCTTTGGGTGTTTGAAAAAGGTATAGCTAACCCGTTTGAATATCTTATTGAACTTGCAAATGGTAAAGCAACAAGTCAAACTACTTTGTCGGAGTTTCTGAACAAAGCAGAAGTGACTCATATATCAGAACCAACAGTAATTTTATAAAGAATAGCACTACTAACCCTCACAGGCTTAAGCTTTGCCTTAGCTTATAGCCGCTATAGCATAAAAAAAGCCCGCTGTAAAGCGGGCTTTTATACTTTATAAGCTGGGTGCAATTAAGCACCGATAGCTACACGCTTAAAGTCAGTAACTGTTAAGCCTTTGCTCGTTTTTTCAAGCAGCTGAGCGATTGTTAAAGAAGAATCTTTAACGAACTCCTGGTTCAACAGTGTGCTTTCTTTGTAGAACTTGTTCAGTTTACCCAAAGCAATTTTCTCAAGCATCGCTTCTGGCTTACCTTCAGCACGCGCCTGCTCTTTACCGATCTCGATTTCACGCTCTACTGTAGCTGCATCAACACCGTCTTTGTCCAGTGCAATTGGCTTCATAGCCGCAATCTGCATTGCGATGTCTTTGCCAACTTCAGTTACATCAGTACCGTTTGTGTTGTTCAGGCCAACCAATACACCTAACTTACCATTAGAGTGATTGTAAGCTACAACTTTCTCAGCGTTTACAGTCTCGTAAGACACTACATCGATCTTCTCACCGATCTTGCCCATCAGGTCAGTGATGTGGTCCTGAAGTGAACGACCGTCAGCCTGAGGTGTAGCAAGTAATTCTTCTTTAGAAGCAGCGTTTGTAGAAACAGCTGCATCTAAAACTGCCTGCGCAAGGTTTCTGAAATCTTCAACTTTAGATACCGGCTCAGTTTCGCAAGCAATAGCTACTACTTTACCAGTCGAGCCATCAGCAGAAACCTGCGTTAACACAATACCTTCAGAAGTTGTGTTGTCAGCACGCTTGCTGGCAATTTTTTGTCCCTGCTTACGCAGAATATCTTTAGCCGCTTCGAAGTCGCCGTTTGCTTCAGTAAGCGCCTTCTTGCAGTCCATCATACCGGCTCCGGTTTCCTGACGGAGTCTGTTAACGTCTTGTGCTGTAATAGCCATCGTTTTATAATTAAGAATTAGGAATTATAAATTATGAATTTCAGTATCGATAGGTTCTGATAAGCAGTTTTTATCTTTCCTGAACCTATAAAACAAACTGAACATTGAAGCAGCAGAAGCGCCCAATGTTCAGTTTATTGTTATGGCAATATGAACAATTGACTATTGCTCGTCTGCTTCTTGCTTAGCCTTGATGCCTTCTTCTTCAGAACGCTTACGCTCAGTTTCTTCTTTGTCCACTTTGCGCTCAGACAGACCTTCTTCAATAGCCTTACCGATGATAGAAACGATAAGAGCGATTGACTTGGAAGCGTCGTCGTTCGCAGGGATTGGGAAGTCAACCAGGTTCGGGTTAGAGTTTGTATCGCAGATAGCGAAAACAGGCAGGTTCAGCTTCTGAGCTTCTTTAACCGCGATGTGCTCACGCTTCACGTCAACGATGAAAAGCGCTGCAGGCAGTCTTGAAAGGTCAGCGATACCACCCAGTACACGCTCCAGTTTCTCACGCTCACGAGAAAGCATCAGACGCTCACGCTTTGCAATCGCTGCATAAGCAGTGTTGTCTTTTACCATCTTGTCGATAGTAGACATTTTCTTCAAAGACTTACGCACAGTAGCGAAGTTAGTCAGCATACCGCCTAACCAACGATCGGTAACGTAAGGCATTTTAAGACGCTTCGCCTCTTCCGCAACGATGTCCTGAGCTTGCTTTTTAGTAGCTACGAACATGATCTTACGGCCAGACTTGGCGATGTTCTTGATAGCTGAAGTAGCTTCATCAAGCGCAACCAGCGTCTTGTTCAGGTCAATGATGTGGATACCGTTCTTCTCCATGAAGATGTACGGAGCCATTTTCGGGTCCCACTTTCTGGTAAGGTGTCCAAAGTGTACACCAGCTTCCAGTAATTCTTTATAATTAGTACTTGCCATGTTGTTGATACACCTTTAATATTAACGTTTGCTGAACTGGAATGAACGACGCGCTTTACGCTTACCGAACTTCTTACGCTCCACCATACGTGGGTCACGTGTGATGAAACCTTCTTTTCTCAGAAGTGTTTTTGTCTCGGCGTTCTCAACTACCAGTGCTTTAGAGATAGCAAGTCTAAGTGCTTCAGCCTGGCCGCTTACACCACCACCTTTTAGATTAGCAGTCACATCGTACTTGCCAATTGCGTCCAAGGTTTTAAACGGCTGATTTACTATAGTCTGCAGTACTTCGTCAGGGAAGTATGCCTTGATATCTTTACCGTTAATAGTGATATTCCCTTGCCCAGGCGTCATGTACACACGCGCCACCGAGGTTTTTCTTCTACCGGATGTATTGATAATTTCCATTAATAATTAGATGTTGAAGGTTAATTCTTTAGGCTGCTGAGCTGCAAACGGATGCTCGCTTCCTGTAAAAACATGAAGGTTTCTGAACAGCTCGCGACCTAGAGGGCCTTTAGGCAACATGCCACGAACAGCGCGCTCTACAAGCAGTGTAGATGATTTTGCCTTTAGCTCACGTGGAGAAGTTTTCTTCTGACCACCTGGGTAACCCGTGTGTGTCAGGTAGTACTTCTGGTCCCACTTACGGCCAGAGAAACGCACGTTATCAGAGTTGATAACAATCACGTTGTCGCCGCAGTCAGCATTTGGCGTGTATGAAGGCTTGTGCTTGCCTTTCAGGATCTTGGCGATTTCAGACGCCACGCGACCCAAGTTTCCTTGCCCTGCATCAACAATCACCCAGCTTTTGTTAGCTGTTTTCTTGTTGACCGTAAGGGTCTTATAACTTAAATGATCCATTTTTGGTGGTTGTAAGCGATTTATTTAATGAACAATTGTTTTCTTCGGTTCTCGAAAAATGGTCACAAAGATAGAAATACTTTATTTGATATGCAATACTTGACTTAGAAATATGCTGTGTAACAGGAATGTAGCTCAACAATAAAGAGGTATAGTTAAAAGAACAGCCCCTAAAGTATAGCTGATACCTTAGGGGCTGTGTCATAAGTTGTTTGATTAATTCTTCTTGATCATGACAGGCGGCGGTGGAGGCAATACAGTTGGAAACTTGCCATACTTGCCTTCTGCGATAGCCATACTTTGGCTGTTGTTTAACTCATAGCGTTCTGTGCCTCCAGACTTCATAAACAGAACAATTACCTCAGACTTTGTCTGCTTATTCATTGTCCAGCCCACTTTTTTTACAGAAGGGTTCTTCTTCAGGAAATTTGTATAATCCACAGGCAAATTGCTTCTGTCTTTGTAGTAGTCTATTTCTTCCGGTATAAAGATCTCATCATTCTCTTGCGGGCCTTTTTTAACTTGCGCATCAAATTCTTCTTGTGTCATAACTCTTGCCGGCGGAGGCGAAGAAGGAAGCTGGCCATACTTTTTCTCGGCCGCAGCCCGGCTCCTTTTGTCATTAAGGTTATACACCTCTTCCTCTGATTCAAGCCTGATCCTGATCTCATTGGCAGCTATCCATTCAATTTTTCTTACCTGCGGGTTGCGTGCATAGAAAGCTTTGTACTCATCTGATAGCTGAATAGCTCCCTGACCATTCGGCTGAGGGGCAGTTAGTTTCTTGTTAAACTTCAGTACTTCCGGTGTGTCTTTGTTTTTCTTGGTCGTGATCGAAATAACGCCCTTCTCTGCTTTATCTCCGAAAGCCTTTTTTGCACCTTCTCCTTTGAGTACGTTCACGCTGTGGATTTCTTTCGGATCCAGCTTTTTAGCGGCTTCAGCTGTTACTTCCTTCCCGTCAATGTAATACACAGCCGAATCCGGTAGGCTTGTCTTTGCTTCAGTTTTATTCTGAACTGGCGGAGGCGGAAGCTCAGGAGACTCTGGAACTACAGGCAGGTCACCGTATTTCTTTTTGTATGTGCTTATGCTTTCCCGATCATTATAATTATATCGCTCCATTTCTCCGTTTTTCAGTTTGATCACAAAACCGGTTATTTTCTGCTCTGCGCCCATTTTATCTGTGCTCAACCAAGCCAGGCCGGTCACATTTGGGTTTCGTTCATAAAATGCCTTGTTAAGCGATCGGCTATGATCTACTACTGGCGGTGGTGGCAGTTGCTCTTTTGCAGGTACTGGCGGTGGTGGGGCTGGCAGATTTGGTAACTGGCCATACTTAGCTTCCAGTGCCGGTATACGCTGGTTCTGGTCAAAATCATACGTCTCCACTTTGCCGTTCTTCAGTAAGATCACTACAGATTTTAAGTTGAAATTAATCCTGTCTTCGAACTTCCAGCCAAGCTTTCTAATAGCTGGGTTGCGCTTCAGAAATGCTTTATAGTCTGCAGGCAGGTTGTTTTTGTAGTATGGCTCGTCTTCTATACTAAAAATGTATGCCTTACTATCATCTGCTTGAACATTAACTGGCGTACTTGTAGCGGAGGCTGAGGAAAACTTATCCTCGGTTACCAAACCACTTCCCTGTGTAGCGCTCCGGAAAGCAAGCAGCAATATAGCAGCGAGCGGCACAGCAATCAGCAACCTGAGTTTACTGGCCTTATGGGTAGGCTTTTTATTCATCATGGCAATTCTTCGTTTAAGTGATGGAAAATTAAACTGATTGGCAATCTGAGGTTGTGTGGCGCCTACAACTTTCAGTAAGAGGTATTGGTAAGCTACTCGATCGACGCCAGCATTTACAACATGCTGGTCGGCTATAAATTCAAGGTTTTCTTTTACAGCTTTTTTCATGAGCCAAGCGCCCGGGTTAAACCAGTAAAACACCGTACTAAGCTCAGTCAGCAACACGTCCAGCGTATGCCAGCCGCGCACATGCACCTGCTCATGCCGAAGTATGGACTCAAGCTCCGAAGCTTTGTGCTGGTCCGGGGCCAGGTAAATGGTCTGCCAGAAAGAGAACGCTTCGCTTACACCTTGCACTTTCCTGAACGCAACGCCGTGGTGTTTGGCAGGCAATGAGGCACGATGAATCTGGTAAAGCGATACGAACTGCAGCAGCAGCCGGGCAGCCATCACAGCAGCACCTACCCAGAAGAGAAGCACCGGAATCTGCCAGTAGTCAAAAGCCGGGGCCTGCTCCGGTATTGGGGGCGTGGCATTCCAGGCAGTTATAGGAATGGCGTACGTTTGGATGGCCGCCAGTTCCTGGTGCTGGTTAAACAATTCTGAAAGGTCGAAGAGCGGGTATAAGGTTGAGAATACAATGCCGAATACCAGAAACACACGGTTTAAAGTATAAAATGTGAGCTTGCGCAGCACCAGGTGGTAAGCCAGGCAGAACAGCACCAGGGCTACGTTCACTTTGAGCAGGTATAGGATCAGCGCCGGCATGTTATTCAGACTTTTTGTTTTCGATCATGTCGATGATTTCTTTCAGCTCTTCGGCGCTTATCTGCTTTTCTTTCGCGAAAAAAGCCACCAACTCTTTGTAGGAGTTCTTAAAGTAATCGCCTACAAAGCCTTTCATGAACCGTTTCTTATAATCTTCTTCCTTGATCAGGGGAGTATAAAGGTAAGTGTTTCCCAGCCGCTCGCTTTGCAGGTAACCTTTCTTCTCCAGGTTCTTAACAGTAGAAGCCAGCGTGGTGTAAGGTGGCTTTGGCTCGTCAAGCTTCTCCAGGAAATCTTTGATAAAGCCGCCATCTAGTGCCCATGCTACCTGCATGGCTTCTTCCTCTTGTTGCGTTAGCTTTTCCATAGTTCTACGATGTTTTCGTATAGTTACGAAATATTCGTAGAAGAGTCAATGTTTTGGAATATTATTTTATAAATATTTTATTGTTGTAGTTGAATACTGCCTTTGGAGGCAGCAGAGGAGGCTTTTAGGATCGTAAATATCTTTCTCTGTTTAACTTGCGTCTAGAGTTTAAACTAACACCTACTTCATGAAAGCTATACTTGTAAATCAACCCGGTGGCCCTGAGCAGCTTATACTTAGCGAGTATGAACAGCCGGTGCCAAAGCCACATGAGTTGCTGGTACGCGTACATGCCACTGCCCTGAACCGTGCTGACTTGTTGCAACGCCAGGGGAAGTATCCGCCACCAGCAGGTGCCAGTCCGTTGCTGGGCCTGGAAATAGCCGGTGAGATAGCCGCTGCAGGGGCCGCTTGTACAAAGTATAAAGTAGGAGATAAGGTATTTGGGCTGCTGTCGGGAGGAGGCTATGCCGAATATGCCGTGATAGACGAAGCCATGGCCATGCCTGTGCCGGAGAACCTAAGTATGGACGAGGCCGCTGCTATACCGGAGGTGTTCCTGACGGCTTACCAGGCGCTTGTGTGGCTGGGCAACCTGCAGGCCGACGAGCGTGTGCTTGTGCATGCCGGAGCAAGCGGCGTGGGTACAGCTGCCATCCAACTTGCCAGGGAAATAGGAGCCGAAGTATACGTTACTGCCTCTGCTGCCAAGCACGACACCTGTCTGGCGCTAGGAGCAACAAGAGCCATTGATTACAAAGCTGCCTCCTTTAAAGAAGAAATTCTGGAGCACACTCATCAGCAGGGGGTAGACCTGATCATCGACTTTATTTCCGGGCCATACTTTGCCGACAACATCGATTGCCTGCGGTTAGACGGACGCCTGGTGCTGCTGGCCTCGTTGGGAGGAGGTAAGGTGGAGTACTTTGATCTGCGCAAGATCCTGATAAAGCGCCTGCAGGTGATGGGATCTACCTTGCGTTCCCGCTCCCGCGATTACCAGGTGCGGTTAACCCAAGACCTGAGTGCCTTTGCGCTGGAGCGTTTCCGGTCAGGCAGGTTAAAACCCATTATCGACTCTGTGCTCGACTGGCAGGATGTAGCCGAAGCGCACTATTATATGGAAGCTAACAAGAACACCGGCAAAATTGTACTGCGGGTAGTATAAGGTTTCTGACAAAGCATTTTGTGACAAAAGACAAAGGAGGGGAGGTCATTTACTTCCCTCCTTTTTGTCATCCTGAAAGGATCTTGTGGGCCTGTGGCGAAAGCTTAAACTCTGGGCTCTTTGCTCTTTCGGACTTGGGCGTCCGAAAGAGCAGCTTTTTATTGAAGTATAATTTGTTGGTGAGAATACTAACAACGGCTTAAAAAGGCTTGAAAAAGGACAAAGGAGAGAAGTAGAAGTATAAACTTCGTAACAATAGGCAGCCTGGTATCTAACCAAAACGACAAAGGACAAAAGAACCAGCCGAAACCGCTTCTTTTGTCCTTCGTCACAAATTCTTTTGTCAAAAACTAGTAAGCCCGCAGCTGCTTAACCAGTACTGCAAAGTCTTTTGGGTAAGGCGCCTCGATCTTCACCTTTTCCCCGTTCAGCAGCGTGAAGCCTATCGTATAAGAATGCAGCGCAAAACGCTTGATCAGGGGCTGCTCTTCTGTTTGCTGTTTCAGGTTAAATTTACGTTTCAGGCTGCTCAGGTAAAGTTGCTCACCACCGTACAGCTCATCGCCAACGATCGGAGCCTTCAGGTAGGCCAGGTGCACGCGTATCTGGTGCAGGCGGCCGGTTACGGGCATACACTCTACCAAGGTATGGCGACTGAAGTTCTCGAGCGTGGTGAAGTATGTTTCGGCTGGCTTGCCCTGTGGCGTAAGCTTTGCAACGCCTTTTGCATTAGGTAGGATGGCGCGGTTTACCAGCTCATCCTCGAACTTATGTGTGCCCCACACCACAGCATGGTATACTTTGTATACTTCGCGGTGCTCGAACTGCATGGCGAGGTTACGGTAAGCTTCCGGGTTCTTGGCAAATACAAGGCAGCCGGAGGTGTCTTTATCCAGGCGGTGGCAAGCCTGCAGGTCTGGGTTGTACTGGCGCGCGATCTTCAGCAGGTTTGTAGAGTTGGGCGTGCGGTCCTCCAGCGTAGCCAGGAACGGCGGCTTGTTCACTACAATGTAATCTTCGTTCTCGAATATGATCAGGTCTTTAAAAACCGGGTATTTCATGGGTGTTATACTTTGTTCAGGTACGGCTATACTTTGTGCCGCGCATCCTGCAAAGATACAGATTTTAATTGTTGATTGTCAGTTGTTGATTGTTGAAGAACTGTTCAGATACCTGTTTGCCATTTCAAGTGGAGAGAGAATTCTCTAGAGGCCTGTTTATACTTGGTCGAAGGTGAAATGGCAGATAAAGTAAACATCCTGATAGTAATTAGCCTTTATTCGCCCTTATTGGTGTTCTCACCAACAAGTTATACTGCAGCGGCCTAAGTGCTTGCTGGTGAGAACACGCAGTAAGGGCGGCAGCTACATCAGGTCAAAAGACTCTATTGTTCATCACACTAAACTGTGTAGCAGATTAACAATTCAACAATCAACAATTTAGCAACCAACCCTACTTCTCTTTCGATAGTTTGAAGCGCAGCGTAGTGCCCTTCCCAACCTCGCTTTTTACAGCAATAACAGAGCGGTGAGCTTCCACAATGTGCTTGGAGATAGCCAGACCAAGACCGGAGCCGCCCTTATCACGTGACCGGCTTTTGTCGATGCGGTAAAAGCGTTCAAAAATGCGGTTGATGTGTTCTTCCCCAATGCCTTTGCCATCATCTTTTACCGTGATGGTATACTTCTTCCGGCCCTCTTCGAAGGATGCCCAGATATTGCCCCCCCTGCGGCCATACTTGATGGCGTTGTCTACGAGGTTAATGAACACCTGGCGTATGCGGTTAGGGTCTGCGTAGAGCATAATCTTTTCGCCCGGTTTTACTTCCAGGTGCAGCGAAATATTGCGGTCAGCAGCCTTTAATTCCAGTTGCTCAAATACCTCCCGCATCAGCTTTGCTGCATCAAAGTTTTGCTTCTCCATCTTCACCACCCCTTTCTCGAACTGTGATATGCTGATCAGGTCCTGTACAAGGGTATCCAGCCCGTCGAGGCTGTTGGCGGCTTTCAGGAGAAATTTGTCACGAACATTCGGGTCGTCCATAGCACCATCCAGCAAAGTATGGATAAACCCCTGGGCCGCGAAGATAGGTGTTTTCAGCTCATGCGACACATCGGCCAGAAACTCGCGCCGCATCACCTGCAGATGCCGGAGCTCGTCGATCTCCTGCTGCTTTTTCTGTGCTATCTGGTAAATGTCTTCTTTGATCTTGGTAAGTGGGTCGGAGTTGAAGAGCGAGCGGCTTTCTACTTTTTTATACTCCTGCCTTTTTATTTTCTCGATGCTGGAGTACACGTTCTTCACCTCACGGAAAACAAGCGCCTCATAAGAGAAATAGACAAGCATAAAGCAGCTGATAAACACCACCACCAGCGCTATCACAAGGCCTTGGGAAGAGAAATAGCTGGCTAAAGCAAGAAAGGCGGTCAGCACTACTGCCACCGCCAGAGAGGTTAAAAGAGCAAGCGTACGTGAATTCAGGTTCATGTTTTAGTCGGTGTTGAACTTGTAGCCGACACCTTTTATCGTTTTGATATTGTCTTCTCCGATCTTCTCGCGCACTTTCCGGATGTGCACGTCAACGGTTCGGGCTATTACATACACATCACTGCCCCACACATTGTTCAGTAACTCCTCGCGGCTGAACACTTTGTTTGGCGTAGCAGCCAGGAAGGCCAGCAGCTCGAATTCCTTTTTAGGAAGCGTTATCTTGTCCTCGCCTTTATACACGGCAAAGCTGGTGCGATCGATGCGCAGGCCGCCAATATCTATTATTTTTTCTTCTGCTTCCTGCTGCGAATCACGACGCGCAAAGGCAGCCAGTCGGCTCAAAAGAGCCCGTGGTTTGATCGGTTTCGTAATGAAATCATCCGCGCCTGCATCAAAAGCGGCCACCTCTGAGAACTCTTCAGAACGTGCAGTCAGGAAGATGATGTGTGTAGAGCGGAACTCGTTCATTTCACGGAGCTGTCTGCAGGCTGCAATGCCATCCAGCACCGGCATCATCACGTCCATCAGAATCACGTTGGGCTTAAATGCCTGCGCTACTTCAATTGCTTTTTTTCCGTTTTCGGCCTGTGCTACTTCATAGCCTTCGCGTGTCAGGTTATAGTGCAGTAGCTCCACGATATCCGGATCGTCGTCTACTACCAGTATTCTGTAGTTTGATGCAGTTTGCACAGTATGTTGGGTTTAGGTTGCTGGTAGAAGAACAGTTGAAAGTTGCCGCTGGTTATACTTCAGGTATTTAAAGCCAGGTTTATACAGTCTCTGGTATTCTTTCGGTAACCTCTGTTCTCTTTAACAAAGATACTATAGTTTAAGCTACAGTACTTTAGCTTTATCAAATCATAATATTTTCTTAACACAGCCAAGACCCGTCCTAAACAACAAAGCCAGCGTTTCGGCTGGCTTTGTTTTATTTTTTAGCAAGGTATACTTTATGTTTCAGGTTCTTGTATTCATAAAGGTCTACTTTTACAGAGCCAACAAACATCTCGGCCTGTACCAGCACGGGTATCTTGTTCTTATCATCCGATAGGTATACTGAAACCGCGTTTTCACCATCAAAAAGCTTGTTCTTAGGCATTACCGGCACTAATTTGATGGCTTTGATATTACCAACCTTGGTGCTCACCGTTTCGCGACCCTTAAAAATAACCACCATGTCAAACGTTTCTTCATCAAAAAAGCCTTTCACGTTCAGTTTATCGCCAGGCTTTAGCTTGTCGTAGTTGATGGTGCGCAGGTAATAAAAGCCGCTTACAATGTCCTGCGCATTGTTTGGTATTTTATGCGTAGATGTTTCCTTCGGCTTAGATTTTTTCTTTTTCTCTACAAGAGCGGTGTTGTTGTAATGGTTAAAGTCAACGGTTTCGCGCTTGCGGTAATTGCCTTCCTCTATGTTGCGGAACGAGCGGTGTGGTACGATAGCGGCCGTATCGATGTATGATTGCCAGGTATCCCGGATCTTGATAAAAAGATCGAAGGAGCTGGTGGTTTTACCGTACACGGTAGCTTTGTAGCAGGCCCTCTCGTTTATGCGGTGCAGCCCTGGTGAGATGTCGATCACCGCTTCTGCTGCATTGATAGGTCCGTAGTGTACTTTATACTTCAGTATTTCGCCGGTAGAGAAGCTCTCGTTCGGTACGCTGCGCATAGTATCTTTGGCCACAAAGCCCGAGATGACTAGCAGGAGTAGGAGTATGGCTGGGAAAAGCTTTTTCATTCGTCTTTCGCATTAAAGTTGCAGTCTTCTTTCGTTACAATCAACTTTTATACCAACTGCCGGGCTATTGCTCAATTTAGGCAGAGATTGGCAGCTATTCAACATTTTATAAAGCAAAAAGGTGCTATATAGCTATAGCACCTTTTTATTTACTTTAAGTTCGAAAATAAAGTTCACTCGCCTGAAGTGTCCTCAAGGGCGGCTGCTACCTTCTCAGGCTCGCCTTTCACGATTGCTCTGATCTTGCCCTCGATCTCTTCCATCAGTTCCGGGTTGTCCAGCAGGATCTGCTTCACGCCATCGCGGCCCTGACCCAGCTTGTTGCCGTTGTAAGAGAACCAGGAACCAGACTTCTGCACGATTTCCAGCTCTACACCCAGGTCCAGTACCTCACCTACTTTAGAGATACCTTCGCCGTACATGATGTCAAACTCAACTACCTTGAACGGAGGTGCTACCTTGTTCTTCACTACTTTAACACGGGTGCGGTTACCTGTAATATTATCAGCACCCTCTTTTATCTGGCCGATACGACGGATGTCCAGACGCACAGAGGCATAGAATTTCAGTGCATTACCACCAGTGGTTGTTTCAGGGTTACCGAACATCACACCAATCTTCTCACGCAGCTGGTTGATGAAGATACAGCAGCAACCGGTCTTGTTGATGGTACCGGTCAGCTTACGCAGTGCCTGCGACATCAAACGTGCCTGCAAACCCATCTTGCTGTCGCCCATGTCGCCTTCCAGTTCGCCTTTTGGCACAAGAGCGGCAACAGAGTCGATCACGATGATATCAATCGCGCCTGAGCGGATCAGGTGATCGGCGATCTCCAGGGCCTGCTCACCGTTGTCAGGCTGCGAGATCAAAAGGTTTTCTGTATCAATTCCGAGTTTCTCGGCGTATGCCTTGTCGAATGCGTGCTCAGCGTCGATAAACGCTGCAAGACCGCCCTGGCGCTGTGCCTCAGCAATAGCATGCATGGTAAGCGTGGTTTTACCGGATGATTCTGGTCCGTAAATCTCGATAACACGGCCACGCGGCAAACCGCCAATACCCAAAGCAATGTCCAGCCCAAGCGATCCGGTCGAGATAGCAGGAACATCCTCTACCTTGTTGTCGCTCAACTTCATTACGGTTCCTTTGCCGTAGGTCTTGTCGAGCTTATCGATGGTCAGCTGCAGGGCCTTAAGTTTTTCGTTGCTTACGCTCATGTGTGTTTAATTAAATAGCTTTATATTAAAGGTGAAATTACTAATTACGGAGCCAATATGCAAACATACGAACAGGTATTTTGCTAATTTTTTTAGTTGTTTAGCGCCGTCTGATTACAACATACTTTACTCTCTTTTTGTGCCATTCCTGACACTTTTTTATGCACTATTTTAGGCTGTTTTTCTTTCTTTTTTTCGTGTTTAACAGCTTGTTAGCGCAAGCGCAGCTCAGCAACAAAGCCTTGCTCCAGCCCCTGCCTGTAAAAGCAGAAAATGCTAATGAGCTTAGAGCGGGGTTGTACGTGCTGGGGTTCTCTAAGAACAACGAGTACTTCAATAAAATTGCAGATGGCTATACTTTATTTGGCTATCATCTCCAGCCGAAGCTGATCTATTTTCCCAGCGCCTCCATCAGAATAGAAGCCGGAGCACTTATCTCGAAAGATTTTGGGAACGACGATTTTCAGGACCTGGAACCAACTTTTACGGCGAAGGTGCAGCGGGAGAACTGGGCCTTGCTGTTCGGCACCTTGCAGGGTAACCTGAACCACGGGTACATCGAGCCGCTCTATGATTTTGAACGTGTGATTACCGACAGGCTGGAGAACGGGCTGCAGTTTCTGCTGAACACGAATCGCCTGGAGATGGATGCCTGGATTGACTGGCAAAAAATGATTTACCCCGGTGATCCTGATCGTGAGGAAGTGGCCGGTGGCGCAAGCGCCGCCCTAAACCTGTGGCGCAAGGAAGGCAAATGGGGCGAGGGCGATATGGTACAACTGTCGCTGCCGCTACAATTCACGGCACAGCACAAAGGAGGGCAGATCGATGCTTCGGAACTTCCGTTGCTAACGGTGGTAAATGCAGCGACAGGTATAGAACTGGAACGCCAGTATCCGTTCAAGGTGCTGCACCGGCTGTACACGAAGAACTATATAGTCGGTTTTAAGGATTTCTCGAACGAGTACCAGTTGGCTTATAAGAGTGGCGGGGGCATTTACCTGAATGCCGGCATCGATACAAAATACCAGGATGTGATGCTCAGTTACTGGCAGGGTGATGGGTATATCTCGGAGCTAGGCGGTAAACTCTACCAATCGGCTTCCACCACTTACAAAGATCCGGATTACGTGCAGGAAGAACGCCGCCTGCTTATCCTGCGTTTTATGGAAGACTTCGAACTGCTTGACAATCTATACCTGACCGTGCGTCTCGAGCCCGTAGTGGACCTGGATAACCCTAAGCTGGAGTTCTCAAATGCCTTTTACCTTACCTTCGACACCGACTTCTTTTTAGCGAAGCCAAAGCGATAGCAGGTTATACTATACTGCCCGTACTATTATTTAATCATTCAAAACTCACCATTCAAAGTTATCAAAGCTAAGCCATGATCTGCGAACTGTCTGCTTTCATGTGCTGCAGCTGTTCGTAGTCTTTGCGAGTGAGGCCATAATAGGTCACATCGAGCAGTTCGCTGGAGTCAGCGCCCCTGTAATCGCTGCGCATGATGCCTTCCTTCACAAAGCCGCAGGCCTGGGCTGCTTCGCCATAGTAGGCATTTGTGTGCATGCACCGCATGTACAGCTTGTTGAGCTTAAGTGTATCAATGCCAAATTTTACAATTGCCATCAGTCCCTCCAGTACATATTCTCTTGACTCGGGCCAGCCGGTAAAGTATAAACCGATCTCTGCTTTAGGTATCTGGTGGTCCAGGTTTTTCAGGGTAATGTCGCCGATGTAGGTGTCATTCTCTTTGAGCCATACGCCAAAGTCGAACATCTTATGATTGTCCCAGGCAGTGCGTAACTGCTGCACCTGTATGCGTGCATCCTCCAGCATGCGCACCCTTGCAAGCCGGCCACTGAAAGCAGGATTCAGTTCAACGGTGTTTTCCTGGATCAGGCGCATAAAATCGTTCTCATCGCCTTCCTGGTAAGGTCTCAGGAGTAAATGTTCTGTTTCCAACCGTTCTTCAAAAGAATCAGACAGGACGCTGTAAAGTGAGCTCATGTTAAATGGTTTAATAATGTAAGTTGCGCTGCTGCGCCAGCGGGTGCTCTGGAACAGAGCTTGGTACTTCATACGCTAACCATGTAAAAACGTGTACTTTATCAGCCATAATAGTCGAAAACAAACCCATCCGGGTATCAGCCGTTAGTACAAAAAGCATTTAATACATTATAACTATGAAAGAAATGGGAAACAGACTGGAGGGTAAAGTTGCGATTGTAACCGGTGGCGGCAGCGGTATAGGCGAAGCTATATGTAAGAAATTTGCCAGCGAAGGCGCCCGCGTTATTGTAGCCGGATTTCCGGAAGATCCGGTAGAGGAGGTATTAAAAGAGATCCAGAAAAATGGCGGCACAGCCATTCACTTTACAGGCGACCTGTCAACGGAAGCAAACGCGAAACGCTGTGTAGATCTGGCGGTGAGCCAATACGGCAAGCTCGATATCCTAATTAACAATGCGGGTGTGTTTCCGGAAGTGAACCTGCTGCAGGATTACTCGGAAGAGGCGTTTGAATACATGCTGAAGAACAACATCAAGACTGCATTCGTGATGTCGAAAGCTGCCTTGCCGGAACTGCACAAGACCAAAGGCAACATCGTGTCGGCAGGCTCAGAGGCTGGTGTGATCGGTATTGCGCAGAACACGCCCTACGGAGGCACGAAAGGATTTATACATGCTTTTATGCGCGGCCTGGCCGTAGAGCAGGCGCAGTTTGGCGTGCGTTGCAACATCGTAGGTCCCGGCCCGATAGACACGGCCTGGACGCACGAGAGCACCGGCCCGATGGACAGCAAAATGGTGAAGACGATGAAACAGGCAACGCCGATGGGCCGCAGAGGCACGCCGGAAGAGGTGGCCAATGTATACCTGTTCCTGGCTTCGGACGAGGCGTCTTATGTGACAGGAGCTACCTACATGGTGGATGGCGGCATCACGTTGGCTAAAGGACCGGTAGGCGAGGAGGCGGACTCAAGTATGAAATCTCAGCCCGCAGGACAGCTAGACCTGGAGCATTCCAAAGAAGGCCATACTTCGATCCGTAAGTAACGGAGCTTACAGTATAACCAGGTACTAAGTATAGATTGCACTTGATATCTACAGAAGTATACTTGCTATACTTTGCATGACGTAGAGGAAACTGTCAGAATACAAAAATGCCAGCGGCTAAAGTAAGCCGCTGGCATTTTCATTATCGTTAAAGTATAAATACTAGTTCTGTTGGTTCAGGAACGGGTACTTAAAGTGTTTCGGGCTATGCAGTTGCTGCTGGGTCATCATCACCTGCAAGGTATGGGCTGTCTCGTTAAAGTATTCCAGTCTTCTTACCAGCATCTCTTTTTGCAGTACCACTCCGGTCGTAGTTCTCATGTAAGCCCGTTTATCTTCCAGCACGCGGTGCATCACCTCCGATACGGCCTCTTCGTTTTGCAGGTACCACTGGTGGAAGTCTTCCAGGCGCTTAGCACCAGGCGTCTCTGAGCGGAAATCCAGACCGTGCAATCGCAGTACGTCTGCCAGCAGGTTTACCTCCAGCGGAATAGAAGTATTGTAAGGCATAGAGCGCACTTCCAGTTTGCTGTTCAGCGCACCAAGTATAGTTGCCAGGTTATCTTTAAAACGGAAGTATAAAGCAGGCGCTTCCATAAGTATCAGGGTGTTGTGGGTTGAAATTCTAAAGCTGCAAAATTACACCAATTTGGATGTATTGCAATTGGTATAATTTTGAATGTGTGAATGAGTGGATGAGTGAATAAGAGGCTGATCTTTAGTTTGGCTGATCAGGCTATACTTTGAGTGGAAAGAAAGTAATTGCTACTCTTCTTTATTCACTAAGTAACTCATTAATTAAAGCAGTTCTGCGATCAGCTTTTCTACGGTTATACCTTCAGCTTCGGCCTTGAAGTTGCGCACCACGCGGTGGCGAAGTATAGGAAGGGCTACTGCCTGCACGTCCTCGATGTCCGGGCTATACTTGCCGTTGAGCAGGGCGTTGCATTTGGCGCCTACGATCAGGTGCTGCGAAGCCCGCGGTCCTGCTCCCCATTCCAGGTACTGGTCGGCCAGCTTTGATCCCTTTGGGGTATTAGGACGGGTTTTATGCACCAACTGTACTGCATACTCGATCACGTTGTCTACTACCGGCACACGGCGCACCAGCTGCTGGTAGGCCAATATGTCATCGGCGTGCAGTACCTTGTTTAAGGAGTAGCGCACGGCTCCGGTCGTATTCTTCACAATCTGCAGTTCCGATTCATAGCTCGGATAATCCAGCATGATGTTGAACATGAAGCGGTCCAGCTGCGCTTCCGGCAGGGGATAGGTTCCTTCCTGCTCAATCGGGTTTTGCGTGGCCAGCACAAAGAAAGGCCGCGGCAGATCATACCTTCTGCCTGCCACCGTAACCGAGTACTCCTGCATCGATTCCAGCAGGGCTGCCTGCGTTTTAGGAGGCGTACGATTTATCTCGTCGGCCAGAACGATGTTGGAAAAGATAGGACCGGTGATGAACTGAAAGTTGCGGTCTTTGTCCAGCGTTTCGGCACCTACAATGTCGGAGGGCATGAGATCCGGCGTGAACTGGATTCTGCTGAACGACATATCCAGCGAGGAAGCGATCGTGTGGATGAGGAGGGTTTTGGCAAGGCCGGGGACGCCTACCAGCAAACAGTGCCCCTGACAAAAAACGGCCGTAAGTACCAGCCTGACCACATCTTCCTGCCCTACAATTACTTTTGAAATCTCATCGGTAAGCTCCCGGTAGGAGCGGTGTAGCGCGTCTGCGGCTTCTTTGTCAGAGGTGAACTGCTTCATCGGTTCGTCTAATTGGTTAGTTGGAGCACCTTGCAATCCTGGTATTCCGGGTCGATTTCGATGTATACGGAATCAAAGTTTTTTCGGAACCATGTATCTACTGCTTTGCTCTTTTTTTCGTTCAGAGCGGCGCTCGCTATTTTCTGGTAGTCGTCATCCAGGTTTGCCTGATGCGGTACAGACTTCGATTTTACGTAAATGATGCGGGCTGCTTCTCTGCCATCTTCCGTACGGAAAGCAACCGGCTTTGATACTTCTCCAACCTCCATGGTATCGATGACAAAGAAAATAGCAGGGTCTACCTGGTCCATCGGCGTATAGGTGCTGCCGGTAGCTCGGTTTGCAATCATACCGCCGTTATCTTTGGTAGCCTTGTCATCCGAAAACTCCTTAGCGGCTTTGGCAAAGGTAAGGCTGTCGTTCATGATCAGGGTGCGGATGCTGTCCAATGCCGTAACTGCCTCTTGAACGTTTACTGTGGCCGTAGCCGGTTTGATCAGGATGTGACGGGTGTTGAATTCCTGTCCTTTGCGCTCTATCATCTGGATCAGGTGGAAACCGAATTGCGACTCCACCACGTTTGAGATCTGGCCTGGCTCCAGTTTAAGGGCTGCTGCTTCGTACTCGGGTACCAGCTCTTTCTTTTTAAAGAAACCCAGCACACCACCTTCCTGTGCCGAGCCCGGGTCCTGCGAGTATTGCTTGGCCAGCGTAGCAAAGTCTTCGCCAGCCAGAATGCGCTTGCGGATTTCCTCCAGTTGCTGGCGTGCAGCAGCCTTCTGCTGTTTGCTTACTTCGGCAAACTTCACAATGTGGCCCAGTTCTACTTCGCTGGAGAAATATGGCAGGCTGTCGCGCGGAATCTCGTTGAAGTAGCGTTTGATCTCTTTAGGCGTAACGGTTACTTTGCCCGTGATCTCCTGCTGCATTTTTTCCATCACCAACTGATCGCGTACGGTGCGGCGCAACTCATCCTTCAGCTGCTTTACCGTTTTGTTGTAATACTGCTCCAGGCGCTCTACGCCACCCACCTGTGCGGTCAGGTAGTTCATGCGGCGGTCCAGTTCGCCACTCACCTGTGCGTCTTCTACTGTTATCGAGTCGATCTCGGCACGGGCCAGCAATAGTTTATCCTGTACCATAGAGCGCAGAATCTCACACTTCAGCTCCGGGCGCGGCTGCTGTTTTGACTGCGCCAGGTACTGCAGGTAACTGAACTCCAATTCAGAGCGCAGGATAACGTGGTTGTCTATTTTGGCAATGATGCCGTCTACTTTTGTTTGTACAGGGGCCTGTGCAAAGGCAGAAACAGATGCCACTATGCAGCAGATAGCTACATAGGCCATTCTTGCTAATAATTTTTTCTTCTTCAAGGTGTTTAACTTATAGCTTTAATGCGCTGCTAAAAAACAACGCACAAAATACGGCTTTATTCTCTAATTATACTTACAGCCCCTGTAAAAACAGGCATGGCCGCAAGCGAGGTAATGGCTTAGTTCTTAATTAGTTTCTCTACTTCCGGCTCCTGTACTGTTACCGGATATTTTTTGCGCAGCTCTTTCACCCATTCCTGCTCCAGGTAGTTCTGGTAATCGGAAGTGGCCAGGCCGCGTACTTCGTTCAGGTGCTTGTAGCCAGCAGGTAGTACATCGTGGATGATGATCAGGTACTCACGGCCGTTTTGCTGGGCAGTATAAGTGCCTTTTTCCCAGGTAACATTATCCAGTGCCTTGTTCTCACCTTTCTGGAACTTCTTCTCCGTGATCTGAACTGCCAGCGGATTGCCGGCATTCAGGTTTTCAGCGAGTACGCCCAGGTCAGAAGAGTAAAGTGCAAAGGAAACGCGGCGGTTGCGGCGACGACCGGTTTCTGTATTATCCGGACCTGCTTGCTTCGATTTTCCTAAAACGTTCTTTTTCAGCTGCGCTGCCGGCACGCCTCTGCCTACGAGGTAGGCGATCGCTTTATCGGCGCGGGTCGCAGCTACATTGCCTTTTGCACTTGCCTCACGGGCATCGGCATGGCCGTTCACGTCCAGCGACAGGTTCGGGTTGTTCTTCAGGCGCTCGGCCAGTTCGTTCAGCTTTGATACAGATTCAACCCCAAGATCAGCTTTGTTCTGCTCGAAAAGGATGTCTGACAGCTTTGCAGAACGTACGGCATAGCGGCGGTCTGCCAACTGTGCCTGCGTTTTCTGAAGCAGTTCTTTGTCTGTAGCACTGATGACAGTAGCCTGCACGCGTGGTCCCCATTTATACTTCTCCTTGTTCTGCTCAAAGTATGCCTGTAGCCCCACAGTATCTTCCACCGCTTTTGTCCATACTTTCTCGTCCATCAGCTGGAAAAGCAGAATGCCATCGTGGTACTCCTGCACCAGCATGCGGTAGTCGGTGTGCTTATTCTCCAGGTTTGCCTTCTCGTAATCGAACAGGCTCTTGTTCACAAAGCTATCGTAGAGCAGGTTCAGGTAATGCGCAGCAGTACCGGTTGCACGTGGGCGCTGCTCAGCTTTGGCATAGGTATAAAAATCACCTATGGTATACGTCTTGCCCTGTATGGTAAACAGCGTTGTTTTCAGTGCTTTGTCTGCCTCGTCGTAGCTCCAGGTGCCTTGCAGCAGCTTGTCATCGGCTTTGGCCAGGGCAGCTGTTTTGGCGGCAGCATTCTCGGTAAAGTTGTTTTCTGCTTTGATGCGCTTCAGGAAGGCAGCTTTGTTCAATTCGGAGCGGGAGTCCTTCGCTATTTTGTTGCGCAGGTTCTGCTCCATGTCCTCGTAAGGAGGCAAACCACGTTTCTCGATCAGCTTGATGATGTGCCAGCCATAAGGAGTGAGCACCGGTTTGGCGATGTCGCCTTCTGCTTTCAGGGCAAATGCTGCTTCCTCAAACGAAGGGATCATACGCCCAGTGCCAAACCAGGGCAGCTCGCCACCATTTGCTGCAGAGTTGGCATCTTCAGAGAATTCAGCAGCCAATTTGTCCCAGTTTTCCTTGCGCTGCACGCGTTTGTAAATGGCATCTACGCGCTGCTTGGCAGCCAGAGAATCGGCCTTAGGTATGCCTGGTGTAGCGCGCACCATGATGTGGGCTACTTTCACTTCGCCCTGTGCCGGTCGAACGTTGTTTACCTTAATCAGGTGATAACCAAAACGGGTGCGAACCGGCATGGAAACCTGGCCGGCAGGGGTTTTATAGGCAGCATCTTCAAACGGATAAACCATTTGCATGGCTGTGAAGTAGCCCAGGTTGCCGCCGTTTTCAGCAGCCGACGGATCCTGCGATTGCTCGCGGGCCAATTTGCCGAAATCTTCGCCAGCCATTGCACGCTTGCGCAGTTCCAGCACGCGGTTGTAGGCAGCCAGCGTATCTTCCGGAGCCGCGTCCGGGGCCAGGTTGATCAGGATGTGCGACGCGTTTACCTCCTGTTTCAGGCGCTCGTAGGCTTCCTTCACCAGGTTGTCGGTAACGTTTTTATCGGTAAGGTAGGGCAGGGCCAGTTGCTCTTTGTAACCCTCCAGCTCGCGCTTAAAGGCAGTAGTCGTGTCAAGGCCGCGGCTCTCTGCTTCGAGTACTTTAAGCTTGAAATTGGTATACAGGTTCAGGTAATCTGTAACGCTCTGGCGGGTGAAGGCGTCGTCGTTGCTGCCGTTATTTTTTTCGTACACGTACCGGAACTCCGAAGTATAGACAGGGTGGGAGCCAAGCGTAGCGATAACGGGTTCTTTTGTGTCGTTCTTCTTGGTAGCGGTACAGCCAGCGAGGAGCAGGGCCGCAGCCGCAACAAGTAGGTGGTTGCTGCGCATAAGTAGATTAAAAACAAACTCTTAGTTTCGCTGATCGAGATCAGATCATGCAATTTTAGTTATTTTTTTTGACAGATGAGCCAAAAAACATAACTATAATCCTATTGCAAAAGATTTCGTTCCGGATAACGGGCAGCAGTCCGTTAAAGTGTGTGGCGCTGTGTTATTTAATTTTTTTGTAAAGCAGGCAGATGTTCTTGCTGCCGTTGGTGCTAAACTCCACTTTATCCATAATGCGGTTGACCAGCGCAATGCCCACGCCGCCTTTTTTCCCTACCTTAACGTGCTCCTCTATATTCGGCTCCTTGTAATTCGATTTCTGGAAAGCGACGCCATTGTCCGTGATCTCGAACTTGAGTACGCTGGGCTGCTTGTGGATGGCAAGCGAAATATACTTGGAAGGGTCTTCCTGGTTAGCATGTATGATGAGGTTGGCGCATATCTCATCCACAGCCAACACGATCTGGTTCATCATGATATCTGAAAGCTTTAAAGGCTCCAGATATTCTGTGACGAAGTCCCGTATTGGCTTAAGATTTTTTTTACTACAATTTACCCTGATTACATTATTCATCTGCGATGGTCAATGCTTCCTCGTAGTTCGAAACGATGGTCATGAGCAGGTCAAGGCCTAAAATCTCGAATACGTTTCTTACTTTGTCCTGCATATTGAAGAATATAAGTTTTATCTGGGCATCCTCGAAGCGCTGCAGGTGGGAAATAAATACGCCAAGACCGGCTGAGGAAATATAATGCAGGTTTTTGCAGTCGACCAGGATCTTGCTATACTTCATGATCTCCGGATCGGATAACTCTTCGTCCAGAATTACAGAAGAGCTGGCATCTAACTCACCATCGAGGGTGATGATGATGGTGGATTCTTTGATTTCGTGTGTAATTTTCATCGACATACTGTACGTCTATTTATTCGTTAGGTTGAGTAGCTTTAAACTTAATCACAAGCAGGGTCTGGTCGTCGTAAAGACTGCCGGTACCCGTAAAGTCCTCCAGGTCGTTTATGATAGCACACTTGATATCCTCTGCTTCAAGGTGATAGGTTTGTGTAAGCATATACCGTAAGCGGTCTTCCCCGTACTCATCACTTTTATCATTCCGGGCCTCTACAATGCCATCGGTGTAAATCACCATCACGTCGCCGGGGTTATAATCGTAGTACATCTCCCGTACGTGGTTGTTGTAGCTTTTGTCGCGAATAATGCCCAAACCCAAACCTTCTGTCTGAAAATAGAAGGTATCCTCCATCATGGCATTATAGTAAAGCGTGTGGCAATGGCCGGCGCGCGCAAACATAAAGCCTTTCATGCGATAATCAATGATATATAGCGCAGAAGTAATGAAAGAGGTTTTCTCCAGGCAGCGGCTCAGGGCGGAGTTGGCCTGTTTCATAAACTCGCTCGGGGCCATGTCCTGCTGCATCAGCCCGTGAAAAATACCTTTCATCTGCGCCATATGGAACGCTGCCGAGATACCCTTGCCCGATACGTCTCCAATGATAATGGCAATCCGCGACTCGCTCAGTTGCAGGAAGTCGTAAAAGTCACCTCCTACCTCCTTAGCAGCTTTGGAGTGCGTGCTTATCTCAAACCAGCTGTCGCTAGGGAATGTTTTCGGGATGAGGTTTTCCTGTACCGTACTGGCAATTTTCAGTTCCTCCTTGTAACGCTCGTTCTGCAGCGATTCTGCCACCAGGCGCAGGTTTTCGATGGTCAGGATGGTCTGGTTTGTGAACGTGCGCAATACGTTTACGGTCTCCCGGTCAAAGCCCTGTTCAATGTCTTTGAGCAAGTATAAAACCCCGAACTGGTGCTGCTTGGACTTGATCGGAAGTATGATCAGCGACTTCCAGGGCAATGTCAGGTCGCGGAAGCCCGGGTTGCGGTCCAGGTTGTTGTTGATGTAGTCGATGTTCTGGATGTTGTAGGCCATCAGCAGGTGCCGGATACGCTCGATCTGCTCGTTTTTAATGGTGAGCAGGTGCGAAACCTGCGGATCGGTGCCTTTGTAAAGCTCGAACCAGGCAGCGCTGGCATCCGAGGCCCGGATGGTGCTCTCGAAAAGCATGTTGTATACCTGCGGCTCGCTTTGCCCCTGCTGGATAGACTGGCTCAGGCGCTGGAAGTTAAGCAGGTCTTCGCTTTTCTGCTCAAACACGCTGGAGGTTGGCAAACTGAAGAGCGACACCAGAAAGGCCGCCAACGTATAAAGCCCCACAAACAGCATCGCCAGCAGCAAAAATGCCACATCAGAATAGTCGATCACCAGATCGGGGCTATCGGCAAACTGATGGAAAAAGCGGATGAAGATGTAGCAGCTGACAAGTATGGCACCGATCAGCACCAGCGAACGGCTCTTTTTGTTGAACGTCAGGAAGGCAACCCACTTCAGGTTGGTGCACAAAAACAAAGTATAAAACCCGAGCAGCGCCAGCAGCGGCAGAAACACGTAGCTGGTGTAGTTGAAGTTGAGCAGCGTGAGCAGCAGTGTGCTGAACAGCAGCAGCTCGTACCAGTCCCAAGCGATCTGCAGAAACCTGTTTTTATGGTAAAGCAGCAGCTTTTGCCAGATGTAAAATGCTTTTGCCAGGAACAGCACCAGCAGGCCAAAGTTTACCTGGTACACAATGTGCAGCAGCAACGGCGATTGCAGGTTGGCATAGCTGGTTATCATGCGATAACCCAGGATCAGGGCTATGCTCAGGTAAGCGGCAATTCCGGCCTTTGAAAACAGATTCCAGAGGTACCCGATAAAGTCTATGCCCTTTAGGTTTTCGGTACTGAGCCGCTGGTAGAAGAAGACAGAAAGTATAAAAATAACCGTCAGGATATTGTCGACATATGGCAAGGCCAGCTTTACTGCACCAGGCTGTCGCATGGTTTCTGCAGAAAGCAGCACATTGGCCAGAAGCAGCGACCAGCTGATAATGGCAACAGTAACCAATAATGATCTTGCGTTTGTCCTGTAAAGCATAAAACGGAAACCCGTGCTTTTATTTGATTGCGGGAGCTTGTGCCGTGCCTGAAGCTTTAGCAGTATGTAAGGTAAGAAAAATTTCTGCTCATTGGCCAAGGTGTCGGGATGTGTTTCTTTTAAAAAACACCTTGCATAACGTAATATAATGTAAGTAGGTTAGCTTTTTGTTGCTAACCTACTTACAAAACCTTATCGGCTATAGTTTGGTGCTTCGCGCGTGATCTGCACATCGTGCGGATGGCTCTCGCGGAGGCCTGCTCCTGTAATCTTCACCATCTTAGCATTTTGCAATTGCTCGATGGTTGCAGTGCCGCAATACCCCATACCTGCTCTGATACCGCCCACCAGCTGGTAGATCATTTCAGATACAAAGCCCTTGTATGGCACGCGGCCCACGATGCCTTCCGGCACCAGTTTTTTAGAGTCGCTTTCGTTGCCCTGGAAGTAACGGTCTTTCGAGCCTTCTTCCATCGCTTCGATCGAGCCCATACCGCGGTAGGTCTTGAACTTACGGCCTTCGTAAATAAGCATTTCGCCCGGAGCCTCGTCTGTTCCGGCCAGCAAAGAGCCAACCATTACAGTGCTTGCGCCACCTGCCAGTGCTTTTACAATATCGCCCGAGAACTTGATGCCTCCATCTGCTATAATCGGAACACCGGTACCCTGCAGGCCTTTTGCAGCCTCCATTACAGCGGAAAGCTGCGGAACACCGATGCCGGCGATCACGCGGGTAGTACAGATACTGCCCGGGCCTACACCTACTTTCACGGCGTCAGCGCCGGCATCTGCCAGGGCGCGGGCACCTTCTGCGGTGGCAATGTTGCCGGCTATTACCTCCAGGTTCGGGTATGCCTGCTTGATATTTCTAACGGAATCCAGTACACCTTTGGAATGGCCGTGTGCAGTGTCAATGCTGATCACGTCAACGCCTGCTTCTACAAGCGCCTTGATACGGTCCATCACGTCAGGCGTAACGCCCACGGCAGCTCCTACACGCAGGCGGCCGTACTCATCTTTGCAGGCGTTCGGGCGGTCCTTTTTCTTCAGGATGTCTTTGTAGGTGATAAGGCCTACCAGTTTGCCGTGCTCGTCTACTACAGGCAGCTTTTCGATTTTATACTGCTGCAGGATGTCTTCTGCTTTCGCCAGGTCAGTGCCTTTTTCAGCAGTGATCAGGTTCTCGCGCGTCATCACATCGGCAACCGACTGGGTCAGGTCTTTCTCGAAACGCAGGTCGCGGTTTGTGAGGATACCGGTCAGCTTGCCATCTCCGTTCGTAACCGGAATGCCGCCGATCTTGTGTTCCGACATAATGCGTACGGCATCACCAAGGGTTGCATTTTCTTCCAGCGTGATCGGATCGAGGATCATGCCGCTTTCCGAGCGCTTTACTTTGCGCACCTGTTCGGCCTGTGCCCTGATCGACATGTTTTTATGGATAATGCCGATACCGCCTTCCTGAGCCATGGCAATGGCCAGATCTGCCTCGGTTACAGTATCCATAGCCGCAGAAAGAAGCGGAATGTTGATACGGATATTTCTGGTAAGCTGTGTGGAAGTATCGGTGTCTTTAGGGAGTACCTCGGAATAAGCCGGGAGCAGAAGCACGTCGTCGTAGGTGAGTGCTTCGAATAAAATCTTAGACTGATCAGAGAGCATGGCAAATAATTTAGGGGTTCTTATTTGCCGCGTAAAATTACAACAATTAATTAAGAAATGTATGCTACAGGTTGTATAATATTTTTATAAATGTTTCAATCCGTTACGGATAGCAGGCCGGAACATACTTCCTGAGAGGCGGATTGTCTGCAATCAATGGGCTAGTACACCCGCATGGTCGGGTCTACCTGCGTAGCCCAGGCATGGATACCGCCTTTCAGGTTGAGCAGGTTCTCGTAGCCAAGGCGTTGCGTGAGGTAATTGATGGCCTGTGCGCTCCGAAATCCATGGTGGCATATCAATACTACGGGAACATCGCGTCTGATGCGGTTAGCCTGTTTGGGCAGTTCGCCGAGCGGAATGAGCTCGCCTCCGAGGTTGCATAATTCGAACTCAAAAGGCTCCCGTACATCCACCAGTTGCATTTCATTCTGTCTGGCCAACCTGTCCTTTAGTTCCTGAGCTGTGATCTCCTGCATATACTTTTAACTTGTTATAGTTGCGCGTTGGCTTTGGCCGTTTTGTTTTATTTGCAAACTTACAAACGAAATCGGGTATAAAAGCGATTTAAAGTATAGTATGAATAGTACAGACATTGCAGAGAGCCTGGCAGCAGCCTGGCAAGCCATGAGCCTGCTGGAACTGGCCGGCGCAGTAACAGGTGTGGCCGGCGTGTGGCTGGCAGCGCGGCAAAACGTCTGGACATGGCCCGTAAGCCTGGTGAGCGTGGCCATGTATGTGGTGATCTTTTATGAAGCGCGGCTGTATGCCGACATGGGGCTGAATGCCTTTTATGTAATTACGAGCCTGTACGGATGGTATTTGTGGCTGTACGGAGGCAAAGGGCAAACCGAAGAGAAAGTAAGCCGGGTAAAGAAGAAGGAAATGCTGCTTATGCTGGTGCTGGGAGCAATTTTTACGTTGTGCCTGGGCTACTTTCTGGATAACTATACCCAGGCCGACTTGTCGTACACCGATTCCGCTACCACGGCCATCAGTCTGATCGGGTATTGGATGATGGCCAAGAAGCAACTGGAAAATTGGATTGTATGGCTGGTGGTAGATGTGATTTATGTTGGTGTTTACCTTTACAAAGAGCTCTACCTGACCAGCGGTTTGTACTTTATTTTCCTGATTTTATGTATAATCGGGTACCTGGACTGGAAGCGCGACCTTGAAAACAACAGTAAGGAGGCAGAATTGGCTATTTTATAGTTAAAGTGCAGGTTTATCCTTTAATTTTAGCTTACCTCCGGGCACAGCAGCTACGTAAACGTTAGTGACTCTCGTCATAGAAGATACTCTTTGGTGAGGCTCTGTTTTGAGTGCAAATCAGTATAAACCAACGTAAGCACCTCCTATGAAGCAACGTAAGATTGAATTGCCCGAAGAATTGAAGTATGTTAACCGGCTAAAGTGGGGATATGAGTCTCCGGATGAGAGCCCCAAAAGAGTGATTTTTAGACAATTTGGTGATAGGAGGCCGAAAGAAGTAGAAGTGTACAATTTCTATGACTACAGCTTTTCCGAGAACTGAAGATTGCAGCAAATGCTTACTTGATGAGCTTTAAAAAGTGCACCCTTAGAGGTGCACTTTTTGTTATGAGTAGTTTTTCTTTTGCCAGCCCTTATCTTTATATGCTTGCTATGGAAGCAATCCATCAAAATTGCTACTATAGTATTCACCCTCTTATACCCACCTTTTAAGGATGTTTACAAAATCTTTGGCCCATATATTAAAAATAGTCATATTAATAAGAGGCTGAGTGCAAGTGTGTTTCGTAAATTAATATAACCAGTCAAATAATGGTTAAAGCCTTTGCTGCGAAGTGTTCCTGTCTGTTTTGGCGGAATAACTCTGCTGTTGTCAGTGCTTTAAGTACTGGAAGAGTTCCTGCCCTTAAGACTCGCTTCTCCCTTCTATAAGCCTGTTTAGAAGGGCTGGAAGCCTGAATCAAGGTTTCCCTATCCTTTACAGAGATGTATCAAAGAACTTAAACACGCATTTAGTTGTGAGAGAGCTCTATACACCTTTTAGCGTCTTCGATCAATGTTCTTGCCTGCACCATCTCTTTCGCGCAGGCCCCTGATTTCCTGTAAAAGACACGACTTAGTAGAATTACGACCGCTTCTCCGGTAATAGCGAGCAGCTGTAGCACCTTGATGATGGTCTGACCTCATTGGGGTGGTACTGCTTTGCCTATTCTTTGATGTGAGCCGAGTTAAGAGCAAAGTCTGCAACAAAACCAAACGGAAAACATGAAGGATTTTAACAATCACACGAGCAGAAGGGGGACCCTTCTTTTAAAGCAGTTGCAGCTACTATGGTTGTGTACTATAGTAGCTGTTCTTACATTCACGACCAACTCCTATGCGCAAGACTTGCCTGATCCTGACAGGTGTACTGCCCAGGACCTGCAGGTAATTGGAGCTACTCTGA
The DNA here is from genome assembly GCF_023630205.1 of Pontibacter ruber. Taxonomy (GTDB): domain Bacteria; phylum Bacteroidota; class Bacteroidia; order Cytophagales; family Hymenobacteraceae; genus Pontibacter; species Pontibacter ruber. Next base: position 578,800 of record NZ_JALPRR010000001.1, on the reverse strand, counting down.
CAGGCACAGGTTGCGTCACCTGCGAACCAGGTGCCCCTTTGACTTCCTCCATTACCTTTACAATCAAGAATACAACCCAGTCTCTGCGGACATCTTATGCCTATTGGGGAACTGTAGTGATCAGAAACGCTGCCGGTGTTGAGACAAGCCGATTTACGATAGATGGCTGCAACAGCGAAGGTTTTCCGGGAGGCGCTACCAGAAGTATAGTTGACGACAGAGTAATAAACTATAACTGTGGGGATAGGGTAGAGGTTATTAACTTTTACGGCGCCTGGACAGATGCCTCTGGTGGCTCCAGGAATCAATGCCCTTTAGATCCTTCCAAGATCGCTCCTAAGTGCGATGTGGTGGCTGTTTTGCCGATCACTACGCCGGTCGTGGTCAACGCGGGTGCCGACTTTACCATAACCTGTGTTTCCAATCAGAACGGAAAACAGATCGGAGAGGCAGCGCAGCCAGGCTATACTTACTCCTGGAGCCCAACAGCAGGGCTGAGTGCGGCTAATATCAGCAATCCGATAGCCAATCCATCGGCTACCACCACCTATACCGTCACTAAAACCAGCACAGAAACAGGCTGCTCTGATACAGACCAGGTGACTGTTACCGTAAATAAGGCTCCTGTAACTGCTAATGCCGGGGCAGACTTTACCAAGACCTGTACTACCAACCCGAGTGGCAGGCAAATAGGGGAGGCACCTGAGGCAGGCTTTACCTACGCGTGGGCCCCAGCTACGGGCTTAAGCGCTACAAACATCAGTAATCCAGTTGCCAATCCGTTGGTTACTACTACCTATGTTGTGACCAAGACGAACACAGCAACAGGTTGTTCAGATACAGACGATGTAACCGTCACTGTTAATACTACCCCGATCAATGCTCCTGTAGCAGGCAATGCCCAACGATGCGGCCCTGGAGAAGTAACACTTACAGGTAATGCTACAGGTGCTGTGAGCTACCGATGGTACACAGCAGCAAGCGGCGGAACACCTATAACCGGTGAAACAGACAACACGCTGGTAGTAACCCTGAATGAAACACGTAGTTACTGGGTGAGCGCTATCGGAGCCAATGGCTGTGAAAGCGCACGTACACAGGTAACAGGTACAATCTTCAGCCCGGTAACAGTAGAGGCCGGTGAAAATGTTACCCGTTGCCAGTCTACTACTACGCAGTCAATTCCATTGACCGGAGCAAGTATAACCGGTGGAGCTACAACAGGTACCTGGAGCATTGTGTCATCGAATCCAGTCAATGCGGGTAATGTGTTATCAAACAACACGCTGGCAAGCGGAAGGTTGACAGTGGCTGCCAATTATGTTGGTACCATCACGCTGCGTCTGACCAGCGCTGATCCTGCAGGCCCTTGTGAGGCGGTAAGTGATACCAGAACCATAACCATCAACCCGGCTGCTATAGTAGAGGCCGGTGGCCCTGATGTACGTTGCCAGTCTGCAACAGCACAGGTAATCGCCCTCTCAGGAGCAAGTGTAACCGGAGGCGCTACTACCGGTACCTGGTCAATAGTCTCTTCGGTGCCAGCCAATACGGGCAATATTCTGGCCAACAACACACTGGCCAGTGGCAGCCTGACTGTGGCGGCAAACTATACAGGTACCATTACTCTAAGGCTGACAAGTGCTAATCCTCCCGGAGTTTGCAGTGCTGTGAGTGACACCAGAGTCATAACCATTAATCCTGCAGCTGTTGTTAATGCCGGGCCAGCTATTGTTCGTTGCCAGTCTACTACGGCACAAGCCATTGCGCTTGCAGGAGCCAGCGTTACCGGAGGTACTACAAGCGGTACCTGGTCGATTGTCTCTTCAGTGCCGGCGAATTCGGGCAACATACTTACCAATACCACTGTAGCGGGTGGTAGCTTAACTGTAGCAGCTGGTTATAGCGGTGTAATCACCTTACGACTGACAAGTGCCGATCCGGATGGAACCGGTCCATGCCAGGCAGTGAGTGCTACCAGAACCGTAACCATTAATCCAGCGGCTGTAGTGGAAGCCGGCGAAAATATTACCCGATGCCAGTCTACTACTACGCAGTCAATTCCATTGACCGGAGCAAGTATAACCGGTGGAGCTACAACAGGTACCTGGAGCATTGTGTCATCGAATCCAGTCAATGCGGGTAATGTGTTATCTAACAACACGCTGGCAAGCGGAAGGCTAACTATAGCTGCCAATTATGTTGGTACCATCACGCTGCGTCTGACCAGCGCTGATCCTGCAGGCCCTTGCGAGGCGGTAAGTGATACAAGAACTGTCACTATCAATCCTGCTGCCATAGTTGAGGCGGGCGGTCCTGATGTGCGCTGCCAGTCTGCTACGGCACAGGTTATAGCTCTTACAGGTGCCAGCGTTACAGGTGGCGCCACCACAGGTACCTGGTCTATTGTTTCTTCGGTGCCAGCCAACGCCGGCAACATCCTGACCAACAATACGCTGGCTGGTGGCAGCCTGACCGTGGCGGCCAACTATGTGGGTACCATTACCCTGCGCCTGACAAGTGCCAACCCTCCTGGAGTTTGCAGTGCTGTGAGCGACACCAGGGTAATAACCATTAATCCTGCAGCCACAGTCAGTGCAGGCGGACCTTATGTGGTTGCCTGTACAGAGCCACGAAGAGTACAACTGAGCGGAACATTTGGTGGTAGCGCTACAAGTGCCACCTGGACAGTTCCTGCCGGACAGGGTAGCGTTACAGGTAATATCTATACTCCTAGTGCAACCGCTATTGCGGCCGGAACGCCAGTTGTTTTAACATACACAACAAATGATCCTGCAGGTCCATGTGGAGCCGTAAGCGCGACAGCAATTGTTACCTTTGAAGTGTGTGCTCTGGAAGGTTGTACTCCAGGTTATTGGAAACAATCGCAGCATTTTGGCAACTGGGGTTGTGGCTACGATCCAGGTGATTCCTTCTTTGCGCTCTTCCCACAAATCACCAACAGACGTGGACTGCCAGCAGATCTTACTCTGCTCGAAGCACTATCTCCTGAGCTAGGCAAAGCAACCGGAACATGGGGTGCTTTGGCAAGAAATGTAGTAGCTGCCTTGTTGAATGCTTGTCAACCAGAGGTAAACTACGAGTATACGGCTGCACAGATTACCAGTATGGTAACCACTGCATTCCAGACTGGCAACGTGTCTCCAACACTTGATATGCTGTCTGTTGCGAACGACAGAGTTTGTCCACTTGGCAGAGCTGAGCTTGCAGCAACTTCCAGCAGCTCACTACAAGGCCTGGAGGGTGCGGAAGGTAAGCTGCAATTGAAAGCCTATCCAACTCCGTTTGCAGACAAAGCTACCATCGAGTTTACACTGACACGAGAAGAGAACTATAGTGTTAAGCTGTATGATCTGAAAGGTAGTCTGATTCGTGAATTGAAATCCGGTACTGCCAGAACTGGTGAAGTAACCCAGGTAGAGGTAGATGGTAGTGGCCTTGCCGAAGGTCTGTACATCGCCCGCATGGTGAGCGACTCCGGATCAGGCAGCGTGAAACTGTTGCTGAAAAAACAATAACCTATAAAACAACAGCGGAAAACTGTTAGAACTGAATAGCCGCAGGCAGGGAAACTTGCCTGCGGCTATTCTATTTGTACGGAGGCAAGTATACCAGCTTCCTGTAAATTTTTCCGACCTTTGCCTTATGCTGAAAATTGCGATCACAGGTCCTGAGTCTACAGGTAAGTCTACTGTTGCCGAAAAACTGGCCCGGCACTACGATACGGTCTGGGTGCCGGAGTATGCCCGCACCTACATCGGCAACCTGGGCAGAACTTATACTTTAGAGGACATCGAAGCCATTGCCCGGGGGCAGGTGGCACTGGAACAGGAGCTGAAAAGCAAAGCAGATAAACTATACTTTGCTGATACCGATATGCTGGTGCTCAAGATCTGGAGCGAGCATGCTTTCGGCCACGTTCCGGCGTATATACTTGAAAAACTAAAGCAGCAGGACTACAACCTTTACCTGCTGATGGGCGTTGATTTGCCCTGGGAGCCGGACCCGCAACGCGAGCACCCGCACATGCGCCAGTTTTTCTACGATTGGTACAAACGCGAACTGGAAGCCATGGGAGCTCCTTTTGTAGAGGTAAGTGGCCAGCAGGATGCCCGGTTTGAACTGGTCCGCCTGCACGTCGAAAACCTGCTCCCCACTGTAAACAACCTGTAATACCCGAACATGCTATACTTCATCGAAAACGACAATTTCAAAGTGGGCGTCGAAAGCAAAGGCGCCGAATTGCACCACTTCATCAAGAAAGACGAGAACCTGGAACTTATCTGGCAGGCCGATCCGGCCATCTGGGGCAGTCATGCACCTAACCTTTTCCCGATTGTGGGCGAGCTGCCGGACCAACAGTATACTTTCCAGGACAAAACTTACCAGATGAAACGCCACGGCTTTGCCCGCCACAAAGAGTTCAAGGTGGTAGACAATGAAAAGGACAAAGTGGTATTTGAGCTGAACTACGATGACGAGACGCTGGAGCAGTTCCCGTTCAAGTTTGCTTTGCTGGTGGCCTACAAGCTGGAGGGCAACCGACTGGGTGTTTCTTACCTGGTGCGAAACGAAGACGACAAGGCCATGTACTTTTCGGTAGGCGGACATCCGGGCTTCAACGTGCCGTTTTATCCTGGAGAGAATTACGATGACTATTATCTCGAATTTGAGAATAGGGAAACAGTGAGCCGCTACCTGCTGAATGATGCCGGTCTGCTGAACGGGGATACAGAGCGGGTGCTGGAAAATACGCACCTGTTGCCCCTGCGCCACAGTTACTTTGAGAAAGATGCAATTGTGCTCAAAGACCTGACCTCAGAAAAAGTAACCTTGGGCAGCCGTACCAATCCACTGCGCATAGAGGTTTCGTTCCCTGGTTTCCCGTTTTTGGGCATCTGGGCCAAACCGGGGCCATCGCCTTACCTCTGCATCGAGCCTTGGTGTGGCATTGCCGGCCGGGCAGGGGAGTCGGGCAAGTTGGAGGAGAAAGAAGGCATCAACATGCTTGGCCCGAAACTATCTTTTGAACGAACCTTTACCATAACTATACTTTAGAAGTATAGTCTGCCCTAAAACACAGCGGCCCTGGCTTTACAAAGCCAGGGCCGCTGTGTTTTGCACGAATTCAGTGCAAAGAGGGTTCCGGAAACTTAGGAACCTTTATGCTTCTCAGATCATACTTAGGCTCAAAATCATTGATAGGCAATGATATGCCTGGGGGGAGGTCCAGATCTGGCAGGTCGTCGCCCAGCGGCTCGCCTCCATCATCGTCGCTGTCCGTAGACGGTGGTCTTTTATACCTGGTGCGCGGTGAGAAAGCGTAATATGCCAGTATTGTTAAAAGTGCTACAGTATACAGTAAGCTGATCATCATCACGTTTCTACAAAAAATTAAAATTGTTCAGCTGGCAGATCTTCACGGCAAAGTAAAATGCATGGCAGGTGCAGGAAAATGTGCCTGTATGATTTCAACGTACATTTTAGCTAACTGGTTTTTACCATTGCTTAAAAAAAAGTGTGCATTAGGCAGGTCGTTATCCTATGTTGGCCCTGCATGTGCGCTCCTGCTTTGTTTATAACTAAAAACTCTCCTACATTTGCCCTTAGTTTAGGGGTGCCTTATCATAACGGGCTGAGATCATACCCATTGAACCTGATCCAGGTAATGCTGGCGAAGGGAAAACGAGGGAAATAAAACTATAGCGGGCGGCTAACCCCTGGCATGCCTGTATGTTTTACCTTTTTCTAACTTATTACCTCATGAAAAAATTGTGTATTGTGATGGCAGTTTTGCTGTTGCCATTGCAACTGCTTGCCCAGTTTAAGCTGAGCGGGCGAATTACCGATGCTTCGGGCGGCAACGCGCTGCCGGGTGCCAACGTGGTGCTGGATGGGAGCGGTAATGGTGCTACGGCCGGCCAGGATGGGTACTACGAGTTCCGGAACCTGGCGGCTGGCAAGTATACGCTGCGTGTGAGTTACTTGGGCTACGCGCAGGTGGTGCGCCAGGTAAGCCTCCAGGCCGACACGCAGTTGGATGTTGCGCTCGCACAGACAACCCACCGAACCGGCGAAGTGGTGATTTCGGCCACACGTGCCAGCGAGAAAACCGGTACCACCTTTACCAACGTCAGCAAAGAAGAGATTCAGGAGCGCAACTTTGGCCAGGATCTGCCTTACCTGCTGGAGCAAACGCCTTCTGTTGTGGTGAACTCGGACGCCGGTGCCGGCGTGGGCTATACCGGTATCCGCATCCGTGGCTCTGATATTACGCGCATCAACGTTACCGTAAACGGCATTCCGATCAACGATGCCGAGTCGCATGGTACGTTCTTCGTGAACATGCCCGACCTGGGCTCTTCGATCCAGGATATACAGGTGCAGCGCGGAGTGGGTACTTCTACCAACGGTGCCGGGGCTTTCGGTGCCAGCCTCAACATCCGCACCCTTGGCCTAAACCGCGAAGCCTATGCCGAGGCACTGAACAGCGTGGGCTCCTTTAACACCTGGCGCCATACTGTGTCGTTTGGCTCCGGTCTGATCAAAGACAAATTCACCTTCGATGGCCGCCTCTCCAAGATCTCTTCGGATGGCTATGTGGACCGGGCGTTCTCTGATCTGAAGTCGTACTATTTCTCGGCGGGCTACCACGGCAAAACCGGCATGCTCAAGTTTGTGACTTTCTCGGGCAAAGAGCAGACCTACCAGGCCTGGAACGGCGTGCCGCAGGACAAGCTGGAGACCGACCGTACCTACAACTCCCTGACCTATGAGAATGAAACGGATAATTACCAGCAGGACCACTACCAGCTGCACTATTCCAAAGACCTGGCAAGCAGGCTGAACCTAGGCGGCGCCTTCTTCTATACCCGTGGACGTGGCTATTACGAGCAGTACAAGGAGAACCAGAAGCTGTCGAAGTATGGCATTTCGCCGGTTGTACTCGGCGATACCACCATCAGCAGATCTGACCTGATCCGCCAGAAATGGCTGGATAACCACTTCTACGGTGCTACTTACGCGTTAACCTACACCGATGAGGCTGGTAAGCTGGAAGCCACCTTGGGTGGTGCCTGGAACAAGTATGACGGCGACCACTACGGTGAGGTGATCTGGGCACGGTATGCGTCCAACAGCGAAATCCGCCAGCGCTACTACTTCAACAACGCCATTAAAACCGATTTCAATATCTTCGGCAAGGCTACTTACCAGCTGAACGAGAAGCTGGGTTTGTTTGGCGACCTGCAGTACCGCACCATCAACTATGAGATCGAGGGCGAGGACGATAACAACATCAACGTAACGCAGCAGGTGGATTATCACTTTATCAATCCAAAGGCAGGTATCACCTACGAGCTAACGTCCAACCAAACGGTGTATGCCTCTTATGCAGTGGGCAACCGCGAGCCGGTGCGCAGCGATTTTACCGACCAGCCGCTGGCCGACCGTACGCGTGGGGTGCAGCCTGAAGCCGAGACGCTCTACAACTGGGAAGCAGGCTACCGTCTGCATGGCAGCAGTACAGCTATACTTGGTTATAATACCCGCTACAGCGTTGACGCCAATTATTTTTTTATGGATTACAAGAACCAGCTGGTGCTGACCGGGCAGCTGAACGACGTGGGTTCGCCGTTGCGCACCAACATCAAAGACAGCTACAGAACCGGTATAGAACTGGCTGGATCGGTAAACCTGAACGATGTGGTGGAACTGAGTAGCAACCTGAACCTAAGCCGCAACAAGATCCGCAATTACAACGAAACGGTGTACATCTACGACGAGAACTACAGCGTGGAAGGAACAACCGAAAACAAGTACAGCGAAACCGATATCTCGTTCTCACCTGCCGTGGTATCTGCACACAAACTGGAAGTACAGCCGGTGAAAGGCTTTAAGGCCGCCCTGCTCTACAAAACCGTAAGCAAGCAGTACCTCGATAACACCAGCAGCGAGGACCGCAAGATCAACGGCTACCAGGTAGCTGATTTGCGCCTGCGTTATATTTTAAAGCCGTCGTTTTTGCGCGAACTGGAAGTAGCGCTGCTGGTAAACAACCTGTTCAATAAGAAGTATGAGGCCAACGGCTATACCTTCAGCGAGCAGTATGCCGGCGACCCAACCCGCTACGACTACAACTATTACTACCCGCAGGCAACCCGCAACTTCCTGTTGTCGCTGGGCGTGAAATTTTAAGTATAGCTTTATACTTTGCGTGAAGGAGCCCTGCCACTTGGCAGGGCTTCTTTGTTTGAATCAGGATTTACAGGATTGGGAAGGGTGGACAGGATTTATACTTTAAATTAATTCATGGCGCGAGTGTCCTCGCTCGTGACTGCTATAGGCTGGGCCTCTGGCCCAGTTGAGTTACAAACTCAACATCATACTTAGGCACGAGTTGCAAACTCGCGCCAGCTTTAGGGATTGATATTGAAGTATAAATCCTGCTCATCCTTCCCAATCCTGTAAATCCTGATTCTGAAACATTACTACAATCTAACACCTTTACTATAGCACCTTTACCCGAAAATTTTAACTTTGCAAAACAACCTTACCCTTAAACAAACTATGGCCTACGAATCGACAGGAGCACCTGACTACTATAACATCGACGACCTGCTCACCGAAGAGCACAAACTGATCCGCCAGACCATGCGCGACTTCGTGAAGCGCGAGATCTCCCCATGCATCGAGAAGTGGGCGCAGGACGCGCATTTCCCTTCGGAGATCGTGAAGAAGTTTGGTGATGTCGGTGCTTTCGGACCAACCATCCCGACCGAGTATGGCGGCGGTGGACTAGACTACATCAGCTATGGCATCATCATGCAGGAAATTGAGCGCGGCGATTCGGGTATGCGCTCTACGGCTTCGGTGCAGGGCTCGCTGGTGATGTACCCGATCTACAAGTATGGCTCTGAAGAGCAGCGCAATAAATACCTTCCTAAGCTGGCAAGCGGCGAGTGGCTGGGCTGCTTCGGCTTAACAGAGCCAGACTTCGGTTCTAACCCGGGTGGTATGGTTACCAACATCAAAGACATGGGCGATCATTACCTGCTCAACGGCTCCAAGATGTGGATATCCAACTCGCCGGAGTGCCAGGTGGCGGTGGTGTGGGCGAAGAACGAAGAAGGCCGTATTAAAGGCCTGATCGTGGAGCGCGGCATGGAAGGTTTCTCAACACCGGAGATCCACAACAAGTGGAGCCTGCGCGCCAGCTGCACCGGCGAGCTGGTATTCGATAACGTGAAAGTGCCGAAAGAAAACCTGCTGCCAAACGTAGACGGCCTGCGTGGTCCGCTCGGTTGCCTTGATTCTGCCCGTTACGGTATTTCGTGGGGTGCCATTGGTGCCGCTATCGATTGCTACGAGTCGGCGCTGAAGTATAGCAAAGAGCGCATCCAGTTCGATAAACCAATCGGTGGTTTCCAGCTGACACAGAAGAAACTGGCTGAAATGCTGACCGAGATCACAAAAGCACAGCTGATGGTATGGCGCCTGGGCACGCTGATGAACGAAGGCAAAGCCACTACCCAGCAGATATCGATGGCAAAACGCAACAGCGTAGACATGGCCCTGCACATAGCCCGCGAAGCACGCCAGATCCACGGGGGTATGGGCATTACGGGCGAGTACCCGATCATGCGCCACATGATGAACCTGGAGTCGGTGATCACCTACGAAGGAACCCACGACATTCACCTGCTGATTACGGGTGCTGACATTACCGGTATTCAGGCGTTTAAGTAATCGTTGATCGTTTTTCGTTGCTCGTTTATCGGTGTCGAGGCAAGTATAAAGTATAAAAAGGCAGCTGCGCGAGTGGCTGCCTTTTTTTTGAATCAGGATCTACAGGATTTGGGGATAACAGGAATTTAAAATAGCACATGGCGCGAGCGTCCTCGCTCGTGTCGAACTATAGTTTGGGCCTCCGGCCCAGCCGGATTACAAATCCGACATCATAATAAGGCACGGGTTACAAACCCGCACCAGCAAAAGAGATCAATACTCCTCATCCAGGTTTTTCCTAAACTCCTCCCTGCTTTTCCCTCCGGGGTTATACTTCATCATACTTCCCCAAAGCTTATCAAACTCGCGGCTAAAGTCCTGCACAATGCTGAAGTTATCGGTGATGAGTATGTTCTCGTGGTTGTGCTGGGCGGCGCTACGGGTCCAGTTGTAGCTGCCGGTAAGCACGCGTGCCTCATCAAAAATAGCAAACTTGTGGTGCATGTGGCTGCGCGTTTTATCTATCCGCACTTCCATGCCTCTGGCCGCCAGTTCTTTTATATCAGAGCCTGCATCATGCAGTTTGTTGTTGTCGGTGATGATCTTTATACTTATGCCACGCTTGTAAGCCCTGGTAATAGCCTCCGAGATCCGGTCGTCGCTGATGGTAAACACGCAGATCTTCATCGTTTTTTTAACTTCGTCTATACTTTCTACAATGGCGTTGAGGCAATCGTCACCCGGGCTGAAGAAGGCGTGGCTGGTAATCTTTTGCTGATGAGTTTGCATATTGCGTTGGTTGGCTCTCTGTAAGATACTACAGTCGCGACAATAAGGAAGCATATAGATAATGGATTGCTAATATGGTTAGATTTATGACGAATAACTATAAAATAATTAGCAAAAATTCGTAAATTCGTACGTATAAATGGAGCGAAAGCAATATCCAAACTGTTACCTTTAGGTAGTGCTAAAGCTGATTTTAAAGTATAAAGTATAACAATGAGAGAAGATTATCTCACCGGCGGTAATGAATACATGACGCCGACCGAACGCGATATAGACAAGGCGCTCCGTCCGCTTAGCTTTTCCGATTTTACCGGGCAGGCAAAGGTGGTGGAGAACCTGAAAATATTTGTGCAGGCAGCGCGCAGGCGTGGTGAGGCACTGGACCACGTGCTGCTGCACGGGCCTCCGGGACTTGGTAAAACGACCTTATCGCATATCATCGCCTCGGAACTGGGTGCAGGTATAAAAATGACATCTGGCCCGGTACTGGACAAGCCAAGCGACCTGGCTGGTCTGCTGACCAACCTCGATGCCAACGACGTGCTGTTTATCGACGAGATTCACCGTCTGAACCCGATCGTGGAAGAGTACCTGTATTCGGCCATGGAAGACTATAAGATTGACATCATGCTCGATTCCGGTCCGAATGCGCGTTCCGTGCAGATCAGCCTGAACCCGTTCACGTTGATCGGGGCTACCACGCGTTCCGGTCTGCTTACTGCACCGCTACGTGCGCGTTTTAGTATCAACAGCCGTTTGGAATATTACGATGCCGAATTGCTTACTTCAATTGTGAAGCGTTCGTCCGCCTTGTTAGGTGCGCCTATACATGAGGATGCCGCTTTCGAGATTGCCCGCCGCAGCCGTGGTACCCCGCGTATTGCCAACAACCTGCTGCGCCGTACCCGCGACTTTGCCCAGGTAAAAAGCAATGGTACCATCGATGTGGAGATCGCACGTTTTGCCCTGAACGCCCTGGATGTGGACCACAACGGCCTCGACGATATGGACAAACGCATTCTTTCCTGCATCATCGACAAGTATAAAGGTGGCCCGGTGGGTATCTCAACCATCGCAACGGCCTGCGGCGAAGAAGCCGAAACCATTGAGGAAGTGTACGAGCCGTTCCTGATCCAGGAAGGTTACATCAAACGTACTGCCCGTGGCCGCGAAGCAACCGAAGCTGCTTACCGGCACTTGGGCAAAATTCCGCCGCAACATGCACAAGCCTCTGGCGGTTTGTTTGACCAGGAGTAAAGAATAGTAAAAGCTGTTTGTAATTATGTAGAAAAGCAGGCTCTGATGGGCCTGCTTTTTTGTTTGGGGAAGTATAGTTTACTAAGTTCTTTGCTTTTCTTAAAGCTAATTTAGCTATACTGTTTGACCTTCTTGTACTTTCTCTAGTCTATGTAGGGTGCTTAAAAGCTGATCAGAATAATCATAGATGTTGTCCAGTAATTTGATCTCTACTTTAGTCTCTTTCCCTGTTTCGTCAAATAGGCCTAGATATTTTTTAGTTCCATTTAGATGAAGCCTGCATATTGTTTTTCGGATGTTATCGTCTAACAATATATTCAAGTAGCGCGTTGTGTCACGATAAAAGATTCGGGAGCCATCCACTTTTTTACGAACAATTGATTTTATAATAAAGTAACCCTCACGCTCTAAGTCCGAGAATTCAATTTTATTTTCCTCAGGTTGTACTACTTGCTGGGTTTGAATTATCTCCTGCTCCTGTTCTTTTTTGGATGCATCAACCTCGTTCGACAAGGCTGTTTTCAGTCTATCACTTATTATGTCGCTTACATATTGGTGCAGAGACTTCTTAACCATAGGTGTGAATTGTTCCATTATCTTGGCAGTTACAGGGCCAGAATAAATTTGTTTAGCAAAATGCTTTACAAACATTTCTGTAGGATTGCCAAACTCACTAGAAATAATCTTTTTAATTTCCCGTGTATACTTCAATTCAGTGGCAGCGCTTAGTATCTCCTCAACATCGAAAGTATTTTTCTGATACTTTTTAAGTTCGAAAACTGCTGCCTCGCTCATATCGGTAATGTTGAACTCCCAAAATGGTTTATTATCCATTTTGTTAGGCTCTTCCAAATCAGTGTAAAAGCGATAAATAATTCCATTAGTTAAAATTCCGAATCGCGTGCTGCAGACATGAAAATAGCGATGCAATTGGGAGTTATGTACATTTAATTCCTCCTTCCAATGTTTGCACTCAACAATTATGATTGGCTTACCATCCTTCTGAATACAATAATCTACTTTTTCGCCTTTCTTTATACCCAAGTCTGCTACAAACTCAGGAATAACTTCCAACGGGTTGAAGACATCATAGCCAAGTGCAGCAATAAAAGGCATAACAAAAGCATTTTTAGTTGCTTCTTCAGTTTGAATGGAGTCTTTCAGGCGGGACACTTTCTCGCCTAAAGCTTTGATTACATCAATAAAGTCCATCAGGTAAGCTCGTTTTATGGTGGTTTTTTATTTTAATATCAATATATATATAAATATTAATAATCTACAAACGAATTGAATTTTATTAGTGATGTTGAAAGTATAAAGATTTATCTTCTAGTATCCCTTTAAAATATGTATTAGAAAACCTGAAAATCCATACAACTGACTATCATCTAGATCATCCGATATAATCAAATCGGATTTATTTCTCCCTAAATTTGTTCTTCTGAAAGTATAGCCACCAAGTATAACACCGGCTGCAACGTATAACTTGAACAAATCACAATACACATACCTCATCAAGCAGAAGGCGCAGGAACTGGGCTTTATGTACTGTGGCATTTCCAAGGCGGATTTTCTGGAGGAGGAAGCGCCCCGGCTGGAGAATTGGCTAAAGCAGAACATGCACGGGCAAATGCACTACATGGAGAACCACTTCGATAAGCGCCTGGACCCGCGCCTGCTCGTGGAGGGGGCCAAGTCGGTGGTGTCGCTGCTGCTCAATTACTACCCGGAGAAGGAGAACCAGCAACCAGACGAGGATACCTATAAAATATCCAAGTACGCCTACGGCACCGATTACCACTTCGTGATCAAGGATAAGCTGAAGACGCTGCTCCAGTACATCAACGAAAGTATAGGGGAGGTGGGCGGCCGCTGCTTCGTAGATTCTGCTCCGGTGCTCGACAAGGCCTGGGCAAAGAAAAGCGGTCTGGGCTGGGTAGGCAAAAACTCCAACCTCATCACGCCGCAGGTAGGTAGCTTCTACTTCATTGCCGAACTCATCATCGACCTGGAACTCGACTACGATGGACTGATCAAAGACTACTGCGGCTCCTGCACCAAATGCCTCGATGCCTGCCCGACCAATGCCATTGTAGCGCCTTACGTGGTAGACGGCAGCAAGTGTATTTCCTACTTCACCATAGAATTAAAAGACCAGCTGCCGCAGGAAATGAACGGAAAGTTTGGCAACTGGATCTTCGGCTGCGACATCTGCCAGGATGTATGTCCCTGGAACCGCTTCAGCAAGCCACACAAAGAGCCTGCCTTTGCGCCGCATCCGCAGCTAAAGGAGCTGAAAACTTCTGACTGGCAGGAGATAACACAGGAGGTCTTCTCACAGCTGTTTAAAAAATCAGCAGTGAAGCGCACCGGCTTTGCGGGCCTGGTGCGCAACATACAGTTTGTAGAGGGTGAACCCGGAGAAAAATAAACTGGAATCAGACTTTAGAGAACACTTTGTTCAGGATCAGGAGATACATCCCTGAAAACAGATCGTAGCACCATTGCTTGAGTTGTGTAAGCTCTTCTTTCACTAAAAATCTGAAAGATTTTCTTAACTCTTTCTCAAACAGCATCTTGTCGAAACTAACTTTCGTCAGGATGGTCTTAACGTACTCTAACATTTTGGTAAGTGTAAAAAAGATAATTATGGTTTGGTCTCAGATACGGGAAAACTCCGGAAAGGGTATCGTATTTGGGTACAAAGGTCCAAATTTATAGTGGATGATTTATATTCGGTGTAAAATTATTTTTATACATGCCTCTTCCTTCCTCAGAGCTTAACTTATACTTCCGTTTACTAAACCAGCAGCTGCTTTTGCCTCGCTTGCAGGCACCTGTAACGTATTTAGAAGAACCTCTTAACAGAGCATGCTGCAGCAGGCAAAGGCTGGTAAGGAAGTTGAAATTGAAGTGCAGGAAATTGTTAAATTTGCTGTTATCGTTTTAACAGCTGTTGTGTGCAGTACCGGTCTATGCGCTTTTCAATTCTCTTAACTATACTTTGTGTGTTGCTGGCTGTACCCGCATGGGCGCAACGCATTGCAGTGGAGTTAGGAAAAAGCCCGCTTCCGATCAACCAGTATTATACCGTCTCAATAAGGTTGCAGGACCAGCCCTTGCAGGAGTACAGCCCCTTCCCGGAAATCGAGGGATTTAAGAAAAGCACAAAGTTCTCCTCTACCAAAACCATCATCACAGGCGGTAAAACCACTACCATCCTAACCATTACCCAAAACTATGCTGCCCTACGCGAAGGCGACTTTGTGCTGAAGCCTTTCTCCATGAAAGTGAACGGGCAGACCGTTCAATCGCCGGGAGCTCCCATCAAGATACTGCCTATGGCAGCCGTACCTCCGCAGGGGCCTGCACAGCCCAACGTGGCACCGGCAGAAGAGGCAGAGCGGGCAACAAAAGAGGCGCAGGAATTTGTAGACAAAGCAGATAACGCCTTTCTAACACTTTACACCGATAAAAAGGAAGTATATGTAGGAGAGGGAGTAAACGTGACCTTATACTTCTACCTGGCCAACGAAGATCAGCGCCTGCTCGATTTCTATGATTTTGTGAACCAGATTGAGGGCATTCTGCGGCAGCTAAAGCAACCCAATGTATGGGAAGAGTCTTTTGAGTTCACAGAGATCACTCCGGAGAACGTGGTGATCAAAGACAAGCCGTTCCTGCGATTTAAGCTTTACGAAGCCGTGCTGTACCCGCTCAATGCGGAGCCGCTCCGCTTTCCGGCCTTGTCGCTGAAGATGATCAAGTATAAAGTTGCCCAGAACCCAACGCTACTCACCGAAGACAGGCAGGAAGGCTATAAAACGTTTTATGCCCGGGAGCAGGTAGTGAAGGTGAAAGAGCTGCCGCCGCACCCCTTACGCGATATGGTGCCTGTGGGGCAGTACGTGTTGCGCGAAAACCTGTCGAAGAAAAGTGTTGCCGTAAACAATAGCTTCAAATACCAGTTTCGGCTGGAAGGCGAAGGAAATCTGGCAGCGATCATGCCGCCTGTACCGGCAGCCATACCGGGCCTGGAGTTCTTTCCCCCGGACCTGCGGCAGGACGTAACCCGGCAGGCGGGCCACGTAATTGGCTCTAAGATCTTAACGTATGCGGCCATGGCGCGCGAGCCAGGCAAGTACGACCTGGGAGATGCGTTCGAGTTTATATACTTCAATACCGCCACTGCTACCTACGACACCTTGCGCGCTACTCTGAACGTGCAGGTAACCGGTGCACGCGATGCAGATGCCCAGATCCTCTCCAGAGATCTGGGGCCATTTTATAAGATCATTGAAAACGAAGATGCCACGCTGGTGAGCCTCTACCAGGTTGACGAGATCAAGCGCTATACCAACATCATTTTGCTGGTGCTGCTGGCCCTGTCGGGCTTCATCTTCCTGAAACGAAAGAAATTATGAGCAATTCATACGGAAAGATATTCAGAATAACCACTTTTGGCGAGTCGCATGGTGCTGCTGTGGGCGTGATCGTGGATGGTTGCCCTGCCGGCCTGGAGATATCCGAGGCTGAGATTCAGCAGGCCCTGGATCGCCGGCGCCCCGGCCAGTCCGATATCACCACACCCCGCAAAGAGGAAGATAAAGTAACCATACTTTCAGGTGTGTTCGGGGGCAAAACAACGGGTACGCCCATTGCCATGGTGGTGAACAACAAAGACCAGCACAGCCACGACTACAGCCACATCGAGCATGCTTTCCGCCCGTCGCACGCCGACTATACTTACACGGCCAAGTATGGCACCCGCGATTACCGGGGCGGCGGCCGCAGTTCTGCCCGCGAAACGGTTGCCCGCGTGGCTGCAGGCGCTTTGGCTGCCAAACTGCTCAGCCACTACGGAATTGCTGTCTCGGCCTATGTGTCGCAGGTGGGAAGTATAAAGCTGCGCAAGCCTTACTATAAGCTGGATCTGAGCAAGATCGAATCGAACAAGGTGCGCTGCCCGGATGGGAAAACAGCTTCCCGCATGATCGGGTTGATCGAAGAGACTCGGGACAAGCTGGATACGATTGGAGGGGTGGTAAGCTGTGTGATAAAAGGCGTGCCGGCAGGATTGGGCGAGCCTGTATTTGATAAGCTACACGCAGAGCTGGGTAAGGCCATGCTAAGTATAAACGCCGTGAAAGGCTTTGAATACGGCAGCGGCTTTGAAGGCGTGCAGATGCGCGGCTCTGAGCACAACGACCAGTTCTATACCGATGAAGCGGGAAACATCCGAACCCGCACCAACCATTCCGGTGGCATACAGGGCGGCATCAGCAACGGGCAGGACATTTACTTTAACGTTGCCTTCAAGCCGGTAGCTACCATCCTGCAGCCGCAGCAAACCATTAACGATGCCGGCGAAGAGATTACCCTCCAAGGCAAAGGCCGCCACGACCCGTGTGTGCTGCCGCGCGCCGTACCAATCGTAGATGCCATGGCCGCCTTGGTTTTGGCTGATTTTCTGCTGCGCCAGAAGGTGAACCAAGTATAGCAAGCTTGCCTGTTAACTAAACTTGCCTGCCGGAACATAGCCCCACCGGAGCAGCTCTGCTTCGTGCGTAATCGGCCGGCAATAACCATCGGCCAGAAGTATGATCCTGCGGCTCACGCGCAACACCGAGCGGTAATCGTGGTCTGTAATGATAAAGCCTTTGGTGCTGAGGTGCGATTGCAGGAGCATTTCAATATGTTCTACATAGAGCGGCTCCACACCTGAGAAGGGTTCGTCGAGTAAGAGAAACTTAACATCGAGCTGCAGCAGGAGCAAAAGCTCAAGGTATCGCCGTTCTCCCTTCGAGAGCTCGTCTGCTCGTTTATGAAGGTGCTTCTGTATTCGTATGTCCTGCTTTACAACCTCTCTTTTTTTAGGTGCCGGCAAGTATAGATCGATGATTTTCGTTAGCCTGATGTTCTTTGGCAGGAAGTCTTGCTGCGGCAGGTACGCCATCAAGGTCTGGTGTTTGTAAGGCTCGGGGTACACCTGGTTATCTATCCGGATGTGCTTGTTCTCGGTAGCCTTTGTGCCAAAAATGATCTGGAGCAGCGTGGTTTTTCCGCAGCCGTTTCTGCCCAGTAAACCTACGATCTCGCCTGTTTCGCAATGCAGATAAACATCTGTTAGCAATTGCCTGTTACCCACCTGGTACCGTATGCTGTCTGCTTCGAGTTGGTGCTTAGGCATACAAGTATAGTTTAAGGCAGAACAACAGCAGGGCAATAGCTACATTGATTAAATATGCCCCTATAACCAGACTTAGCTTGCTCAGGCCCAGGTTGTGGTAAAAAAAGTATTGGCCGCTGTACCGCTGCTCAAAGAAGTAGAGCGCAAGTATAAAGCTGCCTGTCAGCAGGTTTAGGCTAAACGCATTGATGAACCCGATCAGCTTATGTTCGCTGAAAGCCATACTTACCACGCCTGCCAGCAGCGAGAAAGGCAGACCAAAGCTTTGAAGGCCTTTGTAGTAGTGCAGGTGCAGTTTAAGCTTTTGCATAGTTGACGTATAGTGCCCTGTGTTTTTAGCTGTAAGCAGGCTTATTTAGATTTTCGTTTAGGTAACCGGAGCAATTTGCTGATAGGGATAGAAGCCAGCTTTATATCCGGAGGTACCATATACCGGCTTTGCATCTGGCGATGCTGTTGCTGCTGCACATATTTCCCGACCGATTTTGCATCCATGGCATAACCTGTTCTGCTGATATCACTTTTAGCTACCTGCAGATCCACTTCCTGCTTGGCTTCTTTTGGCAATTTTACTTTGGATATGGCCACCTTCAGGTCCCGTTCCGTGGCCCACGGCATTACATCCACTGTCGGCAGGGCAATGCTGCTTTGCTGTAGCACGATGGTAGCAGAGTAGCTTTGCGTTGTGAAGTCTTTCGGAATAAGGATGTAGTGCCGTTCATAACCCAAGGCAGCTATCACAACGCTGTCGCCAGGCAAAACAGGTAGCGAGAAAAACCCACTTTTATTCGTCTGTGTACCTCTGGAAGTATGTGGAACAAAAACAGCGACGCCGGCCGCAGCTGTCACACTATCCCCGGATGTGACCAGGCCCGATAACTGCACCACCTGCTGCGCCTTTGCCTCTTGCCGGCAGCCTGTCCAAAGTATGGCCAACATACAGATTACAAAGGCAAGCGCTCGCAAGTTTATCTTCATATGTAGCAAGTGCCCAACCGCAGGCCCGTTTATACTTATAATATTAACATTTTTATATATAATAGCAAACACCAAAGTAGCTTATTTTCGCATGCCTTACGGCACGTCAGGCATCACATGGCATAAAAGCAACAGAGCCGCCCCTGTGTACCAGGGGCGGCTCTGTTTGTAAGTATAAAAATGATCAGGCTTGTATCTTACATCCTGATACCTGTGTCTTTTTAGAACAAACGCAGGTGCACTACCAGGAACCAGATCAGTACCAGGATCGGTAACAGGAACGGAATGGAAAAGCGGAAAACATAGGCAAAGAAAGACGGCATTTTGATACCTGCACTTTCTGCAATCGCTTTCACCATAAAGTTCGGACCGTTTCCGATGTAAGTAAAGGCTCCAAATAATACAGAAGCCAGCGAGATTGCCTCCAGCAGAATCAGCGTAATCGGGTCGGTGCCGGTTCCGTTGGCAAAATTCCTCACTTCTACCACGCTGTTCTGGGCCATATCATACTTGGCCATGGCCAGCGACAGGAAGTTGGCATAGGTTGGTGCATTGTCCAGGAAGCCGGAAAGCGATCCGGTGGCCCAGTATAGGAAGTTGGCCGTGATGTACTGCGCATACTGCGGCGAAGATGCAACCTCAGCAGAAAGCTGCAGGGCGGGCATCATGGTAAAGAAAATACCGAAGAACAGGAATACCACTTCCAGGATCGGGTGGAAGTTGAACTGGTTACCTGCCAGCGCCGTCTTGCTCGAGAAGCGGAAGCAGGCAAATGCTGCAGAAAGCTGGATAACCTCACGCAGGAAAGAAAACTTATTGCCATCATAGGCAATGTGCGGCAACCCTTCTACCACGTTCGGGTCCAGGAAAATGGCACCGATGATGATGGCCAGCCAAAACAGGTTTCGCTTTCCGGTGATGTAGAACTCTGTCTTTTCTTCTATTTTGGAAACCACTTCCGGACGAGGGGTAAACTCTTTTTCCTTGTTGCGTCTGTCGAGCAGAAAGAAGGCCAGGCACAGAAGGATAATTGCTAATACCCAGGGCATGAACAGGTGCTGCAATGTCCAGAAGAACGGCACACCCTTCAGGAAGCCAATGAACAGGGGCGGATCACCCAGTGGCGTCAGCAAACCACCGGCGTTACTTACAATAAAGATGAAGAATACAATCTGGTAAGGTTTGATGCGGTGGATGTTCAGGCGGATGAACGGGCGGATAAGGAGCAGGGAGGCACCTGTTGTACCTACTATGTTTGCCAGCACAGCGCCAATAGCTACCAGGGCGACGTTCATCAGCGGGGTAGCGCGGGCATTAATGTTGATGTAAATACCGCCTGCAGCAATGTATAGCGAACTAAGCAGAACTGCAAAGGAGGCGTATTCGGCCAGTGTGTGTATCGGCATGTGAACATCCTGCAGCGCAAACAGGTAGTAGGCCAGCACCAGCAGGCCAAGCGTTACTGCTACTTTTTTATAGTTATGCTCCCAGAAATGAGGAAAAAGTACAGGGCCACTTGCAATCATCCCGATCAGGAGCAGGAACGGAATGATGAGATAACCAGGTACAGGATGTTGGGTCTGTGCTAATAGTATAAAGTTAAAGAGCATGTTTTTTGGTGCGGGGGTTACATCAGGTAAAAAATTAACTTCAGCACAAAGTTACATTTTACGCTCAGAAATGCTAGGTCAAATCGCACAAACTGCCCGAAGCAGAGGCCTCCTGGGGCGGCATTGGCCCTGGCTGCAGTAGGTGGTTGTCAGAATTATTGACTACTTTTGGAAACTTTAACACCTCTGTAAAAGTTTTAATTTTAAACTGATATGTCTATGACAGAAAATAAAGAAAAGATGGTTTCAGTTTACGCTGAGGCCAATCCAAACCCGGAATCCATGAAGTTTGTGATGAACGTAGCCCTGCTGCCGGATGGCCAGAGCGTAGATTATCCGAACCTGGAGAGCGCAATGGAGTCACCGCTGGCACAGGAGTTGTTTAACTTCGATTATGTGTCGCGTGTGTTCATTGCCAGCAACTTTGTTACCGTAACCAAAAACAGCAGCATCGAGTGGGTGAAGCTGATACCAGAACTGCGTACTTTCCTGAAATCATATGTTGAGGCTGGTGGCCCGATCTTTAACGAAGGGTTCTCTGCTGCTAAAACAGAAACAGCTGCCAACAGCGAAGCATCTGCAGAAGACACCGAAGTATCCAAGAAGATCATCGACCTGCTGGATAACTATGTACGCCCTGCCGTGGAGCAGGATGGTGGTAACATCACCTTCAAGTCATACAACGATGGCATTGTAACCGTACACCTGCAGGGTTCCTGCAGCGGCTGCCCGTCTGCAACCGTAACCCTTAAAGCCGGTATCGAGAACCTGCTGAAGCGTATGGTGCCTGAAGTAAAAGAAGTAGTAGCAGATGGAGTAACCATCTAAGTATACTTTACCAGAAGCATAAAAAAAGCCAGCCTGATGTAGGCTGGCTTTTTTGTTTGATATGAAGTAAAACTCCCGAAGCTGTCGAGGCTTCGGGAGTTTTTGTTTTATACTTAGCGGGCTTGTGCCACAGGCTTAGCCGGAGTTGGAGTAGACTCCGGCTTTTTCTTCATGGTATCAACTACAATCGGAGCTGCAATGAACAGCGAAGAGTAAGTACCAAACAGGATACCGATCAGCATGGCCAATGAGAAGCTGCGCAGGATCTCGCCACCGAAGATGAACAGCACCAGCACCACCATAAACACTGTGAATGAAGTGATAATGGTACGGCTGAAGGTATTGATCAGGGCCGGGTTGATGATCTCACCAACGTGCTTGCGAGGGTTATCTACCATGTACTCGCGCACACGGTCAAAGATTACCACCGTATCGTTGATAGAGAAACCAATAATGGTCAGTACTGCCGCAATGAATACCTGGTCCATCTCGTAAGAAATGCCGAACAGATCAAGTATAGCGAAAACTGCAATGATCATGAGCGCGTCGTGCAACAAGGCAACCACACCGCCCAAGCTGAACTGCCAGTTGCTGAAACGGAACATCACGTAGATGAAGATACCAACCAGCGACAGCAGCAATGCGATCAGGGCTGTTTTCTGGATGTCGTCGGCCATTGTGGCACCTACTTTAGAAGAGCTCAGAACCTGTGGGTTAAGCGACTTGTACTCTTCCAGACCCTGCAACAGAGCTGTTTTAACCTGCTCGTCTGCCGTTGTGCTTTCGTCATCAGCCAGGTAGCTGGTAATTACTTTCAGTCGGTTAGATGCACCAAAGGTCTTCACTTCAGTACCTGCTTCCTGGAAGTTGTCGATCAATGCGCCACGTACTTCAGAAGCCGGAACAGCCTGGTCAAGCTGCACGATATAAGAACGGCCACCTTTGAAGTCCACACCCAGGTTTGGTCCTTTGATAGCCATGGCGATAAAACCAAAGGCAAGTATGGCCAGAGAAAAGGCATAAGCAGGCTTCTTCCACTTCATTACATCAAACTTCACGTTAGCGAACATTCTGTCTGTGAAAGAAGATGAGAAAGACAATCTGCCGGCTCTCTTGAAGCTGCTCTCGATAAGGAGTCTTGAAATGAATACTGAAGTAAAGAACGATGTTACGATACCCAGCATCAAGGTGATGGCAAAGCCTTTTACAGGTCCTGAACCGAAGAAGTAAAGTATAAAACCAGCCAGGAACGTAGTAACGTTCGCATCCAGGATGGTCATGAACGCCTTATCATAGCCTTTGTTGATCACTTCGCGCAGAGGCAGGCCTTTGGCAGCTTCTTCGCGCATACGCTCAAAGATCAGTACGTTCGCATCCACGGCCATACCCAGTGTAAGTACGATACCGGCGATACCAGGGAGTGTAAGCGCTGCGTTAAACTGCGCCAGGATACCCAGGATGAAGAACACGTTGAACACAAGGGCAAGGTCAGCGATAAATCCGCCTGTTCTGTAGTAAGCGATCATGAAGACAACTACTACAAGCAGACCAGCAATAGTAGAAAGCAGACCCTGGTTGATAGCTTCCTGGCCCAGTGAAGGACCTACGATCGCTTCTTCCACGATGCGGGTAGGAGCTGGCATTTTACCTGCTTTCAGGATGTTGGCAAGGTCTTTTGCCTCTTCTATAGAGAAGTTACCGGTAATCGAAGAGTTACCGCCGGTAATCTCGCCCTGAACGACAGGGGCAGAGTATACATAGTTATCCAGTACGATGGCAACCTGACGGCCTACGTTGTCGCCTGTAAGGCGAGCCCATTTCTTGGCACCGGTTGGCGTCATGGTCATGTTGATCTCAGGAGAACCGTTTTGGTCGAAGTCCTGACGGGCATCGTTAACAGCCTCACCTGTCATAGGGGCTTTGCCGTCACGACCTTTTTTAATAGCATAGAACTCCACGAACTCCTGACGGTTATCGCCGGCAATTGGCTTCACGCCCCACAGGAACTTCATGTTTGGAGGGAAGATAGCGCGTACTTCTGGTTTTGCGAAGATATCGTTGATACGGGCTGTGTCGCGTACGTTGGCACCGATACCGCCAGGCATTGCTGTGAACAGACGTGCCAGCACGCCACCCTGCTGTGCTGCAGCAAGCGAGTCGATGGTAGAAGTAGCTTTAGCAGAGTCTTTGGTCGGGGTAGCTTTCGCCAGTGCAGTAGAGTCAGTGGTACCAGCTGCTTTGGCCAGTACGTCTTCGTTTGCAGCGCCTACCGCAGCAGAGTCGGCTGCAGCATTGGCTAAAACATCTTTTTTAGCGGTTTCTGTAGTGCCCAGGTTCAGCTGGCCTGCTTTTTCCTGCTTGTCCAGCTGCTCGCCCAGTTGTGCAAAGTATGGAGAGAATTCTTCCGGAGTCCATACTTCCCAGAACTCCAGGTTAGCCATACCTTGTAACAGCTTACGAACGCGGTCAGGGTTGTCGATGCCCGGAAGCTCGATCTGGATACGGCCGCTGCCTTTCAGGCGCTGGATGTTTGGCTGGTTTACACCGAATTTGTCGATACGGGTACGCAGGATGTTGAAAGAACGCTCGATGGCATCTTCTACTTCCTTGTCGATCACGTTGATCACTTCTGCGTTGCTGGACTCGTAGCTGATCTTACCACGGTTGGCCGTATTAGAGAAGATGCGGCTCAGGCGGCCATTTGGCTCTACTTCGCGGTAAGCTTCAGCAAACAGCGTAGTAAAGTTTTCCTGGCTGTTTTTCTGCAGCTCCTGTGCACGGGCAAGAGCTTTCAGGAAGTTCGGGTCTTTGCTGTTGCCAGACATCGACTTGATGATCTCTACCGGAGAAACCTCCAGTACCACGTGCATACCGCCACGAAGGTCAAGGCCTAGGCCAAGCTCGTTCTCTTTTACCTCCTGGTACGTATAGCTGGCACCCAGAAAGTTGTAAACCGGCTCTTTCCAAACCGAGTCCAGGTAGGTCTGCTTCTTGTCCATATCAACGTTGCCTTGCGCGTCGGTAGCATAAGACTCTGCGTCCTTCTGCACGCCGCGGGCAACAAAAGAAAACGACAGGTAGTACAGGCAGAGCGCCGATACAATTGCCGTTAAAACAATTATTAAGGTTTTATTCCGCATGGGTTAATGAATAAATAAAAAGGTATAGTTGATTAAATTCATGTTAAAGGGCAGGCAGCATAGGTTCTAAAAAGAACAACTATAGAAGGTAGCCTGCTTGTTCCGCACACGCCCGATTTTAGCCTGTGGGAATTTATACTTCCGGAAAGTATGGGAAAGGGGAAAACCCCAGCCTAAGGAGCGTTGGGCTGAATGGTAATAGGGAATAACCGGGCAACAAAGCCTTTACCGGGTGCTCTTGCAGCATAGGCAGGCACTACCTCGTCGGCTGGTGCGGCAAAAGAAGGCAGTGGTGCCGGCTCTAAAGCCTGTTGCTCCAGGTTCAGTACTACAAAGGATGTAGTTGCCTCTAAGGATACTTTTTGCTTTACAACAGTCTTGCGCTCTGCACCAGGGGCAGAGGCCAGCTTAGACGCTGTTTGTTTTGGCGCATTGTCGTAGGTATAGGCCACCACCTCCTGCCCGTTGAGCATAAGTGCCCAAAGCAGGGTTACCGACATCAGCAGATGCCTGAAATGGTACGATATGGTTGGTCGGCCTGACATGCAGAAAACAAATGTAATGTGTTTCTTTTAAAAATGAAACGTTTAGCGGTTAATATCAACAAATCGCTTTACGTCCTGCTTTTTGCCGATAAGGATCAGGATATCAGAAGGGTAAATGATGGTATCGGCTTTGGGTACGCCAATGATGTGCTCTACCTGTGTTGGCTTGCCATCCTGGATCTCCTCAAAAAAACGCTTGATCGTGATCAGGTTGAGGTTGTACTTCTCGCGAAGGGATATTTTGGCCAGGCTGCGGTTGGCAATGCCATTGGGCGCATTGATCTCCACGATCTCGTAGTTATCGGGCAGGGGCAGGAAGGTACGGATGCTGGGCTGCAGCAGGCGCTCGGCCACGGTACGGCCTACTTCACCCTCCGGCGAGAGGATCTCGTGCACGCCCATCTTTTCAAGGATGCGGCGCTGCTGGGCATTAGAGGCCCTGGTAATGATACGTTTGATGTTAAGCTCCTGCAGGTTGGCTGACGTGATCAGAAGTGCTTCGAAGTTTTCCCCGATGGCTACCACCACCGCATCCATGTCCTGGATGTTCTGTGCCTCCAGCGCGCGCAGGTCCGTAGAGTCAAGAGTTACGGCGTGAGCCACATCGTCTTTGATGTCGTCTACGTGGTCTTCGTTGTTATCGATGGCCAGTACCTCGGCGCCCCGCTCGGCAAGGGTGCGCGCAATGGAGTTTCCGAATACTCCGAGCCCGATCACTGCAAACTTGTGCCTTATCATGCTTTTATTTTGGCGTTTAAATAAGTTGTCAGTACATCGAGTCCCTTCTCAAAGTTATTGTTGTTGGGGATGATGATGTCCGCGTCGTTTTTATACGGCTTGATATACTTTTCGTAGGTTGGTGCAACGTGGTGCGTGTAGCGGTACAGCACGTCGTCAAGGTCGTAGCCACGCTCAATCTTATCGCGTACAATGCGGCGCTGCAGCTTGATGTACTCTTTGGCGTCGATGTATACTTTCAGGTCGAGCAGCCTGGCGATCTCCTCAAAGTAAAACACGAAGATGCCTTCTACCACCACAATAGGAGCCGGCCTGAACTCGAGCTGTTTTGGCACTACGTTCGGGTTATTGAACGTATACTCGGTGCGGTATACGGTTTCTCCCTTGCTCACCCTCAGCACATCCTGGGCATAGGCTTCATCATCTATGCAGGAAGGAAGGTCAAAATTGATCACACCGTTGGCGTCGCTTGTCTGGTGCTCGCGCGCCTTGTAGTAGTTGTCCTGCGAAATGAGACATACGTTCTCAGGGTCGAACGATGTCAGTAGCTTGTTCAAAAAAGTAGTTTTTCCTGAAGCACTACCTCCTGTAATCCCGACGATAAATGGCTTTTGCATTGGAAGCTATGGTTTCAGACTACAAAATTAAGGTATTATGCAGTACGTGCTACAGGTAAGGCAATAATTTTACGCTCCGGCAGGTTGCTGCGCTTTCAAAAACTCCACAAGCCTGCGAATGGCTTCGCCGCGGTGGCTGATGGCGTTTTTCTGATCCGGCGTCATCTGGGCAAACGTCTGGTCATAGCCATTGGGTACAAACACCGGGTCGTAGCCAAAGCCTTTGTCGCCTTTCCATTCTTGGGTGATGTGCCCGTTCACGATGCCTTCGAACTGGTGTTCCTGCCCGTCTAAGTATAAGGTAATGGACGTGCGGAAGCGGGCTTTGCGGTTCTCTTTGCCCTGCATGCTTTGCAGCAGCTTGTTGATGTTGTCGGCGTCGGAGCGTTGCGGGCCTGCATAGCGGGCAGAGTACACACCGGGTTCGCCGCAGAGTGCGTCTACCTCCAGGCCGGTGTCGTCGGCAAAGCAGTTTACCCCGTACTGCTCCCACACGTATTGCGCTTTTTGCCGGGAGTTGCCCTCCAGCGTATCCTGGTCTTCTGCCAGCTCTTCGTAGCAACCCACGTCTTCCAGGCTCAGCAGTTTATACTTGCCCTCGAGCATACGGCTTACTTCGGCAATCTTATTTTTATTATTGGTAGCAAAGCAAAGTTCTTTCATGATCAGGATTTTCAGGATGTATGGATTGGCAGGATTTATACTTGGCACTCCTAGTTGTTTCTATACTTGATGCCCTCGTTGTGTGTTTTCACCAGCAAGTATAAAGGTGGAGAAAGCAAGAAGTATTGGTTGTTGGTGAGAACACCAACAACGGCGAATGTAGGCATTCATTATAGTGTGCTCTCTACTCCAAGTATAGAGATTTAGACTCATGTCATCGTATCATGAAGCTTTCAGGATGTAAAAGCATCGCTTGTTAAACAAGATGATTTAAGAGGAGTATCAACAATTTAACAATCATCAATTAACAAGTAGAGCTTAATGCAAATATGCCGCTAACTCATGCTCCTGCAGTACCACATCTACGTGCTCGCGCAGGGTGGTGGCCAGGGAATAGCCGGTATAGGTGGCGGCAACCGGGAACAGCGTGTGGTGGCGGTTTACCAGTGTGGCGATCTCTACTTTTTTAGGACTGTGCTGCAGGAAGGTGTTCATGGCATAGGCCAGCGTCTTGCCCGTGTTCAACACGTCATCCACAAGTATGATCGTCTTGTTTTCAAGTATAACCGTGTCTGGCGCCAGATCCACCGGCGATTGCAGTGGTGCGTCTTTGTCCAGTGTAACGCGCAGCAGGCTCACTTTAAGAGGAGAGATGGACTCTAGTTGCTTTGCCAGCAGTTCGGCCAGTTTGTAGCCGTTCTGGTAAATGCCTGCCAATACAAGTTCCTGTTCTTCAAAGTTGTTTTCGTATACTTCGTAGGCCATGCGGATGATCTTCTGCTGGATCTGCGCCTGGTCGAGGATCAGGTTCTGGTGTGGATGTGTCATAGTTGTAGGGGCTATAGTCCGGCGCCCTCTGCAGCGCCTGATACAAATTTACAGATTTATCGGTTGCACGTCCTGTTTTCGTATCGGTACAAAATAATTTGGTTAGTAGCGTTTTAAATTCCGAATTTGTTATTATTTTTGCAGTCCGATTCAGAATTAAGGTTAATAAACGTTTATAATAATGAAAAAAGGCATTCACCCAGAATACAGAGAGGTTGTATTTCAGGATATGACGAGTGATTATAAATTCATCACCCGCTCTACGATGACATCTAGCGAAACGATTACAATGGAAGATGGCAAAGAATATCCTGTAATCAAAGTGGAAGTTTCTTCTGCGTCTCACCCTTTCTACACTGGTAAAAACATCTTCGTGGATACTGCTGGTCGTGTAGAGAAATTCAACACGCGTTACAAGAAAAAATAAGCGGTTTCTTCCGGTTAAAACGTTTCAATTTAAGAGTCTTCTCGTTTAATCCCGGGAAGACTTTTTTATTTTTGTCCCATGCGCATCATTCTCTTCGACGAACCAAGCATACGGCAGTCGCTGCTGCCGCTGACGTTTACCAGGCCGGTAGCCGAAATACGGGTAGGCATCCTTACGATTGCTGAAAAATGGCAGCATTATACCGGAGAAGCTGTCTCATACCTGACACAGCCCTACCTGCAGGCAAAGTATAAACTGCAACACACAGACAGCAACCTATACGTGAACGGGGCTGTGTGCCCCTCCGAAGAACTGCTCAGCGAGATCAAAGCGCTGCAGCCAGGGGAGGCGCTGTACCAGAACGACCTGCTGCTGGCGCTGCATGCCGGTAGCGAACAGCTGCTCCAGCCTGAAGAACTGGCCGCTTATACTTCTGGAAAGCGATCAGAAAGCAGCTTTGCAGGCACCATCATCCGGGATGTCTGGGAGATTTTTGTGAACAACGGGCAGCAGATCCGCCGTGACTTCAGCTTGATCACGAAGGGGCGCCAGAGCCAACCGGTTAATGACAAATTCACGGCTGTGTATGGCGAAGAGAACATCTTTATTGAAGAAGGCGCGACAATCAAAGCAGCTATTCTGAATGCTGAGGGTGGCCCCATCTACATCGGCCGTGATGCGCAGGTGCAGGAAGGTGCTATTATCAGAGGACCGTTTGCTTTGGGCGAAGGCAGTACCGTGAACATGGGCGGTAAAATGCGCGGCGATACCACCATTGGGCCTTTTAGCAAGGTGGGGGGCGAGATCAGCAACTCGGTTATATTTGGTTACAGCAACAAAGGCCACGAGGGCTTCCTGGGCAATTCAGTATTGGGCGAGTGGTGCAACCTGGGTGCTGATACCAACACGTCCAACATGAAGAACAACTACGCCGAGGTAAAGATATGGAACTATGCCAAAGGCGGCTTCAAAGGCACCGGGCTTCAGTTCTGTGGGCTGGTTATGGGCGACCACAGCAAGTGCGGTATCAACACCATGTTCAATACAGGCACGGTAGTAGGCGTAAGTGCCAACATTTTCGGTACAGGTTATCCGCGTAATTTCGTGCCGTCCTTTAGCTGGGGCGGTGCCTCGGGCTTCGAAACCTATCAGCTGCGCAAAGTATACGAGGTGGCTGAAAAAGTACTGGAGCGCCGCAACAAGAAGCTCGACGATACAGAAAAAGCCATACTTGAGGAAGTGTTCAACCAGACCAAACCATACCGGGTGTGGGATAAAAAAGCGTAGCTTTTTTGACAAAAGACCAATGGACAAAGGAGTGCTTGATAAAAGAGGTATGCTTAAAAGTCCTTTGTCTTTTGTCAAGTAGTCAAAATGTCAATTGCTATATTGTTAAATTGCTGAATGGTTAAATTGTTGATTAAGTATAAATTCTGATCAGCCACCCATTCGTAATTCATAATTCTTAATTCGTAATTCAAAAAGGTGCAGTTCTCACAGATAAAAGGACATCAGGAAACAAAAACATTACTGCTCAATTCGGTGCGGCACAGCCACGTGGCGCATGCGCAGTTGTTTCTGGGTAAGGAGGGAAGTGCGAACCTGGCGCTGGCGTTGGCCTATGCCACCTACATCAACTGCGAAGACAGGCAAGCCGATGATTCATGTGGAACGTGCAGCAGCTGCGTTAAAATGAACAAGTTGGTGCACCCCGACTTCAACTTCGTGATGCCGGTTACCAGCACCAAGTCTGTTACCAAAGACGTGCTGAGCCAGAAGTTCCTGACGGAGTGGCGCGAGTTTGTGCTGGATAACCCTTACCAGGGGCTGAACGAATGGATGCAGCACATCGGCGCCGAGAACAAGCAGGGAGCCATCTCGAAAGAGGAAAGCCGCCAGCTGGTAAAACTCGTGTCGCTGAAGGCATTTGAGGGCGATTACAAGATCGTGGTGATTTGGTTGCCGGAACTGATGCACCCGTTTGCCGCCAATGCTTTGCTGAAGTTACTGGAAGAACCGCCTGCCAAAACATTGTTCCTGCTTGTGTCGCAGGCCGCTGAGAAGCTGCTGGCTACCATCACCTCCCGCACCCAGATCGTGCAGGTGCGCAGCTTTACCGAGCAGGAAGTAGTAGAATACCTGCAGGAAAACTATAACACCGACCAGAACACCGCTTACCAGATCGCGCAGCTGGCCGAAGGCAACCTGAATGCGGCCGTAAAACTTACCGGCGAGATCAGCAGCGACTATTTTTCCTTTTTTACCTCCTGGATGCGCCATTGCTACAGCTACAAGTTCGGCGAAGTGGTGGACATGAGCGAAGAGTTTCAGAAGCTGGGCCGCGAGAACCAGAAGAACTTCCTGCTTTACGCTCTCAATCTGTTCCGGAAAGTGACGCTGTATGGCGTAGATGCCTCGCTGATCTCATACCTGCCCCCCAACGAACTGGACTTTGTGCAGAAATTCTCGAAGGTGATCACGCAAAACAATGCCGGGCAGCTGGCAGAAGAACTCAACCAGGCCCATTATCATATCGAGCGAAATGCCAACCCCAAAATGGTGTTTGTAGACAGCTCCATACAAATTGCCGGCTATTTGCGCGGCGCAAACTAAGTTATACTATGACAACGGAAACGACTGTTAAAACCATACGCATCGGCACCCGCGGCAGCAAACTTGCGCTCTGGCAAGCCAACGCCGTAGCCGATAAATTACAGACCGCCAACCTGCTTACCGAGATCGTGATCATCAGCACCAAAGGCGACCAGGTGCTGGATAAATCGCTGGACAAGATCGGCTCGAAAGGCGTGTTTACCGAAGAGCTGGAAGTAGGCCTGCGCGACGGAAGTATAGATATTGCCGTGCATAGCGCCAAAGATGTGCAGTCTACCATTCCGGATGACCTGGAACTGGTGGCTTTTATGGAGCGCGAGCAGGTGCACGACGTAATCCTCTCTTTTGATCCGAACTTTAAACTGGAGCGCGACAGCAAGGTAGTAATCGGAACTTCTTCTACCCGCCGTAAAGCTTTGCTGAAGAAGTTCTACCCGAACGTAACTACTGCCGAATCGCGGGGCAACCTGCAGACGCGCCTGAAGAAGCTAGAGGATAAACAGTTCGACGCGCTCATGCTGGCCTATGCCGGCGTTTTCCGCATGGAGTACGACAACCTGATCGTGCACGCCTTCCCGACAGACGAGTTTACGCCGGCCGCCGGACAAGGCAGTGTGGCCGTGGAGTGTGCCAAAGACCTGGACCCGGAGCTGAAGCAGCAGATCAAAGCAGCGCTGGACCACCCGGAGACACACGTGTGTTTGCTGGCCGAACGCGCCTTCCTGAGAACCATGGAAGGGGGTTGCAGCATTCCGTCGTTTGCCCTGGCTACTTTAACCGCAACCGGGCAGGTAAGTATACGCGGTGGCATCGTGAGCCTGGACGGACAGCAGCACCTGGTAGAGGTGTTTGAGGCGCCTCAGAGTGAGGCAGAAGCCATCGGGGTAAAACTGGCCGAAACCATACTTGCACAAGGTGGCGCCCAGATCCTGAAAGACATCCGGGAGCAGCGCAGCTAGGCGTTTATACTTATACTTTACATCCCCATGCTACCCCTTTCGGAGTCGGCATGGGGATGTTTGTTTTTATACTGCCGCCTACTAAAACCGCTTAAATTTGGAATAGAGCAAAAAAAAGGGAAACTTAAAGACCGATTTGGTTAAATAACAAGTATGTTTCAAAAGAAAAGTTTAGCTCATACTATTGTGGCAGCAGCTTTTGCTGTGCTCGCGCCCCTCTCTGCTTTTGCACAAAAAGCACCCAAAGGCAAAGATCAGCTGGTAACGATTTCCACCCCTCAGGGCGAGATAAAGCTGGTGTTGTTCAACGACACACCCAAGCACAAGGAGAATTTCCTGAAACTGGCGAAAGAAGGATTTTACGATGGTACCACTTTTCACCGCATTGTGGACGGCTTTATGATACAGGGCGGTGATCCTAATTCCAAAGACGATGATCCGCGGAATGACGGTGGCGGAAATCCGGGCTATACCGTTCCTGCCGAGATCAACCCCAAGTATAAACACCAGCGTGGCGCAGTGGCTGCGGCCCGCCTTGGCGACCACATGAACCCGGAACGTGCTTCCAGCGGCTCTCAGTTTTACATTGTAGAAAATCACGATGGCACCCCCATGCTCGACGAAGCTTATACAGTGTTCGGGCAGGTGGTAGATGGCCTGGATGTGGTCGACAAGATAGCCGAGCAGCCGAAGGATGGCCGTGACCGCCCGCTCTCTGACATCAAAATGAAGGTGAAGGTGGAAGAGGTGAAGAAGAAGAAGATTGCCAAGAAGTACAACTATACTTACAACAACTAATCCCTTTCAAAAAGGATGAAAAGAATACTAATAACGGGCGCTAACGGCCTGCTGGGGCAGAAGCTGGCAGAATTGCTGCTAACGCAGGCAGACGTGGAGGTGCTGGCCACCAGCCGCGGCGAAAACAAACTGGCTGCTGTTTTTCCAGACCTGCCCTTCGCATCAATGGACGTGACCGACAAGGCCCAGGTAGAGGAGGTGGTAAGCCAGTTCAAACCGACGCACATTATCCATACGGCCGCCATGACCAACGTGGACCAGTGCGAAACAGACCATGAAGGTGCTCTGAAACTGAACCGCGATGCCGTGCAGTACCTGGTAGAAGCCTGCGAAAAGTATAACGTGCACCTGATCCACGTATCAACAGACTTTATTTTTGATGGCGAGGCCGGTCCTTATACCGAAGAAGCCGAAGCCAATCCGGTTAACTTTTATGGCGAGACCAAGCGCCTGGCCGAAGAGATCGTGAAGAAAGCCAAATGCAAGTGGGCCATTCTGAGAACTGTGCTGGTTTATGGCGTAGCCCATGATTACGGCCGCACCAACATTGTGCTGTGGGTGCGCGACAGCCTGCGTGCCGGCAAAACGATCAATGTAGTAGACGATCAGTTCCGGACGCCAACGCTGGCAGAGGACCTGGCGCAGGGCTGCTGGCTGGCCGCCAAGCACGATGCAGAAGGCATCTACAACATTTCCGGCAAGGAGATGCTAACACCTTATGATATGGCACTGCAGGTAGCCGATTACTTCTCGCTCGATAAGTCCCTGATCAACAAAGCGGACGGAAGCACTTTTACGCAACCGGCAAAACGCCCGCCACGCACCGGTTTTGACATTACAAAAGCGGAGAAAACGCTGGGGTATAAGCCACATGCCTTTTCAGAAGGAATACGTGTTGTGGCAGAACAGGCGGGAAATTAGCCTTTCGAGTGGCTCGATTTACTTATTCAAAAAAGTATGAATAAGACAGTTATATTAAAAAAAAGCGATTATTTAATGGGTGTAATCAAATCCATTAGCTAAATTGTACGCTTTAAATTCAGCAAACAACCTACAAACCTAAACCTAAACTAACCAACTTCTACCCTTATTTATGAGTGCTAATAAAGAATCTTGGGGCTCCCGCGTCGGACTTATCCTGGCCATGGCCGGTAATGCTGTCGGGCTTGGAAACTTCCTGCGCTTCCCGGTGCAGGCGGTGCAAAACGGCGGTGGCGCCTTCATTATCCCTTACCTTGTTTGTTTCTTAGTGATGGGCATTCCGCTCCTCTGGATCGAGTGGTCTATGGGGCGCTTCGGAGGCAAATTCGGCCACCACTCTACGCCGTTCATCGTGGATACCATGGGCAAGAACCGTATGTGGAAATACATCGGTGTATTTGGTATCTGGACAAACATTGCCGTAGCTGCTTACTACTGCTACCTCGAATCCTGGACACTCTCGTACATGATGCACTCGGTGATGGGCTCTTTTAACGGGCTTGATCAGAATGGCGTGGCAGAGTTTTTCAACCACTATGTAAACCTCGATACGTCTACAACAGGTATTCCGTACGAGCCAATCGTGTTCTTTGTGATCTGCTTGCTGATGAACACCTTCATACTTTCACAAGGTCTGGCCAAAGGTGTGGAGCGCGTTGCGAAAATAGGTATGCCGTTGCTTATTCTGTTCGGTATATTCCTTGCTTACAGAGGCTTTACAATCACTGCAGGTGAGCAAGGCGCTATCAACGACAGCTCTGTTGGTCTGAACTTCCTCTGGACTCCGAACTACGACCAGCTGTGGTCGCCAAGTGTTTGGTTGGCTGCTGCCGGCCAGATCTTCTTCACACTTTCCGTAGGTATGGGTACAATCCATTGCTATGCTTCTTATGTGCGCTCTAAAGACGACATTGCGCTGAACGCGATGTCTGCCGGCTGGATGAACGAGTTCGTGGAAGTAGTACTGGGTGGTGCTATCCTGATCCCGATCTCGATCGGTTACCTGGGCATCGACCGCGTAACAGAACTGGTGCAGCTCGGTGGCCTTGGTCTTGGATTTAAAACGCTGCCATACCTGTTCTTCCAGTGGGGCCCAGTTTTAGGTGCGATCTCCGGGGTGATGTGGTTTGGCCTTTTGTTCTTTGCCGGTATCACCTCTTCACTGGCCATGGGTACACCGTGGATCGGTTTCCTGCAGGACGAGTTTAACTGGAAGCGCAAGCCAGCTGCCTGGTCGTTTGGTCTGATCGTGTTCCTGCTGGGTATGCCAACTGTATTGTTCTTCAACTACGGTGTGTTTGATGAGTATGACTACTGGGCAGGCACGGTATCGCTGGTAGTGTTTGCCTTGCTGGAGTCGATCTTGTTTGCCTGGGTATTTGGTATCAACAAAGGCTGGAGAGAAATTACTTCCGGTTCTGATATCAAGGTGCCTAACATTTACAAGTTCATCATCAAGTTTATCACGCCTGCTCTTTTACTGTGGGTGTTCCTGGGCTCGCTGTTCACGCCAAAAGGTGGCGACTGGGGGGCTGCCCTGAGCGGTAACTGGGTGTTGGATAACGGTTCGATCATCAAGAAGCTGATGAACAGCGGCCTGAAAGAACAACTTGCTGCTGCTACCGACCCGGCACAGATTGCGCAGTTAGAGGAGACAATGTTCTTTGTGAACGCATCCCGTACATTGCTTGTACTTGTGTTCCTGAGCATTGCAGCCCTTGTTTACATTGCTTATAAGAAACGAGTTAGAGAAGGTAGAATTTAGAAATTATGAACGCATCTGCACTTGTTATCATGCTTATCACACTGATATCGGTAACCGGAATTACGATATACTTTTTCTCTTTGGTGTTGAGAACTCCACCGAAGCCTGAACCAGACTCTTATCTCAACAACGATGATGAGGTAGAGCGGCAGGTTCACGTATAATAACTACACATGAAAAGGATCAGGCTCTGGATAAGACGCTACTTTGGCTTTTCGCAGCGCGAGGTAAACGGCTTTCTGTGGCTGATAAGTATAATGGTGCTGCTTACGGCAGCACCATTTTTATTTGACCTGTTTTACAAACCAACCAACCCTGATGCTGGTACCGCTGCCGACAAGCAGCTACTGGACAGCCTGGTGGCGCAGCTCGAGGCCAGGCAACCGGAAGAGCGTGGCGGCCGATACAAGGTACCCACCGTAGCGTTGAGGCCTTTCAACCCGAACCAGCTGACGGCAGAACAATGGCAGGCTTTCGGCTTGCCCAGGTACCTGGCACAACGCATTCTCAATTACCGCAGCAAAGTCGGCGACTTTACCTATAAAGCAGAACTGGGCAAGATCTATGGCCTGCCTGATTCGGTCTTTCAGCGGTTGTACCCTTACATCGAATTGCCGGTAGAGCGCCCGGATAAGTATGGCCGAAGCAAAAGTATCGCTGGTACTTCATCAAAGCCATACTCTAACCCGAATTGGAGCAGCCGTCCGCGGGAGAAATTTATACTTGCTCCCTTCAACATCAACACCGCCGATACTACTCAACTTAAGCAGATTCGGGGCATTGGCAGCAAACTTTCGGCAAGAATTGTGAAGTATAGAAACAGCTTGGGCGGTTTCCATAGTATGGCGCAGGTAGGAGAGGTGTACGGCCTGCAGCCGGAGGTGGTGGATAGCCTGCACAAGTATACGTTTGTTCCCAAAACCAACACCCTGCAACAACTAAGTATAAACACGGCTACAGCCGATCAGCTTCGGGCACACCCTTACATTTCTTCTAACGTAGCGCGGGCGATCGTGGCATACCGGGAGCAGCATGGACCTTACCAGCACCTGGAAGAGGTGCGAAAGGTAAAGCTGGTCACACAGGAGTTGTTTGAGAAGATCAGGCCTTATCTGGTATTGTAGTCTGGGTTATGCTTTCATAGTGATCCAACCACCCCTTACTCCTCAGAGCTTCGCTCGCTAGCTTCGAACTCGCATTCTCGCTAGTCTACGGCGGGAATTCGGTCTTTGCTATACTTGGAAGTATAAGTTTCATAGCTACTGCAGTTCATCCCCCAATCACCTTCAAAGGGGACTTTTTCTGCTTCTGCTATCTTTAATGTCATCCTGAAAGGATCTTGTGGGCTGGGAGGTTAAGCCTTTGCTTTAACACACCCCTGCCCCTCTCAAGAGGGGAATCTCTGCTTTTCCTACTTCCCAAGTAGAAGTTTTATGGCTGCAGGTATAGCACGGACAGGTCACGACCTGTCCCTACAATGGGTTCTAGTTGCATAGCCGCTTACGAAGCAGTGTCGTTTCCAGTCCTTGGGTTGAGCGCCTTCTATTGTTGCGGTGCCCGCAAGGGCAGCCTACAGGCGGAGCCGATGGCAGCTTCAATAGACAGCGCGATGCCCGAGGACGAGGCCCCGCGGCCCTGAGCGCACCAATAGAGACTATGAAAGTAAAGACAAGTATGACTGAGGAATACAAGCAGCTACGAAGCAATATGCTTGCCGGCAAAAAGTATAAAATGCAGCTATAGAACTTAAACGCGTTAGTTGCAGTGTTAGGAATCATGCGACTGCAACAAAAGCGGCTATGTTAATCCTGCAAGGTATAGCCGCTTTTGTCTTATGTCAGGAAGTATAAGCCTTGGCCTGGATGAAGGTATAAAAGAACACGGCATTCGGGCTTTTTGCTACGACCTGCATTTCCTCCTTTACTTTATCGGCCAGTTCGGCATCTACGTAGCCGGCTTCCAGTAGCTGGGGTAAACCGCTCAGGAGTAGTTCAGTCCAATAGGCAATCATTTCGGCACGCTTGGCGGGGTTGCGATTATCGAGGTGATAGGTCTTGGTCTCGGTGGTGATGCGCTGGTAGCCTACCGACTGCAGCAGGTTGCCTAGCTTGGCGCCTACAAACGGGTCGCCGCCCATGTCGTACTGCAGGTCGTTGAAGCGCATCCAATACTGCAGCACACTCGGGGAATAAGGCTCTACAAAAAAGCTGGAATTGAGCACCTCCGTGATCACGACCGGACTGCCTGGCCGCAGCACCCGCCGTACTTCCGACAGCACACGCGATGGGTCCGGTATGTGCTCCAGCACCCAACAGAGAAAAGCACCGTCGAACTGCGATCCGGAAGCAAACTCCATGTCCATGGCATTGCCCTGCAACAGCTCATAACGGTCTTTAGCATAGGCAACAGTAGACAGGAAAGCCCTGGCCTGCTCGATCTGTTTTTCAGAGTAGTCGAGCCCCGTAAGGTAAATATGCGGGAAGCGGCGCAGCAGAATTTCGGACTGGGCTCCTACACCACACCCTACTTCCAGCAATTTATTGACTGTGGAGAAATCAATATCGGAGTATATTTTATTCTCCATGAAGCGGGCTTGCTTGTAGAGGCGCTGCTGCTCTTCGCTGGAGTAACCGTGCAGGTACTTTTCTTCGGATTGCTCTTTTGATGATGAGGTCATAGTAGCTGAATCAAGAAATAAAATCGATCAAACTACTAATACGTGCTCAGCCGTGAAAGAGGCGTGCGTTAGCTGGCTATTACTGCCTCCGCTTTCGGGAACAGAAACGTGAAAGTGGTACCCTCACCCGGAGTAGAAAGCACTTTCAGCTTTATCCTGTGGAATTGCGCTACGGTTTGCACAATGGAAAGGCCCAGCCCATGGCTCTCGCCATCGGGTGCGTGCAGGCGCTTGAAGCGGTTGAACAGATTGGGGATCTGCTCGGCATCTATACCAATACCGGTGTCTTTTACCTTAAGCGCATACCCTTTGCCGTTTACATGCCCCTCAATCGTTACCTTGCCGTCGGGCTTGTTATACTTGATGGCGTTGTTCACCACGTTGAACAGCATGGTGAACAGCAAAGTATAGTTAGCCTGCGGCAGAATCCAGTCCTCACTGATGTTGACCTCCAGACCTACCTGCTTTACTTCTGCCCGCTCGGCAATTTCTTCTGCAACCTCATCTGCCAGTATTTTCAGGTCTACCGATTCGTTCTTCAGATACTGTTCGTTCTCGATGCGGGAGATGAGCAGCAGCGTCTGGATGATACTTTTCATCCGATGCAGTGTTTTCTGATTCTCCACCATCTTAATCAGTATATGCTCCGGCAGTTCCGGATCGGTAAGCAGGTTCTCGAGCCTTGTCTGCAAAATAGAGATGGGGGTGAGCAGCTCGTGCGAAACATTGCCGATGAACTCTTTTTCTTTCAGGAAAGCAGCCTGGATCTGGCCCATCATGTTGTTGATGGTATTGTTGAGGTATAAAAAGTCGGATGTGGTAGTTTGCAGTTGCTGCGGTTTGAAAGCGCCCGGGTGCCCGATGCGCTGCAGCCTTCGGATAATGAGCATAAGCGGGCGCAGCAAAATTTTGCTGAAGGTCAGGTCAATGAACACCGTGATCAGCACCACTGCCACCAGGAAGTATAACGCATACTGCTGAAGCGTATCGGTGTTCTCGCCGATGGTGGCAAGGCTGCGGCCTATTTCCATCAGGTAAAAGTTACCTTCTACTTCAAACGTAAGGCTCAACACGCGGTACTCCACCACTTCGCCTTCTACCTTGCGCAGGCTGTTCTCGATAGTATCCACAGCAACCGCTTCCGGTATCTGTTCCAGCGAGATAAACTCCTCCTTCAGCAGGTTATAGCTGCCGTAAGCCCCGTTGTCCTCCTCCGAAATAAAGCTTTCGATGCCCTGCTCTTCGATAATGCGCAGCACCTGCTCTCTTTTCTGGATCAGGCGATCGTCGGTGTTGTGCAACGCCACCCGGTGCACCAAAGGCGGGATCACCAATACCAGCAACAGCAGCACAACAGCTTTAGAGGCCGCACTGAACAGAGTAAGTTTGGATTGAAGCCGCATGTTATACTGTCAGTCGGTACCCCACGCCCCGAACCGTTTCCAGCCACTCGATGGTGCTGTGGGCCGACAGCTTTTTGCGCAGATTCTTGATGTGCACATCGATGTAATTGGAGTCGTAATCGTCTTCCAGGATGTTGCCCCAGATGTGCTCTGTCAGCTGCAGCCTGGTCAGGATGCGGTTTTTGTGCAGGAGCAGGTAATGGAGCAGGTCATACTCCTTTTTGGTAAGCGTGATCTCCTGGCCCTGGTAGCTGAGCCGGCGATCCGCGCTATCCAGCTCGAAGCCATGAAACGCAAGGACGGAAGACTTTACTTTAAACTTCCGGCGCAGCACGGCCTGCATGCGGGCCTGCAGCTCCAGCAGGGAGAACGGCTTTGGCAGGTAATCGTCAGCGCCAAGATCCAAACCCTGCACGCGGTCTTCCAGGGAGCCGCGCGCTGTTAGTATGATGATGGCCGGTTCGTGGTCCAGTTGTTTTGCTTCCTGCAGCAGGTCCAGCCCGTTGTAGTCGGGCAGCCCCAGGTCCAGAAGTATAAAATCGTACAGGTTAACGGCTATTTTCTCTGAGGCATCTTGCCCGTTTGGGGCCCAGTCGCAACGGTAACGCTCCTGCTTCAGAAAATGCATCAGCTCCGTGGCGAGGCTGGCCTCGTCTTCTACCACCAGTACATGCATATTTTGCTTCCTAAGTATAAATTAAAAAGTATAGTTTGCCTTGATGCTGTAAAACGACTGCGCCTTCGACTCGTCGCCCTCCAGCAGGTTTACCGGTATGGAATAACGCCAGGACGGTTCCACCTCAAAATTACCAAAATTCACCACCACAGGCACCAGGAAATCATAGTTCAGGATTCTGAATTTGTGTGTTGTGGTAGTTGTGGTGGTGCTGCCGTTTTTGCCGTTTCCGGGGCGCAGCGGATCCAGTACGCCTCCAAAACCCGGTTTTTTCTCAACGGTATAGGTCTCCGAAAATTCCTGCGTGCCTGCTGTTATACTTACTTTGGGGTCAAGGCCAATGGCGCGCTTTCCGTTCCACAGCGGGTTAAGCGCAATGTAGCGCGAGTTATCCAATACCACAAACAAATCGCTGCTGCCCCCGAAAAAGTAGCTGGTTGTTAAGGCCGTGTACAGGTATTTCCAGTCTACTTCGGTTTTGGCGGTCAAGGCATTGTTGGTAACGGATTTAAGCAGTGGTGAATTTTCGCTGAAGAAGAAATGAGAGTAAAGTATATTTCCTTTCCCCCGTTTGCCGATCAGGTAAGTATAACCTACCGATACATCGGTCTCATCTATAAAGTCTTCGGTGTCGAATAACTGGTACGAGGTGGCGGATGCCCACAGGCCGCTTTGGTGCAGGTAGGTAAGCGAAGTGGAAGCATACGGGTACCGTTGTGCGGTGCTACGCCCGTAAAACGACGAATTATTTGCTACTTCCAACTCTGCTGTCCACCAACCTTTTTTGGTAACAGAATCAGCAGAGGCCGGGGCGTCGGGGGCAGTTACAGCTGCAGTAGCAACTGTGGCTGTTGCCAGGCCCGGTGCCATCAGCACCAGGCCCAGCAGTATCCATAAACTGAATGTCTGTTTCATATATGATAAATTATCCGGCCACTGGCAAAGCAGCAGCCGGATAACTGTAAATTCTAAATTATTGCTTGCCTACTTTCACACCGGCGCCAACTTTAACGGCAGTGTTTACTTTAACCGGGCGGGTAGCACCACCGGCAGCCTTCAATACACGGGCCGGGCGACCTGCGCCTGTTGGGCGTCCGGCACTTACACGGGCAGCACCGGTTACTCTGGTAGCTGATGTGGTAGTAGCTTTACCATCTACTTTTGCAGGTTTTTCCTGACGCTTGGCAGTAGCCACTTCTTTTACGCCCTGGGTCTGGGCAGCTGTCTGTGCTTCGACGTTCTGCGCTACTTCTGCCACTGCCTGGCCGTGGGTTTCCTGCTTGGTTTTGGTTTCTTTCGGTGCCCTGGCTTTCTTATCTTTGGCAGGTTTGTCCTGCTTCTTTTCAGGGGCTATTTGTACTTCAGGAGTTTCAGCAGCAACTTCGGTAGCGCTTTCGGTCACCACTTCGGCAGAGTGTTTTCCGTTGCTGGTAGCAACCTCTTTCACCAGTTCGCCACGGGTAGTGGCAGAAGCTTCCGTAGAATGTGCTGCTTCTACTACAGCCTTGCCGTGGTTTTCCTGCTGTGCTTTAATGCTCTCAGATTCTTCTTTTGTTTCTTTAGCAGCCTTTCTTGATTTCGGTGCTACTTCCTGCTGCTCTTTTTCCTTTCTAGCTTCTGCTTCAGATGCTTTGGCCTTAGCATTAGCTTTTCCGTTGGCGGCAGCTTCGCTTACCACTGCGCCTTTACCAGCTGTTTCAGCAGTAGCAGTGCTGGAGGTCTGTGCTGCTGTGCTCACAGATTTGCCGTGCTCGTTAGCCGATACCTCTGTAGAAGCTTTTGTATTAGTTTTTACCTGAGTAGAAGTTGTCTGGGCGAAGGTAGCGGCTGTGCTCAGCAAAGCGGCCACCAGGAAAGTTAACTTTTTCATATTATCGGTTCGTTTTTTATAGTTTATGAGCCAAAACTATAATGTCAAGATGAAGAGAAAATGAAGAATCGCTTTTCTTGAAAAAAAGTTTAAAATATTTTTCTGAAGGGGCAAGTTAAACTTAAGGAATGAGTAATACCCTGTTCAAATCTCATACTTAGCCAGAAAGATGGGGATGGGAAAAACAAAAGAAGTATACCTTCAATGTACGGCGTGAAGCGGCTGGGTTTACTGTTGAAGTGCTGCAATGCGTTCTTCCGCTTTTTCCAGAACCTGGCGCTCGCTTTTGAATGACAGCATGGCTTTGGCCTCAGTAATGGGTACCCATCGTGCCTCGTTTACTTCCCAATCGTGTTTGCTGATGTCGCCGGAACGGTAGGAGAGCAGAAAGAAGTGCACGAATTTATGAAACCGCACCCGCTGCGCGTCCTGTTTGCCAAAATACCAGTACTCGATGGTATTCAGCTTTTCAATTAGCTCTGCTACGATGCCAGCTTCTTCGCGTACTTCCCGCACCGCGGTTGCTTCCGGGGTCTCGCCCGGGTCAACGATGCCTTTCGGCAGCTGCCACCTGGCCTCAGGCCCAACAGAAATAAGCGCTACTTCAACGGATGTTCCGGTATGCCTGAAAGCAACACCGCCAGATGATACCTGTTGCACGGTGGCAGGCTTGGGGTGATCAGGAGCGGAAGCAGGTTGCTTTTTAGGCATAGCTTAGGTATAAAAAGCCAATCATTGTTGTGCCTGCTGTTTTACTGGCGCTTGCTTTTGCTGTTTGCTAAGCCACAGCAGGCTGGGGTTATAAGCCATGTCATGCACGCCCTCGTACAGCACCAGCCTCACTTTATCAGACTCCCGACGGAAAAGCACAGGAGGATCATCAGGTCCAAAGTATAAACTGTCTTCCGTGGCGCCTCTCAAGCCGGGAGGTATCTTTTGTTCTTTATCGATGTAATCCATTTCCTCCTGCGTGAATCGGTCTTCCGGGTTGGCAAGCAGGTTAAAGGCGCGCATAGAATGGTTCGGTGGCACGAGTACGTCGATGGTGCCATGTGCCAGAAACAAAGGCACTCCTTTGGCGTTGCTCAGGTAAGTACTCGGGCTGCGGCGTTTGGCTTCTTCGGCTGCCGGGGTGCCCGGCAGCGGTTCGCCTCCGCAGGCAGCCACTATATGGCGGTTGTAGTCGCGGTGCGGATAGTTCTGGCTGAAGGCGTACCAGTCTACCAGGTCGAAAACGGGAACCCAGGCCACCACACCAGCCCAGATCTCGGGATGTTTGCCTGCTGCTACCAGTGCCGTCATGGCGCCACCCGAAGAGCCGACAATGTAGATGCGTGAAGTATCGATGTCTGCAGTCTTCTTGGCATAATCTACGGCATCTACAATATCCTGAATGGCCACATCGGAAGCCACGGCTTCCGGGTCATCGAACTTGCCGCGGTAGTTCGGCTGGATAAATACCCAATCGTATTCCTTGGCCCAAAGCGCGTAGGGGATGCTTACTACCTGCAGGTATTCGCTGCTCCAGCTGTGCAAAACTACCAGCAGTGGTTTCATTCTGTACGAATCAGAATTATACATCAGAGCGGGCTGCTGTTTGCCATCTGCCGTGGAGGTGATTTGTACCTGCTCTACTTCAGGCACTTTTTTATGCCATATAGCTATACTTTCGTCAGCAACTTTGCCAGGGTACTTTTTAGTGGTACTGTATTCCTGCATGCGCTTTATCCTTTTATGCTCTTTGCTGTAGCAAGAGCTCAGCAGCAAGCCTATCAGGAGGCACAGCAGCAAGTGCATGCTTTTATGGGGTATGAGTAATTTAAAGTTAAGGAGATACATGATACGCTTAGGTATAGTATAGTCTAAAACTCAATATGTAGTCAAATGTTGCATAACACACTACATAAGAAAGAAGATGCATTGAAAATTTATGTTGCTCCGTTCCGGCTTTAAAGGTAAGCGATCCGAAGGAGAAGCCTGGTGTTTTTACCCATCATTCCTGTAAAGAAA
Organism: Pontibacter ruber; assembly: GCF_023630205.1. Taxonomy (GTDB): domain Bacteria; phylum Bacteroidota; class Bacteroidia; order Cytophagales; family Hymenobacteraceae; genus Pontibacter; species Pontibacter ruber. Next base: position 534,691 of record NZ_JALPRR010000001.1, on the reverse strand, counting down.
AAGGCTGATCTGTTCGCTTCATTAATGGGGCTGCGCTGCTTCCTGCCCTGCTTTCCTTCCATCTCAGCACAAATACTGCTAACTTGCTGGTGCTGCTATAGATTAACGATGCCTTTTTATCGTTACTCATTACTGAACCATGAAAAGCATTCTCAAAAGTTACCAACGCAGGCTCCTGAATCTCAGCTCCAATAACCGGGCGCTGCTGTTGCTGCGTTTGTACAAAGAGATGCACCTGGATGTTCAGGAGCTTGATTTCTTGATCAACTCTCCCGCCTTCAGTATTGTGCAGCACCTGATCGCCGGCAAAAAGCGCATCATCATCAGCCCCTATGCCGACAGTCGCTACGCCCCGGTAGCTCCGGTAAGCCGCAGGTTGCGCCAGATCCGGCGGCGGGAAGACATGATTTTTGAGGAGCGGGGCAGCCGGGAACTGTATGTAGGCTGGCCTTTTGTGCACGGCAAATTTCCGGACGGAACGGTGGTGCGCAGTCCCTTGCTCTTTTTCCCGGTTCGGCTGCAGGTAAATGCGGCACAGGAGTGGGAGCTGGAAACAGATACCTCGCAGGCGCCGCACTTTAACCAGAGCTTTTTACTGGCCTATGCGCATTATACCGGTACCGGGCTGGCAGAGCCGCTCATGGACCTGGACCTGACGACACTTCCCAAAGACCCGCTGGCGTTCCGGACGGCTATTTACGAATTGCTGAAAGAGAACCAATTGCAGGTACATGCCGGGCGCGAGTTTTTTGCCGACCGGCTGAAGAACTTCCGTGATGTTAAGCGTGCCGAGTTTGAAGAGGACCTGAAGCCAGGGCAACTATACCTGGAGCAGGAGGCTGTACTTGGTATTTTTGCACAGGCGGCTTCTTTCCTGTTGGCTGACTATGACGAGCTGCTCGGACGCGAGAACCTGAACGGAATGGAAGATCTTTTCGAGCATACTTCCTCCGATGCACCAACTGCCAATGCCCAGGCGCAGCAGACGTTCACGGCTTTTCCAATCGACGCCTCACAGGAAGCTGCACTGCGGCAGGTGAAGCAGGGAAAGTCGCTGGTGGTGCAGGGGCCGCCGGGCACGGGTAAATCGCAGCTCATCTGCAACCTGGTATCGGACTTTACGGCACGGGGTAAGAAGGTATTGGTCGTAAGCCAGAAGCGGGCTGCGCTGGATGTGGTTCATCAGCGTCTGTCTTCGCTGGGGCTGGGTACGTTTACCGCTTTGGTACACGACATCCATGCTGACCGTAGGGCTATTTACACACAGCTGCAGCGCCAGATAGAACAGGTGGAGGAGTACCGCCGCCAGAACCTGGCGCTTGACAGCATCTATACTGATCGTACGTTCCTGGAAGTATGCCGCGGCATTAACAGGTGCACCCAAAAGCTGGAGGCATTCAAGCACGCCCTCTTTGATACGAGCCGCTGCGGCTGGTCGCCAAAAGAACTCTACCTGCAGAGCAGCCTTGCGCAGCCGCACCTTGCGCTGCCGCCCACCTTCAGGCATTTTACAGCCGCTACCATACCCGATTTTCTGCCCCGCCTGCGGCAATACCTGCAGCTGGCCGTGGTGGCCACGCAGGAAGCTTTTCTGCTGAAAGACAGGCGCAGCTTTAAGGGCTGGGGCTGGCCCGAACGGCAGCAACTGCAGCAAACCATCATACATGCCCCGGAGCAGTACAAGCAACTACAGCAAAGTATAAGTGCGCTGAGTGGCTATACTTTTCATCCGGATAATTTGCCCCGCTACACTGCTGCACAGCCAACCTTAGAAGCGTTGCAGGCACATTTGCAGCAGCAGGATGTGATGGCAACCTTTTTGAAACTGCAGCAGACCCACGCAAAACCGGAAGAACTTAAGGCACAGCTAAAGCAACTGCGCGAGTTGTACCTGGTATGTCCTTCGCCGGACGCAACTTTGCCGGCAGCCATGTTACCGGAAGTAGAAACGGCATTGGCTGCCTACGAGCAGCAGCGCGGGCAACTGCTTAAAAGTATAAGCTGGGCTTTTTCACCGGAAAAGAAAACACTGAAGCAGGCGCTGGCGCTGTACAACTGGGAGCTGAACGAAATAGACGTAGCCAGGCTGCAACGTCGCCTGGAACTGCGGCAGCAGACAGAAAAGCTCATGCAGCAAGTCAATCAAAGCACCGGCTATGCGCTGAAGATAGAAGACCTGCCCACACCTATTCTCCATAAACTGGATGTAGCAGAAGAGGCGCTGAAAGCGCAGGAACTGCTGGCAAAACTGCACCAGAACAAGGTGCTAAGCGAGAAGCTGTTGTCTACGACCAGCCTGCCGGAGCACCTGAACGCGCTTTCCCAAAGTATAAATACCTTCCGGGCCAAGTATAGTAACTGGCTGCAATGGATGCCGGAAGCGCAGCTGCAGCGGGTGGTGGCTGAGCCGGCACACTGCGATGCGTTGCTGGCCGAACTGCAGCAGCATTTCGAACCACTGGTAGCCCACGATACGCTGTACAGTTCTTTTACAGAGGCCGAGCGCGAGATGGCGGCGGCACTGCTCACAGGAAAGCTCGAAGAGGCTGATGAGGTGGAAAAGCTTTTTTTGAACAGCCTTTACCTGGCCTGGTTGCACGAACTGGAGCAACAGCACCCCGAACTGCGCATGCCCTCCAGCGGCGAACTGGAAACGCTGGAAAAAGAGCTCCAACGCCTGCTACTCGAGAAGAACAGATTAAGCCAGGAAATCGTGCTGTCGCAATTGCGGGAACAAACATACCGGCACCTGGAGTATAACCGGCTTGGCAATGCTGTTACTTACCGCCGTCTGCACGCGCAGGTAGTGAAAAAGCGCAGCCTGTACCCGATCCGCAAGTTGTTTTCGCAATTCTCTGACGAGATATTAGACCTGGTGCCTTGCTGGCTCGCTTCTCCTGAAACCGTATCGGCGGTAACGCCGCTGCAGCAGTGCTTCGATTTGGTTATTTTTGACGAGGCTTCCCAGACTTTTGCCGAAACCGGTATACCATCCGTGGTGCGCGGCAAACAGGTGGTGGTAGCCGGCGACGAGCAACAGCTGCAACCCTCGGACCTGTACCGGGCGCGTTGGAACCCGGAGGATGAAGAGGCAGAAGAACTGATCGCGGAATCGTTGCTACGCTTGTGCAGTTTATACTTGCCACAGACCATGCTCCTTCAGCATTACCGCAGCCGCTACCCCGAACTTATCGATTTCTCGAACCGCCATTTTTACCACCAAAAGCTGGAACTGATACCAGACCGGCAGGACGTGAATGCCTCTAAACCGGCTATCGCTTACAGGCAGGTGCAGGGCCTGTGGCAGGACAACACCAACGCGCCGGAGGCCGAAGCCGTCGTAAATCTGGTGCTGGATCTGCTGAAGGCGGGGCAGGCGGATGTGGGCGTGATCACGTTCAACTATCCGCAGCAAATGCTGGTGCAGGACCTGCTCGAAGAAGCGGCCCAGCAGCAAAGTATAAACCTGCCCTCGTCGCTCATCATCAAGAACATTGAAAACATGCAGGGCGATGAGAAGGAGGTGATCATACTTTCCGTAGGGTACGCACCAGATAGAAAGGGGCGGTTTGCCATGCAGTTTGGCAGCCTGAGCCAGGCCGGAGGCGAGAACCGCCTGAATGTGGCCATTACCCGTGCCAAGCTGCAGGTGATCGTAGTAAGCAGCATCTCGCCGGAAGAGCTGCAGGTTGAACAAGCGCTGCATGCAGGGCCGAAACTACTGAAAGCCTACCTGAGTTTTGCCCGGCAGGTAAGCAAAGGCGAGTTTACCTTTACGCCGAAGCAAGGCTTTATCCCTAAAGGCATCAGACTCTTAAAAAATACCCTGGAAGAGCAGGACGAGAACCTGAAACAGAAAGTACCTTTTGCCGACCTGACGGTGGTAGAGCAGGGTAAGTATAAAGGCGTGGTGCTGACCGACGATGACCTGTACTACAGCCAGCTCTCCGTAAACCATAGTCATGCCGATGTGCCGCAACTGCTGCAAAGCCGCCACTGGCCATACCTGAAAGTATACAGCCGTCAGTTCTGGGAGAATAAGGAAGCGGTGCTGGGGAAAGTTAGAGCGTTTAGGAGTTAGAGAGGTAGAAAGTTGGAGAGGGGAGGAGGATACAAAACTATACTTTGTAGGGTAAGTATAAAGACTGCCAAAATCATACTTCATGATCACACTCTTTACGCTGTATGTATACTTTCAAAGCCTGCTGTGTGGCTGCGGACACGATAGGCGGCACAGCGATTTCGAAAGGCTACGGAAAGTGTATGATGTAAAGGTGCAAAAGATCGGTCGCCTCGACAAACGCATAACCGAAAGCTCCGGCCTTGCCCGTGCCTCCGACTCCACCTTCTGGACACACGCCGACAGCGAGCCTTTCAGGGAATTATACTTGTTCAACCTGAAAGGCGAGCTGCTGCAAACCGTGCCGCTGCAAGTGCCAAACCAGGACTGGGAAGACCTGGCACAGGATGAGCAGGGGAGCATCTACATTGGCGACTTTGGCAACAATGCCAACATGCGCCGCAACCTGCAGGTGTACAAAGTGCAGCCAACTACAAGATCTGTAACCGACACTATCCGTTTTCGCTTTTCAGACCAAACCGAGTTTCCTCCACCTGCCGCCCGGCGCCACTACGACCTCGAAGCATTCTTTTACCAGAATGATTCCCTGTATCTTTTCACCAAAAGCCGCGCCCTGAAAGGCATCACCAAGCTGTATGCGCTGCCTGCCGAGACGGGCAAGTATGATCTCGCACCCCGTGAAGAACTGCGGGTACAATCGGCGATTACGGCGGCAGACGTAGCGCCGGAGCAGGATGGTTTTGCCTTACTGGGTTACGGACGGCTGTACCTGTTCAGGCAGCAGGAGCGGGGTGGCCGCGTAACTTTCCAGGGAAAACGTTTTTGCCTCCCTTTGGGGCGAACGGGGCAGGCTGAAGCCATACTTTACCTTTCGCCAAACGAGCTGCTTATCAGCAACGAAAAAGGCAAGTTGTACCGGGTAAGTATAAAGGAAAAGAAGTAAGCCTGTACCTGTAAGTAAGCAGCTTCCCAAAACTTTCCTGCACCTACAAAAAGCCGCCGGCTATACTATAACGCCCGCAATGCCGTAGTAGCAAGTATAAATACCAATCTAAGACGAAAACTATGCAAGAAACTATACTGGTCACGGGTGCAACAGGCAGTGTTGGCCGTGAAGCAATAAAGCAGCTCTCCATGCAGGATGTAAAGGTGCGGGCAGGGGTTCATTCCATCATTAAAGGGGAAAACCTGAAGCGCCTGCCGGGTGTGGATGTTGTGGAAATGGAGTTCACCAATCCGGATTCCCTGCACGCTGCGTTCACCCATGTCGATCGTGTTTTTTTGGTCACGCCATTTACAGAAGGGGAGGTTGAGATGGCAAAAATACTGATAGATGAGGCAAAGAAAAGAGGTGTAAAATACATCGTGAGGTTATCGGCGATGGGAGCTGATGCAGAACCGGGCATACAGCTCGGGCGCTGGCATCGCGAGGTTGAAGCGTACATCGAGAAGAGTGGCATCCCTTATACTTTTCTACGCCCTGCCGGATTTATGCAGAACCTGGTTAACTACAATGCCGGTTCAATTGTAGAGGAGGGTAAATTTTATTCGCCGGTCGGGCAGGGTAAGGTAGGCTTTATTGATACCCGCGATATAGCGGCAGTTGCCGTGGAGGTGCTAACCTCTGAAAGGCATGAAGGCCTGGCGTATGAACTGACAGGGCCGGAAGCACTGTCTCACGACGAAATGGCCTCTATCCTGAGTGAAGTGACCGGCCGCCAGATCACGTTTGTGGATGTTCCGGAGGAAGCAGCCCGAAAGGCTATGGCCGCGCAGAACATGCCGGACTCGATCATCAATGCCATGCTGGAATTATACGGTATTTACAAGGCCGGTTACTCGAGCCGGATTACGGACATGGTTGCGCAGGTAACCGGCCGGGCACCGCACACCTTTAGGCAGTTTGCCCACGATTACCGCGAATGCTTTATTCCTTAATCCAGCTTCGGTCAAAGGATAAATAAAAAGCCCCTCCTGTTTAGGAGGGGCTTTTCTATATCAGTTACCTGATGTAGCGCTTAGTCCACATTTCTGTAACGATCACTGCGTCTGCTGTGGAAAAGACCTTCGTCTTCGCCTGAGCGAGAAGAACCGCTCTGCTGTGAAGATCCCTGGCTCCCACCACGGTAGTTCTCTCTTGATGAAGAACCCTGGTTGTCGCTGTAGTAAGAGGTGCTGCTGTCCATGGATCCATAACGGCTCTGATCGCCGCCACGTCCGCCTTGGCCATAGCCGCCTTCACGGTAGCCGCTCTGGCCGTAGTTGCCCTGGCTGTAACCACCCTGCTGCGAACCATAGCCGCCACCGCTCATGCCGCGACCAGACTGGCCACCCTGCTGAGAAGACGATCCATAGCCACCTCCCTGAGAGCTGGATCCGTAACCGCCGTAGCTACCTTGTGAGCCGTAACCACCCTGCGATGAACCATAGCCGCCTTGTGAACCCCGGCCGCTGCCAGAAGAACGATACTCGTCGTTATAAGAGCCGCCTCTTGAGCCGTAACCGCCCTGGCTGCCGTAGCCGCCCTGCATGTCACGCTGTGAGCCGTAGCCTCTTGAGGAACCATAATCATCTCTGTCGTACTCGCCCATACCTCTTGAAGAGCCGTAGCCCATAGAGCCGTAACGGTCACGATCCTGTCCGCCGCTATAGCTGCCGCTGGAACCGGTACGGCCCGATCCTGAGCCACTCATGCTGGATCCGTAACCTTGCTGTCCGCTCTGGCTACCATAGCCACCCTGAGATGAACCATAACCACCTTGACCACTCTGGCCGCTCATGCCGCTACCGTATCCGCCTTGTGACGAACCGTAGCCACCCTGAGAAGAACCATAGCCGCCCTGGCCGTATCCACCTTGCGATGAGCCGTAGCTGCCACCTTGTGAGCCTCTGCCACTGCTGCCATAGCCGCCGCCCTGAGACGAGCCGTAGCCACCTCTGCCACTTTCGTAGCTACCGTAGCCACCCTGGCCGGAGCTGCTGCCTGAACCAAAGCCTCCTTGCGAGCCACCAAAGCTATAACCGCCTTGTTCGTCACCTTCTCTGTCTTGGTAGCCGCCTTGCATGCCGCCTCTGGATGCGCCATAGTCCTGGTCCTGGTAGCGGGTGCGGTTGCCTTCCATGCCACCCTGGTTGCCGTAGTTGTAGCCACCTTGTGAGCCCCAGTCGCTGCTGCCCTGAGATGAACCATAACCACCTTGACCACCCTGGCCGCTCATGCCGCCGCCATAGCCGCCCTGTGACGAACCGTAACCACCCTGGCTACCGCTCTGGCTGTAGCCGGTGCTGTCGCCGTAGCCACGCTGCATACCGCCACCCTGCGAAGATGAACCATAGTCGCCCTGGTAACCGTAGCCGCTCTGGCCACCGTAACCGCCGCCGTGTTGTGAGCCATAGCCATAACCACCCTGTGATCCATAACCCTGGCCACCCTGCTGCTGCGAGCCATAGCCGCCCTGCCCATAGCCACCTTGTGAGCCGTAACCACCTTGTCCGTAGCTACCGCCTTGCTGCTGAGAACCATAGCCTTGCTGGCCTCCTTCATAGCCGCCCTGTGAGCTCATAGAGCCGTAGCTGCCGGTGTCGGTGCCAGAGCTGCTCTTTGAAGTAGAACCGCTTGTGGATGATTTGCCGCTTTTTGTATCTGAAGTTTTGCCCTCTTTTTTAGAGCTTGATTTTGCTTTTGTAGTAGAAGTAGACTTTGCATCAGTTCCTGAAGTAGAAGCTGATGTTTTGCCACTCTTAGATGAAGTTGAGCCCATGCTGCTTCCTGTGCCCATAGAGGATCCTGATCCGGAAGTCAATCCGGAGCTGGACGAAGAGCCAGAAGAACTTGTGCCGGAGCCGCTCATGCCGGAACCGCTCATGTTAGATGAGCCTTGGTTTGAGGAACTCTGGTTCGATGATCCGCTTGATGAACTGCCTGACATGTTACTGCCTTGATTTTTCTCGTTGTCTTTCATAGTTATTATCTCCTTAGATTATAGTTGTAAAAATTCACACGCTGCTCCCGGTATTACCTTGTGCCAGCGCCCTGGCAGGTGCTTACCGGTGGTTGCTGTTACACTTCATCATTTAGTAACGATACTGTTTTTTTGGTGTAACTGAACGTTTTAGCTATACGAACCAAGCGAAACAGGGTTATTTTCGATTAAAAATGATGCTGCTGTGGTGGTGGTAAAGAGCAGGGGTGTAAACGATGTGCAAAGCAGAAGCTTTCATCTGACAGAAGAGCAGGTGCGGAGTATATTCTAACGAGAGGCAGGAGGGCGTTTATAACGGTGCAGCCGTGTAAAGCGGCAGAACATACGATGCCTTGAAAGGCTAACTCTTTAAATACGAGAAGAATGATAAATAACAGCTCCCTCCATTTATTTAGGGGAATGTAGTTGTTATTCGGAAGATATCGCTATCTTTGCTTCATTATAAATAATTCATTATCATGAAAACAGGTAAAGTAAAATTCTTCAACGTATCTAAAGGTTTCGGTTTCATCGTTGCTGATGATACAAATCAAGACATCTTTGTTCATCAGACAGGCCTGATCCACGAAGTTCGTGAGAACGACCGTGTGTCTTTTGAAGTAAAAGATGGCAAAAAAGGACTGAATGCTATTAACGTAGAGAAAATCTAAGTTAAGAATACATATCGCCTTAACAGGCAACACATTCATCAGTTTTTAACCCGCTCAGTTTTCTGAGCGGGTTTTTTATTTTCAGGCGGCTCCGTTCTGATTTTTCTCTTCGTTCAGTTCAGCGCCTTTCTCAAGACCTTCCTGTATCAGCTCGTTTGCCTCTTTATGATCTTCATGGGTGGCAACAGGTTGCTCCTGTTCTTCCTGCTCCAGTGGCTCATAGCTCAGGCTGATCAGAATCGGGAAGTGGTCAGAGCCAAACTTGTTCAGGCGGTGTATCCGTACCAGCCGGAAGCTTGGATCATAAAACACGTGGTCGAGGGGGTAGCGGAACAGCGGGATGTTGGCGTTGTAGGTGTTGTAAAAGCCACGCCCGACACGCGGATCCAGCAGGCCGCTGATGTTCTTGAACAGTTTGGTGGTGCTGGACCAGGCCACATCGTTCAGGTCGCCGGCTACGATGGTCGGGTAGTGCTTTTTCTTGGAAAGCTTGGCTACCAGTAGCAGCTCTGCTTCTCTTGTTTCCGTGTTTCGCATCAGGCGCGGTGGCTGCGGGTGTACCGTAAATAGCTCAAACTTGGCACCGCTTGGCATCTCCACAATCGTATGGAAGGAGGGGATCTCATCTTCCACCAGGAAGTTGATTTTACTATCCAGCAGCTTATACTTGCTGTACAGTATCATACCATACGTGTTTTCCAGTGGCTTTTTGATGGCATAGGGGTAACGCACATCCAGCTCTTTGCGCAGGTACTGGTGCCAGGCCTCGTTCGGCTCATTTATTACGAGCATATCCGGGTCCACTTTCAGCACAAGGTCCAGGAACTTCTGGTACTTCTTGTTGGTCATGCGCACGTTGGCAATCATCAGGTTGAGGCTGTTTACCAGTTGCTTCCGTTCGGTAAGCAGCGCTTCCTCTTTCGCCAGCGGGGTAAAACTATAGATATAGCGCACCTCATTTACAATGGCAACTGCCCAGATCACCAGCATGATAATGTCTCCCGTGGTTTCAACCCCATACCGGAACACATAGGCAAACAAGGTTGCCGACAGCAGGAGGGCAATGTGAGCCCGCGGGAAGTCGAAAATTCGGATCCACCAAAGTGGTGTGCGTATTAAGGGCAGGAAAGAGAATATGGTTAAAATGAACCCTATGTAGGTAAGGGCGTTCTTCATGTTGTTGTATTGTTGTAGGTGAGCGAGAAGTAATAACAGGTATCATACTTCGCTGGTGTTACAATGGTTACCGGCTCAGTTGATAGTTATACTACGTGTCAGGATATTTTGTGGTGAGTTTTAATTAGAAGAATAAAATATAAGCCCCCTCTGCATAGCCAGTTGCATGCAGAGGGGGCTTATTTGTTCAGGTAAGTATAACCTATTTTTCAGCTTTGGCCACGCGGGCGCCAATAGCCAGAATACCTGGTAACGGATCGCGGCGCATGTATTGCGTCAGCTTTAACTTATAGGTCCCGGTTTTGGGGAAAGACACATTTTTGATCGCCATTACCTGCAGGTCGTAGCGGTCGCTGGAGCCGTTGCCCAATGGTTTGCCTGTTTTGGCATCCATCAGTAACAGCTCGTGCAGCTGCGACGAAAGCTGCGCGCCATCGGGCCCGATAAGCTGGTGCCGCAGGTACAGGTTGTAGTAGTCGTAAGACAGTGCGTAGCGCACGTTAAAGTATATGTTGTAACGTTGCGTGGTATCCTGTACTTCAAACTCAAAAACAGGAGCATTGTCTACGTGCCAGTTGCCTTCCGGCAGGTCAACGTTTTGCTCATAAACCCGGTTCGGGTCACAGCTGGTTAACAGCAGCAACAGGGCTGCTGCCAGCCATACAAGGTGCTTAGGCATCAGTGCGTGGATTTGTTTGATCAGGCTTTTTACCTCTGAACGGTTTTCTGTTTCTGTTCTTTTTAGGTTGCTGCGCCCCTCCCTGATTTGCCTGCTCTCCTTGCGCGGTTGCAGCCCTCGGACCTTCCTCGCGAGGACCTCTTTCTCTCGGTTCTCTCGGCGGCCGTTGTTCCCTTTGTGTGCCATCCTGAGGTGCACGGTCACGTTCGCCGCCCCGCTCCCTGTTCTTGTTGAACGGCGGCTTTGGCCTGCGCGGCTTTTGCGCCTGCTCTCCGCCTCCTGCGTTAGGTCTGGCTTCTGCTGGTGCAGCTGCTGCCTGTGGCTTGGTATTGGTCGCCTGTGCAGGTTGCTCGGCAGAACTGCCTTCGGGTTTGTTTTTCTTTTTTTTCTTTTTCTTCTTTTTGCTCTTGAACTTGTCGTCCAGGCGCTCCAGGCTGCCTTCTACCTGTGCTACAAACTCGTTCTGTTTTGGCTCCTGCGGTACCTCTACCAGCAGCGCATCCGGAATGATGCCTTTGGCGTTCTGCTGCAGGATTTCCTGCACGCGCGCTACCGGCACCGGGTACCAGTTATTATCGCCACGGAACCCAAACCACATCATCTTCTTGAAGATGTCGGTCTTTTGCAGCATGGCATCACCCTGCTTGGTTTGTAGCGGCCGCGATACGGTAGGGATATCCTTCAACGCGTCCATGTACGTCTCCAGTTCGTAGTTGAGGCAGCACTTAAGGCGGCCGCACTGGCCGGAGAGCTTGCTTGGATTAAGCGACAGGTTCTGATAACGCGCTGCCGTTGTGCTAACGCTCTTGAAATCGGTGAGCCAGGTAGAGCAGCAAAGTTCACGGCCACACGAGCCGATACCACCTAAACGGCCCGCCTCGTGGCGCAGGCTGATCTGGCGCATCTCGATGCGTACCTTAAACTCTTCTGCCAGCTTCTTGATCAGGTCACGGAAATCGACGCGGTCGTCGGCAGAGTAGTAGAACGTTGCTTTGGATCTATCGGCCTGGTACTCTACGTCCGACAGCTTCATGCGCAGGCCAAGCGACTGGATAATCTCGCGGGTGCGGTACATGGTGCCGCCTTCCAGCACGCGTACTTCCTCATACTTTTCCAGGTCGCGTTCGTTGGCAACGCGGTAGATGCTGCGAATTTCTTCGTTGTTCTCTACCTTCTTTTTAAGCATCTGCAAGCGCACCAGTTCGCCTTTGAGCGATACATACCCGATGTGGTGCCCGTTGGGCACGTCCACTACCACCGGGTCGCCGGTAATCAGACTTAGCTTATTTATATTGCGATAGAAGTCTTTGCGACCTCCCTTAAAACGAACTTCAACGATGTCAAACTCCTCGAACATGGTTGGTATTTCCATGTCGCTGAGCCAATCGAATACGTTTAAACGGTTGCAACCTCCGGTGCTGCAGCCGCCGTTGCTTTTGCAGCCACCTGGTTTGGTGCCGCATCCGCCACTAGAACACGAATTACATCCCACAGTTTTATATCTCCTTATATAGCTTAAATAGCAGGGCTATTCTTGTTTTCTGATTTACTTAATTAACAAATATACTAATTTTTTGAGCTTTTGCTTTAGCTGCTGCCAAATGTGGCCTGCCTGACAACATCCTTTAGTATATTAAAGTGCATCAGGGCGCCTTTAAATATGCTCAGGAGCCTGTATACGAAAGTGCAGGCAAAGTGCGGGCAGCTGAAAATTAAAGTATAATTTTAGGCAATGCTACGCAAACTTCTGTCTCATGCTGCTATCTATGGTCTGTCGGCGCAAGTGCCCAGGCTGGCCGGTGTGCTGACGCTCCCCATCATTACCCGCTACCTGACTGCCGCCGATTATGGCGTGGCCGGTGTGGTGATGGCCTACATTGCGGCTGCAACCGTGCTGCACTCGCTGGGGCTGTCGGTGGTACTGATGAACAGCTTTGTGCAGCATCCGAAGCGTTTTAAATGGGTATGGCGGCAACTGCACGGGTTTATGGTGGTGTGGTCGGTGGTGTATGCAGGGCTGTTGAGTGTGATCTTATACTTTGGCATACCGGACGAGACCGGCGCCAACAAGTGGATCATCATGCTGCTGCACGGCATTACGGCGCTGGTTTTTATGAACACCGACCTGGTGGGCAACCTGTTTTACCAGATGTCGCAGCGGCCTTTGCCGGCGGCATTGCGCAATTTTGCCATCGGCGTGATCGTGGTGGTGCTGAATGTGTATACCATCGCTTACCTGAAGCTGGGGTACATGGGCTGGTTCTATGCCAACTTTGTGGGGAGTGCGGCCGGCTTTCTGGTGTATGCTTATACTTTGTATGGGAAGGAAAAGCTCTGGCCGATCCTCAACTTTAAATGGCATCGGATCCGGCGATCTTTTAAAATTTCGTTGCCGGTTATACCGGATCAGTTTTCATACTTTCTGCTGGAGACCTCCGACCGTTTGGTGATGGATGTGCTTAGAGTGCCCTTGCCCCGAATCGGCTTTTATAACATTGCATCCAACTTCGGATCATACTTCTGGGCGGCTACCATGGGTGTTGTGCAGGCAGCTACGCCGTTCTACATGCAGCTGCATACTAAATCGGACAGAAAAGCCGCGGCCCTGGAAGCCCGTAACCTGACGTTTGGCTTGCAGGCGCTGTTCCTGCTTGTTACCTTCCTAATCTGCCTCTGGATGAAAGAGATTTTTCTGCTGCTGATTGCCAATGCCGAGCTTCAGGGAGCTTACCCCTTGGGTATCATTATCCTGATGGGCTTTAGCTTCCGTCCGATGCATGTGGCGGCTACTTCGCTGCTAGTGCACAAGGAAAAAACGCGGGCGCTCTGGAAAGTATCATTTATTGCTGGCCTTGCCAACGTGCTGTTAAACTTAGTGTTCGTGCCTGTCTATGGCGTTGAAGCAGCTGCAGTAACGACCTTTGCCTCGCTGATGTACATGGGCTACTCGGGCTTTTTTATGAAGGAGTACAGGCAGTTTGCCATCGTTAGTTATTATCCGTTGCTGTGGCTGGCTGCGACGGTAGCTACGCTGGCAGTAGTTTATACTTTAGCCGATGTGAATTTGATGGTAAAGGTAACTATAACAGCAGTGGTTTTGGTTGCCTTGCTCGCGACGCTGCTGAAGTATAAAAGTGCCTTAACGCAGCACGTGAAAGTATAGCTCCAGCAACCGCTGGTGCAGTATGCGCTGGTCGAAGTGCTGTTGTACATAGGCCCTGCCAGCTTTGCCCATTGTCTCGCGTAATTCCGGATCATTGAGCAGCAGTCGCAGCTTCTCTGTGAGAGCAGCAACATCGCCGGCAGGTAAAACAAACCCGGTTTCGCCGTCGATCAATCCTTCCGGGGCGCCGCCTGCATCGGAAGTGATAACAGGCAATTCCATACTTTGTGCCTCCTGAATTACCAGCCCCTGCGCTTCTACCTCTCCATCGGCTGCTACTACACCACTCAGTACGAACACCTGCGCCAGGTTAAAGTATTCGCGCACTTTCTCCTGTGTGGAGGCACCGTGCAGGTACACCTGGTCCTGTAAGTTAAGTGCGGCAACCAGTTCTTTCATTTCTTCGTGCTGCTCTCCATCTCCCAATATGTGGTACTCCAGGTCAGGGTATTCACCGATCAGATTCGCGACAGCCTGTATGCTATACTTTATACCTTTGAACTCAGTAAGCCGGGCTACGGTCAGCACAATGCGGCGGCTGCAACTTTGCCGTATCTGCTCATCCTTTACAAAATTGTCGGTATGCAAGCCCTCTGGCAGCAGGGCTATTTTTTCAGGAGGGATAGACAGAAGCTCTGCCTTCCGGCCAATGTAATTGGAGTTGACAGTAAACAGGTCGCATACGTTGATTAAATCTTTGTAAAGCCCTTTTCTGCCGTAGTGGCTGGGCCAGTCCAGGTAATCCTGCTTGTTTACATCATACCCATGAAAGGAGGTAATCAGCTTGCCGCGCAGCAAGCCAACCTCCCGGAAGTTAACGGCCTTGATGCCATTTGGCCCGAAGTGGCAGTGCACAATATCGAAATCCTTCTTTTTAAGAAACGGAACTGCGTCGTAGAAAAACTGCAGGTTGAGCGCGTACATACCATACTTAAAGACATTCAGGGTCTTTAGCAGGGGAATGGCATTTTCAATATTTTTGCCAACCAGGTAAGCCGCTTTCAGCACCCGGAGTACTTTGCTTCGGGGAATGTGCGGCCGGTACACTGTTTTGAACAGCATGTCATACTTTTCGATGATATGATGTCGGGTATAGTCTTCCGGCTGGCCAATAGAGAATATGGTCACCTCATGGCCATCGTCCATCAGGTCGGCAAGCTGGTTGAACAGCCATGTCTCCGAAAGAGCCGGGAAAAAGCTCAGACAGTAAGCAATTTTCAGCTTTTTTGCAGGAAGGTTGTTGTTATTAAGCATGGGAGGAACTTGTACCTATCCGAAATTATAATTTTGCCAATGGGCGTGCCAAACGATAGCTTGAGGTAAGGTAATGAATCGCTTTCAAAATAAAGTATGTTCTCGCATATAGCCTGCTTTTAGTCATGCTGATGAACTTGAGCTCGTTGATAAGTATGTGCCTGTTATTGGTAAGGATATCAGCAAATGCTTTGTTGCTCCCGGACATATGGTGCAAAATAAGCGGTTCGGGAGAGTATAGAACGCGATACCCCAATTGCCTTATCCGGTAGCACCATAACTTGTCCTCTTCATACATAAAGAAATCTTCGGGAAGTTTTTGCTGGGGAAGCCTTTCAATGACTTCGCGCCGGATAAAAAAGAAAGTAGCCCAGATCCAGTCCGGTTCCAGCTCCGTTTTGTAATCGAAGTAGTTGGACGCGAATACTTTGCCGCGCTTCTCCCTCGGTATGAGATGGTACAGGCGCAGTATTTCCAGCATCAGGAGTTTAACGGACGGAAACTGTTGCGCCACAAGCTGCACTTCTCCGGTCGGGTATACCAGTTTGCCGGTAACGGCAGCTACCTTATCGGATTGCAGCAACCGGGAGTAAGCCAGAAAGATAGCGTTGTTGAGCAGCCTGGTGTCGCTGTTCAGGAGCAGTATGGTACGGTCGGTAGCGTGTTGTATACCTAAGTTATTACCTCCGGCGAATCCCAGATTGGTCTTGCTGGCGATAAGTATAATTTCCGGGAAAGCACGTTTGAACAATTCCGGGGAGCATTCGGTGGAAGCGTTGTCTACTACAAGTATTTCAAAACTTACTCCTTCTGTAAACTCATAAATGGATGCAATGCACTCGCAGGTGAGATCAAAGGTATTGTAGTTTAAAATAATGACGGAAACGTCCACCATAGTCATGCAAGCAGAAGTATAGTTGCAAATATAACCCTACTTTGGGGTTTTACCCTAAAAGCAAAAGAGGAGGCACTTACTTGTGCCTCCTCTTTTGCTTGGAAGTATAATTATACTTATGGTTTGAGAACTACCTTCACGCAGTTGTCTTCTTTCTTGTTAAAGATGTCATACATCCTGGAGGCTTCGCTAAGCGGCACATTATGCGTGATGATGTCGTCGAGCACCACCTTGCCGTCCTGCACGAGCGAAATGAGGTTATCGATGTAGCGGTGCACCCAGGCCTGGCCACCCATCAGTTTAATGCCTTTATCGAACCACTGGTGCAGCGGGAAGTTGTTGTAAGGCGAACCGTATACGCCCACCACCGATACCGTACCGGCGCGGCGAACCGAATCAAAGCATCGTTCCAGAACTTTCATCGAGCCTTTTTCCATTTGCACCACATTCATCGCTTTTTCCATAGCGGTGCGGTCTGCCTCCATGCCTACCGCGTCAATGCATACATCTGCACCGTAGCCGCCGGTCATGTCGCGGATTACCTCTACGGCATCTACGTTTCTGGCATTGATGGTCTCTACATTGGCGCTTTTTTCTGCCATTCGCAGGCGGTAATCCTGTATGTCTATGCCAATCACGCGCTTGGCGCCCTGCAACCAAGCTGACTTCATGGCCATAATACCTACAGGTCCGCAGCCCCAAACCGCTACTGTTTCGCCTCCCTGCAGGTTCGCCCAGTCTACTGCTGCCCAACCGGTTGGGAAGATGTCTGTCAGGAAGAGTACCTGTTCATCGGTGAAGTTATCCGGCACTTTGCGTGGTCCGTAATCGGCGTAAGGAACGCGCACGTACTCTGCCTGTCCTCCGTTATAGCCGCCGTACAGGTCAGTGTAGCCGAACAAAGCAGCGCCTTTGCCTTTCAGCAGTTCGCCTTCCGGGCCATAGTTTTCCGGGTTGGAGTTCTCGCAGTGCGTAGGCAGTTGCATGTTACAGAATCGGCAGGTGCCACACGAGATCGGGAACGGTACCACCACACGGTCGCCTTTCTTCAGGTTCTTCACACCCGGGCCAACCTCTTCCACGATCCCCATAAACTCATGGCCTAGTACCATGTTTCGGGGCTGCGGGAACATCCCGTTATAAATGTGCAGGTCAGAGCCACAGATGGCTGTGGAGGTAACGCGAAGTATGGCATCGCGGGCTTCTTCTATGCGCGGATCGTCTATTGTCTCGACCCGGACATCTTTCGGATTGTGGAATACAACTGCTCTCATAGTTTATATTTTGTTGGTTTATGTACTGCCACTCTAACAGGCAGTAGTGAAGTATGTTTAACGGCATACTATGCAACAGGTTAGCAAAGTATAAGCGTATGCGTTAGAGAAGCAGCCTTCCTTTGCCGATTTGCCGGGGGAGTGCGCCGGCTTTGAAAAGTATAAAACCTCCTCAACTGAAACTATGGAAAATTACCGCTTTGCTTTCCTCTCCGAAAAAGAGCTTCCCGAGCTGCATCAGACTTTCCTGAAAGCTTTTGCCGATTACTATGTGCCGATACAGTTAACGTGGGAGCAGTTTGAAGCTAAAATAAAACGGGAGGGAGTGGAGCCTACTTTCTGCGCGGCAGCTTTTCACGGAGACGAAATGGCCGGCTTTATTCTGACAGGGCTGGGAGAGTGGCTGCGCAGGCCTACTGCCTATAATGGAGGCACAGGCGTTGTGCCGGAGCACCGGGGGCAAAACCTGTCGCAGCGGTTGTATGAATTTATGCTTCCGAAACTGCGTGAAAGCGGCATGGAGCAATGCCTGCTGGAAGTGCTGCAGCAAAACGAGCCTGCCAAAAAGGTATACACCACCACAGGTTTCCGAACTACGCGTGTGCTTGATTGCTTCCGGACACCGAAGGCTGACGTACTGCTGCGAAACACTGCTGCCGACGTAACCGTCGAGAAGGCGTTAAAGCCGGATTGGGCAACTTATACTTCTTTTTGGGATATACAGCCTTCCTGGCAAAACACAGTAACGGCGCTGCGCAGATGTCCGGCTGAAAAAGTGGTGCTGGAGGCCCGGTTGGAGGATGAACTTGTTGGTTATATTATTTTTTACCCTAGCAACGGAGCCGTGGCCCAACTTGCCGTGGACCCGACACATCGTGCTAAAGGTATCGGAACCCTGCTGCTGCAGGAAGCCTTGCAACTGATTAAAGCGCCTGCCGTGATGCTGATAAACGTGGATGAAGCCGGCGCTTCGATCATCAGCTTTCTGGAGCGGCGCCATTTTAAGTGCGTGCTGGTGCAGGAAGAGATGTTGCTGACGCTCTGAGCTGGCCGGGTTGAATCGTTTTCTTTTCTTACCTTTACCCAAGAACAAAGTATAGCGGCACAAAATGAATACAGCCTGGGTTTACCTTATTTTAGCGGGCATCTGTGAGATTGGCTGGGCTTTCGGCCTGAAGTATAGCGAAGGATTTACGAAGATAGGTATCAGCATCGTAACGGTGGTGGTGATGATCTTAAGTTTTGTGCTGCTGTCGCAAGCCATGAAAACACTGCCCCTGGGCACAGCCTATGGCATCTGGACAGGCATTGGTGCTGCCGGTACGGCTATACTGGGCATCGTTTTCCTCAACGAGCCCCGCGACCTGATTCGCATCATCTGCATCTTGATGATTGTTGCCGGCGTGGTAGGGCTGAAGGTGTTTGCCGGCGGAAAATAACTACTCCAAAGTATAAAGATCTACTTCGTTTTTCGTGAAGAGGAAAATGTTGTTGTCGCCTACCAGCGCACTTACATAGGCCTTGTTCCGGGGCAGGTCCAGCGTGCGCTCCTGCAGCTTGTAGAGATCAAAAAAGTGCAGCTTGCCTTCTTTTACAAAGTATAGCTCATTGCCTCTGAAGCCGATGTAGCTTAGGCCGGTAAAAGGGAGCTTCTTTTTATAGTTGCCCAGGTTGTCAAACACGTACACGCCACCATTGGCATCCAGCAGGTAAAGCATGTTCTGGTACTCGCGCATAAACCTTACATCAAACCTTGCTTTATCCAGCACCAGGTCCAGGGGCGTTTCCACAATTGGTTTCTGGTACCGGATATCGATCTTGCTGAGTGAAAAGTCCGTCTCGTTAAAAAGCCAGAAGCTGTCGTCTGATGCCAGTGTGGCTGCGCGTATGTTGCCGGTGTAGTTATAGTCTGCAAGGCGGGTGCTGCCTATCGGTCGCAAAAACCTGTCGAGCAGCAAAAGCTCCTGCCGGTCTTCGTAAAAGAGAAACAGCTTCATCGGGTTCCACACCTCAACAGCCGATATCCTGCCTCTGCTTGGAGGAGAGAAATTGCTTACCGGCTGCCCCAGCGAGTCGAGTTTGGTCAGGTTACGTCGTGTATCCAGGAAGTATACCGAGCCATTCCGGTCGATGGAGATGGTGGAGGGACTGCTTGTGGCAAAAGAGCGTCTATACGTTAGTTGCTGTTGCTGCGCAAAAACAGGAGCAGCCAGTAAAACCAGCGGCAGTAAAAGCAAGCTAACGTATAAACTAGGCTTCAAAGTGCTTCAGTTCTAAGGTTTGACCATCGTACACGGCATACGAGCAAAAATTGACCCATTCTCCCAGGTTTACATACCGGCTGCCGTCGCCAATGGGCAGATCCAGCGGCAGGTGGCGATGGCCGAACACGTAGTAATCGTGGTGCTGCTGTGCTTCCACCTCTTTGCAGTATTGCACCAGCCACTCATCATCCCCTAAAAACTGCTCATCTTTTTTGATGTTGCTGATGCGGCTCCTCCGCGACCACAGGTTGGCAATGCCAATGCCCGTGTTTGGGTGGATGCGCGCAAAAAGCCACTGGCAGGCTTTGTTGTTGAACACGCGCTTGAGCACCTTGTAGGTATGATCACCAGGACCAAGGCCGTCGCCATGGCCGATGTAGAAGGCCTTCTCACCCAAGTTGGTTGAGATCGGTTCGCGCAGGATGGGAATGTTGAGCTCCTTGGGGAAGTAATCGAACATCCACATGTCGTGGTTGCCCGTGAAAAACAGTACCGGAATACCGGCATCGGTTATTTCAGCAAGCTTGCCCTGCAACCGGATGTAGCCTTTCGGAATGGCATGCCGGTATTCGAACCAGAAGTCAAAGATATCGCCCAGCAGAAGTATAGCGGCTGCGTCGTGCTTTACGCTATCCAGCCAGCGCACGATCTTTTTTTCGCGCGCTTTGCTGCTCGCTTCGTCCGGCACACCCAAATGGAAATCAGAGGCAAAGTATATTTTCTTACCCGGCTCTAACTTGTTAATGCGGAAGGTCATCAATCAGAAATAGTACGAGTTGCTTCGGGCCGTGAGCACCCATTACCAACGTTTTTTCAATGTCGGCGGTGCGGCTCGGGCCACTTACAAGCGAAACCATAGACGGGAAATTCTCTTTATACTTGTTGCGAACCTTCTGCAGGCCGTCCTTTATATCGGGCACCAGCTGGCTTGCTTTTGCTACGACCATGTGCGTGGCAGGATAAATGCTAAGCCTTCTGCCGCCAGCGTTGGCAGAGCTTACCATAATGCTGCCGGTGCGCGTGATCAGGGCTTCGCAGGTGGTCAGGCTGGCGTCTGCGTCGCGTATAAAGGTCTCTTCACTTTCTATAAATTCGATGCCTGCATGGTATAAAATGCGCTGCACGTTAGATTCCCACACAAACATGTTGTGCAGGTTCTGCTCCTGCTTGTAGGCATACAACTGATCGAAAAAGTCCTCCTCTGATTCGCAATAGAAGAATACCCCGGCATTGGCGATAAACTTCTGGGCAAACTCTACGGACATGTCCTCGTTAGGTGCCGCATGGAGCGGCGAGGTGAAGTCGGGGGTAGGAGGCAGAAAAGGCGCTGACTTAGCCAGCGCCTCTCTTACTCTTCTTAATACTATTTCCTTGGATTTAGCTTCGTACATGCTATCTCTAAGCTGTTCTTGAGTTTACAGAATTGTCCTGACGGGCTGCCGCTTCCTCTTCGGTTAACGGCGTTCCGTTTTCCTGCTCTTTATGAGTAGGTAAACCATGTTCCAATGGATGCTTTTGCTCCAGGTCGCTCTTGGTCTCGCTGCGGTCCGTACCGGCTGTATGTGCCTGGTATGTTGTCAGCGTGTCAAACGGACGCTTGCCCACCAGACGCTCCAGATCGTTCTGGAACAGGATCTCTTTTTGCAACAGCTCCTGCGATACAATTTCCAGTTCGTGGCGCTTGGCCATAAGCAGGTCTTTGGTACGCTGGTAAGCAGCCTCGATGATGTTGCGCACTTCGTTGTCGATGGTTTCGGCTGTCGCTTCAGAGTATGGTTTGTTGAACGTCATATCAGACTGCTTCGAATCGTAGAACGAAACATTTCCGATTTTAGAGTTCATGCCATACATGGTAACGATGCTGTAAGCCATTTTGGTGATACGCTCCAGGTCGCTCAGGGCGCCGGTTGATATCTTGCCAAATACGATCTCCTCAGCCGCACGTCCGCCCAGGGCCATGCACATCTCGTCGATCAGCTGCTCGGTCGTGTACAGGAACTGCTCCTTCGGCAGGTACTGCGCATAACCCAGCGCGGCCACACCACGTGGAACAATGCTTACTTTTACCAACGGATCGGCGTGCTCCAGGAACCAGCCTGCAATGGCGTGGCCGGCCTCGTGGTACGCCACAATCTTTTTCTCTTCCGGAGAGATGATCTTGTTTTTCTTCTCCAGACCACCGATTACACGGTCAACGGCATCGTTGAAATCCTGCTGATCTACCGCTTTTTTGTTACGGCGGGCAGCAATCAGGGCTGCTTCGTTACAAACGTTGGCGATCTCGGCACCTGCAAAACCAGGCGTTTGCGCTGCCAGTTTCTTTGCGTCAACATCCGGAGCCAGGGTAAGTGGCTTCAGGTGCACGTTAAAGATCTCGGTACGTCCGTTAATGTCTGGCTTGTCGATGCTGATCTGGCGGTCGAAACGGCCCGGACGCAGCAAGGCAGAGTCCAGTGTATCTGGTCGGTTGGTAGCGGCAAGTATGATTACGCCTGAGTCGGTAGCAAAACCGTCCATCTCCACAAGCAGGGAGTTCAGCGTGTTTTCGCGCTCGTCGTTACCGCCCTGGATCTGGCCACGGCTACGGTGACGGCCAATGGCGTCGATCTCGTCGATGAAGATGATACAAGGGGCCTTTGCTTTTGCCTGCTTGAACAGGTCACGCACACGGGCAGCACCCACACCCACAAACATCTCCACGAAGTCAGAACCGGAAAGCGAGAAGAACGGCACGTCAGCTTCACCTGCCACGGCTTTTGCCAGCAAGGTTTTACCGGTACCCGGAGGGCCTACCAGCAGGGCGCCTTTCGGTATCTTACCACCCAGGATCGTGAATTTAGAAGGGTTTTTCAGGAACTCTACGATCTCCTGTACTTCTTCTTTGGCCTCTTCCAGGCCGGCCACGTCCTTAAACGTGATCTTTACTTTGTTCTCAGCGTCGAAGAGCGCTGCTTTCGATTTGCCGATGTTGAAGATCTGGCCACCGGCTCCGCCCGCTGTTACACGGCGCATCAGGAACCAGAAACCGAACAGCAACAGGATCAGGAAGCCCCACTGCAGGAAGAAGTCAGCAAAACCGGTACGTGTATCTAAAGTATAGCCCACGCGCTGGTCTTTTGGTATGTTCTCCTGCAGCTTCTCTAAGTCTTCTTTGAAAGATTCTGCTGAAATGATCTTGAAGTGATATTGCGGACCCTGACCAACGGTAAAAGAACCGCGGCTCTCCAGCTCGGCTTTATACTTGTCGTTCTGTAAGGCTTCTTCTTTCAGGTAAACCTCCACCAGGTTGCCGTTCACGATGGTCAGCTTGCTGACATCGTTGCTTAGCAGCATCTCTTCGAAGTCCTGTTGTGTGGTTTCAACAGAGGCACTGCTCTTGTTTAAGTATGTTAGGCCGAAGATCAGCAGTATCAGTACGGCCAGCATCCACAACTGCATCGTTGGCCGTGGAGGCGTAGACGGGATCATCGGCTTTTTCTTTTTGTTGCCTTTATTATTTTCTGCCATGAATGTTTAGTTACAATTTGGTAAAAACACCAGCCGGCCCGATTTGTTCAGACCGGCTACTATCTGAGTTAGACAGACTCAACGTGTTTGATGCTGGCATCGCCCCAAAGCTCCTCCAGTGCATAAAAATCACGCTTGTCTTTCAGGAAAATATGTGCCACTACGTCTACGTAATCCAGCAGCACCCACTCTTTGTTGGTGCGGCCTTCGCTTTGCCATGGGTTCTGGCGAATAGCTTTAAAAACTTCCTCCTCAACGGAACTGGCAATGGCGTCAAGTTGTGTATCGGAATTGGCTGATGCTATAACGAAGTAATCGGATACGGCGTTTTTTAGCGATTTAAGATTAATAACGACAATATCGGTAGCTTTCTTTTCCTGCATTCCTTTTACTACAATTTCTGCCAATATGTCCGAATTAGCCTCAACCTTGGTTTCTTTCATCTGTGTTACTTAAATTTGATATACAAAAGTATTAAATTCTGCTTAATATATGTTGCCTAATACGCTGTTTATGGGCCAGCAGCTGTATTTTCTGCCGGTTTGTGAATCAACTAACTCCGAGGCCCAACAGCTTCTTAACAAAAACAAAGCCACAGAAGGTTGCGTGGTACTTACAGACGAGCAAACGAAAGGTCGTGGCCAGCGGGGTAATGTATGGGAAGCTGCGCCTCACCGAAACATTACAATGTCTGTTATTCTGTCACCAACGTTTCTGGCTACCAGGCAACAGTTTTACCTGAACATGGCCATATCGCTGGCCGTGCTGGACCTTCTGCGCGAATACGGGGCAGAGCAGGCGCAGGTTAAATGGCCCAACGATCTGTACTTTGAAGACAAGAAGCTTGGCGGAATCCTGATTGAAAACACAATTAACAGCTACCACTTACAACACGCGATCGTTGGAATTGGTTTAAATATTAACCAACTGCATTTCAGTGTACTTACGGCTACTTCGCTGGCAAGTATAACCGGCGTTCAGTACGAGTTACCGGTGTTGGTGGCGCGCCTGCTGGAGCTGCTCGAAAAACGGTACCTGGAACTTAGAAACGGGAAACTGGCAAAGCTCAAGTATGAATACCTGCAGCGCCTGTATCGGTACCAGGAACCGCATACGTTTGAGGTGGAGGGCAAGCAGGTGGAAGGCTGTATTGCCGGAATAGATGAAGACGGGCGACTGGCTGTGGAAATTGACCGGGAGCTGCGCTACTTCGCCTTTAAAGAAATTGCCTACGTTATTTAGGAGAGCGCCTGGCGTGCAGGGTAACCTGGCGCTGTGCTACAGGCTTTGAGGCTGGCTGCAATAGCATATCTACCAGTACGTTAATATTCTCTGCTGCCACGCCGGAAGTAAGTTTGGGGGCTTCGATGGCATGATCCTGCAGGTTTACTGCAAAGTCGGCTACCAGTTGCAGGGCATCCCCGTGCCTGGTAAGTGTGCCTTTTATCGTGCGTTTCTGAGGGATTCCGTGTATGGTCAGGATGCCTTTTGCCATTACCTCCTGTGTTATTTCCTGCAAGGGAAGTGTAACTCCCACCAGTTCCCCCACAAAAGTGGCGCGCGGATGCCGGCTGCTCTGCATGTACTTGTCGTTGAAGCGCTCCTGCATCAACGAGATAGCAAACTGAAAAGAAGCAGAAGCAGCTTCGAAGCGGATCTTACCCGTTCTGGTATCAATAAAGCCACCAGCACTCGGAGAAGTAGCTTTGATAAGGTTTAAAGGGCCGTTAGCTGCAAAAGAAACTGAGCCCGTGCCTTTGAGGATGTTGTTTTGTGCCAGACTGCTGAAGCATTGGCAGCAGAGGCACAGGAGCAGCAGAAATAATGATCTCATGGCTGTTGATGTTTAGCAGGTGCCTATAGTTATATTTAACTGGTATTGAGCCAGATAGTTTTGTGTAAAGAATAAAAAAGCGGGAGTTTTTTGCTCCCGCTTTTAACTATGTGTCGGACTGGTTTCTTTAGCGAATTATCAGCTTCTGTGTTTGCAGGCTGCTGCCATCCTGGAGGCTTACCATGTACATGCCCTGTGGTATCTGCAGCGATGGCAGGGAGATATCTACCTGCTGCTCGCCGGCAGCAACTTCCTGGGTAAAGACCACCCGGCCGTTCATGTTTGTGATGCGGATAAGGGTATTACCCGAAGCTGCATTGCCTAACGAGATGGTAATGTTGCTGCCTGTGGCCGGGTTCGGATATACAACCATGCCCGTAGTTGCCAAGCTGGCTCTGTTCTCGATAGCGATCACGTTGCTTAGTTCATACTTGCCGTCGAAATCTACCTGGCGGATGCGGTAGTAGTTCGTGCCCTGCGCTGCCTTTTTGTCGGAGAAATTGTAGTGCAGTAGCACATTAGAGTTTCCGGCGCCTTTCACTGTACCAATTTTGGCAAACGTATGCCCGTCCTGGCTGTGCTCCACCTCAAACCTGTCGTTATCTTTCTCGGATGCGGTAGTCCAGTTCAGTTCGATGCTGCTTTGCGTTACCTTGCCCTGGAACGATACCAGTTCTACTGGCAGCGGGGTAAGCGGCGTGTCTTCGCAAGTTACCGTGTTGAAACCGGTTACAGAGGTAACGTCGCCGGCTGTTGCACTTAAGGTAAAGTATGGATTGGTGTTATACGCCTCGGTTGGCATGATTAACACGAACATATCGCGCTGGCCGTTGGCAAATCCTCTGGTGTTCTGTGCGTTGTAAGAGATAATGCCTGCTGCTGCATCAATTTCTACCTGGTAGTTATACTTGGCACGGTAGGCAGCGCCATTTCCTTCAATTGCTAGTGGCTGCGGAGCGTCTGCTACTTCAATGGTAAGTGCTTCCAGGTCAGTGGCGGTGTTGTTCTGCAGGCTGAAGCGTACCGTAGTGGTGCCATCTTCGTTGTCTGTCGCATTGATAAAGCCAAAGGTCATGTTTTCGTCGCCCAGCGTACAGAAGGGCTCAGGTGTTGTGGATCTGATACCGCAGGCTTCAAAGTTGAAGGATGTGTTGCTTACGGTACCGCCTGATTTTGCTTGGATTCTTACATCCTGCATGGCCATCAGGTCGGCTGTTTCCAGGTAGTAGCGGAAGGTGTCGATGGCTCCGTTGTTCAGATCATACTTGTTTTTGGCTGTAAACTGGATGGCATTGAACTCTGTTTCAATTTTTTTACCGCTTGTGGTGCCATTGTATACATTATACTTAGGGTCACGGGCATAGACATCGGCCGGAGTCGCTGCTTTCTTGCCTTCAGGTAATTCAAAAGCAACGTATTCTAAACGTTCTGAGCAGTTTACCTGCAAAGTATAGGTCAGGATGTGAATATTTGGGTCATCTGCATTTTCTGTAGCTCCAAGGTATTGAAACGTAAAACAACCCACCTCCTCTGTGCAACCTGCTGGTGTGCCGCCGTCCTGGGCAGTCACTTGTGTAAGCGAAGAGAAAATAAATACCAGCAAAAATATATAGCGTTTCATGTAAAGTTTTATCATTTAAAGTAATCCTATTTTGTTTATAGGCTTTACTAACGGAGTACTTTTTTGAGAGTTGCACAATATTTATATCTTGTTTCTATAATACAATCAGATTCTTTATAAAATTCAATATATAAAATGGACTATGTTTACCGAATAATGGCCTGAAAGCCTTGGTTGGCAGAATAGGAGGGGGTGGGATGTTAGAAGGGGTGTGTTCAATAGATTTGAACAATTTTTATAAAAGGTTATTGTTATTTTTCAATATAAATTGTAATGATAATTTGAAAAGTATAAAATATGGTGCATTTAAGGTGTTGCGTGTAGGTATGAAGCAGAGGCCATAAGGAAGTGTTTTGTAGAAAGGGTATGCTACTTAAAGTAAAGGCATGGTTCTTGCTAAACTTCAAGAGTTGGCAGAACAAAACAGGACGTGAGTAATTTCTGTGTAACACATCAAGAGCTTTTACTCACTAAATATTTTAGTTTTAATATTTACTTTATCATCTTTTGCTATATCTTTGAATGATATTGTCATGATATAGTTAACATTTTAAGCACGAGGCACTATATATGAATACTTTTACCCGATTGTTTTTAATTGTCACCCTGATAGGCTCGAATCTGAGCAGCTATGCTGTGAAAGCACATAGCACTGCCAGTAGCAGGCCGGAGGCGGGCGTGGCACCTGCATATAAAGGAGGTTCTACCCTATGGAAACTGATGCCTGAGAAAAAAGCAGGACCTGTTGTTTCTGCACAGAACGCTGCACCTGCTTTCGTATTGCATAAAAAGAACCATACTTGCTCCCCGTTGTATGCTTCTGCGGTAGGAGAGGCTTTCCATGCAGTAGAATCTGCTGAGATCAGCAAGAGTATGTATGCGGTTACGCTAGCCAGCATTGCACCGGGCCGAGACATCAAGCCTGTGCCGTCGATCAGCGCTTATCCGAATCCGTCGCGCGGCATAACCAAGCTGACGCTGAGCCAGACCAGCGGCGATAATTACAAGATCAGGATTTCCAACACCATTGGCAAAGTAGTAGAAATGCGCGAGCTGCATGCTGCCGAAACGAACTCGCTGGAACTGGATATGCGTGGCTACCCGGCCGGCGTATACTTCTACAGCTTGCTTGTAAACGATAAAACAGTTGAGACAAAGCGCCTTATACTTCAGAAATAAGCTGCTTCAAAGCGAAGGATCTACAGAAAGCCGGCCGAAAAAGCCGGCTTTTTTTTGTATTGTTAAGCAAAAGTGCAGAAGCACAAAAGATATTTAGTATTTTCGAAGCTGAATATTAAAAGCTATGACGGATTATCGAAAGATAAACAACATTGTGGGCTGGGTCGTGTTTTTGATCGCGACGGCCGTTTATGTGATGACGCTGGAACCAACAGCCAGTTACTGGGATGCGGGTGAATTCATTGCCTGTTCTTATAAACTGCTGGTACCACATCCTCCCGGAGCTCCCTTCTACCTGCTCCTTGGGCGCATCTTTTCCATGTTTGCAGGCGATGTAACACAGGTGGCCTGGTGGGTAAACCTGCTATCTGCGTTGTGTAGCTCCTTTACGGTGCTATTCCTGTTCTGGTCCATTACCATACTTTCGCGCAGGCTTCTGGTAAAAGAAGGGGTGGCACCAACCAACGGCAACACCGTGCTGATTATGGGGGCTGGCGCCGTAGGTGCCCTGGCATATACTTTCACCGATTCTGCCTGGTTCTCGGCCGTGGAGGCCGAAGTATACGCCATGTCTTCTTTCTTTACAGCCATCGTATTCTGGGCCATGCTGCGCTGGGAGTCTAAAGTGGGCGAGGCACTTTCAGATAAATGGCTCATCCTGATCGCTTACCTGATTGGTTTGTCAATCGGAGCTCACTTGCTGAACCTGGTAGCCATACCGGCGATTGCCTTTATTTACTACTTCCGTTTATACAAACCTTCTTTTAAAGGCGGTGTAATTGCGTTTCTGATCAGCGCCGTTATTGTGGTAGCCATTCTGTGGGGCATCATACCAGGGCTGCCATCGCTGGCCGGCAACGTGGAGGTGTTCTTTGTAAATACCTTTGGTTTGCCGTTCGGCTCCGGTATCATTGTGTTTGTAGCGCTGCTGGTAGGAGCTATCTTTTATGGTATCCGTTATTCTATCAAACATGACAACCGTATCCTTAACACAGCCATACTTTGCTTTGTGTTTATTCTGATCGGCTATTCTTCTTACATGATCATTCCGATCCGCTCGGGCTACAACCCGACCATCGACGAGAACGATCCGCAGGACATCCTGAGCTTTGTATCTTACCTGAAGCGTGAGCAGTATGGCGACCGTCCGTTGTTATACGGGCCTCAGTACAACGCGCAACCTGTAGACCAGAAGGAAGGAGCAGAACGTTTTGTGAAGGGCAAAGAGAAGTATGTGAGCACAGGCCGTAAAGTGGAGCCTGTTTATGATAGCAAAGATAAAACCCTGTTGCCGCGCATCTACAGCGACAATCCGCAGCACCTGCAGGAGTATAAAAAATGGGTAGATCTGCGCGAAGGGCAGATGCCAACGTTTGGTCAGAACATGAGCTTTTTGTTCCGTTACCAGCTGGGCCACATGTACTGGCGTTATTTCCTGTGGAACTTTGTAGGCCGCGAAGGCGATGTGCAGCAGTCGGGTGTGCTGTGGTTTGGCAAGAACAACGAAAACCTGCCCGACCGTGTAGCAAACAGCAAGGCACGTAATGCGTTTTATGCGCTGCCGTTGCTGCTGGGTATACTTGGTTTGATTTACCAGGTGCGTAAAAACGACCGCGATGCCTTTATCGTTGGTTTGCTGTTCTTCTTTACCGGTGTGGCCATTGCCCTGTACCTGAACCAGCCTCCGATTGAGCCGCGGGAGCGCGATTATACATTTGCCGGTTCCTTTTATGCCTTCTCTATCTGGATAGGTCTTGGGGTATTGGGCCTGGCCGATCTGCTGAGCAAAGTGATGCGCAATGCTACCGCCCGTGCTGCCGCGGCTACGGCAGTGGCATTGGTGGTTCCAGTTATACTTGCTGCCGAAGGCTGGGACGACCACGACCGTTCCAACCGCTACCATTCCGTAGACTCGGCTAAAAACCTGCTGGATTCCTGCGCACCAAATGCTATCTTATTCACCAACGGCGATAACGATACCTTCCCGCTGTGGTATGCACAGGAGGTGGAAGGCTACCGCACCGATGTGCGCGTGGCTGTACTCAGCTACCTGAACACCGACTGGTACATCGACCAGATGAAGCGCCAGGCATACAAATCCGACCCGTGGCCGCTGTCGCTGGAGAACGAGAACTACCGCCAGGGCACCAACGATTACCTGCCTTACGTGGAAAGGCCACAGGTTGCAGCGGGCATTGACCTGAAACAGTTCATCAGCCTGGTGAAACAGAACCACCCTGCGCTGCAAGTACAGTATGGCTCCGGCACTACCCTGATGAGCTTCCCGACCAAGAACTTCTTCCTGAACGTGGATAAAGAGAAAGTCAGAAGTATGGGCTTTATTCCGAAAGAGAAAGAAGGAGAGATAACAGACCGTATGCAGTGGACCACTTCGCAAGGGCTGCTGGAGAAAAAGCACCTGATCATCCTGGATCTGCTTGCTACCAACAACTGGGAGCGCCCGGTATACTTCTCCACAACAGTGAACAGTGCGGACTTTATCGGCCTTTCGGATTACTTTGAGTTGGATGGACTGGCATACCGCATCGTACCGGTTAAGTCGAACAACCCGGATATGCCTGGTTACATCAACAAGGAAGTGATGTACGAGAACCTGATGAAGAAATTCAGCTTCCGTGGCTTTGATGATCCGAGCATTTTCTACGACGAGAACTATTACCGTTTCTCAGCTAATGCCCGCGATAAATTCGGCAAGCTGGCGGCTGCTTACCTGGAGTCAGGAGACAAGGCCCGTGCGAAGCAGATCATCGATTACTGCTTTGAGCAGCTGCCTGTAAAAACAGTGCCTTACGACTACTACACGCCACAGTTCATATCGCTGATGAACGGAGTAGGAGAGGAGCAACGTGCCAAAGAACTGCTGGAAGCTATGGCTAAAAGTGCACAGGAGTCGCTGGATTATTTCTTTGCAAAAGGCTCTTTGTTCGATACTGAGATCCAGACAAATATGTATATGCTGCAGCAGTTAGCCGGTGAGGCCGAGAAAATAGGAATGCCGGAACGTTCGCAGCAATTACAACAATCGCTCATGCAATATCTGCAGCGCATGCGGCGTTAAACAAAATAGAGAGTTAAACAGTAAAAAAGCCAGGCCGCCCATAGTGGCCTGGCTTTTTGTTTTTTCTGGCTGTTGTGTTATCCTGTTGCAAATGAAGCACTCAACGACTCTGGTGCCCCTGCTGGCACTGTTACTAATGCTAACGGCCTGTGGTGGAGGCGATGTGCCAACTGCAGCCATCAGCCCACAAGGGCAAAGGCCGTCTGTTACCCGGCCCGTTAGCCCGGTCGTGACAATGCAACACGACTTTTATACTTACAACGATAGTCTCCATCTTTTCCTTCGGTTCGAGGACGCCAGCCAGGTAATGGACCTGCAGCAAACTACCCAGCAACTCGAGTATAGTGTCAGGTCGGGCAGCCGCGAAAGAGACGCTTTGCTTGTGACCGACACCCTGATGGTTACCGGGCAGAAAACAGCTGAAGGCGATGGAGGCGTATACTTTTCCTTTGCGGTTCCGAGCCAGCTGATCGCTGCACCCAACACACTGCACGTGCGGCTCTGGCAAAAACTCGCGGGGCAGGAGCGCGTCGCAACGCTGCACAGCCTGACCCTGAAGCCTGAAATGCTGCAGAAGAAATACCTGATGGTGCAGGCCGGTTCAGGCAAGCCGTTGTTCCGGAACTATGCCAACACCTCAGAAAGGCTTCTGCTGCAGCAATATGGGGAGGCGAAGCCGGTACGGTTTCAGCTGCTGGAGAGCCCCTTTACGCCTGCGCTGCCGCCCATGTCTGTGAAACAGGAGGCGCCCCCTAAGGGAATTCAGGTAATTGATACGCTGCAATTTGAACCAGCCGATACCATAAAGCTGGAGCAGCCGGGCTTATACTTGCTGGCATCGGATTATAAGGGTTCCGGCGGGCTGTTGGTGCAGCCCGGAGCTTTCCCGTTGGTGTCTACGGCACAGGAGCTGCTGCAACCTCTTATTTACCTGACAACATCTACCGAGCGGGAGGCGCTTTTCAGAACAAATAATCCCAAGGCTGCCGTCGATGGCTTCTGGCTGAAAGTAGCCGGAGACAAGAGCACTGCCCGTGACCTGATCAGAACCTATTACAGAAGAGTAGAGCACGCTAACCGGCTTTATACTTCGCACAAGGCCGGCTGGACCACTGACCGGGGCATGATCTATATCGTTTACGGAAGACCCAGCGACATCAGCCGGGTTGGGGCAACAGAAACCTGGATTTACCGTGAATCGGAGTCATCGCCTTACGTGAAGTTCGTTTTTAATAAAAAAGAGAATACCTTTACTGAAAATCACTATGAGCTGATACGGCACCGCGATTACGAGGAAAGCTGGTACAGCACCGTCGCACAATGGAGAGCAGGAGTAACCGAAATGTAGGCAACCGCTACGGAAGCCCAAGAACACCACGAGAAGAAAAGATTGAGATGATCTTCGGATCGCGCCCTATACTGGAAGCTATGCTGGCCGGGAAGGTGCTGGAGAAGATATTCCTGCAGAAAGGAGCGCGTAACCCAACTACCGACGAAATCATCGCGACAGCCAAGCGCTTTGATGTGCCGGTTGTGAGCGTGCCAGTAGAGAAACTAAATAACCTGACGCGTAAAAACCACCAGGGCGCGGTGGCCTTTATTTCGGCTATTACCTATTCGCCGCTGGAGGAGATTGTTACCTCGCTGTTCGAGCAGGGTAAAAACCCGCTGCTGCTTATACTGGACCGCATCACAGACGTGCGCAACTTTGGCTCTATTGCCCGTAATGCTGAATGCCTTGGGGTAGATGCCATCGTGATACCAAGCCGTGGCGGCGCCCAGATCAACGCCGATGCGATTAAAACCTCAGCCGGTGCCCTGCACCTGGTGCCTGTGTGCCGCGAAAACAATCTGAAAGATACCCTGGATTACCTCAAAAACTCAGGCATACAGCTTGTAGCCTGTACCGAGAAAACAGAGCAGAACCTGACGGATGGCAACGTTGACTTTGTAGGACCAACTGCCATTATCATGGGAAGTGAGGAAGACGGCATTTCGCCGGAATACCTGAAAAAAGCGGACGCTAAGCTGCGTATTCCGCTGCTGGGCCAGATCGGGTCGCTAAACGTGTCGGTGGCAACCGGCATCATACTTTACGAAGCCATGAGCCAGCGCCTGCGCGACAGCGGCTACTCCAGCCAAAGCACCTTCGAGCCAAGATAGCAGATTTATACTTTAAGAAAAAAGCCCCTGCAACCATTAGCTGCAGGGGCTTTTTATGTCCAAAAAATTACTAAGTCAGCGGGTTTATACTTCTCTGAATTCGTAATTCATCATTTTTAATTCATAATTCTGTTAAATGTACTCTGCGCCTTTTTTAGACTTGGCGTCGTACATGAACTCCTTTACTTTCTGTTCTTCCTCGAGCCGGCAGATCATCAGCACGTTGTCATATTCTGCCACGATAAAGCCTTCCATTCCCTGTAGTACCACCAGGCGCTCCTTCGGCGTTTTGATGATGCAGTTTTTAGTATCGTAGAGCATTACCTCGCCATCCACTACGTTGCCGCTTTCATCTTTCTGGCCAATGGTGTACAGCGAGTTCCAGGTGCCCAGGTCAGACCAGCCAAAGTCGCTGAGCACCACATATACGTTGTCTACTTTCTCCATGATGCCGTAGTCGATGGAAACGTTGCGGCAATGGGAGTAGGCACGCGTAATAAAGTTCTGTTCTGCCGGTGTGTTATAGATGCTGCTGCCTTCTTCGAAGATCTCGGTGATCTCTGGGAGGTAGAGGCGGAAGGCGCTAAGTATACTTTGCACGTTCCAGATAAAGATACCGGAGTTCCATACAAAGTCACCGCTGTTGATGAACATCTGCGCCAGTTCCAAGTTAGGCTTCTCTGTGAACGTCTTCACCTTTTTGATAGGTTGCGCCTCGTCGTCGATGAACTGGATGTAGCCATAGCCGGTATCAGGTCTGCTTGGTGTAATGCCCAACGTGATCAGTACATCGTCTTTGGCAGCGGCCTCAAGCGCCTGGTCAACTACGTTCGTAAAAGCGTCTTCCTTGAGCACTACGTGGTCGGAAGGTGCAACGATCAGGTTCGCCTGCGGGTTGATCTGCGCGATCTTGTAAGAGGCGTAGGCAATGCAGGGAGCGGTGTTGCGGCCGATCGGCTCCAGCAGGATCTGGTTATCGCTTAGCTGTGGCAACTGCTCTTTCACAAGCCCCTCGTAATCCTTGTTGGTTACGATGAACAGGTTCTCGGGCGGGCAAATGCCTCTGAAGCGTTCTGCTGTCATCTGCAGCATACTTTTGCCTACACCCAGCACATCATGAAACTGCTTGGGGTAATCGGTACGGCTAAACGGCCAGAAGCGGCTTCCGATGCCGCCTGCCATTATCACCACGTAGGTGTTCTTATCCATTTTATACAAGTCCTTCTTTCAGTAAATCGTGGAGGTGCACGAAGCCCTCAAATTTACCTGATTTTGTGACAATGAGTTGTGTAATATTTTTTTCTTGCATGATGGCCAAAGCCTCGGCTGCATAATGGTCCGGTTCAATGGTAAGTGGTGAAGGCGTCATGATATCTGCAGCCTGTATACCTTCCAAGTTATCAAATTTATTCAGCATACGGCGCAGGTCGCCATCAGTTATGATGCCAACCAGCTCGGCAGTGTTATCCTTTACCACTGCCGTGGCACCCAGTCTTTTAGAAGATATTTCTATAATAATTTCTTTCAGGCTGGCGTTCTCCCTAACACTTGGAGCCTGGTTCTGGCCATAGATGTCTTCAACCATCAGGTAGAGGCGTTTGCCAAGCGAGCCGCCCGGGTGAAGGTTGGCAAAGTCGGCGCTGCTAAAGCCACGGGCTTCGAGCAGGCTAACTGCCAGCGCATCGCCCAAAGCCAGTGCTGCCGTGGTGCTGGTAGTAGGAGCCAGGTTATGCGGGCAGGCTTCGCGCTCCACGTAAGCGTTAAGTATAAAATTGGCATTTTGAGCCAGGTAAGAGTCTTTGCCGGAAACAAGGGCAGCCAGTTGCGAGCCTTTGCGCTTGAGCAACGGAACCAATACCTTGATTTCGGGTGTATTACCGCTTTTGGAGATACAGATAACGAAGTCCTCGGGCTGGATCATGCCCAGGTCACCGTGAATGGCGTCGGCGGCATGCATAAACAAGGCAGGGGTACCGGTGGAGTTAAGGGTAGCAACGATCTTCTGGGCGATGTTGGCACTTTTGCCAATGCCTGTCACTACCACCCGGCCTTTGATCTGCAAAATGGCTTCGACACAATTTTCAAAGTCTTCGTCTATGAAATCAGCCAGTTTAGCGATTGCCTCCGCTTCAGAGTGCAATACTTTTTTTGCAGTAAGTGTAATGTTATTAACTAGATTCAAATTAAATTTGTGTTAAAGGCATCCTAAAAGGATACGTTAAAGATTAAATTTTCCGCAAGCTTACATGTCAGTAAAACAAGAGGTAAATCTCAAGAACAAATTAAAGGAAGTTTTCGGGTATAATCAATTCAGAGGAAATCAGGAGCTGATAATTAACAACATTATCAACGGAAAGAACACCTTTGTGATTATGCCGACCGGTGCGGGCAAGTCGTTGTGTTACCAACTGCCTGCTCTTTCACTTCCGGGTACAGCGATCGTGATATCGCCATTAATTGCCCTGATGAAGAACCAGGTGGATCAGCTGAATGCATTCGGTGTGAATGCGCAGTTCCTGAACTCCACGCTGTCGAAGTCTGAAATAAACAAGGTGAAAAAGGAGACGCTGGCCGGTGAGGTTAAGCTGTTGTATGTGGCCCCGGAGTCGCTTACGAAAGAAGAAACCGTGGAATTCCTGCGCGCTTCCAATATTTCCTTTGTCGCCATCGATGAGGCGCACTGTATCTCGGAGTGGGGCCACGACTTCCGTCCGGAGTACCGTCGTATCCGCGGCATCATCGACCAGATCGGGGAGTTGCCTGTTATTGCGCTGACAGCTACGGCTACGCCTAAAGTGCAGCTCGACATCCAACGTAACCTGCAGATGGACGAAGCTTCTGTGTTCAAATCCTCTTTTAACCGCACCAACTTATACTACGAGGTGCGCCCGAAACACAATACCAAAAAGCAGCTCATCCAGTATGTGAAGAAGAACAAAGGGAAGAGCGGCATTGTGTACTGCCTGAGCCGTAAGAAGGTAGAAGAGATTGCGGAATTACTGCGTGTAAACGATGTGAAGGCCCTGCCATACCATGCCGGTCTGGATGCCAACATACGCATGGCCAACCAGGATGCCTTCCTGAACGAGGAAGTGGACGTAATTGTAGCCACCATCGCTTTCGGTATGGGCATTGACAAGCCGGACGTTCGTTTTGTGATCCACTACGACACGCCTAAATCTATAGAAGGCTATTACCAGGAAACAGGTCGCGCCGGTCGCGATGGCCTGGAAGGTAACTGCATCATGTTCTATAGCTACGACGACATTATCAAGCTGGAGAAATTCAATAAAGACAAGCCGGTTACCGAGCGCGACAACTCCAAACTGCTGCTGCAGGAGATGGCCGCCTATGCCGACTCGGCTGTGTGCCGCCGCAAACAGCTGCTGCACTACTTTGGCGAAGCCTACGAGAAAGACTGTGGTTTCTGCGACAACTGCCTGCATCCGAAAGAGCGTTTTGAGGCGCAGGAAGAGGTAGTGCTTGCCCTGAAAGCGGTTCATCAGACAGGGGAGCGTTTTGGTATTGACCACCTCACGGCGGTGCTCACAGGGCTGCGCAACCAGTACGTTACCAGCTACGACCACGACAAACTGGAAGTGTTTGCCCAAGGTAAAGAGCAGGACGTGCAGTTCTGGAGCTCTGTGCTGCGCCAGATCCTTTTATCAGAGTACCTGGAGAAGGATATCGAGAACTTCGGCGTACTCAAAATGACGCAGAAAGGACTTGATTTTATCCAGAAGCCACACGAAATACAGCTGACCAAAGACCACAACTACGAGCAGGAAGTAAAGGAAGACGAGGAGAAAGAAGAAACGCAGGCCCAGGCCGGCCACGATGAAGTACTGTTCGACCTGCTGAAAAACCTGCGCAAGAAGCTTGCCCGCGAGAAGAACCTGCCACCTTATGTGCTGTTCCAGGACCCTTCTCTGAAGGAGATGGCTACGGTGTACCCGACCACGAAAGAAGAGCTGGCGCATATCGCCGGAGTGGGTATGGGCAAGGTTCAGAAGTTTGGCAAGCCGTTCCTGGACATGATCAGCAAGTACGTAGAGGAGAACGACATTGTAACAGCCTCTGACGTAGTGGTGAAAACCACTGTAAACAAGTCCAAGATCAAGATCTACATCATCCAGCAGATTGACAAGAAAGTGGACCTGGAGGAGATCGCAGCATCCAAGGACCTGACCATGCAGGAACTCATCGAGGAGATCGAGCACATCTGCTACTCGGGCACCAAGCTGAACCTGAACTATTATATCAACAGCATTTTGGACGACGAACGCCAGGATGAGATCTACGACTACTTCATGAATGCCAGCACCGATAACATCGGGGTGGCGCTGAAGGAGCTTGGCACCGACGACTATACCGAAGAGGACCTGCGCCTGATGCGCATCAAGTTCCTGTCGGAGTATGCGAATTAAATTGTTGATTGATCCATTGTTGATTGTCTGACAGAAAAAAACAGCAGGAATACGTGCAAAGAGACCGTTGTATCAGAGCAGCGGTCTCTTTGTTTTAAATACTCTTTGAAAGTAAAAACAATGGTTTGTGCTGCACTGGCAATTATAAATCTTTAACTTCGCAACAGTAGTTGAGTAAAGCTGAGTACAGCAAAAAACAATCAGCAATTAGAGATTAAGAAGACTATGAACGTACTGATAATAGGGTCTGGAGCGCGCGAGCACGCTATTGCCTGGAAACTAAGCCAGAGTGAGTACTGCGATAAAGTGTTTGTGGCCCCCGGCAATGCGGGCACCACTTGTTTTCACACAACCGCAAGTATAGATATCTATGATTTTGAGGAGATAGCCAAGTTTGCTTCCGATTTCAATATCATGATGATCGTGGTAGGATCAGAAAATGCGCTGGTTGAAGGGATTCATGATTACTTCCAGAGTACGGAGTACCTGAAGCATATTCTGGTTGTAGGGCCAATGAAACTTGGTGCACAGCTGGAAGGCAGCAAAGACTTCTGCAAAGGATTTCTGCAGAAGTACAACATCCCTACTGCCCGTTACCAGACATTTACAGAAGAAACATTCCGTAACGCAGTAGAGTACCTGCGCAACCATACGTACCCTGCAGTGCTGAAAGCCGATGGACTGGCTGCAGGCAAGGGCGTTATCATTGCCAAAGATTATGAGGAGGCCATTTTTGCCCTGGAAGACATGCTGCGCAACAAGCGTTTTGGCAATGCCAGCAGCAAAGTGGTGATCGAAGAATACATGCAGGGAATCGAAGT
Organism: Pontibacter ruber; assembly: GCF_023630205.1. Taxonomy (GTDB): domain Bacteria; phylum Bacteroidota; class Bacteroidia; order Cytophagales; family Hymenobacteraceae; genus Pontibacter; species Pontibacter ruber. The sequence goes on along the minus strand of NZ_JALPRR010000001.1, from coordinate 496,641 downwards.
ATCGGTGTTTATACTTACCGATGGCAAAGAGTATGTGCTGCTGCCGGAAGCAAAAGACTACAAGCGCATAGGCGAAGGCGACACCGGGCTGAATACAGGCGGTATGGGTGCTATTTCGCCGGTGCCGTTTGCCGATGAGGTATTCATGCAGAAAGTGAAAGCCAGGATCATCGAGCCTACGTTGCAGGGCCTGCAGGCAGAGAACATCCCGTACACCGGCTTCCTGTTCATCGGGCTGATGAACGTGAACGGCGAACCTTATGTAATTGAGTACAACGTACGCCTGGGCGACCCGGAAACCGAAGCCATTCTGCCGCGCATCAAATCTGACCTGTTCGAGCTGTTCCGTGCCCTGCACGACCATACTCTGGGAAGCTATAAACTGGAGATAGACCCCAGAACGGCAGCTACGGTGTTCCTGGTATCAGGTGGTTATCCGGAAGGCTTTGAGAAAGGCAAAGAGATCTCAGGCCTCGAGAATGTGCCGGAAGATGTGCTGGTGTTCCATGCAGGCACCAAGCTGGTAGACGATAAACTGGTAAGCAGCGGCGGCCGCGTAATAGCAGTTACAGCCCTGGGCGATACCTTGGATGCTGCGCTGGCAAAAGCAAATGCAGCCGCAGAAGCTATTACCTGGCAGGACCGCTACTACCGCCACGACATCGGTTTTGACCTGCGGCAGGTGAGTGCCCGGTAATGCACGTATAAAGTATAAATAAGTATAAAAGTAAAAGGCCGATGAGAAATCATCGGCCTTTTACTTTTAACGGTTTCTGAAAACTTAGCAGTATGCTTCGAAAGCACCCTGCAAGTTGTCTACAATGCGGTTCAGGTCGTTGCCCTCGATGTGGTAACGCTCGATCATGTGCACCAGTTCGCCGTTCTTGAACAACGCGATAGACGGTGAAGACGGAGGATAAGGCAGCATGAACTCACGAGCCTTTGCTACAGCTTCCTGCTCCATGCCTGCAAACACGGTGATGAGTTTATCCGGTCTTTTCTCGCTGGCTGCAACAGCCATTTTCAAAGCAGGGCGTGCCTTAGAAGCAGCACAACCGCATACCGAGTTGATTGCCACCAGTACAGTACCGTTGTCAGTAGACAAAGCCTGTTGTACCTCTTCTGGTGTCATCAGCTGCTCGAAGCCTGCAGAAGTCAGGTCCTCACGAATCGGGGCAACCATATATTCAGGATACATTCCCATAATTATCTGTTTTTAAGTATGTAATAAAGTAATGGTACAAAAGTAACAAATATTCCACAATTAAAAGTTTACAAAGCAGCATGTGCTTTTATTTCCTTTCCGGGGTTCTGTAAAATCACTAAACTGATATTCTTGCCATAATTTATGGGATAGATTTATGAACTTTTGCAAAGAATAAAACCATAATACGACATCTTCTGTATATGCCGTTTACAATAAGATACAGTGCAATTCGACAACCAGTGATTTCAGCAGAAAGTGTCCTGAGCAAGTGTGGATTAGAGCATATCCCTTGCTTAACTACCAATGCAGAGTTGCCCCGAATCATTTATATAAAACAGAAGGTACAGGTAAATTAAGTTTGGTTTGGCTGCACAGTCATACTTTGGCTGCCGAACTACTTATAATACAGTTATTGTACCTGACGCCGAATGTAGGAAATGTTACCCTATTGATATGAAAAGCACTCACCCGGAAAAGCAGAAAGTGCAGGTTAGTTATTACTACATGCCTGCCGGACATGACAGGAAAGCTGAAATCATCCAGATAATCAACAGCGATTCGTGGTGCATCGAAGTACCGACCCGGGAGGAGGACCTGGAGCTGTTTTCCTTTTTTCAGAGAATAGCCACTGTTACCGAGATTGCTCAGTTTGGAACAAGCCAGACCTGGCGGATCTTTACCTCCTGGGAAGCGCTGGAAGAAGATCATCATCTGTACCAGGTAGACCAGGATATCCTTGCCATCCTGATGGCGCACCGGGGTAATTACAGGCTATCAGAAGAAATAGCGGCTTAGCCGCTGAAAGTATAACATAACTTAAAATAGGGCGCTGCTTACGGGTAGTGAGCAGTGTACCTGAAGTATACATAAAAGGGCGGCAGCGTTAAGTTGCCGCCCTTTTATGTATAACACCAGCCTTCCAGCAGTTGTACTTTAGTGCCTTTAAAGCTATATTACCTATACACTTATAAAAAAAAACATCATTTAAATAGCTAATATCTGATTTACAGTTACTTGCGTATAGCTGTTTAAATGTTTTAATGATAACTAACAATTTATAGTTGAACGTGTTCGGGTATGAGGTACAGGTTTGTTCATACCATGCCGACAGCATGGTCGCTGGAAGAGCAGGAACTACTTGATGAGGCTGTTACTTTTACAAATGATTATGTAGGAGACGATTTCTTCAGAGATGTCAGTGTTTTCATTTCGGAGAAGCTGGCAATCGATTATGTTGTAATCGGCAAGTTCGTGCAGCCTGATAATGAAAAAATAAGAACTCTGATTGCTGTGCATGACGGTGAGCCGTTCGGGAACTTTGACTATGACGTGAAAAATACGCCCTGTGAGCATGTACTCATCAATGGCGTGTGCTTTTACCCAAGCGATGTAGCAGATCATTTCCCGGAGGATGTAGCCTTGCAGGAGCTATCCATACAGAGCTATATGGGTACGCCCCTCACCGATGTCGATGATAACCGCATCGGGCTGATCGTGCTGATGAATATTGGAGAGATCAGGAACCCAAATCTTGTACAAACTTTTCTGACCATTATTTCTCCCAGAATAGAAGAGGAAATCCTAAAAGGAGAACAGCAGGCAGCTGGCTAAGAAATAAGACAGGAGAGGTACAAGAATCTGCAGAAATTAAAAAGCCCATCAGATCGCTCTAATGGGCTTTTTCGGTGGTCGCGAAGGGAGTCGAACCCCTAACCTTCTGATTCGTAGTCAGATGCTCTATCCAGTTGAGCTACGTGACCGTTTCCGTTATTGTGAGTGCAAAGTAAAGGCCTTTTTCCTTTCAAAGCAAGCCCTCCCTGCAAAAAAAATCAACTTTTTACGGACGCGTCTTTTAAAGCTTTCTTCAGTGCGCGGTCAAAAACAAAGTATAAACCGCCTATCGAAATGATTATCAGCGCGATCATGAGCAGCTGACCGCCGCTGCCGCTGTCCGGGTTCTGCAATAAATTTATGACATCGCTGGCCTGAGTGCCTATCCAAAAGAAGAAAAGTGTGCGGGGTAGCATGCCAACGATACTTGCCAGGAAGAATTTTTTGCGGTCTACCTGCAGCAGCGACAGCACAAAGTTCATCAAAGCGAAAGGCAGTACCGGCGAAATGCGCGTCAGGATGATGAGGCTCCAGCTTTGCTGGCGCAGTTCCTGCATCAGGAAGAGGGCCTTTTCAAACCGGTTAAGAAACGACATCATTTTACCGTGGTCGATCAGCCGGGCTACGCTGTAGCCTACCAGCGCCGCTATGCCATATGACACGATCAGGCCCGGGAACAGCGTCCAGCTCAGGTAAAAGCCGCTGACCAAAGCTACAAAAGTGGTAGGCGTGAGGGCAAAGGCCATGGTTACCGATACGGCAGCAAAGTATAAAAGCATTTCCCACCACTGCAGGTTCTGCAACAGGCCCTGGTACTGGTACAATACAAGGGCAATGGTTGAGCTTACTACTACCGGCACTACCACCAGTAGCAGCATGGATACAAACGTAGAGGCATTCTCACGTATAAAGCTCCGCAGGAGCGGCAGTTTTTTCATAAACTATACTATAGGCACCGCTCGTTAAAGAGGCAGCACCAGGCAAAACAAACTATAAATAACACATACGGTAGCGAAGCCATAAATCCTGAAAAGTAAATTTATTAACTTGCGGCATACCGTTTTATCCTAAAACATACAAACGCATGAAGTTCGGAACAAAAGCTATACATGCTGGCGTAGAGCCAGATCCAACCACAGGCGCCATCATGACGCCAATATACCAGACCTCTACTTACGTACAACGTTCGCCTGGCGACCATAAGGGCTACGAGTACTCACGTACGCACAACCCAACCCGTACAGCCCTGCAGAACGCGCTGGCAGCACTGGAGAACGGCAAGCATGGCCTTTGTTTCGCCTCTGGTATGGCAGCCGTAGACGCGATCATCAAGATGCTGAAGCCTGGCGATGAGGTGATCTCCACAAACGACCTGTACGGCGGCAGCTACCGCATTTTTACAAAGATCTTCCAAAACTACGGTATTAAGTTCCACTTTACTAACATGGGCGACCTGAGCAAGGTGGAGGAACTGGTGAACGAGAACACCCGCATGATCTGGGTAGAGACGCCAACCAACCCGCTGCTCAACATCATTGATATAAAAGGCTGCGCGGCTATCGCCAAAAAGCACAACCTGTTGCTGGTAGCCGATAACACCTTCGCTACGCCCTACCTGCAAACCCCACTTGACCTGGGAGCCGACATCGTGATGCACTCGCTGACCAAGTATATGGCCGGCCACTCGGATGTGGTAATGGGTGCTGTGATCGTGAACGACGACCAACTGCACGAGCGCCTGGCATTTATCCAGAATGCCTGCGGTGGCACACCGGGCCCACAGGACTGCTTCCTGGTGCTGCGTGGCATTAAAACGCTGCACATCCGTATGGAACGCCACTGCCAGAACGGCCGCAAAGTTGCCGAATACCTGAAAAACCATCCGAAAGTGGAGCGCGTGTTCTGGCCAGGTTTTGAAGACCACAACAACCACAACGTGGCACGCGAGCAGATGAACGACTTTGGAGGTATGATCTCGTTTGTGCTGAAAGGAGACAGAATTGAGGATGCCATGCGTACGTTGGAGCGCTTCAAGTTCTTTGCACTGGCAGAGTCGCTGGGCGGGGTAGAGTCGCTTTGCGGGCACCCGGCTACCATGACACACGCCAGCATTCCGGCTGCCGAACGTTTGAAGGCAGGCCTGAGCGATTCGCTTATCCGTTTGAGCGTAGGCATCGAGGATGCAGAAGACTTGATTGCTGACCTTGAGCAGGCAATTGGCTAAAGTGCCCGAATAAAGAAAGTATAAAGCCGTTTGTTGTAAACTACAGCAGGCGGCTTTTTTCGTATGTCGGTTTATACTTTACACTATGGCAGCACAGGCTATACTTTTTAAGGAAAAGCAACGCTACACGCAGTTTTGGTTATGGGCCATTTTGCTGGGGGTATCGGGGCTGTTGCTTGCCGGCTTTGTGTACCGGGTGTTTCTGGGGAGCAATATGGGCAACCATACCCTCTCCGATATACAACTGGGCTTGGTGGTATTACTGGTAGGAGTGGGGCTTCCGCTTTTCTTTTTCAGGATGAGGCTGATCACTAAGGTGCTGCCTGGAGAGGTGCGGGTGCGATTTTCTCCTTTCCAGCTGAAAGCAGTGCGCATACCGCTGCACCTGGTGCGTGATTTCGAGCGGCTGGTGTACAACCCCATTGGTGATTACGGTGGCTGGGGTATACGCTGGAGTTCCAAAGGCAAAGCTTACAACATGTCGGGCAACGAAGGGGTGCAGCTATACTTCTACAACCGCAAGCCCATCCTGATAGGCTCGCAGCGCTCGCTGGAGCTGTTCGAAGCAATCCGTAAGGCAAAGGAGATGGGACCGGGAAAGGAAGTATAAGTATAAGTATAAGTATAAGTATAAGTATAAGTATAAGTATAAGTATAAGTATAAGTATAAGTGCCACTACAGCGCTTATAAAAGAAAGAGCCGGAGCTTTTAGCAAGCTCCGGCTCTTTCTTTTAAAGGAATATTGAATTAAGACTGGATACCCAGGATCTTGTAAACTTCAGTCAAGTCTGGCGTCAGGATGATCTCCGTACGGCGGTTCTTTGCTTTAGACGAAGCGCTGCGACCTGTATCTACAGGCTGGAAGAAAGCGCGACCTGCAGGAGTGATTCTATCAGGCGACAAACCTTTGTTAGTCATCATACGGGTGATCTCAGTGGCACGCAGCACGCTCAGGTCCCAGTTATCGGCAATTTTCTTGGTTCCTGGCAGAACTTCCACATCATCTGTGTGGCCTTCCACCATCACGCCAACTTCCTGGTTCTTGTTCAGTACCGATACCAGTTGGTCCAGCGCTTTCTGGCCGCCGGCGTTTACCTTGGTGCTGCCTGTGGCAAAAAGCAGCTTGTCAGACATCGACACATATACTTTTCCATCGCGAACGCTTACGCTCATATCGCCCTGGTTAAAACCTTTCAGTGAAGCAGCTACTTCGTTTTTCAGGTTGTCCAGCGTTTTTTGCTGCTCGTTCATGGCACGCTCCATATCAGCCAGTTTCTGCTCACGCTCTTTCAGGGTGTTGCTTAGTTCGTCTACTTTCTGACGGCTGGCAGCCTGTTCGCGCTCCAGTGCTTCTTTGCTGGCTTTCAGGTCGTCGTACTTTTTAGAGGACACGCAAGAAGCTAAAAGGCTGGAGCAAAGCAGCACAGAAAGAGAGGCTTTAGTGAAGTTGAATTTCATGTGTTTTACTTTTGGTTGTTGAATGTTTTGATAGTATAGTAATAAGTTGATGTTACAAATATGGTAAATGATCAGGTGCTAAACTATATAAAATAACAAAAAGGCAGCTGCTTTAGAGACAGTTTTATGCCTAAACGGTATAATTTCTTTAATATTTTATAATTCCTATATTTTTAATTAAACAGCTGCTTTTCAATGTGTTAATTTTAGATGGATGCCTGAATTAAGCGAAAGCAAAGTTGTTGAGCAAGTACCTGGTGCAACAATAGGCAGGACTGATTTTATACCTACCGGAGCAGCCCTTGCTGGTAAAGCCAGTCAAAGATCAGTTTGTCTACTTCCGATACCTGCTGCCTGTGCGCGTAGCTGAGCCACACGAACTCTTCAATTTCGGAACTTGCCACCATGTTGCCTTTATAAGTGCCGCTGTAGCAGGTCATGCATACTTCAATGCCCGCAGCATGCCCGTGGGCCTGGGCTCTGAAGGTGCCTACATAGGTCAGGGATGCCGGTTCAAGCTCTATGTTTAGCTCCTCTCTTATCTCCCGCACCAGCGCTTCGGAATCTGTTTCGTTGCCTTCCCGCTTGCCTCCGGGTATGTAGTAGGTGTCTTTGCCTTTGCTGCGGGTGCTTAGTATTTTGCCATCCTGCAGTTCGAGCCAGGCCAATTTGTCGATCCATTTCATGCTGCGAAGATAAGAAAAGCGCAGAGGCACTAAAAACCTTCACCAACCGGGGTAGTCCCCTATACTTTTCAATTTGCGAAGTAGGTAGGGTGTCTGTCTTCGCATTGAAAGAAGCGATGTACCTGTCTGCAAAGACTTGTGGTTGCGGCAAAGTATAAAAGAGAAGGGCCGGGTAGTTATGACCCGGCCCTTCTCTTTTATACTTGTAGTTATACTTCAATGCTTAGGCATCTGATTTGATCCAGTTCATTGCGTGCATGCGTTGCTCGGGTTCAAAGTACTTGATTTTGGCGGTGGTAAACGGCGAGGCCATGATCGTAAGCCAGTCGATCCATTTTTTGTCGCCCACGATGGCTGCCTTTTTAAAGTCGGCGGCGTGCCTGAAGTCGAAACGTATTTCGTCCCAGAGTGCGCGCAACGACAGGTCTTCTACGTCCTGTACATCTGCAAACACCTTGATTTTGCCGTACTGCTTTATCTTTTCTTCCAGAATTGGCAACATCACATCGTAGTCTCGCTTATCCACATCCCCGGACAGCCGGAAAGCAACTATATCGTCCTTTGATTCTTCTAATAGTTGTAGCATAGCTGAAGACGTTTAGTGTTTATTCTAAAGTATAGTACTGGTTTGGTGCAGAACTAAAGCACTTTTGCTCAGGGCATGTGCCTTAAAGTCTCCTTACAACAGGAAAAAGTGTGCATTATTTCCCTTCAATTCTTTTAAGCTCGCGCTTCAGCAGATCTCCCAGCCTCACAACCTGGCCATCGGGCATTTTCACGGTATAGTATTCGCCTGACATAGAAGACTTAGTTGCCAGATGCTGGATAAACTCTTCTGCCGTTTTTACTTCGGAAGCATGTTTTTCACGCTTCACCTGCAGGTGGTCTGCTGCCTCGGCCGGATCGTGCTGGCTGCCGTTACGGATGCAGGTGGCGCCTTTCAGCCCCCGGATATAGTTCAGCAACATATCTATCTTCTGATCTTCGGAAAGCGTGGTAGTGGAAACAGGCTGTGTGGTTGCTTTATTGCTTTGCTGCGCAGTTACGTGCTGTAATGGTGTGAAGCCGGCAAGCGCAACGATGGCAAAAAACATTACTCGGAACATAAACTGATAATTTATTTTAAACTTATTGATGGTACCCTTTACGTTAACTTTGAATACATGCAACGGGTTTTGCAGTTAAAGGGATGTTTTATTTCATTCCCTGGGTTTAGCAATGACCTGTAAATAAACAGGAACTACAGCTTTCTGCCTGCTACCAGAAGTATAAAAGCTACCTTGCCGGGTACTAGATACAACGTTAAATCGGGTACTTAGGATAAGTAACAACGCGCCGTTTATTCCTGCAAGCTCCTAAATTTCAGTATAATCTAAACCTGTGGTCATTGTGTAGCTATAACTTTCGGAGATATGCTTCCGTTTGGGATGGGTATGCCTGAATTTTTTAACATGGCCTTTGGTGTTGCAGATACCACGTTAACCTGGTGGCAGATGTCTCTGCGCGCAGTAGTGGTTTTCTTAGCCGCACTTGCTATTATCCGGATAGGGAACCCACGTATCTTCGGCAAAAGTACCGCCTTTGATATCGTGCTGGGAATCATGTATGGTTCCTTGCTGAGCCGTGCCATTACCGGAAATTCTCCCTTGTTTCCTACTATCGTTGCCTCGCTTGTGCTCGTGCTGCTGCACCGTGCTTTGGCATCTGTGGCCTATAGCATGCGGTGGGGTAGTGTCAGCGACTTTCTGAAAGGAAGAACGATCACGCTTATTAAGGATGGAAAGCTGCAACAGGAGGCGCTACGGGAAAACAGCATTACTGAAAACGATCTGAAAGAGGCCTTGCGCAAGCAAGGCTGCACCGACTTGGAAGATGTGCACACCGCCTGCCTCGAGCGCAACGGCGACATCAGTGTAGTGAAGAAAAAAGAATAAGTATAAAACGCGAAAGCCTCTCCTGTGAGGAGAGGCTTTCGCGTAAATATAAATAATACGTTAGCTTACGCCATTTGCGCATCCAGTTTCTGAGACAGCACGTTTTTAGGCACAGCGCCTACCTGCTTGTCTACTACCTGACCGCCTTTGAATACCAAAAGTGTTGGGATGCTGCGGATACCAAATTTTGCAGAAACCTGAGGGTTAGAGTCTACATCAACTTTACCGATAACGGCTTTGCCTTCGTACTCACCGGCCAGCTCTTCTACGATCGGGCCTACCATGCGGCATGGTCCGCACCACTCTGCCCAAAAGTCTACCAGCACAGGTTTATCTGAATTGATGATCTCATCAAAATTAGCGTCTGTGATTTCTATTGCTTTGTTAGCCATAACTTTAGCGTTTTGTTGGTTAATTTCTGTGTTATAAATATAGTAACAAATATAGGTTCGTCAAATTTGAGCCCAAACTGCAGCTCATGACATCTTGTCCTACATCTGTAGCTGCCTTCGTAAATCCGAGATTTATACTTACGAAAGAACGTAGCTAAAGGTGTAATTTCATTTGTATAAACAAATGTTGTAAATAAAAGTTTCTGAAGCAAGCGGGGGAATAAAAACAAGCATTAAGGAGAACCAATGTTAACATCTGATATTTATCTTTAGTCAATAATAAGTATGAATAAAGTGATTGTAGTATAGACCATTAAGTTTTGATAAGCTTTTAATCGGCCAGGTTGATGAAGAACCTTTGTTTTCTAACGCTAATTCTATCTCTGTTGCTTTCTCGAAGCTTTGGAGTCTATGCACAAAGTATGGAGGGGGCATCCGACAGCAGCCCTAGGACTAATGTAGTTAAGCTGAATACACTGCCTCTGCTGGTAGGCTCTTTTAACTTGTCTTATGAGCGGCGCATCTCTTCGTATTTTTCTGGGGCTATAACAGCTACGGCTTATCCAAAGCGATTGGCTTGGTCTGAAAAGGATACGACTTCTGCTTACGCCCTTACAGTTGATTTTAAAATTTATGTGAAGGGAGAGTCGCTTAACGGGATTTATGTAGCGCCTTTCCTTAAGTATCGCCTGCGAAGAAACAATGCAAAAGAGGGAACGAGCACAGGGGGAGCTCCATTCTTTTTCTACAGACCTGACCGGGAAGAAGAAAGGTGGGTAGGTTATGGTGCCGGTGCTACGGTAGGCTTTCAGCAGGTATTTCCGAAAGGCTTCACGTTGGATACGTTCCTGGGGTATGGCAAGTATTTTCACCAGGATCTGGTCGGCCAAACGAATTATACAAAGCAACAGATGGAATATCGTAAGCCTCTACAACACGACTTTCGCCTAGGCCTGTTGCTAGGGTATGCTTTTTAAGGTAATGCTGCTGTTTCGGACAGAGATGTCCGGATGAGCATAATGAGCGCAAAAGAAAAAGGTACGCCACCGTAGCAGCGCACCTTTTATACTTTTAAGTATGAGCAGATTCATCTTCACATCTCCTCATCTCCAAATTAACTATAGCAGCTTGCACTCACCCAGCCCCAGATCCTTGATTGAGTTCAGGAATAGTTTCGGGTCTACTCTATACTTACGGGAGTATGTCGGCAGCGCCAGTTTTTCATCCGGAACATGCAACGTTATCTCCAGTCGTTTCTGGCCGGCACTATTCACAATGGCATTCTCCAAAGCCTCAGCCAGATTAGGCGTGAAATGCTGCAGGTTCACGTTTACCTGTACCCCTTGCGCCATTTTGTCCATCACATCGCCAAGCAATTGGATGTTAACAGGCTTCAGCTCCCACTGGTCTTCGGTTTTGTAACGCAGCTGTACTTTGCCCCGGATGAACAAGTACAAGCCCTGCTTCAGGTAAGGCGAGAACTTCACGTAATCCTCCCCGAACAACGCCATTTGCAAGGTAGAGTCGTAGTCTTCGATAGAGAACAGCGCGAATGGGTTACCGTTCTTCGCAGTTCTAATCACCACCTCCGATACCATACCTGCTACGTTGATATCTTTATTCTTATGGTTGGCAATGTCAGCTAAGGCCGAAGTACAGTAGGAATCAATTTCCAGCTTGAACTGGTCGAGTGGGTGACCGGAGATGTAGAAACCTACTACCTCTTTTTCGCGGCGCAGCATTTCGGCCTGCGTCCAAGGGGCTACTTCCGGAATCTTTGGCATTGGCGCAGCTACGGCGGCACCTCCTCCAAACAAGGACTGTTGTGCAGCCTGCTGCTCTGCCTGATAGTTGTTGCCGTAGCGCACAGCCTTCTCCAGTAAGCTGATGTTTTCGCCTTCCGGTACTTCCATCAGCTGGGCGCGGTGATACAGGCCAAAAGAGTCGAAGGCTCCGGCCAAAGCCATACTTTCAAACGTCTTCTTGTTCACGGCACGCAGGTTCACGCGCTTTGAGAAATCGAAGATATCCTGGTACATGCCGTTCTTTTCCCTTTCAGAGATGATGGCATCTACGGCAGCTTCACCGGTTCCTTTTATCGCAGCCAGACCGAAACGGATCTGCCCCTGCTCGTTCACGTTGAACTTGAGCAAAGATTCGTTCACGTCCGGACCCAACACCGGCACACCTTGTTTGCGGGCTTCCTCAATAAAGAACGTCACCTTTTTGATGTCGTTCATGTTGTTAGTGAGCACCGCCGCCATGTACTCGGCAGGGTAATGAGCCTTCAGGTAGCCAGTCTGGTAAGCCACCACAGAGTAAGCGGCAGAGTGAGAGCGGTTGAAGCCGTACTGGGCGAACTTCTCCATCACGTCGAACACCTCCGAAGCCTTCTTTGCTGGGATCTTATGCATTTCATGAGCACCGGCAATAAACTTCTCGCGCTCCTCGGCCATCTTCTTCATGTCCTTCTTACCCATGGCGCGGCGCAGCAAGTCGGCACCACCCAGCGAGTAACCGGCCAGAATCTGGGCCGTCTGCATGATCTGCTCCTGGTATACCATGATCCCGTACGAGTAGTTCAGGATCGGCTCCAGCAGCTCGTGCGGGTATTCTACCTCTTCTTTGCCATGCTTACGGTTAATGAAGTTCGGGATGAACTGCATCGGGCCCGGACGGTAAAGGGCGTTCATGGCAATCAAATCTTCAATGTTGGTAGGCTGCAGGTCCTTGAGGTACATGCGCATACCTTCCGACTCAAACTGGAACGTACCAATGGTGTCGCCGCGCTGGTAAAGCTGGTAGGTCTTCTCGTCGTCAATCGGAATTTCATCAATGTTGATGTCAACGCCGTGGTTCTTCTTGATCAGCTCCAGCGCGTCTTTGATGATGGTCAGGGTTTTCAGGCCCAGAAAGTCCATCTTCAGCATGCCAGCACTCTCGATCACTTTGCCATCGAACTGCGTTACCAACAGGTCAGCGTCTTTGGAGGTTGATACCGGGATATAGTTGGTAATATCGTCCGGGGCGATGATTACACCCGCAGCGTGTATACCGGTGTTACGCACCGAGCCTTCCAGCTTTTCAGCCAGCTTGAGTACGGCAGCGCGGGCATCGTTACCCTCACGAATAGCGGCCAGCTCCAGGTTCTCCATAAAGGCTTTCGCCAAGGTAGTACCCGGTGTATCGGGTACCATTTTGGCCAGTTCGTTGGCTTCGGCAAGCGGCAGGGAGGTAGAGCGGGCCACGTCTTTGATAGACGATTTAGCCGCCATGGTACCGAAGGTAATGATCTGCGCTACCTGTGTTTTACCATACTTGTCCACCACGTAATCGATCACGCGCTGGCGGTTCACGTCGTCGAAGTCAATATCAATATCGGGCATGGATACACGCTCCGGATTCAGGAATCGCTCGAACAGCAGGTTATACTTGATCGGGTCGATGTTGGTGATACCAACGCAATAAGCCACCGCCGAACCAGCCGCCGAACCACGACCAGGCCCTACGAACACGCCCATATCACGGCCTTTGTTAATGAAGTCCTGCACGATCAGGAAGTAACCGGCAAAACCCATCGTCTTAATCACGTGCAGCTCAAAATCTAAGCGTTCGGTTACCTCGGCAGTGATCTCAGAATATCGCTTAGCTGCTCCTTCGTACGTCAGGTGGCGCAGGAAGTCATCGGCATCCGCATGCTGCGGCGGAATAGGAAAGTTTGGTAACAGGATGTCACGCTTCAGTTTCGGAGGCGTAATCTTGTCTACGATCTCGTTGGTATTATCGACAGCCTCCGGAACGTCCTTGAACAGCTCGTTCATCTCGGCCTGTGTCTTGAAGTAGAACTGGTCGTTCGGGAAACCAAAACGGGTTTTCGGGCCAGCCTCGTCAATGCGCTGCAACATCTGGCGGATGTTTGGCATGTGGCTATACTTGTTGCGTACATTATCAACCGTATCGTAGATTACCTTCTGGTCATCTGTCAGGAAACGGTAATAGCGCGTCTGAAAGTCACCAACCGGCGTACTTTGGTCTTCTCCTGTGTTCACGCAAAGCAGGATGTCGTGCGCGTTCCAGTCTTCCTGGTCCACGTAGTGGGAGTCGTTGGTGCAGATCACCTTCACGTTATACTTCTTGGCCCACTTCAGCAATACCTGGTTAATGTCTTCCTGGCTTTTGCCGGTGCCGTCGATGTTCTGCAGGCCGTGGCGCTGTATCTCGATGTAATAGTCTTCGCCGAACACATCGAGCCACCACTTAAATATCTCTTCTGCTTCTTCTTCGCTTTTCCAAAGTATAGCCTGTGGTACTTCGGCACCAATACAGCAACTGGTCGCAATAAGGCCTTTGCTATACTTCAGCAGCAGCTCTTTATCAATACGCGGCCACTTGCTGTACACCCCTTCAATATAAGACAGCGAGCAAAGCTTGGCCAGGTTCTGATAGCCTTCCTGGTCTTTTGCCAGCAATAGCTGGTGGTGGCGCACATCTTTCTGCTCTTTGGTAAAAGTTTTCAGGTGGCGGTCAGTAACCAGGTAAAATTCGCAGCCCACGATCGGTTTCACGTTATACTTGTTGGCCTCGTTCACGAAGTTGAAGGCGGCAAACATGTTTCCGTGGTCGGTCATGGCAACGGCAGGCATGCCATCAGCCTGAGCTTTTTTCATAAGCGCGCTAATGCTGGCCTGGCCGTCGAGCAGCGAGTATTGTGTATGGGTGTGTAAATGCGAAAAAACAGGCATTTATGGGGAATTAAGAATTACGAATTATGAATTACGAATGACTACAAATCTGGAAAACCATTTCTAGCTGCTACTTTACCAATTTTAGTTTTAGAAATATCATAGGATTATGGAAGCGGGAAAAATCATACTTTCCTGCATTCATAATTCATAATTTATAATTCATAATTGGCGCAGCCCAAGTCATTTTCGGGATGTTAAAATTACGGAAAAACGGGCGGCTGCCCAAACTATAAAGCAGCCCATTTACCAACATACTTACCAACAAAAAAGCAGCGGAAATAGTCTCCGCTGCTTCGTTATACTTTAAAGTTTAAGCCAAGATTTACCTATAGCGTTGCGCTTCTTTTTCCTCTTCTAGCTGCTCGTTTACCACAAAAAGCTTTCGGGTAGGGTAGGCAAACTCAATGCCCCGCTGCTGAAATTCCTGGAAGATGCGCAGGTTGATTGCCTGCTTGATATCCATATGCGTGTTGTAGTCTGATGTGAGCGCGTTGTAAACCACTACAAAATCAAGTGTAGAGTCGCCGTAGGAGGCAAAGTGGGCACGATCAAATGCCACCTGTTCCTGTTCAGTGATGATCTTTTTCAGTAAATCCGGAATCGCTTTTAAATTCTCCATAGAAGTCTCGTAGGCTACACCAAGGGTAAACTCCACCCTGCGGCGTTCCAGGCGTTTATAGTTGTGTATCCGTGAGCTGGTCAGGTCGCTGTTAGAGATGATGAGCTGCTCACCGGTTAGGCTTCGAAGGCGTGTCGTTTTTACCCCGATGTGCTCAATAGTACCGTTTTTGTCACCTACTGCAATCGAGTCGCCTACTTCAAATGGACGGTCCAAGAAAATGACAAAGTAGTTGAAAAGGTCGCCAAGTATATTCTGGGCAGCCAGCGCCACGGCTATACCTCCAATGCCCAGACCGGCAATAATGGCCGTCAGGTCGTAGCCCATGTTATCGAACAGAAAACCAAGTCCAAGGCCCCACACTACAATGTTGATGATCAGGCTTATGGCCCCCATCTCGTTGAGGTGGCTTTTATCGTTGTACTTCCTTTTAAAGTATGACCGGATCAGCAGCACCAGCGTGGAGGTAACAAACCGGATCACCATAAAGGTAATGGCCACAGTAGCGGCTATGGTAACGACTCTGGTGGCAGTGGGCGTCAGGGTCAGGTAGTTGATCCCGATGTAGATAACTATAAAATGCAGGACAGGAATACCGAATCGGGCAAAGCTGCTGACAACAAAATTATCAAATTTGGTGTGGGTGTTTTCGGTCCATTTTCGGAGCCGGGTCAGGACAGAGCGCCTGAACAGGGTAATCAGCAGCGAGCCCAGCAGGATAATTCCGATTGCGATCAGGTAATCCTGTACGGTATTGTGGAAGTAAACTCGTTTTAATAATTCATCCATGCATTATGATGTATACTGTAGAGAATAACTAATACAACCAAAGTGAAATTGAATTGTTTGGATGCATGTGTTTGATTGTGCTTCTGTTATACTGAAAAAGAAAAGAATAATTTTGGATTATGGTAAGGATTTGTATTTCGCAGGGATGGAATCTTATAACTTAAGGGGCTGCCTGATGCGTAAGCAGAAAGCTGTGTACAGACAGCAGCTATAACATACTATGGAAGCAGTTGAGAAGGAAAGTAAACTAGGAGGGATGTTCAGGGCCTTGCAGTATCGCAACTACAGGCTCTTTTTTGTGGGGCAGGGCATTTCGCTTATCGGCACCTGGATGCAGCAGATCGCGCTGAGCTGGCTGGTGTACCGCCTTACCGATTCTGTTTTCCTGCTGGGTGCTGTTACCTTCTCCAGCCAAATCCCCTCGTTTATACTTGGGCCTTTTGCTGGTGTAATTGCTGATAAGTTTGAGCGGCGCAAGGTGCTGGTGGTAACGCAGGCGCTTTCTATGTTACAGGCTTCTACGCTGGCCGCCCTGGTACTAACTAACTCGATACAGATCTGGCATGTGCTTACGTTAAGCGCTTTTTTAGGTGTGATCAACGCCTTCGACATCGCAACCCGACAGGCTTTTGTGGTGCAGATGGTAGAGCGGCGCGAAGACCTAAGCAATGGCATTGCACTTAATTCATCCCTATTCAACATGGCCCGTTTGGTGGGCCCCTCTATTGCAGGGGTGCTGATAGCGGCAGTAGGAGAGGGCATGTGTATACTTATAAATGCGGTTAGCTACATTGCCGTAATCGCCTCGTTGCTGCTGATGCGCCTGAAGCCGTTTGAGCGGGTAAAACGGGAGCATAAAGTATGGCGATCGCTACAGGAAGGCTTCGTTTACAGCTACAACTTTGCCCCGATCCGGGCGCTTATATTTATAGTTGGGTTGCTTAGTTTGTTTGGTATGCCGTTCAGTGTCCTCTTGCCTGTTTATGCCCGCGACATACTGCACGGTGGCGCTAACACACTTGGTTTTTTGATGGGAGCCTCCGGAGTAGGGGCGCTAACAGGTGCTTTGTTCCTGGCGCAGCGGAAATCTGTGGTGGGGTTAGGCAAGGTGATCATCTTTACCATGCTGCTGTTCGGTACGGCACTAATTGCTTTCTCCTTTTCCAAAACGCTTTACATTTCGCTGCTGCTGATGTTATTCACCGGTTTTGGTATGATCGTTTCGATGGCCTCGTGTAACACACTGCTCCAGACGATTGTGGATGAAGACAAGCGGGGCAGGGTAATGAGCCTGTATGCAACGGCTTTTATGGGCATGGCACCGGTAGGAAGTATGCTGGCCGGCTCGGTGGCTGAACTGATCGGAGTAAACTATACCCTGGCAGCCTGCGGACTTTTATGTACAATAAGTATCATTCCGTTCGCAGTTCAGCTAAACAAGCTCCGGCAAATGGTATGGCCAATTTACCAGCGCCTGGGCATTGTGCCCGAAATTGCTACGGGCCTGCAAACAGCTTCTAACCTGACGGCCCCGCCGGAGGAAAGGTGAGTTAGACGTTAGACGCTAAATATTAGACGTTAGACAAACGATCAAAACGGAAATCACTATAAACAGAAAGGCCAGCTCTTGTGCTGGCCTTTCTGTTGTATTGGTCTAATATCTAAAGTCTAGCGTCTTTTGATCAGCAGTTTCTCGCCGGGCTTCACACTGAAATCAGATTTGCTGTTCCACTCCATAATGTCTTTTATAGTTACGCCATACTTGCGGGAAATCTGGTACATGCTTTCGCCCTGGGCTACCGTGTGGTAAGCCTGGGAGCTGCCGGCGCCGCTTGCTTTTCCTTCTGATTTCACCGGAGCCTCGTTAGCCTTTGAGGGAGCAGCAGCCGGAGCTACGATGCGCAGTTGCTGCCCCAGGGATAAGGCATTGCCTGTAAGCCCGTTCCAGGTACGGATCTCGTCTACTGACAAGCCATACTTCTTCGATATCTGGAATAATGTTTCACCGGCTACTACTGTATGATAGCCACTGCTTGCTGCAGCTGGTGTTTCTTCCTCCTCAGGCGTAACCTCCGGTATCGTTTGCGGCTCTGCAATCAGTAGTTCCTGCCCTATTTTCAAAGGTGTGTCGCCCAGGTCGTTCCACTTGCTGATGTCGTGAACGGATACTGCATACACTCTGGAAATGCTGTACAAAGTTTCACCCTGCTTTACGGTATGTCGTGCCGGCTTTACTGCAGGCTGATCCTGGAGGGCAGGCGCTGGCTTGGCAGCAGCGGGTACAGGTTTTGTTGCAGGAGCAGCGGCTGGTTTTATTGGTTTTGCAGGCGCTTTCTCTTCTACAACAGCAGGCTCGTTTTCATAGCCCAGAAATTCCTCCGATTCTTCTACCTGGCCTTTGGTCGGGAATTTTGAAGGATAGGCAGTTTGTTCTTCAGTTGCTTTTTCCGGGTTAGCAGGTGCTTTTACTTCCTCCTGAAAAACAATCGTTGAATCTGTAGCTTTTACAGGAAATGGCTGTTCTTTACTTTTTTTGTTTGGCAGACCGGAAGTATCCTGTGTTGTTGCCGCCGTGTCAGGAAGTACCAACTCAACCTCCTCTACTTTTTCAGCCTGCTTCTGTTCTGTTACAACAGCAGGCTCTGGCTTATTGCTTACCGCAGGCTGGGCAGGTCTGGTCTCAGGCGATGTAAGTACAGGTTCTGTAGCAGGTGTTTCTTCTTCAGGTTGTGGCGCCGGCTGTGGTTTTTCCAGGTTCAGGTCTTTCTTCAGTTTTGCAAAAAAGCTTTTTACCCGCTCCACAGGGCTCTGCTCAGCACTGGTGGCTTTTTTAGGTGTGTTCGGAGCTGTTTTAGCAGTGCTGGTTTGTCTGCTTGCCGTGCTTGGCTGGGCTTGCTTTTGGTCGCGCACCTCTACTGGCGTAGTGCCCGGGCGGCGTTTTTGCAGCCAGAGCACACGGCCCGCAACAGGCACTTCGTTACGTGCCATTCGGTTTCTGAACAGCAGGTACTGCAGCTTAATACCGTAGTTCTGAGAGATCTGCTGCATGGTTTCGCCGGCTTGTACTACGTGGTATTCTGCATCGGCTGTGCTACGCTTCGGCTGCGTATAATAAGCCTTGCCTTCCTCCAGCTTGTCGAAGCTGCGCAGGTCGTTATACTTCAGGAACTGTCGCGTTGTGATGCCAGCCTGAAGTGCCAGTTTGTCTTTGGTATCGCCTTTTCGGGCAACCAGGGCATTCAATCCGTTACGCTTTACCACAGATGCGGCAGCAGCTGCTTTTGCAGCAGGTTGAGCCACTGCGGGAGCAGCGGTTTCAGTAGAGGCCAGCAAGCCAAGATCGTTGCCGTTGCGCACCGGTACCATTACAAAATAATCTTTATCAGAAGGGATAGAACCTCCTAGCAGCCATTTGTTATACCTCTCCAGCTCGGCAGGGTCGGTTTGGGTTGCCAGTGCAATATCAGCAAGGCTTTGCCCAGGGGTGGCACGCATTTCACGGAGCGATAAAGCGGGTGTAGCCGTTTTGCCTACAAAGTTCTCATACGCTACTTTATGTGCCAGGAACGTGAGCACGTAAGGGTGCGTTCTGTCGGTGATCTCCATTCTCTTGGCACCTTTGTCGGATGGCTTGGCGTAAGCTTTGGCGCCGGTATAGCCCTCCAGGTACGAAAGCAGCGTGATCAGCCAGTTGTCGTAGTAGTTGTTGCTGCGCTTAAAGTATTTGGCAGCTCCACGGCTGGCTTCAACAATATGGCGTCGCTCGTCTATCACATTGTCCATCCGCAGGTTAAAGTCGGATGCAGCCTCTTTCTTGAATTGCCAGTAACCCACTGCGTTGGAGGTAGAAACTGCATCTCCTCTCAGGCCGCTCTCCTGTAGCGCCAGGTACTTAAAATCGTCCGGAACTCCTTCTTCTTTAAACGTGCGTTCAATCAGCGGAAAGTAGGCATTAGCCAGATCTACCTTCATATGAAAGTAGGTAGGGTTGCGGTGCAGGGCGTCTACTTTTTTCTGTATTTCCTGCTGCCCCCTGTCCGTAATGGTCAGGTGGATATCTGCAAAGTATACATTTCTGGGTACTGTAACAGACTGGGCAAAGGCCAGCAAGGGCAGAACAAGAAGCAGGAGAAGGGGTAGAGATTTTCTCATAAACGTAATCGGTGTACTTTGGCTAAACTATTGGATCTGGTTCTACTGTCTGTTGAAACAGGAATTGGTAAACAGTTAAAATATAGCGTGTTCAGAATATAGAAAACACATTGCAAAAATAACGGAAATTCCCCCGCATTCTAAAGTTTACAACGCAGATCTTTTCGGGAAATTTTCCGAGTAAAAAATAACAATAGATGTATGCTATATAGAGCGGCGCTCGTAATAATGCTAAAACCAACGAGGCAAAATTGGTTTTGCTCCGCAGTGTGTGGTGCAGCAGGGGGATAAAAACAAAAGCGGCTAATAAAATTATCCTTAGCCGCCTTGATGCTTTATAGTTTGCGTGCCACCATCAGGCCATCGCGGACGGAAAGGAGGATGTTCTCAACCCGGTCATCATCCTGCACCTTTTTGTTGAAGGCGAGCAGGGCAGCCGTGTCTTCGTCGAGCTTTTTGCGGTACTTCTCCAGCACTTTGCCGCTCCACAACACGTTATCGGCGATGATGTAGCCGCCGCTTGCCACGCGGTCGAACACCATATCATAGTAGGTGGCGTAGTTGATCTTGTCGGCATCGATAAACACCAGATCAAATGTGGCATCGATGGTGGGGATGATGTCAAGGGCGTTGCCGATGTAGAGTTTTATACTTTCCTGCAGGCCGGCTTCAGTTATGTAATTGCGCACCATATCCTCCAATTCCTCGTTTTTATCGATGGTGTGGAGGGTGCCGCCGGGTTGCAGGCCTTCCGCCAGGCAAAGAGCCGAGTAGCCGGTATACGTGCCGATCTCCAGTATCTGCTTAGGTTGGATCATGTGTGAGAACATCGACAGCAAACGCCCCTGCAGGTGCCCGGAGAGCATGCGTGGCTTCATCACGTTCAGGTGCGTCTGGCGGTTCAGGCGCTGCAGCAGCGCCGATTCCGGTGAAGTATGCTCCTCAGCATACCGTTGCAGGTCCTCGTCTAAGAATTCCATAGTTCAGATTTGGAGATTTGGAAATGTGGAGAAGTGAAAATGCCCCACCATTCATAATTCATAATTTCTAACTCATAATTCCGGCTTAGGCCGGAACATAATTCAGGAAGCTGAGTTGCTCTTCGCGCAGCACGTCGTTGGCGATATCTACCAGTTCGCCGGCAGTTATACTTTTGATCTTGTCAAAGATCTCGTTCAGCGATTCTACTTTATCGAGGTCCAGTATACTTTTGCCCATCATCATCATCAGCCCGATGTTGCTTTCTTCGGCCATGGCCAGCTGGCCCATCAGTTGCTCTTTGGCCGTGTGCAGTTGCAGCGAGCCAAGCGGCTTTTCGCGCAGCTTTTTCAGCTCCTTCAGTACCAGCGAGGTAGTGCGCTTCAGCTGCTTTTTCTCGGTGCCAAAGTATATGGTGAGCAGGCCGGTGTCGATGTAGGTGGCGTAGTTGGCGTCAATGGTGTATACCAAACCATATTTTTCGCGCACGGCCAGGTTCAAGCGGGAGTTCATACCGGGGCCGCCCAGCAGGTTTACCAGCATAAAGAACGGAATGCGGCGCTCATCGGCCAGGGCATAAGCCGGTGCGCCCAACACGCAGTGTGCCTGCGAAATAGGTTTCTCTATGGTGATGATCTGTGGCTTGTAGTTGCTAACCGGCACGCGGTCGAGCTTTTTGCTGATTGTCGGGATGCCCGCCAGAAACTTTTCCGCCAGCTTTACCACCTTATCAAAAGAAAGGTTGCTGACAGAGCAGAACACGAGTGCATCAGTGCTCAGGTTCCGGTCTATAAAGTTCAGGAAATTCTGTTTCTGAAAACCGGAAACACTTTCTTTGGTGCCCAGGATGTTGTTGCCCAGCGGATGGTTGGGGTATATCACGGCGTCAAACTCATCAACAATGGCTTCTTCCGGCGTGTCCAGGTACATGGCCATCTCCTCCAGGATAACGCCGCGCTCTTTCTCGATCTCTTTCTCCGGGAAAATGGAGCGGAAGGTAATATCTGTCAGCAGCTCAAACGAGCGTTCGAAATGTTTGTCCAGCACGGAGCTATAGAAACAGATCTTCTCCTTGGTGGTGTAGGCATTCAGTTCGCCACCCACCGACTCCAGGCTGTTAATAATGTGGAAAGATTTGCGCTTGGCAGTACCCTTGAAAGCCATGTGCTCCCAGAAGTGCGCCAGCCCCAGCTCGTCAGACAGCTCGTCACGGCTCCCGATGTCCATGATGAAGCCGCTGTGCGCGATCTTGGTATGTGTTACTTGTTTGTGAACGATGCGGATGCCGTTCGGTAATGTATGGATATGATAATCAAGCATTCAGTCTCAAATTAGCCTGCAAAGGTACGGAAAAAGTACCAGAATTGATCTAGCAGTACAAGGGTTGTTTGTCTTGCCCTGATCAGGTTTATGCTCTTTAACAGGAAGCCACAGGCATTTGTTTGCCGCTTTTAGAAGGAAGTATAAATAGGAAGTATGGCAACAGCCAGTTTCTATTTAAAGGGGTTGAGGAGTGAGTGTTATCTCCTGCTAATTCAGATCTCTCCCACGTCGAGATGACAGCAAAATAGTTAAGTATAAGCTCTCCCTTAATTAAGGAGGGGGCAGGGATGGTGACCATATCAATTGTGAAAGTATAACTTCACCTATACCAAAGGCCAAATCCCCTCTTGGGAGGGGTTGGGGTGGGTTTATACATTGCCCGAACAACAGATCATCATTGCTATTTCCTGCCCCTTCAGGCCAGTTGTGTCAGAGAATCAACACCATCCTAAGTCACGAATCTGGAGATTCGCGCCAGAAATTTTAGAACGTATTGCCCTAGCTATTGTGAAGGGTAGGTTTATACTTTGCCCATACCGGATCTCTCCTATCGTCGAGATGACATAAGAAGTAGTAATTGTGAAACTCCCACTCCTGTTTTTAGGAGAGGGCCGGGGTGAGGTAAAGTAAGTACAAGCCTGGGCAGCGAACAAACTCAGAACTCAGAACTCGTGACTCAGAACTCAATAAACTACCTGGCCAGCCGGCGGCCGCCTACGTTGATTACAAATCCAAGGGAGAATACCGAGTAACCGGCTGTGAGGGTCTTGTTGTTTTTGAGGCCGAAGTTAGAGCCACTGGTGTACTGCAGTTGCACCGATGGGCTAAGGGCCAGGCGGGTATAAAAGATAGGCTCCAGAAAAATATTGGCTTCTGTTGGCTGTTCCACACCGTTCAAAGTATACTCGTTCATGTTGATGTAGCTGGCACGTAGGGCAGTACCGTAGTTCAGCGGAAACTCGTTGCCGAGCAAACGCAGCGATTTCTTTTTCTTGGAGGTAAAATTAACCTGCACAAAATACTTGTTGAATTCCGCTTCACGTCGATCGTAGGTCAGCACACCTTTCTCATTCTCCTCCTTTTCAACGCGTTCGCTGCTGCCGGTGCCAATACCACCATATATCTCCAATATCCGGTTCTGGCTGGGCCCGAAGGTGGTAAAATAGCCACCTGCAGCCTCTATAAGGTTATGCTTGAAATCACGCTTTTTACGTTCGCTGTTGAGCATAGAGCCGTTCACCATCACCCCCACATGGTCTGAAACAGCATAAGCCGTGTTAAACGTGATGTTGCCTTTTGGTGTGATATGGCCAGCGGCGCTCAGTTCTCCTTTCTGGGTGAACATCGGCACGTTGGGCACGTTGGGCATGTAGGTAGAAACACAACCTGTCATCATCAGCGAAAAGAGCAAGGCTATACTTTTAAGCAAGGGTAAAGATGTTTTCATATTCATAATGGTGGCAGCTGATGGTATGCTATTTTAAAATTTACTTTTTGTACTTCAAATTTATGGGCTAACAACGCAGTGGAGGCATACAGATTTTGCAAATCCCGTTTGCCCGGTACGTTTATACTTCCGGCAGCGATAAACAGAATGTGCAAATCGCTATAAAAGTATATTCAGAACCGCTAATCTAATTGCCTAAAGTATAAGAAGAAAAAAATATCTATACTTTTCCGTAAACAAACCCGGACACGCTTCCTGTAAGTGGGCTCTCGATGTGCTTGTGCCTTTATAATTCGGTGCAATAACGTAACTTTGCCGGGCGCAGCTACAAGGCATGAAAAAAATACTGATTATACAGACGGCTTTCCTGGGAGATGTGGTGCTGGCAACAGGCCTTGTGGAGAAACTGCATGCTTTTTACCCGGACGCACAGCTGGACTTTTTGCTGCGCAAAGGAAACGAATCGCTGCTGAAAGGGCACCCGCTGCTGCGCCAGGTGCTGATCTGGAACAAGCAGGAAGGCAAGTATAAAAGTCTGCTTAACTTGCTGAACCAGATACGTCAGGAGAAGTATGACTTGGTGGTAAACCTGCAGCGCTTTGGCGCCACGGGTGTACTTACTGCTCTGTCAGGCGCCTGCCAAACGGTAGGGTTCGATAAAAATCCATTCTCCCGCTTTTTCACCCGCCGTTACCCCCACGATGTGGAGTCGGGCACACACGAGGTGGAGCGCAACCACCTGCTGATCGAATCGCTTACCGATAAGCAGCCGGCAAAGCCTCGGCTGTACCCGTCAGAGCAGGATTTTGCTAAAGTACAGCCCCTGCAAGGAGAGCCTTTTATCTGCATGGCGCCCACTTCGGTGTGGTTTACCAAGCAGTACCCGCTGGAGCAGTGGGTGACGCTTATTAATAGTATAGACTCAAAGTATAAAGTATACCTGCTGGGCTCGCCTGCCGATAAGGAGCACTGCGACCGGATCATAGCACAAAGTGTAAATACACGTGTGGAGAACCTGTGCGGGCAGCTGAACCTGTTGCAGTCGGCGGCGCTGATGCAGGATGCCGTTCTTAATTATGTAAACGACTCCGGCCCGATGCACCTGGCCTCTGCGCTGAACGCACCTACCTGCGCTATTTACTGCTCTACCGTCCCTAAGTTTGGTTTTGGCCCGCTGGCAGATTTTGCACAGGTAGTGGAAAAAGAGGAGCCGCTTTACTGCCGCCCTTGCGGTTTGCATGGGTACAAAGCCTGTCCGGAAGGGCATTTCAAATGTGCACGCGACATCCGCAATGAGCAGTTGCTGCACGTGCTTGATGTGGCAGGGCAACAGGCGGTATAGAAGTATACTTTATCGGATACCTGCTTCATGCTTTAGGTCTGTTCAAGTCTATACTTCAGAATTATTCTTATCTTAGTAAGCCTGTACTTTTTAAGTATGGTGCTTCGCATTTCAACCCATACAAGAATAAAACCATGAGATATCTGCCCATCAGCCAGGAGCTCTTCATTCACAACCGCCACAACTTCCGGAAACAGCTCAAGCCTTCTTCCATTGCCATCTTTCACTCCAACGACATCATGCCGACCAATGCCGATGGCACGATGGCCTTTCGCCAGAACAACGACTTGTTCTACTTGACAGGCATCGACCAGGAAGAGAGTATTGTCATACTTTTCCCGGATGCACGTGACCAGCGCATGCAGGAGATTTTGTTCCTGCGCGAAACCAACGAGCAGATCCTGACCTGGGAAGGCTACAAACTAACAAAGCAGCAGGCACAGGAAGTGAGCGGAATTAAGACCATCTTCTGGCTGCACGAGTTTAAGCAGGTGCTGAACTCGCTGATGATGGAGGCCGAGCATGTGTACTTGAACAGCAACGAGCACCTGCGGGCCGTGGTGGAAGTAGAAACCCGTGATGCCCGCTTTATCAAGTGGTGCAAGGAAACGTATCCGCTGCACAAGTATGAGCGCAGCGCACCCATCATGCACTACCTGCGGGCAATCAAGTCCGATATCGAAATTGCGCTGATCAAAAAGGCCTGTCACATTACCGAGCTCGGCTTCCGCAGGTTGCTTGGCTTTATCAAACCGGGTGTGATGGAGTATGAGATCGAGGCGGAGCTGTACCACGAGTTTTTACGCAACCGCTCCCGTGGGCCTGCCTATAGCTCGATCATTGCATCGGGGGCCAATGCCTGTATCCTGCACTATGTAGACAACAACCAGGAGTGTAAGGACGGCGACCTGGTACTGATGGACTTTGGCGCGGAATACGCCAACTACGCCTCTGACCTTACCCGCACCGTGCCCGTAAACGGCAAATTTACCGACAGGCAACGCGATGTGTACGAATCGGTGCTGCGTGTGATGAAAGCTGCCACCCAGATGCTGGTGCCCGGCAATACCCTGGACCAGTACCATGCCTTTGTGGGCACCGTGATGGAAAACGAGCTTATCCGGCTGGGGCTTCTGAACGAAGGTGATGTGCGTAACCAGGATCCGGCAAAACCGCTTTATAAAAAATATTTTATGCACGGCACCTCGCATTTTCTGGGGCTGGATGTGCACGACGTGGGCAGCAAGTACCGTCCCTTTGAAGAGGGGATGGTGTTTACCTGTGAGCCCGGAATTTACATCCGCGAAGAGGGAATAGGCATCAGGCTGGAGAACGATATTTTGGTAACAAGAAGCGGGCCGCAGGACCTGATGAAAGATATTCCGCTGGAGGCCGCTGACATCGAAAGCCTGATGAAACGCTAACCCGTATTTTGCACTAATGCTCAGGATTAAGGAGGCTGTTGGTAAAACCGACAGCCTTTTTTGTACTGCTTCCTAAATTTATAAGTGCCTCCAGTAAAAAAAAATGGATGTTTAAAACCTTGCCAAATGCATACAGTTTTTAATAAACAAGCAGCCGGTTTTGCAGAAAAACATAACATTTTATGTTATTAAGCTGTAACAAGATAGGATGTAATAAGAATGTATGTATGATGAAAAGTTATCAGGTTTTTGCGTATGATTAGATTTTACACCTCTCCTTTTTTTGCCCTCCCCAGCACTAAGTCAAATTTGTTGTGCCCACACTTTTGGATACATTTGTGGGCGTGCAAAAAACTTAGCTGAAATATGTACGTATTGACATATCAAAATATACTATCAATAGAACTATGCGAAAAACACTAACAAAACTAAGTACAGCAGCACTCGCGACTGTATTTATGATGTCTGCAAGTACAGATCTACTTGCGCAAAGTGCTGATCAAAAGACAAACCTCCAGATATACGGAAGTGCCTTGCAGTATAAAGGTGAAATGGAAGACCAGCTCTGGGAAAGCAACCGACTGGAGTGGGGCGGCGGAATTGGGTTGAACCGCTACCTGAGCCCTTCTTTTGATATAGGCTTGCATGGAACATATGGTAGCACTGAAGCCAGAGTTGATGACCAGAACAACTTCGACTCCAGGCTGGGTACTGTAATGTTAAACGTGCGTCTGAAGATGTATGGCAATATCCTGAAAGAGGATGCCTTTATCGGGCCATACCTGTTTGCTGCCGGTGGTGCCATGTTTGCAAAGTCAGATGGTGCTGCAGATGGTAACTCGTTCCGGAACAGCTTTGCTACTGGTGTAGGTATGGGCGGCGCAGGTTTACGTTTCCGCTTCTCAGATGCCATCAGCGCCTTCATTCAGACTGGTTATATTTTCCAGGGCCAGGATAAGATCGATGCCCGTTTCGATGACGACGACAACGATAAATTCCTGATGCACAACATTGGTCTTGGCTTTAACTTAGGAAAGGCAAAAGACACGGACGCTGACGGTGTGCCGGACAGAAGAGACAAATGCCCTGACACTCCATCAGGCGTGCAGGTGGACAAAGAAGGTTGCCCTGTTGATACAGACGGCGACGGTGTTGCTGATTACCAGGACGAATGCCCTGGCGAAGCGGGTGTTGCTAACCTGGGTGGATGCCCTGACCGCGATAGCGACGGTATAGCCGACAAAGACGATCAGTGCCCTGATCAGGCTGGTACTGCTGCCACACAAGGTTGCCCTGACGCTGACGGCGACGGTGTAGCTGACGCAAACGATAAGTGCCCTGACACTCCGGCTGGCCAGAAAGTAGGTCCGGATGGTTGCGCCACTGACTCTGACGGCGACGGTGTAGGTGACGACGTGGATATCTGCCCTAACTCTGCAGGCCCTGCTGACAAAGGTGGTTGCCCTGAACTGGACGCACAGACGCTGAAACTGATGGAAGAAAAAGTTCGCTTCGAGTTTGACCAGGCACGTGTGCAGCAAGGTTACCAGCAACTGCTTGACAGCATCGTGGTTGCCCTGGAGAAATATCCTGACCACGTTCTGCTGATCAAAGGCCACGCTGACCACATCGGTTCTGAAGAGTACAACCAGGCACTGTCTGAGCGCAGAGCGCAGGCTGTAAAAGATTACCTGGTAGAGCGCGGTGTTCAGAACCCTGACCGTCTGGTAACGAAAGGTTATGGCGAGACACAGCCACTTGTAAAAGTGAACACTCGTCTGTCTAAATCCAGAACAGCATCAGCAAGAGCCCGAAACAGAAGGGTTGGCTTCGAGATGAATACTCCAGACATGAAGCTGGATATGGACTAATAATTGAATTGGAAAGAATAGCGAAAAAGGCGCCGCAGGTTTCTGCGGCGCCTTTTTGTTTAAAGGAGAAGAGTATACCTATACCCGGTTTATACTTCAGACTTGTTAAGGCAGCAGCTTAGCTAACAGTTCCTGCCCTTCCGGCCAGTCGCCCAGGTTGGAGTAGGAATTGATGTGGCCTTTGGCGCCTACGTTTACAAATTCACTGCCCCACAGCTCAGCCAGGTACTCCGCCCGTTCGATGGTCAGGTAGTCGTCGTCGGTGCTGGCTACCAATATACTTCGGAATGGCAGTTTGCTTTTAGGGAAAGGCGCAAAGTCCAGCACCTCTTTCAGTTCAACATTTAGTTCCACTTCTGGCGGGGCTACCAGTAAGGCGCCTTTGATGTTGGCTTTATACTTCTGTGCCCAGTGGGCTACCGTCAGGCAGCCGAGGCTGTGTGCTACCAGTATAATCTCTTTGCCGCTTGCCTGCTCAATCACTTCCTGTAGCTTTTCCACCCAGTCCCTGCATACGGGGTTGTCCCAGTCGGATTGCTGCACGCGTATACTTCCCGGCTGCTGCGCCTGCCATAAGGTTTGCCAGTGTTCCGGGCCCGAGTTACCTAAGCCGGGTATGTGTATGATCTGCGTTTGAGGCATAGTCTATACTTTGTTGATGCTGTTTAAAGCCGCAAGGTAGCAACGTTTAAAGTATGGTTGTGCTTTGATATAAGAAGGAAAGCAGGAGTTATACCTGGGAGAGTGAAAAAGCCTCTGCAAGCAAGCGGTAGGATTCAAGTCTGTCTTCAAAATCATAGGTGATGGTAACAAGTATGAGCTCGGCCACATCGTATTCGGTTGCCAGCTTCTCCAGCTTTTCTTTTACCTGGTCCGGGGTGCCGCTGATCATGCGGTGGCGGTTGGCCTTGATGCGCTCTTGCTCTGCCTCTGTGTATTGCTGGTTTTTCACATCTGCGTAAGGTGGCGTGCCTGCGCTTATATTTTTCCCGATGCGCAGCATCACCAGGTCCATGGTTTCCTGCAGTTCCTGTGCCTTTTCCTCTGTTTCGGCACACATGACAAACACCGCTACGTTTGCCTCCGGCTGTTTCAGAAATTCGGAAGCCTCAAAGTGTTCTCTGTAAGCTTTCACCATCTGCGCACCGCCAACAGGGTTTATGAAGTGCGCAAACGAAAAACCAAAGCCAAAATGTGCAGCAAACAGCCCGCTTTGCCCGCTGGAGCTCAGCAGCCAGACAGGAGGCACCGAAGTGGTAGTAGGCGTGGCGCGTACTTTTTCGGTAATGTCGCCAGCCTCGAAGGTGTCGTGCAGGTAATGGCCGATGTCTTTCAACTGTTGCATAAAGGCTTCGTCGCTGAAGTTGTTGTAAGGGTTCAGGACAGCGGCCGTAACACGGTCGGTGCCAGGCGCACGGCCTATGCCCAGGTCTATCCTCCCCGGAAAAAGATTCTCCAGCAGCTTAAAATTCTCGGCTACTTTCAGGGCGCTGTAGTGGGGCAACATCACACCGCCGGAACCAATGCGTATGCGGCTGGTCTGGCTGGCCAGGTAGGGGATGAGCACCTCCGGTGTAGAGCCTGCCAGCCCGCGCGTGTTGTGGTGTTCCGATACCCAGAAGCGGGTGTAGCCCAGTTTATCTGCCTCTTTGGCCAGCGCCAAGGTTTCCTGCAAGGCCTGCGCGGCATTGCCTCCTTTGCGTACCGGCGACTGGTCCAGTATACTTAGTCTGATCTTGTTTTGCGAATTCATACTTGTAGTTTATGCTGATCGGCTCAATAGGTTACAAATTGATTTGTAGACAATCAGCCTCAAGCAAGTATAACCAACCATCTGTGTATCTGTTCAGCAGGTATAAAAAAGCCCTGCCTCTTTAGAGAAGCAGGGCAGAAGTATAAGTCTTTTAAGTATAGATCTACAAGTATAACCTTACCCTTTCGAAGCCAGCAAGTATAAAACTGCCATGCGTATCGCCACACCGTTCTCTACCTGGTTCAGGATGATGGAGTGGTGCGAGTCGGCGGCATCGGAGCTTAGTTCTACGCCCCGGTTTATCGGACCAGGGTGCATGATTGTGATCTCTTTATTCAGGCTGTCGAGCAGCTTTTTGTCGATGCCATAGTATAAGGTATACTCACGCAGCGATGGGAAATATTTCATTTGCTGGCGCTCCAGCTGTATGCGCAGCACGTTGGCTACATCGCACCATGCCAGGGCCTTACGTACATCCAGTTCCACTTTCACGCCTAAGTCTTTGATGTACTTGGGCAGCAGCGTGATCGGGCCGCAAACCATCACCTCTGCACCTAGCTTCTGCAGCGCAAAGATGTTAGAAAGCGCAACCCGCGAGTGCAGGATATCGCCTATGATGACCACCTTTTTACCGGCTACTTCGCCATACTTCTCCCGGATGGAAAAAGAATCAAGCAGAGCCTGGGTTGGGTGTTCGTGGGTGCCGTCGCCGGCGTTTACGATGTTGGCATCAATGTGGCGGCTCAGGAAATGCGGTGCTCCCGGGCTGGAGTGGCGCATCACGATCATGTCCACCTTCATGGCCAGGATGTTGTTTACCGTATCGAGCAGGGTTTCGCCTTTTTTAACGGAGCTGCCGCTGCTGCTGAAGTTGATAGTGTCTGCCGAAAGCCTTTTCTCGGCCAGCTCAAACGAAAGGCGCGTTCGGGTCGAGTTCTCGAAAAAAACGTTGGCAATGGTAATATCCCTAAGCGAGGGCACTTTCTTGATGGGGCGGTTCAGGACATCTTTAAAATTATCGGCGGTCTCAAAAATGAGCTGAATATCTTGTGGAGTGATGTCTTTGATGCCTAACAGGTGCCGGACGCTGAGCTCTTGCATGAGTAAGATTTATTCTTCGTTTTTGGTGATAAGCCAGATATTGTCTTCTGCTGTACTGTCATCCTGCCACTCTACCAGCACCCGCTGGTTTTGCAGCGAGTCTACCCGGCGGCCGACGTACGTTGCCTCAATGGGCAGGTGGCGGCTGTAGAGGCGGTCAATCAGTACCAGCAACTCCACATTGGCCGGGCGCCCGTACGCGATCATGGCATCCATGGCAGCCCTTACCGACCGGCCCGTGTACAGCACATCATCCACCAGGATTACTTTTTTGCCTTCGATCAGAAAATCAATGTGGGTGGCATTGGCTGTAAGCGGTGTTTCCCTTCTCCGGAAGTCGTCGCGGTGGAAGGTGGTGTCGAGGTAGCCGGTTGGGACGGTTTTGCCAAGTATGGCTGCCAGGGTGCGCTGAATGCGCTGTGCTACCTGCTTGCCACGTGGCTGCAGGCCAATAATTACTGAATCAGAAAAGTCGCCATGGTTCTCGATGAGCTGGTGGCAAAGGCGCATCACCATGATATCGAGCAGCTGGTGGTTTACGATAAGTCTTTTCTGCATAGCCGGAAGTATAGTTGCAAATATAGAGAGTTCGGGTAAAATGTTAAACTGTTAATTGCGATTGTTAATTGCTGATTGATGGAAGGTTCAGGCAGTGCCTTTATATCACCTGGTGTTGTAGGCATTGTTTAATGCACTCTTTTCCTGCAGACTTAGCTCATCAGCCTAAAACAGCAATACAACCAATCAACAATAAACAATAAACAATCAACAACCAACAATCAAAAAGTGATCTTGTTGATGTAGAACACAGAGCGGGTGCCGTTGCCCGATGATTTGACCCGTTGAAATCCATAGGCGGCAAAACTTGATCCGTACCAGGGAATAAGGCGTGGCTCTTCGGTACTCGTTATTTTTTCCTTCTCTTCGTAAGTCTTCAGGTCCACGAATGTTTTTTCGTCGCTATAGCTGTCCTGCTGCATCACAGAGTAGATGATCTGGTCTTCTTCCGGGTAGGCCATAATCATGCGCCCGTCAAGGGTGTAGGCTACTTCTATGGCATGGGTGAGTTCGGGGGTGGAGAGGTCGCGGAGCCTGAAGCTGTTATCCCAGAGCAGAACGCCGTTCCGGTCGAAGCCTGCGGCAATGGCATGGGTACGTTTGTAAGCTGCCAGCCAGCGGGAGCCACCGCGCACCGAGGCATCCATGTAACCGCCGGAGTTGCGGTATTGCGGGTAGTATACTTCGGCAGCCAGTACGTAGCCGGTAGGAGTGGAAATAAGGTCGTGGAGGAGAAAGCGGTAACGGAAAGTTGGCTCTTTGCCGGCTTTCAGGCGCTGCGCTTCACGCTGGCGGAAACGCTTCTCCCGCTTCGGCTTCATGAACTTAAAGGAGTTTTTTAACTGCAGCAGGTTGTAAAAAGTAGCTTCTTCGCCCCGCGAGGCAACCGGCGTAACAAAGAACCCCTTAGAATACCGCAGGTCGCGGGTGCCGTAGGTGCCCACAAGCATTTTGGTGGCGCTGTCGCCGGGGGTGGCCTCCGCGTTCAGAAGGCTTTTATCTTCCTGCTGAAGTATAAAAAAGTTGTTGATCAGCTCGCCGTCTGCATCAAAGCTTTTTACCTGCAGCCGCGAAATGCGTCCGTTCGATTCGGTAAGTACCGCATCTACTCGCTGGTGCTCTGCATCTGCAAGCAGGTCTGAAAACGACGACTCCTCCGCGTAAATGGTCGGCAACAGTTTTATCTCATCTTTTTCCGGGTTGATGTGCAGCAACACCGGCTTTTCGTCCTGCCTGTTCCTCCCGATCACAAAGTAGCGGCCTTGCAGCACATTGTATTCGTAGATCAGGTCGATCGTTTCTATCTTGTGCGCGGTGGCCTGAATTGCTCCCGTAGCCAGGTCGATCTTCAGAAATTTATAGTTCCTGGTGTCGTCACTGCTGAAAGCGATGTAAGTATAAGGTTGCTCAGTGAAGAAACGCTCGAAATAGCTGTCGGGCTCCAGTTCTACTTCCTTGCTCCAGACCCGCTCCAGCTGCGCATTATACTTCTCAAAAAGAAAGGTAGCCTGTGTTCCCCAAACGTTACTGGTTTTGCTGTACACAAGCAGGCTGCTGTCTGGCAGAGCCATTAGTTCTACCTCTGTTTCCTCCAGTTTATAAGGCAGTTCCAGGCGCACAGGTTGTTTGGGCTCCTGTCCCCAGAGGCAGGTGGGTAGCAGAGCAAATAGGCATAGCAACAGGCAGTGTACTTTAGCCATAGGTAAGCGTTACATGCTGTTTGGTACCGGAAAAATCTTATGTGGCAGAACTATAGCATTGTACTCTGTTTTACCACATATCGTTGTAAGGTGCTGCCAGCAATTTACCTGCCCTTGCCTTCCTAGTTGCCCAGGGCCAGCAGCACGTCGAACTCCTCGGGCTTTAGCGGCATCACCGACAGGCGCGACTGGCGCAGGAGGGCAATGTTTTCCAGGCGCTTGTCCTGCTTGATCTGTTCCAGTGTTACCGGATCCTTGAAATCACGGAAGGGTATCAGGTCCACGGCAACCCATTTGGCGTCGTCGGCAGTAGGGTCGGGGTAAGCGGCTTTGTCTACTTTGGCGATGCCTACCACGGCTTTTTCGGATACGCTGTGGTAAAAAAGCACCAGGTCGCCGGGCTGCATCTGCTGCAGGTTGTTGCGGGCCTGGAAATTGCGAACACCGTCCCAGCAGGCACGGCCATCTCTCACCAGATCAGCCCAGGAAAAAGTTTCAGGTTCTGATTTTACTAACCAGTAATGCATGTAGTATGTAAGTAAAAGGTATTTGTTAAGTATAATTATTTCTGCTCCTGCTGTGGCAGGTCAGGCTGCTTGCGCACTTTCAGTACTTCATCTTCCAGCGACACAATCTCCAGGCTAAAGTGCTGTTCCGGGCGACCGTTTCCGGGCAAATGCACGATCACGTTGTTCTTTTTACCTAATTTCCAGGTGCCCTCGTGCGCTTCGAGGCCATCGGTAGGGGCAATGTCATACTGCTTGGCCACGCCGCCTTTTTCCAGTAAAAAGCCTGTTCTTCCTCTCGATGGAGCAAAGTCGTAGGTGTTGGGCCGGTACACGATAATGTCGGCCTGGTCTTCTTCAAACGAGTGCAGCCAGGTTTTGCCCAGCAGCTCGGCCTCCAGTTTGTCTTTTTTCTTGCACGTATTCGCCAGCAGCAGCAGGCACAGGATAAAGAGCAGCGATACTTGTTTCATAGCAGTTGTGGTTTTTGCCCGCCCACAGAGGCTTTAGCGAAGCTAAGGTACGCATTTCATCTTTTATATAGAAGCTACCGAATATAAAAGCCCGGCCATTGGTGTGAAGTTGATACGCGTGGTTTTTCTATCTTTGTACCTATACGATGTATCGCTTTGGAAAATAAAAAGATCATAAAGCTCTTCAAGCTGACGGCCGAGTTGCTGGAGCTGCACGATGCCAATCCGTTTAAGGTGCGCGGCTATGCCAATGCCGTAGCGGCACTGGAGCTGGTGGAGGAACCCCTGGTTGTTAAAACGCAGGCCGAACTGGAGAGTATAGCCGGTGTGGGCAAAGGCATCGCCGCTAAAATTGTAGAGATAAATACAACCGGCTCTTTCGAGGAGCTGGACCAGATGCTGGCAGCTACGCCTCCGGGGGTAGTGGAAATGCTGGGTATAAAAGGCATCGGTCCCAAAAAAGTACGCCTGATCTGGAAAGAGCTGGGTACCGAAACGCTGGAGGAGTTACTGGACGCATGCGAGCAGGACAAGCTAAGCAAGATTAAAGGCTTCGGCGCCAAAACGCAGGAAAACATAAAGCAGGCGCTGCTCTTTACCCAGCAGAACCGTGGCAAGTTGCTGTATGCCGAGGCTGAGTCGGCCGCTGAGGAGCTGCTGCAACGTATAAAAGAAGTTCTGCTGGAAACCAGGGTAGAAGTAGCAGGCGATATACGGCGTAGGCTTGAGATTGTAGAATCGCTGTTGTTTGTGGTGGCGACAGCAACGCCGGCCTTTGCCCAGGAAAAGCTGAATAGCCTGGAGGTGGTAGAGCAGGATACCCGGAAGTCGGGGCCGTTTGCATGGCGCGGGCAGCACCGCGTAAGTGGCCTGGGGCTGGAAGTATACTTTGCTTCTCCGGAGAATTTTGGCAGCGAGCTGCTGAAGCGTTCTGCGGCACCGGCGCACCTGTCGCAGGTGTTTGCAGCGGGCAAGTGTCTGCTTGGCGTTGCAGGCGAAGGAAATCATGCGTCAGAAGAAGATGTGTACGCATCGGCAGGTATGGCTTACGTAGCGCCTGAACTGCGTGAAGGCACCAACGAGCTGCAACTGGCGATGGACAACAAACTGCCCAAGCTGCTCGAGTTCACTGACCTGAAAGGCATACTGCATAATCACAGTACCTACTCCGACGGCGCCCATACCCTGGAGCAGATGGCTACCTTCTGCCGCGATATGGGCTATCAGTACCTGGGCATATCCGATCACTCTAAAACTGCAGCCTATGCAGGCGGATTGCGCGAAGGTGACGTGATGCGCCAGCACCGTGAAATTGACGAGCTGAACCAGAAACTGGCTCCGTTCAAGATTTTCAAAGGCATCGAATCGGACATTTTGGGCGATGGCTCCTTGGACTACGAAGACGATGTGCTGGCATCTTTTGACTTTATTGTTGCCTCCATCCACAGTAACCTGAACATGGACGAGCAGAAAGCCACTGCCCGTTTGATCACCGCTATCGAGAACCCTTATACTACCATACTTGGCCACCCGACCGGCCGCCTGCTATTGCGCCGTGAGGGTTACCCGATCAACCATAAGATGGTAATTGATGCCTGCGCGGCCAACAACGTCATCATCGAGATCAACGCCAACCCCTGGCGATTGGACCTGGACTGGCGTCATGTGCAGTATGCCTTGGAAAAGGGTGTGATGATCAGCATCAACCCGGACGCTCACCACACCAGCGGCTACGACGACATGAAGTATGGCGTGCTGGTAGGTCGCAAAGGAGGCCTTACAAAAGAGATGACCTTCAATGCCCGATCAGCTGAAGAAGTTGCACAGTATTTCAGGAAGCGGAAGGAGAAGATAAAGTAACGAATGCCTAAAATCCTCATCCTACGTTTTTCTTCTATCGGCGACATCGTGCTGACGACGCCCGTTATCCGCTGCATCAAACAGCAGGTGCCGGGGGCGGAGGTGCATTATTGTACCAAGCAGGGCTTCAGAAGTATACTTGAAAACAACCCTTACATAGACAAGCTGCACCTTTTAGGTGATAGCCTGAGTGACCTGGTGCAGCAGCTGAAAGCCGAGAACTTTGATTACGTAGTAGACCTGCACAACAACCTGCGTACCCGCATCATCAAAACACGGTTGGGCAAGCCGAGCAAGAGCTTTAACAAGCTCAACTACGAAAAGTGGCTGATGGTCAACTTCAAGATCAACCGGCTGCCCAACATGCACATTGTGCAGCGCTACCTCGACGCTGCCGCGCCGCTGGGTGTAAATGATGATGGTCTTGGCCTGGATTATTTTATACCTGCCCAGGATGAGGTGGACCTGCAGACATTGCCTGGACCATTCCAGCAGGGCTATGTTGCCTTTGCCATTGGCGCACAGCACTACACCAAGCGCCTGCCTACGGCACGCATTATAGAATTGTGTGAGAAATTGCAGCAGTCAATTATACTTTTAGGCGGAAAGGAAGACGCTGCAACCGGAGATGAAATCGCCGCCCACTTCCAAGAACAAAACACAAAACACGAAACGCGCACTACCATTCTCAACGCCTGTGGCAAGTATAACCTCAACGGGTCGGCATCGCTGGTACGGCAGGCCACGCAGGTAGTAAGCCACGACACCGGCCTGATGCACATTGCAGCAGCTTTCCAAAAAGACATCATCAGCGTGTGGGGAAATACCATTCCGGAGTTCGGCATGTACCCCTTCCGGACAAAGTATAAAGTGCTGGAGGTAAACGGCCTCAGCTGCCGTCCCTGCTCCAAGATCGGCTACAGCAAGTGCCCGAAAGGACATTTCAAGTGCATGTGGGATATTAAATTTGATAATCTAGAAGTATAAATATGCCAAAGTATAACCTAACATGGCAGGAGGCAGATGCCGTTTTGCTCGATTCACTGCTGCTGGCAACCGGTGGTGAAAGCGGTGCAAGTCTGCAGGATATGCTGCTGATGGCAGACGCCATAGACGGCACCGTGTTCACACTGGAAGAACTCGAAGAGGGACTGGAGAAGCTTGTTTCTGTTGGCTTTGTAACAATCCAGAAAAATAAACTGTCGCTTACGCCTGAATTCCTGGAGAAGTATGAACAGATCACTTTACAGGAAGGCGTTACTGAAGACCAAAAGCCACTTATAACACTACTGGAACAGCAACCCTTAAGCGGAGATAAAATAGAAGAAATAAGAGTAACTGTACTCAAGAAGTATAAGCTGAAAAATTACTACCAGCAGTACCTGGAGCAGTTTGGGTAGATAATTTGGAGATTTGGAAATGTGAAGATGAGGGAGTGTGCCTGTTTTTTAACTGACTGATAAGCTAGCGTATTGTCTGTTAATTAAACTAAACAAGTAAAATAAAAGAGCCGCTGATTTACCAGCGGCTCTTTTATTTAATCAGGAGAAATCATTTTCACATCTTCAAATTTTCAAGTCTTTTCATCTCCTCATTTTCAAATCTCCAAATCATTAAGAGATCTTATCAAATCCTAAGTATGGGTGCAGCACTTTCGGCATCAGGATACCATCCGGTGTCTGGTTATTCTCAAGTATAGCGGCTACAATACGCGGCAAAGCAAGAGCGCTGCCATTCAACGTATGGAGCAGCTGTGTTTTACCGGATTCTGTTTTGTAGCGCAGCTTCAGGCGGTTGGCCTGGTAGGTTTCGAAATTGCTGCAAGAGCTTACTTCCAGCCAACGGCCTTGTGCTGTAGAGTATACTTCCATGTCGTACGTCAGGGCAGAGGTAAAGCTCATGTCGCCGCCGCAAAGGCGCAATACACGGTAAGGCAGCTCCAGTTTCTGTAACAATCCTTGTATGTAGCTGCTCATTTCTTCCAAAATCTCATACGATTTCTCCGGAAGCGAAATCTGTACAATTTCTACCTTATCAAACTGGTGCAAACGGTTCAATCCGCGAACATCGGCACCCCACGAGCCCGCCTCTCTTCTGAAGCAGGGTGTGTAACCCGCGTTTTTGATCGGAAGTTTGTCAACCGGTACAATTTCGTCGCGGTAAATATTTGTGATCGGTACTTCGGCTGTTGGGATCAGGTACAGGTTGTCGGCAGTAGCATGATACATCTGTCCTTCCTTATCAGGCAGCTGGCCAGTTCCGTAGCCCGATGCTTCGTTTATAAGTATAGGCGGCTGTACTTCCATGTAGCCGGCATTCATGGCCTCATCCAGGAAGAAGTTGATGAGTGCGCGCTGCAAACGGGCTCCCTGCTTTTTATACACCGGGAAACCGGCACCTGTTATTTTGTTGCCCAGGTCGAAGTCGATGATGTCGTACTGCTTGATGAGCTCCCAGTGTGGCAGCGCATTTTCGTGCAATTTTGGAATTTCACCGTGTTGCAGAACTACTTCGTTGTCTTCTGCTGTTCTTCCTTCAGGAACACTCTCGTGCGGTAGGTTAGGCAATTTGTATAAAGCATTCTGCAATTCTACCTCCAGTGAAGATAACTGCTCTGCCAGGGTTTTGGCTTTCTGCTTCAGGTCAGTTGTTTCTGATTTAAAGGCTTCGGCTTTGTCGCGCTCCCCGTTTTTCATCAGGATGCCTATTTCTTTTGAGATGCTGTTGGCTCTGGCCTGAAGCTCGTCGTGCTCGCTTTGTACCTGGCGGCGCTGTTGATCAAGCTCCAGCAGGGCAGCCACTTCGGCTGCTGCATTTTTGTAGTTTTTCTTGTTTAAACCTGCCACTACCAGGTCAGTCTGCTCTCTTAAAACGGTTAGCTGTAGCATAGTTTGGAGTTATATAGAGGTACAAAAATATACTTTTTTGCCTAGTTAGCGGCATTTACGAAATCTTTTAACAAAAATCTGAAACATTTTCAACAAAAACCTGCGTAATATTTGTTAATTAAATGGCATTGCAATAACATTGCAGTACAATTTATAGCAGGCCCTTTCCTGAGCCTCACTAACCCTAGCACAACCTGTTTCTGTTTTCCTAATTAAAAAAATCTCTCGCTGCGTCCGCACACTGCGCACCTGGCAAGTATAGTTAACTACCACACAATTATTTATGTATAATATTGAAGAATTGAAAGATAGGCTTCTTTCAGAACTCAAGGAAATTGCTGAAGATCTGGGTGTTAAGAATTTCAAAAAACTTAGCAAACAAGAAATTGTCTATAAGATCCTTGATCAGCAAGCCATCACCCCTCCCGAAAAACTCCCGAAAAAAATAAAGTCTGCTGCCCGCCCTGAAGCCGAAACCGAAGTGGACACTTTGGAAAGTACAAACCCAATAGCTGAGACCCCTGCCATACAAGAAGAGCCTGTAGCACCACCTGTAGCTCAGGAAAGAAGGGCACCGCGTGAGCGTGAGCGTACCGAAGTCCGTACTCAGACTTTTGTACAGGCACCAGCCCCAGCCAAAGACCACGGTCCACAGCAGCAAAGAGAGCGCGTGCAGCAGCCACGCCGCGACAACGAACAGCGTTTTGAGCGTACAGAAAACAGAGAGCAGCGGTTTGCAGAGCGTCCGGAACGTACCGAGGCACGTGAGCAGCGTCCGGCTGAACAGCGCCCAGAACGTACCGAAAACCGTTTCGAGAACCGTGAGCAGCAGCAGCAGCAGCAATCGCGTCCGGAGCGTACGGAAGTACGCGAGCAGCGCGAGTTTAATAACAACCGCAACAACGATAACCGAAATAACGACAACCAGCGTCGTGGCGGCCAGCAACAACAGCAGCAGGTAAGCAACAGCAACTTCAAGGAGTTCGACGGAATAATCCTAAACGAAGGCGTGTTGGAACTGATGCAGGATGGCTATGGCTTCCTTCGCTCTACGCACTATAACTACCTGGCTTCTCCGGATGATATTTACGTATCGCCGTCGCAGATAAAGCTGTTTGGTCTGAAAACCGGTGATACGGTAAAAGGCCAGATCCGCCCGCCGAAAGAAGGAGAGAAGTATTTTGCCCTGCTGAAAGTGGAAACGGTAAACGGACGTACCACCGAAGAAATTCGCGACCGTATCCCGTTCCAGCACCTGACACCGCTCTTCCCGGAGGAGCGCCTGAAACTGACCACTCGCCCAAGCATGCTGTCAACCCGCATCCTGGACCTGTTTGCCCCTATCGGTAAAGGCCAGCGTGGTATGATCGTGGCGCAGCCGAAAACAGGTAAAACCGTGTTGCTGAAAGAGATCGCCAACGCCATCTCTGAAAACCACCCGGAAGTATACCTGATGATCCTGCTGATCGACGAACGTCCGGAAGAGGTAACCGATATGGCCCGCAGCGTTAAAGCAGAAGTTATCGCTTCTACCTTCGACGAGACTGCCGAGCGCCACGTGAAAGTATCGAGCATTGTGCTGGACAAAGCAAAGCGTATGGTGGAGTGTGGCCACGATGTGGTAATCCTGCTGGACTCTATCACGCGTCTGGCCCGTGCCTACAACACTGTGGTTCCTTCGTCTGGTAAGATCTTATCAGGTGGTGTGGATGCGAACGCGCTGCACAAGCCGAAGCGCTTCTTCGGTGCCGCCCGTAACGTAGAGAACGGTGGTTCCCTGACCATCATCGCTACTGCCCTGATCGAAACAGGCTCTAAAATGGACGAGGTGATCTTCGAAGAATTTAAAGGTACCGGTAACATGGAGCTTCAGCTGGATCGTAAGCTTTCGAACCGTCGTATCTACCCTGCTATCGATGTGCCTGCATCCGGTACGCGTCGCGAAGACCTGCTGATGGACAGAGACGAACTGAACCGTGTGTGGATCCTGCGCAAGTTTATGTCGGATATGACCTCTGTAGAAGCAATGGAGTTCCTGAAAGAAAGAATGACAGGAACCAAGAGCAACGAGGAGTTCCTGATCTCGATGAACGGTTAAGGTATAGATCGATAAAGTATAAAAACCGCCTGCTTTTCTTTGGATAAGCAGGCGGTTTTTGTTTTATTTTATAGTCTTTCTATCGGGCACTTTTACTTGCTGTCATTTCGAGCACAGCGAGAAATCTGTTGTAGAAACTTATACTTTGTGCCGGCAAGCCTTCGCTTCGTAGCTTACTTTAATTCCTTAGTCAAATTTCCTATAATTCCATAGTTTCTATTGATGCGCTCAAGGCCGCGGGGCCTTGTCCTCGGGCATCGCGCTGTCTGGCTTTCCTTTGCTACCCTTCGGTCGCAATGCCCTTTGGGCACCGGAAACCCAGAAGGCGCTCAACCCAAGGACTGGTAACGACACTGCTTCGTTAGCTGCTATGCAACGGGACCCATTTGTAGGGACAGGTCGCGACCTGTCCGCGTTATACCTGCAGCTATGAAACTCATACTTACAGCATAAGTAAGATCAGACTCCCCTCCTTAGACAAGGAGGGGTTAGGGGTGGTTGGACAACGGCAGGTATGAAACTTATACTTGCAAAGGCAGATATTTCCCGCTAGGGAGGGGCAGGGGTGGGTATATACTTTTGCAGAAAAAAACTCCAACTCCTGTTCTTAGGAGAAGGGTAAAGTGAGGTCACCCGCGGATCAGGAGATACGCAGCAGCAAAGATTCCGGATTAAGAAATCTGGAACAGCAAATGAGGTCTGGGTGATTTCAAACAAACTCGCGACTCAACACTCGAGACTCAGAACTCCTATCGCCTTACTGCCAGAAAGTATAATCCGGCTGCTCGAGAAGGTAGAAAGTATAAGCTACCACAAACCCGTAAACAATGTGCGCAAAGATCAGGGTGATCAGGTAAGTCCGCAGAGGAATACGGGGTGGCTTGGGATACACCATAAGAAAGAGATACCACAAAACCATGGCCAGCAAGCCGTGCCCGAGTCCGAACAGCAGGCCCCAGCCTGCGGTGGGCAAGCCTACCTCCGAATCCCAAAGGGCAAGATAACCAATTGCGAAAACAATGCCCATCAGGTAATGCGCTGCATTGCCGACTACCTTGGTGCTGCCAGCCTCTGATATGCTGCCGTCAGGTCCCGTGCGACCGGTAAGCATGGTGCCCAAAATCATCACGACTTTCATAACACGGTGCGTCGCAAAGGAAAGCAGGTAAAGAAACGCAGTCATGGCGGCGGTGCCGGCCAGGCCAGCTAAGATGGCGTGCAGTAGCTTCATACCAGTGGTGCTGTGGTTTGAACTATATACGCAATTGGTGCAACAGGTTGGCAAAGTACAATAAATAGAAAGAAAAGTATCCTCACTAAGTATAACTAGAGCACGATCATCAGCATAAAGGCAAGACTGATGCAGAGCGATGAGATCTTGTTCATCTGCATGGTATTCTCATAGTTTACCTCTTGTCTGTCCTTGCGCGCTCGCCAGACCCATCCGGTAAAGAAGTATAAAACAGGAGCGGTGCAAATAAGAAATATCCAGATGTTTTGAATCTGGCCGGTGGTAAAGTATAGCCAGAGCAGGAGCAAGGTGCCAGCGGCAAGACCAAGGCCGGCAAATACAAAAGTGCCTGTAATGCCCAGCAGCAGGCTCAATGTTTTATCGCCTCTTCGGCTGTCTTCGCCATGCTGATAGATCTGCGTAAGCGGGTAAGATCCACATAAAAAAAGCGTGCTGACTAACGCAAACCATACATTAGGCTGCCAAAGCGTTTCCTCCAGCGAAAGCCCGATCCCCACCTGTACCATTACATAGGTAAAAGCTCCCTGAAATAAAGTAACCACAAGCGTACTGAGTATCGGGTACTTTTTCAGGCGGATGTACTCATTGCTATATGCTTTGGAAACCAGCAGATACACTGCAACCAAAGCACCAAACAGCGGCGAAAGAAGCAATGCCGTTGCAACAGCCAGTGCATCGAACAACAGAACAAGGTGCAGCAACTCACGCGTTACTTTGGGTGGCCGTTTTAAGCCGCCTATACTTCCCTCATCTCGGTCGCAGTAAGAATTATAGCCATTGCTGGCCGGGTACACCAGCACATGCAGCACCAAAAAAACAGCTACCGCCCGCCATACCTCATAACCTGCAGTGCTGCTCAGCGCAAACCAGAAGATCGGCATGAGGTACACCGAAAACGGAATACGCATCAGTGTAAGCGCACTGCTATACCGTACAGAAAGTGGCGTGTCGAGTAGCTTCAATTAAGTTAATTGTTAAATTGTTAATTGGCTAAATTGTTGAATGTTGGTTTTTACACCTCATGAATATGTATCACTTACAACTTCTAACTCCTAAAGGATATTAAACTTTCTAACTTTCTACTTTTCTAACTTTCTAACTTCCTTCCGGGTACCCGATGAGGTAGATTACGTATTTTCCTGGTTTTGTTCCTGCTTTGCCGGCTCGCCAGGTATAATTGGGTGCGTGTACGTTGGCAGCCATTTTGCGCAGCATGTCGGGTGTATAGATGCGCAGCAAGGAAACGGTGCCATCCCAGATAATGCCTAGCGGGATGAGTGGAACAAGGTACGTGAAAAACAGGCGGCTGAGCTTGAAAGGCCTGATAAAAGGCGTTACCAGAAGTATAACGAACGGGAACACAAGCCACAGCAGGAGTAACTCCGGCCATGTTTTGCTGGCACCTTCAAAGATTCCAATAGCAGCTCGCTTATCGGCGGCATCCTGAAGTATAGCCTGCGCTGCTTTTGGCGGAAAATGATGGAAAGAAGAAAAGATGGTACGCACTCCTTTTACCGTTGCAGGTACTGCCGTTGCATCAACCGGTTCAGGTATAAAATCTATCCTTCCTCCGGATTGCGCCCGCAGGTACTCATACGATTTGATATTCGGATAAAGGTCTGATAGCGTAACATGAACAGGAAAGCCCATGCGTTTGCTCAGCGCTTTTTGTATGCCCTCTATACCGCCGCTGGCTCCGGAGCAAAGGTCTGTAACGTGTCGTTGCTGAGTTCTTTCCAGCAGTTCCTGTAGCAGGGGTAATCCCTCTTCGTATGCCCCCAGCTTGCTGATCATGAAGCGCAAAAAGTCCAGCATGCCCTGCCGGATCACGTGCGGAAACCACGGCTGGTCTTCTAATTCAAAAAGCTGGAGGCGGATGTTCAAGGGCAGTTTTTAGGAAAGCTTACTCAACACCCGCCTCAAAGGTTCTACGGCAGCTTGGAACCGCGCTGGCTCAACCAGGGATGCAGCTCCATGATCAACTTGCCGGCTTTTACGGCCGGGTCTGCTTCAGTAAGTGCTTTGGCTTCTTCTAGGGTAGCTACATCAAATATAAAAATGCCGCGCAGGTCGCCGTTGTCCAGGAAAGGACCTGCCATCACCAGTTTGCCATCGGCAGCCATTTTACGGATATGCGCCATATGCGCACGCTGAATGCTGTTTACCTCGGCTGTGTCGGTAGGCTGATACGGACCACGTTTCAGAAAAGCCATGTAATAGGTTTTCATCTTTGGCATCTCTTCGTCCTGTTTTTGCTGCACAGGCTGC
This sequence comes from Pontibacter ruber, assembly GCF_023630205.1. GTDB lineage: Bacteria > Bacteroidota > Bacteroidia > Cytophagales > Hymenobacteraceae > Pontibacter > Pontibacter ruber. The sequence goes on along the minus strand of NZ_JALPRR010000001.1, from coordinate 451,981 downwards.
TCGGTTTTCTGCTGTGCCTTTTTGGAGGGCGCCTTTTTCGCAGATTGTGCCTGCGCACCTACTACGCTGCAAAGTATAAGCGCAAGTATACAGGTGCTTGTTCCAAGTAAGTTTCTCATCAATGGAGTAGCCCTGTTAAATATTTTGTGCTGTTATGCCTGTTTCACCTGCCTGAATGCTGAGTTGATCGCCGGTGTTGCTGAAGAATTGCCAGTATACTTCGGCTGGCTTACTCGGGTCAGGGCTTACCACAAGCTGCGCCTCGTTTACAAAATACAGGATAAAGCCATTGTTTTCCTGTGGCTCTATCCGCTCTACAGCAAGTGCCTGGCTGTCCTGTATCAGTTCATGCAGGCGCTGGTCACGCAGGTTGGCTCCGGGTATTTTCCAGTCAAATTTCAGCGAGGGCATGCCTGCCTCCCGTTTGCGCATGAACACTTCGTTGTGCCTGATCACATCCCCGCTCTTTGTTTGCAGCTGCCACGGGCAGTTCAGTGCCAGCGTGTAAGCGCCAACATCCAGAATCAGCCCCTGGCTGGTAGTATAGGTGGTGCTCCCGAAATGGAAATATTGAATTAGTTCGTTGCGGGTGGTTTTGGTCAGGGGCAGGCCGGTTATCTTACTGAAAGCCTGTTGTAGTTGCTCTTGCATGATGGTATGAAATTAAGAGTATGCACTAAGCTGCGGGCAAATATAGGCAGGTGCCGGCAAAGTATAGCAGATGAGGTTTCCGCTTTACTAAGTTTTATACAGTATATCTCAAGTTTGTTAAGTACAAAAAGTATATTTGCGGTAGATTTGAAAGAAGTGTGAAAGGGAAAAATACTTCCCCTGTAAGAGAACACCATGCTTAAAGAGCAAGAGGAAAAACAAAAATCACATACATCCATCTACCGGAGAATTGTAGGGCTTACCTGGAAAACGTTCTTTTTCGGGTTTATCGCAGTAGTTGGATACCTGGTAAGCGTAGAGTACAACCTCTTTTACCTGTTCGGCTCTTCGCCAAGCCTGGATAAGTTGGAAAATCCGCGAAGCGATCAGGCATCTGAACTATACACTGCCGATGGCAAACTGATCGGAAAGTACTTCAAGGAGAACCGCTCACCGGTAGGCTACAAAGAGATGTCGCCGATGCTGATAAAGGCACTGGTTGCTACCGAAGACATCCGCTTCTACGAGCACTCCGGCATCGATCCGGCCGCTATTTTTGCCGCCTTCTACGACAACCTGCGCGGGCAGGGCCGTGGTGGTAGTACCATTACGCAGCAGCTCGCCAAAAACCTGTACAAGACCCGTACCGACGATTCCAAAGGAGCACTGGGCCACATACCGGGCCTGAACGTGATCATCGCTAAAACCAAGGAGTGGCTGACCGCCATCAAACTGGAGCAGCGCTACACCAAGGAAGAGATCCTGGCCATGTACCTGAACACCGTGGACTTTGGCAGTAACTCGTTCGGTATCAAGGTGGCTGCCAAAACGTTTTTCAATACCTCTCCCGAGAAACTGAAAACAGAACAGGCTGCCATACTTGTTGGCCTGCTGAAAGCTCCGACCTACTACAGCCCGAAGTTCAATCCTGAAAATGCTACCCGCCGTCGCAATACCGTGCTGGCACAGATGGCTAAGTATAACTATCTGCCGCAGGCTCAGGCCGATTCGCTGAGCAAGCTTCCGCTCGTGTTGCAGTACAGCGTTGAAAGCCACTACGACGGTCCGGCGACCTACTTCCGAGGTGCCGTTGCCGATTACCTGAAAGAGTGGTGCAAAGAGAACGGCTACGACCTGTACCGCGATGGCTTGAAAGTATACACCACCATCGACTCCCGTATGCAGGCGCATGCCGAAGAGGCCATGGAGAAGCACATGCGTACGCTGCAGCGCCGCTTCAACAGCCACTGGCAGGGCAAGAACCCTTGGGTAGACGAGAGCAACAAAGAGATACCGGGCTTTATTGAAGAAACGATCAAGCGTACCGATTACTACCAGCGCCTGAAGAAGCGCTTTGGTAACGATCAGGCTGCTATCAACAGAGAGCTGAATAGGCCACGCGAGATGAAGGTCTTTACCTGGGATAACGACTCGCTGGAGAAGAAAGTAACCATGTCGCCGATGGACTCGCTGCGTTATTACAAGCGCTTCCTGCACGGCGGTATGATGACCATGGATCCGTTTACAGGCCATATCAAAGCATGGGTGGGCGGTATCAACTTCAAGTACTTTAAGTACGACCACGTGAAACAGGCACGCCGCCAGCCGGGTTCTACGTTCAAGCCTTTTGTGTATGTGGCTGCTATCGACAACGGCTACTCGCCCTGCGATAAAATTGTAGACCAGCGCATCACCATCAACTATGTAGAGAAGGGTGAGAAGAAGAGCTGGTCGCCTACCAATGCCGACTGGCAGTACACGGGTGCTCCGATGACGTTGCGCCGCGGTATGGGGAAATCGGTTAACTCTGTAACGGCAAAACTGACAGAGCAGATTGGCTGGGAAACGGTCGTGAAGTATGCCAAACGCCTGGGCATCAAAACGCCGTTGCAGTCGGTGCCTTCTATCGGCCTTGGGCCGAGCGATGTAACCATTTTTGATATGGTAGGCGCCTACAGTACGTTCCCGAACCACGGCTTCTATACCGATCCGATGTTCATTACGCGCATCGAAGATAGGAACGGCAACCTGATCCATCAGTTTACTCCAAAGCAGAAGAAAGTGCTGAGCGAGGAAACGGCCTTCCTGATGATGCACATGCTGAAAGGCGGTATTGAGGAGCCGGGCGGTACGTCGCAGGCGCTGTGGGAGTATGATCTTTGGAAAGGAAACGAGATCGGTGGCAAAACAGGTACCACCTCCAACCACTCCGACGGCTGGTTTATGGGCGTAACCAAAGACCTGGTGACCGGTGTGTGGGTAGGCGGCGAAGACCGCAGCATTCACTTCCGTACTTCATCGATGGGAGAGGGCTCTAAAACAGCGCTGCCGGTGTTCGGCCTCTACATGGAGCGTATCTATAAGGATAAAGAGCTGGGCTACACCATGGGCCGTTTCCCGGGGCCTACGGTCAAGATCAGAAAAGAGTACAACTGTACTACCCCGTGGCCTAAACGAGCGGAGGTAGACTCTACCGCGCTGGACGAGCAACTGGAACTGATGAACATCGACTCGATCCTGAATTAAAGCAAACACAAGTATAAAAACAGAGAGGCCAGCTAAAGTATAGCTGGCCTCTCTGTTTTTATACTTACATGCTCCGAGTGATGTGTTGCCGGGTTATGAAGAAAACACTGTTCTGACCAGGCGGCTTATTCTTCTGTCCGCTAATAAACCGGCGAAGTGTGGCAGTAGTATAACGGACCGGTTATTCGTCCATTCATGTGTCGGTAGCAAAGCCATAAGTATAAGTTCTGCGCAGATGTATGGAAAATCACGATCAAACCCAGTCCTTTACAATATGTCCATACCCAATCAGAGGCTTTTCTAGGCTCACCCATCAGGCGATCGAACCTGCTGCGGAAAGTATAGCTGTAGAGATAAAAGCAAAGCAATGCTATAGTTATGTGTAAAACTAGCGCCATTTGATGAAGCTTAAAGATTGAACGAAAAGTACTGGGAGGTTAACGTTCTCTGTCGCGAAAGCTTACTAAAGCTACACTTTTCTTAATACTCCTTCTCGTAAAAAGAGTCAAGCGCTTCCTCTAAGTAATTGTACTCGAATGTGAAGCCGGTCTGCAGTACTTTGTTGGCGCTCACCCTCTGGCTTGCTAACACTACTTCACTCATCTCACCCATCATCAGGTTGATAGCAAAGGCCGGCACTTTTGGCAGCACCAGGGGTTTGTGCATCACTTCTGCCAGTTCTTCGGTAAACTCTTTGTTGGTTACCGGGTGCGGTGCTACGGCATTGTAAACGCCTTCAAACTGGGTATCCTCTATTGCTCTTATAAACAAGCGGCAGGCATCGTCGATATGTATCCAGGACATGTATTGCTTGCCGGATCCGAGCGGTGCACCGGCCATCATTTTCACGGGGCGCGCAATCTGCGGCAGGGCGCCTCCTTTATCGCTGAGCACAATGCCTAACCGGAGTATAACCGTGCGCAGGCCCAGGTCTTTTACCTGCCAGGCAGCGGCCTCCCAGGCTTTGCTTACATTGGCAAGAAAGTCATCGCCGTACGTGCTCTCTTCCGATACTACCCGGTCACCGGAGTCGCCATAGATACCGATGGCAGAAGCAGAAATGAAAGCCTTTACATGATGGTTTGCTTTCTGGAGGCAGCTGTAGAGCAGGTTGATGCTGTCTACGCGGCTATTCAGAATTTCCTTCTTACGCTCATCCGTCCATTTATCTGAGGCTACACTGGCACCTGCCAGGTTGATGATGTAATCGGGGTAGAAGATAGCATCGTCGTCGATGTGCGGGTGCTTGACATCCCAGCGGAAGGTCTTGTAGCGTGAGAACTTATCAGGATCTCTGCTCAGGTGAGCCACTTCGTAACCCTGATCGATCAGCATCTCGGACAGGCGGGTGCCTATCAGGCCTGTTCCTCCTGTAATAAGTATTTTACCTGGCATAATTTTCTTTTTCCATAGAAGAGGCGTGTTAGCTTATCCCTATACGAGGTTTAGGCTGTGTTCTGTTTTCTATAGCAGCTTAATAAGCCGGTGGAGCAGGTTACATGGTATAGCAGGCGGGCTTACTGCTTGCGAATGTGGCTCAGAAACTCGTTGCGGTACTGGTCCTGCTCAAACAGGCCGGAGTACTCCGCTGTGATGGTGCTGCTGCCTACATCGTTTACGCCGCGACTCATCACGCACAGGTGGTCTGCCTCTATCAGCACGGCCACGTGTTCTGTGTTAAGGGCTTCCTTCAGCTCATTGGCGATCTGCATGGTCATGCGCTCCTGTACCTGTGGGCGGCGGGCATAGTACTGCACAATCCGGTTCAGTTTCGAGAGGCCGATCACGTGCTCGTTTGGCATATACGCCACATGTGCTTTGCCAATAATAGGTACAAAATGGTGTTCGCAGGAAGAGTACACGGTAATGTCGCGCTCTACCAGCATCTGCTTATACTTATACTTGTTTTCGAAGCGGCGTACAACTGGCTTGTTATCGGGGTGCAGTCCGTGGAAAATCTCTTTTACGTACATTTTAGCAACACGCATCGGGGTACCTTTCAGGCTGTCGTCTGTCAGGTCCAGGCCTAAGGTGTGCATAATTTCACGGAAGTGCCCGGCAATGATGGCGATCTTCTCATCATCGGAAAGGGCAAATGCGTCCGGTCGCAGGGGTGTTTCCAGCGAGCTCATGATGTGGTCATCCATCGCCTCCTCTTCACGCTCCAGGTGCTGGTTATCCATTATATTCAACAAAGTTTCGTTCAGTTTCATAAAGTGTGACAGCTAATTCATAGTCCCTGCTGATCTTTTCCCGCAATATCCCCCAGATCGCCACGGCAATATTCTCTGCTGTCGGGTTCTGGTTTCTGAACTCTTCTGTATCAAGGTTCAGGTTCTTGTGGTCAAACCGCTCCACTATCTCCTGCTGCACGATGTTGCTTAGTTGCTTCATGTCGTACACGTAGCCTGTTTCCGGGTCAACAGAGCCGGTCAGTTTCACAATAAGCTCATAGTTGTGGCCGTGGTAGTGGGGGTTACTGCATTTGCCAAACACGGCTGCGTTCTGTTCGTCACTCCAGGCAGCATTGTGTAGCCTGTGCGCAGCATTAAAGTGCTCTTTCCGGCAAACGGTTACTTTCATAGTTTTTCCAACAACTACAGGTAGCTAAATGTTCGAATGCATGTAAAAAAGGACGCAACGGCTATAAGCTTACAAAGTTAGCGATGCCAACCCGAAAGGCAAATCAATACAGCCTTAAATTAATAAAACCACTATATCTGGTTTTTTCTATAGTTTGCTTATTTTCGTAGCACGACATTAATATTTATACTTTAATAACAGGCTGAGGATGTGTATGAAAGGAATTTTACTCGGATTATTTTTACTAACAGCAGGTGTGGCGCAGGCCCAATCAGTAAAGCTGGAGGAGCAGGAGCAATCCGTTAACGGGGTTACGCGGCGCGGGCAGCAACTGACGGTGCAACTCGATCAAAAGCTGGTAGAGAAACTCTGGAAGGAACATCTGTCAGACAAGGCAGGCAAGATAAAGTCTTCAAAAGGCGTGTATACCGTGGAGGGTGCCGAGATAAAAGACATCTCGAAAGAACCCATGCGTGTGGTGTCGCAGGTAGGCAGCAACGGGCTGGGCAGCTATGTATGGTGGTCGCTGGACATGGGAGTAGCCTATGTAGACAAGGACGCTACACCCAAAGAGTATGCGGCTGCAGAAGATTTTATGAGAGAGTTTGCCCGCAAGCTTTACCGCGAGGATGTACTGCGGCAGATAAACCAGGCCGAAGATGTGCTGCGTTCAACCAAATCGGAGCAGGACCGGGTGGTAAAGCAGGCCAATGACCTGCAGCTGAGCATCGAGAAAAACAAAAAGCGCAGAAAGGACCTGGAAGCCGAACTGGTACGAAATGCAGAAGACCTGAAACAACTGGAGCGCGAAGTGGAACTGAACGAAAAGCAGCAGGCGGCCAGCCGCGAACAGGTGCGTAAAATGGAAAAAGCTGTGGAAGAGGTTAAGGACAAGCTCAAGGATATGAAATAAGATGTAAGACTTAAAAAGACTAAACAGAAAAGCCGCGCTACAGCGCGGCTTTTCTGTTTAGTCTAAAATCTACTATCTAAAGTCTAACGTGTAGCTCAAAGTTTCATCCACCGCTGGATCATCTCTTCAGCGAAACGATCGTCGCGCCAGCCGGCAACTTTGGTATTGGTAGTTGGGCTGTGGTTGGCAAACCACTTGTGCAGGATGTCTTTTACGGCAGGGTATTGCCTGCTCAGGCTGGCATAATCTGTGGCCGAGATCAGCTGCTCGCTTGGACGGGAAGGTACAGCCACCACCACCGGCTTTAACTCTCCGGCCACTTCTACCTGCAATACGCCAACGGGTATTACCTCCATCACAGTGCCGGTGGCCACACTTTCTGCTATTATCAGTATGTCCAATGCTTCGCCCTGACGGTTTACTTCTGTAGAAGGTATAAAGCCATAGTTGCCGGGGTAAGGCAGAAATCCGATCACACGGTCTTTGCCGGCCTCTTTAGCAGGTATAAACTCTTTCGTCTCGGGGTTGTACTGCAGCACGCGGTTTGTGCCGGCAGGCACCTCTATCACAGCCTGTAGCTGCTTGGTAGGGGTATAGGTAGGCAGGTTAGCATAATCGGTTTTGCAGCTGGCCAGTAGCAGCACCAGCAGGCCCAGGAGAAGGTTCCTATAGTATGTCATGTAAAGTAGCTGAAAAGACTAAAAGGTTCTCCTGCAAATATAATCCTCCTGCCTTTACCTCCTAATGTTACTGCACCGGTTGCGGCAGGTACAGGCAAAAAAAGAGGAGCCGTTGGTATACGGCTCCTCCTTACTAAAACTATGGAAAACTTATGAAAACAGGTATCCTTATCTTCTTTCCTTGATTCTGGAAGCTTTACCTGACAGGCCTCTCAGATAGAATAGTCTAGCTCTTCTTACTTTACCTCTTCTTACCAGCTCGATCTTCTCGATGCTTGGCGAAAGAAGTGGGAAAATACGCTCTAATCCGATTTGGTTAGATACTTTTCTTACAGTGAATGTTTCACCGTTTGTGTTGATGTTTTTACGCTGAATCACAACGCCCTGAAACTGCTGGATACGCTCTTTGTTACCCTCACGGATTTTAACGTGAATGTTTATAGTATCGCCAGCCTGGAAAGAAGGGAAAGAGGCGCGCTTGTCTGTTGATTCCTGCTCAATAAATTTTAATAGTTCGCTCATGACTATGTTCTTAAAGCTAAAGTATCTTCTTCAAAATTCGGACTGCAAAGATATGTAATTATTTATTACATAAGAAGATTTGCAGAAAAAAATATTTATGTGTTGCAACCTATCAGGAGGTAATATCGTCTGATCTCCTCTTTTAATTCGCTGATAGGTGTTGCAAAGGTATTTACTGTTCGCCCAGCAGATCCGGGCGTCGTTGTTTGGTGCGGGCTACCGCCTGTTCAAAGCGCCACTGCTCAATTTTCGGGTTATCGCCGGAGAGCAGGATCTCTGGTACCTGCATGCCTTTGTACTCCGCTGGCCGTGTGTACACCGGCGGCGCCAGCAGGCCATCCTGAAAAGAATCTGTCAGGGCAGATGATTCGTCGTTCAGCACACCGGGTATGATGCGGATGATGGCATCGGCCAGCACAGCTGCACCCAGTTCGCCTCCCGACAGCACATAGTCGCCTATGCTGATCTCATGGGTAATGAAATGCTGCCGCACACGTTCGTCCACCCCTTTGTAGTGCCCGCAAAGTATAATGATGTTCCGCAACAGCGAAAACTGGTTCACCATGTTCTGGTTAAGCGTCTTGCCGTCGGGCGTCATGTAGATGATGGCGTCGTAATCACGCTCGGCTTTCAGGCCGGAGATGCACTTGTCAATGGGCTCAATCATCATGACCATGCCGGCTCCACCGCCAAAAGCATAATCATCGATCTGTCCGTGCTTGTTTATGGCAAACTGGCGCAGATCGTGCACATGCACTTCAACAAGATTCTTTTGCTGTGCCCTCTTAAGTATAGAGTGGCTGAAAGGGCTGGTTAATAACTCTGGTTGACACGAAATAATATCAATGCGCATTGTTTTCCTCCGTCTCCTCCTGGTCTTCGTCGTCCGCTTCGTCCGGAGTGCCGGGCTGGGTGTATACTTCCAACAGGCCTTCAGGCAGGTGTACGTGCAGTACTTTTGCCTCGTGGTCAGCACGAAGCATGGTTTCGTCCATTACCGGTATCAGCATTTCCTGGTTCATGTAATCCATGGCCATTAGTTGCTGTTGCGGCATGTCGTAAAAGTCTTTCACGGTGCCCAGTTCGCCGTGGTTCTGGTCCACTACTTTGTAGCCGATCACGTCGTGGAAGTAAAATTGTCCTTCCTCCAGTTCGGGCAACTCGTTCAGGGGTAAGTATAACGCGGCATTACGCAGTTTCTCAGCCTGTTCCATGGTGTTGATGTCCTCGAACTGGATGATGAATCGGCCTTTCTGCTGCGGCTCCATTACATCAATAAAAAAAGGAATCAGTCTTCCTCCTTGTTCAAGGAAGACTGATTCCAGATCATCATAATCTTCAGGGTGATCCACATCAAAGAATGCGACTACCTGACCTCTGGTGCCATGCGTCTTGACGATATAGCCTAACAGGAAACAGTCATCAATATTCATGGCGCAGTGGTTTATGCTTGTTCTTCAGTAGACTCAGTTGCTTCGCCTTCAGCCGGAGCTTCAGTAGCCTCAGCAGCAGGAGCGTTCGCAGCAGCCTTCTCAGCTTCACGCTGACGAAGTGCCTCAGCACGAGCTTCTTTTACTTTAGTTTCAGCTTCTAGAGCAGCTTTACGCTTCTCTTCTTTAGCAGAACCAAGTGTCTGACGCTTGTTCTCGATCTTAGCTTCTTTTGCGTTCTTCCACTCTTCGAAACGTGCATCAGCAGTTTCCTGAGAGATAGCACCTTTGTTTACACCAATTTGCAGGTGTTTTTTGTAAAGGATACCTCTGTAAGAAAGCATTGCTTTTACAGTATCAGTTGGTTGCGCTCCGTTCATCAACCACTGGAATGCCTTCTCTTCGCTGAAGTCGATAGAAGCAGGGTTTGTGTTAGGGTTGTAAGTACCCAATTTCTCGATGAATTTACCATCACGTGGTGCACGAGCGTCAGCTACTACGATATCGTAGATAGCGGCTTTTTTGCGGCCTCTGCGGGCCAGTCTGATTTTAACTGCCATTTTTTATTAAATAGTTAAGTCGCCGGATCCCGTCCGGCATTTTTTAGAACCGCAAAGGTAGGTATAGTTTCGGTAATTTCAAACTATAGTTAACAGCCAATTCTTTTGAAGTTATAGTTGGTAAGCTGCAGATTTGTAACTGGTTGCAAAGAGCATGCAGGCATTTAAAGCAGCACAGTTGATGGCTCAACACCTTGTTGCCTATGGTAGGGGGAGGGAAGGAGTAGTTTGGTTGTGAATTAAACAGTAGGGTGAGGGCGTGCCGGCACAGCTGTCTTGCCCTATTATACTCATAATCAGTTCAGTCTTGCGTAAACAGTAATGCCCTCGCTCGCCTTTGGCAAGTGTGCGCTATCCCTTGGCCTCTGGCCGCTGAGATTTATACTTTATACTTCTGCCTACACTTTTATACTTGTGGTGCAACGTGGCGGGACGCCACTCCATAGCTCACACTCGCCAGAGGCGAGCGAGGGCTTAATTGGAGCTTATACAACTATTTTATAGTACGAAAAAAGCCCTCCGTTTCGGGAGGGCTTCTGTATACTTAAGCGTTGGCTGTCGCTTTTGCTGTCTTTACTTTTACTGGTTTCAGCTTGATGATGCTCAGCTTGTCCAGCGTCCAGATAACAGGCCAGGTTGGGTCAAACTCCCACCATTTTACACCAAAGTTAACGCGGTTAGGCAGCTTGTGGTGGTTGTTCTGGAACAGTTCTCCGCCGGTCAGGAAGTCGAAGAAAAGCGAGTTTCTGGATTTGTCGTTGTTGTCGAAGTTCTGGTAGCCATACTTATGGCCGCTCCAGTTTACGATAGCGCCGTGCACCGGACCCATCAGGAAGTGGATCGGCAGCAGCAGGAACATCCACCACTGCGTGGCAAAGGCGATGTAGAACAACACGTACGCTACACCCCAACCAATTCTGGAGAAGTATGAATCGCCTACTTTTTCAATGAAGTTCCACACCGGATAGTTGCCATCAAAGCGACGTTCTGTCTCAACTCTGTTGTTCAGCACGTTGTTGTAGATCTCCTTGGTCTTCCACATCATCGTGAAAGCGTTGTTAGAGAAGTGTGGCGAGTGCGGGTCGCGCTCTGTGTCGGAAAAAGCGTGGTGCATGCGGTGCAAAATTGCATAAGCACGCGGCGAAAGGAACGAGGATCCCTGCGCAATGTACGTCAGCAGGTAAAATGCCTTCTCCCAGAATGGGTTCATCGTGAACATCTTGTGCGCCGCATACCGGTGCAGGAAGAATGTCTGAACGAAAAGAGAAAGGTACCAGTGTACCAAAAAGAAAATGAGAATTGCCATTAAATTTCTTAAATGATAAAGTATGGGTTTTGTTTGGGAGAAAGCAACGTGCTATAACTATGCCACTTCTATCTGCAAAATTACAACTCGCCTATTAATATGAAATAGAGCCACAAGTATAAAAGTTCAGAAAGTGATAAAAATCATCTTTCTATAAAGGTGCCACCTAAGCATGAACGCTACTTTATACTTCTAAAAGGAGCCCATACGGGTGTTGCAGGTAGGGGAGCACTTACTGTGATCATCTCTTTTAATGTCGGGTGCTCGAACTGCAGCTTACGGGCGTGCAGGGCTATACTTTTATCGTGCAGTGGTTCCGGGGCACCATACTTCAGGTCGCCGGCAATGGGGCAGCGCATGGAGGCCAGCTGCACCCGGATCTGGTGCGGACGTCCGGTAATAGGGTTTACTTCCAGGAGGTACCTGTGCTGTTGCTGGCTGAGCAATTTATAGTTGAGTTCAGAGCGAAGGCCGTTCTCGTTAGGTTTGCCGTAAGCTTTTGTTATGTTTTTGGAAGTGTCTTTTACAAGCCAGTGCACAAGCGTGTCGTTCTCGCGCGGTGGGCGCTGAAGTACAACGGCCCAGTAGGTCTTCTGTGTTTTTTTGCTCCGGAAAAGCTCGTTCAGGCGGGTGAGTGCTTTGGAGGTTTTAGCCAATACCACCACGCCGCTTACCGGCCGGTCGAGACGGTGCACTACCCCAATAAATACATTGCCCGGTTTGTTATACTTCTGCTTGATGTACTCTTTGGCCACTTCTGCCAGGGGCTGGTCACCGGTCTCATCGCCATGCACCAGCATGCCGGCAGGCTTGTTTACCACCAGCAAATGGTTGTCTTCAAAAAGAACATCTAACATTTGAATTACGAATTATGAATTACGAATTATGAATTACAAAAAGAGAGCGGCACGTAACTGAAGCAGCACCCCCCATTCGTAATTACTAATTTGTAATTCGTAATTAATTTAATACGCTTCTGATTCGTTCGGGAAGTCTTTGCTTTTTACGTCCTGCACGTAGTGCTGCACGGCTTCTGTCATGATGGCGTGCAGGTCGGCGTAGCGGCGGAGAAAGCGTGGTTTGAATTCTTTGTTGATGCCCAGCATGTCGTGCACCACCAGTACCTGGCCATCTACGTGCGGTCCGGCACCGATACCAATAATCGGAATATTCAGCGATTCAGCTACCTTTTTGGCAAGCTCTGAAGGGATCTTCTCCAGCACGATCGCAAAGCAACCAAGCTCCTGTAGCAATTGGGCATCTTCTATCAATTTCTGCGCTTCAGCCTCTTCTTTTGCCCGTACAGTGTAGGTGCCGAATTTATAGATGGACTGCGGCGTCAGGCCCAGGTGGCCCATAACCGGTACGCCAGCGCTCAGGATGCGAACAATGGAGTCTTTGATCTCAGCGCCGCCTTCCAGCTTTACGCCATGGGCACCGGATTCCTTCATGATGCGGATAGCGGAGCGCAGGGCCTCTGAAGAATTACCCTGGTAAGAGCCAAAAGGCATATCCACCACCACAAACGCACGCTTTGTGCCTCTTACCACCGAAGAAGCATGGTAGATCATCTGGTCCAGCGTAATAGGAAGGGTTGTTTCGTGACCGGCCATTACATTAGAGGCAGAGTCGCCTACCAGCAGCACATCTACACCGGCAGCATCCAGGATGGTAGCCATGGAGTAGTCGTAGGCAGTGAGCATGGAGATTTTTTCTCCGCGCTCTTTCATATTATGGAGCTGGTGCGTGGTTACTACTTTAACGTCGCGCTTCTGTACTGACATAGTATGGGGTTGTTAACGGAACTCAAAAGTATAAAAATCAAAAACAATAACAGCCATGTCTGTGAGGCTGCCGGGGTTAGCGGTAGTTCAGACCTGTTCTGTTTCGGGTCAGGCGCAGGTCGCGTAACAACGAAGACCGCGCATTGATCGTGAAGTTATAGCCACGCTGAAAGCCGAACGGAATCCAGCTGATGCTCATTTCCCAGCAATGCAGGTCGCGGTAAATGTCCAGTCGGGCATTGGCCAGGTTGTTATCGGAAATGTTGTAGGTAGCAAAGTAGCCGACCTTCCATTTTTCTGTAACGTTCACAGACCCGTCAAATCCTACTGTCTGAATCAGATTGCTCCGGTCAGTAGCAGTGGTGGCAGCTGTATAGTAAACCGTGTAGTCAAGGTTCATGGTCCACGGAATGTTGAAGTCTACATAGTTCGGCACCAGCGGGTCCAGCTCGGGCTGCAGGCTTGGTAGGTTATTAGGCGTTGCCGCCGGTGTGCGTCTTGCTTCCGGGTTAAGGCTGGCCGTCAGGCCGAAGTTTGCCTGCGTGAGCCTTGCCGGCCTGAATCCGGAGCCTGACAACATATACTTGTTTATGCGACGGGAGCGGCCTTCGGCATCTACCACAGTTTGATAAGGATCAAAGGTAGAGTTGAAGTTGATGTTGAATGTTTTGAGTACCCGCGTGTTCATGCTCAGGGTCACCGGGCTGAGGTTGAACGAGTCGGCTGCAAAGTTGTAGAAGGTGCTTAAGCGCAGGTTGTCGATCAGGCTGACCTTTTCGAAGTTCTTGCCAGTTCCGGTAGTATCATTCTTGCTTTTAACCTTCATCTCCAGGTTGTTGTCCAGGCTGAAGGACAAACCGCTCTGTAAACCCGGCGAAGGTACGCCCCTGGCAAAACGTGGCAAAGTGCGGTAGACAGGCGCGCCTGTGTCACTGGTATCTACCTGCACCGTCTGGTAAAAACCAAACTGGTCCTCGTTGCCGAAGTCAGGTCTGTAGCGGTAAGCTATACTTGGGCGGATAATGTGGCGAATGGCTTCCACGCGTTTGCCCTTTACATAAGCGGTACCATATACCGTTGTGTTAAGGGAGGCGCCGGCACTGTATTCGTATACGCGACCAAAGTTAGCAGTGTCTACTACCACTTTCTTCGATTCCTCATCAAAGCGATACGAGAATTTTTTGTCCAGCCACGTCTCCCCGTAAGACACAGTTGGCGTCAGGTTGAAATAGCGCATAACCTTGTAGTTGCCCAGGCCGATCTGAAAGTTATGTACGGCGCTGCGCTGGCCGTTTTCCCAGATTTCACTCGCGTTAGCCGGGTTTAAGGCAATGACTGTATCCTGGGTTGTTCCGCCTGCTAAAAACTCCGGACGAACACCACTCAGCTGTTGCGCCTGAAAGCGGTTGCTTACCTCATTACGTGCATTCACGCTATATCCGAAAGTGAAGTTCTCGTACCACTGGCCTGTTGGTACTCTGCCGGTAAGGGTTTCATAAATGCCGATCTGGGTCATGGCAAAGTTCAGGTCTGGCAGTACAAAGTTCATTACTCCGACATTCTTGGCCGATTTCGTAGAGTCCTGCTGCTGCTGCCGCATCATTGCTGCCCCGTTCTGCTGGCTCTGGTTTACCCTGATATCGAAGCTGAAGGGCGTATTCTGGAAATTCTTCTGGTAAGATACGCTGGAGTTAAAGTTTGGCGCCAGGTAGTTCGACTGGCTGGTATAAGACAAACGCTGGTACAGGCTGCTACCGGCATTTACGCTTGCGTTGAAACGTCCTCTGCCCGGTTTCTGCACAGGAGAGTGCGACCAGTTGATCCAGAACGAGCGGGTAGAGGGAGGTAACTGCGTTCTCTGGTCTGTTGACCTGGACTGCTCTGCAATATCTGCCTCGTCATTTTTAAAGTAATCGTAGCTGAAACCGAACGTGCCCTGGTAAGAATAACGCTTCACGTAAGTATTGTCGATGTTCACTTTATACCCGCCCAGTGAGTAAATGTCGCCGGTAATACGAGTGCCGATGTAGTCGTTCAAAGCCAGGTAGTAGCCGCCGCCGGTCAGCGAGAAGCCACGCAGCCTAGATTCGCCGAACTGGGGAATGATGACACCCGATGCGCGTTTGTTGTTTTTAGGCGTAGGGAAGAGGCCGAACAGGAACCCTAAAGGTGTTGGGATATCTGCAATAACCAGGTTGAATGGCCCGGACATGACTTTGTCGTTAGGGATTGCCTTTATACGCGTCGCGTTGATGTAAAAGTGCGGGTGCTCCAGGTTACAGGTCGTGTACTTGTTGTGGAGGCCGAAGATTTCGTTTTCCTCGTTCTTTTTTACAACTTCTGAATGTATATATCCTTCGCCCTGCTGCGTTACTACTTCACTGATACGTCCTTTTTTAGTTTTATAGTTATAGGCGATCTTTTTGGCAGCATAGGTCTCGCCACCATCCGCAAATACCGGAACACCAACCTCTTTGCCGGTAGAATCCGGAAGGGTGGTAGCTGTAAGCATGTTCTTGTCGTAGTCGATCGAGATGTAGGCTGCGGCAAGCGACATGGTGCCATAGTTGATCTTGGCGTCGCCGTAGAGGTGCACCACCTTGCGGTCAACCTCAAACTGGATGGAGTCTCTGGCAGAATATTTGATAGTCGTCTCGATATCGCCTTTCGGGGCGGCAAGTGCTACCGTCGTATCCTGGGTAATGGTGACGGTATCTTTTGGAGAGGCAACAGTGCGTGGAACCCTTTGCCCTTTAGCCGGCAAGGAGGAAAGTATCGTGAGCTGCAGCAGCAGCAAAAAAAACAAATTGTGGTGTAACTTCTTCAGACTTCCCTAAAGTTTTATATACTTTTGTACAAAGTTATTGTTTTTAACTTTTAACTAACGAACGTTGTGAGAAATATTGTTACTGTTACGTTTCTGGCTTTTGTATTATTGTTGTGCTCTTCCAGCAAGCTTGAGTACCGTAAAGACTATAAGATACGCACGGTGGTGATAGATGCCGGCCATGGCGGAAAAGATGTTGGCTGCAATGGCAAATCTTCTCATGAGGCAGATGTCGCCCTGAAGCTTGCCCTGCAGGTTGGCGCCTTGATCCAGCAGAATCTCCCCGACGTAAAAGTGGTGTATACCCGCAAAACCGACACCTTCGTGGAACTGATCGATCGTGCCGGTGTTGCGAACAAAAACAATGCTGACCTTTTTATCTCCATTCACCTGAACTCCGGACCTTCTTCTGCTTACGGAACTGAGACCTATACGATGGGGCTTCATACTACAAACGGCAACCTGGCCGTAGCCAAGCGCGAGAACTCCGTTATCCTGCAGGAAGACGATTACAAAGAGAAGTATGGCGGCTTCGATCCGAACTCTCCGCAGAGCCACATCATGTTCGCCCTGCACCAAAGCGCTTACATCGACAACAGCCTTCGTTTTGCACAAAAGGTAGAACACCAGTTCAAGCACAAAGTAGGCCGCTCGAGCCGCGGCGTAAAGCAAGCAGGGTTTCTGGTGCTCTGGAAATCGTACATGCCCAGCGTGTTGATTGAGGCAGGTTTTCTTACCAACCCCACCGAAGAAAAATTTCTTAACGATAAAGCCGGTCAATCGTATATGGCATCAGGTATATACAGGGCTTTCAAGGAGTATAAGCAAGAGCTTGAAGCCATGAATTAATGCAAAGCCAAACGCTTTTACGTGAAAATATCCAAAGAAATTAAAGTAGCACTACTTGGTATAGTTGCTATTGTTTTACTCTATGTCGGTATCACTTTCCTGAAAGGGTCATCGGTATTCTCCAAAGCCAATACATATTATGTGGTGTACGATGATGTAGATGGCCTTGCTGTGTCGAATCCGGTATTCCTGAATGGGGTGCAGGTAGGTAATGTACAGAACCTGGAGCTGCTCACCGACCGGGCTAATCAGATACAAGTAGAACTGGAGGTGCGCAAGGACCTGCAGATAGGAGACTCTACCATCGCCAGCCTGGGCAATGCTGACCTGCTGGGCAGCAAAGCCATTACGTTACACCTGGGCAACAGCTCCAAAAAGTATAAAGGCGGAGAAGAACTGATCGCTTACAAGGAAGTAAGTATAACAGAAATGCTTTCTTCCAAATCGGTGCCGGTTATCGATAAGGTAGATACAGCCCTGGCCCGGGTAAACCGGATGCTGATGGACACAGAGGCAAGAAATAGTGTGAAGCAGATACTGGCCAACTCTGAAGCGACTACCAAAAACCTGAATGCTATCTTGGTGGCAAACCAGCGTAACATCAACGACATTACGAGCAACCTGAGCCGCCTTACCTCATCGCTGCAGAAAACCCAGCGCCACATCGATCGCCTGGCCCTGAACATGGCCGAAATAACCGATACCCTGAAACAGACCGAGATAAACAAGCTGGTAAACAACGCCAACAGTGCCGTAACAGAACTGGAAACGGCTGTTGCCAAGCTGAACTCCAACCAGGGCTCTATGGGCAAACTGATGAACGATGAGGCGCTGTACACCAACCTGAACCGCTCTACAGAGGCACTCAACTTGCTGTTGCGCGACATACAGGCTTACCCGAAACGCTACGTGCAGTTCTCCCTTATCGGGCGCCGCGACAAGTATAAAGTAGATGCCACAGGCCGTGTGATAACGTTGGATGAGGTAAAAGACATGCAGGATGAACACCCGGATGAGTTCCGCAGGCCAGCACCGGATACCGTTAAAACGACCAAACCGGATACTATAAAGAGTCAGTAAATTAACATTGTAAAATTGTATATTTGTGAAATCCGCTTTTTGGGCGGATTTTTTATTGAATCTCTTTCCCCCATACACCCACACAACCCTAATGGACATCGAATTCAACAAAAACGAGGACGCACTTAAGCAGCTGAGTTTCCAGCTGAAAAACAAACTAAAGAAAGTATACCTGGGCGGAGGCGAAAAACGCATCCAGAAAGAGCACGAAAGAGGCAAGATGACGGCGCGCGAGCGCATTCAGTACCTGCTCGATGAGGGCAGCGAGTTTCTGGAAGTAGGAGCCTTTGCCGGAGAAGGCATGTACCAGGACGTAGGCGGCTGCCCAAGCGGCGGTGTGGTAACGGGCATTGGCTACATCAAAGGCCGCCAGTGCGTGGTGGTAGCCAACGATGCCACGGTTAAGGCCGGTGCCTGGTTCCCGATCACAGCCAAGAAAAACCTGCGCGCCCAGGAAATCGCTATAGAGAATAGGTTGCCAATCGTATACCTGGTGGATAGCGCCGGCGTGTTCCTTCCGATGCAGAACGAGATCTTCCCGGACAAAGAGCACTTCGGGCGCATGTTCCGCAACAATGCCGTAATGAGCTCGATGGGTATTGTGCAGATTGCAGCCATTATGGGGAGCTGCGTGGCGGGTGGTGCTTACCTTCCCATCATGAGCGACGAGGCCCTGATCGTAGAGGGTACGGGCTCCATCTTTTTGGCCGGTTCTTACCTTGTAAAAGCAGCCATCGGCGAAAGTATAGACAACGAAACACTGGGAGGAGCCACAACGCACAGCGAGATTTCCGGCGTTACCGATTATAAGTGCAAAGACGATAAAGAGTGCCTCGATCATATCCGCAACATCTTTGATAAGATGGGCGATTTCAGCAAGGCCGGCTTCAGCCGCACCGAGCCTGCCGCACCGAAGTTGCACCAGAATGAGATCTATGGTTTGATGCCTGCCGATCGCGTAAAACCATACGACATGATGGACATCATCCTGCGTTTGGTGGATAATTCCGAATTTGAGCCGTACAAAGAACATTACGGACAGACCCTGATCTGTGGCCTGGCTCGTATTGATGGTTGGGCAGTGGGTATTGTGGCTAACCAGCGCAAGATCGTGAAGAGCAAGAAAGGCGAAATGCAGATGGGCGGCGTTATCTACTCCGACTCAGCTGACAAGGCGGCCCGTTTTATCATGAACTGCAACCAGAAGAAAATTCCGCTGGTGTTTTTGCAGGATGTGTCAGGGTTTATGGTGGGCAGCAAGGCCGAACACGGCGGCATCATCAAAGATGGGGCTAAAATGGTGAATGCCATGGCCAACTCTGTGGTTCCGAAGTTTACCATACTTATGGGCAACAGCTACGGTGCCGGTAACTACGCAATGTGTGGCAAAGCCTACGACCCACGCCTGATCTATGCCTGGCCAACGGCACAACTGGCCGTAATGAGCGGTGCTTCGGCTGCCAAAACGCTTTTGCAGATACAGGTGTCGGCGCTGAAATCGAAAGGCGAAGAAATTACACCAGAGGCTGAGCAGGAGTTGCTGCAGCGCATCACCGACAAGTATAACGAAGAACTATCGCCTTACTATGCGGCAGCCCGTTTGTGGGTAGACGGCATCATCGATCCGCTGGAAACCCGTAAAGTGATCTCTATGGGCATCGAAGCGGCCAATCATGCCCCGATCGAGAAACCGTACAACGTGGGTGTGATCCAAACGTGAGAGGAATGATGTATAATTAATAATGATGAATGAATAATTTTGGATAAAGTCTGAACTTCTGAAGTATGATCTGGATTAATAGAAATTCAAATCATAGGTAATGGAGAAAAGAGAGAATGTAATCCAGAACAAGTCGTTTGATTTTGCAGTACAAATTGTGTTGTTATGTCAGAAGCTAGCTGAGGAGAAACGTGAATTTGTGCTTTCAAAACAACTTTTGCGTAGCGGCACCTCTATCGGAGCTAACGTAGAAGAAGCAATTGCAGGTATATCAACAGCAGATTTCTCAGCAAAACTAAGTATAGCCTACAAAGAAGCACAGGAAACAAGCTACTGGCTTAGATTATTGCACGCAACGGCCTACATCGATAACACAACTTTTGAAGCTACTCATGCTGCTTATGTTGAAATTAGTAAGATACTTTTCTCTATTCTGAAATCTTCCGGAAGGATTAGAAGTAGAACTAATTGTTAATTGATCATTATTAATCGTTTGATTTTGCATTAATCATTATTCATTACTAATTATTCATTAGCTTGACGAAGAAAGAAATAAAGGCGATGATCTCGCTGCTGGATGACCAGGACCATGAAGTGGCCTCGCATGTGGAGCAGAAGATCGTGTCGATGGGAGAGAGTATAATACCGTTTCTGGAAGAGGAGTGGGAAGAAACGCTGGATACCGACCTACAGAAACGAATCGAGGACCTGATCCATGACCTGCAGTTTGGCGGGCTGATGGGCAGGTTGAAGGAGTGGAAAGAGAACGGGGCAAAAGACCTTATCGAGGGAATGTGGCTGGTAAACTCTTTTATGTACCCGGATGTGGATTTGGCCAACATCACGAAGGCCGTTGAGCAACTGTACTTCGACGCCTGGACACACATGAAGGAGAACATGCACCCGTTTGACCAGGTAAAGGCGCTGAATAATGTCCTGTTCCGTGAAAAGCGGTTCTCGGCCAATACCAAAAATTTCCATTCGCCGGCTAACTCCATGCTGCACCTGGCCTTGGAAACCAAACGGGGCAATCCGCTTACCCTTTGCGTTATCTACATGACCATCGCCCAGAAACTGGACATGCCGGTATATGGGGTGAACCTGCCCAACCTGTTTATACTTACCTATAAAATGGATGGCGTGCAGTTTTACATCAATGTATACAACAAAGGGCTGGTGCTGTCGAAGGCCGATATTGATAATTACATTCTGCAGCTGAACCTGAACCCGGTAGATATCTTCTATGAGCCCTGCTCTAACCTGGACATTGTGAAGCGGGCCTTGCGCAACCTGGCCTTTTCTTTTGAGAAAATGGATGACCTGGAAAAAGCGACAGAGGTAACCAAACTGCTGACTGCCATTTCAGACGATGACCCTACTTTATAGTTTACCAGACAAAGTATAAAAGAAGAGGGCCGTTTCAGTTAGCTGAAACGGCCCTCTTCTTTATAGCGCTAAGTATAGCGTTTTAGTACTTTTTGATCATACAGCCGGTGGCGCGCTTGCCCGAAACAGAGACCGCTTTGTTAGCCAGTACCTGGTCAATGGCAGTTTTAAGGAAATTACTTTTCACACCCGATTCAACCTGCGGGTTGTCATCTATCGCCCCTTTATACTTCAGCACGAACCCACCGCTCGTGTTGTGCAGCACGAAAACTTCAGGTGTTTTGGTAGCGCCAAACGATTGGCTTACCTTCTGCTCTTCGTCAGCCAGGTAAGGGAATCCGTAGTTCTTGGCGGCTAGGTTGGCCAAAGGCTCGCTGCCTTCGCCAGTACCCACGCTCGGGTTGATGAACAGGAACTGCACCCCCTGATTGGAGTAGGTGCTGGCAAGCGTTACCAGTCTGTTTTCGTACAATTTAGCGTAGGGGCAAAGGTTGTTTGTAAACACAATGACAACCGTCTTGCTCTTAGCCATATCGCTCAGCGACACCGAATTGTTGTTGCCATCCTTAAGGGTGAAGTCGGCAACCTTATCACCCAACTGATACCCGCCGGATTGTGCAAAAATACTGATCGAAACCAGCAGAGTTACGGCGAGCAGGGCCAAGTATCTTCTCATATAAAAGGTAATTAAGTATAAGTTCTAGTCAATAATATTGTCAATACTGTACGTTAATACGTGATTTTCTATTGTTTCAAAGTATACATGGTACAATTTAGAAAAATTATCGGTTTGCACAAGGCCTTGCAGCAGATTCGTGCAAGTGGCGGCTGGCTCCAGCTTTAAGTTTTCTTTAAACAGCAACCGCTTCTTACTGTATAGTTTGTACAACGTTTCCTTGGCGCTCCAGTACAGGCAGGTCTGCTGTTCATCTCCGGCGGTAAAACCCCGCTCCTGCTCCGACAAAAACTTACCTGCCACACGCAACGCTTTCGGGCTTATCAGTTCAATATCTATGCCAACTTCATACTTGCTGGAAAGTATAACGGCAGCCATTTCAGGCGAGTGCGTGATGGATACATGAAGTCCGGCTTCCGGGAAAAAAGGCTTGCCGGTAGCATTGCGGTGCAGGGCCAGGGGCTTGTCTGTAAAATGGCGAAGGAGGTCGTATAGCAGTACGCGGCTGGCCAGCCATTCCTGCTGGCGCTTGGGGTGGGCAGCATGTATAAACTCGCTTGCATCCAAGTGCGGAGGCAAGGCGTGCAGGAGCTCCTCTGCCTGTTCTGTCAACGTCCAGAGTCCCAGCAGGGTGTGTTCATCAAGTTGTCGTGTCTGGAACAGGGGCATAGGTTCGTGGTGCAATATTCAGAGGGTAACCAAGGCATTCCCTACATTTGTTGTAAATTTAGTCAAATTTAGAGAAGAAAGGATTTGCCATGACGGCACATAAGATAGAAGTACAAAAAATAGCTACACTTACCGGCCACAACGATTGCGTCTATACGCTGGTTCCGTCAGCCGATCCGGCGGTCTTCTACTCGGCAGGAGGCGATGGCATGGTTGTATCCTGGGACCTGCAGCAGCCGGAGAACGGGCAACTGGTGGCACGGGTAACAACATCCGTTTACGCGTTATGCGCTTTGCCGGAGCGCAACCTGCTCCTGATCGGGCAAAATACAGAAGGCGTGCAGGTAATTGATCTTCAGGATAAAAAAATACTCAAATCGGTGCCGTTGCCGAAGGTGGCAATTTTTGATATAGCCGTTGCACCCGAAAAAGGCAAAGTGTTCGTTGCTATGGGGAACGGAGCCATTGCGGTGCTGTCTTCTGAAACGTTCGAGTTGCAGACACTTATCCGGAAATCAGACCAGAGTGCCCGTTGCCTGGCGCTGAACCCGTACACTGACGAGCTGGCCGTAGGCTACAGCGATAACAAAGTACGGGTTTTTGATGCTGCCACCCTGGAGCTGAAGTATGAACTGGAGTCGCATACCAACTCGGTGTTTACGGTAGCTTACTCCCCTGATGGTAAGTTGCTGTTATCGGGAGGGCGCGATGCGCATCTGCGTGTCTGGAATGTGCAGGAGAAGTACAAAGAGCAGGGCTATGTTATCGCGCACATGTACACGATCAACCATATTACGTACAGCCCCGACGGCCGCCATTTTGCTACCTGCAGCATGGATAAATCCATCAAAGTATGGGATGCGCAGACGTTCCGGTTGCTGAAAGTAATTGATAAAGTACGCAATGCCAGCCACGGCACATCGGTCAATAAATTATTTTGGTCGGCTCATCATAATCAGTTAGTTTCGTGTAGTGATGACCGCACCATTTCGGTTTGGGATATAAATTTAGGTTAAAGTTATGAAGATTACACCGTTAGACATTAGGCAGAAAACGTTTGAGAAGGCTTTCAGAGGATTGGACAAGGATGAGGTGAACGCATTTTTGCTGACGCTCTCGCAACAGTGGGAAAAACTGCTGGATGAGAACAAGGACCTGCGCCTGAAGCTGGAGGCATCTCATCGTGAAACCCAGAAGCTGCGTGAGGTGGAATCTTCGTTATACAAAACCCTTAAAACTGCCGAAGACACTGGTAACAGCATTCTGGAGCAGGCAACCAAATCTGCAGAGCTGAAAGAGCGTGAGGCGCAGCTGAAAGCCGAAGAGCTGCTGAACCATGCCCGCAACCAGGCCAGAAGCGTGCTGGAGGATGCTGCCCGTAAGTCGGAGAAAATTGTGGCAGAAATGCAGCAGGAAGTGAAAGCCCTGGAGCAGGATTACCAGCGCATGGAAAGCTACCTCGACAGCCTGGTACGCGACTTGAAGAACCTGGCCAACGATGCTTTGGATAAGGTTGAAAAGACCAAATCAAAACCTAAGACAATTACATCCAGTATCCTTTCAAGAGCAGGAGAAGTAAAGCTGCAAGACGCAGACCTGCTGAAAAACTTGAAAGACATGAACACAACCACACTAACCAGACCAATACAGCTCGCTGAGACTACAGCAGCCAATGCACCTATAGTGGTGAGCAACAGCGTGAATCCTTTCGGAGACCCTGCACCGGAGGTAACACCGCCACAGCCTGAAGTACCGAACCCGGTAACACCGGTTCCGAACGTGCCTTCTCCTGAAGTGGAGCCGGTCCAACCGGATTATCCCGGAACGATACCAGCACCTGAGATCGAGAAGCCTATACCGGACATACAGCCGGTAACGCCGGACAAACCGGAAATCCAGCCTCCACTGACCGAGCCGTCACGCAACCTTGCCGACTGGGCACGTGCCCGTGAAAAAGAGAAGGCAGGTTCTTTCTTCGATGAAATAAGCTAAGAAAGCTTTATGGGACAGATTGCACTGGAAGGCCTAGAGTTTTTTGCCTTCCACGGCTACTACGACGAGGAGCAGAAGATCGGCAACAAGTATGGTATCGACCTGTTCATTAACGCCGACCTGCGCCGCGCCGCCGAGTCCGACGACCTGCACGAGACAGTAAATTATGAAACACTTTACGCGCTGGTAGTGGAGGAGATGAAAACGCCGGCCCGCCTGCTGGAGCACCTTGGGCACCGCATCATCGACCGCATCTATGAGCAGTTTCCGTTTGTGCAGTCGGTTAAAGTGAGCGTGTACAAGTATAACCCGCCGCTCGGAGG
The DNA here is from genome assembly GCF_023630205.1 of Pontibacter ruber. GTDB lineage: Bacteria > Bacteroidota > Bacteroidia > Cytophagales > Hymenobacteraceae > Pontibacter > Pontibacter ruber. The sequence goes on along the minus strand of NZ_JALPRR010000001.1, from coordinate 427,504 downwards.
CATCTGCAAATGGGCAAAGGTTACGCTGGAAGAAGCCAGATAAAAATTTACTTATTGATAAGAAAGCAGCCGGTTCAGCAATGGATTGGCTGCTTTTTTTTTAAACTTACTTCATGTCATTTCGACCAGCGGGAGAAATCTGGTTGTAGCTGAGGTTTATACTTATGGCAAGCAGGTCTTTGCTTCGTAGCCTCCTCTTTTCCTCAGTTTTATTCACTTATTGTTTTATAGCGGCTTTTGGTGCGCTCACGGCCGCGGGGCCTCGTCCTTGGGTTGAGCGCTGTCTATTGAAGCTGCTCCTCGCTCCGCTGCGGGCTGCTTCGCTAAGCTCAGCACCGCAACAATAGAAGGCGCTCAACCCAAGGACTGGAAACAACACTGCTTCGTAAGCGGCTATGCAACTGGAATGGTTGAAGTGGTAAAAGCGGGAGTCCCTCCTTGAGAAGGGCAGGGAGGTGTTACAGCAGCAGCCATGAAACTTATACTTTCAAAGTATAGCAACAGCCAAGCCCCCTCTCCTGGCAGGAGAGGGCTAGGGTGAGGTGACACCTCCAGCTACAGAACTTATACTTTGAAATATAGTAACTGATAGTAAAATTCTCCTCTCGGGAGGGGTGCAGGGGAGGATTTATACTTTGCACGTATCAGATTTCTCACCCTATTCGAAATGACAGGCAGCCATCTGGAGGCTATTCATAATGTCTAATTCATAATTCATAATTAACTAAGTAGCCCTACACCAAACGTAACAACTCCGCTGCTGCTGCAAAAGCGGATTTCTTACCCTCTTTCACCTGCTCGGCTATACCTGGGAGTTGCTCTTTCACCTTTTGGTGAGCGTAAAAGTTCTCTTCCAGGCCCTGACGGATTGCTTCGTACATCCACTGCAGGTTTTGGTTGCGGCGTTTCTTATCGAAGTAGCCGTTCTGTTGTGTCAGTTGAAGGTACTCAGCAATGGTTTGCCAGATGGTGTCGAGGCCGGTTTGCTCAAGGGCCGAACAGACAGACACTTTAGGTAACCAGCCGGAGTGGCTCATCGGGTAGAGGTGCAGGGCGCTTTGGTACTCGGCACGTGCAGCCTTTGCTTTGGTGATATTGGCACCGTCGGCCTTGGTGATGGCAATGGCATCGGCCATTTCCATGATGCCGCGTTTGATGCCCTGTAGTTCGTCGCCGGCACCGGCCAGCATCAGCAGCAGAAAGAAGTCCACCATGGCGTGCACAGCCGTTTCTGATTGGCCCACACCTACTGTCTCCACAACGATGGCGTCGAAGCCGGCAGCCTCACAAAGTATAATGGTTTCGCGGGTGCTGCGGGTAACGCCACCCAGGGATTTGCCTGCTGGAGAAGGGCGAATAAAAGCTTGCGGGTTAATCGACAGCAATTCCATGCGGGTCTTATCGCCAAGTATGCTGCCGCCGGTGCGTTGGCTGGTAGGGTCTATCGCCAGAACGGCCAGCTTCTTTCCCTGCTCCTGAATCAGGTAGTTGCCAAACGATTCGATGAACGTACTTTTGCCTACACCGGGTACACCGGTTATACCTATGCGAACCGAACCTCCGGCATGTGGCAACACCGCATTAATCACCTGCTGGGCCAGGTCGTGGTCAGAGGGCAATTTACTTTCGATAAGGGTAATGGCGCGACTCAGCATCACCCGGTCTCTGGCCAGTATACCTTCTACATAAGTTTCAGCGCTGAATCGTTTTGCCAATGGTCAAAGTATAAGTGTGTAACAGAAAAAGGCTCTTCCTTACAAATTTATACTTATTACGCTATCGCACCATATGCGGCACAAATTCTCTGCAGAAGCTTATACTTTACAAAACAAGAAAGCCAGCTCCTTTACAGAACTGGCTTTCTTGTTTTATACTTGAACAGTATAGTTACTGCTTTGACATAGACTTAACCTGTTTGCCTAAGCCCTGCGGGAAGTTCGGTAAACCCAGGTCGCTTTTTTTACCGGCCAGCCGGAAGCCTTCGTCTTTGAAACCAGCTGCTTTGCCTGCTGCATTCGGCTTCTCGATCACAGCCAGGTGGTAGTTGTCTTTGCGGGCGATGTAGATCTTCCCGTCCGGAGCAAGCTGTAATCCGCCTATACGTGGACTGCCCGAGCTGCCGACCACTACTGCCGATTTTGTAATTGCTGCCGCATCGCCTGCCTTCAAGTCGAATTGTACTACCTGTGCTTTGCCGCCTCCTTTGGCGTTAACTGTACCATAAAGCTTGGTGCCGTCGGGCGAGAAGCAAACGCCATACGCCTCTACAAAGCCGGTTAAAAGAACAGGATCTGTCACTGCACCGGTGCTGCGGTTAAATCGTAACACTTCAAAGTTGCTTTTATCGTCCCAGAGTGCGGCGGCCAGGCGTGTTCCGTCCGGGGAGGGTACCAGGTAGCCGATGGCTTTGCGGTTGTTGCCACCGTGTATGGTGCCCACTCTGCTTATTACAGGCTCAGTAGCCACGCCTTCCGCATTTACCAAGTAGGCCATGTAGGCGTTGCTGTTCCAGCGGTGCCCGATCACCCACCAGTCGCGGTTGTTGCTGTGGCGCACTGCTGTCAGCTTTTCAGTGGCCGGCGCGATCATAAAGTTGTTTTTCGAGGTCAAGTCACCGTTGCCGCCGTCTTTGGTCATGTTCACGATGTTGTAGCGCATGCCGTTCGACTGGGCCTGAATATCGGTGGTGAAAATGTAATAGATGCTGTCATTGCCTGGCTTTGGTATAATAAGCGCTGATTGCGTAGACGAATTACGCCCCATCAGGCCGTTGCCGTTGGGCATTACACGGTGGTTTCGGTTCCAGACGGTAATACCGTTGGTATAAAACAGCAGGTTTCCGTCCTTGTCGGAGATGGTAGCGCTGCCTTCCTCGGTGATGAGGCGCCCGTTGGTAAGCGCAATAGCAGAGTCGCCTTTGAAGGCAATGCCCGCATTTTTGCCGAAGTACCAGTTGGCAGTTTCGCCCTGTGCAAAAGCTGCAAGGCTGCTTAGGCTAAGAGCAACAGCCGCTGCTATACTTTTAAATCTGATCATATACGCTACAGTAGTTATATCTATAACGCGCCTATTGCAAACAGAGTGCCAATACGTGAACGTATACTTACCGTTGGTGTAAGGCAGGCTCCTGTTGCTTCATTTCCTGCAGTTCCGGGTAAAGGGAAAGGAGCTTCAGCAGCACGCCATTTGTCCAGCCAAAACCATCCTGGTTCGGGTATTCGCCGCCGCCTGCTTGCAGGTTAATGGCTTCCACGTTATACTTCTCCATCAGCTTGCCTGTGCGCTCAAAAACATCGATGTTCTGACTCACCCAGTTCTCCGCGATGGTAGTTGCCAGGCGGTTATGTTTGTAGTTGCGGAGGCCTTGGATGGTCATCCACTGCAGCGGCGCCCAACCGTTCGGGGCATCCCACTGCTGGGTAGTAGGATTGAGCGTAGTTACCACACCGCCCGGTTTCAGGAAATCGGCCTCGATGCGTTGGGCAACGGCCTGTGCCTGCGAGCGGCGGGCCATGCAAAAGTACAGCGGGTATACAGCAGCCAAAGACGGTACATTGGTGGTAGCGCCTTTTACAAAATCGTAGTCGTAGAAGAAATCATCGGCATCGTTCCAGCAGTATTTCAGCAAGGCTTTGCGGCGGGCTTTTGCTTTTTGCTTGTACAGCTTCTCTGCGTCCTTGTCGCCTTCCAGTTCCGCCATTTCGGCCAGCGTCACCTCCACGTGAAACAAGAGGGCATTCAGGTCTATGGGGATGATCTCTGTGGTATGGATTGTTTCCAGGCTTTTGCCATCGGCAAACCAGCGGCTGCTAAAGTCCCAGCCCGACTCAGCTGCAGCCCGGATGTTGCGGTATACTTCCTCTGGGTTTCGGCCCGAAGCAGTGGCAATGTGTACGTCTTCTTTGTAAGCTTCCGGGCGGGGAGCAGGGCGGTCGTCCCAGTAACGGTTAAGTATAGTTCCGTCCGGCAGGCGCGCCACCCGCCGATGGGCTGGATTGGTAGCAGTCAACGTTTCGGCTCCGATCATCCAGAAGTCATACTCGCGGCGCAGGGCAGGGGCATAATCCTTAAGTACATCCACACCTTTTTCTTTGGCAAGCACACGCAGCATCAGGGCGTAAAAAGGTGGCTGCGAGCGGCTGATGTAATAGCTGCGGTTGCCGTTCGGGATGTGGCCCACCGTGTTGATCAGGTGCGTGAAGTTATCCACCATACTTTGGATCAGGTCGGTTCTGCCGCTCACCTGCAGCCCCAGCATGGTAAAATAGCTGTCCCAGTAGTAAATTTCGCGGAAGCGACCTCCAGGCACTACGTACGCGTTAGGCAAGGGCAGGAGCGAACCTGCCTCGGTGCTGGGCTCGCGGGTAAGTACCGGCCAAAGCTTTGCTATATGCTGTGTTACGGAAAGGGTGGTGTCGGTCTTAAAGTTGGTTGCCAGCTCAGGTGGCAGCTGAAAATGCTGCAGCACAAAAGCTTTCAGATCAAATCCTGGCTGGTTCTTCTGCTGCCGGTACGCCTGCAGAATCTGCTCCGGAGAAGCCAGTGGAACACAGTCCGGGAATGTTTTGGAATCCGGGAAAACTGCTTGTAGCTGTACTTCGGTGAATAATTCGCCCAGATCCTCTTCCGGGTGATGCTGTGCAAGCAAAGGGTGGTTGGCCCAGAGCAGGCAGAAGAGCAGTAATGGGTATGCGCTTTTATTGGCTGCCTGTTGGGCAGCCGGTACTATCTGGCTCATAAGGTAATGGATCGGCAGGCGGAGAAGCCGGCCGATTACTAGTGGCAAAAAGTTGAAAAAAAGTTTATGAGGTCTTTGAGCCAAATATAGGAGATTATGCTTCATAACAGCAGTGTTCGTTGCCAGAAAGATGAAAATTTTTTCTATCCAACTATATGCTTACTGCTGCATAAAAGTTGTACAAAAGACGGGCAAAGCCTTAGCGACTTGCCAGGTAGTATGATTTTAGCTTTGCCAGTAGCCGTATGTTGCTCCTGCAATGGGAGCCAATGATTTTATTGTTTCGGGTTTTATGCTCTGTAATCAGGTACAAAAAGAGGCAAGCGTAAACCAGCCTCCTTTTATACTGAAAATGCATTATTAGTTTGTTGTGCCACCTGTAGTAGAGCCCGATCCGGTAGTAGTGGTCCCGAAGTCGCCGGAGGTGGTAGAAGTAGTCGATCCGGATGTGGTTCTGCTGGTAGTGCCGCCAGATGTAGTTGCGCCACTGCCCGAAGTAGTACCGGAGGTGTTGCCGGTTGTGGTGCCTGTGCTGTCTGTTCCGGTTCCGGTTGCGTTGGTGCTCAGGGTATCCGAGGTGCCTGTTCCGGGCAGATCGCCGGTGCCTTCAACGCCTGTTTCCTGGGTATTGCCATGGGTAGACTCCGGTGGCATTTCGGTGTTATCGCCAGGACTGCAGGAGGTGAAGGCCAGAGAGGAGCAAAGGGCTCCGGTTGCTATCATTGAAATCCAGTGTTTTCTCATCATTATCAACATTTGATTATACATGTTGCTATTGTACGGTTATAAACCGTCTGTCGCTGACGTGGTGTACCAGATTTTGCTTCGCGCCCTTGTAGAGAGAGGCTGCAGCAGAGGGCTGTAAATGTTGTTTTACTGCTGGAAAGGACGCTTCTTAAAGGATACCTGTCCCATGGCATCCTTTTCGTACCGGGCAATACAATATGAATTATACTTTGGATCAAAGCTATTTGTACCCGGCTGTAGTTGCTGCGGTGCCGGCTGATCTTTCAGAAAGAAGCATACTTTGGTGTTGCCATACTTGGTGTGCGGCATGTAGTTGCCATACTGCTCCATCTCCTGCCACAGCGTATCCGACACGGTTACAGCATAAATCCTGACAATAGGGCCGGTATTGTTCTCATTGCGGTAAAAGGCCGTTTCTTTGAAATCGCCTTTCAGGTCATCTACACTGGGTTGAGAGAAGGAGTCGTAAACGAAGTAGCCGATAAGTATAGCCGATATAAGTATGAGGATGTATTTTAATTTCATGGCAAGATAAGTTTAGGCTTTCAAGCTTTTGTCTTGAACAGCCTTTGATTTAAAGAGTGAAGTGAAAAGAATATAAACTGCCGAGGGCAAACCTACCCACACCATTTCGCTTTTGATAACACGCCAGCCCCACTCGCTGAAGAAGTTGCCAACCCCGATAGGAGACACCTGTATGGGGCGCCAGGGAAGGAAGTAGCGCGTATTATCTAATGGAGCAAATACAGCAACGCCTAATCCGCCGTTGGTTAAGGCATCCAGCAGGATATGGGAGGCGGTGCAGAGCGTAAAGAACAGGATGTAGAACAGGCCCTTCCGGCTTGTCAGGCTTGTACTTTTGTAAAACACAGCTGTAACCATTATACCTAACAGCAAGGCAAATACCAGCGAGTGCGAAAAGCCCCTGTGCCCGAACAGATGCTCATACGGCACTCCGAACCTGAACATCACCACATCAGCATCCGGAATGATGGTGCACAGCATACCCAGCAGCCAGAACTTTAGTGAAGTATACGTGCGGGGGTATGTTTTACCGACAGCAACTGCTACCAGCGCATGTGCAAAAGCTGAGGCCATAATATACTCAGGAGTTGTTTTCGTGAAGGTAAGTATAAAGTTATACTTGTGGAAACAGAAGTAGCCAGGCTTCTACTGAATTGAAGGCTGTGTTGCAAAGCAGCAGAATCTACAAACAGAACATACCTGATGTATTGGAGGAGAATTTTACTTTCTAAAAAGAATGCCTGCCACAGCTACCGTTTTCTCTGTAGTAGCAGTGGCAGGCAGTATGCTCTTAGGTTTGCTTACTAGTTTGTTCCGGTTGTATCAGTAGTACCGCCCGTTGTGTCAGCAGCGTTATCCAGCCCTAGTTCGTTTCCTTCGTGTGTATCTCCTTCTATCGACCTTTCATCCGGCGCTTCTTTTTGCTCGGTGTTACAGGAGGTAAGTGTAAAAGTGGAACAAGCCAGTACAATTGCCGCTATTGCTATCGATTTTATTTTCATAGTGTTCAGTTTTTGGTGATAAAACAGTTACTCTTCCTGCCGAAGCATGAATTAACCGTTATACGGGATTTGTGGTGGGGGTAGGTGAGTTGTTTTGAGCAGGAATCAAAGATGGCTTTTATTAGCAGGCATGGAAGTGACTTCTGCGCTCTATATAATCTATTGGATGAATGTGATGGGAAGCCGGCCATGATCACCAGCATAATCTCGGGCGCTGCTGTAAAACCAGTGCTCTGGCTCCTCCACAAAACCTGCTGTAACTGGGTTGCGGTGGAGATAATCCAGCTTCTGATCCACTAGAGCATTATTGTCCAGCAATATAGGATGATAACCGGGTTGCCAAAACCTATACTCCTCATGCTTCGAACTCAATTCTCCTCCAGATTTTATTAGCCAGCTAAGCCAGCCTTTTCTACTTTCCTGTGGGTTCTGCTGAATAGCTCTATAAAGCTCTTTAGCTGTATACTTTTTGAAGTCTCTGATGGTGCTGGCAAGCATAGGAGAGGAGCAGATCAGGTGCAGATGATTTGTCATGATGCACCAGGCATATAGGGTAAGGTTCTTTTCTTTCAGACAATAGGCAAGGCTATTACAGATGATTTCACAATATTCCCTACGCGTAAAAACATCAGCCCACTGTACGACTGAAAAAGTAATAAAGTAGATTCCTGCCGGATCATTGGCCTTATACTTATCGCTCATGCTGTAAAGCACGGAAAGTATAAAGTTATAGTTACACTTCTGGCGCGGAAGTCACTTCCGTGACAAAGTATAAAAGCGAATCTCTGATTCGCGTGAATTATAAACTGAACCTATGCGAATCTCAGATTCGCTTTTATACTTTGTCACGGAGCTAAGCTCCGCGCCAAGTATAAAACAAAAAAGCCGCAGCTGATCTTTATCAACTGCAGCTTTTTTGTTCTATTAGTTAGCCTTTACGCCTCCACCCGCTTGATCAGCTTCTCCAGTATATTCTGGGCAGCAACCGAGATGATGGTGCCCGGTCCGAACACACCTTCAGCGCCTGCCTTGAAGAGGAAGTCATAATCCTGGGCAGGGATCACACCGCCTACGATCACCATGATGTCGTCTCGGCCGAGCTTGCGGAGCTCTTCGATGAGCTGCGGTACCAGTGTTTTGTGGCCGGCTGCCAGCGACGAAACACCCACCACGTGCACGTCGTTTTCGGCGGCCTGCATGGCAACTTCGGCTGGTGTCTGGAACAGCGGTCCTATGTCTACGTCGAAGCCGAGGTCGGCGAAGGAAGTGGCGATTACTTTGGAGCCGCGGTCGTGGCCGTCCTGGCCCATTTTGGCTACCATGATTCTTGGTCTGCGGCCTTCCAACTCCTCAAACTCGTCTGCCAGTGCTTTGGCACGCTCAAAGTTCTCGTCGTCGGAGAGCTCTGCAGAGTAAATGCCTGAAATAGATCGGATCACAGCTTTATGTCTACCGTAAATTTTTTCCAAAGCGTCAGATATCTCGCCCAGGGTAGCACGGTGGCGGGCAGCCTTAACCGCCAGCTCCAGCAGGTTGCCTTCGCCGGACTCCGCCGCCCAGGTCAGCGCCTTCAGGGCCTCCTGCACCGCTTCGTTGTTGCGGCTTTCCTTTACCTGTGCCAGCCTGCGCAGCTGCGACTCACGTACAGCCGTGTTGTCAATGTCGAGGATTTCGATTTCCTGCTCCTGCGACGGGCGGTACTTGTTCACACCTACAATAATGTCTTTGCCGGAGTCGATGCGGGCCTGCTTGCGGGCAGCAGCTTCTTCGATGCGCATTTTTGGCAGACCAGTCTCGATGGCTTTGGCCATGCCGCCCAGTTCTTCCACTTCCTCGATCAGCGCCCATGCTTTGTGTGCGAGCTCGTGCGTCAGGGCCTCTACATAGTAAGAGCCGCCCCAAGGGTCCACTACTTTGGTAATGTTCGTTTCCTGTTGCAGGTAGATCTGCGTGTTACGGGCAATACGCGCTGAGAAGTCGGTTGGCAGGGCAATGGCCTCATCCAGGGCGTTCGTGTGCAAGCTTTGCGTACCACCCAGGGCAGCTGCTAAGGCTTCCACGCAGGTGCGGGTTACGTTGTTGAATGGGTCCTGCTCGGTTAAGCTCCAGCCCGATGTTTGGCAGTGCGTGCGCAGCGCCAGTGATTTCGGATTCTTCGGGTTGAACTGCTTCAGGAGCTTGGCCCACAGCATACGGGCGGCCCGCATCTTGGCAATTTCCATAAAGTGGTTCATGCCGATGGCCCAGAAGAACGACAGACGAGGCGCAAAATCATCGATGTCCATACCTGCCTTCAGACCAGTGCGCACATACTCCAGGCCATCTGCTAAAGTATAAGCCAGTTCAATATCGGCGGTGGCGCCGGCCTCCTGCATGTGGTAACCCGAGATGGAAATGGAGTTGAAGCGCGGCATGTTCTGAGAAGTATATTCAAAGATGTCGGCGATGATCTTCATACTTGGCTCCGGCGGGTAGATGTAGGTGTTTCGCACCATAAACTCCTTCAGGATGTCGTTCTGAATGGTACCACTCAGCTGCTCCGGCTTTACGCCCTGCTCTTCGGCGGCCACGATGTAAAAGGCCATGATCGGCAGCACAGCACCGTTCATCGTCATCGACACCGACATCTCGTTCAGCGGAATCTGGTCGAAGAGGATCTTCATGTCTTCGACCGAGTCGATGGCGACACCGGCTTTGCCTACGTCACCTACTACACGCGGGTGATCGGAATCGTAGCCGCGGTGCGTGGCCAGGTCGAAAGCTACCGAAAGTCCTTTTTGTCCGCCTGCCAGGTTACGGCGGTAGAAGGCGTTCGATTCTTCAGCGGTAGAGAAACCGGCGTACTGGCGGATGGTCCAGGGCTTTTGCACATACATGGTGCTGTAGGGGCCGCGCAGGTAAGGCGGCAGACCGGCAGCAAAGTCCAGGTGCTCGAAGTGTGCGGCATCTTCCGAAGTATAAAAGCTCTTCACCTTTATCTGCTCCGGCGTTTTCCAGGTCTTCGGCTGCAGCGGGTCTTTCGGTCCATGCGCTGCCGAGGCAACCTTGTTTATATCTATTTTAGAAAAGTCAGGCTTCATATTTCAATTTTGATTGAGTGATTGAGTGATTGAGTGAATGAGTGAATAATACTTTTCAATTCATTCCTCATCAAAATCCGGTCATACTTTTTATAGTTTAAAATGAGTTTTCAAGTGAAAAAACATTCGCTCAATCACTCATTCACTAATTCAGTCATTACTCCCGTCATTACCCCCGTGCAGTCTCTTATGAACCAGCTCCAGAATGCTCTTCATATCGCAGTCTTCGAAGATAAGCTCATCGTAGCCGTTGGCCAGCATTTCTTCTTTCATCGACTGCGGATCATCTGCCAGAATGATAGTTGGCTTTGCATGGTAGTTACGGAGCCGTGGACCGAACTCACGCACATAAGCTGCTTCTGAAGACGATACAACCAGCACTTCGGCAGCTGCATGCTGCAATTTATCGGCTGCTTCTTCTACGGCAGTATAATGTTGTACATCGGTATCGAAACCGGCACAGCTGAAGAACTCCTGCGCAAAAGAGGCGTTTACCTGGCGCTGCTCCGAATTACCGATCACGGCTACAATCGCTTTCGGACGGCGCTTGCGCTTGCGCAGGTGCAGTTCGGTAGCCATGCGCATTACCTCGGTAGGATAAGCAGCGCGGGTGGTGTCGAAGTCGGCGCTCTGGATCAGTTCTTCCGGATCAAAGTCGATCGTCTCTTTAGGGTTTGGATATTTGTTGGTGCCTACCAGCACATCGCGGCCAGTAGCAATATTCCGGAACTTCTGGCGGCTTACATCGGTGATGGAGCCAAGAATAAAGCCGCTCCTGTAAGCTTGTTCAAAGCCTCCTTTTGCCTCCACTTCCCGGAACAGGTTCCAGGCTTTGGCTGCCAGTTCGTTGGTCAGCGACTCCAGGTAATAAGAGCCTGCGGCCGGATCGATGGCCTTGTCTAAGTATGCTTCTTCTTTAAGTATAATGGATACGTTGCGGGCAATGCGCTCCGAAAACTCATCCGACTGGCGGAAGGTGCTGTCGAAAGGCGAAACGGTAAGCGAGTCGCAGCCCGAAATAACTGCCGACATGGCCTCGGTAGTTACGCGCAGCATGTTCACGTATGGGTCCAACGTGGTCTGGTACCAGCTGGAAGTAGTGCTGTGAATACGTAGCAGGGCAGCCAGTGCCGGTTCTGCCTGGTACGCCTCAACCACCGATGCCCACAGCAGGCGCAGGGCGCGCAGCTTCACGATCTCGAAGAAGTAATTAGTGCCGGAAGCCATGTGGAACTGCATGTTACGCAGCACCGACTCCAAGGGCTGACCGGCATCAGTAAGCCTGTCGATGTAGGATACGGCAGCACTTAGCGTATAAGCTATTTCCTGTACCGTAGAAGCTCCAAGGCTGCTGAAGCTGGTGCCATTTACGGTAACGCCGTAAAACTCCGGGCTGTCTTTGGTAAGGTCGAGCACCTGCACAATGGCCTCGTTCTCGTCCTTTTCCAGCGTGCTTTTGATCGTGATCGGGTCGTAGTTCACGAAGCCCTGCAGGTTGCGGTGCGATACCTGCTTTTGCTCCAGGTGCGTGTACAGGCGCCTGATAAAAATATCAGGGCTGTAGCTGAGAGTATAGCTGACAGTATGTTTGCTCAGGTCGATGGTGTTAACCAGGTTGGTCACATCAAACTGCTCGTGCTGCTTTATTATGAAGTGTATGCCGTCGGCGCCTCTGTTCAACGCGTCGGCTGCTTTGCTGATAGCGGCTGCGCCGTCGCCTTCTGCCGTGATCTGCTGTATGTTCAGCCAGCTGTTTTCGCTGGTCTTGCGGCCGCGCAGAAACGGAAAGTCACCGGGCTTCTGCGTAACGAAAGGCAGGCTTTGTATGTCTTCTCTGGTAAAGTATGGCTTTATGTGGATACCCTCGTAGGTATGCCAGGTCAGGCTCTCGAGCAGGGTGTCGCGCAGGTCTTTGCGCGCTCGGTCTTCCCAATCGGCTGCGGTGGCAGGGGCAAATTCCGAGAATAGTTTCTGCGGAGTATTTTTCTCGTCCGTCATCATCTAAAGGAATAATTTCTTGTAAAGATAGAATTTTATACTTTACGGTTTTGAAGTTAAGTAAGCCAATGGCGCCTGTTTTTATGTGCTATTGTTCCCGGATATTGGCAAACCAGGTCTGGTACATCCAGTAACCGAGCAGGAGCCAGAGTATGATAATAGCGGCAGCCATGTAGTAGTTTGTTTTACGGATGAGCAGCTGCTGCTTTGCTTTGGCGCGGTACTCCTGCAGTACTTCCTTCGGGATCAGCTTTATAGACAGCCAAATGCCTAACGGCAGGAGCACCAGGTCGTCGAGGTAACCAAGTACAGGTATAAAATCGGGGATCAGGTCGATAGGGCTGAAGGCATAGGCAACGGTGAGCACCATTACAGCCTTTGCCATAAAAGGTATTCTGGGGTCGCCTGAGGCGAGGTACAAAGTATAAATGTCCTCTTTTAGTTTCCGGACAGTCTCTTTCCATTTTTGGAGCATACTGTGTTGTACGAGGAAAGAGTATTTGGCGTCGTTTCGAGCACAGCGAGAAATCTGCTACTATTTATAGCTGTTGTTTATACTAATGGCTGGCAAGCCTTTGCTTCGTAGCTGCTTGTATTCCTCAGTCTTACTAGCTACTCGTTTCATCTCTGGCTTTGGTGCGCTCAGGGCCGCGTGGCCTCGTCCTCGGGCATCGCGCTGTCTAGCTTTCCTGCCTAACGGCTGCCACTGTCGTGGCACCGGAAACCCAGAAGGCGCTCAACCCAAGGACTGGAAACGACACTGCTTCGTAAGCTGCTATGCAACCGGAACCATTTGTAGGGACAGGTCGCGACTTGCCCGTGGGATAGCTGTAGCAATGAAATTTATACTTGAACAATAGCAGTAGCAGAAACTCCCTCCTTGAGGAGGGCAGGGAGGTGTTATTGCAAAGGCTGCTGCTTCCGCAAACAAGATCCTTTCAAGATGACAAAATAAAGAGAAGGGCAGTAGCAAAAGTTCCCCTTTGAAGGGGGTAGGGGGATGACCTGCAGCAACTATGAAACTTATACTTTGAAGTATAGCAACAGCCAAAGCTCCCCTCCTTAGACAAGGTGGGTAAGGGGTGGTTGGAAGATAACTCAAAACTCTTAAATCTCCTGTGTTTGCATTTCCCGGAAAATCTGTAGATTTATAGTTAGCTACACTAAAAACATCTGAAAATGAAGAACAATCATACTTTCAAAAACCGGGTGCTGCCCCTTTGCCTTGGACTTGGGTTGCTGGCATCGTTTCCTGCTCTGGCTCAGGATGGCAAACTGCTGGCAAAGGCCAACACCATGGCTGATAAAGTAGAACCCAAAGTGATCGAGTGGCGCCGCGACTTCCACAAGTACCCGGAACTGGGAAACAAGGAGACTAAGACTGCTGAAAAAATTGCCAAGCACCTGAAGTCGCTGGGGATGGAAGTACAAACCGGCGTGGCCAAAACGGGCGTGGTCGGTATCCTGAAAGGCGGCAAACCAGGACCGGTAGTTGCGCTGCGTGCTGATATCGACGGACTGCCGGTAACGGAGCGTGCCAACCTGCCTTTTGCTTCAAAAGAAAAAAGTACCTACAACGGGCAGGATGTAGGCGTGATGCATGCCTGCGGCCACGATACCCACATCGCCATGCTGCTGGGCACAGCCGAGGTGCTCTCCAGTATGAAAAATGACCTGAAAGGCACCGTGAAATTTATCTTCCAGCCGGCCGAGGAAGGCTCTCCGGTAGGCGAGGAGGGAGGCGCTTACCTGATGGTAAAAGAGGGCGTGCTCGAGAAAGGACCAAAGCCGGAAGTGATCTTCGGCCTGCACATCAACTCCCAAACGGAAGTGGGCAAACTGAAGTACAGACCAGGCGGCACCATGGCCAGCGCCGACATCTTCCGCATAAAAGTAAAAGGCAAGCAGGTGCACGGCGCCTACCCCTGGGATGGCATCGACCCAATCGTGGTGTCTGCCCAGATCGTGAACGGCCTGCAAACCATTGTGAGCCGCCAGACGGAACTAACCGAAGATGCCGCTGTGGTAACGGTAGGAAGTATACACGGTGGCGTGCGCAATAACATTATTCCGGAAGAGGTGCAGATGGAAGGCACCATCCGTACCATGAGCCCGGAGACGCAGAAAGCCATACACGAAAAGATCAAGCTTACTGCTACCAAAATAGCAGAAAGCGCCGGTGCTACAGCCGAGGTAAGTATAATCCCGCAAACGCCGGTTACCTATAACGACCCGGCCCTGACTGAGAGAATGTTACCTGTTCTGCAGACCATTGCTGGCAACGATAATGTGATCCACACCAAAGCCGTGATGGGCGCCGAGGACTTTGCTTTTTACCAGGAAAAGATACCGGGACTTTTTGTGTTTGTAGGAGGCATGCAGAAAGGCAAAAAACCGGAAGAGGTAGCGCCGCACCATACCCCGGACTTTGTAATTGACGAAAGCGGCATGAAGCTGGGAGTAAAAACCTTAACGCACCTGACACTGAACTACATGGAAGGGAAAAGCAAAAAAGTGCAGTAGCCTGAAGTATAAAAGTATAAAAAGAGCCGGCTCAACGCCGGCTCTTTTTGCATTCAGGATATTTTATTGAAGCGAGTTGTAGTAGGTAACCAACTGCGTGAGGTCATCGGCGTTATTGAATTTTACTTTATTGTCGGTCGCGAACTTCTCTACCTGTGCCTGCTTATCGAAGGCTGCCAGTGTTTCTTTTTTATTCCTGCTAACTGGTATCAGTTCCTTGCTACCATCCTTGCGCAGAAAGTATACTTCTCTCTTCACAATACGATCTCTTTTCTCACCTGCATTCAAGGCAATGTTATAATTTGCTTTTAACAAGGATGTTTCCACTTTTCGGTACAGGTACATGTTGCCATCTGCCAGCACCTCCAGGAAGCCTGGGGCAGGGGCACCCTGCAGGGTATAGCCAGAATTTATACTGCTCACAAAGCCTCTTTTTCCCTGAACCGGATCATTGATCTCGAAAGCCAGCACCTGCACTCCGTTGATTACGCGCAAATCTTCCGGATTATCGGCCTGATCAGGCTTAGGCTTTTTAGTGGAAGTATTCAGCAGGATCTGGTTGTTCTCGATGTCATACTTAAACTTAGGTGTTTCGAGCAGCTGGTTGGGAGCAATGTAAATAGAACCGGCGCACCAGTTGTCTGTCAGGAAGGTATTGCCTACAACGGTAGGAGCATTGGTGTCGGCTGAGTTGAGGTCTACTGTGCGGAAATTACCAAAAGTGGAGCCTGACTCCGAAGAAAGGGTGCCAATGTAAGTGGGGATTCTGGTAGTAGTGGTGCTGGACTGGGCACTTGCTTCAGAAAAGGAGAAAAAGCAAAGTGCCGCCGCAGCACAGGTGAGTACAGGTGCTTTCATGGAAATATGTTTGATGAAAGTATAAATATAGCAATGGTAAATTGAAATAAAAACCGCCCGGCATAGAAGTATACCGTTACTGCAACAAAACTTTGCCTGCTTGGCTTAAATTGCCTTGGCGCATGATGCGGTACGTATAAAGCCCGGGGGCAAGTGCTGCCGGTTTCGTCAACTCGTTTTTGCCTGCTGTAAGGTGGAACCGGTGTACGAGTCTGCCTTCTGCAGAATAAAGCAGCAGGGTAGAGGGACCTGTAGCTTCTACTGTAAATTCCTGCCGTACCGGGTTAGGGTACACTACTCGCTTGTTTTTCGGTATTTCATCAGCCGCAGCAGTAGGCAATTGCAGTTCGCCATAGTAAAAGCTCACAAAATCCCAGCCGTAATCATACCTGATATAATTTGAGATGCGCGTGGCGCCACGAAGACCTATCGTATAGAGATAAGAAGGTTTTATATCCGGAGTCGGATTGAGCCGTACTGTTACCGCCAGGCCGTTGGCAGAATCCCGCACGGCCATTGTCGGCGCAGCCAGGTCAAGCGTGTCGATGTCGCTGAATTGCCTGGCACTGAGCGCAGAGTTGGTGCTGTTGGGAGCCTTTTCTACATAAAATTCCAGCTTAAGCGGTTGGTCTGCTTTGGCACGGACAAACCCGTTGCTGTCAAAGGTCAGGCGGTTCTGATTAACCAGGCTAACCCGCGGGTGCACGGTGTTCGTGTTGCTCCAATCCCCTCTGGGTTGTCCTCTTTCCAGCACACTCAGGTTTATATCCACTATGGTATAACCAATGGGTACCTGGTTTCTGTATTCCGTAATTTTCACAGAAATGGCATACGGGCCTTTTATAGCCGGATTTTCCCATTTCAGTTCGCCAGCCTGATTTATGCTCATCCCCGCTGGGATACGGTAGCCGGGCAAGTCACGTGGTATGCCATTTTTATCCAGATATTGGCTCGGCACCAGCTGATAATAAAGCTCATCACCATCGGCATCATAGGCAAGCATGTTAATCTTGAAAGGTTCTCCAAGGAAGGCCTCGAACGGTGCAGGTACAAGGGTCCTGACGCTGTGGTTGTTCCTACTGACAAGCCGGGCCTGCACTCGGGTGTGGATGAACTGCGACAGAAAATCTGATGGTCCGGCTACGTTGACCATTCCTCCGTTTCTGAAAATGCCGTTCCAGTAAACTAGGTAATCGCCGGGCTGCTGGTACGTGTATTCCCATTCGTATACAGAAAGCTCGGTATTATTATAATAGGGGATGATCCTGATCCGGGGTGCAACTACCTTGTTCATATCACCCATGCTGACCTGTATCTGCGGATCATCAGCCGGCGATTGGTCATTATCGAAAAGCGTGAACGTGAATTTATACTTCAGCGGGTTCTGTGGATCGACGGTGTAACTGAAATAACCGCCACTGATGTGCGTGGCCTTGCCAGCAAGCGGAATGAGCAGCAGGAGTGCCAGCGAAAGGAGTAAATATCTTATTTTCATAGTATAGGTGTGGGTTGTGGTGAAGATACTATAAAAACTTGATTTTTAGTAAGTTGTTGCTTTGAATAGTGCAATAAACTTTTGTATTAGGTTATCCTTTCAACGCAAGCCTTTGCAGTGTTTGGTTGCTGTTGCGCAGGCTGGTACCTTTGCGCTAGAATCAACACAAGTACATGAAACGGAACTTCACCCAAATGATAGCCGGCCTGTTGCTGGTGCTTGGTCTGGCTTCCTGTCAGCGCACCTGGCAGGCATCGCCCAGCCTGAGCACGACCGATGTACCGGTAGATAAAACCATCACCGCCGACGTTCAGACCGAAGCCCTGATAGAACCATACCGCGTGCAGGTAACTACCAAAATGTCGGAAGTGGTGGGCACAGCGCCGGTAGCCCTGAGCAAAGGAGACTACGAGTCGCCGCTGGGTAACTTTGTGGTAGACCTGCAACTGGCGCAGAGCGAGCCGCTGTACGGCAAACCCATCGACCTATCGCTGACCACGAACGGCGGCTTGCGTGTACCGCTGCCGGAAGGAAAGATAACAACAGGCAATGTGTTCGAACTGATGCCCTTCGAAAACGAGCTGCTGGTACTGACGCTGAAAGGTGAAACGGTAAAGCAATTGTTCGACTATGCCGCTGCTAATAAGAACGCCCCCATCGGTAACGCTACCTACACAGTGCAAAACGGCAAGGCAACTGATATCAAAATAAAAGGCAAGCCATTTGACCCGAGCCGGACTTATACCCTGGTAACTTCCAACTACCTGGCCGGTGGCGGCGATAACCTGAACATGCTGAAGGATGCCATAAAAACGGAGAATGTGGGCCTGCTGCTCCGAGATGCCATCCTGCAGCAGATCCGCCAGCTAACGGCTGCCGGCAAACCTGTTGTAGCCGATTCCAAAAAACGTGTGACCGTCCTCCCTTAAGTATAGCCAACCATGAAGAGAAGAGACTTTATCAAAACATCGGCTGTGGGAGCGGCGGGTATCAGCCTGCTGGGTTTCCCGTTCTCTGCGGAAGCAGCCCGAAGTATAAAATTAACCATCCTGCACACCAACGACCAGCACTCGCGCATCGACCCATTTCCGGACGACGGGCGCAAGTATGGCGGTATGGGCGGCATGGCCCGCCGTAAATCGCTGATCGAGAGTATCCGTAAGCAGGAGCCCAACGTGCTGCTGCTCGATTGCGGCGACATCTGGCAGGGCACGCCCTACTTCAACTTCTTTGGCGGCGAATTAGAGTATAAACTCATGACCCAGATGAAGTATGATGCGGCAACCCTCGGTAACCACGACTTTGATAACGGGCTGAAGGGGCTGGAGAAAATGCTGCCGCATGCCGGTTTCCCATTCCTGTCGGCCAACTATAACTTCTCCAACACCCTCCTGAAAGATCGTTTTCAGCCTTACAAGATTTTTGAGAAAGAAGGCGTGCGCATCGGGGTGTTTGGACTGGGCATCGAGCTGGAAGGGCTGGTGAGCAAAAACAACTACGGTGAAACTGTGTACCTGGACCCGGTAAAGGTGGCAGAAGAGATGGTGCAGGAATTGCGCCAGAACCAGAAGTGCCACCTCGTGATCTGCCTCTCACACCTGGGCTATAGCTACGAAGACCAGAAAATAGACGACCGTAAACTGGCGCAACAGGTAAGCGGCATCGACCTGATCCTGGGCGGCCATACCCATACTTTCCTGGACCAGCCGGAAGTGGTGCGCCATGCTGCTACCGGGCTTGATACCATGATCAACCAGGTAGGCTGGTCGGGCATTTTTTTAGGACGAATCGACTTTACGTTTGACCGACGCACCAAGGAAAAAGCCAATGTTAAAACGGCCATTCTGCCTGTGGATAACCCTGTATTAACTTCGTGAATAAATAATTTTTTGTTTAGAAATAATTAAGCAAATTTGTGACCCCCTGCCAATTAAGGAGAGGTTTGTTTAACACAAAACGAATCTAGTGAGTTTTGGAAAACTGGATGATTAAAGACTGTTCTACTGTATGGAATAACTGTTTACAGGTAATTAAGGAAAATATTGGTGAGCAAAGTTTTAAAACCTGGTTTCAGCCGATAAAACCTATATCCCTGCGCGACGGTGTTCTGACCATACAAGTGCCCAGCCAATTCTTCTACGAATGGCTGGAAGAGCACTATGTAGGCCTGTTAAAAAAGGTCATATACCAGGAGTTGGGTAGTGAAGGCAGGTTAGAATATTCTATTATCGTTGACCGTGGCAACGAGGTAAACAAACCTCAGACGGTTAATATTCCTACCAAGAAGATACCGGCAGCTGTCGTTAATTCTTATAAACCGGAGCAAAGCTTTATCAAGAGTCCGTTCGAGTCGAAGACCATCGACCGTAACTTTCTGAACTCGCAGCTCAATCCGACTTATACCTTTGAAAACTACATCGAAGGAGACTGTAACCGTTTAGCGCGCTCGGCAGGTTATGCTGTGGCCAACAAACCGGGCACGACTTCCTTTAACCCGCTGATGGTGTATGGCGGTGTGGGACTTGGCAAAACGCACCTGGTGCAGGCCATTGGCAACCACATCAAAAACAGCAACCCTGAGAAATTTGTATTGTATGTGTCGTCGGAGAAGTTCGTGAACCAGTTCATCGAATCCCTGAAGACGAATAACGTGCAGGATTTCGCCAACTTCTACCTGTTGGTAGATATCCTGATCATCGACGACGTGCAGTTCCTGAGCGGAAAAGAGAAGACGCAGGAAATGTTCTTCCACATTTTTAACCACCTGCATCAGTCCGGCAAGCAGATCGTGATGACCTCCGACTGTCCGCCGCGCGATCTGAAAGGCCTGGAAGAGCGACTATTGTCCCGCTTTAAGTGGGGCCTTACCGCCGACCTGCAAAGCCCGGATTTTGAAACACGTATGGCCATCATTCAGAAGAAGATGCAGAGCGATGGTATCGACATTCCGGACAACGTGGTGGAGTACTTGGCTTACAGCGTGGATACCAACGTGCGTGAGCTGGAAGGCGTGCTGATCTCGCTAATCGCGCAGTCGTCGCTGAACCGTAAGGAAGTGGACCTGGAACTGGCCAAGCAGGCGCTGAAGCACATCATCGAGGATGTGGAGACAGAGGTAAACCTGGACTTCATTCAGAAAACAGTGGCCGAGTATTTCCAGGTGAGCCTGGATTCGTTGAAAGCCAAAACCCGTAAAAAAGAGATCGTGACTGCGCGTCAGGTAGCGATGTACTTTGCCAAGGAGTTTACGAGCCACTCACTTAAGTCCATCGGTTACCACTTTGGTGGCCGCGACCACAGTACGGTAATCCACTCGGTGCAAACGGTTTCGGATATGATCGATACCGATAAGAAATTCAAGGCCAGCATTCAGGAGCTTCAGAAGAAGTTTAAGTCCAAGGCGGGTTAACAAGTATAAAGTATAAAAACAAAGAGGCCATACTTTGCTAAGTATGGCCTCTTTGTTTGGAGGCAGTAAGTATAGATTTTGGTCTGCCTTAAGCCAACTCCGCTGCCCTTGCTGTGTGTTTTCACTAGCAAGCACAGCGGCCGCTAAAGTGTGAACAAGCAACAACGGCGGAAAGTATAACCCACCTATAAAACTAGGAGCGCCATACTTAGCTAAGTATGGCGCTCCTAGTTTTATAGGTGGAATAGCTCACTACCTGTTTGCAGGAGCTTCCGTAACCTGGAAGCCATACACCGGAGCCATTTCACGAATCTTGTTTTTGATCTTCTCCAGGTCACGCCGCTTACGCACCTGCTTCAGGTCTAAGTATATTTTGTTTCCGGAACGTTCGGTAATGCGCAGTGCCAGAGGCGAAATGTGTACGGTCTCCACGTCAGGTATGGCGGTGATGTTCTTGGTGCGGAAAACGCCCTGCTTGTGTACGATGTACTGCGGGGTTACCTCGATGTAAGACTGCACGCCAAACACAGACGTATTTTGCAGCACAACATAAGCCAGGAAGAACAAAGCCAACCCGAAGAAAATGTAATACAGATAGTTCTGTCCGTCGGCACTGTTTTCTGTAGTGAGCAACATAACAGCCCAGGCCAGCCAGAACAAGGTAAGTATAAGCTGTACTGTAAATGAAATTTTTGCGCTGCGCGAAGGACTAAGCTGTACTAATAGCGAAGATCTTGCGCTACTACCGGTCGCTGCCATAGTTCTAAAATAAAGTTAAAAGATAGCGGCCAAAAAATGCCATTCCTGCAATATAGCTATTTTATTGTACTAAAGTAGCATTTACCGTAATTTCCGGTACAGCTGCAAGCGCTTTCGATACCGGGCAGCCGGCTTTTGCATCCTGCACCAGCTTCTGAAATTCCTCGTTCTGAATGCCTGAAGCTCTTACTTCTGTGGTCAGCTCTATTTTCATGATATGGGCTGCTCCGTCTTTTTCCCCAAGCGTTACGTTGGCAGAAGTGTTGATAGATTCAGGCGTATAATTAGCTTTTTCCAGCAAGGCGCTTAGGAACATAGAGAAGCATCCTGAATGCGCTGCCCCGATCAGTTCTTCCGGCGAGGTGGCCCTGGTGTCATCGCCAAATCGGGAGGCAAACGAGTAACCGGTTTTAACGTTGCCACGGCCGGTTTCAAATTCACCGCTACCCTCTTTGAGGCCGCCTTTCCATTGGGCTTTTGCTTTGTGTTGTTTCATAGCTTTTATCGTTTATGTGTGCTTTTAAAACTTAATTTATACGAAATGGTTAACTCAAATAGCAAATTTTACCAGTGTTAATGGCCAGATCAGCCGAAATTACGGGTTTATATTCTATCTTTACCTGCCACAAATTCTTTATACATGGGTGTAAAAGCATTGTTAAGCAAGCCATTTGCCGCTTATATACATAAAAAGCACCAACGCTGGATCGAAAACCCAGTGGAGGCGCAAGAGGCTGTGTTTCAGAATATTTTACAAAAAGCCCAGCAAACCGCATTCGGGCGCGACCACCGCTTTGCCAGCATCAGAACGCATGCCGATTTCGTGAAGGCTGTGCCCGTGCGTGATTACGAAGGCCTGAGTACCTACTTTAATTTTATCAAAGCAGGAGAGCGGGATGTCATGTGGCCAGGCAAACCACTTTACCTGGCTAAAACGTCCGGCACTACCTCCGGTACCAAGTACATACCCATCACCCGCGATTCTATCTCGAACCATATAAACGGAGCCCGCGATGCCTTGTTGGCTTATGTGTATGAAACCGGAAGATCGAAGTTCCTGGATGGCAAAATGATCTTTCTGTCCGGAAGCCCGGAGCTGGAAGAGGTAGGAGGTATCAAGACCGGACGCTTGTCGGGTATAGCCAACCACCACGTGCCGGGTTACCTGCGCACCAACCAGCTGCCCACCTACCAGACCAACTGCATCGAAGACTGGGAATCGAAGCTGGACCAGATCATTGAAGAGACCATCGACCAGGATATGACGCTGATCTCGGGCATTCCGCCCTGGGTGCAGATGTACTTCGATAAGCTGATGCGGCAAACGGGTAAGCAGATAAAGGACATCTTCCCGAACTTCTCTTTGTTTGTGTATGGTGGAGTTAATTTTGAGCCCTATCGTAAAAAGATGTTCGAGTCGATTGGCAAGCAGGTAGATTCGATCGAGCTGTTTCCGGCATCGGAAGGCTTTTTCGCTTACCAGAACCAACAGACGGATAAAGGACTTTTGCTGTTGCTGGACTCAGGTATCTTCTATGAGTTTATACCTGTGGAGGAGTATTTCAATGAGAATCCTACCCGCCTTACCATCGGCCAGGTAGAGCCGAATGTGAACTATGCTTTGGTGATCAGCAGCAATGCTGGTCTGTGGAGCTACTCCATTGGTGACACGGTGAAGTTTACTTCCGTGAAGCCTTACAAGCTGATCGTGAGCGGCCGCATCAAGCACTATATATCGGCTTTCGGCGAGCACGTGATTGCCGAAGAAGTAGAGGCAGCCATGCAGCGCACCATGGATAAGTATATCTCAGTGGAGCTGGTAGAGTTTACAGTGGCACCCTACGTTAGCCAGGACAAAGGGCAGTCATACCATGAGTGGCTTGTGGAGTTTTCCCGTCCGCCACAGGATCTGTCCGCTTTCGAAAAAGAGCTGAACGCACAACTGCAGAAGCTGAACACTTACTACGATGATCTGATCACAGGCAACATCCTGTCAGATTTGAAGATAAGGCCATTGCCACTTGGTACATTCCGCAATTACATGAAATCGCAGGGCAAGCTCGGAGGTCAGAACAAAGTACCCCGCCTGAGCAACGACAGGTCGCTCGCTGAAGGATTGCTTAGAGTGGCGAGTTCCTAATTCCGAGTTCCGAGTTGATATGAAGTATAAGCATGAGTAAGAGCATTATAGGAGAGAAGTCCTATGCCTTTGCTGTTCGGATAATAAAAATGTACCAGCATTTGTCTGCGGATAAAAAGGAGTTTGTTTTACTAAAGCAGGTGCTGCGAAGCGGAACTTCTATCGGGGCTAATGTTCAGGAAGCAACCGGAGGTCAGTCAACTGCAGATTTTATACATAAACTAAGTATAGCCAGAAAAGAGGCTCGCGAAACAGAATATTGGCTCAAGCTTTTGCACGATACCGGTTACATAGAAACAAGGTATTTCGAAAGTATTCATGCAGATTGTCAGGAGCTGACAAAGATTTTAAATAGTATCATACTTACGAGTAAAGGGAAGAGCAAAACTAACTCGGAACTAGGAACTCGTAATTCATAACTCACAATGAAGAGAATTGCCATACTTGGCTCAACTGGCTCTATCGGCACACAAGCCCTGGAAGTTATCAAAGCCAACCCGGATAGTTTTGAGCTGGAGGTGATCACCGCCCACAGCAACGCCGATCTGCTGATTGCCCAGGCGCTGGCTTTCAAGCCCAATGTGGTGGTTATCGCCCGCGAAGATCTGTACGAGCAGGTACGCGACGCGCTGCAGCACGAGGACATCAAAGTATACGCAGGTGCCAATGCGCTGAACTCGGTGGTGGAAATGAGCACTGTGGACATGGTGCTGACCGCTATGGTAGGCTATGCCGGTCTGCAGCCAACCATCCGCGCCATACAGGCAGGCAAGCAGATCGCGCTGGCCAATAAGGAAACGCTGGTGGTGGCAGGACAGCTGATCACAGAACTGGCCCGCGAAAAGGGTGTTAACATTTACCCGGTTGATTCGGAGCACAGCGCTATTTTCCAGTGCCTGGCAGGCGAATTCCACAACCCGATCGAGAAGATTATACTTACCGCTTCCGGCGGGCCTTTCCGTGGACGAAAAGCGGAAGAGCTGCGACTGGTAACAAAGGCGCAGGCCCTCAAGCACCCGAACTGGGACATGGGCGCCAAGATCACCATCGACTCAGCCAGCCTGATGAACAAGGGCTTAGAAGTGATCGAGGCGAAATGGCTGTTTGGGCTGCGTAATGACCAGATCGAAGTGGTGGTGCATCCGCAGTCTATCATCCACTCGTTGGTGCAGTTCGAGGATGGCTCTATTAAGGCGCAGCTTGGCCTGCCCGATATGAAACTTCCGATACAGTACGCGCTGGGCTACCCGCAGCGCCTGAAGTCCGATTTTCCCCGTTTTAATTTCCTGGATTACCCGCAGCTAACGTTCGAGCAGCCCGACCTGAAAACATTCCGTAACCTGCAACTGGCTTACAATGCCATGGAACAAGGCGGCAACATGCCGTGCATTCTGAATGCAGCTAACGAAGTAGCTGTCAGCGCGTTTCTTCGAGACGAGGTCGGATTTCTGGAGATGTCTGACATCATTGAGAGCTGTATGGCAAAAGTTATGTATATTGCGAATCCTTCTTACAACGACTATGTTGATACAGATAGAGAAGCCCGGTTACGCGCATTGGAATTAGTAAAGTAATGTGAGCATGAACAGGCTGCAAGGGAAAACCTGTGCAGCAGACAAACCTTAAAGTATAAAATATTAAATTTTTTTGATGGATATTGTAGTAATGGTGGGCCAGCTCATTCTGGGCCTTACGATTTTAGTAGGTTTGCATGAATTGGGCCACATGCTGACGGCGAAATGGTTCGGGATGCGGGTTGAGAAGTACGCGATCGGTTTTCCGCCGAAGCTTTTCAGCAAAAAGATAGGCGAAACTGAATACATGCTGGGCCTTATTCCGCTGGGAGGTTTCGTGAAGATTTCCGGTATGGTGGATGAGTCCATGGATACAGAGGCGCTGAAGGAAGAGCCGAAGCCATGGGAGTTCCGCGCCAAGCCAGCCTGGCAGCGCCTGATCGTGATGATGGGCGGTATCATTGTGAACGTGATCACGGGTATTGTGATCTACATTGCGCTTACCTATAACTATGGCGAAAGCTACCTGCCTGCCAGCGAAGCAAAGTATGGCGTAGTGGCCAACGAGATAGGTCAGGAAATTGGCTTCCAGACCGGTGATAAAGTGGTGGCTGTAAATGGCAAGCAACTGGAGAAGTTCGAGGATGTATACTCCATGGACATGCTGCTGGGCCGCGACTCTTACTATACGGTAGAGCGCAACGGGGAGCGTGTGGATATCAAAGTGCCGGCTAACCTGATGGACCGAGTGGCCGACAACAAGGAGCGTATGTTCTTTGTGCAGCCGCGCGAGCCGTTTAAGGTAGGAGAAGTGGTGCCGAATAGCGCTGCTGCCGAAGCCGGCCTGAAAACAGGCGACCTTATTACATCAGTAAATGGACAGGAGGTTAAGTTCTTCCATGAGTTCCAGAAAGCATTGCAGGCAAATGCCGCTAAAACAGTAGCCATGCACGTGGAACGCGATGGCAAGCCTGTTGAGCTGAAAGCAGAAGTAACGCCGGAAGGCACCATCGGTTTCCGTCCACAGCCTCTGTTACAGTACGCTACCCGCGACTACAGCATCGGAGAGGCAATTCCGCTGGGAACAGAGCAGGCTTTTGGCGTGATCACAGCAAACCTGAAAGGCTTTGGCAAGATCTTCCGGGGCGAGGTGTCGGCTTCTAAATCGCTGAGCGGCCCGATTGGTATTGCTCAGATCTTCGGCGATACCTTTAGCTGGTATAAATTCTGGTCTATTACAGCGATGCTGTCGATGGTGCTGGCCTTTATGAACTTCCTGCCGATACCGGCGCTGGATGGTGGCCACGTTGTATTTTTAACTTATGAAATGATCAGCGGGCGTAAACCTTCTGATAACTTTTTGGAAAATGCCCAGAAAGTAGGTATGGTGTTATTGTTAGGCTTAATGGCTTTTGCTATATTTAACGATGTGTTCAAGATAATCTTCTAACCAAAGATTCCGCCATGGCAACCATCGTAAAGTATGCTTTTTCCATTATCGCCCTTTTTATACTAAGTATAGCTCACAGAGCCGAAGCTGCGCCTGCAGGTTCGGCTCTGCTTTTATATACGAGCCAGCAAACTGCTGATTCTGACAGCGTGTACGTAGTGCAGCAGGGCGAAACCTTCTATGGGCTTTCCAGGAGGTTTGGTGTGCCTGTCGATTCGCTTCAGAAGTGGAATGGAACGCAGCTGCAGACAGGCCAGACGCTGTACCTGGTGAGCCCGGCCAAACGCAAAGCCACAGCTTCTAAGGCTACGGTCGCGGCAGAAACTTCCACAGCAGCGGCCTCTGCTAAACCTGCCACAACTACGCCTGCTGCAAAGCCTGAAGCAAGTGCACCGGTAAAAACACAGGCTAAACCGGTTGCGACAACACCATCCAAAGCAGCTCAGGCGGTTGCTTCTTTAAATGAAAGTACGTCTGCCTCGGCCACTAAAGTACCTTCTACTATCGAGGGCAAAACCAAGCAGCGCATCCTGGTGGTGCCTTTCGATCCGTACCTATACTTTTCTGACGCCGACGACGAGATCGCCCGCAAATCGAAGATACCCCGCCAGAACGTGCGCCAGGTATTCCGCGGAAGACTTAACGCCCTGCTCTCTCCGGAAGGGTATGAATCCATTAACCTGCTTGGTGGCGTGTACCGCGACAGCGTAAACGAACTACGCACCCTGTACAAATCGCTCAGCTATAGCTACCAGGATAACAAGCCATCGCGCTACAACAACCAGCCTACAGTAAAGAGCGAGGAGCGCAGCAATGCCCTTGCGTGGGTGCAACGGCAAAAAGATAAGATCAACCTGAAAACCGGGCAACTTGCAACTGTGCCGGTAGCGCAGGACGAAAACAAACATTATGGGGTGAAGGTGAAGAACCCGGAGTTCTTTAACCACTTCAACGGGCAGTATGGCATCGACTATTACGTGTTCATCAACCAGTTTGAAGTAAAAACCAACTACGAGCATTGCCTCGACCGGGCTGCCATGAACTATGAGCGCGATTTTCTGGTTCACTATTCGATCTATGACAGCAAAGGAGAACTGGTGTCCGGAAATAAAGTGAAGGTGCCGTACCACTCCAATATCAATGATGTGCAGCGTATCGTGAGCGACAACATGCCAGATATGGCACAGCGTGTGCTCGCCGACCTGCCACCTGCCGGAAAATAAGTATGAAGTATAAAAGTATAATTCTGGTGCTGGCGCTTTCTCTGACAAGCCTTTTTGTCAGCGCCCACGATTACCACACCAGCATCACGGATGTGAGCTACAACCCGCGCACCAAGTCGCTGGAGGTGGCTGTGAAAGTATTTACCGATGACCTCGAGGACGCGCTCTCACGGCGTAACAAGCGCAAGATCACCTACAGCAAATCAGGAGAGGTGCAGAGGTTCCTGGCCGATTACCTGCAGAGCTCGCTTACGTTTGAGGTGGCGCAGGGCAAACCGCTGAAGCATACGTTTGTGGGAGCCGAAGAAGATGCCGACGTTATCTGGGCTTATGTGGAAGTGCCGCTGCAAGCTACCGCTCTTTCCCAGCTTTACGTGCGTAACGCAGTACTCACAGAACTCTTCAGTGACCAGATGAACATTGTCAACATCAACTACAAAGGCAAAGTCAACAGCACGCTGTTCCAGAAAGACGATGGTGTGAAGAAGATCAGCTTTTAGGAGTTCAAGTATAGAATCGCAAAGTATAAAGTATAAAACCAGCTCTGTTAGGGGCTGGTTTTATACTTTATAGCTGGTACTTGAGTGATTGTTCGCCCTTGCTGCGTGTTTTCACCAGCAAGCATAACGGCTGAAGTAAAGTATAAAAGGGAAAGGTTGACAAGGCCAGAAGTATAGAGCTTTTTTTATTCTGCTGAAAGCCTGTTTAACCGGGGCTGAAGTACCCAATAGCCAATGATCGAAAACCACATCAGAAAGAACTCACCCGCGTAATCGCTGAATTTTGCTTCCCTACCTAATTCTACTGATTTCATGGTTTTAGCTGCAAACCGCATACCCATGAATATGAAGATCATCGACAACAGGTGAAATACAAGGATTACTGTTCCAAACGACACCATACTTGTGCTATCGCTTATACCGCTGGAAAAAGTGATCATGTATAAGCTTAATGCTGAAATATAAATTAAAGGAGTGGCAAAGTATAGCCTAAATCTTGCTGCGTTCAGGTTTACAGATACAGGTAGTTTATGATTAAGCTCTGTAGCAATTGCCCAGATCCATCCAAAGTTTCCAAAAGTAAAGAGAATCATTATTACTGGAAAAGTCAGGAACATTAACTCAGGTTGAGAAAATGTCAAGATATTTACCACTATCGGGAGCCCCCATGTTATAAGAAATAGCTGCCAGTGCTTAAGTCTGAGGAAAAGCTTCATTAATTTTTAATTAAGGGTTTGTCTAGACCTCATACAGATACCACTCTTTATGTATTTCCATTAAGTATACATTGGTCAAGTATAAACCTTATCAACATTTTCCCAGCCTTACTTCAATCCCCGCTCAGGCCTGTCCGGTTTTATCAACCTAAACTCTACGCGGCGGTTGATGCGGCGGTCTTCTTCGGTTTTTTCGGAGCGTAGGGGTTTGCTGCTGCCGTAGCCAACCGCGTCGATGCGGCCCTGCGGTATGTTTACTTTCCTTTCGATGTAGCTCCTGATCGCATCGGCCCGGTCTTGTGAGAGGGCCAGGTTAAACTCCTGGTCGCCGGCGCTGTCGGTGTGGCCTGCTATCTCCAGCCGGTAGGTCGGGTGGTCGATCAGGAAGAGCGCCACTTCGTCCAGGATCGGCTGCATGTCCGGTTTTATGGTAGATTCATTCTGATCGAATTCAATGTTTTTGAACACCATCGGTATGCTGTAGTCAATCACTGTGGTCCGTATCTGGAAGGTGGTGTCCTGCTCCAACGAAAGCTCCCGCTCAATGGTGAAAAAGTCGGGGCTCTGGATGATCATCATATAACGAGTCTGGTCAATGAGATCAAACTCAAAGGACCCGTCTGGGCGGATATACTTGGAGGATATTTCGATGCCGTTCTCCAGGTCGATGATGGAAATGATGCCCGATAGTGGCTTGCGTGTTACAGTATCTTTCACGGTCCCTTCTACTTTGGTCACGGCCAGCGGGTGTGCTTCCATGGGCAGCGGGAAGGAGTATAGGTCCAGGTTTTTGATATCGTTCTCTTCAGATCGGGCGTAGTACAGGTTCTTCGAACTGGCATCGATGGTGAAGTAATACTCGCTGCCCCGGCCGTTTACCAGCGGACCTATGTTGCGCGGCTCCTGCCAGTGGCCGTTCACGCGGTAAGTCTTGTAGATGTCGAAATCGCCGAAGTTGTACAGCTGGCCTCTGGAGCTGAAGTAGAGCACCTGGTATTTCGGATGGAAGAAGGGGCTCACCTCACTTTCGCGTGTATTTACCACCGGCCCCATGTTCTGTGCCTTCGACCATTCGCCGTTGCGGAGCTTGGTTGTATAGTATATGTCTGAAAGGCCAAAACCGCCCAGGCGGTCAGAGGCAAAGTATAACGTGTCTTCCTTGCTCGAAAACGTAGGTTGCGAATCCCAGCCTTTGCTGTTGACTTTAGCGCCCAGGTTTTTGATGTTGCCCCATTTGCCGTCTTCCTGCATGGTGGCCACGTACAGGTCGCAGTTGCCCATTCCGTCAGGAGAGAAGCAGCGTGCAAAGTATAGCGTTTTGCCGTCGCGGCTCAGGCAGGCAGATCCTTCGTTGTACAGGCTGTTGATGGGCTTGCCAAAAGATTGCGCCTCCTGCCAGAAACCGTCAACCTGCTTGGAATAGAACAGGTCCTCGTTCTGGCGCTCGTTCAATCCTGGCTGTATGTTGCGCTTGGAGGTGAAGATGAACGTTTCCTCCTCCGAGTTTATAGTTGGCCCGTAATCTTCGTACGGCGAGTTGATGGAGGTACCCATGTTCAGGTACACTCCTTTGGGCGGCTGAAACGTGGAAATAGACTTGCGGTACTCGACCAGCTCGTAATAATAGTGCAGCGGCACGTAATAGTCTTTGCTGTTCTGTTCCAGCGAATCGTAGTATGACTGAACCCGTCGAACATCGGTGCGGTGGTGCTTCAGCACGAGGCGGTAAAGGGCTTTGGCGTGTTCCAGCTTGCCTTGGCGCTCATACAGCTGGCCCAGTCGCCAGAGCAGCTGCGTATCTTTGTAAAAGTTATCAATCCCGAAGTTGCTCACATACGCTTCGAGCAAGGGTAGCGCCTGTTTGTACTGCTTGCGCTTCTCGAGTTTCTGAATAGCCGACAGCTTTTTTTTGTCGCGGTAGTAGGCTATTTTGTTTATATTAGGGAAGTCGAGGTGGAGCTCCGGATTTGGTGCCTTCTTGCGTGCTTTTAACCCGGAAGCAGCTTTGAGCGGGATATGCTTGTATTGCCCGTAGCCTGTAAAAGGAAGCAGGAAGAAAAGGAAAAGATACCCGATCAGGTACGTTCGTTTCATCGGCCCAATTTAGTTTACCTGAGTTTCAAAGATATCTATTTTATGCTATATTTTTGTGACGATTTCTTAATCAGGAGATAAATTTTTAAGTATAACAGCTGCAAAGGCTGCTTAAATAAGACAAAAGCGGAGTGAAAGAAGGGTTGGCACAGGTCTTGACAATACTACACGAATACAGAAATTTGCCCGCTTCGGAGGCAGTTTCTGTCAATATGGCACGAACTCATATTATGAACTATACATTGAAGAACTTTCTACACCAACTTTTACTCAGCGGCTCTGCTGAGGGCGATTCTGATGACCTGATTCCGATCATTACCACAGATGCCGAAGATGAGCTGACACCGGAGGAACTGCCCGAAGAACTGCCTATACTGGCTGTCAGAAACACGGTGCTGTTCCCGGGGGTAGTGTTGCCTATAACCGTTAGCCGCAAAAAATCGGTAAGGCTGGTGCGCAAAGCCCATAAGGGAGATAAGATTGTAGGGGTGGTTGCACAGAAGAATGTAAACAGCGACGACCCATCTGCCGAAGACCTGTTTAATGTAGGAACAGTTGCCAAGATCCTGAAGATGCTGGTGCTGCCCGACGGAAACACCACCATCATCATACAGGGGCAGAGCCGCTTTACAATTGATGAGGTTACGCAGGAAGACCCTTACCTGATGGCCAAGATCAGCTACTGTGCCGAAACGTTCCCGAACAAAAAGAGCAAAGAGGTAAAGGCGCTGGTGCAGTCGCTGAAAGATGCGGCGGCCAAAATGCTGAAGCTGAACCCGGAGATACCACAGGAAGCACAGGTGGCCCTCGATAACATCGACAGCCCGAGCTTCCTGACACACTTCCTGTCGTCGAACCTGAACGTGGAGGTGGCGCAGAAACAAAAACTGCTGGAGGTGAACGATGGTGCGGAGCGTGGTACGCAGTTGCTCGAGATCATGCTGCGCGAAATACAGCTATTGGAGCTGAAGCAGGAGATCCATACCAAAGTACATACCGACATCGATCAGCAGCAGCGCGACTATTTCCTGCGCCAGCAGATCAAAGTGTTGCAGGACGAACTGGGCCAGGAAGGGCCGGACCAGGAAATCGAGCGTTTCCGTGAGCGTGCCCTAAAGAAAAAATGGCCGGAGCAGGTAGCCAAGCATTTCAACAAAGAGATGGAACGACTGGCGCGCCTGAACCCGCAGGCAGCCGAATACCCGGTTGCGGTTAACTACCTGGAGTTCCTGCTCGACCTGCCCTGGAACGAGTACACTAAAGATAACTTCAACCTGAAGCGTACCAAGAAGATCCTCGACGCCGACCATTATGGCCTGGAGAAGGTGAAGGAACGCATATTGGAGTACCTGGCCGTGCTGAAGCTGAAGAACGATATGAAGGCGCCGATCCTTTGCCTGTACGGACCTCCGGGAGTTGGTAAAACCTCGCTGGGCCGTTCCATTGCCAAAGCACTGGGCCGTAACTACGTCAGGATGTCACTGGGTGGGGTGCGCGACGAGGCTGAGATACGTGGCCACCGCCGTACCTATGTGGGCGCTATGCCGGGCAAGATCATTACCCAGATCAAAAAAGTAGGATCTGCCAACCCGGTCATCATACTGGATGAGATCGATAAACTGGCTTCTGATTTCCGCGGTGATCCGTCTTCGGCTTTGCTGGAGGTGCTGGACCCGGAACAAAACCATACGTTCATGGACAATTACCTGGACGTGGAGTATGACCTCTCGAAGGTGTTGTTCATTGCAACGGCTAACTCCCTTGATACCATTCAGCCAGCCCTGCGCGACCGTATGGAGATCATCGAGCTGACAGGCTATACTTTAGAGGAGAAGACAGAAATTGCAAAGCGCCACCTGGTGCCGAAGCAGGTAAGCGAGCACGGCTTGAAAGAAGAGGATGTGAAGATCCCGAAAGCAACGCTCCACAAGGTGATCGAAGACTATACCCGCGAATCGGGGGTACGAAACCTGGAGCGGAAAATCGGGCAACTGGTACGCCAGACAGCCAAGCTGAAGGCGATGGAGGAGGAATTTGAGCCAACCATCAAGCCGGAAGATGCGGTGAAGATCCTTGGTCCGGAAACCTTCGACAAAGAAATTTACCAAGACATCGATACAGCAGGCGTTGTCACAGGCCTGGCCTGGACATCGGTTGGTGGCGACATCCTGTTCATCGAAAGTATACTGAGTAGAGGCAAAGGCAAACTAACGTTGTCAGGCCAGCTGGGCGATGTAATGAAAGAGTCAGCGATGACGGCTATTTCATACCTGAAGGCGCATGCCAACCTGCTCGATATTGATTACCGCCTGTTCGACCAGTACGATCTGCACATCCACTTCCCGGAAGGCGCGGTGCCGAAAGATGGTCCGTCGGCGGGTATTGCCATCTTTACTTCCATAGCCTCGGTGTTTACGCAGCGCAAAGTACGCTCACGCCTGGCCATGACCGGCGAGATCACGCTGCGCGGCAAGGTGCTTCCGGTTGGAGGTATCAAAGAGAAGATCCTGGCGGCCAAACGTGCCGGTATTACCGACATCATCCTTTGTCAGAAAAACCGCAAAGACATCAGCGAGATACCAGACCAGTACATCAAAGGCCTGAAGATACATTATGTAGACCGGGTAGACGAGGTGATCCAGATCGCTTTGCTGAAAGAGAAAGTGAAGAACCCGCTCGATCTGCGTGTGACGGAAAGTGTAATTGTGAATGATTGATTGAGCGAATGAGTGAATGTTATTCTGGCATTTCGAGCTTAGTGAGAAATCTGAAATACTGCGTAACCATGAATGTCCCAGATTTCTCACTAAGCTCGAAATGACAGATAGTACAAGAAAGCTCAATCATCAATATAAAATATTCACTCAATCACTCATCCGCTCATTCAATATTGCCCCATGAAAAAAGCCGTGGCTCTTGTACTTGGATCTTTGCTGGGCATTTCGCTTACGGCACAGGCACAAGTAGGAGGGCAGCGGGGCTTTCTTTTTCTGGAGTTGCCTGCTAATGCGAAGCTTGCTGCATTGGGTGGTGTAAATGTGAGTGCCGGAGCGCATGATGTGAACATGGTAGCCGCTAACCCGGCGCTGCTGAACCCGGACATGGACAACCAGCTGTCGCTGAGCTATACAGGTTACCTGGCAGACATCAAACAGAGCAACGTAGCCTATGCTTTTAACCATGAGAAGTATGGGCGCTGGGCGGCAAGTATAAATTACCTCAACTACGGTGACTTTGTGCAGCGCGACGCTACCGGCCTGGAGGAGGGGACGTTTTCAGTAAACGACTATACTTTTAACCTGAGCCACGCCCGCCAGGCAGAGGCTTTTACCATAGGGGCAACGGCCAAAGTGGCTGTATCAAGTATGGCGGGCAACAAGGCAGTGGGTGTGTTGGCTGATGTGGGCGGTGCTTTCAAACATCCGGAAAAAGACCTTACGGTAGGGCTGGCGTTTAAGAACATCGGCTACCAGGTGAAGGCTTATGACGGGGCAGAGCGGCAGGCTATGCCTTTCGATGCGCAGCTGGGAGTGAGTTACAAACCGGAGCACATGCCGCTGCGGCTTTCCCTTACGGCGCACCACCTCTACCAGTTCGACATCGTGTACCTTGA
This sequence comes from Pontibacter ruber, assembly GCF_023630205.1. Classification (GTDB taxonomy): domain Bacteria; phylum Bacteroidota; class Bacteroidia; order Cytophagales; family Hymenobacteraceae; genus Pontibacter; species Pontibacter ruber. Next base: position 393,121 of record NZ_JALPRR010000001.1, on the reverse strand, counting down.
CCCGAACGAAAAAGGCAGGTTGGACGAGAACGGCAACGAGATAAAAGAAGAGAAAAAACTGGGCGACAAGATAGCACGGCATTTTGCTGTCGGGGCAGAATTCCTGTTCAGCAAAAACTTTCAGGCCCGTGCGGGGTATAATCATTTGCGGAGAAAAGAACTCCGACTCGACACCAACTCAGGCGGTGCTGGCTTCTCGTTAGGGCTGATGCTGCGGGTGCGGGCTTTCGAACTGAACTATGGAAGCGCCTTTTATCACCCTTCGGGCGCCAGCCACTACGTAACCGTGAGCACCAGCACGCAGACTTTCCTGAAAAAGAAGAGCAGCTAATAAAGTATAGGCTGCAGCGTTTTAAGTATAGCTGTGGCAACCAAATTTCTGATTTTAAACATAACAAGTTAAAATGTTAGATTCAATCGAATACTTAACACCGGCCCAGATTGTAGAGGAGCTGGATAAATATATCATTGGGCAGAAGGATGCCAAACGCAACGTGGCCATTGCCTTGCGTAACCGCTGGCGCCGCATGAATGCTGACGAAAGCATCCGGAAGGAGATTGTGCCCAACAACATCCTAATGATCGGGGCTACAGGTGTGGGTAAAACAGAAATTGCCCGCCGTTTGGCTAAGATCGCTGATGCGCCTTTTACCAAAGTGGAGGCATCTAAGTTTACCGAAGTTGGCTACGTAGGCCGCGACGTGGAAAGTATGGTACGCGACCTGGTGGAGCAGGCCGTGAACATGGTGAAGACCCGTAAAAAAGAAGAGGTAAAGCAAAAAGCAGCCGAAGTGGTGGAAGACATCATCCTCGATGCCCTGATCCCGCCAATCCAAGGCCGTGCTTCAACGCCATACTCTACTACTGCGGATTCGAATGCCATGCCGGATAACGATTACGAACTCAATGAGCGTACGCGCGAGAAGTTCCGCGATAAGATCCGCAACGGCGAACTGGAAGATCGTAAAATCGAGATCAAGGTACAGCAGAGCAGCATGCCCGGCGTAGGCGTGATGGGTCCTGGCATGGACGAGGCTTCCATGATGAACATCCAGGAAATGATCAGCGGCATGATGCCGAAGAAAACCAAGAAGCGCAAAGTTACCATTGCCGAAGCCAGAAAGATCCTGTTGGAAGAAGAAGCAGCCAAGCTCATCGACATGGACGAGGTAAAAGAAGAAGCAATCCATAAAGCTGAAAACTCCGGCGTGATTTTTATTGATGAGATCGACAAAGTGGCCAGCTCCAGCAAAAAAGGCGGTGGCGGACCTGACGTAAGTCGCGAAGGCGTGCAGCGCGACCTGCTGCCGATCGTAGAAGGCTCGACGGTAAATACAAAGTATGGCATCATCAACACCGACCATATTCTGTTTATTGCTGCCGGTGCGTTTCACGTGGCCAAGCCATCCGATCTGATTCCGGAGCTACAGGGCCGTTTCCCGATCCGCGTGGAGCTGCAAAGCCTGACAAAAGAGGATTTTTACCAGATTCTGAAATTCCCGAAAAATGCGCTGACAAAGCAATATGTGGCTCTGTTGGCAGCAGAAGGCGTGGAGCTTTCGTTTGCCGATGAGGCCCTGGATGAGATTGCAGCCATTGCCTACGAAGTAAATGCTGAGATCGAGAACATTGGCGCCCGTCGCCTGCATACGGTCATGAGCCGCCTGCTTAACGACATCCTGTTTGATGTTCCGGACAAGATCAGTGCCAATGCCAAGATCGTGGTAACCCGTGAAATGGTGCTGGAGCGTCTGTCCGATATGGTCCGCAACCGCGACCTGAGCCAATACATTTTGTAGTTAGAGAGTTAGAGGGGGTAGAAAGTTAGAGCGTTTCTGGCAAGTATAAACTGGTGCGGAAATTATTTCTGTAACTCAGAATAAAGGTGAGTCTGCGACTTGCGAGACTGGAAAGCTGGTGTTTCTGTGAAAGCAGGAGCACCAGCTTTTTTGTTTAGAAAAGCTCTGGCAGAAGGAGCAAGTATAAGCACAACCCAAAACTATTTCGACCTGAGTTAAAAGCACCACTTTTTAACTTTCTAAACTTCTAATTTTCTAACTATCCTTTGCTTTGGCAGGGGCGCCATCTTTCTTTTTGCGGTTCCCGTAGTAATCTATACTTTAAGAGAAGCTCAGAAAGGCGATGGTAGCAGAAGGCTTTCATATTCTCTTCCATTCGTAATTCGTAATTTATAATTCGTAATTAAACAGATGGACTACTACTTCATAACCGGGGCCAGCAAAGGGATTGGCAAAGCAATAGCCGAAGAACTACTGAAAGATGAAAACAACTGCGTGATCGGTGTATGCAGGAGCAGCAGCATTCAGCACAAGAACTACCGCCACCAGCCTTTGGATTTCTCAGACATACCTGCCGTAGAGCATAACCTGCATAAAGTATTTTTGCCTTACAAAGATGCCGGGCGCCTTGTGCTGATAAACAATGCCGGTGTAGTTGGGGATATCGGGTATGTAGGAGAGGGCATGCCAAACGAGCGTTTCGAGTTTGTATTTGATGTGAATGTGATTGTGCCAGCCATGCTCATGAACACCTTTCTGCAGGTATACCAACCGCTGCAGGTACCCAAAGTGATCGTGAACATCAGTTCCGGAGCGGGTAAGTACCCGGTAGACGGCTGGGCTGCTTATTGCGCCTCCAAAGCGGCGTTGGACATGCTGTCGCTGACCGTGCAGCAGGAGCAGGACCTGCGGGGTTCTTCTGTACGAGTGTTTGCATTGTCACCAGGAGTTGTGGATACAGGTATGCAGGAGCATATCCGGGAGTCGGATGCGGGGCGGTTCAGCAATGTAGAGCGTTTCCGGGAGTATAAAGAAAAAGGGGAACTGGCTTCCCCGGAAGAGGTAGGACGTAAGATTGTGGATTTCCTGAACAGAACCAACGAGTACGACGAAGTGATCGTGTCGGTACGGGATATGAATTAAGAGCTATAGGTACATCGTAAACAGTAATGCCCGGCCAAATGGTCGGGCATTACTGTTTAGAGGGCTTTGTGCTTAAAATAGGTATATGGCTAAGTAAAATTGAGGAGATGAGGTACTGGTTGTTAAAACATTGACTCAGAAAGAGATACTGCTAAACAAAATTTGCTAATTTGTTATAGTTATGCTAACTTGATATAGCTATCTTATTTGTGTTTGTCTATAGTTCAGTAACTTATGAAAAATCCCCTTTGTCCCCGATGTAGTGCCTTGCAGGTGGTGAAAAGCGGCGTCACAAACGACAGGCAGCGTTACCGATGCAAAAAATGTGGCTATTACTTTACGGTAAACAAGCTCGGGAAGGGGATAGACAACTACTATGTAACGAAGGCGCTGCAGCTCTATATAGAAGGCATCAGCTACCGGGAGATAGAGCGGATTCTGGGCGTGAGTCATGTATCGGTGATGAACTGGGTGAAGAAGTATAAAGTAAAGGCTCCTGAACAAACCGAGTACCATCCTACCTATAAGATCCTGAACCACGCCGAATTAATAGAATACATCAAAAACGGCGGCAATCTTAAAGGTGCCGGCATGATGATCACAGAACTGGGCGATAAGTACATGATGATCAACTGGAAACGGTTCAAAGACTAGCGTAAAGTTATGAGTGCTGAGTTGTGAGTTGGTGCAAATACACCTTCATGTTGGTTTACCTTACTTTAGCTCTCTCCTAAATACATGAGAGGGAGTTCTATCAGTCGTTATGTTATCTCGAAAGGAGAGATCTGGTATAGCCTAAGTATAAACCCACCCCTGCGTCCCTCCGAGGAGGGGAATTTCTGCTCTTGCCACTTTGCAAGTATAAGTTTTATGGCTACTGTGGTCCAACCACCCCCAACCCCTCCTTGTCTAAGGAGGGGAGCTCGGACGTTGCTTTATTTACAGGTATGAGTTTCATTGCTGCAGGTATAACACGGACAGGTCGCCACCTGTCCCTACAATGGGTTCCAGTTGCATAGCCGCTTACGAAGCAGTGTTGTTTCCAGTCCTAGGGTTGAGCGCCTTTGATTTGTTGCGGTGCTGAGCGACAGCGAAGCAGCCTGCAGGCGCAGCCGATGGCAGCTTCAAATCAACAGCGCGATACCCGAGGACGAGGCCCCGCGGCCGTGAGCGCACCAATAGGAACTATGGAAGTGTAAGTGAGTAAGACTGAGGAACAGAGGCTGCTACGAAGCAACAGGCTTGCCGACAATAAGTATAGATTCCCGATCTGCTCGAAATGACAAGAGAGTATATGCTTTCTCACAGCTATGCGGGCCTTAGGCCTGTATCTCAAGTTTGCCCCTTTTATCCCACCTCTTAGCTCCAAACCAGTATATCTTTTCTTCACTCCATTTCAAACGGTTAGTACCTGGTATTGACCAAGTATACCATCTTACCAAATATATACAGCGTTTTACCTGTTTTTGTAATTTATACATAATATAGATTAAGAAACGAGGAAACAGCTGGCCTCTTCACTAACCTTTTAACATCCTGTAAGTCAATGAAAAAACTGTTACTAATAGTAGCGGCAGGGCTGGTGCTTTGCTGCACAGGAGGAGGTGCGTTGGCACAGGGCTCCACAGAGTACGGCGCAGGCATAAAATTGCCTGTTAACGAGGATGGTACACATTATATCCGCTTTATAACGTGGCATCAGGTGTGGATGCGCTATAATGAAAACAACAGTGGTTCTATCCGAAACAGGGAGTTACAGGACAATACCTTCGATTTTGGCCTGAGACGCTCCCGCTTCCTGACCTATTCCCAGATCTCGCCCCGATTCCTGGTGCTGCTGCACTTTGGTATCAACAACCAGAATGCCGTGAGCGGTGGCATTAACCCGACATTGGATGGTAAAAAGCCCCAACTCTTCATTCACGATGCCTGGACTGAGTACAAAATATTCGAAAACTACTTATCTATAGGAGCTGGCCTGCACTACTGGAATGGCATTTCACGCATGACGAACGCCAGCACCCTTAACTTTATGGCCATCGATGCACCGATCATCAACTGGCCTACCATCGATGCCATTGACCAGTTTGCCCGCATGCTGGGTGTGTATGCCAAAGGTAAAATCGGCAAGCTTGATTACCGGGTAGCAGTAAACGATCCGTTTGTTACCAACACAGCCGCTACTGAACCTACAGTGGCAGCCAATTACAATCCGGAGAACAACAACAAAGTATACCAGGGTTATTTCAACTACCAGTTCCTGGAGCAGGAGTCGAACCTGCTGCCTTACATGGTGGGTACCTACTTAGGCTCTAAAAGGGTGTTCAACATTGGTGCCGGCTTCCTGCACAACACTGATGGTGCCTGGCGCGCAGATATTAACACCATTACTTCTGACACCACTACCGTTAAATCCGACATCGATCTGTTTGGCGTAGATGCCTTCCTGGATCTGCCAATAAACAAAGAAGCCGGTACTGCCCTTACCGCCTATGGGGTGTACTATAACTATGATTTTGGCAGAAACAATGTGCGAAACATCGGCATCATGAATCCTGCCACCGCTGGCGGATCACTGCGCGGCAATGCTTACCCAACCGTTGGCACCGGCGATATCGGCTATGCCCAGGTGGGCTACCTGCTGCCTAAAAACCTGGTCAGCGAGAAAGTACGACTACAACCATACGGTGCCTTTAGCTATGGCAGCTTTGAAGGCCTCCGCGACAGTGGCGGCGATAAAGTGCCAGTAAAGGTGCTCGATATTGGTGCTAATATCCTCATGGAAGCCCACCACTCCAAAGTTACCATCAACTACCGCAACCGGCCGGATTTCACTAATCCCAACAACCTAAAATACAGGCCGGAGATCACACTGCAGACAATGATTTATCTCTAACATAACCTTAAACACTTAACCTTTACATCATGGAAAATAACAAAGCAAGAATGCAGGAATACTGGCAACGCAACGTCCGGATTCTGTTCACACTTCTGGGACTTTGGTTTGCAGTATCCTACCTCTTTGGCATACTACTCGTGGACCAACTGAACAGCATACAGTTTGGCGGCTTTAAGCTTGGCTTCTGGTTTGCGCAGCAGGGCGCCATCTACTTTTTTGTGCTGATCATCTTCATCTATGTATGGCTGATGAACAAGCTCGACAGAGAATTTGATGTACACGAAGATTAATCAACCCACCATTTAAAGTATAACATCATGAGCATTCTAGCTTGGACATATCTGATCGTGGGCCTCAGTTTCGCCCTGTATATTGGTATCGCGATCTGGTCGCGTGCCGGATCAACAAAAGAATTCTACGTGGCCGGTGGTGGCGTAAGTCCGCTGGCAAACGGTATGGCTACGGCCGCCGACTGGATGTCGGCTGCATCGTTCATCTCCATGGCAGGTCTTATCTCGTTTATGGGCTATGACGGTTCGGTATACCTGATGGGCTGGACAGGTGGGTATGTGTTGCTTGCCCTGCTGCTGGCGCCTTACCTGCGTAAGTTTGGTAAGTTTACTGTTCCGGATTTCGTAGGCGAGCGCTACTACTCCAGAACAGCCCGCCTGGTAGCTGTTATCTGCGCCATCTTTATCTCCTTTACCTATGTGGCCGGGCAGATGCGTGGTGTAGGTATCGTGTTCTCCCGTTTCCTGGAAGTGCAGATCGAGACCGGTGTGATCATTGGTATGATCATCGTGCTGTTCTATGCCGTGCTCGGCGGCATGAAAGGTATAACCTATACGCAGGTGGCACAGTATTGCGTGCTGATCTTTGCCTACATGGTACCGGCGATCTTCATTTCCATACTGCTTACCGGTAACCCAATTCCGCAGATTGGTTTTGGTAGCGAGTTGAAGGAGGGTGGTTACCTGCTCGATAAGCTGGATGGCATGCTTGGCGAACTGGGCTTTGCAGCTTATACCGATGGTACAAAATCAACGATAGACGTCTTCTTTATCACGGCTGCGCTTATGGTAGGTACGGCAGGTCTGCCACACGTAATTGTGCGTTTCTTTACCGTACCAAGAGTGAAAGACGCCCGCATATCAGCTGGGTATGCTCTCATCTTTATCGCCATACTTTATACTACAGCTCCTGCCGTAGGCGCCTTTGGTATGTATAACATGCTGAACACTACCAGTAACCGTGAAATAGCTTCGCTGCCGCAGTGGGTAGCCAACTGGCAGAAAACAAAGCTGATCGGGTATGACGATAAGAACGGTGATGGCCGCATACAGTATGTGAAAGACCCTGCCGTAAACGAACTGACCATCGACAAGGACATTATGGTGCTGGCTAACCCTGAGATTGCACAGCTGCCAAACTGGGTAATAGCCCTGGTGGCAGCGGGTGGTCTGGCAGCAGCGCTTTCTACTGCGGCTGGTCTGTTGCTGGTAATCTCAACCTCCATCTCACACGACCTGCTCAAGATGTCGTTTATGCCGGATATTTCAGAGAAGCAGGAACTGATCGCTGCCCGAATTGCAGCTGCAGCAGCAGTAGTAGTTGCCGGTTACTTTGGTATCAACCCGCCGGGTTTTGTGGCCGAGGTGGTGGCGTTTGCCTTTGGTCTGGCAGCGGCTTCGTTCTTCCCGGTTATCATTATGGGTATCTTCTCCAAGTCCATGAACAAGCAAGGCGCCATCTGGGGTATGATAGTGGGCCTGGTGTTTACTATTGCGTACATCTCATACTTTAAGTTCATCAACCCTGAGGCCAATAAACCTGAAAACTGGCTGTTCGGTATTTCTCCGGAAGGTATCGGTACACTGGGTATGGTACTGAATTTTATTGTATCTTTTGTGATATCCCGCATGACACCGCCGCCACCTGTTCATATCCAGGATCTGATCGAGGACATCCGCATACCGCGAGGAGCCGGCGAGGCAGCAGTGCATCATTAATTGACTGAATTGTTAAATTGTTGGATGGTAGCTTCTGTGAAATTATGGAAGCAACCATTCAACTCTCTAACGCTTTAACTCTCTAACTTTCAACATGCGCGACAGGGTAAAAGGCAGACGGTTGTTTTTCATCAGTGTCCTGTTTATGGTGCTGCTGAATTTTCCGGCGCTCTCCATCTTCAATAAAGGAAGTATGGTTGCCGGGGTGCCCGTGCTGTACCTGTACCTGACAGTGGTGTGGTTGGTTTGCATTGCGGCCATTGGTTATTTTATTTCCAGGCAGGAGCCCAAAAGATCAAGAAAGTAAAGCAGGCGCATGAATTACTGGGTTGTTATCGGTGTATCGTTCTGCTACCTGGCACTGCTGTTCGGGCTGGCCTCGTGGGCAGAGAAACGATCGGCTGCGGGCAGGAGCCTGGTGAGCAATCCGTATATCTATGCCTTGTCGATGGCTGTGTATTGCACCGCCTGGACCTACTATGGTTCGGTAGGGCGGGCAGCAACAGGCGGCTTAAGCTACCTGGCCATCTACATTGGCCCGACACTGATGGCGCCGCTCTGGTGGGTGGTGCTGCGCAAGATCATCCGCATCTGCAAAGTACAGCGCATCACCACCATAGCTGATTTTATTTCCTCGCGCTATGGTAAAAACCTCCTGCTGGGCAGCGTGGTCACCATCATTTGTGTGCTGGGTATCATCCCGTACATTTCCATACAGCTCAAGGCAATTGCCGGAAGTATGGACATTCTGACTGGTACCGAGGTGGCGTCAACAGGTTCTTTGTTTGCTGATTCTTCCTTCTTTATTGCCATTGGCCTGGGCTTGTTTACCATTGTGTATGGCACGCGCCACGTAGAAGCAACCGAACGGCACGAAGGTATGGTAACTGCCATTGCTTTCGAATCGCTGTTTAAGCTGGTGGTGTTTGTGGCGGCAGGCATTTTTGTGACCTATGGCGTCTTCAATGGTTTTGGCGATATCATGCACCAGGCCAGCAGGCTTCCCAACTTTCAGCAACTGATGACCTTTGAAGCGGAGAGCGGGTATGCGCAGTGGTTCTGGATGGTGGTGCTTTCGATGCTGGCGATCCTTTTTCTGCCGCGCCAGTTCCAGGTAGCGGTTGTCGAGAACGTAAACGAGCAGCACCTGAACAAAGCCATGTGGCTGTTCCCGCTATACCTGTTCGTTATCAATGTTTTTGTACTGCCGGTAGCTTTCGGCGGAAACCTGCTTTTTGAAACCACCGCAGTAGATGCCGATATGTTTGTTCTGGCCATTCCGCTGAGTGAAGGTAAAAATCTGCTGGCCTTGCTGGTGTACCTGGGCGGATACTCGGCTGCCACCAGTATGGTGATCGTAGCCACCATTGCCCTGAGCGTGATGATGAGCAACAACCTAATCATGCCGTTGCTGTTAGGTGTGCCGGTACTTAAAAACAAGTACCAGGAAAAAATCACTACCATACTTCTGTACAGCCGCCGCCTTTGCATTTTGCTGGTGCTGCTGCTGGCCTATCTGTACTACAAGGGTGTAGCCGAACACTATAGCCTGGTAGAGGTAGGGCTGGTATCGTTTGCTGCCGTGGCCCAGTTCGCTCCGGCTATCATTGGTGGCATTTTCTGGAAAGAAGGTACCCACAGCGGGGCTATGGCAGGCATTGTGGCCGGGGCTATACTTTGGTTTTATACTTTGGTGGTGCCATCCATCGTAGGGGTGGGGATGCTTCCTGCTTCCATACTTACTGAAGGCCCCTGGGACATTGCTTTGCTGAAACCCTTCGAGCTTTTCGGCCTGCAGGGCTTAGATTATATTTCGCATGCCATGTTTTGGAGCATGTTCTTCAATGTGAGTTTATACATTGGCGTATCGCTGCTGAGCAGGCAAACATCGCAGGAGCGCAACCAGGCAGAGGTTTTTGTAGACATCTTCCGCTACTCTACGGTATTTGAAAGCTCTATTGTCTGGAAAGGGACTGCTTACATACCGGATATTAAAACATTGCTGGTAAACTTTTTAGGAGAGCGCCGTGCCGAAATTGCTATGAAAAACTTTCATCGAAAATACCCGGGGCTGGTGGATGAGACCGGAAAAGCCGATCCGAAACTGGTAAACTATGCCGAGAAACTGCTGGCCGGTGTGATCGGCTCTTCTTCGGCACGCATCATGGTTTCGTCGGTGGCGAAAGAGGAGGAGATAAGTATAGACGAGGTGCTGCATATTCTGCACGAATCGCAGCAACTGATCTCGATGAATAACGAACTGCGGCGCAAATCGATGGAGCTGCGGAAGGCAACCGAGCAATTGCGCAGTGCCAACGAGCGCCTCAAGCAGTTGGATGAGCTGAAAGATGAATTTCTTTCAACCGTTACCCACGAACTGCGCACGCCGCTTACGTCGATTCGCGCCTTGTCCGAGATTCTGTACGATAACCCTGAGATGGAACAGGAGGATCGGGAGCATTTCCTGCACACGATTGTGAAGGAGTCGGAGCGCCTGAGCCGCCTGATCACGCACGTGCTGGACCTGGAGCGCTTTGAGTCGGGTAAGCAGAAACTGAACCTTGCTCCAGTGCAGATGCAGGAGGTAATTGCAGAATCGGTGGAGGCGCTGGAGCAGCTGGTGCAGGAGAAAAACATTGACCTGGTAGTGGATGTGCAGCAAAACTTACCGCTGGTGCAGGCCGACCGCGACCGCCTGATCCAGGTGATGGTGAACCTGATCTCCAACGCTATCAAGTTCTGCAATCCTGTACAGGGTAAGATCATCATCTCCGGTTATTTTATCGATGGCGACGTGAAAGTGAATGTGGTGGACAACGGCAAAGGCATTGATCCGGAGTTTCACAAGCAGATCTTCGACAAGTTTTACCAGGCCCGCAACCAGACGATCCGCAAGCCGGAAGGGAGCGGGCTGGGGCTGGCCATCAGCAAAAAGATTATTGAATCGCACCAGGGGAGGATGTGGGTAGAAAGCGAGTCAGGCAAAGGTGCCAGGTTTTCGTTTGTGCTGCCGGTAAAAGTAACAGCGCCGGCTACGGTATAGAATTATGACTAAGAGTAAAGAGAAACTGAAAGTGTTGGTAGTGGATGACGAACCAAGTATACTCATGCCACTTGAATTTCTGATGCGCAAAAATGGCTACCAGGTTTTTATTGCACGCAACGGTACCGAGGCCATCGACAGCGTAAACAAAGAGCTGCCCAACGTGGTGGTGCTCGATATTATGATGCCCGATGTAGACGGTTATGAAGTTTGCCGCCACATCCGTACAAAAGATGGAATGAACGACGCGAAGGTGATTTTCCTGAGTGCCAAGACGAAGGAAGCGGATATTAAAAAAGGCTACGAAGTAGGGGCCGACCTCTACATACCCAAGCCGTTTTCCACACGCTTCCTGATGGATAAGATAAAAGAGTTATCGGAGAGCTGACCTAAAACTTAAAAAGGAATACTATGGAGACCAAAACCAAATCCTTCAGCCCGTATGCCGAAGCCTACAACAGAAGTATAACCGATCCGGAAGGCTTCTGGGGAGAACAGGCCGGGCAAATTGCCTGGTACGAAAAGCCGCAGCAGGTCCTGACCACAGACGAGAAAGGATTCTACCGCTGGTTTAAAGGAGGCAAGCTGAACACCGCTTACCTGGCCCTGGATTACCACGTGGAAAACGGCCGGGCCGATCAGACCGCCTTGATCTACGATTCTCCGGTCACAGACACCATCCGCAAGTATACCTACCGCGAATTCCGCGACTTGGTAGCCCGCTTTGCTGGTGCCCTGCGCAGCCTTGGGGTAGGCAAAGGCGATACGGTGGTAATCTACATGCCCGTGATTCCGGAGGCGGTGATTGCCATGCTGGCCTGTGCGCGATTGGGTGCCATACATTCCGTGGTGTTTGGGGGCTTTGCGCCACACGAGCTGTCGGTGCGCGTAGATGATGCCAAGCCGAAGGTCGTAATCTCTGCCTCCTGTGGTATTGAATTCGACAAGCATATCCCGTACAAACCGCTGCTCGACAAGGGCCTCAGCGACAGCAAGCATAAGCCACAACATGCCGTCATCCTGCAGCGCCCCTATGTGCATGCTGACATGCTGCCGGGCCGCGACCTCGACTACATGGAGCTGCTGCAAAATGCCGAGCCTGTCGATTGCGTACCCGTTGATGCGCACGACCCGCTGTACATACTTTATACTTCCGGCACTACGGGTAAACCAAAGGGTATTGTGCGTGACAACGGCGGCCATGCCGTGGCGCTGAAGTATAGCATGAAAGCTGTTTATGGAGTTGATTCCGGAGATGTGTTCTGGGCGGCTTCGGACGTGGGCTGGGCCGTAGGCCACTCATACCTGGTGTATGCGCCGCTCATCCATGGCTGCGCTACTGTGCTGTTCGAGGGCAAGCCGGTACGTACCCCGGATGCCGGCACCTTCTGGCGCATTATCCAGGAGCATGAGGTGAAGGTGCTGTTCACGGCGCCAACTGCCATTCGCGCTATCAAAAAAGAAGATCCCGACGGAAAGTATAAACAAAAGTATAACTTGCCATCGCTGAAATACCTGTTCCTGGCCGGCGAGCGCTGCGACCCTGCCACCTATTACTGGGCCAAGGACCTGCTGAAAGTACCGGTAATCGACCACTGGTGGCAGACCGAATCCGGTTGGCCAATGGTAGCGAACATGGTGGGGCTGGAGCGCCATACTTCCAAAGCGGGCTCTGCCGGAAAACCGGTTTGCGGCTACCAGGTAGAGATCCTGAACGAAGAAGGGCAGGAACTGATCGCAAATCAGGAAGGGTATGTAGCGGTGCGGCTGCCGTTGCCTCCGGGCTGCCTGCCAACGCTGTGGCAAGACGACGAGCGCTTCTTTAAATCATATCTGGAGCGCTTCCCGGGCTACTACATGACAGGCGACGGCGGTTATATCGACGAAGATGGTTACGTGTACATCATGGGCCGCATCGACGATGTGATCAACGTTTCAGGCCACCGGCTTTCTACCGGCGAGATGGAGGAAATGGTATCTTCGCATCCGGCAGTGGCCGAGTGTGCTGTGATCGGTATCGCCGACGAACTGCGCGGCCAGCGGCCTATAGGGCTGGTGGTGCTGAAAGACGGCCAGACGATCAGCGAAGCCGAGATCGAACAGGACCTGGTAAGTATGATTCGGGAGAAGATCGGCGCGGTAGCCTATTTCCGAAATGCCCTGATCGTAAAGCGCCTGCCCAAGACCCGATCCGGCAAGATACTGCGCAAGATCATGCGCAACATCGCCGATGGCGACCATTATGCCATACCGTCCACTATCGACGATCCGGCTATACTTACTGAAATACACGATTGCCTGAGAGACCGGAACATCGGGAATGCCTTTTTACATAAAAACCTTAACACAAACTAAACTTACTCAGAGTCATGATAAACAATCAGATCAAAACTTTTGAAGAATATCAGCAAGCATATAAGCGTAGCGTAGAGGATCCGGAAGGATTCTGGAGTGATATAGCCAGCACTTTTACCTGGCATAAAAAATGGAATACTACGCTGGAGTGGAATTTTGAGGAGCCTAACGTGAAGTGGTTTAAAGGCGGAAAACTGAACATTACGGAAAACTGCCTGGACCGCCACCTGAAAACCCGCGGCAACAAACTGGCCCTGATCTGGGAGCCTAACGATCCGAAGGAGCGTTTTGTGCGCTATACGTACCGCGAGCTGCACGAGAAAGTATGCCAGTTTGCCAACGTGCTGAAAAAGAATGGCGTGCAGAAAGGCGACCGTGTGTGCATTTACATGCCCATGATTCCGGAGCTGGCCTTTGCCGTGCTGGCCTGCGCACGTATCGGTGCGATCCACTCCGTAATTTTTGCCGGTTTCTCTGCTGTAAGTATGGCCGACCGGATCAACGATGCCGGTGCCAAAATGGTACTTACTTCGGATGGATTGAACCGTGGTTCCAAGCAGATTCCGGTAAAACGTGTGGTGGATGAGGCGCTGCAGACTTGCCCATCCGTAGAAAAAGTGATTGTGGTAGAGCGCCTGGGCTGGGCCGTGAACATGGTGGAAGGCCGCGACGTGTGGTACCACGATGAGGTGAAGGATGTGAGTAAGGAATGTCCTGCCGAGGAAATGGACGCTGAAGACATGTTGTTCATACTTTATACGTCGGGCTCGACGGGCAAGCCAAAAGGAGTGGTACATACCTGTGGCGGCTACATGGTGTATGCGCAGTATACGTTCATGAACGTGTTCCAGTACGAAGAAAGCGACGTGTACTGGTGTACGGCCGACATCGGCTGGATCACTGGCCATACTTACCTGCTGTACGGACCGCTGTTATCCGGTGCTACTACGCTGATGTTCGAGGGCGTGCCAACGTATCCGGATATGGGCCGCTTTTGGCAGATTTGCGATAAGTTCGGTGTCTCTATTTTCTACACCGCCCCAACTGCCATCCGTTCGCTGATGAGCGGCGATATCGACAACGTGCTTTCCTACAGTCTGGACTCGCTGAAGGTGCTGGGCTCCGTAGGCGAACCGATAAACGAGGAGGCCTGGCACTGGTACCATACCCACGTGGGCAAGGAGCGTTGCCCGCTGGTAGATACCTGGTGGCAGACCGAAACTGCTGGTATCATGATCTCGTCGCTGGCGAACGTTACACCAATCAAGCCTGCCCATGCGGCCTTCCCGCTGCCGGGTATACAACCTATCCTGGTTGATGCCGAAGGCAAGGAGATCACCGAAAATGAAGTGGAAGGCTACCTGTGCATGAAATTTCCTTGGCCGGGCATCATCCGCACTACTTACGGCGACCACGAACGCTGCCGCCTGAGCTACTTCTCTACTTACAAAGGTTTATACTTTACCGGCGACGGAGCCAAACGCGACGAGAACGGCCTGTACCGCATCATCGGCCGTGTGGACGACGTGATCAACGTCTCCGGCCACCGTTTCGGCACTGCCGAGATCGAAGATGCCATCAACCATAACGTGCACGTGGTAGAGTCGGCTGTGGTGGGTTTTCCGCATGACATCAAAGGACAAGGCATCTATGCCTTTGTGATCTGCAAAGAAAAACCTGAACGCGAAGATTACCTGCGTGCCGAGATCATCGAAACCGTAGTGGAAAAGATCGGTAAGATTGCCAAGCCGGACAAGATTCAGATCGTCAGTGGTTTGCCGAAGACCCGTTCCGGTAAGATCATGCGTCGCATCCTGCGCAAAGTAGCTGAAGGCGACACATCCAACCTGGGTGATACTTCCACTTTGCTTGATCCGGAAGTAGTGGACGAGATCAAGGCGGGTGCTTTGTAATGTAAAGGATTGTAAGTTTAGTTGATAGCGTAAAGTCCTGCGGCACCTGCCGCAGGACTTTTGCTTTTTTATACTTGACGGTAAAAAGAGAGCCAGCAGGCAATGCCTGCTGGCTCTCGGTATATATTGGTAGATATATGCCTGCTTAAGCGGCTGCTCCCAGGCGCAGGTTGCGGTCCTGGAGCAGAGGCTGCACCTTGTCCTGAAGGCGGGTAGTCACGAACGAGTTCTGCAGGTATGCTGGTAGTTGCTGCACAAACTCTTCGTACTGCTGCAAGCCCATGGCCTGTGCCACGTAGCACTCGTGTATGCCGTTCAGGTAGCTCACGATCTCCAGCAACGACTGGTGGAACAGCTTGAAATCAATCTCTGACTGCACAAAGCGCTCGATCTCGCGGTGGCTGGAGGAAATACGCAACCTCGACAGCAGGTCGAAGAGCGTGGTATAGCCAACACGCCAGGTTAGCTGCTGCCAGTGCTGCGGACCGAATTTAGTCAGCACCTCGCCGGTGCGGCTGCTGCGGATGGCTGTGGTCGGGTTAGCCTGCAACTGCTGCCTTACCGCTTTTGCTTTCATGCGGCGGGTAGTGCGCAGAAACTGCCCGATCTGTGCCTGTGCCTCCAGTTCTTTTCCTGCTATCTGCAGGCCCGGCTTATAATGCGCCAACGGCAAACGGTTCACATTGAAGTCGTCGTAGTGGCCAGACGCATAAAAACTCATCGCCTGCGGGTATGCATTCTTCACCACCAGGCGGCCTGCCTCCCGCATAACTAGTGCTTCGTTGCTGGACCTGACATTGCGCGTGTACAGGAAGGCCTGCAGCGAAGCAAATACCGCATAGTATGCCTGCGGGAAGGTCCAGTGCAGCGCATTCTTGATATAGTCGGTATCGCCCAGCTCAGCGGTGGCACGCAACGCATATTCGGTGCTCCAGCTGTTCAGCAGCAATTGCTTCACCGCTTCCACATCCTGCTCCGATAGCTCAGGCGGTGTTTCGCGGAAGAAAGCAAGCTGCTCCAGACCTGTTCCATCAAAATGGTTGATGTGGTAGCTGATGGCAAAGAAGTAGTTCAGGAACACCTGTGCCGGAATGGATTTCTGCCATTCTTTATCGACCGGTTTCTGCTCTTCGGGGTATATCGAAAATACGTTTTCTTCTTCTCTCTCTTTCATGTATACACAACATTTTCAGCAGCTTATCAGTTGCAAAAACAGCTGTTAAAATCGATAAAATGTTGATTATATTTTGTTGATAATCAATAAGTTACAATTGATAAGAGAAAAAATTTTCAGGCAAATGAACTGCCTCATAAACAGGTGCTTAGCGAACAGAATTCAGCGCCTGTTTCTGTCGAATCACTAAGTATAAATAACACCAATAGCACTTGAGCACAGGCAAAACATACACCTCAAAATAAGAGTATTAGGGGAGGGAAAGTATACACTACAGGTATGGACATTTCTTACATTCTGAATGAGCTAGGCGAGGACCGGGAGCAGTACTTTAACGCCGTTGCGCCTCCTATTATCCAGACCAGCAATTTTGCATGCAACACAGTAGCCAAGCTGCGCGATATGCTGCAGCACGAGGCGGAAGTGCATTTTTATACCCGTGGCAACAACCCGACAGTTACCATGCTGGAGCAGAAGATCGCGGCGCTGGAAGGAGCCGAGCATGCTATCGCCTTCGGCAGCGGCATTGCGGCGGTATCGGCGGCGGTGCTTTCGCAGGTAAAAGCCGGCGACCACATCGTTTGCGTAAAGAAACCCTATTCCTGGACCAATGCGCTGATGCGTAAATTTCTGCCCCGTTTCGGAGTAGAAGTAACCATGGTAGACGGCACCAATCCGGAGAACTACAGAAATGCCATTCAGCCGAATACCCGGGTTTTATACCTGGAAAGCCCCAATTCCTTTACGTTCGAGCTGCAGGACATTGCCGCCGTGGTGGCCATTGCTCGCGAGCACAGCCTGATCACCATCATCGATAACAGCTTTGCCACGCCGCTGTACCAGCACCCGATCGCGATGGGCGTAGACATAGTAGTACATTCAGCTACCAAGTATATCGGCGGACATTCGGATGTGATGGGAGGCATTATCTGCGCCAAACGGGAGGTGGTGAATAGAATATTCGAAGGAGAGTTTATGACCTTGGGAGCTATACTTTCGCCGCACGATGCCTGGCTGCTGTTGCGCGGGTTGCGTACCTTGCCAGTGCGTATGGAGCGCATAGCGGCTACCACAAGGCAGGTGGTGGCGTACCTGGAGCAGCACCCGAAGGTAGAGCAGATCCTGTTCCCTTTTATACCTTCACATCCGCAGTATGAACTGGCCAGAAAGCAGATGCGCAACAACACAGGCCAGTTCTCCATTGTTTTAAAAACAAATCAGATCGAGCAGGTGGACCTGTTCTGCGACAGCCTGCAGCACTTTTTAATGGCAGCCTCCTGGGGCGGGCACGAGTCGCTGATCTACCCGGTGTCGGCTTCCTATTCCTCAGGCAACTATAAATCCTCGCTGCCTTTCAACCTGATTCGTTTTTACATTGGCCTGGAAGAATCGGATTATCTCATCAAAGATCTGGAGCAGGCTTTTGCCAAAATCTGATTTACTCCCGGCTTTTAAGTGCAGAGTTTATACTTGTACCCAATCGGGTATAAAGTATAAATATTTACTATATTTAATGATTTCATAATATAAGATTACCTACATCTTTGTAGCTTTGTGCATGCATTCCTACGCTATCGTTTGTATGCCCGAAGCAGATGTAACCCAGCACGTTGTGCTTCGATCTTTCCTGAAAATCAATTCCAAATTAATAACCCGTACGTATGTTTAAACATTTACAAAAGCGTTTTGCGCTTGTGGTGCTTGGCTCATGCCTTTTTGGCAGCAGCAGTGCATGGGCGCAATCAAACCCGCAGCCGCAGAGCCTGCCCTACACCCAGGACTTCTCGGATCTGCCGCATGCTGCCACTGCCTATCCAGATGGCTGGCAGGGATGGTTGCTGAGCACCAGTCCCGGCTCCAGCTTCCGGACAACTGCTCCGACTGCAGACAGAGCCATGCTGGCAAACAGCACCTCCACTACCACCAACGGTGCTGTGCACAACTACAACGGCAAGATCGGCTTCCTGAACAGCGGTAGCGTGGACCTGAGCGTAGCATTTGCCATTAATACCCTGCAGAAATCTACGGTTAACGTGTCTTTCGACATGATGACCCTGCGTAACCCGTACGACGGCGGCACCAATACCCGTATCAACGAGGTGGTGCTGCAGTACCGCATTGGTACCAGCGGCGCTTTCACGAACGTGGAAGGCACCGAATACCGCAACAACGAGGTGAAATTCACGACCAGCGGTAATACCGAACCTCAGAAAGTAGAAACTTTTACTATTACACTGCCGGAAGAAGCGAACAACCAGGAAGTGGTGCAGCTGCGCTGGGCCAGCCGCCAGATCAGCGGCGGTGGCTCCAGACCAAGTTTTGCAGTGGATAACGTGGAGGTGAAGAGCCTGAGCGACAGCAAACAGCCGAGTGTGCTGGTGCCTGCCTCCCTGGCATTCGGCGACGTGGTGCTGAATCAGACAACCGTTACTTCCTACAACCTTACCACGGCTAACGTTACAGGCTCGCTGCAACTGACTGCTACCGGTGGGTTTACGCTGTCGAAAGCAGCGACCACTGGCTTTGCGAGCAGCCTGAGCTTCACTGCCGCCGAGCTGGAGGCTAATCCAACGGTGTATGTACAAGTTACTCCGGCCACTGCTGGCGACCTTACCGGCACTATCACCCACTCCGGAGCTGGCATTGCGCCTGTGGTAACCGAAGTGACAGCTACGGCGGTTAGCCCGTTTGCACAGAACTTCAACAACTGCGGTACTTCGCTTCCAGGCGGCTGGAAAGCCTACAGCGTTGCAGGTGACCAGAACTGGGCCTGCACGACATTTGGCAGAGAAACTGAAGAAAGCCCGCGCAACAGCGCCGTGCAGATAAACGGCTACAGCGGTGGCTCCCGCGATAACCAGGACTGGCTGATCTCGCCGTCGCTGAACCTGACGGACTTTAACATTGCTGCCCTTTCTTTCTGGACCAGAACCGCTTTCAAAGGTCCGGGCATGAAGCTGATGGTTTCTACTAATTACGACGGTGTAAGCGCTCCGGCAACCGCTGCCTGGACTGAGCTGAACGGTGATTTCCCGGCCACGGCTTCGGATGTATGGAAGCAGTCGGTAGTAGACCTTTCTGACTATAAAGGTGCTTCGGTGCATGTTGCCTTTGTTTATACTTCAGAAGCTGTTGTAGACGGTTCTGCCCGCTGGACAGTAGATGATTTCGCTGTAGAGAACGTAAACCAGCTGCTGGTGGTAAGCGACTTCAACTATGACTTTGGTGTAGTGGAAGTGCCAAATGCTTCTGCGCCGCAGGCCTTTACCTTTAAAGCGGCCGGCTTCAACGAGGCACTTACGCTAACGGCTTCTGCCGGCTTCGAACTTTCGAAAGACGGTAGAACTTATACTTCAGCACTTACTTATACTTCAGCCGAAGCTAGTGCACAGAACACCGTTTCTGTTCGCTTCAAGCCAGGCACAACGGCCCTTAAGATTGCCGGCAACATCACCTTTACCAGCGGCGAATTCTCTGTGGTAAAAGGCAGCCTGCTTGGTTCGTCTCTACCGAAGAGCAGCACGCTGGACATTGTGACCTGGAACACCGAATGGTTTGGGGCTGACAAAGACGACAGAGGTGCTGAGCTTGGTCCGGAAGATGAAGAGCTGCAGTTCCAGAACGCCAAAAAACTACTACAGGACCTGAACGCTGATATCTTTGCCTTCCAGGAAGTAGCCAACGACGAAGCCATTGCCAAACTGGTGAGCGAGCTGAACGGCTACGATTTCGTGAAGTCGGATGTGACGTCTTATTCATGGGACCCAAGCCGCAACCTGGTGCCGCAGAAACTGGTGATCGCCTACAAAAAGGACGTGGTGAAGATCAAGAGCCAGAAGGTACTGCTGCAGAAACTGTATAACGATGTAATTGCCGGTACTGCTACACTGCCAAACTACCCAAGCTCACAGACCAGCTTCTGGGCCAGCGGCCGTCTGCCATACATGGTAGAAGTGGAAGCTACCATGAACGGCGTAACGCAGCGCCTGCACCTGGTTAACCTGCACACCAGAGCCAATTCAGGCACGAACGTGGCGCCTTACAACCAGCGCAAGTATGACATCCAGGTATTGAAAGATAGCCTTACAGCGCAATACCCGGACATCAACCTGGTGATGATGGGCGACATGAACGACGACGTGGATGTATCGGTGGTAAACAATTTGCCGTCTACGCTGGCGCCGTTTGTAGTAGACAACAACTACAGAGCCCTGACCTATGATTTGAGTGTGGCTGGTCAGTATACCTATGCTTCCGGTTCTTTCAGAAGCTTCCTCGACCACATCATCATTTCCAAGTCTCTGAACGATGAGTATGTAGAGGAGTCTATCCAGATCGAGAACGGTTTGGTAAACAGCATCCCGAGCTACAGAGCGACTACTTCCGACCATGCACCGGTTTCGGCCCGTTTCAGCTTTACCGGTACACCTGCCGTTACGTTCTCTGAAGCTTATGTAGCCAAAGCAGAAGACGCGGGTACTTTCTCTGTGAACCTGACATTGTCTGAGCCACAGGCGAAGCCACACACGGTATATTTTACGGTAGAAGAGAATGCGACAGCAACTGCCGCTGACTACAGTACAGTGCCTGCTGCTGCTAACAACGTTTTCATGGTAACCATACCAGCCAACGCTACTACCACTTCTTTTGATGTGACACTGGTAGATGACAAACTGGTAGAGCCAACCGAGCAGGTAACGTTCTCGATCAATGGCGTGAGCACGGATCTGGGTATCGGCGCTGCACGTAACTTCACGCTGGCCATCCGTGAGAACGACATCCCGGTAGGTGTTGCCAACGGTCAGGAGCTGGCTTTCCGTGTGTACCCTAACCCGACACGCGGTAACAACGCCAACCTGATGTTGCCTGAGACGATCAGCACCCTCGAAACTATCTCACTGACTGTTCTGACATCAGAAGGCAACAAGTTATTTGAGCTAACGGGCGATCAGCAGAGCGTGCAGGAGCAACTGAACGCACGTACGGCTACCCTGCGCAACGGCATGTACATCCTGAAGATGGTTGCAGGCAACGAAGTATACCAGACCCGCATGGTGAAGAACTAATCTATAGAATTTATACTTTGAAAACGGCCTGCCATACTTGTGGCAGGCCGTTTTGCTTTTACTGGTTTTTATACTTGATGAGCGATGTAAGTATAACCTGTTACAGAAGTATGCGGTAAAGGAAAAAGGACAAAAGAGAACGCTATGACAGACAAACCGCATATCATCAACAACATACATGCTGCTACCCTGATCGGGGCAGGACTGGCTGGTTACTTCCTGAACAAGAGCAGACCAAAAACAGCGCTTATACCACCGGCTGTGGGAGGTTCGCTGCTGCTTTTAAGTAATGGCCTGAAGAAAGGAAACAAATCCGTAGCACATGCTGCTGTGGTGGCAACTGCTGCTTTGATGGCACAGACCACCCGCATGTTCCTGCAGGCCGCCATGCCGGACGAGGAAACAACCGCTAAACTCGGAAAAGAGGCCCTGCAACGTCGCTCGCTGCTCTTCGGCCTGATGAGCGCCACCGGGCTGGCTGCCGTGAGCATTTATGTAGCAGGCTTTATCGAAAAGCGAAGAAGAGGCTATTAAGATCAGAAACAAAGTATAAACCAAAGAGGCGCAGCTATAGTAGCTGCGCCTCTTTGGTTTAAAGTATAAAGTATAGCTTAGAAGCCCATGGCCACGTCGTCTCCGCGAGGGTCGGCGCCGCCTTCCATGGTGCCATCCGGTCGTACCAGGATGGCATCGATACGGCCAAAGCGGCCACGTTCTTTCAGCTTGTAGCCTTTGCCGGTAAGTATGGCACGCACTTCCTGTGAGATCGCATTGGGTTCGTGCTGTATCTCGTCAGGCAGCCACTGGTGGTGGAAGCGCGGCGCGGCTACTGCTTCCTGCATGGTCATGTCGTGTTCTATCACGTTCAGGATGGCCTGGAAAACCTGTGTGATGATCGTAGAACCACCCGGTGTACCTACTACCATATACAGTTTGTTGTCCTTCTCCACGATGGTCGGGGTCATGGCACTGAGCATGCGCTTGCCTGGTCCAATGGCATTGGCTGCGCCACCAACCAGGCCATACATGTTTGGCACACCCGGTTTCACACTAAAATCGTCCATCTCGTTGTTGAGCAGGAAGCCAGCGTCCTGCACTACTACCTTAGAGCCATAGCTGCCGTTGATGGTGGTGGTCACCGAAACCGCATTACCAGCCTGGTCCACAATGCTGAAATGGGTGGTTTGCTCTGATTCGTGGAAAGCAAACTCTCCGGCTTTCACAGCAGAAGAAGGCGTGGCATGCTCGAGGCTGACATCGGACATTCGGGCCTTCAGGTAATCGGGCTGCAGCAG
This sequence comes from Pontibacter ruber, assembly GCF_023630205.1. GTDB lineage: Bacteria > Bacteroidota > Bacteroidia > Cytophagales > Hymenobacteraceae > Pontibacter > Pontibacter ruber. The sequence goes on along the minus strand of NZ_JALPRR010000001.1, from coordinate 370,425 downwards.
TTCTTTAACCGGCACCTTTACAAAATCCGGGTCACCCAGGTAGGTAGCGCGGTCGGCGTATACGCGTCTTTCGGCTTCTGTCATTACCTGTATGGTGTTGGGCTGTTGCCAGCCATACTTCTTCAGATCGTAAGGTGCTACCATGTTCAGGAGCTGCAGCAAGGCCACCCCACCGCTGGAAGGCGGTCCCATCGAAATGATCTTGTAATCTTTGTAGGTACCCACTACCGGGGTGCGCCAAACCGAAGTATAGTTTTTCAGATCCTGTTTGGTGATGATGCCGCCGCCTGCCTGCATTTCCTGCACGATCAGGTCTGCTGTTTCGCCGGCGTAAAAGCCGTCGCGGCCTTTGTCGCGGATGCGCTCCAGGGTACGGGCCAGATCAGGGTGGAAGAGCGTGTCACCGGCTTTCCACTCGGTTTGCTTTACCAGGTAAGGCAGGTGCTTGTTATACTTTACAAAGTCTTCTTTATTGTTGTTGAGGCCGGCGGCTTCTTTGGCTGTAAATATAACACCTCGTTTGGCCAGGTCTATGGCTGGCTGCACCACATCACGCCATGGCAACGAGCCCATTTTCTGGTGCAGTTTCACCATGCCGTCTACAGCGCCCGGAACACCGGCTGCCAGGTGCCCCAATTTGCTCAGGTCGTCGATCGGGTTGCCGGCCTCGTCGAGGTACATGTCTTTGTGCGCTGCGCCAGGAGCCATTTCCCGGAAGTCTAAACTGCCTATTTCGCCGGTGTTGTGCCGGTACACCACAAAGCCGCCCCCGCCAATGTTACCAGCTGCCGGAAAGCAGACGGCCAAGGCAAACTGCGTAGCCACGGTGGCATCGTAGGCGTTCCCGCCTTTTCTGAGGATCTCCAGGCCAATACGCGAGGCATCCGGGTAAGCGGAAACCACCATGGCCTTCGAGGCGGTAGTGCCTGTTTTTTGGGCGGCCTTTTCAGGACCCCGGGCACATCCTGTTGCCAGAAACAATACAAGTATAGCCAGCCAGAGACCATTGCTCTGGGCGCGGCCATACTTTAGAAGTAAACTGTGTGTCATGTCAAGTATAAAAGGTGAGGAGGGAAGATACAAAAAACGCCGGTTATGTGTCATAACCGGCGTTCAGAATCAATCAGATTTTATGTTTTACTTCACCTTGATATCGTTGTTGATGGCAGCAACGGCTTCCTCTACATAAATATCCTGCTGAAGCGATTTCATGAATTCTTTGTTTCTGGCAGCTTTGGCAGTGTCGCCGTTGATGGCTTTCAGATCATCGCTCAGGCGCTGTACTTTCAGCACCGGTACTTCCTTCTGAGCTTCTTCCATACGCTTGGCCTCAGCTTCTGCTTTTTTCTCTTCTGCCAGGTAGGTTGTAAGTTTAAGCGAACGAACCGTGTTGTCTGCCTGGCGCTTCAAACGTGCACCACTTTCCTTGATCAGGCTAAAGCTCTTATTGCCTGCAATGCGGGCCCGGCTGCTTGCCTGTACCTGCGGTATGTTCAGAGCACCGTTCATCCACAGTTTGTAACGTGCCGGAGAAATCTCATCAAACGGTAACGGATACTCCTGCTCTTTTTCACCAAACTCAAGGAAGCTGTAGGCATCCGGCAGTTCTACATCCGGTTTCACGCCACGCAGCTGGGTTGTGCCACCGTTAATGCGGTAGAACTTCTGTGTTGTCAGCTTCAGGGCGCCAAATGGTTTATAGGCGTTAAATTGCGCTGGCAGTGCTTCGTCAAGCTCGAAGAACTGCTGTACGGTACCTTTACCAAAGGTAGGCGTACCCATGATCACGGCACGCTTATAGTCTTGCATGGCAGCAGCCAGGATCTCAGATGCGGAGGCACTGTTGGCGTTTACGAGTATAACCAGCGGGCCGCCGTACTGTACCTGCGGATCACGGTCGTCGAGCACCACGGCTTTGCCGGACGCTGTTTTCACCTGTACGATAGGGCCTTGTTCGATAAACAGACCTGCCATTTCCACAGCGTCGCTCAAAGAGCCACCACCGTTATTTCGTAAATCAAGGATCAGGCCCTGCATACCGGCAGCTTTCAGCCTTTCCACCTCTTTTTTCACGTCAGCACCACTGTTGCGGCCGCCTTTGCGCTCAAAATCGGCATAGAAACCAGGTAATTTAATGTAACCGATCTTCTGTTTGTCGTCGATCATGGCAGACTGCGCATAGGTTTCTTCGAACACGATCAGATCGCGGATGATCGGGATCACCTTCGTGCTGCCATCCGGCTTTTTAACCGTCAGGCGTACTTCTGTGCCTTTTTTACCTCTGATCAGCTGAATGGCATCGTCCAGGCGCATGCCTTCCACTACTACCGGTTCGTCGCTGCCCTGGGCTACCTTTACAATGGCGTCGCCTGGCTTCAGGTCACCCTGCATGTAAGATGGGCTACCCGGCACAATCTCCGCTACTTTTATCTGGCCATCCTTCTCCTGAAGCGAAGCCCCTATACCTTCCAGACGGCCTGTAAACTCGATATCAAAGTTCGACTTGTCTTTTGGAGGGAAGTAACCAGTGTGCGGGTCATACACATTGGCAATGGCGTTGATGTAGGTAGAGCGGCGGTCGTCTCGGTTAACTTTATCCAGACGCACGTAAAGGTCATCGTACATTTTAAGTACTTTCTGACGCGCTTCGGCTTCCATCTTCTCGAATGACTTTGTTTCTTTTTTCTCGCCTTTTGCAGCCGCTTTTTCCTGCTCTTCCTGCATGTCAGCCAGGCGCACCAGGGTTTGGTACTTCAGCTGCTTGCGCCATTCTTCTTTCAGCGCGTTCTTGTCTTTGGCATACTTCAGCTTCTCGCCGTCGAGCTCAATGCTTTCTTCTTTTTCGAAATCAAAAGGCTTGGCCAGTATCTCTTTGTAGTACGCCTGCGACTCCTTCGTACGCTTCTCGATCAGATCGGCAGAGGCGTCGAAGAACTCAAAAGAACCTGCTCTTAACTGGTCGTCGAGCGTGGTCTCGTATTTACGCAGCGCAGCTACGTCCGACTCGAGCAGAAACTTTTTATTATAATCCAGCCGCTCAAGGTACAGGTTGAATGCTTTTTTAGAGAAAGCATCGTCTACCTTTTCCGGGCTGTAGTGTCCTGTGCTCAGGCCCTGCATCAGAGCCTTGATCAGTATTTCGTTCTTTCCTTCCGGGGTGCTGTTTTTACTGTAAAGTATAAACGAGCCCGTTAGCAGGACAACAGCAAGTACCGACAGTATGATTTTTATTCTGGTTGTCAAGGATAGCATCTAGTTTATTCAGTTGGACTATAGAATTAATACGCAAAAGTAATGCCGCATATTATCTGGCAGTAAACATCACTCATGCCAGGGTGTAATGTACTATAAAAAGTAATTAAATCACAGCCTGTGGCAGCATGGTATACGTGCGTTGTAACTTATGTACGTGTTAATACTTTGATTATAATAACTGTATAGCTCGTTTTTTCGTTTCCGATACGATAACAAATCTATAACTGTGGAAACTAACAATCAGAGAGCGGTAGATGTTTTGCAGGAACTCACCGAGTTCGTGCACGACCGCATAAAAGGTTATTAGTATGCCGCAAAAGAGTACAAACCCGGTAAACCAGTCGTATTACCGCGAGCTTTCCAACCAGAGCAGAAGCTATTCCATTGAGCTGAACAGCATCATCAGCCGCTATGGTGGCAGCACCGAACGTGACACAACGACAAAGGGCAAATTTTACCGCCAGTTGATGTACTTGAAAGCTACCCTGACCGGTTCTGATGAGGATGCAATCATTGGCTCTAGTTTTTACGGCGAGGAATAGGCACAGAAAGCCTATGCCGATGCCCTGAGCAGCAACGACCTGCCACAGGATATGCGCCAGATTGTAGAGAAGCAGAAAAATGCATCTTTGGCAAAGCTGGAGCGGCTTCGCCAAATGAAAACCACAACAGGAAACCAGTAGGCTTGTTGCCATGTTGATGCAAAAGGGTTACCACAGAAGGTAACCCTTTTGCATTGCATTGAGTTTAGCAATGCCATTGGCAATAAGAGAAGGTAATTATGAAGAATATACTTTTTTTTGGTGACAGTCTGACAGCAGGTTACGGCCTACCGGCGTCACAAGCTTATACTTCCGTAATTGAAAAGCAACTGGAGGAGGGCAGCTATAAGAACTATAAAGTAATAAATGCTGGGCTGAGCGGCGACACAACGGCTGGTGGCGTGCACCGCCTGGACCGCTGGCTGCATCAGCCGATCGATATTTTTGTGCTGGCGCTTGGGGCCAACGACGGGCTGCGGGGCATACCTGCCCGCGAAACCTCCCAAAACCTGCAGGAGATCATTAACAAGGTAAAGCATGCACACCCCGAAACAAAGATCATCCTGGCAGGCATGGAAATACCGGACATTGTGCCGGGGCGTTATGCGGCAGAATTCCGGGTGCTTTTCCGCGAACTGGCCATCAAGAATAACATTGCGTTTATACCCTTCCTGCTGGAAGGCGTAGCGGGTATGCGCCATCTGAACCTGCCGGATGGAGTGCACCCGAACGCAGAAGGACAGAAGATACTGGCCAAACATGTATGGACGGTATTGAAAGACATGCTGGAAGTATAACGGGTTCAAACAAAAAAGGCGGCTCATACTTGAGCCGCCTTTTTTGTTTGCTTTTGCCGCTTAGGTTCTGTTGCGCATGTCCAGGCGGAAACGCATGGCCTCTTCCATCTGTGCCCGCATTTCTTTTAAGTTGTTACGCGCCCAAAGGGTAAAACCTGAGGCGGTCGCCTCTTTTACATCTTTGAGTTTATCGTCGTATTCTTTTACGGCTTCCTGGTGGGCATCCACCACGGTGTCCCAATAGGCTTTGTCAAACTTTTCCGGATCGGTGTCGCGGAGTTCCTGCACACGCTCCATCTGGTCGTTTTCCATGGTTTGCGGCAACGTTACACGGTATTGTTTTGCCAGTTCCTGCAGTTCTTTTTGCCGGGTTGTATAGATGTCTACCATGCGCTGGCCATACTGGCGCACCTGGTCTGAGCTGCCTTTTTCTACGGCAAGTTTGCCAAGCTCCATCTGCAGCATACCTGCGTTGGCTGCAAAGGTCATCAGCTCTTTTTTGTCTTCTGTCAGTGTGGTGTCGGTTGGTGCTGCTACAGCGGTTCCGGTGGTGTCTTCGGTTGTTACCTCGGTGCTGCTCTGTTCTTCGTTAGCTTCGCTGCTTTTATTGTCGCATGCTGTAAAAGCCAGTGCGCTAAGAAAGCAGCAAGATGCTATCCATAGTTTTTTCATAGTCTTATCGGTTATTTTTCCTAAGCATACGAAACTAAGGCAATTTGTTTTCTATTTAGCTCTGCTGGCGTGCCGGCAAGCTGTTTTGAAAAGGTATAAAACAAAAAGGCCTGGTCTGCTTTAGGGCAGGCCAGGCCTTTCTGATTATTTAGAAGCTTCGCTTAGTAGTAAATCTGCTCACCACGATGCTTCTGGAAGTGCTGCTCGAAATAACGGGCATCTTCGGATGTTCTTGGCTTGAAGCCCAAAACAATGTTACCTTCCTTCACACCAGATTCATATACTCTGGCGCGCTCTTCCGGAATACCGGCACCCACCAGTGCTCCGATCAGGCCACCTGTTAAGCCACCAGCACCTGCGCCGGCAAGACCAGCCGCTAACGGGCCAGCCACTACCAGGCCAAGGCCCGGAATAGCAATCGATGTACCGATGGCGGCAACTGCACCCACGATGGCACCTAATGTACCACCAATGGCTGAACCAGCACCTGCGCCTTCCAAAGATTTGTTACCCAGTTCAGTATCTCCCTTTCTGTTAACATCATCGCCGAAGTGACGCTTACGTCCTTCATCTGACATTACCACGTTGATATCGTCTTTGTCGTAACCTCTTGCACGAAGCTCTTCATATGCGCGTTCCGCACTGTCTCTGTCGCGGAACATAGCGGTCATCATGCCTGCATTATCTTTTCTGTCCATCATAGCTTTAAGTTTGTTTTATTAATATGCTTCAGATAAAATTTTGATCATCTAATCTGATTTGCCAATATCCTGGCAGATTAAATATAACGCGAACCATACTGAAGGGTTACGGTAAGGAGTACGCTAAATAGGGAAGAAGCAAAAGTAAAAGGCCCACCTGGAGGGTGGGCCTTAGCTGTATTGGTGAAGTTTATACTTTGTGCTGTTGCAGAAAGCCTGCCGGTTAATTATAAACCTTAACTACAAACACATAATCCTTCATTTTCTTGAGCTGTTGTGTTCTGCTGTTGCCTGCCAATGCATTGCTTTTTGGTAAGGTAAGTGGCAGCATGTTGGCCGTTGCAGCAGGCATATCGGTTATCATTTGCAACAGGTAAGCTGATTTAACGGCAAATGCAGCGCCTTCCTGGCCGGCCTGCTTGCCGCTGATCACCCCAATGATGTTGCCCTTGTCGTCGAGCAAGGGACCGCCGCTGTTGCCCGGGTTAAGCGGAATGGAGATCTGGTAAGAAGTCGTATCCCCTTCGAAACCGGAGGCAGAGCTAAGCGAGCCTTCGCCGAAAACGATGTCTTCACGCGGGTAACCCAAAGTATAAACGCGCTCTCCCAGGTCAGATGGGTTGGTTTTGAACGTATAAGGAAGCTTGCCAAAACCGCCGAAAGAAGGGTCGTCCACTTTCAGGATGCTTAAGTCGTGCTCCTGGCTGCGGTATACTTCTTTTACTTTATACTTGAGGCCGGCTTTGTTTTCTATCAGCACAGAATCGGCACCTTCGGTAACGTGCGAGCTGGTTACAATGTAGCCGTCAGCAGAAACGGCAAAGCCGGTGCCGCTAAAACGTGCCGGGCGGGGTGCCACAGCAGCAGCCTCCGCATTGCTGATTCCTTTTATGATGGCTCTTTGCTCTTGCTTGATCTTCTCCATTTCGCGGCGAAGCTCAATGTAGCGGGCAGTTTGCTGGCGAACCGGCGCTTTCAGCTGTTGTACGCTCCAGAGCGTGCCGAATACAGATAGCAACGATACACTGGCTGCCACGGCAACAGTTTGTGCATGGCGTTTCCAGAATACCTGCCATGGCGCTGGTGTAGCCGTAACCTTAATGGGTTCTGCTTCTGCCTCCATTTCGGCATGGATGCGGTTGAGTTGTTGCTTCAGCGATTTACGCTGGCCATACTGGTGCATGGCTTTCAGCAACTGCTCGTGTTCGCGCACCTTCTCGGCCAAGCGCAGATCGGTGTTTATCAGCGCTTCAAACGCTGCTTTTTCCTCTGCCGCCATTCCTCCGCTGAGATAGCGCTCAATTTGCCCGTAAATGCCGTAATTAAACATCTCTTTTCTCCTTAACCTTTCACAAGGTGTATTTTACTATGGTTATCTGCCTTATACTTCTGGTTTATAGGCAGCAAAAAATATCTTTTTTAAGCGTTGCAGGCACTTATACTTCTGGTTCTTGGCTGTGTCGGTGTTGGTATAGCCAAACTTCTCGGTTATGTCCTGCATGTTCTGAGTCCGGAAATAATAATCTTCCAGCAGCGAGCGGCAGGGTTCTCCTAACTGCGACAAAGCATCTGCCATTACATTGAACTGCCGCTCGTTTTCCTCGTGCCGGGGTATATCTTCTTCCAGCCCCAGGAAATTATCAGAGTCCTCAACCTTTACCATGTAACGGCCTTTTTCGGCAAGCTTTTTCAGCCAAAGCCTTCTGCAAACCGAGTACAGGTATGTTTTGATCTGGCAGGTCAGCTCCAGGCTATTGTCCCGGATCTTCTCATAGAACACGATCACGCCTTCCTGGTAAATGTCCTTGGCCTCGTCTTCGGTTCCGTTGTTGTTCAGAATAAAATGAGAGATCATCGGGAAATAGAGTTTGTACAGGTGCGCTAATGCCCTGTTGTCATCATTCCGGATGCCATCCACTATCGCCTCATCCGTCTCATACAAACTCTTCTTCATTCCGTTCTTGTTTTAATACCGGGAGATGTGTTTTGTAACCCGCTGAAAATTATTTTTTATTTTTTTTAAAATGCCGGGTTACCTATTTCGGTTTTCGGTATGAACGTTCAAAATCGAAATCAAAACACTTAATCACAAACACAAAAATGAAAAATTTATTCAAATTCGCTTTCGTTGCTTTCGCTCTTACTGCTTTCACTGCTTGCAACAACGAGCCAGCTGCAACTGAAACTGAGGCTACTACAACTGAAGAAACTACTGTAACTGAAGAAACTACAGTTGACACTGCTGCTACTGCTCCAGTAGACACTACTGCTGCTGCTGCTGACACTGCTGCTTCTGCTCAGTAATTAGATTCAGAACTACAGCATTAAGATTATAGTTCTAAAAGCACACACAAGCGCCCTGCACCTGTTGCAGGGCGCTTGTGTTTTATAAGCCCGACCTGCAACTTAAGTAAGTATACACTTTACTACAGCAGGAAACAGCCAGCAGGTATAAATAATAAAGGCAGCCCTAACAGCTGCCTTTATTATTTATACCTGGTAGTGCTTATCGTTTTGCCTTTTTGCGGCGCTCCATTTCTTTTCTGATCAGGGTAAACTCGCGGCTGCTCTGGCCGGCAATGGCGGTGTTTTCGTTTGCACGGCGCAGCAGGTACGGCATTACGGCCTCTACCGGACCATACGGTACATACTTGGCCACATTGTAACCGGCATGCGACAGGTTGTAAGACAGGTTATCGCTCATGCCAAACAGTTGGGCAAAGTATACGCGCTCGTCGTTAGGGGCAATTCCTTTTTCGTCCATCAACTCCATCAGCAGGTAACAGCTGTTGTCGTTGTGCGTACCGGCGCAAATGGCGATTCTGTCAATATGATCCATGCAGAAGCGCAGGGCATTGTCGAAAAGGTCATCCGAAGCATTCTTGTTCGGGTTGATCGGGCTGGCATACCCCTGGTCCTGGGCACGCTTGCGCTCTTTTTCCATGTAAGCGCCCCGCACCAGTTTGCCACCCAGGTAGTAGCCGCGCTCCAGAGCGTTCTGGTAATCGCGTTTGATCACGTCGAGGCGGTCGTGGCGGTAAAGTTGGTAAGTATTGTAGACGATGGCTTTCTCTTTGTTGTAGAGCTCCATCATCTCGTAGGTCAGGTTATCAATGGTTTCCTGGATCCAGCTTTCCTCGGCATCTACAAATACGCGCACATTATAGTCATAACAACGCTTGCAGATCGCATTCACGCGGTCGCGGCCACGCTCGAAAGCAGCCCGCTCGTTAGCCGAAAGCTCCTGGCGCGACTGTACTTTTTCCAGTAATTTGATATCGATCAGGCCGGTTACTTTGAACACCGAGAACGGAATATGCGGGTTGCCTTTGGCCTTATCTACGGTGCGGAGCAGTTCGTCGCGGGTAGCGTCGAAGCTCTTCTCGTTGCCTTCACCTTCAACCGAGTAATCCAGGATGGTGCCGATGTTATACTTTGCCAGTTCCTGAATGGCGCGCTCCGATTCTTCTATCGTTTCGCCACCACAAAAATGATTGAAGATGGTGGGCTTGATGATGAACTTAACCGGCAGGTGCAGGCTAAGCGCTGTATTCAGCAAACTTCCTCCTACTTTCACAAACGTGTTGCTGTTCATAGACTTGAACAACAAATACATCTTGTAAAGCTCAGTGTCTGATTTAGAAGAGAAGGCGACAGCGGTGTCGTCGAATGATACGTTGGTAACCGGGTTCATGTAAGTCGTATTTGCACTGCAAAGATAGTGTATCGGCTAAAGTTAACAACCATATTACGGCATAGTTATAGGATAAATCAGCCGGCAGAAATGCCTGGCAGGTATAATAAACTCCTGCACATACTTTGCTGTTGTATTTGGGTTAACTTTGCAACAAGTTTATCAGGTAATGAAATTCAATACAAAAGATACTTATTTCTCAGACCTGCTCTCGGAACGCGGTAAGCCACTGGTTATTGCCGGGCCCTGCAGTGCGGAAAGCGAGGCACAGGTAATGCAAACAGCAGAGGCCCTGCAGCAACAGCACGTGCACCTGTTTCGGGCCGGTATCTGGAAGCCACGCTCAAGGCCAAACTCTTTTGAAGGCATCGGGCTGGAGGGGCTGCAATGGCTGGGCCGCGTAAAGCGCGAACTGGGCCTGCGCGTAACCACAGAAGTGGCCAACACCCGGCATGTGGAAGAAGCCCTGAAACAAGGCATTGATGTGCTCTGGATAGGAGCCCGCACCACTGTAAACCCTTTTGCCGTGCAGGAAATTGCCGATGCCCTGCAGGGGGCCAAGGTGCCGGTCATGGTTAAAAACCCGGTTAACCCGGACCTGGCACTATGGATCGGGTCGATCGAGCGCATTTACAATTCCGGCATCACCGATGTGGCGGCCATTCACCGGGGTTTTTCTTCTTACCAGAAAACAAAGTATAGAAATGCACCGGTCTGGCAGATACCGATCGAGCTGAAAGCGCAGTATCAGGGTTTGCCGGTTATCGTGGATCCAAGCCACATAGCCGGTAACCGCGACCTGATCTTCCCGGTGTCTCAGAAAGCCCTGGACCTTGGGTATGATGGTGTGATGATCGAAACGCACCCGACGCCTGAGTTTGCCCTGAGCGATGCCGAACAGCAGGTAACCCCGGCTAGGCTGGCCGAAATTCTGAGTAACCTACAGGTGCGTAAAACCAACTACGACGACGCCGAACTGGTAAACCGTGCCGAAGAGCTGCGCCTGCAGATCGATGCGGCTGACCATGAGATAATCGCCGCGTTGGCTAAGCGCATGGCGCTGGTAGAGCAGATCGGGGAGTATAAAAAACTCAACAACGTGCAGGTGCTGCAACTCGAGCGCTGGAAAGAGATCTTTAAGACACGTGCCGACTGGGCATCTGAAGTTGGTATAAACCCGACCTTTGTCGAAGAGCTTTACAAACTGATTCACGTGGAATCCATCCGGAAACAGACGGAAGTGATGAAGAAAGAAGTATAAAACAAAAGGAGAAGCTAGCTGAGCTTCTCCTTTTGTTTTATACTTCCCTGGAGGCGTTGGTTTATACTATGCTCTTGCTGCAACCGCTTTCTCATTGGTTTTCCGGTTGAGCCGGCTCTCGGCAAACACTACCAGGAACATCAGCAGCCCGGCTGCAAGCGAGATTGCCAGGTCCTGTAAACTCAGTGGCTCTAATCCGAAGAACGTTTCAAGGAATGGGGTATAAATGGCGACCAGCTGCAGCAAAAATGTAAGTGTGGCCATCATTACAAACAAAGGATTAGACTTGTAGGAGAAAGGGGAATGACCATACGCTCTCAGGCCAATGGCATTGCCTATCTGCATGAAGCCGATGGTGGCGAAGATCATGGTCTGCCAGCTTGTATCTTCCGGGTTGGCCCGATCAAAGTAATATGCTCCTATTCCTAGCGTAACGGCGGCAATCAGAAGGCCGGTCCAGGAAACGTACACCAGATCGCTTTTCGTTAATACAGACTGCTCCGGGTGGCGGGGAGGCCGCTCCATGGTATCTGCTTCGGCAGGTTCCGTGCCCAGGCCTAAGCCCATCAAGCCGTCGGTAAGCAGGTTGAGCCAGAGGAGTTGCAACGGACTTAACGCAATAGGTATCCCGATCAGAGGCGCACATAACATCACCAGCACCTTGCCCAGGTTACCTCCCAGTGAAAACTTAATGAACCGGATCAGGTTGTCGTAAATCACACGGCCTTCTTCTACGGCGGCTACTATGGTGGCAAAATTGTCGTCTAGCAATACCATGTCGGAGGCTTCTTTGGCTACATCGGTACCCGTGATGCCCATGGCCACCCCGATGTCGGCTGTTTTCAGAGCAGGGGAGTCGTTTACGCCATCGCCGGTCATGGCTACTACTTCGCCTTTATGCTGTAGCTTTTCCACGATGCGCAGTTTATCTTCCGGCGATACACGGGCATAAATAGATACCCGCGACACGACCTCCTCGAGTTCCGCCTCCGACATGTCGTTCAGCATCTCGCCGGTAACGGCTTCGGCGTTATCTGTAATGTGCAGCTCTTTGGCAATGGCGGCAGCTGTCAGGGGGTGGTCGCCTGTTATCATGATCGGCCGGATGCCGGCTGTACGGCAAGTGGCAACCGCTGACTTTACGGCTGCCCGGGGCGGGTCAATGATCCCCATCATACCCACAAAAGTTAGCTTTTCTTCCAGAGATCTGCCGTTGTTATGAGGCTCCTGAAGCTCCCGGTAAGCAATACCCAGCACCCGCATTCCGTTCTGGGCAAACTGGTTGTTTACCTGGAGCAACCTGTCGTGCCACTCGGGGGTCATCTGCTCTGTACGGCCGTCCAGCCATACCTGGTCCGAAATCTTCAGCAAACTATCGACAGCGCCCTTGGTGCAGGCAATATAGCCAGAGCGGGAAAAATGTCTGAGCGCAGGAAGCTGCGAACCATCACCTGCTATCTGGTGCACAGTGGTCATGCGTTTGCGGGTAGAGTCGAAGGGCTCTTCGTGGACGCGCGGCAGTTGCTTCTCCAGCGCTTCCTTCTGCAAACCGGCGCGGCTGGCAGCCAGCAACAGGGCACCCTCTGTCGGGTCGCCGATCACCTGTAGCTCCTCGCCGTCGCTGGCTTTTAAAACACTGTCGTTGCACAGCATTCCGATAATAAGCGCCACCGCAGCTTTTTCAGGTACTGCTATACGTCCCTGTTGGTCTGCGTTGGCTGTAAAATCAATCTCTTCGTCGGGCAGGCCAATGGCAGTGACTGTCATCCGGTTTTCGGTCAGGGTACCGGTTTTGTCAGAGCAGATGATCGTAACAGAGCCTAATGTTTCAACGGCAGGAAGCTTGCGCATCAGGGCATGGCGTTTCAGCATGCGTTGCGCCCCGATAGCCAGCGTAATGGTAACTACGGCCGGTAAGCCCTCCGGCACCACGGCAACTGCAAGGCTCACGGCGGTAAGGAACATCTCATCCAGCGGCTCACCTATCAACAGCCCGATAACCATCATTAAGGCAGCTGCCACAAAACCAAGTATGGCCAGTAGTTTCCCAAGCTGGTCAAGCTGCTGTTGCAGCGGAGTTTGCTTGGATTCCACCTCCTGCAGCAGGTCTGCGATCTTGCCCAGCTCGGTTTTCATGCCGGTGCCGACCACTACGGCAGCACCGCGCCCATAGGCGACGTTTGTGCCCATGTAAAGCATGTTCTTGCGGTCGCCGAGGGGCAGGTTATCTTCAGAGAATGCTCCGGTTTCTTTTTCTACCGCCTCCGACTCGCCGGTGAGGGCGGCCTCCTGTACACGTAGGTTCGCGCTTTCCAGTACCCGCATATCGGCAGGTACTACGTTGCCGGCTTCCAGCAGCACCACATCGCCCGGAACCAGATCACGCGCCGATAGTTCCTGCACCTGCCCGTTGCGGCGGGCTCTGATGGTAGGCACCACCATACGCTTCAGTGCGGCCATCGCTTTTTCGGCCCGATATTCCTGCACAAATCCCAGTACTCCGAACAGCACCACAATGGCCAAAATGGCGATCGTCTCAATGTTTTTTCCTAAGAAAGCGGATATGATGGCGGCCACAATCAGGATCAGCACCATGGTTTGGGTGAACTGTTCCCAAAGCATCCGGAGCGGGCTTTTGCCGCCACGTTCCTGCAGTTCGTTGTAGCCATATTGTTTCAGACGGTCACCAGCATCATCGTTGCTGATGCCCTTTTCTGACGAGTTCAGGCTTTTAAGAACTTCGTTGACAGGTTGTGTATGCCAGCTACTCATTGCTTATCGGGTTAGAATTGGTTTTTATAGCGTATATCGGATCATGCGTAGTATCTTATGATAGCCGCAGCGTAAGGTATAGCACGTTGATTATAAGATTTATAGTTCATTGGTAACTATATTGTTACGATTAAGTTTGAATTTGATTATGATCCGGAAGGCTTGCCTTGGGAAATAACTTTGCTGCAGGCGGCCTCATCGCGTATCTTTGTATGTAAGTGAAAACTGCAGAGAAGAGATTATACCCGATGCTGCCTTCACCAAAATCAATTTAAGAGGATATAGCGTTTGCTTCCTGAGACGTGAGCGAACGTAAACTGAAAGCATGAATACCGTACACATTGGCGCGGATGCCCTGCCCCAACTTGCCGAACTCCTGCAGAACCGCGCGTTCAGCAAAATAGCCGTGCTGGTAGATGAAAATACCCTGCACCATTGCTATCCGCAGCTGAAACCATACTTGCCTGAGCATGAACTTATACAGATACAAAGCGGCGAGGAGCACAAAACGCTGCAAACCTGCGAATATATCTGGCAGCGCATGACCGAACTGAACCTGGACCGCTGGTCGGTGTTGGTGAACCTGGGCGGCGGCGTGATCGGCGACATGGGTGGCTTTTGTGCAGCGTTGTTCAAGCGTGGTTTATACTTTGTGCAGGTGCCTACTACGCTCCTGGCGCAGGTGGATGCGAGTGTAGGTGGCAAAACCGGTGTAGATTTCCACGGGCTCAAGAACCACATCGGTGTATACCAGGAACCGCAGGCAGTGTTTATTGATCCAGCGTTTTTACAAACGCTATCCCCACGTCAGGTTAAATCCGGGTATGCCGAGATCATCAAGCATTGGCTCATCTCCGATGTGGAGGCTTCCCGGACACAACGTCATATCGGGCTCTTAACAGAAGATTGGGAAGAACTCATCCGCCATTCAGTAAGTATAAAATCTGCCGTGGTGGAAGCAGATCCGTTGGAGGGTGGCTATCGCAAAGTGCTCAATTTCGGCCATACCGTTGGCCATGCGGTGGAAAGTTACCTGTTGGAGCAACCCGGACGGGAATTGCTGCACGGCGAGGCCATTGCTGTAGGTATGTTGTGCGAAGCTTATTTGTCGGTGAAGCACGAGCTGCTCACGCAGGAGGAACTGGACAAGATCGAAACGTTTCTGGTGTCGGTGTACGAGAAGGTGCGGTTAAGTGAAGATGAGATCAGAACGATCGCACAGCTCGCCCTGCAGGATAAAAAGAACACGCGCTCTACCATCAATTGTACGCTGTTAAACGGTATAGGCAAAGCAGTATACGACCAACCCATTACCTTACAGGAAATTCAGGAATCACTACGTTACTACCAGTTGCTATGACAAACACCGTTACCCTCTCGCATCCAACAGGAGTCCTGAATGGAAGTATAA
The DNA here is from genome assembly GCF_023630205.1 of Pontibacter ruber. Lineage (GTDB taxonomy): Bacteria > Bacteroidota > Bacteroidia > Cytophagales > Hymenobacteraceae > Pontibacter > Pontibacter ruber. The sequence goes on along the minus strand of NZ_JALPRR010000001.1, from coordinate 355,320 downwards.
AACTGCCGGCTTCTAAAAGCGAGGCCAACCGCGCGCTCATCATTGCGGCGCTGTCGGGCCAAGAATCGGAGCTGCATAATTTATCTGAAGCAAACGATACCCAGCTGCTGCAACGCCTGCTGAAAAGCAACGATGAAACGATAGACGCCGAAGACGCCGGCACGGTAATGCGCTTCTTAACAGCTTACTATGCCGTAACAGGGCAGCAAAAAACACTCACCGGCACCGAACGCATGTGCCAGCGGCCCATCAAAGTGCTGGTAGAAGCCTTGCGCGAACTGGGCGCTAGTATAGATTACCTCAGAGAAGAAGGATACCCTCCGCTGAAGATCAACGGCTTTCAGGGGAATGGCAACAACAAACTAAGCGTACGCAGCGACATCAGCAGCCAGTACATCTCAGCCCTGCTGATGATTGCGCCGATGCTGCCGGAAGGCATGGTGCTGGAGCTGGAAGGAAAGATCAGCTCAAGACCATACATCGAGATGACGCTCTCGCTGATGAAACATTTCGGGGTTGAGGCGACTTTTGAGGAAAATACCATCACAGTGCCGCACCAGCAGTACAAAGCAGCCTCGTTTACGGTAGAATCGGATTGGTCGGCGGCAAGCTACTGGTACAGTATGGTGGCACTGGCCCGGGAAGCAGACATCACCCTGCTCGGTCTGAGAGAAAACTCCTACCAGGGCGATAAGGCTATTGTCGACATTATGGACCGGCTGGGCGTTTATACTGCCTTTACTGAAGAAGGCGTGAGGCTGACAAAAAAGCACCAGGAGAAGTCCCTGCTTTATGATTTTTCAAACTGCCCGGACCTGGCACAGACGATCGTTGCCCTTTGCACCGGACTTGGGGTAACGCTGGAAATGACCGGTGTGGAAAGCCTGCGCATCAAAGAAACGGACCGTATACAGGCCCTGCAGATCGAGGTGCTGGGGATGAATACTTCGCTGGAAGAAATCACGCCGGGCGTGTTCCGCATGAAACCAGGCTTGCTCAACAAGCACGAGCTTTGCTTCCGCACGTACCAGGACCACCGCATGGCCATGGCCTTTGCCCCTTTGGCATTGCTTGCACCGGTGCAGATCCAGGAGCCCAGCGTGGTGCGTAAATCTTATCCGCGTTTCTGGGAAGACCTGGAGAAGGTGGGGTTTAGTGTAATTACGAATGAATAATTATGAATTACATTTCTTTAAACTCAACATGTCGCAAGTTTAGCGGCAGCGTAACTTGTGACGGAGTATGAGGCAAGTTTGGAACTTGCTTTCTGCGATAGCAGAAAAGTATACGTTTGCATATGTATACTTCCGAATTTGTTACCCAAAGTATAACTTTAGTCTCCGCAGCCTTTGCTTCTCCGAAGCAAAGCAGTTGCAAACTGCTGCCATAGTAGCCACAAGTTACGCTGCCGCTAAACCTGCGGCATTATTTGCCAGCTATACTATACATTCGTTCCTGCTTTACCTCCTCTATAAGCTGTTCCAGGTACTTTGGCGCCTGTAACAACCTGCTGCCGTACCAACTGAACATCTCGCCATCCACCACTTTTATACTTGCCTGCGGGCATAACTCCCGGAATTCGGCAATATTTTTCTTTTTAAAGGGGTAAGGCTCCGATGACAAAAGTATAAGCTGCGGATTAGCATGCTGCAACTGCTCCGGCGATACTTCCGGGTAGCGGGCGGTATGGGCAAACACATTGGCAAAGCCACAGCGCTGCAGCATGTGATCGATGATGTTGTGGCTGCCTACGGCCATGTAAGGCTTGCGCCAGATAAAGTAGGCGGTAGCTATACTTGGCTGCACCGGCTGTAGTTGCTCAAAACCGGATTTTATACTTTGTACAAGCGCCACTGCTTTTGCTTCAGTGCCGGTCAATAGGCCTACCTGTTGCATCATCTCCAAAGCATCCTCCAAAGTATAAATATCGCTCATCCATACCCTATACTTAGCCTGCAGTTGCTCTATGCCTTCCTTATAGTTTTCCTCCTTATTGCCGATGATCAGATCCGGCTGTAGCTGATCTATCACCTCAAATTTGAAATTTTTGGTGCCGCCAATGATCGTTTTCTGTTTAACCTGCTCCTTAGGGTGAATGCAGAATTTGGTCAAACCCACCACACGATCTCCCAGACCCAGATCGAAGAGCAGCTCAGTTTGCGATGGCACCAATGATACTATGCGCTGCGGGCTTTGCTGCAGCATGATCTGGTGACCCATCTGGTCGGTGAAGGTTTTGGGGAAGCTCATGTTCAAAAATAAGGAATTTGCACAGGCCATTAAAACAAAAACCTCACAGGTACAGAAGACGCTGTGAGGTTTTTCACCTGGCTAAAAGTGAAATCTTATTTCAGGTAACGGAAGTCCTGCTTGTCTTCGATCTTAAGCAGTGTTTCGTAAATCAGTTTGGTTACGTTCTCCACGTCATCCTTGTGCACGGTTTCCACGGTGGTGTGCATGTATTTCAGCGGAAGCGAGATCAGGGCAGAAGCCACACCTGCATTCGAGTAGGCAAAGGCATCGGTGTCGGTGCCAGTGGCACGCGAAACAGCCGAGCGCTGGAACGGAATATCCTTTTCTTTAGCGGTATTGATGATCAGGTCGCGCACGTTGTTTTGAACTGCCGGACCATAAGCGATCACCGGGCCTTTGCCACAGTGAATGTCGCCGCTGTTCTTTTTGTCATACATCGGCGATTGCGTGTCATGCGTTACGTCAGTTATGATGGCTACATCCGGTTTGATGCGATGCGCGATCATTTCAGCACCGCGCAGACCGATCTCTTCCTGCACAGCATTTACAACGTAAAGGCCGAACGGTAAATTGTGTTTTCGCTCGTGGATCATGCGGGCCACTTCGGCAATCATGAAGCCACCGATACGGTTATCAAGGGCGCGGCCTACATAGAACTTGTTGTTCATTACCGTGAACTCGTCCTCGAAAGTAGCCACACAACCTACGTGTATGCCCATTTCTTCCACTTCGTCGCGGCTGCTGGCGCCGCAATCCAGGAATACGGTTTCTATGGTAGGGGCTTTGTCGTTCTCTACTTTGCGCACGTGGATGGCCGGCCAGCCAAATACCGCTTTCACAATACCCTTTGAAGTATAAATGTTCACACGCTTGGAGGGTGCAATCAGGGCATCAGAGCCGCCATTACGCTTCAGGTAAATGTAGCCTTCCGGGGTAATGTAATTTACAAACCAGGAGATCTCATCGGCATGCGCCTCGATCACAACTTTGTATTCTGCCTCCGGGTTAATTACGCCTACTACAGTGCCGTAAGTGTCTACAAAATAATCGTCGATGTATGGCTTTACATACTCCAGCCACATTTTCTGGCCTTCTACCTCAAAGCCGGTAGGAGAGGAGTTGTTCAGGTATTTCTGCAGGAATTCAAAAGATTCTTGTCTCATCAATGTCAGTTAACAATTACCAATAAAAAGTTATCACATGATAACGGGTCAAAGCAAGGTTTGTTTAACAGCGCCTTGCTCACTGTTAAATGCTTACTGTTTACTGTTACAACGGAATATTGCCGTGCTTCTTGCGTGGCAGTTGTACTGCCTTATTTTCCAGCATCTTGAACGCCTTGATCAGCTTGGCGCGTGTTTCAGATGGCATGATCACCTCATCAATAAAGCCACGGTGTGCGGCGCGGTAAGGTGTAGCAAACTTCTCTTTATACTCCTGCACCTTCTCTGAAAGCTTTGCTTCCGGATCTTCGGCCATCGCGATTTCACGCTTGAAAATGATCTCGGCAGCGCCCTGCGCACCCATTACGGCGATCTCGGCAGTTGGCCAGGCATAGTTCATGTCGGCACCAATGTGCTTGGAGTTCATCACGTCGTAAGCGCCACCATATGCCTTGCGCGTAATAACCGTAATACGTGGCACAGTAGCCTCGCAGAAAGCATACAGCAGTTTGGCACCGTTGGTAATGATGCCACGCCACTCCTGGTCGGTACCTGGCAAAAAGCCCGGCACATCTTCCAGCACAAGCAATGGTACGTTAAAGCTGTCGCAGAAACGTACGAAGCGGGCAGCCTTGGTGCTGGCGTTTATATCCAGTACACCGGCAAGTACGGCAGGCTGGTTGCCCACAATGCCAATGCTGCGGCCACCCAAGCGGGCAAAACCTACCACAATGTTCTCCCCGAAGTTCTTGTGCACCTCAAAGAAAGAATCTGTATCGATGATGCCCTCTATCACCTCACGGATGTCGTAGGGTTGGTTCGGGTTTTCCGGTACAATGGTGTTCAGCACTTCGCGTGTTTCGTCGGCAGCCGGCTGGTAGGGCAGGGATGGAGGCAACTCCTCGCAATTCTGCGGGATGTAGCTCAACAGTGTTTTGATGTAGTTGATACATTCAACCTCGTTGGCGCAGGAGAAGTGGGTAACACCGCTCTTGGTGCTGTGCGTGCTGGCACCACCCAGTTCTTCCGACGTAACGTTCTCATGTGTAACGGTCTTCACCACGTTCGGGCCTGTCACAAACATGTAAGAGGTGTTTTCCACCATCATGATAAAGTCGGTGATGGCCGGAGAGTATACGGCACCGCCCGCGCATGGCCCCATTATAGCAGAGATCTGCGGGATAACGCCGGAAGCCAGTGTGTTACGATAGAAAATATCGGCATAGCCACCTAGCGATACCACACCTTCCTGGATGCGGGCACCGCCCGAGTCGTTCAGACCAATAACCGGAGCCCCGTTCTTCATGGCTAGCTCCATGATCTTCACGATCTTTTCGGCATGTGTTTCAGAAAGAGAACCTCCCAGTACAGTGAAGTCCTGTGAGAAAACATAGACCAAACGGCCATTGATGGTACCATAGCCAGTTACCACGCCATCGCCCAGGTAATACTGCTTGTCCAGACCGAAGTCTTTGGAGCGATGCATCACAAACTTACCGATCTCCTCAAAAGAATCCTCGTCCATTAAAAGGTGGATGCGCTCGCGTGCAGTTAACTTACCTTTCTGGTGCTGAGCTTCTATTCTGTCTTGCCCGCCGCCCAGCAGCGCTTCTGCGTTTTTGCGCTCCAGCGTTGCGATCTGGCTTTGTCTGATTTCTCCTGCCATGTATACTTTGTATTACAGTCGTGTGTAGATCAAAATGATTTGTTTTCAAATTTAAAAACTATGCGGCGAAATCCTTTATGAATGTATTATTTTTTAGATATGTGCAAGCAGGCTGTTGGGGTACAAGTATAAAACCAGCAAAAAATAAGGGCTGCCCCGGTCAGGGCAGCCCTTATTTTTATACTTAGAACAAGTTATTCTTTCGTTTTGTCAGAATCCGACGACTTGGTAGGCTCTGTCTCTTCCTCGTCAGAGGCAGAGGTTTTGCCTTTCTTGCCGTTGCTCTTCTTGGAAGCGAAGGTCAGTTGCTCTTTTCCTTCCTCGTAGTCAACCTGCAGGGTATCGCCTTGCGCTACTTCGGCTTTCAGTATCTCTTCCGCAATCGGATCTTCGATATACTTCTGAATAGCGCGGTTCAGCGGACGGGCGCCATACTTCGGATCATACCCTTTCTCGGCAACAAAGTCCTTCGCCTTGTCTGTCAGCTCGATCTTGTAACCAAGTGTTTCAATACGCTTGAACAGCTTGCTGAGCGAGATCTCGATGATCTTGTGCATGTCCTCACGGTTAAGTGAGTTGAACACGATCACGTCGTCCAGACGGTTCAGGAACTCAGGCGAGAACGTTTTCTTCAGCGCACTGGCAATGGTTCCTTTCATGATATCGTCCACGTTCTCGGCGCGTGTCTTCGACATGAAACCGATACCGGCACCAAAGTCCTGCAGGTCGCGGGCACCGATGTTAGACGTCATGATGATGATCGTGTTACGGAAGTCAACCTTGCGGCCTAATCCGTCTGTCAGAATACCATCGTCCAGCACCTGCAGCAGCAGGTTGTATACATCCGGGTGCGCTTTCTCGATCTCGTCGAGCAACACCACAGAGTATGGCTTGCGGCGGATCTTCTCGGTCAGCTGACCACCTTCTTCGTAACCTACATAGCCTGGAGGCGCTCCCACTAAGCGAGATACGCTGAATTTCTCCATGTACTCACTCATGTCGATACGTACTAGGGCGTCTTCCTTATCGAACAGGTAGGTAGCCAGTACTTTGGCAAGCTCTGTTTTACCAACACCGGTTGGGCCCAGGAACACGAACGAACCAATCGGCTTCTTCGGATCTTTCAGGCCAACACGCGTACGCTGGATCGCTTTCACCAGCTGCTTGATGGCTTTTTCCTGACCAATCACTTTTCCGCTCAGTTCTTCGGCCATGTTCAACAGCTTCTGACCTTCGTTCTGGGCGATACGCTTCACAGGAATGCCTGTCATCATGGCAATAACTTCTGCCACATTTTCCTCTTTTACTGTGTAGCGCTTTTTCTTGGTCTCTTCTTCCCAGTTCTTTTTCGCTGTATCGAGCTGGTCGATGAGTTTTTTCTCTTTATCGCGCAGTTGTGCAGCCTCTTCATACTTCTGGCTCTTCACCACGCGGTTTTTCTCTACCTTGATGTTCTCGATCTGCTCTTCCAACTTCAGGATATCCTCAGGCACCACGATGTTGTTGATGTGCACACGCGCACCCGCTTCATCCAGTACGTCGATAGCCTTATCTGGCAGGAAGCGGTCGCTCATGTAACGATCAGAAAGCTTCACGCAGGCCTCAATAGCCTTATCAGTATAGTTTACGTGGTGGTGATCCTGGTACTTGTCTTTGATGTTGTTCAGGATCTCGATCGTTTCTTCCGGAGTAGTCGGATCTACCATTACCACCTGGAAACGACGGGCCAGGGCACCATCTTTCTCGATGTACTGGCGGTACTCATCCAGTGTAGTAGCACCGATGCATTGGATCTCGCCACGGGCAAGCGCAGGCTTGAACATGTTAGAGGCATCCAGCGAACCAGAAGCGCCACCGGCACCTACGATGGTGTGCAGCTCATCGATGAACAGGATCACGTCCGGAGATTTTTCCAGCTCGTTCATTACGGCCTTCATACGCTCCTCGAACTGGCCACGGTACTTGGTACCAGCCACCAGCGATGCCAGGTCCAGGGTTACCACACGCTTGTTAAAGAGCACGCGGCTCACCTTTTTCTGGATGATGCGCAGGGCAAGACCTTCGGCAATGGCAGTTTTACCAACACCAGGCTCACCGATCAGGATCGGGTTGTTTTTCTTGCGACGGCTCAGGATCTGGGCCACACGCTCAATTTCTTTTTCACGGCCCACAATCGGGTCCAGCTTGTCTTCTTCTGCCAGTTTGGTCAGGTCACGGCCAAAGTTGTCAAGCACCGGAGTGCGCGACTTTTCACCAGGCTTTTTGCTGGTGCTGCTGCCGGAACGGGACGAGCTGCCAAACAGTTTGTCTGAATCATCTGAATCATCCGTATCAGACGACGCAAGCGGATTATTGCTATGATAATCCAGAGAGTCTCTTATTGCTTCGTAGTTCACGTTAAATTTGGCTAATATTTGTGAAGAAATATTGTCTTCATCCCGCAGGATGGATAATAGGAGGTGTTCTGTGCCAATGATATCACTCTTGAAGATCTTTGCCTCCAGGTAAGTGATCTTCAGCACCTTCTCCGTTTGCTTGGTAAGCGGGATACTGCCAGTAATATTATTGTTCTGCGTAGCTGTATTGCGTGTAGCTTGTTCTAAAGCGTACTTTAATTCATCTATCGAAACACCCAGCTTTTTGAGCAGGGCAATGGCGGTACCTTCTCCTTCCCGGATCATGCCCAGCACCAGGTGTTCGGTACCGATGTAATCATGACCAAGTCGGATAGCTTCCTCACGGCTGAGCGAGATTACCTCCTTCACTCGGTTTGAGAATTTAGCTTCCATGTATACTCTATAAATCTAAAAAAAGTCAAAGTTTGATAATTGGTTGAGGCAAACAGGAGATGCCTTGATTTTAAAACACGCTGTGTAATACAATTGTTCAAACGTGCAGCAGCAGCCTTACTGTAAATACGAAAGCGACTCAGGTCCCTGTGTAAACAACAAGTCAATTATACTTAGCTCTTGTACAAATTGTTTGCCAAACACTTGAGTATAGGGTTTTACGTGCAAAATGTCAGGAATGATTTTAGGATGTACCTTATTTCTCAGGTCCAGGACATTTTCGGCAGTCGTTTCTTTATAAGATGTGGTGAACTCAAGGGGTTTATTCAGCTTCAGGAACTTCAGGTAAAGTCGTAACAGGCTAACGTTCAGGTCGAACAAATATTTTGGCTGCTGTTCATACACATCGCGGATATAGTCGCTATAAAATTCAAAATAAGGTGCCCGCCCGTAGGCAGCCTGTATCGTGCGCCAGTGTACGTTGTGCCATTTCTGGCTGTAGTCGATCTCAATTTCGGTAATATGCGTCTTGTCTTTGCTGTTGCCCCGGAGCACCGGTATGCTCAGCGGCATAACCCCGTGCGCGGTCAGTACCTGGCACCGGTTGCGGTAGCTCTGCTTTACGTAGTTTTCGTGTTGCTCCACCAGTATACTATCGGCCTGCAGCGCGTGCCGGAAGTACTGCAACGGTGGGTTATACATTGTTTCGGTAAGAAGGATCAAGCTTGGTTAATTATGAATTAGAAATTATGAATGGAAGTAGCCATACCGGAATGCTTTGGCTGCAGATGTTCCTTTTGCTAATAAAATCTAAATAGTTTAAATGAAAAAGATTTCACGCTATTTTATTGCTACGATGGGTGCTGCTGCTATGTGTTGTAAGCTTCGTTGTAAGTCTAAAATATATATGCGGGACTACCTGGCTCAATTTCTAATTCATAATTCATAATTTCTAATTCTATTAGGTTGTACCTTTGCAACTGCTCTTGTGCAGATGAAGAAAAGTATAAACATCCCTCTGTTGTATTACCCGCTTTGGCTGCTGCTCAAAGGTTTGTCTTTGTTGCCACTGCGTGTACTATACGTGCTCTCCGAATTTTTATTCCTGATCATATACTATGGGATCGGCTACCGTAAAAAAGTAACGATGCAAAACCTGCGCAATTCTTTCCCGGAGAAAAACGAACAGGAAATACACCAGATAGCGAAAGACTTTTACCACCAGCTGACAGATGTGATTGTGGAAATTCTGAAGTTGGTAACCATAAGCAGAGAAGAGCTAAAGCGCCGGCTTGTTTTTGCTAACCAGGAAGTGCTGGATGACTTTGTGCAACAAGGCAAGCCTGTTATAACCATGGGCTCGCACTCGGGTAACTGGGAGTGGATACTTTCAGCAGGGGCAGTGCAGTTTGATTTTCCGGCAGAAGGAGTTTACAAACCTCTGAACAATGCTTTCTTCGAGGAGTTTATGCTGTACTTGCGCAGCCGCATGGGGGCTCGCCTGATAAAGATGAAAGACACGTTGCGTGACTTTGCAGCCAACCGAAACAAACCCCGTGTAGTTGCCATGCTCTCTGACCAGACACCACTCCGAAGTGAGATCACCTTCTGGACCACCTTTTTGAATCAGGACACTCCTTTTTATGTAGGCGCCGAAAAGCTGGCACGTAAGTTTAATTACCCGGTGCTGTTTTTGGATGTTTACCGTGTTAAAAGAGGCTATTACAGGCTTGCTTTTGAAGTAATTTCAGATGGCAGCCCATTACCGGATACTGGTACCGAATATCCAATAACAGTTGCCTTCGCCCAAAAGTTGGAAGCTGCCATTCGCCGCGCGCCAGCCGACTACCTCTGGACCCACAAGCGTTGGAAACATCGCCGCGAAGCGACAATTACGAGTGCTGAGTCCTGAGTCTCGAGTCATGAGTTTAAAATATACTTTAATTAGCAAAAAACTCATAACTCAGCACTCGAGACTCAGAACTCTTTAAAGGTACTGCTCAATATCCCCGGCACCTTCTCTGAGCACCTCAAAATTGTTTGAGGCGTCCACTACCGTAGAAGCCACGTTGTTGCCATAGCCTCCGTCAATTACCAGATCTACCAGGTTTCTATACTTTTCATAGATCAGCTCCGGGTCAGTGCTGTATTCTACAACCTCGTCTTCGTCGCGGACAGAGGTAGAGATGATGGGGTTGCCCAGTTCGGCTACAAGTGCCAGCGCAATTTTATTGTCGGGTACCCGTATGCCTACCGTCTTCTTTTTAGCAGTCGCATACTTGGGTGCATTGCTGGTAGCGTCCAGCACAAAGGTGAAAGGGCCGGGCAATGCTTTTTTCATTACCTTATAAGTAGGCGTGTCGATCCGGGCGTAATCAGAGATGTGGGTAAGGTCTGAGCAGATAAAGGACAGGTTTACCTTGTCAGGCTTTACGCCCTTGATCTGGCAGACACGTTCTATCGCGCGCGCATTGTGAATGTCGCAGCCTAGCCCGTAAATAGTATCGGTAGGATAAATGATCACGCCGCCTTTGCGAAGAATTTCTGCTGCTTCCCTGATCTTGTTCTCCTGCGGATTATCCGGGTGAATTTTCATGAAGATTGCGTTGGCCATAGTTTTATACTTGTTTTAAAAGTAGCAATTTAAGATAGGCATACTCTTTTACCGGGGCAAACGTTTTCGGAGTGTACATCATACCTTGACTTGCCAATCTGCTCTGGAGCACTGTTTAAGCGGATCAGTAAAGATAATTCGCTCAATCACACACCCACTCATTCACAATTAGCAACATAAGTGTTATTTTTGGGGCTTGAATAACAACCGGCGCGTTGCTTTGTGCTGCTGCGCCTTTACCAACTATGGCTACAACCACTCCTAAAAAAAGAAAAGAGAAAAGTAAACTGATACCGGGGCTTATTGTGCTGTTCCTGTTCCTGTTTGTCAGTTTTTCCTATTACGCCTACCAGATCGTGTACACCCCCAACGTAGACACCAAAGGCCAGGAAACTTATGTGCATATCCCGACCGGAGCCACCTACTCACAGGCGCTTGATTCGGTAGAAGCAACCGGTACCATCATCGACAAGTTATCGCTGCGCTTTATGGCCAAGCTCATGGACTATGACAAACTGGTAAAGCCAGGCCGTTACAAGCTCGAAAATGGCTGGGGCAACCGCCAACTGATCGGGGTGCTGCGCCTCGGGGAGCAGGATCCGGTAAAACTGACATTTACAAACATCCGCCTGCGCAGCCAACTGGCCGAAAAGCTGGCTGCCGAAGTAGAGCCGGAGCAGAGTGAGCTGGACAGCCTGCTCAATGACCAGGCCTACCTGCAGACACTCGGGTTTGATACCGCCAACGTGGTAAGTATGTTTGTCCCGAATACCTACGAGGTATACTGGACCATAACAGCGCCGGAACTGATGCAGCGCATGAAGACCGAGTATGATAAGTTCTGGACAGCCGAGCGCAAAGCCAAAGCCGAGAAGCTGGGGCTGTCGCAAAAGGAAGTGTCTACCTTGGCTTCCATTGTGCAGGCTGAAACCATCAAGAACGACGAAAAGCCACGTGTGGCAGGCGTATACCTGAACCGCCTGGAAAAAGGGATGTTGCTGCAGGCTGACCCGACCGTGGTGTTCGCCGTGCGTGATTTTACCATCCGTCGGGTACTCAACAAACACCTGGTATTCGATTCTCCTTACAATACCTATAAGTATAAAGGCCTTCCTCCGGGCCCGATCAACATGCCGAACATATCCAGCATCGACGCGGTGCTGAATCCGGAGCAGCACGACTATATCTACTTCTGCGCAAAAGAAGATTTTTCCGGATACCATAGTTTTGCCGTAACACAGGCACAGCACCTGGATAATGCCCGCCGCTACCAGCGCGCCCTTACGGAAAGAAACATCTTAAAGTAATTGTTGATTGTTAATTGATGATTGTTTTTTCTCCTGCTTTGCTACATGAGGTACAAGCATTGTTTAAGTATAACTGAGAGAGCAATCAATGATCAACAATCAACAACCAACAATCAGCAATTAACATGTTCGAATCAGAGGTACAGATACGCGTGCGGTATGCGGAAACCGACCAGATGGGTTATGTATACTACGGCAATTACGGCGCCTACTACGAGGTAGCCCGTACGGAGGTGTTCAGAAAGCTGGGCATACATTACAAGGAGATGGAAGCGACCGGTACCATGATGCCGGTGCTGGAGCTCAAATGCAAGTACATCCGGCCGGCAAAGTACGACGATCTGCTCACGATAAAGCTGTTGCTTAAGCACAAGCCGCACGGTACCCGTATAAAGTTTGAGTACGAAGTATACAACGAGGAGCAGACGCTGCTGAACGTAGGCGAAACCACAATGGTGTTTGTCGATATGAAGACAGGCAGACCTACAGCAGTGCCGGAGCTGATTCACCAGAAGTTGGACGCGTATTTTACCGAATGAGGCTAAACCAGCAATACCTGAAGCGCCGCCGTGCGTACCGCAAATTTATCGTGTTCCTGAAGAAATGGCGTTTTAACAACGGGCAATCTTCGGTGTACGAGGTAGCGGACGTTCTGTTGGGCGAGCTCCGGCTCGATTCTGTTACCAAGCGGGCTTCGTACATGGCCTTCAACTTTACGCTGGCCATCTTCCCGACCATCATTTTCCTTTTTACGCTGATCCCCTACATCCCCAGCATCCTGTCGCTGGATTTGGGGGAGAGTATCCTGAGCTTTCTTTCGGATTTTCTGCCGGAGGAGATGTATACCGTAGCTTACGGAACGATCGACGACATTGTGAACAAACCACGCGGGGGCTTGCTATCGTTTGGTTTTTTGTTTGCGCTTATACTTTCCACCAACGGCATCATGTCGCTGATGGACGCATTCGATAAGAAGTATCATACCTTTTACAAGCGCACCTACTTCAAAAAAAGACTGATCGCGACGTTGCTCACAGTAGCCTTGTCATTTATACTTCTGCTGGCGGTTTCGGCCATTTTCTTCGGGCAATGGATACTGGATGTGCTGGTGTTTTACGAGGTGGTGACCGAGACCTATACTTATACTTTGATCGTGATCCTGAAGTATATCGCGATCATCCTGCTGTTCCTGCTTGCCACTGCGCTCATCTATTATTATGTGCCGGCTATCCAGGACAAGTGGCCTTTTATTTCGGCAGGAGCGGTAGTGGCTACCGGGCTTATTTTTCTGGTGTCGATGGTGTTTTCGCTCTACATCAGTGCTTTCGATACTTACAACAAATTCTATGGCTCCATCGGCGCGCTGATCGGTCTGATGATCTGGCTCGATTTTATTTCGATGATCCTCATACTGGGCTTTGAAATCAATGTAAGCATCGACACCGTCACCAAGCGCCTTACCCGTAAAAGCATCCGCACCAGCGCGAAAGTAACCAAGTAATATCTGGCATACTGCCCTGTTAGGGTAAGAGTACGAAAGAGAAGCTAAGATTCATACTTTGGAAGGTATAAACCGGCAGTCAGGTAAATTTCCAGCAGTGAAGTAGTAATGGAAAAGGAAAAGCTATACTGCAGCTTGTGTTAGACTGCTGCTTTTGCTGCAGGTAAAATAAATGGTTAAAAATTTTCTCTTTGACATTCAAATGGTTGTAGATTATACTGCAAAACTGGCGAAAAATATTATCGTATAGTTTTGAAAATTCAGTCGGGCACTATACTTTTGTGCAAGATTAATTAGAGAGTTGGCGGAGTGGTCGAACGCGGCGGTCTTGAAAACCGTTGACTGTAACAGGTCCGGGGGTTCGAATCCCTCACTCTCTGCTGGTAGCGATACTACAGAAAAAAGCCTGCAAACGATAAGTTTGCAGGCTTTTTGTTTTAAGTAGCTTGTCGCTTTCGCAAAAGCCGCAAGCCACGAAGCACCATCCGGTGCTTCGTGCTAAATTCTCCTCTTATACTTAGTAAGCTATACGAAAGCCTGTTGATGTTGCTCCTGCCGCTTCGGTTATAACTTGAACTGCAGGGTTACATAGTAATTTCGCGCATCTGACGGGATAATGCCAGGGCCGGGATAAGCTGTAGCACGACGCGTGAAGTAGCGGTTATCGGTCAGGTTATTGATACCAGATTCCAACGTGAGGCGCTTGTAAGTATAGCTTCCTGACAAATCCATTACCCAGTAAGCCGGAATCTCACCAAACACAGCGGTTAAGTCTATATCTCCCGGGTTACTACCTGTGTTTTCTGCATCGGTATACTGGCTGGAAGTGTAGGCGTACTGGTAAGACAGCTTGAAGTTTTTTTGCCTGAAAGACAAACCAGTCTTGGCAATGAACGCAGGTGCCAGTTCCACTTTATTACCATCGATGGCTTTGTTCGGGCTGGTATACCTAGTGTCTACCAGCGTCAAGTTGGAGAAGGCAGAGAGCCCGGTACGATGCTGCTTTCCGTAGATCAGCTTCAGGATATCAACTTCGGCAAATGTCTCTATACCTCGGTTACGTGCCTTGCCTATGTTTTGGCGTAGCAGGTAAGTTCTGTACATAACAGTATCTTTTTCCGATTTCAGCCCTATGCGGTTATCATACATCAGGTTAAAAATACTAAAGTCGAAGTTGATCACGTCTGCAATACCACCGCGCACACCCAGATCAGTACTATATCCCTTCTCGTCCTGAAGATAAGGGTCAACCTGTATGTTGGAGTTCACGATCCGCATATCGTTGAAGTTGATCGCGCGGTAGTTCTGAGAATAGTTGCCGTATACTTCAAGGTGATCGGTTTGCTTGTAACTAACTCCCAATCCGAACAGCACCAGCCCGCGCGTATTGGTGCGGCTTTCCGGTATACGCTCCTCGTACAGGATATTACCCGCCTGGTCTTTGCTGATCACATCGTAGCGACCTTCTGCTTTGGTTTTGATCCACTCGTAGCGGACACCCGGCGTTATACTTAGCTTTGGAGTGATGTTGAAAATGTTCTCTGCAAATACAGACAGGTTGCGGCTTGGGTAGTCGTAGTCAGAAATGTCGGGGTTGCCGTTGTCGGGATAGTACCTGAAATCAGCGTCGGATCCGGCAGAGCCATAGCCTTGTTTCTGATCGGTAAAGCCGTGGTAATAGCGCGTACCCACCAGAAGGGTAGAGAAACTGCCCAGCAGGTCGTAGCGGTGAATCAGGCGCGTTTCGTTGCCAAAGTTGCGGAACTTGTCCTGCAACAGCAGGCGCTCCTCCATCGGGTCAGGCCGGTTGATCTTCTCCAGGTATCCCAAGGCATCGCGCTGTGCCACCAAGCCGAAATTGCGCACGTTCAGCTTGGTGCGCTCGCTCAGGCGGTAGTCCAGCGTCAGGGCCAGTAGATTCCAGTTCACCTTAAACCAGTTGCGCTCCCGCACCGATTGCCGTGCATCCTGCTTAAAGGCCGCATCCGTCAATCCGCCCGGCTGCTGCGCCAGGTAATCCATGTAGGTATAATCAAAGCCGATCTCCAGTCTGTCGTTTGGCTTGTAATGTATAGAGCTGAAAGCTGTGTGAGCGTTAAATTCAGAATTGTCGCGCCAGCCATCGCCGCGTTTGTATTGGTAGTAGCCGTAGTAATGAAACTTGCCTTTGCTGCCGCCTATGCTGTTAAAGGTGTTCAGAAAACCCCAGGAGCCGACGGTCTGGCGGCTAGTCAGCTCGAATGGCTTGTCTTCGGGGCCTTCCTTCATCACAAAGTTGATCATGCCGCCGAACTGCGTGCCATACTGCAGCGATGCCGCACCGCGCACTACCTCGATCCGGTCCAGCGCCTCGGTAGGAGGGGTGTAGTAACTTTCGGGGTAGCCAAGTGCATCGGCAGAAATGTCGTAGCCGTTCTGGCGGGTATTGAAGTTGGAGGTACGGTTCGGGCTGAGGCCGCGTCCTCCGATGCCGAGCTGCAGACCGGCACCGTCGCTCTCCCAGATATTAAGGCCGGCTACCTTGGCAAACACCTGGCGGCTGTTGTTGGTGGCTTTGTTGGCTGTGATGTCGTTTAGCACCACCACTTCGCTCTTTTTGCCTTCGTAAATGGCAGCTCCTTCCACGGAGTTCAGGCGGGTAATGCCAAAGGTCTTCTCGCGCTCCCCTTTTACTTTTACCTCGCTTAGCTTTCCTTCCAATGGCTTCAGATCGAAGTGCAAGGTTACATTGGCATTGCTGATGGTTACCTGCTGCGTTGCGCTGCCCAGCCCCAGGCTATAAGCTGTTAAGGTATAAGTGCCGGAGGCTAAGCCACTGATCGTATAGTTGCCCCTGGCATCCGCTTTCGTGATGCTTCCGTTGTTGGTAAGCAGCACTTCGGCAAGCGGAACAGGTTGTTTTGAATTGGCATTCGAGATAGTGCCGGAGATACTATAGGTTTGAGCCAGTGTGAGTTGCAGGCTGCCTATTACAAGTATAAATGTGAGCAGTAAGCGCATGTTTATTCTTTTTGCCCCACAGCTTCGGGCTGCAGTGCTTTTTCTTCAAAAGGTAATATCCAGTATTTGGGCAGGAAGCTTTCTTCTTCGGCTGCCAGGTTTGTCTGCGGGTTAATCAGGAGCCTGCTGCCACGGCCGTTCATGCTGACGTATGCTTCGGCGCGTACCTGCGGAGCAGGCATGCCTTTGGCTTTAAAGTCATCGCGCAGCATGTGGGCAAACTGCAGCAGCATGTCCGGCTGGGTGGCCATCATCTTTTCCTGGTTCACCGTCAGGTAATCCCGGTTGTGGATCTCTGTTTCCCGTCCGGTTCGCGGATCGCGCACATAAAAGAAGGCAGTCCCTGTTTTTTCCATCAGCATCACGCGCCACGAAAAACGGTAGCCCTGCTCGGTCCAGAATAGCTTATCCGGGTAAAGTAGAAAGCGCCAGGGCACCAGCACCTGCAACACAAAATGCACAGCCAGCAGCGTAAGCAGTATGCTTTGTACTGGTCTGAAAACGGGTGCAAAGATCGTGTTTTCCGGCGACTTTACCCTTGCAATGCTGCGCAATAGATTAAGGATCTTTTCATGAAAGCCAGCAGAGAAGAATACCAGCGTGCTTAGCATCATGATATAAGGGAACATGCCGATCTGGAACAGCACTGCCGTAAGTACATGAAAAACAACAACAGTAAGGTACGCCAGTGGCCTGCTTTTGCGCCAGCTCAGGAAGAAGGGGATGGTCAGGTCGTAAAAAGCGCCGAACCAGCAGAAAACGTACGCCACCCATACTTTATCCAGCAACGGCCCGATAAGGGGCAGGTGCGTGTGCGCCGGCAGCCAGAAGCGCAGCGGCATGGCCTCCAACAGCCAATCGGTGTTAAGTTTAGCTACGCCCGCATAAAAGTATACCAGGCCGAGTTGCAGCTGAAAGATCAGCACCGTCCAGCGCGGTAACTGGCTCACCCAGAGCTGCGGCCTGCGCAGCACATCCAGGGAGAAGTGGCGGTGCGCCGGCACCAGCATCATCAGCAGGGCCACTATACTTACAAAGTAGTAGTGGTTCAGGTAATTGGTTTTGTCGATGAGCTCGACATAGGTAAAACTGAGGAAGAACAGCGTAGCCGACCAGCGGTAAAACAGCCCGAGCATGATTCCCAAAGCCGAAAGGGCCATCAGCCCAAACAAGGTATACATCCCTGTTTCGCCCAATGGTTTTACCCATTCAAAGCCATAGTAGGGGAAGTATACTTTCGGCATCACATACAGATCGTACACCCAGCCTTTCGCCATAAAGCGTACGATACTGCCCAGCATCATCCCTCCGAAGATGATGCGGAATACAGCCAGCGGAGCGGCAGATACCGGGGCAGTTACGTATGACTTCAGCTGTTGCAGCATAATTTATACTTCCGGAGTAGATGCGGGTTAATCGCCGTCGTTATCGGTGTAAGTGATGGTTACACCCAGTGCGGCTGGCATGTCCGTTTTCGTCAGGATGATGAGTTTCTGCAGTTCTTCATACACTTTGCTTACAGCCTGCGGGTTGCTGGTCACAGCCTGGGATAAGGGCCCTTGCACGGCAGCTACAGCAGCCAGGGTAGCATCGTACTGCTGCGCGATAGCCGCCGAAAGGGTTTGGTTGTTATACTTGGCGCCCACGTGGTCCAGGTAATCGTCCAGTCCCGGGCCGTTGACGCCTGTGGCAGACTGCCCTAGGAAGATCGCCTTCTGAGCTTTCAGGTTTCTTTCCAGCAGCGCCAGCGAGGTGCCACTGTAATATGCTTCTACTTTGTCTGGCAGCGGCGTGCCAGCATTCGTTTTGCCTGCCGGGATACCTACTTTGTAGCGCTTGGTAATGTCGATGTCTGAGTTGAGCTGGTTAACCAGGTTGCCTGCCGAGCTGCCTACTGCTGTGCCTGCCGCTTCCTTGAAGGTTTTAGTGGCAGTTCCGGTGCTCCAACCAGTATAGGTAGCCTCTGTCTGCTGCTTGATCAGGGCTGCTACATCCTGCAGGTATTTTTTACGGTTGGCAGCACTGGCTGCAGTGGTATACTGGTCAACTACCGCGGCTTCGCTGGCCTGCCCGTAGAGCAGGTAATCGAGCGCCGGAAACCCTTTTGCCGATAAGTTTGTCGAAGCCTTCAGATCATAGGTGCCTGCTGTAATGTTGCTCTCGATCTGGGTAGTGGTGGTTGGGTAAATGTTCAGGTTGTTTCGAAGCATCTGCTCATCGGCCGGCCCGAACTCATAAACACTTACATCCTGCCAGGCCAGGTACGCTTCCTGGTATTCCTTTCGGGCATCAGCCAGTGTCGTAACGGATGGAGTGGTCGTGAAAACGCTTATGGCCGTTGTCATCTCGCCTACTTCTTTGTTAAAAGCCTGATAGCCGGGCACGATCAGGTTATCGGCATAATTGTTCAGCATGGCCTGGCGGTCATAATCTGAGCTTGGGCCTGACTCGTTGTCGGAGTTACAGCTTGCCAGCAGGGCAAGGCAGGCCAGTGCCGAAAGCGAATATTGTTTTATCTTCATCATGCTTTATAGTATGAAAAGAGCAGCAGCCAGGGCATATAGTATGCCGTAGCTGCTGCTGAGGTTATCTTTTATTTATTCGTAAAGGCGCAGCCACTACAGCTGAGATTTGATGCTATCCATGCCATAAGCTGCGCTCAGGATGTCTATTGCAGCTGAAATGTCAGCGCCGGTAGTGTTGTAAAGGTTGGTGCCGATTTTGGCCAGCACTTCGTTGTACTGTGCGTCGGTTAGCTTACGATCCGTCTTGAATTTAAGGCCCATTACAAAACCGATTGCCTCTGACAGGTAGTGGCTCTTTTTAGCCTGATCTGCCTGGTTCGTCTTCGCTGCGTTCAGTTCATGTATAGCCGAAGCCACTACAAGGCGCTCCCACTCTGTGCGGATGGTCGCGATGGCGGCGTCTTTGCCTTTCATGTCTTTTGCCGAGATAGCCGCACGTCCTTTCAGGAAAGCATCCATCAAAGCTTTGTTGCTGCCCAGGGCGGCATTTACCTGGTTGCTGTAGTTAGCCCAGTATTTCAGGTTGTTCAGGTTGGTCGGGAAGTCGGCAGGAGCGCCGAAATAACCAAAAGCCTCGTCAAAATGATGCTCCATTTTAGTGCCTTCGCCTTCGGTAACGGTGGCGTTATCAACGGCTGCACCTGTTTTATCGGCTGTCAGGTAAACGTCAACTGCTTGGTAGTAGAAAACAGCTCCCATCATGCCTTTTGAGATCACTTGTCCCAGTTCTACACCGTTGGCATCTACCAGGTACGGCTTGTTATCTGCTGTGGTAAGTATACCGGCTTTACCTTTCAGGGCAGGGGTGCCGGCCGATAGGCTCGCATTGGCAACCGCATCAAACAGACCTTCGAATACCGGCTGAGCCGATACAACGGTTTTATCTTTCAGCTGCTTGCCAGAAGTATTCAGCGCCGGATCAGTGAACGGTGCGTTTGCGTTCGCATACATGTTCTTTAGTTTCTGCGCATTCAGGACCTTGCCGTTATTGCCGGTCTTGATATACGTATCCAGTTCTGACAACATACTTATCCGGGCAGTCTGGCCGGAATAATTCACATTTTCGAAGTTGTAAGTGGTTGGTACGTTATAGGAAGCCGTTTCTTCTTTATCGTCGGAGCAGGAAGAGAAAAGCGTGCATGCCGCAAGAGCTGCCATTGCAAGCGTTCTGAACTTAGGTGTTGAAAGCATATGGTGTAGAGGATCTTTTTATTTAGACTGATTATAAATATGCTGCAAAGCTAATAGGCAGTTCCAAGTCGGGCAAGAATTATTTAGAATAATTTTAAATAAAGTTCATGCCCCCTTTATAAGTAGCTGTGACACTTACTGCTGAAGTGTTTGCATGGTTGCTATAGTAGAAGGGAAGGCTGTATGATAATGTTCTAAAGCTTAGGCGTGGCATCTGGCGAGTTGAATAAAAAAACCGCTCCAGTAAGTAGAGCGGTTTTTACAGGTGCCAACAGGCTTTGGTTATACTTTGCTTCAGCTTGTGTCGCTGCGCTTTGTAGGGGCAGCTAGTTTTGTTTCTTCTGCTGGTGCCTGAAATATAGAACCAGCAGTGTAAGAAATGTTAAAAAGATGAAAAGATAAACCAGTTTCATACTTTCAATTTGATCTTACCGATTGAAGGTGCTGGTAAATGCAGCTTATACTTAATCAGGTCTGTTGCTCAAAAAACAGGTATACCGCCCGGTAAGTTGTTAACGGGCTGATACGGTTGTATCCGCATTTTCTGTTTGCTTTTGCAGTTTGCTGTGTTTGCGGCCGTACAGGAAATAGATCGCGATACCGATAGCCATCCACACGATTAAACGCATCCAGGTATCAAAACCGAGGTTAACCATCATGTATCCGCAAATCAGAATACCTAAAATGGGTACAAGCGGTACAAAAGGTGTTTTGAACGGACGGTTCAGGTGCGGAGAGGTACGGCGCAGCATGATGATGCCTGCGCAAACAATAACGAACGCCAGCAGGGTGCCTATACTTACCAGTTCGCCCAGCAAACCGATCGGGAAGATACCGGCAATAACAGCAGCAATAACGCCTGTGATGATAGTGGCCACGTAAGGCGTGTTAAAGCGTGGATGCACTTTACCAAACAAAGCCGGCAACAAGCCGTCGCGTGACATTGCGTAGAAGATGCGGGGCTGTCCCATCAGCATTACCAGCACCACAGAGGCTAAACCGGCTATAGCGCCTATGCCCGTAAAGAAGTATAGCCACTTAAGCGCAGGACCTGCAGCTGTAAGCGCCACAAGTACCGGATCCGGAACGTTCAGGTTCTCATAAGAAGTAAGACCGGTAAGCACCAGCGACATCAAAATATAAAGTATCGTGCAAATGCCAAGGGAAGCAAGCATGCCGATCGGCATGTCTTTTTGTGGATTTTTGGCCTCCTGGGCTGCAGTACTTACGGCGTCGAAACCAATGTAAGAGAAGAACACGATAGCTGCACCCTGCACGATGCCGCTCCAGCCGAAACGCGTGGTGCCGTTTGGCAGGATCTCCATTTTAGGGATAAACGGCTCCCAATTCGCAGCATTCACATACTGAAAACCGAAGGCGATTACCAGCAACACAATTGCGATCTTCACAACCACGATCACGTTGTTTAGCTTGGCAGATTCATGTATGCCAATTATCAGCAAAGCAGTCAGAGCAAGGATCAGGATAACAGCAGGCAGGTTGACAATGGCCCCTGTCGTAGTAATAGACGAGCCATCGTAAGCCAAGGGCGCGCTGGCAATTGCTTCCGGTATGTGTATGCCCAGCGATTTGATCAGGCTCACAAAGTTACCGCTCCAACCAACAGCCACTGTAGCCGCACTGAACAGGTACTCAAGTATCAGGTCCCAGCCAATGATCCAGGCAATGAATTCGCCCAGTGTAGCATAGCCATAGGTATAGGCGCTACCGGCAACCGGTATCATGGACGCAAATTCGGCATAACACAAGCCGGCAAACAAACAACCCAAGCCTGCAATAATAAAGGAGAAAACAATAGCCGGACCAGCAGCATTGGCTGCAGCCGTACCGGTGAGTACGAAAATACCTGCTCCAATAATTGCCCCGATGCCCAGCATGGTCAGGTTGCCGGCACCAAGCGTTCTCTTGAGCGTGTGTTCGCCGCTCTCCGATTCGTTGATAAGTTTATCGACTGATTTAGTCGCAAATAGGTTTTTAGCCATTTTAAAGGTGTTATGAGGTAAATAAATTAGCACAGCCATCAGGCTGCAGCGATCAAAATGCCTGTAGCAAGTTCAGGCGTACCAACATAAAAATGGCTAGGGAGCGTTGGGCAGTATCCGGTATTGTTCAGATAAAGAAGAAAAGCCAAGTATGGCTTTTGTAGGCTTCAGCGCCTGGTAAAATAAAATGGACAAGAGCAGGCCGCAGGCCAGCAGCAGGAGCGGAGCTTCCAGTTCTGGAACGGCGGCGGCTGCGTAAGGAGCAGTTGGCTCTGCCCAGGCTACCGGCGTTCCCTGCTCCTGCTGTTTTAACTCTTCTGTAGCATCAAGGTAATTGAAGTTGTATGCCTCAGGCAGTGCCTGGCCTGGTGTGAAAGAAACAGAAAAGCATAGCAAGGCTGCCCACAATTGTAGGAGAAGTACAGTCGCTATGCTTTTTACCTGATTCAAACTTCTTGTATCAATCTTGTGACACTAAAGGTGATTCTGCTTTATGAAGCCTGCTGTTCCGGTAACCATAGGCAAAATAGATGATGAGGCCAAGGAAGAGCCACGCCAGAAAACGGCTCCAGTTCGTGATGCCCAACTCCGTCATCAGGTACAAATTAGTGAGCAGGCCCAGCACCGGTATCAGGGAAAGATTGCGGGTAAAGGTAAGCACCGTCATAACAGCAGCAACGATGATAAAGCCTATCAACGGCAGTTTGTGCTGGAAAACCTCCCAGCCACCTTCCATACTCAGGAATGAGCTCACCTCCGCTCCGTTGTAGCTGAAAAGCAGTGCTACGATCGCCAGTACGATCAGCGGCAGCGTATACTTTCCGTTGATGTAAGGCACGCGGAAGCCTCTGTTTGTTGCGGCAGTATTTTCCCGTCTTTGGTCGAGCAGCAGTATGCCGCCGCACACCAGCACAAAAGCAAACAGCGTTCCGATACTTGTCAGGTCAGTTACCTCGGTCAGGTTCATGAACAGGGCAGGTACAGCTACTACAAACCCTGTTACGATGGTAGCAAAAGAGGGAGTTCTGTACTTTGGATGGATGCGGGAGAAAACGCTTGGCAGCAAACCGTCACGGCTCATTGTCATCCAGATACGGGGCTGCCCGTACTGAAACACCAGCAGCACACTGGCCATGGCTACAATGGCGCTCATGGCTACAATGCCGGCTATCATGTCCAGGTTCACTCTCGAGAAAACGTAGGCCAGCGGGTCACCTACAGCCAACTCGCTGTAAGGAACCATACCCGTAAGCACTAGGGCCAGTATCACATAGAGAACAGTACAAATGATGAGTGCATAGATCATGGCACGGGGCAGGTCGCGCTGCGGATTCTCACATTCTTCGGCCGTGGTAGAGATGGCGTCAAAACCAATATAGGCGAAGAAAACCGCCGATACCCCTTTCAGGATACCTGATATGCCATTCGGCGCAAAAGGGGACCAGTTGTCGGTGTTCACGTAAAACGCACCAACCGTTATCACCAGAAGTATAACTACAAGCTTGAGCAGCACCAGCAGGTTTGCAGTGCGCTTCGATTCTTTGATACCAATGTATACCAGGTAGGTAATCAGCACCGTAATGCCCAGCGCCGGAATGTCGGCAACCAGTTTGATGCCTCCTATGGCAGGAGCCTTCAGCCATGCCTGGTAAGCTTCCTGTATATTGCCCGGCAGGCTGGACAATGCCTGGCCTTGGGCGAGCGCTTCCATGGCTGTTGTATAGCCACGCGAGGCACTCAGAAAGTCCATTGTCAGGTATTCGGGTATGCCAATGCCAACCCCCTGCAACACGGCCGTAAAGTAATCAGACCAGGAAATGGCAACGGCGATGTTACCGATCGCATACTCCATGAGCAGGTCCCATCCGATGATCCAGGCCACCAGTTCTCCAAAAGAGGCATACGCATAGGTATAAGCGCTCCCTGACACAGGTATGGAAGAGGCAAACTGAGCGTAACACAAGGCCGAGAAACCGCAGGCAATGGCTGTAAAGATAAACAGCAGCGATACCCCCGGTCCGCCTGCCGCACTTGCATTGCCGATGGTACTGAAGATGCCAGCACCTATGATGGCGGCAATACCAAAAGAAACCAAATCCTTCAGTTGGAGGGTGCGCACCAGGTTGGTGCCATGTACGTTGTCTTCCGGGTTAAAATCTGCAAGCAGTGCTGCGGCACTTTTACGACGGGTGAGGTTCTGAAATAGGTTGCGCATATAAAGCTTTTATAAAGCTGTTTCTTCGTTTGAGTAATGAGGCTGTTCCAATGTTTCAGGTGGGGTATTGCCAGCAGTATCCTGACTGAATACATTGGCCGCCCACTTCGGAAAAATTATAGCACCGATCACCAAATATAAGTAATAAGTTAATAAACGGTACAGCAACACGACAATAGCGGTAAAACTGCCAATAAAAGTGCCAAAAAAAGCCGGGAAAGCGATTTCGGCAAAGCCTGCTCCGCCCGGTGTTATCGAAACGAACAGTACGATCTTGTAAATAAGGTTGCGTGCAAAAATAATCAGCTGATCGAACAGGGCAATATCTGCGAAGGCAGCGATCAGGCAGCCGATAATGATGTAGCGTGCCGTCCAGACGAATGCCGTGGAGATGCCCGCATGCAACCAGTACGAAAGATTTTTGGTGCGCATGTGCATCGAAGCGATCATCAGCTCGTTTGCATGCCTGAACAGGGTTCTTTTCCAGCGCTGGAACGGTTTCAGATGCCCGATCCTCATCAGTAGCCTTTTAACAGCCCGCGGGTTGATGAACAGGGCATACGACATCAAAAAGGCATAGCAGGCAATGAGCAGGTAAGAAACCACAAAGGCTACCATTATACTTTCGCGGAGCGTTTCGTTCAACCCTTCCATTTCGGGCAGTACCTGACCATGCGTAAACAGCAGCACCGGGGGTACTGCCAGCACAAAGTATAAATTATCCAGCATGGCTGTTACCATTACCTGCGCGATCGATCTGCCCAGCGGGATTTTCTCTTTAAACAGGATATAAGAGGCGATGGTAGTGCCTCCCACCACCGAGGGCAACGCGCAGGACGCAAACTCCCACAGCATGATCACATTGAAGCTCTGTTTCCAGCTCAGCACCTTGTCTGTTACGTACCGGATGCGGTACATGTAGCCAAAATCCCGCACAAAGAGCACCAGCAGCGCCATGCCAATCCAGAAGAGGTTTGCCTGCAGCAACGTCTCGAGCTGGCCGGGCTCGTAGTTTTTATACAGCATATAGCCAACTACGCCCAGGCCAAGCAGTATCGGCAGGATGATCTTCCTGGCAGAGAATTTTTCCTGCAGCTGTTCTTTTGTTAAAGCCATATGCGCTGTTTGTTAATGGTTATACTTTTACCCGCTTTAGCTCAGGCAACTGTACAGGCATGATGATGAGGGGCACTTTCTCTACTTTTACAGAGCTGGTATCCAGGCCAAACCACTTGCTTTCGGAGCTGGTAAACTGCTTGATGTTGAAGTACCACTCCATGATAATACGCTTTAAAAGCGGAAGATCGTTCTCAAATGACAGAAACTTCTCCAGCACCACAAACCTGAAGTCACCGATAAGGTGTTGTTTGTTCAGGGAAGGATAGCGGCTGGTAATGTCCACTTCGCCGTTCTGCACCAGTTCTTCCACCACTTTCCGGAAGAAGAGGTTAATGCGCTGCTGCACCCGGAAACCCAGCCTGAAATCGACGCGGAACACGTTGCCTTCGGCCAGTTTGCGCACTTTATACTCTGTGGTGTAAGGCTCATCGGTAGTTTCCACGTGTACGAACCAGTAAATATCCGCACGCTTGGGCCGCTTCTGGAAGATCGAGTAGATCACTTTTGTCTCGATCTCCTTCGGGTGCGGCGCACTGCTCATAAACACCAGGTGCGTGGTGTACTTGGGGATGGTCTCATCGGCACTGAGTGCCTGCAGGGCCGGAAGGTAATCTTTCAGGCGCACGTATTCGGTAAGGCTGCGCTTGATCTGGAAGGCATTTATCCAGATGTACATAATGGTAAGCAGCAAACCGCCGATCAGCAGCGACACCCAGCCGCCGTGCGGGAACTTGCTCAGGTTGGCAACCAGGAAAGCGGCTTCAATGGCCACATAAACAGCGAGGAACAGGCTCACGAACGTCTTTGATTTATACTTCGTGAAGATGTAGTAGCTCATCAGGATGGTAGTCGACAGCATGGCCATGGTGATGGCCAGCCCGTAAGCTGCCTCCATGTGCTCCGATTCCCGGAAGTATAGCACAATGCCCACACAGCCCAGCCACAGCAGCCAGTTTATACTTGGTACATACAACTGCCCCTTCATGTTGGTAGGGTATACCAGCTTAACACGCGGCCACAAATTTAGCCGGATGGCCTCGCTGATCAGGGTGAAGGAGCCGGAAATAAGTGCCTGGCTGGCAATGATGGCGGCAATGGTTGCAATGGCTATCCCGAAAAGGAGGAACCAGCCCGGCATGATGCCATAAAACGGGTTCTCTTTCAGCAGCCTGCCTTCCTGTGTCATCAGCCAGGCTCCCTGGCCCAGGTAGTTCAGCAGCAGGCAGGTCTTCACAAAGGTCCAGCTCAGGCGGATGTTCGGGCGGCCGCAATGGCCCAGGTCCGAGTACAAGGCCTCTGCACCTGTTGTGCACAGGAACACAGCGCCCAGCAGCCAGAAACCATTCGGGTAATTTACCAGCAGGTCATAGGCAAAGTATGGGTTCAGTGCCTGCAGGATCTCCGGATGATCGATCACAGAAATGGCGCCCAGCGAACCCAACATGGTAAACCACAGGAACATGATAGGACCGAAGGCTTTGCCCACTATCTCGGTGCCAAAGCTCTGCATCAGGAAGATGGCCGTAAGTATGGCAATGACAATGGGAACCGTCGGGATGCCCGGGTAAAGTATACGTAGCCCCTCAATGGCTGAAGAAACCGAAATAGGAGGGGTGATGATCCCATCGGCAAGGAGGGCAGCGCCTCCTATCATGGCAGGTACGATCAGCCAGCCAGCCCGGCGCCGGATCAGGGTGTAAAGCGAGAAAACGCCTCCCTCGCCGTTGTTATCAGCCTGCAGCGTCAGCAGCACATACTTTATGGTGGTCTGTAACGTTAATGTCCAGAAAACGCAGGAAATGCCGCCGTACACCAGTGTTGCAGAGATCGGGGCGTTTCCGATAACGGCTTTCATTACGTACAGCGGCGATGTGCCGATGTCGCCGTAAATGATGCCAAGAGAAATCAGCAAGCCGGCTGTAGATACAGCACTGGCCTTTGTGTTGCTACTCATGTAAATAAGAATAAAATAAAAGCTGCCTCACCTGGAGCGGGGCAGTATTAAAGTATGAAGATGCCGGGTGGTTAAACTTAGAGTCTGGCCTTGAAACGCTGCTTTGCAATCGTGAAAATTGGAGGCAGCAACGAAATAACAATGATACCAAGCACCAGCAGCGAGAAGTGACGTTTCACCGCTGGCAGGTTGCCAAACATATAGCCGATCATCAGGAAAAACACTACCCACAGCAGCGCTCCGATCACATTGAAGTATAAAAACCGCTTGTAGTTCATTTTGCCCATGCCTGCCACAAAGGGCGCGAACGTACGCACGATTGGTATAAAGCGGGCATAGATGATGGTGCGGCCACCGTAACGGTCGTAGAAATGCTCAGCCTGTTGCAGGTGCGATTGCCGCAGAAACCAATAGTCTTTTGCATATACCCTGCTGCCGAACTTGATACCTGTCATGTAGTTGAAGGAATCGCCCAGAATGGCAGCCGTAATAAGCAAGCCCAGAAGGAACGGCACGTTCAGCCCGGAAGCAGGTATGGCTGCCAGTGCACCCAACGCAAACAGCAGCGAATCGCCGGGCAGGAAAGGCGTTACCACAAGCCCTGTCTCACAAAAAACAATCAGAAAAAGGATAAGGTAGATCCAGTTTTCGTACTCCTGCAGCAACTCTACCAGGTGCTGGTCAATATGAAGTATAAAACTGATCAGGTGCTGTATAAGCTCCATAAAAGTAATTAAGTAAAATAAATGAATGATGGAAGTATGATCAGAAGTGTTGACGGCCAGCCTGTTCGAGGAAAGCTGAAGGCACAACAACTTCGGATACAAAAAGAGTTTACAAACGATGACGAAGGCTAGGGACCTTTGGTGAGTATGGAATGCAGGGCGCTCTCACAAGAGAAAAAATTACAGAAAGCAGGTATGGCTTCCGATATAAAGTGTCTTGTATACTGCGGCTGTAGAGATGGCTGTAGCTGAGGCGTATACAGATCTTTATGAAGCTGTAGCACAGCCTGCGGGGTTCCGGCAGTTATTTCGCCGGCGCTCAGCGTAAAGGGTGCCGGATCATTGTCAGCAAGATACGCCTGCCGTACTGCTTCCGAAGCAGCAGTTTCTGTTACAACAGGCATCGCTAAAGCTGCCAGGCTACACAGGAAGAAAGTTAATAACAAGCCCCACTTTTGCAGCAAACGTGTCTCTGTCGTTTTCATCACAACAAAGGAATATAGTTGTAGTTTGTAAAACAATAGGTTAGCAAAAGATTATTTTCAGGATAATGCGGTTGAGGGCTAGATGTTGCTTTTCAGTTTTAGGTTTGCGCAGCCAATTAGCGAGGCGTAGTTAAGCTTAAGGACTACACTTTGTTATTGGCTGCTATAGTAGATGTCATCTAAGTCTAGTTAGAGTGAAAGCTCCCCATACTTACTTTTGCACTTCCTTGATCTTTATCAATGTATCAATTGCTAACTTTAATTTGTTTGCCACATATTCTTCATTAAAATCATTGACGATAAACTCTTTGCTGTCATTTGTCAGGAGAATAAGGCGGAACATAGACGAAACCGCTGAACCATGTTTTACTCTTTCGGTTTTTAACTTACAGACTTCTCCGAAGTGAAATACTATAGGTTTACGGATCTTTTTTAGGAGGGCGTTTGTAGGCGTGAAAACAAACAGCTTATCGTGTAGATTTACCTCTACCTGGTTTTCAGCCTTGATAATATCATAGAAGGCATACCCAATAACAGCAAACCACACAAACAAGACATAGTAGTTTACTTCCTCAGGTGTAAAAAACCATGCTACTGCAGGAGCAAGAAGTACTGCTAAGAGCAAATAATTAGCCCAAAGACTGCTCTTGTTCTGCAGTATAAAGCCATCCTTTGTTTTTAAGATACCGCCCTTCAGGTTTTTTCTTTCGAGCAAAGTGAAAATACCATTAACTACTTTTTCCTCTCGATTCATAGATGTAAATGCATACAACTTATATATAAAGTAGTTCTGTGATGGATTCAGGTCATCCTCTATTTAGGACTTCGGAAATTGCATGTTCAGTGCCGTCCCAACAAATGTTTTGTGCCTTGGTAATATAGCAACTACCTTAAATAGGTGAGAGATGTAGGGTACTATAGCCTCAAATATCTGCCTCAATATAATATTGCAGGTTCTCTTTGGTGATGATATCCAGCGGTAAGTACTTGATGGGGTTGTTTTTCTTTTTGAAGACCAGGTGATCTGCCAATCCATAAATACCCCAGTAGCCTTGCCCTTTCGGGTTCTGGTTGATCAGGAAGTCGATGGTTTCGCTGTTGAGGAAGTGCAGGTTCTTCTCGATAAGGTCGTAGCCGATGAGCCGCACATGGGTTATTTGCCGTTTCTGCAGGTAGGTGGCTACAATATTGGCTTTCGAGTTCGTAACAAAAATCCCTTTGATTTGGGTCTCCTCTTCAAAAAGACTGTCTAACTGCTGGGCTATAGTATGTTGTGCGGTGGCTTTCAGATCCTTCTGTATTACGGTATAAAAGCCTTCTTGCCCGTGAGACGAGAAGTAGTCTACAAACCCTTGTTCTTTGTGGATCAGGTGCGTGGAGTTCTGGATATCCTCTTCGATGTGGGCTACCACAAAGGTTGCTTTCTCGCGGCAGCCGTAGTGCATCAGTTTTCCTGCCAGCACGCCGCTCTGGTATGAGTCCTGGCCGATGTACATCAGGGGCTCGTAGGCAGGGATGTGTGTGTTGAACTGCACAAAGGGCACCTTGCTGCTCTTCCATTTGTTCAGGAAAGCCAGCGACTCGCGGTAAAAGATCGGAGCCACCAGGATGCCGTCGAAAGCTAATTCCTCCACCTTGCCAGCTGCCCGGGTAAAAGATGCTGCGTCAAGAGAGTCGTAGATAAAGTGTGTTACCCGGATGCCGTAGCGCTTGAGTTCTTCCTCTGCCTTGTCGATGCCGCTCTTTGGGGCCTGCCAGTAGCTGTCGGCCTTGGGGTCGGGTATGATGGCGGCGATGTGGTATACCTTGTTGTTAACAAGTGTTCTTGCCAGCAGGTTTGGCTCGTAATTCAGTTCCTCAGCAATTTTTGTAACACGCTGTCGTACATCTTCTGCTACCCTGCCCCGGTTATGAAGCACACGGTCTACAGTGCCGGTCGATACATTCGCTCTCTCCGCAATATCCTTTATCCTGACGATCTGTTTTGTCACGTTATTGGTAAGTTAAGAAATCTGCTGTTTCACTGCGCGTGCATACTTTCCTCTAAACCCTTACTGGCAGTGAGCTAATGACCACAAATCTACTTAATTATCTTTTAATCTTACTTACCTGCACCGGCCGTCTGCAACAGGAACAAACATCTTGTTGGATTAATTATACTGCAGTAGCCATTGAGTGCAACGTTGAAAAATATTTGCGTGTTCGAACACATTTTTTTGTCATGTTCTTTGGAGAATGATTTTTTTCCTGCTAAGTTTACTTACGATTCATCATTTTATGATGTGGGTTATTAAGGTGTATTTTACCTGCAGGCATTGCTGCTAATTCGTCCGTTAGCAGTTATGCCTAAAAGGTAAAATTTTCTCCCTTCCTCGCTTCTCCCGAAGCTGTTTTTTCTCCTCTCTATATTTTGTTTTTACAGAGTATCAGTTGTTTGCTGTAGCATACTCATTTTGCTTGTTCCCCTTTTGCATTAACTGCACTGCATACACTTCCTTTTTAATTGTCTGAACCGTCGATAGCGTTATTCTAAGAAGAGGCACGTCGTGTAGGGAAGTATGACCTGTTTTGAATTGAGCACCAAAGCTTGCGTGTGTTTGAGGGGACGTGCACGCAAGAGCGGAAGTATAAATGCATTTGTACTTGCAGCTGCGTTAGCTCGAATCCTTTATACTTTGATAGATGAAGTATGGTGTTAGCCTTTCCCGAAAAGACCTTTTAGCTTATCAACCCATTTGGGGTCTTCTACCTCGTTTTGCAGCAGAAAGCCGTAGGGGTGAAGCTTCTGGACATGCTGGCTCACAATACGAACAACAGCAAACAGGGGCTCGAACAGGATCATGCCCGGAATGCCCCAGATCATTTCGCCGAGCACAATGGCTATGATGGTGAATATCGGGCTCAGGTTCAGCTTCGAGCCCATCACCAGCGGCTCAATGATGTTGTTGTCGATTACCTGGGCTGCTACAAGTATGGCAAAGGTAGGCAGCACCATACTCGGGGAACCGCTGATCATGGCCACAATTAACGGAAACACGGCGCCGACAAAGGCACCCACATACGGTATAATTGTGGGCAGTACCGCAATTATACTTACCAGCACGGCATTTTTCAGGCCCAGGACAGAGAGGCCGATGCTGTAAAAAATGGCCAGGAACAGCATCGACATGAGCCTACCGACCAGGTACTGCGCTGCCACCTGCTTTATTTCATTTACAACCTGTTGGGCTTCCGGCCTGTTTTCCGGCGACACCAAGCGCAACGTAAATTCTTCAAACTTTTCGCGCTTCCACATCAGGAAGAACATGTAAAGCACTACCAGCACAAAAGCGCTTACCAGGCCCAAGGTACCACTGAGCACGGTCGTAAAATACTTGTTAGCCGACTGAGATAATGAGCTGATCTGCTCCCGGACGAAGGTGATCTGTTGCTGTGGCGATGCACCATACTTGTGCTGTATCCACTGCTGCAGGGTGTCAAGCAGCTGTTCCAGCTTTTTCTGGATCTGGGGCAGGTCTTCTGAAAAACTGACAAGCTGTGCTGCAATAACAGCGGCTATAGCTGCCAGAAAAAGCATAAAGATCAGAATACACAGCAACGTAGCTACCCCACGGCCAATGCCCCACTGCTCGAGTTTGCGGCTTACTGGGGTCATCAGCATAGAAAGCAACGCAGCAAAGCCAAGCGGAATGAAAAAGATCCGGCCATAGTACAGGGCGATTACTAACAGAATTCCGAACAGAAGTATGGCGCTGGCGCGATAGATAGAGATACTCTTCATAAGGGCTATCAAGGGTTGATTTTGCTGCAGCTATACTTCTGCTTCAGCAATGGGTAAGTATAGATTGCCTCTAATACATACTTTGTGTCCTGTTGGTTGTGATGGTGCACACCTGCACCTGGTATACTGGGTTAGAAAAGAGTTATCTCTAATCGGTAGGGCAGGAGGTACAACTACAGATTTTCTTCAGAATCGGGTAGTAGAATAACCCTGTTGATCCCATGCACTATGAAAATACCACTACTATTGCTGTTGTTCCTGTCCGTTGCTCCGGCGCGGGCACAATATTCGGAGCTAAAAGCTCAGGATTCACTAAGTCTTCCAACCGCCACTGCCGCAGCAGATACCAATACGTTGCTGCTGGAGGTAAAGCACAACCTGCACCCGCTGGTGCGCAAGTCTATCATGCCTAGCGTGCTTATTGGGCTGGGGCTGATGCACCTGGATGATGAAGGCTTTTTTGAAGGCAGCCGGGGAGTACGCAATGTGGTACAGCGGAACTACAGTAACTTTAGCACGCGTGCCGATGATCATACGCGTTTTGTGCCGGTATTAATGGCGGCAGGTCTGAACATAGCCGGCGTAAAGGGAGAACATCATGTGGTCGATCAGGTATTTCTGGTAGGTATGACCTATCTGCTAAACCGCACCCTGAGCAATAATCTCAAGAGCCTGACAGCCATTAAACGCCCCGGCAATGGTACAGAAGACGCCTTTCCCTCAGAACATACCAGCAGTGCTTTCGCTTACGCTACTTTTTTTCATAAAGAGTATGGGCGCCGGAGTGTGTGGTACAGCGTTGCCGGGTATTCTTTTGCCACCGCCACAGGCGTGATGCGCATCCTGAACGACAGGCACTGGCTCTCGGATGTGCTGGCCGGTGCAGGTATAGGCATTCTGTCTGCGGAGGTTGTTTACCTGGTTTACCCTGTGCTGCAGCGTAAAATCATCAGCAATTACAAAGAGAAGCACGGCTTCAGCATAACGCCTTTCTACAGCCAGGCAGCCGGCGGCCTTGCCCTGCTGTACCGGCTGCCATAAAAAAGCCCTGCCGGCAGTGATCAATCAAAACACTACCGGCAGGGCGCAGCTTTAGGTTATACTATAGACTATATTCCTTTCGGATACTTCACAATCACACCGTTGCCTTTTTTACCTCCTTCGCTGGCAATGTATAGTTCGCCGTTAGCGCCAAAAGTCATTCCTTCAGGTTGCGAGAGCAGGTTTTTGTCCAGGGTGGTCGTTTTTTGTATCCGGCCCAGTTCATCTAATGTATGCAGGCGCGAGTTTGCGGCATCCAGCACGTATAACTCACCGGAGGTTGGGTGCTTCTCCAGGGAAGATGGCTGCAGGACATCATACTTGCTCTTCTGCTTTTTCTTGCCAGCGGATGCTAATTGTTCCTGCGTAAGCGGAATGGTAATGGCCGGCTTGGACTCCATTTTTTTGTCTGCCAGCGTGAAAGCGTAAATGCCTTTATTTTCTCCTAGTTTGCTGTCGAAACCTTTGCAGGCGATCAGCAGGCGGTCGTTCTCTTCGTCGTAGGCGAGGCCTTCGGCATCCTGGGTAGCAGCCAGTACCGTTTTGTGCTCCTTTACAGCAGGGCTACTGTTCCTGAAATCTGCTACTTCAAAGAGGGTACCGTCGCTGCGAAGTATAAAAGCATCCTTGCCTGCCACAGCAATGCCTTCGTAGTCGCCGGGGCCGGCAAAATCGATTTTCTGTACCACTTGTTTTTTGCCCAGGTCATAGAGGTGAATGGCGCCTTCCTCGTCCTGCACACAAGCGATCAGGTCATCAGAGAGCAAGGCGATGCCCGATACTTCGCGCAGGTTACCCGGTAATTCCCAGCGGGCCTCCGGTTCGGTCAGGGGGCTGTTTGCTGCGCTGCCCGGGCTGCCGACAGGAATCAAGGATGCGGTTTCGGAAGTAGTGCCTGCTGTTGCTGTCGTTTGCTCCTGCAGCAGGGTGCCTTTGTTATCGAAGCGGAGCAACACATCCTGGTTGTTATCCTCCAGCTCCACTACATAGGTAGCTGTTTTGTTTTCGTGCACGCGGTAGGCTTCCTCTACCTTAAAGCTGCCATACTGCGTCTGCAGCAAACTACGGATCGGCTCAGGCAGGTAGCGTTCCTCCAGCTCCTCGCTGTAGGTAAGCAGTTTGCCGTCGGCGCTGAATAGGGCGGTACGCTCATGGCCGCTGATCTTGAATTCAGCTTCAAAATTGCCTTGCTCTTCTTCCCATTCCACATGCTTTACACCTGGATACAGCTCTGTAAATTGTATCTGAACAGGCTCCGGAACCTTTACGTTGTCCCAGATGGGCTCACACGCACTCCCGGCCAGTAGCGTGGCTAGTGTCATTGCATAAAAATATGTCTTCTTCATCGTTTCAGTTTTTTGTACTTCTGCAAGTATACTTCCCGATTCTGAAGAAATTCTGTAGCTGCTTATTTTGAGGAAGATGCCGTGTTGAAGCGGATACAGATACTATGCACGCCATCGGTGTAAGTATAAGTTGGTGTCATTTGATACATGGCGCAGATGCGGCTTACCAGCGCCAGGCCTATGCCAAGCGAGCCGGCATTGTTGCTGCCGCTCATAAAGCGCCCGAACAGCTGTTCTGCAGACCCCTGAGGTGCCTCGCCTGTGTTGCGGATGCAGCACTGCGCCGGCGTAAGGGTAACTTCGATGGTGCCACCTTCCTGGTTGTGGCGGATGGCGTTGAGCAACAGGTTGGAAAGCAGTACCTCGGCCAAGCCACGGTTCATGTGCACAAAAACAGGCTCCAGTTGGGGAGGCAGCAAGGTTAGCCCGTGCATGTCCACCATCTCCTGCAATTGCTCCAACTGTTTTTCTATCAGCTCGTGCAAAGGTACTTCCTCGTTTTCCCGGAACTCCCGGTTCTCAATGCGGGTAAGCAGGATCAGGGACTTGTTGAGGCGGGCCAGCCTGCTGACAGAAGTGTGCATTTCTTCGAGCATGCGGGCCTGTGGCGGCGTCAGGTTGCCGGTCTGCATGAAGAGCTCCAGTTTGCTGTTGACAATGGCCAGGGGCGTTTGTATTTCATGCGAAACATTCTCGGTAAATTCCTTCAGGTTGAGGTAATCCGAATGGATCTTGTCCGTCATGGACTGCAGCACTTCGTTCAGCTCCTGAAACTCGGTGGTGTTGGAGGGCCTGAGCTTAAGCGGGTCGTGCCTGGCCAGGCTGTAGCGCTTTATCTTGCCCAGCGTATCGTAGAAATGCCGCCAGGTATGCTTGTTGACGTAATAATTTACAAAAGCCAGCCCCAGGAGCAACATCAGAAAGATCCAGGTCATAGCCAGAACGGTACTTTCAAACAGGTCATCAAAATCCATCAGCGATTTGAGGATGGTGTACTGGTAGTACTTCCCGTTCTGCTGCGTGGTGAAAGTGAGGCGGCGGTAGGGGATATGCTCCTCGTCGTAAGCGCTGTAGAGCAGCGTATCGGAAATGGCTTCGAGCACTGGGCTGGCATCGGTCACCTGCTTTACAAGTATGGCTTCGGATATGCCCGAGGTAACGTTGGGCAGGCGGTTGTTCTGCCGGATGTAAGCCAAAATGTTTTCCTTATCGGTAAAAAGCTGGTCGTCCACCTCATCGTAGATCTCGACCTGCATGATCTTGTAGTAGCCGAAACCACCCACGAAAAACACTACCACCGACACCAGCAGGTAATACAAACTTGTTTTGGTAAGTATCCTCATTAGCTGCTGAATTTATAGCCTATGCCGTACACCGTCTGGATGTAATCTTCGCCACCGGCTTCTAGCAGCTTGCGGCGCAGGTTCTTGATGTGTGTGTATACAAAGTCCAGCGAGTCCAGCGCTTCTATGTGGTCGCCCCACAGGTGTTCGGCAATGGAATCTTTGGTAAGCACCCGGTTGCGGTTGGTAATAAAGTATAGCAGCAGATCGTACTCTTTTTTGGTAAGCGTCAGCTTCCGGCCATGTACCTGCGCTTCCGCCGATTCGGGGAACACCTCCAGGTCGCCGGCACGCAGGGTTTTCTGCCCATTAAACTGTCGTCGCCTGATCACAGATTTCAACCGCGCGTTCAGCTCCGACAGGTGGAAGGGCTTGGTCAGGTAATCATCGGCGCCCAGCTCCAGCCCTGTTATTTTATCATCCAAAGCATTTTTTGCCGATATAATGATAATGCCGGTTTCGGGCGTGTTCTCCTTCAGCATCCGTACGATCTCAAGGCCATTGCCGTGGGGCAATGTCAGATCGACCAGCACACAGGTATAAGGCAGGTCTGCCACTTTCAGCTTTGCTTCCCTGAGGTCGTATGCCACATCGCAGGTATAGCCTTCCTGCTGCAGGTAGGTAACAATAGAGGCGTTCAGTGCCTGCTCATCTTCAATAATCAGTATTTTCATAGGCTATACTTCCGGGCGTGTGCAACTTAGCGGCAGATTCTGTAGGAAATCTGTTGGCACAGACCGCCTGCACCGGTTAAGTAGAACAGGGAATAGGAAGGATAGGTTACGGGGATAGGGATATTGAATAACTGAATTTTGAATGAGTGATTGTGTGAATAAGTGAATCAGGTAAAAAGTAGAGAGGTATAAAAGTAGAGAAGTATAAAACAGATCCTGTAAATCCTGATTCAGACAATCAACAATCAACAATCAGCAATTCAACAATAAAACCATTCACTCAATCGCTCATTTACTCATTCAAAATTTAAAAAGGCTGAACTCAGCCGGCCACAGCCAGAGCACGAGCAACCCGCCGGTAATGGAGATGCCAAAGAGAACAGCTATGCGCCTGAACAGGGCTTTGCCGCCGAGCATGCCAACCAGAACACCTTTAAAGGCGATGTTGGAGAGTGCAGCCGTCAGAACGATGCGCCAGCCGTTGTGTATTTCAATGCTTTTAGCATTCATCAGTCTAGCCGTTGAAAGCGTGATGGCATCTACATCGGTAAGGCCGGAAATGATGGCAACCAGGTAAAGGCCGCTGCTGCCCAGGTAATCTTTGGCAGCCGCCGTGGCAAGTATAACAGCGGCATAAATGGCCCCGAAAACCAGCGCGGTTTTAAGCTGGGCAGGGTTGCCTTGTTCGGGCATCCGTTCCTCCCCGTTCCGGTTAAAGAAGAAGATCACAGCTGTTACGATTGCCATCAGCAGGAAAACAGCGCCCAGCGGAGGACCAACCCTGGCGATGGTGGCAGGCGCCACTACCGATAATTCTATGATGATGCGGAGCAAAGAAACCGTAGAAGCAATAAAGATCACAAGCGCTGCCAGGGCACTGTTGCCATCGTCTTTTTTAGAGCGGCGCGCATAACTCACGGTGGTAGCTGTACTGGAGATCAGGCCGCCCAGCACCCCGCCTAGAAAAGTGCCGGCCTTTTCTCCGAACAATTTATAGGCATAG
This sequence comes from Pontibacter ruber, assembly GCF_023630205.1. Lineage (GTDB taxonomy): Bacteria > Bacteroidota > Bacteroidia > Cytophagales > Hymenobacteraceae > Pontibacter > Pontibacter ruber. Next base: position 317,622 of record NZ_JALPRR010000001.1, on the reverse strand, counting down.
TAACCTGCCAGGCCAATGCCCACGATGAGCACCACCATCAGCCAGATGTTGTGTGGGTTAAGTACTTTGTAGGGGCCAAAATCACGGTCGGGCAACACCGGCAAGATCACCAGCGAAACGATGACAAACTGCATACCGGCAGCAAGGTCTTTTTCCCCAATCCGCTCTACAAACTGATGCAGTGGCTCTTTCAGATGCAGCAGCACCGCGACGGTGGCCCCAACGGTTACAGCTATTGTCGTCTGCCCATCCACCAGGTAGGCGCCTACTGCAAACATAAGCAGGGCAGCGGCCTCCGTGGTTTGCCCTGCATCTACGGGAGGGGTTTTGCTCTTAAGTACGTTGGCTACAACCATGATACCCGCCAGGCTGATCAGGCCTGCCGCTACTACCCAGCCACCATATTCCTGTGCCAGCATACCGCTGAGCGTTCCAAACAGTGTAATCAGGGGAAAGGTGCGGATACCTGCAACCCGGGTATTGTCACGCTGGCGCTGTAAGCCGACCAGCAGGCCAAGCCCTAATGATATTGCAAGTGTCTGGAAAAGGTCGTGCTCCATAGATTCTTCCTAATATAAGCAAGGAGCAGGCAATTGCAAAGGGCTATAAAGTATAAAAGTATGGCGTTGGCCATACTTTTATACTATGCTGTAGTTAGCTGTCGATTCTTTTATTGGAAACTAAGTGTTCCGGCGATCTCTTTCAGATTAACCTCTGCCAGTTTAGCTTGGTATTGGGCATTGGTGAAACGAACAGTGGCATTAACAAAATTAAGCTGTGCATCTCTGAATTCTACAGGAGCAATACTTCCCAGGCGGTACTTTTCCAGCGTAATGTCAAGGTTTTGCTTGGCTATTTTCTGATTCTTTTCTTCCAGTTTCACAAGCGATAAACTGGTAAGATAGGTCTGGTAAGCGGCTGTTAGCTGAGCATTTATACTTTGGTTTAGCTGTGCCAGTTCTAACTCCGCATTTTTAGTAGAGATCATGGCATTCTCTTCGCTACGGCGCTGCAGAAAGCCGTTAAAAATATTAACAGAAGCCGTTACTCCGTAATTTAATCCGTTACCCGTTGATAAGGTGGTAAACCCAAGCGCTGACTCGCTCCGGTTGAAGTTATAACCTGTATTAAGGCTAAGTCTTGGGAGACGGTTAGCTTTTACCTGTTTCAGGTCCAGGTCGGCCACGCGCTTGTTAATAACGGCAGCCTGCAAGGCCGGATTCTGCTGAGCGGCTCTCTCTGATAACTGGGCCAGCACCAGTTGTTCATCAATTTCAATGGTATCCACTACACGAAAGCGCTGGCTCACGTCGCGTGCTAAAAGTTCATTTAGTTGCGTTTGGGTGTTTTGGTAGATCTCGTTTAGCTGCAGCGTTCGGGTTGTATCAGTGTTGTAATCTACTTGTGCATTCAGTACCTCCAGGCGGGCTGCTTTGCCAATTTCAAATCTGTTCTGGGCAGTTTGAACGCGCAGGCGTGAAATAACCATTGTGGTATCCAATGCTCTTAACTGTTGCTGTTGCTGTACCAGGTTATAATATACACTGATCACGTCAGCAACGCGGGCAAGTACGGTTTGCTGCAGGTTAGCTTCGCCTAATTTTTGGAACTCCTTCAGTTGCTCATAACGGGCAAACATACCCATGCCGTCAAAAATGGTCCAGTTCAGGCTGACGCCATAGTTCAGGTTAGAGCCTTTGGCACCATTGCGCTCTACTTTTGCACCGCTTTCGCGGGTCTGGGAGCTGTTCTGTATGGTATTGTTCTGCGAGAGATTACCGGTCACAACGGGCAGCATGCCGGCATTGGCTCGGTTTGCATTGTTCTTATCTATCTCCAGGTCGTTGGCAACCAGCTTTATGTCATAGTTCCGCTCTAAGGCAATTTTAACAGCATTTTCCAGCGTCAGGACTTCCTGAGCATTGGTCTTGCCACTTGTAAGTACAATCGACAGGACCAGCGCAAACAGGAGGGCAATTTTATACTTCATATAAGTATGAAAAAGATATGTTCAGTTAATTAAATACTTGCCTTTTCGTAGGCTTCGATCTCTTCGAACTCAGGATGGTGCTTGCGCTCTCTCGACCACATGGAGTAAATGGCCGGGATTACAAACAGCGTCAGAATCAGGGAGAACATGGTGCCACCAACAATCACAATACCCATACCCATGCGGCTCTGAGCAGCGGCACCCAGGGCAAGCGCAATTGGCAGGGCACCCAGTGCAATGGCCAAGCTTGTCATCAGGATTGGGCGCAGGCGGGCCTCCGAAGCCTCCAGGATGGCCTCTATTTTCGGCTTGCCCTGTTCCCGGAGCTGGTTGGCAAACTCCACAATCAATATACCGTTCTTCGTCACAAGCCCTATGAGCATGATCGTACCGATCTGGCTGAAGATGTTCCAGGTCTGGCCAAACAGCCACAGCGACAGCATGGCACCGGCCACCGCCATTGGTACGGTAAGTATAATGATGAGCGGATCTACAAAGCTTTCGAACTGAGCTGCAAGTATGAGGTAAATCAAAAGAAGGGCAAGGCCAAAGGCAAACATCGTGTTCGATCCACTTTCCACGAAGTCGCGCGACTCGCCACCCAGGTCGGTAGAGAAAGATTCGTCCAGTACTTTTTCCTTGATGCGGTCCATGGCCTCGATGCCGTCGCCAATACTCATGCCCGGTGACAGACCGGCCGAAATGGTAGCCGACATGTAACGGTTGTTGTGGTAAAGCTGCGGCGGGCTGCTGCGCTCGGTCATGGTTACCAGGTTATCCAGCTGCACAAGTTTGCCGTCTTTGCTGCGCACATAAAGCGAAGTCAGGTCAAGCGGATCGTCACGGTCCGGACGGTCAAACTGGCCCATCACCTGGTACTGGCGGCCGTTCATCAGGAAGTAGCCAAAGCGCTGGCCGCTCAGCGACAGCTGCAGTGTTTGCGCCACGTCAATAACCGATACACCCAGGCTTTGTGCCTTTTCGCGGTCTATAGAGATGTTGATCTCCGGCTTGTTGAATTTCAGGTTGACGTCTACGTTCGAGAAAGTAGGGTCATTGCTCGCTTCTTCCATAAACGCCGGTATTTTTTCCTCCAGTTTCTGGAAGTTTGGCGCCTGAATGATGTACTGAATCGGTTGGCCGCCACGGCGGTTTACAGAAATGGTGGGCTGCTGCGTTACCATGATCCGGCCTTCAGAATATTTCCGTGTCACCTTTGTCAGGTAGTCGGCTACTTCCTTTTGAGAGCGCTCGCGTTCGCCCGGCTGTTTCAGGGCAATCCGCATCATACCGTTGTTCACAGAGCCTGCACCGCCCCAGCCAGGAGACGTAATCACCAGGTTTACCGCTTTTTCAGGTACCGAATCGTTTACGAGCTGCGTCAGCTCCTGCATAAAGCGGTCGGTGTACTCGTAAGAAGAACCTTCCGGCGCATTTACCATCACGCGCAGCATGCTTCTGTCATCGTAAGGGGCTGTCTCTTTCTGAAGGATCGTATAAAATAAGCCGATCAGCACCAGGCACAGCATAATGATCGGGAAACTCAGCCATCTGCGCTTCATAAAACCACTCAGGGCGCTGGCGTAGCTGGCATTCATTTGCTGGAAGTATGGCTCCGTGAAGTTGTAGAACCTGGTTTTCTTGTGACCGCCCCCTTTCATCAGGTAAGCGTTCAGCATTGGGGTGAGCGTAAGCGATACAAAGGCCGATATGAGTACCGCGGCCCCGATCACCACACCAAATTCACGGAACAAACGGCCTACGAAGCCCTCCAGGAAGATTACAGGTAAGAACACGGCAGCCAGCGTAATGGAGATCGAAATTACTGCCAGGAAGATCTCATTGGAACCTTTGATAGCCGCCTGGATCGGCGACATGCCTTCTTCCACTTTCTTAAAGATGTTCTCGGTTACCACAATACCGTCGTCTACCACCAGACCGGTTGCCAGCACGATCGCCAGCAGCGTAAGCACGTTCACCGAGAAGCCGCAGAGATACATGATAAAGAAAGTGGCAATCAGCGACACCGGAATATCGATAAGCGGACGGAAAGCAATGCTCCAGTCGCGGAAGAACAGGTAAATGATAAGTATAACCAGCACCAGCGCGATCAGAATGGTTTCGGCAACTTCTGTAACGGACTGCTTGATAAAGATGGTGTTATCCATCACAATATCCAGTTGCAGGTCTTGTGGCAGGTCTTTCTTCAGTTTCTCGAACTGCTCATAAAAGGCATCGGAGATATCGAGGTAGTTGGTGCCCGGCTGCGGAATAATAGCAAGGCCTACCATTGGCTGGCCTGATTCGCTCATTTTTGTTTCCAGGTTTTCAGGGCCAAGCTCTGCTGTGCCCAGGTCGCTGAAACGAATGATCTTGTTGCCGTCTGACTTTACGATCAGGTTGTTGAATTGCTCGGCAGTAGACAGGTTGCCCAGTGTTTTTACGACCAGCTCGGTGTTTTCGCCGCTGATCTTACCGGATGGAAGCTCCACGTTTTCGCGGTTAAGCGCGGTACGCACGTCGCCAACAGTCAGGCCATAGGAGGCAAGCTTCACCGGGTCGAGCCAGAGGCGCATGGCATAGCGTTTCTGCCCCCAGATCTGCACGCTACTCACACCCGGAATGGTCTGCAAACGCTGCGAGATCACGTTTTCGGCGTAATCGCTTAGTTGCAGCTGGTCGCGGCTGGCGCTGCGAACCGTCATGGTAATGATCGGCTCCGAGTCGGCGTCGGCCTTGGCAACTACCGGTGGCGCGTCAATATCCTGCGGCAGGTTTCTTACCGCCTGCGATACTTTGTCGCGCACGTCGTTGGCTGCCTCTTCCAGGTCTTTGTCGAGGTTAAACTCGATGTTGATGTTGCTCCGGCCCTGGTTACTCGACGAGGAAATGTTGCGGATACCATCGATGGAGTTGATGGCTTTCTCGAGTGGCTCCGTTATCTGCGACTCAATGATATCGGCGTTGGCACCCGAGTAGCTGGTGCTAACCGATACAATGGCCGGGTCGATGGACGGATACTCGCGTACCCCCAGAAAGCTATACCCGATAAAGCCGAATAAGATCAGCATCAGGTTTATAACGATCGTGAAAACGGGACGCTTTATACTTGTGGTGGATAAACTCATACTTCTCGCGCTTTATCTACTAATTCTTTCCAACTGCTTTATTGCCAACAGCTACTTTAACAGGGCTACCTTCTTTCAACGTCATGATACCTGTAGTCAGCACCGTATCGCCGGGCTGCAGGCCAGATGTGATCAGTACATCCTTTTCGGTACGGGTAGTCGTTTCTACCATTGTTTCTTTGGCTTTACCGCCTTTGGCTACAAATACTTTCTTGCCGTTTTGTACAGGTATAATGGCTTCACTCGGTATAAGCAGGGCGTCAGATATAACAGCCAGCGGCAACTCAATGTTCGCAAATGAGCCTGGCAACAGCTCACCACCCGGGTTAGCGGCACGGGCACGCAATTGCAGCGTACGGCTGCTGGCTTCTATACCCGGCTCTATAGCATAAACGGTGGCGGTATATTTTTTGTCAGAGCCGGCTACCGTAAAGCTCAGCTGTGTTTTTTTCTTAACTTGTGAGGCATACTTTTCCGGCACGGCGAAGGTGATTTTAACAGGATCCGTGCTTACCAGGTTGGCTACCACTGTTTCCGGTGAAAGGTAGCTGCCTTCCGAAACAGAGCGCAAACCAATGCGGCCTGAGAACGGCGCCCGGATCGTTGTTTTGGCTAATTGTGCCTGTATCAGTTGTGTTTGTGCCTGGGCAGATTTAAGCTCGGCGCGGGCAACATCGTATTCTTCCTGGCTGATTGCCTCCTTTTTCAGGAGCAGGCCAGCACGGCGCTCGTTTTCAGCGGCAAGGCTCTGGCGGGTCTGAGCCTGTGCCAGTTGGGCACGCAGTTCAGAATCATCGATCTTCAGCAATACTTGTCCTTTGCTTACTTTGCTTCCCTCTTCAAAAGAAATAGAGCGTACCAACCCGGAAACCTGTCCGCGAATGGCTACCTGCTCGTTTGCTTCGATAGAGCCGGTAACAGCAAGCGAGTTGGAAAATGCTTGTGGCTGCACCACTACGCCATCTACACGCATGGCTGGCATTGCACCGCCTTTACCAGGTCCTCCTGGCCTACCACCCGGTCCGCCGGCTCCTTCGCTCTTGTTCTGCTTTATGCGGTAAGCTATCAAGGCACCAAATCCGAGTATAAGTATGGTGTAGACGATGTATTTAATCTTCATTTGTGTTTTGTGTTTTTAGAGTAGTAGTGTATCGTAAGCCGGATTTAAAGTAAAACCTTTTATCTTGACCAGCACCTCCACAGTTGGAGTGCGGAAATAATCAATGTTTTACCTTTTGCCTTCGTTCCCTTTTCAGTCGTAAAAGTTGCAGTTTACCTGCTCTTTTTGTGCCTGGTAAGGCAGGCAAAGTCGGTTAATTTGACTGTGCCACCTGGTAAAGGTTTAATTGTATTTTATTTCAGGTTGTAAAGGCAGGGGTTTATTTTAAAAATCATTTTTTAACTGCCTGAAAGGCAACACGGAAATGATTGTAAAGTTTGCTTGCTAACTTCCGGATTATTGATTTTTTCTCCTGTTTTCCATGAAAGACCTGCAGCTCTAAGCTGCAGGTAGTGCTCCGACACCTTTACACCGCAAGCGGCCGTAAAAGCTTTTTCGATCAGGCACAGGCAGGCGTAAACATCATGGGTTTAAAGTTATAACGTTATCAGGTTATATTGAAACCAGGACATGTGATTCTCTACTAACAGGTACTATTGCAAGACAAACAACATCTTTGTGGCGTTAAAATGTTACTTAGGAAAAGACTGAAACTATGAGTGAAGGCAAAAAGAACTTTTTTGAGGATGTGTACCAGGTGGTTAAACTGATCCCGAAAGGGCGGGTAACCTCTTATGGTGCCATTGCCAGCTACTTAGGCTCGAAAGGATCTGCCCGCATGGTAGGCTGGGCTCTTATTGCCTCACACCCAATGACCCAGATACCGGCGCACCGGGTCGTGAACCGCATAGGCATGCTCACGGGCAAGCAGCACTTCGACGAGCCCAACGCCATGCGCGACCGGCTGGAGCAGGAGGGGGTGAAGGTAGAAAACGACCAGGTAGTGAATTTTGAAAAGCTGTTCTGGGATCCGGCAAAGGAGCTGTTGTGAGTTAGAGAGTTGGGGAGTTAGAGGGTTAAAAAGTTAATATTTGATGCTTTATAGGCAGGATAATCTGATAGCTGGTTTACCCCGCCTTTTTGAGGCATCAGTTAAAAACTTCAAGATCCTTCTTTATCTTCGTAGCCCATTCCTTTTGCCTGGCGATATTGTTCCCCCCGCGTGTTTCCCGGTCGTAAAATGCCTGGTAATCGTTCATAGCCTTGTTTACCTGGATCAACATCTCCTCTGCCTTCGCCTTTTGCTCCTCGGGTTCTTTCATGGTGTTAAGCTCTAGTTCCAGGGTCTCGGCATAGATGTGTGCTATGTCAAAATGCAGCTGTTCGTGCGCCAAAGTATAGGCGTCTTTGTAGGAATCTTTTACCCACAACTCATTTCTGAATGCCATCGCAAAGGCATCGTAGGTTATCTTGCCCGTCCAGAAATTCACTTTCTTCACCCGCAGGTTGATGGTTACTGCGATCTGAGCACCTTTCGACCTGTCAGAAAAGTTAGGGGTACCTTTAAAATCCTGCCAGCTTAATTTCCGTTGCGGGCTATAGATCAAGGTGTCGCTCACATGGCAAAAACCACTTGTGGATACGATCAGACAGAACAAAAGCAGAAGAATACCTTTCATATACTATATATACAAGCTATCGGTGCTGTACTATACATTTATCATACCAATTAATAACGAAAACTGCAGCAGCAGGTAATATGGCCGGTTTAAGTATAAAGCAGAAGCGTACCGATGCCGGCAGTCGGCTATACTTTTTATTCTTTACGTTATTGGGCAAGTATAAATTGCTGCTTGCGTCCTAAGTATAGCCAACTGTCTAAAAGCTGCTGCAGCCGAAGCAGTTAAAGTACAGAAATCGTACCTTTGCAAGATGGAAGTTAAGCTGAATCAGGCTCAGGTGCTGGAGGTAAGAGCATGGAGCCTGCCTGATGTCCGGGAAATTACTAAAAACCGATTGCTGTTGCACGTGCTCTTCTGGGCTGTGTACGTGTGCTTCTTCGGTTTGCTCTACGGCAGCTACATCGACGATTACTACAACGCCTTTATGGTTGAGTTTATCGAGCTGCCCTTCAAAATGACGCTGGTATACTTTAACATGTACTTCCTGATGCCGCAATACCTGCTGCAGAAGCGCTACATGGAGTTTGCCGTCTACCTGTCGCTGATGATGCTGGCCATTGGTACGCTGATGCAGTTTGTGCTGCTGCCCGTGCTCATACACCCGCTCATCTGCCCCACCACCTGCACCGAAGACAACCTGACGCTTTACCGCTTTGTCAAAAACATCGTGAACCTGGGCTACCTGGTGTCTATTTCGGCTGTGGTATACCTGCTCAAGAACTGGTACCGGCACCAGCAGGCGGCGCAAAACCTGGCGCAGGACAAGCTGGAAGCCGAGCTTAAATTCCTCAAAGGCCAGATCCATCCGCACTTCCTCTTCAACACACTCAACAGCCTGTACTCGCTCTCGCTCAAGAAATCGGACAAGGCGCCGGAAGTGGTGCTGAAGCTGTCGGGGCTGATGGACTACATGCTCTACGATGCCGCTGCTGCCAAAGTGCCCCTCGAAAAAGAGCTGAGCTACATCCAGAACTACATTGCCCTGGAGCGCATCCGCTACGGCAATCGCGTGGACATTTCTTATACCGAATCCGGAAGTATGGCTGGCAGGCAGATCGCGCCCATGATGCTGTTGCCCTTCGTGGAGAATGCCTTTAAGCACGGCGTAAGCACCGAAACCGAAAATGCCTGGATCAGGATAGATGTAAAAGTGCAGCAGGACATGCTGGTGGTGTTGGTAGAAAACTGTAAGTGCCACGATAAAGCCAGCAGCAGTAACCGCGACATGGCCTCCGGTATTGGCCTGAAGAATGTGCGTCGTCGCCTGGAGCTGCTCTACGAAGGGCGTTATACGCTGGAAGTAGAGGATGAGCCGGACAGTTACGGGGTGCGCCTGGAGCTGAACCTGCAGGATGAAGTATAAAACTGAACGAATAGACAGATGAAAATAAGATGCCTGATCGTGGATGACGAGCCCCTGGCGCTGGATGTGCTGGAGACCTTTATCGAGCGTCTGGACAGCCTGGAGTTGGTGTGCCGCTGCAACAATGCCGTGGAAGCCTACAACTGCCTGCAAACCGAGCAGATCGACCTGATCTTCCTAGATATCCAGATGCCCAAGCTCAGTGGCCTTGAATTCCTGAAGTCTATCCCGAATCCTCCCAAAGTTATTTTCACCACCGCCTACCGCGACTATGCCGTGGAAGGCTTCGAGCTGAATGCCGTAGATTACCTGCTCAAGCCCATTGCCTTCGACCGCTTCCTGAAAGCCGTGGCCAAAGTACAGCAGCCGGAACCCAAAGCAGCGCCTGTCGCTCTAGCCGCTCCACTTGCCATAGAACCCGCAGGTACCAGCTTTAAAGATGCCTTCATTTACCTGAAAGCCGACAAGAAAATGGTGAAGGTCATGCTGGCCGACATCCTCTACATCGAGAGCCTGAAAGACTATATCCGGGTGAAGACGGAAACAAAAGAGATCATCTCGTATCAGAAGATCTCCTTTCTGGAAGAGAAGCTCCCCGCCGGCAAATTCCTGCGCATACATCGCTCTTTTATCGTTTCACTCGATAAGATACAGGCGTTCTCTGCCACCGCCGTCGACATTGGAAAAACCGAGATTCCGATTGGCCGCTTCTATAAAAACGATGTGTTGCAGGTGCTGGGCCAGAACAACCTGCTCGAAACGTAGTTTCGAGAATTATGAATTCCGAATTAAGAATTACGAATGGTGGTTATATAGATGGGAGTTCGCAACAATGCTTATATTTTGCAAAAGGAAACAAAGAACTATAGCCGCCAGATCGAAGTATAGTTTCCTGCCCGGCTTCCCATTTGTAATTCGTCATTATTAATTCGTAATTAATTAAAGTGGAAATCTCCAAGAAGAAGCAATTTTACTCTATTGCTACCTGCCTCCGCAAATACCTGCACGCCTACGACCGAGAAACCAAGCTGCCGGTGCTCTACGAAGACCTGGTGCACTACACCGACTCCTTCCCCTACTACGACAAAAAAGGGCACGACACGCTTTGGGAAACTGTGATGTTTGACCAGCAGTCGCAGGCGGAACTAAACCGCGGCCTGACCCAGATCTACGCCCTGCTCAAAACGGACGGCGATATGTCGGTGATGGAGCACCTGTACGTGTCGCGGGTAGATTACTGCACCTTCGGCAATTCCAACCCCTTCCGGGTGCAGATCATGAACCAGCTCAACGACAACTACGACTACTTTTATGTGAAGCGGGCCGATGCCTCACGTATCTATGGGCTGGAGCTGGAGTATATTCTGTCGCCGAACCGTATCAACTACCTGGTAGACGGCGACACGCTTATTGAAGAGCACATTGCCGGCATTCCGGGCGATATCTTTATCAAGGAGTTTCTGAACCGGCCCGGCTCCAACAAGGTGCGAATTGCCAAAGAGTTTGTAAAGTTTAACGAGCGCTGCTTTGTGCGCCTGCTCGGCGATATGCGCTCTTACAACTATGTAGTAGACATTACCCCGGATTTTGAGGACGAGCAGTACCGGGTGCGCCCCATTGACTTCGACCAACAGTCGTACGAAGGGAAAAAGAGCATGTACCTGCCCCAGTTCTTCAAAGACAACAACCTGATTGTGGAGCTGGTGCTGAAGCTGCTGAAGCCTGAAACCGTGAGGCAGTACCAGAATGAGGAGCGCACGCTCATCTTCAGGCGTCTGCGCACGGCCCGCTACCGCCTCAAAGACCTCATCGACTGCATGCGGAAAGACACCATCTCTACGCCCGAGAAAGTTAACCAACTAAAAGCGGAGCTGGCTAAACATCATAACTCTGACGAGTTCCTGAAATGCAAATGCATGGGGGACCTGGTAAGGTTAAATCTGAAAACGGTGCTGTTGAAAGCAAAGATCCGGTAAGGTTGTTATTTCGAGCAGCGCGAGAAATCTGAATCAGTTTTATAGCTGAAGTTTATACTTGCAGCTGGCAAGCCTATTGCTATCGTAGTTACTTCTGTTCCTCAGTCTTACTCATCTATACTTTCACAGTTAGCTTTGGCGCGCTCGCGGCCGCGGGGCCCCGTTTCTCTGCATCGCCGCTGTGTATCTTTCCTTTGCTACCCTTCGGTCGCAATGCCTTATCAGGCACCGGAAACCTACAAGGCGGCTCAACAGAGAAACTGCTACTGACACTGCTTAGCTGACGACCATGCAACAGGAACCCATTTGTAGGGACAGGTTGCGACCTGTCCGTGCTATACCTGCAGCTATGAAACTCATACTTTAAGTATAGCAAAAGCAGAGATTCCCCTCTTGAGAGGGGTAGGGGTGTGTTTATACTTTAGCACGATCAAAATCTCTCGCCACGGCGCTAATGCTCTGCCATTTCCTGTCCCTTCGGGCCAGTTGAGTCACAGACTCAACGTTACTACTTAGTCACGAATCTGGAGATTCGCGCCAGAAATAGTAAAGCACAGCACTGCTCTCTTTTTTAGGAGGGAAGGAAAGATAAAACCTCCTACAGCCGCTCCAGATTCGTTCTGGTCCGCTCGTTTGGCGCCAGGTTGCCGGTGTTTACAGTGGAGGCCGGTTCGAACAACAGCACCTCCGCTTCCTCGTTGGCTACCGGCCGGTGCTCTACGCCACGGGGCACGATCAGGAACTCGCCTGGGTGCAGTGTAACAGTTTTGTCGCGGAACTCCATATCGAAGCTGCCTTTTACCACCAGGAAGAACTCGTCTTCGTGCTCGTGGTGGTGCCACTCAAAAGGACCTTTGAACTTAGCTAGTTTAACTTGTTGCCCATTCAGTTCGCCGGCTATGCGCGGGTTCCAGTGGTCGGGTATCTGATCAAATTTAGCAGCGAGGTTTACTTTATCTATACTTTCCATAAGTGCTCATGCTTTGAAGGTGATAATATCATCTAATTTTATTTGGACTGATTCTAAACAAGCCTTACTTTTGTAGCATACTTTAGAAGCAGCCTCAGCGAAGATAGAAGAGAAGATGCAAGCAGCAACCGAATTACGCGAAATTTATATTACTCCTGCCGGCGCAGTATACCAGTGCGACCGTAAAAACCGCCTGATGGTAGATTTTGCTGGCACTCTTTCAGTACTTAAGATAGATACGTTTTTGCGCCTGAAACATGCTATCGACAAAATAGACCTGCAGGCCATGGTAACCAGCACCGACCGCTCTTCTGATGTAGAGATCATCTCGGTTTTAGGAACCGACAAAGTATACGTGCTAACAATGCCGGAATTACATGCTTTTAAAGAGCTGCTGGCGGGAGCCCGGTTTGTGCTGGAGCTCAACAGCATGCTGCACGAGTGCCTGAACGCTGAGCTGGCGTAACAGCAGGTAAAGCACACAGATAGTCTATGCACAGCCACCAGCTGTGCATTTTTTATTTAGACTTTTTCCATATTTTAAAACTGGTTCGCTATCGTAAAACCTATTCCTTAAATTAAGGGTAACAAGAAAAGGAGCTCTGTTTCTGAGCCATTAATTAACCGACTAAAACACCCTATACTTTATGAAGGATTTACTTAGGCTACGAACCTCTCTTACAGAAGAGATAGAAAAAGTGCTGAACGACCAGATCAAGATGGAAGCAGAATCTTCGGCAATGTATTTGGCCATGTCTGCGTGGTGCGACCGCAATGGTTTCGATTTCAGTGCCGGGTACTTTAAAAAGCAGTCGGATGAAGAGCGTGAGCACATGCTGCGCCTGTTCAAGTATGTTTCGGACATGGGCGGCAGAGCCATTTCGCCGGATGTGATCAATACGCCTGTCGAGTTTGAATCATTCAGAGCCGTGTTTGAGCAGGCATTGATGCAGGAAATTGCAGTAACGCAGTCATTTAACCGCATGGCCGACCGCTGCCAGAAGGTAAAAGATTATGTGACGTTCTCTTTCCTGCAGTGGTTTCTGAAAGAGCAGATCGAGGAAGAATACATAGCCCGCCGTGCCCTGGAACTGTTTGAAGTGATCGGGGAAGAAGGAACCGGCCTGTATGAAATAGACAAGCGCGTTCCGAAGATCACGTATGAAAACACGTACGAAGATTAAGTATAAGTATAAAGTATGAAAGAAAAGCCTTTGGAGTTATTCCAAAGGCTTTTCTTTTTTATCTGTTTTGAGGATGTGCTCCCGGAAGGCCTGCTGCGCCTGTTGTTCGGTCACCTCGTGTAGCCAGGCATTGTCCGGCTGAAAGCTCATGACAGGGGCAAAATCGCAGCGGTCGGTGCATTCGGTTTTTACGACTTCTACCTGCCCCTTTAGGCCCATTTCCTTGATCATTGTTCTGAAAAGCTTGCCAATATCTTTGCCGCCTTTCTTTTTGCACTTGCTACCCGTGCATACATAGATGACCTTATCGGGTGCTTTAAAGGTTTTGCTCATGTAGTTATTCTCTCCGTTGCTGTTCCTTTAAGTGGAAAAGCTGTCAAATAGTTTCAAGTAGGCAGTATAGCAGAGGGCTGTGTACTTTCCAGGTGCAAAATACAAAGCCCGCTTGGCTGGTGCTAAGCGGGCTTTGAAGTGTAAACAGGATGGGGTTCTTATACTATAGCGCTGCCGGTTTTGCTTTTGGCAATTCCTTGCGCGGCATTTTCTTGTCGCGCATAGCGGTGTGGTACACAAACGTTGCCACGATCACGGAAGCCTGCTTCAGGTCGTCGGCCTGCAGGCGGTCGTAGCTGTCCTGGTTGGTGTGGTGCGTACGCGTGCCGTAGTCGATCGGGTCCTGGATGAACTGGAAGCCTGGCAGACCTAGTGCGTCAAAAGACAAGTGGTCGGTACCGCCGGTGTTGCGCAGGGTTACGGTTTTGGCATCCATATCGTGGAACGGAGCGAGCCAGGCTTCGAAGATCGGTGCTGCGGCTTCGTTGCCCTGTGCGTAGATACCTCTGATGCGGCCGGTGCCGTTGTCCAGGTTATAGTAAGCAGAGAATTTCTCGTGGTCTTTTGTCAGCTTCATGGTAGCCGGGTCGCCGAGGTTCTTCTTCACATAGCCTCTGGAGCCGTGCAGACCCTGCTCCTCTGATCCCCACAGGCCAATGCGGATGGTGCGCTTCGGCTTCACGCCTAGTTCCTGAAGTATGCGCATGGCTTCCATCATTACGGCTACACCGGCAGCGTTGTCGGTGGCGCCGGTAGAGCCGTGCCAGGAATCGATGTGAGCACCTACCATCACTATTTCGTTCTTCAGTTTGCGGTCGGTGCCTGGTATCTCAGCAATCACGTTGTAGCCTTTCAGGTCGTCTTCTAGGAATCTGGTTTTTGTTTCCATTTCCAGTTCCACTTTCTGGCCGGCCTGCAGCAGGCGCACAATGCGGCCGTAGTCTTCCAAGCCCATTTCCAGTTCCGGCAAACCAGGCTTGGCATCTTTGGCGTAAGGGGCACCGTTGCTGGTAAAGTGCGTGCCGTGCATGCCGCCGCGGCCACTGGAGTTAAGTATGGCTACGGCTCCTTCGGCTTTCACCATTTCCGCTACTTTGGCACGAAGCGCCATCATGGCACGCCATTCTTCTGATCTTCTGTTCTGGCCTCCGTTAGCGTTCTGCTCGGCTGGTGCAGCCATTTTTGTCAAATCCTCTTCGGAGTGACGGCGGGCATCGGCTTCGAAAGTAGTTTTTGCTTCACGCGATAGTGGCGTCAGCACGATCTTGCCCTGCAGCTGACCTTTATACTTGGCCAGGTCCTCTTCCTTCTCCACGTTCACCAGCACCGCCTGCGCTTTTACAAGACCATTGGTGCCCGGCGTCCATGCTTTCGGTGTTGCAATGATCTGCTGGTAGTAAGGAGCGGTCATGGCGATGTAGGACTTTTCATACTCCCAGCCTTTACCGAACTCGCCCCATTCTTCTACGCGGGCATTTTTCAGGCCCCAGGCTTCCAGTTTGTTTTTGGTCCATTCGTTGGCACGCTTCAGGCCGCTGGAGCCGGAGAGGCGGGAACCGTTCACGTCGGTCAGGTAAAAGGCCGTTTCCATTACTTTGGAGTTCTGCAGGCCTTCCTGCTTGATGCGTTCCACCATCTGCTGGTCTAAAGGCTCTTGCTGGGCCTGTGCCGCAACGGCAAATTGCAGCAGGAACGCTAGTAAGAGTACTGGTTTTCTGGTCATAGAGGATTAGTTTGTGGTTAGGTAAAAGCTTTTGCCTTGGATTGTTTATTGAGGGTAAGGTTTAATCATGGTATACATACTTAGCTATACTTTAGAGTATAAATTAGTCTAAGCTGGCTTGCCCGATTACTAGTTTGATCTGGCCGTCCTGCCGCTTCGGGTACGTTACCGTGGCAGGTTTACCCGCGATAACAGTGGTTCCCATTTCTTTGGAACCGATGTAAGAGTTGCCGTCTCTACCCATTTTTCCTGTTTTGCCTGCCCCGCTCAGGATCTGGACAGAACGTGCTTCTCTTTTCAGACCGGGACGTGGCGTGTGATTAAAATTCAGCACAAAGTCGTCGGTGCTATAATATAACTCAGGGTAAGGTTGCCGCCATCGCCACCCGCGCCGCCAGGCGTGCCGGCCTCCCCATTGGTGCCGGTGCTTACCTGATCCGTTTTATGTACAGTGTAGGTTTTGCCGCTGGAGTCAGTTACTTGATGTGACGTCGTATAGGTTCTGGGTTTAGATCCGGGTTTGCCTGTGTAGCCTTTCCCGCCGCTTCCGCCGCGCGTGTCAATCACGAGACTGCCCAATGCCTCAAAATGAATGTCAATGTCCAGGTTGCCGCCATTTTCGCCGTCTGCACCAGCGGCTTCGCGGTTCCCGTGTGCACCATCAGCACCTTTAGATGTGATCGTGCAGTTGTTGCCTACATAGGCTACTTTCACGCCAAGCATTCCTGTTGTACCTGGAGCAAAGCGGATAGTGGCTTTATCGTGAAGAATAAGCGTATCTACTACCAGAGTATTTTTGGGGCCGACCTGGTATACTTCTCCTGCTTGTAGCTCAAGCCGCGGGAGCGGTTGTACCTGGCCATAAGTACGGCTGCCGAACAAAATTGAAAGCAGCAGGAACGCGGAGCGTAGTATCGGCTTCTTTTTCATAGGGATTTAGGTCATAGTGAAGGTGAAAATTTTCCCTGGGAGGTTGCTTTTACTTAAAGTATAAATCAGGAGAGGTACCGTTAATTTACAGCTGGTTTGGCATTGATAAGCTCTACCTGGCCATTCTGGCTTTTTGTCGTTTCAGAATACAGAACAACTCCGTTCACACTTCGGTAGCCTCCTTTACCGGGCTTGCCTGTAGCTCCTCTTCTGCCGGCTGTATTCAGAATGATGATACTGTTGGTCTTCCTTTTGTCCTGGTTGAAAATAGGTATAAAATTATTTGCGCTGTACATAAGCCGCACGTTTCCTCCGTTGCCGCTGTTACCGCCGTCAGTGGCATCGGTGCCATTGGTGCCAGCTTGCCCGGGTACCGTTACAGTTATAGTTTGTTTCTTCCCACTGGAGTCAGTAACAGTTCTCGTTTCTGTTTTGTCTTGGGTGCCGGGTTTGCCATTTCGGCCATTTGCCCCCGCGCCGCCATTTCCTCCCCTCGTGTCTATCGTTAGCTTGCCAAGGCTGTCAAAGTGGATGGCAAGGTCTAAGTTACCCCCGTGCTCCCCGTCGCCTCCGGGGTTTAGGTCTTTTCCATTTATACCATTGGCCCCTCTGGAGATAATCACACAATTGCTGCCAATAATAGCTACTTTGGCCTCCAGTATGCCGTCTCTTCCTGGTGAAAATTTTATGGTTGCCTTGTCGTGCATCACAAGTGTATCTACCCTCAGTATGTTTTCCGGGCCTACCACATACGTCTTTTTCTCCTGTACTTCCAGTTTCGGAAGATATGCCTGCTGCTGCGCTGAGGCAGTTTGAGTAGAGAATGTGAAGGCAATCAGCGTGCTGATAACTGCCAATGCGTAGATGCTTTTTTGCATGGTCTGTAGGTGCTGTGGTGGTGAGAGAAAGCTTGCCTATACATTCGAGCAGTTGCAGCGGCTAAGCTCACCTAAGTATAAGTATAAAAGTTCTTAAATCCTATATAGGAAAGTATAAATACAATAGGTGGCTCCTGTTTGATAATTTATATAACTCTGCCGCCTGTACTTTAAACCATTGCCTTTATATTTAGTCTAGATTCTCACTTAAAACCATCAAACTAACTCTTTACCGAACATGAACCTGACGAAAACCAAACCACAGAAGCGATTGGCTGTCGCTTTACTGGGCTTGCTGCTGTTGGGAGGCTCTCCGGCGCCTGCTGCCTTTGCGCAGGGTGGCCAGGACCTAAACCTCTCGTACCAGCGCCCACCGCAAGCCATTGCCGACATCATCGATGCGCCTGCCACGCCATCGGTAAGTATAAATTCCAAAGGCGACCTGATGTTGCTGCTCGAGCGACCGGGCTACCCAAGTATAGAAGAGCTGGCGCAGCCGGAAAGCCGTTTGGCAGGCCTGCGCATCAACCCGGCTACCAACGGGCAAAGCCGCGCTTCTTTTGTAAGCAACATCAAACTGAAGCAGGTAAAAGGAGGAGAGGAGACGCAGCTAAAGGGCCTGCCCCAGAATGCCCGCCTGTCGTACATTACCTGGTCGCCGGATGAGAAGTATATCGCCTTCACCAACACCGTAGCCAACGGCATCGAACTGTGGATTGCCGATATCAGCAGCAAGCAAGCCAAAAAGCTAACCGAAGCCAAAGTAAACGATGCCTACAACGGCAGCCCGTTTTCCTGGACCTCCGACAGCAAAACACTGGTGGTAAAGTTTGTGGATGAGAACCGCGGCGACATGCCGAAACCTGCACTGGCTCCCGCTGGCCCGACCATTCAGCAGAACATTGGCAAAGTAAAGCCATCCCGTACCTACCAGGACCTGCTCAAAAACCGCTACGACGAGCAGCTGTTCGATTACTTTATGCAGACCCAGCTGAAGCTGGTAGCAGTAGATGGCAAGCAGGAGAATGTGGGCAAGCCGGGTATCGTGAAGAGTGTGGAAGTATCGCCGGACGGGCAGTACCTGCTGGTGGAGACCATTCAGAAACCCTATTCATACCTGGTGCCGTCTTATTACTTCCCGTACAACGTGGAAGTATGGAGCCGCGATGGCAAAGTAGTAAAGCAACTGGCGCAGCTGCCTTTAGCTGAAGATATTCCGATCGCCTTTGATGCCGTAGCCAAAGGCCCGCGAGATTACAGCTGGCGCCCTGATAAGCCTGCTACGCTGTACTGGGCGGAAGCACAGGATGGTGGCGATGCGAACAAGGAAGTAGCCGTACGCGACATTGTTTATACCCTGGGAGCACCTTTCTCCGGTAAACCAGCTCAACTGGCTTCTACCAAATATCGCTACAGAGGTGTGCAGTGGGGCGATGACCTGGCGCTGGTAAACGAGCGCTGGTGGAAAACCCGCATGGAGCGTGTAAGCATGGTTGACCCATCTAAACCAGCCAAAGCGACGGTGCTGATCGAGCGCTCGTACGAAGATGGCTACAACGATCCGGGCACGCCTGTGTTCACCAAGAATAAGTATGGCCGCAGCGTGCTGTTAACAGACAAGAAAGGCCAGAACATCTACATGATATCGGAAGGCGGATCGCCGCAGGGTAACCGTCCGTTCCTGAGCGAATTCAACCTCAAGTCGAAGAAGGCCAACATCCTGTTCCGTTCCGAAGCGCCATACTACGAGCGCCCTGTGGACATCATCGACCTGAGCAAAAAACAGATCATCACGAGAAGAGAGTCTGAGAAAGATGCTCCAAACTACTTCGTGCGTGACCTGGGCAAAAAGCAACTGACACAGGTAACCACTTTCCCGCACCCTACGCCTCAGCTGGAAGGCGTGCAGAAAGAACTGCTGCAGTACGAGCGTAACGATGGCGTGAAACTGAATGCTGTTTTATACTTGCCAAAGGATTACAAGAAAGGCGACAAGCCACTGCCAATGCTGATGTGGGCGTACCCACGTGAGTTTAAGAATGCAGCTACTGCCGGGCAGGTAAAAAGCTCGCCTTACGAATTTACACGCATCAGCTCCGGTTCGCCGCTGTTCTGGGTAACACAAGGCTACGCCGTACTCGATAGAACCGATATGCCGATTGTAGGAGAAGGCGACGCGCAGCCAAACGATACCTATGTAGAGCAGCTGGTAGCCAGCGCCAAAGCTGCTATCGACAAAGTGGTAGGTATGGGCGTAGTGGATCCGAAGCGTATTGCAGTAGGCGGTCACTCGTACGGTGCGTTTATGACGGCAAACCTGCTGGCGCACTCGGATCTGTTTGCTGCCGGCATTGCCCGCAGCGGTGCCTACAACCGTACGCTGACGCCATTTGGTTTCCAGCAGGAAGAGCGCTCTTACTGGGAGGCGCCGGAAGTATACTTCAAGATGTCGCCGTTCTCTTACGCGCACAAAGTAAAAACTCCGATCCTGCTGATCCACGGAGAGGCCGATAACAACTCCGGTACTTTTCCGATCCAGAGCGAGCGTTTCTACAATGCCCTGAAAGGCCACGGTGCTACCACGCGCCTGGTGTTCCTGCCGCACGAAAGCCACGGTTATACCGGCAAAGAATCCATCCTGCACATGCTGTGGGAAATGGATACCTGGCTGAACACTTACGTGAAGAACCGTCAGGTGCAGTAAGTATAAACCTGATCTTTTATAAAACGCCCCGGCTATACTTTAGCCGGGGCGTTTTTTTATCCCTCGGCTCAGTGGTAACAGTTATACCAATGCCCGTTCAAACTTATAAGCAGATTCCCTCCCTGGGGCCAAGTCGTTTCATTCTACTATTTGCTGGGGCGGATCTGCGATCAGTGATTTTTTATGCTGTCGGATTTGTACTCCGACTGGGGCAGAGGCCCATATATAGTACGACATGAGCGAGGACGCTCGCGCTATGAACGCTAATTTAGTAGAATGACCCTGCTCGCTGGAGGGCTCAGGCAAGCAACCTATAGCGGTAAGTATAGTATGTATGAGGTATTATACAGGCAATCAAACTTCTAGAACAATGATAGATAAAAAACAGCTGCTTGGCTATCCGGCAGTGCTGGTCGGCCTGGCGCTGACCGGATGTGGTGCTTCTACTACCACTACTGCCCCTACAGCCGAAATCACTACTACTGCACCCACTACCGAAAAAGTAGAAATGAAGAACATGGGTCGTGGCCTTGAGCTGGCCAACATGGACACCACAGTAGACCCCTGTACCGATTTCTACCAGTATGCGAATGGCGGATGGGTTAAGAACAATCCCATACCTGCCTCCGAAAGCCGCTGGGGATCTTTTAATGAACTGGCCGAGCGCAACAACGCAGTGCTGCGGCAACTGCTGGCAGAAGCTGCCTCCAGCACCAATGCAGCCAAAGGAACACCAGCGCAATTAGTAGGCGATTTTTATGCCGCCGGCATGGACTCTGTCGCTGTAAACAAAGCGGGCATTTCGCCCATCAAGTCCGAACTCGACAAAGTGGCTGCCATCAAAACAGCAGACGGGCTGGTGAAAACCATCGCTGATTTCAAGACCAAAGGCATAGGCGGTTTCTTTACGATGTATGTGGGGCAGGATGACAAGGTGAGCACTCAGTACATGTTACAGGCCACACAGGGAGGGCTCGGGCTACCCGACCGCGATTATTACCTGAAAGAAGACGAGCGCTCCAAAAACATCCGGGCCGAGTACCTGAAGCATCTGCAAAACATGTTCCAGTTGCTGGGAGACAACACCACCACGGCGCAGAAAAAGGCACAGACGGTAATGCGCCTGGAAACACGCTTGGCTAAAGCTTCTAAAACACGCGTAGAGCTTCGCGACCCGCAGGCCAACTACAACAAAATGACGGTTCAGGCTTTTGCCAGTCAGAACCCTAACCTGAAGGTAAAACAGTTGCTGAGCGGCGTCGGAGCGGAAGCTTCCAAAGAGCTTATAGTAGGTCAGCCTGCTTTCTTTAAAGAACTGAATGCTATGATGAAGACTGTGCCGCTGGCTGACTGGAAAGCCTATGCCCAGTGGCACCTGGCACGAACTACGGCACCGTATCTGAGCCAGGAGTTTGTAGAAGAGAACTTCAACTTTTATGGCAAGGTGCTGAGCGGAGCCAAAGAAATGCAGCCGCGCTGGAAGCGAGTGCTGCGCGCTACCGACCAAGGTATGGGCGAAGCCTTAGGCCAGCTTTATGTGCAGAAAACCTTCTCGCCGGAGGCAAAGCAGAAGGCGCTGGAGATGGTAAATAACCTGCAGGTGGCCTTTAAAGAGCACGTAAACAAACTGGACTGGATGAGCGGGGATACCAAGAAACGAGCCCTGGAAAAACTTAACGCTTTTGCCGTAAAGATCGGCTATCCGGATAAATGGAAAGACTACAAAGGCCTTGAGATCAGCCGTGATTCGTATGCTGCCAACGTAATGCGTGCCAGCGAGTACGAGTTCCAGGATAACATCAGCAAACTGGGAAAACCGGTAGACCGCACCGAGTGGTTTATGTCGCCGCCAACCGTAAATGCCTACTACAATCCTACCATGAACGAAATTGTGTTCCCGGCCGGTATCCTGCAGCCGCCTTTCTTCGATCCAGAGGCTGACGATGCGGTGAACTACGGCGGCATGGGTGCTGTGATCGGCCACGAGTTAACCCACGGTTTTGATGACCAGGGCGCGCAGTATGATTTTGAAGGAAACCTGAAAGACTGGTGGACCAAAGAGGACCTGTCAAAGTTTACGGAGCGTGCTACTGCCGTTGCCTCGCAATACGATCAGTACACCGTGCTCGATAACCTGCATGTAAACGGCCGCCTGACACTAGGTGAGAACATCGCTGACATTGGCGGATTGAACATCGCTTTTACTGCTTTGCAGAAAGCCCTTCAGAAGAACAACCCCGGTAAGATCGCGGGCTTTACTCCGGAGCAGCGTTTCTTCCTGGCCTGGGCCCAGATCTGGCGCGTAAACATGCGCGACGAAGCCCAGAACCAGCAGATACTCACAGACCCGCACTCGCCGGGCAAGTTCCGCACCAACGGCCCTGTATCTAATATGCCGCAGTTCTACGAAGCGTTTGGCTGCCAGCCAGGCGACGAAATGCACCGTGCTGATAACAGCCGCATTAAGATCTGGTAAGTATAGCATCATCCAAAATAGAAAAGGCGCTGCATAAAGCAGCGCCTTTTCTATTTTAAAGCAACGTATAGCTTATTGGTTGGTGATTTTTATCTTGTGCTGTACGATATTTTTTGGCCAGTTCTGGGCAGCGTCCACAGGCTCTTCAGCGATCTTATTTACCACATCCATACCTTCAATTACTTCACCAAAAACAGTGTACTGCTGGTCCAGGCTGGGCTCGCCGCCTACGGTAGTATACGTCTTGATCTGCTCCGGTGTATACTTCATCTTGTTCTGCGCTTCATAGGCTTTTAGCTCTTCCGGAGAGATAACTT
Source organism: Pontibacter ruber (assembly GCF_023630205.1). Taxonomy (GTDB): domain Bacteria; phylum Bacteroidota; class Bacteroidia; order Cytophagales; family Hymenobacteraceae; genus Pontibacter; species Pontibacter ruber. Next base: position 294,968 of record NZ_JALPRR010000001.1, on the reverse strand, counting down.
CGCCCTGCACGATGTAAAAGTTGTGTGAAGAAGATTCCTTTTCAGGATTGCGCTCGTCGCCGTAGCGCGCCATGGCCAGGGCACCTCGCTTGTGGTAATGCTTTGGGTTGAACTCCTGCGGAATTTTATAGCCACCCTGCTTCATGGTGCGGTTATCCGAATCGCCGCCCTGTATGGCAAAGCCCTTTACAACACGGTAAAACTCGCCCTGATCGTAAAAACCGGCTTTGGCCAGCCGCACAAAGTTGGCACGGTGCAGCGGTGTGTCTTTGTACAGGCGTACTTTGATATCGCCATGCCGGGTGCTGATCACGGCTATGCTGTCGGGGTGCTCTTTGCCGTAGGCTGTAAGTACTTCTACTGCGTTTTCTGATGTAAGCGGCTCCAATGTTGGCTCCTCTTTTGCTGCCTCGGCGTCCGTTGCCTGTTCATCGCCAGACTTGTTGCAGGAGGCAAGTAGTAACACGCAGACAGTCAGAGCCATTATAAGTTTTGAAGAAAATAGCAGAAACTGATTTTTCATAAGCTATAAGGGTTAGGTTTAATTATTATATAGTAAAAACGTATTGCTTTTATTAATGTTCTATTTATTATTAGAATCAGTATAGTTGATGGTTTTGTATTTTTCTAATTAGTGTCTTTTTGAGAGCGACCAAATACCTATCTCCCCGTATACTCCTGAACCATCACGTGATATACTTATTCCATTAAAACTCACGGTCAGGTGTTGCCTGTTCCGGGTTTTGCTCTCTACTGTAACAAGGTTGCTGATCAATGTCCTAACACAGGGTGTTTACGACAGTGCTGGATTTCGCTTTTAAAGTATTTCAATGCTTAAATATACTAATATTTTGGATATGTAATACATAATCAATATATTAGAACTGACGTCACTAATTGTTCCTGTTAATCACTTTCCTTAAACAACTAAAACCATTATGAAACACACCTTACCTGTAAAGAGCGTACTTCGTTCTGTTTTGTTCGGAGCAGCCCTCACCACCGCTGCCTGCACCTTCACTGCCTGCGACAGCGACACAGAAGAAGCCCTAAGCCCAACTGATTCGGTTCAGGCGATGTCTGAGAATGGAGCCATTATCAATGGCAAGTACATTGTTGTATTTAAGCAAGATGGTAACCAGCGCCTGGATGGTACGGCCACGTATTCGGAGCGTGTCGGCATGGCGCGCCAGATCGGCCAGGACATCCTGAAAGCGAACGGCATTGCTGAAGCTAAAGTGGAGCAGGCGTACGGAAAAGCAATAGTAGGTATGGCTGCCACACTAACTCCTGAGGAAGTAGAAGTGCTGCGCCGCGACTCCCGCATTGCCTACATCGAACCGGATAGGATCGTAACGCTGGCCAAGCCGGGATCAGGCGGTGGTGGTACGACAGGCCAGGAAGTGCCTTATGGTATTTCGCGCGTTGGGTATGCCAGCGGAGCCGGTAAAACAGCCTGGGTAATTGATACGGGCATCGACCTGGACCACCCGGACCTGAACGTAGATGCATCGCGCAGCATGACGGTGTTCACATCCGGTCGCGATAATACGCCAGACGATGGTAACGGCCATGGCTCGCACGTAGCAGGTACCATTGCCGCCAAAAACAACTCCACCGGTGTAATTGGCGTTGCCTACGACGCCACAGTAGTAGCCGTGAAGGTACTCGACTCGCGTGGTAGCGGCTCTTATTCCGGCGTAATTGCGGGGGTAGATTATGTGGCTGCCAATGGCAAAGCCGGCGATGTTGCCAACATGAGCTTGGGCGGGCCGGTTTCTCAGGCCCTGGATGATGCCGTAATTGCTGCTGCAGGCAAAGGTATCTACTTTGCGCTGGCTGCCGGTAACGATGGCGTGCATGCGAAAGACTCCTCACCGGCACGTGCCAACCACAACAACATCTTCACGGTTTCGGCCATGGACGCCAACAACCGATTTGCGTCTTTCTCTAACTATGGCAACCCGCCGGTAGATTTCTGCGCTCCAGGCGTAAGTATAAAATCTGCCTGGAAAGGTGGCGCTTACAACACCATCAGCGGTACGTCCATGGCATCTCCGCACGTAGCAGGCGTGCTGCTGCTGACAGGCGGAAGACCTAACACCGACGGATACGTGACTGGCGATAAAGACAGCACCCCGGATCCGATCGCACATAACTAACCGTTGATTAGTTTAAGGTAAATAAAAAAGGGCAGCTCCAGGGCTGCCCTTTTTGTTTATAGTTGCTTGCGCATGATGTAATCGTTCATCCAGTACGGGCCGATGGCAATGTTCTCTTCCTGGTGCACGCTGTAGCCGCAGCGCTCGTAAAACTGCTTTGCTTTGTTGTGGCGGTTCACGTTCAGGTCCAGCAGGCGGGCGCCCCGGTTGGCAACTTCCTGCTCCACGGCATCGAGTAAAATTTTGCCCAGGCCTTTGCCCTGGCAGGAGGGCAGCAGATAAATTTTGTTCAGTTTGTATACTTTTTCCTCCGGATCTTTCACCGAGAAAGCGGCAAAGCCAATGGGCTCCTCCTGCAGGTAAAGCAGCAGAAACGTTTGTCCCTCTGCCATCTGCTGGCGCAGCGCTTCCTCGGTATAAATCACGCTGAACATGTAATCGATCTGATCTTTAGAAAGTATACTGCTGTAGGTCGGCTCCCAGATAGCTTCTGCCAGTGCTTTAATGGTGGGCACATCGGCAAAGCCGGCTTCGCGTATGTTGTACTTTATACTCATGGTGGTGCAGGTATAGGTACTGCAAGTTAACGGCTGCAAGTATAAATGCCAACGCTGCCTGTACTTTCCTCTTTCGGCAGAAATGATAACTTTGTATGTATAGCCTTTTAACTATAAATAAGCAGACGTATGAAAGCAATATACCTGGAGGCCATCAACGCGCCTTTTACGCTGATCGAAAAAGAGCAGCCAACAGCCGGACCTGGTGAAGCCGTGGTACAGGTGAAAGCCGCTGCGCTCAACCACCGCGATGTGTGGATACAGTATGGCCGTTACTTCACCAAAGACTACCCTGCTATACTTGGCTCGGATGGGGCCGGTGTGGTAACCGAAGTAGGAGAGGGCGTAGATAAAAGCTGGCTGGGCAAGGAAGTGGTGATTGACCCGTCGACGGACTGGGGCGATAACCCGGAAGCACACAGCAAGGATTACAAGGTGCTGGGCATGCCGCAGGACGGTACGTTTGCCGAATATGTGAAAGTACGCGCCACCAACCTGCACGAAAAACCGGAACACCTGAGCTTTGAGGAGGCTGCTGCGCTGCCACTGGCCGGCGTTACAGCTTACCGCGCCATGTTTACCAAGTGTGCATTACTGGCAGGTGAGCGTGTGCTGGTAACCGGTGCCGGCGGTGGCGTGGCGTTATTTGCGGTGCAGTTTGCCGTGGCGGCCGGCGCCGAAGTATGGGTAACCTCCGGCTCGGACGAGAAGATCGAAAAAGCAAAAGCCCTGGGTGCTACCGGTGGCATCAACTATAAAAAAGAGAACTGGGGCAAAGAGCTGAAAGCGCAGGTAGCAGGCTTTGATGTAAGTATAGACGGTGCTGCCGGCGAAGGTTTTGTGCAGTTGGTGAAACTGGCAAAGCCGGGCGGACGCATCGGCATTTACGGGGGCACTACCGGTATGATCGGGCAACTGAACCCGGCAGAGATATTCTGGAAGCAACTGGCTATACATGGCAGTACCATGGGCACCAACCAGGATTTTGCCGACATGATGGCCTTCGTGCGCGACACCAAAGTAAAGCCGGTGGTAGACATCGTTTTTCCGCTGGAAGAAACCGAGCAGGCCATGCGCTACATGGAAGCCGGCAAGCAGTTCGGTAAAATTGTGGTGAAGGTAGGATAGGGTAGGGTATACTTTGGCTATACTTGCTAAGTCATCATCTTTACCTCTCCTGTCATCTCGACGAAAGGAGAGATCTGGATCTGAGTTTCAACAGATTTCTCACTGTGTTCGAAATGACAGTTATATTATAGTTGAGCTTAATTTAAGCTATGAGAATAGACATAATCCAAAAAGGTTCTAAATATACTTTCTACAGGCACGATATAGAAGAACCTTTATTCACAGGGCGCTACAGGTCCTTTTTCTTTAAAGAGGAATATACTGAAGTATTTAATCAGGGGGGAGAGTTAGTTGCAGTTATAAAGTTCGGAAATAGTATCTGGTTCCCTGGTTTTAATAGAAAGTCTAAGTCAACTTATATCATTGATTTTATTGAACAGCAAACAGCAGTAGAAGTAACAATCCAAAACTATACTAAAGGATACTGGACATTTGAATATAAAGGTCATAAGTACGACTTCTACCGACATAGAGGGCACGAGAGGTCACTTTTCAAAGATGAGAGGCAAGTGGCACGTTATGATAAAAGGTCGGTAAACCTCTTTGAAAATGACCGAGCGTATGTGATTGCAAACAACGACGAGGACGAACTACTTCTCCTTTGCCTCTTCCTTGCATATGACATGGGGGAATACAATGATGCAGAGATATCTGTAGATTTGGGTCACATAGCGGAAGGGGTAAAGAAGATAGACCATAATTGGCGTCCTTGGAAATAGAAGAACTTATCTCAACAAGAGCTAAAACATATTAAAGCATGTCTTAGCCAAGCCTGTAACAAAGTATAAACTTCAACCACCCCAACAAAAAAGCCGCTGCTATACTTTAGCAGCGGCTTTTTATACTTCAGTAAGTATAAATTATTGGTTCTGACCGAGCAGGTTCAGCATGAAAGCATATTGCAGGGCAGTTTCCTTGTAGCGCTGGAAACGGCCGGAAGCACCGCCGTGGCCGGCTTCCATGTTGGTGTGCAGTAGCAGCATGTTGTTATCGGTCTTCATTTCGCGCAGCTTGGCTACCCATTTGGCAGGCTCAAAATACTGCACCTGCGAGTCGTGGAGGCCGGTGGTTACGAGCATGTTCGGGTAGGCTTTTTTCTCTACGTTGTCGTACGGCGAGTAAGACAGCATGTAGTCGTAGTACTGCTTTTGAGCCGGGTTGCCCCACTCGTCAAACTCACCGGTTGTCAGCGGAATGCTGGTGTCGAGCATGGTAGTTACCACATCCACGAACGGCACGCCTGCCAGCACGCCTTTGAACAGGTCAGGGCGCATGTTCACCACGGCACCCATCAGCAGGCCGCCGGCGCTGCCGCCCTGGGCAAACAACTTATCCGGGTTGGTATACTTCTGGCTGATCAGGTATTCGGCAGCCGCAATGTAGTCGGTGAAGGTGTTCTTCTTTTTCAGCATCTTACCGTCTTCGTACCACTGACGGCCCATGTCCTGACCGCCACGGATGTGGGCGATAGCAAATACAAAGCCTCTATCCAGCAAACTCAGGCGCACGGAGTTGAAGGTTGGGTTGGTGCTGATACCGTACGAGCCATAGGCATAAAGCAGGGTAGGGTTGTTGCCGTTCTGCTGCAGGCCTTTGCGGTACACCAGCGAGATCGGGATTTTAGTACCGTCAGTGGCGGTAGCGTAAATACGCTTGGCCTCGTAGTTGTCTTTGTTAAAGTCGCCTACCACTTCCTGCTCTTTCAGAAGCGTTTTCTGCTTCGTCTGCATGTTAAAGTCGTAGGTTGAGTTTGGTGTGGTGAGCGACGTATACTCGTAGCGTAACTTCTGGCTATCGAATTCCGGGTTAACGCCGATGTAAGCCGTGTAAGCCTCTTCGCCGAAGTCAACATAGTAATCGGTCTTCGGATCGTTCCATTTCTTCACACGCAGCTCATTAAGGCCGTTCTTGCGCTCCTGCAGCACCAGGTAATCCTTGAAGATCTCGATGCCTTCCAGCAGCACGTCAGAGCGGTGCGGAATTACTTCTTTCCAGTTGGCTTTGCCTGTTTTGGTAACCGGCGTCTGCATCAGCTTGAAGTTGGTGGCGCCATCCTTGTTAGTTACAATATAGAAGTTGTTGCCAAAGTGATCGACGCTGTACTCCAGGTTACGCTCGCGCGGCTGTATGATCTTAAAGCTGGCATTCGGAGTATTGGCATCTACAAAGCGATACTCGTTTGATACCGTGCTGTTAGAGCCTATGATGATGTACTTCTCAGACTTGGTTTTGGTAACGAAGGTGCTGAAAGTCTCATCTGCCTCATGGTATACTTCCTTGTCCTGCGAGGTAGGTGTGCCCAAGGTATGGCGGAAAATTTTGAACGAACGCAACGCCGGGTCCTTCATGGTATAGAACACGGTTTTGTTGTCGTTGGCCCAAACGGCAGAACCCGTGGTGTTCGGAATCTGGTCTTTCAGCAGTTGGCCGGTGCTCAGGTCTTTGAAGCGGATGGTATACTTGCGGCGGCTCACGGTATCTTCACCAAAAGCAACCAGCTTGTTGTTCGGGCTCACGTCCATGCCGGCTGCAGCATAATAGCTTTTGCCTTCGGCACGCTCGTTGGCGTTCACCATGATCTCTTCCTTGGCATCCAGGGTGCCTTTTTTACGGGCATAGATCGGGTACTCCTTGCCTGTCTCGAAACGGGTGTAGTAGTAATAGCCGTTCTTTTTATAAGGCACCGATTCGTCTGTCTGCTTGATACGCCCTACAATTTCTTTGAAGAGTTTTTCCTGCAGCTCCTCGGTATTGGCGAGCATTTGCTTGGTATAGTCGTTCTCGGCATTCAGGTAGGCAATCACCTCCGGGTTCTCACGCTCGTTTAGCCAATAGTAATTATCGATGCGGGTGTCGCCGTGCATGGTCAGCTCCTTTGGCTGTTTTTTGGCAACGGGTGGTTGCGGCTGCGCAGGCTTGGTTTCGGGTGCCTGTACCGTTGTTGTTTGTTCGGCGGTGGCAGTAGAGGTGTCGGTGGTTTTGCTGGTAGAGCAGCCAACGCCCAGTACCATCCAGGCTGAAAGTAGCGTGACCGCGCCGGCTACTTTCGGTTTCAGTTTTTCCATAGTATGAATCTTGAAGTATAGTATAATTATTGAGTTACATCTAACAGGTATGGCCGGCAATAGCAGGCACAATTATACTTTAGAAAGCTAGGTAAAATTAGCGATCAAACAAAATTTGAAAATACTCGGCATGCAGCGTACTTTTTGCTATCTTAGGGACAAGTACTAAAACGATAATTTACAAACTATGGCTACGCAAGCAGAATTTGAAAGTGCAGTAGAAAGAACAAAAACTTTAACCGAGCGCCCTTCCAATGATGTGCTGTTGCAGTTGTACGCACTGTTCAAGCAGGCAACAGAAGGCGATGTAAATACCGAACGTCCGGGAGGCTTCGATTTTAAGAACATCATGAAGTGGGATGCCTGGGCCAGGTTGAAAGGCAAAAATCAGGAAGAAGCGCGTGCCGAGTACGTGCAGCTGGTAAACAAACTGGCAGGGCAGTAGTCCGCCACTTTCTCGTTGGTTAAAAGCCTGCTGAAACAGCAGGCTTTTTTTATGCGCTCATACTTTAACTCTGCTATTGTCTCGTGGTGTCAGATGCAATGGAAAGAAGTATAAAAAGAGTGTATCAGATTAGGCTTGAATGGTGTTCAAAAAAATGTTAAAATAGTTACATAAACAAAAAAGTCTCGTATACAGCTTATTACGAGCTTACTATATAGGTAAGCCTTGTGCCATAACTCTCTTTCCTGTCCATTTAACTGCTGTATACTATGAGAAACTATTACCCTCTTGCGGGAATTATTATGATGCTCCTGATGCTCCCGCAGGCCCTCTTCGGACAGACTACCGTAAGGGGCACCGTTACCGATGCCAGTTCCGGAAATACATTACCCGGCGTAAGTGTTGTGGTGGTAGGAACTACGGTTGGTACCACAACAGATGGTACGGGAAGTTACACGATCCAATTGCCTGAAACAACTGGCAAGCTTCAGTTTTCCTTTCTGGGCTACGAGTCTCGTACCTACGATGTAACTGCTGCTACCACTACCCTGAATGTCCGGCTTCAGGAGAAGATCACGAGCCTGAGCGAAGTGGTGGTAACGGGCCTTGCCACCACGGTAAAACGAGCCAATGCAGCCAACGCCGTTGCTACCATCAACTCCAAAGAAATTTCCGGCATCACCACTCCTCAAACCATGGATGCGGCTATCAGTGGCAAGCTGGTAGGTGCCAACGTGGTGTCTAACTCGGGTGCGCCGGGCGGTGGCATCGCCATAAAGCTGCGCGGCATTACTTCTGTGTTTGGCGAAGCGCAGCCGCTTTACGTGGTAGATGGGGTCATTCTCGATAACTCGTCTATTTCTGCAGGCCTTAATGCGGTAACTGCCGCAGCGGCAGGTGGTAACCCTTCCTCCAATCAGGACAACGCCTCTAACCGCATCGCCGACCTTAACCCCGATGATATAGAAAGTATAGAAGTGTTGAAAGGTGCTTCGGCAGCGGCTATTTACGGTTCCCTGGCCTCTGCGGGTGTGGTGATCATCACTACAAAGCGGGGGGCTACAGGTAAAACCCAGGTTAATTTCGCACAGGATATCGGCGTTGCTACGGTATCGAACCTGCTGGGCGTTCGCACCTTCACGGAGGAACGTGTAAGAGATACGTATGGCGCCAGTGCCGTGCCGTTGTTTCTTGAAGCCCAAAGAACAGGCCAGATCTTCGATTACGAAGAAGAACTGTACGGAAACAACGGAATGCTATACAACACCCGCCTGAACGTGAGCGGCGGTAACGAAAGAACCCGCTTCTTTGTGGGTGGATTGCTGCAGGATGAAGAGGGTATCGTAAAACATACGGGCTACAACAAAAAATCCCTTCGCTTTAACCTCGACCATACTTTATCCGACCGTTTCGACTTCAGCCTGAGCACCAACTACATCAACTCCTCAGCCGACCGGGGCCTGACGAACAACGATAACGCCGGTGTTTCCTATGGCGTGTCGCTTTCTTCTACCCCAAGTTTTGCGTACCTGTTCCCGGACGAGTTCGGCGTTTATCCGGATAACCCCTTTGCTGCATCCAACTTCCTGCAGACCCGTGACCTGGTAACGAACAACGAGAGTAACGATCGGTTTTTGGGCGGCTTAACCATCAATGCCATGCTGTATGAAACCGATATGAGCACTACCAAACTGGTGCTGCGCTCCGGCATAGACTTTTATAACCTGCGCACCAGGGCGATCTTCCCCAATACGCTCCAATTTCAGTCTGAAGGCAGGGGTACAGGCGGTGCGTCTATACAGGGCAACAATTATAACCTGAATACCAACTTTGCTGCTTTCCTGGTGAACAATCTTTCGGTATCGGATAACTCGCTAAACTTTACAACCACCATTGGCGCTACCCGCGAAAATTTTAACCAGGATCAGGTGTTGAATGTGGCCACAAAACTGATCGGCAACCAAACTAACCTGGACCAGGCCGGTGCAGTGGAAGTTAACCAGAACCGGATTAAAGAGCGTAACAAGGGCCTGTTTTTCCAGGAAGAAATGAACTACAGAGACAGGATCATCGCTACAGCCGGCCTGCGCCTGGATAAGTCTTCAAACAACGCCGACGTGAACGACTTTGAGGCGTTCCCTAAATTTTCGCTTGCCGTTAACCTGGGCAACTTCGATTTCTGGCAGTGGGAAAGTATAAACCTGTTCAAGTTACGGGCTGCCTACGGAGAATCAGGCGGGTTCCCGCCTTTTGGGGCCAAGTATAGTTCGCTGGTAGCTTTCAACACTGGTGGCCAGGCCGGTTTGCTGCCCTTTACGCAACGCGGAAATGAGAATATCCAACAAGAGCGACAGAAAGAGCTGGAAGGTGGCCTGGACGTAAGTGTACTTGACAGCAAAGTGATATTTGAGGGGACAATATACCAGAAAACAGTATCAGACCTCATCCTGATCCAGAACCTGCCACAATCCAGCGGTTACCTGACCCAGGCTGTGAACGGCGGCGAACTGCGCAACCGCGGCATAGAACTGGCAGTGACCGTAAGGCCTGTAGAAACGGATTTCCTCAAGTGGGAGTCGCGCACCAGTTATTGGGTTAACCGCTCTGAAATGACAGAACTGGACATTCCGCCGTTTGCATTAGGTGGATTTGGCAATACGCTGGGAACGTTCTTTATCGAGGAAGGCGAATCGGTTACGCAGATAAAAGGTATAAAAGGAGATGAAGGCGTGCAGAAACTGGGCGATGCAGCCCCGGACTTCCAGATGAATTTCCATAATTTCCTGACCATAAAAAACAACCTGAGCTTCTCGTTCCTGTTCCATTGGAAAAAAGGCGGCGACAACATCAACCTGACCCAATTGCTGACCGACCTGGGCGGCACTTCGCCAGACTATGACGACGATGACGACGGCGACGGTGAAACCAATGCTGAGGAGCGTGTTGGGGCGCTGGGTGTAACCGCAGAACCTTTTGTGCAGAATGCTTCTTACCTGCGCCTGCGCGAGATCGGTTTATACTATACCATACCGGCTACGGCATTGCAAAGTGTGTTCGGAACGGTAGTGCGCGATGCACGGATAGGCGTTTCAGCGAATAACCTCTTTACCATAACCGATTATGATAGCTACGACCCGGAGGTATCCAACTTTGGTGGCAATGGCCTGTCGACAGGTGTGGAAGTAACGCCATTTCCTGCTTCCAGAAGAATGTTCTTCCACTTAGCCATCGGGTTTTAACATTTAAGCAACGCAATTATGAAAAGATACAGCAACCTGTTTCGACACCTGAAAGCACTGGTGTACCTGGTGTTAGTGCTGGCGCTGCCTGCCTGCGAGATCGATGAGTTCGACGACCCGAACAACCCTACCATCAAAACAGATGATGCAACTATAGCGGACCTGAACAACCTGGTGGTTGGCACAGAGGCGGGCATGCGCAACATCATCGGAACATACTATGACAATGTGGGCGTCATCGGACGGGAACATTACCGTTTCTCCGGGGCCGATCCCCGCTTTACCTCCGACCTGTTGGGAGCAGGAAATGCCGTGCTGGATAACAATACGTTTTACACTACCAACCCCTGGTCGGCCAGGTACCGCGTGGTGCAGAATACCAATATCCTGATCGAAGCTACCAATAATGCCAACCCGGAGCTTGTTTCAGAAGAGCTGAAGCAAGGTTACCTGGGTTTTGCCAAAACTATTCAGGCCCACGAACTACTCATGAACCTGAACATGATGAACGAGAATGGCATCCGGCTGGATGTAGCGGACTTTAACAACCTGGGGCCTATAGTAGACAGAGAAGCCTCGCTTGCAGCCATTGCCGGTTTGCTGGAAGAAGCGAAAGGGCACCTGGAGGCTGCTGGCGCTACCTTTGCCTTTACATTGTCTGGTGGTTTTGCCGGCTTTAACACTCCTGCAACTTTCCTGCAGTTTAACCGGGCACTGGCTGCCAGGGTAGCCGTTTACAGAAACCAGTTTGCAGAGGCGCTCACTTTCCTGGAAGGTTCTTTCCTCGACCTGAACGGAGACTTCAACAAGGGGGTATACTATGTGTTCAGCACTGCCTCCGGCGATCAGCTTAACACGCTATACTTTGCCCCCAATGCTACCGGTGAGGTGCGCATTGCCCAACCAGACTTTATCAAAGATGCTGAGCCCGGTGATGACCGTTTGTCGAAAGTATCGAAGCGTACGGCGCCTGCAACGCAAAGCGGACTGACCGGAGACTATGATGTGGCGCTTTACAAAACCAATACCGATCCGGTGCCGATCATCCGGAACGAAGAGTTGATCCTGATCTATGCGGAAGCCAAAATACAGACGAACCAGTTGCCCGATGCGGTAACGGCCCTGAACAGGATCAGGACAGGCCATGGTTTGCGACCTTATACAGGCGCTCTAACTCGTGATGCTTTGATAAACGAAATGCTGCGCCAACGCCGCTACTCGCTCTACTTTGAGGGGCATCGCTGGATAGACATGCGCCGGTACAACAAGCTAAACGAGCTGCCTATAGACCGTGCAGGCGATGATGTGTGGGTAAACTTCCCGATACCGTTTGCAGAAGAGGGCATCTAAGAAGTATAGATGAGGATACAGAAAATAAAAGAGGGAGCCTGTAAGCTCCCTCTTTTTATTCTTGCTGCCAGATGTAGCCGCAGTCATAACATTTATACTTGCGGCTTACGAAGGGTACCGGGAACCCAAGCAGCAGGTACGAGATCGAGAACACTGTTTTGGAGAATTTCTCTTCAGCTACATGCTCCGAGCCGCAGTTGGGGCAGGTGAGTTGCTGTACGTGCTCCTGCATGGGCGGGGCAAGCTCGATGTTATCGTCGAGGATGTACTCGCTGGTGCCGCCCTGTATGCGGGCAAGTATAGCCCGGGCTTCGTCGGCGTCGCCCTCTGTTACCTTCAGCTTTACGCCGCCAACCGCTACCGAGTAAAATGGCTGCACCGCAACAATGTGCTCATCGCCTAGAAAACAGGGAATGCCCTCTGCTTCCAGACGCCCTTTCACGATGTGGGCTTCTGTTGGCTCGTTAAATGTTGCGATGGTAACCAGGCGCTCTGCCATGTGTTTAAAAGTATAAATGTACGTACTCCGGCTGCCTGAGCTTATTTTTTAGGAGGAAGATCGAAAGCCTGGGCATCGTGCTCAAAATGGCCTTTGTGCGAGCCATCGCAGAAAGGCTTGTTTTTAGAAAGACCGCAGCGGCAGATCGAAACCAGTTCTCTTCCGCCTAAGCCGTACACGTTGCCATTCTTGTCCACAATTTCAAAGTCGCCCTCTATGCGCAGGGAGCCATTGCTGTTAACGGTGATTTTTGTTTTTGACATGTAAGTATAAATGAAGTATAAACAAATGTAGTGTTTTCTGGGGTTAGTTGCCAGCCCGTTTTAACAGACACCGGAAAGCCATAAAAAGCAAAACCGGCTTCAGAATCTGTCCGAAGCCGGTTTTGCTTTTATTGATCTTGATTACTTTTAGTTGCTGTAGAGGTACTTAAAGGTCTCTACCTGGCCTTTCGGGTTTGTTACCGTCTGGCTCAGTGGGTAGCCGCGCTCGTCGTATTTGTAGCTATACTTGTAGGTATACGTTTTCTTGCTGCCGTGAACCACGGTGCTGGCGCTGATGACGTTGTTCGGGCTGCTGGCTACACCCGGCTCCGAGATCTCATGGAACGGGTTGAGGTTTGAGTCAAACGAATAGGTAGTAGTGGAGTACAGTTTACCGTCACCTTTTTCGTCTATGATGTACTGCTTCTCCTGGCTGTAGTTGCCGTTTGGCAGCACTTCATACGTGATGTATGACTTTGCTTTGCTGTCTTTGTCGGTTTCGCTGCCGTCAAACACGATTTTTTTCTCCAGTTTCTTGTCGGAAGAATACTCGTATGTGGCGTACGAGCTGTATTCCATGTTGCCGCCGGTGTAGTAGGCCGATGTTGTCTTAGTCAAATCGCCTTTCTGGTTGTAGGTATACTGTTGTTCAGCTAAAAGTGCGTTGCTGCTGGCAAGCAGGGTGCTGGCTTTGTATAGTCTGCCTTTGTTGTCGCGGTCAAACTTCTCGAAGGTTTCCAGCTCGCCGGTTTCTTTGTTGTAATGGTTGATCTGGGACAGTTGTTTGCCGGAGAACTTGTAAGAAGTTACCTCTGCCGAGTCTACCATCACATGGGAGATCATGCCTTGTTCAAGCGTAGGATCTACCGTTTCATTCTCCTGTTTCTCGCAAGAGGAAAGTGCCACCACGCCGAAAAAAAGCATAGCAGGCAAAATTCTGTTTTTCAATTTCATTTGGCTAAAAGTTGAAATAGTGAAAAATAAACTGTCCAGTGCCTTTAATCTGGAAGTCTCACAAAGAACGGGATTGAAGAATAAAAAATTGCACTTGCTGTGAAATAATTACAAAATAATTTAATGATTGTGCGAGTTAAAATGCAATATTTAAAGTATAAAACTCTGATATATAGTTTTGTGCGCTGTTTTGCTGTTGTAATGGTTTAACGATTAAAAATTTAAAAATGCAAATAATATAGGATTTTGCATATCTTGTGTCATGGGCCTCATGTTAGTTCAGAGCGGCGCTTTGGGCAATCTTCAGCAGTTCGTCGCCTGCATCGATGTCGTGGCGCAGATGCTCCTGCAGGTTCACAGTTACGCGCAGCGCTTTCAGTCCCTGCACACCCTGCATCTCTTCCAGGTCCAGGTGTTCGATCTCTTCGCCCACATACCCTTCCGATTGCAAAAACTCGATGTAACGCATGTACTCCTGTGCCTCTTTTGGCTGGGTGTACACAATGGCAATTTTGCCGGGCTGCGTCAGGCGCTCTTCGGTGCCCAGTACGGTAGCCTTGTCGATGCGTTTCTTGATGATCTCGTAACGGATGTTGTCGGCACCTTCCACATCAAACTTCTTTTCATCCATCCGGAACCGGATCGAGATAGGGTTGCTGTGTACAAGTATAAGCTGCGTGATCTCGAGCGGCAACTTCAGGTCGGCGCGCAGGTTCTGGATGCGGCGGGCAATTTCGCAGGTTAGCATCAGTTGCCACAGGCGCATGTTTTTCAGGTAGATGGGTTCAAACTGCCCGGTGTTCAGCAGCGAAGAGCCGATGTAAATATCGTACTCCAGCCCGTCTGTTCTATACTTTTCAAAGTAGTGCGGAAAGATCTGCTGCGCCTTTTCCTCTTCCCGGTCAAGGAAGTTGGATATGCTTTCGTTAATCCTGTAAAGGCTCTCTTCGTAGGCTTTGCGCTTGTTGTAAACAGCGCCGCTTGGGTTGTTCACGGCCCTGCGGTAGTTTTCGATGGCTTCGGTGGTGGAAGGGTAGCGCTTCTGGAAATGGTCGAAAAGCGGCTCTATTTCCGAACGCAGGAAGTCGAGTACAAGCGCCTCGTCGCCGGAGGCCAGTTCGTGCACAATGTTTTGCGACAGCTTATCGATCTTGAAGGTGAGCTCATCCAGTATTGACAGGGGCAGGTTGTCTTTTGCCGACAGGATAACTTCCTTGGCCAGTACCAGTTGCTCCAGCAGATCGCCTTGTATGGCTTTGTTGCGCTCCGAAGCCGAGCTCCGGATGTCAGATACGCCGTAGAGCGGGTAAATATCCCGGAACACGATCGGCTCTATTTCAGAGCTGACGTTGCGCTCCATTTTCTCCAGCAGGTTGATGGCTGCCTGTGTAAAACGCCATTCCACAATCGGGTGGATGGCAGTATACTTTTCTTTGATGATGTTCTGGATACTGCTGCGCAACTCGTCGAGGCTGCGGTTCATGGCCAGGGCAAAGAGCGGCAGGATCTCTTTCAGCCGGATAGTAGAAAGTGCATTCAGCTCGCCCGGAATAGGCGTGGCCAGTTCCAGCAGGCCAATGATTTTGCCTTCGTACTGCAGGGGTGCAATGATCAGGTTACGAACTCCGGCCTCAAGTAGCTGCTTTTCAATACGAGTTGGCGTACCAAAGCTTTCCAGGTCTTCGACCACAATGGTATGCCCATCGCGTATGACTGCCTGGTAAACTGATTCTTCCAGGTCCTTTTGCTTGATGTCGCAGGTGTTGGTGAGCACCAGCCCGTGCCAGATCCGGCGGGCGTAGCTGGAGTCAAACTCCTGAAGGGCCGGGCACGAAGCTAGTCCCAGGCGTAGCGAAGGCAGCTCAAAAAGTACGCGCAGCTTCTGCTGCAGGCTCAGAAATCCCTCCTCTGAACTTACCGAGTCCTTGTCGAGCAGGTCGTAGCGCAGCGAGGAGATGGTTTCTTCGTTGGTCACGTCCGTGAAGTCATAGATGGCAAAGCCTGTGAATTCGAAGTCCTCCGGTGGTAGTTTTTGCATCCAGAGGTCCAGGTCGTTGTAGCGGTTTATCAGGAAATTGATCTCCTGTGGGGTCAGCTTTTTGAGCTCGCCTCGGGCCTTCACATCCATAAACTTCTGCTCGATGCTAAGCTTGTAGTGGCGCTCCAGGCCGGTGAACTTATCTTTTATAGTAAAAATGAAAGGCTCGTCTACGGTAAAGTTGGCGTTGTAGAATTTTTCCAGAATATGGGTGTACGCCGAAAGCGTCAGCCTAAAGAGCAACGTCTTCAGATCGAGGTTCAGTTTTTCGCTTAGGTTGCCCCCGCGCAGCAACCGCAACTCCTCCAGCCGGGGAGTCGCATAGAAGCTCTGAAAGTGGTAGGGGATCACGGCCGCACGCAGGTCGTTTTCCCAGAGCGCGCTCGGGAAAATGTCTTCCATCAGGATATCCACCGTATCGATGTACTTTTCGATCAGGGAGAGGTCCTGGGTGGGTTCCAGTAGCTCAGGTTTCTGACGTAACAGGTTTGCCAGTTCTTTTACCCGGGTTGCGTTGCATTCCGGGTCGCTTTTGATCTTGCTTTCCCAGTACGAAATCAGCGGAGACAAACTCAGTGTACACTTAAATGGAAATTCTTCCACACTCAGTGTGATCTTGTCCCTGTCAGGTATAGAAACAACGGATTCAATGAAGTTGCCTCTTTTGTTGCTCATAAGTGCTTGCTTAGGTTAAGTTCGGGAGTATAACTTGTACGGTATTTTCCCCTGTGGCGGGCCGCTATACTTTGCTTTTAAGCTTAAACGGAAATTACAGGCAAAGGATAGTGCAATTTTGATGCGCTTTACGCTTGCAGGCAAAGTTGCTGCTAAAGAAAGAATAGTACTTCCGAACCTGTGGTTATACGCAGTAAGTATAGATTTGGCATAATATTTATTGCTGTGTGCTGTTATAGAGTATAACACAGTACAGGAAACGTATGAAAAAGATCACGAAATGGGCTTTAACGCTGATGCTGGCAGCTTTTGCCCTTGGAGCACAGGCCCAGTCCAAGTTAAAACTGGAGCAGGACCTGGCCGACCTGCGGGCCTGGATGAGAACCAAAGCCAACCAGGGCGACAGCCTGACACGCGCAGAATGGCCCCACATCAAAAGCGAGTACACGACCAGAACGCAACACCAGGAACGTAACTCCGGCCAGCTTTCCGACAAGTCGAAGCAGGAGTACAGCGAGCTGAAGTCGGGTTACCGGCAGCTGGAGCAGAAAAACGAAGAACGCTACGGCGACCCGCTGAACCGCGAAACAGCCGCAAGATGGGAGCGCACCCTGGCCGGCACCAGCAACATTCGAGGTATTAAATCTCATCAGATGCGCGATGCCTTTATTCGCTTCATGGATTCGGTGCGGGCACAGCGCAGTAACTGGAGCCTCCGCGACTGGGATTATGCCGAGCATGTATACCTGCAACTGAGCGACCGCAAGCAGCAGGTGCTCGACAACATGACTACCGGGGATAAAATGAAAGTGGCCGCCCTGCAGGTAGAGTTCAACACCCTGCGCACGAGCCGCGATGTAAAAGAGCGGTACAACGAAAGCCGCCAGCAACGGTAAGCACAAAGTATAAAAACAGCAGCGGCTCCTGTGATTTACAGGAGCCGCTGCTGTTTTAAAGGGATGATTACGGAATCAGAGCCTTTTAAATACCATGGCGCCACCCAGGGTTAGAGGTCTTAAGGATAAGAAGCTTCCGGTTATGCCGTTTATTTCATAACAGGTTTTTTCATTGCTTTCTATATTTTCTAACTGCAGGTAACTGGTTTCAGCGTCGATGTGCTCTACTTCATCGCATTGCGGCATTGTGTTTGAAATAGTAAATTTTTCGGTTTCCAATGCTTCTTCCTGATAATATTGGTAGCAAATACCTTCCGCAGTAAAAACCAATTTCCAGTTCGTATCCTCTTCTGACAGCCACGTGCCAACAATCCTTTCCATTTGTTTTTCAGAACTATCCTGCTGCGCAGGTTGGCCTGCCTCTGCTGTGAGCTGATGTACAGAATCCGGTTTGTTTTTATCTGCAGTTGCTGGTGTTACTTTCTGAGCTAGTGGCGCCTCAGTGTTTGCCTCAGGCTGCTTCTCGCTGCATGCTGTAATTATCAGGCTTAGCAAAATGATACAATGGAGTAGCGGGTTTTTCATTCTTAAATAATAGTGATTAGCTAATATAAGAATGTTAGCCCGGTTGTAAAGCACTTAAGCCGTAGAATGGGCGAAAAAAGCCGCGGGCTTGTAGCAAGTGCTACAAGCCCGCGGTTGCTTAAATAGTACAGTATGTTAAATCGCATTCTTGCCTTTGGTGCCGCCCGACTCGTCTTTGTTTTCATGTCTGCCCTGCGGTCCTTTATCCTTTTTCTGATCCGGCAAGTGGCTGTTCTGGTGCTTGCCTTGTTTCTCTTTATCGTTCCAGCTGGCTTTGTCACGGCCTTGGTTATGTCCTTTTGTCATAGCTTCTGATTTTTAGTTATACCCTTAAAGTACGAACCGTTTGGCACAGGGTTGATTTTAGTATAAAAGGAACATCTCCTGAGCAGCTGCTTCACGGGCAAGTATAAACCGCCGGACCAAAGCTGAAGCCGCACCTGTCCAAAGGGAAAAGAAAGGCATTGCCAAGTATAAAAGCCGATTAAAAGGTAGTGTACTGATACTGAAAGAAGTATAATTCAGTCTGGCGAAGAGGCCGGTTATCTTTGAGAAGATTTCAGAAACGGCAGCAGGTTCTCAGCAAAAATGCTTTACTTTTGTAGCCGGCTTTTACATCAATTATACTTTTACCATGCACATTGCAATCGTCGGCAACATTGGCGCCGGCAAAACAACCTTGGCCACTAAGCTGTCGCAGCACTTTAAGTGGGACCTGTACCTGGAGGCAGTAGAGAACAACCCGTACCTGAAGGATTTTTACGAGGACATGGAGCGCTGGGCTTTCCACCTGCAGGTGTTCTTCCTGAACAGCCGCTTTAACCAGGTGCAGCAGATTCAGGCAAAAGACGGGCACGTGATCCAGGACCGTACCATTTACGAAGACGCCTTTATCTTTGCCAAGAACCTGCACCAGTCGGGCCTGATGACCACCCGCGACTATGATAATTATTTCGCGCTTTTCCAGTCGATGATCAGCATGGTAAAAGCGCCTGACCTGATGATTTACCTGAAGGCGGACCTGCCCAAACTGATAGGACAAATCGAAAAACGTAACCGCGATTACGAGAACAACATCAGCATTAACTACCTGCGCAACCTCAACGAGCATTACAACTCCTGGATGAGCGAGTACAACCAGGGCAAACTGCTGGTAATCGACGTGAACAACCTGGATTTTGTAGCCAATCCGGAAGATTTGGGTAGCATTATCGAGAAAATTCAGGTAGAGCTTTTCGGCCTTTTTTAAGCTTTTTTACTACACCATAACATAAGCCGTTGCCAGCCCTTAGCAGGAGTGGCAACGGCTTTTTGGTTTCCGGATTTAAGGCTATATTTCTGATTAAAATACAAAGGCTCAACTATAGAAGTATACATGGACGAGATAGTACAGCGTAAACGTAAGGCAGAGAACCTGTTGGATGAATTGGCTTCCGTGCTCAGGCATGACGATAGGCTGGTAGCGGATGGCAAACTGCTGAAAAATAAAGTAGTGGAGCTGGGGCTGCAACCGGACTCTTCGCTGCTAAAGCGTCTGTTGTCTCACCCGGACCTGAAAAGCCACTTTTTCCAGGAAGTGGAAGGTATGCTTGTGTTCGATAAGGTAAAGTTTCAGCAGTTTGTCAGCAGCAAGTCTTTTCTGCCGGATAGTTATACTTCGTTCAAAAACAAGATCGGCCTTAGCTCGGATGGCAATTACCTGAAAGAGGCGCGGGAAGTGGTGCTGTCGTGGCCGTACAAGGATTGCTTGCTGGAAGGCAGCCAGACAAAAGAAGACCGTCGCCGGAACGAGGTGTTCTGGAACGCCACACTGGCACCCAACCAGGTAGACCGGCTGCTGGCTCCCAAGGTGCTGACTAACTTTAAAAAGTATACTTCCAAAGGAGAGGAGCCGGTTACAAGTATAGCTGCTACCGATAACTTCATCCTACGGGGCAACAACCTGCTGGCGTTGCACAGTCTGCGGCCCGTGTATGCTGGAAAGGTAAAGCTCATCTACATCGACCCGCCTTACAACACCGGCAACGATAGCTTCCGCTACAACGACAGCTTCAATCACTCCACTTGGCTTACCTTCATGAAGAACCGCTTAGAAGTGGCAAAGGAACTGCTGCGTCCGGACGGATTTATACTTCTGCAGATCGACAACAACGAGGAAAGTTACCTGAAGGTGCTCTGCGACGAGGTGTTTGGTCGCGAGAATTACCGCAACTCCATCATCGTTAAAAAAGGCACTAAAAACCTGCAACTGCAGTTCGAGACGATACAAAAACTCAATGCCGGCTTCGATACCATACTTTTATACTCAAAGCGCGAAGAGGTAAAACTGCCGAACCTGTTCAAGGAGCTGAAAGGCGCCACCACCAGCGCCTGGAACAACCACTGGCGCGGCACCGACCGCCCCACCATGCGCTTTGAGCTGCTGGGCGTTGAGCCGGAAATGGGGCAGTGGCGCTGGGAACGCAACCGCTCCGAGGCAGCTGTTGCCAACTATGCTCTACTTTGCGGCTATATTCGTCAGCACGAAGGTACAGACACAGAGATTACCGATAGCCTGATCGATACTTATTACCAGCGCTACCTGCAGGAGCAGGGTATATTGGAGGCCGGTGAGTTTGAGCTGATTCGCCTGAGCAAAACCGGGAAACCGGAGCATTATATTCCGCCACGCATGCAGGTGCTGCTCTCCGAAAACTGGATGGACCTGAGTGTAGCCGGCCGCCTTACCAAATTCGAACACGAAAAGAACGAGGAAATTCTGCGCCGGGCCATCGAGTGGCTTACCAAAGAGGGCGACCTGGTACTAGACTTTTTCCTGGGCAGTGGCTCTACGGCAGCCGTGGCGCACAAACTAAAGCGGCAGTATATCGGTATCGAGCAAATGAACTATGGCAAGGAAGACGCGACCAACCGGCTGCAGCAGGTGATCAAAGGCGATGACAAAGGCATATCCCCGGAAGTAGGCTGGAAAGGAGGCGGCAGCTTTGTGTATGCCGAACTGGCCAAGCTGAACCAGCACTGGGTGGAACGCATTGCTGAGGCTGAAGAAAATGAGCTGGATGAACTGCTGAAGGAGCTGGAACTCAACCCTTTTCTGCATTATTCAGTACAGCCAGAAATGTTGAAAAACCATGCAACGGAATTTGCACAGCTCGAGCCGGAAATTAAACGGCAGGTGCTGTACGCGCTGCTGGACAACAACCAGCTGTACATCAACCTGACGGAGACGGCGGATGCGGATTTGAATGTAACAGAGGAGGATAAACGGCTGAATAAAATGTTCTACCATGTAACATAACAGCCTATGCCGCTCAGCAAACCGCTTGGCCACGACGATGAAAGTGGCTTTTCGTTCGTGAAAGAGATCCTGCAGGACGATCCGACCTGCGCCATCAACTTCGACAGGCTGCAGCGGCACCCCGAAAAAGGCTACATCATTTTTGAGTTCCTGCTTTGCGACGAGAAGCAGCCGAAAGTAAATCCTTATACTTCACACCCGAGCAAGTACTGGCATAAAAACAGCCAGAAATTTATCAGTTTGTACCGTGTAGCGCAGGACCTGCAGGCGACTTTGTACCTGGTGAATTACAGCAAAAAAGGTACGGCCAACGAAGACAAGGTAAAAGTGATCAAGGTGGAAGACCTGACGGCGGAGGGCATCGCCAAAGAAACCGTGTGGGACACCACCCGGAGCAACTTCGCCAAGTGGTTCCGGAAATTAAACAGAGAGTGTTGTCAATAATGCAATCACTGAAAGAGAGATTAGACGTGGTCCTGCTGCAAAACGGGGCCGATTTTTATAAGACCCAGGTACCGGAGGTAATTTACCGAAACCTGCGGCAGCGTTATGGCCAGCGGCCATACCAGCAGGAGGCCTTCGGGCGCTTTGCCTTTTATATGGATGAGTATAGAACTGAGCGCTGGGAGCCGCTGCAGTTGCTGTTCCACATGGCGACGGGCAGCGGCAAAACGCTCGTTATGGCAGGGCTTATCCTTTACCTCTACGAGCAGGGCTACCGCAATTTCCTGTTCTTTGTCAACAGCACCAACATCATCGAGAAAACACGCGAAAACTTTCTCAATGCCGCTTCCTCCAAGTATCTTTTTGCCGATAGTCTGAATATTAATGGCCGGCAGGTACGACTGAAGGAGGTGGAAAATTTCCAGGGAGCTAACCCGGAGGATATCAACATTGTGTTCTCGACCATACAGGGGTTGCACAGCCGCCTGGCTACACCGCGCGAAAACAGCCTTACGTTTGATGATTTTGAAGAGCAAAAGCTGGTGCTGATCTCGGATGAGGCCCACCACATCAACGCCGAAACCAAGAAGCGCAGCGAACTTAATGCGGAGGAGAAGGAAGAACTGGTGTCGTGGGAAAGTACGGTAAACAAAATTTTTCAGGCGCACCCGGAGAACCTGCTGCTCGAGTTTACAGCCACCGCCGACCTGGCACATCCCGAGATCGGCAAGAAATACCACCAGAAGCTGCTCTTCGATTACCCGCTGAAGGAGTTCCGCCGCGATGGCTACTCCAAAGAGGTGAACGTGCTGCAGGCCGACCTGCCTGCTGTTGAGCGGGCGCTGCAGGCCGTGGTGCTGAGCCAATACCGCCGCAAGCTGTTTGAGAAGTATAAAAAACCAATTAAGCCGGTGGTACTCTTCAAATCCAAAACCATCAAAGACAGTCATACTTTCCGGGAGGAGTTTGAGCAAAGTATAAAGTACCTGAAAGCAGCCGATCTGGAGCGTTTGCGAGTTAATGCTGCCCGGCAGGCCGGCGATCAGCAGCAGTTGTTCGATAACAGCGGGAGCCTTGCCCTGCACCAGGCTTTTTTATACTTCCGCGACAACGGCATCACGCTGGAGAATCTGGTTGCAGAACTAAAAGGTGACTTTGCCCCAGAGCATCTGATCTCGGTGAACAGCAAGGAAGAAAGCGAACAAAAACAGCTGGCCATTAACTCGCTGGAGGATGAAAGCAACTTGTACCGTGCAGTGTTCGCGGTTGATAAGTTGAACGAAGGCTGGGACGTGCTCAACCTCTTCGATATCGTGCGTCTTTACGATACCCGCGACACCAAAAACGGAAAGCCCGGGAAAACCACCATGTCCGAAGCCCAACTGATCGGCCGCGGCGCCCGTTATTGCCCGTTTATACTTTCTCCGTATCAGCCCGTGGACAAGCGCAAGTATGACGAGGAGCCGGAGCATGAGCTGAAAATCTTTGAAGAACTATACTACCACAGTGCCTATAACCCCCGCTATGTGCAGGAGCTGCATACGGCGCTGGAAGAGATCGGATTGAAGAGCAGGGAAGGAGAGGAGCAAAAGCCCCGGAAAGCAGGTACAGAAAAGTACAAACAGGAGCTTGAGGCCAAAGCATCTGGTTTGCCGGCCTCTGTGCGGGCGCAGGTATACCAGGTGCAGCTGCATACCGGTCATACTGCTATTTCCCAGGCTTTCGGAAATGGTGCGGCAACGACGGCAGCTTCTGTGGTTAAAATATATCGGCTCCCGGACCTCGGCGGGCATGTGCTTCGCAAAGCCATGAGTAGGTTATACTTCTACCAGTTTTCTTCACTGCAAAGGCACCTGCCATACCTTAGGTCAGGCTCAGAATTCATGCAGTCAGAAGAATATCTGGGAGGCGTGCAAGTGGAGGTAGCAGGATTGCCGGAGCAGGTAGAGCAGCTTTCGCAGGAAGACAAGCTGTACGTTGCTCTGCAGGTGCTGGAAAGTATAGCCCGTGCCCTGAGCGCAACTGTAAAAAGTAAAGCCGAAAATACACTTGTAACAGCGGGTTAAAGTATAGACTGAGGGGAAGCTGGCAATTCAAAGAGCTTCCTCCCGGCATACTTTCATACTTTGCCTAGGCTGCAGTGCGTTTCTGTTATACTTGCTTTATCCCCTTCACAAATTTTCCTATCTTCCGTCCTGTATCTGAACCCAAGTATACCAACCATGATGAAACCAAGCCATATTCTTTTTGCTTCTGCTGTGGCGGCAATGTCCGTTGGCTGCGCAAGCAACAAAGCAAACGAAGCTATGACCGCTGAAGCAGTTCAGACCGAAGCCGCACCCGTTGACCTGCAGCAGAAACTGAACATGTATACCACCGTACGCCTGACATCAGACCTGAGCAGCCTTACCCCGAAAGAGCGCCAGATGATCCCGTTGCTGATCGAGGCCGGCAAGATCATGGACGAGCTGTTCTGGTACGAGGCCTATGGCAATGGCGACTCCCTGTTGACGGCGCTTGATAACGAAGCAGCAAAGCAGTTTGTAAAGATCAACTATGGTCCCTGGGATCGCCTTAATAACAATGAGCCTTTTATACCAGGTGTAGGCCCTAAGCCGGACGCTGCCAACTTCTACCCGCACGACATGACGAAGCAGGAGTTTGAGCAGGCCAACCTGAAGGACAAAGCCAGCCAGTATACGTTCCTGCGCCGCGACGCCAATGGCAAACTGATCACGGTGCCTTACCATGTGCAGTTTAAGGGGCAGGTACAGCGTGCTTCGGCCCTGCTGCGGCAAGCTGCTGCTTTAGCCGATGATGCGGGCCTGAAAAAGTACCTGAACCTGCGTGCCGAAGCACTGCTTACCGACAACTACCAGCCAAGCGATCTTGCCTGGATGGACATGAAAACCAACCGCATCGACGTGGTGATCGGACCGATCGAAACGTACGAAGACGCCCTGTTCGGCTACAAAGCAGCGCATGAGGCCTATGTGCTGATCAAAGACATGGACTGGAGCAAGCGCCTGGAGAAGTATGCTGCATTCTTACCGGAACTGCAGCGCGGCCTGCCGGTAGCAGCCAACTATAAAAAAGAAACACCCGGCACCGACTCGGACCTGAATGCTTACGATGTAGTATACTACGCCGGCGACTGCAACGCAGGGGGTAAAACCATCGCCATCAACCTGCCCAACGACGAGGAAGTACAACTAAAGAAAGGCACGCGCCGCCTGCAACTCAAAAACGCCATGCGGGCCAAGTTCGACAAGATCATGGTGCCGATTGCGGATGAGCTGATTGCCGATGATCAGAAAAAGCACATCACCTTCGATGCCTTCTTTGCCAACACCATGTTCCACGAGGTGGCGCACGGCCTGGGCATTAAGAACACCATCAACGGTAAAGGCACGGTTCGCGATGCCTTGAAAGAGCATGGCTCTGCACTGGAAGAGGGCAAAGCCGACATCCTGGGGTTGTACATGATCACGCAGCTGCACGGAAAAGGGGAGGTTGCCGGTAGCCTGGAAGATTACTATACTACGTTTATGGCAGGTTTGGCCCGCTCGGTACGTTTCGGGGCTGCCAGTGCGCACGGCAAGGCCAACATGGTCTGCTTCAATTACTTTAAAGAGAAAGGTGCTTTCCAGCGCGACGAGCAAACAGGCAAGTACCGGGTAGATTATGCCAAAATGCGCGAAGCCATGAATGGCTTATCGGAACTGATCCTGACGCTGCAGGGCAACGGCGACTATGCCGGTGTAGGCAAACTGCTGAACGAGCAGGGCCAAATCGGCACGCAGCTGCAGTCTGACCTAGACCGCCTCAGCCGCAAAAACATACCTGTTGACATTGTTTTTGAGCAGGGGGTAGAGGTACTTGGGCTTCGATAAGAGCTACCAAGTGGAGATCCTAAACTGGAAAAGTAAAGGCTGGACAGGCCGCGATGTCGAACTTTTTACAGCCGATCAGCCTGTTGGCAAACTGACTTTTGAAGGCTGGAGTGGCTACGATTCAAACTATACAACAGGCAATACGATCATCTCTTTTAAAAGCAAAAGTTGGTTCGACCAAAGCATCAGCATACAATACAACGGGGAAGAAGTTGGTACGGCATCAGTCTCTTCGCTCACAGGCAAAGCAAAGCTGCACCTACTTACCGGTGAACTTTACACCATGAAGTGCAGTCCGTTTTCTTATAACAGAACAGTGCAGGGAGCAGCCGGAGAAACGCTGATAAGCTTTAAACAGAGAACCTGGGGGCGTAACAAGGGTACCATAGAAGTAGCCGATAACCTTCCCGACCTTACAAAAGAAGTTCTGGTAAGTACAAGCCTGCACCTGAAAGCAGTTGCCGAGCAACAGGTAGCGATTATGGTAGCCATCTTTATGCCGATCGTCGTAAATTTTCTAAACAGGTAAATTAAAGCTAGCATCCATACGGAAGAAAGCCCGGCCAGAAGGCTGGGCTTTCTTGTTTTTACAGCTCTGTTCTTGGCCAGAGTTAAATGAATATTCTACTCGATACGAAAATTTACTTGCTGGCTTTCAAATAGATAAAGTATTTGGGATATTTAATTTAATAAGTTTGGCATAACACTTGAAAATAGTCTTTCCGTCAGGCGCTGATTGCACTCAAAAAAAGAAAGTAGGAGGGAGTAGGCGCCTGGTTGTATCATGAAATTTTTATGGTTATGAAAAATGCTAGAACTTTTACCGCACTCTTAATAGCAGTTGTTTTTCTGTTTGGATCTCTGGCTGCAGGTGCGCAGACAACTACTAAAAAGCCGATCAGCCGCACTGTAAAAGGTGGTGTGATAGGGGCAGTGGCAGGCGGTGTTGCCGGTGGTCTGATCGGCAAAAGGAAAGATAAAACTGCAAAAGGTGCCATTATAGGTGCCGCTGTCGGAGGCGCTGCCGGTGCGGTTATTGGCCGCTACATGGACAAGCAGGCTGAGGAACTGCAGCGCGAGCTGGCAAATGCCAAAGTAGAGCGCGTGGGAGAGGGCATCAAAATCACGTTTGATTCCGGTATCCTGTTCAACACGAACTCTGACCAGTTGAGCTATACAGCCCAAAGCAATATTGCAGACTTGGCCAAGACGCTGAACAAGTATAAAGATACCAATGTGATTGTAGAAGGGCACACAGACGCCCGTGGTACTGCACAGTATAACCAGAGCCTGTCTGAGCGCAGAGCTTACTCAGTGTTCAATCAGCTGTCTTCTAACAAGGTGAGTGCAGCCCGCATTAACACACAGGGGTATGGTGAATCCATGCCGGTGGCAAGCAACGCCACTGTTTCGGGCATGCAGCAGAACCGCCGGGTAGAGGTTGCTATTTTTGCAAACGAGAAGCTAAAGAAAACTGCCGAAAAAGGACAAATCTAATTTAGGCTGCTTAAGCTCTAAGCCAGCTGTACTGAAAAGTGCAGCTGGCTTTTTATTTTAAGGGTACATCTTGTGTTATATAGTAAAATGAAATATATGGTAACCTAATGCGTTAGTTGGGAGTATTTAGTCATTCTAACCCGCTAAAAATCAACCATTTAAAATTTTACTATTCCATGAAAAGCTTTTATGATTTCAACACAAGCAGCCCACAGGAGCGGCAGGAGCGAAACAAGCTTTACCCTGAGCTTGCAAAATTTCACATCGCCTTACGCGAAGAACTTAGCGAGGAAGAATACAATGAGTTTTATAATTCTGAAAAGGAAGCTATAAAACCTCACATGCTGAATAACACAACCACCACACGTCAATGGATACAGATTTAAAGAAGCAATACACGAATTGAGAAAGGGAAATCAGCTAATTGATTTCCCTTTTTTATTGCTATTACTTTAGTGTTGTTTAGAGCTAAGCAAGAAATCTGTTGTAGCAGAAGTTTAATAATTTGCGATGCCAAGCCTTTGCTTCGTAGCTATCTTTCTTCCTCAGTCTTACTTGCCTTTAGTTTCATAGTTAACTCTGGTGCGCTCAGGGCCGCGGGGCCTCGTCCTTGGGCATCGCGCTGGGAGCTTTTCCTTTGCTCCTATCGTCGCAATATCGCTATCGCGATACCGGAAAAACTCGCATAGGCGCTCAACCCAAGGACTGGAAACCAATTCGATAGCTGCTAGCTATGCAACTAGAACCAGATCCCCCTTTGAAGGGGGTAGGGGGATGACTGCAGCAGATATGAAACTATACCTGCAGTATAGCAGTGTCAGAACTCCCCGCCATAGACTACTGAGAACGCGAGTTCGAAGGTAGCGAGCGTAGCTCTGAGAGGTAGGGGGGGAACTCAGAACTCAGAACTCGTGACTCGGAACTCGGAACTTATTATCACAAACTCTTTAACACCAGTTCCGCCCCCTCTTCACCAACCAGCGAGCCAATAGCAACGCCCATGCCGCTGAGCCGGATAGAGCAGCTTAAGCGTTCCGACACTTGCTGTACGATCGTGGTCTTTTCAGCGCCAAAGCCCATGATGCCGCTCCAGCGGTGCTCCACCTCGAAAGGTGTATCCGGAAGTATAACTTCTTTCAGCAGGTATTCTAGTTTGTTCTGCACCAGCTCTGTGAGCCCGAATTCTGTTGTTTCTTCCGTCAGAAAATCCAGGTTGCGGCCGCCGCCGAACAACACGCGGTTGCCGATGTTGCGGAAGTAGTAATACCCTTTGTCGTAGTGAAAAGTGCCTTTGATCTTCAGATCAGGTATCGGTTTGGTAATGAGTACCTGCGCACGGGCTGGCACAATGGACAATGCAGGCAAAAGTTGCCGGGCAAAGCCGTTTGTTGCTACCAGCGCTGCACGGGCCTCTATGGGCAAGCCTTTGTCAGTAATAGCAGTTACTTTCTTTCCATCATCCTGCAATTCCAGCACTTCCAGGCCATTCAGCACCAGCACCCCCAGCGACTGTACTTTCTGCGTCAGGGCCAGGATCATTTTGCCGGTGTCTATCTGGCCTTCGGCCGTACTTTCGATCAGGTGGCGTACGTGCTTGAAGCCAAAGGAGCCGATCTTGTTGTCGGCCAGGCGGTAAATATCCGGCTCGCCAACTATGCCTTGCAGGTGGCGGTTCAGGTATGGGATACGTTCGAGGCACTCCTCGTAGAGTTGCTCTTGGTGGTCTTCAAAGAGTTCATAGCCACTCCAGCGTTGATAATCGATCACAGCGTCTCCCAGGTTTTTGCGAAGGCGCTGCAGTCCTTTCCAACGACGCTCCACCAGTCCGAAAACCTGTTCTTCGGTATGGTGCGCTAAGTCTTCCAGCAACTCGGACGGGCTGCCAAAGCAGGCAAAACCCGCATTCTTGGAGCTGGCGCCAGTTGGCAAAAGTCCCCGCTCCACTACTACCACCTTCAGCGTAGGCTGTGTTGTTTTCAGGTGCAGGGCTGCATTCAGGCCAACAATGCCGCTGCCAATCACAAGCACATCAATGTTGCTGAAGTATGTTTCCTTTTCCCAGAAGCTAAGCTGCATCATTCTTCGTCTTCGCGCACGTAATCGTGTTTGTAGTTACGGGCTGTTGTTTCGTCTATCACCTCAAACCAGGTCAGCATGATCTCGCGCTCCCCTTTGTTAAAGCCTTTCACAAAAAGTCCTTCCGGTGTTTCGTAAATGGAGTAGTTGTGGCGGCCAAACGGGTACAGGTTGTTGCTTTTTAAGGTGGTAGCCTGTGTCAGGTCTGCCTGCCGTCCGTCTGTCGTTTTTACTATGAATTTGTTTTTATCTGTCATGAAGTACAGTCTTCTTCTAAAATCTGATCCAAGATAGCACTTATCTCTGTAGCATGGCTCAGTACTACGAGGTGTCCAGCATTTTTTATCTTGATGATATTGGGATGCTCGCGCATAGGCAGAATACGATCAGCAGTTCCGTGGATCATAACCGCATTCTCGTAATGATCCGGCTGGTGCCAGGTCAGCAGTTGGCCAAGTGCCCAGCGCAGAAAATGCGGTTCTGTTTCCAGGATCACCTCCTTGAGAAGTATTTTCTCGGCTTGTGTAGCTGCTCCGAAAAGTACAGGGGCTATAAAATGGAAACGCTTCATCAGCGGTACCGGGATGAGCTCGTGCAGGCGTAGTGCACCCATTGCACGGTAGTACCAGGGCAACGACTGGCTGCTGGCCATACTGGAAATAAGTATGGTTTTGCGCGGATGCAGGAATTTGGCCAACTCTATGGCTACCACGCCGCCAAACGACATGCCCACCAGGATTGGGTTTGGCTCCGGTATCTGTTCAGCCAGTCGCCGGGCATAATCAGAGAGTGGCTCTTCCTCTTTCGGCTGTATCCACCGCACATGGGCAATGTTCCGGCACTTAAGCTGCAGGTACTGAAACATCCGCTCATCGGCACCCAGGCCGCTGATAAAGTATACTTTGCTCATACTTTGGTCTTATCTGGTGGGGCTGTGTGCCTGCTATGGCCACAGCTCCACCAAAATTATGTACGAATATACCTGTATCAACGAACTTTTGTACCTGTTGTTAATCCCCCAGCATACTTAGCAGCTTTTCGTTGGTCAGGTTATAGTCTGTCAGGTTGTTTTCAGCCACAGAGGCTAGCCAGCTTTTGCCGAAATCTACTTTGGGTTTCTGAAAACGGATGTAATCTACCCGCACGGCAAGATCCGGGTTGCCGAGGTGGTCGAACGTGGAGTTGTTGTAGGTAAAGGTATCGCCGAATTTAATCTTATTATCTACCGCATAGGAGTTGGTGTAGCCGATAAGGCCGACCTGCAGCGTCTGGGGCATGTCCACGTTGTAGAAGCGCTCCTGCACGGTCCAACTTTTATCGCCATCATACTTGTAGAGAAGTATAAACGAAGGTCCTACGCGCACCAGCCGCATTTCAATCCAGTCGAGTTTGGCAGGCCGCAGTTTAAGGGAGGAGTTGCTACGTATCGTTTTCTTTGTTTCGATCACAGGTTTACCCAGTTCTTCAGCAATGCCGGTGGTCATGAAGAGCCAGTTCTCTTCGCCCCGTTTCCAGGTGTCTTTGCCACCCTGCTTGGGTGCCCGCGCCATCAGCCCCGCCAGCGACCACTGCGTTTGCGGCACCTCACCCTTCCGGCCCGATACTTTCATGCGTGCCCGCAAGTCAAAATCTCCGGTTATTTCTTTGAACATAAAGGGTGCCTGCTGATCGGAGAACCAGCCGGAGGTGCCGGGTTCGAAGTATAAATGGCCCTTGCTGGTGCCGCTCACATCCTGTTTCAGCAGTTTATTCGGCCAGCCTTCTACTTCATGAAAGTTTTTCCATCCTTCGGTAAGGCTCGTGCTGTTAAATTCATCATTTAGCGCCGGAAGGTTAGGGGTAGGAGCAGGGGCGCTCATCATCTGGGCAGTAGCCGGCGTAGCTAAAGCTACTACCATGGCGGCTTGTAAGATCATCTTTTTCATAGGCTTATTTTATACTTGTTGATTCATGTGTAAAAGCTGTTGTTCACGCGCAGCAAATCGGGTAGCACTTGTGAGCAACTGTGGTAAAGCAAGCAGACGAGAAGGTGAAAAGAGGTAAGAATTATAATCTTTTACCCTTTCAGGCAGTTTGGGCGAGTTTGCCGGCGTTGCGGCGGAAGTCGGTTGGGGTGGTGCCGGTTGCTTTTTTGAAGGCCGTATTAAAGGACACTTTGTTGTTGAAGCCGCTGCTGTAGGCTACACCGATAATGGTGGTTTCAGGTTGATGGAGCAGCAGGCTTTTAGCCTCTTCAATGCGGTAGCTGTTGACAAAGTCGGAGAAGTTCTGGCCTACCCCCTCATTGATTACCTGAGAGAGCAGGTGCGTACTTAAGTTTAGTTGCTGCGCCAGTTTAGTAAGGCTGAAGTCACTGTCGAGGTAAGGCTGGTGTTGCTGCATGTGCTGGCGAAGCTTTTGCAGTACATCCCTGGTAACCGATGCAGGCAAGGCTGCGCGTTTTGCCGGAACTGCTACCGATAACTGCGCCTGCTCGGCGGCAAAAAGGCTGTCGCGGGTGAGGCAAACGTACGCAAGCGAATACATGCTGACAGCCATCAAAAACTTGAGACCATAGCACAGCACCGAGTAATAGCTCATGCCCAGGAACAGGCTAACCTGGTAGATGCAGAAAAAGGCAGAGAAGATACCGAAAGCAGCTAGCACCCGTTTCAGCCAGGGCATAGCCTCCGTCGGACTGCGCCGCTGCAGCAGTTGATACGAAGTATAAGTATAAATCAGCAACGAGGCCATCATCAGTATACTTGCCACGATAACAGCGGGAGGCAAGTATGGTACTGCATCAGGTATGTTTACAGGCACCATGCACGCAGCTTTAAATTCGGCACTCTGTAAAAACATAGGGAGATGAAGCAACATGTGCACGGCAAATGGCAGCAAATGCAGGAGCTTATACTTTGCCGGAACAGGTTTTCCGGTGGCTGCCGCAACATAAAAGTATAGCAACGGCCCATACAAAAAAGCAACGCTGACAGTTATTCCTGCCAGGTGCGGCACATATACCAGCAACTCCTCATAAGCGAGGTAAATGTATCCCAGGTTCACACTGAATACTAAAATCAAAGCGGCTAAGGCACGGTTAGCCACAGCGTTTCCTCGTTTTAGCCGAAATAGTACGGCTGCTAAGAGCAGTCCTTGTACAGCTCCTAAGGCAAAAGTAAATGTGAGGATGTGGATGATAGTAGCCATTATGATGAAAAGATACTAAATGTTAGGCAAATTTTCATAAATATTGCTTGCTGTTGATTAGACCTTTTATGGTACACAGTTCATGCGCAAAGAAAAAGCCCGCAGTAGTATTGCGGGCTTTGAGGATGACTGTTTTTGGTTGCGTTTACTCCTGCACCTGCTTAAACTTATTCCCGAAGAAATAGAACACCGGTATCCCCAAACTAACTATAATAAGCCCCGGCCAGGTATAATCCGGGCGGTAGATGAGCAGGATAATGCAGATTGCTGAGGCAAGTATAACATACATGGCCGGCAGCAGGGGATAGCCCCATGCTTTGTAAGGGCGTGGCAGGTCCGGGCGCTTTACACGCAACACAAATACCCCGATAATGGTCAGGATGTAGAACAGCATGACGGCAAAGATCACGTAATCGAGCAGGTTGCCGTAGGTGCCGGACAGGCAGAGCAGGCAGGCCCAGAGGCACTGCAGCCACAAGGCAGCAGCCGGTACGCCGTTCTTGTTCAGGCGGCCCATTTTCTCGAAGAACAAGCCGTCTTTGGCAATGGCATAGTATACCCGGGCTCCCGAAAGTATAGCTCCGTTGTTACAGCCAAACGTCGAGATCATGATCAGGATAGCTATGGCCACTGTAGCCGGGTAACCCCCGATTACATTTGCTACAGCCGTAGCCACCAGGCCGCCGGAAGCATGAGTTATACCTTGTGCCATTGCGCTGGTGGCATTCGGGTCGCCGTTAAGGGGCAATACCAGCAGGTACACCAGGTTGATGATCAGGTATAAACCCATTACAATGGCGCTGCCGATCACCATGCTGAGTACAATGGTTCGCTTCGGGTTCACGATCTCATCGCCGGAAAAGCCGATGTTATTCCAGGAGTCGGCGGAGAAAAGCGCTCCTACCATGGCAATGCCCATAGCCGTTACCAGCGCCATGCCCACGGGAGGCAGGTTGCCGGTGCCGGTTGCGGCGGCTGCCGATCCCCAGAAATCAGAAAAATTGGCCTGCACCGCGGTGTCGTTCACACCAAACAGCAGTCCGAAAAGTATAAGCCCGAACAAAGCGATTAGTTTGGTGCTGCCAAAGATGTTCTGGATCAGTTTTCCGCTTTTTACGCCCCGGGAGTTGATATAAGTCAGGTACACAATGCTGACGATCGCCAGCAACTGCACCGAAGTGAATTTAAACTTACCTATAGCAAAAAGAATGTTGCTGTCGCTGAACCAGGGAATGATAACGCCCGTGAAGCTGGCAAAAGCCACCGCTACCGCTGCAATCACGCCGGTCTGTATTACCAGGAACAAGGTCCAGCCATACAGGAAGGCCACCATCTTGTTGTAAGCCTCTTTCAGGTACACGTATTGGCCGCCTACCTTCGGAAACATCGACGAGAGTTCGCCATAGCTGATGGCGCCCACCATGGTCAGAAAGCCGGAAAGCACCCAAACCAGCAAAACGTTGCCCGGCGTTACAACTTCTTTTGAAATTCCGGCGGTAACCATAAAAATACCGGACCCGATCATCCCGCCAGTTACAATCATGATCGCATCGAACAGCGTGATCTCACGCTTGAAGCCTTTCTCGCTGTCCTGCTCTTCTTTTTTAGATGCTTCTGTAGTTTCCTGCATATCAAATCACACTATGATATGGCAAAGGTAAGGGTATTTTCCTGAGCAGGGGCAGGTTAGGGTGTTTCATGCTTAAGTAGATGAAATAAGGCTATAGTTATATAATTATGTTGTTGGCCGGCAGGATTTCTAGGATAAAAAATTTTCAGGCTGTTCGTCCGCAAAGCGAAGAAGTTCACGGACAAAAACAGGTGGTTGGTATAATACAGTAGTGTATTAAGTAACAGTACCTTGCAATACAAAGTACTATAGAGTAACTTTGACACATAAAATAAATGTTTTACCAACTTAATTATAAAGTCATGAAAATCTTAGTTCTTCTTTCCGCTTCTTTATTTGGTTTTGGTTTTGCGGTTCAAAGCACAGTCGGTGTTGCTGAGCAACCTGTTCGTGCTGCTGAGAAGGTAGTAGTGGTTGAGCCGATAGAGGCTCCGGTAATAGATGTGCTGCTGGATACACTGGAAATTACAGCAGAAGCCCCTGCCAGCATAGCTAAAGCAGAAGCCCCTGACACAGGTGTGTTGCTGGATACAGTAGAGATTACTGCTGTTGCTCCAAGTGCTCTTGCAGCTAACGTGCGCTAGGCTGGCTGCTAACAGCAGCAGCCTGGTCCGTTAGCGGCACTCAGCCAGCCAGGATTCCGCCGCTTTCCGATCTTCAAAAGCGGACATCTGAAGGGGAGGGCTTATCCGCATCGCCAGGTCGCGTGCTGAAAGGCGGCTGAACATATTCTCCGAGAATACGTGGGCAAAATAACGGAGACCGGCTGCCGTAACTTTAGGAAGCCACTCAAACTCCAGCCAGTCATTGGCTTCTTCCCAATCGCCGGTTACTTCGGTTTTATCGTTGAGCAACTTGGGGCAAGGATGTGCCTGTATCAGTTCCAGGTAAGCTTTAGCAGCAGTAACTACATCGTCGGCAGTTATGTGGCCATGCCACTTGGCTTCTATGTAATCCTTCTTTTGTTGCAGCGTCACAAAAACATCACCCTCTTCGTGGCGGAGCTCCAGCGGCTCTGATATATGCAATGCAGTTTCCCTCATACCCTTTTCTTTCCATCTCGTGAATACTAAGCCTTAACAACACTCCTTAATGGATGTTCGGTTGTTAAATGGCTGGCAATTAGGCTGTTTATGTTATGCCTGTTGCATAAACAGCAAATTAGGTATAAAGCCTGTTAGTAGAAGTGAGTTACTGCTTTTTTGAGTAAAGGTGCCTAAAGCAAGGGTGAAATGAAGTAAATCAAAGCTGGCAGGAAGGTAAGAGTAGAGGAGAGGGTAAAAGCAACATCAACATTCTACAAGCAACGCAGCAAGTATAAAGCCATCCTGTATCAGAGCTCTCTGATGCGCCTGATCATACATATCAAAAGCTACTCGTTCACCCGTATAGCCAATGCCTGTGCCTGCACCGGGTCCGATTCCTTGGTAGGTCCTGAGAACCATGCCTCAACCTGCTGTCCTTCGCGCAAGTGTTCCAGTTTAACAGTTCCTCCGCTTTGGTTCTCGATCAGCGTATGTTGATCGATACGGATACTGGCTCTTGGTATCTGAATATCATTGCCTTCAACAGATTGTACCATCACCACTGCTACAGAATTTTCGCCCTTTTTGGTGGTCGTCTTTTTCAGGTTTGTAATGTTGCCCCGGATGTCCGGTAATGTGTCTGGCATACGTTTTGGGGTTTCGCGCTGGCAGCTAAAAAGCAGCGCTACAAACAGGTACAACAGGCCCGCATATTTTTTCATAGTATTTTGTTTCTTTCGAGTCTCTCAGTTAATGGTTCTGTTCAGAAAATCGTGCAGTGGCTTTACAGCTTTAAAGAATGGCAGCAATCGGTCTGTAAAACCAGGCGTGCATACTTCCTCATCTGTAAAATAGTGAAGCGCCAGAAAGCCTTTGTGTTTCAGCAGGTCGATGGCAGGGTGCGTACTTGTGTAGCCTTTAGGTGCCATACTTAGTTTTTCGCCCTGAAGCATGCCGTACTGTTTTCTGAAATCTTCTGCCTGAACGATTGCTTCCAACTCACCGGGGGAGTAATCAATTTCCTGCCGTATCAGCTCGAGTTGTTTTGGGCCAGGGCTGCGCATACCGCCCCCAACCCTCGATTTTCCGCCGGGCTCCAGCACCAGTATGTAGTTGGCATAAGCCGAATGCCGACCGCCTTTCGACATACCTGCCCCGATTCGGCCTTTATACGGTGGTTCTCCCTTTTTGGAGAAGTCGTTCTTGTTAATCCGGAAAACACTTTCCTGTGCCGTTACACCGTGCAGCGACGGATCTAAGGTAACAAGTTCTGTAAGCGTGTGCTCTACTATCTCCACAAAGTATTGTCTTGCCTGCAGGTAGTGTTCCCGGTGCAGGTCCATCCATTGCTTGCTGTTGTTGCGCTGCAACTCCCTTAAGAAGCTGAGTATAAAATCCGGGTGCATCATTTGGGCAGTAAAAGCTTAGGAGTAAAGCGTTGTTCTCAGATACTTCTTCAGAATGTATACATCCTGAATACAGCACAGATCAAGTATAAATAGGATACTGCATAAAGAAGCCCCATGTTGCAGAAGCGGTGCTGCTGCAACATAGGGCTTTGCTCTGGTAGCGTATGGGTGCTCGCTTAAGCTACTTTCATAAAGGCGTCTGTCAGAGATTTGCGTATGCGCACCTCCGCAGCATAGTGAGAGAGATAGTCGCCTTTTCGGCAGATGGAAGTACGGGGCTCCTGCAATAACACAACTTTAGCGCGTTTTCCTACCGTAATCAGCCCAACACCTTTTTGTTGGCAGATCTGCAAGAGTTTATCGGCCAGGCTGTTGTTGCGAAAGCTCATGCTGCTGATCGATATGCCGAGCCATCGTTCGTTGGCCGGCTGCTTTTTTACCGCATCCACTGCTTTTTCAAGCTCTTTATTCAAGCTGCGTACTTCCAGCAAAGTGTGGATAATGAACCCGGTAACAGCAGCAAGCAGCGGCATGATCCATAGCAGCGCCCAGTGCCCCGAGAGGTAACCCAGTGCGGCAGTGCCGGCAAGCACTACGACAGCTGTTATGTAGCGTAACTTGCTTAACCCCTTCTTTTTATAATTGTTGAGTAGCGCAGCTAATTTGTTGGAATGACTGGTGCTGAGGGTGGCAGCAAAAAAAGCGCCATCGTTCTTTTTGAGGGAAAAAAGGCCATTTACCTCTTGTCCGTGCTTTGTCTGCTCCTGTTTTCCGACATAGAGATCGGATACGAGGTACTGTTTCCTGTAATAAGAACTCAGGTAGTCATACGCAAAGTCCTCAATTTTGCTTTCCCTCTGGCTTAGCATAGCACGTTAGTATTTTATGGAGAAACAAGTTCTAACTAAATTCTACCCGCGGGCGGATAGTACTTGTAAACGGAACAGGAACTATAGGTATTGTACTTTTTGATTACATAAGAGGCTTTTGCAAACATAGCAAACTTGCAATTCAAGTCCTATAGCTCTCTTCAAAATTTAACTAAATTTTCTTCTGGGGCTTTAAACGGATTTTTAAAGAGCAAGGATACTGTTATTTTGCTGTATTTACGGAGAAGTATACCTGGAGATACTAAATTTAAAAGAGATTATTTTGCTGTTGGTCTGGTAAAGTTGTCTTTCTGTCTGTTACATAGGCAGCACCTATATTATAGCTCGATCAAATTTAATAGCTTTACACTTGCAGCTTTGTGCTGTATTTACATCGATAAGCCTCTATTCTAACCAGAAACTATGTTCATACGCCGCTCTGTTTTGCTTCTTTTCCTGACCTTGTGCCTGGCAACACAAAGCTTTGCACAGGCACCGGCTAAACCATCTGCAGCTAAAATTCTGCAGGACCTCAAGAAGCTGAATGTACTCGGTAGTGCGCTCTACATTGCAGCGCACCCCGACGATGAAAACACCCGCCTGATTGCCTACCTGTCCAATGAAGAATTGTACAACACCGCCTACCTTTCTGTTACCCGCGGGGATGGCGGGCAGAATCTTATCGGCCCGGAGATAAGGGAAGGACTAGGTATCATCCGGACACAGGAGTTGCTGCAGGCCCGCCGTACCGATGGTGGCAAGCAGTTCTTTACCCGGGCAAACGACTTTGGCTTTTCTAAAAGCCCCGACGAGACATTCACCATCTGGAACAAGGAACAGGTGCTGGCCGATATGGTGTGGGTGATCCGCAAGTTCAGGCCGGATGTGCTGATCACGCGCTTCTCCCCGAAACCAAGCGAAACGCACGGCCACCATACTGCTTCGGCTATACTTGCCGGTGAGGCTTTTGAGGCCGCCGCAGACCCCAAGCGTTTCCCAGAGCAACTGAAGTATGTGGAAGTATGGCAACCCAAGCGTTTGCTTTGGAACACAGGCGTGTGGTCGTTCAGAAGCCAGAAGGAGTTTGAGGATTATGGATCGCAGTTACTTAAAATAGACGTAGGAGGCTACAACCCCTTGCAGGGCAAATCATACCCGGAGATAGCTGCCGAAAGCCGCAGCATGCACAAGAGCCAGGGCTTTGGCGCCAGCGGTGCACGCGGCAGCGCCATCGAATACCTGGAACACACCAAGGGAGAGCGCGCCAAAGCGGAGCTTTTCGAGGGTGTTAACACGAGCTGGAGCCGCGTAAAAGGTGGCGAGAAAGTGGCAAAATTGCTGCAGAAAGCCATTCAGAGCTACAACCCGGAGAATCCGTCGGGTACTGTGCCAGCGTTGGTGGCTGTAAAAAAGGAAATGGAAAAGCTGCCGGAGAGCTACTGGAAGCAGGTTAAACTGCAGGAGCTGGACGAAGTAATAAAACATGCACTGGGGCTGTACCTGGAGGTTGCCGCCACCGACTACGCTGCTACGCCCGGCGAGCAGGTGAAGCTGCAGGTAGAGGCCATCAACCGTTCTTCGGTGCCGGTTACGCTGCAAAGTATAACGTATGGGTTTGCCTCCAAAGACACCACCTTGCGCACACAGCTGCAAAACAACCTTGACCTGTCGTTTACACAATCTGTACAATTACCAAGGTCTGTGCCTTACTCACAGCCTTACTGGCTTCGCAAACCCGGCACGCTGGGTATGTTTGCCGTGGAAAACCAGCAGGAGGTAGGTTTGCCGGAGAACACACCGGCTGCGCCTGTTCGCTTTAGTCTTATGATTGCCGGGCAGCCGTTCGAATACACAGTGCCGGTGGTATACAAGCGCACCGACCCGGTAGAAGGCGAAGTATACCGTCCGTTTGAGGTGACGCCGCCCGTGTTTGTGAACCTGGTGGAGAAAGTATACATGTTTGCCGACCAGGAGCCAAAGCAGGTGCAGGTGCTTGTTAAATCAGGGAAGCCGCAAGTAGCAGGAACAGTGAAGCTGGCTTTGCCGCAAGGATGGCGCTCAGAGCCTGCCTCCATCGCCTTTGATCTGAAAGCAAAAGGAGCCGAGCAGATGGTCAGGTTTATGGTATACCCGCCGAAAGAACAACAGGAGGCAGAACTGAAGGCAATCGCCACCGTTGCCGGTAACACCTACGACAAAGGCCTCAACACCATCTCTTATGCCCATATTCCTGCCCAAACTACCTTCCCGGATGCTACGGCCAAGGTAGTGAAACTGGATCTGAAGAAGAAAGGGGAGAAGGTAGGTTACGTGATGGGAGCCGGCGATGAAGTGCCAACCAGCCTGCAGCAGATCGGCTACCAGGTAACTATTCTGAAAGACACGGATATGAACGAGCACACCCTGAAGAAGTTTGATGCCATCATACTTGGGGTGCGCGCCTACAACACCGTCGACCGCCTGCGGCACCACCAGGCAACGCTGATGGAGTACGTGAAAGAGGGAGGCAACCTGATTGTGCAGTATAACACCAACCATGCGCTGGTGTTGCAGAATGTGGCCCCTTATCCTCTCAAATTATCCCGTGAACGTGTTACCGTGGAAGATGCAGCCGTGCGCCTCTTAAAGCCCAATCATCAGGTGCTCAATACGCCGAATAAAATCACCGGGAAAGATTTTGAAGGCTGGGTACAGGAGCGTGGTTTATACTTCCCGAGCGAGTGGAGCAAGGAGTTCGAAGCCATACTTTCTTCCAACGACCCGGGCGAACCGGCACGGGATGGCGGTTTGTTGGTAGCACCTTACGGCAAAGGAAATTACATTTATACCGGCTACTCCTGGTTCAGGCAATTGCCGGCGGGTGTACCGGGCGCTTACAGGCTGTTTGCCAACCTGATTTCGCTGGGCAAGGGCAGCGCGGGTGCTTCTACCGGCAATAACACAACCACCACCACCACGAAGGCAGCAAGCGCGCATTAGCATTAAAGGCAAGTATGGAAATATTGGAAGAAACGAAAAAAGCAAAAGCTCAGGAAGACATCGACAAGCCGCCCTTCTTTAAAAGCTGGGCCGGCATGTACTGGCTGGTGCTGGGAAACCTGGCCTTCCTGATCGTGTTGTTCTACATCATCACCAAAATCTACGAATGAGATTACTCGACTGGATCGTATTGCTCGGCACCCTGGGCTTTATCGTGATCTATGGCGTCTGGAAAACGCGCGGCAGCAAAGACATTGAAGGCTACCTGAAAGGCGACAACAGCATGAAATGGTGGACCATCGGGCTTTCCATCATGGCTACGCAGGCCAGTGCCATCACGTTCCTTTCCACACCCGGGCAGGCTTACGAAGACGGGATGCGCTTTGTGCAGTTCTACTTTGGCCTCCCGATCGCGATGGTGATCATTTCCATCACAGTTATCCCTATTTTCTACAGGCTGAATGTCTATACCGCCTACGAGTTTCTGGAAAACCGATTTGACCTGAAAACGCGCTCCCTGGCAGCGCTGCTTTTCCTGATACAGCGCGGACTGGCAGCGGGTATCACCATTTATGCGCCGGCCATCATCCTATCCACCATACTTGGCTGGAACCTGACTGTAACCAACATTTTTATTGGCGTGCTGGTGATCATCTACACGATGTCGGGTGGTACCAAGGCGGTAAGTGTAACCCAGAAGCAGCAAATGGCTGTGATGATGGGCGGCATGCTGATCGCTGGTTTTATGGTGGTGCGTTACCTGCCTGCTGATGTAAGCTTTGGCGATGCAGTAGCCGTGGCCGGTAAAATGGGCAAGATGAATGTGGTAGACTTTTCCTGGGACTGGAAAACAAGCTGGGACGACCGCTATAACTTCTGGTCAGGCTTGACGGGTGGTTTGTTCCTGGCACTTTCCTACTTTGGCACCGACCAGAGCCAGGTAGCACGTTACCTGTCCGGTAAATCGATTGCTGAAAGCCGGCTGGGTTTGCTGTTTAACGGCCTGCTCAAGATCCCAATGCAGTTCATGATCCTGTTCATCGGGGTGATGGTCTTTGTGTTCTACCAGTTCAACCAGCCGCCGGTTTTCTTTAACGAAGCAGTGAGAAACAAGGTACAGGCCACAGCCTATGCCGACGACATGCGCCAGCTGGAGGAAAAGCATGCCACGGTGTTCGGGCAGAAACAGGAAGCGGTGAAAGGGCTGGTGGTAGCGCTGCGTACGGACGATGAAGCTGCCATTGCTGCTGCCGAGAGCAAAGTTGACATGCTGACCACTGCCACAAAGGAGGTGCGCAGCGATGTAAAAGACCTGATAACCAAAGCTGCCCCCGATGCGGAAACAAGGGATACGGATTATGTTTTTATCTCCTTTGTGATGAAGTATCTACCGGCAGGGTTGGTTGGCTTGCTGCTGGCGGTCATCTTCTCTGCAGCGATGTCGTCGGTTTCCTCGGAGCTGAATGCCCTTGCCTCTACTACGGTTATTGATATCTACAAGCGCTCTGTCAGACAAGAAGGCTCGGACAAACATTACGTGAATGCTTCCAAGCTTTTCACGGTAGCATGGGGCATCATTGCCATACTTTTCGCCACGTTTGCCTCTTTGCTCGACAACCTGATCCAGGCTGTAAACATCATCGGCTCCATTTTTTACGGTACCATCCTGGGCATCTTCCTGGTGGCTTTCTACTTTAAGTACATTCGGGGGCATGCCGTGTTTATCGCGGCGCTGCTGGCAGAGGCGGTGGTGCTGTACTGTTTTATGTACACCGATATAGCCTTCCTGTGGTTCAATGTGATCGGCTGTGCGCTGGTTATACTTTTCGGTTTTATCGCACAGGCCCTGATCGGGGAAAAGCCGAAAGAAATACAGCAAGAAGTCTAAGTTTCAGCTTTCAGGTGGGTTTATACTTCAACTATGAAACTTGTACTTTGAAGTATAGCTGTAGCCAAGTCCCCTCTCCTCAGAGGAGAGGGTTAGGGTGAGGTGACTACCTATATGATAGAACCTATACGTTGAAGTATAGCTCGTACATAGTTCCCCGCCTTAGATAAGGAGGGGTTAGGGGTGGTTGGACAACAGCAGCTATGAAAGTATAACTTCAAAGTTAGAAGCTGTGGAATTCCTCTATTGAGAGGGGTAGGGGTGTGTTTATACTTCTAGCCCCCGCCGTTCCTGTCCCTGCGGGCTAGTTGAGTCGGAGACTCAACACCACTGGCTAGTCACGAATCTGGAGATTCGCGCCAGTAAAATTTAGAACTTACCAGTATGTCTCCTAAGTGAGGTGAGTAAAAAACTGTGCTTCTTTTAATCCTGCAGATCCTGTCGCTGACACAAACCTCAACCCACCGTCACCAAGGCGCTCGCAGGAGTTGCGCACGCTACGAGGTCTGGGCCAGTTGCCCCTATACTCTGTCATCATTTTCAGACATGGGAATATTTCCCGCTCCAGAAATTGTAAAACCAGTCTCTACTTCCCTCTCCCCGTGTGGTATCATACTTCCGAAGCTCTAGGCTTACGGCCAACGACAATGTACACCAGGCTGCCGCCGGCAGAAATGTATTCTCCCTTCAGGAGCTTCTGCTTCAGGTTAAATTTGTTGTAGATGAGCTTCTGCCAGTAGTCATCAAATTTTTCTTTGCTACCGCCACCAGCCATAAAGTAGTTCAGGTTGTCCTCGTAATTATAGCCCATGGCATCAGATTCGATCCAGTTGAGCATTTGCTCTACGCGCAGCATCTTTTCCTGGCTGTCGTACGGCGGGATGATGGAAAGGGCTTTGTCAGAGATCCATACTTTGATGTCGCGCAGGCCGGCTTTCTGGAACAGGTCGGGTACCACATCGCCCAAAGAGTTAAAGCCTTCGCCGAGTCGTTTCTTTCCTTTTTCAATGCGGAGCTTTACCTCGAGCACATCCAGTGTACTTTCCACATCAAAGTCTGTCTCGCCGTAGCGGTCGAACATGAGGTTGGGTACCAGGTTGTTCGGCTCCAGGGCCATCACCCAGCCATCGGGCCTGGTGATGCGGATCATTTCCTGTATTACCCGTTGCGGGTCTTTCACGTGGATCAGCAGCGTCTGGCAAAGAGTAAGATCGGCCAGGTTGTCGGGGAGTGGGATATCAGAAGCGTTGCCCACCCTGAAATCGAAATGAATGTTTTTACGATGGTGTAAGCTGTGCGCCCGCTGCGTTGCCTCCTCGATGTATTCCGACTCAAAATCTACGCCGTAGACGGTGGCGCCATCGTGCAGATAGCGCGAAAACTTAAAGCCCATCATGCCCTTGCCACAGCCAATGTCTACCAGGGCCTGGCAGTACTCCAGGTTCAGGCGGCGGGCCAGCAGCTCCAGGTAATCATCGTTCCACCAGTATTCGCGGGCCGGGCCTAAATGTTCCTCTGAATGTTTCCTCTCGTCGTGTTCTTCCAGCATTATACTTGGGTTATAAAAAGAAAGCCTCTGCCAGAGCAGAGGCTTTCCATAAGATCAAAAGCTACGAAAGCTTTATTTCATTTTCTTCCACTCGGCTATGGCCTTTTCATTCATACGCACATAGTCGTCGTTGTTTTCTTTTTTCGCTAAAGCCATCGACTGCTCGGCAGTTTTTACAGCGCCTTTGTAGTCTTTCATCTTGGCCTGGATCTTAGCCTGCGTGTGCAGGTTCCAGAACTTCGGATCGCTGGCATTGGCTTTCTTCATCCAATCCAGGGCCTGCTTCATGTCTTTGTTGTTGTCGTAGTAGTAAGAAGCGGCGGCAGCGTACATGCCCGGTTTTACATCCTTTCCGTTTATCACATTTTGCTGTATCTGGGCCATTACTTTGCTGTCCACGTCTGTCTCCACTTTGAAGCTGGCAATGGTTTTATCCCATAGCAGCTCTACGTCCGCAGCGTTGCTTTTCAGGTTGGCAAAGTTAATAGTGAACGACTCCACAGCTCTTGGGTTCGTCTCCGGCTTTACCTTGAAACGCAGCTGCTCCTCTTCCTGCTTGTAGTCTTTGCCGCCATCACCCCAAAGTTTGGTGTTTTTATTCAGGATAATGGTCCATTCAGCTTTGCCAGGAATAGTATACAGAGCGTACTCTCCGGCAGGTACTTTAGTACCATTGATCGTTACCTCATCGCCAAACTTGATGATGGTAGCCGCGTTGGCTCCGGTGCGCCACATTTTATCGTAAGGTACCACATCGCCACCGAAAATAGTGCGGCCTTTTACAGACGGGCGTGAGTAGGTTACAGACACATCTGTTAAGCCTACTTTCTGGGTTACTGTTGAGGCAGGGCTGGCAGCAGGCGTTGCGATCTGGGCCTGAACAGAGCCGGCACCCAACATAAGTGCAGCTGAAAGAGCGAAGCCTATAAAGGTTTTCTTCATGGTTTTATTCAATTATAGTTAGTTGTAAATCTTCTGTAATATTACTGAAAATATTGGTTTTAAAGAATATAAGCGGTTGCTAAAAACAGCACGTTACCAGTGCTCAGAAGCTTCGGCCTATACTTAAACCGAAGCGTGGTATAAGCCCGGGGCCGGGAGCTGTCTGTTCATTCTCCGGCGATACAAAAGGGGTAGCCGCCACGCGCACGACCAAACCTCCGTCCGGTGTATGGTACCGGAACCCGATCCGGGCAAAGAACATGTTGTGCAGCAGTTCCGGGTCTTCGGTAAAACGGCGGGTATAACCCAGGCCAAACTCCAGGTGCTTTTGGCGCCGGCCCACCATGCCCAAAGCCTCTACCGGTACGATTGGGTAAACAGAGGGTTCGTCCTTCATAAAGAAAAGGTTCGTGCC
Source organism: Pontibacter ruber (assembly GCF_023630205.1). Taxonomy (GTDB): domain Bacteria; phylum Bacteroidota; class Bacteroidia; order Cytophagales; family Hymenobacteraceae; genus Pontibacter; species Pontibacter ruber. The sequence goes on along the minus strand of NZ_JALPRR010000001.1, from coordinate 250,009 downwards.
AACACCCACTCGCAGCGCTGCTTTTAGCAGGGATTGCTGGAACACAATGCGGTCGTAGTTCAGGGAGTAGACGTCGCCGTTGCCGCCTACTTCTCCATAAACAGCGTTGTAGGCGCTTATGGGTTGGGTCAGGTACTGAGCTGACAGCGAGAGAGGAAGTAGCAGAAACAGAAGAAAGTAGATGTACCGCATTATTTGTTTATAGTTACATGTGAGTGGATGAAGGCACAGGCCTGCGTTATACTTGCATTTATACTTTGCTAAAGTAGTAAGGACTTCCTACAAGATTAGCAGGTGCCCGGATATGAAAAATCCTGCCAGTGCCATACTAACAGGATTCTTTTAAGTTTATACTTTATGCGTTAGCTCAGCTCAAACTGAAGCCGGAGCAGGTTGGCATAAAGGCCCTGTTCGTTCATAGAAAGCTCCTCGTGCGATCCTGCTTCCACGATCTCGCCGCCATCAATCACCAGGATCCGGTCTACTTTGCGGATGGTGGCCAGGCGGTGCGCGATCACGATGGTGGTACGGTTCTGCATCAGTTCGTCCATGGCCTGCTGCACCAGGTGCTCCGATTCGGAGTCCAGAGAACTGGTAGCTTCATCCAGTACAAGTATAGCCGGGTTCTTGAGGATAGCACGGGCAATGGCAATGCGCTGGCGCTGTCCGCCGGAAAGCTTGATGCCGCGCTCTCCAACCAGGGTTTCGAGGCCCTCCGGGAAGGACTGAATGAATTGGTAGGCGTTGGCTTTCTGAGCCGCCGCGATGATCTCCTCCTCCGTTGCTTCCGGACGCCCGTAGGCTATGTTCTCGCGGATGCTGCCACCAAACAGCAACACCTCCTGCGGCACGATGCCGATGTTGGCACGGAGCGTAGTCAGGTCCATCTCACGGATGTCCTGTCCATCAACCGAAATGCTACCGGCACTCACATCGTAAAAGCGCATGAGCAGCTGGATGATGGTTGATTTACCTGCGCCACTCGGGCCCACCAGCGCGATCTTTTCCCCGGAACGGATGCCAAAGTTAATATCGCGCAGCACCTGTATGTCCGGGCGGGTAGGGTAGGAGAAAGCCACCTGGCGGTAAGCAATATCGCCTTTCACCCTTAGAATGTCGCGCAATTCCGGAAGCCTGTTATCGGTTGGTTCTTCCTGTTCGCCGAGTATTTCCAGGATACGCTCTGTGGCGCCAAGCGAAGCCTGTACTTTGCCGTACAGTTCGCCAAGACCACCTACCGATGCCCCGATAAATACCGTGTAGATGATGAAGGAAATGAGCTCGCCAATGGTCAGATCGCCGTTTTGTACCAGCGTGGCACCGTACCAGATCACCAGGATGATGCCCCCGAATAAACCTACAATGATGAAGGTGATGAAAGCGCCACGATAGTACGAAGCAGAAAGGGCAGTGCGCACCGCTCTGCCTAGCGAAGCTTTGTAGCGGCCTACCTCAAACATCTCGTTGGTAAATGCCTTAACGGTGTTGATGGCCTGCAGCGTCTCTTCCACGATCACGTTGGTGTTGGCCAGCTCGTCCTGCGTCTTTTTAGACAAGGTCTTGATCCTGCGGCCGAACACCAGCGCCAGGCCTACCAGCACCGGGAACGTAGCCAGCATGAACAGCGACAGCTTGATGGAGGTCCACATGATGATGCCGATGCCCACGATCAGGGTGGTAGTCTGGCGGAAGAGCTCTGCCAGTGTGATTGAGAAAGCGTCCTGCACCTGGCCTACATCGGTAGTAATGCGGCTTGTGATTTCACCTACGCGGCGCTTCTCGAAGAAGGAAATAGGCAGCTGCACAAATTTGCTGTACAGGTCGCGGCGAATATCGGCCACTGCATTTTCGCTTACCTGCGCAAAGAAGTACACCCGGAAAAAAGAGAAAATACCCTGCAGCAGAATAATGCCAAACAACCCCAGGGCAATCATGTTGATGTCTTTCAGGAACCAGTCGGCATTGCCGGTGGAGGAATCTACCAGTTTACCGGTAAAAAGGGGGAAGACCATGAAGGTTAAGCTGGAAAGCACCAGAAACCCCAGGCCAACTATAAACTTGAATTTGTAGGGTAGTACGTAGCTGAAAATCCGGAGACCACGACGAAAGCTCTCTTTGCTGATCTTCTTTCTGCCTTCTTTGTCTTGCTCTCCGTTCTGCCCGAATCCGCGTCTTGCCATTAATGAAACTGTAGTTTGTACTTGTCTGCGATTGCAGGAGGCCTGCCGCCGCTACGGTGTTGTGGAGGTATAACAGCTATACTGTCTGAAAGATGCCACATCACCGAAAAATCTCACAAAGGTAAGGAATCTGGTGGATTTGCTGACAATAGCAGGGTTGTCATTTCGTATAACTGTTATGGATTGATAGAACGCCAGTGTTATTTGTCATTTCGAGCACAGCGAGAAATCTGTTTAATTATACTTATAGCTGGAGTTTACATTTTGCGCAGGCAAGCCTTCGCTTCGTAGCTACTGCTGTTCCTCAGTCTTACTAGCTACTCGTTTCATCTTATACTTTGGTGCGCTCACGGCCGCGGGGCCTCGTCCTCGGGCATCGCGCTGTCTATTGAAGCTGCTCCTCGCTCCGCTGCGGGCTGCTGAGCAAGCTCAGCACCGCAACAATAGAAGGCGCTCAACCCAAGGACTGGAAACAGTTCGATAGCTGCTGACTATGCAACTGGAACCCATTGTAGGGACAGGTCGTGACCTGTCTGTGCTGTAGCTATGAAACTTATACTTAATGTATAGCAACAGGCAGTAAAATTCCCGTCTTGAGAGGGGTAGGGGTGTGTTTATACTTTAGCTAATTAAGATTTCCCCAGTTATCGGAATGTTGGTAGAAGCAGCAAGTATAAAGCTCCCTCTCCTGTTCTTAGGAGAGGGCCGGGGAGAGGTAAAACCAACTCGCGACTCAGCTCTCGCGACTCAGAACTCTCTTGGAAATTGCCATCAAACCAACAAACGCCAGAAAACCGTTCAGGATTAAAACCTCCGTGCCGAACTCATAACCGAAGAACCAGTCTTTGGAGTTGTAGCTGATGATGTAGGTAAGGATGGGTGCTGCTATGCAAACAAACGGTACCAGCCTGTCGCGGACATTACGTTTGGTGTAAAGCCCGAAGGCATAAAGCCCCAGCAAAGGCCCGTAGGTATAGCCTACCACTATAAACAGGGTCGTGATCAGGCTTTCGCTGTTGAGCATCCGAAAAGCAAAGATCACGAGCACCATCACCACCGAGAAGCCAAAGTGCACAAAGTAACGCAGGCGCACCCGCTCGTGCTCGCTCCGTTCTTTAAAGTTCAGGAAATCTACACAAAAGGAGGTTGTAAGGGCTGCCAGGGCAGAGTCCGCAGATGCGTAGGTGATGGCGATGATGCCAAGTATAAAAGCAACGGCTGCAAAGTATGGGAAATGGTTTAGCGCCAGGAACGGGTACACGTCGTCGCCTTTAGCCGGCAGTGCAATGCCTTTCTGGCCTGCATAGGTGTAGAGCAGAGCGCCTAACGACAGAAAAAGTACGTTCACGATCACAAGAATCACGCTGAACCAGAACATGTTCTTCTGGGCCTCCCCAATGTTTTTGCAGCTCAGGTTCTTCTGCATCATGTCCTGGTCCAGGCCGGTCATCACAATGGTGATAAAAGCGCCGGAGAGTACCTGCTTCAGGAAATAGTTGCCTGCCTTAAAATCCCAGACAAAAACCTTCGAATACGGGCTGGCAGTAACGGTGTTCACCATGCCCTGAAAGGAGAGGTTAAGCTCATCCGAGATAAGAATGATGGTGCTGATCACGGCCAGCATCATGGCTGCGGTCTGGAACGTGTCGGTCCAGATGATGGTTTTCATGCCGCCCCGGAACGTATAGATCCAGATCAGCAGGATGGTGATGATAACGGATACAGAAAAGGGAATGCCCAGATCGTCGAAAACGGCCAGTTGCAGCACACCTGCCACCAGGAACAAGCGAATGGCAGCGCTTAAGGTGCGGGAAAGCAGGAAAAAAGCAGCCCCCGTTTTGTAGGACCAGAAGCCCAGGCGTTGCTCCAGGTAAGTATAAATCGAAACCAGGTTGAGCCGGTAATACAGCGGCATGAGCACCAAGGCAATCACGACATAGCCAAGCAGGTAGCCCAGCACCAGTTGCAGGTAAGAGAACTGCGCCTTCTCAACCATGCCGGGTATCGACACAAACGTAATCCCTGACAGGGTAGTACCGATCATGCCGAACGCCACCACATACCACGGCGACTTGCGGTTGGCCAGGAAAAAAGTATCGGAATCGGTGTTCTTACCTGTGATGTAAGAGATCAGGATCAGGATGGAAAAATACCCTAAGATCAGGTAAATGATAAGCGTTGAAGACATAAAGTCGGTCTATCTGTTAACCGGCCTTACCGGGCCGGCAGCACAAAGATAGAGATAGGAAAACCATGACTCCAAAGGTAGCTCCTGTAACTGGTTGCAGCAGGGAGTTACTGGAGGTCTTTGAACAGGACCGGCTCGCCGATAGCAGGCAAACGGAGGCCCTGCAGCAACCCTCCGGCAGCCAATTGCTCCAGAACGCGTACCGGTTCCCCGGGCGGCTCGTCTGACAGGTCAAACGTGCCGTAGTGCATCGGGATAAAAGTGCCGCCGCGGAGCAGGTTGTACGCTTTAACTGCCTCATGCGGGTTCAGGTGACTCTGCTGCATCATAAACGAAGGCTTGTAGGCCCCGACCGGCATAATGCACACATCCATCGGTCCGAAAATCTCCTGAATCTCCTCGAAGTGCCCGTTAAACCCGGTGTCGCCGGCAAAGTAGAGCAGCATGTTATCGGTTTTCAGCACAAAGCTTCCCCAAAGCACCTTGTTCATGTCGAAAGCGCCGCGGCGGTGCCAGTGCGAGGCAGGCATAAAGTATACTTCCACGCCTGCTGGTGTCAGGTCATACTTCTGAAACCAGCCAGCTTCCTGGTAGGGCAGGTGCGGCTCTATGTCGCGGAGCAGTTTGCCAGCCTCCAGGGGTGCCAGTGCTTTTACCTGCGGGTTATGGCTGAAGGTGGTCCGGATGGATTTCTTATCTAAATGATCGAAATGGGCGTGCGAGAGCAGCAGAAAATCTATGTTCTGAATCTGCTCGGGCGGGCAGGGGAGCCCCACACGGCGTTTGATCATGGGAAGGTCGTAATAGATCGGGTCAGTCAGGAACGTAACGCCGTTCAGGCGGATCAGGAAGGTAGCATGCCCCAGCCACACCAGCATATCTTCGCTGGAGTTCAGGAAATCGCAATTCTCTACCACGGCAGGCACGTACTGGTCTTTCTTTTTTTCTTCGCGCTGCGGATTTTTAGACAGGCGCCACTTGATCACTTTGCTGAACTCGGGCAGGTATAATTCATCGCCGTTGGCAAATACACCACCAATTACCTTGTTGCCTCTGTAGCCTTGTTTTATGGTATGGAGTCTTTCGTTCCGGATATGCCTTATGTGCCTTTTCTGCTGCGCCATGTACGTACGTTAGGTTGCGAAATATAACAGCATAACGCATGTTCTGTTAAAAGAGGTTCTGCTGTGCCGTAAGTTTTAGCTGCGAGTATAAAGAAAAAAGCGCTTTTTCACTGCTGAAAAAGCGCTTTTGCTATTGGATGATTTTCTGTTAGTACCCGAACGGATGGTGCTGGTAGCCTCCAAAACCCGGATTGCCGAACGGGCTGTAATACGGAGATGCGCCGTAGGTATAGCGCAGGCCTCCGGTCACGGTAAAGCGCTCTGTTATCTTGTAAGTTGCCCGGATGTCGACACCCTGGCGACCGGGGCTGTAAAAGCTATTGTAGTAAGGGTTAGCGCCTGGTGCGTTGGAAAAGTCTTTCCAGAGGTAGCCGCTCACCAGCAAACGCTCATTTACCAGGTACTCGCCACCAACACCCATGATGTAATGGCTGCTGGCGTTGCTGCGAAGCATCATCGTGCCTCCTTCAGGTGTGCGCACCGCATACTGATAAGGTGAAACTGCCATGTATGTCATGCTGACAAAAGCTCTGAAACGATCGGTTACCTGGTAACGCACCGACGGCTCCACATAAGAAGCGCTGCCGTAACCATTGCTGAAGCTGGTACCCAGCGAAAGGTTATAGTTCAGCCGGGGACCAGTGAAGGCAACCGGTTTCTTCACTACTGTTTCCTCTTCAACAGCTGGTTTTACCACAGTTTGTGACGGGGCAACCGCAGGCATTGGATCCAGACTCGGTTTCACCTGTCCCTCCGACGACTGCGCCATAGCCTGTCCGGCCCAAAGCATACCGCAGGCAAGTATAGTTGTAAATATCTTCTTCACTGGAAATTAGTTAGCTTATCAAAGTTACGTCCCGAATGCCTAATAAACAACTGAGACCCAAAGTGTCTGTACTTTTATAACAACGCCCGCCGGTGCTTTTTGTTTTAGCTGGCTTTAGGACCGAGCCAGGCTTTCCGGAAAGCCTGCATTTCCGGCGTTACTTGTTTGCCAGTTGCTTCAAACAATACTACTTCCAGGGTCGGTACTTCGTCCAGTTTCAGGGTAGCGGTTCTGGTTTCGCCTAAACGTTTAAAGGTAACAGGTATGCTGTCGCCGGGTTTGTGCTTGCTCAGAATTTTCTTCAGGTCTTTGGCGCTGCGTAGCTTTTGTCCATCCAGGGTCAGCAGCACATCTTGGCGATCTAAGCCTGCCTCATACAAGGCTGTGCCGACTACGGTGCCGGATGTAAGGGTAGCGCCTTCTTTGCCATACTCTACAGAAACGGGACCAATAGCAGCCTTGCCCGGATCTGACTTGCGCAGCTCCAGGCCAGCCTGGGCTAGCAGCGGTGCAAGGTCGGGCAGGTGGCTGCCGTAAATGTTTTCTTTGAAGAAGCGCTCTGCAAAGGCAGCGTCTTTGGTCACTTCGGCCAGCGTCTGTTGCAGGTCGGGCAACGTATACGGTTTTTCCGGTTTGCCATACTTGCGCCAGAGTGCCTGCATGTAGTTGTCAAGCGTGGTGTTATAGTCGCGGCGCAAGGTCAGGTCCAGCGTGAGGCCTGTAACCAGCCCATAAGTATAGTAAGAGATAAACGTGTTGTGGCGGTTCACAGGGTCAACGGAGCGGGCGGCGTCTACGAATGGTGCCTGCAGGCTCATCTCCATCAGGCTATGGTACTTGCGCCCTGGCGAGAGCAGCACGTAGTTCAGGTCACCGGCCAGGTCAGCAGCATACTTCTTCTGGTCATAAATACCGCTGCGGGTCATGATCAGGTCGCCGTAATAGCTTGTAAAGCCTTCTGCCAGCCACAATGCCTCCGACATATTTGCCTCCTGGAAGTTGAACGGCTCCAGGCTTTTCGGGCGGATACGCTCCACATTCCAAGCGTGGAAATACTCATGCGATACCGTGTTCAGCAACGGTCCCATGGCCGAAGCAAGGGTACGGGAGCCGGTAACGATCGTGGAGTTGCGGTGCTCCATGCCGTCGCCGTTAGCCTGTGGCATGTAGCAGGCAATAAAGGTATAGCGGCCGAAATCGTAATTCGGCAGCTCCCCGAACACAGCCCGTTGCTCCGCTACGATGTTCTTTGTTTTGGCAACATATTCCTCGAACTGGGCTTTGGTGCCCTGGTGGTGCAGCGCTACCTGTATCGTTTTGGTTTTGTTTTTCTCGTTGATGGTCCACTCGGCCAGTTCAAAATTGCTGAGTTCAGTGGGGCTGTCCATCAGGTACTGGAAATCCGGTGCCGAGTAGGTGGTGCCGGATTCCGGCTTAAGTTGTGTGGCGATCTTCCAGTTTTTCCCCTGCGGCAGGTTGAAGGTGACACGCGCCGGTGCCTTTTCAAAGCCTTTGGCATGCATGAGCGTGGCCGGCATGTTCAGGTGGGCGTGCGTTTCGTCGATGCCGGCATAGGTGCCGTCGGTGTGGTCGCCAAACAAAGTATAGTTTATCGTTACCGTGCCCTTGTGCCCGGTCACATTCCATTGGTGCGGGCTGGTGCGTGATATAGGTAATTTTTTGCCTTGGGCATCGGTGGCCTGCACGCTGTACACATTCTTGGCAAACTCGTGCAGCGCGTAGCGGCCCGGCGAGCTGCGGCTCATCAGCACGGCCAACGTATCGGAGGTAATCCCCGAGAAAGTAGCACTGATCTGTGCCTCGTGGTGTACGGCATTGGGGAAAGAAAGCTGGTAGTTCACCTGCTGTTGTGCCAGTGCGGAGTTTGCAAAAGCCAGGAGCCCCAAGCCAAGCAAGGTATAGATTTTCTTATACATGAAGGATCGTCGTAGTTAGATTCCTAAATATAGGAATACTACTGTATTAGACCAACTATACTTCTATTGCTTTCCGGTATACTTTGGCCTGCACCATGCCGCCGTAAAAACTAGCTGCGTATACTTCCTGCAAGTATAACCGGTCAAACTGTGCCTTGAAATCCGGAAGCTGCGTGGCTTTTACATCGCTCAGCACTCCGAAGAAAACATACATACTTTTGAGCAACAGGTGCTGCCAGAGCGGTGCAGGCGAGGTAACCGGCCAGAAATCTGCAAATAGCCAGAGTCCTCCCGGTATCAGTGCGGTATGCAGTCGGTGCATCAGATCGTGCAGGCGTGGTGCTGGAAAAAGATCAAGCAGGAAAGGGGTGAGGACCACATCGAACTGTTCGTGGGCTTTGAGCACATCTTCGGTGCCAAGCCGGAACTCGACAGCAGTGTTTTTTATACTTGCTTTAGTTCGTTCTTGCGCTTTCCGGAGCATGTTGGGCGAAGCTTCCAGGTATAAAATCTGCAGTTCTTTACCCGATCGCAATAGTTGCTCCAGCAGCCAGCCGCTTCCTCCGCCAATCAGCAGCATGCGGGCCTTAGCCGGTACAAAAGGCAGCAGCGCCAACTGGGCCAGCTCCAGCGCGCTTCCGAATACAAGCCGGGAAAGCGGGTCGTAAAAGGAAGATACCCGGTCGAAGCCGCTGTCGGGGAGTTGAGGCAAAGTATAAGTTTTTAGCTAAGGCTGCAAAAGTATAAATCAGCGGTCGTAATGGTCTTCCACCACCCCTTTTAATTTTTCGAAGATATAGTCGGTCAGCTGCTTGCGGATGCTGGTCGTATTACCTTTGAAAACCTCCCTGAATTCTTCGGCTTTGCCGTCGTACAGCATCGAAACAAACATGGTGCCTACCGGCTTTTCAGCGCTTTCGGAGCCGCCCGGGCCGGCAAGGCCTGTGGTGGCAATGCTGATATCTGCATCGAGTTGTTTTTTCAGGCCCATCACCATTTCGTTTGTTACCTGCTGCGATTCGGCAGTATACAGGTCCAGCGTATCCTGTTTCACGTTCAATAGCTTCTTTTTTGCTTCCGGCTGGTACACCACCATGCTTCCTTTCAGTACATCGCTGCTGCCTTTGGCTTTTACAAATTCAGAGGCCAGCATGCCAGCCGTACAGCTCTCGGCAAAAGCCACTGTCAGGCCTTTGTCGCGCAGGTTTATCATCAGTTCATTTAACTCGGTTTGGTTCATAAGGGAGTTCTGTAAATGCGCTTATCTTACTCCGATCTGCAGTTATGGGTTGTGCTGTAGCGGGAAGGTTTCTAGGATGCTGTATACCGGGTGCGGCGATTTAAGCTCCGAGCGCCACAGCGAGATCGAGTCCACAGGCAGCTGCATTTCCTGGTCCGGTACGATGACGGGTAGGTTTTTAGGGGCAGGCTTGTCTTTGCGGAAACGGGCAACCGTAACATGCGGAATGGCTTTCTGTTCTTTGGGGGGCTCTGGTGCCAGTACGCGCGTCAGCTCCTGGCTTAGTTGCTCGTAGGGTTGGCTCTGCCGGAACCGGGCCCACACCAGGCGCGGCGACCGAAGCTTAGGGCCGGGCTCCAGTTGCTCCAACACCAGCGTGAAAGGCTGGTGTTGCATGGCTACCTCTTTGATAGCCTGGCTTATGGCGGGAAGCTGTTCCTGCGGCACATTGCCGATAAAGTATAGCGTAAGGTGCAGGTTCTGTTCGGGCACAAACCGGATGGAAGAATGCTGATACTGGTGCACTTGCTGGCTCAGGTACGTATGCAGCGCAGCAGGCAGCGTGACGGCTACAAACAGGCGGATGTGGTTTTCCATGGCGAGGTTTTAAAAGGCGTAACAGTACTACTTCACGCAGATTTACGTAAGGGATTGGCAGCAGTACGCAATAAAACGTAATACTAGTAAGATACCTGCATACGTGTATGATCCGAGTAGTCTATAAAAAGATAGCGGCGGCTTTCGCCCTGTTTACAGCAGAGCTGTTGCTCGTCTGGGGAGTTTTCCTTGTGAGCATCATCGCTTTTCTGTACGTCAGCCAGGCCGTGCTGGGCGGCGGGCCCCTGGAGTTCGACGAAGCGGCGTTCGATTATGCCGATGACATGAAGCATCCGGTTCTGAATACCTTTATCAAAGGAATCACCTTTTTTGCCTCGCGCCAGTTCCTCACGCCGGCGGCGCTGCTGCTGGTGGGCTATTTTGTGTTTATCCGCAAGCACCGCTGGTATTCCCTGAAGGTGCCGGTAGTAGCCCTGGGCAGTATCACACTCAATGTTATCCTCAAGTATTTCTTTGACAGGCCGCGCCCGCTTTTACCTGTAGTTGATGCATCCGGGCTAAGTTTCCCGAGCGGCCACTCGATGGTAGCGGCATCCTTTTACGGATTGCTCATTTACCTGGTCTGGCACAACGTACAACCCCGGGGTCTACGCAATTTCCTGGTGGGCTTTCTGATCGTATTTGTACTGCTGATAGGTTTCAGTCGGATCTACCTGCGGGTGCATTATGCTACCGATGTGGTGGCTGGTTTTGCGGCAGGCTTTTTCTGGGTAATTATCAGTATATCAGTGCTAAGGAGAATGGAGCGTTTCTCGCGCAAAGAGATCGATCCGGTGGTGGAAGAAGAGCCTGAGGAAGTAAATAAATAAATTTTTTTAGCAGAGTATTGCAGATAAAAAAATCTGTTATACCTTTGCAATCCCAATCAACGAGGGTTAAAGGGTTTGGGGAATTACATTTTGAAGTAGTACCAGCTGCGCACGTGGCGAAACTGGTAGACGTGCAGGTCTCAGAAGCCTGTGCCTTCGGGTGTGGGAGTTCGAATCTCCCCGTGCGCACACTTTCTTAATGTAAAAAGGCCAGCTGAAAAGCTGGCCTTTTTTATTTTGTGGCGCCTAGTAAAATACCTGCCACTCCCCAACTTCCTGCTTCTGTTTAAAGCCCTGCAGCATCCAGCGCCGGTTAACGGGAATTTTCTCCTTCAGGATCAGCACTGCATTTTGTTTCAGCAGCTTTTGCAAGGCCGCTTCGCCACCCGGTTTTTGCAGCTCCAGGTACACATGTTGCCAGCGGTCGTCTCTTTCAAACTGCGTTTCGCGCTGCAGTTTTTTGTTCGTGTCGTACACGGTTACCAGGTCGCGGTTGAGGTGGAAGGCAAGCGAAGGGAGCAGGTTGTCGTACACGATCAGCGGGCGCTTGCTCAGGCCTTTGCTTTTCAAAAATGCAGCTACTTCGGAACCGCTTTTATACTTACCGGGGTTGCGCTCCAGCAGGTGTGTGGAGTAGGGCAGGAGCAGCAACGTGAAAACAAGCGAAACATAAAGCAGCTTGATAACCGGCCCATGCATGCTTTTAAGTATGACAAGTATAAAAACGAGTATCAGCAACGGCAACAGGTATGCCCACGTTGGAAGCACCACCCCAACAGGTAGCCATGGCGCCACCAGCAAGGCTACAGCCAGCACCACAAAGTATAAGGTACCCCACCGCAACACCATTTTCTTTGTACCCGGCTCCAGCAGCGGCAGCAAACCTGCTGTAAATAATGCTTGCCCGGCAAACAGGGGCAGGATGTAAAGGATGAGCTTGGAACCGGAAAACGAGAAAAAGATCAGCGGAATGAGTACCCAAAAGAGAAACAGCCTTTTCTGAGATGCAGGTAGCAGTTTGATCTTCCGGATGTTGAACAGCAGGATGGCAGACCAGGGCAAACTGAGCACAGGCGCCAGCACCAGGTAAAACCACCAGGGCTTGGAACGGCTGAAAGCCTCCGGATTGACAAATCGCTGCACGGTATGCTTCAGCAGAAAGTAATCGACAAACTGCCTGTCCTGGAGCATGAGGTACACGTACCAGGAGCCGCCGATCAGTAGAAACAACAGCAAGGCCGTTACGGCAGGTAAAAAGCTTTTTTGTCTCGGAACAGCAGGTGGCGGGTTGTAGGCAAGGGCCACCAGCACCGGGAAAATCAGCCCTACCGGTCCCTTGGTCAGGAAGGCCAGCGCCAGCAGCGTACTAAAAAAGTATAGCCACCCTGCTTTCCTGTCTTTCTTATACTTTATCCATGCCCAGATGGCAGCCAGTTCAAAGGTTGTCAGGAAAGAGTCGGTGGTGAGGTTGCGGGCCGAAATGAGCACAGCCAGTGTGGTGATGTAGATAACCAGTGCCGTAAAAGCAGTTCGCCTGTCCTGGAAAATTAACTGGCCCAGCAGGTATACCAACAGCGCCTGCAACACCAAGGATACCTGCAGAAAGAAACGGGCACCAAACGGATTGAACCCAAACAGCTCCATACCAAAGGCTGTGATGATGTAGGTAGCAGTTGGTTTGTGGTAATGAAGTATACCCAGCAGGCGCGGGTGCAGCCAATGCTGCGACAGGAGCATTTCACGGCTTATTTCAGCATAGCGTGCCTCACTGGTTTCAATCACACCCCAGCTGCCCAGGTTGTAGAGCGATAATGCGAACAGAAGCAAAAGCAACAGCCCGACAGTGCGGGGCTGGTACAGGATGTCTTTCACTGCCATACTCGGTTAAGAGGTAGCCGACTGGGCCACACGGCTGCTGCGCAGGCCCAGCATCAGGTTGCGGGTGTACACAACAATACCGAATATCTGCCCGATGAACAACACCGGATCCAGCCGGAAAATGGCATACGAAATTATCATCAGGCTGCCGATCAGGCTGATGAGCCAGAAGCCGTTCGGAATAACCGACTGCTGCAGCCGTTCGGAATGATACCATTGATACACAAAACGCAGCGTGAAGATGACCTGCCCCAAACCGCCCCACGCAATGAGTGCCCCGGAGATCCTGCTGTGCTCCAGTATGTAGGCGAAGCTGTGCGTATCGCTGAACAGCATCCAGAACAAGCCAAAGAACGGGAATGTAATGGCGATGCTCTGCACAAGCCAGGGCAGGCGATCCCACTGCTGCTTGAGCTTGAGGTTGCGCAGGTAAATAAAGTACGAGATCAGTTGCCCGCCTATGATCACCAAGTCGTCGCGAAGAACGCCGTACACCATCAGCAGCATGGAGGCAAGTATACTTGCGGTCCAGAACGAAGTAGGCGACAGCACCCGGCCTGCCCTCTCGGATTGTATCCACTGCACCAGCAACCGTGCCGAGAAAAGTACCTGGGCCAGCAAGCCGATACTGTAGATGAGAAGATCAGCTTTGTGCATGCAGCGTAGGTTTATGTTCCAGTTTTTCTGCAACCTGATACCGGATGTAACGCTTGCGCATCCACCGGAAAGCAAACGTATCGTTCAGGGGACCCCAGAGGCGGTTGAACAAGTGGTACTTAGAATAACCGGCGTAACGCTCGAAATGCTGCACCGGTACCTGTTTTACCCGCCCCCCCTGCAACTGGATGAGGGCCGGCAGAAAGCGGTGCATGCCGTCAAAGAAAGGCACGCGCTTGGCATAGGCCGCATCCACGATCTTGAGCGGGCAACCGGTGTCTTCAATGCCATCCTGGATCATGTATCGGCGGAAAGCGTTGGCAATGCGGGAGGATATCTTCTTGATGAAAGTGTCCTTGCGCTTGGTGCGGATGCCGTTCACCATCTGGAAGTCAGGCAAATGCTCGAAGAACAGCAGGAAGTCCAGCGGTGAAGTTTGCAGGTCAGAATCGATGTAGCCGATGTAGGGGCTGCTGATGGCATCGATCCCGGCTTTGATCGCGGTGCTCAGGCCATAGTTCCGGTCGAGAGAAAGGTAACTGTAGCCGTTTTTCTTCTGGCAGATCGCCCGGATCTGAGCCAGGCTGTTGTCTGTGGAGCCATCGTTTACAAAAAGCACCTGCGTTACAACGGGCGACTGTTGCAGAAAGGCATCCATGGCTTCGCAGAAGCGGGTGAGGCAGCCTTCTTCGTTAAAAACAGGTACAATAATGGTTAATTCCGCACTGTTCATAGTATAATTTGAAATAGTATGTATACTGGAAAAGTTAAATAAAGCGTATGTTTACTTATGTAATATTTTGGGTTAAGCGGCTTCTGTAGCTGCTAACTCGGTTTTTGCCAGACACGTACATCAATTTTGTATGAAGCCGATTACACAACGATTTGTGCGCCTGCTGGCCCTGCTTTCAGTTGAGCTGGTGCTGATCTGGGCCGTGTTCTTCATCTGCATTGCTCTATTTGTCCTGATGGCGCACGAAGTCTTTATTCAAAAAGACAATTCCCTGGATACGGCCCTGTTTGCCTTTGCCCGGAGCCATACATCGCCTGAGGTTACCCGCTTGATGCGGTTCATCTCTTTTTTTGCTTCTGCCGAGTACCTGATGGTAGTGCCGGCGCTGGTGGTGCTCGGCTTTTCGTGGTTTGAGCACATGCGCTGGTACGGCCTCAAAGTTCTGCTGATCTCGCTTACCAGCTCTGTTCTGAACCAGGTACTGAAACGGGCTTTTGAACGTCCAAGACCTGAAACAGCCATGCTGGAGCAGTCCGGGCTAAGCTTTCCGAGCGGCCACGCCATGATCGGTGGTGCCTTTTATGGCGTGCTCATTTACATCGTCTGGCAAACGGTGCGCTCTCCCTTCTGGCGCTGGTTGTACACCGTGCTGCTCACGGTGCTGATCCTGCTCATTGGCTACAGCCGTATTTACCTCAACGTGCACTATGCCACGGATGTGGTAGCCGGTTACGCCATTGGCATACTCTGGCTCATCGCTTCTGTGTACCTCATGCGCAAACTCGAGAAAGTATACCTAGCCCGCTATGGCCGTGCCGATATCGATCCGCCTCCTCAGGAGAAAGCTTAGTCAGACAGCTACCGCATACTGCTGCTGGTAATACTGGTAGTACCAGTTCACAAATTGCCGCAAACCTTCCTCCAGGGATGTGTCCGGCCGGAAGCCGGTCGCCTTTATCAAATCCTCCACATCGGCGTAGGTTGTTTTCACATCACCGGGTTGCATCGGGTGTAACTCGATGAGGGCTTTCTTGCCGAGCAGCCGCTCCAGTATGGCCAGCAGTTCGAGCAGGTGCACCGGCTTGTGGTTGCCAATGTTGTAAAGTTTATAAGGCGGTTTCGTTGTGCCTTTCCTGGATACCTTCCGCGGTGCTGTGTCTACCAGTTTCACTATGGCTGCTACCACGTCGTCTACAAAGGTGAAGTCGCGGTGCATGTCGCCGTTGTTGAACACCCGGATAGGAGAGCCCTCCAGAATGGCTTTGGTAAAGCTGAAGGTTGCCATGTCGGGCCTGCCCCAGGGGCCATAAACCGTGAAAAAGCGCAGCCCCGTAGTAGGAATCTGGTAAAGGTGCGCGTAGCTGTAGGCCATTACTTCGTTCGCCTTCTTCGTGGCAGCATAAAAGGACACCGGCTCGTCGGTTGGGTCATCAACATGAAACGGCACTTCCTGACCGGCGCCATAAACCGAACTCGATGAAGCAAAGAGCAAATGCTTTGGCTTATACTTGCGGCAGGCTTCCAGCAGGTTGGCAAAGCCCACCAGGTTGCTGGCCACGTAAACCTGCGGGTTATCTATACTATAGCGCACGCCTGCCTGTGCCGCCAGCTGCACTACCACATCGAATTTATACTTCCGGAAAAGGCTCTCCAGGCCCTGGTCGTCTGTCAGATCCAGCTGCACGAATTGCAGGTTCTGATAAGCTGTGCTTGTCGTAACGGAGCCATACGTTATACTTTGCTTGCTGAAGCCCTGCTGCGCCAGGCGGCTATACTTTAGCTCCGGCTCATAGTAGCTGTTGATCGCATCCAGACCCATCAGTTGGTGGTTGCTCTGTCTGAATGCCTGCATCAGGTGATGGCCTATGAAGCCGGCACTACCGGTTATCAGTATGCGCTTTGTACTCATCTGTTTGTAACAATTGACTGGGTGCTGAAACTGATACTTTGTCCGCTACAAATCTGTCAGTTGCCGAAAAGCAGTATCCGCCTGTAACGTCCTCGATTATACGGTAGTTCTTTGAAAATTAACATGGGAAAATTGTATTTATTATGACAATAGTTGAATTGTAAAATCGTTTCCTGACATCTTGCCTCTGCAAGCACTTTGATTTATACTTGTTAGCTGTTATCTTGAATCTCGTTCTCAAAGCGTTGATTTTCACCCTAACCATTCACTCACCATCATGCACCCGTTCCTGAAAAAGCCTATCCTTTTCTTCAGCGGCACCCTGCTCGCCATTGCAAGTTTCGCCCAGCAACCAGACCAGACCGACCAGGCACTGACCCGGCTGAGGCAGGAGCGGGAGCGAGTAGTTGCATCCAAAGAACTCTCTGCTTCGGACAAGGCCAACCAGATGATGAAGTTAGGACTGTGGCAGGAGGCTGCCCAGGTGCTGGCTTCGGCGGGACAAAGCCCGCAGGTAAAATTGGCCAAAGCCCGCCTGGCGATGCTGCAGCATGAGTATAAAACCGCTGATGCGCTGGTAACGGAGGTGTTGAAAAAATCGCCGAAGCTGCGGGAGGCATTGCTGCTGAAGAGCCGGCTACAGGTGCAGGCATGGGAACTGCCAAAGGCGCTGGCAACGGCAGAACAGTTGCTGCAGGCTAATCCGAAAGACGAAGATGCTGCCCTGGCGGTAGGCCGAATCCTGATGCTGCAGAAGAAGTACAATGAGGCGCTTGCCTGGGCAGTAAAGGTACAGCGCTGGAACCCGAAAAACGCCGAAGCTTACCTGCTGGAGTCGGATGTGCTGTTCTGGGACCAGAAGCCGGAGCAGGCCGAGAAACCATTGGTAACCAGCCTGACGCTGGAGCCTTTTAATGCCGATGCCCGCTTTAACTACGGGTATGCCATCTGGCGCCGTGTAGACGCAACGCAGCTGAATGCCATGGCAGCTCAGTGGGAGTTGGCGCTTGCCCTGAACCCGCTGCATTATGTAACACACTGGCATTGGGGCAACGGCCATACCAACCTCACCTATGCCGACTACATTCACCCCACCGATGAGCAGGTGCGTGCTGCCCTGCAGCCTGCCGACAAGTTGATCTCCCAAAACAAAGTACAGGAGGCGCTTGCAACAGCCCAGAAAGTACAGCAACAATACCCGGAGTCGGTGCTGCCGGCAATGCTGCGCGGTTCTGCCTACTACATGGCCTTCGACATGGACCGGCACATGCGCCTTGATTCTGCGCAGGCTATCTTCCAGCGTATACTTGCCAGAAAGAAACACTATGGCCCTGCCCACAACGCGCTGGCTGCCGTCATCAAGCAGAAGCAACTGCCTTATCTGGCCGCTTACGACTCGCTGAACCAGGTGATCCAGCGTACGGTGATCAAAGACCCGGTGAATTTTGCCAAGGTATTCCCAGATGTGAACTACTACCCGGGCGAAACGGTGCAGAAAATGGTGTGGTCGCAGCTTTACGAGAGCATCGTATACTTCCCGTTCCTGTCAAAACAAGGAGAGAAGTTCGTGATCCCACCGCTGCACATCGATTTGGCCATCGCCATGAACTCGCCTTACTTCCGGCAGGCGACTACCTTTGATAACCGCCAGTGGATGGACATCCGCGGCGTAGGCAGCGGCGCAGCCGCCATCGAGTACGCGATACGCGGATCGTTCCTGGAGCGCAACGTGGTGCTGCACGAGTACGTGCACCTGTACCACGGGCGGGTGTTCACCGACGAAGAAAACCGGGCGGTGCGCCGACTCTACAATAATGCTATGAAAGAGGGCCGCACCCTCGACTATTATTCTGCAAACAACGAGCACGAGTACCTGGCCCAGACCTACCCGGCATACTTCGAGCCAGTAAAAGTGCATCCGCTCAACCACAAATCCATCAACACGACTGCCGATCTGAAAGCCAAAGACCCGGACCTGTATGTTTTCTTGGACAAGCTGGTGCAGCGGCAGCGGGCATACCTGGCAGGCGATAAACAGGCCATGGCCAGCAACTGGGCGCAGGTATACCTGAACCTGGCTAACCAGGCACAGGCAAAGCACGAGTACACCAAATCTACTGCCCTGCTGGACACCGCCCTTACCTGGGATGCCAACTACATTCCGGCCATGATGGCCTATGCCTCTGCAAAACAGGAACAGAATGCTTTCTCGGAGGCAAAAGACTGGCTGGAGAAAGGCAAAAAGCTGAACCCGAACTATGCTCCCGTGTATGTGGCGGAGGCACAGCTGCTGGAAAGTATGCGCCGCGACGGCAAACTATCGCAACGCGAGGCAGTGGAGAAGCAAGCCATACTATACGATAAAGCCCTGGCATTGGAAGACGACCTGCTCACACGTGCCCGCATTAACCAGAGCTACCGGGAGTTTTACGCCTCGTATGGCAGGGTGCCGGAAGCCATTGCAGTGGCAGAAGCTTATTTAAAAGATGCCCCAACCATATCTACCTACCTGCGCGACCGCCGGGATGAAGCGGTAGCCTTTGCAAATTGGCTGAAAGGCACAACCGGAACAACCCCGCAAACAATAGAAGTACTGGCAAGGCTGGTGGCTCAGAAACCTCAAAATTACGAACTGCGCCAGCAGTATGCCGATGTGCTGGCCGCCCAGGGCAAGTACAAGGATGCTATCGCTACGCTGGAGGAAGCACAGCGCATCCTGGCAGCTGCCGGCTCTGCCCGTCCGGATTTTATGGTACGCCTTGCTGATTACCAGTTGCAGTTAGGCAACAAAGATGCTGCGAAAGCCGCCGTGCAGCCGATCCTGGAGGGGAAAAGCAAACTGCGCAACGAGCCGTACCGGCTTGCCCTGGTATATGCCGGACTGGGTGAACCGGCAAAAGCATCCGAAGAGCTGCAGAAACTGCCACCTTCCGAAACACCTGCCGTTTCCGGTAAGGTATTGTATGCTACCGGCAAAGTATGGGAAGCTAAAAAAGAAGTGAAAAAAGCGCGCAAAGCCTACGAAGCAGCGCTGAAGTCGAACCCGTACCAGCTGGAAGCCCGGCTAAGTCTGGCGCAGCTGATGGAGCAGGAAGGCAAAAAAGGCAAAGCAGAGAAACTTCGGGCAGAAGGAGATCAGTTGGTACTTAAGCCATAATTTGTTTAATTTGAGCACCAACTAATCAACCTAACCTAAACAACATTACTCTTATGCGATTATTTTACCTGCTCAGGCTCTGCCTTGTCCTTTTTGTTGCGGGCCTGGTATCATGCCGTACTGCTTCCAGCGACAAAGACGGAGCAACTGCCATGGCTAACCCTGCCGAGGTAGCAACAACTACTGTTTACCTCGTGCGCCACGCCGAAAAAGATATCTCCGATCCGGCCAACCAGGACCCGGACCTGACAGAGACCGGCAAAGCAAGGGCAGAGGCACTGCGCGAACTGCTGAAAGGCCAGGAGGTGAACGCCCTGTATGCTACCAAGTACATCCGCACGCAAAACACCCTGAAGCCACTTGCTGACGAGCGAAAACTGGACGTGATCCGGTACGAAGCGCATGATTTCATAGGTCTGTTTGAGAAGATCAAGCAGCAGCATCCGGGTCAGGTCGTGGTAGTGGCTGGCCACTCCAATACCATTTTGCCTTTGGTAGAAGCTTTCGGTGCTGAGCGCCCGATACCGGAAATCGCGGACAATCAGTATGATTACCTGTTCAAGGTGCAGCTAAACGGAAGCGATAAAGCCACAGTGGAAATGAGCCAGTTTGGCAGCCCCAGCAACTAAGCTTCAGTCAGAAAAAGTATAACAAGAAAGCCCTCGCCAGTAAAGGTGGGGCTTTTTTTATACTTTGACTACCTGTGTGTGCGCCAACTTGTCGTGGAAGGTCTCTTTAAATGTGAGCGGAGAGGAAGAGAGCATGCGCATGATAAACACAAACACGCTGATAACCTTGGCAAAATAACGGATCGAAGCACATTTAAAGGAAATGCGTTTGCCAAGCGTGCTCGTAACGCGCAACCCCAGTAAGTGCTTGCCGGCCGTAGTTTGCCAGATAGAGCTTTCCAGACCTGCAAAGTATAACCAGCCGAGCAGAAATTGTAATAACCTTTCCGGCTTCAGGAGCATGGCCGTTTCATCGCTGCTGATGGTAAAATATTCCATGACGCCAATAATACTGGCGAGCAGAAGTATATCCAGCGCAAACGCCACGATCCTTGTGCCGAAGTCGGCAAGGTGTGCCTTTGATTCCGTTTGGGGCGCAGAATATTGCATGCAGGTACAATGGTATTAAAGAAGTATTCCATTGTATACTTTGCTGGCACGCGTAGGTTGCGGTTTTGAGGTAACTAAATCAGAAAAGCGACAGCTGGGCGGGTGTTTCCTTCAAAACTCCTTCGTGGCGCAGCAGCCATTCTTTGCGCCACAAGCCCCCGGCGTAACCGGTCAGGCTGCCGTCGCTGCCGATTACCCTGTGGCAAGGCACTACAATGCTGATGGGGTTTTTGCCGTTTGCAGCGCCAACTGCCCGTATCGCTTTTTCGCCGGAAACGGCACGCGCAATATGCATATAAGAACAGGTAGTGCCGTAGGCAACCGTCTGCAGTTTTTCCCATACTTGCCGCTGAAAGGCCGTACCCTGTGGCAGAAGCGGCAGGTCAAACGTCTTGCGTGTGCCCTGGAAATATTCCTCCAGTTGCTGCACACAGGTTTCGAGCGTGGCAGGCAACTCTTTGTCGGAAGCGCCTGCTCTTTCACAGAAAAGGATGGAGCTGATACCGGCCTCGGTTCCGGTTATCCGGAGGTTACCGATCGGTGAGTAAAAGTAAGTAGTATAGGTAGTTGCGTCCATGTACTAAAGATAGGGCATGTGCAGCAAAAAGTAAACAAAAAGCCAGCCTTATAAGGGCTGGCTTTTCTGCTGCTAAAGTAGGGGGTTTAGCGCTTGATAATACGCTTGGTTACAGTACCGGCAGCTGTTTCGATCTTGTAGTAATAGGTGGCATCCGGCAGGCCGCTCAGGTTTACTTCAAGCGTGTGCTTGCCCCTGGTTTGCTGCTCGCTAAGGAGCGTGCGGAGTATGGTTCCTCTGCCATCTACCAGCGTGATGGTTACGTTCCCTTCTTTTGCTACCGTATAGTTAATCGTTTGGGTAGAGCTGCTTGGGTTCGGGTAAACGGCGGTGGCGTCTTTTGCTTTTTCCCCTTTGTTCTTTTTAGAAACATCCCAAAGTATAAACCGGGCAGGGCGCATGAGCTGGCGGTGCTTCAACTGTTGCTCAAAACGCTTGCCTCGCTTTTCCGGCTGGTTGCCTTCCGGGGCGGTTTCATACTTAGCCACAATCGCTTTGATATCCGCATCCCAGCGGGTGCGGTCACTGGCAATAGCTGCATTCATTCTATCCAGCTGCGGTTTATACCTGCTGGCGATGGTGCCGGCCGCCGCATATACCTGGCGAGCTTTTTCGTGCTGGGCTTTCAGGGCAGCTTTTTGCTCTACTGTCAGAGGAGTTCCAGAGGCTTCACGCTCTGCTTTCAGGCTTTTTTGCAGTTCCTTTGTTTCTGCTTTGATCTGTTGCAGCGAGGTACGCAGTTTTTCAAGTTCGGCTTTGTCCTGGGCAGAGATCTGCGTTTCCAGTTTCATGCGCTGCTTGCGCAATACCGGCAACACGTTCTCCCGCATGTAGGTTTTCAGCTCCTTGCGCAGTTCGGGGTTTCTTTGCCCTTTGCCACCTGCCAGGGCAGGTGCGATTACAGCTAGCAGGCACACCAGCAGTACTAAATGTTTCAGCTGATTCATGTTCATGGCAGTGACGTTTTATATCTCTAAGACTGCCGCAAACGCTTTAGGTTTAAGCATCTGTATAGGTTTTTTTATACAGAAATCCCGATTGCACCTGAATTCTATACTTACCACTGACTAACCAAAGAACGCCGGTTATACTTCAGCGTCCTGTTGGTGCCTGTAGACCAGCGTGCCGGCTATGATGTCGTGGAGCGCCTGCTTTCTGGCTGTAAAAGCGGCCATAATAAAGCCTATCAGCAGGATAAGCGAGGACGGAATCTTGGCAAAGAAGCGGCCTGTTGCATGCAGGAAGCTCAGGCGATATCCCCCGGTATCTGTCACGAAAATGCCCATCATCTGTTTGCCAAGGGTAGCCTGGTATTTTGAGCTCTCCATGCCTGCGTAGTAAAACCAGCCCAACAAAACCGAAATGCCATTCAGCACAAGCTCTGTGGTCAGTTCATCTTTGCCGCCAAGGTAATGCAGTCGGATGAAAAAGAACGGGATGGATGAGACAATGAAAATGATGAGGCTGTCGAGCAGGTAAGCGATCAACCGGATCCAGAATCCGGCATAAGGCAAGTCAAGGGTAGTGGGTTCTTGGCGTGGAGATAGCTCCATATTCTTTTTTTATACTTGTAACACTAAAGTATAATGTTACCACTTACAAAACTTACAAGCAAACAAAAAGGCCACCGACAGGAACATCAGTGGCCTTAATGGTAAAGGATCAGCAGGTTATTTTTTGGCTATTGACTTCGGAGCTGGTGTAAATTTTTCCACCTTGTTCTTTACCGGCTCCACGCTTCGCAGGTATTTGTAGATGGCGCGCAGGTCTTCTTCCGCCATGCCGCCGTACATGCTCCACGGCATAACGGTGTTAAAGGCATCCGGTGTTAATTTCTGGGCTGTTGCCTCTGGTTTAGCAGCGCTCTTAAAGCGTTGCACAAAGGCCTGCTCTGTCCAGTTGCCTATACCTGTTTCCTTATCGGGGGTAATGTTGGCTGAGCGTAAGGTAGCACCACTAGGAAACTTGAATTCGGCGCCACCGGCCAGGAACTTGCCTTCAGCATCTCCCTCCGGCGTATGGCATCCGGTGCAGCCCGCAATCGTGAACAGGTACTTGCCTGTAGCAACGGAGTCGTTCAGGGCAGGCTTACTAACCGGCGTATGCTTGCCTGGCATGGTACGCATGATCAGGTTCACCGGGAAATCGATCTGCGATTGCTTTACCGAATTCTTTACCGGAGCCAGCGTACGGACATAGGCTATAATGGCGTGCAGGTCATCTTCAGCCATCTGGTTATAAGCCATGTAGGGCATCAGCGGGAACAGGGGCTCTCCGTCTCTGCTCACCCCTGAGGTAATAGCCCGGTAAATCTCTCCGTCCGTCCAGTTTCCCAGGCCTGTTTCTTTATCAGAAGTGATGTTTTTAGCATAGAGAACACCCGGAAAGCCCATGCTATGGTCAAACATGTCACCGCCCTTGCCAGCTGTGCCTGCTATAGGAGGAGCAGAAAACCGGCTCCAGTCGCGGGTGGAGTGGCAATCGATGCAGACAGCAACGTGGTTGGCCAGGTACTCGCCCCGCTTTACCTGGTCTGTAGTACGGTTAAGGGTAATTGCCGGAGCCTTATCGACTTTCGGAAAAGTATACCGGACAAATAGAATGCCCGAAGCGGCTATAATAGCCAAAACGACCACCACGATAAGGATGATCCTGAATGCTTTTTTCATGGTTTTGTAAGATGTTAAAGTAGACGGCGTATTAATAATGAAATATTTTATTGTGTAATACTAATAAAAATTATACTTTCTCCAAATTAATATTAGGCAAACACTATACTTTTTTAGTCAGAGAGCGATTTTGATAGGCAGAAGCCAACAAAAAAGCCGCAGAGGTTTTCTGCGGCTTTTTTGTTGGCTGATTTGTACTTTGTTAGGCCTACTGAAAAGTATCCCTGCTGTCTACAATCTTCACATCTTTCACATTCAGTTTATAGTTGGCAACTGCTTCGTCTTCGGCAAGCACTTCTTTCGGCAGGCCTTCTTTCACCAGGTTAGAGTAGCTCATAGGCGAAGGTGTGTTGTTGAGCAGGGCCTGGCGCAACGGCTCGGCTTCGCTGTCGTCGGTTACAATCGTAACAAACATGTTTTCTACCTGCCAGTACTTCTTCACGGCGTCGTTTACCTGCTGCACCGTCATGTTCGCCAGCAACCGGTCCATCTCCTCAATGTAATTCTGGCGGCCGTAAAAGCGCGAATCCATCAGGAAGCCTAGTTGTTTTTCAGGCGTCTGAATGTAGAGCTTCATGTAGGAGCGCAGGAACTTGCGGGTCAGCTCAAACTCTTCCGGCGTCATGCCATTCCGGATCAGGTTGTCTATTTCGCGTACGGCCAGGCGCAGCGCGAAGTGTGCGTGCCCCACAGTGATATCTTGTAGTTCCGGGTACTGCTGCTTCAGGCTTTCGGCAATCTGTACTGGGCGTATCCAGAGGGCAAAGTAGTTGGAGGTACGCGGCACGCCCGGGTTTGGCAACTGAAAGCTGCCGCCCTGATCGTACCACTCGATGTAGGAGTAATCGCCGTAGTTCATGGAGCGGGTGGTGCGCAGCTTGTCGTATAGTTTGCCGTAGCTTTTGCGGTGCTCGCCCAGGAAGGAATTGGCTACCATCAAAGCGGCAAACTCATCGGAAGAGCGTGTTATGGGCAGCGGCATACCTGTAAAGATGGCAGAGCCCAGCGCGTTGCTTTTCTGGATGATTTCTACCTGCACACCATCCGGCTGGTTGGGTTTGCCTGCTGCCGGAATGGAAGGCTGCACATCCGATAGCTGCGCCACATCGTTCCTGAGCTGGTTAAGGAACTCCGGCGTGTAGTTGCCGGCAATCCCAACCATCACGTTGTTGCGCGTAAAGTAGTTGCGGTAGTGGTTTCGTACATCCTCCAGCGTGATGTTTTTCACACCTGCCGAGGTGCCTTCGGGCTTGTGCTGGTAGTTGGTGCCCCGAAACAGCAGGTCTTCCAGCGCTTTTTTGCTGTACTCTTCGTCCGAAGAAGCGCGTACCACCTGGTCCACGTAATTCTGCTGGTTCGAGATCACGCGCTTAAAATCTTCCTCGGCAAAGGCCGGCCTAAGGATAACGCTTTGCAGAACCGGGTAGAACTCCTTCAAAAAGTCCTGGTGAACGGCAAAGGTCAGGGTGGTCACTTCCTTATCCACGTTGGCACCGTAGGCAGCTGCCATCGGGAACAGTTTGTCCTTTATCTGCGAGATGGTCATGTCCTGGGTGCCACCTTCGGTCAGTAGTTGCGCAGTGGTATAGGTCAGGCCTTCTTTGCCTTTCGGGTCTACCATAGAGCCGTTCTTGAACATCAGCTTTACGATGATCTTGTTCGACTCCGGCTGGCGCAGCTCCACGATCTTACCTTGGCCGAAAGCGGTATTAGGGTCGAAAGGCGTTTTGGCAACAGGCGGGGTACTTGTCTGGGATACCTGCGGTTGTTTGGTGCAGGCAGCGACCAGCAACGCGACAGGCAGTATGTATGCAGCTAATTTTCTCATGCTATAGCTCGTCATTTTCATGTTGATCTTAGATTACAAACCCTTATTTAACCGGAGAGGTGTTGCCTGGCCCAATGGTGCCGATGGTTAAGGTCTGGTTCACAAAGTATTTCTTCGCCACATCCATCAGGTCTTTGGCCGTGATGCTGTCGTACAAGCTGTAGGTGTTGTTCAGCGACTCCGGGTTGCCGGTAAGCCAAATAAAGCGGGACAGGGAGTTTGCGATGGCGTCGGGGCTGTCCATGCTCATGGCAAAGCTATACTTGATGCGCGACTTCGTTTCCGCTATCTTTTTATCGTCGATCGGTTGGGTCTTGGCCTCGTTCAGCACGCGCGTGATCTCATCTTTTACATACTGCATGTCTTCTGCCTTCACCACGGAGGCAGCAATCGAGATCAGGTTCGGGTCGCGGGAAAACTGCGGGCCGCCGCCGATGAAGCGGGCTTTCTGCTCATCTACAACCAGTTTGCGGTACAGGTCGGAGTTTTCTGAGAACAAAATGGTGGTGAGTATGCTGAGGGCCGGAAGCTCCTTGCTCCTGTCGTTGAAGGCAGGGCCTTTGTAATTCAGGCTAAGGTAGGGCGGAAAGCCGGCCTGTTTCACGTGGGCATACCGTGTCTGGAACTGCCGGGGCTCTGTCGGGATCTCAGGCTTGTAATTGCCGCGTTTCCAGGTGCCGAAATATTGCTGCGCCAGCTGGTTCACGCGCTCCGGTGTTACATCGCCAACGACGATGATGGTAGAATATTCCGGACGGTAAAAACGGTCGAAGAACTCCAGGGAATAATCGTATTGGTTGGGCATGTCTACCACGTCTTCAAAGAAGCCCATGGTCGTGTGCGCGTACGTGTGTTTGGTAAAGGCGGTGCTCACCACTTTCTCATACAATTGCTGGTAAGGGCTGGCCGAGTTCTTGGTGTACTCGCCTTTCACAGCGCCGGCTTCGGTCTTGAACTCGTGTACCGGGTACTTCAGGTTCTGGAAACGATCAGCTTCTATCTCGAACATCTTCTCCAGCATGTTGGAGTTGCCCGTCATGTGGTACAGGGTGCGGTCGATGGACGTGTTGGCGTTGGCGGCAGCGCCCATTTCCTGCATGATGTTGTTGTAGGCGTCTGCTGAGTACTTATCGGTGCCCCGGAACATCATGTGCTCGAAAAAGTGTGCAAACCCGGTTTTGCCTTTCTCCACCTCCTCGCGGGAGCCTGCCCTTACCACAATGTAGAAAGCAGCCAGACCGGGGCTGTTGTAAGGAACCGTCACCACGTTCAGCCCATTGGGCAGCTTTTTCTGGTGAATAGGGTAGGGCAGGATTTTGTTACTTTGGCTGCTCTGTGCCATTGCCGCAGAAAAAGCAAAGGCGAAAAGCAGCAGCGCTACAAGTTTTTTTCTCATGATCATCAATGGGTTTAACAGGACACGCACGCCTATGCTCCGGAGCGTGCTGCCTAAAGATAGCCAATTTTATACTTTGTGTTTGCTTAAACAGCTCTCAGGCATATGCAACATAAATACGTTCAGCTGCTTTTCCGGCTGAGACAGGTATAAAAGCGAAGCGGGAGTATGGCATTGGCTGCCATACTCCCGCTTCAAAGTATACAATGAATTACTGCTTGTTCAGCTATACATAGGTTTCTTTCTTTTCCGGCAGGCCGCTTTCCAGTTCCGGGTTAGTAGATTCTACCAGGCCCACTTCCGGCTCCGGGTTAAACTCTCCTTCCCAACGGGCTACCACAGCGGTTGCCAAGCAGTTACCGGTCACGTTTACCGAGGTACGGGCCATGTCCATCAGCTCATCTATACCCAGGATAGCGAAGATCGGCCATACCGGCAGGTTGAAGGATGCTACCGTTCCCAAAAGTATAACCAGTGATGCTCTTGGTACACCGGCCACGCCTTTGCTTGTCAGCATCAGCGTGAACACCATCAGCAACTGCTGTCCCCAGGTTAGGTCAATGCCTGCAGCCTGCGCCACAAAAACAGAAGCCAGCGACAAGTATAGGGTGGTGCCGTCGAGGTTAAAGCTATAGCCGGTTGGCATAACAAAGGCTACTATACGGCGCGGAACGCCCAGCTTTTCCATTTCTTCCATGGCGCGTGGCAAGGCAGCCTCCGAGCTGGTAGTGGCAAACGCAATAGAAACCGGCCCGGAAATAGCTTTCAGGAAGCGTTTAACCGGTACACGAGCGATCAGGGCTACCGGCAGCAGCACCACTAATAAAAATACAAGCAGCGCAATATACAGCGTGGCCAGTAGCTGGAACAGGTTCACCAGGATACCAAAGCCCATGTGGCCGGTCGTATAGGCAATCGCAGCGCCTACACCAACCGGTGCAAAGTACATGATGATGTTGGTGAACTTGAACATCGTTTCGGAGAGGCTTTCGCAAAAGTCGAGCATCGGCTTACGCTTTTTCTCTGTTACCATGGCCAGGCCAATGGCAAACAGTACGCTGAACACCACGATCTGCAGTACCTGGCCTTCCGCAATGGATTTGGCAATGTTTTCCGGGAACACGTGCAGGATGATATCCGAAGCGGTCTGCTTGGCAGGCGCCTGAATTTCTTCTGTTTCTGCAATGCCCTGCATGTTAATGCCTTCACCGGCTTTGGTGATGTTGATGGCAGCCAGACCAATGAAAAGGGCCAGCGTTGTTACGATCTCAAAGTATAAAATGGCCTTCCAGCCCATGCTGCCCACCTGTTTCAGGTTAGAGTGGCCAGCAATCCCTACTACCAGCGTAGCAAAAATAAGTGGGGCAATGATCGTCTTGATCAGTTTGAGGAAGACCTTGCTGAGCACGTTCAGGTTGGTGGCAAACTGCGGGAAGTCATACCCGATCTCGGCACCCACCACCATACTGATCAGGATCCAGGTGGTAAGGGAACGCTTCTGAATGCCATAAAGCAGCAAAACGCCAATACCGGCCCAACGTACAGCCATTAGCACTTCGGCAGGTAGCGCAATGATGTTGTACTGCTGTAAAACTGTTAAAATAGCTGCCAGGGTTATGGTAATTAGCGTGGCGAGCGGGATAAAAGGTTTCTTCATAAGAACTAGGGTAATGTCTGTTTGCCCGAAGGTCTGCTGCGTATTGTGTGATCGTTAAAGCTGAAGCCCAAGGCAACCACCGGTGTGCGCCCTGAGTAGGCATTCCTTAATAAATATTTAACAAATATAGTTGGTTATCGCACATCTGCAATAAAGGCGGGCGCTTAAAAACGGAACTTAGCAGAATACCGGGTCCGTATGTTGCTGAATAACAGTGCCAGATTAATGGAAGATCGCAGCCGCAGGCTATAGGTTATTTGCGTTAAAAAGCACAACTTATACCCGCATACACGCAAACCGCATCTACTCTTACAAGCTATGTTAAACTGGCGTATCGAAGCCCTGCACCTTAAACTGAAGTATCCGTTGCAGGCAGGCAGCAGCGCAGGCAGCGAAAAAACAAACTTTCTGCTGCAGGTAACCGATGGCACCTACAGCGGCTTCGGTGAAGCCGCACCCTGTATCCGGTTCGGAGAGACAAACGAGCTTTTGCTGCAGCAATACCAGGTGCTCCTGATGGCAGGTTTGCCCTCCATAACGTCAATGGAAGATTTGCTGCAGTTGCTGCTCGAGCATACGCCCGTTAATTCCCTGCGCTTTGCCATTGAATCGGCATACCTGCACTTTTTCTGCCAGCATAAAGGGATTGCCATCCACCAGTTGCTCGGGCAGTCGCCGCCCAAACCGCATGCCACCTGCTATACACTTCCTTTTCTGGAGCCCGGAAGTATCAAAGACTTCATCCGGGTAAACAACCTGAACCGTTTCCGAAGCCTGAAGGTGAACGTGAGCCCGGGGCTGGCCGAAGAACTGGTAAGAGAAGTGATGCTGGCCAGCAGCCGGCCACTCGTGCTCGACGGTAACGAAAGCTGGCACGACCCCGAAGAACTGCTGCACTTCCTGGAGTGGCTTGACCCCAAACAGGTGCTGTTTGTAGAGCAGCCCATGCCTGCTTCCAGTGTAGTAGCTTATGCACACCTCAAAGGCAACAGCCCTGTTCCTTTGGTAGCCGATGAATCCATAATTGATGAAGCCGACTTTGAATTGCTGCGGGAGCAGTTCCATGGCGTGAACATCAAACTGATGAAGGCAGGCGGTTACGTAAATACGGTACGATTATTGGCGGAAGCCCGAAAGCACGGGATGATGACCATGCTCGGGTGCACGACCGAAACAACGCTGGGGATATGGTCTGGTATGCAGCTGTGCCATGCGTTTGATTTTACCAGCCTGGATGGTTTCCTGCTGCTGGAAGACGAGCCTTTTAAACTGGTGCGGGAAGAAAACGGAATCCTGTACCTGAAATAATATCTGCCTAAGCGCCATTTCGCTTGCCTGCTGAAATAATTTTATACTTCAGGAAACAATTTTAAAAAATTTCTGTTAATGTGTTTGTACATTAAATGTATGTACATATATTTGCAGTGGAATTGAATTACTCAAAAGGAATGAAAATAGAAGACGAGATCAAACAGGGTACTTTTAAAAACCCGTACCAGAAGGCCTACATCAACCTGGTGTATACTTCCGGTTGGCTGCAGCAGCAGCAAAGTGTGCTCTTCAAGCCTTTTGGTATAACCCTGCCGCAGTTTAATATCCTGCGCATTCTGCGGGGGCAATATCCGAAGCCTGCTACAATCAGCCTCCTGATCGAGCGCATGCTGGATAAAACGTCCAACGCTTCGCGCATCGTCGATAAGCTGGAGGCCAAAGGGCTGGTAACGCGCAAGCAGTGCCCCGAAGACAGACGCACCGTTGATGTGCTGATCACGGAGCAGGGACTGGAACTGCTGGCAAAGATGGATAACCAGGAGGGGGGTACCGGTACTGGCATCACAAACCTGACAGAAGAGGAGGCGCAGGAACTAAGCCGCCTGCTCGACAAGATCAGAGACTAAGAATTTATACTTGTAAACTATAACCTACTATAATCAACCAATTTAAGATGAAGAAGACTGCTATTTTAGCTTCCCTTGCTGCAGCGCTGATGTTTACAGCCTATGCCGGCAACACACCAAAATCTACTACTGCCGTTGCTACTGAGGTAAGTGCACCTGCTAAAGGCCGTGCCTACAACGTGGAAGTAGCAAAAAGCGATGTGAAGTGGCATGCCAAAAAAGTTACCGGCGAGCACATGGGCAACATCGCTCTGAAAAGCGGCCAGATGACAATTGACAAGAATAAAGTGACTGGCGGTACTTTCGTGATCGACATGAACTCCATTACCTGCACCGACATCAAAGACGCTGAGTACAACGGCAAACTGATCGGTCACCTGAAGTCTGACGATTTCTTCAGTGTTGAAAAGCACCCGACTGCTACTTTCCAGATCACGAGCGTAACTCCGATCGCAAAAGCTGCTGCAGGCAAGCCTAACTACAACGTAAAAGGCAACCTGACCATCAAAGGCATCACCAACCCAATCGAATTCCCGGCTACTATCGCTGTTAAAGGTGGCGTTGCTACTGCTAAAGCCGATGTAACTGTAAACCGTGCCAAGTATGACGTGCGCTATGGTTCAAACAGCTTCTTCGATGGCCTGGGCGACAAAGCGATCTACGACGATTTCACTATCTCGCTGAACGTTTCTGCCAAGCAATAAGCAAAGCATAAAGTCAGTATCATTAAGTTTCGATTTCCGCTCCGCTCCTGCACCCAGGGCCGGAGCGGTTTTCGTTTCAGGGTATCGGAAATTGTGCCGGTATACTTACCTTTAGAGCATTGATCAACCAAGCAAACCATGAACCGCTTTTTATCACTCTTAAAAACGAAATTATACGTTGCCGTAAGTATGGCCCTGCTGCTTTTTGCCTCTGGCTGTGAGCCGGAGCAGCCGGACGCTCAGCAGATCATAGACCAGGCCATTGCGGCACATGGCGGCGAGAAGTATAACAAGGGGGTGATCACGTTCCGGCTGCGCGACCGACAGTACCGCGTGCTGCGCGATGGCGGCGCTTATGTATACAGCCGTACCTTCCAGGACTCCACCGGCCAGCGCGTGCACGATGTGCTGCGCAACAGCGGCTTTTCTAGAACCATAAACGACGCAGCAGCTGAGGTGACCGACGAAAAGAAACAAGCCTACAGCAACTCGATCAACTCGGTTGTATACTTTGCCCTGCTGCCGTATGCCCTGAACGATGCGGCTGTGCGCAAACAGTACCTCGGAGAAGCAACTGTAAAAGGCCAGCCGTACCATAAAATTAAAGTGACCTTTGCGCAGGAAGGCGGCGGACAGGATTATCAGGATGAGTACGTGTATTGGTTCCACCAGCAAAACCATACCATGGATTACCTGGCCTATTCTTTCAAAGAAGATGGCGGCGGCACCCGTTTCCGGGAAGCGGTAAACCCACGCACCGTAGGCGGCATCCGCTTCCAGGACTACATCAACTATACTACCAAAGAGCAGGCACCGCTGGAGCGCTACGATGAACTGTTCGAAGCCGGAAAGCTGGAGAAAATTTCAGATATCAACCTAGAGGAGATACAGGTATCAAAGCTGCCAACTATGTAATTTTGAAGAAGTGAATATTCAGTTATGCACTCATTCACTCATTCAAAATTCAACTATTCCACCACAAACTCCCGTGGCAGCTCCACCGGCAGCGGCTTGTTGCGGCTGCGGATCTGCTCCAGGAAATCGTCGAGCTGGTCTTTGTACTCCATATGATAATCCTCGTGCAGGTTCTTGCGAATGAGCTGCATGGTTCGCAGCAGCAGGCGGGCCGTGGAAGTATAAAATACCTTGTAGTAGCTGTCGAACTGGCCGGTATAGTTGTCGAAGATGAGGTGCAGCAGGTACAGGTGCAGGTCTACCTCCAGCTTCGGGTCTTTGGTGATGCGCTTGAAGCGGGCAATTTCCTTGGCCGCCTTGCGCAGTGATTTTGCCAGCGCCTTGCTCAGCGTACGGCCACTGGCGTTGATCATGAGCGCGTGAATGGTGTCAGTGCTCCGGTCGTATACTTCCTCCAGGCTTGTTTCTTCCAGCTCGTAGCTTAACAGGTCGTAGAGTTCTGCATCGCGGCGTACGGCTTTCAGAATGATCGCTTCTTTTTCTTTCTCGCTTAGTCGTTGTACAGCCTTTTTGAAGGCGGCAGATGGAGCAGGCATCGGGTAAAGTATAAAATAACAAAGTATAAATCTGTCGCAAAGGTACGCATTTCAGGGTTTTATCTAAATCCGGGGCAACCGTAATGATAGAGCTTGCCCAGGCTGCAATAAAAAAGGCGCTGAGAGTATCAGCGCCTTTTTCTGTTATTGTTGCGGGGTTGCCTTCAGGTTCTCGTCGAAATACTGCGTGATCTTGCGCATCAGGTGCACCCGGTCTTTGCCGCGCACGTTGTGTGGGTGGCCCGGGTAAACAAAGTAATCGAGCAGCACGCCTTCGTCCACGGCTTTTTTCAGGAAGGCCAGGCTGTGCTGCCACACCACCACGTCATCCACAGTACCGTGTATCATCAGCAGTTTCCCTTTCAGGTTTGGTACAAAGTTGAGCAGGTTGGCATTTTTGTAGCCTTCCGTGTTCTGCTCCGGCGAGTCCATGTAGCGCTCGGTGTACATGATCTCATAGTAGTTCCAGTCGATCACCGGGCCGCCGGCTACCGCCACTTTAAACGTCTCCGGCGATTTCAGCATGATGGTAGTGGTCATAAAACCGCCATAGCTCCAGCCGTGTATGCCCATGCGGGATTCATCCACATAAGGCAGCGACGACAGGTACTTTACACCTTGTAGCTGGTCGGCCATCTCCACAGTGCCCATCTGACGGAAGGTCGCTTGTTCGAAAGCAAGGCCTCGGCCCGAAGAGCCGCGCGAGTCCATCGAGAACACAATGTAGCCTTTCTGCGCCATCAGGTGCATCCACAGGTTGGCGCCCGACAGCCAGTTGTTGGTGATCAGCTGCAGGTGCGGGCCACCGTAGAGGTACACCACCACCGGGTATTTCTTGTTCTTATCGAAGTTCGGCGGCGTGATCATGCGGGTATACAGCTCGGTGCCGTCGTCTGCTTTGATCGAGCTTACCGTGGTCTCGCCTAAGGTATACTCAGCCAGAGGGTTTTTAGCAGTCAGCAGCGTCTGGCGTACTTTGCCTTCGTTGCTCAGCACTACAATTTTGCGCGGGGTAGCAGGGTTGCTGTAGTTATCGAGCAGGTACTTGCCATCAGTGCTGAGGGTAGCAGCATGCACGCCTTTGTCCTGCGACAGGCGCTTTGCTCTGGCGTTAGCCAGCGATACTTTGTAAATATGGCGCTCCAGCGGGCTTTCGGCAGTTGAAGTAAAGTATAACTCTTTGCCATCTTTGCTGAAGCCGTGTATATCAGTTACCATCCAGTTGCCTTTGGTAAGAGGGTGGATGAGTTTGCCGTTGGTGTCGTACAAGTAAAGATGGTCAAAGCCGGTGCGCTCGCTGATCCACACAAACTGGTTTGACTTTCCGGGTACAAAGTATAAACCGTGCTCCGGCTCCACATACTTCTCGTGCTTCTCTTCAAACAGGGTCTTTACAAACTCGCCGGTCGCCGCATTGTACTGGTTCAGCTTCATGTGGTTCTGGTCGCGGTTTACGATGGCTACATAAATGTGCTTTTCGTCCGGACTCCAGGTAATGTTGGTCAGGTACTGTTCGGCTGGCTCGCCTGTTTTCAGGTAAGTCGTTTTTTTAGAGTTGAGGTTGTACACACCTACCGTTACATGGTGGCTTTTGCCGCCGGCCATCGGATATTTAATATTGTTCACCTGAGCCGGAAGCGGAGCGATATCGACCAGCGGGTAGTCGGTGACCATGGTCTGGTCCATGCGGTAGAACGCCAGGTTGTTGCCACTTGGCGACCAGAACGTGCCTTTGCTGATGCCGAACTCGGAGCGGTGAGCTGCCTGCCCGTTCACAATAGCTTCGTTGGCCTCGCTGGTAACAGCCACATCCGCAGCACCCGTGGTGGATACGAACAGGTTATTGCCTTTGGTGTAGGCCACGCGCTGCTTTGTAGGGTCAAGCTCTACGTTCTGGGCTTCCACCGCGTAGGAGGCCACTTGTTTTGCTTTTCCTGAGTTCAGGTCGTAGCGGTACACGTTGTTCTGCAGATTCACTACAAAGATGTTGCCTGACACCCACTCGATCACCGGAAAGCTTTTAACAGGCTGGGCTCCGGCGGCCTCCAGGGCACTGCTCAGTTTGTCCAGTGTCAGGAGGGTAGTTTGTTTGCTACTGGTAGCCTTGCCGCGCACCAGGTCGTTATCTTTAACAAAAGTATACTCATCGGTTCCGGCCACCCAGGTAAGCTGTCGCAGGTTTTCAGGCTGAAGGGCCGGGTTAATAACGGCATCCTCCATGGACAACAGTTTGCCCTGCGCCTGCAACTGCAGGGAAGCCAGCACCAACAGCGCAAACAAGGTCAGCCTTCTGGCTTGGTAGTATAGGTTCATATTATTGGGTAAGAAGTGGTTGTTAAACAAAGTATAAGATCGAACCGCAGCAAGAACGGGAGCGGTATGCGTCCGGGGCAAAAATAAAGCCTTTAAGTGAGATAAACTGAGAAATGATCAATTTGTCTGTTTCAGCCTTACCTCATTTTATGTGCTCTCCAGGGAATCTAGCAAGTGTAAGTTTTGTTTTAAATTATACTTTTCAGAGGGCCGGACAGAGCAGAGAATCAGCGGTTATACTTCCGGATTTCCTTCATTAAGTCCGCTAATTTTAGTAATTTTGTGCTATGAATATTGGAACAGAAATTCTACATCAGGAAGATATTGCCGTACTGGAAGAGTCTACAGATCTGCGAAACCTGGTCGTTTACAACGACGATGTAAACACCTTCGACCACGTGATCGAAACGCTGATCAAAGTATGCCGCCATACAGCAGAACAGGCAGAGCAATGCACGCTGCTGATTCATTATAAAGGAAAATGCACGGTGAAAGTGGGAGCTTACGAGGAGTTGGAGGGCATGTGTACCGCCCTGCACGACCGCTCGCTTTCCGCCAACATCGAGTAAGCAAAGGGAGGTTGAATGAATTTTCCATCGAAACTGATTGAAAATGCCGTGGAGGAGCTGGCCAAGCTGCCCGGCGTAGGGAGAAAGACTGCCCTGCGACTGGCGCTGCACCTGCTCAAAGCGGAGTCAGAAGATACGTTCTTGCTGGCGGAGGCGCTTGTGAAAATGCGCACCGAAGTAAAGAACTGCAAGCAGTGCCATAACATTTCCGATACCGACATCTGCAGCATCTGCGCCAACCCGCTGCGCGACCGCAGCCTGCTGTGCGTGGTAAGCGATACCCGCGATGTGATCGCCATCGAGAACACGGCGCAGTACAAAGGCCTGTACCATGTACTGGGTGGGGTAATCTCGCCGATCGAGGGAATTGGTCCGTCGGACCTGCACATCGATTCGCTGCTGGAGCGCCTGCCGAACTCGGAGGTGAAAGAAGTGGTGCTGGCCATCAGCCCGACCATGGAAGGCGATACCACCGCCTTTTACCTGACACGCAAGCTCCGCGACCACAACCTGCGCATTACCACCATTGCCCGTGGTGTGCCGGTAGGAGGGGAGCTGGAATATACCGATGAGATCACACTAGGCCGAAGCATTGTAGACCGCACTTCCTACGGAAGAAGCTAGTTTATACTTTGTTCAAGCATTTAAAAGGACACGCAGCCATGCGTGTCCTTTTTTGTTTCGCTGTATGCTGTATGCCTGCCAAAGCTGATTTATACTTTTATACTTTTTAATTCCGTGGCTTCTTCCCAATTTAGCCCGTAAAACAGCACTTTCCAGAGAGGGGTTTCAGTCACACTGGTGGCAAGTCTGTTATAGAATAAGTAACTTTGGCGGTTAAACGACAAACCACATGCACGAGACAGAAGAGGTGAGCAATATATTATCAGACAGGATCTCTGCTCTATCAGAGTCCCAGACGATAGCAATGGCAAAGAAAGCCCGTGAGCTGGCAGCACAGGGGCACGATGTGATAAATCTAAGCTTTGGCGAACCTGACTTTCAGACGCCCCAGTACATAAAGGATGCCGCTAAAAAAGCCATCGACGAGGGTTTTACATTTTATACCCCGGTAGCCGGTTACCCGGAACTGCGGCAGGCCATCGCCGACAAGTTCAAGCGCGACAATAACCTGGACTATAAGCCCGAAAACATCGTGGTTTCCACCGGTGCCAAACAGTCTATTGCCAATGCCATACTTTGCCTGGTGAACCCCGGAGACGAGGTGATCATTTTCTCGCCTTACTGGGTGTCGTACGAAGAGATCGTGAAGCTGGCAGAAGGGGTGTCGGTACCGTTGATGGGCCGCCTGGAAAACGAGTACAAGGTAACGCCGGAGCAACTGGAGAACGCCATCACGAGCAACACAAAAGTGGTGATGTACTCTTCGCCCTGCAACCCGACCGGTTCTGTGTTCGATGAGGAAGAACTGCTTGCCCTTGCCCGGGTGCTGCAGAAACATCCGCAGGTTTACGTGATAGCCGACGAAATTTACGAGTACATCAACTTCGAAGGCAGGCACGCCAGCATGGCCGGCTTCGACTTTATCAAAGATCGCGTGATCACGATAAATGGCTTCTCGAAAGGATATGCCATGACAGGCTGGCGCGTGGGCTACCTGGCAGCCCACAAAGACATTGCTGCTGCCTGCGATAAAATGCAGAGCCAGATCACATCCGGTACCAATTCTATTGCCCAGAAGGCGGCTTTTGCTGCTTTGCAGGGAGGCAAAGCATCGGCAGAAGAAATGCGCGAGGCTTACCGCCGCCGCCGTAACCTGGTGCTGGACCTGATGAACGATATTCCCGGATTTAAAACTTATGTGCCAGCCGGTGCCTTTTACATTTTCCCGGATGTGAGTTACTACTTCGGCAAGAGCTACAATGGCAAAACTATCAACACGGCCCTTGACCTGAGCATGTTCCTGCTGACCGATGCGTTTGTGGCCTTGGTAAGCGGCGAAGCATTCGGTGCACCGCAATGCATCCGTTTCTCTTTCGCCACCTCCGACGAGAAGTTGGCAGAGGCATTACGCCGCATCAAAACCAGCCTGGCAAAGCTTCAATAATGAATCAGATTACAAGTATAGAAGATATCTTTTCGGCCTTTAACCGGCTGACCGTGCTTATTGTGGGCGATGTGATGATCGACTCCTATTTGTGGGGCAAGACAACGCGCATTTCGCCGGAGGCACCGGTGCCCATTGTAAACGTGGTGAAGCGTGAAAAGCGCCTGGGCGGGGCTGCCAACGTGGCCCTGAACGTGCAGGCGCTGGGGGCCACACCGCTGCTGTGCTCTGTGGTAGGCCAGGACAAGGACGGAGGCGACTTTCTGCGCCTGATGGAGGAGAAGGAGCTGTCTACGGAAGGCATTGTGCAAAGCCCGGAGCGGGTAACCACCATCAAGCACCGCATTATTGCCGGGGCACAGCAACTGCTGCGCGTTGACTCGGAGATAGAAACCAACCTGACCGACTACGAAGAAAAATATTTAGAAGAGCGCTTTGTGCAGTTGCTGGAGCGTGCCGATGTGGTTGTGTTTGAGGACTATGACAAAGGCGTTTTCTCTGAGAAAAACATCCAGCGCTTCATAGAGCTGGCAGCAGCGCGCAACATCCCGACTGTGGTAGACCCGAAGAAAAAGAACTTCCTGAGCTATGTGGGCTGCACACTCTTCAAACCAAACCTGAAAGAGCTGAAAGAAGGCCTGAAGCTGGACTTTGCAGACGAAAACCTGCAGGCTTTTGAAGAAGCGGTAGAGGAACTGCAGCATCGGCTGCAAACAGGCCAGATACTTGTTACCTTATCAGAGCGGGGTGTTTTTGTAGCTGAAAATAGCGTAAGAACCTACATTGCTGCGCACCGCCGTTCTATTTCCGACGTGTCTGGTGCCGGCGACACGGTAATAAGTATAGCTGCGCTTTGCCTTGCCCTCAATACTTCTATGCCTTTCCTGGCCGGGCTCAGCAACCTGGGCGGCGGCCTGGTATGCGAGCAGGTGGGGGTTGTGCCCGTAAACAGGGAGCGGCTTTTCGAAGAGGCACAGCACATCCGGCTGTACGAAACACATGAACACAGAATCGCTTAACAGGTTTCTGTATGGTAGTAAGCTGCTGGCCTATGCCATTATGCGGCGTACTAGCTATGTGCTCACGATCGTATCGGTAGCATTGCTCCTGTATGCGCACGGCATGGTACAGTACCCTGTCAGGATTCAGACGGTTTTTCATGTTATCAATGGTATACTGGGCGTATTTGTGCTCATTTACCTGCTGCGGATACTTTATACTTTCGAAAGAGTAAAGTTTCTGAGGCGCACCTGGTTCGAAGGCCTTCTGATGGCGATCATCTTCGGGGGCATCGGTTTCCCTGCCATACTTGATGTGCTCTCGCCAAATGCCATGCGCCAGCGTATGGCTGCTCTATGGAGAAACTGGAAGTTGCTGACTCGGGTAACGGTGTATACTTCGGCAGCTTTGCTGGCTTTCGGTACGGTCATGTTCTATTTTAACACGCTCTCGCATCTGAACTTTGGAAAGGCTCTGATCACAGCCTTCTTTCAATCAACCACAACCCGGTCTGCGGGCTTCCATACAGTAGATATTTCGGATGTTTCGGCGCCTGCTCTGCTTATCTGCAAGGGAGGCCTCAGGGCAATGCAGTCATTACAGATAAAAACAGGTTGAACTGATCAGTAACTGAATAACCGGTAATCCTTATACTTTATGAACACAGAAACACTGAACAGGGCACTCTACGGTACAAAGCTGACGGCTTACGCCATTATGAGGCGTACTACGTACCTGCTTACGGTGCTTTCGGTAGGCCTGCTGGTTTATGCCCATGGCGTGGTGGAGGACCCTAAGAAACTACAGTTGCTCTTCTATATCATCGATGGCATCCTGGCGGTATTCGTGTTTATTTATCTGCTGCGAATTCTTTACAATTTCGAAAGAGTAAAGTTTCTGAGGCGCACCTGGTTTGAGGGAGTGCTGATGGCGATCATTCTCATAAACCAGGTTGGCACTTACTTATTGGGTATTCCGGTGGTGTATAATGTGTTCGGCAGCATCGGTATCGCGCTCTCGGTGGATCTGTACCGGGTACTGGTGTCGCTGTACATGTTGGTGCTGCTCATCATCGAGCTGCTGGAAACCAAAGTACACCAGAAAACCATCCAGCTGAAACCTGGCGTTACCTTTATCCTGAGCTTTGTGCTTCTTATACTGGTAGGGGCAGGGCTTTTCATGCTGCCCAAGATGACCAATGCACCGGAAGGCATGCGGCTGATCGATGCTGTTTTTATGGCAACCAGTGCAGCCTGCGTTACAGGCTTATCTGTTGTTGATCCGGGCACCTACTTTACCTTTGGCGGACAGATAGTTTTATTATCCCTAATCCAGCTAGGTGGTTTAGGCATTTTAACATTTGCTACCTTCTTTGCAACGCTGATGCGTCAGGGTGTGGCCCTGAGGCAGCACGTAGCCATGCAACAGATACTGGAGGCCGAAACCCTATACACTACAAAAGGTCTGCTGCGAAAGTTAATCTACCTAACATTCCTGATCGAAGGCATCGGGGCGGTTTTTGTGTTCTTTACCTGGGGGCCTGAGGTGAAGTTTGCAGATATGGGCAGCAAGATCTTTTATTCATTGTTTCATGCAATATCTGCTTTTTGCAATGCGGGGTTTTCGCTCTACCCGGAGGGACTTTATACCGTACCGGTACGTTTTTCTTACCTGTTGCACCTTGTGGTCGCAGGGCTGATCATTTTTGGCGGTATTGGTTTTCCTACCATCCTGGATGTGTTTTCACCCAAGGCCATGCGCATGCGTATGGAGGCGCCCTGGAGAAACTGGAAATTGCTGACGCGTGTAACCATCTATACTTCGGCAGCATTGATCGCGTTGGGTACGGTTGGGTTCTTCCTGTTGGAATACTCAAATACCCTGGCACACCTTAATTTTGCTGAGGCACTTATCACCGCTTTCTTTCAGTCCGTTACAACCCGTACCGCCGGTTTTAACACGGTGGATATTTCAGCATTGTCGGTGCCGACATTGCTTATGTTCCTGTTTCTGATGTTTATCGGGGCCTCACCCGGTTCTACAGGCGGCGGTATCAAAACCACTACCTTTGTTGTGATCCTGCTGGCTGTGATAACCACGATCCGGAACAAGCGCTACATGGAGATTGGTCGCCGTACTATATCCCACGCAGCAGCTTACAAAGCTTTTTCGGTGTTTGCATTTGCCGCATTGATT
Source organism: Pontibacter ruber (assembly GCF_023630205.1). Classification (GTDB taxonomy): domain Bacteria; phylum Bacteroidota; class Bacteroidia; order Cytophagales; family Hymenobacteraceae; genus Pontibacter; species Pontibacter ruber. The sequence continues at coordinate 209,250 of NZ_JALPRR010000001.1, read as the reverse complement.
AATATGCTTTTTATCTTCATGCTTTCTATCTCAGATTCGGAATATGGCCTGATCCAGCTGGCAGTGGAACAAGTGTCGGCGTTTGCTACAGTGGGTCTGAGCACTGGCATTACAGCGGGCATATCCGACTTTGGTAAGTCTATCCTTGTCCTGTCGATGTACCTGGGCAGGGTAGGTACCCTCACACTGGCGCTGGCGCTAAGTACCCGTCCGCCTTCCACCGATTACAAATACCCGGAAACACCGATTGTGGTGGGATAACTTTTACAGTTATCAGTAAGCAGTTAACAGTAAGTAGTGATCAATTAGCAGTAATCGGTTTTGATTAAGTATAAACAAGAAAGCCGGCCCCTTGGGGCCGGCTTTCTTGTTTTATTTGGTACAGTAAAGTATAAACTGCTTACTGCTTACTGTTAACTGTTCACTGTAAAGCTGTATTCTTTTACCGTTTGTACAAAGCATTTTACTTTTTCAGGGTCTGTGTCCGGGTACACGCCGTGGCCGAGGTTGGCAATGTGGCGCTGCGGACCGAATTCCTTCAGCATTTTAATAGTTTCGTGCTGGATGGTATCGAACGAGCTGTAGAGCAGGCATGGGTCCATGTTGCCTTGCAGCGTTTTGTTCGGGCCAACCTGTGCTCTGGATTTGCTGATCTCCATGTTCCAGTCCAGGCCGATGGTTTCGCAGTTCAGATTGGCGAAATCTTCCAGGGCAAAGAAAGCGCCTTTGGCAAACACCGTTACCGGTACATTACGGATAGCGTTGCATATCTCGCTGATGTATGGCAGGGAGAACTCGTGGTAGTGCGCCGGAGAAAGTATACCTGCCCAGGAATCGAATACCTGGATAAGGTTGGCACCTGCCTCTACCTGCGCTTTCAGGTAAGCGATGGTGGTGTCGGTGATCATGCGGAGCAACTGGTGCGCCAGCTGCGGGTTGGTATACAACATACCGCGCGCATGCGAAAACGTTTTAGAGCCGCTTCCTTCCACCATGTAAGCAAGTATGGTCCAGGGAGCACCGGCAAAACCGATCAGCGGCACACGTCCGTTTAAGGCTTTTTTGGTGATCTTAATGGCGTCGAGCACATAGTGCAGGTGTTCGTGCGGGTCAGCTACGCGCAGGTTTTTCAGGTCTTCTTCGGTGCGTACGGTCTTTGGGAACCATGGGCCACGTTTCTCCACCATCTCGTAAGTACAACCCATCGCTTCCGGCACCACCAGGATGTCCGAGAAAATGATGGCTGCGTCTACATCCAGAATATCAACCGGTTGTATGGTTACTTCAGCAGCAAGTTCCGGTGTTTCCACCAGTTCTTTAAAACCGCTCAGGCTTTCGCGTACAGCTCTGTATTCAGGTAAAATGCGTCCCGCCTGGCGCATCAGCCACACCGGGGTGCGTTCGGTAACTTCGCCTTTGGCGGCTCTTAAAAGCAGATCGTTCTTCAGTTGCATGGCGCAAAGATACGTTAAAATGCCAATTGTCAGAAGATGATTGTTATCATCAAACTTCAGGGTGTGTTTACTTGATAAAGGAGAGAGGGGTTTGGGAGTGTAAAAGTATAACGTACCAAATATCCTACTGCTCCGAAAAAAACAACGCTGAAATAGCCGACACGATAAAGTTAACGCCGATCGAAAGCACAATGAAACCCATGATACGGGACAGTGCAGACAAACCGGCCTTGCCCATGAAACCGGTAAGCTGGTGCGAGAAGCGCAGGATGATGTAAGATAAAACAGCAAGCAAAATAATGCCGATCAGGATAAGCACCATGTCGAGGTAAGACAGGGTGGTGGTAAACAAACCGATACTTACGGCAATGGCACCTGGGCCGGAAAGCATCGGCATGGCCAGCGGCGTGAACGAAATATCTTCTTTGTGTTGGGCTTCCTCTACCACATCCGGTGATACTTTCTTTTTGCTTCCGCCGGGTGTCAGCAGGTCAAAACCAGCTTTCATGATCATGAGGCCGCCGGCAATACGCAGGTCGTGTATGCGGATGCCGAAGAAGTTGAGCACGTACTGCCCGGCCAGGAAAAACACGGCAAGTATACCCACCATGTATAAACAAGCTTTAAGGGCCTGCTGGTTACGTTGAGCGGGGGTGTCGTACTGCGTTAGCGTCAGGAACACGGGCATGGCTCCGAAAGGGTTAACAACAGAGAAAAGGGCAGAAAGCGTGGCAAGTATAATTTCCATGGGCAATGCGTACGAAGGCGACCCCTCGTAAGGTTTAAAAAAGTATAGTTTTCAATATATAGTTTATCTGCAGCAATTGCAACGCTTCAACGGAAGCAGGTGCCGGAAAGTATGGTTGCACCGGAGGAAATGCCAAGTATAATCATCCTCTTTTATGAAGGATACGTTTCTGCTTGCGTTGGCTAAATGGTTGCAGATTAGCCAACTGTCATTCTGTAAGAAACCTGATAGAAGGGAGTTTAAGCTGTTACTACTGGCGGGGGTAGGGGCCCTCTTTTAACAAGATCCCCCGAATCAAGTTCGGGATTTTCAACTTTCAGGATGACAAAAAGGCTAGGCTAGTGCCGTTCTCATACTTTATCTTTATCTGGTGCTGCCTTTTGCTTTTTTACTTTCGTCTAAAAACTTAATGCGTAATTTTGGGAAGAACATTACCCTTAGCGATCATACTATGAAAGGAGAAGTAAAGCTCGGCATACTGGGCGGCGGTCAGCTGGGCCGTATGCTGATTCAGGCCGGACTCGATTTTAATATTTATACTCTGGTGCTGGACCCGGACGAGAATGCGCCCTGCAAAGACGTGTGCAACGAGTTTTACGTGGGCAGCTTCCGCGATTTCGACACCGTGTACGAGTTTGGCAAGAACTGCGACATCCTCACCATCGAGATAGAGCACGTAAACGCCGACGCCCTCGAAAAGCTCGAGCAGGAGGGGGTGAAAGTATACCCTGATGCCAAAACCGTACGCACCATCCAAGACAAAGGGCTGCAGAAGGAGTTTTACAAGAAGCACTCCATACCTACCGCTGATTTCCGAATCTTGAAAGATGCTGAGGAACTGGCAGCTAATACCGATTTCCTGCCAGCTTTCCAGAAGCTGCGTCGCGAGGGCTATGACGGCCGCGGTGTTACCAGGTTGCAGAGTGATTCAGATATAAGTAAAGGATTTACGGAACCATCGGTGCTGGAGAAGCTGGTGGATTTTGAGAAAGAGATTTCCGTGATCGTAGCCCGCAATGCCAGCGGACAGGTAATGGCCTTCCCGGTAGTGGAGCTGAGCTTCCATCCGGAGCATAACCTCGTGGATTTGCTTTTCGCCCCGGCCAATGTGGCGTACAAACTACAGCGCCACGCTATTGAAATTGCTACCCGCGTGATCGAGTCCTTCAACATGGTAGGCATACTTGCCGTGGAAATGTTCCTGACCCGCGACGGGCAGATCCTGGTAAACGAAGTAGCGCCACGTCCGCACAACAGCGGCCACCACACCATCAAGGCGAATTATACTTCGCAGTACGAGCAGCACCTGCGCGCCATACTTGACCTGCCGTTGGGCTCAACTGAAATACAAAGCGCAGCCGTAATGCTGAACCTGCTGGGCGAGCCCGGCTACGACGGAGAAGCCAAGTACGAAGGCCTGCAGGAAGCCCTGGCCGTTCCGGGCGTATACATCCATTTGTACGGTAAAAAGTATACCCGGCCAGCGCGCAAGATGGGGCACATTACCGTATTAGGGCAAAGTATAGAAGAGGCACAGCAGCGTGCCGAACAGATCAGAAACGTAATCAAAGTAAAAGCATAAGTATGGCCAACGAAACCACAACCACACAGCCCTTGGTAGGCATCATCATGGGCAGCCAGTCTGACCTGAGAGTGATGAACGCCGCTTCCGAGATTCTGGAGACCTTAGGGGTACCTTATGAGCTGACCATCGTATCGGCGCACCGCACGCCGCACCGCATGTTCGAGTATGCCGAGAACGCCCGCAAGCGCGGCCTGAAGGTGATCATAGCAGGAGCCGGTGGCGCAGCGCATTTGCCCGGTATGGTGGCTTCGCTTACCACGCTGCCTGTTATCGGGGTGCCTGTTAAATCTTCTAACTCCATCGATGGCTGGGATTCGGTACTGTCCATACTTCAGATGCCGGGTGGCATACCGGTAGCAACTGTTGCCTTAGACGGAGCGCTGAACGCAGGTATACTTGCCGCTGAGATTGTCAGCACGTTTAACGCTGCGGTGGCCGACAAACTGGACAAGTATAAAATCAGCCTGAAAGATAAAGTAATGCGCTCGGTAGAGGAGCTGAAAAGAGGGGATAGGGATCTAGATTAAGGTATCTCTGAATTTTAAAAAAGGCCGCAGCGGACAAAGATTGCTGTGGCCTTTTTTAATTTTTCTGAAGATCAACAGCCTCTATCATTTTATATAGGAAATGAAACTCTTGATTATTGTGAAGAACATTTATCTCGTTCAAAGTTCGTAATTGCAATAGTTTATTAGAAGCACTTACTCGTTTGAGCATAGGGACAATATTATCTAGATATCTATTATAAAAGTTTTTAATATCTTCTAATTGGTTTGGTATTTTATATCCAGATTTTCCTTTTATACTCGTGATAATAATACCTTGATCTCTTAAGTAGCTAATATGTTGTCTAATTTGTTCTTTCGAGATATCTATTGAAAACCTGTTTAATCGTTCTACTAATTCATGAGTTTCTACCAATTTATTAGGTGATACTTTAAAGATTTGGAGCAAATAACTAAGGATTTCATATGCCTCAAGATTTTGTCGGTTCGAAAAGTTATTTAAAAAGGCAGTAGTCTCATCAACAGCGATAGAAGCAATTTTAGAGTCTAAGTCCTTATCTGGCTGTGATGAAGAGATGTAGTTATAGCTCTGGTAAGGAAAATGAATTACATTTAGTTTGTCAGATATGAGATCTAGCAATTCATTGGATCTTACGTGGGAATGACTGGCACAATATATTTTACCTACACATCCAGAAATGAAATCTGCTAATTGAAGTAAGGGCTCTTCAGTTTTGTCGTCTGCTAATTGATAATACCTGTCCTGCTCAAATAAATTTCTCTGAACTAAATTCTCGTTAATATAATTAGTCAAACTTATTCTAAACTCAGGATAACCAATATTATCCGCATAGATATGGAACTTCTTAAAGGCTTTCGTGAAATTTCCTAAAAGAAGGTTTTGGAAATATTTATAAAAGCTTTCTTTGATTTTTAGCCCATCGCTATTTATCTGTTTTTTATCTACAACTAATGAAAGAACTAAAAAATCTAATTCTCTTAATTCTTTAAGAATATTAAGTCTTTTGTTGAAGCCCGCTTCGTTGTTTTTGATTCTACTCGACTTTATAATGCCAGATTGAAAATAAATGGTTGCTATTTTCTCTCTTATCTTTCTTGCTGCATTAATGTTCTCACCTTTAATTGCAAGTGCACTATAAATGAAATGTGAAGTGTTACCTTGTTTTTCAACATCTAAATGATTGGTGCCAAATTCATCAACAAAGACATAAACTTCTTCCATATTAGGCTTATTATAAGTTTAATTAAATTTAGAAGATTTAAATATAATTATAATTAATAGAAATTATTGGGATTGTTTAAAACAAAAAAGCCCCCGCTGAAACCAGCGGGGGCTTTTATATAATTGCGTTATTATATTACTTGTTACCGTCTACTTCTTCGTAGTCTACATCGGTTACGCCACCATCAGCAGGTGCGCCTTGCGGGCCACCCTGCGGACCGCCAGCATGGCCGTTGCCACCCGCTTCAGCGCCCGGAGCACCCTGTGCAGCATACATCTCCTGAGAGGCAGCCTGCCATGCGTTGTTCAGGTTCTCGATAGCGCGGTCGATACCAGCAATGTCTTTTGAACCGTGAGCAGTTCTAAGCTCGCCCAGCGCATTCTCGATGTTCGACTTATTGCCAGCAGATAGCTTATCGCCATACTCTTTCAACTGTTTCTCGGTCTGGAAGATCATAGAGTCAGCTGCGTTCAGCTTCTCGATCTCTTCCTTCGCTCGCTTATCAGATTCAGCGTTGGCTTCAGCTTCCTTACGCATACGCTCGATTTCCTGCTCTGTCAAGCCAGAAGAAGCCTCAATACGGATCTTCTGCTCTTTGCCAGTAGCCTTATCTTTAGCGGTTACGTGCAGGATACCGTTGGCATCGATGTCGAAAATAACTTCGATCTGCGGAACACCACGTGGAGCTGGTGGAATACCATCCAGGTGGAATCTACCAATGGTACGGTTGTCGCGGGCCATCGGGCGCTCGCCCTGCAGTACGTGGATCTCCACAGACGGCTGGTTATCAGAAGCAGTAGAGAAAGTCTCAGACTTCTTCGTAGGAATGGTTGTGTTAGACTCGATCAGTTTGGTCATCACACCACCCATTGTTTCGATACCCAGTGAAAGCGGCGTTACATCCAGTAGAAGTACGTCTTTTACTTCACCTGTCAGTACACCACCTTGGATCGCAGCACCAATCGCTACTACCTCATCCGGGTTCACACCTTTAGAAGGCTTCTTGCCGAAGAATTTCTCCACTTCTTCCTGCACTCTCGGGATACGGGTAGAACCACCTACCAGGATCACCTCGTCGATGTCAGAAGTTGAAAGACCGGCATCCTGGAGTGCTTTCTTGCACGGATCCATAGAGCGGCGGATCAGGTCGTCTGTTAACTGCTCGAACTTGGCGCGAGAAAGTTTGCGCACTAAGTGTTTCGGAATACCATTTACCGGCATGATGTAAGGCAGGTTGATCTCTGTCTCGTTAGAAGAAGAAAGCTCAATCTTTGCCTTTTCAGCAGCTTCTTTCAGACGCTGCAATGCCATTGGGTCTTTGCGCAGGTCGATGTTCTCGTCTTTGATAAACTCTTCTGCCAGCCAGTTAATGATCTTCTGGTCGAAGTCATCACCACCTAGGTGTGTGTCACCGTTGGTAGATAGTACCTCGAATACGCCATCACCCAGCTCAAGTATAGAGATATCGAATGTACCACCACCTAAGTCAAATACTGCGATCTTCTGATCTTTATGCTTTTTGTCCAGGCCATAAGCAAGTGCTGCTGCTGTAGGCTCGTTGATGATACGCTTCACATCAAGACCAGCAATCTGGCCGGCTTCTTTCGTAGCCTGACGCTGTGCGTCGTTGAAGTAAGCCGGTACAGTGATAACCGCTTCTGTTACAGTTGTGCCCAAATAGTCTTCAGCAGTAGCCTTCATTTTCTGAAGTACCATCGCCGAGATTTCCTGCGGTGTATACTGACGGTCGCCAATTTCTACACGTACGGTGTTGTTACCACCCTGGATCACTTTGTAAGATACCTGCTTCGACTCTTCGCTTACCTCATTATAGCTGTGGCCCATGAAGCGCTTGATAGAAGCAATGGTGTTGTGAGGGTTTGTGATCGCCTGACGTTTGGCCGGATCACCCACTTTACGCTCACCGTTTCCGTTATCCAGGAAAGCAACGATAGACGGAGTTGTGCGGCGGCCTTCGCTGTTAGGAATAACCACTGGCTCGTTACCTTCCATTACGGCAACGCAGGAGTTGGTTGTACCTAAGTCAATACCAATTATTTTTCCCATTCTATAGTTTTATTTATAGTTTCAATTCCAATTTTTAACCGTTGACTCTACTATAACAAGCCTTGTGCCAAGCGCTGAACGGTTAGTTTTCTATGTCATTCTGTCACGCCTGCGTGCTATACTTTATATTTTGTCCGGTTCAATCGAAAACTTCTGCGCCAGACACGACATATTTTCAACAAGCACGTTCTGTGTTTTACTGCAGCAGCAGCGGAGGGTTACGTAAGTGAGAAGCAAAGCCTGTTGCATTATCAGAGTTATACATCTTTTATAGCTGATGTTTATACTTATGGCAAGCAAGCCTTTGCTATCGTTGCTTCCTGTATACCTAAGTCCTACTTATCTATAGTTTCATTTTATACTTTGGTGCGCTCACGGCCGCGGGGCCTCGTCCTCGGGTTGAGCGCTGGGAGCTTTTCCTTTGCTCCTGCGTCGCAATGTTGCTCACGCAACACCGGAAAAACTCGCATAGGCGCCCAACCCAAGGACTGCTGTTGACACTGCTTAGCTGGCGGCTATGCAACTGGATCCCATTGTAGGGACAGGTCGCGACCTGTCCGTGCTATAGCTGCAGCTATGAAACTCATACTTTGAAAGTATAGCAACAACCAGATTCCCCTCCTTAGACAAGGGGGTTAGGGTTGGTTGGACCAGAGCAACTATAAAAGTATAACTCCAGCTACACCAAAGGCCAAATTCCCCTCTCGGGAGGAGTGCAGGGGTGGGTTTATACTTGCTGTATAAGATTTCTCACTATCGTTCGAAATGACAAGCGTGTGGCAAGTATAAATTCTCTTTCTGAGCAAAAGCATTTAGACCAGCAAGAGGTTACACCAAAAACAAAAAGGCCCTCCATGACAGAGGACCTTTTCAACGTATTTGGCTATTCGTTATACTTACCTGGCAATTACCAGTTTCTCAGTAGATGTTTTTCCATCTGCACTGATGCGGTAGAGATATGTGCCGCCTGGCAGACTACTGCCATCGAACTTGAGGCTGTGCTTGCCAGCGCTTTGGGGCTCTGCCACCAACGTCTGGATCTTCTTGCCCATCAGATCAAAAACTTCTACAGTTACATAACCATCTTTTGCAACGGCATAGCTGATTGTAGTAGTCTCCGAGAACGGGTTAGGATAGGAGAAGGTCTTTGTCCATTCCGGAGCCGCCGCTGTTGCAGCAGAGGTGCTGGAGGTAGAAGCAACCGGCTGTGCGTTCGAATTCCAGCTGGTGTGAGTGCGGGTAACGATCACAGCAAACTCGGCGCGGGTTACGTTCTGCAGCGGCTTGAACGTAGCTTCCAGTGTCGGGAACAGGTCCAGCGGACCCTGCTTTACAGTATAGTAAGCATTGATCAGTCCCATCTCCAGCGCCACACTTACGTAACCTTCCAGGCCAGCAGGTATATCAGCCGCATCTTTGATCGGAATATCTTTTCCATCAACGTTCACCGTTACTGCTTTGCCATTGCGCTCCAGCGCGAACTTCTGCAGACCAAGGCTTTGTACCAGGGAGTAGGATAAACTTGCCCTGCTCACGTTTCCGGTCGGGTTAAATTTGCCTGTTCCTGCTGCGGTCATCACGCCGTTATACTCGTGCAGTCTGTCTTTCAGCGCTGCACCCTTGGCCGTTACCGATTCTGCCAACAGTACTTCATTACCTTTGACATCGCCAAAAGTGATGGTGCCATTGGTAGGCATATATTGGCGTGCGCCTTGCCCCATCATTAAGTAATCAGCTAGCTGGATGCGCTTCAACATATCATCTGGTTTAAAGCCACCGCTCAAACCGTCCATCAGGCGGGCACTTACGGCCATGCGGATCGAAGCTTCTGCCGGGTGTCCAACTACATCTGTTAACCCGCTAGTGCCGGTTAAGCGCATAATGGTTAGTTTGCCGGAGATAGTTTCAGGTACGGCTACACCTTCCAGTCCCTCTGCTTTCAGCGTCCAGGTGCCGGGCTTTGGTGCGGCTACTGCTACACTGCGGTCCATGTACAGGGCAAATGCTACCGGTATGCCAGATCTGTATTCTGTACCGTCCGGACCTGTCAGGATCAGGTTGACAGGGTTGCCTGTTTCTGCCACACCAGCTGCAATGATCTTTGCCTCTATGCCTGTAGTACCTTCTGCCACCACAAAGGTCTTCTGGTTGTTGGCTGGCAGCAGCGGGTTGTAATCAATTGTGAAAGCTTCTGTATCTGTTGCTTTGTTGATGTTGCTATTGAAGCTTCTGGTCATGTTCAGGGTAGCGCCAAAGTTGGTGTTACGGAAAATATGATCGACGGCAGCATAGGCATTTACGTAACCGGCGCCTACTTCCCACGACTCGCGGTTAGGCATGTTGGTAGCTGTTTTCTGAAGTATGGCTTTTACCTGCGCCGGAGTCAGTGCCGGGTTAGCCTCCAGCATCAGGGCCACAATACCCGAGGTATGCGGGGTTGCCATAGAGGTGCCGCTCATGTGGGTATAGTAGGGCAGGTGCGCCGGGGCAAGGGTTTCGGCGTCCTGCTGCGCCGACAGTGAAGATACAGGGGCCAGCACTCTTGTCGACACAATGTCAACGCCCGGAGCGATCACGGTTGGTCTGTTTTCATAAGTCCAGGTTTCGCCGTCGATGGTAAAGGTGCCTTTTTCGTCTTTCACGCCTCTGGAGGAAAAATCTGCCAGCTGGCCATACTTGTCGCCCGCACCAATCGAGATTACCCATGGCGCGATGGCATACGGGTTGTGCGTATCGGAGCCCGGACCATCGTTGCCGGCCGCGAATACAGACACAATGCCACGGTCATAAGCTTTTTTGGAAGCAACGTTTACCGGGTTGGTCGGATCAAAATCGCCGCTGGTGCCCCAGGAGTTGGAGATCACACGGATGTTGTACTCATACTGGTGGGTAAGGGCATAGTCATATCCACCAATTGCATCAAGTATAAACAAGGCGGCACCTGAACCATAGCCGATCAGGTGGGCACCGGGCGCTACGCCTTCGTACAGACCACCAGATTTAGAGCCATTACCGCCTACGCTACCGGCGCAGTGTGTGCCGTGGCCGGAGTTGGTGTCGGTGTTCGGTACGTTCTCCACCCAGGTTACAGGCAGCATGGCATCCACGGCATTCAGGTTGGTAGAGCCCATCACGTTCTGCACCAGGTGCGTTCCGAGTTTAATGTCGTCGTGTGTGCCGTCCACACCACTGTCGTTGATCATCACACCCACGCCTTTGCCGGATACCGGAATACCCTTGTTGCGGGCGATCATTTCCTTGTCTGTGCGCAGCCTTCTTACACCTGTCAGGTGGGTGCCGTTGTAGTTGTAGTAGGTCAGCTTTTTGTTCAGGAACACAGATTTAACTTCAGGGCTTTTGGAGAGGGCGTCTACTTGTGCTGCCGTAGCGAGCACGCCAACGATCGGGAGGGATTTCAAGGCAATGCCTTTCGTGATGCCAAGGTTGTTCAGTACGTTAAGCTGTGTTGGAGTAGGAGCCCCGTCGCCGTTAAAGGTAACGATAACCTCTGCCGGGAGCGTGTTTGCCTGAAGCACCTGCAGCAGTTCCTTGTCGAGGGTTGCCTGTGCCAGCACGCTATTGACAAAAAGCAGCATAGCGGCCATGAAGTATAAAAGTTGTTTCATAAGGTGAGATGTGTTAAAGGTGTTACATAGACAAAGTGATCGTAATAGGTAAAAAGGGTGAAAACGATAATGGTAAAAGCGTTTCACAGAATTGTATAGGATACATTCTGTGAACAGATGAGTAAGAAAGTAGTATTGTAAGTTTTTGGTACTTTATGACTTTTACTTTAATGTGAATCGGGATGTTGCAGCATGTTATTGTTTGTTTTTACAGCGTTTAAACATTATTTGGAGGGTCTTTTGTTGAATTATTCCAAGGTAAACAAGTTCAATACAGAAGTTGCGTTTGAGTTAAAAGTATAATTATTCATATTTATACTTTTTATGTTCTTAGTTGGAAGAAAAAAAGAAGGTGCAATTTAGATGGAATAAAGCATTGTGTGATTCTCTGCCCGGTTTCCATAATTATGAGGCAGTAAGAGAGGGATTTTGAACAAAACCATTGTTCTGAGCCATTTAAAGGTTCTGAAAAAATAAAAAATAAAATTTTTTTCGAAAAACTTCAGTCGTTTCCTGGCTGATGGCTGCTGTTTTCAAGCCTCAACCTATAGTATGTTTCCTTCAACCTTGCTGTAAACCTGGTTCAGGTTCATGACTTTAGCCGGAGCAGCTATTGCTTTTCTTCCCAAACTTTACTAAATCATTACCCCAAACAAACTAACCTCTTAAACTAATACTTACCTTTTCATGAAAAGAACCTTTTACAGAACGGGTACGGCAGCTTGCCTGATGTTCGCGCTGGCGCTGGCTTCTCCGGAAGTCGTAGCGCAGAAGCAAAAGGCAACCACAAAGCAGTCGAAGAAAGACGCTGCTGCCACGTTCGATCCAAAACTTTACAACGGCCTTACCTGGCGCTCGATCGGGCCTTACCGGGGTGGCCGCTCGGCTACCGTAACCGGTGTGCCGGGTAAACCAAACCTGTATTACTTCGGCTCCGTGGGGGGCGGAGTTTGGCGTACCACCGACGGCGGCTCCACCTGGGAGAACATCTCGGATGGTTTCTTCGGCGGCTCGATTGGGGCAGTGGCCGTGAGCGAGGCTGATCCGAATGTACTGTATGTGGGAGAGGGCGAGAAGACCGTGCGCGGCAACGTATCGTCTGGTTTCGGGATGTGGAAATCGGTGGATGCCGGCAAATCCTGGAAGCACATTGGCCTGAAAGACACAAGACACATCGGTCGTGTCCGCATACACCCGCAGAACCCGGATGTTGTTTTTGTTGCCGCAATGGGCGATCTGTATAAATCCAGTGAAGAGCGCGGCGTTTATAAAAGTACGGACGGCGGCAAAACCTGGAAGAAAACGCTGTTTGCCAACAAAGACGCCGGCGCTGTCGATCTGACCTTCGATCCGTCTAACCCACGCATACTTTACGCTACCACCTGGAACGTGCGCCGTAACCCGTACAGCCTGTCTTCCGGCGGGCCTGGCTCGGGTATCTGGAAAAGTACAGACGGCGGCGATACCTGGAAAGAAATTTCCCGTAACGAGGGCCTGCCAAAAGGTACATTGGGGATTATTGGCGTAACCGTGTCACCTGTAAATTCTGACAGAGTATACGCGTTGGTAGAAGCAGAAGAGGGCGGCCTTTTCCGCTCGGACAATGCCGGACTTACCTGGACGAAAGTAAACGACGACCGCAACATACGCCAGCGCGCCTGGTACTACACCCGCGTGTATGCCGACCCGAAAGACGTGGACGTGGTGTATGTGATGAACGTGTCTTACCACCGGTCTAAAGACGGCGGCAAGACCTTTACTGCTGCCAACGCCCCGCACGGCGATCACCACGACCTTTGGATCGCACCGGAGAACCCGTCGCGCATGATCATTGCCGATGACGGTGGCGCACAGGTAACAGCCGACGGCGGCATGAACTGGAGCACCTACCACAACCAGCCAACCGGACAGTTTTACCGTGTGGTAACCGACAACCATTTCCCTTACCGCATTTACGGCGCGCAGCAGGATAACTCTACCGTACGTATCTCCCACCGCTCGAATGGTTATAGTATAACCGAAGACGATTGGGAAGAAACAGCCGGTGCAGAAAGTGCCCACCTTGCCGTTGACCCGAAGAACCCGGATATTGTGTACGGCGGTAACTACGGCGGCTTCTTGTCAAGAGTAGACCACAGCAATGGGCAGGAGCGCGTAATCAACGTATGGCCGGACAACCCGATGGGCCATGGCGCAGAAGGTATGAAGTACAGGTTCCAGTGGAACTTCCCGATCATGTTCTCACCGAACGATCCGAAGAAACTCTACACCACGTCCAACCACGTGCACGTTACTCACAACGAAGGCCAGTCCTGGGAAACCATCAGCCCGGATTTGACGCGCAACGATCCTTCTAAATTAGGGCCGTCCGGTGGCCCGATCACCAAGGACAACACTAGCGTGGAGTACTACGGTACCATCTTCGCGATCAACGAGTCGCCGGTGGAGCCTGGTGTGATCTGGACAGGTTCTGACGACGGCCTGGTACACGTGAGCCGCGACAATGGCAAGACCTGGAACAAGGTAACGCCGAAAGGCATGCCGGAGTGGATCCAGATCAACAGCATTGAGGCGCACCCGACGCAAAAAGGAGCAGCTTATATAGCGGCTACCATGTATAAGTCCGGCGACTTCCGTCCGTACCTGTACAAGACAACTAACTACGGCAAAACCTGGGACAAGATCACCAAAGGGATTGACGACAACCACTTTACCCGCGTAGTGCGCGCCGATCCGAAGCGCCAGGGCTTGCTGTATGCCGGTACGGAGTATGGCATGTATGTTTCGTTCAATGATGGCGAGAACTGGCAGCCGTTCCAGATGAACCTGCCGATCGTTTCGATCACAGACCTGACCATCAAGAACGACAACCTGATCGCTGCCACGCAAGGCCGCAGCTTCTGGATCATCGACGACCTGACCCCGCTGCACCAGTTGAACAAAAGTATAGCTGGCAGCAAATTCCACCTGTACAAGCCGATGGACAGCTACCGCATGGACGGAGGCAGCAGAGGCACGTCTAAAACGGCCGGCGAGAACCACCCAGGTGGCGTGATGGTGCATTACTACATGCCACAGAAACCGGATTCGGCTACGGTGGTAAAGCTGGAGATCATGGACCAGAACGGCAAGCTGATCCGCAGCTACGCCAGCAATGCCAAAGAAAAGAGCGATAAGCTGACTGCGAAGGAGGGCCTGAACCGCTTTGTGTGGGACATGCGCTATCCGGAGGCAAGCAAGTTTGATGGCCTTATACTTTGGGGTGGCGGCACGCAGGGGCCGAGAGCTATACCGGGTACCTACAAAGCGAAGCTGACCGTGAACAAAGACAGCCAGGAAACGACGTTTGCTATACTTCCGGATCCGCGCACCAAAGCCACACCGGAAGACCGTGCGGCGCAGTTTTCTTTCCTGATGGAGGTGAGCCAAAAGCTGACCGAAACCCATAATGCTATCAAGGATATCCGGGCAATGCGCGCACAGCTGAACACGCTGAAAGGTAACCTGAAAGGGCAGGACAACTACAAAGATGTAGTGGAGTCTGCCAGTGCTATCGATAAAAAGATCACAAAAATCGAAGAGGCACTGTACCAGACCAAGAACCGCAGTGGTCAGGATCCGCTTAACTTCCCGATCCGCCTGAACAACAAACTGGCGAACCTGGTAGGGCAGGTAAGCACCGGTGATTTCCGTCCGACCGATCAGGCATATGCGTTCAAAAAAGAGATCACAGCCCAGATCGACGAGCAACTGAACCTGTTCAAGCAGGTACAAACACAGGATGTTCCGGCGCTGAACAAGCTTGTGAAGGAGAAAGGCGTGGAGGCCATATCTGTAAAGAAAGCGGAAGCTGCACCGGCAACCGGCTCTTTATAGTAGAAGCGCTTCATAACAAAAAAGCCCCGCCAGTACTGGCGGGGCTTTTTTATTGCAGTAAAATACTTTCAGCAAACAGAATAAAAGGATGTGCCACCTGTGCAGGTTTCAGCAGGAGAAGGGGTATGCTTAGTTGTCTCTTTCTATGATAGACAGGAGCAAGTATAAAAAAGCCTTTAACTGATAAAGGATGGTGTCCTGCATGGCAAAGGTTTATCAATTCAACTCAATTATCACCACGGTATTAAACCAAACTGTCGATTTCGAATCTATAGTTTGTAGACCATGTGATTTATATCTGATTAATTACAAGAGTGTTAATCGGGCTGAAAGGTTGCACGAGGTAAACGAAATTTAATACAAGTTTGAACACCAATATTGAGGAGCGTGCTTTGCTTCTTTGCTGTTTATGTAAGATATTGAACAGCCGGAGCAGCATGCATGTACTTCCTGTATTTACTATAAGTACTGGCTTTTACCTTATCCAGAAAGAAATTGAGCACTATAACCACCAAGCAGAAGGTGAAGACCATCACCGAAAAGCTGCGCAACTTCAGGGTGTACCACCGCTACCTGGGGTTGGCGATCGGGTTGCTGGTGCTGATCAGTAGCCTGACGGGTATGCTGCTTGCCTGGAAAAAGGATGTGGATCTACTGCAACCGCCAACACAAAAGGGCGCAACCACCGACCTGCAGCAGTGGATCTCCCATCATGAAATGGCTGCTCTTTCTATTGCAGCCCTGGACTCGGCTGTTGCCGTGAAGAATAATCCGATAGACCGTATTGAGGCCCGCCTGGACAAAGGCATTGTGAAAACCATTTTTCTGGAGGGAAGCTGGGAAGTACAACTCGATGCCGGCACCGGCAAGGTACTTTCTGTGGCCCAGCGCCACTCCGACTGGATCGAGAAAGTGCATGACGGCTCCATTATCAGCGACTTTTTTAAAGTTTTAAGCATGAATGTGCTGGGGCTGGGGCTGCTTATACTTTCGGTTACGGGCTTCTTCCTTTGGTTTTATCCGAAGAAAATAAGACAATTAAAACAGGAATAGAACTTTACGCTTTCATGAAAAAATTACTGGGGCTTTTGCCCTTGTCTTTGTTGCTGGGCCACCTAAGTTTGGCACAAAGTATAAAAGTAGTGGATAAAACTACGCTGGAGCCTTTAACCGGCGTTACCATCACGGCCGAAGCCGGCAGCACGCAGACTGATGCCAAAGGCCGCGCCGATCTCTCACAACTTCTCCCCGCAAGCACACAGATCAGATTAAACTATGTGGGTTATCAGCCGCTGGTGCTGACAGCTGCACAGTTACAGCAACAGCAATATCAGGTAAACATGGTGCAGCAGAGCCACAACCTGGGCGAGGTAGTGGTATCGGCAGGGCGGTTTGCCACGCAAAAACAATTGGTGCCGCAGCAGGTGGAGGTGCTTAGCCGCAGAGAACTGAACTTTATGAGCCAGCCTACCACAGCCGATGTGATCCAGCAAAGCGGTAAGGTGCTGGTGCAGAAAAGCCAGATGGGAGGGGGCAGCCCGATCATCCGGGGTTTTGAAGCGAATAAGGTGCTGCTGGTAGTGGACGGCGTGCGCATGAACAATGCCATTTACCGCGGCGGGCACCTGCAAAACATCATTACACTGGATAACAGCGTGCTGCAACGTGCCGAAGTAGTGTTCGGACCAAGCTCTGTAATCTATGGTTCGGATGCGTTGGGCGGTGTGCTGCACTTCCATACGGTGCAGCCAAAACTGGCAGAAGAAGGTAGCAAAAAGCTGGTCAGCGGAAGCGCCTTTACCCGGTACGCTTCTGCTCCGGACGAAAAAACCATACATGCCCAGGTAAACTACGGCCGCAGCAAATGGGCCAGCCTGACAAGTATAACTGCTTCTAATTTTGGCAACCTGCGCCAGGGCGAGAACCGGCAGGATAGCTATGGTGAACTGGGGGTGCGCAACTACTATGCGGCCCGCATCGGCAACCGCGATACCATGCTCGTAAACCCCGACCCGAGGGTGCAGCGCCCGACAGGCTACAAGCAGTACGATCTGTTGCAGAAAGTGCTTTTCAAGCCATCAGAAAGTATAAGTCATACCTTAAACCTGCAGCTTAGTACCAGCTCCGATATTCCGCGCTACGACCGCCTGACCGATTTTTCGGGAGGCAAGCTGAAGTTCGGGCAGTGGTATTACGGTCCGCAACAACGTTTGCTCGGCGCCTATACGTTGGGTCTAACTGGAGCTACAAAACTTTATGATGAGGCAAAGGTAATAGCCGCTTACCAGTGGCTGGAGGAAAGCCGCAACGACCGTCGCTTCGGCAAAGACTGGCTTTCGCACCGCATAGAGCAGGTACAGGTATACAGCCTGAATGCAGATTTTACCAAAAGTATAACGGCACATCGGCTGCAGTATGGCCTGGAAGCAACCTATAATGGCGTAAACTCAGAAGCCAACGAAGAGAACATTGTTACAGGTCAGCACAGGCCGCTGTTTACCCGCTACCCGGATGGGGGCTCCAGCATGCACAGCGCAGCCGCCTACGTTACCCATACCTGGGACATAGCTCCGTGGCTGGTGCTGAACGAAGGGCTACGTTATAACTATGTAGGCCTGGATGCCACGTTCGAAGACAAAACATACTTCCCTTTTCTGGAGGATAAACTGAAGCAGCGAAACCATGCTGTATCGGGTAATGTAGGGGCCGTGTTGCTGCCGGGCAGTGGCTGGCGTTTTGCTTTGCTTGGTTCTACCGGCTTTCGCGCTCCGAACGTAGATGACCTGAGTAAAGTATTCGATTCAACACCGGGTAACGTTATTGTGCCAAACCCAAGCCTGGCGCCGGAGCATACATATAACCTGGAAGTAAGTGCTTCAAAAACGATACAAGACCGCCTGCACCTGGAAGTGGTGGGTTACCGCACCTGGTACCGCAATGCCATCACAACGCAGCCTTTTGTTTTCAACGGGCAGGATTCCATTGATTACGACGGGCAACTGAGCCAGGTAACCGCAAACGTAAATGCCGGCAAAGCATCGTTGTATGGCTACAGCGCCAGCCTGCAGGCCGACGTGACAGGTTACCTGAGCCTGAGTTCCTCACTGAACTATACCTATGGCCGCATCCATACCGAGGGCAACGATATTCCGCTGGACCACATCCCGCCGCTGTTCGGAAAGACAAGTATAAACCTGCAGCTAAAGCGCGTGCGTGCCGAATTCTTCATGCTCTACCATGGTGCCAAAAAGCTGGCAGACTACAACCCGAACGGCGAAGACAACCTGCAGTATGCCACACCACAGGGTATGCCCGCCTGGCACACCTTTAACCTGCGCACTGCCTACCAGCTCACGCCAAACCTGCAGTTCCAGGCAGCGGTGGAAAACATTGCTGACCGTTACTATCGCGTGTTCGCCTCCGGCATCAGCGCTCCTGGCAGAAATGTGGTTCTGACTCTAAGAGGGAAGTTCTAGAGGTATTTAAAAACAGTAGCCAACTATTATGTAAAGAGCCGAAGCAGGTAATGTTTCGGCTCTTTTGTTTTTATTCCCTTCTCTGTTCACTTAAAATTAAAGTCAATTGACCCTCAAGCGTTAGTTGTTCATGTAAAATAGAGCTTACAAAAAGTAAAGTATGTTTTACATAAAGCAGGTTTTCTTTACATTTGGTGTGTACTTCAAGAAATAAGACCATGAAAACACGTTATCTTTTTCCCAACCGATATAAGATCATCGGTTGGATATTACTTATCCCATCCACCCTGCTCGGCCTCCTGATGGTGCTCTTCGATTACAGCTTCTTCAAGCTGAATGCTACCGTTTTTGCTTTGTATGACGGAGGGTTGTTTGAGCCCAATAAGTTTCTAACCTTAACGAAAACTGACCTTGCTGATGAGCTCATTGGTGCGATGGTGATCATAGGCGGCTTGCTGGCTGCTTTTTCAGAGGAGAAAGACGAAGACGAGTATATCGCCAAGATCAGGCTGGAGTCACTGTTGTGGGCAACATACATCAACTATGGTTTCCTGCTTTTTTCGTTGTTGTTTATCTATGGGGCGGGCTTTTACCAGATCATGATCTTTAACATGTTCACGTTGCTGTTCATTTTCCTGGTCCGCTTCAACTTTATACTTCACCGCACCTCCAAATCTTTCGCATGAAGAATACTTTAAAAGTGGAACGGGCCATACATAACCTGACACAGGAGGAGCTTGCAAAAAAGATAGGCGTAAGCCGGCAAACAATCAATGCCATGGAGGCAAACAAGTATGTACCCTCTACTGTGCTGGCACTTAAAATTGCACGCGTGTTTAGCAAGTCGGTGGAAGATATATTTTCGCTGGAGGACCAGGATTGATTATGCCGGATCTAGTTTATTCTCCCATTGCATATTCAATGCCGCCCCAGATGTGCTGCAGAAACAACGGCTCTGAGTAGCTTTCGGAAGTATGGCCAAGGGCTGTGTAAAAAGCCCGGCCTCCTTCAAATTCGTGGTACCAGGCAATCGGATGGTTGTCGCCGTTCTTTCCTCCTTCATAGGTTTTCTCGTCCAGTTTTGCCAGCACTTTTACATCCGGGTTCATGTTTTTGAAATTGTACCACTCGTCTGTTCGTTCCCAATGGTCGGGGAGATGGGTGGTGGAAGGATGGCTTTTATCTAAGACATTTATACTTGCCTGCTGTATGTGCGGGTGGCTTTCGAAGTATGCCCCGACCAGTTTGTTATACCAGGGCCAGTCGTACTCGGTATCGGAAGCAGCGTGTATGCCCGCAAAACCGCCGCCTCCACGGATATACTTTTCGAAAGCAGCCTGCTGGCTGGCGTTAAGCACATCCTGTGTGGTACTCAGGAAAACGACCGCTTTATACTTTGACAGGGAATCCTCTGTGAAATAGGCTGCATTTTCAGTAGCTGTTACCCGTACACCGGGTTCCTGTGCCAGTTTATGTATGGCAGCTATGCCGGCAGGTATAGATTCGTGCCGGAACCCGCTCGTTTTAGAAAAAACAAGCAAGTGAGCGGGCGAGGAGTTCTGATCAGCGACAGCAACTGAATCAGACTCGGTACAAGAAGCGAAAGCACAAAGCAGAAACAGCAATAGCAGGATATTTTTCATAGGTCGGGTCTTGGGCTGTAATTTATACTTCTATTTTAGTTTGAGAGCCAAGTCAGGTATACTTTCTGCAACAAGATCAGGTTCAACATTCCACGGGTCAAACACGGTGCGTTTGTTCCGTTGCACCCAGGCTGCATGAAGGCCGGCACTTTTGGCACCGATCACGTCCCAGGGGTTGCTCGACACAAGCCAGGTATCCTGAACAGGCGTGTTCAGGCGCTTGGCAAGGTGCTGATATACCTGCGGATGTGGCTTGAATTGCCGGACATCATCTACGCTGATCACGTTTTCCAGATATTGCAGCAGCCCTGCATTTTCCAATAATTTGCGCACGTTCTTTTCCAGTCCGTTTGAAAAAGCTACGAGCCGGTGCCCCTGGCTTTTGAGTTGCTCCAAACCGGCAGCTGCATCCGCAAAAGCAGGCAGGTGCTGGTACTGCTTCATCAGGTGCTCCTGCTGCTCTTGTGTAATGCTTGCGTCAAAGGTGGTTATACAATAGGAGAGTGCTTGCCTGGTGCAGATCTCGAAGTTTTCATACCTGTTCATCAGCCCTTTCCGGAAGGCATACTCCAGCTGTTTCTCCCGCCAGAGCTTTGCAAACGATGCTGCCTGTTCCCCGATCAGTTCTGTCAGGTGCCTGTCTATCTGGTGCGGGTTTGCCAGGGTGCCGTATACATCAAAACCAATAGCCTTTCCCATGTTTTTATACTTAAATGAAGTATACTTTTATACTTCATTTCCTGGTACGGAGATAGTGGCGTACCAGGATTTATACTTGCCCGATGAGGTTGACTTTATCAGAAAAGACGAAATGTAAAAGAGACAGGCTTCTCCAATTTTGTCATTTTCTAGAATGATACACTCCAATGTTATCACCCTATTCTAAAATAGCGGGTAAATCATTAGCTTTAGAGACGCAATCTAAACCATACTAATCACCCTATTTCTATACAATGCAAAAACGTATACTTTCGGTAGCACTGCTGGTAGCTCTTGGAGGAGCCGTGCAGGCTCAGAAGAAAACGAAACAACCGGCGGCAACACCCGCCAAAGCCAGGCTGGAAGCCTTTCAGAAAAGGCAGCAACTAGACCAAAACTCGTTAGCAGCAAACCTGAAACTGCGCAACGTGGGGCCAACCGTAATGAGTGGCCGTATCACCGATATCGACGTTTCGCCTAAAGATCCTACTACTTTCTATGCAGCTTATGCTTCGGGCGGGCTTTGGAAAACTACGAATAACGGGCAGTCGTTTGAACCGCTTTTTGATGAGCAGGCCGTGATGACCATCGGCGACATTGCCATCGACTGGAACAACAACGAAACCATCTGGATCGGTACCGGCGAGGCGAACTCCAGCCGCTCTTCTTACTCGGGTGTGGGCGTTTACAAGAGCACCGACGGCGGCAAAACCTGGCAGCACATGGGTCTAGACGATACGCACCACATCGGCAAGATCATCGTGCACCCAACCGACCCGAACACCGTTTGGGTAGCGGCGCTGGGCCACTTATACTCGCCAAACAAAGACCGTGGCGTTTACAAAACTACAGATGGCGGTAAAACCTGGAAAAAAACGCTGTACATAGACGACAACACCGGCGCCATCGACCTGCAGGTTGATCCGAAGAACCCGAACAATGTGTATGCGGCCCTGTGGCACCGCGAGCGCCGTGCCTGGGATTTTGTGGAAGGCGGAAAATCATCCGGCATCCATAAATCTACTGACGGTGGTAATACCTGGACCGATATCACCAAGGCCGGTAGTGGTTTTCCGGACAATGAGAATGTAGGCCGCATTGGTCTGAGCCTGTTTCCTGGCAACCCGAACATCTTGTATGCTTTGCTGGATAACTATGACCGTCGTCCGGTAGAGAAGAAAGGGGATAAGCCTGAAATGCTGGATAATGACCTGTTTGCGGGCATGTCGGCAGAAGAGTTTCAGAAGCTGGACGACAAGAGCCTGAATGCCTTTCTGGACCAGAACCGTTTCCCGCGCGATTATACTGCCAAAAGCCTGAAGGCGATGGTAAAGAGCGGTGAACTGAAGCCTTCTGCACTATCTGATTATATCATCGATCCGCTGGCCGAGCGCCATGCTACCGAAGTAAAAGGTGCCGAAGTATACCGCACCGACGATGGCGGCAAAACCTGGAAGAAAACCCACGACAGCTACATTGATGACCTGTACTCCAGCTACGGCTATTACTTTGGTGTAGTACGTGTGGCTCCTCACAACCCAGATAAGATCTATATACTGGGTGTTCCGATCCTTACATCAGATGATGGAGGAAAGAGCTTCCGCAGCATTGAAGGCGATAACGTCCACTCCGACCACCAAGCACTGTGGGTGAGCCCTGACAAGCCGGGTTACCTGGTGAATGGCAACGATGGCGGTATCAACATCAGCTATGACGATGGCAAGACGTGGTTCTATGCCAACAACCCGTCGGTAGGGCAGTTCTATTCTATTGCGGTTGATATGGCCAAGCCTTACAATGTGTACGGTGGTTTGCAGGACAACGGCACCTGGGTTGGCCCAAGCAACTACAAGTATAGCCTGGACTGGACCAGCCGCGGCAAGTACCCGTATGAGCGCATCGGTGGTGGCGATGGCATGATGGTGCAGGTAGACTGGCGCGATAACAACATTGTGTATAACGGATCGCAGTACGGCAACTATACCCGCCTGAACAAGGCAACCGGCGAGCGTGTGTTCATCAAACCTACGCATAAACTGGGCGAAACGCCGCTGCGCTTTAACTGGGAATCGCCGATCTTGCTGAGCCGCCACAACCAGGATGTGCTATACTTCGGATCGAACAAATTCCACCGCTCCATGAAGAAGGGCGAGGACATGCAAACCCTTTCCGGCGACCTGACCAACGGCGGCCGAAAAGGCGATGTGGGCTATGGTACACTTACAACAATAGACGAGTCGCCGTTGCGTTTCGGGTTGCTGTATACCGGCTCCGATGATGGCGTGATCCAGACGTCAAAAGATGGCGGATATACCTGGGTACGTATTTCGGACAAGCTGCCAAAAGACCTGTGGGTATCTACGGTAGTGGCGTCAAACCACAAGCAGGATCGCGTTTATACTTCGCTGAACGGTTACCGCTACGATGACTTTACACCGTACTTGTATGTGAGCGAAGACAACGGCAAGAAGTGGGAGCGCATTGGCGGCAACCTGCCAACCGAGGCCATCAACGTGGTAAAAGAAGACCCTAAGAACCCGAACCTGCTGTATGTAGGCACCGACCACGGCCTGTACTTCTCGCTGGACAGAGGCAAGACCTTTATGGCCATGAGCAATGGTATGCCTGCCGTTTCCGTGCATGATTTAGTTGTTCATCCACGTGAGAACGACCTGGTAGTAGCCACACACGGCCGCTCTATCTACATTGCGCCTGTAAAGCACCTGCAGCAACTAACGCCGGAACTGATGAAGGAAAGCCTGCAGATCTTCGCTTTTGAGCCTGTAAACTACAACGAAGGTTGGGGCAACAAGCGCGGTGCCTGGAGCGAAGCAAATGAGCCGGAACTGGTTGTACCGTTCTATACTTCAGCAGCCGGCAATACTACCATCCGCATTAAAACCGAAAAAGGGCAGCTGGTGAAAGAGCTGAAAGACCAGAGCGAAAAAGGCCTGAACTATGTGAGCTACAACCTGTCGGTAGACGAGGCCAACGCCAAGGCTTATGAGACAGCGCTGAACGCTTCTAAAAAAGAGGGCGATGAACCTATAAAAGTTACTCCAGCCGATAACAAGGTAATTTATCTGCAGCCTGGTAAGTATACCGTAGAGGTAGAAAGCAACGGCACCAAAAAGACGCAGGAATTCACCATCAAAGCTCCTGAAAAGAGAAGCAGAGGGTAATTTATACTTGTGTAACATTATGTACAAAGGCAGCCGTTTAGGCTGCCTTTGTTGTTTATATAAATTTTGTTCTAAGTTGTATAGCTTGCTGTAAGCCAGAAGACTATAGATCTTGTACTTGCCTCTTTCTAATCTCACCTATTCTCCTATCTTTGTTCTAACGCTTCACCATTCCACTGTATGAAAAAACTTCTATCGCTTCTCCTTCTCCTGCAGGTTTTCATAACCATCGCTATCGCGCAGCAAATGCCTCCTATACTTCCGCTAAAGGAAAGGGCCGCTCTGGAAGACAAGCTCCTGCAGGAGCGCCTCGATAACCTGTTGCCTACCCTCATGCGCAAACAAGGTATAGACATGTGGCTGATCATCGCCCGGGAGTATAACGAAGACCCGGTTATTAAAACCATGTTGCCTGCTACCTGGCTGGCAGCCCGCAGAAGAACGATCCTGCTGTTTTACGATCAGGGAGCTGACAAAGGGGTGGAGCGGCTGGCTGTTGCACGCTATGATATCGGCAACCTGTTTAAAGGTGCCTGGGACCCGGAGAAGGAGCCGGACCAATGGAAGCGACTGGCTGCACTTATTTCCGAGCGGAACCCGAAAAAGATCGGCCTTAACTTTTCCCCTCACTTTGGCCACGCCGATGGACTGGCCAAAAACGAGTATGACAACCTGGTGAAGTACCTGGACAAGCCGCAGCAGAAACGGGTGGTGTCGGCAGAAAAACTGGCCGTAGATTGGCTACAAATACGAACGGATTCTGAGCTGGAGCTGTATGAGCAGATCAGCCAGATCGGGCATAACATCATTGCCGAAGGTTTTTCCGAACAGGTAATCAAGCCGGGTACTACTACCACAGACGACGTGATGTGGTGGTTCCGAGAACGCGTTGCGGAGCTGAAACTGGAAGCATGGTTCCACCCGACGGTGGATGTGCAAAGAGCGAACCCCGGAGCCGGTGACTCGCAGCGGTCTTTTGCGCAGCGTCCGGCACAGGAAGTTATCCTGTCCGGCGACCTGGTGCACGTAGACTTTGGCATAACTTACCTGAAACTGAACACCGATGTACAGCAACTGGCTTACGTACTCAAACCCGGAGAAACCGATGCCCCCGATTACCTGAAGAAAGCGCTGGCGACCGGCAACCGCCTGCAGGACATCCTGACCACGAACATGACGCTGGGCAGAACAGGAAATGAGGCGTTGAAAGCTGCCTTAGCGCAAGCAAAAAAAGAGAACATCGAAGCCAGCATTTATTCGCACCCTATTGGCTACCACGGCCACGGAGCAGGACCAGCCATCGGCATGTGGGACATGCAACAGGGCGTGCCCGGCACCGGCGATTACCCACTGCAGCCCAACACAGTTTTTTCCATCGAACTGAATGCGAAAGTCAACCTGCCGGAATGGAACAACAAAGAGATCCGAGTGATGCTGGAAGAGGAGGCTGTGCTGACGCCAACTGGTATGCGCTACATCAATGGCAGGCAAAAAGAGCTGCTTCTGATCCCTCGCCAAAACAAAAGTGGTACTTACCTGGCGCAGTAAGCAATATAACTACTAAGTATACACCTCTGTCAGTTCTACCAGGAGAATTGACAGAGGTGTAGTTTTTTTGAGAATTACCTGTAAACGCAGGTACAGCTTTCCCTGGCTTAGTCCAGGTGCTTTTTCAGGAAGGCGATGGCAAGTTTGTGTGCGTCCGCAGAAGCCTCTTTGTTATACTTGGGATTGCTGGGGTTGGCAAAGGCGTGCACAGCGTCGTACATCTTGATGGTAACCTCCTTGTTTGCCGCTTTCATCTTCTGCTCAAAATCCTGCACAATCTCGGGCGTAATGGATTTGTCCTTGCTGGCAAATATGCCCAGTACCGGTGCTTCGAGTTTTTTCAGCCGCTCCTCGTCCCGCTCCGGCATGCCGTAATACACGACGCAAGCCTCTGCCTGGTCGCCTGCCAGCAGCGCCGCCTGCAACGACCAGCTCCCGCCAAAGCACCAGCCAATGGTAGCGATGTCTGCCTCCTTGCCAACATACTGAATAGCCCCGTTAATGATCGCCATTGCACGTTTGTTATCTACGGCCTGCACATACTTCCGGGCCTGTTCGTTATCGGTTGCAATTTTGCCATCGTACAGGTCGAGGGCCAGTACGTTTACGTTGCCCAGTTCTTTGCCCAGCCGCTCAGCTTCCTGCTTGATGTAATCGTTCAGGCCCCACCACTCGTGAAACACAAACAAATACTCGTCTGTCTTTTTCGGGGCTTTTATCTCGTAAGCCATGCCTGTTTTGCCATCCGGCGTTTTGAAGGTAACCTTCTTTCCGGCTTTGTTCTGCAGCGTAAAAGGCAGCGGATTTTCGTGCTTATCCCGGAAAGATTTGTCGTTAGCGAGCATGGCAAACTGGGCTGGTGCATCTGAAGCATCAGCGGCAGGTTTAACACAACAGGACATCTTTTCCTGGGCAGTAGCCCACTGCAGCGACAGCAGGCACAATACGAGCAACAAGGCGGCTTTTTTCATGGGTTTATACTTGTGGTTTATGCAAAACGATGAAGACAAACGACATGGGATCAAGATTTATACTTCCCTGTTCACTTGGTTTTCGCGGCTGATGTGCTTCTCCTTCTCTCTGGGTTTGGAGCGATGACGGCTGCGCCGTTTCACGTAAACCGCAGACGAGCCTTTGTCATCTTCTTTCCGGATCGTGAAAAGCTCTTTATGCGCTTTTATAAGTTGGATCAGTTGGCTGTAGCCGAAGGTGCGGGAGTCGAAGGCAGGATCGAGTTGCCGCAGGCTCGACCCGATTGCGCCCAGGTGTGCCCAGCCGTCCTCGCCTTCAGCCATTGAGAAGGCTTCCTTCAGCATAGGCACCGGGTTTGGACGTGGGTTTTCGCTTCCGTTTGGCTGGCTCTTGTCTGCCTCGGCTATTTTCCCTTCATCAATATCATCGACCAGGTTTTCAGTATAGATAAAAATGTTGCAGGCATTTACGAAAGGCTTGGGCGTTTTGCGCTGGCCAATGCCCATCACAAAAATACCGGCTTCCCGGATGCGCGTGGCAAGACGGGTATAATCGCTGTCCGAAGACACAATGCAGAAACCGTCTACCAGCTTGCTGTGCAAAAGGTCCATTGCGTCGATGATCAGTGCGCTGTCGGTGGCGTTTTTGCCGATCGTGTACCGGAATTGCTGGATCGGCTGTATGGCATGGTTGTTCAGGCAATCCTTCCAGCCGTTCATCTGTGGGGTGGTCCAGTCGCCGTAAATGCGCCGGATGGTGGTTTGACCGTATTTCCCTGCTTCGGCCAGCAGTTTTACAATCAGGGTTGGTTGCGCATTGTCGCCATCTATAAGCATGGTCATGCGGTGGTTCTTTCTATTCTGGTAGGTTTCTTTCATGGTTAACGTTCGGCAGCTGCGGGGTTGCAGGCCGTAAAAAGATGATATAGTTAGTTTCTTATACTTCTCTTTTCCGGATGAGTTGTGCAGGCAGCTGCCGCAACCCAACCAGCTGCAGAAAGGAATTTGTATTTGCCTATGATTCAGGATATATTGGGATCAGAATAATAATTTTGATTTTTATAGCTGAAGTGCTTTGGCACATCTTAATTCTCGTAATAACGTTGATCAACAGCTCATACTATGAAGTGGATTTTTTTACTATCAGCAATGCTTGTTATGGCAGCTAATACAGCTAAGGCACAGGTTTACAAAGCAGAAGAGCCCCTGGCTCATACATACTCCATCGTGGCCCGCGACCCTAAAACAGGGGAGATGGCAGTAGGGGTGCAAAGCCATTGGTTTTCGGTAGGCACAGCAGTGCCCTGGGCAGAAGCCGGTGTCGGCGTGGTAGCTACCCAGTCTTTCACAAACAAATCTTTTGGCATGCGTGGGCTGGAGCTCCTGAAGAATGGAAAATCGCCGCAGGAGGCCCTGGATATTTTATTGGCCGACGATGAAGGGCGTGAAGTGCGCCAGGTCTCGATCATGGATGCGCAGGGCAGAGTGGCAACCCATACCGGCAAGCAGTGCATCCGATATGCCGGGCACGTAACAGGCAAAGATTTTTCGGTGCAGGCCAACATGATGCTGACCGACAAAGTATGGCCGGCCATGGCCAAGGCCTTTGAGCAAAGTGTCGGCAAACCACTGGCCGAGCGCGTGCTGCTAGCCATGGAAGCCGCCGAGCGCGAAGGCGGCGACATCCGGGGCAAACAGTCGGCAGCGCTGGTGGTAGTGCGCGGCAAGGCAAGCGGTCAGCCATGGGACGACAAACTCATTGACCTGCGCGTGGATGACCACGAAAAACCACTTGAGGAGCTGGCGCGCCTGCTGAAAGTATACCGCGCCTACGAACACATGAACAACGGCGACCTGGCTGTAGAAAAAGGGGAGATGGAGAAAGCCATGCAGGAGTATGGCAAAGCCGAGACCATGTTCCCGAACAACCTGGAGATGAAATACTGGCACGCGATCGGGCTTGCTAACAACGGCGATGTGAACGGAGCCATCAAGCTGCTTCGGGATGTATACAAAAAAGACAAAAACTGGAAAGAGCTTACCACCCGCCTGCCAGAGGTTGGCCTGCTGACCCTGCCGCCACAGGACCTGCAGAAAGTGCTGGATGTGAAGTAGGAGAGGAGTTCTGAGTCGCGAGTGCTGAGTCTCGAGTAGGGTTTACCTCCCCCTGCCCCCTCCTAAAAACAGGAGAGGGGGTTTGATATTTTATTTTTCGGCTGTCATCTTGACTACTCTTGAGGAGGGAGCCGAAAAGAGCCAGCGTAGCTGTGAGAGATCTGGAACTGGTAAAGTATACACCCACCCCTGCACCCCTCCCAGGAGGGGAATTGGCCTTTGGTGTAGGTAAGGCTATACTTCGAAGTATAAGTTTCATAGCTGCAGGTATAGTGCGGACAGGTCGCGACCTGTCCCTACAATGGTTGAAGTTCCATAACCGCTTACGAAGCTGTGTCGTTTCCAGTCCTTGGGCTGAGCGCCTATGCGAGTTTTTCCGGTATCGCGCCAGCGATATTGTGACGCAGGAGCAAAGGAAAAGCTCCCAGCGCGATGCCCGAGGACGAGGCCCCGCGGCCTTGAGCGCACCAATAGCAGCTATAAAACTATAGGTTAATTAGACTGGGGAAAGGAGGCCGCTACGAAGCAAAGGCTTGTCAAAAACAAGTATAAACCTCAGCTATAGCATAAGTCCTCTTGTTACCACTCGGAATAACATTAGCAGAAAGTATAATGAAACACCTTTAACACGTTCCAACGGCACAACATCGTGCTTACTTTAAAATCATTTGCTATATTAAAGGCCGCAAACACTAAACTAAACTTTAACAACACTCACCCTAACACATGTTACTTAAAAACAAACTACGCAACCTGTTGGCAGGTGCGGCCCTGGTAGTGGCAATGCCGGCGATGGCCCAGCAAAACCCCGCTGCTGATTCTGTTACCATCCGCAAGATTTACGACAATGCGCTTACCAGCTACAAAAGCTACGAGGACCTCCGCTACCTGACCAAAAACATTGGTGCTCGTCTGAGCGGTTCGCCGCAGGCTGCCGCTGCCGTAGACTGGAGCAAAAAAGTGATGGAAGATATGGGCCTTGACCGTGTGTACCTGCAGGAAGTAATGGTGCCGCATTGGGTGCGTGGTGAGAAAGAGGTTGGCCGTATTGAAGGTAAGAAAAAGCAGGATGTGGCTATTGCGGCTCTTGGCAGCTCGGTTGGCACCGGCAAAAAAGGCCTGAGAGCAGAAGTAGTGGAAGTGCACAGTTTGGAGGAACTGAAGAACAAAGACGTGAAGGGCAAGATCGTTTTCTTTAACCGCCCTTTCGACAACAAGCACATACAAACGGGTACTGCTTACGGCGGCGCCGTTGACCAGCGTGGCGGAGGCCCGGTTGCTGCTGCAAAGCAGGGTGCCGTTGGCGTAATTGTACGTTCCATGACAAACGATTACCAGGATGTGGCCCATACAGGTAATACCAAATACCAGGAAGGCGTGGAGAAAATTCCGGCAGCTGCCATCAGCACAAATGGGGCAGAAATGCTCAGCAAAATGCTGAAAGATGATGCCAAGCTGAAATTCTTCATGCGCATGAACTGCGAAACACAGCCTGATGTAAAGTCTTACAATGTGATCGGGGAGATAAAAGGAACCGAAAAGCCAGAAGAAATCATCGTTGTAGGTGGGCACCTGGACTCGTGGGATCTGGGCGAAGGCGCACATGACGATGGCACGGGCTGTATGCAGTCGATCGAGGTGCTGCGTCTCTTCAAAGACATGGGTATTAAGCCGAAAAGAACGATACGCGCCGTAATGTTCATGAACGAAGAGAACGGTTTGCGCGGCGGCCTGAAGTATGCAGAAGAGGCCAAAGCCAAAGGAGAGAAGCACATCGCAGCCATCGAGTCTGATGCGGGTGGCTTTACACCGCGTGGCTTTGGTATTGATGGCAATGACGGGCAGTATTCAAAAGTGCTTACCTGGAAAAACCTGTTGGCTCCTTACGGCTTACACGATCTAACCCGAGGTGGCGGTGGTGCTGACATTGGCCCGTTGAAAGGACAGGGCACGGTAGCCCTGATTGGTTTCCGCCCGGACTCCCAGCGTTACTTTGATTACCACCATACCGTAATCGATACGTTTGAGCAGGTAAACCGTCGCGAAATGCAGTTGGGTGCTGCCTCTATGGCTTCGCTGGTATACCTGATCTCAGAATACGGGTTATAATTTGGGAATTTGGAAATTCGAAAATGTGAAGATTTGAAAATAGTCTTCGGGTTATAAAGTATAAAAGCCTGCTTTGGTTAATTCAGAGCAGGCTTTTTGCTTATTAGCATTATTGATAAAGATTACGGAAGCAGCAAAGAACTATCGCCGTAGCTCAGGAAGCGGTAATCGTTTTCCAGTGCATGGCGGTATACCTGTTTCCAGTTTTCGCCTATAAGAGCAGCGACTAACAGCAGCAGGGTGCTCTCCGGTTGGTGAAAATTGGTTACCAAACCACTACAAACTTTAAAAGTATAACCCGGCGCGATGATGATCTGCGTGCTGGCGTGCAGGTGGTCGGTGTGGTGGCGGTCCATGCACGTCAGTAGTGCTTCAAAGGCCTCGGCAGTGGCAGGTGGCGTGGTGGTTTCGTAAGGCAGCCACTGGGTAATGTGTAGTTCCTCCGGCTTCAGGTCCGGTTGTTGCAGCAGCAGGGTGCCTAGCCAGTAGAGGCTTTCGAGGCTGCGCATGCTGGTGGTGCCAACCGGGATGATCGGGTTGCCCAGGTGCTGCAGCAGTTGCTCCACTACCTGCCTGGAGACCATCAGCTGCTCGGTGTGCATTTCGTGGTCCTGCATGGTGCCGGCTTTAACCGGCTTAAATGTGCCGGCGCCCACGTGCAACGTCAGGTAAGTGCTATCTATACTTTGCTCTTTAAGGCGGTCCATCACCTTGTCGGTAAAATGCAGACCGGCAGTAGGAGCAGCTACGGCTCCCTGGTGATGCGCATAAATTGTCTGGTAACGGGTGCGGTCTTCGGGAGTCAGGTCGCGGTTGAGGTAAGGGGGCAAAGGCAGTTTGCCGCATCGCTCCAAAACTTCTGCAAAGGTCAGCTCTGCCGGTTCCCAGGTAAAACGGATCAGGAAGTGTCCTTCCTGCTGCGCCTCCCGCTCGGCTGTGATCACGCCGCCTTCAAAGTATAATTTTACGGGTCCGCTCTTCCAGCGCTTATTATTGCCTACCAGGCACTTCCAGGTGCAGCTTCCGGTTTGTTGCATGGCCAGCTGTACTTCGCGCTGTGGCTTTACTGGCTCCAGGCAAAATATCTCGATGATGCCGCCTGTCTCTTTCTGAAAAAGCAAACGTGCCTGCACTACTTTGGTGTTGTTAAAAACCAGGAGCGAATGCGGCGGAAGCAGCTGCGGCAAATCCGTAAAACGATAGTCGGTGATGGTGCCGGCCTTGTAGTGCAGCAACTTCGACTGGTCACGCTCGGGTAAGGGGAACTTGGCTATTCTTTCATCTGGCAGCTCGTACACAAAATCCTTGATGGCCAGTTGTTTCGGGTTGAAGGTCATGGGGTACTAAAAATCAGCACGTTGCGGGTGCTCTATACTTAAAATTTATACTTGCCTGGTTGTCTCTTCCGAAGTGGCTTCTTCCAGGTCGTTCAATTCCAGCTCCAGGGCGTTTACCGATATCTGTATCTCGCGCAGCGCCAGTGCCAGCGAAAACATCATCAGGATCAGGCTCAGCCCGAAAGTATACTTACCCAACGTGTTGTAACCGGCAAAGAGCAGGAACATGCAGAACACACAGCCGAAGATGCTCGAAATGCCAAAGGCCTGCATGTTGCGGATCAGGATCAGGCGCTTGCGCAGGTTCTCCATCTGCCCGTAAACCAAAGTGCTCTGGGTAGAAGCATAACGGCTTTTCAGGCTGCGGATAAGGCTTGCCAGCGCCAGGAAACGGTTGGTGTATGCCAGCAGCAACAGCGAAATAGCCGGAAAGAGCAGGGCAGGGGTGGTCAGTGTGATTTCCATGGCAAGGCAGCAGGTATTTTCTTACTTGATGTCTTTGAGGAAATCCTCGTCCAGCGGCTCGTCTTCGTCGTCTTCGGTTGTAGCTTCAAAGTCGATCTCCTGCAACAGCTCCAGTCCTTCGAGCATCAGTTCGTCAAGCTCTTCTTTCGAAGACGCATCCAAAGTACGCTCAAACAAACCCAGTATTAGTTCGCGTTGCTCGTTCACGAAGATCTCGTGGTATAGGCTGTCGAAAAGGGCAATCTTTTTCTGGATGATCTTATCGATCTCGCGGGTGTTTTTGGCATGCAGGGCCTCTTTCAGGAGCTCCAATACGTCCCGGGCGCCCTCGTTGTCAGCCAGCCGTGAATATGCCTTGATAAAAGCGATGGCTACCCCCAGGCGCACCATCTCAAAGAGGTAGCTCAGCTCTTCTGACGGCTTGCCTTTGTCCAGGCGCGATGCCTTGAAAACCTGTTCAAATTTCTGGTAAACAGCAGCAGCCGATGTGTCGAACAGTTTTGGTTCTTCGGGTGCAAAGGCTGTGTCAAGAAGTAATTCAAAGCTTCTGGCGCTCATATCGGTTCATACTTTAAGGCTGCAAAGGTACTATTTTATACTTTCTTTCACTATGGCTTGTTGGCTTACAATCGATTATAGTTCAGCCGGAGCAGGCTCTGCATTTCTCAGACCGTTTCTTGACTTCGCCACAGGAAAAAAAACATACTGTCCGGCTTTGCTGAACCTACTGGTTAGGGCGCAAAGCCTGCAGCCAATCTGCAGCATCAGAAGCATCTGCTCTTTCCCCTTACTTATGCTGCAACAGACAGACAGCGCCTGCTGTAATTCGCCAAGAAAAATTTATTATTCCTATATAAATATAGAAGTGTAAATAGGAATATTTATAATATATTCATGTATATATATGGGTTTTGCAGAAAAGCGTCAATTGTATTGTTTCACAATAAAAATCATGTTTATTTTAACTTGTTTTAAATAGAAAAGACGTGTAAGTGCTTTATAGTTAGTAAATGAGCAGCTTGTGTAATCTGAAAAGTATCATCCGCTTTGGATAAAAATGTAGTTCTTAAAAACACGTGAGGCAATCCGGTAAGGATGTGAATTGAATTTGAAGGTTGAATAAGTGCAATATCAAGTTGAAAAAGTTTTTGTGCGGCAGGTTTGACTGCAAAAGAAATGATCGAGAGGATATTAAGGACAAACAAGCCAGCGCAGGGCTGGAAAAGGAATTAGAAAAGCATACAAATAGAATAATGAGTGTACTACTAACCCGTACTATATGAGAATAAACTTTACTCGAAAACTTACCTTATTGTTTGCAATTAGTCTGCTGGGGATGTTACAGTTGGTAACAACCCATAGCCTGTTTGCGCAGGGTAATAGTGTTCCGGTTATTAAGATAGATCTTACCGGAAAGCCGAATGGTATCTGGGACTCCAGAGATCCTAAGACGGATGTAAGCAGGAGAGGCCAGATCTGTGGTGTTGACAAAAACGTCAACTGTATCCAGTTCGAGATCACGCTTGATAAAAATGCAGGCGGGCTGGAACTGGAGCTTGCTTCAGGGCCAGAACCTTCCGGATCCATGTTTTACCAACTGGGCGGTTGTAATGGCCGGTCAGCTGCTGTAGGAGAGCCCATCTGCGTGGAAGGCGTGGGGCCGCACATCATTACCTTGTGTATGCCCGGCAATGCCTACAACGATTTTATTGTTAAATCTATCGCGGCCTTTAACCCGCAGCCGGATATATCGGTAACAGGCGGCTGCTCGGCCTATCTCAATGCCCCGGTTGCCTTCGATCCTGCTTCCATCACCTGGCGGGACATCACTGGTAAAGGCATTTATGAAAAGTACCTGAGCTTTCCGGACGGCAACAAAGCCAGAGCGCTTGTTACACCTGGTACAGATGCTCCGGCTTATGTAGACTATGAAGTATGCGGCAGATCGGTAGCTTCGCCTTGCTCCACGCTGCCTTACTGCGATGTGGTACGCGTATATTTTTACCCGAAACCGGAAGTAACTGTTGGCCCGACACCGGCAATTATCTGTCCGGGTGGCAGCAGTGTGGTACTGACCGGAAACGTGACCGGCGGCGACGGAAAGTTTGAATACATCTGGAGGAACAGCGCCGGCAACATAGTGGGCGATGCCCTGAATTATACCGCTACGGCTGTAGGAACCTACACGCTTGAGGTAAGAACTACAAACAGCAGCATCAACTGCCAGCAGTTTTTGGCGACAGTAAATGTGGTAAGCAACCTGACGGTGAATGCCGGGCCGGACCAACTGGTGTGTTCTACCAGCCCGGTGCAGCTGGCTGGTACTGTTACTGCGGCCACAGGTGGTACATGGAGCGGCGGTGCCGGCACGTTCTCTGACAGAAACAGCCTCAATGCAATCTATACCCCAACAGCGGCAGAGGTTAGTGCCGGTTCGGTAAAGCTCACCCTTACATCAACAGGTAACGGGTCGTGTAGCCCGGTGAAGGATGAGGTGCTGATCTCTTTTTATACTTTGGACGTGAGCCTGACGGGCACGCCGGTGATCTGTAATGGCACCAGGGGTACTGTAACGGCAAGCGCTTCCGGTGCACAGGGTGCGGTATCGTACCTGTGGAATACAGGCGAGACAACCGCTACCATCTCCAACAAAGTAGCTGGTACATATACCGTAACGGTAAAAGATGCCAAGGGATGTTCTGTGGTGAGATCATTTACGGTAACAGAAGTAAACGGCCCTTCTGATTTTGCTGCCACGGTGAAATCAGCAACCTGTGGGGGTGCCAATGGAAGTATTACGGTAGGTGCGGTAACGGGCGGTACGGCTCCTTATACGTACAGCAAAGACGGGACTACTTTCCAGGCTTCTACCTCCTTTACCGGATTAGCGGCAGGCTCGCATAACATTACCGTGAAGGACGCCAATGGCTGTACGTTCGCGAAGGGCTATACCATTACCAACATCGCCGGACCTACGGCGGTAACGGCTACGGCGCAGCCGGCCAGCTGTAACAATAATGATGGCAGCATAGCAGTGGGTACAGTTACCGGCGGTACGGCGCCATATACCTACTCCATCAACGGCACGACCTTCCAGAGCGGTACTACTTTTAATGGGTTGGCTTCCGGTACTTACACGGTGACGGCCAAAGATGTAAATGGCTGCGTCGTTACTGCTTCAGTAACAATAACCAAAGCGCTTCTCACCGACTTTACTGCCACAGCTTCTTCATCTACCTGCGGGAACAGCAACGGAAGCATTACAGTGAGCAGTGTAGCCGGAGGGGTTGCTCCTTATACGTACAGCAAAGACGGTGCGACTTTCCAGGCGTCCTCTACGCTGAGTGGCTTAACAGCAGGCACACACACCATTACCGTGAAAGATGCCAAAGGCTGTACGTTTGCCAAGCAGGTAACCATTACGAATGTTGCCGGCCCATCGAACATCACGGCCAGCCTGAAGTCCACGACGTGCGGAGCCAGCAACGGTGAGATCACGGTTACAGCAACCACTGGCGGAACGGCTCCTTATACCTATAGTATAAACGGGACTACGTTCCAGGCTTCTGCTTCTTTTACTGGCCTTGCGGCAGGCTCTTACAACCTTACGGTGAAGGATGCCAACGGCTGTACTTTTGCAAAGGCTTTCACTATCACCAACATTGCCGGACCTACAGTAGTGGCGGCTACGGCACAAACTGCCAGCTGCGCCAACAACGACGGAAGTATAACAGTGGGTACAGTGACCGGTGGTACGGCACCTTATACCTACTCCATCAATGGTACTTCCTTCCAGAGCGGCACCAGCTTTACGGCACTGGCTTCCGGAAGCTATACGGTTACTGCTAAGGATGCCAACGGCTGCGTGGTTACTACTTCGGTTACAGTGGCCAAGACGATGCCAACAGGCTTTACAGCGGCTGCTACTTCTTCCAGCTGTGGAAACAGCAACGGAAGTATAACGGTGAGTGCAGTTGTGGGCGGCACGGCTCCTTATACTTATAGCAAGAATGGCACAACCTTCCAGACATCGGCAACCTTCACGGGCTTAACCGCCGGTACACACACCATCACGGTAAAAGATGCCAGGGGCTGTACCTTTGCCAAAGAAGTAACCCTGAGCAATGTGCCGGGTCCGTCTGATCTGGTAACCTCTGTGAAATCATCTACCTGCGGCAACAGAAACGGGCAGGTTACGGTGAGCGCTGTTACGGGCGGCACATCACCTTACACGTACTCTATTGACGGCACTACTTACCAGGCATCCAATTCGTTTGCTTCGCTGCTTGCCGGAGACTACCAGGTTAGGGTAAAAGATGCCAACGGCTGTATCTATACAGAGGCTGTAACCATTCAAAACATTGCTGGTCCTGCCTTTACTGCCACAGCACAGGCTTCAACCTGCGGCAGCAGCAACGGTCAGATCGCTGTTTCTGTAACAGGGGGAACGGCTCCTTATACCTACAGCAAGGATGGCACTACTTTCCAAACGGCTTCCACCTTTACAAACCTGGCAGCTGGGACTTATACGATCACTGTGAAAGACGCCAACGGCTGTGTGAAGACTTCATCTGTAGCCGTAAGCAACGTGGCTGGCCCAAGCAACCTGACACTGGCAACTACCGCCAGCACCTGCGGCAGCAGCAACGGCAGTATCAGCGTAGCGGGTACAACAGGCGGCACGGCTCCTTATACTTATAGTATAGATGGTACCACTTTCCAGAGTGCAACTACTTTCGGAGCATTAGCAGCCCGCGAGTATACGGTTACGGTGAAGGATGCCAACGGCTGTACTTACTCTAAAAAAGTTACCGTAGCCAACACCGGCGGACCAACTGACCTGACAACTTCTGTGAAATCGGCTACCTGTGGTGCCAGCAACGGAGAGGTTACCGTTAGCGGCTTAACGGGCGGAACAGCTCCTTATACCTACAGCAAAGACGGCGCTACCTTCCAAGCTTCTGCTTCCTTTGCAGCGCTTGCAGCAGGAACTTACACCATTACGGTGAAAGATGCCAACGGCTGTACGTTTGTAAAGCAGACGACTGTAAACAACATTGCCGGTCCTTCTGACTTTACTGCTAGCCTGCAGACATCCAGCTGCGGAGGCCAAAATGCCAGCATCAGAGTAACTGCTGTAGCGGGTGGCACGGCTCCGTACACTTACAGCAAGGATGGCGCAACGTTCCAGACATCTGATACTTTCTCAGCGCTGCTTGCGGGTACTTATACCATCACGGTGAAAGATGCCAATGGCTGCGTGTTCACGAAAGAAGTAGAAGTAAAAGATGTAGCGGGCCCTTCAGGGTTTACCCTTGCAGCAAACGCTGCTACCTGCGGTGCCAGCAACGGAAGTATAGCTGTGAGCGCTGTAACAGGCGGCACGGCTCCTTATACTTACAGCAGAAACGGTACAACCTTCCAAACGGCTTCTACCTTTACGGGTCTGGCGGAAGGCACTTATACGATTACCGTGAAAGATGCCAATGGCTGTACATTCGTTAAGGAGATAGCTGTTACAAACATAGCCGGTCCGACTGGTCTTACTGCGAACACTACTTCTTCTACCTGCGGTGCAAGCAACGGAGAGGTTATCGTTAGCGGCGTAACAGGCGGAACAGCCCCTTATACCTACAGCAAGGATGGCGTGAACTTCCAGGCTTCTATGACCTTCACCGGTCTGGCAGCAGGCTCGCATACTATCACAGTGAAGGATGCTAACGGCTGTACCTTTGCTAAGGCTATTACCATCACTAACATTGCCGGACCATCGGCTGTTGCGGCTTCGGCGCAAGCAGCCAGCTGCGCCAACAACGACGGAAGTATAACGGCAGGTACGGTAACCGGTGGAACAGCTCCTTATACTTACTCGATCAACGGTACTTCTTTCCAGAGCAGCACCAGCTTCAACAGCTTGGCATCGGGTACTTACACCGTAACGGCCAAAGACGCCAACGGCTGTACGGTAACCACTTCGGTAACGGTGACTAAAAATGTGCCGACCAACTTTGCCAGCACAACTGCTGCATCTACCTGCGGCCAGAGCAACGGCAGCATAACAGTGGGTACGGTAACCGGCGGTTTTGCTCCTTATACTTACAGCAAAGACGGTACAAACTTCCAGGCTTCAACTACGCTGACAGGCCTGGCTGTAGGCACCCACACCATTACCATTAAAGATGCCAAAGGCTGTACTTACAGCAAGCAGGTAACGGTAAGCAACATCGCTGGTCCTTCTAACTTTGCTGCTTCTGTAAAGTCCTCTACATGCGGCAACAGCAACGGTGAACTGACGGTAACATCAGTAACCGGCGGCACGGCTCCTTATACTTATTCCATCAATGGTACTTCTTTCCAGGCGTCGGCTACCTTCACAGGTCTGGCTGCCGGAACACATGCCATCACGGTAAAAGACGCCAATGGCTGTACCTTTGTGAAAGATGTTGCGGTAAACAATGTGGCCGGACCTGTCTTCACAGCAACGGCGCAGGCAACTACCTGCGGCCGCAGCAACGGCAGCATCACAATGAGTGGCGTAACGGGTGGTACGGCACCTTATACGTACAGCAAGGACGGCACCTCGTTCCAGACTTCAGCCACATTCTCAGGATTAACAGCCGGCAGCTTCACTATTTCGGTGAAAGATGCTAACGGTTGCGTGGCCACGGAAGAGGTAGAAGTAAAAGACATTGCCGGACCTGATAACCTGACGCTGGCCAGTGCCTCTTCTACCTGCGGTGCCAGCAACGGAAGTATAACCGTAAGTGCAGTAGCGGGTGGTACGGCTCCTTATACCTATAGTATAGATGGCAAAACGTTCCAGACAGCTGCTACTTTCGGGTCGGTGCTGGCAGGCGAGTATACCCTTACCGTGAAAGATGCCAACGGTTGTACATTTGCGAAAGCAGTAGCGGTAGAAAACATAGCAGGCCCGACAGCTTTGACAGCAAATGCTACTTCTGCTACCTGCGGCGCTGCCAACGGTGGCCTGAACATTACCGGCGTTACCGGCGGTACGGCTCCTTATTCCTACAGCAAGGATGGCGTAAACTTCCAGGCTTCTACAACCTTCACTAACCTGGCAGCAGGTAATCACACTATCACGGTAAAAGATGCCAATGGCTGTACAGTGTCTAAGGCCTTTGCTGTATCCAATGTGGGCGGACCAACAGCAGTTACTGCTTCCGCAACCAGACCGGCTACCTGCGCCGACAACGACGGAAGTATAACCGTAGGTGCCGTAAGCGGCGGAACAGCTCCTTATACTTACTCGATTAACGGTACCACCTTCCAGGCCGGAACTACTTTTAACGGACTGGCTTCAGGGGCTTACACCCTAACGGCTAAAGACGCCAACGGCTGTACCGTGACTACTTCCGTTACAGTTACGAAGAATGTACCAACCAATTTCGCCAGCAACAGCACTGCTTCTACCTGCGGCCGAAGCGACGGGCAGGTAACGATCAGCGGCATAACGGGTGGTACGGCTCCTTATACCTACAGCAAAGACGCTTCTAACTTCCAGGCTTCGGCTTCGTTCACAGGGTTGGCTGCGGGTACTTATACCATCACTGTAAAGGATGCCAACGGTTGCACGTTTGCCAAAGAGGTGGCTGTCAGCAATGTGGCAGGACCTGCTTTCACAGTAAAAGCAAAAGCCACTACCTGCGGCGCTGCAAACGGTACGATCACGGTGAGCGGTACTACCGGCGGTGTTGGCCCTTATACTTACAGCAAAGACGGAGTTACCTTCCAGGCATCCACTGTATTTGAAAACCTGCTGGCTGGCAACTACACCATTACGGTGAAAGACGCCAACGGCTGTTTGGGTACAAACGCTGTCGTAGTAGAAGACGTGGCAGGGCCGAATAATCTGGTGCTGGCAGGCGCTTCATCGACCTGCGGTAACAGCAATGCCAGCATCAGCGTGAGCGAAGTGCAGGGCGGTACGGCTCCTTATTCGTACAGCAAAGACGGTACTACCTTCCAGGCTTCGGCTACATTTGCAGGGCTGGCTGCTGGTAAGCACACCATCACGGTGAAAGATGCCAACGGCTGTACCTTCGCCAAAGAAATAGAAATAGAGAACATCGCCGGACCGGCCAACCTGACACTGGCTACTGCTTCATCTACCTGCGGCAGCAATAACGGCCAGATCAGCGTGACAGGAGTAGAAGGCGGTACAGCTCCTTTTACCTACTCCATCAACGGTACCAGCTTCCAGACAGAGACACGTTTCGGAGCAGTGCTGGCAGGCGAGTACACGGTTACCGTGAAAGATGCGAAAGGCTGTACCTTCAGCAAGAAGGTAACAGTAAATAACATCGCCGGCCCGACTGAACTGACAGCTACTACCAAAGCAACTACCTGCGGCGATGCCAACGGCGAACTGACGGTAAGTGGCGTAACGGGCGGTACGGCTCCTTACAGCTACAGCAAGGATGGCGTGAATTTCCAGGCTGCGGCAACCTTTACAGAGCTTGCAGCGGGCAGCCATACTATTACAGTAAAAGATGCCAACGGCTGTACGGTTACCAAAGCCTTCACGGTGTCTAACATAGGTGGGCCTACGGCAGTGGCAGCTACATCGCAGCCAGCCAGCTGCACAGACAACGACGGAAGTATATCGGCAGGTGCCGTAACAGGTGGCACGGCTCCTTATACTTACTCCATCAACGGTGCTGCTTTCCAGGCAGGTACCAGCTTCAGCGGGTTAGCTTCCGGTGCTTACACCCTAACGGCTAAAGACGCTAATGGCTGTACCGTGACTACCACCGTAACGATCAGCAAGAACATCCCTACAACTTTCGCGAGCACAACTACTGCCTCTACCTGTGGCGGTAAAAACGCTACGATCACGGTTGGCGCGGTAACAGGTGGCTTTGCTCCTTATACTTATAGTAAAGATGGTGTGAACTATCAGGCGTCGGGAACATTAACCGACCTGGCTGCAGGTAGCCATACGATCTGGGTGAAAGATGCCAAAGGTTGTAGCGTAAGCCGTCAGGTGCAGGTAAGCGACGTTGCTGGCCCGTCTGAGCTGGCAGTTGCAGTGAAGTCAACTACCTGCGGTAACAGCAACGGTGAGTTCAGCATCAGCCGTGTAACGGGTGGTACAGCTCCTTATACATATAGTAT
The DNA here is from genome assembly GCF_023630205.1 of Pontibacter ruber. Classification (GTDB taxonomy): domain Bacteria; phylum Bacteroidota; class Bacteroidia; order Cytophagales; family Hymenobacteraceae; genus Pontibacter; species Pontibacter ruber. Next base: position 167,461 of record NZ_JALPRR010000001.1, on the reverse strand, counting down.
AGACGGCACAAACTTCCAGAGCGCAGCTACCTTCAATACACTGGCTGCCGGCAATTACCAGGTAACGGTGAAAGATGCCAACGGCTGTACGTATGTACAAACGGTAACGCTGAGTGATATTCCCGGCCCGTCTGATTTTACAGCAACGGCACAGGCATCCAGCTGCGGACGTGCGAATGGCAGTGTTACGGTTAGCGCTGTGGCGGGAGGAACTGCTCCTTACAGCTACAGCAAAGACGGTACTACCTTCCAGGCTTCAGCTACTTTAACAGGCCTGCTTGCCGGTAAACATACAATCACTGTAAAAGATGCCAACGGCTGCGTGATGTCGAAAGTAGTGGAGGTGGAAGATGTGACCGGGCCAACAGGACTGACGCTGGCCAGCACTTCGTCTACCTGTGGCGGCAGCAACGGCAGCATCAGCGTGACAGGAGTAGCAGGTGGTACGGCTCCTTATACGTACTCCATCAACGGTACCAGCTTCCAGGCTGCTACTAAATTTGAGGGAGTAAAGGCCGGAACCTATACGTTGACAGTGAAAGACGCCAACGGCTGTACTTTCTCTAAAGAAGTGAAAGTAGATAACATCGCCGGTCCTGCAGATCTGGTAGCTTCTGCTAAAGCGTCTACCTGCGGTGCTGCTAACGGTGCACTGACTATAAGCGGCGTAACGGGCGGTACGGCTCCTTACAGCTACAGCAAGGATGGCGTGAACTTCCAGGCTGCGGCAACCTTTACAGAGCTTGCAGCGGGCAGCCATACCATCACAGTAAAAGATGCCAACGGCTGTACGTTCGCCAAAGCCTTCACGGTGTCTGATGTTGCTGGTCCTTCAGCGGTAGCGGCAAACGCTCAGGCTGCCACTTGTGCCGATAACGACGGAAGTATAACAGTAGGCACCGTAACCGGTGGCACTGCTCCTTATACCTACTCGATCAATGGCAACAACTTCCAGACAGGCACCACCTTCGCGGCTTTAGCTTCAGGAGAGTATACCCTGACGGTGAAAGACGCCAACGGATGTGAAGTGAGCACAACGGTGAAAGTTGATAAAACCGGCCCGGGCAGCTTTGTGGCCTCAGCCGGCAGCTCTACCTGCGGAAGAGAGAACGGAAGTATAACCGTTACCTCTGTCAACGGTGGAAAAGCTCCTTATACGTACAGCCTGAACGGTGGTGCCTTCCAGAGCGCAGCTTCCTTCTCAGGGCTGGCAGCAGCAGAGTATACCGTAACAGTGAAAGACGCAAACGGCTGTACTCACACCCAAACCATTGAAGTAACCGATGTAGCCGGTCCGTCTGACCTGGTAGCCTCAGCTCAGTCCACAACCTGTGGTAACAGCAACGGCCAGATCAGTGTGACGGGGGTAACAGGCGGTACCGCTCCTTATACTTATTCGATCAATGGCACCGCATTCCAGTCGTCTGCTGCTTTCACAGCACTTGCGGCCGGAGAGTACCAGGTAACCGTGAAAGATGCCAACGGCTGTATTTTCGCCAAGGCAGTGATCGTAACGAACACCAACGGACCGGAGGGAGTTGCCTTAACAGCTCAGTCTGCAACGTGTGGAAGCAGCAACGGTCAGGTGGTAGTAAGTAATGTAACGGGCGGTACAAGTCCTTACACGTACAGCAAAGACGGCTCTACGTTCCAGGCTTCCGCTACGCTAACCGGTATGGCAGCTGGTACTTATACCATCACGGTAAAAGATGCCAATGGCTGTACCTTTGCCAAGCAGGTAGTGATCGGGAACATAGACGGCCCTACCGGATTTGACGTGGCTTCAACCAAAGCTACCTGCGGCGAAAACAACGGTACCATTACCGTAAGCGGCGCAGCCGGTGGAACAGCTCCTTATACCTACTCCATCAACGGCACCGACTTCCAGGCTACAGGTAACTTTACAGCTGTGGCAGCAGGCGAGTATACTGTAACTGTGAAGGATGCCAACGGCTGCACGATCACCAGAAAAGTGGTGGTAGAGAACCTGAAAGGACCGGCAGGACTTACAGCTGCTGCTACGGAATCTTCCTGCACGACGAACAACGGTACCGTAACCGTGAGTGGTGTAACCGGTGGCGTGGCTCCTTATACTTATTCGTTGGGTGGCAACAACTACCAGGCGGCCGCTACCTTTACTGGGCTGGCTCCGGGCGAGTACGAAGTATACGCCAAAGACGCCAGCGGCTGTCGCACAAAAGCAACCGTTACAGTCGGCGTGAAAGGTCCTAAGGAGGCTGTAGCAACGGCAACTGCTGCTAGCTGCGGCGTAAGCAACGGCTCTCTCACCATCTCATCGGTAACAGGCGGTACCCAACCGCTTAGCTACAGCATCAACGGTACTACTTTCCAGGCTTCGGCCACGTTCCGAAACCTTGCCGCCGGCAGCTACACCGTTACCATCAAGGATGCGGAAGGATGTACCATTACGCTGCAGCAGCAAGTGGAGAACAACGGAGGCCCGGAAAGCTTCACGGCTACCGGCACCGACGCCAGCTGCGGAGATAAAAATGGCAGGATCTCGATTAGCCAGGTAGTGGGTGGAACAGCCCCTTATACTTACTCGATCGACGGAAACAACTACCAGGCCGCAGCAGAATTTACGGCTCTGGCAGAGGGTACTTACCAGGTGGCAGTTAAAGACGCCAAAGGCTGTATCGCTATCGAAACCGTTACCCTTCAGAACAGCGCACCTATCACTAACCTGAAAGCTACTGCCGAACCGGGTGCTTGCGGCCAGGCTACGGGTCAGGTTGTAGTAGGCGAAGTGAGTGGTGGTACCGCTCCTTATACTTACTCGCTGGATGGTAAAAATTTCTCGGCTGCTACCACCATAACAGGTGTGGCGCCAGGCGATTATACCCTGGTAGTAAAAGATGCCAAAGGCTGTACTTATACTACAGCTGTGAAGATGGAGGCAACCACGCCGGTCGTTGTAAAGGTAACGCCACAGGCTAAAGCCTCTGCAACAGCAGCTACCGGCCGCGCCGCGGTAACAACCATCAGCGGTGGTACGGGCCCTTATACTTACCAGCTCAACAACGGCAACTTTACTTCTGATTCGGTTTTCACGAACCTGGCAGGTGGTACTTATACACTGGTAGCAAAAGACAGCAAAGGCTGTACAGCACAAACCACCTTTACCATCGAAACAGAAGTGGAGGTTACTCCTGAGAATCCTGAAAACCCAGAGAACCCGGAAGATCCGGAACATGAAACAGGTAAGCTGGATATCCCGAACGGTTTCACGCCGAACGGAGACGGCATCAACGATCGCTGGGTATTGAAGAACCTCTCGTTGCTCTACCCTAACTGTAAAGTAACGGTGTACAACCGTTGGGGAAGCCTTGTATTTGAAGCGGTAGGTTACAAGACAGAGTGGGATGGAACGCATAACGGTAAGCGACTGCCAGACGGCACCTACTACTGCATCATTGAGTTCGGCAACTCCGAAGCGCCACTTAAGAGATCAGTGACCATCATGCGTTAAGTTTCGCTTTTAACCCATCAGTTTTATGAAAAATTATATTCTTATCATATGCTTTCTGATTCTGGGCCCGGTTGCCGTGGCCCAGCAGAAAGCCCTGTACAGCCAGTACATGACCAATTATTACCTGCTGAACCCGGCCGTTTCGGGCTTCGAGAAAGACTGGAACTTTAAAGCAGGCTTTCGTAACCAGTGGGTGGGGTTTGAGGGCGCGCCTAAAACTTTTTACCTTAGCGGCGAAACAGCCCTGTTCAAACAGCAGTTGCGACGCAGGAGAGCCCAGCCCTACCACGGGGCCGGGGGCTACGCCTACACCGACAACACCGGCCCAACCACCCGTACCGGCATGTTGCTATCGTATGCGTACCATGTGCCGCTGAACCGGAAAGTATACTTGTCTTCCGGACTGTTTGCAGGGTTCCAGCAGTTCCGTTTCGACCCGAACAAGATACAACTGGCCGATGGCTCCAATGAGCGCGACCCGGTTACCAACGCAGGCCGTATCGATGCTTTTATGCCGGACCTGAGCGTGGGTACTTTGCTGCATTCGGAGGAGTTCTTTGTAGGTGCTTCCCTGTTTCAGGCCCTGGGCAATAAGATCAACGAGGTAGAAGGTTCTGAGGAGCCCAGCCGCCTGTCGCGCCACTGGTACCTGTCAGCAGGTTACAGGTTTGATGTAAACAGAAAGCTTACTGTGGAGCCGTCTTTCTTGCTGAAGTATGTAAATCCGGCGCCGGTGCAGGTAGACATCAACGTGAAAGGTATCTACAGCCTGGATAAAAGCAGACGCAAAGACAAGTATGACGACCAGGTATGGGCGGGCCTGTCGTACCGTACTCAGGATGCGCTGGTAGGTATGGCGGGCATCCAGATGCTGGAGCAATACCAGCTTAGCTATTCGTATGACATCACGGTTTCCCGTATGCGCCACCACAGCGCCGGCTCGCACGAGATCACGTTCGGTTACAGGTTGAAGCAATAGTATACTTCATACTTGCTCTGGCAAGTGGTATAAAAGAGAAAGGCCAGCGCAAATGCGTTGGCCTTTCTCTTTTTGTTAAAGTTTGACTTCGCGATGTTTCAAGTGAGTTTTATAACGTTCAAAGATGTCCCTGTTGCATGTTCTCACCATTGCTATCACGTTAAGCTTTTGTGTTCGACTTGTTCTGGCGCAAGCGTCTGCCTGCGCCAGTCTACTATTGCTGTTCCGGACATCCTTGTCCGGAACTTTCTCTGCTGCGGACTTCCAAGTCCCCGGCAGAAAGTTTTTGGACTTGGAAGTCCGAAAGAGCAGTACTAATTTAATTATAGTGCGAACGAGGACGCTCGCGCCATGAACTGATGTTTTATGGAATGACAAGACCTGCTGCAGGTAGGGGAATCTGCCTGTAGATTTAGTAATTCTGGTGCGTACTAATTAACATACATTTGTAGAAACTAAAACATAGGGGTCAAGGAGCAGGAGGTACTTAAACCAGAAGAGCCAGCGCAACTGCGCCGGCTCTTCTGGTTTGTAAAACTATACTTTATACTTACTCGTGTGCGTCTTCGGCGGCGCGGGCTGAGCCACCGTTGATCAGCTGACCAAAGAAGATACTGTTCAGGAACAGTTTGTTGGTACCGTACCAGAAAGCGCGGAAGTTCGGGTTATCTGTCATGGCGATCACTTTGCCACTGCCCAAAGACGAAACTGTAATGGCTGCGCTGTTCTGCAGTTGCTTCAGGTTTGGCTTGGAGATGTAACCGCTCAGCAATGGCTTAGAAGTATAAACCAGCGGATTGGCAAACGGGCTCTTAGATGGCTCCATGAAGTAGGTGTTGTCGCGGAAAACAGGCAGTTTGCTGTTGTAGTAACCGTAGCCAAGCGGGTGTGTCAGGTCGAGGTTGGCCTCGAAGATAGCGCCACCGATAACCTGAGCACCGTTTTTATTGCTCATGGTGGCGTAAGGCAGGCGGGTAGTGTCGTTCTTGGCACCGTCTTTAAATGCCATGTTACCGATCTTGTTATCTGCCAGCCATTTTGCAGCACCACCTAGGGCTACCAGTGTACCGCCATTCTGTACCCAGCTACGGAGCTTGTTCTTGCCAGCCTCTGATATATCGCCATAGTTGCCATCGGCCATTACTAGCACGTTATACTTGCTAATGCCGCTACGGTTCAGAGTCTCCAACGACATCATGGTAGGCGTCATGTTGAAGCGATGGTCCAGCAGGTGCCAGGCTTCACCCATGTCGTTGCTGTTCACGCCACCGCCAATCAGCATGGCAATTTTAGGTTGGTTAAGCGGCAGGAACATCGGGCTGCCCAGTTTTATACCTTTCGGGTTGAAGCCGGTGCTCATGTTGTAAATAGTAAGGCCGTTTTCGGCAGCAACTTTGGTTAAAAGCTGGTGAAGTTGCTCCGGATTCTGTTGCTGTCCGTTCACCGGAATCATGATGGTGCCGTAGTCAAACTCTCTGCCGTCGCCAGTAGAGAATTTATCGGTTGCCACACGGGCCTGCACGCTGTTCTGGAACAGGGTATTCAGGGCGCGAGGCGCATAGTAACCGTACCACTCAAATACGTAAGCATAATCGCTTTTACCGCCTATAACTTCGCCTTTCGGCATTGCAAGTTCGGTTACGCGCTCGCCCAGCTGGCTGCTCTTCAGGCTCTTCATGTTGGCGTGCTCCAGGTTAAAGGCCAGCGGGAAAGTCCAGGCAGAAATGTCGTAGAACAGGCTGTCCTGAAACTTGGTGCGGCGCTCGAACATGGCTTCGATCAGCTTGTACTGCGGCTGGTTTGTAGGCACGATGTAAGCATTCTCCGGCGTATAGGTCACGTTATCTACCTTGAAAGATTCCTTCGGACGGTATACTTCGATCTGGTGCTGTTTGATGATCTCAGCCAGGTGGTAAGCGCGTGTCTTATCTTTTTCGGAGCCGAATACATAGGCGGCATAAGGTGCTTTACGGGCAACCTGCGCAGCTTCCTTGTAGAAATCACGCTGATGGGCCAGCAGCTCCTCGCGCATGTTCTGCACCGCCTCTAACGTAGAAAGGGTAGTGGTAAACTGGTTACGGATGGTGAACGGGAAAGACAAGACGCCGTTGGTGCTCTCCTGTGCATGTCCGCGTGAGCTGGCCTGCTCGAAAAGTATACCTACTGCGCCGTTTACATCCGGGTAAGTAGAGCCTTTGCCATAATAGAAGTCGTCGTAGCTTTCTTCGGTGTAATAAAACGAGCCAATTTTATCCAAAGCCTTGGCATGGAAGCCGCCGATCTTCTGCGTCAGTTTAAAGTTGTTAGCAGGAGTAAGCGGGTGGTTACGGCTTGGAATACCTGGCTGGAAGAAGAACGTAGCGTTGGTGCCCATTTCGTGGTGGTCAGTCAGTACGTTTGGCTTCCACTCATGGAACTTCGCCAATCGGCCTTTAGACTCCGGGTGCTGCAGCGGTAACCAATCGCGGTTCAGGTCGAACCAGTAGTGGTTGGTACGGCCACGTGGCCAGGCTTCGCTGAATTCTTCACTGTTAGGGTCAGTAACCAGGTTCTTGCCGCGGTGCGTGTTTACCCAGCTGGCAAAGCGGTTCATTCCATCCGGGTTGATGGAAGGATCCACCAGTATAACTGTTTCGCTTAGTAGCTTCTCAATCTCCGGGCCTTGTGCTGCAGCCAGGTGGTATACAGCCAGCAAAGAGGCGTTGCTGCCGCTTGGCTCGTTACCGTGCACGCTGTAGCCCATCCAAAGTACTGCAGGCATTTTCTTGACATCGAGGTTGCCGGAAGTGCTCGGATCTGTCAGCTTTTTGTGTTGTTCTTTTATACTCTGGATGTTCTTGTGGTTCTCAGGCGAGGTGATGGTAAGCAGGTATAACGGCCTGTTTTCGTGGGTGCGGCCATACTCTTCCATGGTAATGCGGTCCGATACCTGGTCCATCTGGCGCATGAACATTACCAGTTGGTCGTGGCTGGCGTGCCATTCGCCTACCTCGTAGCCAAGTATGGCTTTGGGTGTAGGAATGTCGGGGTTATAGGTTACCTCTTTGGGCAGGTAATACCCCAGATCTGCCTGCGCTACTACAGGCTGGCTGAATAGTGCCAGCGCCGCCACAGCGAATGCGTAAAGTTTTTTCATTTTGTAATAGTTTAAGGTAAGCAGGTTAAAGTCAGAGTTACTGCAATATGTGTTTTTACAGAGGCTTTTGCAAATACAGGTAGTGTAAGCCGTGAATTACCTTGGTGCACAACGATATGAAAGTCTAAATTCTGCTTTAAAGGTAGAGTTAAGACTTTGTACAATAGTAGAGTACGCTTTGCAGTTGCTTCTTTTACGCGTTGTTAATTAAACTTCGGTCTTGATTTTGGAAGTACTTCACGCTGCATTTTTCGGCGCGTTCCGGAACTAACAAAGTATAAAGCAAAGCCTGAGAGGATAGTGATCATGCCGGCAATGGAAAATACCCGTAGCAGCAGATTGCCGAAGTTGTCGCGGCCCTGGTAATCCATGGTGTGCAGCATCCACAGAAAGTCGAAAACCCGCCATTTGTTGTTCCGGAACTTGGTCACCTCGCCACGTTCTGCGGCTACATACACAGTGGTGTTGGTCGGGTGATCCATGGTAACGGCCCAGGCAGGCAAAGGACTTTCGCGGTACTCATGGTGTCCGTTCATGTTCTCTACAGTCAGGTATTCTACCTGTTTTACTTTAGCCTTATCACTAAAGCTTTTCTGCGCCATCTGCACAGCTTCCTGCTTGGTGAGCGGTGCGCGCAGCTGGCCCGTTGACGCAACAGCTAATTGTATCTGTTCATGTGCATGGCCATCTGAGGCCGTAAGATAGCTAACCTGGTATACTGGTTCACCTAGTACGTCTACCAGCTTCACCGATTTTACTTCTTGTGCCTGGGGTAACTGGGCCAGCACCTGTGTTGGAGAAGTGAGCTCCATCCCTTTCTTAAAGTAAGTAGCGTGTTTCCGCTGGTGGTCTCCGTGGATTTCGTCGATGTCGCTCCAACTAAAGTATAAACCGCCTGCTGTCCAGAGTACGAACTGGAGCCCTGTAAACAAGCCTAGGTAACGGTGCGCTTTGCGGATGCGGAGGTGTGTTTTTCTACTCATATTGTCAATAAGCCAATTTGTAAAGTATACAATATTGATGAATAAAAAAACACTATACGCTCAAAGGATTAAATAATATCTATAAAAGAATAAATACTTTATAAACATTTCAGTGCAATTTTTAATTTTTTGAAGCAAAAAATTGTAGCCATGCTGTAACCTTAAATCCTTAAACCTGTACATACCTATTATTAAATTATAACTATTGTAAGAATAATTTTAATAGTGGTAGCCAAAGGTAAATATCCATCTCTATATCCGTGCCCGGATATGTACAAGCTGATGCTTCCTTTAAGGGTGCATCGCCTGAAATCTTCTCTGTCTCCACCTTTTTATTGAACCTGGGTAAGCTGCTACAATTAAGTAGTAAAGACTACCTGCAAAAGTGTGAAACTCTCTTCATCTCCTGCTACAAAGGAGCGCCCATTTGTCAAAAGCCAAAAAGTATGGCTTGGTAACACAACCCTGAAACATGCTTTAATCCAAACCCAAGGTGCACCAGCCCGGGCACCCTGCAAAACCTTTAACCCTAAGTGTATGAAAAAGAATTTTACCCAATTGATTTTTTCAAAGATTAGTAAAAAGCAATATATAGTTGCTTTTGCCAGTTTGTTGATGGTGCTATTGTCGCAGGTGACGATGGCGCAGACAATTAACCCTACCAATGGTTTAAATCCTAGCTGTGCTACAATGGGACAAAGTTTCGTCCTTACAATTAATGGTACTGGGTTTAGTACCGGTGCGAATAACGTTATGGTTCAAGCATCCGTGGTGAACAGTGGTGTTACTACAGTAGTAACTGAAATACTTGGAACATCGAATAATGGAACACAGATTACTATTACAATACCAGCCAATTCTCCTATAGTGAGTTCGGCAAGAACATTAGAATTAAGAGTAGCGAATAGAAGCGGTAACAGCTCAAATTTCTCTTTTAATGGTTCAGCGCCTGCATCATTAACAATCAATGGGGCAACCAATGTTGGAGAAATTTCTGGCTTAAATACATTGTGTGCTGGTACAAAAGGGGTGGTTTACTCAGTTGCGCCTGTTAATGGTGCTCAAAGCTATTCCTGGACTTTACCAACTGGTGCAACTGTTGTATCAGGAGCCAATACAAATAGGATAACCGTAGACTTTGCTAATAATGCAACCTCAGGTACAGTGACTGTAGCCGCCAGAAATGCCTGTAACACGGCCGGTACAACATCAACCTTGAACATTAACATAAATCCTTTACCTGCGGCTCCCAACACTATCTCAGCATCGCGATGCGGCACCGGTACTGTAACTTTAAGTGCGCAAGGAGCTCCTACCGGGGGTAGTTACCGCTGGTATACAGTAGCGACAGGAGGTACTGCAATTAGTGGCGCAACTGCAGCAACATACTCTCCAAGCTTAGCTTCGACCACTACTTATTATGTATCTACAGTTAGTGCAGCTGGCTGCGAGAGTGCAACAAGAACCGCCGTTACAGCAACTATTAACCCACTGCCAACAGTAAGTATAACTACAAATTTAGCCTCTGAATACTGTACGACTGATCAGACTATCGTATTAGCTGGTTCTCCTTCCGGTGCTGGCGGTTCTTTCCGTATTCTTAAAGATGGCATAGAAGTAGCCACAGGTGCTGCCTTTAATCCAGGTACTTTGGGAGCCGGAACTTATGTTATTGAATACAGTTACACAGATGGTAACACTTGTACAAATACAGCTACAAAGTCCGTCAGAGTAAAACAACAGCCTGTTATCACTGTAAGTAGCAATTTAGAAATTTGTGCCGGACAGTCTGCAACACTTACCGCAAGTGGCGCCGATAGTTATATTTGGTCTCCAGCTACAGGACTTAGTAGCACATCTGGTGCTAATGTAACTGCCTCACCAACACAAACTACTACTTACACTGTAATAGGAGTAACAGAGGGTTGTCAGTCTGTAGCAAAAACAGTAACGGTGACAGTAAACCCTTTGCCTGATGTAGAAATTACATTGAGAGGACCAGCAGTGTTTTGCCCTGAGAATTATGTTGACCTTGTAGCAGTAAATAATCCCAACTATAGTTATCAGTGGTTTAGATTGAACGATAGTGGCAGCAGTACTGCGGTAGCGGCTTCAGCGGAAGGCCCTTATGTGTATCAGGCTACTCAAACCGGTAATTATTATGTAACAATTACAACAGACAAAGGCTGTGTGTTGTCTTCAGAAACGGTTGCCGTAAAAGTGGCAAATGTTCCTACTAAAGCTACATTCAGTATTACTGGTGCAACTACTTTCTGTGAAGGAGGCTCTGTAAGGTTCAGTGCAAACCAATCGCCTACTTCTGAGCCTTATACATATCAATGGCAGAAAAGTACAGATGGTAATGTGTTTGATGATATAGAAGGAGCTCTGGCAAGTACCTATACCGCTAATGCTTCAGGCTTTTACCGCGTACTTGTAAGTAACACAGCAGAATCAAGCGAAGAAGTTGAGAAATGTACTAAGATTTCCGATGCAGTAGAAGTAACTGTGATCCTTCAGCCAACTGCCCAAATTTTGGGAGGCAACCAAACTGTATGTACGGATCCGGATGGTGTGACTTCTTTCTTCATAGAGGGCGTGTATACCGGTGGTGTAAGGTCATGGTCCACAAATAAAGGTGGCTGGAACATAGTTGAAGTTACTGATCCGGAAACAGGAAAGACTTCAGTGCGTGTTGATGTGGCTGCAGGTAACCCTGCAACTAGCGCAGTTGTAACTTTAAAATCTTCTAACTCAACCAGCGCATGTACTACAGCTTTAAGCAGTATTACGCTTTCAGTACAACCAATTCCAAATACAACTATAACAGCAAACAGATCTACAACATTATGTAAAGGTGAAGCTGTTGTACTTACCGCAAATCCTGGAACAGGAAATTATGTTTGGAGTACAGGTGAAACTACCCGCTCTATCACAGTTTTTGAGGCTGGTTCCTACACTGTTAAAGTTACCAACAGCTACGGTTGTGATATAACCTCTGCGCCAACGGCTGTAACTGTTAATGAACTGCCAGTGGTAAGTATAGTTTCTGATTTAAAAGCATCCTATTGCAAATCAGAGGCTGCTGTTACATTAGCAGGTTCTCCTGCAAGTGGTACATTCCGTATTCTCAGAGGTACGACTGTCGTCGTAACCAATGCTACAGAGTTAAATCCTGGAACGTTGGCAGCCGGGACCTACATTGTAGAGTATAGTTACACAGATGGCAATACTTGTACTAACAAGGTGTCTAAGCAAGTAACTATTAATGCACTCCCAGTAGTAAACATTGTACAGCCATCATTAACATCTTACTGTCTTAATCATGAGGCAATTACCCTGGCTGGTAACTATAATAGCGGCAATTTTACGATAAATGGACAGGCAGCGACAGTATTTAACCCGAGCACTCTAGGAGTGGGTACACATACTGTTACATATTCTTACACTGACGGCAACAGCTGTACAAATACAGTTTCAAAATCAGTTACAGTAACACCACTGCCAGCCAAGCCAACTATCTCGAACCTGAAGGCAACTTACTACACCGGTGATGCGCCGGTTATTATGCAGGTATCGCCTTCCTCAGCAACCGGTGGAACTTTCACAGTCAGAAATGCTTCGGGACAGACTGTTTCAACAAGTTCGACTTTCTCTCCATGTACTCTAGGAGTGGGTACTTATAATGTAACTTATACTTACACATCAGGTGGTTGCAGCAATACCTCTGATCCTGTAACGGTAAGAATAATTCAGTCTATTTACAAAGCCGTTGTTACCTCATCTATGAAGCCATTCTGTAGAGGTGATAACGTGACGCATACTGTGCGTGTATGGCGTGATGCGGAGGTAATCTATCCTTACCTTACAAATGCTGCCGGCGATCCGGTTCGTGCAGATGGCTCTCTTGTTGGCCCTCAGGAATTACCTGTTGCTAACCCTGCTTATCCGTTCCCTGCCAATACACCGGATATAATAAAACAATATTCCTGGAGATATTTTGATCCGATTGTTAAAGGAGGGGTTGAGGTAACCAGTGGTATTACATACCAATGGACAAAGAACCAGGAACCAGAGATAGGCGAAGACAAAAAAACTTTTACAAATGCAGGCTTATCCTCGCTTGATTATTACGGAGCTTATGTAACGGTAGGAGGTGGCAGTTGCGGACCTAACTTTAGTGAACGTATCTCTAGCCGGGCGTATACGGCAGAGCAGGCTGACTATACCATTGCTCTAAGCGCAACGCCAAACCCTGTTTGCCAAGGACAACCGGTAACCTTTACTGCGACGTTGGATGGAGATTTCCCTTGGGCTTCGTCTAATCTGCAACTAAACTGGCTGGTAAATGGTGTTGTTCAGCATACTACTGCTTACACTGGTGATAACGCAGCGCTGCAATGGACTGTAGCAACCCTGAAAGACGGAGATGCGGTATCAATCGATTTCAACACCGACATAGAGGGATTTGACAAAACCAGCAAATGTCGGGATCGTTCGAATTCAAATGTTATAGAGATTGACGTAAACGACATTGTTACAGCAACAGCTACACCTAAAACGCCAACGATTTGTGCAGGTGCTTCAGAAGTGTTCTCATTTGTTGTAAACGCAACAGGTACAAATGAAATGTCTTACAACTGGACTGTAGGTACAGCACCAAATGCTAAAACTTACACCACAACTACTCCAAGCCTGACTATTACAGCTGATAACAGCTTTGCGCCAGGTACTTATCCGGTGAGTGTTTTACTTTCTAATACCTGTGAGACCATCAACATGGATCTTGGTTCGCTGACCATAAAGGCTGCACCGCAGTTGTTTACTCTGTCAGGCAACGGATCATACTGTACCAGCTCCAACCCGGATGGTGTTGAGGTGACCTTGAACGGCTCTGAAATAGGCGTTAACTACCAGCTGATGCTAGGTTCTAACCCTATAGGTGCACCAATGGCTGGTACAGGAAACGCGCTTAATTTTGGTAAACAACCATCAGGAACCTACAGTATAGTGGCAACTTTTCCAAATACTGTTAGCTGCCCAACTACAATGACCGGGCGAGCTTTGATTTCAGCAATACCTCCAACAGTTAAAGCAGGAGAGCTTAAGGTAACCTGGAATCCAGCTGGTACTGAGTGGACAGTGGAAGCCTTGCAGTACAGCCCTTATGGTGAGACTGCAAAGTATGAGTGGTTTACTCGTACCCGCGCAACTCCAGAAAATCCATGGGTACTTAACAGCAGCAGTACGACCAGCACGCTGATTGTAGAAAATCCGCCGCTAGACCTTGAAATTATGGCTAGAATAACAAGAATGGATGATATCTGCGAAGTATATGAGTTGAACAACATTGGTGTAACTCCACTGCCGGTAGAACTCATCTACCTAAAAGCTGAAAAGCAAGGTAAAGATGTACGCGTAGAGTGGGCCACCGCTTCTGAGGACGACAACAAAGGCTTCGAGGTTCAGGTGTCGCAGGACGGCAAGACCTTCAGAACGCTGAGCTTTGTAGCTTCTAAAGACAGCGACTCCAGAATCAAGCAGGTGTACGAATATCTTGACACTGAAAACGGCAAGTATGGCACACGCTACTACCGCCTGAAGCAGATCGACAACGACGGTGATTTCGAGTACTTTGGCGCCAAAGCCATAACTTTCGAGGTGGTAGCCAACAAGATCAAAGTATATCCGAACCCATTTGAGTCGGAGATGGAACTGAGCATAGACGCTGAAGTAGCAGGGGAGGTGGAAATAACTGTTACCAGCTCTATTGGTCAGCAAATACTGCAGCGCACTATGCGGGTAGAGAAAGGCGTGAACGTAGAGAAAATGATCCTCGATCCGTCGCTGCCACGCGGTATGTACATCGTAACCACACGCATGGGTGATCTGACAAGTAATTTCAAACTGCTTAAAAAATAAGCTATTAGGGTTTAAAGCAGAAAGCGCTGGGTATTTTACCCGGCGCTTTTGCTTTATAGAAGTATATCAAAGTATAACTGCTTACAATACCTTCACTTTTATACTTGTTGGCTGCTGAGGCGAGTGGTATACTTTGTGCGTTGCCTTGATGAAGTCTTCTTCGTTCGCTTTGAAGATGTTATCCACATACTTCTGTGGGTTGCGGTCTACCAGCGGGAACCAGGTGCTTTGTACCTGCACCATGATGCGGTGTCCTTTCTTGAAAGTATACAGCACGTCCTGCAGTTCCACGTTTACCGGCGTTACCTGGTTTGGAGTAAACGGTTCCGGTTTTTCGAAGCTGTTGCGGAAGCGGCCACGGAATACTTCGCTGCGCACCATAGCCTGGTAGCCACCCATCGGCTTGTTGGGCTGGTGCGGATTGGCTTTAGCTGAGTCTGGATATACGTCGATCAGTTTTACTACCCAGTCGGCATCGGTTCCGGTGGTGGCTACTTTTAGCTGTGCCAGTAACTCACCTGCCAGGGTAATGTCTTCAGTCAGCACATCGGTATGGAAGGTAAGCACATCGGGGCGACGGGCAGCAAAGCGTTGATCGTCGGACATGTACTCGCGCGTCATGCCGGTGGCGGTGGCCTCAGTAAACGGAACCGGTTTGGCCGGATCGCTGATAAACTCGCTGGCCTCGGCAGCACCTGCTTTCGGAGCCTCAAAGCTGAGCTTGCCGTTGGCATGGAAGTATAAGGTTTTCTCCTGTACATTTTTCGGAGGCCATACTTCAAACTCGCGCCACTTGTTGTTACCTCCTTCAAACATAACTGCTTCCGGCAGTTTTACCTCAGATTTTGAGTTGCCTTTCAGGTAATGGCTGAAGAATTTTGCCTCCACATTCTCCTGGTACCAGGGCGAGTTTGGCTGGCCAAAGTGTACGCCACCCAGGCTGGAGCCGTCGGTGCGAGCCCAGCCACCGTGTACCCACGGGCCCATCACCAGCATGTTGGTAAGCTTCGGATTGTTCTTTTCAATGGTCTGGTAAATCTTCAGCGGGCCGTACAGGTCTTCAGCATCGTACCAGCCACCAACTGTCATTATAGCCGGGCCTTTGATGTTTTTTAGGTGCGGCAGCAGGTTACGATCCTGCCAGAACTTATCGTAGTTCGGGTGCTCTACCATGTCGTTCCAGAAAGCTACGTTGTTTTTGTAGTACTTCTCGTTAGCATTCTTCAGCGGGCCCATGCGCAGGAAGAACTCATAACCATCCGGCGTGCCGTGGTTGAAACCCGGGTTGCGCTTGGTAGTTGGCTCCGGGCGCGGCAGGCCGAAGCTGGCCAGGAAGTTAAAAGCATGCGGCAGAAAAGTGGCGCCGTTGTGGTGAAAATCATCCCAGAACCAGTCGGCAATAGGAGCCTGCGGCGATACTGCCTTCAGTGCTTTGTGATTGCTCATCAGGCCGGCAGCGGCATAAAAGCCCGGGTAAGAAATACCCCACTGGCCTACACGTCCATTGTCGTTATCCAGTTTTTTGGTCAGCCACTCAATGGTATCGAACGTGTCGGTGCTCTCGTCGATGTCGTTCTTGCCTTTTTTGTTGGGCACGTGCGGCGTCATGTTCACAAACGTGCCTTCCGACATGTACGTGCCGCGCACATCCTGGTACACAAATATGTACCCGTCCTGCACCATCGTTCGGCTTGGGCCAAGCGATGTCTTGTAGTCTTCGCCGTAGGGGCCTACCGAGTAAGGCGTACGGTTCATCATGATCGGATACTTCTTCGACTTGTCTTTGGGCGAGTACACGATGGTGTACAGCTTCTTGCCGTCGCGCATGGGTACCTGGTACTCTGCCTTGGTGTAGTGCTCGCGAATGTAGAGCGAATCCTGATTTACCCGTTGGGCCATGGCCGCAGAAGAGGCCAGGAATAGCCCAAATAGCAGCACCAGCGGCCGGAGCAGGGATAAAGGTTTGTTCATATTATTTGTTTTAAGGTTAGGTGGAGTAAAGTTGGTGCTCAAATTAAGGATATTGCTGCAATATCGAAAAGATGGTGCGACAAAGAAGTATAAATGCCCGTAAAGAGGAAGCAGCTTGCCTGCCGCAAAATAGCAGGTGCCGGATTGAAGTATAGCGATATTGAAAGTATAACATGATCAGAGAAGCGGAGCCGGAAGACCTGGAGGAAGTTTATGAACTGTGGCTGGAACTGATGCGCTACCACCAGAGCCATCATGTTATGTTTGCCATCAACCCCAGAAAAGTAGAGCTGCAGAAAGACGAACTGCTGAGCCGGATACGGGGCAAACGCTCCCGAATTCTTGTGTTCGAGCAGGACGGCGAGCTGGTTGGGATGATCAATGTAAGTATGCGTGATGCATCGGAAGTATTTAAACTGCACCGGAAAGGCTACATTGCCGAAACGGTGGTGCAGGATAAATACCGCGGGTCAGGTATAGGCGAGGAGTTGTTTGGAGCCGCAAAAAAGTGGCTGCTGGACATGGGCGCAGACCATATAGAAGCGCAGGTATCGGTGCAGAATCCAGGTGCGCAGCGTTTCTGGCAGGCGCAGGGCTTTTCGCCTTCTACCCAGCACATCATACTTGACTTGAGGGAAGAGAAAAGAAAATAGCTTACTCCTCCGGCAGGTGCCGCATAACTAGGAATGAAAAAGGAGCCCACAAGGCTGCCTCTGCGCCAATGGCTTTCAGCCCGCCGTTCGTCCAGCTGTTGCAGGTCTTGAAAAGGTGGAACTTGCCGTGAGCCTCATAAAAGTTGTCGGTATCGTAATAGCCGTGGTCGGGTATAAGTAGAAACTGTCCGTTTTGTTGCTGAAAAGTTTTCAGGATATAGTTGACAAGCGCTTCGTATTGCTGCGGCGTAAGTACAAGCGGGCGCTGCTTTTTGTTTGGTTTCAGCGGGGCAGGAATATATTCGACGTGCATGGCTGTGCGTGTGGGCCAGAACAGTGAGGTGATGGCTGTGGTCAGGGTCAGGTCAGACCATTCGGGGGTTTCCATGTAAAACTGCCGGTCGCCCCAGCCAAAACTTACGTGGGTAAAACTGCTGTCAGCGCCGGCATAGTCCTGCAGGTGTAGTTTGCTGCGCCAGTCGATGTACGGTGTATTTACAGGCAAAACCCAGTCGGTATGAACGCCGTTATCAGTCACGAACACTTCTATGCCTTCGGTTGCCTGTGCATAGCTGTTGTTTACAGACAAGGTGCCCAGGAGCAGTGCCACAATCAAGTATAAAGCTGTCATAGTTCCTAACACAGCCAGGAAGTACATCGCGCCCCGGCCTGCTTTTCTCCAGTATTGGTACATAGTTATAAATACGCACGTTGTGGCACGTTTGTCTTAAGCATAGTTTGGTATGATAAGTCTGGGGGAGCAGGTTGTAGTCTGGAGCAGGCTTTGAATCATACAGGGAAGCGCGGCTATACTTCTTCTGCACCAGCCTATTGCCAGACTCAGCATTTTTCAGCAGATTGTGACATATTAACAAACCTTGATTTATACTTACTCAACCCTGAAGAACATGATAAAACTGAAGCGATTCTTCGCTTTTTGCCTGGTGCTGCTCAGTATGCAGGTAGCCATGGCACAGCAACAACAGGCTATCCAGACACCGGCCCAATTTCTAGGATATCAGCTCGGCGAGCAGTTCACTACCCACGACCGCATTGTAGCCTATGTAAATTACCTGGCAACCCAGGCGCCCAACCGCATTAAGGTGCAGGAGTATGGCCGCACGTACGAAGGACGGCCCCTGCTGATGGCCTTTGTCGGGAACGATGAGAACCTGCAGCGCCTGGAGCAGATCCGGGAGAATAACCTTCGGCAGGCAGGCCTGCTGAGCGGGCAGGTGCAGGGCAACCAGCCGGCTGTGGTGTGGCTCAGCTATAACGTCCACGGCAACGAGTCGGTATCGTCGGAGTCGGTGCTGCAGGTGCTCTACGACCTGGTAGATCCTAACAACGCACAGACCAAACAGTGGCTGCAGAACTCCCTGGTGATCATCGATCCATGTGTAAACCCCGACGGACGCGAGCGTTACGTGCAGTGGTACAAGCAGACGCAGAACCAGGGCGGCAACGCCAATCCCTATGCATGGGAGCACAACGAGCCATGGCCGGGCGGCAGACCAAACCATTACTACTTCGACCTGAACCGCGACTGGGCCTGGCAAACGCAAATCGAATCGAAGCAGCGCCTGGTACAGTACAACAACTGGCTGCCGCAGGTGCACGCCGACTTCCACGAGATGGGTACCGAATCGCCTTACTACTTCTCGCCTGCAGCCAAGCCTTTCCATGAAAGTATAACGCCGTGGCAGCGCCAGTTTCAGAACATCATCGGCGATTACAACCGCCAGTACTTCGATAAGAATAACTGGCTATACTTTACCCGCGAGAATTTCGACCTGTTTTACCCAAGCTACGGCGATACCTGGCCTACCTATAACGGGGGCATTGGCATGACCTACGAACAGGGAGGTTCTGGCCGCGCCGGTCTGGCTTACAAAAAGCAGGACGGCGATACCCTGACGCTGAAAGACCGTATCGCGCACCACCATGCCGCCAGCCTGGCTACCATGCAGGCAACCTCCGAAAAAGCAGATCAGCTGAAACAGGAGTTCCGCAAATACTATGAAAATGGAATAAAGAAGCCGGAAGGCGATTATAAAGCCTTCGTGATAAAAGCTGACAGCCGCAATGCCGGCAGTCTCAAAGTGCTTACCGAATACCTCGACCGCCAGCACATAAAGTATGGCTATGCCGGGAAGAAATCTTCTGCCAGAGGATTTAACTACGCCACCGGCAAGCAGGAAAGTGTAAAGATCGGGGAGAATGACCTGGTGATAAGTATGTACCAGCCAAAGTCTACACTGGTGAAGGTGCTTTTTGAGCCAACATCTAACCTGGAAGATTCCCTGACCTACGACATTACCTCCTGGGCTATGCCGTATGCCTTTGGCTTGCAGGCGTATGCGGTCCGCAGCAAGGTAGAGGCCCGGGCAACCCAGCCGGCTGCCAAAACTGCCAACACCATTTCCACAGAAAGACCTTACGCCTACCTGGCTCGCTGGAACAGCCTGCAGGATGTGAAATTCCTGACTGAGTTGATGAAGCAGAAGGTAAAAGTGCGGATGGCCGAAAAACCGTTCGAAACCGATAACCAGAAGTATGACGCCGGTACCCTCATCATCACCCGCACGGGCAATGAGGGCCTGGGTAACAACCTCGATGCCACGGTGCGTGCGCTTGCCGAGAAACATGGCGTAGCCATTACAGCTACCACAACCGGATTTGTGAGCAGCGGCGCTGACTTTGGCTCTGGGAGCGTGCGTTACCTGAAAATGCCGCGTGTGGCGGTAATGTCCGGCGAGGGCGTGTCGCCTTACGCTTTCGGCGAGATCTGGCATTATTTCGAGCAGCAGATTGGCTATCCGGTTACCGTTTTGGGAACGAGCTACTTTGGAAACGTGCCGCTGCACGAGTTCGATGTGCTGATTCTGCCAGCCGGTTCTTACGACCGTGTGCTGAATGAGAAAACACTGGAACAGGTGAAAAACTGGGTGAAAGGCGGCGGAAAACTGATCGCGATGGAAACCGCCGCAGGCTTCCTGGCGGGTAAAAAAGATTTCGAGCTACAGAAGAAGGATGGAGAGGCTGCAGTAGCGGAAAAAACAAAAGGCAAAGACCAGAAAGAAGATCCTTATGCGTTGCTGAAAACCTACGGCGAACGCGAACGGGAAGCATTGTCGGAAGAGGTGCAGGGTAGTGTGTTCCGCGTAGCGCTGGATAAAACACACCCGCTGGCTTTTGGCTACGGCGATACCTACTATGCGCTGGTGCGTACCTCCGACGTGTTCGGCTACATGAAAGATGGCTGGAACGTGGGTGTGCTGAAAAAAGGAAACTATGCCACCGGCTTTGTGGGAGCCAAGGCCAAAGCCAAACTGCAGGACGCCCTCATACTTGGTGCTCAGGGCATGGGTCGTGGACAGGTCGTATACCTGGCTGATAATCCTTTGTTCCGTGGTTTCTGGCACAATGGCAAACTGCTGTTCGGAAACGCCGTGTTCCTGGTGGGGCAATAACCAGGTTTATACTTTCATACAAAGCCTACGGTACCTGTGCCGGAGGCTTTGTTTTTACACCAACCTGTACAAAACCTTAGGCAGCTCTTTCTTCTCAAAGTATAAATTGTATCTTCGGGCTATAAAACAAGACACTACAAACCTGGTTTATTTTAAAAACTGAAACTATGAATCCTGTTATTACTTACCCGGGCACGGATGAATATCCGGAAGGAATGAAAAATTACATCGAGGCTGCCAAAGCGGAAGATTTACTGAGCGGCTTGGCTGCCAGCCAGGAGTACATCATCAACTTTATGCTGGGGCTTGACGAGGAAAGATTGTCGCACCGCTATGCGCCGGGCAAATGGTCGATTAAAGAGCTGATGGTGCATATGATGGATGCAGAACGCATTTTTGCGTACCGCGCCCTGCGCTTTGCCCGCCAGGATAAAACCGACCTTGCTGGCTTCGACGAAAACCAGTACGTTGGTCCTTCCAAGGCAGATAAGAGAACCATTACATCTATACTGGCCGAATATGCTGCGGTGCGCCAGGCAACCATCGAGCTATTCAAGAACTTCGATACAGAAATGCTCAACCAGACGGGCACTGCCAACAACAACCGCGTGTCGGTGCGCGCGCTTGGCTATGCCATACTTGGCCACGAGATCCATCACCTCAACATCATCCGCCAGCGGTACATGGAGTCGTAAGGCTTTGAAATTTTATACTTGCTGAAGAGCCTGCCGGGTGCAGGTTACCGCAAAAGAACTCTCCGTTCCACAACATTTGCTTAGCCTTCTGACACCCTCAACAGCCTGATGAACATATCCCGCAGAAACGTAGGTTTGCTTGTAGCGCCGATGTTAGCAGCTACGGTCTGGTGGCTGACACCGGGGCTGGTGCACGAGGCCAAGGTGGTGGCAACCATCATGGCCTTCTGCCTGGTGTTCTGGATCACGGAGGTGATTCCGCTCTCGATGACCGCTTTTCTGGGGGTGCTGCTGGCTGTTATGCTGGGTATTGCCAAAATAGATACCGCTTTTCAGAACCTGGGCCACCCGATCATCCTGCTCTTTATCGGCAGTTTCCTGCTGGCACGCTCCATGACGCGGCACGGGCTCGACAAGCGGCTAGCCTTGTTTATACTTTCCCGGCGCTTCTTTCAGAAAAGCCTGTTCCGCCTGTTTCTCGGGTTCTCCCTTATTTCGTACTTGTTGTCGATGTGGGTGAGCAATTCTGTTACAGTAGCCATGTTGCTGCCTTTAACCATAGGGGTGGTGCAGCTCATCAGCAAGCCAGGCCAAGAAAAAAAGCCGGATTCATACTTCCTGTTGGGTATTGCTTACAGCGCATCCATTGGCGGTATCAGCACCATCATTGGCTCTCCGCCCAACCTGATCGGGGTAAATTATCTGGCAAAAGAAGGTATCCGGATCGATTTTCTGCAATGGATGCTAATTGCCCTGCCGATATCGCTGCTGATGTACGGGGTGATGCTGGTGTACATCCGTTACTTCCTCCGCAAATGCGGCTACAGCTCGTCGGTAGTGGAGGCTTATGTGAAAGAGCAGAGTAAAGAGCAGCCGCCTATGTCGAAAGGGGAGAAGGTGACCATGGGCGTTTTTCTGCTGGCAGTTATACTTTGGCTTTCACCGGGTATATTCAACCTGCTTGGCCTTAAGGCCGCTTATACGTTCCTGAACACGTATTTTGCCGAAAGTACGGTTGCTGTACTGGCCGCGCTGCTGCTTTTTCTGATTCCGCCGGGAAACGAGAACGAAGGCAACGGCACGATAACCGCAGATGACCTGCTGCGCATCGACTGGGATACGATTCTGTTGTTCGGTGGTGGCATGGCGCTGGGCCAGTTGGTGATTACCTCCGGACTGGCAGATGAGATTGGCGGCGCTATCACTTATCTGGTGGGGCCGGAGCAAAAGGTACTGCTCATCTTTGTGCTTATAGCGGGTGTGCTCTTGCTTACCGAGATCAGCTCCAACACTGCCATTGCCATTACGTTTGTGCCGATTATCATAGGGGTGCTGCTGCAATTACAGATTCCGTTGCTTTACCCGGTTATTGGTGCTGTAATTGCTTGTAGCTTTGCTTTTATGCTGCCCGTAGCAACTCCACCAAATGCAATTGTCTTTGGCAGCAGGCGTGTGCCTATCTCGTCGATGGTAAAAGCCGGCGCATACCTGAATGCAGCCGGTGCTATTGTAATTACGCTCTGTATGCTGCTCTACATGTACCTGTAACTACAGGTTTATACTTCCTGTGCTAAATGGCGGGCGTTTTCTCTTATTAAATGGCCGTTCCTGCTTATTTTCTTATCTTCAGCGGTTCAATTACAGACATCAATGCAAAATCGTAAACCATTCCGGATATTTCTGGCCATCCTCTGCTTTGTCTTCGCCGGTTTAAAAATCAAAGATATTATCGTAGGGGAGTATACCTGGATCGATGTGTTCATTCTGGTGGCCTTTCTGGGCTTTGGCATCATGTATCTGCTGGCGCTGAGGAAAGGGAAGGAGTAAGCTAAACCCCTATAAATAGGAAAAACCTGAAAGTCAACAAGTATCTTGGTAGATCGCTTAAGACTTTCAGGCTTTCAACTTTTAGCCAAAGGTATTAGTTTATACGCCGTAGTTTTGCTAAGGTTACTGATTATCAGAAAAAAAGAAAAATATTTTCTGGTATGAGGAGACTGAGTAATGGCTAACTATACCGGGTCCACATCCGCCACTATCCGGAGTCCTTTAAAATCGGGGAGGAGCTTGAGTTGGTGAATAGCCTGGGCGAGCTGCATTTTGGCTCCGCGCAGGTTGCCGCCCTCCCGTGGCAGTTTGATATGTATCTCGTTCAGAAACAGATTCCGGATTTTAAAAATGTACGGTACTTCCGGCCCCAGCACCTGCTGCTTGCCTAAGCGGTCTGTCAGGTCCTTGGCAAGCACAATAGCGGCATTCTCGGAGGTACGTTCGTCCTCGTGCTTCACAGTTACCCGGATCATGCGGGTAAAAGGCGGATAGCCAAAGCGCATGCGCTCCTCAATCTCGTGCTCGTACAGGGCCTGGTAATCGTTGCTGTATACTTTCCGGAAGATAGCCTGCAGCGGGTCGCGCGTCTGGATGATCACTGCACCCGGTTTACCCTTACGACCTGCACGCCCGCTCACCTGCACAAACAGCTGGTAAGCCCGCTCGTGCGCCCGGAAATCGGGGAAGTTGATGATGGTGTCGGCATTTAGAATACCTACCAGGCTCACATTCTCGAAGTCAAGGCCTTTGGTAACCATCTGCGTGCCGACCAGGATATTGGTCTTTCCGCTCTCAAAATCGGCGATGATCTGCTGGTAACTGTTTTTCTTCTTGGTGGTGTCCAGGTCCATGCGCTGTACTTCGGCGTTGGGCAGCAGCAGTTTCAGCTCATCTTCTACCTTCTCGGTACCAAAACCCATACTTTTAAGGGTGGTAGCACCGCAGGCCGGGCAATCGGAAGGCATGCGCTCGTGGTAGCCGCAGTAGTGGCAGCGCAGCTCGTTATTATACTTGTGGTAAGAGAGGCTCACGGCGCAGTGTTTGCACTTGGGTATCCAGGAGCACTCATCGCAGGAGATAAACGGCGCATAACCGCGGCGGTTCTGGAACAGAATGACCTGCTCGTGTCGGTGCAGCCGTTCTTCAATTGCGTGAACGAGTTTACCTGAAAAATGGCTGTGCATGGTCTTGCGACGCTGCTCGTCGCGTGTGTCCACCAGCTCAATATCAGGTAACTGCGCTTCGCCGAAGCGTTTGGTCATACTTACCAGTCCCCAGCGGCCGGTCTTGCAGTTATAGTAGGTTTCTACGGAGGGCGTAGCCGAACCCAGCAGGGTTTTAGCGCCCTGCAGGTGCGCCATCATCAGGGCTGTTTCGCGGGCGTTGTAGCGCGGTGCTGGCTCGTATTGCTTGTAACTGGCCTCGTGCTCCTCATCAATAATAATGAGCGAAAGGTTATGAAACGGCAGAAAGATGGAAGATCGAACGCCCACTACTACCTGGAATTTGCCCGACAATATGCCCTGCCATACTTCGGCCCGCTCGTTGTCCGAGAATTTGGAATGATACACGCCCAGCTTATCGCCAAACACCTTCATCAGGCGCTGCACGATCTGGGCCGTCAGCGCGATCTCAGGCAACAAGTATAAAACCTGTCCGCCGCCTTCCAGGGCGTGCTTGATCAGGTCGATGTATACTTCGGTTTTGCCGCTGCCTGTAATGCCGTGCAGCAGCACTGTGTCTTTTTCTTTGAAAAGGCCCAGGATCTCGTCCTTTGCCTGCAATTGATGCTCCGACAGCGCCATCGGCAGCTGCATAGCCCCTGTGTCAACCGGAAAGCGCGAAACGATCTGGTCGAACTGCTCCAGCACGCCTTTTTTGATCAGGGCGTTGATGGAGGAGAGGGAAAGGTGCGGATTGCCGGTGAGAGCGTTCTTCTCCAGGCCGATGTGGTTAAGGTGCACGTCCTGGTGCACCGGTATCTTTTGCAGGTAATTGAGCAGAACGTCGAGCTGCTTGGGCTTGGGTGTCAGCTGCTCAAAAAGCTCTTCCAGCATGCCTTCTTCCTGCACAAAGTGCTCCGACAAGCGCACTTTCTTCACCACCTTCGGCGCATACTTGTCGCTGATCTGCTCGAATATGATGATCGCTTCTTTCTGGATCAGCGATTTGATGTACTTGTGATAGCTTTTGCCCTGGAGCAGGTTGCCCACCTCGGTAAAGGTCAGTGCCTGGTTGTGCTGCAGGGCGTAAATGATCTTGGCCTCCTGCGCCGACATTGGAATGTCGTCTTCCTCCGGGTTGTAGTGCGGGTGCAATTGTATCCGCGATTCGCTGCTCAGCTTCAGCGCCGAGGGCAAAGCCGCATTGATCACTTCGCCCAGCGTGCACATGTAGTAATCGGCTATCCACTTAAACAGCTTGAGCTGCGGCGCCGTCACAATGGGTTTGTCGTCCAGCACATCCAGGATATACTTGGCCTGGTATTCGGCCGGCGCATTTTCGTGGATGTCAGCGACGATGCAGCTGAGTACTTTCTTGGCTCCGAACTGCACAATTACCCGCGCGCCTACCAGCACCTCGTCGTTCATCTCGAAGGGGATGCGGTAAGTATACAGCTTTGGCAACGGCAGGGGCAGGATCACGTCGGCAAACAACGTAACGCGCTCTACAGCCGGCTCCGGCGGGAAATTGAAGTTTAACAGTTCAGACAAGGGTACTACGATCAGTTAGGCAATTACAAAGGTCGCAAAAAAAGCCGACTGTTGTAACTGCGTAGTTATACAAAACAGAGGAGTCTTCTTTTCTCTTATCAGGAAAGTATAAGCAGTTAGGAGCCCTTTTGCTGAACCTTATCGTAGTTTATGGCGGTAAAATAGTTGGTTGGCAGATTGTTCGGATGAGGTGATACTTTGTGATGATTCGCCATTCTAACCATACTTAATTATATCAGAATGAATTTAGCTGGAAATACAGTATTGATCACGGGCGGAGCCTCGGGAATTGGGTTGGCGCTGGCAGAACGGTTTTTGAAAGCAGGAAGCCAAGTGATCGTGTGCGGCAGGAGAGAGGAGAAGCTGCAGGAGGCACAGCGGTTGCACCCGGGCCTGCAGACAAAAGTATCCGACGTGGCCAGCGAGGCCGACCGGATAGCCTTGTTTGAGTGGGCGACACGCGAGTTTCCGAAACTGAATGTGCTGGTGAACAACGCCGGTATACAGCGGCGGGGCAATTTTACCGAAGACACCGCCTCGTGGGAGGAACGCCGGCAGGAAATTGCTATCAACGTGGAGGCACCCATACACTTATCGGCCCTCTTTATCCCGCACCTGAAGCAGCAGAAGGCAGCCGCCATCATCAACGTTTCTTCCGGACTGGCTTTTACACCGGGTACGTTTGCTTCGGTTTACAGCGCTACCAAGGCAGCCGTTCACTCTTTCACCATGTCTTTGCGACACGATCTGTCAGAAACCAATGTGCGCGTAATCGAAATTGTGCCTCCTGCTGTGAACACTGATCTGGGTGGCGAGGGCATCCACACCATGGGAGCGCCAGTGGAGGAATTTGCAGACAGCATCACAGAGCGTATGGCAGCTGGTGAGCTCGAGATTGGCTACGGACGCTCTGAAAAGGCAAGAAAAGCCTCCAGAGAAGAAATAGACGAGATGTTCCGGATGATGAACAGCCGCACCTAAGGCAGTGTAGCGATACTTAAAACTCGATAAATCAGTCGTACACACCTAAGAACGCCCTCGCTCGCCTCCGGCGAGTGTGCGCTATTCCTCGGCCTCCGGCCGCTGAGATGTATAGTTTATACTTTGCTCTTCGGGATTTGCATTCCCGAAGCACTTAACAGAAGGATTTGCAATCTGTCTTTCAGCCTTAGCTCAGCAGCTGGCAAAGAATAAAACAGGATGGCAAATCCGAAAGAGCAGATTGGTTTATACTTTATACTTCAGCCTACATTTTTATACTTGTAACGTGGCGGGACGCCACCCGATAACTCACACTCGCGGGACGCGAGCGAGGGCTTTTGTGTAGGCTATGCGTAAACCAACTGATATAGATATACTTTACTTAGTGCCGAAGTATAAAATAGACAGGAGCGAAGCCGTGACTCCGCTCCTGTCTATTTTATCAGAACTATACTTTACAGCGACGGAAATTTGCTTTCCTGTTTGTTACGGCCCTGTAGTTGCTGCAGCGCTTCGGCAGCCGTTTGTACCGGCAGCTGACAGGTTTTGTTATAGCACACGTACACAGTGGTTTTGCCATTGATCGGCACCCGGTCCTGCAGCAGCGGCAGATCGCTTTTGTTCTCAGTACCAACCAGGATCATGTTGGGGATATAGAACACGCTGAACTCAGAACGCATTTCCGGCGCCTGTCTGCCTACGATGGCAACCTCGGCAGTGGGCGAGAGCTTGTGGAAGTATAAACTTGCCCAGTTGCTCAGGAACGAAGGCTCCTTCAACAGCAAATCCTTTACCCTGGCCAGCATACTATCGGAGAGTTGCTGGTAATGCTCTTCGTCAAAGTATAAACCAAGGAAGTGCAGGTTAGTCGCCATCACCGAGTTGGAGGAAGGAACTACGTTGTCCAATATTTCCTTTTTGCGTGCGATCAGTTTCTCGGAGCTGTTATCGGTAAAGAAGAACAGACCTTCCTGCTCATCAAAGAAATGAGCTAACGTATAATTGGTTAATTGTTTTGCTTCCTCCAGCCATTTCTCTTCAAAGGTCACTTCATACAGCCGTATCAGAGCACGTATCAGAAGCGCATAATCTTCCAGAAAACCATCAATGGTGGCTTTTTCCTGCTTGTAGTTATGGAACAGCTTGTCGCCCTGCTTCATTTTACTCAGCAGGAACTCTGCATTGCGAACAGCCAGGTGCAGATAATGCTTGTTGCCGAAAGTATAGTAGGCGTCTGCCAAGCCGCGGAGCATCAGCGCATTCCAGGAGCACAGGATCTTGTCATCCAGGCTGGGGCGTACACGTTGCGCCCGTATTTCCATCAGCTTTTCCTTCCAGTTGGCAACCATCTCCTGCAGCACTTCTAGTTCCAGCTCGTTTTCTTCTGCAAACTTTTCGTCGGAAATTCGACGGTGGAGGATGTTGCGCCCGTGCTCAAAGTTGCCGGCAGCCGTAACGTGGTAGTATTTGGAGAATAGCGGCTCCTCATCTCCCAGGATGTCCTGCAGCTCGTCTTTAGTGAAAGTATAAAATCTGCCTTCTTCGCCCTCACTGTCGGCGTCCAGCGAAGAATAAAAGCCATACTCCGGGCTCATGAGTTCCCGCTCTACAAACGTGATGGTTTCGCCTACCACATCCTTGTACAGCGGATCTTTGGTTACCTGGTAGGCCTCTGCATACATGCTTACGAGCTGCCCGTTGTCGTAAAGCATCTTTTCGAAGTGCGGAACAAGCCACTCGGCATCCACGGAGTACCGGGCAAAGCCGCCTCCGATCTGGTCGTAAATGCCGCCATAGGCCATCTCGCGGAGCGTAAGCTCTACCTGGTGCAAGGCCTCTTTCTCGCCCGTGTAGCTGTAGTAACGCAGCAGAAATAGGTAATTGGTGGGCATCGGAAATTTGGGAGCACCTTCAAGGCCCCCCAGCTTCTTGTCGAAGCGCTTGCTGAGGCTTTTGTAGATGAGCTTCAGGTCGTCCTCGTGTACCTCGGGGTTGCTTTTGATAAGGCCATACTTCTCCAACTCACTTTGGTTTAGGTGCGCCGCAAACTGCTCTGCCGATTCCTGTAGTTCCTCCCGGTTTTGTTTGTAGGCATTGGCAACATTTTCCAGGAGTTTTACCCATTGCTGCGGCGGGAAGTACGTGCCCCCAAAAAATGGCTTTGCCTCTGAGGTAAGAAACACATTCATGGGCCAGCCTCCCTGCACACCCATGGCCTGCAGCGCATCCATGTATAAGGCGTCTACATCCGGGCGCTCTTCCCGGTCTACCTTTATGCAGACGAAGTACTTATTCATCACTTCCGCAATCTTCCTGTTCTCAAAGGACTGATGCTCCATTACATGGCACCAGTGGCAGGCGGCGTAACCTATACTTACAAGTATGGGCTTCTCTTCCTGTCTGGCTTTCTGCAATGCCTCCTCACCCCAGGGGTACCATTCTACGGGGTTGTAGGCGTGCTGCAGCAGGTAAGGGCTGCTCTCCTGTATCAGTCGGTTTGCTTTTTTCTCCTGAGCCATAGTTTGCGGTGTTGTGTAAAGGCGCTATGGTATAACTACGGCTAAGAAAGCAAAAAAGTGTTCCGTAGCGGCTCAGGCAGTAAGTTGCCGGAGGAGGAGTTGTGTTTCTTCGGTGCAGTCAATCTGGTACTTTTGTTCCAGTTGCTGCAGGTGCTGCAGGGTGCGTTGTAAAAAAGATTGGTGGGCCGCCGTGTCCGGGTGAAAAGGCCTATGCGCCAGAGCACTTCTGATTTTAGCCCACTCTTCCAGGAAATCCTGAAACTCTTTATCGAAGTAGGCTGCTGCAAACTTCTGCCAGATGTAGTCTTCGGCTGTTTCCGTCGGATGGATCATGTCCTGCTTGTAAAAACGGTAATCGCGCAGGTCGTCCATCATGATCTCGTACGCCGGGAAGTATAGCACATCCGGGTGCAATTCGGTAAGCTGGTGGCAAACTACCCGCAAGGTCGATTTGCTTACACTGTTCAGGGGTAATGTTTCTTTGATGTGCCGCACCGGGCTTACCGTGAGCAGTATTTGGAGGGAAGGGTTCAGCTGTTTCAGCACTGGGTACATGCTTTCAAAAGCGTTTACAATCTCTTCTGTTGAAAGTATAAACCTGGTAAAGTTCCTGGCCGGCAATTTATGGCAATTGGCAACTACGTTGCCCGTGCTGTTTAGCCGGTAGCCTATAGCCGTGCCAAGTGTAAGTATAAGCAGCGATGCCTGCTGCAACTGCTCCCGGGTTTGCGATAGCTTTTGTTCTATTAGGGAAAGCAGTTCGTTTCTGTCGGGAGAGGAGAGGGAGGAGTGCAGGTCGTAGGCATACCAGATGCCGTTGTTCTCGACCAGGTGTTGTTCAAAATTATAGGGCTTTCCGGCAGCGGCTTCCAGCAAAAGGCATGCAGACAAAGGGTTGAAGATGGTGCCAAACGGGTTGACAAGCGCATCTGCTTTGTTGTCGCGCAGTTTATTGCCAATAACTTCGGCAAAGCAGGAGCCGATGGTTACCAGCTTTGAGCGGAGCGATAAGGAGATGGCAGCAGGTTTAACCTGTACTTCGGTGCGGAACATAATTATGTATACTTGCTTAACTTTACTTTAACTGACGCGCAGCCTCCCTAAGTTACGCCTTCTGCCCTAAGTATAAGAAGTAAAGGGGCAAAAAAAAGCGTCCTGCTGGTGGGCAGGACGCTAAGAAGGTAGTAGATTCTTCTAGTATCGTATTATTCACCGATTACGTTGAAACGTATCTGGTGCTTCACTTCTTTGTGCAGGTTCAGCGTAGCAGTGTACTCGCCGGCTGTTTTAACATCCTGGTCAAAAGAGATACGCTTGCGGTCTACATCAAAACCTTTCGCTTTAAGGGCTTCAGACAGTTGGTTGGTAGTTACAGAACCGAAGATCTTTCCTGTTTCACCAACTTTAGCCGGAAGGTCCAGCGTGATGTCGCCGATGCTGTTAGCCAGCTCCTGCGCATCGTTTCTAAGTTTATCTGCTTTGTGCGCAGCCTGACGGATGTTTTCAGCTACTACTTTCTTGCTTGATTTGTCAGCAAGAACAGCAAGACCCTGAGGGATCAGGTAATTACGGCCATAACCTGGCTTTACATCAACGATATCGTTTTTGTAGCCAAGACCTTTAACGTCATCTTTAAGTATTACTTCCATTGGTCAATCCCTCCTTATTTTAAAGAATCTGTTACATAAGGTAAAATAGCAAGGTGTCTTGCTCTGGCAACGGCCTGAGATACTTTGCGCTGAAATTTCAGGCTTGTACCTGTTAATCTTCTTGGAAGGATTTTGCCTTGCTCGTTTACAAACTTCAATAAGAAGTTGCCATCTTTATAGTCGATGTACTTGATACCGCTCTTCTTGAAACGGCAGTACTTCTGACGGTTTTCCTGCTTGTGTACTTTTTCGTTAACTAAGCTCATTATCCTTTAACCTCCTCTTTTTTAGCTTGTGATTTGAACTCGCCTTTTCTTCTGCGCTCGTTGTAAGCCATAGCGTGCTTATCAAGGGCAGTAGTTAAGAAGCGAACAACTTTCTCGTCGCGGCGATAAGCCAGCTCAAGTACATCAATTACAGTAGATGGAGCCTTAAACTCGATGAGGTGGTAGAAACCAGTAGATTTCTTCTGGATTGGGTAAGCAAGCTTACGCAGGCCCCAGTTCTCTTCGTGGATAATGTCGGCGCTATTTTCCTTAAGCACCTGTCTGAACTTCTCGACCGTTTCTTGCATCTGAGTCTCGTTAAGCAACGGAGTCAGGATGAAGACCGTTTCGTAATTTTTTAATTCCATTTGGTTATGAGAATTTTTGATTTTAGGGTGCAAAGATAGAAGAGTAGTAGTTGTAAAGCAACTGGTTGTGTGTTTTTTTATTTAAGAGAAGGGGAGCAGTGGGAGAGAAGCTTGCAATAGCGACAGAATATATTAATATTAAGTACAACTAATGTTAAGAAGAAAAAAATAAACTGAAATATACAAAACCAAATAGGTAATAGTTCAAATTAGTCGCTGATTTAAGCACCTAAATGCTGTCCTTAATTGAGATAAAATCTCTAATTAATTGTACTTAAATAAGTGAAGTAGTCCTGAAAAAATCTGTTCTGTTATTTATATTAGTTCTAAATAAATGCCCTGAATTTAATTTAAATGCAGTTTTTCTGCCAAAAACGGGGTGTTTAAAGCTTGTATTGTGTTGTAAGCCAAAAATAAACTTAATCTGTTTGATTAATGGAATTCGGGTAGTAGATTTGTGCCCGTAAAGTAATTCCACCATTATACTAAACACAAGTTATCTTGGCTATGATTAGCTGTATACCTAAAACTAAACACAAAGTTTTCATTGCCTTCTTGTTTTCCCTGTTTGTCTCTTTTGGGGCATGGGCACAAGGTGCTAGCGAACAGGCGGATATTGGGCAGAAAGGAGTAGTGCCAGGTGCCACACAGGGTGCTGCGGCGGCTGCCAGCACAGGAGGTTTGCCTGTAGACAATACAGCTATAGTTGATGCAGGTGAATCCCTGTTTAAAAACAACTGTGCTGTTTGCCACTCTGCCGGTGATGATGTTATAGTAGGTCCTGGTCTGAAAGGTGTAAACGAAAGAAGAAAGCAGCCTTGGCTAGTTAAATGGATCAAGAACTCTCAGTCTCTTATCCAGGCAGGCGACGCTGAAGCAGTAGCAGTTTATAACCAGTACAACAAGCAGGCGATGCCTTCTTTTGCTTTCTCTGACGAGGAGGTTGTTTCTATCCTTACCTATATTAAGGCTTCTGAGTCTGCAGCAACTGCTGTTCCGACAACAGTAGCGGGTCCGGAAACTGCTCCAGGTGAGAACGTAGGTACAGAAGCTATCGGTGCTGTAGGTAACTACCTGGATATAGTATTGGTAGTTCTGATCGTGGTGCTGATCGTACTGATCGTGACGCTGTTGCTGATCACTTCGTTGCTGAAGAATTACCTGAACAAAAACAGACAATTAGATGAGTACGATGCAGAAGTAGTTAACCAGCGCTTCGACTTCTCTAAAATATATAAGTCTAAAGCAGTTCGCACCCTGGTAGTGCTGATCTTTGTAGTTGTGCTGCTGGATCTGTCTTTGGATAAAGTAATGGGTATTGGTGTGCAGCAGGGGTATGCGCCAAAGCAGCCGATCGCCTTCTCGCACAAAATACACGCTGGTGATCACCAGATCAACTGTAACTATTGCCATACTACTGTTTATGAGAGCAAGAGTGCCAGTATCCCTTCTGCAAACATCTGTATGAACTGCCACAGCCAGATCAAGAAGGAGTCTCCTGAAATTCAGAAGATTTACAGAGCCATTGAGCGTAATAAACCAATCGAGTGGGTGCGTATCCACAACCTGCCTGATCTTGCATATTTCAACCACTCTCAGCACACGCAGGTGGCTGGAGTAGAATGCCAGACATGCCATGGTCCAATCCAGGAAATGGACGTTGTATACCAGTTCTCTCCATTAACTATGGGCTGGTGTATTGATTGCCACCGCGAAACTCCTCTGAACACAGAAGGAAACGCTTACTATGATAACCTGGTGGAATTGCATGAGCAGAGTTCAAAAGGTGCCTTTACGGTATCTTCTAATGGTGGTACTGAGTGTTCTAAATGTCACTATTAATCAATATCTATTTTAGTTAAGTATTCGAGTTTTCTAGATATAATATGCAAGACAGAATAAAGTACTGGAGAGGAATTGAGGAGTTAGAAAACACTCCTGAGTTCGCTAAGCATGCTCATAACGAGTTTCCAGAGTTCCTTCCGTTAAATGAAACCCAAGGTGAAAGCCAGTCTTCTGAGGTTACCGCACCGAGAAGAGACTTCCTGAAGCTTCTTGGATTTGGTTTGGCGGCTGCAACACTGGCATCTTGCGAAGCGCCAGTAAGAAAAGCAATCCCTTACCTGAACAAGCCAGTAGATGTAGAGCCAGGTGTAGCTAACTGGTATGCTTCTACTTACTTCTCTCACGGCGACTATAACAGCATTCTTGTTAAGACACGTGAAGGTCGTCCGATCAAGATTGAGCCAAACCCGAGCTCAGGTGTAACTCCACTTGGAACAAGCCCAAGAGCACAGGCTTCTGTTCTGAATGTGTACGACAACAACAGACTGCGTACACCGCTTATCAAAGGCAAAGAAGCGAAGTGGGAGCAGGTAGACCGTGAGATCACATCGAAGCTGAACGGTATCAACGGCAAAGTTGCGATCGTTTCTTCTACCGTAATCAGCCCGTCTACAAAGCAACTGATCGATGAGTTCGGTGGCCGTTTCGGTAATTTCGAGCACGTAGTATACGATGCAAACTCTGCTTCTGCGCTGTTAGGTGCAAACGGTGGTGTTGTTCCTGGCTACGACTTCAGCAAAGCCAACATCATTGTTGGTATCAATGCTGACTTCCTTGGGTCATGGATCGCACCAACTCCATTTGCGAAGCAGTACATCAAAAACAGAAAAGTAAATCCGGATAAGAAAGAAATGTCTCGTCACTACCAGTTCGAGACCATGCTTTCACTGACAGGTGCAAACGCCGACGTGCGTGTGCCTATCAAGCCATCCGAAGAAGCAGCTGTTGTAACAGCTCTTTATAACAGCATAACAGGTCAGGGTGGCAGCGCGCCGGCTAACTTCGATAAGAAGGCTTTCGCCGCTGTTGTAAAAGACCTGAATGCAAATAAAGGCAAAGCCCTTGTCGTGTCTGGATCTAACGATCCGGCAGTACAGACGCTGGTAACTGCTATCAACCAGGCACTGGGTGCAGAAGGCGCTACCATCAATGCAGCGGCACCATACTTTGTAAAGCAGGGTAACGATGCGCAGATGATTCGCCTGATCAACGAGATGAACGCTGGTACAGTTGGTGCTGTGTTCTTCTACAACGCGAACCCTGCTTACGATCATCCGCTTGCTGACAAAGTGGTTAGCGGCCTGAAGAAAGTAGGTCTTAAAGTGTCGTTTGCCGAGCGCGTAGATGAGACTGCTGCTTTGGTTGATTACGTGACGCCAGACAACAACTACCTGGAGTCCTGGAATGATTACGAGCCGCAGAGAGGCTTCCTGAGCCTTGCGCAGCCGGTAATCAGCCCAATCTTCACTACCCGTCAGATGCAGGACAGCCTTCTGACCTGGAGCGGTAGCAAAACAACATTCTACGATTACATCCGCAATAACTGGAGAAAAATTGCCACTGGCGATTTCAATAAGTTCTGGGAGAAAGCAGTTCACGATGGTGTGTTGGAAAACGGCACTAG
Source organism: Pontibacter ruber (assembly GCF_023630205.1). Classification (GTDB taxonomy): domain Bacteria; phylum Bacteroidota; class Bacteroidia; order Cytophagales; family Hymenobacteraceae; genus Pontibacter; species Pontibacter ruber. The sequence goes on along the minus strand of NZ_JALPRR010000001.1, from coordinate 132,363 downwards.
CCTGTTGAAAACAAATCCAGCTGCTGCAAACACCCTGACTGCTGCTGCTGCTGCAAGCTCATTGAGCGGTAGACGTGCTGCTTCCGGTATCGAGGCGGTGCTGTATGAAAAGATCCAGATCGGACCTGGTTATGAAGCGAATAACCCATGGTTACAGGAAATGGGTGACCCAATCTCTAAAGCAACATGGGGTAACTATGTAGCCATGCCACGCAAAATGGCAGAGGAGATGGGGCTTACACAGGATACAGTAGTGAAAGTAACTACGGCAAATGGCAAAACCATTGAGCTTCCGGTGCTGGTTCAGCCAGGCCAGGCGCAGGGTACTGTAAGCATTGCCATGGGTTACGGTCGCGAGCTGGATTCTATGCCAGTAGTGAAAGGTTTGGGTGCCAATGCATTCCCGATCGCTACGGTAGCAAACAACAGTGTGATCTTCAGCAGCCCTGTTAAAATAGAAAAAACAGACGCTATTTCTCCGATTGCGCAAATGCAGACGCACCACACGATCATGGATCGTCTGGTTGTGCAGGAGAACACATTAGCTAAGTATAAAGAGAATCCTAAAGAAGTAACAGAGTACGTTCGCTTGACAACCCATGATGGTCCTGTTAAGCCTGCTACAATCTCTCTTTGGGAAGATTACGAGTACAAGAATCACCACTGGGGTATGGTTATCGACCTTAACTCCTGTATTGGTTGCGGTGCTTGTACACTGAGCTGCCATATCGAGAACAACGTTCCTGTGGTTGGTAAAGCAGAGGTAATCAACCGTCGTGACATGCACTGGCTGCGTATCGACAGATACTACAGCGCTGTAGAGCACGAAGAAGGAGATTACCAGACAATGGAAGATCCGGCTGAAAACCCTTCTGTGATCTTCCAGCCAATGCTGTGCCAGCACTGTAACCACGCTCCATGTGAAACAGTTTGCCCGGTAGCTGCTACCATGCACAGTTCAGAAGGTATCAACCAGATGGTGTACAACCGTTGCGTAGGTACCCGCTATTGCGCAAACAACTGCCCTTACAAAGTGCGTCGCTTCAACTGGTTCGCCTACGCCAACAACGACAAGTTCGACTACAACATGAACAACGATCTTGGCAAGATGGTGTTGAACCCGGATGTAACCGTACGCTCAAGAGGTGTGATGGAGAAGTGCTCTTTCTGCGTTCAGCGTGTGCAGCTTGGTAAACTGGAAGCAAAACGTGAGAACAGAAGACCGAAAGACGGAGAAATCGTTACGGCCTGTGCCCAGTCTTGCCCAACAGACGCCATCGTATTCGGTGATATGCTTGATCCGGAGAGCCGTATATCTCAGATATTGGTTCGTGAGCAAGGTGAACGTGCCTTCCATGTACTGGAAGAAATAAACACGCAGCCAAACGTAACGTACCTGACTAAAATTAGAAACTTAGCTTAAAATTAAATATCGATAGCGTTATGCAGCATGTATCTCCGATAAGAGAGCCTCTTGTAACCGGGGGGAAAACATACCACGACATCACCGAAGATGTCTGCAGACAGGTGGAGGCAAAGCCCAACGCACGTTGGGCCGCTGCCCTTGCTGTGGCTCTGGTTGGTTTAGCTATTTTTATCTACTCAGTATACCGTACCCTGTGGTTCGGTATAGGGGAGTGGGGCCTTAACAGAACAGTAGGTTGGGCATGGGACATCACCAACTTCGTGTGGTGGGTAGGTATCGGTCACGCCGGTACGCTGATCTCAGCGATCCTCTTGCTGTTCCGTCAGAAGTGGAGAACTTCCATTAACCGCGCAGCGGAAGCGATGACGATCTTCGCCGTAATCTGCGCCGCGATGTTCCCTGTATTGCACATGGGACGTCCCTGGTTAGCTTACTGGGTACTTCCACTTCCAAACACATTTGGTTCGCTTTGGGTTAACTTTAACTCACCGCTCCTTTGGGACGTGTTCGCGATCTCAACTTATTTCTCAGTTTCGCTGGTTTTCTGGTACATCGGTCTGATTCCTGACTTTGCTACCATCCGTGACCGCGCCACAGGCCCGATTGCAAGAAGAGTATACGCTGCTCTGTCGTTCAACTGGACTGGTTCTGCTAAAGCATGGTCCCGTTACGAAACAGTATCCCTGATCCTGGCAGGTCTTGCTACACCACTGGTACTTTCGGTACACACGATCGTATCCATGGACTTTGCAACGTCTGTAATCCCAGGCTGGCACACGACTATCTTCCCTCCATACTTTGTGGCAGGTGCGATCTTCTCAGGTTTTGCAATGGTATTGACTCTGATGATCATTACCCGCAAAACGTTCAAACTGGAAGATTACATCACACTGGAGCACGTGGAGTCGATGAACAAAGTAATCATCCTGACAGGCTCAATTGTGGGTGTGGCTTATATTACTGAGTTCTTCATCGCCTGGTACTCACAGGTAGAGTATGAGCAGTACGCGTTCATCAACCGTGCTACAGGTCCTTACTGGTGGGCTTACTGGTCAATGATGACTTGTAACGTAATTACACCACAGCTTTTCTGGTTCAGAAAGATCAGAAGAAGCCTGACTGCAACCTTCATCATCTCGATCTTCGTGAACATTGGTATGTGGTTCGAGCGTTTCGTAATCATTGTTACCTCCCTTCACAGAGATTACCTGCCATCTTCCTGGGCAATGTTCTCTCCAACTATCATAGACATCGGCGTTTATGTAGGTACAATCGGTCTTTTCTTCACCTTGTTCCTGCTGTTCGCTAAATTCTTCCCGGTTGTGAACATGGCCGAAGTGAAGGCAATCTTGAAATCTTCTTCTGGTGTACACCACCACAAACATGCTACCATGCATGGCACTGAAAAGGAACTGAGCACTACTAATACACATCATAGCAATGACTAAAAAATTCGTTCTAGGTATCTACGATGATGAAGATGTCCTGCTGCAGGCCATCGAGAACGTCCGGGCTGCCGGTACAAACATATATGACGTATTTTCCCCATATCCTGTACACGGTATCGATGATGTATTAGGTATCAAGCGCTCTAGACTGCCAATCGTGGCGTTCTTCTGCGGATTGTTCGGAACATCTTTCGCGCTGTGGATGCAAATCTGGATGTTGGGCTTTGACTGGCCAATGATCATTGGTGGTAAGCCACACATCGCTTTACCGGCTTTCATTCCGGTTACATTCGAGTTAACAGTACTTTGTGCTGCCTTCGGTATGGTGATCACATTCTTTATTGTATCACGTCTGAGACCAAGCATAAAGGTGAATGTTTTCGACAAGCGTTCTACAGATGACAAGTTTGTAATGGCTATCGAGGTAAAAGAAGGAGTAACAGATCTTTCTGCTTTAACAGGCCTGCTACGCTCTAACGGTGCTATCGAAGTTAATCAGAAGGAGGTAATCAAATAATGAAAAGAATAGCAACAATCGGATTAAAAGCCTCTGCCGTACTTTTCTCAGCTGCAGTTCTGGTAGCGTGTAGCAACGAACAGGATCCAGGACTCGAGTACGCACCTGATATGTATGAGTCAATTCCGTTGGAACCGTACAAGCAGGTAAAAGACAACAAGTTTAACCCAGGAGGCATGAACATGCGTGAGCCGGCAAAAGGAACGGTGGCGCGTGGCAAAATGGGCTATAACCTTTACCTGTCTCAGGATACAGCAGAAGTAGCTGGTGTGGAGTTAAAAAACCCGCTGGCGAAAAATGAAGCCAACCTGGCAGAAGGTAAAGTTCTTTATTCCCGCTTCTGCGCTCCATGCCACGGTGAACAGGGCGATGGTCAGGGCTTAGTTGGACAAAAATTCAAAGGTGTGCCTTCTTATTCTTCAGGTCGTGTGGCTACGCTTCCTGAAGGACATATATTCCACGTGATCACAAACGGCAGAGGCCGTATGATGCCACACGGATCTCAGGTGAACCCAGAGGAACGTTGGAAAATCGTGATGTATGTACAGCAGCTTCAGACAGGGCAAGCAAGTGCTCCTGCTCCAGCTGAAGGAGAGGCATCCCAAGAAGCTTCCGGACAACCAGGAACAGAAAATCCACAAACCGGAGCTCCCCAAAAATAACTAAGTCTAAGGCGTAATTTAAAAGGATAATGACAGAAGAAAGACTCATCATTTCCAGAAAAACAACAAACAAGTTTTTCTTGATGATAGCTATAGGTGTTGTTTTACTTATAGTAGGTATTATTGCCATGGCTGCAGGAGGGGGAGGAGAGCATCATGCTGCTGCTGGCGAGCATGGTGAAGCTGCGGCTACTGCCCACGAAGCAGTATCTTGGTCAAAAAGATTATTTGTAAACCTGTGGTTTAACAATGTTTACTTTACAGGTATTGCCATCACAGGTTTGTTCTTTGTAGCAGTACAGTATGTAGCGTATGCTGGATGGTCTGTACTTATTAAGCGTGTACCGGAAGCATTAGGATATTATCTTCCTTTTGGAGGTGCCGTGATGCTGATTGTATTCCTGTTTGGTTCTCATGACATTTTCCATTGGACACATGAGTACCTGTACGATGTAAACGATCCACGTTACGATCCGATCATTGCAGGTAAGGCTCCATTCCTGAATACAGTGTTCTTCCTGATCAGAATGGTAGCATACTTTGTACTTTGGATCCTGTTCTTTAACTGGCTGAGAAGAAACTCCATCAATGAAGATCTGCATGGAGGAACAAGCTACTACCACAAGAGCATCCGCATTTCAGCCATGTTCCTGGTTGTATTTGGCGTAACTTCATCACTTTCAGCTTGGGACTGGGTATTATCAGTTGATACACACTGGTTCTCTACCATGTTTGGCTGGTATGTGTTTGCAAGCTGGTTCATCTCTGGTTTAGCTGCTACAACTTTAACAGTAATCATCCTGAAGCAGAACGGTTATCTGAAAATGGTTAACTCAAACCACCTGCACGATTTAGGTAAGTTTGTGTTCGCTTTCTCAATTTTCTGGACATACATCTGGTTCTCTCAGTTTATGCTGATCTGGTATGCAAACATTCCGGAAGAATCAATCTACTTCCTGGAAAGACTGGGCGGTAACGAGGGTAAGTTTATGCCTATCTTCTTTATCAACCTGATCATAAACTTTGTGTTCCCTTTCCTTGTTTTGATGACAAGAGATGCAAAGCGCCAAATGATCATGCTGAAGATCGTAACCATCGCTATCCTGTTCGGTCACTGGCTGGACTTCTACCTGATGATCATGCCAGGTACGCTGCGTACAGGTGCAGGCTTCGGATTTATTGAAATCGGTACAGCGCTGACATTCCTAGGAGTATTCCTGTTAACTTTCACGAAAGGTCTTACAAAAGCATCTCTTGTGCCTGTTAACCATCCGTTCCTGGAGGAGAGTGTTCACCATCATGTTTAGATCATACTAAAAACGTTATATAATGATTACGTTCGCTATAGTTTTATCCGTAATATTATTACTGGTCATACTGTTCCTGTTATTCAGGATCGGTACGCTGGCATCGATCTTCAGGGGATCTACCAAGCGTGCTATAGGTACGACCAAGACAAGTAACAGAGTAAATGGAACGCTTCTCCTTTTGTTCCTAATTGGTGGTGGAGCCGCATTCTTCTGGTCTTTTGCCGACTCATGGGATACCATGAACCAGCCTCTGGCTTCTGTTCACGGCGAGTGGACAGACAGCCTGTTCTGGACAACGATGATCATCATCGGTATCGTTTTCGTGATCACGCAGGTTCTTCTGTTCTTTTACTCCTATAAGTATCAGCATAAAGATGACAAGCGCGCTTACTATTACCCACACAACAACAAACTGGAAATTGTTTGGACAATGATTCCAGCCGTTGTGATGGCACTGCTGGTATTTGCTGGCTGGAAAACATGGACAAAGATTACAAGTGAAGCTCCAGAAGACGCAGTTGTAGTGGAAGTAATGGGCAAGCAGTTTAACTGGATGGTTCGCTACCCTGGTCCGGACGGAAAACTGGGAACTGCCAATTACAAGCTGATCGACGCTACAAACGAGTTTGGTGTTGACTTCAGTGACAAAAACTCAATGGATGACTTCATGCCACGTGAGATCCACGTGCCAAAAGGCAAGCCAGTGTTGCTGAAGATCCGCTCAAGAGACGTTATCCACAGCGTATTCCTTCCTCACTTCCGATTGAAGATGGATGCTGTACCTGGAATGCCTACTAAGTTCTGGTTCGTTCCAACTAAAACAACAGCTGAAATGCAGAATGAGACAGGCAACCCTGACTTCAAGTATGAGCTGGCCTGTACCGAGATTTGCGGTCGCGGTCACTTTGCAATGCGCTTTATACTTGTTGTTGATGAGCCTGAGGATTACGAAGCATGGCTTGCAACTCAGAAGCCATTCATCCAGGAAAATCCAGACCTTCTTGCAAAATTCTCAACCGATTCTCAGAAGCAACTTGTTGTAGAGAAGAAGGAGGAAAAGGCTGAAGAAGTTAAAACAGAGTTGTAGCAATTAAATATTTTCGTCAATGTCTACTACAGATATATCAATTAGTAAGGATGTACATCACGCTCATGAAGAGCATGATCATCATCATGACCAAAACTTTTTTGAGAAGTACATCTTTAGCCAGGACCACAAAGTAATTGCAAAGCAATTCCTGTTTGCAGGTATCTTCTGGGGTTTTGTAGGTGGCTTTTTATCGATTCTTTTCCGTCTGCAGTTAGGTTGGCCAGAAGCAACTTTCACTTTCCTGGAGCCGATCCTGGGCAAGTGGGTTGAAAACGGTAAACTTGATCCGGAGTTTTACCTGGCATTGGTTACCATGCACGGTACCATCATGGTATTCTTCGTACTTACAGCTGGTCTGAGCGGTACTTTCTCCAACTTTCTTATTCCGCTGCAGATCGGTGCCCGTGATATGGCATCCGGCTTCATGAACATGCTTTCGTTCTGGATCTTCTTCCTGTCCAGCATTGTAATGTTTGCTTCCCTGTTCATCGAAACAGGTCCTGCAGGTGGTGGTTGGACAGTTTACCCGCCACTGAGTGCCTTACCACAAGCTATTTCAGGTTCCGGTACAGGTATGACGATGTGGCTGATCTCAATGGCGCTGTTTATTGTATCTCAGTTGTTAGGTGGTGTTAACTATATCACTACTGTGATCAACCTGAGAACAAAAGGCATGTCCATGACGAAGCTTCCGCTTACCATCTGGGCGTTCTTCCTGACAGCGATCCTTGGTCTTCTTTCATTCCCGGTGCTGTTTTCAGCTGCCCTGTTGCTGATCTTCGACCGTAGCTTCGGTACAAGCTTCTACCTATCTGATATCTTTATCGCCGGTGAGGCGCTTTCTAACACAGGTGGTAGCCCGATCCTGTTCCAGCACTTGTTCTGGTTCCTGGGTCACCCGGAAGTATACATCGTGATTCTGCCAACGTTCGGTATCGTATCAGAAGTAATCACTACAAATTCACGTAAGCCTATTTTCGGTTACCGTGCTATGATTGGCTCAATGTTGGGTATCTCCCTGTTGTCATTCGTTGTATGGGCGCACCACATGTTCGTAACAGGTATGAACCCGTTCCTGGGATCTGTGTTCATGTTCCTTACGTTGATCATTGCCGTACCATCTGCAGTAAAAGTATTTAACTGGATTGCAACACTGTGGAGAGGTAATATTCGCTTCACAACATCGATGATGTTTGCAATTGCCTTCGTGTCACTGTTTATCTCTGGCGGTCTGACAGGTATTATCCTTGGTAACTCAGCACTGGATATTCAGCTACATGACACATACTTCGTGATTGCGCACTTCCACCTTGTAATGGGTGCTGCAGCATTCTTCGGTATGTTCACAGGTATCTACCACTGGTTCCCTAAGATGTTCGGCCGTATGATGGACGAGAAGATGGGTTACGTGCATTTCTGGTTAACCTTCCTGTCTGCGTACCTGGTGTTCATGCCAATGCACTACATCGGTATTGCCGGATTCCCAAGAAGATATTATTCCTGGACAGGTTTCGAGGCGTTCAATACGTTTACAGATATGAACACCTTTATCAGCTTAGCGGCTATCATGGGCTTTACTGCACAGTTCGTCTTCCTGTTCAACTTTATTTACAGCATCTTCAAAGGCCGAAGGGCTACAGCTAACCCATGGCACTCCAACACGCTGGAGTGGACAACGCCGGTAAATCCCGGACACGGCAACTGGCCAGGTGAGATACCTGCTGTTTACCGTTGGCCTTACGATTATAGCAAACCAGGTGCAGCAGAGGATTACATCCCTCAGACAGTACCATATTCTCAGACGCAGTCTTCAAACCTGCCGTATGAGAAAGACTTAGAATAGTATCATTAATGGCTAATAAATCTTTTCCATACAAAAGGTTTAGAAATATTGGAGTAGTTACAGTAATTGCTGTATACTTCTTGATATTGGTTGGAGGAATCGTGCGAAGCACCGGCTCTGGAATGGGATGCCCAGACTGGCCTAAGTGCTTTGGCAGTTGGGTTCCTCCAACTGATATTAGCCAGCTTCCTGATGATTATCTGGAAGTATATAAGCAGAAGAGGATAGAGAAGAACCAAAAGCTTGCCGGATACCTGGATAACCTGGGGTTTGAAGAAGTATCTGCAGCCATCTTTTCACATCCGAACCAATACATTGAAACAGAATTCAATGTAACAAAGACCTGGATAGAGTATGTGAACAGGCTGGTAGGTGTAGCAATAGGAATCCTGATCTTTCTTACCGTTCTATATGCTGTTCCTTATCTGAAGAAAGATAAAACAGTATTTTACCTTTCCCTTATCAGCTTCATACTTGTTGTCATACAGGGATGGCTGGGCTCCATTGTTGTTTCCACTAATCTGCTTCCTGTTACCATTACCATCCACATGGCTTTGGCGCTGGTACTTGTAGCGGTGCTGCAATATGCTGTCGCCCGTTCACAGGAACATACCTTCACGTCCAGGTTTGAGTACAGCCGCAAGTTGAATCTTTTGATTGTACTTGTTACGACGCTTACTTTTTTCCAGATACTTATCGGTACGCAGGTGCGAGAGGATATTGACCTGATTGCCTTTATGATGAAAGGCGAGAACAGGGAATTATGGGTAGAAAAGCTGGGACTTGATTTTTATGTGCACCGCTCTTTTTCTATCGCTCTACTAGCCATCAATGCATATTTGGCTTATTTGCTTTACAAACTAAAAGACCTACAAATCAGCAGATATGTCAACTTGATGTTGGTCATTCTGGGATTGGAGATTATCTTTGGTGTTGTAATGGCTTATTTTGCAATACCTCCGGTTTTACAGCCGCTTCACCTGACCCTCGCAACACTCCTTTTTGGAGTGCAATTTTTGATTTTTATTGTTTATCATTACGCCTCTCATAAGGCGGCTAAAATGCCAGTGGCTGTTCATAACTAATGTATACACAAAAGTCTGACTCGCTGCTGTCTCTAACCTTTATGGTACATAAAGCTGGGGCATACTTTAGGTTGTTGAAGTTCAGGTTAAGTATCGTGGTAGCGTTTTCGAGCGCAATCGGCTACATACTTGGACATCCGCACTCATCCTATGCAAACATATTGATGGTAATGCTGGGAGGTATGCTGGTAACAGGCTCTGCTAATATCATAAACCAGATCATAGAAAAAGATCTGGATAAACTGATGAAGCGAACAGCGAAACGCCCACTACCAACCGGGCAGGTAACAGTAACAGAAGCTGCAGTATACTGTGCTATACTCGGTATTTCCGGAATAGCATTGCTGGCATACTATTTCAATGTTTTAACGGCAGCCATTTCACTGCTCTCACTTATACTTTACGGGTTTGTTTATACGCCTATGAAGCGTATCAGCCCGATCAGTGTTTTTATCGGAGCTTTTCCTGGTGCTTTTCCTCCCCTGATCGGTTGGGTTGCGGCAACAGGTTCGCTGGATATTGAAGCATGGATCTTATTCGGCATACAGTTTATCTGGCAGTTCCCGCATTTCTGGGCAATTGCCTGGGTATTGGATGATGATTATAAGAAGGCCGGTTTTAAGATGCTGCCAATGGCAGGTGGGAAAAACCTGAAAACAGCCTTTCAGATCATGATTTATACCTTGCTGCTGATCCCGTTAAGCTTGTTGCCTTTGCAGTTCGGTATGACCGGAACAACTTCCGCCATGATCGCAGTGGTATGCGGCGTGTTATTTTTAGCTCAGACATTTTACCTCATGCGCACCTGCTCTAAAAAGGCAGCCATGAGTATCATGTTCGGGTCTTTTTTGTATCTGCCGATCGTGCAGATAGCTTTTGTTTTAGATAAAGTAAATTTATAATAATGGTAGCTAATTTAGTAGAAGAGGAAACCAGTAATGGAGGAACACATCCATTAAAGTTTGCGCTGTGGTTGATTATTATTAGTATTATTATGATGTTTGCAGCCTTTACGAGTGCCTATATAGTAAGGCGCGCAGAAGGCAACTGGCTGGAGTATGATCTGCCAAGTATATTGATCGTAAACACGGTCGTGATCATACTTAGCAGCGTAACAATGCAAATGGCATATAATGCTGCGAACAAGAATAACCTATCGTTGCTGAAAGTAATGCTGCTGCTTACACTTGGCCTTGGTACTGCTTTCCTGATCGGACAGTGGAATGCATGGGCTGATCTGGTAAACAACAACATATACTTTGGCGGACAAGGTAGTAACCCTTCGGGCTCATTTCTGTATGTATTAACCGGCGTGCATGGTTTTCACCTGATCACCGGGCTTATTTTTATAATTTTAGTACTTACAGCAAGCTTTAAGTATAAAGTGCACTCCAAAAAGATGCTGCGTATTCAGTTATGCACACTGTACTGGCACTTTCTGGGAGGACTTTGGATATATTTGTATATCTTTTTGAGAGTAAATCACTAAACACGTTTTTTTCAATACATAAACTATGTCTACTTCAACTACGCTGGAAGCACCTAAATCAGGTACATGGGATGGCGGTAATGAGCCATTAAAAGCGAGCTATGGAAAACTCATGATGTGGTTCTTCCTGCTTTCTGATGCGTTTACATTTGGTGCATTTCTGATCGTTTACGGTTTATCACGTCACAAGCACATGCCTTATACAGGCGAGGCGGAGGCTTTCACGTTCTCTACAGAATGGTGGCCAATCCCGGAAAAAGTGTTTAACGCTTTCCCTGGATTCCATGGCGTTGATCTTCCGCTGGCATTCGTTGCCTTGATGACAATGATTCTGATCCTGAGCTCGGTAACGATGGTACTTGCCGTGGAAGCCGGTCATCGAATGGATAAAAACGACGTGCAGAAGTGGTTGCTTTGGACGATCCTTTTTGGTGGTACTTTCCTGGGTTGCCAGGCATGGGAGTGGGCTCACTTTATTACCGGTACTGACGAGGGAATGGTGCTTGCTGACGGTACCCGTATTTTCGGCGCTAACCTGACGATGAACCAGTACGGCCCGCCGTTGTTTGCCGATCTGTTCTTCTTCATTACTGGTTTCCACGGTACGCACGTATTTAGTGGGGTAGTGCTTCTGATCATGATCTTCATCAACACCGTAAACGGCGTATACCACAAGCGTGGACATTACGAAATGGTGGAGAAAGTTGGTCTGTACTGGCACTTTGTAGACCTGGTTTGGGTATTCGTATTTACCTTCTTCTACCTGATCTAATTAAAGGATATAAAATAAAAAATAAACTGAAGCAAAGCTCCGGTGTGTAAAAGCAACGGAGCTAATGCGGAAAATAAAGACACTGCAATACTATGGCAATGCATTCTGATCACGCACATGACTTCAACCAGACAGGTGAGATTCCAAAACCACAAACAAAGGTTATCTGGAAAACATTTGCGATCCTGGTAGGTCTTACAGCACTTGAATTCGTTTTTGCTTTCTTCATGGAAGCAGGTACGCTGCGTAACATGATCTTCATTATCCTGACGATCTTCAAGGCGTTTTATATCGTAGCTGAGTTCATGCACTTAAAGCATGAAACAAAAGCTCTCATCTGGTCTGTGCTAATTCCAATGGCACTGGTTGTATGGCTGATGGTAGCACTTATTTCTGAAGGAAGTTATTACTTCGATTCGGTTACGAATTACTTTAAATAAGCATTTATCATGAGTACTAAAAAGGCACTAATATTAGGCATCCTACTATTAGTGCCTCTTCTTATTTTTATATTTATAGGTACTTTTGGTGAACACCACTTCACGCTGAAGACTTATTTCCCTAAAGTAGATGATACCGGGGAAGTAGTTAGGAATGCTTCCGGTGACACCGTATTTCACAAGGTACCTGACTTCACGCTGACTTCACAGCAGGGGAAACCAGTTGCACAAAACGACCTGTTGGAAGGGGTTTATGTGGCCAACTTCTTTTTTGCTACCTGCCCCAGTATCTGCAAAGACATGTCGTCGCAAATGGTGCGCGTGCAGGAGGCTTTCCAAAACAACTCATCCGTTAAGCTTGTTTCTTTTTCGGTAAATCCTGAACACGATACTCCACAAGTATTACAGGAATATGCGGAGAGGTATAACGCTGATCCGAAGATGTGGTATTTCCTGACCGGTGAGCGAAGCAAAATCTATGATTTGGCAATTAAAGGATTTTATTTGCCTGTACAGGCGGTGCCGGGAGAAGAGGATTTCATACACAGCGAAAAGTTTATGCTTGTAGACAAGTACAAACGTGTACGTGGCATTTATGATGGCACTGACCCGGATGATGTAGACAGACTTATACTTGAAATAAACGTTCTTTTGGATGAATACAGTAAAAGCAAATAGCACAGCAGCGAGTAAGGATAAGAAATACCTGGTACTCATTGCCATTTTATCTGTACTGATACCAGTCGTGGTAGCGATGCTGTTCTTTATGCCTAAAGAAGGTTCGGACAAAGTAGACGTTTCTTTCCTGCCAACACTGCATGCTATTCTGAATTCGATGACAGCCATTGCGCTGGTTATCGGATATATCAATATCCGGCGCGGCAATATCCGGAACCACAGAGCGGCCATGCTTACGGCTTTCGGGCTTTCAGCTATTTTCCTGGTTTCGTATGTTACCTACCACTTTTTAGGCGAGCGGACTATATATGGGGGAGAGGGTGCGCTTAAGTACTTTTATTACTTTGTCCTGCTGACCCATATTGTGCTGGCGGTGGTGATAGTGCCGCTGGTGTTGCTATCGGTATACTTTGCCCTGACAGATCAAGTAAAAAGGCACCGCCGTATCTCCCGCTTGACTTTCCCAATCTGGCTTTATGTAGCCGTGACAGGAGTTCTGGTATACATCCTGATTTCGCCGTATTACGTTTGAATGAAGTAGAAAGTATAAATGTTGTGAATGTGATGAAAAAGCAACTTCAAAAAATATTGGCCGGTATGATGCTGGCGCTCGCGCTTGTTTTTGCTTCAACAGATGCTTATAGCCAGTGCGCCATGTGCCGTGCTACCGTAGAGTCTAACGTAGGTACAGGAAGCAAAGTGCCGGAGTCGAACGTTGGGTCTGGTTTGAATACGGGTATACTCTACCTGATGGCAATACCGTATATCCTGGTGGGTACTATAGGCTTTTTATGGTATAAAAACAACCGGAAGAAGAATGGCTGATCGCTCCAAGATTACAGCCATACTTACTGCCAAATGCCCGCGCTGCCGTGAAGGCGAAGTGTTCAAGTACTCTGCCTTCAATCTTCCTAAATTCGATCGAATGCACGAGGATTGCCCGGTTTGTGGGTTACACTACGAGGTAGAAGTAGGTTTTTTCTGGGGCGCTATGTACATCAGCTATAGCTTTTCGGTCGGGATCGTGTTAGCAGTAGGTATATTACTTTATTACCTGGCAAACGATCCGCCAACCTGGGTGTATCTGGCTGTAGTTTCTGCTTGCGTCATTATCCTGACCCCGATCCTGTTCCGGTATGCCCGTATTCTGATGCTGCACTTTTTCAGCGGCGTTAAATACGACCCATCTTTCAGCAAGCACTAACCTGCGTATATTTTATAGTAGTAATCCATCGTTTTAGTTAAATTCGTGGATAATCTCATACGTTTTGATCAGGAAGGTTGCGCCTCTTTTTCTTTTACTTGTTGCATTGCTGTGCTTTGTGGCTACAGCGGTGCTTTATTTTAACTTTCCCGAAAGAAAACAAGACAAGATAGCTGCCGTTGATGTTGAGCATATAATAGAGCATGTTAACGAAAGTATAGCCGAAGCAAATGCAGACGCTAAGCAGGTCGGCAAACAGCTGTTAGACCAAACCCTTACCTTTTCCTCGCTTCTCCGGCAGACAAAATACCCCACCTTCGTTTATAAAAGGGATCGACTGCTTTTCTGGTCTGATAATACCATTACGCCAGAGCCAGGCCTTGTGCCGATCGTTTCGGAACCAACCACAATTGCAAACAGTTACGGCACGTTTATCCTGGTGCAACACCGCGTGCCGGGTTATACCATTGCGGTATATGTTCCGCTACAGACAAATTACCGGCTTCGGAATAATTATGTCACCTCCAAGCTGCAGGAGCATATTTTTGGGGAGCACCATGCCAAACTGGTGCTCGACGAACATGCACAACTTCCTCAGGTTCGCACAGCAACCAATCGCTTCCTTTTCGCGCTGGACATAGATTCTGACAAGGCCGGTACAGGATCACAGGCTGATACCCTGATGTTCCTTTTACTTGGCGCAGGCATAATCTTCTATGTGCTGTTTGCCCTAAGCTGGAGTAACCGCTTGTTCCGGAAGAAAAAGTATAACCTAGGCATTTCCTTGTTGCTGTTCTTACTGGTGCTGCTTCGTGTACTGCTGCTGGTGTTTAACCTGCCTTATGCTATTGCCGAAATCGAGTTATTCAACCCAAGGCTCTATGCTTCCTCTTTCTGGTCGCCCTCCATTGGCGATCTGGGGTTAAATATGGTGCTGCTGGCTACCGTATCCTGGTCTGCGCTTTACCTGTTCCGCAAGCACAACGTACTGGCACAAATAAAGTATCTGCCAAAACAACAGCGTCAATACCTGCAGGCTGGTTGTATGCTGGCGCTTTATCTGTTGCTGTTGGTGCTGTTCATGTTTTACTATGGCATATACCATAACACCCCAATGGCACTCGACATAACCCAGTCATTGGATTTCGACAGGTATAAAATTGTTATACTTGGTATCATGGTGATCCAGACGGCGTCGCTCTCTGTGTTCGCATACATCCTGGCTTCTGTGGTTGCGGTATTGCAGCAGTGGGAAGACAAGCTGTGGCCCATTCAGCTTCTAAGTGCTGTTGCCGCTGTACTGTTGCTTTCTGCGGTTGTGCTTGCCCCTCATCTGATCGGTATTGTATTGATCGGGTTGTTCTTCTGGCTGGTAATCCTTTTCTCGCAGCGTCAGAACACGATCAACTTCCCGTACCGGACTTACCTCTTTTTATTTCTGGTCATTATTGTGAGTGCGCTTACAGGGGCAACTTCTCTATTTGTGCATTACCAGAACGAACTGAAAGTATACAAACAAAAGTTCGCTTTCAGTCTGCTGCAGGAAAACGATGTGTACGGGGAATACCTGCTGGATGAAGTAGCAAAGAAAATATCAGTCGACGAACTGATTCAGGCAAAAATGAGAGGGCCTTATGTGGATGCCCTTTTTATCAAACAAAAGATAGTACGGCAGTACCTGCACAACTACTTCGACAAGTATGATACGAACGTGTTGCTCTTCGACAGTGAAGGTCGTTCGCTCGAAAGTGCTGATACGACAGCCGCCACGCTGCAGGACCTCCGGATGAAGTATGATACACCGAAGACGCGTACCGAACGGAAGAACCTGTTTCTGGTAAAAGATCCGGTCAGATACAATGAACGTACTTACCTGAAGCTGATCGATGTACCCGTAAGCAAGCACATGAAAGGGACTGTTGTGCTGCAACTCTCGCTGAAAAGGCTGCAGCCAAACAGCCTGGTGCCTGAGCTACTGACCGAGGAAGGTAGCAGTCAGCCCTTAAGGACCGATAGGCTCAGCTACGCGATCTATCAAAACAACAAGCTGGTATTTAATGAAGGTGATTTCGACTACGCTTCTAACTTCGACAAAGCGTTGTTGGAGAACGAGGAGCTTTTCCAGCAAGGGCTGACGCAGGGCGGCTTTCACCATTTAGGTGTTCTGGATGATAACGGGGAGTTGCTGGTTATTACTACAGAGCAGTATGGCGGGCGTGAAATCCTATCCAACTTCTCGTTCCTGTTCCTGGTCATTACTACAGGTTTTATACTTTTGGCCGTATTGGTCTTATTACTGGAGCGCCACCGCCTGAAGCAGTTCCGGCCTAATTTCAGTACTAAAATCCAGCTCTTCCTGAACTTTGGTATTCTGCTACCCCTTTTACTTGTAAGTATAACAACAGCAAGTCTGGTGACAAGTTCTTACAAAAAAGACCTTTTACGATCTTACGAACAGCGGGGAAAGGCAATTCAGGAGAGCCTGGGCAGGCAGATTACCCCGGAGTTGCTGCAAGACAAGGAAAGACTGTTGCGAAGGGTAAAGGAAATCGCTGCAATTGCCGAGGCCGATATAAACCTGTATAACCGCAATGGAATGCTGCTGGCAACGAGCCAGCCGCTGTTGTTTGATGCCGGGCTGTTGTCGCAGCTGGTAAACCCGAAAGCCTTTGCTACTATTTCGGAGCGGCAGGCACTGCGTGCATTGCTCTCCGAACAAACAGGCAACCTGATCTTTAACACCCTCTACCTGCCGTTGCACCAGGGCAACGACTCGGGCAAGCTTACAGGGTATCTGGGAATTCCGTTCTTCGATTCGGAGAAGCAGCTGGACCTGAAACTGATCGAGCTCACCACCACCACCATGAACATTTTTACCGTTATGTTCATCCTGTTTATGGTGCTCACTTTCTTTGCCTCCCGTGCCCTTACCGTACCGTTGCGCCTGCTGGCAGACAAACTCAAACGTACTTCCCTGACGGGTAAGAACGAGATGCTGGCCTACGAAGGTGCCGATGAGATCGGGTTGCTGGTGAACGAGTACAACCGCATGCTGCTGACGCTGGAGCAGAATAAGGTGGAGTTGGCGATGCGCGAAAAAGAAGCTGCCTGGCGCGAGATGGCGCGGCAGGTAGCCCATGAGATCAAGAACCCGCTTACGCCGATGAAGCTGTCGCTGCAGTACCTGCAGAAAGCGATTGCTGAAAAGAAACCGAATACGGAGCAGCTCATCGAGAAGATCTCGCAAACCTTGATCACCCAGATCAACATCCTGAGCGATATCGCCACTTCGTTCTCTAACTTTACAGCCATGCCAGAGCCGAAGGCGGAGCTGATGGACGTGGCCGCTGCCTTGCGCAAAGCAGCAGATTTGCACAACGACCCGGCAAGTGCCACGCTTAGGACAGACATCACAACAGAGGCCGTGATGGTGATGGCCGATGAGAGCCTGATGGTGCGTACGTTCAACAACCTGCTGCTGAATGCGATCCAGGCAGTGCCGACCACACGCAAGCCGTTGCTGCACGTTGCCTTAAAGGTACAGCAGGCGGAAGGCGTTGTGTTGATCTCCATTAAGGATAACGGCAGCGGCATCCCGTGGGAAGTACGCGGCAAGGTGTTTATCCCGAACTTCAGTACAAAGTATACAGGTTCGGGTATAGGGTTGGCAGTAGCCAAAAAAGGAATAGAAAACGCAGGAGGTCGCATATGGTTTGAGACAGAAGAAGGGAAAGGCACAACGTTTTTTATCTCTTTACCCTTGGCCAGTCCATGAGCAGAAAGCTCTACATAGGGCTCTTTTTCCTGCTGTTGAGCCTCCCGGTGCTGGCACAGACACCTGTTAACAACAGGCGCTGCAAGTGGCTGCCGGTCTCTTCGCTGCCGGTTATACTTGATTCGCTTACCATAGAACCTTCTTCTGTTACGTTCTCCGGCCCCAGGAAGGAGCAGTTTGCATTTGACTACAACTATACTACCCACGAGTTTCAGCTCACCAGCTTTCCTCCTCCGGATTCGATCGCCGTTGATACCTTGGGAACCATGCAGCCATTGCCGGATTCGGTGCTGGTGTGCTACAGGGTATTGCCGCTGAACCTTACAAAACCTGGCTTTAAACGCGATGTGGCGAAGCTGGAAATGAACTCTTTCCGGAAAGACTTTTACCAGGAAGATTTTGCTGCTAAGGAGGAGATCTTCCGTACGCCCGGGCTGAACAAAACGGGAAGTATATCGCGGGGCATTTCGTTTGGCAACACACAAAACGTGTTCGTAAACTCCGCCCTGAACCTGCAGCTCGATGGCAAGCTGACCGACGATATCAGTATAACGGCAGCCATTACGGACCAGAACATACCCTTTCAGCCGGAAGGAAACACGCAGCAGCTGCAGGAGTTTGACCGCGTATACATCACGCTGAAACACCGGTTGTGGCGACTGACGGCAGGGGATGTGGTGCTGCAAAACAAGCCATCGTACTTTCTTCAGTTTTACAAGAACGTGCAGGGCGGAGCATTTGAAACAACGTTTGGCTCTTCACCGGAGCGGCGCGGCGTAACCACTGTGGCAGCTTCCCAATCGAAAGGTAAATTTGCTTCTCAGACAATAGCAGCGCTGGAGGGAGTGCAGGGGCCTTATCGCCTGCGCGGCCCTAACAACGAGCGCTTTATTATCGTGCTGGCCAATTCAGAGCGGGTGTTCCTGGATGGCAGGCTGCTGACCCGGGGCTACGACTACGATTATACCATCGACTACAACCAGGCCGAGATCACCTTTACAACCAAACATGTTATTACCAAAAATACCCGCATCAAGGTAGACTTCGAATACTCGGACCAGAACTACAGCCGGAGCATTTACCACCTGAACCACTACCAGCAGCTCGGCAAGCTTAAAGTATACGGCAACTACTACAACGAGTCGGATAACCCGAACAACCTGCTGAACCTGGACCTGGATGATGAGGAAAAGCGGCTGCTGGCAAGTATAGGTGATAGCCTCTCGTTGGGCGTTACCTCCGGAGCCGACAGCGTAGCCTTTGATCCGCAGCAGGTGCTGTACGCCCGCCGCGATACGATGTACAACGATAGTATGAACGTTGCCACCATCTTTGTGTATTCCACCAATCCTGACTCTGCCCATTATAATGTGCGTTTCTCGGAGGTAGGGCCAAACCGCGGCGATTACGTAGCAGATAATACTACTGTGAACGGGCGCGTGTATAGGTGGGTGGCCCCCGTGAATGGGGTGCCTCAGGGCAGCTACCTGCCCTTGCGTATCCTGCCCACGCCACGCCAGAAGCAGCTTGTAACGATAGGGGGAAACTTCGAGGTGCAGAAAGGCATCAACGTTTTTGTAGAAGGCGCTGCCTCGAACAATGATCTAAACCGCTTTTCGAAGCTGGACGCCTCGGATGACAACGGAAAGGGTGTGCGGCTAGGATACCTGGTGCAGGACAAAGCAGTGCCCTTGCTGGGCAAGTATAAACTGAACAGCAGCCTGAACTACGAGTATACAGATGAATATTTTACCCCCATCGATCGTTACCGCCCGATAGAGTTTGACCGCGACTGGAGCTTGCCAATTACCCAAGTCAATGCCGACGACCATATCTTTAACTTTTCAGTAGGAGCAGCGCAGGACGCGCAGAACTTGGTCAATTACCGGATCAGTCGCAGGTACAGGGAGCAACAGCTGGACGGGGTACAGCATTACCTTGATGTGCTGAAGCGCCTCGGGAAGCTGGAGCTGCGAAACAATTTTTTTATGCTGCAGAGTGAGCAGGCAGAGCGGGAATCGGAGTGGTACCGGGGGGATGTTGGGATAAAGTACAACGCGCGCCATTTTGCGCCGGGCTACGTGTACCGCTTCGATAAGAACAAACTGAAAGCGATAGGTACCGATTCGGTTACCGGCTCCGCCCAGTACTTCGACGAGCACCTGGTGTTTGTGGAGAGCAGCGACTCATCCAGGACCCGCTTCCGGGTAGACTACAGCCATCGAACCGACCTGCGGCCAACTGCTTTCGGGGAACTGGGGGCGCCTGAAGTAGGGCAGACCTACAACGGCATGGTGCAGAGCAAACTGGGAGCGGAGAGCGACCTGGCCGTGCAGGTAACCTACCGGAAACTGGAGCTGGCTACCTCCAAGGACGAAGAAACTGTGCAGTCGCGGGTAGACTGGAGTGCAGGCTTTCTGGACGGCAGCTTCCGATCGGAGCTGACGTACGCAGTAGGTACAGGCCGGGAACTGAAGCGCATCTTTATTTTCCGGGAGGCGCTGCCCGGGCAGGGAACCCATTACCTGCGCGATGGCGGCAACCCCAACGACCTGAACGATTATCTGGAAGCACAAACTGTAGACCAGCAACGTTACGTCAAGATCTTCCTGCCGACAGATGAGTATGTGAATGCCTATACCAACAACTTCACTTACCGCCTCAACAGCAACACGCCACGCAGCTGGCGCGGAGAGGAAGGCTGGAAAGGTATGGCGTCTCGGTTCTCAATGCTCACCTTCATCAACATCGATAAGAAAACAACCGATAACGACTTGGCCAAGCGCTTTAACCCGTTCCGCGATGACTTCGACGATGAACTGCTGCTGTCGCTGGCCAAGACCCTGCGCAACACTTTTTACTACAACCGTACCAACCCGAAGCATGGATTAGAGTATACCTTGCAGCAGAACCAGCAGAAATCGTTGCTGGCAAACGGTACCGAAACACGAAGCCTGGGCAGCCATACCTTGCTGGGCCGCCTGAACCTGAACGAGGTACTGAGCTCAAGTATAACCTTGGGGCGGAACATCCGGGAAAACCGGTCTAATTTCCTGGAGTCGAAGAACTTTAAGATCATATCGCAGGAACTGACGCCGGAACTGGCCTACCAACCCAATACAAAGCTGCGTTTTACGGGAACGTACCAGTTAGCTTTGCGCGAGGATGCGCTCTCAGCATCCGACAACGAGCAGCAGGCCACCTTCCATGAATTGGGCCTGGAGACAAAGCTGAGCCAGGTGAGCAAGCGCACGATCTCGGGGGTGATCCGTTACGTGAACATTGATTTTGAAGGGGAACAGAATTCTTATGTCGGCTATGAGATCCTGAATGCGCTGCGCCCGGGCAACAACCTCACCTGGTCCTTCAACATGCAGCAGCGCCTGAGCAACGGCCTCAACATTTCCCTGAACTACGACGGTCGCAAAGCAAACGGAATAAATGCCGTACACACGGGCCGCACGCAGGTATCGGTGCTGTTCTAAATTGTTTTCCTGTCGGTTTATACTTTGAAGCATAAGAGTATACAATATTGGCTATATTGTAGCCTTAAATCCAGCTGGTTCAGGTTGAGGGTAGTAGCACAATCCTTTTCCGCTTCCAGTATACTTAAGTATACTTTTAATGCGCTTTTTAACCTTCCTGCTTTTCTTATTTCTTTTTCTGGTTACTTCCGCCTCAGCTCAGAAAGGTTATTTCGTGCCGGGTTTTATCATCCGGGGCAACGACACCATTCCGGGCTTTATTGAACGAAATGCAGAGGCAGACCTGGGCCGATCTATCAAGTATAAACTGTTGCAGAACTCCGATACGAAGCAGGAATACCTGCCATCCGAAATTTCCGGCTTCGGCTTTAGCCCGGATAGCCTTTGGTTTGAGGCAGTGGAAGTTGAAATAAAAGATGAAGCAGGCTTCCGTAAAACGCGCCGTTTTGCTAAAGTAATCCTGAAAGGACAGGTTAGCTTATACAAGGTGCAATTACAGCGTGCTGAGTACAACCCGATCCTGCTCAGGGATAACACGCATGTATATGTGATCAAAAAAGACAGCACTTTCTACACGCTGGGGCAGTATGAGTACCAGTCAGGAAAGTATGTCGGACTTCATAAACGGTATATCGGAACGCTTAACTATACCCTGGCAAATTGCCCGGATGTTATCCACAACATCAACAGCCTGCGGTTTGATGATCGCTCCATCACGAGGCTAATTCGGGAATACAACAGGTGTGCCAGCCCTGAAACCACCATAGCGGAATATACCCACAAAGTAAAAGCAGTGGTACGGCATGGGGTGGAGGCAGGCTATACCTGGAGAGCTAGGCCAACAGATAACTACCGGTTATCGGGCTATTCAGTTGGCTACTTCTGGGAAATCAATAACCCGGACAGGGGCAAGAGGATAGCAGCAAAACTGGGGTTAAGCTATGCTTATCTTGAAAGCGGTGCTACTGTCGATAACAACGAGCTAAAGCATGTGAGCCATACGTTGAAGGTACCGATAACCGCACAGTATAACCTGGGAACATCGCCTCAGGCAACTTACCTGCCCTTTGTATATGCTGGTGTAAGCCCGTATTTTTTTCTTAGGGAGAAGCACATGGCCACCTTGCTCACCTGTGGTGCCGGCCTGTATGTCAGAAGTATAAAAATTACGTACGCGATCGAGAAGGAAGGTCTATTTAAGCCATCGCCAACTATTGCACATGTAACCCTTGGGCTGAAGCTGAGCAGGAATAAGTAATGAAGTATACTTCATCCTCTTTGCACCAGAAAGGCGATGTAGCCAAAGTACACCAGCAGGAAGATTATGCCGCTTATCCTGCCTACTGTGTTCTGTTGCCCGAACGGGATGGTCAGAATAAGCAAGGTGCTGGCAAAGATCATCATCAGTATGTCCGTATTGTTCAGTACGTTGAAGGGCAGTGGGTTTATCAGAGCACTTATACCTAGAATCCAGAGGAGATTGAAGATGTTAGAGCCGACCACATTGCCAACTGCTATATCCATGCTTCTGCGGTAAGCTGCTATTGCTGAGGTTACCAGTTCGGGAAGGGAGGTGCCGATTGCCACTACTGTCAGGCCGATGAATGATTCGCTCAGCCCAAAGACTTTGGCAATGGCTACAGCCCCATCAACTACCCATATCCCTCCCACAAACAGTGCTCCGACACCAATAAGTATAAACAGAACAGATTTGGCGACAGGCATCACTTCCTTTTTATTGACGTCGTTACCTGTTTGGTCGTCTTGGGTTTTGGCTACGTTGTAGACATAAGCCATAAACATCAGGAAGAAGAAGAGCAGAATTACGCCGTCTATCCGGCTGATGTAAAGCTGGGTTTTGTCGCTGAACAGCACAGCATTTGCCAGAAAGCCTACCAGCAGTGTGGCAATAAGTGAAAAAGGAATTTCTGTAAGGATGGTGTTCCGTTTGATCGGCAGTGGGTTGATAAGGGCCGATACGCCCAGTATAAGCAGCAGGTTTGCTACGTTGCTACCAAATACATTCCCGATAGCCAGACCTGACTCGCCCCGTAAACTTGCCAGAATATTGATAATAAGCTCCGGCATGGAAGTACCGAAGGAGACAATTGTAAGCCCCACAATCATATCGCTGAGGCCGTAGGTTTTTGCAACGGACGAAGCACCCGATACCAGTGTATCTGCGCCTTTTACTAAAAGTATAAAGCCAGCTATAAATAGAATGTATACAAGCATGGGCAGGGATGCTGTGGTTCCTGTTTTGCTGTACGTTCAAATAAGGGGAGCGGTGCTAAAACAAAAGGCTGCCCGGGTATGAAACCGGGCAGCCTTTGCTGTGATACTAGTATACTATACTCACTTAGGCCATGTTGTGGTAAACAGCCTGCACGTCGTCGTCTTCTTCAATCTTTTCGATGAGGTTTTCGATCTCCTCTTCCTGTTCTTCTGTCAGCTCGGTGCGGGTGTTGGGGATACGCTGCAGCTCGGCACTGATCACGTTTAGGCCTTTTTCTTCCAGCGCTTTCTGCATCGCGCCAAAGTCTGTGAAAGCTGTTTCTACAATGATCTCGCCTTCGTGCTCGTAAATGTCTTCTGCTCCGGCATCGATCAGCTCCAGCTCCAGCTCTTCGATGTCGAGGCCTTCGGCTGCAATTTTGAAAATGCCTTTGCGGGTAAATATAAAATCAAGTGAGCCGGTTTTGCCCAAAGCGCCACCACCACGGGAAAAGTACACGCGCATGTTGGCAACTGTGCGGTTGATATTATCGGTAGCTGTTTCTACAAGTATAGCGATGCCGTAAGGGCCGTAGCCTTCGTATACTACTTCTTCGTAGTCTTTTTCCTCTTTAGAAGAAGCACGTTTGATGGCAGATTCTACTCTGTCTTTTGGCATGTTCACGCCTTTGGCGTTCTGCATGGCAGTACGGAGGCGTGAGTTTGTCTCAGGGTTAGGACCACCTTCTTTAACGGCCATAACAATCTCTTTGCCTAGGCGCGTAAAGGCCTTCGACATTTTGTCCCAACGCTTAAATTTTCGGGCTTTTCTAAATTCAAATGCTCGTCCCATCGTGTCTGGTGGTTTTTTAAGTATGCTACAAATTTAGCGAGCTTGTACGAAAATTGGTAGTGCCGGTGGTAAAATCGTGTTTCGTATTTCGTTTTTTGTGTTTCGTGTTTTGGGTGATGTAGCAGAAGCTATAGATCAAACTGCTGAAGTATGATTTAAAAAACAACTACCTGCGAAAAACGATAAACGAAACACAAAACACACTATTTCCGCGGTGCCGGATGAAAGTCTGTAATGTGCAGGTGGTGTTGGCAAAAACTATACTCGTGCAGTATATTGGAACCTACAATGATCAGCCTCCCTGCCTTGTTCTGGTCTACGTGCTCCTGGTACCAGCTTACGCCTTCCTGGTCGAGATTGGTGGTGGGCTCATCCAAAAGCAGGAGCGAGGTATCGGAGTAGATGGCCAGGCCGAGCTTGAGGCGCTGCTTCATCCCCGAAGAAAAGTCCTTAACGAATTTGTTACGCGCTTTCTGCAGCCCCATCCGCTCGATCAGCTGCTGCGTAGTCAGGTTATTTCGGAGCGTCTTGAAGCGGATCTGGAAGTCCAGCATCTCTTGCAGCGTAAATTCTTCTACCAGCTCCAGGTAGGGTGCGGTAAGCGACAGGTGGCGATACGCCTGTTCGGCAGGAATTGCCTTCCCGTTCTGCTCGTAACCGATGCTGCCTTCGCTGTGCAGGTTATACCCTGCTATAACAGTAAGAAGAGTGGACTTCCCGGAACCGTTATGCCCAAGTATGGCATAAGAGGTGCCTGACTCCAAAGTATAGGTCAGGTTCCGGAAAATCCACTCGTAATTATAGCGTTTACCTAAACTGCTTAGGTTAATTTGCATCTTTTGCAAAGTAGCTCTTGATGATACCACGGCCTGAGTCACGCACGAAATTCAGAATCTCGTCACGTTCTCTGCTAGGGGCCATTTCCAGCTCGATTTTATCCAACGCCTCCGTGTTATTGAGTCCGCTCATAAACATGATGCGGTAAATCTGCTGTATCTCGTTGATCTGCTCGCTGCTGAAGCCTCTGCGGCGCAGACCGATCGAGTTGATGCCGGCGTAAGTAAGCGGCTCGCGGGCGGCTTTCACAAACGGAGGAACATCTTTACGTACCAACGATCCTCCCGAGATCATGGCATGGGCACCGATCTTCACGAACTGGTGTACCGCGCTGGAACCACCGATGATAGCATAGTCGCCCATTTCAACGTGGCCGGCCATTTGTACCGCATTCACCACGATGCAGTTGTTGCCAACGATGCAGTCGTGCGCGATGTGTGCATAAGACATGATCAGGCAGTTGCTGCCAACTACGGTTCTCATCTTATCGATGGTACCACGGCTAACGGTAACGCACTCCCGGATAACGGTGTTATCGCCGATGATGGTGGTGGTTTCTTCGCCGGCAAACTTCAGGTCCTGTGGCACAGAAGAAATAACAGCGCCCGGGAAAATCTTACAGTTTTTACCAATGCGTGCACCTTCCAT
Source organism: Pontibacter ruber (assembly GCF_023630205.1). Classification (GTDB taxonomy): domain Bacteria; phylum Bacteroidota; class Bacteroidia; order Cytophagales; family Hymenobacteraceae; genus Pontibacter; species Pontibacter ruber. The sequence goes on along the minus strand of NZ_JALPRR010000001.1, from coordinate 106,587 downwards.
GATGGTCACGTTCGGGCCGATCCAGGTGCCTTCCCCGATCTCTACATTCTTGTAGATAGTGGAGAACGGTTCTACGACTACATTATGGGCAATCTTAGCCTCCGGGTGGATATATGCTAGTGGCTGGTTCATGCGTCTTTCTTTACTATACTTGCCGACATCTCCGCCTCCATTACCAGCTGGCCTCCTACAAAGGCCTGACCGGACATTTTAGCTATACCACGCTTGATGGGAGCCAGCAATTCACATTTAAAAATTATGGTATCGCCCGGAATAACTTTTCTCTTGAAACGGCATTTGTCTATGCCCAGGAAGTAAGTCCAGTAATCTTCAGGGTTCTCTACAGTATTTAAAACAAGGATGCCTCCTGTCTGTGCCATAGCCTCGATCTGGATAACACCCGGAAGTATAGGGTTGCCCGGGAAGTGGCCCTGGAAGAACGGCTCGTTCATGGTCACGTTCTTAACGCCCGTAACTGAGTTTTCGTCCAGGTGAATGATCTTATCGATGAGCAGGAACGGGTAACGGTGTGGCAGCGTAGCCGAAATCTGGTTGATGTCCATCACCGGTGGCTTCTTTGGGTCGTAGGTTGGTACGTTCTTGATAGCCGCTTCCTGTATCAGTTTTTTTACACGCTTGGCAAACGCAATGTTGGCAGCGTGGCCCGGGCGTGCTGCCAGTATCTGGCCTTTTATGGGTCTTCCGATCAGCGCAAGGTCGCCCAGCAGGTCCAGCAGCTTGTGGCGTGCCGGCTCGTTTCTGAAGCGAAGTTCGGTATTGTTCAGGATGCCTTCCTCTTTCACCTCAACTTTTGGACGGTCGAGTAGCTCTGACAAGTAGGATAGTTCGTCTTCCTCTACTACACGGTCAACGATCACGATGGCATTGTTCAGGTTACCGCCTTTTATCAGGTTTTGCTTGAAGAGTGCCTCGAGTTCGTGCAGGAAGCAGAACGTACGGGAAGGTGCGATCTCTTCCTGGAACTGGTTAAAATCGGTGATGGAAGCATGCTGGCTGCCCAGAACCGGCGAGTTATAGTCCACCATTACAGTCAGGCGGTAATCGTCGAGGGGCAGTGCTGCGATCTCTACACCGCGCTTATCGTCTTTGTAGCTGATGCCTTGCGTAATCTCGAAATAATTGCGTAAAGCGTTTTGCTCCTGTAAGCCAACTTCCAAAAGCGCTCTCACAAATTCGATGGAAGAACCATCCATGATCGGAGGCTCCGGACCGTCCAGCTCTATCAGCACGTTATCGATCTGCAAACCCACAAGGGCCGCCAGCGTGTGTTCTACCGTGTTTACGCGTGCACCATTCTGCTCAATAGTTGTGCCGCGCGACAGGTCTACCACATTGTCCACATCGGCACTCACGATAGGTTGCCCTGGCAGGTCGATGCGCTGAAATTTATACCCGTGGTTGGCAGGGGCCGGCTTGAAGGTCATGTTGGAGACTACGCCTGTGTGCAGCCCTATGCCCGATACCGTAACCGGAGCTTTAATAGTGTGCTGTTTATAGTTCATTAACGTGTTTGTAACGCTTTAATATTGGCTGCTATACTTCCAGTACAGCGTTTTGAGCTGCTGTATTGTGTATGACAAGTTGCTGTGCGTCTTGTACTATGCACACGCAAAATTAAGGTTTTATCTTCGGCCTTGCCACATTTATTTTTCAGAGAGAAGGCCGCTCTGTAAAGTTAGGTTCTATTTCTTGTCCTTAAGCTCTTCCAGTTCGCGCTGCAGGTCCGGCAACTTGCGGAAAACAGTAATTGCGCGAAGGTTTTGCTTGTAATCGAAAGCTGGTGAGCCCTGTATGATCGTACCGGTTTCTTTCACCGATTTAGACACCCCGGACTGAGCGCCAATGGTTGTTTTGTCAGCGATGGTAATATGGCCTACAATACCTACCTGGCCTGCAATTACGCAGTGGTTACCAATTTTTGAAGACCCTGAAACGCCTGACTGGGAAGCAATGACCGTATGCTGGCCCACTTCCACGTTATGCGCAATCTGTACCAGGTTATCTATTTTGGAGCCTTTGCGGATGATGGTGGAGCCCATGGTGGCGCAATCGATGGTGGTGTTGGCGCCAACGTTTACATCATCTTCGAGCACCACATTGCCGATCTGTGGCACCGGCTTGTAGCTGCCGTCTGCCTGAGGGGCAAAGCCAAAGCCGTCGCTGCCAATCACAGCGCCCGCATGTATGGTGCAGTTGCTGCCCACTACGGTGTTGGCATAGAGTTTAGCGCCGGCAAAAATGGTGGTATTGTCGCCAATGGTTACGTTATCGCCGATGTAGGCCTGCGGATAGATGCGCACATTGCTGCCGATCTTGCAGTTGTTGCCGATGTAGGAAAACGCACCCCGGTAGTGCCCTTCGCCAATGCTGCTGGTGTCCCCGATAAAGCAAGGTTGCTCCACGCCGGTTTTAGAGGCCAGTACGGCAGCCTGGTAATATTCAAGCAGTGTAGAGAAACTGGAGTAGGGGTCCGTCACCCGTATCAGCGTAGCGTTAACAGGCTTTTTCAGTTCCAGCGATTCGGAAACGATCACGGCACTGGCTCCTGTAGTATATAGGTATGGTTCGTACTTTGGATTCGATAAAAAAGCAAGAGCCCCGGTTTGAGCCTCCTCTATTTTAGCTAAAGTTCTGACCGTTACTGAATTGTCTCCCTCAGTCTTTCCCTGTAACAGGTCAGCAATCTGTTGTACAGTAAATTCCATTTTGTAAAATTAGAGCAAAAAACTAAATGTGCTAATGCTTTGGGGGCGCAAACATACTAAAAAACTTTCGCGGGTTCATACAGCACATTCATCTAATGTAGAGAAGTGTTGCCGGAATTTTTGTGTGCAGGTACACACAGGAGGCCGGGTTTATACTTTGTATAAGTTAAAGTATAAAATGGTGTAAAGCAATTTTATACTTGAGTAGTAGGAGAGGAGGGTAATAGGATAATGAGGAAAAGGCGTACCTTCTCTAAGTTTGCTCTTAATTACTGATCGCTGTTACTTGAGAGTGTTTTTTCTATATTTTTCAGAGTGTCTGAAAGCAACTCAACAGACCTTTCGATTTTTGTTAGCACTTCTCTACTGTTAGTATAATGTGCTGAACCCATTGTAACTACTTCCTTTCCATCTTGGAAATTCTTTTTACTCCTGAAATCCACTTCATTTAGAGGAAAGCGGTGAGCTAAGCCATTTCTATCTTCTCTAATGTCACCTATACTTTCACTAAAGATGCCTAAGGATTGAGCTAGATCCTTGTCTTTAAGCTGTAGTTTTTTAAATAAATCCTTCTTGAAAGCTACTTCTTTCTCTCCCCATGATAGATTATAGTAGATATTTAATAAGTGAGCAATACAATCAAGAGCAGATACATAATGATAGTAAAAGTTTTCAGAAGAGTACTTAAAAAGGAAATGAATATAATGATCACCTTCATCTTTAAAATCTGGAAAGAATTTTGTCCCTCCCGCCTCCAATTCTACTTTCCACTGTTCATCAGGTATACCTTTAAGATAATAAAACTTCAAAAGTATGTAGCTGAACTTGAGTTTTCCAAGCTTGTTATTTAGCCTATTAATCCAATTTATAATATCATGCTTAGCAACATATATCATAACATCTACTTTATGATATTCTTCTTTGGCTTCTATATCATTGTGGCTTAGAAATAATTCTTTAACAGGAGGAAAGTGGTTTTGTATTTCTATAGACTCTTGTTGAGTTGGATATTGAAATGCCTTTTCGTACAGTTCTTTACTTGCCATCTGGAACTTGCTTATACATCTTAATGCGCCACCTCCTTCGGGTAACACACATAATATTTCTCCACTTTGTTGCTGAGGGCGCGGATGTTGGGCAGGTCAGAGGCTTCGGCGGCATCCACCACGTAGCCGGTTTTGGTCAGAATGTCTATGGACTGGCCCTCGGCCTGGTAGGCGTTGTTGCTGATCTTGCCCGAGATCATGAGGTATTTTACATCCTCCTCCCGCACTTTAAAGTGCTCCTGCACCAGTTCGCTCAGGCCCAGCAACATGTCCTCCTCGATGGGCTTGCTGGAGATGATCACCTTGAAGAGGCGGCGGTTCAGGATGCTTTGTGCCAGGAAAGAAAGTATAAAATCGGGGTGCGAGGCCCACTCTTTAATGCCGCTCCATACGTCGTGGTCGTCGAGGGAAACGAAACGCTCCAGAATGGTGTTATCTTTTTCGAAGTCCTCCAATGTCAGGTTGGAGGCAAGGAAAAAGCGCAGGCAGGGGCTGGCCGGCACGTCGATGCCTCGTTGCAGCAGCTCGCGGGCACGCTGCACTACGCGCAGCACCATGTTTTCGGCACTGATCACGGTCTTGTGCAGGTATACCTGCCAGTACATCAGGCGGCGGCTCACCAGGAAGTTTTCGATGCTATAGATGGCTTTTTCTTCCACCACCAGCTTGTCGTTGGCGACATCCAGCATTTTGATGATGCGGTCGGCACCAATTTTGCCTTCGTACACCCCGGTATAGAAACTGTCGCGGTTCAGGTAGTCCAGGCGGTCTACATCCAACTGGCTTGAAACGAGCTGGTGAAAGAACTTCCGCTCGTAGGTGCCTTTAAAAATCTGGATGGCCAGACTCAATCTTCCGCCAAAAGCTTCGTTGAGCATGTGCATGATGTGCAGCGAGAGGTGCTCGTGGTGTACTTCCTGAAAGATGGCTGTTTCCAGTGCATGCGAGAAAGGACCGTGGCCGATGTCGTGCAGCAGAATAGCAATGAGCGAAGCTTCGTGCTCGGTGTCGTTTATTTCGTTATTTTTACTCTTTAAAGTGGTTAGCGCCGTGTTCATCAGGTGCATAGCCCCCAGCGCATGATGAAAGCGCGTGTGCAATGCCCCCGGGTACACCATCTCCGTCAGGCCCAGTTGCTTGATGCGACGCAGCCGCTGAAAGTACGGATGGTCGATGATGTCGAACAGCAGCTCGGACGGAACGGTAATAAAACCGTAAACAGGGTCGTTGAAGATTTTTTTCTTATTCACACGAAATAAAGTATGGTTGTGCTAACCGTAGCCTGACAAAGGCAGTACAACATAGTAAAGGCGCTATTTATGCCGGTTCCAAACTATAGCCGATACAGATAATATAAGTATAAAGACTACGCCATAATTGAATGAAACTATGCAAAGATACAGTATTTTATGGGCCGATGACGAGATCGACCTGCTCAAGCCCCACATTCTTTTCCTCGAAGACAGGGGCTACGATATCACTCCCGTAAACAGTGGCGCCGACGCCATCGAGAAGTTCCAGGACCAGCACTTCGACATCGTTTTCCTGGACGAGAACATGCCCGGCATCAGTGGGCTTGAAACACTTACTGAATTAAAAGCCATCCGTCCTTCCGTGCCCGTAATCATGATCACCAAGAGTGAGGAAGAGCACATCATGGAAGAAGCGATCGGCTCCAAGATTACCGATTACCTGATCAAACCGCTGAATCCGAACCAGATCCTGCTCTCGGTAAAAAAGGTGCTTGATAACAAACGCCTGGTATCGGAGCGCACCAACATGAGCTACCAGCGCGACTTCCGCCAGCTGGGCATGGCCTTTGGCGAACGCCTGAGCCCGGGCGAGTGGGCGGATATCTACAAAAAACTGGTATTCTGGGAGCTGGAGATCGACGAGACGGAAAATAAAAGTATGGCCGACGTGATCAACATGCAGAAGGACGAGGCCAACTCCAACTTCGCCAAGTTCATCATGGACAATTACGAAGACTGGATCAACCAGGACTCAGACGATGCCCCGCTCATGTCGCACCAGATCTTCAAGGAGCGCGTGTTCCCGATGATGAAAGAATCAGACAGGCCGGTATACTTTGTGCTGATCGATAACCTGCGCTACGACCAGTGGAAGGTGCTGGAGCCGCTGATCACCGACTACTTTACCGTGGATACGGAGGAGATGTATTATTCCATACTTCCTACCACCACAGCTTATGCCCGTAATGCCATCTTCTCGGGCATGCTGCCCTCTGATATCATGAAGCGCTACCCGAACCTGTGGGTGAGCGACGACGAAGAAGAAGGCAAAAACCTGAACGAGCCCGATTTCCTGGACATCCAGTTCCAGCAGAACCGCGTTACCGACAAGCACAGCTACCACAAGATCACCAACGTGGCAGCCGGCAAAGACCTGCTTGCCAAGTTCAACAACCTGGAAAACAACAAGCTGAACGTGATCGTGTATAACTTCGTGGATATGCTCTCGCACGCCCGCACCGACAGCAACATGGTGCGCGAACTGGCCCCGGACGAGTCGGCTTACCGTTCTATTACCCGTTCCTGGTTCCTGCACTCGCCTTTATTTGATACCCTGAAGATGATTGCCGAGAAAAAGGGCCGTCTGATCATCACTACCGACCACGGCACCATTCGTGTAAAACGGCCGTTCAAGATCATCGGCGACAGGCAGACCAATACTAACCTGCGCTACAAACATGGCAAAAACCTGGGCTACACCGATAAAGATGTGTTCACGGTGCGCAAGCCCGAGCGATTTTTCTTGCCAAAGGCCAACGTTTCCACTACGTTTGTATTTGCGATTGAAGACTACTTCTTTGCCTACCCCAACAACTACAACTATTACGTGAACTATTACAAGGACACGTTTCAGCACGGTGGGGTATCGCTGGAAGAGGTTATTATCCCGTTTGTTACCTTGACGCCTAAGAATGCATAATACGTTAGTAGAGAAAGCACGTATCGAGATGTCGTCGTTGGCTGATTTGCCAGCGGCGGCTTCTGTGCTTTTGGAGCATGCCCAAAAGGAGCCCATCATCCTGTTCGAGGGACCTATGGGCGCCGGTAAAACCACCCTGATCAAAGAGTTGTGCCACCTGATGGGGGTGAAGGAGAATGTCAGCAGCCCTACTTTTGCACTGGTAAATGAATACGAAGCGGCTGACAGGAAACTAATTTACCATTTTGATTTTTATAGGATAAGGGACGAGCGGGAAGCACTGGATATAGGCGTGACGGAATATTTTGATTCCGGTAACTTGTGCCTGATCGAGTGGCCTTCGCTGATCCCGAATTTATTGCCAGACCATTACCTGCTTGTGACGTTGCAGCCTGCCGAACATGGGGAGGTGCGTACTATGACCATAAATAAAGTATAATATGCCGGATAAATTCGCCGCCGTGAATTTGGGTAAGTTAGCCACGAGCCCTGCATTGTACCCTAAAGAGTCGATGTTGGCAGTAGAAGAACAACGCCGCAGCCTCTTTATCGGCATCCCGAAAGAATCTTCGTTCCAGGAAAACCGGGTAGGATTGACACCGGACGCAGTAAAACAACTGACAGACCAGGGCCACAGGATATGGGTTGAATCTGGTGCCGGAAGCCCTTCCAAATATTCTGACCACGAGTTTTCAGAGGCCGGAGCCCGAATCGTTTATTCTACCGATGAGGTGTACGAAGCAGACATCATCCTGAAGATCGCTCCGCCTACGTACGACGAAGTTGACTACCTGCGACCCAACCAGACGCTGATCTCGGCCCTGCACTTCGGCAACCTGACCTCTGATTACATCAACGCCCTGCTCCGCAAAAAGATCAATGCCATATCCTTTGAGCTCCTGCGCGACAGATCGGAAGCAAAGCCGGTAGTGCGTGCCATGAGCGAGATAGCCGGCAGCACGGTAATGCTGATCGCAGCAGAATACCTGAGCAGCAGCAACGATGGCAAAGGCATTATACTTGGTGGCATTACCGGGGTACCACCATCAAAAGTTGTTATACTTGGCGCAGGCACTGTGGCCGAGTATGCTGCCCGTGCAGCCTTAGGTCTGGGTGCAGAAGTAAAGGTGTTTGATAACCACATCTACAAACTGCGCCGGTTGAAGCATAACATAGGTGCCCAGCTTTTCACGTCTACGCTGGACAGAACCGTGCTTTATAAAGAAATTCGCCAGGCAGATGTGGTGATCGGTGCCTTGGTGTCCGACGAAGGCCGAATGGCCTGCATGGTGGAAGAAGGGATTGTGTCGCAAATGGAGCCGGGCTCGATCATCATCGACGTGTGCATCGACCAGGGTGGATGTTTCGAGACGTCCGAGCTTACCTCGCACAGCCGCCCGATCTACCGCAAGTATGACATCATCCATTACTGTGTGCCAAACATTGCCTCGCGTGTTCCGCGCACGGCTACCAATGCACTCAGCAATATCTTTACCCCGATCTTTACCGATATCTCCAAGTATGGCGGCATCAACGAGGCCTTATTTATGAATGACCACTACCGCAGCGGCGTGTACATTTACAAAGGCAGCCTGACCAATGCAAGCATTGCCAAAAAGTTCGGTATGCGTTACAAAGAACTGGGGCTGATGATTGCAGTGAGAAATTAAACGTTAGAAGTTATAGACCTAAGTATAAAGTATAAAACCCGCCGAGGCGGGTTTTATACTTTATACCAGCGGGTGAATCAGTCTGAAATCTAGTGTCTAATATCGGACGTCTATCCCAAGTTTCCGCTTAGCAGCAGTACTTTCCAGGCGGCTTGTACCTGGTTATCTTCCAGTAGTTTTTTGCCCAATATTTCCAGTTCCTGCTTCAGACGCGCTTTGTCATCTTTATACTTGTTTAGGGTATAGGCGACGATGGGTTCCTGCCGGAAAGCTTCTACTTCGGCAGCTGTAGGTATAACCTCTGTATTACCCAGTCGTGCCAGGTTATTGCCTGAAAGTATGCTGCTGTTCCGGATGTAGTCGGGAAGCTGGTCAACGCCCACGCCTCTGTTCTTAACCGGTTTTGGTAGCTCGAATATGCAGTCGCCGTTGGCGCGGAGGTAGTAATCGCCACCCATGCGGGCTACGCCATCCAGTTTGTAAGGATCAATTTTGCCGTTCTCGTCCAGGATCGCTTCGTTGATGTGCATCAGCAGCACTTCACAAATGACCAGGTTGCCGGCGCCACCTTCCGGCCCAAGGCTGATCACATCGTTCACCTTACACTCAAAGGCCACAGGAGCTTCCTGCACACGCGGTGGGGCCACCAGCACCGATGCCAAAGGCGTTAATCCGGATTTTATAAACTCATTGATACCCCGGTCATACTCCGTGCTGGCCAGCGACATTTGCTCTACAATGTCGTAGTTGGCGATGTTGATCACCACTTCTTTGGTGGCCAGTATATTCTCTAACGTATGCTTGCTGGTGTTGTCGCGCACACGGCGGGCAGGGGAGAAAACAAGGATAGGGGGTTTGGCACTGAACACGTTAAAAAAGCTGAACGGACTCAGGTTCACATTCCCATCCAGGTCGGTGGTGCTGGCAAAAGCAATCGGGCGCGGGGCGATGGCACCCAGCAAAAGGGCGTGTACTTCAGCGGTTTTGGTATCCTGCGGATCTATGGTTTTATAGGGCATGTACTTTGGGAATTATAGTTTGTGATGCAGCCACAACAAGGCTGGCCTTTCAAATATACGGCGAATCAGGTTCTCCGGGAAAGAATGATTCTAAAGTATAAAACCACCGGACGGGCAGTGGTTTTATACTTTATTGTTTTCTGCGATGTATCGGTTGCTGGTTGGCTTTAACTCACCCCAAATCGCTTCGGGGAGCAGGGACGTTTTAGGCTGCATTTGCCCTCGCTCGCGTCCCGCGAGTGTGAGCTATTCCGAGGCCTCTGGCCGCTCTTTTTATGCCTCTGGGTCACAGGTGGCGGGACACCACCGAATTATTCACACTCCCCAGAGGCGAGCGAGGGCAATATGGAACAAAGCTATTTCAGAATAAAACCCTGATCCGGGGAGTTTAACCATTCAGCAATCAACCATTACAGCGCCGGCAGTACCTTCCCTCTCACTTCACCAAAGCCAATACGGATGCCGTCGCGCTTGCCGAAGCCGCGCATGATCACAGTATCGTAGTCTTCGATGAACCTGCGCTGTGAGCCGTCTGAAAGTGTGAGTGGCTGCGTGCCGCGCCAGGTCAGTTCGAGCATAGATCCGAAGGAATCTTTTGCAGCGCCGCTGATGGTGCCGGATGCATACATGTCGCCTACCTGTATGTTACAGCCGTTGCTGCTCTGGTGTGCCAGCTGCTGGTTCATGTTCCAGTACATGTACTTGTAGTTGGAGCGGCAAATGCTGTTCTCCTGGCCATCTTCCGGTTGTATGAGCACTTCCAGGTTGATGTCGTAGTTGTGGTCGCCGTTAAACTGCAGGTAGGGTAATGGGCGCGGGTCCTGAACCGGGCCTTTCACCCGGAAGGGCTTCAGGGCATCCAAGGTTACTACCCACGGCGAAATGGAAGAAGCAAAGCTCTTGGCCAGGAACGGACCAAGCGGCACATATTCCCAGGTCTGGATATCCCGGGCTGACCAGTCGTTGAACAGCACCAGTCCGAAGATATAGTCATCGGCTTCATTCGGCGTAATGCTCTCTCCCAGCTTTGTTTCTCTACCAGTGATAAAGGCTACTTCCAGTTCAAAGTCCAAAAGTCTTGTAGGTCCAAAAGTAGGGGCCTCTGCATCAGCTGCTTTGGTCTGACCATTTGGGCGGCGAATATCTGTACCTGATACTACAATAGAAGATGCCCTGCCATGATACCCGATTGGAATGTGTTTCCAGTTGGGCAGCAACGCGTTTTTAGGATCGCGGAACATCGTGCCCACGTTGGTAGCATGCTCTATGCTGGAGTAAAAATCGGTGTAATTGCACACCTTTACCGGCATCAGCATCTGCACCTCGCTCATCTTTACCAGACACTCGTTTATCAGGTCGCTGTTGCCGCTGATCTCGTCGTTATCGTTGCGCAGCAGTATAGACACCCTGTTGCGCACAGCACGCCAGATCGGCTTACCCAAGGCGATAAAGTCGTTCAGATAAGGGCGGTGGAACACGTTCGGATCCATATCGATGAGCTCAAACAGGTTGTGTTGTGCAACAGCATACAGGTCCAGTACATAATCACCGATGGCTACCCCAACACGCGGATCTTTCGTGGCTGATCTGAAAATACCAAAGGGCAGGTTCTGAATTGGAAAGTCGCTTTTAGGGTCTACTTCTATCCAGGAGTGGAGGGCCGGATCGTTCGCTTTTATCATAGTATAAGGGAATCAGATGTTAGGTAGACAAATATAGGAATTTATACGTCGGAAGGAAAAGGCAGGGGCAAGGCCGGTTTAGAGAAAAGAGAGGCAACGTATGAACGCTGCCTTGTTAAACGAATGGGTTATAAAACAAAGCGGGTGTTGCTTTCCGGCAACACCCGCTTTTATACTTTAACCTGTCAGCAAACCTTACAAAGGCGCTACATTAACAGCCTCAACAGCCTTAATTTCAGGTACTGCCCTTAGTACAGACTGCTCTACACCGGCCTTTAGTGTCATGGTAGACATCGGGCAGGTACCGCAGGCACCCAGCAGTTCAAGCCGCAATACCATGTCTTCGGTTACTTCCAGCACCTTCACGTTGCCGCCGTCAGCTTCCAGGTAGGGCCTGATCTGATCCAGCGCGCTCTCGATGCGAAGCAGAAAATCGTTGTCTATGTTTGTGGCTGTCATGTATGTTACGGTTTAATTTCTACGATCTGCGTTTTAGCTAAAGTGGCGTTGCGAACAGATACCTGCTGGGCAACAGCCTGCGCCAACTCCTTGAAAACACCGGAAGCCGGAGAATCGTTCTGCAATGTAATCGGAGTTCCTTCGTCGCCACTCTCACGGATGCTTTGCACCAGTGGCACTTGTCCTAATACCGGCACATCAAACTTCTGCGCCAGGTTCTGGCCGCCCTCTTTGCCGAAAATGAAATACTTGTTCTCCGGCAGCTCGGCTGGCGTGAAGTATGCCATGTTTTCTACCACACCCAACACCGGCACGTTGATCTGTGGCTGGCGGAACATCTGCAGGCCTTTCATGGCATCGGCAATGGCTACTTTCTGCGGCGTGGTTACAATAACAGCACCTGTTACCGGCAGCACCTGCACCATGGTCAGGTGTATGTCGGAAGTTCCAGGAGGAAGGTCGATGAGCAGGTAATCCAGTTCGCCCCACTCCACGTCCGTAATAAACTGCTTCAGCGCAGAGCTCGCCATTGGGCCGCGCCAAACTACGGCCTGGTCAGGCGGCGTCAGGAAGCCAATGGACATCAGCTTGATGCCATACTTCTCTACCGGCACAATGTAGTTCTTGCCGTGGTCGCCCTGCACCATGCTCGGGCGCACGGTCTCGGTGCCAAACATGGTCGGGATGGAAGGCCCGAAAATATCGGCATCGATCAAACCTACTTTTGCACCAGACTGAGCCAGCGCAATTGCCAGGTTAGAGGTTACGGTAGATTTACCTACACCACCTTTACCGGATGCCACGGCAATGATGTTTTTCACGCCGGTAAGCACTTCGGAGTTGCCGGCACGGCCGGAAGTAACACGGGAAGTCATGTTCACGGTCACTTCTGCATCCTTGTCTACCATGGTATGGATGGCGCGGATACAGGCATTGCGGATCATGTCTTTCAGCGGGCAGGCAGGTGTGGTTAGGATAACAGTAAAGCTCACGTTTTTACCGTCTACCTGCACGTCCTCCACCATGTTCAGGGTCACCAGGTCTTTGCCAAGATCGGGCTCCTCTACATAGCTGAGGGCTTTTAATATATCTTCTTTTGTGATTGCCATAACTTTAAAGCAAATAAGTTTTGCCCTGCAAAGATACGAACAAATTATTCTACACCCATGAAATAACTGTTACACTTCTAACAGCTGGGCAGAGAAATGGTTATGGCAAGTATAAATGGTGCCGATGCAACGGTTTTAGCTTTATTGGGGTCTGCAAAGTATAACCAACCTGTATGCTGCTGAAGTATGAAAAAGCTTGTACTATACCTGCTGTTACTGCCCCTGCTGGCGATGTTCTCCTGCCTCGATAAGGAGCAGGATGATGTACCAGCACCTCCCGGCCTGTTTGACAGATGGAATCTGGTCGTGATCGGGTACAAAGATAAAGCGGATCTGAGCCCACCGGAGGATGCGCATGTGTGGATTGCATTTGAAAAGCAAGCAGGCCCGGCTGGTTCCTACCGGTTTAACGGGCAGGCTGCTCCCAATAATTACTTCGGCAGTTTCAACCTGGTAAGCGAAGGAGGAACCGGCACGATGTTGTTCGGGGAGCTGAGTACAACAGAAGTAGCCAGCACTAAAATGGCCAATACGCAATTTGAGGTGGAGTACTTTTCTCTTTTGCCCAAAGCAAAATCCTATACGATACAGCAAAACACGCTCATCATCCTTTGCAGCGACGGCGAAAAGCTGGTATACAACAGGCAGAGCGACTGATTTATACCCGCAAACTGCAGCGCCTGTAGATTTTCCGTATCTTCCTTAAAAAGATACATATGAAGCAGGTAAAACTGAGTGTACTAAAAGGAGACATCACCAAAGTTGAAGTGGATGCCATTGTAAATGCTGCCAACAGCAGCCTGCTGGGTGGAGGTGGTGTAGATGGTGCCATCCACAAGGCGGGCGGACCGGCTATCCTGGAGGAATGCAAGCAAATTATAGCTAGACAGGGTGGCTGCCCTACAGGTGAGGCAGTGATTACAACAGCTGGTAACTTGCCAGCCAAGTATGTTATTCATACCGTAGGCCCGGTGTGGCAGGGGGGAAGCAAGCAGGAAGAGGAACTGCTTGCTAACTGTTACTATAACAGCCTGCGTATTGCCGGGGAGAAAAATCTACAAAGTATAGCTTTCCCGAACATCAGCACGGGCGTGTATGGCTATCCCAAAGACAAAGCCGCCGAAGTGGCCGTAGCAGCTGTAAAATCATACTTGCAGCAACATCCGTCAAGTATAAAAGAGGTGGTTTTTGTGTGTTTTGATGATGAGAATTATGAGTTGTATAGTAGGTTATTAGATGAGTAGCTGAAGCTTATACTTGCTTTCAACAAGCCTTTGCTTCGTAGTTACCTTAGATCCTCAGTTTTACTCACCTATACTTTCATAGTTCCTCTTGGTGCGCTCAAGGCCGCGAGGCCTCGTCCTGGGGGAAGGGGCCCTCGATAAAGGGCATCGCGCTGTCTGGCTTTCCTGCCTAACGGCTGCCACTGGCGTGGCACCGGAAACCAAGAAGGCGCTCAACCCAAGGACTGGAAACGAGACTGCTTCGTAAGCTAGTATGCAACTTCTGCCAAGTCCCCCTTTGAAGGGGGTAGGGGGATGACCCACAGCAGCTATGAAGCTCATACTTTCAAGTATAGCCAAAACAAAATTTTCCATCTCGGGAGGAGCAGGTAAATCCTGTCCATCTTCTCATCCTGCAAATCCTGATTCAGATCTCTCACAGCTACGCTGGCTCTTTTCGGCTCTCGCCTCAAGAGTAGTCGAGATGACAGGAAAAGCATAACCACCCTCTCCTGTTCTTAGGAGAGGACCGGGGTGAGGTTATAAGCGCGGATCAGGAGATCTGCAGCAGCAAAAATTCCGGATTAAGAAATCCGGAACAGCGGAGAGGAGTAGACAGGAGAGTAAGTATAAATTTAAATCAGTGAAGCCTACCTTAAGCCATCCGGAAAATAGTAAATTTGTCTCCCCCTAATTCTGAATACCATGTCGCTGATCCCAAAAGAAACCGTTGACCAGATACTTGCCCAGGCCGATATAGTTGAGGTAGTTGGCGATTTTGTGTCGCTGAAGAAAAAGGGACAGAACATGTGGGCCTGCTGCCCGTTCCACCACGAAAAGTCTCCTTCGTTCTCAGTTTCGCCGGCGAAGGGCATTTACAAGTGCTTTGGTTGCGGCAAGGCGGGTAACTCGGTGCAGTTCATTATGGATGTGGAAGGCACCAGCTTTCCGGAGGCCCTGAAATACCTTGCCAAGAAGTATGGCATCGAGGTGCCCGAAGACCAGCCAAGCCCGGAATACGCCAAAGAGCAGAGCGACCGCGACAGCCTGTTCATTGTTTCGGATTTTGCTAACAAGCACTACCAAAACATTTTGCAAAACCATGAGCAGGGTGGCATTGGGCAATCGTACCTGAAGGAGCGGGGCATCAGCGGAGCCACGATCCGGAAGTTTGAGCTCGGCTACAGCCTGGATGCGTGGTCTGACCTGACCGACGCTGCCTTAAAAGCAGGGTATCAGCAGCGCTTCTTGGAGGCAACCGGCCTTACCATCCTGAAAGAAGACGGCAAGAAGTATGACCGCTTCCGGGGCAGGGTCATGTTTCCGATACACAATGTGTCGGGGCGCGTGGTGGGCTTTGGTGCTCGTACCCTCAAATCCAACGACAAGAAAAGCCCGAAATACCTCAACTCTCCGGAGTCGGACATTTACCACAAGAGCAATGTGCTGTACGGTTTGTTTCAGGCGAAGCAGGCCATTCGCATGCAGGACATGTGCTACATGGTGGAAGGCTATCTGGACGTGCTTTCGCTGCACCAGGGAGGTATCGAGAACGTGGTGGCCTCGTCCGGTACTTCGCTCACCGAAGGGCAGATCAAATTAATTTCGCGTTATACCCAGAATATAACCGTACTATACGATGGCGACGCAGCAGGTATAAAAGCCTCGTTGCGCGGTATCGACCTGATTCTGGAGAATGGCCTAAACGTGAATGTGGTGACTTTCCCACAGGGCGAAGACCCGGACTCCTACATACAGAAAGTAGGCGATGCCGCTTTCAAAGCCTACATACAGGAACATGCGCAGGACTTTATATCGTTTAAAACCAGCCTGTACGCCGAAGAGGCAAAGGGCAACCCGGTAAAGAAGGCCGAAGCGATCCGTGAGATCGTTACGTCTATCGCCAAAATCCCGGATCCGATTAAGCGGACGGTGTTCTTCCGCAGCTGCAGTCTTATCTTCGATATCGATGAGCAATTGCTCATTTCGGAGTATAACAAAATGCAATTGCAGGGGCGCCAGCAGCAACAGCAACCTAAAACCGGTAACCCTGCTGACGACTATTTCGACTACGAACAGGCTGCACTGGCCGCTGAGGCGGAAGAGTATGAACAGGGCGGTTCGGAAACAGATGAGCTGAAACGCTACGAACGCGAGATCGTGCGCATGCTCCTGAGCTACCCCGACAAGTTGCTGGACGATGGTGTTACAACCAGCCAATACATACTAGAGCAGTTAGAGGATATCGAGTTCCGGACACCTGTTTACCGACGCCTGGTAGAACTGGCAAAGGATAAGCTTAACCGGGGCATTTTGCCTGTTGCAGACGACTTTATCAATTACCCGGACAACGAAATACGCACAGAATCTACCAACCTGCTGTCTGACCCATACGAACTGAGCCCTAACTGGGCCACGCACCAGATCTACGTACCCCACGAATCGGATCTGCTTCCATATGGTACCGAGCGCGCTGTGCTGCGCCTGAAATTCCGCTACCTGGAAGGTGTAATAAATGTGGAGGCCGGTAAATTAAAGCTCGTTACGGATCCGCAGGAGCAGGTCAACCAGATCACCTACGTGATGACCCTGAAGAAACTCCACAAGCAGATGGGGGATATGTTGGGGATTGTAGTGTTTCGGTAACTTTTGCTACCACCGTTTCTGCTGGTGTTAAGCAAACCCACTTTCAACTTTGCCTTGGCTTTAAGAGGAGGTATCTATATTCAGTTAAGACAGTCTGACTTCGCTTTTCTTTTGTCATTTCGATGGTGGGGAAGATCGGATGTGGTAAACGGATAAACCCATCCCTGCGCCTCTCCAAAGGAGGGGATTTGGCCTTTAGCTATACTTGGGATAAAACTTTCATCGCTGCCTTTATCCAACCACCCCTAACCCCTCCTTGTCTAAGGAGGGGAATACTGTTACAGCTATACTTGAGGTATAAGTTTCATAGCCGCAGGTATAGCGCGGACAGGTCGCGACCTGTCCGTACAAGAGGTTCCAGTTGCATAGGAGCTTACGAAGCAGTATCGTTTCCAGTCCTTGGGTTGAGCGCCTCCTATTGTTGCGGTGCCCGTAAGGGCAGCCTGCAGCGCAGCGATGGCAGCTTCAATAGACAGCGCGATGCCCGAGGACGAGGCCCCGCGGCCCTGAGCGCACCAAAGTATAAAATGAAAGTATAGGCAAGCAAGACTGAGCAATACTATAAGCTACAAAGCAAAGGCTTGCCAGCTATAAAACTGAAACAGATTTCTCGCTCAGCTCGCAATTGCAGGTACTATCCTTTTATAGTACCGTCACCTTTTTAACCACCACTCCTCTATCCGTTTTGATGTGTAACATATACATACCTGCCCTTGCCAGTTCGAAGTTCATCTCCAGCTTTTCAGGGCGGGGTCTGGTAACTGTGGTTGTTTGCAACAGCTTACCTACGGCATTGTAAACCTGCACAGACTCTATATCAAAATCAGCGTGCAGCAGGCCGATGGTGAATTTGCCGGTTGTTGGGTTTGGGTATACTTCGATGGCTTGAGCAGGAGTAAGGTCCTCTACTACAAAGTCTGTAGTACTTAACGCAACACCTCCAATGCCCTTTATCTGTACTTTACCGGTGGTGGCACCGCGCGGAACACGTACTTTATACTTTGTTTCTGAGGCGTCCAGCACAATAGCCCTCTCCCCATTGAACGTGATCTCATCCTGTACACCCAGCGTACCGAAGTGCTCCCCCATGATTTCTACATCTGTGCCTACGCTACCTTTGGCTGGCGACATCGCCGTAAAGACCGGACCAGGTATTACTTCAAAATACGTAGTACTATTTGCTTTACCGCCCGGCGTTTCCACTATGACATTACCAGACTGAGCACCCTGTGGCACTTTCACGGTCAGTTGCTCCGAAGTTGCCTTAAGAACCTGTGCCTGCGTTTGCCCGAACCATACCTTGTTGCGCTCTACAGTAGGGGCAAAATTTTGACCGGTTATACTTAGAGTAGCGCCCACAATGTCGGTCTGTTTGCTCAGGCTGCTGATGGCAGGTTGGTGCCACACCACATAGGTAGCGGCACTGGTGGCCTCTCCGCCTTTGGTCTCGATCACAAATTTAGAACTTGCAGCCTGTGCCGGAATTCTTACAACCAGTGAATTGCTGGTATGGCTAATGATGTCGCAGGCAAGAGAGCCCAGTTTTATACTTTGGATCAGCTCCGGATTCAGGTGCAGGCCGGTAAGTGTAACCTCGGCACCAACAATACCTTCTGCAGGAGTAAAGCTGCTGATTACGGGTGGCTGGTATACTTTAAAGGCTTCAGTAGTATTTGCAGCGCCATCGGGCGTCTCAATTTTGATCGTGCCTGTAGCGGAGGTGGTTGGCACCAGCACTTTCAGCTCGGTTTCAGTGGCGCTTACTACCGTTGCCGGTACACCATTAAAGTATACTTTGTTGTTGGTAGCTGTTGCCGAAAACTTCTTGCCTGTAAGTATCACTTCGGTGCCATACTTGCCGGCGGCAGGCGCAAAGTTATCTATACCTGGTGTGGCAATGATCTGCTCCGGATCCAGCCGCAGGTTCTCGTTTATCACCGGCGGCATGTCGTAGATGCGGTTCGTAGTGATGTTGGTGCGCACCGGCGAGTTGTAGTCGAAGAAGATATCGGCAAAATTTTCTACGGCTGTCTTTTCTGGCAGGTCTGCTTTCGGCTTGATGCTGAACTGGATGTAGCCGTGGCTGCCGG
Organism: Pontibacter ruber; assembly: GCF_023630205.1. Taxonomy (GTDB): domain Bacteria; phylum Bacteroidota; class Bacteroidia; order Cytophagales; family Hymenobacteraceae; genus Pontibacter; species Pontibacter ruber. Next base: position 87,965 of record NZ_JALPRR010000001.1, on the reverse strand, counting down.
GTTCGTTGGTGGTACTGTCGGGTAGCATGATATTGTCGAATGTCCAGGTAAGCACCGGACGCCCTTTGCCGCTCACTTCGAAGCGAGCGGTGTGCGAGGCAGCGCCTAGTTCCAACGTGCTCAGATCCAGGTGCTCCGAGAGGGTGTCCACTACCACTACCCGGTACGCTACATCGGTGCCCGTGTTCTGGAAGCGGATCTTATACTTGAGGGCAACACCGGTTGGGGTATAATTTTCTTCTGTTCTGCCAGTTGGTGTTACCAACTTGTCATTCGGGTCAAACGAGTCGATGATCGGGAGGCATTCTTCAGCTACTTCAGCTTCTTCGTCATCCGGGGGCAGTGCGTTTACAAAACCGGTGCTGACAGTAGCGGAACCTCCTCCAGCCGTGCAGGCTTCCACGGTGGCACTGGCCAGGGTGTTGTCGCCGTTGCTTTCCGGCTGATCTGCTTCCATGCGGGCTGTTCTGCCGCCAGCAGGTATCCAGAGCACGAGGCTGTCGCCAGAGGCCAGTTTATAGTTCTCGATAGTAGTAAGCTGCCCGTCCAGGTACACGCGGAACTGCTTGCCCGTTTCCATAGCAGTAGTGCCGGTGTTGCGGACAACGAAGCGCACCATGCCGTTTTCGGGGTTGCACTTACCGGTTACAGTGGCTACCGGGCCTGCGGTGCTGTTGTTGGCTGGGGTGATCCAAGCTTTTGTGCACACGGTGCGGCCGCGGACGCTTTCATCGCCGCAGGTCACTTTGTCCTGGATAGTTATGGTGCCGGATTGCCCAGCAGCTACCGTGCCCACGTCAAACACATAGGTACCGTTCGGCAGGCGGGTGTAAGCTTTATCTGCTGAAAGTAATTCCACCTCTTTAGGCAGCTGCAGGTATACTTTGGCGTTGCTGGCTGGGGCAAAGCCGGAGTTGGTGTAGGTTACTTTAGTCACGCTCTCAAAGCAACGGCGCCGACGGTCTGAGGAGACGCTGACGGAGAGGTAAGGAGGGGAGAATACCTTGTTAGCAAAATCCACATTATTCAAAAACCTATTAGTGTCCGATACTTTTACCGGATAGCCTTGCTCAGCCGACGGGCAGGTAGGGGTGATTGTGCGGCCTTTCTGAGCAGGGGAAATGGTATGCAACGTATAATCACCGGGGGTAACGCTTAAGGTATAGCCTCCGTCTTTCTCGGTTATAGCATAGTGCGGACCCGGGTTAGCCATCACCACAACGCCCGGAAGTGTACGCTCACCAATGTCATACTTGCAGTTCTGGTTTGCATCGTCGAACACCAGGCCTTTGATGATGCCGTTCGGGGTATTGAAGGTGCTGGCCGTGTACAGGGTGTAGCCGTCTGCCTGATAATCGTCAATCACCAGGCGGTAGCCCAGTTGGTCTACAGCAAGGTGGTTTATTTTCCGGTCCATTTCTTCGTGTAGGAAATCACCATCCGAATCAAAGATCCAAAAGCGGCTTCGGTGTGTGTTGGAGGCAACATAAACGTTTCCCTGGCCATCCAGCGCCATGTCGCTGTCTTCCATTATCACGCTGTCCAGCTCGGTCCAGCCCCCAAACTGGCGGATGGAATTGCCTTGCAGGTCAAACTGCTGCACCCGCCCGCCGTTATAATCCAGCACATGAACTATACCCAGTCTGTCTACAGCAACAGCCATAGGCAACCACACTTTACCCGTTCCTTTACCTGGTGCTCCTACAGTACCGCTATACTTTCCATCGGGACTTATTTTATGCACCAGCCCGCCTGTATAATCTGTTACATAGATGTTGCCGCTTGCGTCCACAGCCAGGTCTGTAAGCTTGTGGTTATTGCCCGTAGAACCAAAGTCAGTATACTTTTTCAGGATGTTGCCTTCAGGGCTTAGCTTGTATACAGAAGAGGGTTGTTTGCTGAAGTATGGGTTGCTAAGCGCGTAGATGTTGTTGAAAATATCTGTTGTAATGGCCCTGGGAGCTGGTATAAAAGTATCAATACCTTTGTCTCCTAATGTTTTAACATACTCGTTTTGCGCATTGAATTTGTTGATCTTCCCGACAAAATCCAGCAGGTAAACATTGCCTTCCTGGTCCAGCGTCAGATCCATATTTTGCCACATGCTACCCCACTCATAGAGGCCTTCACCTCCTAGCTTTGAATACATGGTAATCTGGCTGTTGCCTTCCTCCCTTTTATCGGCAATAACAATGCTTTCTCCGTCAGGCATAACAGCTATGCTATACTTGGAGCCTGACAGGCTGGGAATTCCGGATTTATGTGACATAACCCGTAAGAGTTCTCCTTCTGCGCTATAGACATAATAGCCCCAGGTGAGTATATCCGTGATACATACCTGGCCAGTGACTTTGTCAACTGCCAGCTTCCAGGGGTGCTTCATGCTCAGCGTGTCATTTGTATCCTTACCAAACTTTAACAGGCGTTCTCCGGAAGGGGAATATTTAACAACTTCTTTCTCAGGAGTGTGCAGCAGGTAGAGGTTGTCTTCACGATCAAAGTCGATGCTCAGCGGAGCTTCAAAATAATTGCCGGTGGTTGGGTCCAGCGGGATGATCTGGAGCAATTTGCCTTTGCTGTCGAACTTCTGGATGCGTTTGTTGCCCGTATCGGCCACATAAATTTCCTCTTTGGAGTTAACAGCAATTCCTTCCGGATTTTTAAACTGGCCCGGGCCTTCGCCTTCAGAACCAAACACCAATACCAGTTTTCCTGCGGGGTCATACTTGGCCACCCGGGCATAAGTGAAACTAACCGCATATAAATTGTCATACCGGTCAAGGGCAATATCATACTGGCCAAACTCCTCCGATTCTGAAAAAAGCCCTTCTGGCTGATAAGTATGATCTTCTATTCCTAAGTTCTCATGGTACCTGAATTTTACTACCGGGCCGGAGGTCGAGGCGTAATAAATGTTTCCCTGCGAGTCTACGGCTACATCTTCCGGCGCATTTACCTGTACACCAACTTTTGCTGCCAGCTCAAAGCGAGGTATCTGGGCATTACACATGATAAAACCGAAAAAATAGAAAAATAGAATGGTGGCGAAGGGTAGAATTATCCTCATAGGCTAAAAGGCAAAAGTTGAAATATGGCTATTGTGCTGTAAATGTAAGCATTAAAGTATAAACATAGAGCTATACTTTAGCACAATATCCGCTACAAAAACAAAAAGCAGCCTGTGTTACAAACTGGCGGTTTATCTTTGCCAAAAAGTATAAGCTAGCCACTCCGTTAGCCTCAAAACCAAAGAAGATAACCATGAGCCATACTTACAAAGGCAAAGTGATGTGGTCGCACCTGGATGCCAACATGCACATGCGCCACTCTGCCTACGCCGATTTTGCCGCACAAGCCCGTATCGAGGCACTGGCCGAACTGGGCCTGGACCTGAAAACGTTTCAACGGCTGCACATCGGCCCGATTTTATTTAAAGAAGAAACCTCCTACCTGCGCGAGGTAGGCATAAACGAACACCTGAGCGTAACTACAGCGCTTACCAAAAGCCAGAAAGACGGCTCCAGGTGGGCCATCCGCCACGAGCTATTCAAGGAAGATGGCGTAAAAGCTGCAGTCATTTTGGTAGAAGGCGCCTGGATAGACACCCTGAAAAGAAAGCTGGCCGTGTTGCCGGAAGACCTGGCAGAGCATTTTGCCCAATTGCCTCGCACTGCCGATTTTGAGGAGATTGAAGGGTAATCTGTACAGCTACGTATAAACCAGGCCTTAGCGCTCTAACTGCAATTGCAACAAGCGCTGGCGTACTTTCAACTATTCCCGTTTTTAATGTGTTATGATTTATAACGGCAATGCAGGATAAACTTTTTACCTTTGCCTAGCATTTTAATAGTATAGACAACACCTGCAGGATGCCACGCGCACCAAGCAGGTATAAGTAATAGCACATGGAAAGTAAGGAGACGGAAGCGCTTAGACCTTTCGATACCATAGAAGACGCCATCGAAGATATCCGGCAGGGCAAAATTGTAATCGTGGTGGATGACGATGACCGCGAAAACGAAGGTGATTTTATCTGCGCCTCTGAGCGTGTAACACCAGAAATTATCAACTTTATGGCTACCCACGGGCGTGGCCTTATTTGCTGCTCACTTCCTGAGGAACGCTGCGAAGAACTAGGGCTGGAACTGATGGTAGGCCGCAACACAGCATTGCATGCCACACCTTTTACGGTGTCTGTAGACTTGATCGGGCATGGCTGCACCACCGGTATCTCGGCCTCCGACAGAGCCAAAACCATACAGGCGCTTGTAGACCCAAGCACGGATCCGCATTCGCTGGGCAAGCCGGGGCACATCTTCCCGCTGCGGGCAAAAAAAGAAGGTGTGCTGCGCCGTCCGGGCCATACCGAGGCAACCGCTGATCTGGCACGCCTGGCAGGTTTATACCCGTCGGGAGTGTTGGTGGAGATCATGAACGAAGACGGAACCATGGCCCGCCTGCCTGACTTGGTGAAAGTGGCAGAGCGTTTTAACCTGAAACTGATCTCTATCCGCGATCTGATCGTTTACCGCCTGCAGCAGGAAAGCCTTATAGAGCGCGAAATTGCCGTGCAGCTGCCAACCGATTACGGCGATTTTGACCTGTATGCTTTTACGCAGCGCAGCAACGGTGCCAAGCACCTGGCCTTGGTAAAAGGTACCTGGGAAGAAAATGAGCCGGTAATGGTGCGCGTACACTCTTCCTGTGTGACAGGTGATATCTTTGGCTCCTGCCGTTGCGACTGCGGTCCGCAACTGCACGAGGCCATGCGTATGATCGAGCGCGCCGGTAAAGGAGTGATCGTGTACATGAACCAGGAAGGCCGTGGTATTGGCCTGATCAACAAACTGAAGGCCTATAAACTGCAGGAGCAGGGGCTGGATACGGTGGAGGCGAACCTGGAACTAGGGTTCGGCATGGACGAGCGCGACTACGGCGTAGGAGCTCAGATTTTGCGCGACCTGGGCGTGTCTAAAATGAAGCTTATCTCCAACAACCCGAAAAAACGGACCGGCCTGATCGGCTATGGGTTAGAGGTAGTGGAAAACCTGCCGATCGAGATCGCACCAAACGAGCACAACCAGAAATACCTCGCTACCAAACGCGATAAACTGGGACATGAGATCCTGAAGAGCGCAACACTGCGCTAGTAACGATACTCATACTTTAATGACCTGAGCCTGTATTCCCTGGTGAATACAGGCTCAGGCTTTTTTATGGCCTGCTAGTTTGTTTCAGCGGCTCCGAATGCTGGTCATACCTGCCTCTGATTAAGAGGTATTTAGCCTTGAGGGTGAAGGTGCATTTATTTTTAGTGGAGAAGCAGAGTTTCCTTTATTTATCCATATTTTATATTTGTTAATGTATACTCTGGTGTAAGTATGTAACGTTCTATAAATGAAGCTTTTGCACTAACTGTATACCGTGTATGGTAATTTATTTTGATGTGGTTGGATGATGGATTATACTTTTTACCCAAAAGCTTATGCATCGCAGTTTTACCTGGCAACCGCAGTGGCTTACACTATTTGTAGCCCTGTTGTGCTACCCAATCCTTGGTCAGAGTCAGACCAGACCTACTATTGATGTACAAGAGTGGCCCACCGGAGAAGTTGTTCTCACCACGGGCGAAACCATGACAGGAGCGCTTTCTTACCACCAGAATGAGGAGGTAGTACAGGTCCGGCAGCCGGACGGGGCTATAAGTACGTTCTCTCCTGTAAATGTAGTGTACTTTACTGCAAGTGATTTTGAAGGGGGACCGAACAAGCTTTTCCGGGCTTATGACTGGAACCTGGGCAAAGAGTACAGCGACTTTAAAAAACCAACTTTCTTTGAGCAGCTAAACGAAGGCAAACTCACCCTGATCATGCGGGAGGAATATGTACAGCAGGATGTTTCCCGCACCGGCCTCAACCCTGGTTACAGCGGCTACTACCCCTATGGCTACCCGGCAGGAAGCAACTGGGTGATGCAAGTGAAGGAGGTATACTTTGTGTTACTTCCCAATGGTGATATCAGACAACTGCGCAACGTGCGCAGGGACCTGCAGCAACTGTTCGGCAAAAAATGGGACCAGGTAAAGTCCTTTATTAAGATGAACAAACTGGATTACGATCAGCCTCACCATATGATTGCCATCATCAACTTTTATAATTCCCTGCCATAGTTTGGCTACAAGTCGCGGAGCCGTAGTATTACGTACGAGAGACCAAGAAACAGACCAATGTAGCAGAGCGCCGGCAGCGTGGCCCATTGAGGTGCAAGCAGCTCGGTGGGTGACGTTAGCTGGTCGAGCAGTTCCTGGCCTGGCATAGGCGTCAGGCTGGAAAGTACTTTCATCGGCATATACTTATCCCATTGGTCGTCCAGGTTGAAGTGGATGATCGGCTCTACAATTTTGGCATAAGCAAGAAAGGCGATGATGGAAAGACCACTTTTCCGGATCAGGAAGGCAAAGAACATGGCCAGCGCCATATAAGCTACCGCCTGCACAAAGTAGTACGACAGGAAATCTATCTGGCTGAACATGGACGAAGTGCTTTTGTCGGAGCTGTAAAGCAGGCCAAAGTATAAACCCAGCAGGAGCAGGAAGAGCGTCGCCACTACGGCTACGGCCAGTACTACATAAAACTTGGCCAGCACCAGGTCAAGGCGCGATAGCCCGTCAATTACCTGCTGGCGCATCGTTCGGAAGCTATACTCGTCTGTTACCAGCACAATCATCAGGATGCCCAGCAGCAGGTTAAAGAAGCTGGCAATGTAGGTCAGCCGCGACCAGATGCCCGGAAACTGGTACGTAGCCGGCCCCAGCGATTCGCCGTTGATCACGATATTGCTGCTGGCATACACCAGCAGGATCATAAGCAGCACGTAAATGCCAAGTATGACCCAAAACGTGCGGTAAGGGAATATTTTCAGGAACTCTATACGGAGTAAATTCATCAGGATTCTGTTTTAATGATCTCCAGGAACTGTGCTTCCAGGCTTTTGCGGCGTACCAGCAACTGCGATAAGGTAATGCCTTCCTCAAACATGGCTCTGTTTACGTCGGTGCTGTTGTAGCCATCATGCAGGGTAAGGGCAATGGCGCTTTTCTCGGATCGCACACTCTCCACAAAAGGCAACTGCTGCAATACTGTTAAAGCTCTCTGCTGGTCGGGAGCAGTTATTACTACCTGGTCTTTGGCCGAGAGGATGGCACTTACCGGCCCTTCTGCTTTCAGGTGGCCACTGCGCAGCACGGCCACGTGTGTGCATACTTTCTCTACTTCATCGAGCAGGTGGCTGGCAAGTATAATGGTTTTGCCTTCTCCGCCAATCCGAAGTATAAGCTCCCGCACCTCGGCTATACCTTCCGGGTCAAGGCCGTTGGTGGGTTCATCCAGCACCAGAACTTCGGGGTTGCCCAGCAGTGTGGCTGCCAGTGCCAGGCGCTGTTTCATTCCCAGCGAAAAACCTTTGAACGTAGTATGCTGGCGGCTTTCCAGGCCAACCAGGTGCAGCACGCGTGGTATTTCGCGGTGGTTGGTGCCTTTGATATCTGCAACAACCTGCAGGTTGCGCTTGGCTGTCAGGTAAGGGTAGAAGTTGGGCGTTTCGAGCAGGGCGCCAATGCGGCGTTTTGTCTCCTTGCCTGTAGCCTCACCAAACCAGGTAAAACTGCCGGAGGTAGGATGAAGCACGTCGAGCACAAGCCCCAGCGTAGTGGTTTTGCCCGAACCATTAGGCCCGAGTAAACCATAAATGCTGCCCTGCTCAATGTTGATGGACAGCTTGTCGAGAGCCTGCAGAGCGCCATACTTCTTGGAAAGGCCGTTGGTTGCCAGTACGTTTGCCACAGCTTGTTTGCTTAGGTTAAGGTAACTGCCGGTGTGGCAGCCAAAGCAAATATAGTTTATTTATACTTCAAAGAAGTATAGCCTGCACGCGACTTGTCAGTGTATGTCGTTCTTCAGGGTATTCCTGATGAGTACCGGGAACTGAAATAGATCAGGAAAATGTATCTGCAAACTTTTATTGCGAGCACAGGCGTGTACAGTGTTTTGCTAAAAAACACTTGGCACAGCTTGCAGGCGTAAACGTAAATATACTTCTGCAGGGGAACGTTACCGGAATTCACCAATAGAGACAGGCCGGATTTTTACCTGGAACAGATGCCTTCAGAATCAGAAAGCTGTTAACTTAGCTTCACAACAGGAGCAGATGGATCATCAAAACAACAGAGAAATTACCCTGACAGCTGCACAGGCGAATGTGCGTGCGCTGGCGTTTATGCTGCCCATACTTTTGCTGTACGCGCTGCCTTACCTTTTGCTCTGGCACGGGCAGTTTACCATTGCTAACCTGAAAGCTTTTGCCAGGACTTATGAGGCAAACCTGCTGTACTTCCCGTTCCTGATGTTTCTCATTATAGGCGTGGGAGCCGTGGTGCACGAGCTGCTGCATGGCGTTACCTGGGCTGTGTTCTGCAAGCGTGGGTTCAGCTCCATTTCGTTCGGTATTTATTGGAAGATATTAACACCCTACTGCCACTGCAAAGAACCGTTGCGGCTCAAACATTATCTGCTGGGCGGGCTGATGCCCGGGTTTATACTTGGTTTGCTGCCTGCTGTATACGGAATCGTTCTGGGTAATTTTGGGTGGTGGCTATTCGGACTTTTCTTCACTTTTGCAGCGGCCGGCGACCTGCTGATCGTCTGGATGCTACGCAGGCAAAACAGCAACGACCTGGTACAGGATCACCCGGAAAAGATTGGGTGCTTTATTTTGGAAAGGGGATAGGTTAATGAAATCCCTGTATCTGAACACAGTTAAGTACTTACGCAATGCAGCCTAATACACGCCAGGTGTTGTTGTTCAATACCATTATCAGTTTTCTGGCAAAAAGAGATGTCGAAAGCCTGACACGGGCAGCGTTGGTTGAAAAGTATGGTTTAGAACAGGTTGATCTCTTGATCCTGCTCGGGAACAGCAGCCTGTATGTAGCGGAACAAGCTGCTCTTGCCTATATAAACGGGTTGGCAAAAGACCTGATGATCTGCGGCGGAATCGGGCACTCCACACATTACCTGGCAGCCAATGTAAAACAGCACGAAAGGTACCATACCCTAGATGTAACCGATAGGCCCGAAGCCGATATCCTGAAAGATGTACTGGTAAAGTATTGGGGTATTCCGGAATCTGAGATCATGCTGGAGAACAGGTCCACGAACTGCGGGGGCAATGCCGTGGAGGCTGGTAAAGTGCTGGAGAAGTTGCAGAAGGTGCCTCAGAGTATACTCCTGATGCAAGACCCTGTATTGCAGCGGCGGTCGCAGGCATCCTTCGGGAAAGTATGGCAAAAGCACTCTCAGGTGCAGTTTATCAGCTACGCCGCTTTTGTACCACTCCTGAAATTAGAAAATCAGAACCTTGTGTTTGCCAACAGCGCACATGCTGAATTCTGTAGTATAGCGCGGTTTCTGTAGCTGGTGATGGGAGAAGTGCCGCGGCTGCGAAACGATAAAAATGGCTATGGTCCAAACGGCAAAAACTTTATTGTGGCAGTAGACATTCCGGCCGACGTGTTTGCCGCTTATGATGAACTCTCTTCAAGCTTTGGCGATTATATTCGGACCTGAGGTAACGATTGCTAATCAAAGAATAACCACTGAAGAATCAAACAGAAAAAGCCGCAGGTATACCTGCGGCTTTTTCTGTTTAAAGTATATGTCTTACTTGGTCGGCACGAGGCGGTAAATTATGCCCGGTGTTTCCACAGAGATGTAAATGTGCCCATCAGGTGCCATGCGCACGTCACGTACGCGGCCGATGTTTTTGAGCAGTTTTTCTTCGCTTACCACTTTATTGCCATCCATTTTCAGGCGGCTCAGAAACTGGAAACGCAGCGAGCCCACCAGCAGGTCGCCTTCCCAGGCTTTGTAGCGGTCGCCGTAAACGAAAGCCATGCCAGAAGGGCCAATCGAAGGCACCCAATAATGCAGCGGCTGTTCCATTCCTTCTTTCTTTGTCAGCTCCGTTAGCACGGTGCCGTTGTAGTTGATGCCGTAAGAGATAACCGGCCAGCCATAGTTCTTGCCTTTTTCGATGATGTTGATTTCGTCGCCACCTTTCGGGCCGTGCTCATTCGACCAGATTTGGCCGGTCTTCGGGTGCATGGTCATGCCTTGTATGTTGCGGTTGCCATAGGTATAAATGGAACCTACGGCGCCTTGCTGGTTCACATAAGGATTATCCGAAGGTATACTTCCGTCGTCTTTGATGCGGTGTACTTTGCCCGGAAAGCGCTCCAGGTTTTGCGCATTCTCATGATGGTTGCCGCGGTCGCCTACTGATAGGTACAAATAGTTATCCTTGCCAAACACCAACCGGGAACCGTAGTGATGGCGGGTTCTGGACCAGGGTTGCGCTTCAAAAATAACCTTCTGGTTAGTAAGCTTGTTGCCTTCCAGTTTGGCGCGCATCACGGCTGTGGTAGAAAGGATGTTGCCACCTTCCTCTTTCTGTGCAGAGTAGGAGAGGTACACCAGGTTGTTTTTGGCAAAGTCAGGATGCAATGCTACGTCCAGCAAACCGCCCTGGCCCTGAACCAGCACCTGTGGGGCACCCTCTATTTTCTGCAGCGCTTTGCCTTTGGTGTGGCGGTAAAAAGATCCGTTGCGGTCTGTGATGAGCATGTCGCCGTTTGGCAGGAACGCCATGCCCCAGGGAGATTCCAGGCCGGTTACGACAGTGTCCAGTTTAAAGCTCATTTTCTCCGAAGTATGAACAGCCGGCATGGCTTCTTCTTTGTTAAACGTATAAGCCTGCACATTCTGGATGCCTTCCTGTATGTAGCTCACCAGTCCTTTTATTTCCTCATCGGTAAAGGCCTCGTCGAAGGCAGGCATGCCCTCGTTCGGATATCCCACCTTGATGGCCTGGAAAAGTGCCTCGTCTGTATTGCCGTGTTTCCACTGGCGGTCGGTAAAGGCTTCCAGTTTCTCGCCGTGGCAGCCGGAGCAATAATTGGCATAAGCCGTACGGGCATTTTTATGCTTGTCGTCCAGGGCAGCAGTCTGCCCGATTGATGCTGTGGCAGTAGCAGTAGCAGTATCTGTGCTGTTGTTAGCAGAACTGGCATTTGCAGACGAACTGGAAGTAGAACTGGTGCAGCCCTGCAGGCTCAGCAACCCGAAGGCAAGCATAGAAAGCAGGTTAGTGGTTTTGGTCATAGTTTTTACATTGATGTTGTTTTCCAGGTGCTCCAACGAGGGGAGCAGTACAAATATAGCTTTCTGGCTTTATACTTCCTTACAGGCAATATCTTAATACAGTAACAACAGCAGCTTACCGGTATGGTTTTCTTATACCTGATTTGTTTTCCAGTGCTGTACCAACAGTCCGTTTTCACCATTAACCGGATCTGCTTCCGGTAAAGACACCTGCCTGATGTTTTCCATTTTCTCTGTCATGTCATCCGCTTCGGTGCAGATGTCGTAGCGTTCCTGCCCCTTCGGGTAAGCGCCAACAACTTTAAAATCCGGAGAGGCTCTTTGGCGGCAATGGCCGGTACCTGCCGGCAGCACCACCATATCACCTGCTTTTACCTCGATCTCTTCACCACCAGATCCACCGAACTGGATTGTAGCTGCGCCTGCAAGTACGCCCAATACCTCGTGCGCATTGCTGTGGTAGTGGTGGTAGCCGAACACGCCGTTGGTCCAGCTGCCGCCCCAGTTGTTTTTGCGGAAGGCTTCCTTAAACTGTGCCTCCAGGTCAAGTTCATCAGGGAATACCTGCCGGTAGAGGAGCAGGGGCAGGGTTGGGTTGTTTGGAATGTTGCCCTTTGGCTGGAGGAGGAGCGGGGTTACGTCGGGGTCTTTCATGGTTTACTGCTTGGTGATAGTTTATTTATTACAGGTACTACGGCACCGCTAGCCGGATTGTGTTAAAAAAGCAATCCTGAAAAGGTGAATTGTTCCGCCAACAATTCACCTTTTTTGTTACTTTCACAGCTGCGCCAGGGCAGGCAAAAGTATAAAGTATGCCCACTCTGAAATAAATAACCAAAAACGCTACGAACCTTGAAAAGAATCAAACTATACCAGGTAGATGCCTTCACCGATAAAGTATTTGGTGGTAACCCTGCCGCTGTTTGTGTGCTCGACGAATGGCTGAGCGATGAGCTGATGCAGAAGATCGGCAACGAAAACAATCTGGCCGAAACTGCTTTTGTGGTGAAAACCGGTGAAGATTACGAGATCCGGTGGTTTACGCCAACCGTAGAGGTAGACCTGTGCGGACATGCTACGCTGGCTGCCGCTTATGTGCTGTTCCGCTACTACAACCATCCCACAAACCCGCTGAAGCTACACTCCCGCCGCAGCGGCTTGCTGCAAGTAGCGCACGCCGGAGAGGAGCTGACGCTTGACTTCCCGACGGATGTACTTGAAACGGCCGCAACGCCGGAAGCGCTGATCACCGCCTTTGGCAAAGCGCCGCAGGAAACCTACAAAGGCAAAACCGATTACCTGCTTGTTTTCCAGTCTGAGGAAGAGGTGGCGGGCTTCAACCCGGATATTAACCTGGTGAACTCGGTACCTGCCAGAGGTATCATTGTGTCTGCGCCTGGCAAAGAGGTCGATTTCGTGTCGCGGTTTTTCTGCCCGCAGGTAGGCATAACGGAAGACCCGGTTACCGGCTCGGCACACACCACGCTGACACCCTACTGGAGCGAACGGCTGGGCAAGAAGAAGCTTACAGCAAAGCAGCTATCAGCGCGACAAGGCAACCTGACCTGCGAGTACCTGGGCGAACGGGTGAATATCACTGGCAAAGCCGTAACATACTTAACCGGGGAGATAGAAGTATAAAATGGCAGAAAAGACCTCACAGCGTCTTCCAGACCTGTGAGTGTCTAAGTTGCTACGAAACAAAGGCCGCTGGCACAGACACTCACAGGTTTTGTAAACACTGTGAGGTCTTTGTATTACTGGCAAATACATCTGAACTATACTTACCTGTATGAAGAAAATCCTCATCTTACTGCTAGTGGTTGCCTGCTGGGCCTGCACTTCTACCAAAAACGATACTCAAAAAGCCGAGGTAGCCACCATGGATCAACTGGCGGAACGTTACGTGAAAACGCTGCTCAGACTGGGCCAGTACGACAGCGACATTGTAGACGCTTACTACGGTCCTGAGGAATGGAAGCCAACCGCAGCTCCTGCTACAGATTCACTTCCGGCAGATGAGTTCCTGAAAGAGTTCAGGACGATAAGAGAACAGTTGCAGGCGCAGAACACGGAGAGCTTGCCCGAAGATGAGAAGCGGCGGCTGGCCATGTTCCAGAAGCAGGTAACAGCTGCCATTACCAAGGTAGAAATGATGCAGGGCAAAAAGCTGCCTTTTGATGAAGAAGCTCAACTGCTCTATGACGCCAAACCACCGCATTACGAGCTAACTTACTTCGACTCGTTGCTGAATGCCATTGACAAAGAATTGCCGGGCAAAGGAAGTATAGCCGAGCGCTGGAGTACTTACAAAAACAGGTTTGTTATACCAAAGGAGAAGTTAGACACGGTATTTCAGGCGGCCATTGCCGAAGCCCGCAAAAGAACCAAAGCACACTACAAACTGCCTGCAAACGAGAACTTCAGGATAGAGTATGTAACAGACAAGCCGTGGTCGGGCTACAATTACTTTAAAGGCAACGGCTATAGTTTAATTCAGATCAACACCGACTTCCCGATCAACATTGAGCGCGCCATTGACCTGGCCTGCCACGAAGGATATCCAGGCCACCATGTGTTCAATGCGTTGCTGGAGCAGCACCTGGTAAATGAAAAAGGCTGGAAGGAATTCTCCATTTACCCGCTCTTCAGCCCGCAGTCGCTGATTGCCGAGGGGAGCGCCAACTACGGCATAGAGGTAGCCTTTCCGGCAAATGAACGACTTGCGTTTGAGAAGCGGATACTATTCCCATTAGCTGGCCTGAACCCTGCAGAGGCTGATCGCTACTACGCCATACTTGCCCTGATCGGGAAACTGAATTTTGCAGGAAACGAAGCAGCACGATTGTACTTAGATGGCAAAATCAGCCGCGATGAGGCGGCGGAGTATCTGGTAAAGTATAACTTCTATGAGAAAGACAAGGCCCTGCAGCGCACGCGCTTCATGGATCGCTACAGAAGCTATGTGATCAACTATAACCTGGGGCAGGAGCTGGTACGGAAGTATATCGAAGCAAAAGGCGGCACAGACAACAATCCGCAGAAACGCTGGAAAGCGTTTGAAGAGCTGTTGTCAAATCCTTATACTGCGTCTATGCTGCAGTAAGTTTATACTTTCCAACGTAAATATTTATTCCCAAAAGCAAAATAAAAAAGCCACCAAAAACGGTGGCTTTTTCTCTGAAAAACGAACTAAAACAGGTAGTTAATCAACTTTCACAAAAAGCTGCTCTTTGTTGCGGCGTACTTTTTTAGCATTAGCTAAGAAGTCAGCCTCTACATGGCGGAAGCCAAGCGGAAGCAGGGTAACGCTGCGCAATCCTTTTTCTTTCAGGTTCAGCAACTCATCCAGCGCAGCCGGGTCGAAGCCTTCCATTGGCGTGGCGTCCACGCCTTGCTCAGCGGCAGCGGCTAGTGCTGTGCCTAAAGCAATGTAAGTCTGGCGGGCTGCCCACTCATACTTTTGCTCCTGCGTACGGCTCACAACAGAACCCATCAAGCTGTTTTTGAAGTCTGCAAGCGACTCAACCGGTATGTTGCGTACAGTGGCAATGTTACGCATGTATTCGTCTACCTGCTCCTCGGTTACGTTATCCCATGCCGCAAATATCAGCAGGTGCGATGCCTCCACAATCTGAGGCTGGTTGTAAGCCACTTTCTGGATCTGCTTGCGCACTTCTGTATCTTCCACCACAAGTATGGTATAAGGCTGCAGGCCCATAGAGGAAGCGGAAAGGCGGGTAGCCTCTAAAATATAATCTACTTTCTCCTGTGGTACCTTCTCGCCCGTCATGCGCTTGGTAGCGTAGCGCCAGTTCAAATGATTTAAAAGACTCATATGGTTAATTATGCTTTTCTAAACAACTAATGTATGTACATGCAAATATAAACAATAACATGCGTGTATGTTCATTAGTTTCCAAAAGAATTTTTTCGTGCTGATGAGCTCTTTAATGACTTACACCAAGCTTATATGTTAGTACTTATGCGAGCCTCTCTAGTTTATTACTTAAGCGTTCAGAATCTGAAATATAGTACAACAGGCGGTGTACTATTGTTTGTGTTTAAACATTAATAAAAATATTGCTATAAGTAGGTAGTGTTTTGAACTTAATAAAGAACTAAGTGGTTAGCATTTAAATTTCTTCTGATTAGTAGAAGAAAAGTACAATCGTCAAAGGTAAACTTTAAGTCAACGTATGAAGAGAATTTTTACCCGCGTACTGAAGGCATGCGGTGCAGTAGCCTTGTTTTTCTTAGCCTCCCCGGAGTCCACAACAGCCCAGGTAAGTATGGGCAGATTTATCACCACGTATAGTCAGAACTTTAACGGCTTGCCCGCTTCAGGCACAGGCACTTGGGATGACGGACAGTACTATTTTCCGGGCTGGACTGTTAAACGGACAGTAGCTAGTTCCACGATCACAGCTAATAGTGGAGGTTCAAATACATCGGGGCTTTACAGTTACGGTAGTACCGGCACATCAGACAGAGCTCTTGGCTCTATTAGTTCTATACCTTCAGGATTGAAAGTTTCTGCGCAATTCGCTTATGGACTGCTGTTGCAAAATAACGCTGGTACTTCCATAACATCTCTTGATATCAGTTTCTTTGGAGAGCAATGGCGTGTCTCTAATAGCACTGCACCTGAGCACAAGCTAGTATTTTCTTATGCTATCAGTGATGACCCTTCTTCCTTTAACCTGTCACCTGCCAACACCAACTGGACTGTAGTGCCGGCACTTGAGTTCAGAAGCCCTAAGTATAAAGTATCCGGAGGAGCATTAGATGGTAACCTGCCGGAAAACAAACGTTTTTTAACTGCTTCGCTGCCCATTGTTATTCCGAATGGGCACTACATCATGCTGCGGTGGGTAGATTACGATGAAACGGAAGCTGATCATGGCTTAGCCATTGATGATGTTAGTCTTGCCTGGAGTGTAAACCCGTCCGGTCCGGGAATACTGCCTGTAGAGTTGGTGCAATTTAGCGCAACGAAGCTACAAAAAGCAGTGGAGTTGCACTGGCGCACGGCCTCAGAAGACAACAACGATCACTTTGCCGTGGAGCGCAGCAGGGATGGTAAACTATTTGAAGAAATAGGACGAGTAGCCGGCAAAGGTAACAGCAAGGTTCTTTCGACCTATACTTTCACTGACAACAAACCTTTTGGTAGCACTTCCTATTATCGTCTGAAGCAAGTCGATACCGATGGCACTTTTGCTTATTCCAATGCAGTGGCTGTAGAAATGAGTTATACTTCAGAGACAGTAAAAGTATACCCGACACTTACAGCAGATTTCCTGCAGGTAGAGCTAAACCATCAACAGCGCAGTTCTAAACTGATGGTAGTCGATGAGCAGGGGAAACTTGTACTGGAGCGCGTACTTTCCGAAACTCAAAGTATAAACCAGGTAGATGTACGCCAGCTTCATAGTGGCATGTATGTGCTGATCCTGCAAACCGGGAAAGAGACGGTCGCCACAAGCCGGTTTGTAAAACTATAAATTCAACTTTAGCCAAGCCAAACGCAAAAGGGCCAGCTACATTAGCTGGCCCTTTGCTCTGTATATAAGCTGCTATCTTTATTAAACGGAGAAGCTGTCGCCGCAGCCGCAGGTACGGCTGGCGTTCGGGTTGTTGAAGTAAAAGCCTTTGCCGTTCAGGCCGTCTGAGAAATCAAGCTCAGTGCCGGCCAGGTACAGGAAGCTCTTCATGTCTACTACCACTTTTACGCCTTTGTCTTCAAACTCCTGGTCCATTGGCTTTACTTCATCATCGAAGTCGAGTTTGTAGGAGAGGCCGGAGCAGCCACCACCTGCAACAGAGGCACGCAGACGAAAAGTATCATCCAGCTGCGCATCCTGCTTCAGCTTTATTACTTTTTCTTTCGCTTTATCTGATACTGTAATCATGTTACTATTTCTTTAAGAGACCGGATTCATTACAACACTGAAAACAGTGATTGTGTTCATATCGCGGCCAAAGTATAACTTGTCGAGGGCCTCGTACATATTACGCGCGCGGAAATAAGAGGTATTCAGTTCCTTATCGCCGCGGGCCATCCACTGCACCGTGTACGAACTCTCTTTTTCTTTGTAGCTGCGTACGTACTCCAGCATTTTACGGAGCACGTCCAGTTTATCGTAGCCTGTTTCGGTATGGAAAAGGAACGACTGCTGGTGGCGCGGGTTCACCGTAATCAGGTCCAGGCGCAGCTTGTTGTCGATCTGCCGGAATTCAAAAAGCAGACTGGTACCGCTTAAGCCTAAGTGGTTCTCAATCTGCTTCTGAATGCGTACACTTTCTACGTGCACCTCTGTCGTTGACTCCATTCGCGAGTCTGTGTCTTAGTGGTGAGACTTAGGCAGCTCCAGTGCTGGCAAGCCGTTCTTCACTCTGTAATCGTTGATCGCAGATTTGATCGCGTCTTCAGCCAGTACAGAGCAGTGGATTTTTACCGGAGGCAACGCCAGTTCTTCCACAATGTCCATGTTGTCGATAGCCAATGCTTCGTCAACAGTTTTGCCTTTCAGCCACTCGGTAGCCAGCGAAGAAGAAGCGATCGCAGAACCACAACCGAAGGTTTTAAACTTCGCGTCAGTGATTACCTGGTTCTCGTCTACTTCAATCTGAAGGCGCATTACGTCGCCGCACTCAGGCGCACCTACAAGGCCGGTACCCACATTGTTCTTCGCTTTGTCAAGCGTACCAACGTTGCGAGGGTTGTTATAATGATCAATTACTTTATCTGAATAAGCCATAGCTGTATTTAATTACGAATTATTAATTACTAATTATGAATTGAATCAGAACTACGAATCATTATTAATTCGTAATTCTTAATTCGTCATTATTAATGTTCTGCCCACTCAATAGAGTTCAGGTCGATACCTTCTTTGAACATCTCCCATAGTGGAGACATTTCACGCAGTTTGGCAACCGCCTCTTTTACGTGGTTGATGGCGAAGTCTACTTCTTCGTCCGTAGTGAAGCGGCTCAAGCCGAAACGCAGGGAAGAGTGTGCCAAGTCATCGCTCAGGCCTAATGCTTTTAATACGTAAGATGGTTCCAATGATGCTGATGTACAGGCAGATCCGGAAGAAACAGCCAGGTCTTTCACACCCATCATCAAGCCTTCACCCTCTACATACTTAAAGGAAATGTTAGAAACGTGTGGCAGACGGTGCTCACGCGAACCGTTTACATAAGACTCTTCGATAGTAAGCAACTCGCGCTCCAGTCTGTCGCGCATAGCAGAGATACGGGCTGTATCGGCTTCCATTTCCTGGCGAGCCAGCTCACAAGCTTTGCCTAAACCAACAATACCAGGTACGTTCAGGGTACCGGAACGCATGCCACGCTCATGTCCGCCACCGTCCATCTGGGCAGTAACTTTCACACGTGGGTTCTTGCGGCGTACGTACAGCGCACCTACACCTTTCGGGCCATACATCTTGTGTGCCGAGAAAGCCATCAGGTCAATACCGTCCGCTTCCACGTCTACCGGAATTTTGCCTACTGCCTGGGTCGCGTCTGTAAAGAACAGGATACCGCGCTTCTTGGCAAGGGCAGAGATCTCACAGATCGGCTGAATTACGCCCACCTCGTTGTTGGCGTACATGATCGAGATCAGGATGGTCTTGTCAGTGATAGCTTCTTCCAGTTGCTTCAGGTCGATAAGGCCTTCCGCATTTACTGGCAGGTAAGTAACCTTACCGCCCAGCTTCTCGATATGCTTACAGGTATCTAACACTGCTTTATGCTCTGTGGTAGCCGTAATGATGTGGTTACCTTTAGAAGCATACATCTCGAAAACACCTTTGATAGCCAGGTTGTCAGACTCAGTGGCACCGGAAGTAAAGATGATTTCTTTTGGAGAGCAGTTGATCAGGGCTGCGATCTGCTCACGGGCATAATCTACAGCTTCTTCTGCATGCCAGCCAAAAGCGTGGTTACGCGAAGCGGCGTTACCAAACTTTTGTGTAAAGTATGGTATCATCGTTTCCAGCACGCGCGGGTCAAGTGGCGTGGTGGCGTTGTTATCTAAATATATGGGTAGTGTTAGCATAGCACTATTTTTATCTATTTTATTCCTGATTATTAACAGCCAGGAGAAATTATTAGTTTTAGATTTGCTGCAAAATTAATAAAAAAAGGTTACTTAGACTAATTACAAATAGAAAATGCTAAACGTAGAACATATCGGGATCGCAGTTAAAAATTTTAGCGAAGCAAACGGCTTATACTACAGGTTGCTGGGCGTGGAACCTTACAAGACAGAGTATGTGGAGTCGGAAGGCGTAAATACCTCTTTCTTTAAAGTAGGCGGCACTAAAATAGAGCTCCTGGAGGGCACCACAGAAGACAGTGCGATCACTAAATTCGTAGAGAAAAGAGGCGAGGGCATCCACCACATCGCTTTTGAGGTGGAGGACATTTACGCAGAGATGGAGCGCCTGAAGAAGGAAGGC
The DNA here is from genome assembly GCF_023630205.1 of Pontibacter ruber. Lineage (GTDB taxonomy): Bacteria > Bacteroidota > Bacteroidia > Cytophagales > Hymenobacteraceae > Pontibacter > Pontibacter ruber. The sequence continues at coordinate 68,275 of NZ_JALPRR010000001.1, read as the reverse complement.
TTTGCCCTGCTGAACGAAGCGCCTAAAAAAGGAGCCGATAACAAGCTGGTTTGCTTTGTGCACCCGAAAAGCGCCACCGGTGTGCTGGTAGAACTGACACAGGAGATCAGGTAATTGTTGATTGTTAATTGCTGATTGTTTTTCAAACACGATGAACAATCTCAAGGAGAATCAACAATTGACAACTAACAATCAACAATTAAAACTATGAAACACTTTCTGAAACAGGTGCAGGCGGCAGAGGAAGAGTTGCTGGTAGGCAATGTTATACTTTACCCGACCGATACGGTGTGGGGCATTGGCTGCGACGCCGAAAATGCCGAGGCCGTGAAGAAGATCTACAAGATCAAAGAACGCGAGGAGTCCAAGTCGATGATCATGCTGGTGAGCGACGTGGACATGCTGCGACACTACATAAAAGAAGTGCCCGCTAATTTTGAGCGCCGCCTGAAAGACCAGAAACGGCCTACCACCTATGTGTTTTCCGGGGCCCAAAACCTGCCGAAAGAATTAATAGCAGAGGATGGAAGTATAGGCGTACGCATCGTAAACGACGAATTCTGCCATCGACTGATCCTGCAGATCGGACGCCCGTTGGTTTCTACCTCGGCCAACATCAGCGGCGAACCCTCCCCAAAAACTTTCTCCGAGGTATCGGATAAGATCAAAGAGCGGGTGGATTACGTGGTACAGTGGCGGCAGGATGAAAAGACAGAAGCACAGCCATCAAGAGTAGTGAAAATTGAGCAGGACGGATCGCTGCGTGTGCTAAGAGAGTAACCTGGCGCAACAGGTTTCAATTAATTGGCTTATTTTTGTGCCTCAGGTGTATGGTTATACTTCCTGAGGCTTAATTTTTATTGATGGATAGAATACAACTTCCAGCGGACCCAATTTTTGAAGTGGTTGCCGCAGCTGCAGCTGAGTTGGGCGTAGAGGCCTATGTAATAGGCGGGTTTGTGCGGGACCTGGTGCTCAAGCGCCCTTCCAAAGACATTGATGTAGTATGCGTAGGCGATGGCATTGAATTGGCGGAGCTGGTTTCCCAGAAGCTGAAGCACAAGCCTAAGGTTTCCGTTTTCAAGCATTTTGGTACGGCCATGCTGCGTGCCGGCGATTGGGAAGTGGAATTTGTCGGGGCCCGAAAAGAGTCTTACCGTGAGCACTCCCGCAAGCCCGAAGTAGAAACCGGTACGTTGGAAGATGACCTGAAACGGCGGGACTTTACCATCAATGCGTTGGGCATCAGCCTGAACAGGCACAACTATGGCGAGCTGGTCGACAGGTTTAACGGCCTGGGCGATATGAAAAAGAAGATCATCCGCACGCCGCTTGATCCGGATATTACCTTCTCCGACGATCCGTTGCGCATGATGCGGGCCATCCGCTTTGCCAGCCAGTTAGGCTTCGATATTGCCCCGGAAACCTTCGACGCTATCATCGACAACAAAGACCGTATCAGAATTGTATCGCAGGAGCGGATCACCGATGAGTTGAACAAGATCGTGCTGTCGCCGGCGCCCTCGTATGGCTTCAAACTACTGTTTGCTTCCGGTTTGCTGCACCTTATCTTCCCGAAAATGGTGGAGCTGCACGGTGTGGAAAGTATAAAAGGCAACTCCCACAAAGATAATTTTTACCATACGTTGCAGGTGCTCGATAACGTGGCGCAGGTATCAGATGATCTGTGGCTCCGCTGGTCGGCTATTCTGCACGACATTGCCAAGCCCGATACCAAGCGCTACCACGAAAAAGTAGGCTGGACCTTTCACGGACACGAGGAGAAAGGCGCCCGCATGGTGCCCAAGCTATTCAAAGATCTGAAGCTGCCCCTGAACGAGCACATGAAGTTTGTGCAGAAACTCGTGCGCCTGCACCTGCGCCCGATCGCGCTGGTAAAGGAAACGGTAACCGATTCGGCTATCCGCAGGCTTCTGTTCGAGGCCGGCGACGACATCGACGCGTTGATGAAACTCTGCCGCGCTGACATTACGTCCAAGAACGACAGCAAAGTAAAACGCTACCTGCAGAATTTTGACAAGGTAGAACGGCGCCTGGTAGAAGTGGAGGAGAGCGATAAACTCCGCAATTTTCAGCCGGTGATCACCGGCGAGATCATCATGGAAACTTTTGGCCTGAAGCCGTCCAAAACAGTTGGAGAACTGAAGGAGGTGCTGACAGAAGCGATTCTGGAAGGCAAAGTAAAGAACGAATTCAACGAGGCTTATACTTACCTGTTGAAAGTAGGAGAGGAGAAAGGCCTGGAAGTAGTTAAAACCCTATCGGAAACTGAAAAAGGAGAATAGCTTTTACGCCATTCTCCTTTCCAAATCTACTGTAAAGCACACCGGATAGCCTGCGCCTGCATGGGTACGTGGTTACGGCCCACAACGGCAAACACGCGCTCGCCTCGAAGCACCGCATTGGTTAGGAGCCGGTACATGTGCAGGTTTCTGAATTCACTGTTATACCTGTTGATATCATTGGTGAACTTACCGCCTGTTTTACTGCCATCTTTCAGCGGGTCAAACCAGGCTGTCGGAGCTTCCCACCAGTTGGCCGGTGTTGTCCAGTACTTGCTGTAGGCTGGCTGCAACGATGCTACATCCGGTAATACGGTAGCAAAGGCGGGTACCATGCTGTTAGCTTTCTGCAGCAGTTGTGCTACGGTTGCCTTTATCTGCTCCTCGTTCATGTTCTTACGCTCCCGCAGCCGGCTCGCTTCCCGAAGTATAAAAAACAGCTTTATCTGCTCGGGCGTGAATTTATCGAGAGACATCAAATAGTTTACTTCTAGTTTACTTCATCCTGCGGGCTTGGCTCCAGCGACTGTGTTTTTATACCTGCAGCCTTCGCCAGGTACCTGACATAACCTGATTCGCCAAACTTCTTTATCGTTTCTGCCTCGGACGATGCTGTGCCACGGTCCGGCCCTTCAAAAAAAGCAATTGTCGGTTTCTGTGCTTCCCAGGCCTGGCGAATGTTCCGGAACTGCGCATGTGCAGTATCATCGGAATGTGCAGCGCCGATGTACTGCAGGTTGCCTCCGTTCTTAGTATTCAACTGCAGCGACCACTCTGTTGCTGGCGTCTCCTTCCATTGAAGATAGGAGATGAGTTTTTCTTCACAGGTAGCACCATCTGGTGCCTGGGCTATAACTACAGACGCATTGGCAAGTATGGTTGTAGCAACAGTTAACATGAGTAAAAGCTTATTTTTCAGCATAGTTTTATAGATGTTAAATGAACAGCGTTAAACCGGGTGAGGTAGAGGAAATGACCTGGATTTGGTCGTGTTTATATTGAGGCTGCGCAAAATCAACAGAGCTGACACGCATGTTAAGTGCCAGGCTCTGCCGATTTGAATAAAGCATCAAACAACTAAACAAGGACGGGGAAGGAGCGAAGTATACTTCGCGGTAAGTATAGTTTTACTTTGTACTAGTGGCGGTTTTGTAAGCAGGCTGGCGGAGTTATACTTTCCCGGCCAGCCTGTTATACTTTAGAGCGAACAGCTTAGCGGCGTGTTACCTTGCTAGGGCCGTTGCTGTCGATGGTGGTGTTGGCTGGATTGCCTCTGTACGTGATGCTGCTGGCACCTGTAGCCTCTGCACGAAGCGTTGTGGAAGCGAATACTTCTACCTGGCTGGCTCCCGTAACATCTGCATCCACATCATTGGCACGCAACTCGTTGGCGTCTATCTTGCAGGCGCCGGTTACATCCATCTCCAGGTTATCTGCCCTGCCGGAAAGCTTGCCGACAGAGGCGCCCGCTACATCCAGTTGCAGGTTGCGCACGTTTACGTTGGCAACGGATTGGATGGCGCCGGCAAAGCTAAGCGACAGTTCTTCTCCTCTGATGTTGCCGATGTCTGCCTTGATGGCGCCCCCCAGCGCAATGTTCCGGATATCGGGTGCTACGATCTGAATCAACACAGGGTCCTGTTCGCGGAACAGGTTGAAGTTGCGCCTCTTGGTGCCGATCACCAGCTCACTGCCATCCTGCTCCACATCCATGCGACGGATATCCTCCTTGTCGCCGCGTACTTTTACGCTGTAGTTGCTGCCCTGTCTTATCTGCACATGGAACGGGCCATTCACTGTGATATGATCAAAGTTTTTGATGTCGAAGGATTCGGTGTTGCTGCCGTATTCGCTTTCGTGGCGCAGCACACTGCCTGCTATCCCCAGGTCCATGTCTTCGTCCATGTCAGCTGATTCCGCATCTTCGGTATCCAATGTATCGGAAGCGCAGGTAAGGCACTCGAGCATATTGCCTTTCACCTGCCAGGTGTTGCGCGCAATTTTATCGTTGCTGTAGTCGCCGTCAAACAGGCTGCCAGGCAGCATGTACGTGAATTCGCGTGTCAGGCGCAGTGGCTTGTTTTGTGGCAGCATCAGCGTCAGGCTCAGTTCCTGGTCGCGGAAGGCAGCGCCTTCTTTAAACTCGTAGCTGTTGTCGAAGCGGATAACAGAATCCTGCTGCACGACGCGGTAGGTTACCATGCGGGCATTCTGCTTGGCCTCTTCTTCGGTTTTGCCTTTGGCCTCCACACGCTGAATGATCTCGACGTTATTGCTGCCATGCTCCTTCACTTCGATATAAATGTTGTCAAACTCAAGATTGGTATCGTAGGCATCCAGTGTCAGGGTTTTGTAGTTGCCCACCGGCATGGTTTTAGAAGTTACGACCTCGCCAGAGCGTCTAAAGTTGCCTGAAAAGATTATGATCATGGCAATCATCACAAACAAGCTTACCAGCCATACTCCGAACATCGACCAGCCAACAATCGGGCGCAGGAAAAAGCGCTTAGCCAGCAGGCCAATAGCCAGGAACATCAGCAACAGAAGCGGAATAAGACCTACAAAGAAGCCAGCCACCAGTCCGAGCCGGGGAAAGCCCTCCAGAAAAACGGAGGCCGGAAAATCACCTAAATTTACCCACTGTGCTTCATCAACTATACCCAGCGACACAAAGAATGTAGAAAACAATGCAATGGTCAGGGCTACGGAAATGATCAGCAGGAACACGCCTGCACCGATGCGGATCAGCGTGATCAGGACGGCAAGTATAGGGCCTAGCGCACGTCCCAGCCAGTTAAAGATCTGCGAGATCAGGCGCACAGGCAGCAGGATTAATTTGGCAGCGGTGCTTTCCTCTCCGTTACGGTCGCGCATGTTCAGGTTATCTTTCAGCGTCTGCTCAATGCCTGCCAGTGTTACCGGGTTGCCCTGCATCTGCATACGCTCCGTCAGGGTTACGGCCTCAGGTACAGCTATCCAAAGTATAAGGTAAGTCAGCAAACCAAAGCCTCCCAAGAAGATCGAGATCAGGAAGAGAATGCGGATTACGGCTACATCTACTCCAAAATACTTGGCGATGCCACTCGCTACACCGGCTACTTTTTTGTCTTCAGGATCCCGGAAAAGCCTCTTTATGGTGGTTTCGGGTAGCTGAGCACTCTGCGGCATGGCAATCCACAGCACAATGTAGAGGATGATGCCTGTGGCAGCTGATACGCCGGCAGAAACGATGCCGAGCACAACCAAAAGTATAAAGAACAGCCTAACCCAGAGCATGTCGATGTTGAGGTAGTTGCCTATACCGGCGCAAACGCCGGCCAATACTTTTCTGTTGATATCGCGGTACAGCCTTCTCGGGCCGGCCACTGGCTGTTCTGTTTGCTGCTGCTTGTTGTAAGGGATTTCCTCTTCAAGCGGCTCTTCAATCTCGAAATCAGTCACGTTGCCCATTCTGCCGATCAGGTACTGTACATCTTCCTGTGTGATCACCTGTTTGGCAGGCGACAGGCGGGCCGCAAAGATTTCTGCCACGCGCGATTCGATGTCAGCTACGATCTCTTCATGCCCCTCGTAGTTGGAGAAGTATGTTCTGATAGAGGCAAGGTACCTGCTAAGCTGCTCATAGCCATCCTCTTCGATGTAGAAGATAATGCCTTGCAAGTTGATGCTTATATTCTTTTTCATAGTTGCTGAGCTTTCTTGTTTAGGATAATGAATTCGGTGGAGTCAACTAGTTCGCGCCACGTTTCTCGTAGCTGCTCTAAAAACTCACGGCCGGTAGCGGTGAGCGTGTAATACTTGCGGGGTGGCCCAGAGGTAGATTCTACCCAACTATAGTCGAGAAGCCCCGCGTTCTTGAGGCGAGTAAGCAGCGGGTACAGGGTACCCTCCACTACTATCATCTTGGCAGCTGTAAGCTCCTCCAACATATCGGAAGCATATACCTCACCACGAGAGATAATCTCCAGGATGCAGAATTCCAGAATTCCCTTCCGCATCTGCACTTGTGTGTTTTCTACTTTCATGATGATTCCGTTAAATGTTGAAGCAAATATAATATAAGGTACTATGTAAAACAAGGTACTGTGTAAAAATAATTACGGAAGATTTTTTTAATGGTTGTTACTAAAAGGTTTATGGATTAAATTCTTTATTTTTGAATAATTTTCTGAAGCAGGCAACTCCTTAAAAAGAAGTAATGTTTGATGTGCAACTTGCACCTGTTTAAGGTTAAGGAGGTTAGGAGTTGTAGAAGTGCTGTCAGAGAGGTTTTCAGCTAAGTTGATTTTGCGGATCTATACCTGGTTTGTATGATAAAAAGTATACTGCGGTGCATAGCGGGGGCTATGTTGCTATTTTGTTGGTCTGGTGCTGTGGCGCAGGTTTCCACTCCTAAGTATAGCAATGAATTTCTCAATATAGGTGCAGGAGCCCGTGCTTTGGGTATGGGCAACGTGCAGGCAGCGATCGTTAACGATGCCACAGCCGGTTACTGGAACCCTGCCGGACTGCTTCGCCTGCCCAACAAGTATAACATCGCGCTTATGCACTCCGAGCTGTTTGCCGGCATTGCCAAAAATGATTTCGGCAGCTTTGCCATGCCGCTGGATTCGAGCAGCGCACTGGCAGTTTCCATTATCCGGTTGGGCGTTGATGATATTGCCGATACCCGCCGCCTGCAGAACGAATTTGGTTACATCCAGTACGACAGCATCCGGTTCTTCTCTGTGGCTGATTATGCCATGCTGCTTTCTTATGCCCGTAAAAGCAACCTGATCGAGGGGCTGCGTTTGGGTGCCAATGCTAAGATCATTTACCGTAACGTAGGGGAGTTTGCCAATGCCTGGGGCTTTGGGATAGATGCCGGTGCTCAGCTGGAGCGGGGCTCCTGGCAATTTGGCCTGATGGCAAAAGACATTACTACTACGTTCACTGCCTGGTCGCATAACGTAGAAGCACTGGAAGAGGCATACCTGCAAACAGGCAACGAGCTCCCGGAAAACTCTGCTGAGCTTACCCTGCCCCGCCTGGTGCTCGGTGTTGGTAAGAGCTTCACCTTTACTGACAAATTATTAGCTCTTGTAGCCACAGACCTTGACTTTACTTTCGATGGCAAGCGCAATGTACTGCTTAAAACGGATGTCGTGTCCCTCGACCCGCATGTAGGGCTGGAGCTGGCCTATGCCAACACGGTGTTTGTACGCGGAGGATTTAACAACTACCAGGAGACGAAGAACTTCGACGGCGGCACCACCAAGCGCATGCAGCCAAACTTTGGGGTAGGCTTCCAGACAAGCGGGCTGCACCTCGACCTGGCTTTGTCGAAGGTTAATGACAAAGAAAGCAATGCCGTTTCTGCAGGCAACACTACTTCCGTGATCGTTTCACTCGGATATTCCTTTAATTAGACTTAACTGTTTAGCTGAACAGCCAATGAATATTTCTACTATTAGCAGACGCTTTTTGCTGGCGTTTTTTATGCTGTTAGGTTTTAGTGCTTTGAACACCACACAGGCACAAACCGTGTACGGCAACGAGTGGATCAACTATTCCCAGACCTATTATAAGATCAAGGTCGTTAACAATGGATTGCACCGGCTAGGCTATAGTTATCTTGATAGCTTAGGCCTTTCAGGTGTCAATCCAAAAGAGTTGCAGCTTTTTAGAAGAGGCAAGGAAGTATCCATCTATGTGGCAGGTGAAGATGATGGTAGACTGGATGCTCAGGACTATCTAGAATTTTATGGGGAACGGAATAATGGAGAATTGGATAGTGAGTTATACAAGAATCCGGCTCATCAACCTCACCAGCTCTACAGCGTGTATACTGATACTGCAACATACTTTTTAACCTTCTCTCCAGCAGGTGGAAAGCGTATGCATGTGGTAAATCCTGCAAAAGATGGCTTAACAGCTCAACCTAACGTGCTTCAGAAGATAGTAAGGCCTTTTACAGATAATTTCTATGCCTTTAAATTCTATGGTGAGAATAGGCTGCCTTGGTTAGATGAAGGAGAAGGGTTTTACTCTTTTGAAACCTCGACACAGAGGGATTATACCATTAGCGGGCTTACAAACATCGATGCAACAGGTATTAAGCCTACATTAGAATTAACACTTGCAGGGCAAAGCGCAGCACAACATAAGGTTGAAATAGCAGTTGTAGCTCCTAGCGGATCTGTTCGTGTTCTAGATGAAGTGCAGTTTAATGCCTATGAGTTTAGGACATATCGATATGCATTAGAGCCCACAGAGCTGAATACAAACCTGAAAATAAGACTCACGCCTAAAAACAGTATTCCAAATGGAGCACCAGATCGTGTAAGTATAACCTACTATAAAGTATACTATAACCAGAGGAGCATCTTCTCTGGTACAAATTTATTCTTCTATACAGACACAACTAAAGCCTCAAACCACTATTATGAGTTTGCCGGTGCACCTGGCACAGTGGTTGCCTACGATATAACAGACCAAGGCCAAATAATGAGGCTAGAAGGGCATGTTAATGCTACCAACAGAAAGGGCTTCGTACTTTCACATGCTGCTTCAGGTAATCAAACCAGAAGAATATTGTTGGCCAACACAGCAAAAGTATTTACTGTAAAACCTGCTGAACGTGTTGTTTTCCGAAATATTCAGCCAGCAGCACATAATTACATCGTTATAACTCACAAAAAGCTGATGCAGCGTGTGGGGAGTGCCGGCTTGCCTGCGCCGCAAGAGTATGCCGCTTACCGTGCATCTGCTGCCGGGGGTGGTTATGATACCTTGGTTATGCCTGTTGATTTGGTTATTGACCAATTTCATTACGGCGACTTCTCTTCCAATGCCATCAGGCGGTTTATGAAGTTTATGGGGTCCTCACCAAGAGGTAAAAGCTTGTTTATTATTGGTAAGGGGCGTGAATATTATGGTGCAGGTTATCGCAGGTCAAAGGATATGAGAGGATTGGATCTGATCCCAACAGGAATTGTACCTGCCTCCGATCTTTTCTTCACTGCTGATTTTACTAATTCGAATTATGTTCCTGAAGTGCCTGTTGGCCGTTTATCTGTAGTCAGCGCCCAAGAAGTTATTAATTACCTAAACAAAGTTAAAGAAGCGGAAGCTGTAAATCTTGGACAAGAATGGCAGAAAACCATTCTGCAACTAGGCGGAGGTATGACCAACAGCGAGATCAATCTCTTCACCAGTTACTTGAAACGATATAAGCAAATTGCTGAAGGACCATTGTTAGGTGCCAATGTAAAGGAAAAGTATCGACAGAATGTAAGTGAGGTTGTTGAGAATATCAATATTGCCGAAGAGGTGAATACCGGTGTATCGCTGATTACCTTTTTCGGACATAGCTCATCTTCTACAAGCGATTTAGATATTGGATTAGCATCGAGTGCAGTTAATGGATATAATAACAAAGGGAAATATCCTTTTATCCTCATGAATGGATGTGGGTCAGGAAATGCTTTTACCGCTGTTTACAATTCATTTGGGGAAGATTGGCTGAAAACACCAGATAAGGGGGCAATAGGATTTATCGCACATACTGAAATTGGTTATACTACTTACTTGGACAGGTATTCAACTAATTTTTATTTAACTGCTTTTCAAGACCCTGAGTATTATGGAAAATCGATCGGCCTCATTCAGCAAGAAGTAATAAAAGATGTATTAGCAGCTAATACATCAGAGAATATCATCGTAATGGCTTTGTGTATGGCATTGCAGGGTGATCCTGCTGTAAAACTATATTCACCCTCTAAGCCTGATTATCTGTTTGAGACAAGTGTACCAAGTATAGTTTCCACTAACGGAGGCACTATAACTGCAACCGCAGAATCTTTCCTGATTAGGGCTGCTGTTAAAAATTTAGGTAAGGCTATAACAGACTCCATTAATGTTTCGGTGAAACGAACGCTGGCCGATAATACGACCACTCTTACTACTTCTATCAAAGTTGCTCCGATATTCTACCAAGATACACTGTTGATTCCTATAGATAATAAAGGAGTAGCAGCCATGGGTATCAACAATTTTGAGGTGATGTTGGACAACACTGAAAGTATAGATGAGCTACAGGAAAATAATAACATAGCCCGTTTCCAGTACTTTTTCCCAAGTGCTGGCTTAATGGCTTTGTCTCCGATGCGATTTGGAATTGTAAATGAAGAGAAAATAAACGTGGTGGCACAATCCACACAACTGCAGGCTGATCAGCGGCGTGTATACTTTGAGCTTGATACGACACTTACATTTAAATCGCCTCTTAAGAAAACATACCTGAGTAATACAGGCGAGGTGCTTCCAACTTGGAAGGTAGCATTACCACTTGTTCAGTCAGGCGCAGATAGCACAGTGTTTTACTGGAGAGCCCGCTTTGAGACCTATGCCACTGGGGAGGACACCGTTTGGGCAGAAAGTTCTTTCCGATATATCAAAGGCGGTTCAAACGGTTGGTCGCAGAGCCACGGAGGGCAGTTTGCTAAGAACTCACTGCGCAATATCGAAGTGAAAGAAGAAGGTGTTCAGTGGAATTTTAACAAGATCTTCCTTAACCTAGAGATTCGCACTTTAGGTGGTGGTGGCAATAACCGTTATACACAACCTCCTTATGGCATCTTCATTAATGGTGCATCGGAACTACAGAACGCATGCGGAAACTTTATAGGTACTTCTACAGCCAGGATGTATTTTATTGTGTACAACAATCTTGATCTGACAGCGGTGACTTCCATTCCGGATCAAATTGGCTGTACGGCTCAACCTCATGTATTTGAATTTGGTGATATGAATAACACAATAAATCAGGCAAGGGCACAGAAGTTTCTTGAGTCTATTCCTGATAATTATTATGTTATAGCGGTCTCAGTAAATAAGGTGCCATTCAATACCTTTTTACCGGAATTAAAAGCTGCCTTTAAGGGAATCGGTTCTAGAATCATTGATGATTTACAGACCGGATATCCTTTTGCAATAGTAGGGCAGAAAGGAGCGGCCCCAGGAACTGCTATTGAAGTAACTGCTGTGGCTACTAATGAAACACCTGCTGAGCTTCAAAGTATAGTGCTGAAGAAGACCCTTCAGGCAAATCAGGTGGAAGGCTCTATCACTTCTACTTTGATCGGTCCGGCGCAGAGTTGGGGTACATTGCACCACAACATCGAGCGCCAGGGTAGCGGAAATGATGCTTATACGTTGAGTGTGATCGGTATCAATGCAGAAGGCGAGGAGCAGACGCTGGTGGAGCAGGTATCAGGTAAATCCTACGATCTGTCCGGAGTAGATGCCAAGCAGTATCCGACATTGCAGTTGAAAGCATCTGTTTCTGACACAGAGAACCGCACTGCCCCGCAGCTGAAGCAGTGGATGGTATACTACGAGGCTGTTCCGGAGGGTGTGATCAGACCTGACCTGGTGAAGGTGAGCGAAGAGATTCTCTCGGAGCAGGCCTCAAGAGGAAGTATAACCGTGCCGATGGCATTCCAGAATATTACCTCCATTGCCTTTAAAGATTCTATTGTTGTAGAAGTAACCGTATCAGGCGATGGCCTGCAGCCTACTGTGTCCCGGTTCAAGATTGCGCCATTGCAGGGCAACCAAACGGCTTACTTCAACTACAGCATGCCAACCAGAACGTTTGACGGTAACTACAGGCTAAGCCTCTTTGTGAACCCGCGGGTGCAGGCGGAGCAGCAATACCATAACAACATTTATGAGGTTCCATTCAGGGTAAATGCAAAGCTGCACCCGGTGCTGGACGTAGCCTTTGATGGGGTGCACATCATGGATGGGGAGCTGGTGTCGCCAAGCCCGCTGATCAGCATCACCGTGAAAGACGAGAACAAGCACGACTTCCTGAAAGATCCGTCTACCATGTCTGTTATTCTGATCAATGGGGAAGAAGAACACGAGATTTCCCTGATGGACAATCCGCAGGAGGTGCGTTTCTACCCGGCAGATGAGAAGAATGACTTTAAACTGGAGTATAAACCGGAGCGACTGGAGAATGGTAACTATACATTAGAAGTGAGAGCACGCGATGTGGTTGGCAAAGCATCGGGTATTTCGCCGTACCGGATCAACTTTATGGTGGAAAATGAGTCGAAGATCACCAACTTCTACCCGTTCCCGAATCCGTTCTCTACCAAGACGCAGTTTATCTTTACGCTAACGGGCAGCACCATACCGCAGAACATGAAGATCCAGATCCTGACCATAACAGGTAAGGTGGTGAAGGAGATCATGAAGGAAGAGATGGGGCCGCTGCGCATAGGCAATAACAAAACAGCGTATGCCTGGGATGGTACCGATACCTACGGCGACAAGCTGGCCAACGGCGTGTACCTGTACCGCGTGGTGATGACGCAGGAAGAAGAGAAGATGCAGCACATGTGGAAGAAAGGCGACAAAGCCTTCAAGAACGGCTATGGCAAGCTGTACATCCTGCGCTAGAAGTATAGATAGCAATAAAAAAGGAGCACATACTTGTGCTCCTTTTTTTGTTTACCTTGGCTTGCGTCGAAGCTCTATGAAGGTATAAGGGTACTTATTTTTTTCGTCCGGCTCGTGAGGGGCGGCAGATATTTGCTCCCATTCCGCCTCGTTTAGCTCCGGGAAAAACGTATCGCCATCGAACGTATGGTGCACGCGGGTGAGGTAGATAACATCGACAAACGGAAGCGCCTGCTTGTAGATTTCTGCTCCGCCAATAATGCTTACCTGTGGGTCCAGCTCTTTTGCTTTTTCAAGGGCTTCCTGTATCGAATGTGCCACTAGACAGCCCTCGGCTGTATAATCCTCCTGGCGGGTAACGATGATGGTGGTGCGGCCCGGCAGCGGCTTGCCAATCGAATCAAACGTCTTGCGACCCATGATCATGGGATGGCCCATGGTCTTCTGCTTGAAATGGCGCAGGTCGGCAGGCAGGTGCCAGATCAGTTGGTTGTCTTTCCCGATAACGTTGTTGTCGGCGATGGCTACTACGATAGAGATCATCGGCTTATGCGTTAAAAGTATAACCTCTCAGGAAATCCTGTACCAGCATGCGCTTTTTGCCTTCCATCTGCAGGTCAAGTATGGAAATGACTCCGGCAGCCGTTTGCACGTGCAGGAAGGTTTTGTTGTTGGTCTGCACCTGTCCGGGCTCTAAAGTATAAGCGGCATTATCCAGTGCTTCTACTTTAAAGATCTTAAAGGTCTTGCTTTCGAGACGGGTCCAGGCGGCCGGGTAAGGAGAGAGGCCGCGGATAAAGTTGCGTACCTGCTCCGCTGGCTGGTTCCAGTTGATCTCGCAGGTGTCTTTGAAAATCTTAGGCGCGTGTTTGGTTTCGGCGGTAAGTTGCTGCGGTTGCGGATGTACTTCGTCGCGCTCGATCGCCTGCACCGTTCTTAAAGCAAGCTTAGCGCCTTCATACTTTAGTTTCTCATACAGGCTGCCAAAATCATCCTTCTCCAGAATCGGCACGCGCTCCTGAAAGATCAGATCACCAGTATCGATCTCGTGTTTGAGGAAAAAGGAGGTGACGCCTGTCTCTTTCTCGCCGTTGATGATGGCCCAGTTGATAGGAGCGGCACCGCGGTACTGCGGCAGCAGCGAAGCATGTATGTTGAAAGAGCCAAGCTCCGGCATCGCCCATACTACCTCCGGCAACATGCGGAAGGCCACAATGATCTGCAGGTTGGCCTGATAACTACGCAGCTCTTCCAGAAATGCCTCTGATTTCAGGTTGGTAGGTTGCAGCACCGGAATGTGCTGCGACACGGCATACTCCTTTACCGGCGACTGCTGAATCTTCTGCCCGCGGCCAGCCGGTTTGTCCGGTGCCGTGATCACGGCTACGACATTATACTTATGCTCTACAAGTATCTGCAGGGTAGGCACGGCAAAATCCGGCGTACCCATAAACACGATGCGCAAATCTCTTGGCATGGTCTTATTCAAAATCAGGGTATAGTAAGTACTGCTTGCGAAGCGATTTATACTTGGACAGGGCAGGCTCCCAGCTTGCCCGAATCTCTGTTTCCGTTTTCCCGGCCTTTACCTGCTCGCGCAGTGTAGCGGTACCTGCCAGCTTTTCGAAGAAGCTGTTGAAGAACTTGTCCTGGTTAGTTGAGTTCTGGTACATATCCAGCAGATAAGCCAGGGTAAACGGTTGCGCCGTAGAAGGGTCCGTCAGGTCTTTGCCATAGCATCGCTGTCCTTTGAAGGGCGGGTCGGTGGCTCCAGGCGTGCTTACCGGAACAAAGGAGAAGTCTTTATACTTGTAGTACGGGCTGCCGATCACCTGGAAAGGAGTAGGGGTGCCGCGGCCAACGCTCACAGTAGTACCTTCAAAGAAACAGATGGAAGGGTATAGGGCAATTGCCTGTGCGTTTGGCAAATTAGGAGATGGCTTTACCGGCAGGTCATAAGCGGTCTGGTGCGTGTAGTTGGCAACCGGAATTACGGTAACATCGCACTTGTGCTGGCCTTCCAGCCATTTCTCCCCGTTGATCATGTTGGCCAGTTCACCCACGGTAAGGCCGTGTACGATCGGGATCGGGTGCATGCCTACAAAGGATTTATACTCCGGCTCCAGTACCGGGCCATCTACATAATGCCCGTTCGGGTTAGGCCGGTCCAGGATCAGCAGCGGCTTGTTGTTCTCGGCACAGGCTTCCATCACGTAGTGCATCGTGCTGATGTAGGTATAAAACCGTGTGCCTACATCCTGAATGTCGAATACCAGTATATCGAGGTTCTGGATCTGCTCCGGGAGTGGCTTTTTGTTTTTACCATAAAGGGAAATGATCGGCAGACCGGTCTTAATATCTTTCGAATCCTTTATCTGCGCTCCGGCATCCGCATCGCCCCGGAAACCATGCTCCGGCGCAAATATGGTATGGATCTTTACGCCCAGGCTCACCAGCGAATCCACAAGGTGTGTGTTTTCGATCGTAGAAGTCTGGTTAACAACCAATCCTACACGCTTGCCCTTCAGCATAGGCAAATACTTTTGTATCTGGCTGGCACCGGTCATCAACGGTTTGGCTTCGGATGTCTCGGCCGGTGTTGCAGCAGTTTGTGGAGCAGTAGTTTCTGGCTGAACAGGTGTGGTGGCGGCCTGTTTCGGGGCACAACTGCTCATGCTGAGCAACAAGGCGGAGTAAAGTATAACTAGAGGCTGTGTCATCGTAATAGAGTGGAATTCAAATTTCATACCTATCTTTAAGGCGGTTTAGAAGCAAGCGAGTGAACATCTCCAAGTATATATCACGAAAGATATCCGAAGTACAGTCCGGCTCGTTTACGTCGTCGGTTACAAAAATAGCAATTATAAGCATAGCTGCGGGCATTGCTATCATGATTGTGTCTTTTGCTATCCTGGAAGGCTTCCGCAACGAGATCAGGGCCAAGATTTTCAGTTTTGGGGCGCACCTGCAAATCAGCAAGTACGATACGAACAACTCTTTTGAAGGAGCTCCGATCAGCACGTCTACCGGCATCAACAGCACCGACGATATACCGGGCATTCTGCATATCCAGCCTTTTGCCCGCAAAACAGCCATCATCAAAACAGAGGATGAAGTGCTGGGCGTGGTGCTGAAAGGTGTTTCGAAAGACTACGACCTGAGTGCCATGCAAAAGAACCTGGATGCGGGTAAACTGATCTCTTTCAACGATACGGCATCTTCCAAAGACGTGATGCTGAGCCGCCGCATTGCCAACAAACTCCGGTTAAAAGTAGGCGACGAGGCGATATTTTATTTTATCCAGCAACCGCCCCGGGCACGCAAACTAAAAGTATCAGGTATCTTCAATACCGGGCTGGAGGAGTTTGACGAAGTGTTCGTGATGGGTGATCTGAAGCTCATTCGGGAGCTGAATGGCTGGCCCGATACGCTGGTAGGGGGCGTTGAAGTGGTGCTGAAAGATTTTGACCAGATAGATGTGGTGGCCGACCAGGTGTTCGATAAGATGAACTATGACTTGCAGCTCGAGAAGATCACCGACCGGCACGCGCAGCTGTTCGATTGGCTGAAGCTGCTGCGCAAGAACGTGATCATTTTCCTGGTGCTCATCATCTTTGTGGCAACCTTTAACATGGTATCGACGGTGTTTATCATGATCATCGAGCGCATCAACATGATTGGGGTGCTGAAAGCTATTGGAGCCACCGACCGACAGATACGGCAGGTGTTTTATTTTCGTGGCCTGCGCCTTACCCTGATCGGTATGTTCTGGGGTAACCTGATCGGGCTTGGCTTCTGCGCCGTGCAGTACTACTTCAAACTCATTCCGCTGGACCCGGAGAATTACTACATGAACACCGTACCGATCAGCTGGAATTTCGGGATCATCATTGCACTGAATCTGATCACGCTGGTGCTGACCATGCTGGCTATACTTATACCTGCCGCCATGATTGCCCGCATCAAACCGGTAAAAGCCATCAAGTTCGACTAACAGTTAAATAAGTATATCTTTAAAGCATAAAGCGGCAGCACCTCCATCAGGTGCTGCCGCTTTATGCTTTATACTTGCCAGCGTTACTTTCGGGCAATGTTGTGCTGGTCAAAGGCAGCTTTTACTTTTTCATTCAGGCCCCAGTACAGGTTCCAGTAATCGTCTTTGTTTGCCCACAGGCGCATACTTAGGGTCAGGGAGCTTTCAGCAAGGTTTGTCACTACAATGACAGGCGCGGGGTCCGGCAACACGCGTGCGTCACCGGCTATTTGTTGCTGCAGGATCTGGCGCACCAACCCGATGTCATTGTTTAGCCCTACCGTAAAAAGGAGCTCTACCCTTCTGGTCTTCTCTACCGAGTAATTCACCACCACACTCGAAGCCAGCGGGCCGTTGGGCATGTAGATCGTTTTGTTATCGGCTGTTTTGATCACGGTGTTGAAAATGTTGATCACGCGCACGGTACCCGCCTGCCCCTGTGCTTCAATATAATCGCCCACCCGGAAGGGCTTGATGGTAAGTATGAGCACGCCGCCGGCAAAGTTGGAGAGGCTGCCCTGCAGCGCCAGGCCAATGGCAAGACCGGCAGAACCCAGCACGGCTATGAAAGAGGTCATCTCAACACCCAATTGCGCGATTACCAGTACGATGAGCAGGATGCGGAACACGATGGCCAGCAGGTTGGCCAGGAAAGGGCGCAACGAAATGTCCACCTCCTTTTTCACCATCAGGTTGTAGATGAGCTTGTTGAGGCGGTTGATCACCCAGAGGCCAATAAGCAGGGTGAGCACTGCTGATACCAGCCGCATGCCATACACCATCACAAAGTTGGTAATGGTAGTGCCGTAACGTTCAAAATCAAGGAGATCAAACATGGGGATTGAATAACTGACAAAATTTAAATGGCTCCGGCGCATACTTGCAAGTATGCGCCGGAGCCAAATATGGTCAAAAATCTAAGTATAGACAACTACAGGGGCAGGTGGCGGCTCTGCAAAATCAGGTTCGGGTTCGGGCAAAGGAGCCTGTAACGCTCTTTTTCTGCTGTAGCAGCCACACCCGGAAAGTCGCCGGAGCGTCCTTCCATATCGGCCATCACCTGGAAGTGCAGGTGCGGCGGCCAGTCGCCATTTTCCGGGTACGGCCCTACGGTGGCAATTACTTCCCCTTTACTAATGTACTTTCCAACTGTTAAGCCTTCCAACGAAGTCCGGCTCAGGTGGCCGTACAAGGTATAAAAGGTTACCCCCTCCAACTCGTGTTGCAGGATGATGGTCGGGCCATAGTCGCCGAAGTTTGCGTTATCCTGAAAGCTGTGCACCACTCCATCCAGCGGAGCGTATACTTCCGTTCCCGCCTCAAGCCACACATCCACTCCCAGGTGCAGGCTCCGGTTTTGCGCGGCACCGTTGAAATGGGTACTGCGGCTATAGACAGCGCGGTTCTCCAGGTAACCACCCACGCCAATGGTAGCTTGCTTTTCGGCCAGCATGTGTTGTACGGCCTCATCAAAGGCTGCGGTGTCGCGCAGGTCGGTATGCTGCAGCCTTGTGTTGGCTGCCGTAAAATCCAGGAGGCACACGTTATCGGCACTTAGGTCGGTGTCAAACACCGGCGCAAAGGCATGCGCGTTCCTTCCCAGGATCTCGCTGAGTTTTTTGTCTGTATTCATGAAAAGTCTCGGACGGAAAGTATAGCCGCCCCTGCAAGTATAAGAAGAATCAGGTAAGTTCTTCTACATACTTGGTAAGAGTTTTCAGGCTCTTGGTTTTACCAAAAAGCTCTTCGGACTTTTTGCTGTAGGCAAGCGCTGCTTCCTGCAGTGTTTCGAAGGTACCCAGGTTGATGCGCTGCTTGTTGTGGTGGATGATCGCCCGGTATTTCTGCGCTTCTTTATGCACACCACGCACGCCAAGTTTGTTTTCGGTTTTGGAGGTGTTACGAACAATTTTGCAGAGCGGTGCCCATTCCAGGTTTTCGCGGCGGCAATCGAGTTTGTTGCCATTCTTGAAATGAACGTAGAGACGGATGTTGCTTTCAGGTTTTTCCAGCAACTGCTCCCCAATCATTTTGTGCAGGTAAATAGTTTCGTTGCGGTACTTTCCGTTTTTCAGGGGCCAGTTTTTCTGAAAGAAGGCGTACCCATTGGAGTGGATGCGCAGGTGCTTCAGGAATTCGATCTGCTGCAGGTACGCATTTTTTTGGATGTACTCGTAGGTGTGGTCGTCTACCACTACGGTTTTTTCACAGTTTTTGAGAGTCAGTTTGTAGAGCATTGTTGTTTTCAATGAATGTGATTTCTAAGAACGGAGATACGGGAAAAAGTGCCTTCCCGTTAGGTGTTGTGATTACAACTTGCTGTAAAAATGCAGCTTTTTTTTTAATCTTCGTTTCTCCTCGTTGATTGATTTGTCCGTGTACGTATACTAAGTTCAAAAGCGCTAATTTTTATACGAATCTTTCCGGTAACAGAATAGATTGTCGTAACTTTCAGCCTGGAAATATGGTTAGTAAAAATCCTTGTAGAGCCAAACTATAGAAAAAATGAGTAGCCCTTATATGAATCTGAAAGTAGTGGATATTACCCGCGAAACTTCAGATGCCATTACCATACATTTTGAACACCCCGAGAAGCAAACCATACCTTACAAACCCGGTCAGTTCCTGACCCTGATCTTACCGATTGAAGGCAAAGAAATTCGTCGTTCTTATTCGCTTAGCAGTTCGCCAAACGATACCCGGTTATCAGTTACAGTGAAACGTGTGTCGGGTGGTGTGATGTCTAATTACCTGCTGGAAAATGTGAAAGTAGGGGACGAGATCAAAGTGATGGAACCGCTTGGCAACTTCTGCCTCGAATGCGATGCCGCCAAACAGCGCGACGTCGTACTCCTGGGGGCAGGCAGTGGTATAACGCCGCTCATGTCTATACTTAAAACGGTGCTGCAACAGGAGCCCGGCAGCAGAGTTACGCTGCTGTACGGCAACCGCAACGAAGACACTGTGATCTTTAAAGAGCAACTGCAGCAACTGCAGCAGGCAAACCCGGACAGGCTAAAGGTTGAATACATCTACAGCCAACCCAACCAGGCATGCGACCACCGCGGCCGCATGAACCAAAGCATCGTCCTTAAAATTCTGGAGCGCCTGAAAATTGCCAAGTCAGCAGATGCGCTGTATTATATGTGCGGACCTGAGGGCATGATGGAAGAAGTGCGAAGAGCTCTGAACGTGTTGCATGTTCCGGCTGATCGTATTTTCCGCGAGAGCTTTGTCAGCAACAAATTACTTGAGCAGCAACAGGAGGAACATCACGGGGATGTTTTAGCCACAGACAACGACGGTGAGATAACTACCCAAACGGTTACCATCATTTACGAAGGAGCGGAGTACAGCGTGGAGGTGCAGCCAGACCAGACTATTCTGGAAGCTGCTCTGGACCAGGACGTTGACCTGCCATACTCCTGCCAGGCTGGATTGTGTACCGCCTGCCGGGGCAAGTGCCTGAGCGGTAAAGTGCATCTGGATGAGCGCGAAGGTTTGTCTGATGCCGAGCTTGAGGAAGGATACGTGCTGAACTGCGTAGGGCACCCGCTCACCAGCGATGTGGTGATCGAAATCGGCTAAAGATATATTGTTTGATAAAAAATGCAAGCCATACCTTTAAAAGGTATGGCTTTGTTTTTGCACTTTCAGGAGAAGTAACTAAATTACCCGCTTATTCACCTAGAATTAAGCTATGAACAAATCTGAATCTACTATACAGGTACCCGAGCGTAAGAAGCGCGTGTATTTGTCAGAGGATTTTAAAGTAGATACCTGGGAGACGATTCAGCCATACTTTGAAGAACTAAAAAGCCGCGAGATAAACTCGGTAGAGGAGTTGGAAAAGTGGATGGCTGACCGAAGCGAGCTGGAAAGTGTGCTTTCGGAGGACTTGGGATGGCGCTACATCCGCATGACCTGCGATACCCAAAACGAAGAGATAACAAAAGCCTTCCAATATTTTGTATCCGAAATAGATCCTAAAGTAGCTCCTTATGACCACGAGCTGAACCAGAAACTGATGCATTCACCGTACGTGAATGGCTTGGATCAGGAGAAGTACAGGATCTACCTGCGTGGTGTGGAACGGGCGCTGGAAATCTTCCGTGAAGAGAACATCCCCCTGAACACCGAGATCAGCACCAAACAGCAGCAGTATGCCGCTATAACCGGGGCCATGACCGTGACACTAGATGGGGAGGAGATGACCCTGCAACGGGCTGCCGATCGCCTGAAACTGAACGACCGTAGCAAGCGCGAAGAAGCCTGGAAAGCCGTGCAGGAGCGCCGCATAGAGGACCGCCAGAAGCTGGACGATCTGTTTGATGAGTTGTTGCAGTTGCGCAACCAGGTAGCCAAGAACGCAGACTTCGATAACTTCCGCGACTATATGTTTGCTGCCTTAGGCCGCTTCGATTACACGCCAAAAGACTGCTTCGACTTCCATGCTTCCATCGAGCAAACCATTGTACCGCTGCTCATGCGCATTGACGAAGAGCGAAAAAAAGAACTGCAGGTGGATGAACTTCGCCCCTGGGACCTGGACGTAGACACAAGTGGAAAAAAGCCGCTGGAGCCGTTCAAAACAGGAGAGGAGTTGCTGGAAAAAACCGTGCAGGTGTTCTACAAACTGGATACCTACCTGGGCGACTGCCTGGCAACGATGCGTGCGATGGGCCACCTGGATCTGGAGTCAAGAAAAGGCAAAGCGCCGGGCGGCTACAATTATCCATTGGATGAAATTGGTGTGCCGTTCATCTTTATGAATGCGACTTCCAGCCTGCGCGATGTAGTAACGATGTTGCACGAAGGTGGCCATGCTGTGCACTCCTTCCTGACCCGCGAAATGAGCCTGAACGCGTTCAAGCACCCGCCGTCAGAAGTGGCAGAACTGGCCTCTATGTCAATGGAGCTCATCTCAATGGATTACTGGGATACTTTCTTTGAAAATGAGGATGAGCTACGCCGCGCCAAGAGAACATACCTGGAAAGCGTGCTTGAAACCTTCCCGTGGGTAGCTACCGTGGATAAGTTCCAGCACTGGATCTACGAACATCCGCAGCACACGCAGGAAGAGCGCCATACTGAGTGGGTGAACATCTTTGAGACGTTTAACCACAAGATTGTGAGCTGGAAAGGGCTGGAGAAGTATAAACCCTTTGTCTGGCAGAAACAGCTGCACATCTACGAAGTGCCGTTCTACTACATTGAGTATGCCATGGCTCAGCTTGGCGCCATTGCCGTTTGGAAAAGCTACAAAGAGAATCCTGCGGTAGGACTTGCAGCCTACAAGCGTGCACTTGCTTTAGGTTACTCTGTATCTATTGGCGAAGTATACCAGGCAGCCGGCATCAAATTCGATTTCAGTACCGATTACATCAAGAGCCTTGCTGACTTTGTGCAGGAGGAGATGGAGAAACTGTAGAAAGTATAAAGTAAAGAGCAGAAGCCTTCTCATGTACTTGAGAAGGCTTCTGCTTTTATAAAGTCTTATATACTAGTGTCTAAATTCTAACGTCTCTTATAACGGCTTAAACTGCTCAAACATTTGCCTGCAGTTATTGCAGTAGTGCATGGAGCGGCAAAGGGTAGGGCCGAAAGGTGTTCTGAGGGTTGTATCTTCGCTATCGCAGTAAGGACACTTTACATGCTCCAAAATATCCAGATCCAGGATCAGGTCATACTTGGGTGGCGGGGCCAGGCCAAACTCCTTCAGGTGCTGGCGTCCCTTCTCCGTAAGCTTGTTGCTGTCCCAGGGCTTGTCGAAAGTCATGTTAACAGTATACTTGCTGATGCCATGCTTTTCGAGCGTGCGCTCCACGTCCTTCTTCATGTAATCCATGGCAGGGCAACCGGCAAAGGTAGGCGTCATGTTCACAGTAACGTGGCCTTCATCCGAAATCTCTACGCCCGTGATCACTCCCAGGTCCACCAGTGACAACACCGGTATCTCAGGGTCTTTTACCTCCTCCAGCAGGGTTAATATGTCTTCCTTGGTTAAACTCATGTTATTGTTTCTGGACAAAGGACTTGATGACAAAAGACAAAGGAGATTATTCTTTATTGAATTGTCTTTTGTCCTTTGTCAAACTGTCCTTCATCAAAGAATTACCACTCAGCAGTCGGATCGATCTTGAACACTTCGGCCATCTCATCCAGCAGCGGCTGCAGGTGCTCGGTGTGTTGTCCGTAGCGGCCGCCGAATTTTGGTTCTATACTTTCCAGGTCCGGTAGCTTCAGGTCTGTTTTCTCCAGTACCGCCTGAATGCGTTTCAGCCATTCTGCTTTCACGGCTTCCTCGCCTTCGTATACACCCGCATCGATCAGTTCCTGCTCATACTTTGATGGCTCAAACATGCCCAGTGCGTAAGGTAGCGCTTCATTCAGCGACGACTGCAGGCGAAGGATGGCTTCTTCGGTAGAAGCGCCCAGGTTCTTGATCCAGGTGTTGGCGTGCAGTACGTGGTATTTCACCTCTCCTTTCAGCTTGGTAGCAACCTTGGCAATAGGTTCGTAGCTGGAGCGGCTCAGCATTTCAAAGCGCACGATCTCTGCATTGTCGTACAGGAAGTGGCGGATCAGGCTAAAGTCGTACTCTCCGTTTGGCAGCTCTACCAACTGCGAGTTATGAAACTGCTCCGCGTTGCGTGTGAAAGCTACCGTGTCTGGGTCTGCTTCGCCAAGCTCGTTCAGCAAAGTATAGAATGCTAGGCTGTGGCCGATCTTATCCTGCGCCATCGACGAGAAAGCAATGTCTTCCTCTAGTATCGGGCCAAAGCCGGTCCATTCGGAGTTGCGGTGGCCAAGTATAAGCTCGTCGTCGGCCAGTTTATATAGCAGGTCTTTTATCGCTAACTCGTTCATTATTGCACAGCTGTGGTTTTGTTCTCTTCTTTATACTTCGTGATCTTGTCCATTACCTTATAGGCAACGGCGTCGCGGTACTTCTTGTCCGGTATGGTCAGCCACATGTCTTTATCTTCCTCGTTGTTGCGGAACACATGTTTCGACTTCACCACCCACACATTCACGATCGGGCCTTTGTCACCGAAAGCTT
Source organism: Pontibacter ruber (assembly GCF_023630205.1). Classification (GTDB taxonomy): domain Bacteria; phylum Bacteroidota; class Bacteroidia; order Cytophagales; family Hymenobacteraceae; genus Pontibacter; species Pontibacter ruber. The sequence goes on along the minus strand of NZ_JALPRR010000001.1, from coordinate 44,424 downwards.
TCTTAGCTTCCTGCAGCGCCTCCTGGTAAGAAGTTGCTTCTACACGACCTGCATGCGTATGAGCTTTGCCTCGCTTCTTCAGGTGGAAGATCTCGTAAGCTTCCGGCTGCTCGCTGCGCTCGGTTGGCTCTTCCGTGCGGATAGCATCGTACACATTTTCGCCATCGCCCACGTAAGGCGTTACCATGATGTGCGAAGTACGGGCAACCCACATGCCGGTGCAGGCAGCACGGCGGCTATACTGCTCTTTCGAAAACAAGAAAGCGACCTCTTCGTTTGGCGCGTGAACCGGGCCTACATAAGTATAAGCAGTGCCTTCCTTTTTCTGATGGAAGGTTTCGTATGTCTCAAACTGATCCAGCACTGGCTTTGCCTCCACAGGGGGCTGCTCGCCTTCCGGCAGGTTCAGTCGGGTTACTCTCGGGTCTAATGATGTCAAAGACATAAGTTATGAGTTAAGAGTGAAGAGTTAAGAGTTATAAGTCAGAAATAAACATTCTGAACTTTTAACTCTTAACTTTTAACTGCCGCTAGGCAAGCGGCTTTACATACTTTGATTTCGGGTTAAGGAGGGCTCTGCGTACCCAGGCACCGCGCTCTTCCGCAGTGCGGCGTACGGCCAGACGCTCCGCGTTACAAGGGCCGTCGCCGTTGATCACGCGCTTGAACTCTTCCCAATCCGGCTCGGTGTAATCCCACTTGCCCGTCTCGGCGTTCTTCTTCAGGTTCGGATCCGGAAGGGTCAGGCCTAGCTCCCAGATCTTCGGCACGTACATGTCCAGGAACTGCTGGCGCATGTCATCATTAGAAGCCATCTTTACCTTCCATTTCATCAAGATCTCGGTATGCGTGCTCATCTTGTCTGGCGGCCCGAAGAAGTGCATGATCGGAGTCCACCAACGGTTAAGAGCTGCTTGGATCATTTCGCGCTGCTTAGCAGATCCAGTAGCCATGTGCACCACGGCGTCGTGACCATACTTCAGGTGGAAAGCTTCTTCCGCGCAAATTCTGTCCAGGGCGCGGCAGTACGGGCCGTAGCTGCCTTTGGCGTTGGCCAGCTGGTTTACGATGGCACCCGCGTCGATCAGCCAGGAAATAATATTGGAGTCTGCCCAAGTAAAGGCCGGGTAGTTGAAAACGTTAGAGTACTTGCTCTTGCCGTTGATCAGGTCGGTCAGCATTTGCTCGCGCGATTTGCCAAGGGTTTCGGCAGCTGAGTAAAGCAACTGCGCGTGGCCTACTTCGTCCTGCACCTTCGCCATCTGCGCCAGCTTTCTTCTGAAACCAGGTGCGCGGGTGATCCAGGTACCTTCCGGCAAAGAGCCAATGATTTCGGAGTGTGCGTGCTGCTCGATCATGCGGATCAGCTGCTTGCGGTATAGCTCCGGCATCCAGTCGTTCGGCTCAATCTTTTCGCCGCGCTCGATGCGTGCTTCAAACTCGGCCATCTTTACAGGATCTTCGTTCTGTAAAGTGTCGAATTTGGTAGCTTCAAAAACGTTTCCTCCTCCGTACATAATATTTTCAGTTTTAAGGTTCAGGTAAAGTGCCGGACTGTTGCCAGCCCGGCATTGTTTGTTTAAGGTGTGGGTAAAGGTTAGGTATAATTTAGTTTTGGTTGTTTTTCATTCCGTTCAGCAGCATAGCCGACAAATTATCAGCAATCTCATCGGCTGTCATTTTACCCTCCGGCTTGTACCAGGTATGCAGCCAGTTAAGGCCGGAAAGTATGGTCAGCACGGCAAATTTCTCGTCCGGCACCTGAAACTCTCCGCTTTCGATACCAGACCGGATGATCTCGCGGAAGCGGTTCTCATACTTGTCGCGCAGCTCCAGAAACGTGCCGTGGAAAGGTTCGCTCAGGTGGCGCCACTCGTGCAGGAAAACTGCAGAAGCCTCCGTGTTATGCGTGAGCACTTTTACGTGTGCCTTGATGGCGTTCTTCAGCTTATCCGAAGCGCTTCCGTCCAGCGCTGCTGCCTTATCCTGTGCTTCGAAGAACTCGTTGGCCATCCGGAAGCAAACCCGCTGTAAGATCTCCTCTTTCGATTTGATATGCGAATAAATGCTTGCCGCCTCAATGCCCAGTGCATTGGCCAGATCACGCATAGAGGTAGCCGAAAACCCTCTTGTTTTAAAGAGAGAGGTGGCTGTTTGCTCTATCTGTTCTTTTCTGCTCAATACTGCTTCCATATAGGGTCAAACAAATATAAGCAACCTAACGTTCGTTAGCAAATTTATTTTTACGAAGTATAAGTGCTTGAGGTTGTGGTGGGGTGGGTGGAATGCTGGTGAAGTCAGAAAGAGTTTTTGAGGATAACGGTGATGTGTCCAAAGTATAAGCCCGTCCTTGCGCCCCTCCCAAGAGGGGAATTCCCTCCTATGATTTAGTTGAAGTTATACTTTCATAGTTGCTGTTGTCCAACCACCCCTGCGCCCCTCCTTGTCTAAGGAGTGAATCTCTGCTTTTGCTATACTTTAAGTATGCATTTCATAGCTGCCAGTCACCGCGGACAGGTCGCGACCTGTCCCTACAATGTAGCCACTTGCTTAGCCGCTAACGAAGTAGTGTTATTTCCAGTCCTTGGGTTGAGCGCCTATGCGAGTTTTTCCGGTATCGCGACAGCGATATTGCGACGATAGGAGCAAAGGAAAAGCTCCCAGCGCTCAAACCAAGGACGAGGCCCCGCGGCCGTGAGCGCACCAAAGTATAAAATGAAAGTATGGGCCAATAAGACTGAGGAATACAAGTAGCTATGAAGCAAAGGTTAGCAAGTGTAAAGTATAGACTTTCGTTATTGAAGAATAGAGCTAAGTTTTATAAAGGGTAAAATTTACGAACTCAGAAGCAGGTGCTAAATTGTATTAGCGGCAAGAACACCAACTTTGTAGGAAAAAACTGGATCGACTTAATTGATTAATTATCAGAAAATAAAGTATAAACTAACTGTTTTGTGATAGCTGGAGCGTTATTTGTGCAGGATAAACTACTCTGCCATCATAAAAGCATAAGTCTTTTATTTATTCCGCTTTTGCTTAAATTTCAAAGCCATAAAGCGCTACATGCGTATATTTAAAAACAGCCATGCTGGCATCATCTACTGATAGAACAAAATCATGACTAATACTGCAAATGCTGCTGAAAAGCAGACCATGGATTATATAAATTACTTTGTAAAGGATCGGGTTGGCTACATAACGCTGGCCAGAGCCGAAAAACGGAACGCCCTGAACTATGAGGTAGTGTCGGAGCTGAAACGGGCCTTTGCTGCTGCCGAGGACGACGATACCTGTAAAGTAATTGTGCTGCGGGCCGAAGGAAAGGTTTTCTGCGCAGGGGCAGACCTGGAGTACCTGCAGCGCCTGCAGCAGTACGATTACCACGAGAACCTGGCTGACTCTACCCACCTGATGGAGCTCTTCCGGATGATCTATACGTTGAAAAAGGTGGTGATCGCGCAGGTGCACGGGCATGCTATAGCCGGCGGCTGCGGGCTGGCTGCCATCTGCGACTTTGTCTTCACGGTACCGGAAGCCAAATTTGGCTACACCGAAGTAAAGATCGGTTTTATACCTGCCATCGTAAAAGTGTTCCTGCTTCGCAAAATTGGAGAGTCCCGGGCCAAGCAACTGCTGCTGACCGGCGATCTGATCTCGGCAGAAGAAGCACAGGCTTACGGGTTGGTGAATTACGTGGTGCCGGCCGCAGAGTTGGAAGACAAAATATATGCTTTTGCCCAGAAGCTTTGCCAGGAAAACTCCCGCCAGTCGATGGAGGTGACCAAGGAGATGATTGCCCGGGTGCAGGAAATGTCGCTGGAAGAAGGCCTGAAGTATGCCGCAGAAATGAATGCCGTGGCACGCGGTAGCGAAGACTGCCAAAAAGGAATTGCTGCTTTCCTGAACAAAGAGTCGCTCACCTGGTAAACTTTGTTTAAGATTTAAAAACTATTCGTTAAACTTGTTGTTTGTTGTGTATGCTGATGGGCATCGGAATCATGCTTTTGACTTTTGTAGCCATGGAGGGCGTGGCCTGGGTCATGCACAAGTATGTGCTGCACGGGTTCCTGTGGTTCCTGCACAAGTCCCATCACACACGCCATAACCATGCTTTTGAGCTGAACGACCTGTTCTTTGCCTATTATGGCACGTTGGCCATGCTGTTTTTTATTTTTGGCAGCGAGCCCATCGATTACAGGTTCTGGGTTGGAGCAGGCATTACGTTGTATGGCGTGGCTTACTTTTTAATACATGACGTGTTCATTCACAGGCGCATCAGGGTTTTCGGTAAAACGTCTAACGTTTACCTCAAAGCCTTGAACATGGCGCACAAAGTACACCATAAGACCGAGGCCAAAGATGGCTCTGAATCTTATGGCATGCTGTGGGTGGCACCAAGGTATTTCAAAGAAGCATACAGAATTGTTAACAAACAACAAGAATTACAGCCGTGGCGCAGTACACCATCAAAGAGTTAGAACATCTTTCCGGGATCAAAGCCCATACGATTCGTATCTGGGAGCAGCGCTACCATATACTTTCTCCGAAGCGCACAGAAACAAACATCCGGTACTACGATGATGCAGACCTGAAAGCATTACTGAACATCTCGCTGCTGAACGAGCGTGGCTATAAGATCTCAAAAATAGCGCAGATGAACCAGGAGCAGATCATGCAAAAGGTGCAGCAACTGTGCGAAACACATTCAGAATGCTCCGCGCAGATCAACACACTTGTGTCAGCGATGGTGGACATGGATGAGGAGAAATTTGACAAAACTCTATCAACTGCCGCGCTTCAGATGGGGTTTATGGATACTATGTCGCAGATCATCTATCCTTTTCTTAACAAGATCGGCATACTTTGGCAAACCGGTAACATAACTCCTGCGCACGAGCATTTTGTCTCGAATCTTGTCCGTCAGAAACTGATTGTAGCCATTGACGGGCAGGTGGTACGCCGCAGAGAAGACGCCCAGACCTTTCTGTTATACCTGCCTGAAGGAGAGTTGCATGAGTTGGCGCTGCTGTACATGAGCTACATCATCCGCTCGCACCACCAGCATGTGATTTACCTGGGGCAGAACCTGCCTTATGCTGACCTGGAGCTGACCTACAAACAATGCAGGCCACACTATATTTGTACTGTACTTACGGCTGTGCCGGAGCGCGACCAGGTGCAGCAATACATAGATAAACTAGCCGTAAACTTCCCGGATTGCCAAACGCTGGTTTACGGGCATCTGGTCCAGTTCGAGAATCTACGTTTCCCTGCCAATGTGCGCCGCCTGAGTTGCATGAGCGAATTTGTATCATTATTCAGGAAAGCCTCTGTCTGAGTAATCTCATACTTTAATTTTTTTAGGAGTGCCCTTGTTAGCCCTTCTGACCATGGTCGGAAGGGCTAAGTACTTTATTGTTTATACTTTTCTATCTTGTGTGTGTTAAATTGTTTAATGATTAAAAAAATTATTTAAACATTCTGTGGCTTTAAATTAAAATGTTGCGTATGTTTGTTTATGGTTTTACACATAAACTATAAACAAAATGACTGCGATAGAATTCAGTGCCCTTGTTCAGAATGCCGCTCAATCGTTAAGGCCTGCGGCAATGAACTTAACACGCGACATAGATGATGCCAAGGACCTGGTACAGGAAACCTTGCTGAAAGCGCTCCGCAACAGGGAGAAGTTTAAGGCAGGGACAAATCTGAAGGCCTGGTTGTACACCATCATGCGCAACACGTTTATCAATAACTATAATAAAGTAATCAAGAGGAGTAGTAATGTAGATAGCGCTGAGTATCTGCAGTACCTCAACACAGATGAAAATTATATCACGCAAAACAAAGGGGCCGCAACTTTCGTCATGAACGATATCAACGCGGCCATTGCCAACCTGAGCGAGGAGCATCGTACCCCTTTTATGATGTACTACGTGGGCTACAAGTACTTGGAAATAGCTGAGAAACTGCAGATCCCGATCGGAACTGTTAAGAACCGGATTCACATTGCCCGTAAAGAGCTGAAGCAAGCACTGAAGGTTTACCGGGTAGACGCATAAAAATCAACTTTATACTTTAAGTATGACTCAAAGAAAGGTTATCATCATTGGTGCAGGATTTTCAGGCATCTCGGCGGCCACCTGTCTGGCACAGCAGGGGTACGAAGTAACGGTACTGGAAAAAAATGCTACTCCTGGCGGTCGTGCCCGAAGCTACACAGCCCAGGGCTTTACCTTTGATATGGGGCCCAGCTGGTACTGGATGCCCGATGTATTTGAATCATACTTTGGCAGGTTTGGCAAGAGCACTTCCGATTATTACGACCTGAAGCGCCTGGACCCTTCCTATACTGTCATATTCGGGGAGAATGATTTTGTGCAGGTGCCGGCTTCCATCGAAGCGTTCCGGAACATGCTGGAACAGTGGGAGGAGGGGAGTGCCGAGCGGTTGGATGATTTCCTGGAACAGGCTGGTTATAAGTATGATGTGGGCATCAACCAGTTGGTGTACAAGCCGGGGCGTTCCATCAGCGAGTTTATGAGCCCGAAGCTTTTGTTCGATGTGCTGCGCATGGATGTGTTCCAGTCGTTTTACAAGCACATCCGACGGTTCTTTTCGCACGAGAAGATCATCAAGCTCATGGAGTTCCCGATCCTGTTCCTGGGAGCATTACCGCAGAACACGCCGGCTTTGTATAGTCTGATGAACTACGCCGACATCAGCCTGGGTACCTGGTATCCGATGGGGGGCATGTACAAGATCATCGAAGGGATGGTGCAGCTGGCAGAAGAGAAGGGGGTAAGTTTCCTGTATAACCAGGATGTGCAGCAGATAGAGGTGCAGCAAGGCGTGGCCAGACGGGTGCAGACGGCAACCGGTACGTTCGAGGCGGATGTAGTAGTGGCCAGCGCCGATTACCACCATGTAGAGAAAAAGCTGCTTTCGCCTGTTCACCAGACCTACTCGGATACCTACTGGCGCAACCGTGTGATGGCGCCTTCCTCGCTTATTTTTTACCTGGGGGTGAACAAGCGGCTGCAAAATTTAAATCACCATAACCTGTTCTTTGACGAAGATTTCGGGCCGCATGCCAACGAGATCTACACCAACCCGAAGTGGCCGAGCAAGCCGCTGTTTTATGTGTCGGCGCCGTCGGTAACCGATGCCAGCGTTGCCCCTGAAGGTTGCGAGAACCTGTTTATACTTATACCCGTGGCGCCGGGGCTGCAGGATACAGAGGAAGTACGGGAGAAGTATTACCACTTGGTGATGGACCGCCTCGAACGGCTGACAAAACAAGAAATTCGTAGTAATGTTATATACAAGCGCAGTTACGCGCACCAGGATTTTATTTCTGATTACAATGCCTTCAAAGGCAATGCCTATGGGCTGGCCAATACGCTGCTGCAGACAGCGCTGCTGAAGCCAAGCATGAAAAGTAAAAAAGTAAAAAACTTATTTTATACCGGGCAGTTAACAGTGCCCGGACCGGGTGTGCCGCCCTCCCTTATTTCGGGGCAGGTAGTGGCAAGTGAAGTGGCGAAGGAATTTGGGTTTGCGGCGTTGCCGGCAAACGTATAGTATAAACACGCAATACCGTAGCCTATGGAGCTTTTTAAAGAAACGTGCCTTAAGTGCAGTAAAATCATAACTGAAGCGTACAGCACCTCGTTTACGCTGGGCATCAAAACCCTGCACAAAAAGTTCCACCTGCCGATCTATGCCATCTACGGCTTCGTGCGCTGTGCCGACGAAATTGTTGATACTTTTCACGAGCATGACAAGCGCAAGCTGCTTGAGGAGTTTAAAAAGCAAACTTACGATGCTATTGAGTCAGGAATCAGCCTGAACCCGGTGTTGCACGCCTTCCAGTGTGTGGTGAATGAGTATGGCATTGACCGGGAATATATCGATGCTTTTTTGAAAAGTATGGAAATGGACCTGGAGGATCATGCCTACGATCGATCGCTTTACGAGGAATATATCTATGGCTCTGCAGAGGTAGTAGGCCTTATGTGCCTGCGGGTGTTCTGCGACGGCGATAAGGAGCAGTTTGAGCAGCTGAAAGGACCAGCCCGCAGTCTCGGAGCAGCCTTTCAGAAAGTGAACTTCCTGCGCGACATGAAGAGCGATTTTCACGAGCGTGGCCGCGTATACTTTCCGAAGGTAGATTTCAGGAACTTCAACAACGCCAGCAAAGCCGAGATCGAAGCCGACATCATGAAAGATTTTAACGATGCCTACAAAGGAATTATGGCCTTGCCGCGCTCTGCACGCATGGGCGTATACCTGGCTTATGTCTATTACCTGAAGCTATTCCGCAAAATCCAGCACCTGCCGGCAACCCGCATCCTGAAAGAGCGCGTAAGAGTACCTGACAACACGAAGCTAGCTCTCCTGCTAAGTTCGTATCTTCGGTACAGACTTAACGCCATCTAACCATGAAAGCCCTATTCTTCTTTTTACTGATGCTGACAACCCTCAGCACCTTTGCAGACAATACTACCCGCTACAAGATAACCGAGCTGCGCGGGCAGTACCTGGAAGCCAGCAAAAGCAGCGAAGCTGCAAAAGAGTTTAACGAAATGATGGGGGAGTACAAGGACCGTCACCCGGTTGTTCTGGCCTACAAAGCAGCCTCGGAAGCAACCATGGCCAAGCACGTCTGGAATCCTTATTTCAAACTGAAGCACCTGCAAAAGGCTGCCGAGCTTTTTGAAGAAGCGGTAAAGCTGGACAATCAGAATCCGGAAATACGCTTCCTGCGCTTTACGGTAGAGCATTATATCCCGCGTTATCTTAACATGAGCGGCCACATACAGGAAGATAAGAAACTTATTATCAATAGCCTGAAAGTATATCCTAGGTCCGGCATCTCAGCTGATTGGGCGCGTACCATGCGGGAATTTATGCTGTCTAAGGACCATTGTACCGAAGAAGAAAAGAAAACGCTACGAAGCATCAACGTCTAAATGTACATCTACCTATACCTCAATATCTTCACCATCCTGTTTCCGCTGTTGCTCTCCTTCGACAGAAAGGTGCACTTTTTCAAAAGCTGGCCCTACCTGTTTCCGGCAATTGCTGTAAATGCAGCGGCGTTCATCTTCTGGGATGTGCAGTTTACCAAAGCAGGGGTATGGGGCTTTAACCCGGAGTACCTGACGGGGATTTACCTGTTTAACCTGCCACTGGAAGAGGTGCTGTTTTTTATAACCGTGCCCTATGCCTGCGTGTTTATTTACGATGTGCTGAATGCCTACATCACCAAAGACCTGCTGCAGCCTTATGCAAAAGCAATAGCGCTGACCTTGATCGTGGTGCTGCCGCTCATCGCGATCTTCAACGTAGAGAAGTGGTATACTTCGATCACGTTCATGCTGTTGGCTTTGCTGCACCTGCTGCATCTGCGCTACTACGGTACAAAGTATCTAGGGCGCTTTTACCTGGCGTACCTGGTGCACCTGGTTCCGTTTCTGCTGGTGAACGGCGTGCTCACGTATTTGCCTGTTGTGTGGTATAACAACGCGTATAACCTGGGGCTGCGCATTGTTTCCATACCTGTGGAAGATACCATGTATTCCATGCTGATGCTGCTGCTAACCATCTCTGTGTATGAAGGGCTGCGTCAGCGTCAGGTAGTTAAACAATATGAGCCTTTAGCTGTATAACACTATATGCTGAGCCTCCGTGTAACGATCGACTCCAATTCCGGCTTTTGCTTTGGCGTGGTGTATGCCATCCAGATGGCCGAAGACCTCCTCGACGAGCAGGGGTACCTGTATTGCCTGGGCGATATCGTGCACAACGACGAAGAGGTGGAGCGCTTGCAAAAACGGGGCCTGCGTATTATCGACCATATGCAGTTGCGGAAGTTACGAAATGAGGCCGTGCTAATACGTGCCCATGGCGAGCCACCCGAAACCTATCAGACGGCGCTGCAAAACAACCTGACGCTGGTGGATGCCTCCTGCCCGGTGGTGCTGAAGCTGCAGAACCGCATCAAAACATCCTACGACAAAGACGAACAAATCTTTATCTATGGCAAGCACGGCCATGCAGAGGTAATGGGCTTATTGGGGCAGACAAACAACAAGGCCGTGGTTTTTGAAAACATGGACGAGCTGCTACAGCACGAGTTGCCAGCTAAGATCACTCTCTACAGCCAGACCACCAAAAGCACTGATAACTTCTATAGTATAAAAAACAGGCTCGAACAGCAGGGCTTTGTGGTAGAAGCCAACGATACCATTTGCCGACAGGTATCCAACCGCGATAAGGAACTGCGTAAGTTTGCAGCACAGTTCGATAAGATCGTATTCGTGTCAGGCACCAAATCATCAAACGGGAAGGTATTGTACCAGGTGTGTAAAAACACCAATCCGTATACTTACTTTATTTCGAAAGTGGAAGAGTTGCAACCGGAGTGGTTTGAGGCAGGCGACACGGTAGGGATTTGTGGAGCTACTTCAACACCCATGTGGCTGATGGAGGAAGTGCGCAACTCGTTACAGGCACTTTGAGCAGAGAAAGTATGAAGCAGCAGGTGCGCTATAAGTATACAGGAGTTGGTATTGCCATTGCGATCGTGGCTTGCTGGCTAGCCTTGCTGATTTACCTGCTGCAGTACAACGTGAATTTTGCTGCACCGCAAACGTACCTGTTCATGCTGCTGCAGACACACCTTTACACCGGTTTGTTTATTACGGCCCATGATGCCATGCACGGTGTGGTGGCTCCGGGCAAACCCAAATTGAACAAGGCCATCGGTACGATAACCGCCTTTTTGTTTGCCTACAACTGGTACCCGCGCTTGCTGCCGCGCCATCACCAGCACCACCGCCACGTTGCTACCGAACACGACCCGGATTACCACCATGGTTCTTTCTGGCCCTGGTACTACTCCTTTCTGAAGAATTACATCACCTGGTGGCAGATCGTGCTGATGGCCATTACCTACAACCTGCTGCAGCTATACTTTCCGTTGGAGAACGTGATCCTTTTCTGGATGCTGCCGGCCATACTTGCTACTTTTCAGTTGTTCTATTTTGGTACCTACCTGCCACACCGGGGCGAGCATGGAGATGATAACAAGCACAAGTCCGGCACACAGGCAAAAAACCATGTATGGGCCTTTGTGAGCTGCTACTTTTTTGGCTACCACTACGAGCACCACGACAAGCCCTGGCTGCCCTGGTGGCAACTGTATAAAACAAAAGAATAAAGTATAAATTAATGAAGAAGAAGCGGTTGGCCGAAAGGCTTGCCGCTTTTGTTTTTTCAGCAGCCGGAGCAGTTGCCAGAGTGGTCTTGGAGAGGTAAGAATTAGTATATGATAAAAAATATATAGCTGTCGCAATAAATTGGATGGTTTTACGATTTAAGATCGCACTGCTGTAACAGCAGGAGGTGGTATGGCGTATGTGCAGCAACTTGCCTGACCGCACTGTGGCTGGCTTTTACGCTTCTTTTATCATCTAATTTCACCCTTTCAAACCCTTTATGAAAACATCTGTGAGCAGATTATTTTTTGCACTGGCCCTTATACTGTTGGCAGTGCCAACTGTGAGTTTTGCAGGCAAAAACAAATACCCGAACACCCTTAAGACGGGCGTTAGCTATGCCTGGCTCTCTGAGTATGACAGCGAAGGTCTGATGTTCTACACCAACTATAACAATTACTTTGGCGACCGCTTTGCGATTGGGTTTAACGTGGGCGCCCTGAATGCCTCGCGCTACGATAAAGCAAAGCAGATCTACACCGTTAAAAACAATTTCTACATGGGGTCGCTGGATGCTACGTACGATTTGCTGCAGAACGACATGATCACGCTGCGTATCGGTGGCGGACCAGCCCTGCGCCATCGGGGCGAGGTAAACGCTAACATAGTGGATGGCACACCTGACGGCTCCGTGCGCCACGTCCGGGCTTCTGATATCGGCGTGAACGGATACATTGAAAACGACTTCAACTTCTCCAGGTTTGGTGTGATGGGTGGAAGAGTGGCCTATCATCATTACTCAGAAGGAACGCCCGTTTTCTCATTGGGCTTTCATGTAGGCTTTAAGTTCTAGAAAGTCCAAGCAAGTATAAAACAGAAAGGGCGCTACATGTAGCGCCCTTTCTGTTTTATACTTGCTTGAACTTAGTGCACGCCCAGTTCTTTTTTGCAGCAATCGTCCAGTTTGTTGTACGCGCGCGGATTGGCCGGTTTGTCGTCGGCATCGTAACCGGTCTCATTTACCGCTTTGCGCACCTTGTCCGCATCTGTCTTCTTGCTGTCGAACACGATCGTTAACATTTGCGATTCCACATCCAGGTTAGAGGATTTCACACCTTTCTCGTAGGCCATGGCTTTCTCGATGGTCTTCTTGCACATATCGCATACCGCTGACGTTTTGATGGTAACAGTTTCGTTTCCTTTTTTGCCTGTCTGCGCTTGTGCGGCCATACTTACACAGGCCATTATTACGGCGAAGAATAGAACTTTCAGGTTTTTCATGATTGGTTGATTTTATAGTTATAGGTTATACTTGTTCTGATTAATCTATTTTAAACCGCAGGCCGGCATAAATAATTCGCCCGGTAATCGGCCCCCAGACCATGCTGCCATCAAAGTTTGCGCCAAACGGGTCCTGAGCACCAACAATAGGGTTTGGTTGTCGGTAATTCAGCAGGTTTTCTCCGCCCAAATATACTTCCCAGCGCTTAAAGGCTCTCGTTACCTGCCCGTTTAAAGTATAAAACCTGTCAGAATTAGTTCTGTTTATACTTGCTCCCTGCTCTTCCATGGCAGCCAGCGGCATCAGGCCAAAATACTGGGCGGTCAGGTCGGCGCGCCACTTGTCGAATGGGGTGGCAAAGCCCAGGTTCACAAAGAAACGGTGCTGTGGAATCATCGGGCGCTGCACCAGCTCTCCGTTGTAAGTCGACTTCACGTCAAAGTATTTGTAAGCTGTTTTGATGTCCAAGCCTTTCAGCACTTCGTACTGCAGCTCTGCCTGAAAGCTTTTGGAAAAGGAACGGCCCTGCAGGTTGTAAAATGCCACCTGGTGCGGGTTGCTGTACATGTCGGCCACGACCTGGTTTTGAAACGTGGTGTAGTAATAGTCGGTGATGAAGGAGCCCGGACGGCCAGCTAACTCAAAATAGTGGGTAAACGAGCCGCCCAGGTTCCACGCCTCTTCTGGTTTTAACTCTTCTCTGAACACGAAAGCGCGCGAGCTTACCAGTGCTGCGGTATTCTCAGCAACCGGGTTGGCTACCCGGAACCCTTTCCCGGCTGCTACCCGGAAGATGGTGTTCTGGGTCAAATCATACTTCACGTTCAGCCTCGGCGTGAACACCGTGCCGTACAAGTTATGAAAGTCGGTGCGGATGCCGGCCACAATAGTCAGGTTTTCGGTGTTGTTGAACACGTACTCTGCAAAAATACCCGGCACACGCTCGGTTCTGCCAAAGGTGGTATCAGCCAAGGTCTCGCTGTAGTTATCGACAAGGAAGCTGGCGCCCACTTTGTAGGTATGGCCCGTGTGCCCGATAATGGACTGGAAAATCAGGCGCAGGTCTGCGTTATTTTGCTCTCCGTTATACTGGCGGCGGCCATACAGTGAGTTGAACTTGTGGTGCGAGCCGGCTGAGATAAAGCCGATACTTTGGTACGGTTTGCCCGGGAAAGTATAAGACGTCTTGTTAAAAGCAGACAAGCGCTCCGCCTCCGATTCGGTGCCGTAGTGCTGGCTGGGGCTCACAGGCTCTCCTTTCTGGTACTCCATCTGGCCACCCAGCTTCGTTTCACGCAACGCGTTCACGCCAAACTCCGACACCCATGTATCGCCGTGTTTATACTTCCATTTGTTATACACGTTGTGGTGTGTGCCCAGTGCCAGGTCCATAAAGCCATCGTGGTTGTGGTCTACGCGATTGCCCAGGTGGTCGGAGTGCAGCATCAGCACGGTACTCCACTTGGGACTTACCTGCGCCGATACGTTCAGGTTCACATCGAATTTGGCCAGGCTGTTGCCGTAGAGGTTGAAGTATAAACGCTCGGTTTTCTCCGGGTCTTTCAGCTTCACGTTCACCTGCCCCGAAATCGACTCATACCCGTTCAGCACCGAACCCATGCCCTTGATGATGTCGATGGACTCGATGTAGGTGCCCGACAGGTAGTTGAGTCGGTAGGGTGTTGCCAGTCCGCGCAGCGTAGGGATGTTGTCGGTGGTGAGCAAGGTATAGGAGCCATCCAGGCCCAACATCTGAATCTGCTTGGCGCCTGATACGGCATCTGTGGTCGATACCTCTACCGAAGCATTAGTCTCAAAGCTTTCAGCCAGGTTGCAGCAGGCAGATTTCTCCAGGTCACGCGTGGTGATGATCTGCGAGTTGGTCGGGGTGAGGCTGGAATACCGCGCCTGTTGCCCTTCCACCACCACCTCTTTGATAGAACTGGTTGGGCTGAGCGATACCGTTATACTTGTTTTACCCGTCACGTCTACGGTGTCAGGCTGGTAGCCAATGTAGCTGACAATGATCTGTGGCGTAACGGCATCAGCCAGCTGCAGCGTGAAAGCGCCAGAGACATCGGTGGCGGTTCCTTTGCCGGTGCCCTTCCAGACCACGTTGGCGCCGATCAGGGGCAGGTTTGGGTTGTTCTGGTCTACCACTCTGCCCGCCAGCTGCTGTGCTGCAGCCGGTAAAAGTATGCTTAGCAGCAGGAGCGCTGTCAGCAAAAAGCGCCGGGAGCTGCTTGATCTTATAATAAAATGCATAGGTTCTTATTCGTTTAATTTTCAGGAGAAGCATAAAGCACAAGCAAGTACAGCCTGTGCTGCAAATCTTGCAGGCTGAAATCTAAACGATAAGGGTATGCAGGTAATGGAGCAGTTGCTTGCCGTGCCGTGGCGGAGAACTATCGGAGTAGGTGAGGGTAACCTGTAGGGGAACCGGCACATGCAACCACGGCAATGGCAGCGGCTTGGAATTTTCAGCGAAGAAAACAGGTATTTCCAGGTGAAAAGCCTTGAGTGTAGATACCGGCTCCAGTTTCTCGAAAGAGACCTTTACAGTACAGCATTCTTCTTTATCAGATCCGGAGTCGGGCTCTGAGCAGCAAGTGTCCGTTTGCTCCTGGCTAGGTAACTGCTTTAGGCCTGTCATCAGGCAAAGCTGTTCGCTCAGGGCAATACCTGCCGAACTAAGCAGTATGCTGAGCGTCAGGAGAAGAGAAAAAGTAGGACGAATCATGCTTTTCACGCCACAAATATAGCAACACTTTTCCACTTTCTCCCACCAGCCCCACTTTCTCCCACTTTTGCCTTGGAAAGCAGTGGGGCAAAGTGGAGGTATAGATGTGTGTGTCTAAAATACTGTATTTCTGGCTGTTATATTTTTAATCCTCGAATATTAGCAAGTTTATATGTTTCATGCAAATAAAGTTATACCCAAAGTGGGGGCTCCGGAATGTGGATAATGTGGATAAGTGGAGTGGATAACCGTAATTTATCCACAAAGTGGTAAAAAGTGGTAGATAGTGGTTGTTGTATTTTGTTGAATCGCTACATTTGTATACTCCGATAGACTACGCGGATGAAACTGAAATTATAGATGAACTTCCTCTCCGGCGAATATGAATGCAAGATAGACCCGAAGGGAAGGTTGGTTTTACCTGCCAAGATAAAAGCCAACCTGCCGGAGGCGTCTGGCAATCATGTAGTTCTGATGAGAGGGTTCGAGCCTTGCCTGGTGTTGTATCCGAAGGCAGAGTGGAAAGTGATCTATGACAAAGTAGCTGGCTTGAACGAGTTTAACGAAGAGTACCGCCACTTTCAGCGTAATTTCTTTCGGGGTAACACCGAAATTGAGCTGGATGGAACCGGACGTTTTATAGTGCCCAGAACCATGGCGCGTTTTGCCGAGCTGGACAAAGATGCGATCGTGGTAGGCTTGGGTAATCGGGTCGAGATCTGGAACCCGGATAAATATGAAGAGTTCCTGATCAAGGACCAGCAGAATTTCTCACAACTCGCCCAGAAGTTCTTGGGCGATAAACCGGGAGAGGAACCGATATTATAATGGCATACCATCGCCCTGTTTTATTGAATGAATGTATAGAAGCCCTGGCTATTAAGCCGGATGGTGTCTATGTGGATGTGACGTTTGGAGGCGGCGGACATTCATCGCTGATCGTGAGCAAACTGGAAACAGGTAAGCTGTACTCGTTTGACCAGGACCGCGACGCCGAAGAGCAGGCAAAAAAGATTGAGAGTCCGGCTTTTCAGTTTGTGAAGGCCAATTTCCGGGATCTGAAAAAGTACCTGCGGCTGTACCGGGTAAAAGAGGTAGATGGCATTCTGGCCGACCTGGGTGTTTCATCGCATCAGTTTGATGTGGCAGAGCGGGGTTTCTCTACCCGCTTTGAAGGCCCGCTGGACATGCGCATGGATCCGCACGCTACGCTGACGGCAAAGGATGTGCTGGAAACATACTCCGAGGAGCAGTTGCACCGCATCTTCGGCATTTACGGAGAAGTGAAAAACGCCCGAACGCTGGCTCGCCTGGTGGTGGAGCAGCGCGCAAGGCAGCCGATCGAAACGATCGGCGATTTTAAAAAGGCAATCAGTTCTTGTACCCCAAAGGGAAAAGAAAATAAATACCTGGCGCAGGTCTTCCAGGCACTGCGCATCGAGGTAAACGACGAGTTAAAGGCGCTGGAGGAGATGTTGGAGCAGGCGGCAGAAGTGCTGAAGCCTGGTGGAAGGTTGGTGGTGATTTCTTACCATTCGCTGGAAGACAGACTGGTGAAGAATTTCATAGCGAAAGGGAAGTTTTTCGGGGAGGTTGAGAAAGACCTGTTCGGGAATGAGAAAAAGCCCCTTGATGCTGTTAACCGCAAACCCATTACACCGACAGAGCAGGAGCTGTTGGAAAACAGCCGCTCCAGGAGCGCCAAACTAAGAATTGCCGAGAAGAGAGCAGAATGATTAAATAAGAACAGCTATACCAACAGCTAAAAGTATACATCAACTATGGCTTCTAACCTTATGACAAAGAAAGCTACCGCACCCAAGGTGAATAGGGTACGTGTGCAGCCGGAGGAGGAGGCGCCAAAACAGCCAAGAAAGCGTTTCAGTCTGTTTGGCCTGGTAGATAAGTATACCAATGTTGATGCGTTGTTTGAAGAAGGGCTTCCCCTGAAGTACCTTCCGTACGTGCTTTTTGTAACCGGCATTACCCTCTTTTATATCGGCAATACCCACTATGCCGAGAAGACCATCCGCAGGATAGACAAGATCAAAGTAGAAACAGAAGATCTGCGGGCTGACTATACTACGCTTAAGTCTGAGTACATGGAAGCCAGCAAGCAATCGGAAGTTGCCCGTAACGTGGCCCCGCTTGGCCTGATTGAAAGTTCATCTCCACCTTATCAAGTAATAGTGCCTGCAGATGAATATTAAGAAGGACATACTGATCCGGGTAAGGCTGGCCTTTCTGGTTGTATGCCTTTTTGCGTGCGCTATCGTTTATAAGGTTGTGCACATTCAGTTTATGGAAGGTGCCAAGTGGAAGAAGATTTCCAAAGAGCGCCGTATCCGCTACCAGCCGGTGTTCGCCACGCGTGGCAATATTTACTCCGACAACGGAAGTATAATGGCTACGTCATTGCCGTTCTACCGGGTGGCTTTCGACCCGACCATTGCAGAAACAAAGACCTTTAATGCAGGCGTAGACTCACTGGCTATGCTGCTTTCGCGTTTTTACGGAGATAAGTCCGAAGATTACTACCGACGCAAGATCAAGAATGCCCGCCATGCCGGCCGGAAGTATATCCGCCTGAACAGCCGCCAGATCAACTACCAGGACAAGAAGATGATGGCGCAGTGGCCTATTTTCAGGTCAGGCAAAAACAAAGGTGGTGTTATTTTCGAGAAGGTAGAAAAGCGCTTCAAGCCATTTGGGTTGCTGGCAGAACGTACCATTGGCTTTATCAACGAAGACAAGAACGGCGCCGGACTGGAGTTCAGCTTCAATAACAACCTGGCAGGCACTGACGGAGAAGCCTTGTTTGAGCGCATCGCCGGCGGCAACAAGCCTATTTACGACGGCACGGAGGTGCAGCCGCAGCACGGCTACGATATCATGACCACTATCGATATCAACCTGCAGGACGTGGCCGAAAACGCACTGTACAAAGCGCTGGTAGAAAAGAATGCCGACTATGGTTGTGTGATCCTAATGGAGGTGAAAACAGGGGAGATCAAGGCCATTGCAAACCTTGGCAAAACCAAAGGCGGCTACATTGAAGATTATAACTACGCTGTTGGTAACCAGGGACGTACAGAGCCGGGTTCTACCTTTAAGCTGGCTTCGATGATGGCGCTATTCGAAGCAACCAACGTGCAGCTTGAAGACACCATCGATACCGGCAACGGCAGCTACCGCATCAAAAACACGACCATGACCGATGCCAAAAACGGAGGGTATGGAAAGCTGTCGGTGCAGGAGGTGTTTGAGAAGTCCTCTAACATTGGGGTAGCCAAACTGATGGAACAGCACTTTAGCAACAATCCGCAGCTGTATGTAGAGTACCTGAACAAGTTTGGTCTTAACAGCACACTGGGTTTTCAGATGGACGGGGAAGCAAGGCCGTTTATCAAGAGCACACAAGACAGAAGCTGGTACGGAACTACGCTTACCTCTATGTCGATCGGCTATGAACTGAAGCTTTCGCCGTTGCAGACCCTTGCTTTTTACAATGCCGTGGCCAACAACGGGGTGAAAGTGCAGCCCATCATTGTAAAGGAAATCCGCAAGGCCGACAACGTAATTCAGTCCTACAGCACGCGGGTTCTGAACGAGAAAATATGCTCTGACGAGACTTTGAAAAAGCTTAAGATCATGCTGGAAGGGGTAGTGCAGAATGGTACAGCCAAGAACATCCGCAGCTCTGATTACAAAGTAGCCGGTAAAACCGGAACCGCCCGGAAAGTAAAAGATGGTAAGTATGTAAAACTATACTCTACTTCGTTTGCAGGTTATTTCCCGGCCGACAATCCAAAGTATAGTTGCATCGTGATCATAGACAGTCCGCGGGGCGTGAACGTGTACGGGGGCGATGTCGCCGCGCCTGTGTTCAAAGAGCTGGCCGACAAAGCTTATGCACGCGACCTGGCCATGCACAAACCGATGCGTGCCCGTGTTGTAGCTAATAAAGACAGCCTGCCGCAGGTAAAAGCCGGCAGCTTTGATGACCTGAGCCTGATCTGTAACAAGATCGGTATCAGCAACCACAATGCCTCCGCTGATGAAGACTGGGTAAAGGTGGAGCCGCACATGCGTTCGTTTAAGTTCATGCCTAACCCGGTGTTGTCTGGCAAAGTGCCGGATGTTACCGGCATGACGCTGCGTGATGCATTGTTTATACTTGGCAACCAGCACCTGCAGGTACAAGTGCAGGGCGAAGGCAAGCGCGTAGAAAAACAGTCGCTGGCACCGGGTGCCAACATTGAAAAAGGAAGTAAAATAACAATCGTATTGAGCTAATGCAGTTGCTGCAAAACATAGTAAAAGATGTAATGGTGCTGAAAAGCATCGGGCCACTTGACGTGCAGATCGAGGCAATCACCTTTGATTCGCGTCAGGTGCGGGAGGGAGTTGCGTTTGTGGCAGTGCGTGGCGTGCAGGCAGATGGGCATGCGTACATCAGCAAGGCAGTAGAAAGCAAGGCAGCCGCCATTGTATGCGAGGTGCTGCCGGAGGAAATAAATGAGGATGTTGCTTATATACAGGTAACAGACTCCGCTCAGGCATTGGGTATGATGGCTTCGGCATTTTATGGCCATCCATCCCGAAAACTCAAACTGGTAGGGGTGACCGGCACCAACGGCAAAACCACTTCGGTTACGCTGTTGCACAAGCTGTTCCGGGAGCTGGGCTACCATGTAGGCATGTTGTCTACGGTGCAGAACCAGATAGATGAAACGGTGATTCCATCTACGCACACCACGCCGGATGCCGTGTCGCTGAATGCGCTGCTGGACCAGATGGTGCAGGCGGGTTGTGCTTACTGTTTTATGGAGGTTAGCTCGCATGCCATGGTGCAAAAGCGCGTGGCAGGTTTGACTTTTGCCGGAGGCGTTTTTACCAACATCACCCACGACCACCTCGATTACCACAATACATTTGAGGAATATATCAAAGCCAAGAAATCGTTCTTTGATATGTTACCGGCCAAGGCTTTTGCTCTTGTTAACGCCGACGACAAGCGAGGATCGGTAATGGTACAGAACACCAAAGCCAGCGTGCATGAATTCTCATTGCGTAAGGCTACTGAGTTCAAAGCACGCATCCTTGATAATACCTTACAAGGATTGCACCTGGAGGTGGATGGGCACGAGATCTGGTGCAGGCTGATCGGCGCCTTCAATGCATACAACCTGTTGGGCGTGTATGCCGCGGCTACATTGCTGGGCGAGGACCCGGTGGAGGTGCTTACAGTACTTTCAAATTTGGAAACGGCGGCAGGGCGCTTCGATTATGTGGTTTCAGAATCGCAGATCACCGGTATTGTGGATTATGCGCATACCCCGGATGCGCTGGAGAATGTGCTGAATACCATCCAGCAGATCCGCAACCCAAACCAGAAGGTAATTACGGTTGTAGGTTGCGGCGGAAACCGCGATGCAACCAAGCGTCCGGTTATGGCTGACCTGGCATGCAAGCTGAGCGATAAGGTTATACTTACCTCCGACAACCCTCGCTTCGAAGAGCCGCAGGCCATACTGGAAGACATGCAGAAAGGTGTAAAACCGCTTGACTACAAGAAAACCTTATCGGTACTGGATCGGAGGGAGGCAATCAGGACGGCCTGCATGCTGGCTGAGCCGAACGATATCATTTTGGTGGCCGGTAAGGGGCATGAAACCTACCAGGAGGTGAAAGGCGTGAAGTACCCGTTTGATGATAAACAGGTGCTGTACGAAACGTTTCAGCAACTGGGTAAATAGCTAAGACAAGTATAAATGGGGAAACCCGCAGGAAAACAGAATACAATACCGACTACATAAGTAAATGCTTTATCACCTCTTTACATACCTCGACCGTGAATACGATCTCTTAGGGGCTGGTGTATTTCAGTACATCTCCTTCAGGGCAGGTATGGCTACCTTAGTGTCGCTCCTGATTGCGATGATTTTCGGGGGCAAACTGATTAAAATGCTGCAGCGCAAACAGGTGGGCGAAAGTATCCGTGACCTGGGACTGGAAGGGCAGATGGAGAAGAAAGGAACCCCAACCATGGGAGGTCTTATTATTCTTTTAGCCATCCTGGTGCCAACGCTGCTTTTTGCGCGACTGGATAATATTTACATTATTCTGATGATCGTATCTACCATCTGGCTGGGCGTGATCGGCTTTTTGGATGATTACATCAAGGTTTTCAGAAAGAACAAGGAAGGCCTGGCGGGCCGCTTCAAGATACTGGGGCAGATCGGTCTTGGCCTGATCGTGGGGCTTACCTTATACTTCAACGATGACGTGGTAGTGCGCCAATACATTTTTTCGGATGGCACGACCTCAGCCGTGAATGCAAGCAAGCAGTACGTGGATGTACACAGCATGATCACCACCATTCCGTTCCGAAAGAACAACGAACTGGATTACTGTAACCTGTTTTCTTTTGCCGGTCCTTTGTTCCAGGGCTGGTCCTGCTATCTGTACATCCCGTTTGTGATCCTGGTGATCACGGCAGTATCAAACGGAGCTAACATTACGGACGGCATCGACGGTCTGGCTGCCGGAACATCGGCTATTATCGGTATGACACTGGCGTTCTTTGCTTACCTGTCGGGTAACACCATTTTTGCCGATTACCTCGACATCATGTTTATACCCAACTCCGGTGAGCTGGCTATTTTCTGTCTGGCCTTTGTGGGGGCATGTGTCGGGTTTTTGTGGTACAACACTTATCCGGCACAGGTGTTCATGGGCGATACAGGCAGTCTGTCAATCGGAGGTATCATCGCGGTGCTGGCCCTGATCGTGCGCAAGGAGCTGCTGATCCCTATCCTTTGCGGTATTTTCCTGGTAGAGAACCTGTCGGTGATGCTGCAGGTGAGTTACTTCAAGTATACCAAAAAGAAGTATGGCGAAGGACGCCGCATTTTCAAGATGTCGCCGCTGCACCATCATTACCAGAAATTGGGCTACCATGAATCCAAGATTGTAGGTCGCTTCTGGATTGTGGGTATTATGCTGGCCATCTTAACACTGGCAACATTGAAGTTGCGCTAACACGAAACACAACCTATGAAAATAGCAATACTTGGAGCAGGAGAGAGTGGCGTAGGAGCGGCTTTGCTGGCAAAAGCAAAGGGGCTGGAGGTGTTTGTGTCGGATATGGGGCAGATAAAGGAGCAGTATAAAGCCAAACTGGCCACTGCTGCAATCCCTTACGAAGAAGGTACGCATACATTTGAACGCATACTGGAGGCAAACGAGATCATCAAAAGCCCAGGCATTCCGGAGAAAGCCGCCATTGTGCAGGAAGCGGTAAAGCGCCAGATCCCGGTCATCTCCGAGATCGAGTTTGCCGGAAGGTATAGCAATGCCAAGTTTATCTGTATCACAGGCACCAATGGTAAGACAACGACTACGTTGCTAACTTACCACCTGCTGAAAAGCGCAGGTATAAACGTTGGGCTAGCCGGGAACATCGGAGAAAGCCTTGCCGAAAAGGTGATCGAGGACAAGCACGAGTACTATGTAGTGGAGCTGAGCAGCTTTCAGCTCGACAACATGTATCAATTCAAAGCGCACATCGGAGTGCTGCTGAACATTACGCCTGACCATCTGGACCGCTACGGGTACAGCATGGAGAAATACGCTGCCTCCAAGCTGCGTATTGCGCAAAACATGAGTGGAACTGACTATTTTATCTATAACGCCGATGATGATAATATTAGTAATGCGTTCAATTCTGCGGCTTTTGGCGGAACAACGATCCCTTTCACCTTACAGGGAAAGGAGAACGCGAAAGTCACCTATGAGGGACAACATATAAATGTACAGGTAAAGTTTTTCGAGGGCCACATTGATACTTCAAAGTCCAGCCTGATCGGAAAACATAACCAGTACAACACCATGGCTGCTGTAGCGGTGGCCAAGCTGTTAGGGATCTCTGATGAAGACATCTCTCAGGCACTGGAAACTTTTGAAAACGCGGAGCACCGCCTACAGCATGTGGGGGTAGCCAAAGAAGTAACCTACATCAACGATTCCAAAGCCACTAACGTGGAAGCGGTGTATTATGCACTGGAAGGCATAAAGCAGCCGATCATCTGGATAGCCGGAGGCGTTGACAAAGGCAATGATTACAGCGTGCTGGAAGAACTGGCGCGGGAAAAGGTAAAAGTACTCATATGTTTGGGTACTGATAATGAAAAGCTCAAGAAGGCATTCGGGCGAATAGTGCCGGTCATAGCAGAGACGACCTCGATAGAGTATGCCGTGCGCCTGAGCCGCTCCCTGGCGGTGCCGGGTGATGTGGTGTTGCTCTCGCCTGCTTGTGCTAGCTTCGATTTGTTTAACAATTACGAGCACCGGGGGCAGCGCTTCAAAGAGGCTGTAGAAAAAATCGTTTTGAAAAGATAAGTATAAAGTATAGCCAAGGGGATTATGGTAAAGCAGTGGTTGCAGCAGAACCTGAAAGGGGATGCCGTACTTTGGGGGATTGTGGTTGCTTTCTCGCTCATAAGCGTGCTGGTAGTCTATTCTGCCACGGGTACCCTTGCCTATAAAAAAATGGAGGGCAACACGGAGTACTTCCTCTTCAAGCACTCGTTCCTGATCATAGTTGGGCTTGCCTTTATGTGGGGCGCTCATAAAGTGAACTACCGCTATTACTCCAAGTTGTCGCTGGTCGCTCTCGTGTTATCAGCGCCACTGCTGGTTATTACCTACATCTACGGCTCCAATATCAACGAAGCTTCCCGCTGGATCACGATCCCGGTTATCAACCAGACGTTCCAGCCTTCTGACTTGGCGAAGCTGGCATTGATCTCTTACCTGGCAAGTATGCTCTCAAAAAAGCAGCAGAAGCTGCACGACCTGAAGCGTACGCTGGCACCTATTTTTGCCTGGACCGTTTTCATCTGCGGCCTGATCGCGATGACCAATACCTCCACAGCGGTGTTGTTGTTCTTGACTTGCCTGTTGCTGATGTTTATTGGTCGTGTGCCGATCAAACACCTAGCAGTGGTGGTGCTGGCGATGGGTATACTAGGTGGCATTGCTCTGGCAGCAGGTCAGCGTCTGAATACGGCCATCAGCCGTGTGGAGGATTTTATGGATCCGACGGAGACAGCTTTCCAGTTGGAGCAATCCTACATTGCAATCGCTACAGGCGGTGTGCTGGGCAAAGGCCCTGGCAACAGCGATCAGCGCGATATCCTGCCTCACCCTTATTCGGATTTTATCTATGCCATTATTCTGGAGGAATATGGCCTGGTAGGTGGGGTAATTGTTCTGTTTTTGTACCTGGCGCTGCTCTACCGGGGCCTTGTGACCGTGAGTAAAAGTAACGGCGCATTCGGGGGGCTGCTTTCCGCGGGCCTTAGTTTTAGCCTGGTGATACAGGGGATGGTGAACATGGGCGTAGCAGTAGGTCTCGGACCAATTACAGGTTTGCCGTTGCCGCTGCTAAGTATGGGTGGAACATCCCTGATTTTTACCGGCATTTCGCTCGGGGTAATCCTGAGCGTGAGCCGCAATGAGAGTGAATTGGAGCGTGCTGCAACCGGTGCAACTCCGGGTGTAGCTTCAAACAAAGTAGTAAATGCCTGATAGCAACAGACCATATCGCGTGATCATCAGTGGGGGCGGCACCGGCGGACACATTTATCCGGCGGTGGCAATTGCTAACCAGATCAAGGCGCTGCATCCTGATGCGGAGATTCTCTTCGTTGGGGCGATCGGGCGCATGGAAATGACGCGGGTGCCGGAAGCTGGATACAAGATCGTAGGCCTCTGGATCAGCGGGTTGCAGCGCCGCCTGACACTGGACAATTTGTCCTTTCCGCTGAAGGTGATCTCCAGTGTGCGTGCGTCTCATAAGATCATCAAAGAGTTTAAGCCAGATGCAGTAGTGGGAGTAGGTGGCTATGCCAGCGGACCTTTGTTGTATGCAGCTACTGCCCGTAAGATACCGGCGCTGATACAGGAACAAAATTCCTATGCCGGCATTACCAACAAGCTGCTGGCCAAACGGGTCAACAAAATCTGTGTGGCTTACCCGAACATGGAAGCTTTCTTCCCGGCAGAAAAGCTGGTGCTGACCGGCAACCCGGTGCGCAGCGATATCATGGACAGTCACCTAAAGCGCAGCGAAGCACTCGAGTTCTTTAACCTGTCGGCTGACAAGAAAACGATACTTGTGATCGGCGGCAGCCTGGGCGCCAGAACCATTAACCAAAGTATAGCAGCGGGGCTGGAGCAGATTACGAAGGCTGGTTACCAGCTGATCTGGCAGACCGGCAGAGCTTACTACCCGCAGGCGCAGGAACTGGAGGCAAAGTATAAGGAAGGTGTTCGCATTTTTGATTTCATCCGCAGGATGGATCTGGCGTATGCGGCAGCCGATGTGGTGATCTCCAGGGCCGGAGCACTATCCATTTCAGAATTATGCCTGGCTGCAAAACCAGCTATACTGGTGCCTTCGCCCAACGTGGCCGAAGACCACCAGACCAAAAATGCAATGGCCTTGGTGCAGCAGCATGCAGCATTGTTGGTACGCGACCAGGAAGCACAGCAGCAACTGATACCTGCAGCACTGCGACTGGCAGAAAATGAGCAGGAGCAACAGCGCTTGGCGCAGAATATCCGCAAAATGGCGCGGCCAAATGCGGCAGCCGATATTGTAAACGAATTATTAAAACTGATCAAGTGAAACTGGAGCAGTATAAATACATCTACTTCTTAGGTATTGGCGGCATTGGTATGAGCGCCATCGCCCGCTGGTTCAGCGCCAAAGGATTTCCGGTGTGGGGTTACGACAGAACCCGCACGCAGCTAACCCAGGCACTGGAGCAGGAAGGAATTGCCGTGCACTACGAAGATGATGTAGCCAAACTTCCACAGGAAATCCTTGATCATAAAACAGAAACGCTGGTTGTGCTGACACCGGCTATACCGGCAGAGCATACCGAGTGGGCGTACCTTAAGGAGCAGGGCTATACCATCAAAAAGCGCTCGGAGGTTTTGGGTATCATTACTTCCTCTGCTTACACGGTGGCAGTGGCAGGTACGCACGGTAAAACTACTACCTCATCTATCGTGGCGCACCTGCTGCATCATGCCGGGGTAAACTGTTCTGCTTTCCTGGGAGGCATCGCTACCAACCTGAATTCTAACCTGCTGATCGGGGAAAGTGGAGCTGAAAAAGAGATCGTAGTAGTAGAGGCAGATGAGTATGACCGCTCTTTCCTGACGCTGTTTCCGGATGTTGCAATTGTAACTTCCGCAGACCCAGATCATTTGGATATTTATGGTGACAGCGAGGAACTGATCCGTACGTTCCAGAAGTTCATAAGCCAGGTAAAACCCGGCGGATATCTTATCCTTCAGGAGGGAACCGATCCCCGGCTTACGGACAAAGTACAGGAAGGCGTGCACGTGATCCGGTATAGTTTAGGGGCTGGAGAAGCACAGGTAAAGCAACTGAAAATCAACGGTCGCTGGTTTGAATTTGATGCTCAGACACCCTTCGGTAACATAGCACATCTTCGTTTGGGAGTGCCTGGTTTTCACAACGTTGAGAATACATTGGCAGCTATAGTAGCAGTGCAGGTACTGGGTCTGAACGGCGATAAGATCAGCGCTGGAGTGGAGACGTATTCGGGCGTGAAGCGGCGCTTTGAGTTTGTGTACGAAGGAGAGGGAAAAGTATACATCGATGACTACGCGCATCACCCGAAAGAGATCGATGCTTTTATGTCGTCGTTGCGTGCTTTGTACCCGGATAAAAAAATAAAAGTGATATTTCAACCGCATCTGTTTACGCGCACGCGCGACTTTGCAAAGGAGTTTGCAGAGAGCCTGAGCAAGGCAGATGAACTGGTGTTGCTGGATATTTATCCGGCCAGGGAAAAACCGATACCGGGTGTCACTTCCGATATCATTCTGGAGCAGGTTTCCTGCCCAAATAAAGTACTTATCCGAAAGCAGGAAGTTGTGTCTTATTTAGCAAAAAACAGCGATTTTGATGTGCTGGCAACAGTTGGTGCCGGAGATATCGATACGCTGGTTAAGCCTATCAAAAATATTTTAGAAAATAAAGGGTATGGGCTTGAATAGTAAAATAAAATCTTTAATTTTTGCAGGTTGTAGCATTATCGCAACCGGGGCTTTGGCTGGCTTTGCTTCATCTCGTCAGGATGAAAAAAGTTGTGAAAAAGTTTCAATAAAAATTGATAATGAGTACAACAATTACTTTATTGGTGATAAGGAAGTAAAAGACCTGCTGACCCGTGAGGGCGAGCGTAAACTGGAAGGACTTCCGAACCGCAGCATCGACCTAAAAAACCTGGAAAAACGCATCGAAGCCCATAGCTTTGTAAAAGAGGCAGAGGTGTTCCGGGGTCTAGATGGAAACATTCATGTAAGTGTAAAACAAAACAGGCCTATTGCAAGAATTATACGACAAGATCAAGATGTGTACATTGATGCAGAGGGAAACATACTTCCCCTCTCCGACAGATATACCGCTCGTGTAATACCTATTACCAAGTCGGCCTCCCTTAAATTAGATAAGGTTTTTTTTCAGGACTCAACTGGCCAGGCCTACCTTTCCCTGCTGAGGTTTGTCGAAGACGACCCTTTCTGGAAAGCGCAGTTAGCCCAGATGCATATCGACGGCAAGGGCAGGGTCTCTTTTATGCCTCAGGTAGGCGAGCATACCATCGAGTTTGGGAAGCCAGCCAGGGTAGAACAGAAGTTCAAGAAGTTAATGATCTTTTATAAAGAAGTACTGCCTGTAATGGGTTGGGAAAAATATAAGAGAGTAAATGTAGAGTACGAAGATCAGATTATTTGTGAATAACTTATACAAGGTATGCAGAACGACAAAATAGTAGTAGGCTTGGACATTGGCACAACCAAAGTTTGCGCACTTGTTGGTCGGAAGAATGAATTTGGAAAGCTCGAGATCCTGGGGATGGGGAAAGCCATATCCGAGGGTGTGGTTCGCGGCATTGTCAGCAACATCGACAAGACGGTAGAAGCTATCAGAAAAGCCATCCGTCAGGCCGAAGAGCAATCGGGCATCAACATTGGTGTGGTAAATGTGGGCATTGCGGGCCAGCACATCAAAAGTCTGCAGCACAATGGCAGCATCACCCGCCAGGTTACAGACCATGAGATCACGGTAGACGATGTAAACCGTCTGACCAACGACATGTACCGTCTGGTTACGCCTCCGGGAAGTGAGATCATACATGTGATGCCGCAGGAGTACAAGGTAGATTACGAAGAAGGCATTGTTGATCCGGTGGGTATGTCGGGTGTGCGCCTGGAAGGTAACTTCCATATCATCACAGCCCAGTCGAATGCCATCAACAACATCAACAAATGCATCAGCCGTGCCGGGCTGGAGATCGATAATCTGATCCTGGAGCCGCTTGCTTCGTGCATGTCGGTTTTGAGCGAAGAAGAGAAGGAAGCCGGAGTAGCGCTTGTAGACATTGGAGGTGGTACGACAGATTTAGCTATCTTTAAAGACAATATCATCCGTCATACTGCAGTTCTACCATTCGGTGGCAATATCATTACTTCCGATATCAAGCAGGGCTGCATGGTAATGCAAAACCAGGCAGAGCAGCTGAAAGTGAAGTTTGGTAAAGCAATTGCGGACGAAGCCTCTGAGAATGAGATTGTTTCGATCCCAGGTTTGAGAGACCGTACGCCAAAAGAAATTTCTCTGAAAAATCTTGCTTATATTATAGAAGCTAGAATGGAGGAGATTGTTGAACTCATCTATGCAGAGATTGTTAGGTCAGGATATGCCAACAGCCTTGCTGCAGGAATTGTGATCACAGGAGGTGGTGCGCAGCTGCAGAATCTGGTTCAGCTGGTAGAGTACATTACAGGTATGGATACCCGTATTGGCTATCCGAACGAGCATCTGGGTAAGTCGAAGATCGATGCGGTGAAGAGCCCAATGTATGCGACAACCGTTGGCCTGGTACTGGCAGGTTACCAGCCGCTTGACCAGCGCACCCATCGCTACGATGAAGTGCCGCAACAAGAACAGTATACTAATAAGTCTGCACCAAAAACTCCTTCGCCAAAAGAAGGAAGCGGCATGGGCCTCTTCCAGAAACTGAAAGGATTTCTGTCAGACGATATAGATAACGATAAGCAAAATTATTAAAAACCCATAATAGAGCAGGAGATTTTAGCATGACTTCAATGTACAGTTTTGACTTGCCGGCTAGCGGAAAGTCCATCATTAAAGTGATTGGTGTAGGGGGCGGTGGAAGTAACGCAGTTAACCACATGTATAGCCAGGGTATTAAGGACGTGGAGTTCGTGATTTGTAACACGGATATGCAGGCCCTTAAAAGCAGCAGTGTACCAAACAAATTACAGATAGGTTTAAACCTTACCGAAGGCCTTGGTGCCGGTGCAAATCCTGAAAAAGGAAAGCATGCTGCACTCGAGAGCAAAGAAGAAATTCGTGAGCTTTTGAGCAACGATACCAAAATGGTGTTCATTACTGCCGGTATGGGCGGTGGTACTGGTACTGGTGCTGCTCCGGTTATTGCTAAAGTTGCCAAAGAGCTTGGCGTCCTGACTGTAGGTATTGTAACAGCTCCGTTTGTTTTCGAAGGCAAGAAAAAGAAGATTGCTGCTGAGAACGGTATCAAAGAGCTGAGCGAGAACTGCGATACGATCCTGGTGATCCTGAATGACAAGCTGCGCGAGATGTTCGGCAACCTGACCATCCGTGAGGCATTTGCCAAAGCCGATAACGTGTTAACGACAGCTGCCAAGTCGATCGCTGAGATCATTACGGTGACTGCTGAAGTAAACGTTGACTTTGAAGACGTGAAGACGGTAATGAAAGACTCTGGTGCTGCAGTTATGGGTTCTGCGACAACAGAAGGCGAAGGCCGTGCGTTGCGTGCTGCTGAAGAAGCACTTTCATCTCCGTTGCTGAACAATACCGATATCCACGGTGCTCAGAAGATCCTGCTTTCTATCATGTCTGGCGAGCAGGCAGAGCTTGAAATGGATGAACTGACTGAGATCACGGAATACATCCAGGACAAAGCCGGCCAAGAAGCTGAAGTTATCTTCGGTCATGGCATCGATTCTTCTCTTGGCCAGAGCATCCGTGTAACAGTTATTGCTACCGGCTTTGCCAGCAGCGCCGAAGAAATTATCGAGGCAAAAAAAACGGTTTTCGACCTGAACAGTGAAAAAAAAATTACTGTTCATGAGCCAGCAAAACCAGAGGCTGTAGAAGTAGTTAATTTCGTGCCGAAACAAGTTGCAGCGCCTGCTCCTGTACCAGTTCCTGCTCCGGCACCTGCGCCAGTACAGCAGGCTGCTCCACAGCAGTACGAGCCGGTACGCAGACCAATTGTTGAGCAGCCGCAGCAACAGCAGTATTCTCAGCAGCCACAGCCGCAAGTACAACCGCAGCCACAAGCACAACCACCACAGCGTATTGTGTTTGAGCTGGACGCTGAAACGCAGGATTCTGTTTATGCATCTGCTCCTACTACGTATACTTCAAACAATGCACATCCTCCGCGTCAGGATGATTATGCTACCCGTGAAGCAGCTCGTATAGCAGAAGAGCGCGAACTGATGCAGCGCAGAGCGGAAGAGAGACGTCAGCGCCTGATGATGTTGAGCTCTGGCATTACTTCTGAAGCAATGAAAGAGAAACTTGAGACGCCTGCTTACCTGCGTCGCAATGTTGCTCTGGACAGAGTAGTGCATTCTTCCGAGCGTAACATCTCCCGCTTCAACCTGAACGACGATAACGAGATCCTAGGCGACAACCGTTTCTTACACGACAATGTTGACTAAGCTCAAGAAGCAAGTATAAAACAGAAGAGCCTGTAGCTTAATTGCTACAGGCTCTTCTGTTTTATGTACTTATACTTCAAACATGCCTACAAAAGCTTTAGGAAGTATAAACCAACGCTTCTGCACATCAATCAAGCGGATGAAGTATAAATGTGTAGAATTAGAGCAATAAGCAGTAACACCTATACCTAAAAAGTGATAAACTGCTCGATCTGCTGGTTGAGGAGCTCAAGGTATAACTCATTGGTGATGGTGCCTTCCTTCAGATTTTTCTCGATCTGGGCCAGCCTTGGCTTTAGAGCCAGCACGTGCATGCCCAGGTAATTAAAGATATCGGTTAAGTGGCTCATGGCAAGACCGCTTCCCTGTACGCCTGAGGAGAGACCTACCAGTGCTGCCTTTTTGTTTTTGAAGGTATTTGGATATTCTAAGCCGTCGATAAAGGCTTTCAACACCCCGGGGAAGGAGCCGTTATACTCTGGTACTATAAATACAAACTTATCAGAAGAGGCAATCAGGCTGCTGAGCTTGTTAAATGCTTCGTTTGTACCGGTATTATCATAAAGTGCAGTCGCAGTAAAATCGGCAGGTAGATCAGCCAGGTCTAGGATCTGTGACGCTACACCGCGTTTGCGCAGCAACTCACTGTAGATGTTTGCTACAGCCCTTGAATTAGAAGAAGGCCTGTTTGTGCCTGTTATGATGGTAATCATACTTAGTTTCGTTCGTTTGTCTGTAACAGCTGACTAAGTTTTTGGTTTACGACTATTTGTCTGGCTGCTATCCGCTAATTTATACTTCTGTAAGTATAGTTGAGGGTGTACTAATTGCTAAAGTAAAATAAAAAAGGCGAGTACAGTAGCTGCCTCGCCTTTTCTTATCTGTTAAGAAGAACTTATGCTACGTTCTCTGAGGTTGCTTTTGCACTGATGTACTCTCGGTTCAGCATCGCAATGTTGTCCAGAGAGATACCTACAGGGCACTCTGCAGCACAGGCACCTATGTTAGAGCAGGCACCGAAACCTTCTGCGTCATGCTGAGCCAGCATGTTCTCTACACGTGTTTTAGCTTCCACCTTACCTTGTGGTAACATCGCCAGCTGAGAAACTTTTGCGCTCAGGAACAGCATAGCAGAGGCGTTCTTACAAGCAGCCACACACGCACCGCACTGGATACAGGTAGCCGCATCAAAGGCCTTGTCAGCAATCGTTTTCGGGATTGGAATGGTATTGGCATCCGGCACACCACCTGTATTCACAGAGATGTAGCCACCGGCCTGCTGAATACGGTCCATCGCAGAACGGTCTACTACCAGGTCTCTGTGTACCGGGAAGGCAGCTGCTCTCCATGGTTCGATGGTGATCGTATCGCCGTCTTTGAAGTGACGCATGTGCAGCTGGCAGGTAGTAGTACCACGCTCCGGGCCATGCGCACGACCATTGATGTACAAGCTACACATACCACAGATACCTTCGCGGCAGTCGTGGTCGAATGCGATCGGCTCATCGCCTCTGAGCAGCAGGTCTTCGTTTAATACGTCCAGCATCTCCAGGAACGACATGTCCGGAGAGATACCTTTAACAGGGTATGTTACCATAGCACCTGCACTGTTTCTATCTTTTTGGCGCCAAATCTTCAATGTGAGATCCATTGGTTTAGCATTTGGATGACTTCCAGCCATTTCTTTTATAATTACGAATTAAGAATTACGAATTAAGAATTTTAAATCGTCTGTTGCCAGGTTCATTACTCATTCTTAATTATTCATTACTTGTAGCTACGCTGTGTTAGCTTCACGTTTTCGAACTTGAGATCTTCCTTGTGCAGCACCGGCTCGTTGCCAACACCTGTAAACTCCCAGGCTGCTACATAAGCAAAGTTCTCGTCGTCACGAAGGGCTTCGTTCTCCGGTGTCTGGTACTCCTCACGGAAGTGACCACCGCACGATTCATTTCTGTGCAGGGCATCGTCTACCATCAGTTCACCTAGCTCCAGGAAGTCGGCTACACGGTTCGCTTTCTCAAGGGTGATGTTCAGTTCCTCGTTCACGCCTGTTACTTTCACATCTCTCCAGAACTCGTCACGCAGCTTACGGATTTCCTGCTTTGCAAATTGCAGACCTTCTGCATTACGTGCCATACCGCAGTAATCCCACATGAGCAGACCAAGCGCTTTGTGGAATTCGTCTACTGTACGAGTACCTTTAATAGAAAGCAGTTGCTGGTTTTTAGCAATTACAGCCTCTTCAGCCTCTTTAAAGGCAGGATGGTCGGTGCTAACCTTAGCGTAAGGCATCTGCGCCAGGTAGTCGCCGATAGTATAAGGAATAACGAAATAGCCGTCTGCCAGACCTTGCATCAGGGCAGAAGCACCCAGGCGGTTGGCACCGTGGTCAGAGAAGTTACACTCGCCGGTGGCATACAGTCCAGGGATGTTGGTCATCAGGTTGTAGTCTACCCAAAGGCCACCCATGGTATAGTGAACGGCAGGATAAATACGCATTGGCTTTTCGTACGGGTTCTCGTCTGTGATCTTGGCATACATCTCAAACAGGTTACCATACTTGGCGGCAATAGCCGGCTGGCCGTCGCGTTTAATCGCATCGGCAAAGTCAAGGTATACAGCAAGGCCGGAACCACCTACACCACGACCTTCGTCGCACACCAGCTTCGCGTTACGGGATGCCACGTCGCGCGGCACCAGGTTACCGAAAGCAGGGTATTTACGCTCCAGGTAATAATCACGATCCTCTTCGGCAATGTCGTTGATAGCGATTTCGCCTCTTCTCAGTCGCTGAGCCAACTCTACTGTTTTAGGCACCCAAACACGACCGTCGTTACGAAGCGACTCAGACATCAGCGTTAGCTTAGACTGGTACTCGCCTGACACCGGGATACAGGTAGGGTGGATCTGTGTAAAGCATGGGTTAGCGAACAGAGCACCTTTCTTGTGTGCTCTCCAGGCTGCTGTAGCGTTAGAGCCCATTGCGTTGGTAGAAAGGAAGAACACGTTGCCGTAACCACCGGTTGCCAGTACCACAGCATGTGCACTGTGCGACTCGATCTTACCTGTGATCAGGTTGCGTACCACAATACCACGCGCTTTGCCGTCTACCATTACCAGGTCCAGCATTTCGGTACGTGGGTACATTTTTACTTTACCGTAAGCGATCTGACGATTAAGCGCAGAGTATGCACCCAGAAGCAGCTGCTGTCCGGTCTGGCCGCGGGCGTAGAACGTACGCGATACCTGCGCACCACCGAACGAACGGTTGGCAAGCAAGCCACCGTACTCACGTGCGAAAGGAACACCCTGCGCCACGCACTGGTCGATGATGTCGACAGACACCTGTGCCAGGCGGTACACGTTTGCCTCACGGGCACGGTAGTCACCACCTTTAATGGTATCGTAAAACAGACGGAAAACAGAGTCGCCGTCGTTCTGGTAATTTTTAGCAGCGTTGATACCACCCTGTGCCGCAATAGAGTGGGCACGGCGTGGAGAATCCTGGAAGCAGAAAGCTTTTACGTTGTAGCCAAGCTCGCCAAGGGTTGCTGCGGCAGAGGCACCGGCAAGGCCCGTACCTACTACTATAACTTCGTATTTTCGTTTGTTAGCCGGGTTTACCAGCTTCACATTAAATTTATGCTTGTCCCATTTCTCCGCTAAAGGGCCTTCCGGGATTTTAGAATCTAATATCATATCAACTATAGAAGCTTTATATTATTCAAAGAAGAAGAAGTACAGTGGCATGGCTGCAAAACCAAGGCACACAAGTACTGAGAATGCATAGCCAAACGACTTGATGAATGGAGTATACTTCTTGTGCGTAAGGCCCAGTGTCTGGAAAGCGCTCTGGAAACCGTGGATCAGGTGGTAAGCCAAGGCAATCATGGCGATCACATAGATGGCCACATACCACCACAGCCCGAACGACTCCTTCACTACAATGTACAGGTCCGGGTTGCCTCCGGCATCGATGCTAAGCTCGCCGAAGCGGGCACGCCAGAAGAAGTTATAAAGGTGGATGATGAGGAAAACCAGGATAACTGTACCCAGCAGACCCATGTTGCGGGACGACCAGTTGCTGTTCTCTTCCGGGTGGCTGTTTGCATACCCGATAGGGCGGGCAGACTGGTTACGGCGTGTAAGTACAAAGGCGTCGTAGATGTGGAACAGGAAGCCGAGTACCAGCACGATCTCCATGGTCCGGATAATCGGGTTGTGGCCCATGAACTCTGAGTAGACATTAAATGCAAGGCCACCATCGTCTTTGAAAAGCTGCAGGTTACCAATCAGGTGAACTACCAGAAAGGAGCACAGAAAAAGACCGGTGATCGACATAACGAGTTTACGGCCGATTGTACTGGAAAACGTTTTAGTAAACCAATTCATCTGTATTTGTTAAGGTTTTAGAAATTAAGCGGTTTTTAATGCCCAAAGGTACATTCAGACCTTATATAAACCAATTTTAATATCATATTTTGAATCAATCTAAATTGCTCTGCGTAGGACTGAAAACCATACTTGTGATAACCTGCTATTCCTCCTTTTGTTAAAAATAAAAAAGGAAAATATCTGTTTTCATTATACCTTTGTTTACCGCCAAACCCTACGCTTATGCCAAATAGTTTACGCTTGAGGTATCTGCTGCCCTACAGTTTCGTGCTGGGAGTGTTGATATTGTTGTTGGGATCTATTACTGAGGCACAGGCTACACACATCAGAGCAGGAGACATTACCGCCCAGCGGGATACCACCCCGAACCCCGATCCCCGACGGTTCTTCTTTACCATGGTAATGTATACGAACGATCAGTCGCCGGCTGACGACCCACAGGTAACGATTTCAATGGGCGATGGGCGTACCATTGTGGTAAACAGGCTCTCCGTAACTCCTGTTGGCAACAACACCGACCGGGAAGAATATAAATGGACCTATACGTATGCTGCTGCAGGTACTTACACGGTGTCTTGGAACGGTATTTACCGGAACGGCGGCATCGTTAACATCGCACCTCCTTCCGACCAGGTTTCTTTCTTTATCTCCACTACCATTACCATTAACCCGCTGCGGGGCTTTAACAGCACCCCGGTACTGACTGTAGCGCCGATCGACCTGGCTGCCGTTGGCCGCAAGTGGGTGCACAACCCTGGTGCCTTTGATCCTGATGGCGACAGCTTGGCATTTAAGCTACGCGTACCCCAGCACATTGGGGGAGGCGGCAACATCACCAACGTGCCCGGTTATGTTTTCCCGGAAAGGGTAAGCAACTGCCAGAACTCTACAGCCTCAGGCGGATCCGTTTTTGTAATAGACCCGAGAACGGGACAGCTGACCTGGGATGCGCCCTGTCTGAAAGGGGAGTATAACGTGGCCTTTGTGGTAGAGGAGTGGCGTGTGGCCCCGGGTGGGGGAGCGGCGCTACTGAGCCAGGTGGTGCGCGACATGCAGATCATTGTGAAGGAGTCGGATAACCGGCCGCCGGTGCTGGTGCCCAAAGATACCTGTATCATAGCTGGAACAACCTTAAATACCGTGATATCTGCCACAGACCCGGATGGCGACCTGATCGATCTGACCGCACCGGGTACAGGCGGCATCTTCCCGCCGGCCACTTTCCAGCAGACTGTACGTGTAGCAGGCCGTGCAGCCGGCACTTTCAACTGGCCAACTCAGTGCACCGACGTGCGTGAGCAGCCTTACCAGGTAATTTTCCGGGCCGAGGACGTGCGTCCGCCGTTGCCTGACCGTGCCACAGGCCGCCTCGTGGACCTGCAACCGTACCGCATCAAAGTAGTAGGGCCGCCGCCGCAAAACCTGGCAGTCACAGCCGAAGACCGAACAGCCACCGTTACCTGGGACAAGTATATCTGCCAGAATGCCTCCACAATCCGGATATACCGTCGTGAAGGACGCGCTAACTTTGTGCCGGATAAGTGCCAGACAGGGGTACCGCCAGAAACAGGCTACGTGCTGGTAGGCGAGGTGCCGAAAGACCAAACATCGTTTACAGATAATAACAAAGGGGCTGGATTAACAGCTGGGGTGTCTTATTGCTACATCATTTATGCTGAGTTCCCGCTGCCCGGAGGTGGTAAAAGTATAGCTTCTCAGGAGGCCTGCCTTCAGATCGACCAGGATATCCCTTACCTGACCAACGTAACCGTAGACAGAACCAGTACCACGGCAGGCCAGATCACGGTAAAATGGACCAAACCGAACAAACTGGATGTGCAGAAGGAGCCGTACCGCTATCGCCTGTATCGTAAGGAAGGCCAGGGAGCAGGAGGTACTTTCACGTTGGTGAAAAATACCACGAACCTGAACGATACCACTTTTGTTGATACCGGACTGAATACCGAAGAACTTGCTTACCGTTACCGGCTGGAGTTCTACCGCTCAGCGCAGCGGGGAGGCAATGCCGATGTGCTGCGCGACAGCACCGAGGCATCGAGTGTGCGCCTGCAGGTTGATGCTGCACCAAACGACGAAAAGGCCTTTGTGCTGAACTGGACCTACAGTGTGCCCTGGAAGAACGAGGTGTTTAGGCACAGGATCTACCGCAAGCTGGAGAACGAACTCAGGTATGTGCTGATCGATAGTGTGACCGCAACTGCTGCAAGCGGCACGTATACCGATCGGGGCACCTTCGGAAACAAGGAACTGCAACGTGGATTGACTTACTGCTACTACGTGCAGACTGTAGGCACTTACCAGGTAGAAGGCGTGCCGGAGCCACTGCTCAACAACAGCCAGGAAATGTGCATGATGCTTCCGAAGGTGGTTTGTGCGCCGGAGCTAAGTATAGATCCACTGGATTGTAACCAATTCCTGAATAACCCGACCGAGCCGCCGTACCAGAACGTGCTGACCTGGGTGCCGCAGGTAACCGGCGACTGCACCGATCAGATCGAATTTTACACGGTATACTTCAGGCCAACGATGGAGGGCGAGTATGTAAAGCTGGGTACTACTACAGAAACCACGTTTACGCACAGCGGGCTCCAGTCTTTTGCAGGTTGCTACGTGGTAACGGCCACCGACACGGCCGGCCGGGAAAGTGCCTTCAGCAACGAGGTATGCAAAGACAACTGTATCTCGTTCATGCTGCCGAACATCATCACACCAAATGGCGATGGTAAGAACGATGTTTTCCGTCCGGACAGGAAGTCGAAGTTTATCAAATCAATGAAATTTAGCGTGTTTAACCGCTGGGGCGTGAAAGTATACGATAAGAGTGCAACCGAAGGAGGCGATGCGCTGTACATCAACTGGCCAGGTGTAGGTAACGACGGCAACCAACTGACGGACGGCATTTACTACTACGAGGCAGAAGTTGAATTCTATACCATAGACCCAAGCAAGGCAAGAGCCAAGTATAAAGGCTGGGTTGAGATCGTACGCTGATGAAACATGAAAATCTGGAGCGGCTGCAGGGGTTACCCATCGTGTTTTACGATGGCACCTGCGGCTTTTGCCAGGCAAGCATACAGGTAGCCTTAAAGTATAACAAAAGGCAAAACCTGCACTTTGCAGCCCTGCAATCGGGGCTGGCAGAAAAGCTGGTGCCACAGGAGCAGCTGCCTGATCCGCTGCCTGATTCCATCCTTTTTTACGAAAACGGCCGGCTCTACACCGAGTCCGAAGCCGCCCTCCGCATTGCCCGTCACCTCAACTTTCCGTGGGCGGTGCTTTACTATTTCAGGTTTATTCCCTTATCTTTCCGCAACTTTGTGTACCGCTTTATCGCGAAGCACCGCTACCGCATAGCCGGCCGCACCGAGGCCTGCATGCTGCCAAGCCCTGAGGAACGGGCCCGGTTTGTAGCGTTTTAAGGTAAATTGTTTGATTGTTGATTGTATAATTGTTCGTGGGGTTTAGTAGTCTCATCGGCAATTGGCCATGTTCCGGCTTTCCTGTTTTAAGAGCAGGTTTGAGGTATAGGTATGTACAGTAAAATGGTTCAGCCATACTTTTGAAACTACTCAAACAGGTATAGGCTGATGTTAGTCTTTCAACAACCAACAATTTAACTATTTAACAATGCAGCAATTAAGTTGAGGATAAAAGAAACGAATAACTAATAACGAACAACGAATGAAGGCATACGTTTTCCCGGGACAGGGTTCTCAGTTTGTGGGTATGGGCAAAGACCTGTACGAGCAACACGAAGTGGCACGTCAGCTGTTTGATAAGGCAAATGAGATCCTGGGTTTCAACATCACCGAGATCATGTTCAACGGCACCGAAGAGGAGCTGAAGCAGACAAAAGTAACACAACCGGCTATTTTCCTGCACTCTGTGGCGCAGGCAGCGGTAGCCAAGGATTTCAATCCGGATATGGTAGCCGGTCACTCACTAGGCGAGTTTTCAGCGCTGGTGGCCAGCAAAGTATTGAGCTTTGAGGATGGTCTTAGACTGGTGTCCAAAAGAGCGCTGGCGATGCAGGCAGCCTGTGAAGCCAACCCATCCACGATGGCGGCTATACTTGGCCTGGAAGATGCAAAAGTAGAAGAAGTATGTGCTTCGGTAGAAGGCGAAATTGTAGTGGCGGCTAACTATAACTGCCCGGGCCAGCTGGTAATTTCAGGCTCTAACAAAGGCATCGAAATTGCCTGCGAGAAAATGAAAGAAGCCGGTGCCAAGCGTGCCTTGCCGCTTCCGGTTGGTGGCGCGTTCCACTCACCGCTGATGAAGCCGGCTGAAGAAGAATTGGCAAAAGCCATCAACGAAACAACCTTCAGTAAGGGCATTTGCCCGATCTACCAGAACGTGGATGCCAAACCGCATACCGATCCGGCTGAGATAAAAGAAAACCTGATCAAGCAGCTTACGGCTCCGGTACGCTGGACAC
Source organism: Pontibacter ruber (assembly GCF_023630205.1). GTDB lineage: Bacteria > Bacteroidota > Bacteroidia > Cytophagales > Hymenobacteraceae > Pontibacter > Pontibacter ruber. The sequence goes on along the minus strand of NZ_JALPRR010000001.1, from coordinate 4,474 downwards.
AGTCGGTGCAGCAGATGGTGGCCGATGGTGCCACGCATTTTGTGGAGTGTGGCCCGGGTAAAGTGTTGCAGGGTCTTGTTAAAAAGATCGAGCGCACCGCTGAAGTTAGCTCTGTAGAGTAAGGTTTAAGCAGAAGTATAAAGTATAAAGTATAAACGCCCTCTCTGGCTTAAAGACCGGAGAGGGCGTTGCTTTTAATAACTGATGCTTTCTGATGATCAGCCAAAAGGTTTAATCAACTTCCTTGGCTTCTTTGTATGTCTTTTGTATCCTGCCTGCCGGGTGCTGTGCAGGAGCATAGATGGTGTATAATTTGAGCTCCTCTTTGCCTATGTTCTTTATATGGTGCCAATGGCCGGAGGGGATAAGTATTGCCCAGTTCTCAGACACCTTTTTGTCAAAGCTCAGGTTATCTTTTGTTTTCCCTACGCGTACCTGCGCCTGGCCTTGCTCAATTCGTAGAAACTGGTCCACATCTCCATGTAACTCCAGGTCTATTTCCTCACCTGCCTTTAGCGACATAAGCACCATTTGCAAGTGTTCGCCTGTCCACTGTACCTGGCGGTAGTTCGGGTTGTTTAAAGTTGCCTGTTCTATGTCAATTACCCAGGGCTTTTTCCCCATATCCCCGCCTTGCTGCGATGCTGTTGGAGTGGCCTGTTTTGTTTGGACTATGTTTGCCTCCGTAACTGCCCCACTCGTCCTGGCCTCGTCACAACCACATAGGAGTGCTAAAAGTAGTAGGCCTGCCGCATAAATTATATTTCCCCTTTCCATAGACAGATATTTTTATACATAGAAAGATTCCCTATAAATAATAACGAAAGTTTATAGATTATGTTAAAAAAGTTATAGTATTTTGCACGTTTCCTGATATACTATGGAAGACTATGAAAAATAAGATTGCCCTTATCCTGTGGATATCCGGGTTTATACATTTGAACCTGTACGCCAACCTGATCCCGAAACTGTTTCAACTGAGTCCGCTTCCCTGGCTGGGCTGGGCAGTCGGTTTCTTTGTAGTGGCTTTTTTGCTGGGCAGGTATGTGCTCCGGCTGAAAGGGCTGCAGTCGTTTGGGATGCAGTTGCACCGGGGCTGGGGCTGGAATCTGTTGATCGGTTTTATACTTGGCTTTGGCATCTGGGGCCTCAAGAACCTGGTGTTTTACAGTATGGGTAAGTTTGAGGTAGCAGGCATGATGGATGCCGGTTTCATATACCCAATGCTTGCGCTGGCACTGCTCGGTATGTTCTTTTCATCGGCTATAAACGACCTGATGATCCGGGGATACAGCTTTGCTTTCTGTAAAAAAGAAAACCTGTTGCGCTGGTACCTTATACTTGCCACGGTGCTTTATGCTTTGGACGATTCCTGGAACGAAGGTATAGATGTGATGAACCTGGTTTTTTCAGCTGTGTTGGGCATTTCGCTGGCTTACACGGTGCTGAAGACGGGCTCTATCTGGATGACGATTGGCATACACTGGGGCAGTAATGTGATGTACCGTATGATGTCCGGTTTCGACGGGCAGGGAATCTGGAAGCTGGAGAATGTAACCGAAGGGGTGCAATATGAATACATCAGCCTGCTGGTTACAGCGCTCCTTTTCCCGATCGTGTTCCTGTTGCTGCGCAATAAGAACTGGCAGACTGAAGAGAAGCCAATGCAGGAGAGTACGCCACCGCAAGTATTAGCTTAAGCCTGAAGTATGAATAGCCACAACCGAAAAGAGGTGCTGAAGCTGGTAGATGCGGCACACACGAAAGTAGAGACTTTTTACCCTGAAACACCGGTATACAAAGGCACACCGGAATGGGAAGAGAAGCGGAGGCTGCTCCTGGCAGACCTATCGCTGCACCTGGCACAGGACGCGCTGAAAGGAGAAAGTATAAACGAAGCCTCTCTGAAAAACCACCTCTTTGCCATACTTAAGATCAGCAGCGAGTTTTTTCCGGAAAGCAGCTTTGAGCAGGCGTCTGCGCTGCTAAACCAGCAACAGGAGGTATAGCTTCAGTTGTATTACGCCCCTTGCCCCAGATGTAGCGATAAGCCGCCATCCATAAAGTAGCTGGAGCCGGTCACGTAATCTGAGTCGGAAGATGCCAGGAACACAGCAACATTGGCGATCTCTTCCGGCTTGCCGGGCCGCTTCATGGGTATGTGTTCGGATTTTTCTTCCCGTACTTCTTTGTCATCCACAGCCTCCTGGTTCATGGGCGTCAGTATCATGCCGGGGCAGATGTTGTTGACGTTAATGCCGTCTTCGGCCAGTTCCAGCGCCAGCGTGCGGGTAAGGTTGCGGATGCCGGCTTTTGATGCGCAGTAATCAGCTGTGCCCGCCGATACGATCTCTTCGTGCACAGAAGATACATTGATGATCTTGCCCTTGCCACCAGCCTTCCGGCGATCCCTGATAAAGCGGCGCGAGCAGAAGAACGTGCCGTACAGATTGGTGCGGATGGTTCTGTCGAAGGTTTCCGTATTCATATCGGCTACGTTTATACCCGAGCCATTTACTGCAGCATTGTTTACCAGTATATCTATAGTTTTGAATTCGCTAAGGGCCTGATTGAACATCTTTTCCACTGATTGCTCATCACTTACGTCTACCTGCAGCACAATGCCCTTTCGGTTAAGTTTTTCTACTTCCTGGCGTGTTTTTTCGGCTCCCTCCTTATCGGAGTGGTAGGTAACCACAACATCTGCGCCCTCCCTGGCAAATGCGATTGCCGTTGCCTGCCCGATACCGGAATCTGAACCGGTGATCAGTGCTACTTTCCCGTTTAATTTAGCCATAAACCCTGTGCTTTTAGATGAATGAAGTATGTTATCGGCCTGCCATACTTTCAGGTATAACAAAAGCCTCTACTTCATACTTGTGAAGCCGTGCGAATGTTCGGGGAGAGGAGAGAAGTATAAGTTGGAGGTGCAAAAGAAAATTTTTAAATATAACCAACTTGCTACGTAGTGGCCGGAGGGTGATCCCTAGGAGGCATTCCATGAGACAGAGCGACCGGAAGAAATGCGATTTCGGCAGCAGAAAATTTGGCTACTGTTTAGCTGTGGTTCGAGCTGGTTTGTTGCTGCAGTAATGGCTAGCTTTGCACTACTAACTTATTGGTTGTTAGATTTTTTGCCGTAAAAGGCTTTCATATACTTTATCAAAAATCATTTCTACCAGTTCAGAATTCTGGTGATTAGATAAAACGACAATACCTATTTTGTTTGCTTTATCAAATACTAACAAAGAAGAGTTGCCAAAAGTATCTCCACTCTTGCCATAGAACTTATTGGTGCCTTTTTGTATTATACTCCACCCCAAGCCAAGCTCCATGTCGCTGTCTTTATAGTATTGCTGATGAGTCAGCTTGATTGCTTCTCCCATTTTGTTGTTGGTTGGTTGGATGTGCCGCTTCAGGTATTTCATTAAATCAACAGCGTTTGACTTTAAGGCACCCGCAGGTGCTATCGCGTTAGTGATTATATAATCTTTAGGATGTCCTTTGCTGTCATACCTCCCTGCCGTATTTGAAGATCTGACTTTCCCTACGGTAGTGTGTCTCATTTTTAAGGGAGTTAAAATCCTTTTTTTCAATACCGTTTCGTAGTCAGACTTCTCTTTATTTGCTATAAGTAAGCCTAATAAGGAGAATGCATAGTTATTGTATTTATACTTCCCATGGTTCTCTAATTTGGTTGTTTTGGTCAGCACGTCATACATATAGGCCTTGTCCACTAGGCTGAATGGCTGGAGGCTGTCTTTCTTAAACAGTTCAGCTATGTAACTATCGCTACTGATGTTGGGCAATCCTGATTGTTGTGAGGCGAGGTCTGTAAGCCTGACTTTGTTTTTGATAGCATCATCTAGTTTTATGTTTTTGGGCACCAGTGTGTCCATAAAATCATCTGCAGCGACACGGCCACTCGCAATTTCATATGCCAGGAGTAATGCTGTAAATGTTTTAGTCGCAGAACCGATTTCAAATACAGTGTTACTGTCTACAGGTGTTCCTCCATTTACATATCTGTCACCAAAAGAAAAGTAACGAGTCTCGTTTCCCTGAGTAACACCAATACTGATGCCTACTGTTGGCAACTTAGCTTTTAACCCATCTTTACCATAAAAAAGCGGGTCAATCTCTTGTTGAAGACTCTGTCCAAAGCCTTGAAATGCCAAGAGTACAAAAAGGAAGATGAGTTTTGTAGATTTCATATAGTGTTTAGGCGCCTAAAGTATGCTACTCCTGGTATGGCTAAGGCTTACTATTTAGATATGCAGTAACGGTTGGGCTTTGCGGTGGCGCAGCTGCCGTAAAGGTGTGGTTAGCGCAAGTACTTTTTATAAATTATTAAATTTTACTATTTGCCTTCAATCAGGTGTTCTTCCCATGTAGTTACTAAAGGTTCATGCATTTCATGCCACCTTTCGACAAAGTGTTCAATATTATCTAAATCTTTCTCTATGATTTTTCT